>NZ_JAKFUM010000006.1 GCF_021732705.1 Nevskia sp. | reverse complement strand
ATCACCAGATAGTCGACCTGACCGTGTGCCGCCGCGCGGAACATCAGGTCCACCGGCCGGCCGTCTTCGAAGCCTTCGGCGAAGATCCAGCCGCCTTCGTCGTAGCGGCTCCAGCGCAGCGGTTCGGCGAACAGGTTCTTGATCGCCAGACCGATGACCTCGACCCGCCCGAGCGGCTCGAAATGCGGCTGTTCCCAGCGATCGAACGGGCCGAATTCCGGCGGCGCCCGGTACAGCATGAATTCACGGCTCATGGGTCGACGGCGGCATTGGCGGCATCTGGGAGAGCAAGCGGACCGGCATCAACGGCACCGGCGGGCGCGCAGTGTATCGTCGCCCGGCCTTGCTCCGGAGCTTCGCATGACGCCCATCCTCTACGGCCATCCGTTCTCGTCGTACTGCCAGAAAGTGCTGATCGCGCTCTACGAGAACGCCACCCCGTTCGAATTCCGCGTGCTCGGGCCGGATGCCCCCGAAGCGGCGGCCGAACTCGCGGCACTGTGGCCGCTGAAGCGCTTCCCGGTGCTGCACGACTGCGGCCAGACCGTGATCGAGGCCAGCATCATCATCGAGCACCTCGGGCTGCATCACCCCGGGCCGGTGGCGCTGCTGCCGGCCGATCCGGTTGCCGCGCTCGACGTGCGCACGATGGATCGCGTCTTCGATCTGTACGTGATGACGCCGATGCAGAAGTTCGTGTTCGACGCGCTGCGCCCGGCGGACCAGCGCGATCCACACGGCGTGGCCGATGCGAAAGCCGGGCTCGACACGATCTACCGCTGGCTTGATGCCCGCCTCGCCGGCCGCGAATGGGCCGCTGGCGGCAGCTTCAGCCTGGCCGACTGCGCGGCGGCCCCGGCACTGTTCTATGCCGACTGGGTGCACCGCATCGATCCGGCATTCGCGAACCTCATCGCCTATCGTCAGCGGCTGCTGGCGCGGCCGTCGTTTGCGCGGGCCGTGGACGAGGCGCGACCGTTCCGCGGGTTGTTCCCGCTGGGCGCGCCGGATCGCGACTGAGCGCACGCCACCGCGTCGCTTGTCGGCCCCGTCAGCCGCTGGAGCCGCCACCGCCCGCCACGATGCCGCCATCGGTCAGCGCGGCCGGATCGAGCAGCTCGCGCAGTTCGGCATCGCTCAGGCGCGTCTGTTCCTTCGCCACCGCCAGCACCGATCGGCCCTCGCGGTAGGCCTGCTTGGCGATCGCGGCACCCTGTTCGTAGCCGATGACGCTGTTCAGCGCCGTGATCAGGATCGGATTCCGATCGAGCGCTGCACGAATCCGGACATCGTCGACCTCGAAGCCGGCGATGGCCGAATCGCCGAGCACGCGCGCGGCATTGGCCAGCAGGCTGATCGACTGCAGCAGGTCGTGCGCGATCAGCGGCAGCATCGTGTTCAGCTGGAAACTGCCGCTCTGGCCGGCGATCGTGATCGTGGCGTCGTTGCCGATGACCTTGGCGCAGACCATCGCGACACTTTCCGGAATCACCGGATTGACCTTGCCCGGCATGATGCTGGAGCCCGGCTGCAGCGCCGGCAGGCGAATCTCGCCCAAGCCCGCCAGCGGACCGGAATTCATCCAGCGCAGATCGTTGGCGATCTTCATCAGGCTCACCGCCACGGTCTTGAGCTGGCCGGACATCTCCACCGCCGCGTCCTGCGCCGACATCGCCGCGAACAGGTTGTCGGCCACGGTGAACGCGATATCGGTGCGCTTGCCCAGCGCCTTGACGAACTTCGCCGAGAACTTCGGATGGGCGTTGATGCCGGTGCCCACGGCCGTGCCGCCCTGCGCAAGCGCTTCCAGCCGCGGCAGGCTGGCCTTGATCCGGGCGATGCCATCGCGAACCTGCGCCGCCCAGCCGCCGAGTTCCTGATCGAAGCGCAGCGGCATTGCATCCATCAGGTGCGTGCGGCCGGTCTTCGGGATGCCGGCGAGCGCCTTGGCCTTCTTCTCGATGACCTTGGCCAGGCCTTTCAGCGCCGGCAGCAGGTCTTCGCGCAGACCGAGCACGGCGGCGACGTGGATCGCGGTCGGAATCGTGTCGTTGGACGATTGGCCGAGGTTGACGTGATCGTTCGGATGCACGTCGACATCGCAGGCCCGCAGCGCGATCCGGGCGATGACCTCGTTCGCATTCATGTTGCTGGACGTGCCGGAACCGGTCTGGAACACGTCGACCGGGAACTGCGCGTCGAACTTGCCGGCCGCCACTTCGAGCGCCGCCGCGGCGATCGCCTGCGCGCGCGGCGCATCGAGCAGATCGAGATCGTGGTTGACCTCGGCCGCCGTCGCCTTGATCAGCCCGAGCGCGCGGATGAAACCGCGCGGCATCGCAAGGCCTGAGATCGGGAAGTTGTCGATCGCCCGCTGGGTCTGCGCGCCCCAGAGCGCGTCCGCAGGCACCAGTACCGTGCCCATGCTGTCATGCTCGCTGCGTGGCTTGGCCATGACGATCGTCCTGCGTCGGGAATCGCGGCGGAGGCTCGCGTAAAATCGCGCGTTCGGCAAGCCGGCCCGCGCAGACGGTCCGCACTGCCGGCGCCCTGGTCACGCCACCGCACTGGCCTGACGACCTTTCCCCCGCTGCATCCCGTTCGAGTCCCGCATGAATCTCAGCAGTCTGACCGCCATTTCCCCGATCGACGGCCGCTACGCCAGCAAGACCGAAGGCCTGCGTCTGATCTTCAGCGAATACGGCCTGATCCGGTATCGCGTCGAAGTCGAAGTGCGCTGGCTGCAGGCGCTGGCCGCACACCCGGGCATTCCGGAAGTGCCGGCGCTGTCCGATGCCGCGCAGGCCCGCCTGGCCGACATCTGCAACGGGCTGGATGTGACCGAAGCGGCGAAGGTCAAGCATCTGGAAAAGACCACCAATCACGACGTGAAGGCGGTCGAGTACTACCTGAAGTCGATGGTCGCCGGCGATGCCGAACTGGCCGCGATCAGCGAATTCATCCACTTCGCCTGCACCAGCGAAGACATCAACAACCTCGCCTACGCGCTGATGCTGCGCGATGCCCGCGAACTGGTGCTGCTGCCGGCGCTGGACAAGCTGATCGCGACGCTGACCACCCTCGCCCACCAGTACGGCGACCTGCCGATGCTGGCGCGCACGCACGGCCAGCCGGCCAGCCCGACCACGCTCGGCAAGGAAATCGCGGTGTTCGCGCACCGCCTGATCATCGAGCGCAACCAGCTCGCCACGGTGGCGCTGTTCGGCAAGGCCAACGGTGCGGTCGGCAACTACAACGCACATCGCATCGCCTATCCGGATGTCGACTGGCCGCAGCTCGCGGAATCGGTGATCGAAGGCATGGGGCTGGTGCAGAACCCGCACACCACGCAGATCGAGAATCACGACTTCATTGCCCGCTACTTCCACGCGCTGATGCGCGCGAACACGATCCTGATCGACTTCTCGCGCGACGTCTGGAATTACATCTCCGTCGGCTACTTCAAGCAGCGCACGGTGGAAGGCGAAGTCGGCAGCTCGACGATGCCGCACAAGGTCAACCCGATCGACTTCGAGAACGCCGAAGGCAATCTCGGCATGGCCAACGCCGTGATGGAACACCTGACGCAGAAGCTGCCGATCTCCCGTCTGCAGCGCGATCTGACCGATTCCACCGTGCTGCGCAATCTCGGCGTCGGCGTGGCCCATTCGATCATCGCGTTCTCGGCACTCGAAAAAGGCCTCTCCAAGCTCGACGCCGACCCGGCCAAGCTCGCCGCCGATCTCGATGACAACTGGGAAGTGCTCGGCGAAGCGATCCAGACCGTGATGCGCCGCTACGGGCTGCCGGAACCATACGAGCAGTTGAAGAAGCTGACCCGCGGCCAGCGCCTCGGTGCCGACGCCATCCGCGCCTTCGTCACCGGTCTGGCCCTGCCCGACGACGCCAAGCAGCGCCTGCTGGCGCTGACGCCGGGCCGCTACACCGGCAATGCCGCTGAGCAGGCGCTGGGCTTGCGGCCGTAAGGCTCTGACGCGCCTCGGCGTGGGATGATCCCGGGGCGCGTGCTCGCGGTGCTGCGGGATCATCAAGGAAGAACCATCGTGAGGCAGCAGATGCCGAGGGCAGACCGGGGCGCGTCATGAACATCGAGCTGAGTTCAACCATCCTGCCGCTGCGCGCCGTGTTCAAGCTGGTGGCACTCGGGTGGACGTTGGGCGCTTGCGTGGTGATCGGCATCCCGTTGGCGCTCTTCGCGGTCCCGTCCGCATTTCATCTGACTGCGGAAAACGAAGCGGTCGTGTGGGCGGGGCTGTTGTTCCCGCTGATTGCGGTCGGTCAGGGGATGGTGATCGCAGCCCTCGTCTGTCTCGGGCTTGCTGTGTACCGCTGGAAGCGCCCGATCACAGTCACTGCGAAGGATTAAGGCGAATGGAGCTCGGCCCGCGATGTGCCCAACTTCGAAGGCTGCGAACTGGCGCTGACGCCGGGCAGCCATACCTGCAGTACGGTGAAGCCGTCGCTGGGTTTGCCGGCGCAGGAATGGCTGCAGCTCGCGATGGCAGCTGCACCGCGCATCCCGCTTTTCGGCCGAGTAACACCGTAACCCCTCCGGATCCGGCCCCAAGCGGGCACGACGCGATCGCTTCACGATTCTTCCGTGCTCACGATTGATCTACCCGACCAAGCCGCGTGGTTCCGCGAAGCGCTTCGCTTCGGGCTCGTCAGCGTTCGCGAAGTCACCGATTGGGCGGCGGAGCTTGTTGGCGGATCGATCTCGCCGAACGATTCCTTGCTGGAACTTTCGTTCATGAGCAGAGCCCATCCGCTCGATCTGGTATCGATATTGGCTGGCCTGTCTCGTGACGTTGCACCGTTTGATGTGCTTCCGGAGATACTCGGCGTCGCACATGAGCGCGTCAGGGCCGACCCCGCCTACGGTCGGCATTTGAGCCATGCTCTGTATCACCTGTATTCGCAGAGCGACCGCACCGTCCCAGCCGAACTCGAAGACATGATCGGGTTCGAAGATGCTTATGGCCTCGCCGACTGCAAAAGCCACGGTACCGTGGCCGAGGTACAGCGTGACCTCGAAGCGTTCACTGGAACGTTCACGGCACGCGTCGGCAGCCGGTTCAAGCCGCCAGGGCGGTAGCACCGCAGGGTAGGCCCAAGGCCCACCATGCGCTGAACCTCGACGGACGCGACGCGGGTGCACCGGTGAAGCTGGCGCACCCTGAGGCCGGTTTTCGGCATCATTCAGGCTGGCGCGGCGACCGAGCGAGGGCGCGAGATGTATCCCCTGTTCCGATTGAACGACACCGTAGAACGCGATCCGGCGATCGAAGCCTGGTTCGCGGATCATTCCGGCGAGCTTGGCGAGCTCGCCCGACGCTGGTTCGAGGTGATGCGCGGTGGTGGCCACGATGTTCGCGAGGTGCTGCACGACGGCCATCCGACGGCCTGTATCGGCGATGTCGCGTTCGGCTACGTCAATGCGTTCAAGGCGCACGTCAACGTCGGCTTCTTTCGCGGTGCCGAACTGGACGATCCGGCCGGTCTGCTCGAAGGCGGCGGCAAGTCGATGCGCCACGTGAAGCTGGTTCCGGGGCGCGTGCTGAACGCCGCCGCACTGGACGCCCTGATCCGCGACGCCGTGACCAATGTCCGGCAGCATCTGCGCGCAACCGCTTGAGCAGACACGGCCCATGACCGCCGATACCCCGCCCGACAAGCTCGAAGGCCGCGCCGAACTCGCCGCCGCGATGTTCAAGGCTGCGACGCTCGCGCGGCTCGAAGTGCTGATCCTGAGCTTCGAGTTCGACCGCACGCTGTACGGCGGCGAGGACTTCGTCGACGAGATCAAGCGCGTGGTGCTGTCGACCGAGCGCGCGAAGGTCCGCGTGCTGATCAACCAGCCGCGAGCAGCGATGAAGGCGAGCCACCGGCTGGTCGAACTCGGCCGCCGGGTGCCGAGCCGCATCGAATTCCGGGAACTGAGCGATGAACGCCAGATCACGCAGCGTGGCGAGTGGCTGATCATCGACCAGCGGCAGTTCATCGAGCGCCGCGCGCCGGATTCGCTGGTGGCCTACGGCTGGCGCGATGCTGCCCTTCAAGCGCGGGCAAAAGCCCGTGAATTCAATGAGCTGTGGGAAGAATCGCAGCCCAGCACCGAGTTCCGCGTGCTCGGCATCTGAGGCCGCGCCGTGCCGCGACCTGCGGACGAGCTGGCATCTGGGTCGAACGCGAAGCCGTATTCGTCGGTCGAAGCGCCATGCACTTCCAAGGAATCCAGATGCGCACTATCCAGTTGTTGATCCCTGCTCTTTCCGCTGCCTTGCTCGTGGCCTGCAGCACGCCCGCCTCCCGGATCGAGGACCAGAAGTCGGTCTACAGCAGCTATCCGCCGGAGGTGCAGCAGACCATTGCGGCAGGCAAGGTCGCGGTCGGGTTCACGCCGGAGCAGGCGCTGATCGCACTCGGCGCGCCGCGGCGCAAGTACAGCCGCAAGACCGAAGGCGAGACCGAGGAAATCTGGTCCTACAGCGAAAAGCGCGGGCCGGCGTTCGGTTTCGGCATCGGCGGTGGCAGCTTTGGCAGCGGCGTGGGCGGCGGCGTCAGCGTCAGCACCTTCGGCAGCGATGCCGACGAAAAGCTGCGCGTGGTCTTCGTCAACGGCAAGGTCTCGGCCGTCGAGGAATCGGTGAAGTAAGCCGTTCGCCTTGGCACGTCACGCCGGCGGCGCCGCTCACGGCCGCGCGGCCGACCGCGCGTGTCAGCCCTGATCGGGCTTGATGATTTCGCGCTCGGCGATCCACTGCCGGACATGCTCCGGCACCGGCGACGACTTCTGGTTGACGTAGTCGAACCAGACCACGGTGCCGCGCACGGCGGCCACCACGGTTTCGCCGAGGAACAGGCCGCTGAGCGTGGTCATGCTGCTGCGGCCGATCTTCGCGATGCGGGTGCCGATCACGAGCTTCGCCGGGTAATGCACCTGGGCAATGAAATCGGCACCGATGTTCGCGAGGATCAGACCGTAGTCCTTCCACATGCGCGGATCGTGCTCGGCCAGCGCCTCGAAGTACTGGATCCGGCTGGATTCGTCGTAGGTGAAGAACTTGGCGTTGTTGACGTGCCCCAGCATGTCGATGTCGCCCCAGCGCACCGGCAGTTCGATGCGATGGGCGAAGTCCGCCAGTTTCAGCGCGCGCGGATCCTGGCTCATTGCAGGCGGCTCCCGCGGGCGGCGGTGGCCTTGGCCACCCGGATCATCGAGGCATCGACGATCTGCTGCTTGCGCGCCTCGCTGGCGCCCATCCACTCGGCGATCTCGCCGATCTGGCGACCGCAGCCGAGGCAGGTATCGGCGGAATCGAGCACGCACAGGCCGATGCACGGCGACGGGACGGTGACGGGTTCTTTCATGTCGGAAGTGTGGGGCTCAGTCTCGGCGGGTCAGGCGGGTTCAATCGGGATCGAACGACGGTTCGACCGCGGCGGCGTCGACCGGTTCGCGCCAGCGCAGGCTGCCGGCGATGGCGCGAAAGGCCGGTTCCCAGCGCCGGTACTGGCCTTCCGGTGCGCTGCCGGACAGCAGATAGCCGTGATCGCCGCGGACGGTCATCACCGAATAGCTGCGGCGGGCGGTGGTGTAGGTGGCATACGCGCGCTCGTGCCAGATCGCCTTGCGGCCATCGAGCGCGACGGTGCCGGTGGCGGCGATCTGGTAGCGGCGGCTGTCCTTGCGGGCCAGCGCTTCGCTGTGATCGACGAAGCTGCCGAGGCCAGCGGGTGGCGTCGGCGGCAGACCGGGCACGCTCTGCGCCGTGTCGCGCGCGATCAGGAAATAGACGCCGGGCACCGGCTGGCCGTTCTCGATCGGCACCGCCTGCCAGCGGAGCGCGCCGGGCCGCGCGGACACCTCCCAGCCTGCCGGCAGACGCAGGCTGAGGCCGTAGTCGTCCAGCGGATACTCGGTCGCGAGCAGCGGCGGTGGTGCCTTGGCGCGCGACCCGAGATCGCTCGGACCGCAGGCGACCAGCAGCGCCAGCAACGCGACGGCAGCCGCCTGCCGGCCCCGATGGCGACGCGGCACGCTCATTCGCGACGGCGGAAGCTGCGCTCGAAGACCGGCAACGGACGGCCGCCGGTATCGACCCGCGTCGAGATGCCGTTGGTTTCGGTGTACGCGGCACCGGTGAAGGTGTCGCCGTTCAGCTCGACCCAGAAAAAGCCCGGAATGTCGCCGACCTGAAAGTAAGCCGGATTGCGGTCCGGCGCCTGGATCACGCGCGTCTTGGAGCCGGCACCGGACACGATGAACTCGGTCTTGCCGCAGGCGCCGGTCGGCTGCAGCCAGTACAGCTCGTGATCGTGGCCACTGAACATCACGTCCGCCTCGTTGCAGACCGCCGCCTCGACGAACGCCTTGTACTCGGCGCCGCGACAGGTCGCGCTGACCAGCAGCGGAATCGTGCAGACATCCGGCTGCGTGCCCTGCTCGAACGAGCCGGCGTTGCCATGCTCGCCGTTCGACAGGTACGGATGGTGGGCGAATGCGAACTTCCAGCGTGCCTGACTGCTGCGGAAGCGGTCGGCGATGAAGGCCTGCTGGTCGGCGATGTAGGTCGCCACCGTGTCGCCGCTCCACTGGCGGCTGGTGTCGTTGACGTAGTGCGTGATCGGGCTGGCGTCGATCGAGACGAAGTCGGCCATCGGCAAGGTCGCGGTCTGCGGCCAGGTGAAGCCGAAGTAGCGATCCGGCATGTTCCACTTTCGCCCGACATTGCCCGGCGAATAGGTGTAGTCGACCTGAAAGTCGCCACGGCCGTTGTTGCTGCCGTCGCCGGCGGCGGTGTTGCCGGTGTTGTCGTGATTGCCGAGCGTGACGAAGAACGGAATGTTCAGGTTCGCGTACGGCGTGCGGAAGGCCGTCTCGAACTGGCTGTCGGTGACGCTGGTGACGCCGCGCTCGTAGATGTTGTCGCCGGTCACCAGCGCGAAATCGCAGCCGCGCTGCGCGCAGACCTGTTCCATGACGCGCGCCACGTCGTACTGAAAACCGTCCGGTCCGGTGCCGGTATCGCCGACCACCAGAAAGCGCACGACCTGCGGCGCTTCACCATCGCTGCAGCCGCCAAGCAGTGCCAGCGGCAGCAGGCACGACGCCACCCGTCTCAGTGCCGCTGTCGACCTCGCACCCATCGCGACTCTCCGTGCATGCAAGCCGTCCCTGCCCCGGCTGCCGACCCGCCCGAACGGCGGACCGGCAGCGCGGAGATCGGGATCATTCCAGAATGATCTTGAAGTCGACGCGGCGATTGACCGCGCGTCCGGCTTCCTCGTCGTTCGACGCCACCGGCTCGGTCTGGCCGTAGCCCTTGGTCGTCAGCACGGCCGGGTCGACTCCCTTCGACACCAGGTACTGCTTGACCGCCTTCGCGCGCTGCTCGGACAGCAGCATGTTGAAGGCCGCGGTGCCGGTGTTGTCGGTGTGACCGCCGATTTCGAGCTTCAGGTTCTTCTGGCCGTTGACCGCGCGGGCGAAGCCATCCAGCACCGTCGTGGCCTGGCCGGTCAGCACGGCCGAGCTGGTTTCGAACGTGACCGACTGCAGGGTCAGCGTCTGCTCGATGGCGCAGCCCTTGGCATCGACCGTCAGACCCTGCGCGGTGCCCGGGCACTGGTCGTCGCTGTCGAGCACGCCGTCGCTGTCGGCATCGCCGCCGGTCTCGACCGGGCAGCCGACATCGTTGACCTTGACGCCGGATGCGGTATCCGGGCACTGATCGGTGCCGTCCTGCACGCCGTCGCGGTCCGAGTCGGCAAGGCAGTCGGCGCGGCCGGTCACCGGATCGACGACGCTCAGGCCGCAGTCCGGCACCGCCGGCAGCACCGGCTTGCGGCCCGGGTGGAAGTTCAGCGGGATCTGCAGGCCGATCTGGAAGTGGTAATCGGCGAGGAACTGGCGATTGGCCGGGGCCGAGTCACGATCGTTGAACTGGCCCAGCGCCTTGGCTTCCGCGCGCAGCCCCCAGCCCCAGTCCCAGCTGCCGAAACGCAGCGGCACCAGCACGCCGGCGCCGAGATTCACCGCCGGATGCACCTTCTCCCGACCCTGCACGTCTTCGAGCACGGCGCCGAGACCGGCCAGCACGTAGGGCTTGAATGTCGGCAGCGCTTCGCTCTGGAACTTGAACAAGCCGAAGTCGCGCACGTAGTCGAGGATCAGCGAATTCTTGTAATCCGGGCGGCCGTCGACGTTGCGATCGCGGCGGACCCCCAGAAACGACAATTCCAGCGATTCGCCGATGCCGATCGTGCGACCGAGCGTGACCTGGTAGCCGTAGCCGTCATCGGAGTCGCGATTGGCGTCGCTCAGCTCGTAGCTGCCGAAGGCGCCGAGATAGAACCCTTCCTGACCGTCGGCGGACAGCGCCGCAGCCGAGCCGCTGCCGAAGGTGCCGAGAACGGCGAGGCCGATGAACCAGTTGCGCATGTCGAAATCCCTAGCTGAATTCTGTTTCTGGAGACAATCAATCGTTCAATTGTAGCCGAGCGCGGCGCGCGCGACGGCGGTGAAAACCTGAAATTCGAGCGGCTTTCGTCAGAATCGCGTCAAAAAGGCGGCTTCCGGGCAAAAACGGCTTGATCCAGATTCAGGCGGCCTTCATGGCCCGCGCGCACTCGGCCACCAGACCGGGGCCGCGATAGATCAGCCCGGTGTAGACCTGCACCAGATCCGCACCTGCGGCGCGCTTGCCGGCGGCATCGGCACCGGACATCACGCCGCCGACGCCGATCAGTGGAAAATCCGGGCCGACCCGCTCGCGCAGCCGCTGGAGGATGCGATTCGAGGCTTCGAGCAGCGGTCCGCCGGACAGGCCGCCGGCTTCGTCCGCATGCGGCAGGCCGGCCACGGCGTCGCGCGACACGGTCGTGTTGGTCGCGATCAGGCCATCGATCCCGTGCTTGCGGGCCGCATCGGCGATGCCGATCAGCGCTTCGTCGTCGATGTCCGGCGCGATCTTGACCAGGATCGGCCGGCGCGCGCCGTAGCGCTCGGCCAGCGCTTCGCGAGCGCTGGCCAGCGACGCCAGCAGGGAATCGAAGCGGCTGGCCTGCTGCAGTTCGCGCAGGCCCTTGGTGTTCGGCGACGAAATGTTGACCGTGATGTAGTCCGCCACGGCATAAACCTTGTGCAGGCAGGCCAGATAATCGAGTTCCGCCTGTTCCATCGGCGTATCGGCATTTTTCCCGATGTTGATGCCGAGCACGGCGCGCCGGCGCACCCGCCCGGCCCGCTTCACCAGCGCATCGACGCCTTGATTGTTGAAGCCCAGCCGATTGATCAGCGCCTTCTCGGACGGCAGCCGGAACATGCGCGGACGCGGGTTGCCGGGCTGTGGCCGCGGCGTCACGGTGCCGACCTCGATGAAGCCGAAACCCATGCGGTCAAAGGCTTCGATCGCTTCGCCGTTCTTGTCGAGACCGGCGGCAAGACCGATGCGATTGCGGAAATCGAGACCCATCAGCCGGACCGGATCCTCGACCGTGCGGCCGGCGAAGACGCCGCCGGAAGCCGGATGGCGCGACAGCCAGGCCATCGTCAGTTCGTGCGAGCGCTCGGCTTCGAGCGCGAACAAGGCATTTCGGGCCAGCAGGTAGCCTTTCATCGGGGATGTCGTGAAGAACGGTAGGAAATTCGGGTGATCGCGGAAAAGCGGCGGAATTCGGAACGAATTCAGGCTTCCGCCGGCAATACGCCGGGCGGCGGGCCCTGCGTGTGCAGGACTTTCGGCAGCGGCACCGGGATCGACGGCGGGTTCTGATCGCGCCGTGCCAGGCGGCCGGCGACGCCGCGCAGTTCCTGCTTCAGCAGGTCGCGGCTCAGGGTGAACGGCAGGCGCAGCGCGACCTTCGCGAGATCGGTCAGCAGCATGCGGCGGGAATCGCCCTCGTACAGGCTGCCGTAGCTGCCGACCATCGCCATCAGTGCCCGCGACAGGTGCAGGAAATCGCGCTTCAGCACGAGCCCGGCCTGCTGGGTGTTGGCCATCAGCTGCAGCACGGTCTGCCCGCGCCGATGCAGGCCCTCGACGCCGCCGTCGCGCAGTTCGCGAACGAAGCTGCGCCGGGTCAGCGGCGTGACCCCTTTCTTGCGCAGCGTCTCGTCCAGCAGCGCGCGGATTTCCGCCCGACGCGCGCGGTTCTCGTCCGGATGCGTCGAGACCGCGATCAGGGCATCGGTCAGCAGTTCGGTATCGGCGAGGATCGCGCCGGCGAGATAGTCCCAGACCGGTCGCCACTTGCCGTTCAGGTCGACGACATTGCCCCAGTCGATCAGGTTCAGTGAGCCATCGCGGCCGATCATGACGTTGCCGGGATGCAGGTCGCCGTGGATCTCGCGATAGACGAAGGCGTGATACAGCAGGGTGCCGCTGAGCTGCTCGACCACCCGCGCCTGAAAGCGCCGGCGTTCGCGCCGCGGCATCCGCGCCAGCGCCCGGGTCAGGCTCATCGCATCGTCGAGGAATTCCATCTCGAGGATGCGGCGCGAGCTGCCGTACAGTTCCGGCACCCGGAACAGGCCACCGCGCAGGCTGCGCTGATAGAAGCGCTCGTGGTTCGACGCCTCGGCCTCGAAATCCAGTTCCTCGACGAAACCGGCGACGAATTCGTCGACCTGTTCCTGCATCGCGCGCAGGAACGGCGCCAGACGCGAATGCGGCGCCCAGTACTGCGTCGACATGATCGCAAGGCCCAGCACCATCTTGCCGATGGCGAACTCGCGGTCGATGTTGTGCCGACCGACCTTGATGATCACCGGTCGCAGCACTTCGCGGCCGTTTTCGAGGAACGGCTTCTTCGCGACATAGACCGAGCCGATCGAGCCGGACTTCAGCGGCTTGTCGGCCTCGAAGCCGAGGTAGAACTTCTCTGGCGGCTTGCCGTAGCACTCGACGAATGCGGTCCGGACCTCATCGGCGCTCATCGGGGCCACATCTTCGTGGAACACGCTCAGTTCGCGCGCGATCTCTTCCGGCAGGAAGTCGGCATTGGCGGCCGCCACCTGCGCCATCTTGACGAAGAACGGGCCGAACTCGTTGACCATCTGCGCGATGATCCGCGCCTGGGCCTTGTAGTCCTTCGGATCGGCCTGGAAGAACGGCTTGATGTAGCGGAGCGCCCGGATCTGGCGCCGGACGATGCCGGCATCGGTGCGGATCTGCGCCGCGCGCTTCAGGATCTCGTTCAGCTGCCACTGGTTGAAGCGGCGGCCGGCCTTCAGCAGGTTGACCACTTCGAGCAGCAGCGGCTCGTAGGTGCGGACCACCAGCCGGATCATGTCGAGCGACATCTCGCCGAGGCCCTTCAGCTCGGGGGCCTCGAACAGCTCGTTGAAAAAATTCCAGAATTCGTTGATCAGCGCTTCCGGCACCGGCATCGGGCTGCGCGCCACGGCCTGCTCGACGACGAAGCGGATCAGTTCCTCGGTCGACTGTTCATCCGGAATCAGGCGGCGCTTGCGCAGCGCCTGCGTCAGCCGGCTGGTCTGGGCCAGCAGCGGATGCCGGTACAGCGCGTCGAAGATGCGGTCGACCGCCTGTTCGAGGTCTTCGCGCGAGCTGTCCTGCTCATCGGTCAGCAGCGCCACCAGAGGCACGAACCCCCGGGTCAGACGGACGGTCGAAACCGACAGCGAGGCCAGTTCCCGAACCACGCCGCGCGACGGCGGCGACGCCGGCACCGGTGGCGTGACCGGCTCGGTCACGGCTCGCCCCGGGCTCCGATCAGATGACCCATCCGGGTCATCTTGGTGTCGAGGTAGTCCTCGTTGTACGGGTTGCGCCCGCGTTCGATGTCGACCCGCTCGACCACTTCGACGCCGTCCTTGACCAGCGCATCGAGCTTGGCCGGATTGTTGGTCATCAGCCGGATCCGGCACAGCTGGATGTCGCGCAGCATGTGCACGGCGAGGCCGTAGTCGCGGTCATCGGCCGGAAAGCCGAGCTGATGGTTGGCGTCGACCGTATCCGCACCCTGATCCTGCAGCGCGTAGGCGCGAACCTTGTTGGCAAGCCCGATGCCGCGGCCTTCCTGCCGCAGATAGAGCAGCACGCCGCGGCCCTCGGCGGCGATCTTCTCCATCGCCGCGCGCAGCTGGAAGCCGCAGTCGCAGCGCAGGGAGAACAGTGCGTCGCCGGTCAGGCACTCGGAATGCACCCGGACCAGCGGTGCCGGACCCGGTGCTGCGAGATCGCCGAGGGTCAGGGCGAGGTGTTCCTTGCCGTCGGCGGAGCGGTAGGCGCGCATCGTGAAGACCGCGAACGGCGTGGGCAGCTTCGCCGTCGCGATCAGCTTGGGTTGAGGCATGGGCAACTCGATGACGAGATCAGGCGCCGACAAAATTCTGTCCGCAAACGCGAAGCGTACGCCCGTTGACGCCCGTTGCGAGCGGACTGGCGAGGAAAGTCACCGCTTCGGCGATGTCGATCGGCAATCCGCCCTGCCCCAGACTGGCCAGACGACGGCCGACTTCGCGCGGCCCGGTCGGCATCTGCGCGGTCATCGCGGTCTCGATGAAGCCCGGCGCCACGGCATTGATCGCCCCGCCCCGCTTGGCCATCTGCGCCGCCATCGCCTCGACGTAGCCGATGACGCCCGCCTTGGTCGCGCCGTAGTTGGTCTGGCCGGCGTTGCCGGCGATGCCGCCGATCGATGAGATGCAGACCATCCGCGCGCCATCGTTCAGGCCCTGCTTGAGCAAGGCATCGTTGATCCGCAGGATGGCGCCGAAATTGACGTCCAGCACCATGTCCCAGAGGTGCGGCGCCATGTTTTTCAGCATCTTGTCGCGGGTGATGCCGGCGTTGTGGACGACGATATCGACGCCGCCGAAGCGCGTTGACAGTTCCTGTGCGATGCGCTGCGGTGCGTCCGGCGCGGTGATGTCGAGCGCAAGTCCGTAGCCGTCGAATCGGGCCAGCGTTTCGCCCAGCGCGCCCTCTTCCTGCGGCCGGTCGATGCCGACGACCTGAGCGCCTTCGCGCGCCAAGGTCGCCGCAATCGACGCGCCGATGCCGCGCGCGGCACCGGTGACCAGCGCCACCTTGCCGGCCAGCGGCGACAGGAACAGGTCGCCGGAAGCGCGTGCCGGGGCTGTCAGCGCCAGAGTCTGGCCGGTGATGTAGGCCGAGTGCGGGCTCAGGAAGAAGCGCAGCGGGCCGGCAATCGCCGCTTCGCCGCCACGCCCGACTTCCAGCAGGTTCGCCGTCGCGCCCTTCTTGCCGATTTCCTTGGCGAACGAGCGAATGAAGCCGCGCAGGCCCTGGGTGGCCGCCTGAGCGGCGGCATCACCGGCATCGGCCGGCGCCCGGCTGACGATCAGCACGCGGCCGTTGGCCGGGATGCGACCGACACGCGGCTGCAGGAAGTCGTACAGCTCGCGCAGGCGCGCGGGGCCATCGATGCCGCTGGCATCGAACACGTAGGCGCTGGCGCCGGCACCCTTGTCTTCCGGATTCGGCTCGGTTTTCAGCGCGACACCGACCGCGGCGGCGGACGCCTTCACCCGCAGCAGGCCGGCATGACTCGGCGCTACCTGCACGGTGGCACCGGCTTCGGCCAGTGCGGTCAGCAGCGGGCTCGCCATCTCGCCGGCCGAGGTACTGCCGAGCATGACGCCGCGCGCCTCGAGCGGTCGCGCCGCATAGGCACCGGCGGCGCGCACGAGGCGCGGCGGGCTCGGCAGGCCCAGCAGGCCGCTCAGGGTCTTGCCAAGCGCTGAATTGCTGAATTCCAGGTAACGGTCAGTCATCGAAACTCCATCCGGACACCATCAAAAAGCCGTCGAACCGGCATCCACCGGACGCTCGCGTTCGCGGCAGACCCCTCGTCATCGCTCACATTATTGCAGTGCGTCATGACAACCGACAGGGCGACAGGACATTTCAGTCAACAACTGTTTCTTTTTCGTGGAAATGTCGCAGCCACGGCCTCGATCGAACGCCGCAGTCACGGCAGACCGCCCATCGGCCGCTTGCAACCGATTGCAAACCGCTCCGCGACCGGCCTTTGGTTTGGGTGAAGCCTTTCGATACGTTGACGGTCTCAACCTGCCGTCATCATCATCTGCAGGCGCGCGGATGGTGATGTCCAAGAAAAGCCGCGCCCCAGAACGCGAGAGGAACCCAATCGATGTCGCGAGTCCGCTGGATGGTGGCGGGGTCCGTGCTGGCACTGCTCGGCAGCGCCGCACTGTTCACCCAGGGTCAGAACGCCAACGCCGCCTCGACACCGGCGGCCAACGTCGATCAGGCGCAGCAGGCGACGGCCGCAACGCCGGCCGAGACCGGTCGCGTCATCAGTCGACGGGAACGTATGGCGCGCATCGTCGCCGAACAGGCGGCGATCTCCGCCGAAGTGGCTGCGCGCAAGGCGCTGGCCGAACGCGCCGCGGAGGCGCCGCCCGCGCCGCCTTGAACCGCGACGCCCGACTGCAGCTTTTTGGCCGCGATCGGGCTCCGCAGCGCCTTTTCGCATAAACTTTCACGAGCCGCGGGCGGTCTTGCACCGCACCGACGCCGGAGCGGTCGCCGAGGAAGCGGTACCGAGGCGGCAGGCGGCGGGGATGGCTCGCTTTCTGCAGGCAACAGCGTCGAAAGATGCTTGATCAGCGTCGATTTTTGTCAAAACCAATAACGGGACTTGCAATGAATCTCAGCCGTGTCGTTGTCATCGTTGCTGTGACCGCCGCCATCGTCTATTTCGGTCTGAACGTGCTGCTGCCGCATGGCAAGGGCCAGAAGACCGAGCAGGCCGCATCGGCCACCACGACGACCGAAGCCGTGTTCGGCGGCGCTGCCACCGATGCAAGCACCACGGCGGCAACAGATGCCGCGGCACCGGCCGAAAGTGTCGCGCCGGCCGCGACCGAAGCCGCCACCACTGACGGCACGGCATCGTCCGAAGCGACGCTGACCGAGGAAGAGGCCCGCAAGATCGCCGAAAGCGTGGGCCGCGAAGTGGCCGAGCGCGTCGCCAACGAAGCGGAAGCACCTGCCGCCCCGACCGAAACCGCCGCGGCGTCGACCGAAAGCGCGCCGGCGCCGGCACCGGAACCGGCGCCCGCCCCGGCCCCGAGCTATGACGCGGCCCCGGCTCCAGCCGCAGAACCGGCCAGCACGGCACCGGCCAGCGAAGAACCGAGCGGCCTGACCGAAGCGCAGGCGCGCGCCATCGCCGCCAACATCGCGCGCGAGAACCTGGCCAATGGCGCCGTCGATGCGGCTCCGGCACCGGAACCGGTGGTCGAGACCGCCGCCGCGCCGGCCAAGCCGGAAAAGAAGGTCGAGAAGAAGCCGGAACCGGAAGCCGCGAAGCCGGCACCGTCCTACGAAACGGCCGCTGCCAGCAGCGAGCCGCCGGCACCGCGCAAGCCAAAGGCGCCGAAGCCGGCATCGATTGCCACGCCGAAGGCCGCCGCGAAGGCGCCGGGTGTCGGTTCCGATGCCGTGAGCAGCTGGTGGCCGAAGGCCGGCACGCAGTCCGCGGATCGTCTGAGCCTGGTCTACGCTGGCGAAGCGGCGTCGGAAAAGGCCGTGGTGCTGATGTTCGGCAGCACGTTCAGCGATGCGGCGGCGGCCGGCAGCCAGATCAAGCTGGTCGACGCCAAGGGTGCCTCGCCGAGCGGCACGTGGGAGCTGGGCCGCAACCCGCGCCTGCTGGTGTTCAAGGGCGTGACGCCGGGTCGCTACACGGTCATCCTGAAGCCGACCCTGGCCGATGCTGCCGGCAAGACGCTGGGCACCGAGCTGGTCGGCCCGGTGTACGTCCACTGAACTTCCGCGAGCGTCCGATTCGGCTGATCGCTTCGACCGGCATTCCGTCGTGACCACGATCGTGCTGGTGCGCCACGGGCAAGCCTCGTTCGGCAGCGCGAACTACGACCGCCTGTCGCCGCTCGGCGAGCGGCAGGCGGACATTCTGGGCCAGCACTGGCAGGCCGGCGGCTTCGTCACCGACCACGCGTTCAGCGGCTCGATGCAGCGCCAGCGCGTGACCGGCGAGCGGGCGCTGACCGCGGCCGGGCACGGCTCGGTGCCGCTGTCGACGGACCGCGCGTTCAACGAGTTCAATCACACGCAGCTGATCGGCGCCTATCTGCCGCTCGTGGCGCGCGAGCATCCGGATCTGGCGATCGACGCCCAGACGCTGCTGAGCGATCCAGTGAAGTTCCGGCCGATGTTCAACCACATCGTCACGGCGTGGATCGAAGGCCGCGAGCCGCTGACACCGATTGACGAAAGCTGGGAGGCGTTCAGCAGGCGCTGTGTCGACGGGGTTCGCCGCGCCGCCCAGCAGGCCGAACGGATCGTCGCATTCACATCCGGCGGCGTGATCATGGCGGTGCTGCGCGAAGCGCTCGGCGTCGAACCGAAAACCGCGCTGCGGATGAACTGGCGGATCTGGAACGCGTCGGTTCACGAGTTCCACTGGCAGCCGCAGGGTCTGACCCTCGCCGGCTTTAATGATGTCTCGCACCTGAAGCTGCAGCGCGACGAAACGATCATCACGCGGATCTGATTCGTCGCGCCCCATTCGCGCAACGTCGACCGCTCAGCGAGCGCTGCCGTCGCGCACGGTGAACCAGGCGTTGAACGCCACCGTGATCCGCTCGCCGTCGCCGGCAAACGGCGTCACCTGGTGCACCAGCCACGACGGAAACAGTACCAGCTGACCTGGCTGCAGCCGGAATTCGCGCGAGTCATGGCTGAACGGGATCCGCAGCGCCTTGTTCGCGGCGTCGACATACATGCTGGCGGCAACGGTCGGCGAGGTGAAGCTGAGCAGGCCGCTGTCGCGCCGGCTGCCGTCATCGCGCCCGGCGTCGACGCAGTAGACGCCGGACCATGAGGCCATCGGGTGATTGTGCTGGGCAAACCAGCCGCCACGTCGGGTGATATGGAACCAGGCGTCGGCATGCCCGACCAGAGCCTGCATCGCCGCGGCATCGAGCGCCGTGGTGTGACCGATCATCTCGTGCAGCTGCGACCAGCAGAACTCGCGCAGACGCCGGATGCACGGGTCCGGCCAGCGGAACAGATCGAAGCGGCTTTCGAACAGCGACGGATTGATCTTCATCGTCGGCTGCGCGTTGGCGTACGTGCTGCCTGCGGCCTCGCGCGCGAGGAACAGCGTTCGCAGTTCGGCATTCAGCGATGGCGCGTCCGGCATCTCGGAAAATCCGAACGGCACCGCGAACGGTGCTGACAACTGCACCGCCACGGCCTCAATCCTGCACGGTGAAGGTCAGGCCGGCGTGGGTCGTCAGACGCTCGATCAGGCGATCGCCCAAGGCCGTCGCCGGCGTCCAGAAGCCGCCCTTGACCTCGTCCTTCGGCACATCGAACGCGAGGCAGACGACAGCTTCGCCGAGCATCTTGGCGGTCGAGCCGTAGCCCGGGTCGCGGTCACCGGTGACCTTGGTCCGCAAGGTCTTGCCGTTCGCGGTCTTGCCGAAGAAGCGCATGTCGAAGAAGCCGCGCTGCTGGTCGCCGGGGCTCGGGCCCTCGCCCGGCTTCGGCACGACGAAGCGCTCGAGCAGCCAGCGGGTCGGCGCCACGGCACCGGCCACCATGAAGCCGCCGAGGCCCAAGGCGATGCCGGTGGCGGTGGCGCGACCGGCGACACCGGCGCCCGCCATCATCGCTTCGTCGTAGGTGAAATCGGTGCCGTAGGCGTGGTTCGACAGGCCATTCGAGCGATGGACGATGCGGGTGTTGATGGCCGCCATCACGAACGGCGCGATCCAGCCGCGGCAGTCGTCGTCGAACTGGGCGAAGTTGACGTCCGGCTGCCGTGGCCGCTGCGCCGTCGTCGGCGGGGCCACCGCGTACGGATCGCCCAGTACCTTGCGCAGGCCCGGATCCTTGGTGACTTCGCGCAGCACGTTCATCAGGCTGGCGACGGTGCCGCCGGAGAAGCCGCCGCGCATCGCCTTGATCCGCAGCTTCACCCGCTGCGCCGGCGCCTGATGGCGCGCCTTGATCTCGCGCTGCAGGAAGTGCACGCCGAGATCGGACGGAATCGAGTCGAAGCCGCAGCAGTGGACGATGCGGGCGCCGCTGCGCTTGGCCGTGGCTTCGTGCGCGGTGATCATGCGGCGGATCCACTGCACTTCGCCGGTCAGATCGCAATAGTCGGTGCCGGTCTCGGCGCAGACCTTGACCAGCGGCGAGCCGTACAACGCATACGGCCCGACCGTCGACACCACGACGCGCGTGCTGATGCACAGCGCGTGCAGGGCCGATTCATCGGCGGCATCGACGATCAGCAGCGGCAGCGCCTCGGCACCGTCGCCGAGCGAGTGGCGCAGCGCTTCGAGCTTGTCCTTCGAGCGTCCGGCCAGCGCCCATCTGACCTTGCCGCCCGCGCCGTGGCGCTCGAACAGATAGCGCGTGAGGATCTGGCCGACGAAGCTCGTGGCACCGAAGACGACGAAATGATGGGCCTGCTGCGCCATGGGGCGACTCCTGCATCGATAAAAGTGCGCAAGGGTAACCGGAAAGGCGGGGGACATCGTCAGGTCGCGAGCGCTACGATGCGCGCCGCCACCACGGTTCCCGCACGCCTGCCGATGACCTCGCCCGCCCTGCCGCCCCGCCCCGAAGCGCCACTGCCGTCGGATTGCTGCGGCAGCGGCTGCTCGCCGTGCATCTTCGAGCTGCACGAACAGGAACTGCAGCGCTGGTGGGAAGAAGTGGCAGCGATCCGGCAGGCGGCCGCCGAGCGGTCGACGCCCCCGCCTTCGTCCACGTGAACGGCACCGGCGACAGCGGAATCGCACGCCCGACGCTGACCTGAAACGCGCGTCGCGTTACCCTTGGGCGGCGTGCCGTGCGCGCAGTCCACCCAGAACGATAAAACCGATTCCGAGGAGATCACGATGCCGCTTCATGCCCAGGTCAAAGGCTTTCTCGACATGCTGGTCGCCGCCAAGGCGCCCGCGTTCCACCAACTTCCCGTGGCGGATTCGCGCAAGGCCTTTTCGAGCCTGATCGCGATGTTGCCGCCGAGCACGGCGACCATCGCCGGCACGCGCGATTTGCGCATCCCCGGCCCGGCCGGCGAACTGCCGATCCGCATCTACACCCCGGTCGGTCAGGGTCCGTTCCCGATCGTGATGCACTTCCACGGCGGCGGCTTCGTCATCGGCGATCTCGAAATCTACGACTCGACCTGCCGCGAGATCTGCGCCGGAGCCGATGCCATCGTCGTCGCCGTCGACTACCGGCTGGCCCCGGAGCACCCGTTCCCGGCGGCCCCGGATGACTGCCTCGCCGCCACCCGCTGGGCCGCAGCCCATGCCGCCGAATTCCACGGCGACTCGAACCGGATCGTCGTCGGCGGCGACAGTGCCGGCGGCAACCTGGCTGCCGTCACGGCGCTGCGCCTGCGCGACGAAGGCGGGCCGAAGCTGCGCGGCCAGCTGCTGATCTATCCGGTGACCGATGCTGCCGACACCGAGTCGATGCGGGTCAATGCCGAGGGCTATCTGCTGACCCGCGCCGACATGCAGTGGTTCGTCGGCCATTACGTCAAGGACCCGGCGGCACTGTCGAGCCCGCACCTGCTGCCGCTGCATGCGCCGTCGCTGGCTGGCCTGCCGCCCGCGTTCCTGATCACCGCCGAATTCGACCCGCTGCGCGACGAGGGCGAAGCCTACGCGGCTGCGCTGAGCAAGGCCGGCGTGCCGGTCGAGTTCAAGCGCTACGACGGCGCGATCCACGCGTTCTACACGCTGTTCACCACCCTCGAGCTCGGCCGTCAGGCCATGGACCAGAGCACCGCCTGGCTGAAGAAGATCTTCGCCTGAACTGGCTTTTGTCCGGCCGCCAACGCTTCGACACCGATGACTGACTCATGACGCCCGCCATTGGCGGGCAGCTGCCACGGCGCGGCAGCGCCCTTTCGCGCGGCTTTGCGGCCGGTGTCCTTCGGCTGATGGGCTGGAAGCTCGAAGGCGAGATTCCGGACCTGCCGAAGATGGTGATGATCGGCGCGCCGCACACGACCAACTGGGACGGGTTCTTCGCGCTCGCCACCCTGATGGCGCTGGGCATCCGGGCCTCGACGATGATCAAGGACAGCGCGTTCAAGGGGCCGCTGGGCAGCCTGCTGCGTGCGCTTGGCGCGATTCCGATCGATCGCAAGAGCGCGAAAGGGGTGGTCGAGCAGAGCATCGACGCCTTCGCCACGCGTCCGCAGTTCGTGCTGCTGATCGCGCCGGAAGGCACGCGCACCGGTGCGACGGACTGGAAGCGCGGCTACTACCGGATTGCCGAGGGCGCCGGCGTGCCGGTGTTGCCGGCGGCGATCGATTTCGTCGGCAAGCGCATCACCTTCGGCCCGCCGATGTTTCCGAGCGGCCAGTACGACAGCGACTTCGCCCAGTTGCTGGCGTTCTACCGGGAATTCAGTCGTGCCAAGCACCCGGAACGGCTGTCGAAGCCGATGCAGGACGCCGGCGTCCGCTGAACCGGCCGACGCGGCCGCATCGACGGCCAGACGGCAGAAAGCCGCCGGAACCTGATCGGTTCCGGCGGCTTCGCTTGCATCCCGGTGCCTAGACTCAGTTGCCGAGCAGCCCGCCGATCGGCCGGAAGTTCGCGCGGCAGGCGGCGATCAGTGCCGCACCACCGCTTGGCGCGAACGCGGTGAACGTGGCGCGATCGCAATAGGTGATGTCCGGCGCGAAGCTGCCGAGCGTCTCGGTCAGCGGCGCGTCCGGGTTGTCGACGGCGTTCTGGAAATTGCCCTCGAACGTCGGCCTCGACAGGATCTGGCGCAGCACGGTCAGACCGAACGGCGCCGGCCCGAACGGCAGCCAGTTGTAGCCGAACTGCGGATACGCGAGCACCGGCCGGTTCGCTTCGGACGAAATCACCGCGGTGAACGTGCCGTCGTTCTGCAGCGTGAACTCGCGATCGGCAATGCAGCCGACGTTGCGCGAGTTGTTCAGCTGGTTCTGGCACAGCGAGTAGTAGCGAACGTCCGGATTGGCCAGCGGCAGATGCGGCGTGGTCGGCAGCCGCGCGCGGATCACGATCAGCGGCGCGTAGATCGAGCCGGTCTGCGCGCGCAGGTAATCGCTGTCGCCGTTCGGATAGAACACGCCGGCGCCGCGGCCGCTGATCGGACGGAACGCGACATTCGACTGACCCTGCCCGACGCCGGCCACCGGGAACAGCACCAGCGCGTTGGTCAGGTTGGTGCTGAGCTGGCAGCCGCGCTGGTCCGGCGCGTCGGCGAGATCGAACTGGCCGTCCGGCCCGACATAGCGCAGGGTCGGCAGCGGCTGGCCGCCGAGACCGTCCGAACCGACATTCGGGAGGTACGTGCGATAGGTCAGCTGCTTGGTGACGGCGCCGGCGCTGCCACCGGTGCCCGCGTAGATCGTGTTCGGCGCGCGTACGGCCGGCGGCACCGGCGCATCCTCGAAGCGGATCGTGACCTGATACCGGTTGGTGTAGTTGTTGTTCGGCGGCAGCGCGGCCGGATTCGAGCCCGGCGCGACGCCGCCGATCGGGATGATCTCGGAATCCGGCGCGGTATCGACGAAGTTGCCGGGCCGGAAGCCGCTGTACAGCTGGAACGAGAAGTAGCGAACGCGCGGATAGGTGCCGGTGATCGTGATCACGGCGCCGTTGCCCGGATTGACCGGCAGCACGGCGGTGGCGTAGGTCGCGGTGGTGTCGAGGAAACCAGTGTTGTTGGTATTGACGTCGTTGACCACGCCCCAGTCGCAGCCGTAGCGGACGCCAGTGCCGGGAATCGTCGGCAGGCCCGGCAGGAACTGCGCCGTGGCCGGCGTCGACACGACCGAAAGGCCAAGCCCGGCCGTCAGTCCGAAGGTCGTGATGAATCTGCTGATGCGCATGTCGCTTCTCCCTTTGTCTGGTGACCGTCACGCTGCCGTCCTGCAGCGCAGTCCCGGAGAGACTAACGGACGGTTTGCGGCCCCGCCATCATCAATTAGGACAGGCCACCCGAAAATTCCGACCGTGCGCGCGCGTCGCCTGCGTTCGCTGCAGCGGAACCCGAGCCGGCGGCACGAGCGACGCGAGCCTCCGATCTTCCGCCGATACCGATGAGCGGTGGCGCACACGGTGCAATCGTCAAACATCCCTATCGACCCGCGGGACCCTCCTCATCGGTTTATGATTTCGAGGTCAGGACGGACCCGACTGACACCGAGCATGTGCACCCGTGATGAAGTCCTGACGCTCGCCGGCACCGGAGCTTTTCGGCGCGCCGGGACCCGGGTCCTGATGCCGCCGACACCTGTTCCGATGACGTGCCGAAGTTCGATACCAGCCCTGCGCAGGAGCCCGACATGAAGCGCGATTCGCGCTCGGCCGCGGTTACCGACAGCGACCAGCGTCGTCAGCTCGCCCGCCTGCGCTTCGATGGCACGCTCGAAATGCAGTTCCGACGGCATTACGAGGACAGCACGATGACCGCACGGGTGACCGTGCTGATCCTCGGCATGACCCTGATCGCGCTGACGCCGCTGTACGACGGCTGGCTCCTGCAGGCACCGGATGCGTTCCGGAAGATCTCGCGGCTGCTGCAGTTCGGCGTGCAGATCCCGGCGATCGCCCTGGCCCTGTTCATCACGCTGCGAGCGGGCCTTCGGCGCTGGTCGGTGCCGGCCACGCTCGGCTGCTCGCTGATCACCGCCTGCGGCCTGATGGCGCAGCACATCATCGGCCGCAGCTACGGCTTCAACGTGCCGCACGACTTCGCCGCGATCACCATTGCGGCGATGCTGATCATGGGCCGCATCCGTTTCTGGGTCGCACTGCCATGGGCGACGCTGACGATGACGGTGACGTCTGCGGTGGCGATCGACACCATCGGCCGCGACGCGATCTACGACATCATTTCGACCTGGATGCTGTTCTCGATCGCGTCGGTGTCGTCGTACCTGCTCGAACATTCCGCTCGTCAGAGCTGGTATCGCGGCCGCCTGCTGGAACTGCAGGCGACGCGCGACAGCCTGACCGGCCTGCCGAATCGCCGGCACTTCGATCTGGAACTGCGCAAGCTGGTTCGCGAAGGCGTGCGCCAGAAGCGCAACGTGGCGCTGCTGATCCTCGATATCGACGCCTTCAAGGCCTACAACGACCACTTCGGCCATCCGACCGGCGATCAGTGCCTGCGCATCGTCGGCGATTGGCTGGCGACCTCGGTGCGCCGGCCGCAGGACTTCGCTGCCCGCCTCGGCGGCGAGGAGTTTGCCGCGGTCTGGTTCGATGCCAACCCCGGCGATGCGCTGCGTCTGGCCGAACAGCTGCGGCGCGGCATCGAGGATCTGGCGATCGTCAGTTCCCCGGCCGGCGATTCGGTGGTGACGGCATCGGGCGGCTTTGCCCAGATCGTGGCGCCATCACCGCAGGAAAGTCCCGACACGCTGACAGCCGACCTGATCAAGCGGGCCGACAGCGCGCTGTACGCCGCCAAGCGCGCCGGCCGAGCACGCCTGATCGCATCGGAACTCGCCTGAAGTCGCGCGCGCCGCCGTCCCGTACCGGCGGGACGCGGCTGCCTGCATCGCACCCCGAGTCGGCGCGGCCTGCCACCGGTCCCCGCTGATCGCTCCGCCCGGCGCGCGGACCCGGTTGTCGCCTGCGTCACCGGCCAGCTGTGCGCTTAAGCTTGTCGCCTCCAATCGACCTGCCGCTCGCCGTGACCGACTCTGCCCGACCCTGGATCCGACGCCTGCGCGATCTGTCGATCAACAGCAAGCTCAGCGGCATGGTCGCGATGTTCCTGCTGTCGGTCACCGGCGTGGTCACCATCGTCGCGCTCGCCTTCGTCATCTCGTCCGGCGTGCGCGGCTATGTCAGTGCCGAAAGCCTGTGGTCGAAAGGCCAGAAGGATGCCGTCTACGCCATCACCCGCTACCTGCACGAGCCGTCGACGGCGACCTGGCGCGAGTTCCAGCGCGCCATCGCGATTCCGCTCGGCTATCGGCGGGCACGGGTCGAGATGCTGAAGCCGGACTTCGACGAAACGATTGCCTATCAGGGCTTCATGGCCGGCCAGACCGAGGCGGCCGACATCCCGGAACTGATCTTCCTGTTCCGCAACTTCCGGTCGGTCGATTTCCTCGCGAACGCCGTGCAGATCTGGACCGACGCCGACGTCCTCGTCGCCGAGCTGCTGGCGGTGTCCCGCGAGATCGAAGTCGCCAGCGTCACCGCGCAGCTCGACGACAGCCGCAAGCGCAGCTTTCTCGCGCAGATCGAAACCATCAACGCCCGGGTCACGCCGCTGGAGCAGGCGTTCTCGCACGTGCTGGCGGAAGGCGCGCGCCAGGTGCAGTGGACCTTGCTGGGCCTGATCCTGATCGCCACCGGCGCCTTGCTCGCGCTGTCGCTGCTGGTCGCCTGGGCGGTGTCGCTGGACCTCCGCGAAAGCATCGAAGTGCTGCGCCAGGGCACGCAACGGGTTGCCGAGGGCGATCTGGTATCGCGCATCGCGGTCCGCTCCGGTGACGAACTCGGCGTGCTGGCGTCGGAGCTGAACAGCATGATCGCGCGCCGGCGCGAAGCCGAGGTCTCGCTGAAGGCGGCGACCGAATTCCGCGAAAAGATCATGGAGAACGCGACCAACGCGATCTACACGATGGATCGCAACGGCTGCTTCACCACGGCCAACCGCCGCACCTGCGACATCACCGGCTATCCGATCGAGGAACTGATCGGCCTGCCGTGGGCCTCGATGGTCTCGGACTCGACCCACCTGCAGCACCTGTTCGTGCGCTTCACCGACACCATCGAAGGCCGCGAGCCGCTGAGCAATTACGAGGTGCCGCTGCGGCGCAAGGACGGCTCCGTGGTGCTGATCACGTTCAGCATCGCGCCGCTGAGTCGGGATGGCGAAGTGTTCGGCGTCGTCGGTGCGGCCGAGGACATCACGGCGCGCAAGCGCAACGAGGTCGAACTGCAGTCGCGCGCTGCCGAACTGGCGCGCTCGAACGAGGAACTGGAGCAGTTCGCGTATGTCGCCTCGCACGATCTGCAGGAGCCATTGCGCACCGTGTCCGGCTTCGCCCAGCTGCTGTCGAAGCGCGACACCGGGCAGATCGGTCCGGAAGCCGACGAGTACATCGGCTACGTGACTTCCGGCGTGCAGCGGATGAAAAGCCTGATCGAGGACCTGCTCGCGTATTCGCGCGTGTCACGCGAAGCCAATGCCGGTGCCGTGATCGATCTGAATCGCGCGGCGCAGACGGCGCTGGCCAATGTCCACGGCGCGATGACGGCAGCCGGGGCCGAGGTGCGGCTCGGGCCGCTGCCGATGGTCAGGGCCAACGAACGGCAGATGGTGCAGTTGTTCCAGAACCTGATCGGCAACGCGGTGAAGTTCCGCACCGACGACCCGCCGCTGGTCGAGATCGGCGCCGAGCCCCAGGGCGATCACTGGCTGATCACCGTGCGCGACAACGGCATCGGCATCGATCCGAAGCACGCCGAGCAGGTGTTCGGCCTGTTCCAGCGCCTGCATGGTCGCGACAAGTACGCCGGCAACGGCATCGGCCTGACCATCTGCAAGAAGATCGTCGACCTGCATCACGGCCGGATCTGGGTCGAACCGGGTGAGCCCGGCACCCGCTTCCGCTTCACCCTGCCGATGCTGGCGACCTGACCGGCCGCCGCAATCGACCCCGGCTGCGCTCAGCCGCGAGTGGCAGCCGGCGGCAGTTCGGGAGCTGACGGCGCTTCCGGCGCCTGCGGCGGCTCCGGCGGCAACTTCCGGCCCAGTTCGCGGGCCTGGTCGCGCCGGGCCTCATCGAGTTCGTCGTAGCACTCGGTGACCTGATCCTGGTCGATCACCGCGAACGGCCGGAATTCGGCCACGGCGGCGGCGGCGGCGGCCTGCGCGGTCACCATCGCCTGCAGCCGTCCGCAGAGGTCGCGCGCGTTGGTCACCAGATCAAGCGCCCCTTCCCGGGCCTTGTCGCCGGCCTGCTCGACCGTGCCGTCGATCAAGCCGCCGACGACGTTCTTCAGCGTGTCGATGCCGAACTCGGCGCCGGCGCGGCCCACCGCGATCGCGTGCTGGCGAATCGCGACGGCGGCGGCATCGTAGGCTTTCAGCGCGCTGCGGCCTTCGGCGGTCAGTTCCACCGCGTCGCCGTCGATGCGCAGCGCGCCGTCCGGCGAGACTTCCGCATCGCCATCCTGACCGCCGGCGCGAATCACCACGACATCGCCCTGCATGTCGATCGCGCCATCGCCGGCGGCGAAGAAGCCGTGGTGGCCGCGATGCGGCCGATGACCGGACGACTCGCGATGTCCGGCCTCGACGTGCTCGCGCCGCCGGGCGCTGTCGTCGGAGGCATCGCAGCCGGCGGTCATCGCCGTCATCGTTGATACGAGCAGGGTCACGGCGATTCGTTTCATCTCGGGCTCCGGGTTGGAATTTCGGGGGTCGTTCGGGCTTTGGATGCATCGGGGCTCGCCGCCGGATGCAGCCAGCCGTTACCCTGCCGCCTCGTTCCCCATTCGCCTGCCGCCATGATCGTTGTCCACCACCTCGAAAACTCCCGCTCGCAACGCATCCTGTGGCTGCTCGAGGAACTGGGCGTGCCGTACAGCGTCAAGCGCTACCTGCGCGATCCGAAGACCAAGCTGGCGCCGCCGGAACTGAAGGCCGTGCACCCGCTCGGCAAGTCGCCGGTGATCACCGATGATGGCGAGGTCATTGCCGAAACCGGCGCGATCATCGAGGACATCCTCGAGCGCCATGGCAACGGCCGCCTGATGCCCGCCGCCGGCACACCCGAGCATCGGCGCCTGCGCTACTGGCTGCACTACGCCGAAGGCTCGATCATGCCGCTGCTGGTGATGAAGCTGATCTTCACCGCCACCACCCGACCACCGACGCCGTGGCTGATCCGCCCGATCGCCAAGGCCATCGCCGGCGGCGTCGGTCAGGCCTACATCGATCCGAACCTGAAGCAGAACCTGACGATGATCGAGGCCGAACTCGGCAAGACCGGCTGGTTCGTCGGCCACGACCTGACCGCCGCCGACATCATCATGAGCTTTCCGCTGCAGGCGGCGATGTCGCGCGGCGGGGCCGCCAGCGGCTTCCCGAACATCGCCGCGTTCCTTGCCAGGATCGAAGCCCGTCCGGCGTACAAGAAGGCGCTGGAAGTCGGCGGACCGTTTGCCCTGCTGAGCTGAACGACGATGCCCGACACCTTCGCCGACACCTTCGCCGACACCCTGCCCGCCGTTCCCGGCTTCCTGTCCACGCCGATGACCCTGCTCGGCGAAACCCGCACGGTGTTCCGGCGCGGCACCGGCCCGGCGGTGATCGTGATGAGCGAGATTCCCGGCATCACGCCGCAGGTGGCCGGCTTCGCCACCCGGGTCGCCAACGCCGGCTTCAGCGTCTGGATGCCGCAGCTGTTCGGCGTGCCGATGAAGCGGATGTCGCCGCTGTACGTCGTGCAGTCGCTGACCCGGGCCTGCATCAGCAAGGAATTCAAGGTCTTGGCGTCCGACGAATCGAGCCCGATCGTCGCCTGGCTGCGGGCGCTGGCGCGCGCGGCGCATGCCGAATGCGGCGGGCCGGGTGTCGGCGCGGTCGGCATGTGCCTGACCGGCAATTTCGCGCTGGCGATGATGCTCGACGCGCCGGTGATCGCGCCGGTGCTGTCGCAGCCGTCGCTGCCGTTCTGCCTGCCGGGCAAGGCCGCGGGGCTGCACGCCTCGCCGGCGGAACTCGCGGCGGCGCATCAAAAGATTGACGACGATGGCGCCAAGATCCTCGGCCTGCGTTTCACCACCGATCCGATGTGCCCGGGTGCGCGCTTCGAGCGGCTGCGGGCCGAGTTCGGCGACGCCTTTGAAGGCATCGAGATCGACGGCTGCCACGCCAATCCGAAAGCACCGAAGCCGGCGCACAGCGTGCTGACCACGCACCTGATCGACGAAGCCGGCGAGCCGACGCGCGCCGCGCTCGACCGCACGCTGGCGTTCCTGCGCGAGCAGCTCAAACCGTGAGCCGCGCGCACGTCCGGGAAGTCGATGGCGACGAGCCGGAAGACCTGCCGGAACTGCCGCTGAGCCCGCATCCGAACTACGTGACGCCGCGCGGGCTGGCGCTGCTCGAGGCGCGACGCGACGACGTGGAAGCGGCCATTGCCGCGATCCCCGCCGATGCGGCCGATCGCCGCCAGCAGCGCGCTGGCCTCGATCGCGAACTGCGCTGGCTGCAGGCCCGGATTGCCACCGCGCAGCGGATCGCGGGGGCGCCGCGCGATCCGGGCAAGGTCGCGTTCGGGGCCGACGTCACCGTGATCGACGACGACGGCCGCGATACCCGCTACCGGATCGTCGGCGAGGACGAAGCCGATCCGGACGCCGGGCGGATCAGCTGGACCTCGCCGCTGGCGCGGGCCCTGATCGGCCTGCGCGTCGGCGAGGTCGCGCTGTGGCGGCGGCCAGCCGGTGATCTCGACATCGAGATCACCGCCATCCACTACCCGCCGGTCTGATGGCTCAGGCCTGCGCCCAGCGGTTGGCGCGGCCGAAGGTGCCGATGTCGTTGAAGCGCACGCCCATCTCGCGCATCACGCGGTGCGCCACCGGCGCGGTCATCTGGCGGATGTAGAACGGCTCCTTCACCACGAAATGATGGATCGCGTGGGTCGAGCCGAAGTTGAAGCAGAACAGGTGGAACGGCGTCATCCACCAGGTGTTCAGCACCTGGCACTGCTGCATCTCGTTGTCCGGCTCGACGTCGCCGAAGTAGTGCATGTTCGAGCTGACGAAGTGCAGGCAGAAGCTGCGCAGCACGTTCGGCGCGATCCAGGCCACGGTCAGGAAGTTCACCACCTGCATCACGGCGAGCACCCACGCCGGCCAGCCGATGCTGGTGCCGGCGACCGCCGCCACGCCATTCAGCGCGTGGAAGCCGAGGAAGTCATACCAGATGCCGATCTGCACCCAGCCCAGCGGGAAGTAGCCGGCCGCCGCGGTCAGAAACAGCTTCAGCCGCTTGTTCGCCGGCACCTTGCCCATCCGCAGGCTGACCGACATCACGTTGTCGCCGGTCATCAGCAGGCGCTTGAAGCCCCAGCGCTCGCCGTTGGTGATCGCGCGTTCTTCGAGGTCGTTGTGCTGGCCCGAGAACTTGTGATGGTTGAAGTGCAGCTTGCGCCGCGCCCACGGGTTGATCGTGGTCGGGCGCGCCAGCCAGACCAGCGCCATCATCGTGTGATGCGCCCACGGCTTCTTCTTGAAGTACATCCAGTGGATCAGGTCGTGCTCCAGCTCGTGCGTCAGCGACGCGAGGATCGCGACCAGCGGAATGCACAGCCAGGCCGACAGCAGACCGGCGTAGTAGGCCCAGCCGCAGGCGACGATGCCGGCCCACGAGAACGCGAGAATCGCGGCACCGATCGCATCCTGGGACTTCAGGATCGGGTAGGCCTCGCGCAGGCGCTGGCCTTCGGCGGTGACCACGGCCTTGATGTGCGCGGCCTTCTGTTCGTCGGTCATGCGCGATGGGTCGCGGGTTGCAGTTGCAGTCACGGGTGTCGTCCTCGGCTGGATTACGATGCACGCCATTGTTCGCCGCAACCTGCCCTGCCCGCCTGATCGCCGACGCCACGATGTTGTCTCCGCCCGACAAGTTGCCGACCGCGACGACCTTGACCAGCTGGGCCCGCGCGATCCGCAAGGCGCTCGACGCGGCCGGGGTCGACAGTGCGCAGCTGTTCGCCGACGCCGGGCTCGACATCGCCGCGCTGGCCGACGCCACCGCGCGCTATCCGGTCGCCCGCACCAATCGCCTGTGGCAGCTGGCGGTGCAGGCCACCGGCGACCCGGCGTTCGCGCTGACCGTCGCCCGGCAGTCCGGCATGCTGACCTTTCACGCGCTCGGCTACTCGCTGTCGGCGTCCGCCACGCTGCGCGAAGCGTTCGCGCGGCTGATCCGCTACTTCAAGGTGGTCAGCGACGGCGCGGAGCTGAGTTTCGACTGCGACGACGCGCACTGCCGCTATCGCATCGCCGCCACGGCCGATGGCTTCGAGCCGATCGCCGAATCGGTCGATGCCTTCGCGTTCGTCGTCGTGCGCCTGTGCCGCGGGCTGTACCGGCGCGATCACGCGCCGCTCGAAGTGCATCTACGGCGACCGATCCCGGCCAATCCGGAGCCGTGGCTGCGCGCGTTCAAGGCGCCAGTGACGTTTGGTGCAACCGAGAACATGCTGGTGTTCAAAGCGGCGGACTTCGATCAGCCGCTGGAATTCGCCAACCCGGAGCTGGCCCGGCAGAACGATGAGGTGGCGGCGCGCTACCTGCAGCGTTTTGGCGAGCAATCGAGCGCGAGCCCCGGCCGCAAGGCGATCCGCGATCGGCTGCGCGCGATCCTGATCGAGCAGCTGCCGCGCGGCGAACCGTCGCAGGAGCGTGCCGCGGAAGCGCTGCATCTGTCGGCCCGCAGCCTGCAGCGTCGCCTTGCCGACGAAGGCACCAGCTACAAGACGCTGTTGGACGACATCCGCCGCGAGCTGGCGCTGTCCTATTTGCGGCAGGCGCAGCATTCGATCAGCGAGATCACCTACCTGCTCGGATTTTCCGACACGTCGAGCTTCACCCACGCGTTCCGACGCTGGACCGGCGAAGCGCCCAGCCGCTGGCGCGATACACCGGGCTGATTCGCTGCGCTACTTGCGCTTGGTGACCCGGCCAGCCGCCGCCCGCAGCAGGCCCAGCCCCGGCACCAGCTCGTGCACGACCTTGGGCTTGCTGGCACCGGCCTTGACCAGCGTCATCGCGAACGCGCGCAGGATGCGGTCCCGGTTCTTGAACACGGAATCGACCATCGGCACCGGCAGATCGTCCATCACCCGCACCGTGTCGTCCGGCTCGTCGCCGAAGCGGTAGGTGAGGCTCAGACGCACTTCGAGCGGATCACGGCGGCGGCGCGGCTTCGGCTTGGCTACGCTGTCGTCAGGTTTGTCTTTCTTCACGCGCCGCCCCGATGGATGTCCGATGACTGCTTCGATGGATGCCACTGCCGGATCGATTCCAGCACCCCTGCCCGACCACCTGTTCGTCTTCGCCCACGGCAAGGAAAGCGGACCGTGGGGCCTGAAGATCCGGCAGCTTGCCGAGGTTGCGAAGGGCTGCGGCTTCCAGGTTCTTAGTCCGGATTATAGGCACACGATGGACCCGGACCAGCGCGTGCGCGAGCTGCTGGCGCTGGCCCCGACAGCGCGCCGCACGCTGGTGCTGGCGGGTTCCAGCATGGGCGGGTACGTGTCGGCGATGGCGGTCGGCGATCTGCGGCCGGACGCGCTGTTCCTGATCGCCCCGGCACTGTATTTCCCCGGCTGGGATGCCGAGCCGCCGACGCCGCCGCGCCTGACCACGATCGTCCACGGCTGGGGCGACGACATCGTGCCGCCGGATCGCGCGATCCGCTACGCCCGCAGCCACGCGCTGCGCCTGACCCTGCTCGACAGCGGCCATTCGATGAACGAGCGCGTGCCGGAAATGGCGGTCGAGCTGCGGGCACTGCTCGAAGACGCCAAGCGTCACGCCGCGTACCGGATAGCACGCTACACGGTCAACTTCGAACCGACGCCGCTGGACCTCGCGATCGGTCATGCCGATGCCGACGCCGATGCCCGTCTGCATCGGGAAGCCGGCGTGACTTCCCACTGGGCACTGGTCACCGCCTGCAACCCGCGCGGCGAGGCCGACGATGCCGCCGCCAACGCCAAGCGAATCGCCAGGCTGCGCCAGCGCATCGAGGCGGCCGGGGTGCGTCGCCTGCCCGGCGCGGGACACGATCCGGAAGGCATCTGGCCGTCGGAAGCCAGCGAACTGCTGGTCGATCCGCCGCCGGGTCTGGCCGAAGCGCTCGGTCGGGAATTCGCGCAGAAGGCGATCGTCAGCGGCCGGCTCGGGCAGGCGCCGTCACTGGTCTGGCTCGGCTGAGGCGCCGGTGTCCGCCGGCTGGTAGACCTGCAGGAACTCCGGCGGCTGGCGTCGCGGCCGGCCGGTCTTCATGTCGACGCAGACCCACAGCGTGCGGCCGCGCATCACCGTGCGGCCGTCGGACACGCGGATGATCTGGTAGGCGCGCCACATGCTGAGCTTCTGGTCGTTTTCCTGAATCCAGGTGCCGAGCATCAGTTCGTCGCCGACAAAGGTCGCGGCGAGGTAATCGAGCTCGTGCCGGCGCGCGACGCAGCCGGCGTTCAGCGCGACATAGCGCTCGAAGCTCATGCCGAGCGCCGTCGTGTGACTCCACGCCACCCGCTCCAGCCAGGCCAGATAGACCACGTTGTTGGTGTGGCCCATGACATCGGTATCGGCAGCCTGCACCGTCACCGGCAGGGTGTGTGGATTCGGGACTTCCCAGGGCAGCGGGCGCGGCGTGTCTGCGGTCATCGGAGCGTCGGATCGAGCATTGGAAGCGAGGTGTGGCCTGCGTGGCGGAACGGTCAGGGCGGAAGTTGGGCGGCAAAGCTGTGGCTGGCGGCCATCGGCCAGTAGATTTCGAACACCTTGTGCGCCGCCGGATTGTCCAGCAGTTCGCCCGGTTTCAGGAATTTGTGCAGCATCGGCAGATTGCGGATCTCGTTGCCGGAAACGCGCCGGACGATGTGATGCGGCTTCAGCGCCTGCGGCGTCGACAGGCCGGCCGCGCCGATCAGCTCGGCCAGCGCATGGCGTGTGTTGCGGTGGAAGTTGGCCACGCGCTCGGCCTTGTCCGGCACCACCAGTGCCCGCTGGCGCAACGGGTGCTGGGTGGCGATGCCGGTCGGACAGCGATCGGTGTGGCAGCTCAGCGACTGCACGCAGCCGAGCGCGAACATGAAACCGCGCGCGGAGTTGCACCAGTCCGCGCCCATCGCCATCGCCCGGGCAATGTCGAACGCCGTGATGATCTTGCCGCTGGCGCCGATGCGGATGCGCGACCGCAGGTTCAGCCCGACCAGCGTGTTGTGCACCAGCAGCAGCGCTTCCTGCAGCGGCACGCCGACATGATCGGTGAACTCCACCGGCGCCGCCCCGGTACCGCCTTCGGCGCCGTCGACGACGATGAAATCCGGCGTGATGCCGGTCTCGAGCATCGCCTTGCAGATCGCGAGGAACTCCCACGGGTGGCCGATCGCGAGCTTGAAGCCGACCGGCTTGCCGCCACTCAGCCGGCGCAGCGTTGCGATGAACGCGACCAGCTCCAGCGGCGTCGAGAACGCCGAATGGGCGGCCGGCGACACGCAGTCCTGCCCCGGCTCGACACCGCGCGCCTCCGCGATCTCGGCCGTGACCTTGGCGCCCGGCAGCACGCCGCCGTGGCCGGGCTTGGCGCCCTGCGACAGCTTGATCTCGACCATCCTGACCTGCGGATCGGCGGCAGTCTGAGCGAATTTCTCCGGATCGAACGCGCCGTCCTTCGTCCGGCAGCCGAAGTAGCCGCTGCCGATTTCCCAGATCAGGTCGCCGGCAGGATCGTCCGGCTTCTGCGGCCGGTGGTAGCGGCTGATCGAGCCTTCGCCGGTGTCGTGGGCGAAGCCGCCGAGCGCAGCGCCGCGATTCAGCGCCCGGATCGCATTCGCCGACAGTGCGCCGAAGCTCATCGCCGAGATGTTGAACACCGAGATCGCGTACGGCTGAAGACAGTCCGGACCGCCGACCAGAACGCGGAAGTCGCTGTCTTCCTTCGCGATCTTGACCGGTGCCAGCGAATGGTTGAGCCATTCGTGGCCGCTGCCGTAGACATTCAGCAAGGTGCCGAATGGGCGCTTGTCGAGCACGTTCTTGGCCCGCTGGTAGACCACCGAGCGCTGTTCGCGCGAAAACGGCGTCGCTTCGCCATCGGCCTCGACGAAGTACTGCCGCATTTCCGGCCGGATCGACTCCAGAAAGAAGCGGATGTGCGCGAGGATCGGGTAATTGCGCAGCAGCGCATGCTGCGTCTGCAGCAGATCGATGACCGCGATCCCGACCAGCCCGCCGGCCGCCAGCGCCGCGCCGACGATCCAGATCGATGGCTGCAGCCAGGCGACGCCGGACAGCACGACGAAGGTCAGCAGCGCCAGCGCCGGCGCCAGCAGGCCCTGCAACATCAGTTTGCGTCCCCAGTTTCCAAACATGCGTGTCCCTCGCGGTGCCGGCTGGCAGGGGGATTGTCCGCTGAATCGTGCATCGGCCGTACTTTGCCGCCGCACACGCCGCGCACCGGGACAATTGCGTTACAATCCGCACCATTCCGGTCCGGTATCCGCCGACACCCCTGCCATGCTGAAGATCGCCAAGCTGACCGATTACGGCACGTTGCTGATGACCACGCTCGCGCTCGAGCCGTCATCGGTGCTGAACGCGCAGGAACTCGCCGTGCGCTCGCACGTGGCCGCGCCGACCGTCGCCAAGCTGCTGAAATTGCTGGTGAAAGGCGGGCTGGTCGAGTCCACGCGCGGCGCCCATGGCGGCTACCGGCTGGCGCGCGATGCCACCACGATCACCGTGGCCGATGTCGTCACGGCCCTCGAAGGCCCGATCGCCATCACCGCCTGCGCCCTGCACGGCGGCGGCTGCACGATCGAAGGCAGCTGCACGTCGCGCAGCAACTGGCGGCTGATCGACGACGCCGTGCGCGACGCGCTCAGCGCCGTGACCCTCGCCCAGATGGCGCAGCCGCGCACCCGACCGAAGTTCGCGAAACCGGTGCCGCTGAGCGCCGTCGCCCACGAATAATTCGATTTTTCACTGATTTCACGGACCAGCAACCGAAATGGCAGCCAATCCACAAGCCAACATCCAGGACGTGACCGCGATGGTCGCCGGCCGCAAGCTCTACAGCGCCGGCTTCATCACCGACATCGAGGCCGACAAGGTCGCGCCGGGTCTGAACGAGGACGTGATCCGCCTGATCTCGGCCAAGAAGGACGAGCCCGAGTGGCTGCTGAACTTCCGCCTCAAGGCCTATCGTCGCTGGCTGAAGATGACCGAGCCGGACTGGGCGCACGTGAATTACGAGAAGGTCGACTACCAGTCGATCTCGTACTACTCGCAGCCGAAGTCGATGAAGGACGGTCCGAAGTCGCTCGACGAGGTCGATCCGAAGCTGCTCGAAACCTACAAGAAGCTCGGTATCCCATTGCGCGAGCAGGAAATGCTGGCCGGCGTGCAGAACGTGGCGGTCGATGTCGTGTTCGACTCGGTGTCGGTCGGCACCACGTTCAAGAAGAAGCTGGCGGAAGCCGGCGTGATCTTCTGCCCGCTGTCGGAAGCGGTGAAGACGCACCCGGAACTGGTGCAGAAGTACCTCGGCACCGTCGTGCCGTTCGGCGACAACTTCTTCGCCGCGCTGAACACCGCCGTGTTCACCGAAGGCTCGTTCGTCTACATCCCGAAAGGCGTGCGCTGCCCGATGGAACTGTCGACCTACTTCCGCATCAATGAGCGCAACACCGGACAGTTCGAGCGCACCCTGATCATCGCCGCCGAAGGCAGCCATGTCAGTTATCTCGAAGGCTGCACCGCTCCGCAGCGCGACGAAAATCAGCTTCATGCGGCCGTGGTCGAGCTGGTGGCGCTGGACGATGCCGAAATCAAGTATTCGACCGTCCAGAACTGGTATCCGGGCGACGAGAACGGCAAGGGCGGCATCTACAACTTCGTGACCAAGCGCGGCGATTGCCGCGGCGCACGCTCGAAGATTTCGTGGACGCAGGTCGAAACCGGCTCGGCGATCACCTGGAAGTATCCGAGCTGCGTGCTGCGCGGCGACGACTCGGTGGGCGAGTTCTACTCGGTGGCACTGACCAATCACCGCCAGCAGGCCGACACCGGCACCAAGATGATCCATGTCGGCAAGCGCACGAAGTCGACGATCGTGTCGAAAGGCATCGCAGCCGGTCATGGCCAGCAGACCTATCGCGGTCTGGTCCGCATCCTCGATTCGGCCGAGGGCGCACGCAACTACACGCAGTGCGATTCCCTGCTGATCGGCGACCAGTGCGGCGCGCACACCTTCCCGTACACCGAAGTGCGCAACCCGAGCGCCACGCTCGAGCACGAAGCGACGACCTCGAAGATCGCCGATGACCAATTGTTCTACTGCCGCGCCCGTGGCATCGGCGAGGAGGAAGCCGTCAGCATGATCGTCAACGGCTTCTGCAAGGACGTGTTCAAGGAACTGCCGATGGAGTTCGCGGTGGAAGCCCAGAAACTGCTCGCCGTGTCGCTCGAAGGCGCCGTCGGCTGAGTGCCGTCCGCGAGCCCGGCTCGCGGATCCGACGTACGCCCGGCCATGGATGGCCGGGCCGGGGCCCGGCCCCATTCAGGCAGTCGTGCCACGGACGGTGATCACCCTCATCAGGACAACCCGCCTCAATGCTCGAAATCAACAACCTCCACGCCCGCGTCGACGACAAGGAAATCCTGAAAGGCCTGAACCTGGCCATCCGGCCCGGTGAAGTGCACGCGATCATGGGCCCGAACGGCGCCGGCAAGTCGACGCTTTCGAACGTCATCGCCGGGCGCGAGGGCTATGACGTCACGTCCGGCGAAATCCTGTTCGAGAACCAGGACCTGCTGGCGCTGGAGCCGGAAACCCGGGCTTGCGAAGGCATCTTTCTCGGCTTCCAGTATCCGGTCGAGATTCCGGGCGTCAGCAACATGACCCTGCTGAAGGCGGCGATGAACGCGCGCCGCAAGCATCGCGGCCAGGACGAGATTCCGCCGGGCGATTTCCTGGCCTGGGTGCGCGACCGCGCCAAGCTGGTCAAGATCGATCCGAAGATGCTGTCGCGCGGCGTCAACGAGGGCTTCTCCGGCGGCGAGAAGAAGCGCAACGAGATCCTGCAGATGCTGATTCTCGAACCGCGCCTGATGATTCTCGACGAGACCGATTCCGGCCTCGACATCGACGCACTGAAAGTCGTGTCCGACGGCATCAACGCCCTGCGCTCGCCGGAGCGCTCGACCGTGCTCGTGACGCACTACCAGCGCCTGCTCGACTACGTGCAGCCGGACTTCGTTCACGTGCTCGCCCGCGGCCGCATCGTCAAGAGCGGCGGGCCGGAACTGGCCAAGGAGCTGGAAGAGAAGGGCTACGGCTGGCTGGAGGCTGCGTAAGTGCCGCTTTCGAGCTATTCGACGCAATTCGAGCGCCACGCGAACGCGCTGACCGCCGCCGAACGCGCGCCGCGCAGCGTGCAGTTCGCGCGCTTCCTCGATTCCGGCTTTCCGAGCCGTGACGAGGAGCACTGGCACTACACCGATCTCACGGCCTTGAGCGATCGCAGCTTCGAACCGGAAGGCCAGACGGCGGAAGCGCTGCCGCAGCCCCTGCTCGACGATGCGGATGCGCTGGTCTATCTGAACGGCCGCCTGCTGTCCGAACGCGGTGCCGCGGACTGGCATTCCGATGCCGCCGAACTGCCGCCGCCTTCGCGCGGCGTCGATGCGCTGAATGCCGCGTTCGCCACGGGCGGGCTTCGCCTGCGCCTGTCGCAGGGCGAGCGCCTGACGCGGCCGCTGCAGGTCGTGCTGATCAGCCGCAGCGATGCCCAGCCGACGATGAGCCATCAGCGTCACGTGATCGAACTCGGCGATCAGGCCGAGGCGACCGTGCTGCTCGATTTCGTCGGCGATGGCGGCGAGCGGCTGGCGACGCACTTCTTCGAGCTGCGGCTCGGCCGCGGTGCGCGGCTGAACCTGTATCGCATCCAGAACGAAGCCGCCGGTGGCACGCTGGTGGCGCGAATCGACGCCAAGCTGTCGCGCGACGCGAAGCTGAACGCGGTGACGGTCGACCTCGGCGCCGGCCTCGCCCGCCACGATCTCGACATCAACCTCGCCGAAGCGGGTGCCGAAGCGGACGTCGCCGGGCTGTACGCCGCGCAGGCCGGTGCCCACATCGACAACCTCGTGCGCGTCGTGCATTCCGCCGCGCACTGCCGCAGCCGGATGAACGTGCGCGGACTGGTCGACGAGCGGACGAAGGCGATCTTCAACGGCAAGGTGCTGGTGCAGCCCGGCGCGCAGAAGACCGACTCCGAGCAGCGCATCGCGAACCTGCTGCTGTCGCGCAAAGCCGAAGTCAACGCCAAGCCGGATCTGGAGATCTATGCCGACGACGTCAAGTGCGCGCACGGCGCGACCGTCGGCCAGCTCGATCAGGTGGCGCTGTCGTATCTGCGCAGCCGCGGCATTCCGAAGGACGTGGCGCGCGGTCTGCTGCTGCGCGCGTTCGCCATCGAGATTCTGGATCGCTTCGACTGGCCGGCGCTGCGCGCGCGGGTCGAAGCGAATCTGCACCTGCCTTCCGAACTGACGACCGATTTCGAACCATGAACGCACCGCTGACCGAACGCCCGCCGTCGAATTTCGACCTGGACCGCATCCGCGAACAGTTTCCGATCCTGTCGGAACCGGTCCGCGGTGGCCGTCTGGCCTATCTCGACAACGCCGCGACCACGCAGAAGCCGGAAGTGGTGCTGCAGGCGCTCGATCACTATTACCGCCACCAGAACTCGAACGTGCATCGCGCGGTGCACGATCTGGCCGAGCGCGCGACCAATGCCTACGAGGGCGCGCGCGACCGCATCGCCCGCTGGTTCAACGCGGCGCGCGAGGAAATCGTGTTCACCCGCGGGTCGACCGAGGCGATCAATCTGGTCGCGTACAGCTTCCTGCGCCCGCGCTTGCAGCCCGGCGACGAGATCCTGCTGACCGGCATGGAGCACCACTCGAACATCGTGCCGTGGCAGCTGGTGGCGGCCGAGAAAGGCGCGAAAGTCATTGCCGCACCGGTCAGCGACGACGGCTCGCTCGACATCGACGCCTGGACCGCGCTGCTGAACGAGCGCACGAAGTTCGTCGCCGTGGTGCATGTCTCGAACTCGCTCGGCACGGTCAACCCGATCGACGCGATGATCAAGGCCGCCCATGCCCGCGGCATTCCGGTGCTGGTCGACGGCGCGCAGGCGATCGCTCACATCCCGGTCGACGTGAAGGCGCTGGACGTCGACTTCTACACCTGCTCGGCGCACAAGGCCTACGGGCCGACCGGCTTCGGCTGTCTGTACGGCAAGCGTGCGCTGCTCGACGCGATGCCGCCATGGCATGGCGGCGGCGACATGATCCGCACCGTGAGCTTCGAAGGCAGCACTTGGAACGAGGCGCCGTATCGCTTCGAGGCCGGCACGCCGGACATGGCCGGGGCCATCGGCTTCGCCAGGGCGCTGGACTGGATCGAATCGGTCGGGCTCGATGCCATCGCCGCACACGAGCATGCGCTGCTGGTCGAAGGCACGGCGATGCTGGCGACGGTGCCGGGACTGCGGATGATCGGCACGGCGCCGGACAAGGGCGGCATCCTCGCGTTCGTCATGGACGGCGGGCATGCGCAGGACATCGGCACCATCCTCGACCAGTACGGCGTCGCCGTGCGCACCGGCCATCACTGCACGATGCCGCTGATGGTCCGCTTCGGCGTGCCGGCCACCGTTCGCGCGTCGCTGGCGGTCTACAACAACCGTCAGGATCTCGAGCAGCTGACCCATGCACTGGTCAAGGCGAGCCGTCTGTTGGCCTGAACGGTGCCTGCCGTCAGAAATCGCCTCAATTCGGGCCGATTTTTTGCGGCATTCACGCCACTCGTCGCGCATCGGCGTTGCCGTTGGCCTTATCTTTGGCAGTCGCCGGCCGCGCAGCGCCGCCGTTATCGTCAGGATCATGCCGAAACCCGTCCACGCCCATGGCTTTACCCTGCTGGAGCTGATGGTGGCGATCGCCATCCTCGCGATCCTGCTGACCTTTGGCTTGCCGAGCTTCACCACGACCGCCCGTCAGAACTGCGCAGTGACGACGGCCAACACGATGCTGACCGTGCTGTCCGCCGCGCGCAGCGAAGCGCTGAAGCGTGACCGGCTGGTCGCGATCTGCAAGTCGATCGACGGCACCGTCTGCGCCGACGCCGCGGGCGTGAGCTGGGATCGTGGCTACCTGATGTTCGTCGACAGTGACGGCAACGGCGTGCGCGGCGGCACCGAGACCGTCCTCAAGACCGAAGCGCCGCTGTCGACCTGCGGCTCGATCACCGGCGGCACCAGCTTCGCCAATCAGGTGTCGTTCAACGGCCTCGGCAAGCCGACCGGCAACGGCCGCTTCGACGTCGTCGCCAACAACCAGACCGACATCCGGCGCCGAGTCATCGTCAGCCCGAGCGGGCGGCCGCGCATCTGCAACCCCGACATCGCCGTCAGCAGTTCCGGCACCGCCTGCGGCACCGCGCCATGAAGCAGCAGGCCGGCCTGACCCTGATCGAGGTGCTGATCGCCGTGCTGGTGCTGGCGATCGGCCTGCTCGGCATCGCCGGCCTGCAATCGTCGGTGCTGGCCAACAACCTGATCTCGTACCAGTACACGCAGGCGGCCACCTTGGCGGAAGGCATGATCGAACGGATGCGCGCCAACCGGCAGGCCGTGCTCGAGGGCGCCTACGCGCTGGCGCCCGGTGCCCGGGCACCGGAAGCACCCGCCAATTGCAGCAGCGCAGCGTGCTCGCCGGCGCAGCAGGCCGCGTGGGACATTGCAGTGCTGTACGCGCAGGTGGCGGCCGATGCCAGCGAGACCAATCTGCCGACCGGTCCGCGCGGCATCCTGCCCGGCGGCCGGATCGGCATCACCTGCGAAACCGGCGTCAACTGCAATGAAACCGCCATCCGCCTGATCACGATCTACTGGGACGCCAACCGCACCGGCGCCACCGGCACCGAATGCACCGAAGACAGCGCGCAACTGCGCTGCTTCCGCCTGCCCTACATCCCATGACGATGTCGATGAAGCCTCCGATCAAGCCTCGGGTCCGCCGACTGCCACGGCGTGCCGGCGGCTTTTCGCTGGTCGAGATCCTGGTCACCGTGGTGCTGGCGCTGCTGTTGCTGGTCGGCGTCGCCCGCGTGTTCCTGAACGCGAAGCAGGGCTATCGGGTGCAGGAAAGCACCAGCCGCCTGCAGGAAAACATTCGCCTGACGGTCGACTACTTCAGCCGCACCATCCGCCTCGCCGACTTCTGGGGCGGCGTGAAGGCGCGCGACCTGACCATCCTCGGAGGCACCGACTACACCGGCCCGGGCCTCTGCAGCAACAGCTGGATCGTAGACCCCGGCAGCGGCATCGTCGGCTTTCAGGGCGGTGCGGCGGCGCCGGCACTGCTGCCGACCGACTGCCTGAACGGCTACGTCCCGAACAGCGATGTGCTGGCGCTGCGCTACGCCAATCCCGATGTCTACGTGACCACCGCCGCGCTGACCGCCGGCGGCACTGCGCTGGCCGTCAATGGCAAGTTCTACGTCCGCAGCCGCGTCGGCCAGCGCGGCGTGCTGTTCGATGCGACCAGTCAGGGCGCGAACGCCGTGGCGGCGATTCCGGACAACGGCGACATCGGTGTCCAGAACTACCAGTACCAGACGGTCGTCTTCTACCTGCAGATGAACGACTTCGGTCGCGGCCCGGTCCCGACGCTCGCGATGCTGAAGCTGCGCAGCGACAGGCTCGTCTCCGAACAGCTGGTCGACGGCATCGAGATGCTCAGCTTCGAGTACGGGCTGGATACCGACGGCAATCGGCTGGTGGATCGCTATCGCCTCGCCGGCGGCGTCTCGGACTGGTCGCAGGTGATGACGGTCCGCGCCAGCTTCATCGCGCGCGGCGATGAACTGGACAGCTTCAGCGACACCCAGCAGTACCCGCTCGCCGGCGACCGCTGCTACGGCCCGCCGTCGTCGAACTGCGCGCTGAAGTACAGCGCCGCCGATGCCCGCTACCAGCGGCGGCTCGTGGTCAAGGAAATCCAGCTGCGCAATCGGGTGCGAGGATGAAGCGATCGAGCAGACAGACGTCCAGCGGCTTTGCGCTGATCACGGCGATCATCTTCCTGGTGCTGCTGACCCTGGTCGCGCTGGCTGCCATCCGCGGCTCCGGCCTTGAAGTGAAGTCCAGCGCCAACAACACCTTGCGCGCCACGGCGTTCGAATCATCGGAATCGACCCGTGCGCTGGTCAGCGCCCTGATCGATCCGCTGTGCTACGCCGGCGGCTGGCCGGGGTCGATCGGCGGCGAAGTCAGCGATGCCGAATTTGCATCGCCGTTGCCGACCGGCTTGACCATCGCGAACAACAACACGGCGACGGCCGGTCCTGACAACTGGTGCGTGGAGACCGAAACCACGTTCAACCCGAACACGTCGACGGTCGACGCCCGCTATGTGCGCACGCTGGACCGCACCCAGATCAATGGCGCGGCGTCGGTGCAGCGCCTGTACATCGCCGGCGCGGTCGGCGCCGGTCAGGCGCAGGGTGCCGGCTATTCGCCGCCCGGCATTGCCGTGGCCAGCGGCGGCGGCAACATCTACTTCCATGTCCAGAGCCGCGGCAACGAGCGCGCCGACGCGCCCGAAGCCAGCTACAACACCTCCGCCGTCTATCGCTACGTGATCCGACGCTGATGTCCGTGCCTGCCTGTTCGAGCCCCGCCCGCGAGGATTTCCGATGACCACGTTCTCCGTGCGCCGTTCGCGGCTCGTGCTGTCCGGCCTTGCCGCCGGCGTGTCCGCGCTGCTGCTCGGCCTGTCCGGCCTGCTCGATGCCGCGCCGACCGGCATCGCGATCTCGTCGCAGACAGCATCGGCGTTCAACAGCCTGCCGCTGACCAGCGTCAACACCGCCACGCCGCTGGTGATGCTGACGCTGTCGCGCGATCACCAACTGCACTACAAGGCCTACAACGACTACTCGGACCTGAACCCGGAAGACGGCCGCGGCGAGATCGAAACCACTTACCGGCACTCGATCCGCTACTACGGCTACTTCGACCCGACCAAGTGCTACCGCTACGACACGGCCAGCAATGTCTTCCAGCCGGCCACGGCGGGCTCGGCCGACCCGGCTGCCCCGAATGCCACCTGCAGCAATCAGTGGAGCGGCAACTTCCTGAACTGGGGCACGATGACCCGCATGGATGCCGTGCGAAAGCTGCTGTACGGCGGCTTCCGCAGGGTCGACGACAGGACCGGCACCGTTCTCGAGCGCGATTTCCTGCCGACCGATGCCCACTCGTTCGCGAAGTACTACAACGGCGCCGATCTGCCGCAGGTCACGCCGTTCACGGTCGATCGTGTGCCGAGTCCGGTCGAATACCGATTCTCCGAATCGCGGCCGCTGGTCATTGCCGCCGACGGCACGCTCAGCGGCGACGGCGTCGTCCGCAACGCGGATGGCAGCCACCAGATCCGGATCGACGACGTCGAGCTGAACCGCGTCTTCGTCGGCGATCAGCTCCGGATCGAGCGCCGCGGCGGCGCCACCGGCACCGATCCCTACCTCGTCGGGGCGGTCTCCGAAGTCTCCGGCGACCGGATCACGCTTGTGGTGTTTCGCGGCAGCGTCGTCAACAGCGGGCGGCTCGAGTCGGCGCAGATCACCAACCTGAGCCGCAGCGGCGTCTCGCTGTGCAACCTGAGCAATGGCCTCGGCGCATCGCACTTCAGCACGGCGCCACCGCTGCTGCGTGTCGCCCGCGGCAATTACGAACTGTGGGGTGCGAACGAGCGCCGCCAGTGCCAGTGGCGCGAGGAGTACGAAAACCTGCAGTCCGGCTTCGACGGCGGTTTCCGCAGCAACGGCAATCGCGCACTGCAGTCGGGCCTGAATGCCAGCGCCGAGAATCCGTCCCGCGAAGCGCTGGGTCTGGGCAACGGCGCCAGCCGCGGCGAATACATCGTCCGGGTTCAGGCCTGCGTCAGCGGCATGATCGGCAGCGAGCGCTGCAAGTCGTACGACACCAGCAACGCCTCGCTGGCGCAGAAGCCGATCGGCCTGCTGCAGGTCTACGGCGACGACGACCGCATCCGCTTCGGCCTGGTCACGCCGAGCTACCAGCGCAACGTTTCCGGCGGCGTGCTGCGCAAGAACGCGGAAGCGATGTCGACCGAGATCGACAGCAGCACCGGCATCTTCACCGGTGCCGCCGGCATCATCCGCAATCTCGATCGCCTGAGAATCTTCGGCTACGACTACGGCAACGGCACCTACCTCGGCGACGGCTGCGACTTCCAGCGCACCGGCATCGCCCCCGGCAACAGCGGCAGCGGCAATGTCGTCAGCGAAGGCAACTGTTCGAGCTGGGGCAATCCGCTGTCGGAGGCCTACATCGAAAGCCTGCGCTATCTCGGCGGCCTGCAGCCGACGTCGAGCTTCTCGTACGGCACCGATGTTTCTCGCGACTCCACGCTCGGCCTGACCGTCTCGACCTGGAGCGACCCGCTCAACGCGACCAACTACTGCGCCAGCCTCAACGTGCTGGCGTTCAATGCCAGTGTCACGTCCTACGACAACGACCAGACCAGCGGCCTCGCGAACCTGGCCGGCGCACCGAGCATCACGGCGCAGACCCGCAAGCTGGGCGACGATGAAGGCATCACCGGCCGCAACTGGTTCATCGGCAGTCTCGGTGGCGGCGACGATCAACTGTGCACCAGCAAGCCGATTCCGGATCTCAGCGCCGCCAACGGCATCTGCCCGGAAGCGGCATCGCTGCAGGGTGCTTACGGCATCGCCGGTGCGGCCTATTTCGCGCGGACCAACCGCATCCGCTCGACACTCGGCGGCAGCAATGTCGTCAATGTCGTGCCGAACAACGACCTCAGTTCGCTGAAGGTGACGACCTACGGCGTATCGCTGGCGACCAACACGCCGCAGATCGTGGTGCCGGTGCCCGGTGGTGGCGGCCGTTCGGTGACGATCCTGCCGGTGTACCGGCTGGACCTCGGGAACAACGGCGTCGGCGGGGGCGCGATCGTCGATTTCCGCATCGTCAGCCAGACGGTCGATCCGGCCACGCGCATCGCCACCGGCCGCTTCTACATCAACTGGGAAGACAGCGCGCAGGGCGGCGACTACGACCAGGACGTCTGGGGCACGATCAGCTACGTGCTGAACGGCAACACCAACACCATCGAGATCACCACCGACGCCGTGGCGCAGTCGACCAATCAGCCTCAGGGGTTCGGCTACATCGTCAGCGGCACGACGCAGGATGGCCCGCACTTCCACTCCGGCATCTTCAATTTCCAGTTCACCGACCCGACCTCGCCCACGGTGCGCGTCAACGGCGGCCCGCCCGGCGGGTACATCAACGGCAGCGGCGGCTGCAACGGCTGCAACCTGGGCGATCCGCCGACCACCGTCACCTACGCGCTCGGCAGCACCAGCACCGGCACGCTGGAGAACCCGCTGTACTACGCCGCGAAGTACGGCGCGTTCCAGGATTCCAACAACGACGGCACGCCGGATCGTCCCGAGGAATGGGATTCGCGCCGCGCCGATGGCAGCGCCGGCGCCGACGGCGTGCCGGACACCTTCTTCTTCGTGACCAACCCGAACGCGCTGGAGGCCTCGCTGGACTCCGCGTTCCGGTCGATCCTGGCGCGGACGGCGTCGGGCACGGCGGCGTCCGTGGTCGCCAACGCGCGGCAGGGTCAGGGCGCGGTCTACCAAGCCTTGTACGAACCGCTGAGGACCGATGCCCGAAACAATCAGGTCGCGTGGATCGGCACCTTGCAGGCGTTGTTCGTCGATCGTGCCGGCAACTTCCGCGAGGACGGCGGCACCACGCCGAACGGCATCCTGGACGAGAACGATTACGCGACCGATCCGATCGTCGAGATCTTCTACGACGCGGGCACCCGCTCGACCCGTTTCCGCCGCTACTCGGGTGCGACCCGGGCCAGCAGCTTCCAGACCTTCAACAGCCTGTCGCAGCTGCGCACGGTCTGGAACGCCCGTGATCGGCTCAGCGCACTGACCGACGATCAGGCCGCCACGCAGCGCAGCTACACGGCATCGGCTGCCACCGGCCGCTACATCTTCACCTTCGCCGACCACAACCTAGACGGTCTTCCGGATACCGGGGAAGTGCTGGACTTCACGCCGGCAGCCCTGGCCATCACCGGCGAGTACGGGATGCTCAACGTCAGCTCGGCGGCGGGCGCAGCGAATGTCATCCGCTATGTCCGGGGCGACAGCCGCGTGCCGAACACGCGCAATCGCACGCTCGATTACGACGGCAACAGCAGCACCGAAGTGATGCGGCTTGGCGATATCGTCAATTCGTCGCCGATCGCGGTCGGCCCGCCCGCCGAAGCCTTCGACACCATCTACGGCGACCAGACTTACGGCGCGTTCGCCCGCCAGTACCGCAACCGCCGGAACGTGATCTACGTGGGTGCCAACGATGGCCTGCTGCACGCGTTCAACGGCGGCTTCTACAACCCGGCAACCGGTGGCTTCGGCACCCAGCGCAATGGCAACGATGTCGCCCATCCGCTCGGGTCCGAACTCTGGGCCTATGCGCCGTTCAACCTGCTGCCGCACCTGAACTGGCTCAGCGATCCGAACTACGGCCACATCTGGTACGTCGATGGCGCGCCGCGCGTGTTCGACGCCCGGATCTTCTCGCCCGACGCCGCGCATCCCGGCGGCTGGGGCACCGTGATGGTGGTCGGCATGCGCATGGGCGGCGGCGCGGTCAATCTGCAGGGCGTCAGGTCCTCGAACGCCGCCGGCTTCTCGAACTACACCGGGCTGGCCGCGAATGCCACGGAGCTGGTGACCCGCTCCGCTTACGTGGTCATGGACATCACGAACCCGGAAGCGCCCCCGCGCCTGCTGGCGGAGATCAACCATCCTTCGCTCGGCTTTACCACCGTCAACCCGACGGTCGCGGTGTTCAGCGCCACCGGCAACGCCAGCGCTCCGGCCGGCGAGAAGTGGTATCTCGTGTTCGGCAACGGACCGCAGCTGTCGACCCTGAACGGTGGCGCCATCTCGCCGACACAGAGCGCCCGGGTTTTCGCGTTCGACCTCGGCACCCGCGCCTTCGCCGAAGGCTTCGGCCCGCGTGATCTCGGGACCAGCGGCGCGGCCAGCTTCCTGGGCGATCCGGTCAGCGTCGACTGGGATCTGAACTTCCGGACCAACAGCATCTATTTCGGCACCAGCGGCGGCACCACGGCGGCACCGACCGGGCGGCTGTTCAAGCTCGATTTCAATCCGACCAATGGCCAGAACGCCGAGACGCCCGCGTCGTCGAACTGGTCCACCGGGGTGCTGCTCGACACGGCCCGGCCGATCCTGGCCGCACCGTCGCTGACGACGGACGAGCAAGGCCGGCGCTGGGTGCTGACCGGCACCGGCCGCTTCCTCGTTTCGGCTGACAAGGCCAGCACCAGCCAGCAGTTGCTGTTCGGCGTGATCGACCGCCCACCCGGCGGCAGCGCGGTGACCCTCGGCGATCTGGTCGACACCACCAACGCCGTGGTGATGACCAATGGCACGATCACCGGCGTCGCCGGCGCAACCACCGAAACCGAACTGACCGAACTCGCGGCGACCCGTGGCGGCTGGCGATTCGATCTCGACGCGATTTCAGGATCGTCGGCCGAGCGCAGCGTCAATCGCACGGCCCTGCTCGACGGCGTGCTGTTCGACACCAGCTACACGCCATCGACCACGCTCTGCGCCGGCGAAGGCAGCAGTCGCCTGATCGGCTTCAACTTCCGCACCGGCACGCCGCGCGCGGCAACGCCGGTGTTCGGGGCCAGCTCCAGCTTCGTCGTCAACAATTCGGTCGACCTCGGCAGCGGCCTGGGCACGGCACCGACGCTGCACATCGACAGCGTGATCTCGGCCATCGGCGGCAATGGTGGCAATGGCGGCAACACCGGTGGCGGGACCGGCGGTTCCACGGGCGGCGACGGCGGCGGTGCCGGCAGCGTCTCGGGCAGCCTGACCTGCCCCGGCGGCCTGACGATCAACGTCCAGACCTCGACCGGCGCCATCGTGCAGCAGTGCGCCAACGTCACCGGCGGCATTCGTTCCGGCGAAATCGACTGGCGCGAAACCCATCCGAACAGCGGACCTTCCGGGCCGTGAGCCATCGCCATCGCAGCCAGCCGATGCCGCCGTGGCGCCGCCTCTCGCGGCCTCGGCCGCGCATCGCCGGCGTCACCTTGCTGGAACTGATGGTCGCCGTCGCGATTGTCGGCATCCTCGCCGTGATCGCCCTGCCCAGCTACGAGAGCTACCGGCTGCGCACCGCGCGTGCGATCGGCAAGGACTGCCTGATCGAGGCGCAGCGACGCTTCGAGAACTACTTCGCGCAGCGCGGGCGTTATCCGGATCGCGAGCTGAACCCGCTGGGCGACATCGGCTATGCAGGCGCTCCGCCGATCTGCGATCAGGACGGTCTGTACGCGCTCACGATCGAAATCGAACAGACCTACGCCCGCTACACGCTGATCGCGACCGCGCGGGGGCGGCAGGCGCGCGACGGCGCGCTGGTGCTGCGAGTCACGCCGGGGCTGGCCAATCCGAACGATCGGATGGAACAGCTGCACAGGCCCCCGAGCGGCGGGGTTGCCATCGCCGGCTGGAACTTTCCGCCAGGACAATGACGATGCCGATCCCGATTGCCGGCGCGTCGGCCGGCCGACGTCCGCACGCCTCGCCGCCCATGCGTCATCGCGGCGCAGGATTCACACTGCTTGAGCTGATGATCACCGTCGTCATCGTCGCGATCCTCGCCTCGATCGCGCTGCCGAGCTATCGCAGCTACGTGCTGCGCAGCAACCGCGCCGCGGTCCGCGCGATGCTCGTCGACATCGCGGCCAAGCAGGAAGTGGAGGCATTGAAGTCAGGCGCGTACGCCAGCGATTTCAACTTCTACCTGCGCGGGTCGAACGCGGCGATGAATGTCGGGCTGACCCGTTTCTTCATCACCAGCAGCGGCCTGACCCAGGCGGTGGCGACCGGCCAGAGCGTCTACCAGATCGATCTGTCGACGACCGCTGTCGCAGCCACCAGCCGCAGCTTCACGCTGACGGCGACGGCGATCGGCAGCCAGACGCAGGACAGCGACTGCCTGACGCTCAGCGTGAACTCGGCCGGACAGCGTCTGCCGGGTGCCGGCAGCGCGTGCTGGTCACGCTGACCTCGCCACGGGTACGGTCGACAGCCCGATCGACGGCGCAACCGGTTGCACCTCCCGCGAGTTGTCACGGCTCGGCGCTGGCCGCCGGCAGGTCGTTGTCGCGGCATGTCCCTTTGTCCGGATCAGCCGCCCGTCGGTCAGAATCGACCCCGTCAAAAATACGACAGCGCCGGCATCTGCGGTAACTTTCTGCCACTTGTCGACCTTGCGCAGGCCATGAAGCAACATCGGGGATTCACGCTGCTGGAACTGATGGTCGTCATCGCGATTTCCGCGGTGCTGATGGCCATCGCCGGACCCGGCCTGCGCAGTTTCCTGCTGGCCGGCGCGCGCGGCGATGCCGCGACCTCGCTCTACAGCGCGATGGTGCTGGCGCGGGCCGAGGCCATCACCCGCAACGCCCCGGTGACGCTGTGCCGGCGCGACTACGCCAGCAGCACCGGCTACGCCCGCTGCAGCGCCAGCAGCACCGGCAACTGGGCGGACGGCTGGGTCGTCTATCGCGACAGCGCACCGAACGCCAGCGGCACCAAGCCGGCGGCAGCGGCCGACATCATCGCCACCGGCGAGCGCGTCAACAGCGCCTTCGTCTACGTTGCCGATCCGGTCACCACCAGCGCCGTGCAGTTCGAGCCGTCCGGCCGGCTGAGCGCCAGCAGCCGCGTGGTGCTGCGGCTGTGCAAGTCGGGCGACAGCGGCTACGAAGGCCGGCGCGTTCAGGTCGATCTGAATGGCCACATCCGCCTGTCGAAAGATGCAGGATGCACGGCATGAGCCTTCCCCATCGCCCGTCGGGCTTCACGCTGATCGAAGTCATGATCACCGTGTTTGTCGTGGCCGTCGGCTTGCTCAGCGTGGCCGGCCTGCAGGCGTTCGCGAAGAAATCGAACTTCGATGCCATCCAGCGCACGCAGGCCGCGGCGCTTGCGCAGGACCTGATCGAGCGCATCCGCGCCAATGCCGCGCAAGGTGCCGGCTACGTCACCGATGCCAGCGCCGGCTGGAGCAGCAGCAATGCGCCCGGCGCGCCGACGCAAAGCTGCTCGACCTCGTCGACCGCGAGCAGCCCGGCCTGCACGCCGGCTCAGGTCGTCGCGTTCGACAAGTACCAGTGGACGCGCGCGCTGTTCGGTGCGGCTGAAAGCCTCAACGGCGAATCCGCCGGCGGACTGAGCGAGCCGACCGCCTGCATCACCAACGCCACCGCGCCGTGCGGCGCGTACACCATCGCCATCGCCTGGCGCGGCATCACGCCGCTGCCGCCGGCCGACAGCAGCGACACGGCCAATCCGGCGAACAATCGCTGCGGCAGCGGCAATGCCGCCTATGACGACATCGCGAACCCCGGCACCGACACCCGCCTGCGCCGGGTGATCGTCGTGCGCACGGTGATCGACGATCACAGCGGCCGCTGTGCCGGAGTCACGCCATGATGCGCCGCCGGCAGCGGGGCTTGTCGCTGGTCGAGCTGATGATCGCGATCACGCTCGGGCTGATCGTGCTGACCGCGCTGCTCACGCTGTTCTCGGCCAACAACCGCAGCTTCCGTCAGACCGACGCGATCTCGCAGATGCAGGACAGCGCCCGCTTCGCGCTCGACACGCTGGCGCGCGACATCAGCATGGCCGGCTTCTTCGGCGGCATGTACGGCGCGTCGAACATCGTTCCGAACACCTCGACGGTCAGCAACGACTGCGGCGCCGCCGACACCGCGGTGACGCCGAATCTGCCGTGGGCGTTCCAGGTGCAGAAGCGCGTCGAGTTCCGCAATCATGCGTCGACGCTGGCCGTGAGCTCGGCGTTTCCATGCCTCGGCCAGACCGATACGCCGGTCGCTGCGAACACCGATGTCGTCGCGCTGCGCCGTGTGGCCGGCCAGCCAACGGCCGAGATCGCGAGCGGCTCGACGCTGACCCTGCGCGCCAACCAGTTCTATCTGAAGACCAACGGCACGGCCGGCTCGCTGATCCACATGGGCAGCGGCACCAGTTACTCCATGGCCGCGAGCACCGATGCGCCGCTGGCGGCACCCGTCGGCTTCTGGAAATACGTGCCGCGCGTCTATTTCATCCGCAGCTATTCGCAGACCGCGAACGACGGCATCCCCGCGCTGTGCCGAATGGAAATGCAGCACGCTGCAAGCGCTTCGATGGCCGTCGAATGCCTTGCCGATGGCGTCGAGAACCTGCAGATCGAATGGGGGCTGGACGTCGACAACGACTGCGTCGTCGATACCTACACCTCGAGCCCCGACGCCGCCGCCCTGGCGCTGTCGGCGATCACCGCACGCATCGCGATCCTGGTCCGCACCACCGATGCCGATGCCGGCTATCGCGATGGCAAGACCTTCACCATCGGTGACTACGCAACGACCGCGCCGAACGCCGATGCCTTCCACCGCCGCGTCTACACCACGACCGTACAGTTGCGGAATCCCGTCGGCGACAACGGCCCCTGCGTGCCGGCCCCGACCGCGAGCACGCGATGAAAGCTCACGGTTCGCCGCGTCGGCAGCAGGGGGCCGCGCTGGCCACGGCGCTGCTGATCCTGATCGTGCTGACCTTGCTCGGCCTGGCCGCGATGCGCGGCAGCCGGCTGGAACTGCGGCTGTCGCAGAACGCCGAAAGCCGCGTCAACGCGCTGCAGTCGGCACAGGCAATTGCCGATGGCGTGACGCAGACCGACAGCAATCTGTCGATCGCCAGCGGCCCGGGCTACATCGGCTGCTACCTGCCCGGCAGCAGCGATGCCCAGCCCGACAGCGTGCCGTTCGCCTGCGCGACCTCGACCATCGCGGCGCCGACCGAGGTCTCGCTGCGCTCGTACACCTATGCCCGCGTCGTCCGCGAAAGCCCTGAGTTCCTGACCACCGCCACCCTGCGCGGCGCCGGCAACAGTGGCCGCTCGTACGACTTCGCGCGGTTCACCGTGATCGGTGGCTACGACCATTCGGCCGAAGGCTTTGGCGCTGCCGAAGTCGTGCAGGGACAACTGAAGCTGCACGCGAAATCGCAGGGAGTGAACTACCAATGAACCACCGCGCGCGCGCCAAGTCCTGGCTGTCGTCGATCCTGCTGACCGTGGCGATGTTGTGCGCCGGGCTGCCTGCCGCTGGCGACGACATCGACATCTACTCGAATCCGGCCGCCAACACCCTGCGGCCGCCGATGACCGTGCTGGTGCTCGATCTGAACCTGCTCGGCATCTGCAACAACGTGCTGCTGAACCCGGCACCGTCGTCCGATGGCAACAACCCGCTGGGCCAGACCGCCTGCATCAATCTGCGCGCGACGACCTCGCTGCTGACCTACCTGACACCGATCACGCCCGGCGGCTCGACGCCGGCGCAGTTCCTGACCTCGCTGCTGGTCGGCGCCAATCTCGGCGCGCCGGCGCTGTGCAATCTCTACAACCTGCTTGGCCTGCAGTCGCCTGTCGTCGCGCTTCCCGCAGTCGGCCCGCTGCTGTCGCCGCTGCTCGGCGGCGTCACCCAGTTGACCTGCGGCACCCTGAGCTTCCTGACCGGCATTCCGCTGCTGGGCACCGTCGTCAATGGCCTGCTGCCCGGCTTCATCACGCAGTTGATCAGCGGCCTCATCAACCCGCTGCTGTCGACGGTCGTCGGCGCGTTGCCCGCCGCCATCGTCGGCCTGCTCGACAACGCCCTCGCCGCGCCGCAGAAAATCCTGGCCGACCCGCTCAGCGTCAACAACCTGATCAGCGTCATCGGCGGCCTGTTGACGCCGCTGGTGAACTCGCGCGTGGCGATCGTCGTCGCGCACAACAACCGCAGCAACGCCGCCGGCACACCGGTCAGCATCTCCGGCGGCAGCTATGCCTGCTCGTTCGCCGATCTGGCGTCGATTCCCGGCAGCCGCCGCACCACCACCAACTGCAGCAATGGCGGCTATTTCCTGCTCGGTTTCACCGAACTGGTCGGCACCACGACCATCGCCAGCGTGCTGCAACTCGTCACCAATCAGCTCAATGGCCTGCTCAATCCGCAGAACCTGGTCAACGTGCTCGGCACGACGCTGGCCTCGGTGACATCCGCCAACCTGAGCAGCCTGACGCCGCCGTATCAGGGCAAGGAGTTGTACACGGAAATCGCGCATTACTTGAGCGGCGATGCCGTCTACAACGCGCCGTTGCGAACCTGGGATTCGGTGCTCGGACTGCTGTCGCGCGATACCTCGATCGAAAGCGGTGGCCGATACATCCAGCCCCAGGCGGCTTGCGACATCGTCAATGTCGTCAACATCCAGCTGACCAACTCCAGCGGCGAAGGCGATTCCGATGTCGAGACCGCCCGGTATTTTCCGGGTGCCGTGCAGGGTGGCGGCATCACCTTCCCGAATCTCGTGCGGGAAGCGGCGACCACCGGCTTCACCGACACCAGCGGCCGGCTGATCAAGCTGAACTCGTATTTCGTGCTGCAGGAGAACCTGTCGAGCCTCAACGCGCTGGCCAATGCCGGCGCCAACGTCCTGACCTATGCCAGTTCGGTCGGGCTGCTGAATTTAGGCCAGACCATCGCCGATTTCGTGAAGCCGAGCCTTGTGGTCGATGCCTCGCTGGTCACCGCGAGCGTGGCCAACAGTCCGCTGTCGACCACCGGCTTGCTGGAACCGTCGTACTTCGCGCAGTTCCAGCCGAAGGCGAACCAGAGGCCGACGTGGAGCGGCAACGTCAAGCAGCTGCTGCTGAACCGCGGCAGCGCCGGCGGCGCGCTGGCCTACCGCGACGCGGCTGGCGCCACCGCGATCGCCACCGACGGCCGCATCGCCACGTCGGCGCTGACCGTGTGGACACGCAGCAATCAGCTCGGCAGCGCCGGTGTTGACGGCCGCAACACCGAGCTTGGCGGCGCCGGCCAGAACATCCCGGGCTATCGCTTCGGCGGCGGCGGCAATCCCGGCCGCAACAACAGCGATGCGGCCCGCAAGATCTACTACGACGCGATCAACGCTTCGAACGTGCCGTCGCTGGCCGGGCTGGATGCCGACACCCAGAGCGTGCGCGATGCGCTGCGGACGGATCTCGGCATCACCGGCACCACGACCGCCGACGACACGCAGCGCCGCGCGCTGCTGCTGCACGCGCGTGGCTTCAATGTCGGCACCACGGCACAACCGCTGGGCACCGGCAGTGGCCTGAGCGGCGTCACCGGCCGGCCGTGGCTGCTGGGCGCCGTGCTGCATTCGCGGCCGGTGGCCGTGAATTACGGTGCCCGCACCGGCTTCACGACGGCCGATCCGGATATCCGCGTGCTGTTCGGATCGACCGATGGCCTGCTGCACGCCGTGCGCAGCGGCGCCCGCGCCACGCCATCCGGTGCCGAAACCTGGGCGTTCATGCCGCGGGCAACGATGTCGAACCTGAAGACCTTGCGTGACGACACCTACTCGGCACGTTTTCCGTACGGGGTCGACGGCGCACCGTCGGTGCTGGTGATCGATCGCGGCACGAGCAGCAGCCTGCCGGAAGGCGGCCCGGCAGACGGCGTGATCAACGCCAGCAACACCAACGACCACGCCTATGCGTTCTTCGGCCTGCGCCGCGGCGGCAACCAGTACTACGGACTCGACATCACCAATCCAGACACGCCGAGCCTGATGTGGCGGATCGGCAGCGATGGCTTGTACAGCGCCACGGCGGCAACGCCGGGGCTGGTCAGCGGCTCCGCCGCGCAGTTCGCGGAACTGGCGCTGAGCTTCGGCACGCCGATGGTCGGCCGCATGCGCTTCACCACGACAGGGACCACCGTGGTCACACGGCCCGTGCTGCTGTTCGGCGGCGGTTACAACGGCGGTGTCAGCGGCACCGGGGCTCGGCTCGGCAAGGACCTGAACAGCAGTCGCAACGCGACGGCGGCGGCCCAGGTCGGTGTCGACGACACGCGCGGCAATGCGCTGTTCATCGTCGATGCCGTCACCGGCGAGCTGATCTGGAAGGCCAACCGCAGCGCCACCAGCAGCGTCACCGCCTACGACAGCACGGCCCGCAGTTTCGGCCATCCGATGCTGCGCGACAGCATCGCGTCCGATGTCACCGCGCTCGATACCGACGGCGACGGCCTGACCGATCGGCTGTACGTCGGCGATACCGGCGGCCGCGTCTGGCGTGCGGATTTCCCGTCCAACGATCGCGCTGCGTGGACGATCACGCCGATCGCCGTACTCGGCCGCAGCCATCCGAACGGCAGCACGCCCGCCGATGCCACCAATGCCGACGATCGCCGCTTCTTCCACGCGCCGGATTACGTGCCGCAGCGCGACAGCAGCGGCCCCTACGATGCCATCGTCATCGGCTCGGGCGACCGCGAAGATCCGTTCAACATCGCGACGACGAACTGGCTGTACACGATCCGCGATCGCGACACCGTCAGCGGCAAGTCGCTGACCGATACCGGCAGCAACGGCGTGATCGTCAGTGAAACCGATGCCCGGCTGATCCGGCCAGCGAGCCTGACCGACGTCACCGCGACCTGCACGGCCATCAACAGTGTCTGCACGACGGCTGCCGCCGGCTGGCGGCTGCAATTGCCGAACGCGGGCGAGAAGGCGATCTCGGCGCCGGTGACGATCGGCAACACCGTGACGCTGAGCAGCTTCGTGCCGCCACCGGTCGGCGGCACCAGCTGCGCACCGAGCGAAGGCAGCAGTCGCCTGTACGGCGTGAATCTGCGCGACGGCCGTCCGTACGTGCAGCAGTTCATCGACGATGGCGATGGCGCCGCCCGCAGCACGCGCGCCGCGGCGCCGGGCCTGGCCGGCGAGGCCACCGCACTGACGCCGCAGCTCATCGGCATCAACGCCCAGACGCTGAATACGACCGTTCCGCTGATCTACCGCACATTCTGGCGCGAACGTCGCGAAGACGAGGAAAAAGCAGTGGCACAATGAGACATAACAACAATTCGTTGCCCCTGCCCGGATCCAGCATGTCGCGACCCAGCGGCTTCTCACTGATCGAACTGATGGTCGCCGTGGTCGTCGTCGCGATCCTGGCGACGGTGGCGTTGCCGTCGTATCGGACCTACTCGGTCCGGACCAACCGAACGGTCGCCAAGACCGTGCTGAGCCAGATCGCGCAGCAGCAGGAAGCCTGGTTCGGCGATCGCAAGACCTACGCGTCGCGGCTCGGGCTGCCGGGCTATCCGTCGGATTCGATGTACATCGACTCGTCCGGCGAAGTGCGCTCCGGGGCCACCAGCAGCAGCACCTACCGCATCAGTCTCGCGGCGGTCGGCACCGGCGAGTTCTCGCGCTGCACGACCAATACCGCATCGACGGCCTCGACCCGTTTTTCATGGGTGCTGATCGCCGAACCGCAGGGCGCCCAGATGGCGGGGGATTTCGTCTGCGGCACCCTGTGCCTGTACTCCACCGGCCAGCGCGGGGCGACGGCGCCGGCAACGTCCGATCAGATGTTCAAGGAGTGCTGGTCGCGCTGATCGCGCGCGCCCTCGCCGATCAGGCTTTGTTGGCGTCGGCAGCGCCAGGCCGAAATGTCTGCAGCAGCAGGTCGAGAATCATCAGGCCAGCGCCGAGCGAGATCGCCATGTCGGCGACATTGAACGCCGCGAAACTCCAGTCGCCGACGAAGAACTGCACGAAGTCGACGACGTAGCCGCGCGTCGCACGGTCGATCGCGTTGCCGAGCGCACCACCCAGCACGAAGACGAACGCGAGCGCGGTCAGCAATTGTCCGTAGCGGTTGCTGCGCAGCCAGATCATGATGCCGGCGCTGACACCGACGCTGAGCACGATGAACAGCGCCGGGTGCGCCGTGTTGAACATCGAGAATGCCGCACCCGTGTTGTGCAGGCGGACCAGGTTGAAGTGATCGATCACCGGGATCGAGTCGAACAGCGCCAGCCGGGTCGCGACGAAATACTTCGTGATCTGGTCGACCACGATGACGAACGCCGCGATCCACAGCAGCCGGATGTTGTCGAAACCCTTGGCCGTGCCCGCAACGCTGGCGCCCGAATCAGACATGTTGACGCGCCTCGCCGGATCCATCGATGTTGTCGATGCAGCGGCCGCACAGCGCCGGATGCGTGGCGTGCGTGCCGACATCGGCGCGGCGATGCCAGCAGCGGCCGCACTTCTCCGCCGCGGTTGCGCTTGCCGCGATCCAGACGGTCTGGCTGTCGTCGAGCCTGGCTTCACTGGCCGCGGCCGGCTTCCGTAACAGCGGCTGCGTTGATGCGCCCGATGTCAGGAGCCAGAAGCGCAGTTCGTCGCCGACCTTGGCCAGCGCATCGTGCGTGGCGCCGTCGGCGTAGATCGCCACGTCGGCATCGAGTGCGGAGCCGATCGTGCCGGCTGCACGCAGCGTTTCCAGTTCCTTCTTGACCGCCTCGCGGGTCGCGAGCAGCACGGTCCAGTCGGTCGGCGCGATCGGGTTCGACGCGGCGACCGGCACCGGATACCAGGTCTGGATGAACACGGTCTGGCTGCGATCGCCCGGCAGCAGCTTCCAGATTTCGTCCGCCGTGAACGACAGGATCGGCGCGATCCAGCGCACCATCGCTTCGGCGATGTGCAGCAGCACGGTCTGCGCCGAACGGCGGGCGTGGCTCGCTTCCGGCAGGGTGTAGAGCCGGTCCTTCAGCACGTCGAGGTACAGGCTGCCGAGATCGACCGCGCAGTAGTTGTGCAGCTGCTGGTAGACCTGATGGAACTGCTTCGCCCCGTACGCGGCCTTGATGCCGTCCTGCACGCGCGCGAGTTCCGACAGCGCCCAGCGATCCATCGACAGCAGCGCATCCGGCGTCACCGCGTGCAGCGCCGGATCGAAGCCATGCAGGTTCGACAGCAGGTAGCGCACGGTGTTGCGGATGCGGCGGTAGGCATCGGCGATGCGCTTCAGCAGGTTGTCGCTGATCGCGATCTCGCCGGAGTAGTCGCTGGCCGCAACCCAGAGACGCAGCACGTCGGCACCAAGCGTCTTGGTCACCGTCTGCGGGGCGACGACATTGCCCAGCGACTTCGACATCTTGTTGCCCTTCTCGTCGACCGTGAAGCCGTGCGTCAGCACCGCCTTGTACGGCGCGCGGCCGCGCATAGCGACGGACGTCAGCAACGACGACTGGAACCAGCCGCGATGCTGATCCGAGCCTTCGAGATACATGTCCGCCTGCGGCGCGAGGCCATCGGCATCGAGCTTGTCGGGATGCACCGAGACGAACGAGCACTGGTGCACCGAACCCGAATCGAACCAGACATCGAGCGTGTCCGGGCACTTTTCGTAATCGTCGACCTCGGTCGTCGGCAGCCAGTCGGCCACGGTCGAGCCGAACCAGGCTTCGAGGCCATTGGCTTCGACAGCATCGGCCACGCGCTTGAGCAATGCCGCGGTCTGCGGATGCAGGGTCAGTGTGTGCTTGTTGACCAGCACCGCCATCGGCACGCCCCAGGTGCGCTGACGCGAGATGCACCAGTCCGGCCGCTCGCCAACCATGCCGCGAATGCGATCCTCGCCCCAGCCCGGAATCCACTCGGTCTTGCCGATCGCGGCCAGCGCCTGCTCGCGCAGGCCATTGCCATCCATCGACACGAACCACTGTGCGGTGGCGCGGAAGATCAGCGGCGTCTTGTGGCGCCAGCAGTGCGGATAGCTGTGCTGGAACCGGGTGTCGTGGATCAGCGCACCGACGTCGCGCAGCGCGCCGATCACGGCCTCGTCGACCTTGCGGACGTACAGGCCGCCGACCACCGGCGTGCCCGCGGCATAGACGCCCGTGCCGAGCAGCGGACTTTCGACCGCGATGCCGTACGCCTTGCTGACGTTGTAGTCGTCGACGCCATGCGCCGGCGCGGTATGCACGAGGCCGGTACCGGCATCGAGCGACACGTGATCGCCCAGCAGGATCAGCTTGGCGCCGGAATCCACGCCGCTGATCGCATCGAACGGATGCGAGTAGGTCAGCCGATCGAGCGAAGCACCCCGGGTCTTGCCCAGCACGACCGGTGCCTCGATGCCGTAACGTTTCGCGCAGGCTTCGAGCAGGCCTTCGGCAACGATCACGCGGCCGAACGAGCCCATTTCGACCAGCACGTAATCGAGGTCGGCATTGACCGACGTCGCCTTGTTCGCCGGAATGGTCCACGGGGTGGTGGTCCAGATCAGGAACTTGATCGGCCTGTCACCACCAACTCCGCCGCTGGCCCCGAACAGGGCCGCGACCTTGGCCGGTTCATGCGCGGTGAAGCCGACATCGATCGCGAAGCTCTGCTTGTCCTGATACTCGACCTCGGCTTCCGCCAGCGACGAGCCGCAGTCCAGGCACCAGTGCACCGGCTTGAAGCCGCGCGTGACATGGCCGTTGTCGACGATGCGCGACAGCACGCGCAGCTGTTCGGCCTCGAACTTCGGCTGCATCGTCAGGTACGGCTTGTCCCAGTCCGCCAGCACGCCCAGACGCTTGAAATCGACGCACTGGCGCGCGATCTGCTCCTGCGCGTACTTGCGGCATTCGGCGCGGAATTCGGCGGCATTGAGCTTCTCGCCGACCTTGCCGAACTTCTTCTCGACCTGCAGTTCGATCGGCAGGCCGTGGCAATCCCAGCCCGGCGTGAACGGCGCATGGAACCCGTCGAGGCGCGCGGCCTTGACGATCATGTCCTTCAGCACCTTGTTCACCGCGTGGCCGATGTGGATGTCACCGTTGGCGTACGGCGGACCATCGATGAACCAGTAATCCGGGCGGCTGGCGGTGGCGCGGTCGATCTGCGCGTACAGGCCTTCGGCTTCCCAGCCCTCCAGCATCTTCGGCTCGCGCACGGCGAGACCGGCCTGCATCGGAAATTCGGTCTGCGGCAGGTTCAGCGTCTGCTTGTAATCGGGGCCCGCTGGCGCGGCGTCTTTCACGGAATCGTTCACGAGGGGATCAGCTCACGCTTGAAATGGTTGCGCGCGTCGAGGCCATCGGCCTGCATCTGCGCGGCGAGTGCGTCGAGCCCGTCGAACTTGAGCTGCGGCCGCAGGAACTTGTGGAACTCGATGACGACTTCCTGCCCGTACAGGTCGGGCTTGAGGTCGAAGACGTGGGTTTCGAGCAGGCAAGTGGTCATGCCGAGCGTCGGCCGCACGCCGAGGCTGGCGACACCGGCCGCCCCTTGCGGACAGCCCGGCCAGCTCGCGCGCACCGCGTACACGCCATGCGCGAGCGCCGGCGGGCGCTGCAGGTGGACGTTGGCCGTCGGCATGCCAAGTTCGCGGCCGAGCTTCAGGCCATGACGCACGCGGCCGACGATGCAGTAGCGGCGATCGAGCAGGCGTTCGACGTGCGCAAGATCCGGCTCCGATAGCGCCGCACGCAGCGCCGTGGAGCTGGAGCGCTCGCCCGCCACTTCAACCGTGCCCATGCCTTCGGCGCTGAAGCCGGCACGAGCCCCGATCTGCTGCAGCAGCGCGAGATCGCCTGCCCGCTTCTGGCCGTAACGGAAATCGTCTCCGACGACCACGGCGCGCGCCGCGAGACCGTCGACAAGCACCGCCTCGACGAAGGCTTCGGCCGACATCGCCGCCAGCCGCGGCCCGAACGGCAGCACGACGACACGGTGGACGCCGTAGCGCGCAAGGTCGTGGATCTTGCCCCGCAGATCGGCGATGCGCGCCGGTGCCTGCGCGCCGAGGAAGTACTCGCGCGGCATCGGCTCGAAGGTGACGACGGTGATCGGCAGGCCATGCACGGCCGACAGCTCCCGCAGTCGGGCGATCAGCGCCTGATGGCCGCGATGCAGGCCGTCGAAATTGCCGATCGACACGACGCTGCCGCGATGTCGCGGCGCGAAGTTGTGCAATCCGCGGATCAGCTCCATGGCAGGTCGGGAACTCGGAAAACGCTGATTATAAAGGCCGCGTCGTGACGTGATCGTGCGCCCGAGCGGGTTGGCCGCTCGCCCATCAGCGCGGCGCGGCGCGGAAGTGCCGCAGCCGCAGACCGCTGGCCGCCAGCACGGCGAAATAGACGGTGATTGCGGCCGCCAGCAGCATCAGCATGCGGCCGCCGCGCACCCATTCGCCGGCCGCGGTCCAGCTGGCCAGATCGCCGGCCAGCCACAGCACCGCTGCCCCCATCAGCAGGTTGGCGACGATCAGCCGCAACCAGAAGCCACCCCAGCCGGGTGCGGCGCGGTAGATGCCATCGCGCCGCAGGCGCCAGAACAGCAAGCCACCGTTGATGCAGGCCGTCAGCGAGGTCGACAGCGCCAGCCCCACATGCGCGGCCTCGAACGCGTAGAGCTTCGACGCCGCGAACAGCGACAGGCTCAGCGCCATGCCGATGACGAGACTGGTGATCGCGTACCGCACCGGAATCTTCGTCTCCTGCCGCGCGTAGAAGCCGGGCACCAGCACCTTGACCATCGAGAAGCCCATGAAGCCGGCGCCGTAGGCCCACAGCGCGTAGGTCGTCATGCGGACATCGTCGGCACCGAAGGCGCCGTGGCCGTAGACGGTCGACACCAGCGGTCCGGCCAGCAGGATCATGCCGACGGCGGCCGGCAGACCGATCAGCAGGATCACGCGCAGGCTCCAGTCGAGCGTCGACGAGAACGCTTCGGGCGTCTTCTTCGCGTGCTGGGCCGACAGTGCCGGCAGGATCGCGGTGCCGACCGCAATCGAGAAGATGCCGAGCGGGAACTCCATCAATCGGTTTGCGTAATAGAGCCAGCTGACCGACCCGTGACCGATGTGGGTCGACAGGTTGGTGTTCAGCAGCAGCGAAATCTGGGCCACCGACGAGCCGATCATCACCGGGATCATCAAGCCGAGAATGCGCTTGACCCGGCCATCGCCCCAGGCCCAGCGCGGTCTCGGCAGCAGCCGCAGCTTCGCCATCAGCGGCAACTGGAACGCGAACTGGAGGATGCCGGCGACGAAGACCGCGTAGGCCAGCACCTGCACCGAATTGGCGTCGATGAAGGCGGTGGCGATCAGGCACAGGTTCAGGATCACCGGCGTGAAGGCCGGCACCGCGAACTTGCCGTAGGCGTTCAGCACGCCGCCGGCCATCGAGGTCAGCGAGATGAACATCAGGTACGGAAAGGTCCAGCGCAGCAACTCGGTGCCGAGCGCGTCCTGTGCCGGATCGGCCGTGAATCCCGACGCGAACAGCCAGACCAGCACCGGTGCGCCGAGGCAGCCGATCACCGTGACCACGCTCAGCACGCCGCCGAGCGTGCCCATGACGACGGCGACCATGTCGCGCGCCTCGTCGTGGCTGCCGGTGGTCTTGACCTCGGTGAACACCGGCACGAAGGCCTGCGCGAACGCGCCTTCGGCGAACATCCGGCGGCCGAAGTTCGGGATCATCAATGCCACGAGGAAGGCGTCCATCGCTGCGCCAGCGCCGAAAGCGGTGGCAAGCATGATTTCGCGAACGAAACCGAGCAGGCGCGACAGCAGGGTCAGCAGGCTGACGACGCCGCTGGACTTGAGCAGGCTTTTCGACATTCGGGATCAGCGGGGATGGCGTGCGTCGGCGGCGCCCCGAGTCGGTTCGCGTTGACAGAGGCGGAGTCGGCGAAGATACTAGCGCGCTTCGATTTTGTCAGCCGCCGCTTCAAGGTGCCGACAGGTCGCAATTCCCGTCACACCGAACCGCTTCAGGAGTTTTACCTTGGCCAACACCCCGCAGGCGCGCAAGCGCGCACGCCAGTCCGAACAGAACCGCGAGCGCAATGCCAGCCAGCGCTCGATGACCCGCAGCACCATCCGCAAGGTGGTTGCCGCCATCGAAGCAAAGTCGAAGCCGGAAGCGCAGGCCGCCTACGCCGCGATGGTGCCGGTGCTTGACCGCTACGCAAACCGTGGCCTGATCCACAAGAACAAGGCCGCTCGCCACAAGAGCCGCTTGCTGGCGCACATCAACGCCCTCGCCTGATTCGGGCGAAGCGTCCAGAAAAACGCGACCTTCGGGTCGCGTTTTTCGTTGTGGCTGCGATTCTTGTCTGTCAGCCCGTCGATCGCTCGAGGGCTTTGAACCCGGGCGCTGGCCACCGATGCATTGCCGGCCTTCCCGCCCGCGCAAACGACGACGCGACCCGAAGGTCGCGTCGTTGCTGATCCAACCCGACGATCAGTCGTCGCGGCGCGGCGACATCGGGCTCGCCAGCGGCGCGCCCCCGCCACGCACGGTCGGCGGCAGATGGCCGTCATCGGCCCCGGATGCGAACCAGCGCGATGCCCGCTCGCCGATCCGCTGCAGGTAGGTGAACAGCACCGGCACCACGACCAGCGTCAGCAGGCTGGAGGTGATCACGCCACCGATCACCGCACGGCCCATCGCCGCATTGGTCTCACCACCCGCGCCGGCACCGATCGCCATCGGCAGCATGCCGAAGATCATCGCCAGCGTGGTCATGATGATCGGCCGCAGACGTACCTGTCCGGCCCGCAACAGCGCGTCGCGCAGTCCGTAGCCCTCGCGCAGGCTCTGGTTGGTGAAATCGACGAGCAGGATCGCGTTCTTGGTCACCAGACCCATCAGCATGATGAAGCCGATGATCGAGAACATATTCAGCGTCGTGCCGGTGACCAGCAGCGCGATGAAGACACCGGCCAGCGACAGCGGCAGCGATACCATGATCGCGATCGGCTGCAGGAAGCTGCCGAACTGCGACGCCAGGATCAGATAGATGAAGATCACGGCCAGACCCAGCGCCGCCAGCGCCGCCTGACCGGATTCGTCCTGATCCGCCTGCTGGCCCCCGATATCCCAGCGGTAGCCCGGCGGCAGCGGCCAGTTGTTGATGATCTTCTTGACGTCGTCGCCGACATCGCCGGCCGGCCGGCCTTCGGCGTTGGCGTAGATCGACACGCGACGCTGCAGGTTCTGGCGCTTGATCTGCTGCGGACTGGTCGTTTCGGCCAGTTCCGCGACCTGACGCAGCGGCACCAGCATCGGCGCGCCATTGGCGTCGAGGCGCGTGCTGGTCAGCGACAGCGCACCGAGATCGCCGGCGATTTCGCGATTGCCGCGCGGCAGACGCACGATCACGTCGTAGTTCTGGCCGTCCGGCCCGAGCCAGTGGCTGATCTGGTCGCCTGCGATCAGCGGCCGCAGTGCCTGTCCGATCCGGGCATTGCTCAGACCGAGGTCGCTGGCCAGATCATTGTTGATGCGGACCGCGAGCCCCGGGCTGCCGCCCTTCTCGCTGCTTTCCAGATCGGCGATGCCACGGACCTTGGCCATCTCCACCATCACCGCCTGCGTGATCTCGGTCAGCTTGCCGGCATCCGGACCGAGCAGCGAGATGAAGATCGAACCGCCGAAGCCGACGGTCAGATTGACGCCGGCGACGCTCGCCACGCGCTCGCGCAGCGCTTTCTCGATGTCCTTCTGCGGGCGCCGGTGCGTCGTCCAGCGATCAACCAGGCGCAGGTTCATGCGCGCGTAGTTCTTGCCTTCCTCGGTGCCGATCTGCGTCGCGATCGTCTCGATCTCCGGGAATTCCTTCAGGATCACTTCGACTTGATCGGCCTTGGCCTTGGTGTATTCGAGGCTGGAACCGATCGGCGTGTTGATGCGGATCGAAGTGAAGCCGTCATCGCCGCGCGGGAAGAACTCGCTGCCGATGAACGGCAGCAGCCCGAAGCTCCCGAAGAACGTGACGGCGGCGATCCACAACACGATGCCGCGGTTCGACACCGTGCCGATCTGGCGCCAGTCGAGCTTGCGCGCCGCATGCGCGAGTCCGAACAGCGGGAACCAGACCCGGCGGCGCTCGGTGCGCAGCGCCCAGGCGAGCACGCGACCATAGACCCGGTGCAAGGCTTCGACGCCGTGCTCCACCTTCTCCATCAAACGGCCGAGCCACGGCACGTACTTGAAGCGGTTCTCCGGCGGATCGCGCCAGACGGCGGACAGCATCGGGTCCAGCGTGAAGCTGACGAACAGGCTGACCAGAACCGCCACCGCCACGGTGATGCCGAACTGGAAGAAGAAGCGACCGATGATGCCGCTCATGAACGCCACCGGCACGAACACGGCAAGGATCGCGAACGTCGTCGCCATCACCGCCACGCCGATTTCCTGCGTGCCGTCGAGTGCGGCGCGGACATGGCTCTTGCCCATCTGCAGGTGGCGCACGATGTTCTCGCGCACCACGATCGCGTCATCGATCAGCAGACCGATGCACAGGCTCAGCGCCATCAAGGTCAGGAAGTTCAGCGTGAAGCCGAACGCGTGCAGCGCGATGAACGTGGCCAGCACCGAGATCGGCAGGGTCAGGCCGGTGATGATGGTCGAGCGCCACGAATGCAGGAACAGGAACACGATCAGCACCGTCAGCAGGCCGCCTTCGATGATCGTTTCCTTGACCTGCTCGACCGACGCCCGAATGTCGTCGACCGACGCGTAGATGGTCTTGATCGTGACGTCCGGCGGCAGTTCCTTCTTCAGCAGCGCGATCTTTTCGGCCACACCATCGCCGACCGAGACGATGTTCGAGCCCTGTACCTTGAAGATGTCGAGCGCCACCGCGCGGCGGCCATCGACGCGCGAGATCGAGGTTTCCTCGGCTTCGCCATCGACCACCTCGGCAATCTGGCCGAGATAGACCGGCGTGCCACCGGTCGACGCGACGATCACCCGGGCGAATGCCGCCGGATCCTTGATGCGCCCTTCGACCCGCACCAGCTGTTCGGAGTCGCCTCGGCTGATCGTGCCGGCCGGCAAGTCCTGATTCGCGGCCTGGATCGCGGCAATCACCTGATCGACGCCGACGCGATATGCCTCCAGCGCATCCGGCTTCAGGAAGATCTGGATCTGACGCTCGGACTGACCGTTGATCGCGATGTTGCCAACGCCCAGCACGGTCTGCAGCCGCTTGACGATGATCTGGTCGACGAGCGTCGAGACCTCGCGCAGCGTGCGCGTGTCGGAATAGACCGCCAGATTGATGATCGGCTGCTGGTTCTCGTCGTTGTTGGTGCGCGAGATCAACGGTGCCTTGGCATCGCGCGGGAAGCTCGGCTGGATCTGCGCGACCTTGTCACGGGTTTCCTGCGCCGCACGGGCGGCATCGACCTGCAGATCGAACTCCACCGACATGAAGCCCAGACCTTCGCGCGCCGTACCCCAGATGCGCTTGACGCCTTCGACCGAGTTCACCACTTCCTCGATCGGCTTCAGCAGGTCGTTCTCGACCGCCTCCGGCGAAGCGCCCGGATACTGCACCGAGATGCTGAGCACCGGCACCGAGACATCCGGCAGCTTTTCGACCGGCAGGCGCTGGTACGAGAACACGCCGAGCACCAGGATCGCGACCATGACCATGGTCGCGAACACCGGCTGATTGACACTGGTCTTGGTGATCCACATGCGTGTTGGCGCTCCGTGATCGCGGCTTGCGGATTACTTCTGAACGCCGGCCGGAGCCGTCGCGGCGCCGGGTTCGGCAGCCTTGGCGATGGTGATCTCGGCGCCGGGCAGCAACGTGTCGATCTTCGCCGACAGCACCTGCGTGCCGACACTGAGGCCATCCACGACCTCGACGTAGCTGTTGTCGTCGGTCTTGAGGCCCAAGGTGACCGTGCGGCGTACCAGCTTGCCGTTGTCGACGACCAGCACATAGGTCACGCCGGCGTCGCTGCGGATGGCGGAGGTCGGCACCGTCGGCGCCGGGGCGGTCTTGTCGAGCACCAGTTCGCCCTGCGCGAACATGCCGCCGCGCAGCGCGCCATCGCTGTTGTCGACCGACAGATACAGCTTGATCGAGCGGGTGCCGGCATCGGTGGCCGGGTTGATCCGCTCGACCTTGGCCTCGAACACGCGATCGCCGTAGCCGCCGACTTTGAACTGGCCAACCTGCCCGATCCTGACCGACGGAATCTCGGACGCCGGTGCCGGTGCTTCCAGCTCCAGCTTGGTCAGATCGACGATGGCGAGCAGCGGCAGGTCCGACGACACCTTTTCGCCCGGTTGCGCCATGCGCTGCGACACGATGCCGGCGATCGGCGCGCGGACCACGGCATCCTCGACGCCGATCTGGGCCAGCCGCGCCTGGGCCTCGGCCACGCGCACGGACGCGGCCGCCGCTTCGTAAGTGCTGGCCGCAGAGTCGTAGGCATTCTGCGAGATGAACTTTTCCTTCAGCATCGCGGCGTTGTTGTCGCGATTGATCTTGGCCAGCGACAAGTCGGCGCGCGCCTTCTCGAGCGCCGCGCGTTGCGAGTCGAGTTGGGCGCCGAGATTCTTGATGTCGATGCGGGCCAGCACTTGCCCCTTGGTCACCGCCTGCCCCTCGCGCACCGTCATCTCCAGCAGCTCGCCGGAGACCTTGGCCTTGACCGTGGTCTGCACCAGCGGCGTCAGCGAGCCGGACAGCGGCAGCGCGCGCGCCAGCGTTCGAAGCTCGACGGTCGCGACATCGGCGGCCGCGAGTTCGCGCGGGCCGGTCGGGGTCTTGCCGTCCTTGGCAACGGCGGCGGGTGCCGCCGTGTCGCCGGACTGGAGCAGCACCAGGCCGCCGCCCAGCGCGGCGATCACCGCGAGCGCCGCGACGATCTTCCAGATGGTTCCGAAACTGCGCACGCCGTTGACGGGCCCGCTGTGGGTCATTGCACTCATCCTGAAAGTCCCCGTTCGGCGGTCGCGCGTGGCGCGCTGCCGATCTGTCATGGTGGCTGGAAACGCTAATGCGCGTTTGATGCAGCCAAGCTGCCGCTTGGATGCAGCAGCTTTCACCGGGGTTTGATCGGGGTCTCGATCGGCTTGCCGGCCAGCGGCTGCGGCCCTGTTGCCGTTCGACGACCGTGTTGCAGCGTCCGGACGCGCGGGCGCGACCCGTGCGGCGGAACGATCAGACCGCGAGCACGAGATTGTCGCGGTGGATCAGCTCCGGCTCGCCCGGGTAGCCGAGACGCCCGGCGATGTCGGTGCTGGGCGCGCCGACGATCCGCGCCGCTTCGGTAGCATCATAATTGACCAGCCCGCGCGCGATTTCCCGCCCGTCGGCATCGAGGCACAGCACCAGATCGCCGCGATCGAACTCGCCGCTGACCTGCCGCACGCCGACCGGCAGCAGGCTGCGGCCCTGCTCGCGCAGCACCTTCACCGCGCCATCGTCGAGCGTCAGTCGGCCACGGACCTGCAACTGGCCGGCAATCCAGCGCTTGCGCGACGCCATCACCGATTGCGCCGGCTTCAGCAAGGTGCCGATCGACTCGCCGGCGGCAATCTTCAGCAGTGCATCCGGCGTGCGGCCGTAGGCGATCACCGTTGCCGCGCCCGAGCGCGCCGCCCAGTGCGCCGCGGTGAGCTTGGTCCGCATGCCGCCGCGGCCCAGTTCACCCTTGGTTTCGCCCGCCATGCCGCCGAGGTTCGGGTCCGACAGGTCCGCTTCCGACAGCAGCCTGGCATCCGGGTTGTTGCGCGGATCCGAGTCGTAGAGGCCTTGCTGGTCGGTCAGGATCACCAGCAGGTCGGCTTCGATCAGGTTGACGGTCAAGGCCCCGAGCGTGTCGTTGTCGCCGAGTCGTATTTCATCGGTCGCGACCGTGTCGTTCTCGTTGACGACCGGGACCACGCCCAGTTCCAGCAGCGTGTTCAACGTGCCGCGTGCATTCAGATACCGGCCACGGTCGGAGACATCGTCATGGGTCAGCAGGATCTGCGCGGCGCGCAGCCCGTGCTTCTCGAATTCGGTCTCGTAGGCGCGCACGAGGCCCATCTGGCCCACGGCGGCGGCGGCCTGCAGGCCATGCAGGTTGGTCGGGCGCTTGCTCATGCCAAGCCGCGCCATGCCTTCGGCAACGGCACCGGACGAGACCAGCACCACCTGCCGGCCTTGCGCACGCAATGCGGCGATCTGCGCGCACCAGTCGGCGATCGCTTCGCGATCGAGCCCGCGGCCGCGCGCGGTGACCATCGCGCTGCCGACCTTGATCACCCAGCGCCGGCTGGTATTCAGCGTTTCACGGCTTTTCGTCTGCGTCATGACTCGGTCTTGCAGTTCAGGCGTCGAGATCGTCGTCGGCGTCGTCGTGGTCATCAGGTGCCGCAACCGGTCGCACCGGCGGCGCATCATCGAGCAGCGTGTAGTCCGGCACCGTGCGCACCGGCGCATGCGCCTCGACCCACTCCATCGCGTCCTTGCACAGCGGTTCGAGATTGCGCCGGGCACCGGCGGAAATGCGGTAATGGCGGCCCGTCCAGCCGAGCCGGTCGAGCGCGTCGTCGATCAGCGCGTCCGATTCCTCGTCGGTCATCAGATCGATCTTGTTGAACACCAGCCACTGCTCGCGGCCGGCCAGTTCTTCGCTGAACTCGCCGAGTTCGGCAATGATCGTCTCGATGTTGTCGACGATGTCGGCATCGTCCGGCGGCAGGATGTCGACCAGATGCAGCAAAAGGCGCGTGCGCTGCAGATGCTTGAGGAATCGGATGCCCAGACCCGCCCCCTCCGCCGCACCTTCGATGATGCCGGGAATGTCGACCATCACGAAGCTGCGGTTCTGGCCGACCGACACCACGCCGGGCTGCGGGTACAGGGTGGTGAACGGGTAATCGGCGATCTTCGGACGCGCGGCCGAAACCGCACCGAGCAGGGTCGACTTGCCGGCATTCGGCATGCCGAGCAGGCCGACGTCGGCCAGCACGCTCAGTTCCAGACGCAGGTCGCGGCGTTCGCCGGGCGAACCGGGGCTGGCGCGGCGCGGCGCGCGGTTGGTCGACGACTTGAAACGGGTGTTCCCGAGGCCGTGGAAGCCGCCGGCGGCGACCTTGATGCGCTGGCCCTTCATCGTCAATTCGCCAATCAGTTCCTCGGTGTCGACATCGAAGATCTGGGTGCCGAGCGGCATCGGGATTTCGATGTCCTCGCCGCCGGCGCCACGGCAATCGGAGCCGGAGCCGTTCTCGCCGCGCTTGGCGCGGAACACGCGGTTGAAGCGGAAATCGGCCAGCGAGTTCAGATTCGGTTCCGACACGACCCAAACCGTGCCGCCGTCACCGCCGTCGCCGCCATCGGGGCCGCCGAGCGGAATCGCGCGCTCGCGCCGGAAGCTGACGCAGCCATTGCCGCCGTCACCGGCTTCAACGCGGATGGTGGCTTCGTCGACGAATTTCATGGTCTGCGGCAACTCTGGAGAACAGCAAATCGGACTGCGGAATCAACGTCTTGCAGCAGCAAGCGAGACAACGGGGTGCAGAAACGACAAGGCCCCGTTGTGCGGGGCCTTGTCGCGATGCAGACGCGGATCAGGCCGCGACGATATCGACGAACTTGCGACCGTGCGGACCGCGGGTCACGAACTTCACGTGGCCATCGGCCTTCGCGAACAGCGTGTGGTCGGTGCCGATGCCGCAATTGACGCCCGGGTGCACCTGGGTGCCACGCTGACGGATGATGATGTTGCCGGCGATCACCATCTCGCCGCCGAAACGCTTGACGCCGAGGCGCTTGGCCTGCGAATCGCGACCGTTACGGGTTGAACCACCAGCTTTCTTGTGTGCCATTTCTGTACTCCTGCGTTAAGAACGTCGCCCTCAGGCGACGATCTCCTTGATCGTGATTGCGGTGAAGTTCTGCCGGTGGCCCTGCTCTTTGTGATAGTGCTTGCGGCGGCGGTGCTTGATGATGCGGATCTTGTCGCCGCGGCCGTGGGCCGTGACTTCCGCCTTGACCGTGGCGCCAGCGACGGTCGGCGCGCCGACCTTGATCGCGTCGCCATCGGCAACCATCAGCACTTCGCTGAAGCTGACGACGTCGCCGACAGCGGCTTCGATCGTCTCGATCTTCAGGGACTCGCCCGGGGCAACCCGGTACTGCTTACCACCCGTTTTGATGACGGCGTACATGAAAAACTCCAAAAGAATGAAACCATCTAGTTGCTTTTGTAAGGCCATCCCGCCGACAGCAACAGCCACGAGCGGCCCCGTGAACTCGACATTCTAGTTTTGCAGGCAGCCGCGGTCAAACCGCCCGGCCGGTGCACGATCTGCGGCGGGCCGCGATCCGCGACGAACATCGCTAGGCGATCGTCAGGTGCTCGCGAACCAGGTCCGCGACCCGCTCGGGCGCTTCCGCCGCTGCCCAATGACCGGCATCGGTCAGCACCTGCACGTCGGCAGCGCCGAAGCGCTGGCAGAACGACAACGGAATGAACGGATCGCGCGCGCCCCAGATCACCCGGGTCGGCCGCTGCGCAGTACAGGCCAGCATCGGCTGCTCCCACGGCGCGAACTTCGCCGGATCGGTCTCGCGATAGATCCGGAGCACCTGCGCCCGCGCCTTTGGATGAAAGTTGGCAAAGGTTTCATCGAGTTGCGCCTTGGTCAGCAAGGGCCCGCCGATGCGCATCGTGATGCCGAGTGCGGTCGGGCCGATCACCGGCCAGTCGAACGCCTTCATCGACAGCTCGCCAAGTCCGGACCGCCAGACCCGCGCCCAGAAGTGCCATTGATAGTCGGCATGCAGCAGTGTGTTGCTGACGACCAGCCGCCGCAGTTTGTCCGGATGCAGGGCTGCCCAGGCCAGACCATAGAAGCCGCCGATGTCGTGAACCATCAGGTCGACCGGCTGATCGAGTTCGAGTGCGGCAATCAGGTCGTCGGTCCAGCGCGCGAAGCCGGCCAGGCTCACGTCGTTGTTTGCGGGCAGCGCGGAAGCCCCGAAACCTGGCAGATCCGGGGCGATGCAGTCGAAGCGGTCGGCCAGATGCTCGATCATCGGCAGCCACATCCGGTGCGAATCGGGATTGCCGTGGATCAGCAGCAGCGGCGTGCCGCCACGCGGACCACGACGGTGGACGAAGACCTCGGCGTTCTGGACTCGGATCATGGCTCTCGGGTTCGAATGGCGTGCCGGCATCAACCTTGTCGCCGGTCGTGCAGTATCGATGAGCCGCGCACGCGATGAAACCGCCGTTTGCCGCCTGCCCTGCCAGCCCTGGTCGAGTCGCCCGGCCCGTGCCGCTGGCGCCCTTCGACGCCGCGAGTCGCCATCGAACGGCGTTGGAGCGTTATCCTGCGCAGCTTGTGAGGAATCACCGCCGTTTCCTACGCCAGCCGCCGCCCGCGCCACGCCCGATGCCCGCTGCCCCGTCTTGCCGCTGCCTTGCTGATCGACGTCCGGACCTCGTTCCTGCCGGCGAGTCGTCGCGCGTTGGCCGCGAGGGCATGACCGCGTGAGCGAGTGGTCAGTCCTGGTCTTCGGTTTTTTGCTCGGCGTGCAGCACGCGACCGACAGTGACCACATCGCCGCCGTGGCCGCGCTGACGACCCGCCAGAACAGCCTGCCGCAGGCGCTGCGCCAAGGCGTGGCCTGGGGCTTCGGCCACGCGCTGACGCTGTTCCTGCTCGGCGGCACCGTGCTGGTGCTGGGCCGCGCCCTGCCGCAGCAGTTCGTGCCGCTGCTGGAGATGGCGGTCGGCGTCATGCTCGTCGCGCTCGGTGTCGACGTGCTGCGCCGTCTCGCCGGCAATCCGATGCATGTCCATCGTCATCGCCACGGTCCCGGCGAGCGCGAACACTTCCACAGCCACCTGCATGGCGGGCCGACACCGGTTGCGCCGCCGCGAGCCGCGGGGCTCGAGTTTTCGGCGCTGCAATTCCGGCCCGATCAGCGCGCTGCCATTCACGGCATGGCGCCGCACGTGCATCCGGAGATTCCGGGTTTGCCGCTGCGGGCATTGCTGGTCGGGATGATGCATGGCATGGCCGGCACCGCGGCGCTGACGGTGATGACGCTGCAGCAGGCCACGTCGATCACCAGCGGGCTGCTCTACATCGCGCTGTTCGGCGCCGGATCGATTGCGGGCATGGCGCTGCTGTCGCTGGCGATCGCGGTCCCGCTGCGGCTGTCGGCCGGCTCCGTGACCTTGCTGCATCGGGTGCTGACCGGTGCCGTCGGCGCCATCAGCATCGGCATCGGCATCTGGACGCTGATCAGCACCGGCATCACGCTGTCGCAGGCGCCCTGAATCACCAGCGCAGCAGCACGGACCCCCAGGTCATCCCGCCGCCGACACCCTGCAGCATCACCAGATTGCCGTGCTTGATCCGGCCGTCCTTGACCGCCGCATCGAGCGCCAGCGGCACCGACGCCGCCGACGTGTTGCCCTGCTGGGCCACCGTCACCACGACCTTGTCCTTCGGCACGCCGACCTTCTCCGCCAGCGTGTTGATGATGCGGATGTTGGCCTGGTGCGGCACGTACCAGTCGAGCTGGTCGGCGGTGACATTGTTCTTCGTCAGCGCTTCCTGCGCGCACTCGCTCAGCGACTTGACCGCGACGCGATAGACCGACTGCCCGTCCATCTCCAGATAGGGCGAGCCGCGCAGCTGGCCGCCGGCAATGCCGCCTGGCACGCGCAGGATGTGACTCAGCGAGCCGTCCGAATGCAGGTGCGACGACAGGATTCCCGGCGTCTCGGACGTCTTCAGCACCACCGCCCCGGAGCCGTCGCCGAACAGCACGCAGGTGCGGCGATCGTTCCAGTCGAGGATGCGCGAGAACACTTCCGCGCCAATCACCAGCGCGCACTTGTGCTGACCACAGGCCACGAGCTTGTCGGCAATCGCGAGTGCATAGATGAACCCGGTGCAGACCGCCTGCACATCGAACGCAGCGCCCTTGGTCACGCCGAGCTTGGCCTGCACGAGACAGGCCGTGGACGGAAAGACCATGTCCGGCGTCGTGGTCGCGACGATGATCAGATCGATCTCGTCGGCGGTCACGCCAGCCGCCGTCATCGCATTGCGCGCGGCGTGCAGGGCCAGGTCGCTGGTCAGTTCATCGTCGGCGGCAACGTGTCGCGCCTCGATGCCGGTGCGGCTGACAATCCAGTCGTCACTGGTCTCGATCCGGTCTTCGAGCTCGCGATTGGTGACGATGCGCTTCGGCAGGTAGCTGCCGGTGCCAACGATGCGGGAGTAGGTCATAGCCGCGCAGTTTAGCGCGCGGCCAGACCGCCACCCCAGCCCTTATTCCAGCTCGATCAAAAGGTCACGAGTGTTCACCGTGCTGCCCGGCTTGGCGTGGATCGCCTTCACCTTGCCATCGCGCGGCGCGCCGAGCACGGTCTCCATCTTCATCGCCTCCAGTGCCAGCAATGGCTCGCCACGCGCCACGGTCTGGCCTTTCTGCACGGCGATGCGCACCACCATGCCCGGCATCGGTGCCCCGACATGGCTGGCGTTGCCCTCGTCGGCCTTCGGCGTCTCGAACTGCGCGGTGGCGCCGGCTTTCGGCACGCGCACGAGGCGCGACTGGCCATTGAGCTCGAAGAACAGCTTCACCACACCTTCGTCTTCCAGCTCCGTGCGGCTCTGCAGGCGAATGACCAGCGTCTTGCCGGTATCGATGTCGACGCTGATCTCTTCCTGATCCTGCAGACCATAGAAAAACGTCGGCGTCGGCAAGGTGGAGACATCGCCGAACAGCTTGCGATGCTCGACGAAGTCGCGGAACACCTTCGGATACATCAGATACGACGCCAGATCGGCCTCGCCGATCGCCTCGCCGACCAGTTTCTCGACCTCGATCTTCGTCGACGCCAAGTCGACCGGTGCCATCGAAGCCCCCGGGCGCCCCGCCAGCGGCGGCTTGCCCTTCAGGATCTTGTGCTGCAGCGCCGTCGGCCAGCCATCCGGCGGCACGCCGAGTTCACCCTTGAACAGGCTGACCACGGACTCCGGAAAATCGATGTCGCGATCGGGATTGGTGACGTCGTCCGGCGTCAGGCCGTTGCCGACCATGAACAGCGCCATGTCGCCGACCACCTTCGAGGTCGGCGTCACCTTCACGATGTCGCCGAACAACTGGTTCACGGCCGCGTACGCACGCGACACTTCCGGCCAGCGCGCTTCCAGACCCAGCGCTCGTGCCTGCTCGCGCAGATTCGTGTACTGCCCGCCCGGCATCTCGTGGCGATAGACATCGGCAGTGCCGGAGCGGATGTCGGCCTCGAACGGCGCGTAATAGCGACGCACGCCTTCCCAGTAATCGGACAGCGACTGCATCGCGTCGAAATCGACCCGCGGATCGCGCTCGGAGCCGGACAGTGCAGCCGCAATCGCGCCGAGGTTCGGCTGTGACGTCAGTCCGGACATCGCATCCATCGCGCCGTCCACGGCATCGCAGCCGGCTTCGATCGCAGCCAGCACACTGGCGGCGGCGATGCCGCTGGTGTCGTGGGTATGGAAATGGATCGGCAGGCCGATCTCGTTCTTCAACGCCTTGACCAGTTCGCGCGCGGCCCGCGGCTTGCAGATGCCGGCCATGTCCTTGATGCCGAGGATGTGCGCGCCGGACTTCTCCAGCCGCTTCGCCATCTCGACGTAGTACTTCAGGTTGTATTTCGGGCGCGCGGCATCGAACAGGTCGCCCGTGTAGCAGATCGTGCCTTCGCAGACGCCGCCGGCCTCGATCACCGCTTCCATCGCGACCTGCATGTTGTCGACGGCATTCAGCGAGTCGAACACGCGGAAGATGTCGATGCCATGCTTCGCCGCCTGCTGCACGAAATAGCGAACGACGTTGTCCGGGTAATTGGTGTATCCGACGGCATTGGCCGAGCGCAGCAGCATCTGGAATGGAATGTTCGGCACCGCCGCGCGCAGCATCGTCAGCCGCTGCCACGGGTCTTCCTTCAAAAAGCGCATCGCCACGTCGAACGTCGCGCCGCCCCAGCATTCCAGCGACAGCAGTTGCGGCACCAGCCGCGCGTAGTGCGGCGCGATGTCGAGCATGTCGCGCGTGCGCATGCGCGTGGCGAACAGGCTCTGGTGGGCATCGCGCATCGTGGTGTCGGTCAGCAGCACCTGCGGCTGTGCCTTGATCCAGTCGGCAAAGCCTTTCGGCCCGCGTGCCTTCAATTCGTCGCGCAGCCCTTTGGGTGGCGCGCTCAGCAGATCGAGTTTCGGCCGGATCGGCTTGGCCAGAATGCCCTGCGGCGCCTTGCGGCCCTTCATTTCAGGATTGCCGTTGATCGCGACATCGCCGATGAAGCGCAGCACCTTGGTCGCCCGGTCGCGCCGCGCCGTGAATCGGAACAGTTCCGGCGTGGTGTCGATGAAGCGCGTCGTGCACTCGCCGGACTTGAACAGCGGATGCGAAATGACGTTCTCCAGAAACTGGAGATTGGTCGACAGCCCGCGAATCCGGAATTCGCGCAGCGCGCGGTCCATTCGCGAAATCGCCTCGGCTGCCGTCGGCGCCCAGGCGGTGACTTTCACCAGCAACGAGTCGTAGTACGGCGTGATCACGGCACCGGAATACGAGGTGCCGCCATCGAGTCTCAGTCCGAAACCGGCCGGGCTGCGATACGCGAGGATGCGGCCGTAATCCGGAGTGAAACCGTTTTCCGGATCTTCGGTGGTGACTCGGCACTGCAGCGCGAAACCATCGAGCTTGATCTTGTCCTGCGCCGGCAGCAGGCCGTCCGGCGCACCGATCTTCGCGCCTTCGGACACCCGGATCTGAGCCTTGACGATGTCGACACCGGTCACTTCCTCGGTGACGGTGTGCTCGACCTGAATGCGTGGATTGACCTCGATGAAATAGAAATGGTTGGTGTCGGCATCCATCAGGAATTCGACCGTGCCGGCGTGGGTGTAGCCCACCTGCCGACAGAGCCGAACGGCCGCGTCGCACAGCTCGATCCGCCGTTCCGGCGTCAGGTAGTGCGCCGGCGCGCGCTCGACCACTTTCTGGTTGCGGCGCTGCACCGAGCAGTCACGCTCGAACAGGTGGATCAGGTTGCCGTGCTGATCGCCCAGCACCTGCACTTCGACGTGACGCGCGCGGCGGATGAGCTTCTCGAAATAGGCCTCGTCATTGCCGAAGGCCGCCAGCGATTCGCGCCGTGCCGACTCCACGGCCGACTGGAGTTCCGCTTCGTTCTCGATCGCACGCATGCCGCGGCCACCGCCGCCCCAACTCGCCTTCAGCATCACCGGGTAGCCGATGCCGGCCGCGATCTTCTTCACTTCCTCGATATCGCGCGGCAATGCCTGCGACGCCGACAGCACCGGCACGTTGGCGGCTTCCGCAGCCGCACGCGCGGCGACCTTGTCGCCCAGTGCCCGCAGGACGTCCGGCTTCGGACCGATGAACAGGATGCCGGCGGCGGCGCAGGCCTCGGCGAACAGCGGGTTTTCCGACAGGAAGCCATAGCCGGGGTGGATGGCATCGACACCGGCCGACTTGGCGATCCGGATGATGTCCGGAATGTCCAGATACGCCGCGATCGGCTTCTGTCCGGCGCCGACGAGATAGCTTTCGTCGGCCTTGAAGCGATGCAGCGCGAAACGGTCTTCGTGCGCGTAGATCGAGACGGTGCGAATTCCCATTTCGGCGGCAGCGCGCATCACGCGAATCGCGATCTCGCCTCGGTTGGCAACCAGCAGCTTGCGGATAGACATGGTCCCGGGAGCAGTTCTTGTATGTAAGGTGGAAGAAGGCCTTGAAACGCTGGAATGACGGCCATTCCCGTGGCCGTGATTGAAATCAGGGTGGATTACAGCACAAGCGGTGACAGCAGCAGGTGATTCGACGATTTAATTCCCGCATCCAGCCTCGGACGCGACCCTTACCGGTAATTTGGTGCAGCCATCCGATCAGCGGATCGTTGCAATGATGCGAGCGGCAGCGAGGATGCGGCCCAGACTATAGTTTTTTGAGCCTAATCCGGACCCTCCACTGTTCTGATCCAGACAAATAAAATCATTTCAGGCAATAATTGCGTCTGGTCTGTTGGACCCCTACTGGCGGGCACGAGAATGCTGATCGATTCCGCCCGTATTGCCGCTTCCCCCTGGAGCAACGTTGAAAACCAAATCCCGCACCAAAAAGGCATCCAAGAAAATGACTTCTGAATCGTCGTCCCCGCGTCGCAAGCGTCAGAGTGGAGTCCGTGGCCGCATCCTCGACATGCTGGCGGATGGCCCGGCCCTCGCGCAGGACATTCTCGACAAGGGCGGATTCTCGCCGGCCTCGCTGTACCTGAACCTGAAGGCGCTGAAGAACGAAGGTGCGGTCGACACCCAGCGCGATGGCCGCGCGGTGCGCTATTTCCTGACCGGCCAGGCGCCGGCGGCGGCCGAAGGTTCCGACGAAGAAGGCGCAGCCGCGCCAGCGCCGAAGAAGCGCGGCCGCAAGCCGGGCTCGGGCAAGAAGGGCAAGACCGCCGCAGCGCCGAAGGCACCGAATGACCTGCGCGATGCGCTCGGCGTGCTGACCGCGCGTCTGGCCCCGATCGACAACGTCAACGAGAAGCTGCTGGTGCTCGGCCAGCTCGCCGGTTCGCTGCCGGGCCCGGTGTCGAAAGTGCTGAACTCGGTGATCGACGACCTCAGCCGCCTGTCCGGCAAGCGCTGAGGCGATGCCGGCAATCCCGCTTCAGGCCCTGATCTTCGACGTTGACGGCACCCTTGCCGACACCGAACGGGATGGCCACCGGATCGCGTTCAACGACGCGTTCCGGGAAGCGGGATTGGACTGGCGTTGGGATGTGCCGCTGTACGGCGAACTGCTCGCCGTCACCGGCGGCAAGGAACGCATCCGTCATTATTTGCAGGGCGCGCATCCATCCCTGCTGATGGAACCCGGGATCGACGCGCGCATTGCGGCGTTGCATCAGGCAAAAACCCGTCATTACGTCGAATTGGTTTCCCGCGGCGGCCTGCCGTTGCGGCCTGGCGTTGCGCGCCTGATTCAGGAAGCCCGTGCCAACGGGCTGCGCCTCGCCATCGCCACCACGACCACGCCGGAGAATGTCAGCGTGCTGCTGAAGCATTCGCTGGCCCCGGACGCGGTGGACTGGTTCGAGGTGATCGGTGCCGGCGACATCGTGCCGGCCAAGAAGCCGGCGCCGGACATCTATCGCTGGGTGCTCGACCAGCTGGGCCTGCCCCCGGAAGCCTGCCTGGCATTCGAAGATTCGGACAACGGCCTGCGGGCATCGCGCGGCGCGGGCCTGGCCACGATCGTGACCGTCAACGACTACACGGTCGACCACGATTTCACCGGTGCCACGGTCGTGCTGAGCGATCTCGGCGAGCCGACGCAGCCGTTCAGGTGTCTGTCAGGCGATGCCGGCAGCGCCGTCTGCGCCGATCTCCGCGCGCTGCGTCACTGGCATTCCACGGCGCGCGGCCGTTGATCCAGCCGTAACAACCGGCGGGTGTGGCGACCCGATCGAACGCTTGCCGCGCCGTTGTAGCCATCCGGCGAATCGCAAAAGTCCGAACCGGGTTGCTGGCCCACGCGCCGGGGCGCGCTTGCTGCGCCCGACGCACGGATTGCCTCACTCGCCGGCCTTTTCCACCGGCAGCCGTTCCAGCGGCTCCGGGGCCTCGGCCAGCCACCAGGCCAGCGTCGTCATCACGGCGACCTGCCGCCGCAGATGGTCCGGCTCGACCTTGTCCAGCGTGTCGGCCGCGGTGTGGTGATAGTCGAAGTAATGCCGGGTGTCGAGCAGCGGCTCGAAACCCGGCACGCCGGCCAGCGACAGCGGCGCGATATCGGCACCCACCGGACGATCGCTGCGCTTCAGCACCGACGCTCCGAACGGTCGCAGCGCGTCGGTCAGCGCCTCGAGTCGCTTGATCGAGCCCAGCGTGACATTGGCATGAAGGCCCAGCGGCAGGCCGGCGCCGGCATCGCTCTCGATCGCGGCGATCTGCTTCTCGATGCTGCCCTTGTTCGCGTCGAAATAGGCGCGGGCACCGCGCGAACCGTTTTCCTCGTTCATGTAGGCGACGAGGCGGATCGTCCGTCGGGCCCGCAGGCCCTGAGACTTGAGGACCGACAGCGCGCCCATCGCCGACGCAACGCCAGCGCCGTCATCGATCGCGCCGGTGCCGAGATCCCAGGAATCGAGATGGCCGGACAGCACTACCACCTCGTCCGGCTTGTCGCGGCCCGGCCAGTCGGCGATGACGTTGTAGCTGTCGGCGTCCGGCAAGGTCTGCGGCGTGACGGTCAGCGTCATCGTCACCGGGCCTTTCGCGGACAGTCGTTCGATCAGCAGCGCATCCTCGACCGTCACCGCGGCCGCCGGAATCTTCGGGCCCTTGTCGTCGAAGCGCGTCGCGCCGGTGTGCGGCAGGCGGAAGCGGGCGCCGCCGACCGAACGCACCAGCATCGCGGCGGCGCCCAGCTTCGCGGCAGCCGCCGGGCCGCGGAAACGTGGCTCGCCGCCCTGCCCGTAGGCCACGCCGGAATGGCCGTTCTCGGCCAGGTTCTGATCGAACGGCACGCTGAGCAGCACGATGCGATCCTTCACGGCGGCGGCCTTGGCCTCCAGTTCGGCGAAGCTGCGGACGACGACGACCTCCCGGGTCAGTCCCTTGGCCGGCGTCGCGCCGGAGCCGCCGAGCGCCGTCAGATCGATCCGCTGCGTCAGGCCCGCCGGCTGACCGGGATAGCCGACCAGCTCCGCGCGTTCCTCGCCGCGCACCCAGTGCGGCACCTTGACCGGCTGCAGGGTGACGGTGGCGCCGAGCGCGCGCATCGCGTCCGCCACCTGCGTCACCGCCGCGGCCGCCTGCTTCGAGCCGGACAGACGCGGGCCGATGGTGTCGGTCAGATCGCTCAGCCGCTCATAGGCGTAGTCGCTCTGCAGCGCAGCGTCGCGCAGCTTCGCGAGCGTGGCCGGATCGACTTCGGGCGTGGCGTCGGCCGCGAATGCGGCGGTGGTGGTCAGGCTGGCAATCAGCAACAGCGAGGCAAACGGACGCATGGCGGGTTCGTCGTGGTGTCGTCAAGGAGTTCGGCGAAGTGTTGAGCAATGCCCGTGCCGCGTAAAGCGCGACGCATCCGATCGCGGATGACGAAGCACCCGGGTGCTTGTCGGATGATCGGAGGGTGCCCGCGCATGCAATCATTCGAAATCGTTTTCAACTTTTTCGAGGAGCGGGTTCGATGTCGGCAGTGATGACCGGTTTCACCAACACCAGTTTCAAGCTTGCCGCGCGGCCGTTCGGGCTGCCGAAGGACAGCGACTGGCTGCGCGAACAGACGCCGGTGCCGGCGCCGGGCGACGGCGAACTGCTGGTCAAGGTCCGTTACATCTCGCTCGATCCGGCGATGCGCGGCTGGATGAACGAGGGCAAGAGCTACATCCGCCCGGTGGCGATCGGCGAAGTGATGCGCGCCGGCGCGCTCGGCGAAGTGATCGCGTCGAACCATCCGGATTTCGCCGTCGGCGACATCGTCGAGGGCATGCTGGGCGTGCAGAAGTACGCAATCTCGAATGGCCGCGGCCTGAGCCGCATCGATCCGACCCTCGCGCCGCTGCCCAGCTTTCTGAATGCGCTCGGCATGCCCGGCATGACCGGCTATTTCGGCCTGCTCGACGTCGGTCAGCCGAAGGCCGGCGAGACCGTGGTGGTGTCGGCAGCGGCCGGAGCGGTCGGTCAGGTCGTCGGCCAGACCGCGAAGATCCTCGGCTGCAAGGTCGTCGGCATCGCCGGCGGACAGGACAAGTGCGATTTCGTCGTCAACGAACTGGGGTTCGACGCCTGCATCGACTACAAGCGCGGGCCGATCTTCCCGGGGCTGGCCAAGCACTGCCCGGAAGGCATCGACGTCTATTTCGACAATGTCGGCGGCGACATTCTCGACGCGGTGATGGCGCGCCTGCGGCTGCACGCCCGCATCGTGCTGTGCGGCGCCATCTCGCAATACAACAACACGACGCCGATCCAGGGCCCGAAGAACTACCTGTCGCTGCTGGTCAACCGGGCGCGGATGCAGGGCATCGTCGTGTTCGACTGGGCCGATCGTTACCCGGAAGCCGTGACGGCGATCAGCGGCTGGATGCGCGAAGGTCGTTACAAGTCGCGCGAGGACATCGTGCCAGGGCTCGACGCCTTTCCGGAGACCCTGCTGAAGCTGTTCCGCGGCGAAAACTTCGGCAAATTGATCATTGAAGTGACGTGATTGGCGGCGTTTCAGCCGGTCCCGCCCGGTCTGGCAGGCCGGCAGCCACCTCTGTATAGTGCGCGGCTCGCTGCGTCTGGTCGCGGACGCGGCTTTTTGCTGCAAGTCACGGAGAGTCACATGAAACAGTCATTCGTCATCAGTGCCGAAACTCGCACGGTGCACGGGAAGGGTGCGAGCCGCCGCCTGCGCCATGAGGGCAAGGTGCCCGCCATCATCTACGGTGGCACGGAAAATCCGCAGTCGATTCAGGTCAGCCACAACGAGCTGATGAAGAGCCTGAAGTTCGAGTCGTTCTACTCGGCGATCCTGAAGGTCGAGATCGACGGCAAGGCCGAGCAGGCCGTGCTGAAGGATCTGCACCGTCACCCGGTGCGCAATGAAGTGATGCACATGGATCTGCAGCGCGTGCTGGCCCACGTGCCGCTGCGCATGCACATCCCGCTGCACTTCAAGGGCGGCGATGTGGCCCCGGGCGTCAAGATCGGCGGCGGTGTCGTCGAACACCAGCAGATCCAGGTCGAAGTCGAGTGCCTGCCGAAGGACCTGCCGGAGTTCATCGAAGTCGACCTGTCGGGTCTGAATGTCAACGAAGCGGTGCATCTGTCGCAGCTGCAGGCGCAGCTGGCCGACGGCGCCACCTTCTATGAACTGAAGCACGGCAACGACATCTCGGTCGCCGCGATCCATCTGCCGCGCCAGTCGGCCGCGGAAGCTGCGACCGAAGCCGCCGAAGCCGCTGCAGCGAAGGCGCCGGCCGCCAAGGGTGGCAAGGCCACCCCGGCTGCCGCCGCGACCAAGACCGCGCCGGCCAAGAAGAAGTAAGGATTGCGGGACGGTCCACGTCCCGGCAGCAACCGACCCGTCCGTTCGCCCGCCGAGCGGACGGGTTTTTCATGATGCGGCAGTGCCGCGCGGAGGGGATCGATGTCGGACCATCGCCTGCGTGCCATCGTCGGCCTCGGCAATCCGGGGGCCGAATACGAGCGCACGCGCCACAACACCGGCTTCTGGTTCGTCGACCTGCTGGCGTCGGCGCATCGCGGCACGTTCCGGATGGAATCGAAGTTCAAGGGCGAGCTGGCGCGCATCCGCATCGGCGGCGACGAGGTCCTGCTGCTGAAGCCGGCCACCTTCATGAACCGCAGCGGCGAAGCGATCCAGCCGCTGGCGGCGTTCTACAAGCTCGCCCCGGAAGACATTCTGGTGGCGCATGACGAACTCGACCTGCCGGTCGGCGCGATGAAGCTCAAGCGCGCCGGCGGTCACGGCGGTCACAACGGGCTGCGCAGCGTTCATCAGCATCTCGGCGAGGCTTACCTGCGGCTGCGGATCGGCATCGGCCATCCGGGCACGAAGGATCAGGTGCTGGGCTACGTGCTCGGGCGCCCGAACGCCGCGGATGACAAGCTGATCCGCGATGGCCTGATCGACGCGATGAACGCCGTTCCGGTCTGGCTCGACCAGACGCTGGAAAAGGCGATGCAGAAGCTGCACAGCGCCGCGCCGGCGCCGGCCAAGGCCCCCCGACCGGAACCCGCATCACCGGCCGCGAAACCGGCGAGCTAGCCGGTCGCCGGTCACGCTACAAAGCCTCTTTCCACGTATCAGCTCGCAGCACTCAAGGATTCGAAATCATGGGCATTCAATGCGGCATCGTCGGTCTCCCGAACGTCGGCAAGTCGACCTTGTTCAACGCGCTGACCAAGGCGCAGATCGCCGCCGAGAACTATCCGTTCTGCACGATCGACCCGAATGTCGGCGTCGTCGGCGTGCCGGACCCGCGCCTCGATGCGCTGGCGAAGATCGTCAAACCGCAGAAGATCCTGCCGGCGACGGTCGAGTTCGTCGACATCGCCGGCCTGGTCGAAGGCGCGGCCGAGGGCAAGGGCAAGGGCAACGCCTTCCTGTCGCACATCCGCGATACCGATGCCATCGCCCATGTCGTGCGCTGCTTCAAGAATGACGACGTGATCCACGTGATGGACAGCGTCGATCCGATCCGCGACATCGAAGTGATCGGCACCGAACTGGCCCTGGCCGATCTCGAACGCGTGACCAAGGCGCTGGAACGCTCGAACAAGCTGGCGAAGTCCGGCAACGCCGATGCCATCGCCCGCAGCGCCTGCCTGAGCCGCGTGCAGGCGCATCTGAACAACGCCGAAGCCGTGCGCAGCATGAGCCTCGACGCCGACGAGCGCGCCATCGTCAAGGAACTGCAGCTGATCACCGCCAAGCCGGGCCTGTACATCGCCAATGTCGACGAGGCCGGTCTCGGCGGCAATGAGTACGTCGAGCGGGTGAAGGCGCTGGCGGCAAAGGAAAACGCCACCGTGGTCGTGGTCTGCGCGCAGATCGAGGCGGAAATCGCGCAGCTCGACGAGGCCGACAAGAAGGACTTCCTCGAATCGCTGGGACTCGACGAGCCGGGCCTGAACCGCGTCATCCGCAGCGCCTATGACCTGCTCGGCCTGCAGACCTATTTCACTGCCGGCGTGCAGGAAGTGCGGGCGTGGACGGTCAAGGTCGGCGCCACCGGGCCGCAGGCAGCTGGCGTCATCCACACCGATTTCGAGCGCGGCTTCATTCGCGCGGAAGTCATCGCCTATGACGATTACATCGCCTACAAGGGCGAGGCGGGCGCCAAGGAAGCCGGCCGTTGGCGGCTGGAAGGCAAGGACTACATCGTCAAGGAAGGCGATGTCATGCACTTCCGCTTCAACGTCTGACGCCATCTCCCTCGGCGTGACCTGAAAAACCCCGCTTCGGCGGGGTTTTTTGTTGGGCGATGGTCAGCGACGCGCCGGGCGCTTTCGCTGCCTTGCGTGCGCGAGACGACCATTCGTCGCCTTCGCGTGCCGGATTTGGTGACGCAAAAACGGCAGATGACCCGTTCATCTTCGGCCGATACCCGCTTGTCGATAGCGCTCAAGATCGGTTTGGCTAGCACGATACAAAGGCCGCGTGCTGTAGAGATTATTTACTACTGCCCGCCCCCGATAAATCTTGACCACCCCCGAATCGTCATGACCCCCACCTGTCTCGCCGGCCGCGACCAGCGCTTGAACAGCGTTGCCGCTTCGACGGGTCAGTCCTCCATGACGTGCCGCGAAGTCTCGATGCCTGCCCCCAGACGCGTCACAAGCGCAAAAGAACCCATTAGGGAGATCGCCATGAGCGCCGCATCCATCCGTATCCAGAGTCTGACACCGCAAGCGACGCTACTGCGCTCGCTGGCGATTTTCCTCGCCTTTTTCCTGACGCTCGGTCAGGCCTTTGCCCAGACGGTCACCTACGCCCGTCCGGTTATCTCGAGCTTCTCGCCTTCGTCCGGCCCGGTCGGCACGGTCGTGACGGTCCGCGGCAGCAAGTTCACCGGCGCCAACTCGGTCCGCATCGGCCAGACCAACGCCACGTTCACCATCGTCAACGACACCACCCTCACCCTGACCGTGCCGGCGAATGCCCCCACCGGTGTGGTGCGCGTGGCGAATCCGTCGTTCTCGACCTCGACCTCGGCGCGGTTCACCGTCACGGCCAGCGCGCCGCAGCCGGTTGCGACCTTTCCGCAGCCGTATCTGGTCAGCCGGGCTCCCGCTTCGGGACCGGTCGGCACCGTCGTCACGATCCGGGGCTCCGGCTTCACCGGCGCCACCGCGGTCTGGCTCGGCGCCGGTCGCGACCTGCCGTTCACCGTGGTCAGCGACACCGAACTTCGCGCCACGGTCACGGCTTCGTCGACCACGGCCGGCTTCGGCATCCTGAATCCGGTCCATGGCGGCTTCTCGCCGGATGTCTTCACGATCACTTCCGGCACGCCCACCGTGCTGACGCCGATCATCAGCAGCTTCCTGCCGGCCAGTGGACCGGTCGGCACGGTCGTCACGCTGACCGGCAGCAACTTCACCGGCGCCACCAGCGTCACCGTCGGCGCTTCGGCGCAGATCCCGGTCACCAACGTCACGGCGACCTCGCTGAGCTTCACCGTGCCGGCCACCGCGACGACCGGCAGCATCCGCGTCTACAACAGCAGCACCAACGGCACGTCGGTGGCGAGCTTCACGGTCACCGTGCCGGCGCCGATTCCGGTTCCGAGCGTGCTGACCTTCTTCCCGCTTTCGGGCCCGGTGGGTACCGTGGTGACCGTCACTGGCCTCGGCTTCACCGGTGCCACGGCAGCCTCGATCGGCAACTCGACCCGCGTCGCCGTCAGCGGCGTCACGGCAACCTCGCTGACCTTCACCGTGCCCGCCGGTGCCGCCAGTGGCCCGGTGCAGGTGCATAACGCCAGCTACAGCGGCAGCTCGCCGCTCAGCTTCACCGTCACCGTGCCGGCCGCCGTCCCGGCGATCACCAGCTTCGCGCCGTCGTCCGGCCCGGTCGGCACCGTCGTCACCGTCACCGGCACCGGCTTCACCGGCGCCAACAGTGTCTCGATCGGCGGCGTCGCCGCGACCGGCGTCACCGTGGCCTCGAACACGTCGCTGAGCTTCACGGTCCCGAATGGCGCCAGCAGCGGCACGATCCGCGTTGCCAACCCGACCAACAACACGACGTCGACGGCCAGCTTCACCGTCACCACGGTCACCGTCCCGCCGGTGCCGCCGGTCACGCCGGTCGGCGCGATGGGCCTCACGGCGGCCTCCCGTCTGCTGACCCAGGGTACCTTCGGCGCCTCGCCGGCCAGCCTCGATGCCGCTGCCGCCCAGAGCTACGACGCCTGGTTCGCCGCGCAGGCCGCCGCGCCGACCAGCCTGATCCTGCCGAGCGTGCCGAACAAGGACGCGCCGTGGGTGCCGACCTGGTGGAAGAACGTGGTCACCGGTCCGGACCAGCTGCGTCAGCGCATGGCCTTCGCACTGTCGGAAATCCTCGTGGTGTCCGATCAGGCCGGTTCGATCATGAACCGCAGCGAGACGATGGCGGCCTACTACGACCTGCTGTCGACCAATGCCCTCGGCAATTACCGCACCCTGCTGGAGCGCGTCACCCTGTCGCCGACCATGGGTCTGTACCTGAACATGTTCCGCAACAACAAGGAGAACCTCGCGACCGGCGTCCATGCCGACCAGAACTACGCTCGCGAAATCATGCAGCTGTTCAGCATCGGTCTGGTACGGCTGAACCTCGATGGCTCCGTGCAGAAAGACGCTGCCGGCGTGCCGCTGCCGACCTACTCGCAGGCCGATGTCGAAGGCATGGCCAAGGTGATGACCGGCTGGGCCTCGGCCCCGGTGACGCAGACCGGCGAAGGCGCCTGGCAGTACGACATCGACTACATCCGTCCGATGGTCGCCTACGAAAGCCACCACGACACCAGCGCCAAGACCATCGTCGGCGGCGTCGTGGTGCCGGCGGGCGGCACCGCCGCGCAGGACCTGCGGATCGCGCTCGACACGCTGTTCAACCACCCGAACGTCGGTCCGTTCATCGCCCTGCGTCTGATCCAGCGCCTGGTGACCTCGAACCCGTCGCCGGCCTACATCGCCCGTGTCGCCACCGTGTTCAACAACAACGGCAGCGGCGTTCGCGGTGACCTGCTGGCGGTGGCCCGGGCGATCCTGACCGATCCGGAAGCGGTGAACCCGGGCGACAACACCGCCGGCAAGCTGCGCGAACCGCTGATCCGCGTGACCAACCTGTGGCGCGCCTTCTCGGCCTCCGACAGCAACGGCAATGTCAGCGAATACGGCCTGATGCTGCAGTCCAGCGACATCTTCGCCCAGTCCGTGCTCAGCTCGCCGAGCGTCTTCAACTTCTTCGCGCCGGACTACCAGCGCAGCGGCCCGCTGAAGTTCGCCGGCCTGCTGGCACCGGAGTTCCAGACCACCAACGAGAACACCTTGGTGCTGACCGCGAACATGCTGCAGCGTCAGGTCTACCAGTACGTCGACAGCAACGGCGTTCGCAACGCCGGCCCGAACGGCTACAGCGAAGCCGGCAATCTCGGCCCGACCAGCGTGCTGCTGAAGACCGCCGCGTGGGAACCGTATGCCGCCAACCCGGCGACGCTGGTCGACCGCCTGAACCTCGTGTTCATGCAGGGCCTGATGCCGGCCGCGATGCGGACCACGCTGATCAACTACGCCTCCGCCATTCCCGCCAGCTCCCCGGCCAGCCGCGTCATCGAAACGACCGACCTGCTGATCAACTCGCCGCAATTCGCCGTCCAGCGCTAATCGCTCAAGGAGACCGAACATGACCCACCAGAACACCCAGAACGCGAACCCGGCCGGCCATGGCCTCAATCGCCGCGATTTCCTGAGCTTCGGCGCCAAGGCAGCCGGTTCCGCCGGCATCCTGGCGACGATGGGCGGCCTGCAGTCCGCCCTCGCCGCCACCGCTGACACCACCGGCTACAAGGCGCTGGTCTGCCTCTACCTCGCCGGCGGCAACAACGGCTTCAACATGATCGTGCCGACCACGGCGGCCGGATACTCGACCTACCAGCGCAGCCGCAGCAACCTGGCACTGGCCCAGAGTTCGCTGCTGCCGCTGACCGGCACCGCAAGCGACGGCTACAGCTACGGCCTGCACGGCAACTGCCCGGAACTGGCCAGTCTGTTCAACAGCGGCCGCATGGCGATCCTCGGCAACGTCGGCACGCTGGTGCAGCCGACGACGACGGCGCAGGCCGCCGGCGGCCAGGTGCCGCTGCCGCTGCAGCTGTTCTCGCATTCCGATCAGCAGACGGCGTGGTGGACCAGCATCGCCAACCGGTCGGAGCGTTTCGGCTGGGCCGGCCGCGTGGCCGACCTGTACGCCAGCCAGGGCTATCGCTCGCAGCTGTCGATGAACATCAATGTCGGCGGCGCCAACTACTGGCAGGAAGGCGCGGTGGTCAACCCGTACGTGCTCGGCACCGGCGGCGCGCCGACGCTGCTGTCGACGGCCGACACCTTCTACCGCGGCGGCCTGCGCCGTGCGGCCTCGCAGGACCTGCTGAACCAGTCGCTCGGCAATGCCAACATGCTGGTGGCCGAGTACGGTTCGATCGAAGCCAACGCCGCGTCGAAAGTCGGCATCGTCAATACCGCCCTCAACGCGGCCGGCGCCGTCGCCACGCCGTTTCCGGTGTTCCCCGGCGACAATGGCCTCGGCTACCAGTTCCGCGCGGTCGCCAACTGCATCAAGGCGCGTTCGCAGCTCGGCGACAGCCGGCAGATCTTCTTCGTCCGCCTTGGCGGCTTCGATACCCACAACAACGAGCTGGGCGGTCAGGCGGCGCTGCTGAACATGGTGTCGAAGAACGTCGCGGCATTCTGGGCGGCGATGGGCGAGATCGGCCTGCAGAACAATGTCACGCTGTTCAGTGCATCGGACTTCGGCCGCTCGCTCGGCTCCAACGGCGACGGCTCCGACCACGCCTGGGGCAACCACCATTTCATCCTCGGTGGTGCCGTGAAGCCGGGCTGGTACGGCCAGATGCCGAATCTGGCGATCGGCGGCCCGAACGACATGGGCGCCGGCCGCATCGTGCCGACGACCTCCACCGACCAGTACTCGGCCACGCTCGCACGCTGGTTCGGGGTCGCCGACAGTGATCTGACCACCGTGTTCCCGAACCTCGGGAACTTCCCGACCCGGACGCTCGGCTTCCTGTGATCACGCGCTGAAGCAGGGAACCCGAAACCGCCCGGCATCCCGCCGGGCGGTTTTTTCATGTCCGGCCCGGCTTCCGCATGATGGCCGGACGGCCCTCCACGACCGCCGAACGGTTGCGCCAGACGCTCGGCCCCGCCGATAGCCTGTGATGAGCCTTCTTTCTCCCGACAATCGCCCCGCCACGTCGTACGCGAGCCTGATCGAGCGCCTCAAGGCCTGGTCCTGCGAGCCCTGCGCCGCGCTGTTCTACATTGACCTGCGGCAGCTGCGCTCGATCAACCGGATCGCCGGCTCGATCGAAGGCGACGCCGTGATCTCGCAGGTCGAAGCGCTGCTGCGCGACTGGGTCGGCCGGCTCGGACTGTCGGCCCGGCTGTGGAGCAATGAATTCATCGCCGCCCGCGTCATCGACCACACCCAGAGCGCGATCGACGACGCCACCGAACTGCGCGATCGCCTGTCGACGCTGCGCTTCCACGGCCCGCTGGGCGAAAACCCGGTCGCGGTGTCGATCGGCGTCACCGTCGTCCGGCCGGGCGTCGACTGGCCGGCGGCACTGGCCGAGGCCGGCGATGCCTGCGAGGCGAGCAAGCGGCGTGGCCTGAACCAGGTCAGCTGCCACGGCCCGAGCAACACCTTCGCCACGCGGCCGACGGTCAACGCCGGCGATGTCACGGTGTTCCGCAAGCTGATGGCCCGCGGCCAGCTGTCGCTGCATCCGCAGCCGATCATGGACATCCGCAACGGCGAGTCGCGCCTGCGCAAGGCCGAATTCCTGCTGCGGATGGAACGGAACGGCGTCTACATGCCGGTGCCGGCCGGCACCATCGAAACGCTCGAATACTTCGGCCTCGTGGGCGAACTGGACCGCTTCTCGTCCACCTTCATCCTCGACTGGCTGGCCGACAACCGCAGCGCGCTCGACCACCTGCACAGCGTCTCGATCAACCTGTCGGCCCGCTCGATCGTCGACGGCCGGTTCATGGATGATCTGCTTCGGGAGGTCAAGAATGCCGCGCTGCCGGCCGGCAAGCTGTATTTCGAGATCACCGAAACCGCGGCGATCGAGAATCTGGAAGTCGCGGCCGACGTCATCCGCGCCTTCCGCGCCATCGGCTGCGGCTTCAGCCTCGACGATTTCGGCTCCGGCCTGTGCTCGTTCGGCTACCTGCAGTCGCTGCCGGTGGACGAGGTCAAGATCGACGGCTGCTTCATCAAGGAAGTGGCGCAGGGCGGCGCCTCGCAGGAAATCGTCCGCGCGATCAATCAGGTCGCCCATGCCACCGGCAAGCGCACGATTGCCGAGTTCGTCGACGACGCCCGCAAGCTCGCCGCGCTGCAGGACATCGGCATCGACTACGCCCAGGGCTGGCTGTTCTACCCGACGGTGCCGCCGGAAAAGTTCCTGCAACTGCTCGACGCCCGGCACTGACCGCGTCGGCGCTCGCCGAACGCGGGCCGCCGGCCCGGTTCGCGAGCGCGCCCGACTGCCCGCCACGGGCATGCGCAGGCCCATCGACGCCTGCCGACAACGCCATTCCATTCAATGGCTTGTCGTGACTTTCAATTTCGTTTGAGTTCCGTTTGAAATCCGTGAGGACTCCTGAAGGCAGGGGTCCCAGTGTGGCGGCAGGTTTTCCGGAGCTGATCCGCCATGCCGCTGCCCGCCTCTTCTGGCCCCACCCCGCCGCCGTCGGCCTCGTCGCCGAGCCCTTCATCGACCCCGTTCGAGCGCAGCGTCGTCGATGGCGACGTGCTTCGAACCAACGCCTGGCTGCGGATCGATCTGGTCGCCCTCGCCGCCGAACACGGTACCGCCAACGCCGCCGTGCTCGCCGACGAACTGGCCCGGATCCACACCGCCCGCGCCGCGCAGGAACGCCGCCTTTATCTTGCCCGTGAAGCGACCGGCCGGCTGATCGGCTTCGTGCTGACCCGCTGGCAGCCGCTGGTGCTGGCCGGCAAGTCGATTCCGGCCGTGCAGGTCGTACTCACCGTGGCCGCGGCCGGCCCGGCGGGCGTCCCGGTCATCGCCGGCCTGCTCGACGATTGCCGTGACGAACTCGCGTCCCAGCATCGTCAGCCGAGCCAGCCGCCGATCCTGTGGGCTGCGGCACGATCGCCGCTCGATTTCCTGAATCTGGCCAGCCACCTCGACCAGACCGAGCCGCGCTACGACGGCAGCTATTCGCTGCGCGGCGACCGCATCGTCCGCGCCATTCGGGAGCAGCTCGGCGTGGGCCTCGGCGACGCCGACGATCACCCGTTCGTGCTGCGCGGCGATGCCGGCGAGCCCGCACCGGGCGTCCGCTCCGCGCCGTCGGGCGCGGCCCGCTACTCGCTGTTCGAACAGCTCGGCGTCGACGGCAGTCGCGCCGATCGCCTGATCGTCATCGCCAGCCCGCCGCTGACCCGAGCCAGCCGCGTGCGGCCCGAGCAAGCACGTGCGGGGAATCCCGCCGCGCCAGCCGCCGCCGATACCAGCCACCGCCGCACCGTCCATCCGCTGTCCACCGCCCAGGAGTCTCACCGATGAACCCTCTGCACGCCGATCCCGCCACGGCCGTGGTCGTCCTGCTGATCCTTGCCGGCTATGCCAGCTGGGGCTGGGGCGCCCGCCACTTCTTCACCAAGCCCACCGGCACCAATTCCGGCATCGACGCGATCTACCTGCTGAGCAATCTGCTGGGCCTGTACGTGCTCGCCGGGCTGCCAGTGCTCGGGGTGGCGTCGTCCGGCCATTTCGCGGCCGCCGCGATCCTGCTGGGCCTGAGCCTGTCGCTGTTCTGGTGGGCGATCGCCGCCAACCGCCGCAAGCCGCTGTCGTTCGCGTTTTCCGAGGATCTGCCGGAACACCTCGTCGCGGAAGGGCCGTACCGCTACATCCGCCACCCGTTCTACACCTCGTACCTGCTGACCTGGCTCGCTGCCGGCGTTGCCACCGGCAGCGCCTTCATGGCCCTGCCGTTCGCGGTGATGGCGCCGATGTACTTCACCGCCGCCCGCGTCGAGGAACGCAAGTTCAGCAGCACCGCGCTAAACCGCGATTACGACCGCTACCGCGCCGGCACCGGCATGTTCCTGCCGTGGCCGTTCAGCAGCCGCGCCTCGTGATCCCGCTGGACCCTGCTTGAACCCAGCTCGATGCACGCAGCCCGGATGGTCAGGGGCGCGTCGCCGAGACCCGGAACGGATGCCGGAACGCCTCACTGCCATGCACATCTATTCGGGGTTCCCATGTCTCTCAAGATCGCTGTCGCCGAAACCGAAGCCGAGCGCGAAGCCTGCTACCGCCTGCGCTACGACGTGAACATCAACGCCGGCAAGCAGGGCAGTTTCCTGTGTCATCACTCGCGCCGCGTGGTCGATGAACTGGACGAGATCGCGACCATCTACTACGCCGCCGAAGACGACCGGATCATCGCGACGATGCGCACCGTGTTCGGCCGCGACGCGGTGCCGGATCGCTACCGCGACTGGTTCCAGACCGACCTGCTGCACGACATTCCGCGCAACGAACTGTCGTTCACGTCGCGTCTGGTCATCTGCGAAAGCCATCGCAACTCGATGGCGCTGCGCCTGCTGCTCGGTGCCAACTACTACACCGGCCGACGCAACGGCGCGCTGATCGATCTGATGCATTGCGCGCCGGCGCTGATCCCGATGTACGAAAAGATGGGCTACCAGTGCTATGCCCGCGGCATCGCCCATACCGATGTCGGCAGCCATGTGCCGATGCTGCTGCTGTCGGACGATGCCGTGCGCCTCAAACGCCTCGGCTCACCGTTCGGCTTCTGGGCCGAGGAGTTTCCGGTCAGTGACGCCCGTACCGCCTGGTTCACCCGCCGCTTTCCGGAATTCGCCGGCGGCATGAGCACGTCGCTGAGTCCGGTCGACGGCTTCATCGCGCGAATCAAGGCGGCCCTCGCAGCCGATACCGGCGTCGGTCCGGCGGCCTCCCCGGCCGACGTTGCCGCCAGCCGCATCGGCAGGGAACTGGCCGCGGGCCTCGCCAGCGGCGAGCGCCCGTTCAAGCGTGCCACCCGCCTGCTGTGCCGTCGTGGTGACATCGCCGCCAACAGCGACGAGGCCTTCGCCGACCTGCTGATCCAGATCAGCGGCAGCAGCACGCTCGTCGCCAACGCCACCAGCCACCGTCTGAACATGACCGCCCACAGCGGCACGACCGTCATCGACCAGTTCGTCGACCGCCCGAAGCACGAGCAACTGCTGCTGCGCTGCACGGCCGACAGCGAGTTCCTGGTGATCCCGGGCAAGGAACTCGCGCGTCGCAAGCCGCAGCCGGCAGCGGATGGCGAGGAGTCCGCTCGGGCGGCCTGAACGGCTTTTCGATCAATGGCTTGCGCTTCGCAAAACGTCGTTAGGAATTCGTTAGAAATTGAATGGACATCCGTTGAGACCGTGGCGGCGCAATCGCCGACCGTCTCGGCACACCGAGCCACCCGGCACGGTCTGCCGGGACGACGAGCCCGGCGCCACATCTCATCAGGGATCACACCATGAAAAAGAGTTCTACCTGCATCCGCACCGCCGTCGTGATCGGCGTGGTCGGCGCGGCAACGCTGCCGCCGACGTTCGCCGCCACCGGATCGAAAGCTGTCGGCACCCTGGCCCCCAAGGTCGTGATCGCCGCGACCTGCGCGGATCTGCGCAGTGCGGCATTCGCGTCCGGAGAAGGCAATCTGGAGAAGCTGCGCGCGGATGCGCTGGCATCGGCCAATCAGGCGATGAACAAGGCCGTCGCCGACGAACGCGCGGCGGCGACGCCGGAGGCGCGGGCCAGCGCTGCATCGGCCCGGAAGTTTGCCGAGAAGGCGGTGGAAGCCGCCAACGCCTTGCCGATCGTCACCGGCAAGTCGGCGAGCGTGAAGGCCGCGGAAGCCAACATGCTTGCCGCCAAGACCGACGATGAAAAGCTGGCCGCGCACCGGGCGCTGAAAGCCGCCGAATCCGCGTCCGACGCCAATCCGGCCGATCCCTCCAAGGCGGGCGCGGCCGAGGCCATGATGGCGGCCTCGGCCGAACCGACCGTCCGCGACGGCATGATGGTCGGCGAGATGCTGAAGGAGTCTGCCGGTGAGGTCGCCATTCTGGACAAGTCGATGGAAGCGCTGCGCTCGGCATGGGATGCGCTCGGCCCGTACCCGGATTCGCACATCGGCAATCGAGACTACGCGGCCGAACGCGACCTGGTGAAGGCTCGCGAGAAGTTGGCCGACTGCGCGCTCGAAGCGTTCGAAGGCGCGTACGCGCATTACGAGATTCTTCAGAAGGTGGCGGCCAAGGATGCGTTGACCCGGACGGCCCTCGCCCGCTTCCGTGAACTGAAGCGCGACTATCTGTACATCGCGCAGCGCGAGGTCTACGACAAGGCGCAGCTGGCGATCTATGCCGGCCCGAGCCTGTCGCTGAACGGCGACGACAAGTTCAAGACCGGCGTCGAGGCCGCCGTGGCGTTCGAAGGGGGTGCCGGCTCGCTGCTCGGCGTCGGACGCGTGTTCACCGACATCACCTACCGCACCAAGGGCAGTGTCGATGTCGCCTCACGCGCCAATGCGACGGGTGCGGTGCCGCCCCCGAACGCGAACGACCTGTTCCGCTCGGACAAGGGCTACCTGCGCTTCAATGTCGGCGCCTCGACCAAGATCAGCTCCGATGACCGCTATGCGCTGTTCACCGTCGCCGGCGTCAGCACCATTCCCGGTGTCGGCGGCGATTTCCCGCAGGCACTGCGGCCGCGCTACGGCCTCGGCATTCGCGGTCAGACGTTTCTGTCCGACGGGGCCTACTCGCGCCTGTCCCTCAGCGTGGCGCATGACGAATACTGGCGGCAGCCGCAGGGTGCGAACGCCACGAACATCGTCAACGCGTATGAGCGTGGCGTGATCGAGGCGCTGGTCCTGCTGCCGAATGCCGGCAGCAGCGGTGTCGCCACGTCGGCCCGTCTGACGCTCGACACGCCGCTCGATGGCAAGGGCCCGTCGGAAGTGCGACTGTCGGTGCTCGCGGCATTCAGTTTCGAGGACTTCTTCAAGAAGATTCTCGCCGCCGGCGTCGCCACGCCGAAGTAGCACACGGTGTCCCCGTCGCTGGCCTGGCACGACCGCTCGTCGTCCGGGCCAGCGACGCGGTTCAAGCCCCGCCAGCGCCGACTCGCGCGGGCAGACCCCGGCTGGCCTCGCGCCGGCGCGACGCTGACCGTCTCAGCGCATCGAATCCACCCGGCCGCTCACGGCGCGGTAGGCACCGCATCGATCACGGCGGCGCTGCGCACGACGGCTTCGGCATTGCCATCCAGCGCGATCACGCGCGGAATCGCCATCATCAGCTGGACCATCGCGGTCCGCGACGGAACCGGGCTGATGATCACGGTCTTGACCAGTCGACGCAGCTCGGTCATCGCGAGGTCGTTGACGGTGTAGTGCTGGTCGAGATTCATCATCCGCATCGACCAGTTCGGGAACCGGCGTTCATGCACGAGGCCGCGATACAGCGTGCGGAACTCGCCATGCCGATCGTCGACGAGGATCCGCTCGACCAGGTCCAGCACCGGATCGCGCGCGCCTTCCAGCACCTGCACGAAGTGGTCGCCGATGACCATCAGCACGCCGGTGATACCGGTCTCGCTGTTGCGCCGGGCGAAGTGGCGGCACATCACGTCCAGCTCGGCGACATCGAACGAGCGCGAGAAGCGGCTCATGTACACATGGGTGGTCAGCATGATCGGTTTCCGGTGACGTTCGAGGACGACGGGACGCAGGGCTCGTGACAGCCTTGGCCATCACCGCCAGAGCGGTGGCGGCCAATGATTCAGAACAGTTCGACCGCGCCGGCCTGCATCGACAGCTGGGCCACCGGCTTGTGTGCCGGGATGCGCCAGTCGTTCGCCGCGGGCGGCACCGCGGCCGGCGGTGGCGGCGGCACGGCAGCCGGAGCAACGCGCGGCGCGCTGTAGGCCGCAGGCGGCGGCGTCGGCACGTGATAGGTCGGCGACGGCAGTGCTTCGTTGACCAGCACCGCCTGCAGGCTTTCGGTCTCGTCGCCGATCTGGCGCAGATGGCCGACATGAACCAGCGCCGAACCGAGCGCCTGGGTCGCGATGTCCTCGAACTGCAGGCAGCGAACGGCCTGACCGACCGCGATGTTGATCTGCTCGCCGGCCAGCGAGGCTTCGCGGGCGCTGGTGGCGACCGCGGCGTTGATCTCCTCGACCTGCGACATCAGCCGGCCGACCTCGTTCTTGGCATGGACGCTGGCGCCCATGTCGCGCGTGGCCATCTCGCCAACCGCTTCGCGGACCTTGGCGATGGCGTCCTTCGAACTGAACACGAGCTTGCGAATCTGCTCGTTGAAGCTGGTGGACCGTTCCGACAGGTTGCGCACTTCCTCGGCCACCACCGCGAAGCCGCGGCCGGCTTCACCGGCGCGGGCCGCTTCGATCGCCGCGTTCAGCGCCAGCAGGTTGGTCTGATCGGCGATGGTCTTGACGTCGCCGAGCAGCTCGAAGATCGCGTCCAGATGCTTGACCATGGCGTCGATGTGCTGGACCGAGTTCGCGCTCTGCCGCGACACGCCGGCGAGGATGTCGACGAGGCCTTCCATCAGCTGGCTCGCGGTGCGGGCGAAGTACTGCACGTCCACCCCGCCGCCACCGGCACCGCCTTCGGCCCGGCTCAGGATGCGGCCGACCGCCGCTTCCTGCGCGCGGGACTGCTTGTTCATCTGCTCGAACGCCTGCCCCAGCGTGCGCACGGCTTCGGAGATCAGCGTGCGGACGCGTTCGACCTCGTTCTGCACGCCGACCGATTCATTGACCAACCCGCCGCGCAGTTCCTCGAGCAGGCGGCGATGGTGCTGCAGCTGCGTGTCGTGGCGCTCGGCCAGATGGCGCCCGGCGTCGCTCGTGCGCCGCGTCATCCAGCCGAACGTACCCCAGCCGGCCAGCGCCGCGGCGATGCCGATCCAGGCCAGCGCACCCGAGGCGCCGGCCAGTTGCACCGCCAGCAAGACCACCGTTCCCGCCAGCGGCAGGACCCAGGGTTTCTGATTGATCGTGTTCATGTTGTTGTCCAGTTCGCGAAGAAGATCGGGGAGTGAATCGGTGCAGCGGGGGTCGGGTCGGTGTCTCGTCGGGCTATCGGCAGCGGGCGATGCTGATGAAGGGCATTGACGGGCTCAGGCCGCCCGCTTGTCGGCGGCGCAGAGGTTCAGCAATTCGGCGGCGATGTTGTCCAGCTTGATGGCGCGATCGGCCGCGCCCATCTTGTAGGCGGCGCCCGGCATGCCCCAGACCACGCTCGAGGCCTCGTCCTGCACGATGGTGTGCGCGCCGCTCTTGAGCATTTCGAGCAGGCCGCGGGCACCGTCGTCGCCCATGCCGGTCAGGATGCAGCCGACGGCGTTGGCGCCGGCGAAGCGCGCCACCGACTTGAACAGCACGTCGACGCTCGGCCGGTGGCGGTTTTCCGGCGGCGCATCGGTCAGCTTGGTGACGTAGCGTGCGCCGCTGCGGGTGACTTCCAGATGCCGGTCGCCCGGCGCGATGTAGACGTGCCCCGGCACGATCTGCTGGCCGTCACGCGCCTCGCACACCGACATCGCCGACGAGCGATCCATGCGGGCCGCGAACGGCCCCGAGAACATCGCCGGAATGTGCTGGGTGATGACGATGGCCGGGGCATCGGCCGGCATCCGCTCCAGCACTTCCTTGATCGCCTCGGTGCCGCCGGTGGAGGCGCCGATCGCGATCAGGCGCTCGGTCGTGCGATAGCGATTGCCGACGCTGGCCAGCGGTCCCTTCGACGGCTGGCGCGGAAATGCGGGTGCGCGGACATGGCTGCGCGCCGCGGATTTCACCTTGGCGATCAGGTCCGCGGTGTAGCTGCGCATGCCGGCGGCGAGATCGATCTTCGGCTTGGTGACGAAGTCGACGGCGCCCAGCTCCATCGCCTGCAAGGTGACTTCCGCGCCCTTTTCAGTCAGCGACGACACCATCACCACCGGCATCGGCCGCAGCCGCATCAGGTTCTCGAGGAAGGTCAGGCCATCCATCTTCGGCATCTCGACATCGAGCGTCAGCACGTCGGGGTTCAGGGCCTTGATCAGGTCGCGCGCGACGAATGGATCGGGTGCGGCACCGACGACTTCGAGTTCGCGGTCGCCGGACATGATCTCGGTCAGCAGCTGCCGCATCAGCGCGGAGTCGTCGACGATCAGGACCTTGATGATCTTGCTGGGCATCAGAAAAGCTCCACGGAGCCTGCGGTGGGGGATTCGGCGAGCTTGTGCCGGTACAGGCTTTCGCTGGCCAAAACCTCGGTGTCGTTGGCCGAAGCCAGGCGCTTGACCAGCACGCGGCCGGTCAGCGGGAAGTAATGCACGCGTCTCGGGCAGGTGTCGTACAAGTCCTGTGCCGCCACGCCCAGTCCCTCGGTCTGCAGGTAGCGCAGCACGAATTGGCCGTTGCGCTTGCCGACGTTGGACACGGTAAAGCCGGCCAGCACCGCGCCGCCGCCGAAGACCTTGCATTCGAGCCGGTTGCGCGCCGCGCCGCGCTTCAGCAGCTCGTTGATCAGCACTTCCATCGCGTACGAGCCGTAGCGCGCGCTCTCGTTGGCCACGCCGCCGTTCTCAAGGTCCGGCAGCATGAAATGGTTCATGCCGCCGACGCCGGCCAGCGGGTCACGGATGCAGGCCGACACGCAGGAGCCGAGCACGGTCACCAGCATCACGTCGCGATCGGTGACGATGTACTCGCCCGGCAGCACCTTCATCGCGTGGGCGTTGAACTTCGGGTCGAAGTAGGTCGTCGGTGCGGCGATCTGCTGCACCTTCTCGCGAACCTTGCGGATCGAATACACGGCGATCAGCCCTTGGCCGCCGCGCGGCGATAGACCGTGCGACCGATCGAAGTGACGATGTCGGTGGCGTGGAAGAAGCTTTCCGAGTGGCCGGCGAAGAACAGGCCATCGGGGCTCAGCAGCGGCGCCATCTTCATCAGGATGTCGCGCTGGGTCGGCTTGTCGAAGTAGATCATCACGTTGCGGCAGAACAGCGCGTCGAACGGCCCCTTCATCGGGTAGCGCGGATCGAGCAGGTTCAGCGGCTTGTAGGTGATCAGCTCACGCAGTTCGTCGATCACCCGGACACGGCCGGCGTTGGCACCGCTGCCGCGCCGGAAGAAACGGCGCTTCTGCGCCTCGCTGAGCTTCTCGATGCGCTCTTCCGGATAGACGCCGGCGGCGGCCGTATCGAGCACGTTGGTGTCGATGTCGGTCGCGAGGATCTTCACCGGCGGCGTCAGCGTGTCGTAGGCCTCGCAGGCGGTGATCGCGAGCGAGTACGGCTCCTCCCCGGTCGAGGCGGCCGAGCACCAGATCTTGACCGGCGTGTGCCGGCCTTTCTTGACCAGGAACTCGCGAAGAATCTCGAAGTGATGGGCCTCGCGAAAGAACGAGGTCAGGTTGGTGGTCAGCGCATTGGTGAACGCCTGCCATTCATCGGCACTGCCATGCGCTTCGAGCTGGTCCAGATAGTCCTTGAACGACTCCAGATTCAACGCCCGCAGCCGACGGCCCAAGCGGCTGTAGACCATGTCGCGCTTGGATTCGGACAGCGCAATGCCGGCCTTGGCGTGGATCATCTGGCGCACGCGATCGAAGTCGCGGGCGGTGAAGGTGAAGTCGCGGTCGTCGGCGACGATCGAGGCTTCGGCGGCTGCGGCGTGGCTCATCGGAAGTCAGGCTCTTGGCGGTACGACGGTATCGAGGAATTCAGCCAGCCCGGAGCGGACGGCCGCGTCGCGCGGTGGTCGCCCGCGATCGGGGACGACGCCGGACGCGGTGCGCAGTCCGGCGACGATGAGCGCATCGCCCACCATGTCGCCGAGCGTGGCGACCAGTGCCATCAAGTGCCGCTGCCACGAGACTGCGATCATCGTGCTGCTCCGGTTCGTGCCGGGGTTGCGGCTGCCGTCAAACCGTCATGACGGCACGCGCGCTCCGGTCATCGCTGGCAACGGTTCAAAATTCGGTCCACTGCTCGCCACCGCCGTTGAGCGCCTTGGCCGGCGCCGGAACCGGCGAAGTCGACGATGGACGGCGGGTCACCGGCTTGCTGCGCGTCAGCGAACGGACACTGGCGGCGGCGGCCGGCGGCAGCGCCGGGGTTCTGGCGCTGGCCATCGGGCCCTGCTCGCTGGCGCTGACCCGGAAGCCGGCAACCGAGGCGCTGAGCCCCTCGGCCTGCGATTCCAGCGAACGGGCCGCGGCCGACGCTTCCTCGACCAGTGCCGCGTTCTGCTGCGTCACCTCGTCCATCTGGGTGATGGTCTGGTTGACCTGCTCGATGCCCTGGCTCTGCTCCTGCGAGGCCGCCGAAATCTCGGCCATGATGTCGGTGACGCGCTTCACCGACGTCACGATCTCGTCCATGGTCTTGCCGGCGTGCTCGACCAGACGCGTGCCATTGCCGACCTTTTCGACCGAGTCGCCGATCAGGCTCTTGATCTCCTTGGCGGCCCCGGCGGAACGCTGCGCCAGGCTGCGGACTTCCGCCGCCACCACCGCGAAGCCCCGGCCCTGCTCGCCGGCGCGGGCCGCTTCCACCGCCGCGTTCAGCGCCAGGATGTTGGTCTGGAACGCGATGCCGTCGATGACGCTGATGATGTCAACTATTTTCTTCGACGACGCCTGGATCGCGCTCATCGTGCCGACCACGTCGCCGACCACCCGGCCGCCCTTCAGCGCGACGTCCGAAGCGCCGAGCGCCAGTTGGTTGGCCTGACGGGCGTTCTCGGCGTTCTGTTTGACGGTGCTGGTCAGCTCCTCGATCGAGCTCGCGGTTTCCTCCAGCGACGCCGCCTGCTCCTGCGTGCGCTGCGACAGGTCGGCATTGCCGGTGGCGATCTCCTCCGCCGCCAGCCGGATCTCGTCCGTCACACCTTGGATCTGGCTGACCAGGCGGGTCATGCCGTCGAGCACGGTGTTGACGCCGCTGCAGAGATCGCCGATGCGGCCTTCCTTGCCCTCCATCGGCACCCGGACGGTGAGGTCGCCATCGTTGGCGGCAGCGATCGCGTCCTGCGCCTGGCGCACGGCCAGCTCGAGCAGTTCATTGGCGCGCTGCTCGCGATCCTTGATCGCCAGTTCCTCGGTGAGGTCACGCCACTCCACGACGTAACCGACGCGAAGCCCGGCGGCGTCGTTGATCGGGTTCAGGATCAGCGAGAAGTGACGGCCACCGAGATGCAGCCGGGTGACGTGGGTCTGGGCCATCGCCGCCAGCATCGTCCGCTGGTGCGACGGCTTCTTGTGGAAGCGGTCGATGTTGGTGCCGACGATGCGGCGCGCGTCGAAGTTCGGCACGTCGCGGCGGATGTCCGACTCGGCGGTGTTCAACATCGTCTGAATCGACTGGTTGACGTAGACGATGTTCAGATCGGCGTCGGCGATCATCACGTTGGTGACCACCACGTCGAGACCGCGCTGCACGCGCGCCATTTCCGCAGCCATGCGCTGCTCGCGCTCGGTGGCGGCCAGTTCGTCGGTCAGGTCCTTCCATTCCACGACATAGCCGAGCCGCGCATTGGCCTCGTCGTTGATCGGGTTGAGGATCAGCGAGAAGTGCCGGCCACCGAGATGGAGCGTGGTTTTGTGGGTCGCCGACATCCTCGCCAGCATGCCGCGCTGGTGCTCCGGCTTCTTGTGGAAGCGGTCGATGTTGGTGCCGACGATGCGCCGGGCGTCGAAGCTCGGCAGGTCGCGGCGGATGTCGGGCTCGACGACGGCCAGCATTTCCTGGATCGACTGGTTGACGTAGACGATGTTCAGGTCGGCGTCGGCGATCATCACGTTGGTGACCACCACGTCGAGGCCGCGCCGCACGCGGGTGACCTCGGCGGCCATGCGCCGCTCGCGCTCGGCGGCGGCCAGCTCGTCGGTCAGGTCCTTCCACTCCACGACATAGCCGAGACGCGCGCCGGATTCGTCGTTGATCGGGTTGAGGATCAGCGAGAAATGCCGGCCACCGAGGTGCAGCGTGGTCTGATGGGTCGCCGACATCCGCGCCAGCATGCCGCGCTGGTGCTCCGGCTTCTTGTGGAAGCGGTCGATGTTGGTGCCGACGATGCGCCCGGCATCGAAGTTCGGCACGTCGCGGCGGATGTCGGCCTCGGCCGCGCGGAGCATGTCCTGGATCGACTGGTTGACGTAGACGATGTTCAGCTCGGCATCGGCGATCATCACGTTGGTCACCACCACGTCGAGCCCGCGCTGGATGCGCTGCTGCTGGACGAGACCGGCCCGCTGGACGGGACGGGCACGCGCCTGCTGCCAGGCACGGCCCAGCCACAGCGCCGTGGTCGCCAGCAACAGCAGTTGCACCCAGACAGCGGGCAGGCGGGACGCCGCGGCCGCGGCCATCACGGCCGCAGCGGCGATCAGCACACCGCGGTCACGCCACGGCGGGGCAACGGCGGACATCGGGTTCGACTTCGACATGGACGGCACTCCTGAAACGGGGATGGGAAATCGGGTGAGCACAGCCGGGCGCACGCCGGTAACGCGCGGTTGCCGTCGTTCAGAATTCGGTCCAGGCCTCGCCACTGCCGTTGATGACCTTGGCGGGCGTGGCGGCGGGCGTGGCGCGACGCGCCGACGGCTTGGGCCGCGCAGGGCCGCGCAGCGGGGCGACCGGCGGCGGGGCGACCGGCGCGATCGGCGCGGCGGCGCGCTCGGCCGCGTGGACGGCGACCTGCCCGCTGTCGACCCGGAAGCCGGCGACGGCGGTCGAAAGGCCATTGGCCTGCGCTTCCAGCGAGCGCGCGGCCGCCGAGGCTTCCTCGACCAGCGCGGCGTTCTGCTGGGTGACCTCGTCCATCTGGGTGATCGTCTGGTTGACCTGCTCGATGCCCTTGCTCTGTTCCTGCGAGGCCGCCGAGATCTCGGCCATGATGTCGGTGACCCGCTTCACGCTGGTCACGATCTCGTCCATGGTCTTGCCGGCCTGCTCGACCAGCCGCGTGCCGTCGCCGACCTTTTCGACCGAATCGCCGATCAGGGCCTTGATCTCCTTGGCCGCCGACGCACTGCGCTGGGCCAGGCTGCGGACCTCCGAGGCGACCACCGCGAAGCCCCGGCCCTGCTCGCCGGCGCGCGCCGCTTCAACCGCCGCGTTCAGCGCCAGAATGTTGGTCTGGAAGGCGATGCCGTCGATGACACTGATGATGTCGACGATCTTCTTCGACGACGCCTGGATCGCGCTCATCGTGCCGACCACGTCGCCGACCACCTGGCCGCCCTTCAGCGCCACATCGGAAGCCCCGAGCGCCAGCTGGTTGGCCTGACGGGCGTTCTCGGCGTTCTGCTTGACGGTGCCGGTCAGCTCCTCCATCGAGCTGGCGGTCTCCTCGAGCGACGCCGCCTGCTGCTCGGTGCGCGCCGACAGGTCCTGGTTGCCGGCCGCGATCTCGCGCGCCGCCACGTTGATCGCCTCGGTCGATTCCTTGATCCGGGTGACCACCGAGGCCATGTTCTCGACCAGCGCATTGACGCCGCTGCAGAGGTCACGGACCTGGCCGGCCTTGTCGTCCAGCGGCACCCGCTGGGTCAGGTCGCCTTCGCGCGCCGCCGTGGCGACTGCCTGCGTCTGCTCGACGGCCCGGTTCAGCGCGGCCTGGGCATTGATCTGGTCGGTGATGTCGGTGGCGAAGATCGCCGCCTTGCAGGGCTTGCCGGCGAGATCGAGGATCGAGTTGTAGTTGGCCTGGAACCAGACCACCTTGCCGTCCTTGCCGATCCGCTTGAACTGGCCCGACGGGCTTTCGCCGCGGCCGATGCGGGCGATCAGTTCGCGCGCCTCGGCCAGTGCCGCGGGTGTTGCCTCGACCAGCATGTCGTGATGGCGGCCGACCAGTTCCTCCGGGCTGTAGCCGGTGGCGCGGCAGAAGTTCTCGTTGGCCAGCAGAATGGTGCCGTCCAGTGACAGCTGCAGCGCGCAGCGGGCACGGTAGACCGCCGCGATCTGGCCGGCGGCGTCGTTGTCCTTGATTTTCTGTTCGGTGATGTCGGTCGCGTACTTGATGACCTGCTGCGGCCGGCCCGCAGCATCGAGGATCGGGTTGTACGAGGCGTTCAGCCAGATCTCGCGCCCACCCTTGCCGAAGCGGCGGAACTGGCCGGTATCGGCTTCGCCGCGCCCGAGCTTCTCCCAGAACTGCCGGTACTCGGCGGACGCGCTCTCGGTCGGATCGACGAACATCGCGTGATGTCGGCCGACGATCTCGTCCAGCCGGTAACCGGTGGCATCGAGGAAGTTGGCGTTGGCATCGATGATCTTGCCGTCGAGCGTGAACTTGATGACCGCCTGGGTCTTGGAGATCGCGTCGAGCTGGCTTTCGTAGGCCGCCGAGCGCAGCCGCGAGTCGGTGATGTCGGTGGCGTACTTGACCACCTTGAACGGCTTCCCGGCCGGGTCGTAGATCGGGTTGTAGGTGCCGTGGATCCAGACTTCGCGACCGCCCTTGCCGATGCGCCGATACTGGCCGCTGTCGTACTCGCCGCGTCCGAGCTTGGCCCAGAACGCCGTATAGGCCGGCGAGTCGCGGGTGGCGCCGTCGACGAACATCGAGTGATGCCGGCCGACGATCTCGTCGCGCGTATAGCCGAGCACATTGAGGAAGTTGTCGTTGACGCTGAGGATGTGCCCGTCGAGCGAAAACTCGATGACCGCCTGGGCCTTGGAGATGGCAGCCAGCTGGCCCTCGTAGTCGGCCGAGCGCAGCTTGGATTCGGTGATGTCGGTGGCGTACTTGACGACCTTGTACGGCCGTCCCTCGATGTCGAGCATCGGGTGGTGCGAGGCGTGAATCCAGATTTCGCGGCCATCCCGGCTCAGGCGGCGGTATTGGCCGGAATCATGCTGGCCGAGCGCGAGCTTCGACCAGAACTCGCGGTAAGCCGGCGTGTCGCGCTCTTCCGGCACCACGAACATCGCGTGATGCTGGCCGACGATGTCCTCGAGCCGGTAGCCGGTCATGGCGAGGAAGTTCGCGTTGGCCGCCAGCACGCGCCCGTCGAGCGAGAACTCGGCGACCGCCTGTACCTTGTCGATGGCGGCATTGCGGGCGGCGAATTCGATGATCTGCTGGCGCGCGGCGCGGCGCGGGAACAGCGAGGCAAGAAACGTCATGTCGGCAGCCTTCGGAAAGGGTGGAGATCAGGGATCGAGCAGGAAGGCGTGCCGTCCGCCCGGAACCCGCAAGGACGCCGCGCCTGGTAGGCAGCCTTTGCAAGTCCAGTTCCCGGTGGCTGACGCCGGATTTCCGGCAACGCGTGCGGCGGCCGCAGACGCGAAAAACCCCGCAGCGCCGTTCAGGCCCTGCGGGGTTCGTGCTGCCGGGTCCGCACCCTCCCGGCGACCGGGAAGGGTGGGCGCTGCGTCTGGGTCAGAACTCGGTCCAGGTGTCGCTGGCTGCCGCACGTGACGACTTCGGCGCGCTGCTCCCGCCGCCCGATGCCGGACGGCGCAGCGTGCCGGCAGTCGGGGCCGGGGTCGGGCGACCGCCGCGCTGCGGCTGGCCGGCAGCCGGATGCTGCGGTACGCCCTGCTGCCTCCGCTGCACCGGAGCCGCATGGCTGCCTTCGAGCGTGAACTGCGCGACAGCCGTCGACAGGTTGCCGGCCTGATCTTCCATCGAACGTGCCGCCGCCGAAGCCTCTTCGACGAGTGCCGCGTTCTGCTGGGTGACCTGATCCATCTGCGTGATCGCCTTGTTGATCTGGTCGATACCGCTGGACTGCTCCTGCGACGCCGCCGAGATCTCGGCCATGATGTCGGTGACCCGCTTCACGCTGGTCACGATCTCGTCCATCGTCTTGCCGGCCTGCTCGACCAGCTTGGTGCCGTTGCCGACCTTCTCGACCGAATCGCCGATCAGGGTCTTGATCTCCTTCGCGGCCGAGGCGCTGCGCTGCGCCAGGCTGCGGACTTCCGCCGCCACCACCGCGAAGCCCCTGCCCTGTTCACCGGCGCGGGCTGCTTCGACCGCGGCGTTCAGCGCCAGGATGTTGGTCTGGAACGCGATGCCGTCGATGACGCTGATGATGTCGACGATCTTCTTCGACGAATCGTTGATCGCCGTCATCGTCGTCACGACCTGGCCGACGACCTGACCACCCTTGATCGCGACATCGGATGCGCCGAGTGCCAGCTGGTTGGCCTGACGCGCGTTCTCGGCGTTCTGCTTGACCGTGGAGGTCAGCTCTTCCATCGAACTGGCGGTTTCTTCCAGCGACGCCGCCTGTTCCTCGGTGCGCTGCGACAGGTCGAGGTTGCCGGCCGCGATCTCGCCGGCGGCGACGTTGATGGTGTCGGTGGCCTGCTTGATCTGGGTGATGATCTCGGTCAACTGGGCAACGGTGGCATTGGAGTCGTCCTTCAGCTGGCCGAAGGTGCCGTGGTACTCGTTGGTGATGGTTTCGGTCAGATCGCCACGGGCCAGCGCGCTGAGCACGCGGACCACTTCGTTCAGGCCGACGCTGGAGGTTTCCAGCAGCTGGTTCAGGCTTTCGCCGAGCATCTTGAAGAAGCCCTCCTTGCCCTTCATGTCGATGCGCTGCGTGAAATCGCCGTTGGCGGCCGCCGCGACGATGCTGCCCACTTCATTCTCGACCGCCACTTCCGCCGTCCGGTCCTTCCACTCGACGACCGCGCCGAGGCGCTCGCCGGCGGCGTTGATGATCGGTGCGGCGATCAACGAGAACGTGCGGCCGCCGACCACGATCTGAGTGCGATGGGTATCGCGGAAGGTCGACAGCATCCGGGCCTGATGTTCCGGATGCTTGTGGAAGACGTCGATCTTGGCGCCATCGAGCTTGCGCACATCGAAGTTCGGCAGGCTCTTGCGAATGTCCGACTCGGCGACGGTCAGCATCTCCTTCACCGAGCCGTTCATGTAGACGATGTTGCGATCGTTGTCGGCGATCATCACGTTGGTGGTCACCGAGTCCAGCGCCATCTTGATGCGCAGGTTCTCGTCCGCCACTTTCCGCTCGATCACCTGCGCGGCAAAGATGCCGTCGAGCATCGCGTTGATGCCGCCGGCCATTTCGGCGATCGGTCCCTGCTTGCCTTCGAGCGGGATACGCTGGCTCAGATCGCCGCGCTTGGCTGCCGTCACCACTGCCTCGGTTTCGGCCACGGCATGCGACATCGATTCCTCGGCATGCACGCGAGCCGTGATGTCGGTCGCGTACTTGACGACCTTGAAGGCCTTGCCGTCGGCATCGAGGATCGGGTTGTAGGTCGCTTCCAGCCAGATCGGCCGGCCGCCCTTGCCATGCCGCAGGTAGCGGCCGGCATCGAATTCGCCGCGGCCGAGCTTGTCCCAGAACGCGCGGTACTCCGGCGTGCTGCGATAGGCGGCATCGACGAACAGGCTGTGGTGCTGACCGCGCACCTCATCGAGCGTGTAGCCGACGGTGTTCAGGAAGTTGGCGTTGGCGGTCAGGATGCGGCCGTCGAGGGTGAACTCGATCACCGCCTGCGCCTTCGAGATCGCCGCCAGCTGACCGTCGGCATCGGACGCCTTCTGGCGCTGCTCGGTGATGTCCGTGGCATAGACGGCGACCTTGGTCACCGTGCCGTCCTCGAGCACCACCGGGTTGTAGTTGGCCTGCAGCCACAGGTCGCGGCCTTCGCCGGAGCGATAGCGGAACTGCCCGGCCACGGCCTCGCCGCGCGCCAGACGGTCCCACGCGGTACGCATCTCGTTGCGGCTGCCGGCGTCGTCGGATTCGATGACGCTGTGCTTCTGGCCGCGCAGATCGTTCATCGAACGACCGATGACGCGCAGGAAGTTGTCGTTGGCCGAGACGATGGTGCCATCGGTCGTCAGTTCGAGATACGCGCGCAGCCGGCCGATTGCGGCGATGTGCGCGCGCGTGGCGGCCAGTTCGCGGCTCAGTTCGGCAACGGTCAGCCCCTTGACCGCCTTCGGTGCGACGCTCGCGGTGGAGACCTTGCCGCGATGAACCAGTGCCGCCGTCTTCAGCGGCTTGCGCGCGGCCTTGGCCGGCGCACGCTGCGGCTTCGACGGCGCCGCCGGGCGGGAAGAAGACGCCGAGGCGGCGCGGGCAGCCGGCTTGGCCACCGGGCGCGCCGCAGGCTTGGCGGCGGACGAGGCGGACGGGCGGACGGATTTCGGAGTGGACTTCACTTGGGCTTTCATGAGGGTTCTGCCGGGTTCGTGCGGCGGGCGCGACGGGCGCACGCGGGGTGGATCAGCGGGTGACGATCGACGGGCGCTGCGCGGGATGCGAGGTGGCGTCGTGGATGGATGGCGACAGGCCTACTGCAGCGACTGCGACGGCAGATCGACCAGCGCCATGTCGGTCGACGACATCAGCTTCTCGATGTCGATCAGGATCAGCATCCGCTCGTCGAGCGCACCCAATCCGGTGATGTAGGAGGTATCGAGCGCGCTGCCGAATTCCGGCGTCGGCTTGATCTGCTCGGGGCCCAGCTGGGTGACGTCGGACACGCTGTCGACGACGATGCCGACGATGCGCCGGGCGATGTTCAGGATGATCATCACGGTGAACTCGTTGTAGGCGACGCTCGACAGGTTGAACTTGATGCGCAGGTCGATCACCGGAACGATGGCGCCGCGCAGGTTGATCACGCCCTTGATGAATTCCGGCGAACCCGGAATCCGGGTCACGGTGTCGTAGCCGCGAATCTCCTGGACCTTGAGGATGTCGACGCCGTAGTACTCGTTGCCGAGCGTGAACGTCAGCAGTTCACTGCCGACGGCGGAGTGGGCGCTGGCAGCGCCGGGTAACGGGGATGCGGCTGTCGGGTTCATGGCGGGTGACGACCTGTCGGGTGGGACTCTCCTGCTCCGCGTGCAAGTTCAAGACCCGCGCGCCACGCCGTCCCTGGTGTCAAAAAACTTGCACGGCCCGGTGTGTTCGCTGCCCGGAACAGCGCGCCGGCCCGGTCATCGTCGTGATCGATGATGACGATCGCGGACACGACAAGGCCCCTTGCGGGGCCTTGTCGGGGACGGCGTGCGCGACGTGCGCGATGGTCAGGAAGCCAGCGCCTGCGGCGGCGCATGCGACGGCAGCCGCGGCTTCGACGCCGCCGCCGGCTTGCGCGCGGGAGCGGGGCGCGCGGCGGTCATCGCTCTGTCCGCGGCGTGCGGACTGGCGTCTTGCGCCATCTCGTCGATCACGAAGCGAGCCACGGCCGCCACCAGGGCCTCGGCCTGATCCTCGAGCGAGTGCGCCGCAGCCGAGGCTTCCTCGACCAGTGCCGCGTTCTGCTGGGTCATCTGATCCATCTGGGTGATGGTCTGGTTGACCTGCTCGATGCCCTGCGTCTGCTCCTGCGAGGCCGCTGAAATCTCGGCCATGATGTCGGTGACCTTGCGCACGCTGCTGACGATGTCGGCCATCGTGCGGCCGGCTTCCTCGACCAGTTGCGTGCCGTTGCCGACCTTCTCGACCGAATCGTGGATCAGGGTCTTGATGTCCTTCGCCGCCGAGGCACTCATCTGCGCGAGGTTGCGCACTTCCGCCGCCACCACCGCGAAGCCGCGGCCCTGCTCACCGGCGCGCGCCGCCTCCACCGCCGCGTTAAGTGCCAGGATGTTGGTCTGGAACGCGATGCCGTCGATGACGCTGATGATGTCGACGATCTTCTTCGAGCTGGCGGTGATCGAACCCATCGTCGTCACCACCTCGCCGACAACCTGCCCGCCGCGCAGCGCGACATCGGACGCGCTGATCGCCAGCTGATTGGCCGCGCGCGCGCTTTCCGCGTTCTGCCGCACCGTGGCGGTCAGCTGTTCCATCGAACTGGCGGTTTCCTCCAGCGAAGCCGCCTGCTGTTCCGTGCGCGCAGAGAGATCGGCATTGCCGGTGGCGATCTCGCTGACGCCCTGGTTGATCTGCGCGACGGCCTGCTTGACCTCGCCGAGCATCGCGGTGAGCTGGGTTGCCGTGGTGTTGGAATCGTCCTTGAGCCGGCCGAAGGTACCGCTGTAGTCGTTGCTGATCCGTTCGGTCAGATCGCCGCGCGCCAGTGCCTCCAGCATCCGCACCACTTCATCGAGTCCAGTCTGGCTGACCGTCATCAGGCGGTTCATGCCCTCGCCCAGCTGCTTGAAGAAGCCTTCCTTGCCGCTCAGCTCGATGCGTCGCGTGAAGTCGCCGGCAACGGCGGCTTCGACCAGTGCCGCGATCTCGCCCTCCGCCGCCAGCTGATCGGTGCGATCCAGCCACTGGCCGACCGAGCCCATGCGCTCGCCGTTCGGGCCGCGGATCGGCGTGGTCGTGACTTCGTAGGTGCGGCCGCCAAGGCGCAGCAGCGAGGACGTGGTGCGCTCCAACGCCTTCAGCCGCGCCAGCGCTTCGTCCGGCTTGGCATAGAACACGCCAACCGAGCCGCCGAGCAGCTTCGAGGCATCGAAGCCCGGCAGTTCGCGCTTGAACGCGGCTTCGTCGCGCTTCAGCACCGACTGCAGCGCATCGTTCAGGTAGACGATGGTGCCGTTCTCGTCGGCGATGCGGACCGGCATCACCGTGGCGTCGAGCGCGTCGCGAATGCGCCGATGCTCGGCACTGGCCTGCGTGCGGGCGTCCGCCATCTGCCTGCAATGCTGCTGCACGCGCAGCACGGCGTCGCGCAGCAGCCCGTCGGGCACACGGCCGGTGCGCCCGGCTGCGATGTCGTCCAGCGCTTGGGCGCTCGCTGCCAGCGGCTGGAACACGAGCACCTGCAGCGCCAGTCCCACGACGACGGCAGCCGCCAGCGCGACACCGGCGGCATCGGTGAGCGATGTCGACAACAGCACCAGCAACGCAGCGAACGGCACGGCGAACGACAAGGCCGTCGTCACCAGCCACGGGATCGGAAACGCGATTGATGCTTTCATGTCGGACACCTGCGTGATGGAAAGCGATGTGACCGTCAGTGGTGCGCTGCGAGGCCGCCGCCGGCTGCGAGCACGGCCAGATCGTCGGCCTGAAGCAGGCGTTCGATGTCGACGAGGATCAGCATGCGGTCGTCCAGCGCACCGAGGCCGGAGATGTACTGGGTATCGACCCCGGCCCCGAATTCTGGAGCGGGCTTGATCTGGTCGACGCTGAGTTGCGTCACGTCGGACACCGCGTCGACGACGATGCCGACGGTCCGGTTCGACAGGCTCAGGATGATCATCACCGTGAACTCGTTGTACTCGACCTTGCTCAGCCGGAACTTGATGCGCAGGTCGATCACCGGAACGATGGTGCCGCGCAGGTTGATCACGCCTTTCAGCCAGTTCGGCGCATCGGGAATCCGGGTCACGGTGTCGTAGCCGCGGATTTCCTGCACTTTCAGGATGTCGACGCCGTAGTACTCGGCACCAAGCGAGAAGGTCAGCAGTTCGCTGGCGGCAACCGCCGCCTGCGCGCGGGAGCCGCCGGACAGGGTCAGCAATTCAGGGGTCATGGGAGTGCTCGATTCGATGGCAGGGACGGATGCGGGGGCGGATCAGAATTCGGTCCAGACGTCGCCGCCGCCGTTGACGCGGCGCGCTGCGACCGGCGGGGCGACCGCGGCACCGCTGGCAGCGCTGGCGCGCCGTGGCGCAGGCTTGATCCGCGGCGTGCCGGCTTTCCGTATCGGCGCCGGCCGGGCGGCCGGGGCCGGGGTCTCGACCACCGGATGGGCACGCGCCTGATCGAGCACGAACACCGATACCGTCTGCGCCAGCTGCTCGGCCTGCTGCTCCAGCGCGTGGGCCGAGGCCGACGCCTGCTCGACCAGCGCCGCGTTCTGCTGCGTCACCTCGTCCATCTGGGTGATCGCCTGATTGACCTGCTCGATGCCGGAACTCTGCTCCTCCGACGCCGCCGAAATTGCCGAGATGATCTCGGTCACCTGCTTCACGCTGCCGACCACCTCGTCCATCGTGCGGCCGGCCTGTTCGACCAGCTTGGTGCCGTTGTCGACCTTCTCGACCGAATCGCCGATCAGGGTCTTGATCTCCTTCGCGGCCGTGGCCGAGCGTTGCGCAAGGCTGCGCACTTCCGAAGCCACCACGGCGAAGCCGCGGCCCTGCTCGCCGGCGCGCGCCGCTTCCACCGCCGCGTTCAGCGCCAGTATGTTGGTCTGGAAGGCGATGCCGTCGATGACGCTGATGATGTCGACGATCTTGCGCGACGAGTCGTGGATCTCGCCCATGGTCGTGACCACGTCGGACACCACCTGGCCGCCGCGCAGCGCGATCTGCGATGCGCCGTGCGCCAACTGGTTGGCCTGGCGCGCGCTTTCGGCGTTCTGCCGGACGGTCGACGTCAGCTGTTCCATCGAGCTGGCGGTTTCCTCGAGCGAGGCCGCCTGCTGCTCGGTGCGCGACGACAGGTCCTGATTGCCGGCCGCGATTTCACGCGATGCGGTATGGATGGTTTCGGTCGCCTGCTTGATCGTGGCGACGATGCGCGACAGCTGTTCCACCGTCTGGTTGGAATCGAGCTTCAGCTGGCCGAAGGTGCCGTGATACTCGGCGGCGATGGTCTCGGTCAGGTCGCCCTTGGCCAGCGCGCCGAGCACCCGCACCACTTCGCCGAGGCCGACCGAACTGGTGTCCATCAGCTCGTTGATGCCGCGCGCCAGCGCCAGGAAGAAGCCGGTCTTGCCGTCGAGCGCGATGCGCTGCGTGAAGTCGCCTCGGGCGGCAGCCTGGACGATGCGCGCCACTTCGGCTTCGGTCGCCACTTCGTTGCTGATGTCGCGGGCGTACTTGATCACCCTGACCGGCTTGCCGGCGGCATCGAACAGCGCGTTGTACGAGGCTTCAAGCCAGATAACGTGACCATCGGCCGCGATGCGGCGGAAGCGCCCGCCGATGAACTCGCCGCGACGCAGGCGGTTCCAGTGCGTGGCGTAGTCCGGATGCGCGACCTCGGTCGGATCGCACAGCATGCTGTGCGGCTTGCCGATGATCTCGGCCAGCGGATAGCCGAATGTCTTCAGGAAGATGTCGTTGGCATGCTGGATGCTGCCGTCGAGGCCGAACTCGATCACCGCCTGCGAGCGGTTGATCGCCGCCAGCTGGCCACTGTTCTCGGCCGCCACTGCAGCGCGGCGACGCAGCTCATCCTGCATGCGGGCGAGCGAGGCCATGACGCTGCCCGGATGCGCCGCAGCGCCCTCGACCTCGCGGTCCAGCGTGCCGCCGGCGATGCGGTCGGCGACCAGGCCGGCATCGCTCGGATCGGCTCCGAGTTGCGCCATGATCTTGCGGGTCACCGCAAGGCTCAGCCAGGCCAGCAGCGCCGCCAGCACCGCGAGACTGCCGAACTGCGCCCAGGTGACTTCACGGCCGACGGTCTCGCCAGCCGCGGTCTGCTGCGCGATCAGCGCCTCGATGCTGTCGCCGACGGCCGCCAGCGAGCCTTCCAGCGCCGTGAAGGCCGCGCGAAACTTCGGCAGGCGCGCGGTCGCTGCCGTGGCGTTGCGCGACGCGAGATCGACGATGGCGGTGGCTTCGGCGGCATAGCTGTCGATCTGCGGGCCGACCGCGTCGAGCTGCTGGCGGATGTCGTGATCCAGCGTGGTGGCGTTCAGCGAGGCCAGCGATTCGCGAATGTTCTGGATATGGCCGTCGAGCCCGCTGCGGATCTCGGCGAAGCGCGCCGCATCGGCCCGGGTGTCGGCCGCGAGCATGGCGGCGAGCACGTCCGAGTTCAGGGCGTCGTGCATCATGTCGACCTGCATCTGGGCGCGAACGGCCTGCGCCGCTGCCGATTGCCGGGCAGCACTTTCCAGCAGCAGCTTCTGGCCGAACCAGCCAACGAGACCGAGGGTGCACGCAGCCACCAGACCGGCGGCCCCGAGCAGCAACAGGCGTTTCTTGAGATTCATGGGCAAAGGTCCTCGGGAAAACGGACGCGCTACCAGCGGGCCGACAGGCCGATGGCAAGGGTGATGTCGGGAGTGCTGCGGTTCAGGCCGGCGTAGGCGGCGGTGTCGAGCTGCAGGTTGTCGTTGATCAGCCAGACCAGGCCGGTGTCGAAGCTGAACTGGGTATCGCCATGACCGGCGGAGCCGAGTTCCTCGCTCGCCAGTTCGACGAAGCTTCTGAACTGCGGTGTCCAGGCATGGGCGACGGTGATGCCGAAGATGCCGCTGACGTAGCGGTTGCCCGCGTCGTCCTCATTGAGCGCGAGGCCCGGCATCAGGCCGAGCGAGCAGTCGTGGGGCAGCTCCCATTCGGCGACGCCGCGCAGCGACGTGCCGACGCCGCTGGCGCGAAAGGCGCGGCTGCCGCTCGGCAGGTCGACGTGGAACAGCACGGCCAGCGAGGCATCGGCCGGCCCCGGGGACGGCACGTGGTACTTCACGCCGAGCGCGATGTCGCCGATGCCATCAGCCTGTGGCGTCGACGCGTCGGAACGTTGCAGCAACAGGCCATCGGTCTCCAGCCGGGCTTCCCAGTTCTCGCTGAAGCCGAGGCGCAGGAGCGTTGGTGTCGCCAGCGTCTGCGGACGATCATCGACCCCATCGCGGCGTTCCATCGCGACACTGGTCTCGATCTGGAAAGTGCCGGTGCCGACGGTCAGGCTGGACTCGACGAAATCCGGCCGGTCGGTGCTGATCGGATCGGCCGACGCCGGTGTCGGGAGGCACGCCGCGAAGACGCTGCACAGGATCGTGTTGCGGGCAATTGCCGGGAGCTGGATGTTCATCAGAATTCCGTCCATTGATCGCCCGACTGGGCCAGTGCCGGTTCGAGCGCGGCGCGACGGCCGGCTGCCGCGGCGCGGCCGCCTCGTCGGCTGGTGCCGACGGTCTTGCCGCCGGGGCGCACCGGCAGCGGCAGCACGCGCGACGAGCCGCCCGACGCATCGCCTGCGCCGGTGCCGCGAGCGTCGTGCGACAGCACGAACACCGCCACGGTGCTGGCAAGATCGGTGGCCTGCTGCTCCATCGACCGCGCGGCGGCCGAGGCCTGCTCGACGAGGGCCGCGTTCTGCTGCGTCACCTCGTCCATCTGGGTGATCGCCTGATTGACCTGCTCGATGCCCGAGCTCTGCTCCTCGGACGCCGCGGTGATCTCGGCCATGATGTCGGTGACCCGCTTCACCGAGGTCACGATCTCGTTCATGGTCTTGCCGGCCTGTTCGACCAGTCGCGTGCCGGCGCCAACCTTCTCGACCGAATCGCCGATCAGCGTCTTGATCTCCTTGGCGGCCGCGGCGCTGCGCTGGGCCAGGCTGCGCACTTCCGCCGCGACGACCGCGAAGCCCCGGCCCTGCTCGCCGGCGCGGGCGGCTTCCACCGCGGCGTTTAGCGCCAGAATGTTGGTCTGGAAGGCAATGCCATCGATGACGCTGATGATCTCGACGATCTTCTTCGACGAATCGTTGATGGCATCCATCGTGCTGACCACGTGTGACACGACCGAGCCGCCCTTGACTGCGACTTCCGAAGCGCCGATCGCCAGCAGGTTGGCCTGACGGGCGCTCTCGGCGTTCTGCTTCACGGTCGAGGTCAGCTGCTCCATCGAGCTGGCGGTTTCCTCGAGCGAGGCCGCCTGCTCTTCGGTGCGCGACGACAGATCCTGATTGCCGGCCGCGATCTCGCTGGCGGCGACATTGATCGTGTCGGTCGCGTTCTTGATCGTCGAGACGATCGAGGCCAGCTGCTGCACCGTGCTGTTGGAATCGGCCTTCAACTGACCGAAGGTGCCGTGATACTCGTTGCTGATGGTTTCGGTCAGATCGCCCTTGGCCAGCGCGCCGAGCACGCGCACCACTTCGCCGAGACCGACCGAACTGGTTTCGAGCAACTGGTTGATGCTGGCGGCCAGCGTGCCGAAATAGCCGGACTTGCCTTCCAGCGAGATGCGCTGCGTGAAGTCGCCACGGCCGGCGGCCTCGACGATGCGCGACACCTCCTGTTCGGTGGCCACTTCGATCGTGCGATCGAGCCATTCGACGACCGCACCGAGCCGCGTGCCGTTCTCGCCGACGATGGGGTTGACGGTCAGCGCGAAGCTGCGGCCGCCGACCTTGATGCTGGCGCGCATCGTCGCGTTCATCCGATCCAGCATCTGCGTCTGGTGCGCCGGATTCTTGTGCAGCGAATCGATCGAGGTGCCGATCAGCTTGCGGGCATCGAAGCCCGGCAGGTCGCGACGGATGTCGGACTCGGCACCGATCAGCATCTCCTGCACCGACCGGTTGACGTAGACGATGGTGCGATCGGCGTCGGCGATCATCACGTTGGTGGTGACGTTGTCGAGCGCGTTGAGGATGCGACGGTTGACGTCGGCCTCGCGCTTGATCGTTTCCGCGCGTTCGGTCTCGCGGTTGCCGCGCTCGCGTTCCAGCGCCTGTTCGGCGTTGACGCCGCGAACGATCCAGACCGCGAGCCCGGCAAACGCCAGCAGCCCGAAGCAGACCAGGCCGACCATCTTCATGCGCGTGCCGGTCAACGCCGTGCGGCGCGTGGCGAGCGTGTCGCCGATCAGGCCGAGCGCCGCCTTGCCGAACGCCGTGCCGTGCTCCAGCGCGGTCGCGGCAGCGGCGGACTGCGCGGCGGTCGGCCCTGCCGCCAGCGCCGCCTCGAAGGTCGCGGTCGACTGATCGAGATTGGCGAATGCGGCGCCGATCACCGCCTCGAACGACGGATCGGCAGCAAACGACTTGCGCAGCGACTCGGCGAGCGCGTGACGAGCCTCGGCGATCCGCTCGCGCAGCATCGCGATGTCGGCGACGCCGGCATTGGCGGGCATGGCCGCGGCATCGCCCAGCGCCGCCAGCAGCGCCGGCGTCGAGAACATCGTGGCCGACATCAGGTGATAGGTATTGGCCTCGGGGTCCAGCGACAGCGTCGAGGCATCGGCAATGGTGGTGAGGCTGTTGCGCCAGGTGGCGCGAGCCTCGCTGCTGGCGGCGTCGCCACGGGCGTCGAAGGCCGCCAGTGCGGGTGCGATTCCGCCCTGTTCTGCATCGACGGCCGACAGCGCGACATTGACCTGCGCGACATACAGCCAGGTGCCCAGCCCGACGAGGCCGGTGGCGACTGCGATCATCAGGACCAGCTTGCTGGTCAGGCGCAGGGATTTCAGGAAGACAGGCATCTTCGGCACCTCGGGGAACGTGTGGTCAATACCGACGCGCCGCGCATGCGGCTGTCTGAGCGGCCGACGTCACGGCGATGACGTCGGCATGCAACGGGCTGCGGACCCGGTACGAGACCGTGTCCGGCAGTCAGGTGATTCGGTGCGGCGGCGCAGGCCCATGCGAGATCGGCCTGCGCGCGGTCATGCAGCCGCGGCCTGGCTGGTGCTGCGGACGAGTTCGCCGACATCGAGAATCAGCGCGACGTGGCCATCGCCCATGATCGTGGCGCCGGAGATGCACGGAACCCGGCGATAGTTCGCTTCGAGGTTCTTGATCACCACCTGCTGCTGACCGACCAGTTCATCGACCAGCAACGCGACCTTGCGGCCATCGGATTCGAGCAGCACCAGAATGCCGAGGCACGGATCGTGGACCTGCGAATCGAGCCGGAACAGTTGCCACAGCGCGACCACCGGCACGTATTCGTTGCGCACGCGCACCACCTGACCGAAGCCGGCCACGGTCTTCACCTGCTCGGGCACCGGCTGCATCGACTCGACGACGCTGTTCAGCGGAAGCACGAAGGTTTCGCCACCGACGGCGACGGTCATGCCGTCGAGGATCGCCAGGGTCAGCGGCAGGCGGATCACGGTGCGCGAGCCGCGACCGGCCTCGGAGAACAGTTCGACCTGTCCGCCGAGCGCCTGGATGTTCTTCTTGACCACGTCCATGCCGACGCCGCGGCCGGAGACGTCGGTCACCTTCTCCGCGGTCGAGAAGCCCGGCGAGAAGATCAGCTGCCAGACCTCGCCGTCGGGCATCGATTCGGCCTGCGCGGCGGTGATCAGGCCATTGGCCTGGGCCTTGGCGACGATGCGGGAACGATCGAGCCCGCGACCATCGTCCATGACTTCGATGACGATGTGGCCGCCCTGATGCGCGGCCGACAGGCGAATGGTGCCGGTGGCGTCCTTGCCCGCAGCGGTGCGCGCGGCCGGCAGTTCGAGACCGTGATCGAGGCTGTTGCGAACGAGGTGATTGAGCGGATCGGTGATCTTCTCGATCACGCTCTTGTCCAGCTCGGTGGCTTCGCCGAACGTGGTCAGCCGGACCTGCTTGTTCAGGCGGCCGGCGAGATCGCGCACCACGCGCGGGAAGCGACTGAACACGCTTTCGATCGGCAGCATGCGGGTCGACATCACCGCTTCCTGCAGCTGCCGCGTGTTGCGGTCGAGCTGGCTCAGGCCGGCGAACAGCTTCTCGTGCAGCACCGGATCGAGCACGCTGGCGAGCTGCGTCAGCATCGCCTGCGTGATCACCAGTTCGCCGACGAGATTGATCAGCGCATCGATCTTCTCGGTGCCGACGCGGATCGAGCTTTCGCCGCCATGGCTGCCGCTCGCCGCCGCCGCCGGCACGGTCGCCGTGGGCACGGCGGCCGACGCGGTCACGGCGGCATCGGCACCGCCCACCAGCGTCAGCACCGGCTTTGCCGCGGCCGGCTTGTCAGCTGCAGGGTCAGCGGCGCAGGTCGCCGCGGGAGCCGCCTCGATGCTCAGCGTGCACTCGTCTTCGACCCAGGCGAATTGTTCAACGATTTCACTGCGAGGCGCAGTGGTTTCGAGCGCGATCTGCCACGACAGGTAGCAGGTCTCGGCGTCGGCCGCATCGAACGCCGGCAGACGCGACAGGTCGGTTTCGACCGTCATCGTGCCGAGGTTTTCGAGGCCGCGCAGGATGCGCCACGGGTCGTTGCCGCTGCGGAAGATGTCGGCGTTCGGCATGAAGCCGATGTTCCACACCGTGCTCGCTGGCACCGATGGCGCCGATGCCGCGGCGGTGGTGACTGCCGCGACGGGTCCGGCCGATTCGCCGGCCAGCGCCCGCTTGATCTCGGCCTGGGTGCTGGCCACGGCCTCGACATCGAGCGCCGACCCGTCGCGCGCCGCACCGAGCAGCCCGCGCAGCACATCGACCACGCGCAGTAGCAGATCGACATCGCCTTGCGTGATCCGGCGCTTGCCGGCGCGCATCTCGTCGAGCAGGGTCTCGACGCCATGCGTGTATTCGGCAACGCCGGCAAAGCCGAAAGTGGCCGCACCGCCCTTGATCGAATGGGCCGCGCGGAAGATCAGGTTGATCGTCTCGCTGTCCACCGTCTGCAGATCAAGGCGCAGCAGCGCCTGTTCCATGGTGTCGAGCCCTTCGAAGCTTTCCTCGAAGAAGCTCTGGTGAAACCGGGTGAGATCGAGCGTCATGCCATGCCTCGGACTGGAGATCGGGCGCTGCGGGTGTGCGGCGTTACCCCACGCAGGCAAGGCGTGTTCCAGACGTCGACGACGTAACCTTGACAACTTCCATCCCTTGCGCAGGCCGGAAAAGCGCGTGCAGACAAGCGCTTGCAACCGGCGATCGGTCAGCGTCCGGCGCTGGTTGGAAGTCGCTCAAGTTTCGCGGTGGCGCTGGCGCCATTGCCGCGTCGGACCGCGCACGCGGTCATCGGCGGCTGGCCGGCAGTGGTCCGTCGGTCCTCGATGGCGTTCGACGGGCGCCCGGGTCGATGCGAGGCGGCGCCTCGGGGTCGTCAGGCGCGACGGGCCGCCGCCGCGCCGCGCCAGCAATCGGACGCGGCCGTCGGCTCAGGCCGCGGCCGCGGACTCGTAGCCGGCGATCCAGCCGTCGAGTGCCTGGCGCTGGCCGATGGCCTCGATCCAGTCCTGATCGATGCGCTTGAGCACCGGCGTCGGATTGCTCGGGGACATGCCATCAAGCCGCGCGTGCTCCATCGCATCCGCCACATGGATGGCACCGGCAAGCCCGAGCTGGGCTTCGCCGAGGGCCGCCGGTTGGTGGTGGAAGGCCACCGCTTCGACCAGCGACGGCGGCAGGCCCCACAAGGCCAGCACGTGGGCGCCGATTTCGGCATGCGTGCAGGCGAAGATCTGCTGCTCGGCGATGTGCTGCCGGATGCCCATGCGCTTCGACAGATCGATGGCGCGGGCATAGGCCTCCGGCATCGACACGGCGAGGATCACCTGGCCGATGTCGTGCAGCATGCCCGCGCAGTACGCGGTGCGGCTCAGTTCGCGATCGGTCAGCAAGGTTGCGGCGGTCATGCCAACACGCTGCGAATGGCGCTGGACTTCCTCCAGCGAGAAGCCGGCCGGCGCGCAGATCTTCGACATCGCCCGGAACAGCTCGGCCGACGCCACCAGATGGCGGATCGGCTCGAAGCCGAGATAGGTCACCGCCTCGCGGATGTTGGTGATGCGCCGCGCGAGGCCGAAGAACGCCGAGTTCACCAGCTGCAGCAGGCGCAGCGTCATCGACATGTCCTGCTCGATGATCGACGCGACCGACTTCGGCGTGGCCCGGCCGCTGTCGAGATCCTGCGTCAGCTGCTGATACAGGCGCGGCACCGCCGGCAGGCTCTTCAGCGAGCCGAGCGAGGCCATAACACCGTTGGAATAGAGCTTGGCCTGCAGCGTGCAGGCACGCGCGACGACACGGCTGAGATGCGTCAGGTCGAACGGCTTGGCCAGAATCTGGTGCGCCACCGGCAGCGCCTTCATCACGCTGTCCTGACTGGTCTGGGCGCTGAGGATCAGCCGCACCGTGGCCGGCCAGCGGTCGCGCACATCGCGCAGCAAGGCGATGCCATCGAGCGTGGCGCCGCCGGCGGCGCTGCCGATGTCGCTGATGACAACATCGAAACGCTGCGCTTCGAGCGCCGACTGGGCGGCGGCCGTGCCGATCACGTACTGCATGTTCCAAGCGTCGCGCAGCGGCTTCAGGCGAGACAGCAGCGCTTCCTGCGCGGAAGACGAGGATTCGGCAATCAGGACGTCGATCATGGCGATGGCGGAGCAGATGGAATTCGGGCGGGAACGGGGTGATCGCGCTGCCGATCAGGCCGCCTTGTGGTCGTCCTGACGCGTCGGGACCAGCACCGGCACCGGCTCGCGCACACGGCCGCGCGGAATGTTCCAGAGCTTGGCCAGAAAGCTTTCGGTGACCACGAAGCCCTTGCCCACCAGCAACTGACCGGCACTGCTGCGCAGTTCGCCGGCGATGATCATGCCCGGCCTCAGCAGCAGCACCGGCAACTGCCGGATCGCGATGCGACCGCTGTCGTGCACGACCAGCCGTTCGAGCGCGGCCACCATCGGTTCGGCGAAATGCCGGTCATCGTCGCGCAGCATGCCGATCGCTTCGGCCTCGCCGTAGCCGCGCACCTGCAGGCTGTCGTATGACGAGGTCAGTTCGAGGATGCGCGCGCTGTGCGTCAGGCGTTCGATCGCGGCCGCATCGAACAGCGCGTTCCAGTCATCCGGCAGCAGCTTGCCGTGACGCAGCAGCAGGATCGCGCGCGCCGGCTCCAGCCGCGGAATGGTCGACAGCAGCCGGTCGGTCAGCGCCGGCAGGCCGTCGATCATCACGGCTTCGTCATCCGCCAGCGGCTCGCCGGCATGGAATCGCTGCAGCAGGCCAGCCGGCAGGCTGACCGCGCCGATCGACGACAGCAGCGCCGCCACTTCCAGCGGCCAGCCGCCATCGATCTGCAGCTCGCGCGACAGCTCGTGCACGAGACGCTGCACGCGCAGCGCTTCGCCGTGCCCGGCCGGATCGACCACGCCGAGAATTTCGGCCAGCGCCTTGATCGCGCCGCGCAAGGTGCTTTCCAGCAGTTCGTGCTCGACCTGCTGCAGCCGGTACTGCGTGGCGGCGGCTTCGAACGAGGCCAGCAGCTCGGTCGGCGGGCAGGGCTTGGTCAGGAAGCGGAACAGCGCGCCATCGTTGACCGCGGCGATGGCCGACGGCACGTCTGCATAGCCGGTCAGCAGCAGGCGGACGCTGTCCGGCTGCCGGGCCCGCGCCTCCTTCAGGAACTGCGCGCCGTCCATGCCGGGCATGCGCATGTCGGACATCACGATCGCGAACGGCGCCATCGTCGCCATCGTGTTCAGCGCCGCCTGCCCGGAGGTTGCGACATGCACCTCGTAGCGCCGACCCAACTGCAGTTCCAGACCTTCGAGCACGGCCGGCTCGTCGTCGACGAGCAGCACGCGCAAGCGAACGGGTTCCGTGACGATCATGCCGATACCCCGGACAGGAATCGGCTCTGCCACTCGCCGAGATCCTGGATGCGATTGACCGAGCGAAGGAATTCGAGATCCAGTGGCTCGGGAGCACTGTCCTCGATGGAGCCGGCGCGATGCGTCAGCCAGTCCGCGACATGGACCGCGCCGACGATCGAGAAGCTCGCAGCGCCGAGCCGCGACGGTTCGTGGTGATGGCTGACGGCATCGACCAGCTGCGGCGGCAGGCCCCACAGGGCCAGCACGTGACCGCCGACCTCGGCATGGGTGCAGCCGTAGATCAGCCGTTCGGCCGCGCAGCCCAGCGTGCGGGCCCAGGTGCCGCTACGCAGGCCGTTGGGCAGCGCCGCCGACAACGCCAGCACCATGTGGCCGATGTCGTGCAGCAGGCCGGCCGCCATCGCCGTGGCGCGGTCGGTGCGGTCATCGACGAGATCGCCGGCCAGCGTCGCGACGCGCATCGCATGCGCCTGCAGCACGTCCAGATCGAGGCCCTGCGGCTCGGCCAGCTGCGACATGCCGCGAAACAGCTCGCTGGTCAGCACCAGTGCCCGGACCGGTTCCAGCCCGAGCAGATTGACCGCTTCACGGGTACTGCTGACCGGACGCGCGAGCCCGAAGAAGGCCGAGTTCACCACCTGCAGCACGCGTGCGGTCATTGCCACGTCCTGCTCGATGATCTCGGACACGCGGCGAAGCGATGGCTCGCGACGATCGATCTCGGCGGCAAGATCCCAGTACAGCCGCGGCAGTGCCGGCAGCACGGCGATGCTGGCGACGACACGCCGGACGACGTCATCGTCCGCGCCGCCGTCAGGTCCGCTCGCAATCCCGCCATTGGGCCCGATGGCACTGTGCACCGCAGCCTGCAGCCGGCGGGCATCGCAGGGCTTGGTCAGGAACTGATGCGCCACCGGCAGCGCGCGCAGGACGTCGTCCCGGCCGGATTCGCCGGACAGGATGAAACGCACGGTCTGCGGATGGCGCTCGCGCACGGCACGCAGCAGGCTGGCGCCGTCCATCCCCGGCATCCTCATGTCGCTGATCACGACATCGACCGGCGCCTGCTGCATCTGCGCCAGGGCATCGTCGCCGCTGCGGGCAAACGACAGTTGCCAGCGATTCCTCAGCGCCCGCAGACGATTCTCCAGCCCTTCGAGGACGTCGGGTTCGTCGTCGACGAACAGCACGCGGATCACGGCGCGACCTCGACCGGCGGCCCGGCAATCGGCAGCGCGATGTTGAACGTGGTGCCGACCTCGGCGCTGGACACGAAGTCCAGCGTGCCGTGATGGCGGTCGACGACGATGTGCCGCGAGATCGCGAGCCCCTGCCCGGTGCCCTTGCCGACCGGCTTGGTGGTGAAGAACGGCTCGAACACGCGCTGGCGGATGCCCTCCGGAATGCCGGTGCCGGTATCGCCGATGTGGATCACGACGCAGTCGTCGACCCGTTCGGTGCTGATCGTGATCGTGCCGCGCGCGCCATCCGGACGCGCCTGGATCGCGTGGGCCGCGTTGATCAGCAGGTTCAGGAACACCTGGTTCAGATCGCCGCCATGCCCGATCACGCGCGGGATGTCGCCGAACGCAGTCTGCACGTCGGCCGCGTACTTGTATTCGTTGTGCGCCACGACCAGGGCATCGGCGAGGCTGGCGTTGATGTCGACCGGACCGAGGTCGGCGCGCTGATGCGAGAACCGCTTCATCGCTTCGACGATGCCGGCGACGCGGCTCACGCCATCGATCGAACGCAGCACCGCGCGCGGCACGCGCTGGCGCAGGAAATCGAAGTCCGAGGAATCGATCGCCTGGGTCAGTTCGTCGAACGGCAGGCGGCCCGCTCGGACCTCGATCACGCGGTCGATGATGCCGCCCAGCGTTTCGAACGCCTCGCGGATGAAATGCAGGTTGTCGCCGACGAACTGCATCGGCGTGTTGATCTCGTGCGCGATGCCGGCTGCCAGCTGACCCAGCGATTCCAGCTTCTGCGCGTGACGCAGGTCGAGTTCCAGCTTGCGCTGCTCGCGCAGGTCGAGCGCCACGCACAGGATCGCCAGCACGTCGCCCTCGCTGTCGCGCTGGCACGCGGCGGACAGCAGCAGCGGCAGATGGCTGCCATCGCGCGCCACCCATTCCACTTCCTCGCGCAGCAACTGCGTCGGGTCGCCGAGGCAGCGGGCGATGAAGGCGTCGGAATCCGGCCAGTAGCGGGCCAGCGAATGCGTGATCAAGGTGCCCGGCGGCGTGCCGAGCAGCGTGTGCAGCGTCTGGTTGGTGCGGGTGATCTCGCCTTTCGGCGTGATCGTCAGCAAGGCACCCGGCACCACCTCGTACAGGCCGAGCAGGTAGCCGTAGACGGCGCTCATCTGCTGCTGGTTCAGGCGCGCTTCGCCATCGCGTTCGGCGAGCAGCCGCTCGAGTTCGGCGATGCGCCGGCGCTGGCGCTGCAACAGCGTGTCCGGCACCTCGATGGCGTCATCGGCCGCTGCACCCCGTGCCGCGTCGCCCGACGCATCACGCGTCGGGCCCGCCGCCGGATCCGCCAGGGCCGACGCCTCGATCATCAGGCCAGCACTCGCTGCACGGTGGCGACCAGCTGCTCCGGATTGAACGGTTTGACCAGCCAGCCGGTCGCGCCGGCCGCCTTGCCTTCCGCCTTCTTTTCCGGCGTTGACTCGGTGGTCAGCATCAGCAGCGGCGTGAACTTGTAGTCGTTCAGCGTGCGCAGGTTCTTGACCAGGGTCAGGCCGTCCATGTTCGGCATGTTGACGTCGGCCAGCACCAGCCGGAATTTCTCGGTCTGCGCCAGCTTCAGTGCCACGGCACCATCTTCGGCTTCGGCCACGTCGTAGCCGGCGGACTTGAGAGTGAACGCCACCATCTGGCGCATGGAGGCTGAATCATCGACGGCGAGTACGCGCTGGCTCATGACGGGTTCCTGGAGATCTGCAGGTGGTTGGCTACGCCCATGACGGCGGCGGCTGTTTGCAAGGTGGTGGAGGGCTGACGCCACTCGGTGTCGAAACCGGCGGCGCGACGGTCGCGGCAGAACATGACGAACAACTGCATCGCGGCCGTGTGCACGCGCTGCACGGCCGAGGCTTCGAAGACGACGGTCCCGGCGCGCTCGAAGCACGCGGCGAGCTGGGCGCGCAGGTCCTGCGTCTGCTCGATGCCGAGATCGGACGGCAGCACCACGAGGTCATCGGACGCAGCCGACGGGGCTTCCGGCATCGATGCGGCAACGGCAGCCGCAGCCGTGGTGGCGGCTGCGGCCTTGCGGCTGCCGCGACGCGGGCGCTTTGCCAGCGGCGGGAGTTCCGCCGGCGCACTGCCCTCATCGTGGCTGACGGGGTTTTGAAGCACGGTATCGGGCATGGTTTCCATCCAGAGACAAAGGGGACGACGCCGGCAACGATCGTTGACATCGCGATGACACGGTCAAGGCAAGTCCTGTTCCTGTGGCCATCGGCGGATTGCTGACAGGGCTGCCGTCCGCGGGCCGCCGTCGAAGGGCGGCGCGCCGCGACGAACGGTCAGGCTGCGAGCGCCGACGGACCGACGAGTGTCGCGACCATGTCGTCGGCATTGAGCAGCGTCAGCATTTCGCCGGGCCGGGTGACGACGCCAAGCACGCCGGACTGCGTGTTGCCGCCGGTGGCGGGCGCGCGCTTGATCGCGGAGTCGGCAATCCGGCGCACGTCGACCACGCGATCCACGCGCAGGCCGACCGATTCGCCATGGCCGTCGACGACGACGCAGCAGACCGGCGTTTCCAGCGGCCGCGGCGACAGACCCAGCCGCAGGCGCAGATCGAGAATGGTGACGATGCTGCCGCGCAGGTTGGCGACACCGAGAATCTGGCGCGGCGCGCCGGGCACCGATTCGATCTCGGTGTCGGCCAGCACTTCCTGGACCTTGAGGATTTCGAGGCCGTACAGCTGGCCAGCCAGTTCGAAGGTGACCCAGCGGCTGGAGTCATCCTGGGCGCGTCGCAGGTTCATGGTGTGTGCTCCGGGGGCGGTGCGGCTGCCGGCGCGATGGCCAGCGTGTGAGTGGGTTCGGGTGCCGCCGTGAGCGGCGGAAAGGCGGCAGGCGCGCTTGCGGCGGTGTCGCTGCCGGCCGCGTCTTCGCTGGCGCCGGCCATCGCTTCGGCATCGGCCACGGTCAGCGGCGTCGCCGAGCCCGCCAGCACCACGACCAGCACGCGGCGATTGCGGTTGCGACCCTCCGCCGAATCGTTCGAAGCCGCGGGATAGAACTCGCCGAAACCGGCGACGCTCATCCGCGTGGGTGCCACGCCCTGCGCCATGAACAGCGAGACGACACTGGCCGCGCGGGCCGACGACAGCTGCCAGTTCGACGGGAATGCCGCAGTGGCGATCGGCACGTTGTCGGTGTGGCCTTCGATGCGGATCGCGTTCGGAAACGGCTTCAGGATCGCCGAAACTCGCGCCAGCACCGGCTTGGCCGCGGCCGAGACATCGGCCACGCCGCTCGGGAACAGCAGATCGGTCCGGATCTCGATCTCCAGCCACTGCTCGGTGCGGCGCACGGTGACCAGCTTCTTGTCGATGAGATCGCCCATCGCCGCCTGGATCTGGTCGGCCATGCGCCTGAGATCGCCGCGGCCCTGCCCCGCGCCGGCGGTGCGCGCCTGTTCCGGGCTCGGGCTGGATGTCGGCAACGGTGCCTTGACCAGCGAATTGCCATCGACCCGCTTCTGCGTGGTGCCGGCCTGCTTCGGCACGATGTTGATCAGCGCCGGGTTCGCGCCGCGATCGGGGTGATCGCCGATCTGGATCGGCTTCATGCTGCGCGGACGCCCGCCGAATGCTTCGTTCAGCGAATCCGACAGCACGCGGTACTTGCCCTCGTTGACCGAGGACATCGAGTACAGCACGACGAACAGCGCCAGCAGCAGCGTCACGAGATCGCCGTAGGGAATGGCCCAGGCCTCGTGATTGGTGTGGTCTTCGTGGCTGCGCTTGCGCATGGCCGACTACCGCGGGTGCGCGCGAAGTGACGTGGACCCGCTCACGACAAGAACCCCAGCAGCTTGGCCTCGATGTTCCGTGGGTTCTCGCCCTGCGAGATCGAGATCAGCCCTTCGATGATCATTTCCTGCGTGCGCGTCTGTTCGGCCACGGCGGCCTTGAGCTTCGACGCCATCGGCAGGAAGAACAGGTTGGCGCTGGCAATGCCGTAGATCGTGGCGACGAACGCGGCCGAGATGCCGTGACCGAGCTTCGACGGATCGGCGAGGTTCTGCATCACCGCCATCAGGCCCATCACCGCACCGATGATGCCGAGGGTCGGCGCATAGATGCCCATGCCTTCCCAGACCTTGGCACCGGCCAGGTCGAAGTGTTCCTTGGTGCTGATCGACACTTCCATCGTGCTGCGGATGACGTCGGGCTCGGCACCGTCGACCAGCATCTGCAGGCCCTTGCGGATGAACGGATCGGTCTCGGTACCGACCGCGCCTTCGAGCGCCAGCAGGCCCTGCTTGCGGGCGCTGTTGCTCCACTCGACGATGCGCGCGATCAGCGCCCGGCCGTCGACATGCGGCGGGAAGAACACCCACTTCGCCATCGCCATGCCGCGCTTGAACGTGGCCATCGGCGTATGCATCGTGATCGCGGCCAGCGTGCCGAGAATGACGATGACGAACGCCGCCGGTCCCCACAGCGCGGCAATGCCGCTGCCCTTGAGGATCGAGCCGCCGATCAAGGCAACCATCGCCAGCACGAAGCCGATGATGCTGAGGAAATCCATGGCGTTCCGAAGCCTCCGTTCAGAACATCGAGAGGCCGTGCAGCGACGTCGTCCAGGCCCGGACCAGGCCCGGGAAATCGACGATCAGCGCGACACGGCCTTCGCCGGTCACCGTGGCGCCGGCCAGACCGGCCAGACCGCGCAGGCCCAGGCCGAGCGGCTTGATCACCACTTCCTCGCGCGCCTTCACCGAATGCACGATGAAGCCGAAGCGCTCGCCATCGGCCTGCGCCACGACGACATGGCGCGGCGCATCGGTGGCCGGGCCGTCGGCGCTGGTCCACTGCTGCAGGTCGATCAGGCGCAGCGTGCTGTTGCGATAGAGCAGAGCCTGCCAGTGATCGAGGTGTCGGACCCGGGTTTCATCGAGCGCGAAGACATCGAAGACATCGGCCAGCGGCAGCGCCAGCAGGCGATTGCCGACGGCGACCATCAAGGCCGGCAGGATCGCCAGGGTCAGCGGCACGCGCAGCTTCACGCAACTGCCCTGCCCGACCTTCGACTCGATGACGACGCTGCCGTTGAGTGCCGTGATCTTCGACTTGACCACGTCCATGCCGACGCCGCGGCCGGACAGGTCGGACACCTGATCCTTGGTCGAGAAGCCGGCCATGAACACCAGCTGCAGGCATTCGTCGCTGGTCAGCTTGGCCGCCTGCGCTGGGTCCATCAGACCTTTCTCGACCACCTTGCGGCGCAGCTTTTCCGGATCGATGCCGGCACCGTCATCGCGCACCGAGATCAGGATGTGATCGCCCTGCTGCTCGGCCGACAGCACCAGCTTGCCGACGGCCGGCTTGCCGCTGGCCGCGCGCTGCTGCGGCAGCTCGATGCCGTGATCGACGCTGTTGCGGACCATGTGCACCAGCGGATCGGCCAGCGCCTCGACCAGGTTCTTGTCGAGATCGGTGTCTTCGCCGATCAGCTCGACATCGACCTGCTTGCCAAGTCCGCGCGCAACGTCCCGTGCCAGCTTCGGAAACTTCGAGAACACCTTCTTGATCGGCTGCATGCGGATCTTCATCACCGCCGACTGCAGGCTGCGGGTGATGTGGTCCAGCTCGCCGACGACCTTGCCGTACGCCTCCGGCGTCGCATTGCGCGCGCGCAGGGTCTTCAGGCGATTGCGCACGAGCACCAGCTCGCCGACCAGATTCATCATCTGATCGAGGCGCACGGTATCGACGCGCACCGTCGTTTCGGCCGTGGCGGCCGATGCCGCCGCCGGCGGCGACACCGGGTGCGCCGGCGGCATCGGCTTCGGCGCAGCCGTCGAGGCAGCGGCCGGCGGCGCGGGCACGGCTTCGCCGGGCGATGCAGCCGGTATCGCGGAATCAAAACCCTGCATCACGGCAGGAGACGCCGCCCCCGGCGCCGCACCACCGTGATACAGGTCCAGCAACTTTTCGAATTCGTCTTCGGTGATCGTGTTGGTGTCCGGTGCGGCCGGCGGGGCAGCCTCCGCGGGCTTGGCCACCGTGCCCGGGGCAGCACCGCCGTGCAGGGCGTCGAGCAGCGCTTCGAACTCGTCCTCGGAAATCGAGCCTGAATCGGCAGCCGGGGCCGTCGGGGCCGTCGCGGTCTTCGACTTCCCGCGCGCCTTCTTCTTCGGCGCCGCCTTGCGCGTCGGCGTCGGCGATTCCGCCACCGGCGCCGGCACCACCGACACCGCTGCCGGCTGGGCGGGCGGCGCTGCGGCACTGGCGCGCAGGGCATCGAGCAGACTCGCCGGTGCCGGCGACGGATCGCCACCGGCGGCGACGTCGGCCAGCATCGACTGGATCTGGTCGACCGACTGCATCGTCGCGTCCATCAGGTTCGCGTCGAGCTTGCGGGTGCCGGCGCGCACCACGCCGAACACTTCTTCGGCGACGTGGCACAGGTCGACCATCGCCTTCAGGCCGAGAAAGCCGGCGCCACCCTTCACGGTGTGAAAGGCGCGGAACACGGCATTCAGCAGCTCGCGATCATCCGGGCTGCGCTCCAGATCGACCAGCTGCTCGCCGAGTCGTTCGACCAGCTCGCCCGCCTCGGTCAGAAAGTCGGCCCGGATATCGTCATCTACACCGTTCATCGTGTTGTCCTGGTGGTTCCGTGGGGGCGCGGAAACCCGCCTGCTGCCTGTGCGTCGATGCGTGTCCGATCAGAAGCCGAGTTCGGCCAGCAGGGCATCGGCGTCTTCCTGGCTGGCACCGCCGCCGGCAAGGCCCGGCACCACCGGCCCTTGCAGTTCGCCGCTCGCGATCGGCGCGGTGGCACCGCTCGGCCGCACGCCTTCATTGGTGGCGCGCAGCAGCTTGATCAGCGCGCCTTCGATGTTGTGGACCAGCGCGATCACGCGGCGGATCACCTGACCGCTGAGGTCCTGGTATTCCTGGGCCTGGGCAATCGCCGTGACGTTGCCGCGCAGGCTCTGACCGATGTCCTTGATCTCGCCCTCGATCCGCTCGATCTCGTTGGCCAGCGTCAGGCCCTTGATCGGCTGGCTGGCTTCGCGCGGCAGCCGCTCGCGCACGACATCGAGTTGCGTCACGCAGCCGTTCAGGCGTTCCAGCAGGCCGCGGCTGGCATCGCAGAGATCGAGCGTGTTGTGCGCGGCGTCCTCGCCCATCTTCACGACGTAGTCGAGGCGCACGCAGGCGTCGGGAATCTCGCTGCCGGCGAGCTGCTGCAGGCGCTCGTCGAAGTTCATTTCCTTCACCGCCTGATGCAGTTCGCGCGTCAGCTTGGCCAGGTTGACGAACAGGCCTTCCTCGCGGATTCGCATCAGCTGGTTCAGCCGCGCTTCGAACAGCGGCTGGTCGTCGGCTTCAAGCGCCGACAGGATCTCGCGCAGGCGCGAGACGTATTCGCTGCGATCCGGGATCGTGCTGTCGCGTTCGGCGGCACGCATCGGCAGGCTGACGACGACGGCGCTCATGCGATGACTCCGTGATTGAAGGTCATGGCGAGGGCTCAGGCAGCCTGCTCGAAGCGCTGGAAGATCTTGTCGAGCTTTTCCTTCAGCGTGATCGCGGTGAACGGCTTGATGATGTAGCCGTTCACGCCGGCCTTAGCCGCCTCGATGATCTGGTCGCGCTGCGCTTCGGCGGTGACCATCAGCACCGGAATCGCCTTCAGCTTGTCGTCGCCGCGGATCGCCTTCAGCAGGTCGATGCCGGTCATGCCCGGCATGTTCCAGTCGGTGACCACGAAATCGAAGCCACCGGCCTGCAGCATCGGCCACGCGGTCTTGCCGTCATCGGCCTCGGCGGTGTTGGTGTAGCCGAGATCGCCGAGCAGGTTCTTGACGATGCGGCGCATCGTCGAGAAGTCGTCGACGATCAGGATGCGGAGGTTCTTGTCCATGTGTTCAGCCCAGGCTGGCGGTGGTCGGGGATTCGGGAGTGGTCAGCCGCGTGCGGCGGGCCGAGCGGGATTCGGTGGCGGACTTGCGCGCGCGCGGGGTGGCGCTGCCGGTCTTGCCGTCGCGCCAGTCGTTCAGTCGCGCCCGCAGCCGCAGCAGCGCCTGCCCGTGCAGCTGGCAGACGCGGGATTCGGTGACGTCGAGCACCTGCCCGATCTCGCGCAGGTTCAGCTCTTCGTCGTAGTACATCGCCATCAGCAGCTTTTCGCGCTCCGGCAGTTCGCTGATCGCCTGCGTCAGCGCGCGCATGAAATCGGCGTGCTCGACGACATCGGCCGGCGTGGCGGCCGGATCGACCGCCTCGTAGTCGCGATCGTCCTCGTCGTCGTGGCTGGCGCCATGCATCGACAGCACCTGGCACTGCACGGCATCGCGGACGATCTCATGGTACTCGCTCAACGACGCGCCGAGCTTTTCGGCGATCTGGGCATCGCGCGCCTCGTGGCCGGTTTCCTGCTCGATCGCGCGGATCGCGGCCGAGACGTCGCGCATGCGGCGATGCACCGAGCGCGGCGCCCAGTCGCCGCGACGCAACTCGTCGACCATCGCGCCGCGAATGCGGATGCCGGCGTAGGTTTCGAAGCTGGCGCCGCGATCGCCGCTGTAGTGACGGGCGGCCTCGATCAGACCGATGACGCCGGCCTGGATCAGGTCGTCGATGTCGACGCTGGCCGGCAGCCGCGCCGCCAGATGCCAGGCAATGCGCTTGACCAGTTCCAGATGCTGCGTCACCAGCGCCGATTCGGCATTGACGCTGGTGCGGGCAGCGCCGCTGCCGCTGTAGGCAAGCAAGGCCGGTTGCGCGCTCATGGCACGGCCACGCCGGCGAGACGCGGTGCGCTGGCACCGGTCGGACTGTTGGCGGCCGGTTGCTGCACCAGCCGCTCGACGAAGAATTCGAGATTGCCGCGTGCGCCGTTCGGCATGCCCCAGCTGTCCGCGCGCCGTGCCAGCTGGCGGAACGCTTCCGACGCCGGGCAGTTCGGATAGGCCTCGACCACCGCGCGCTGTCGGCGCACGGCGCGCTTCAGCCAGTCATCGCTCGGAATGCCGCCGATGAAGCTCAGCGTGACATCGAGGAAGCGCTCGGCAACGCGGCGCAGGCTGTCGTAGACGCTCTGCGCTTCGCTGGCATCGCGAACCATGTTGGCCAGCACCTGCACGCGCTCCACGCCGTGATCGCGGTTCAGCACCTTGATCAGCGCATACGCATCGGTCAGCGAGGTCGGATCGCCGGTGACGACGACGATCACTTCCTGCGAGGCCTGGCTGAACGTGATCACCGAATCGGCGATGCCGGCGGCGGTGTCGACGATCAGCACGTCGATCGGCCGGTTCAGCTCGGAGAACGCCTGCACCAGCCCGGCGTGCTGCAGCGAGTTCAGCTCGGCCATATGGCGCTTGCCGCTGGACGCCGGCACGATCATCACGCCGGCCGGGCCGGTCATGATCGTGTCTTCGAGCGTGCACTTGCCGTCCAGCACGTGCGCGAGGTTGTAGCTCGGCTGCAGGCCGAGCATGACGTCGATGTTGGCCAGGCCGAGGTCGCCGTCGAGCAGCATCACCTGCTTGCCGGTCTGGGCCAGCGCGACGGCCAGATTGACCGAGACATTGGTCTTGCCGACGCCGCCCTTGCCGCTGGTCACGGCAATCACGCGGACCGGTTGCGCGGCCTTCAGGCTGCGCAGGCCGGCAGCCTGATCGAGGATCGGCAGCGCCGCCATCTGGGGCTTAGACATGAGCCTTCGCTCCGGTCGGTGCGATGCCATGGGCGGAACCGACGGTCGAGCCGTCGAACATCGATGCGAACTTGAGGGCCATCATGTCGTCGTCCAGTTCCATCGGGGTGGCGCGGGCCAGCTGCTGCGCGCGGATCACGAGCTGATCGGCGCGAGCGACCTGGAGGTCTTCGGGAACCCGCTGGCCGTCGGTGACATAGGCCAGCGGCAATTGGTGACGGATGGCCACGCTGAGCGCGCCGCCGATCCGCGAGGTTTCGTCGAGCTTCGACAGGATGCAGCCGGCCAGACGGCCGCCCGGATTGGCCGGCGACTGCACGCCGCCGAAGCGGCGCACGACTTCGTCCTGATCACCGGACTGGCTGGTCGCGGAGATGGTCAGGTAGGCCTTCAGGCGCGGGCTGGCGTCGGCCAGCATCTCGATCTGCTGCACCAGCGCGCCGTCGCGCGGGCTCATGCCGACGGTGTCGATCAGCACCAGCTTGCGATCGGCGAGCTTGGCCAGCGTGTCGCGCAGGCTCTGCTGCGGCGTCACGGTGTAGACCGGCACGCCGAGCAGGCGGCCGTAGGTGTAGAGCTGTTCCTGCGCGCCGATCCGGTAGTGGTCCATCGCCACCAGCGCGATGTCGCGCAGGCCGTGGCGCTCGGCGTAGCGCGCGGCAAGCTTGGCGATGGTGGTGGTCTTGCCGACGCCGGTCGGGCCGACCAGCGCGAGAATGCCGCCATCGAGCACGACATCGTGCTTGGCCACCGGAATGCGGCGAGCCAGCAGGCCCAGCGGCAGGAAGCGCGCCCGTTCTTCGGTGGTCGCATCCGGCAACTGGTCGGCGATCTCGCGGGCGAGTGCGGTGTCCAGACCGAGATCGGTCAGCGTCTTCAGCACGGCGTAGCGCTGCGGGCGGTTGGCGCGCAGATCGTTCCAGGCGAGGCCGGCGAGCTGCTGCTCGATCATGCGGCGCATGTCGCTCAGTTCGCGGGTCATGCCGCGCTGCATTTCGAGGTATTCGTTGGGCAAGGCCATCGTCGCAGCCACGGCATTGCTGCCGGACACCGCGTGCATCAGCGACGCGGCCTGCGTGCTGCTCATCACCGGCCGCACGCTGCCGGCCATCTGCGTCGGCTGGGCCATGGCGGCGGTCATCGGCGGCGTGGCGGCGATCTGCATCGTCGGTGCCGGCGGCGCGGCCACTGCCGGCGCGATCGCGTCCGGCTCGCCGAATTCGGCCAGCAGCAGTTCCAGCGGCGAACGGATCGACGGCATCGACGCGGCCACCGGCTCCGGCTTCGGCGGCGGCGGTGGCGGCGGCGGCGGCGGTGCGGCAACCGCCGGCTGGGCGGCGCGACGCAGCGACTGCTGCATCAGCGCTTCGTCATAGTCGACCGCCGCGACGACTTCGATCCCGCCCTGGACCCGCCGGTTCGACAGGATCACCGAATCCGGGCCCTGTTCGTCGCGCACCATGCGGATCGCTTCCCGCATGTTCTTCGCAATGAACCGCTTGATCTTCATCGGCCATCCACTCCTTCTTGATTCCATCGCGACCGGAGGCTCAGGAGACGGCGCCGATCAGGCGGATCTGCTTTGAATCCGGAACTTCGTTGTAGGCGAGCACGTGCAGGTCGGGCAGCGACTGGCGGGTGAACTTCGCCAGCAGCGGCCGGAGTCCTGCCGGCACCAGCAGCACCGCGGGTTGTCCGGCCTGCGCCTGGCGCCGCACCTGGTCCGACAGCGACTGGTGCATGCGTTCGGCAAGTCCCGGTTCCAGCACCGCGCCACTTCCTTGCAGGCTGTCTTGCAGGACGCGTTCCAGTTGCGGAGCCAGGGTCAGGACCGGAAGCTCAGGTTCCAAGCCATTGATTTCCTGAACGATCTGGCGCGACAACGCGACACGCACCGCGCTCGCGAGGACGACGGGTTCCTGACTGCGCGGCGCGGCCTCCGCCAGTGCCTCGGCAATGCCGCGGAGGTTCTTGATCGGCACGCGCTCGGCCAGCAGGCTTTGCAGCACGCGCACGAACACGGCCAGCGGCAGCGCTTTCGGCACCAGGTCCTCGACCAGTTTCGGCGCCGATTTCTGCAGCGCGTTGAGCAGCGCCTGGGCTTCATCGAAGCCGAGCAGCTCGTGCGCGTGGTCCTTGATGATCTGCGACAGGTGCGTGGCCACCACCGTCGCCGGATCGACCACCGTGTAGCCCAGCGTCTGGGCGTGATCGCGGGCGCCGCGTTCGATCCACACGGCATCCAGCCCGAAGGTCGGGTCCTTGGTCGCGATGCCTTCGACGGTGCCGAACACGCGGCCCGGGTTCAGCGCCATGTCGCGGTCGGGATAGACCTGACCGCTGGCGATCGGCACGCCGTGCAGCGTGATGCGATAGGCGCTGGGGCTCAGTTCGAGGTTGTCGCGGATGTGCACCGGCTGGATCAGGAAGCCGATCTCCTGCGTCAGCTTCTTGCGCACGCCCTTGATCCGCGCCATCAGCTCGCCGCCCTGCTTGGCATCGACCAGCGGCACCAGCCGGTAGCCGACTTCGAGCCCGAGCGGATCTTCCTGGGTAACGTCGTCCCAGCCCAGCTCCTGCGGGGGTGCCACAACCGGCGCCGGCGGGTTCTTCGCGGTGGCGGCGCGCTGCTTGGCACGCTGGGCGGCCAGGTAGGCGATGCCGCCGCAGATCGCGGCCAGCGACAGGAACACGAGGTTCGGCATGCCCGGGATGATCCCGATCAGGCCGAGCACACCGGCGGTGACGCCGAGCACCTTCGGCTCGGCAAACACCTGCGTCATCACCTGCTGGCCCATGCGCCCGGACTTCGACATGCGGGTGACGAGGATCGCCACCGAGGTCGACATCAGCAGGCTCGGAATCTGGGCCACCAGACCATCGCCGATGGTCAGCAGCGTGTAGTTCTTCAGCGCTTCGCTGAAACCGAGGCCGTGGCTGATCGTGCCGATGAACAGGCCACCGACTATGTTGATGAACAGGATCAGGATGCCGGCGATGGCATCGCCGCGAATGAACTTCGAGGCACCATCCATCGAGCCGTAGAAGTCCGCTTCCTCGCGCACTTCCTCGCGCCGCGCCTTGGCTTCCTCGCGTGTCAACAAACCGGCGTTCAAATCCGCGTCGATCGCCATCTGCTTGCCGGGCAAGGCATCGAGCACGAAGCGCGCACTGACCTCGGACACGCGCTCCGCCCCTTTGGTCACGACCATGAAGTTGATCAGGGTCAGGATCACGAACACGATGAAGCCGATCGCGTAGTTGCCGCCCACGACGAAATGCCCGAAGGCCTCGATGACGTGGCCGGCCGCGGCGGCACCCTCGTGGCCATGCAGCAGCACGACGCGGGTCGACGCCACGTTCAGCGCCAGCCGCAGCAGGGTGACCAGCAGCAGCACGGTCGGGAACGCGCTGAATTCCAGCGGCCGCATCACGTAGACGACGGCCAGCAGGATCACGATCGCCAGCGCGATGTTGAAGGTGAACAGCAGATCCAGCACGAACGGCGCGAGCGGCACCACGATCATCGCGAGGATGACCATCAGCATCAGCGGCGCGCCCAGCCCGCGGGCGACGCTGTCGGGGCCGCGCAGGTTCTGGAGCAGACTGGTGATCGCGTTCGGCATCGGTCCTTCCGGAAAGGTCAGGACATGCCGGTGCACATCCTCGGAAGGCCGGGCTGCAAGTTCCGTTCTACGGCGAATCGGTCTTGCGGCGCGTCAAATCTGCGTCGAGCCGATCAACCGGGCGTGCTGACGATCGACCGCCGCGTGGCGGCCATCGGCGCTCGCTGCCGGCATCGCTGACGCTGCTGACCCCGGCATCGGCCGCCGGGTTCGGGGTTTTCGCAAATTGATGATTTTCCGAATTTTTTCCTGAGCCGGCGGCAACAGATTAAATCTCGATTCATCTGCACCTACCGTCACCTGCGGCGCGTAGACGCCAGTGCGGGATGGGAACGCGAATGTTCCCGGACCCGCTGCTTCATTCATTCATGACCCGAGGTTTCCACGTGCTCAAGAAGTCCCTGTTTGCCGCCGCGCTTGCTGCGGCCGGTTCCCTGCTTTCCATTGCCCATGCCCAGACCACCACGGCCGCGCTGCGCGTCATCGGTCTGACCGACGACCAGCGGCTGATCTCGTTCAACACGGCCGCGCCGCGCCTGACCACCCGCGAAATCGGCGTCATCGCCGGACTCGCTGCGGCCGACACGCAGATCGTCGGCATCGACTTCCGCATTCAGGACGGCCTGCTGTACGGCGTCGGCAACGGCGGCGGCGTCTATACGATCGACCTCGGCAACGCGACCGCGACGCGGGTCAACTCGCTGTCGACGCCGCTGGCGGGCAGCCGCTTCGGCGTCGACTTCAACCCGGCCGCCGATCGTCTGCGCATCGTCAGCGACAGCGGCCAGAACCTGCGTCACAACGTCAACGCCGGCGGCGTCACGCTGACCGACGGCCTGCTGAACAACGGCGCCGTGCCGCCGGTGACGACGCTGGGCGTGGCCAGTGCCGCGTACACCAACAACGATCTGGCCACCACCACCGGCACCGTGCTGTTCGACATCAACGCCGCCACCGGCTTCGTCGCGCTGCAGGCGCCGCCGAACGCGGGCGTGCTGGCCAACATCGGCGCGCTGCTGGTCGATGCCACCGGCGCGGCCACCCCGCTCGTCGGCCGCGTCGGCTTCGACATCTACACCCGTTCGAACCGCGCCGGCGTGACGGTCGGCAATGCCGGCTTCGCGGCGCTGACCACGGCCACCGGTACCGCGGTGTACTCGGTCGACCTTTCGAGCGGTGTGGCGTCCAGCATCGGCACGCTGGCCTCCGGCATCACGCTGGTTGATCTGGCGCTGCCGCTGAACCAGTAAGGCATCGGCGGAATTCCGGGCCGTCGCTGCCGACGGCCCTGTCCAGCGTCAGTCGGCCCTCGCCGGCTGACGCGGGTTGCATGGGCCGAGTGCCTGTCCGCTCAGCGCTCGGGTGGCTGGACCGCCGAGACGTCGCCGCCGTTCGCGGCGCTGGCATGACAGACACGATTGCGGCCGGTGCGCTTGGCCGTGTACAGCGCGCTGTCGGCGCGCTGCAGCAGGCTGGCCGTGGCCGTGACATCGCGCGGATAGCTCGCCACGCCGATCGAGATCGTGATCGGCGGCAGACGGCGATCACCAGCCGGAACCGGCATCGCTTCAACCTCGCGCCGCATCCGCTCGGCACAGCCGGCGGCGACCCCCGGCCCGGTATCCTCGATCAGCAGCACGAACTCCTCGCCCCCGAGCCGGAACGCGCCTTCATCGACGCGGCCGACCCGCAGCAGCAGTTCCGCCACCGCACACAGCACTTCATCGCCCACGTGATGGCCATGCTGATCGTTGATGCGCTTGAAGTGATCGATGTCGATCATCAGCAGCGAGAACGTGCGGCCGTTCCGGTGATGCTCGTTGATTCGCCGCTGCAGCACGGTATCGAAGTGGCGGCGGTTGAACAGACCGGTCAACGGATCCCGGATGGCCTGCCGGCGCAATTCCTCGCGCAGCCGGACACTGCCGATGGCCAAGCCGATCTTCTTGACGCAGTTGGCCACGGTCACCGGATCCGGCGGCATGATTTCCGCCTGCAAGCCCTCGCTCCACTCCAGGTGCAGCAGGCCGATGGTCTGGCCAAGCGCCATGATCGGCGCGCAGGTGTGCGGACGCAGCGACTGGGCGACGTGCGAGTCCTGCAGATGCGCGCACAGCGTCGGATGCTCCGGATCGTCGATGCGCAGCACTTCGCCGATCTGGATCGCCTCGCAGTCGCTGCAGCGCATCGTGCTGGGCGCGGTGCCGATGCAACCCCACTGCGCGAGCAGCGACAGGCTGGAACCGTTGCCGTCCGACAGCCAGATCGCGCCGCCGTAATGCTTGAAGATCGTCGGCACGAACCGCTCGATGATCTGGCCGGATTCCTCGAGCGTCCCCGCCTCCGGCAACCGGGTCATCATGTCGCCGAGCACGCGCTGCTCCTGATTGCGCCGCGCCCAGTTGCGCATCGAATGCTGCAACTGCGCCGTGCGTTCGCTGACCTTGCGTTCGAGGTCGGTCGCCAGCTGGCGCACCACCGACTCGGCGCGCTTGCGCTCGGATATGTCCTCGACCACGGCGACGTACAGCGCCGGCTGATCCGGCGCCAGCACCATGCGCGTCGCGGTGACCTTGACCCAGATGATCGAGCCGCGCTTGTGCAGGTAGCGCTTCTCGATCTCGTAGCCATCGATCTCGCCGTTGATCAGTGCTGCCGCCTGCTGGCGGTCGAGTTCGATGTCCTCCGGCACGGTGATCGCGCGGTGGTCCATCGTCAGCAGCGCTTCGCGGGCGTAGCCGGTCAGCGTGCACAGCCGCTGGTTGACGGTGTTCCACGTGCCATCGGCATTGAGCAGCGCCATGCCGACGGCGGCTTGCTCGAAGAAGCCGCGCAGCTTGCGTTCCGACTGGTCGAGCGCCGCCATCGCCAGCTTCTGCTCGGTGACGTCCTGCACCAGGCTGATCAGCGAGGTCGCGCGACCGCTGTCGTCACGCAGGATCGAGTTGTGCCACTGGCACCAGACGACCGTGCCATCGCGCCGGTAGTTGCGATTGCTGCTGGTGATCTGCGTTTCGCGGCCAAAGGTCATGTGGTGGACGACGCGGAGCACCGAGTCGATATCGTCGTCATGCACGAAATGCCAGTCGGCAACGCCTTTGCCAACGATTTCATTCGCAGGCCAGCCAAACATCGTCTCGGCCCGTGCCGACCAGCGCTTGACGCGCATGTCCGGTGTCCATTCGATCACCGCCAGCGGCGTGTTGGTGAAATGGAATTCGCGTACCCGTTCATGTTCGGCGGCCACCTGCTTGGCCACGACGCGATCGGTGATGTCGATCGACATGACCAGCAGCGCCGGCACCTTCGCCGCGTCGACCGACAGCCGACGAACCTGATGCAGCAGCCAGCGCTCGCTGCCGTCCTTGCGCCGCCAGCGCCGCTCGACCGAGTAGCCCTCGCGGTTGTGCTGATCGGCGAACAGCGTCCGTCCGCGATCACAGCGCAGCTCGCGCTCATCGACCGGCAACAGCTGCCGCAGCGGCTGCCCCTGCAGTTCGTCGATCGGATAGCCGGTCAGCTCGGCCATCCGGCTGTTGACCTCGATCCAGCATTCGTCGGTGCCGACGAGACCGATGCCGACGGTGGCGTTCTCGTAGACCGAGCGGAAGCGCTGCTCGCTTTCCGCCATCGCGGTGCGGCTCTCGCGTTCCATCGCCGCCAGCCGGAAATAGGCTGCGACGAGATTCTTCTGCTGCCGGGCCCAGTCGAACAGCAGCGCGGTCAGCAGGCCGTGGCCGAACCAGACATAGATCAGGGTTGCCGCCAGGAACTTACGACGCGGCTGGTCATCGGCGTGCGGCAGCAGGCCAACGGTGGTGACGGTCGCGAAGACCGCCCAGGCAGCGGCGCCGTAGCGGGCCGACAACGGATACGGCAGCAGGATCACCAGAAGCAGCGGCAGCACGCCGTAGTACGCGAACACCGGCATGAACATGCCCTGCCCGGGGTCTTCGAAGGTGTCGTCGACGAACAGCATGACGATGCGAAACAGCAGCAGCGCCGCGGTGATCGCCAGCAAGATCGCACTGGCGGCGGGATAGCTCAGGACACCGCGCTGAACCAGCAGCGCGTTCAGCAGCAGGAGCATGCCTGCGGGTGCGAACGGCACGACTTCCCACGGCTGGACGCCCGGATGCTGACCGAGGCTGTGGCTGGTCAGCAGGCAGATCACGCCGACGATCGCCGACGCGAGCACGACGATGCGCTGACGGTCGGCCAAGGCATCGCGGGCATCGACATCGATCAGGCGGCTATGTGCCCAAACCTTCATCCCTGGCGCTCCGTTCCGTAGTCCCCATCACTACCCAGATGGCGCCAGGTGACGCGAATCTGGCGGACTCTGCCCTGCCTGCAGGTTTCGTTCCCGACCGGCGTGCCGTTTCCGTGTGTGAACGTCGTGCCGATCGCCAGCGTCGATCGACCGCGCGAGGTGCGGGAGGCGAGACACGAGAGGCGATGCCCGGAGCCGCTGCCCGCAGCCGCTGCCCGGCGTCAGCGGTCCGGCGCTTCGTCGGTCGCGGCCGCGCCTGCCGGTGCAACGCCGCCATCCGGCTCCGGATCGGGTTCGCCACCCGGCACGTCGCCGACTTTCGGCAGCAGCGGACGGTTGCCGCCGCGCCAGGCCTTCAGCTGATAGACATAGGTCAGCACCTGCGCCACGGCGGCGTAGAGCGGCGCGGGAATCTCTTCTTCCAGATCGCAGCCGCGGTACAGCGCACGCGCCAGCGGCGGGGCCTCGATCGTGGTGATGCCATGCTGCCGGCCGAGTTCGCGAATGGCGAAGGCGACGGTATCGACGCCCTTGGCGATGACCTTCGGCGCACGCATCTTGCCGGCGCTGTACTGCAGCGCCACGGCGTAGTGCGTCGGGTTGGTGACGATGACATCGGCCTGCGGCACCTTGTCCATCATCCGGCGCTGGCTCAGCTCCTGCTGCATGCGGCGGATGCGGCCCTTGACCTCGGGGCGCCCTTCGCTCTGCTTGTATTCCTCGCGGATTTCCTGCCGCGACATCTTCAGTTGCTTGTAGTAGCTCCACAGCTGCCACGGCACGTCGATCGCCGCGATCAGGCCGAGTGCGGCCACCATCCAGACGAAGGTATGCACGACCATCGACAGGCCGTGGCCGATCGCCTGATGGCTGGCTTCGGTACCGAGCCCCAGCAGTTCCCCGCGCGAACCCCACCACGACAGCCCGGCGACCAGACCGACGAGGCAGAACTTGGCGAGGCTCTTGGCCAGTTCGACCAAGCTGTTCGACGAGAACATGCGGCCGAAGCCGGTGATCGGGTTCAGCCGGTTCAGATCGGGCTGGATTGCCTGCAGGCTGAAGTTCCAGCCGCCGATCAGCATCGGCGCCAGCAGCGCGGCCAGCAGCGTCGCGAACAGGATCGGGGCGACGATCACCAGCGCGGCCGCCAGCGTGCTGCCGAGCAGGGCCGGCATCCGCGATGGATCGGTGAGGGCTGCGGCATCGAAGCTCAGGCCGTTGCGCAGCAGCGCCTGGGCCTGACTGCCGATGCTGCCGCCGAGGCTTGCCATCAGGGCCGCGCCTGCGCCCATCACCACCGCCGTGGTCAGTTCGCGCGAACGCGGAACCTGGCCTTTCTCGCGGGCTTCGCGCTTGCGTTTTTCGGTGGCCGGTAAGGTTTTCTCTTCGGCGGAATCAGACATCGCCGCCTCCCGCCGTCGGCTGCGCGATCAACTGTCCGATCAGGGCAAACGCCTGATCAAGCAGCTGTTCCATCACCGCCTGAAGCGTCGGCAGGCTGAAGCGCAGCAGCAGCAGGCCGGCAGCGAGGGCGATCGGAAAGCCGACCGACATCGCGCTCAGCGCGGGCGCCGAGCGGCTCATGACGCCGAACGCGAGATTGACCAGCAGCAGCGCGATCACCACCGGCAGGCTGATCTGCACGCCGCCGACGAACAGCTGCCCGCCCCACAGTGCCAGCATGTGGAAGGCGTCGAGATCGAACCCCGGCGTGCCGACCGGCATCGTCTGGAAGCTCGTCGCCAGCGCCTCGATCAGCCGAAGATGCCCGCCGCTCGCGAGGAACAGCAGGGTACCGGCGATCATCAGCAGCTGGCCCACGACCGGCGTGCCGGCGCCACGCAGCGGGTCGACCAGCTGCGCAAAGCTCAGGCCCATGCCGTAGGCGGTCAGTTCGCCGGCCAGCACCACCGCTTCGAACACCAGCATCAGCACGAAGCCCATCGCGACCCCGATCAGCAGCTGCTTGACGGTCTCGAACCACCACGCGGCGGTGAAAGCCTCGATCAGCGGCGCTTCCGGCAGCATCGGCGCCAGCGCCAAGGTCAGCAGCACGGCGAGCGCGACGCGGATGCGCGCCGGCACCACGCGGGCGCCGAGCACCGGAGCGGTGGCCAGCACGCCGCCGATGCGCACCAGCGGCCAGAACCAGGCTTCGATCCAGCCCAGCACCTGCGCGTCGGAAAACGTCATGGCGCTGGCGTCAGTGAATCAGCGCGGGAATGCTGTCGTACAGCCGCTTGGTGTACTCGGTCAGCAGCCGCAGCATCCACGGCCCGGTGAACACCAGCACGGCGGCCGTCGCCAGCAGCTTCGGGATGAAGCTCAGGGTCTGCTCGTTGATCTGCGTGGCCGCCTGGAACACGCCGATCAGCACGCCGACGGCGAGTGCAGTCAGCAGCAGCGGCGCTGCCAGCATCAGCACCAGCTGCAGTGCCTGACTGCCGATGGTCAATACCGTTTCGGGAGTCATCGCCGATTCAACCGGTGACGAAGCTGGCCGCGAGCGTACCCATGACCAGCGACCAGCCATCGACCAGCACGAACAGCATCAGCTTGAACGGCAGCGAGATGATCACCGGGCTCAGCATCATCATGCCGAGGCTCATCAGCACGCTGGCGATCACCAGATCGATGATCACGAACGGAATGAACAGCAGGAAGCCGATCTGGAACGCGGTGGTCAGCTCGCTGGTCAGGAAGGCACTGGCCAGCACCGCGAACGGCACGTCGTCCGGCGTGTTGTACGGGCCGCTGCCGGCGATCTTGGCGAAGGTCATCAGATCGGCCTCGCGGGTCTGCGCCATCATGAAGCCGCGCATCGGCTTGGCCGCCGCCGCCAGCGCCGGCTCGAACGCCATCTGGCCGTCGAGATAGGGCTTGGCGGCATCGTCGTAGACCTTCTCGAACACCGGCTGCATGACGAAGAAGGTCAGGAACAGCGACAGGCCGATCAGGATCTGGTTCGACGGCGTGGCACCGGTGCCGAGGGCCTGACGCAACAGGCCGAGCACGACGACGATGCGGGTGAACGCTGTCATCGCCAGCAGGCCGGCCGGCAGCAGGGTCAGCGCCGTCATCAGGATCAGCACCTGAAGACTCAAGCTGTAGTTCTGGCCACCGCCGGCAGCGGGGCTGACATTCAGTGCCGGAAGGCCGGCGGCCTCGGCCATCGGGGCCACCATCGCCAGCAGTAGCGTCGCTGCGGATGCCGCGCGCGGCAGCAGGCGGCGACTCATGACTTCACCTGCTGACCGAGGGCGCGCTTCAGCGCTTCGGCAAAGGCCGTCGCCATCGGTGGCTGGCCGCTGCCGGCCGACGGAACCTCGGCAGCCGCCATCGCCGGCGCTTCCGGATAGACATGCAGCGTGCTGACGCCGCTGGCCGAAACGCCGATCAGCAGATGCGTGCCGCCGGCTTCGATCAGCAGCACCTTTTCCTTGGCGCCGACCTGCAGGCCGCCGTGGATGCGCAGGTTGGCCGGACCACCGGTGCGCACGCCCTGCAGGCGCTTCAGCACCCAGGCCAGCGCGAAGATCAGGCCGAGCACCACGATCAGCGACAGCGCGGTCTGGCCAAGCCCGGGCAAGGCCGCGGCAGCGGCGGATGAAGACGACGTCGACGCAGCGGTCGACAGGGCAACTGAAGGAGCCATGGAGAGAGCCATTGGGGGCGATGGCGCTCGGGGCTACTTCAGCTTGCGGATGCGTTCCGCCGGGCTGACGACATCGGTGAGCCGGACGCCGAACTTCTCGTTGACCACCACCACTTCGCCGTGCGCGATCAAGGTGCCGTTGGCGTAGACGTCCAGCGGCTCGCCGGCGGCGCGCTCGAGTTCGACCACCGAGCCCTGATTGAGCTGCAGCAGGTTGCGGATCGGAATGCGGGCGCGGCCCACTTCCATCGACAGCGTCACCGCGACATCGAGGATGACGTCGAGGTTGAACTCGTTGCCGAGGCCGCCGGCGTTCGCGGCGGAGCCTTCCAGATTCTGGAAGCTGGCGCGGGTGTAGTCCTTGTTGCTGCCGTTCTGCGGGGTGGTCATGGGATCGGGCTCGCGGGCGGTTTCGGGTGCGGAATTCGGAATGGGGTGGTCGGTCATGGGATCGCGTGTCGAAGCGGCGTCAGTGCAGCGCGTTGCTGCGCTGGCCGCGGCGGATCACTTCGGTGATGCGCACGGCGTTCTTGCCTTGCGAGGTGCCGAACGTGCCCTTGAACACCGGCATGTCCTCGACGCACAGCTCGATGGTCTTCGGCAGCTTCAGCGGCAGCACGTCGCCCGGCTTCAGCTGCATCAGCTCGCGGACGCTGACGGTCAGGCTGGCCAGCTGGCTGCCGATCTCGACTTCCGCGTCCTGCAGCTGCTCGCGCAGGTTCTGGCTCCAGCGTTCGTCCTTCTCGACCCGATCGGACTGCAGGCCGGTATCGAGCTGATCGCGGATCGGCTCGATCATCGAGTACGGGAAAGTGATGTGCAGATCGCCGCCGCCGCCTTCGAGTTCGATCTTGAAGCGCGACACGACGACGATTTCCGACGGGCTGACGATGTTCGCGAAGTGCGGATTGACTTCGGAATTCAGGTATTCGAAGTCGAGGTCCATCACCGGCGACCAGGCTTCCTGCAGATCGTGGAACGCCTGCTTCAGCAGCAGCTGGACCACGCGCATCTCGGTCGGCGTGAATTCGCGGCCTTCGATCCGGGTGTGAACCTTGCCGTCACCGCCGAAGAAGTTCTCGACCACCGAATACACCAGCCGCGGCTCGAAGATGAACAGCGCCGTGCCGCGCAGCGGCTTGACCCGGACCAGATTCAGGCTGGTCGGCACCAGCAGCGAGTGCGTGTATTCGCTGAACTTCGCCATCTCGATGCCGACGACCGACAGCTCCGGCGAACGCCGCAGCATGTTGAACAGGCCGATGCGGAACAGGCGCGCGAAGCGCTCGTTGATCATCTCCAGCGTCGGCAGGCGGCCGCGGACGATGCGGTCCTGGGTCGCGAAATTGAAGCTGCGTGCTTCGCCCGGCGCGGGCGGCGGCGCTTCGGTCTCGACCTTGCCGCTGTCGACGCCATGCAGCAGGGCGTCGATCTCGTCTTGGGAAAGCAGGTCTTGCATGGGAGTCGTCCGGTCGGTCGGGCCGCGCTTACTGCATGACGAAGCTGGTGAAGAACACTGCGTCGACACCGGCCTTGCCGGTCTCCTTGGTCAGGATCCGCTGGATCTCGGCCAGCACCTTGGCCTGCAGCGCTTCCTTGCTTTCGCGCGATGCGACATCGGCCGCGGACTGCTGGCTCAGCAGCATCAGCACCGAATTGCGGATCTGCGGGTTGTGCTGCTTCAGCGCGTCCTCGGTGGCGGCGCCGGAGACCTGCAATTCCATTTCGACCTGCAGGAAGTGCGAGGTGTCGTCGCCGCTCAGATTGACGACGAAGGCCGGCGTCAGCGGGTAGTAGCTGCTGCCACCGTGCTTGCCGCCCTTGGCTTTTTCGCCCCCGCCGCCGTGCTCGGGCTTCGGCGCTTCGCCGTGCTCGGCCGGTGCCGCCTCGGCGGATTCGCCCTCGCCTTCGGCAGCCGCCGCCGGCGCCGGATGCTTCGGCGTCAGGAAGAACACGGCGCCGCCGGAGATCGCCGCCGACGCCACGACGGCACCGATGATGATGAACAGGGTCTTCTTCGACTTCGGCGGTGCGGCGGCTTCGGCGGTGGACATGCGGGCAATCTCGTCTGCGGGTTTCGCAGGCGAGGGAGCAAGCCATGTGCCACGCCCACTGGAGTCCGAAACTGCAGCGGGATCAGTAGCTTGTGCCGAAGACGAGAAATTGACTCAGGCTTGTCGCGGACCGCCCGGAAACGGTCGCGACAAAAATGCGGCGCGCGCCGGATCGCCGCGGTCGGGCAGCGATCTGGTCAGCGCCGGCCGACCGTCAGGGCGTCGACGCGGTCGGCTCGGTGACGAAATAGAAATGCGCCGGCACATCGCGTTCGTCGAGGCGCTCGATCGGAATCGCCGCGCCGTCGAGCGTCAGTTGCAGCCGCGTGGCGCTACCGGAGGGCTGCGCCAGCGCCTGCGCCATCGCCTCGTCGAGGTTCGTGCCGTCGGTGGTCGAGATCCGCGCCAGTGCCCAGTCGAGATCGCGGTCGGTCAGCCAGCCGGGACCGCGCTGCGTGACCATCCACAGCCCGCCGCCTTCATCGAGCGCCACGCGCGAAACCTTGCCGGCCGGCTTGGCCAGATGGGTATCCAGCGCATCGCCGTCGGCCGGGGCGGACAGGATCAGCGGCGCGGCATCCAGAGCCATGTAGCCGCGCTGCGGTCCGTTCTGGAAGTACCAGCAGCCGCGGGCATCGAAGGCGTAGTTGGCGGCGATGGTCTCGATGATCTGCGGCCGGGTGATCAGCTCGCCGCGGATCAGCCAGCGACCGCGGCGATCCAGCCGCAGCCAGCCATACAGATGCGGCACATTCGGCCAGCGCTGCAGCGCACGGCGGGCCCAGTCCTCGATGCTCGGCTCGAAGGAAGGTTCGATCGGCGGCTCGGACGCAGCGCTCATCGACCACCACCCGCAGGGTTTGCGATATCGCGATTCGGCATGGATGTCAGGGGATTGCGGAGAATTCAGGGGCGGACACGGCGCTCGCGCAGCGTTCAGCGACTGCCGGGACCGACGGCGCGCACGGCGCTCGACAGGGTGCGGGCATCGGCCGACGGCAGCGGCAGATAGGTTGCGCGCATTTCGGACGCCAGTCGCTGCGCCACCGGCTGCTGCCGCGGCGAGGTGTCGACGAACAGCGTCGCGAAGCCGGCCGCGCGCAGGCGGCGCGAAGCGGCCATCGCATCGTCCTCGGCCTTGGCGCGACCGCCGGTGCCGTCACGCGCGACATTGGCGCGGCCGTCGGTCAGCAGCACGATGCCCGGCGTTTCGCCGCGGCGGGCGACGGCATCGGCCAGTTCGATCGCGGCATCGAGTGCCGTGGCCAGCGGCGTGCCGCCACCGCCCGGCAGGCCGGCGAGACTGCGCTTGGCCCGCGACAGCGAGCGCGTCGGCGGCAGCAGCACGTCGGCCGTGGTGCCGCGAAAGCCGATGATGGCAACGCGATCGCGCCGCACGTAGCAATCGGCCAGTAGCAGTTCGACTGCGCCCTTCGCTTCGGCCAGCCGGTTCATCGCGGACGAGCCGGAGGCATCGACGACGAAAATCGTCGTCGTCTCGCGCTTCTGCTGCAGCCGGGTGACATGGAAATCCTCGCGCCGCACCAGCACTTTCGGCGTCGGGAACGGACTCGGCGGACGCGTGGCCAGTTCGCGCTGGCGCAGGCGCTGCCACGGTGCCGCGGCCCGCAGGGTATCGATCACGCTGAGCCGCAAGCCGGCGCGCGGCTCGCCACGCAGCGCGCCGGCCGGTCGGCCGCGGGCCGCCAGCTTCTGCACCGCGCCGGACTTGCCGGACGCCCTCGCCTTGCCGGTTTTCGCGGCACCGGCCTGCAACTGCGCCAGCAGATTCGGCGGGATCGCGGCCTTGGTCGCTTCGAGGATCATGTCCTCGATCGCCTTTTCGAGGTCGAACGGCGGCGGCTCGTTGTCCTTCTCGCTGTCCTCGCCTTCCGGCGGCGGTTCGGGCGGCGCATCGGGTTCGGGTGGCTGTTCCGGCGGAGGCTCGGGCGGCGGTTCAGGTGGTGCTTCGGCGTCCGGCGGCGGTTCCGGCGGCGCTTCGCGCTGCGGCACCTGCGTGGCGCGCGGGGCCAGCACCAGACGCCCGGCGATCGACGCGTCTTCCTCGGTCGCAAGGTCGCGACCTTCGAGTGCGGCGATGACCCGCGTGGCGCGCGCCACCTGCTGCACCGCGCGCAGACCCGGAATGCCGAGGGCCAGTGCCGTGCCGCACAGCGCTTCGATCAGCGCTTCCGGCAATTGCACCTGCGCCAGCCGCGCACGGGCGGCGGCGATGGTGTCCGGCGCCGGCAGCTCCAGACCTTCATCGATGCCGCGCAGGTCGTGCAGGTCGACCAGGAACGCGAAACGGTCGACCAGCGCCGGCGCCACGACTTCATCCGGCTCGATGCCTTCATCGAGCGCGATGACGCCGATGCGGGCAGCGACGACCTGCGCCAGCCCTTCGCGCTCGATGCGCAGTTCGCCGTCGTCCAGCGCTGCGGCGAGCCGCGCGGCCATGCCGGTCGACACGCGTTCGGCCATCGCCAGCACCACGACGCCGCCATCGGCTTCGGCCAGCAGGCCGCGTTCGGCGATCGGCCGGCCCGCGGACAGGGTGGCCGACAGATCGAGCCCGCCGAGCAAGCGGCCATCGTTGATGTTCAGCGGCACCCGCCGCCACGGCGTGCCCGCCGGCAGCAGGCCGTGCACCAGGCCCAGCCAGCGCTCGCGGACCGGCCCCGGCAAGGCATGCAGCAGCACGCCGCCGAGCCCGGCCGGATCGACCGCGAACAGGGTCGCCGCCGTCGCGGCATCGGCCCAGCGCGTGCGGTCCTGCTCGGTCAGTTTCACCGGCTGCCGGTCCGTGCGCGCATCAGCTCGCGGCAAACACGTGCTGGATCGCGCGGTCGACGCGGACGCTGCTGCCGGCATCGTCGAGCGGATTGCGTCGCAGGCGGTGGCGCAGTGCCGGCGGCGCGATGCGCTTCAGGTGCTCGACGGTCACGGTCTTGGCGCCATCGAGTGCGGCGAGTGCCCGCGCAGCGCGCATCAGCGTCAGTTCGCCGCGCAGGCCGTCGGTGCCGAGCGCGAGGCACAGCTCGGCCGATTTCTCGAGCAGCGCATCGCTGACCACGAGGTTCGCCAGTTGCTTGCGGGCGCTGACGATGCGGCGCCGCACCTTGTCATCGTCCTTCTTCCAGCTTTCGATGAAGGCGGTGCGATCCTGCTCGAAGGCATCGCGGCGGCGGACGACGGCGACGCGCGACGCCAGATCCTTCGGCGTGCCGACCTCGACCGACAGGCCGAAGCGATCGAGCAACTGCGGCCGCAGTTCGCCCTCTTCCGGATTGCCGCTGCCCACCAGCACGAAGCGCGCGGGATGGCGCACGCTGAGGCCTTCGCGCTCGACCACGTTCTCGCCGCTGGCGGCGACATCGATCAGCAGATCGACCAGATGGTCTTCGAGCAGATTGACCTCGTCGACATACAGGAAGCCGCGGTGGGCGCGCGCCAGCAGGCCCGGTTCGAAGGCCTTGACGCCCTGCGACAGCGCCTTCTCCAGATCGAGCGCGCCGACCACGCGGTCTTCGGTCGCGCCGAGCGGCAGGTCGACCACCGGCACCGGCACGAGATGGGTCTTCTTCCGGGCGTTGCCGAGCTTCGCGAGGCTTTCGGCGCAGGCTTCGCTGCGGTCATCCGGCGCACAGTGATAAGGGCAGCCGATCACCGCTTCCATCGGCGGCAGCAGCGCGGCGAGCGCACGCACGGCGGTCGATTTGCCGGTGCCGCGATCACCGAACACCATGACGCCACCGATCGACGGATCGACCGCCGCGATCAGCAGCGCCAGCTTCATCTCGTCCTGGCCGACGATCGCGGAAAACGGGAACGGCTGAGCCATGGGCAGGCTATCCTCGGCGCAAAACTGAAAGGAAAAGAGCGTGTTGGCGAGCTTAGCAAACCCGTTTCCTGACCAGTGTCAATTTCTGTTGATACCGCACGATTGCAAACTGGACACTCGCGCGCGAACCCGCATCGCGCGCGCGGCCCGTGGGCCGGATTGTCGCCAGTGAGCTTGGCCGATCGCCTGAAGCTCGGCACCCACGCGCTGCATCGCGAGGTCGAACGCAGCGGGATGATGCCGGCCTTCCTGCGCGGCACGATCAGCCGCGAGCGCTACTGCCTGCTGCTGCGCAACCTGCACGCGATCTATTCCAGCCTTGAAGCCGCCCTGACCGAGCACCGGCAGTCTCCGGCGATCGAGGCCATCCACAGTCCGGCGCTGGCGCGCAGTGCCGCGCTTGCAGCCGATCTCGATCATCTGCACGGCAGCGGCTGGCAGACCGCCTTGCCGCTGACGACGCCGGCACGGCGCTACGCCGCGCACCTGCAGGCGCTGGCGGCAGAGGCGCCGTCGAAACTCGTGGCGCACGCCTACGTGCGCTATCTCGGCGATCTCAACGGCGGGCAGATTCTGCGGCGCATCGCGCGCGCTGCGCTGCGGCTGCCGGAAACCGGCGACGGCACGCGCTTCCACGAATTCGCCGCGCCCGGCGTCGATGCGCTGGCCGCGGCGTTTCGCGCCGGGCTCGATCACATCGTGCTGCCGGAAGCGGAACTCGACGCCATCGTGCACGAAGCGCAATGCAGCTTTCGCCTGCATGCCGAGCTGTTCGAAGCGCTGGCGGCGGCCTGATCGCGCGCGTCGGCGGCTAGTCGCCGCGAACGTAGCTGCGCAGTTGGCGATACAGCGCCGCCGCGCGCTGGGCCGAAACTTCCAGTTCCTCCAGCAGCGGCGCCACGCCGCTTTCGCTGGCGGCGTCGGCAATCTCCATCGCGGCGACATTGGCATTGGCGAGAATCGCGGCCATGACCTCGTCCGGCTCGCGCAGCGGACTGCCGCCCTGCGACTGCAGCGATTCGCTGCGCTCGGTCTGCAGGATCGCGCTTTCGAAGTGCCGCCGGGCCGACTCGACACGCTTGCGCGCGGTGAGGTCGGTCAGGATCAGGATGAAGCCGAGAATCGACGAGCCCTGCCCGGCCACGACATCGGCCCGCGCCGCGAGTGGCAGCGCTTCGATGCCGGCAGTCACCAGCGACACCTCGCCGCGCCAGCCCAGGCGCTCGCGCTGCAGCCGCCACAGCATGGCGCGCACTTCCTCGGGCTCGACGAACAGGCCGGCGAGATCGTCGAGCGTCTGCAGCTGCGCCGCCGGGCTGCCGGGCAGACGCTGGAAGGTTTCGTTCGAGAACAGGATGCGGCCGGCCGGATCGGCGATCACCACCGGATCCTTCGAGTTGCCGACCTGCGAGCGCACCAGATCGAGCTGATGCTGGGCAATCAGCAGCCGCACCGCCTGGATCTGCAGGATGATGTCCGACAGCGAGTGGCCGATCGCCCGAGCCAGCACGGTTTCGGCGCGCGTCCACGGTGCGGCCGTGCCGCGCACGATTTCCGACCACGCCGCGAACGAGCGCCGCGGCGACAGCGTCATCGGATCATCGTTGATCAGCGGCTTCGCCGGATCACCGGCCCAGGTGTATTCGCAGGGCTGCTCGGGCCGGAACCACATCAGGTAATCCGGACGCGACGGCGACAGGGTCACCGCCATCACGCCGCTGGCCGTCGGTGCCATCGCCGCGAATGCCGGGTTCTTGCGCACGACCGAGGAACAGGTGAACACGGTATCGAAGGTCTGCGAACCGACCCACTGCATCAGCGCCCGCAGGTCCGGCGTCGATGGCACATCGCCGGCGGTCATGATCTCGCCGTCGTGGAACAGCGCCGCGCCCGTCGCATCGATCGGCGTCAGCAAGGTGCGCGGATTGCGGAACAGCGCCTGCCGCCAGTCGCCATCGGTCGACGTCGCCTCGATCAGCCGCAGTTCCAGCCGCTTGACCAGCACCTCGACCTGCGACTGCACGTAGTTCTCGATCGCCGCGATCCGGGTCGAGATCACTTCCGCCAGCAGTTCGAGCACGGCGCGCGCCGCGTACGGCACGTAGCGCGGCGAATAGTGGTGGCAGGCGATCAACCCCCACAGCCGCCCCTCGCGCACCAGCGACACCACCAGCGTGCCGGTCACGCCCATGTTCTTCAGGTACTGCAGATGCAATGGCGACATGCTGCGCAGGTGGCACAGCGACATGTCCAGCTCGTCGCCGGACGGCAAGGTGCGCGGCAGCAGCGGCACCGGCTCGTAATGGACATCGACCAGCACGCGCACGCGATTGCGGATGTACAGCTCGCGCGCCCGCTGCGGAATGTCGGTGGCGGGATAGTGATGGCCGAGCAGCGATTCCAGCCGCGGCTCGCGCGCCTCGGCGATGATCTCGCCGTGACCATCCGGATCGAACTGGTAGACCATCACCCGGTCGTAGCCGGTCATCTCGCGCACGCAGCTGACGATGGCGTTCGACAGCGATGGCAGATTCAGCGCGCTGCTGAACTTCTTGACCGCCGCTGCCACGTCGGCGTGGCCGATCGGCCGGGTCGACTCGTAGCGACGACCGCCGACCACGGTATCGCCGTCGCGGCGTTCGAGTTCGACGATCAGACAGCCCTGACGCCGATGCAGCGTGCCTTCCAGTGCAGTCCCGCGAATGCCGTCGTCGACCGTGCAGCGCAGCGGCGTCGGCTCGTCGAGGCTGTCGCTGACGCGCATCGATTCCAGCCGCCGCGGCAGGTCACCGCCGAGGCGCGACAGCGGCTGTCCGAGCAACTCGCCGGCCGCCAGCCCGACGAACTCGGCGGCGTTGACCGTGGCCTGCACGATCCGCTGCGTCGCTTCGTCCACCACCAGGAGAACGCCATGCGGCTGGATTGATCCGGCGAGGTGGATCAGCTCGCGCTCGCAATTGCTGAGAGTGGCTTCGCCGAAAGCGGGACTGGCCAGCGCTTCGTTCATGCTCTTCCTCCCATCCTCGAGGTGCCGGATCGCGCTGCCTGCAGACGATCTGCCGGAGGCTGGAGTGTATAGCGTCCGCCGCGACTGTCCGTCGCGGAATTGCTGCAACGCAAAAACGGCGGGCGCGTCGGCAGCCCTGCTGAGGGGACGGATTCCGCGCTGTGCGACCGCGAGTGGGGACTGCCGACGACGATCAGTGGACCGATGGGTCCGGCGAGTCCGGCTTGGTCAGCAGCACGCGGCCGGTGCCCTGTGCCTGGCGGATGATGAAGCCGAACGATTCGTCGTCGCCTTCGGGCTGGCAGGCGGCCGAGACTTCAACCGCGACGCGGCGTCCGTCGAATCGGCGCAGCGCGCTGAGCACCTGCCGCGTCGACGAATCGCGGCGCAGCGACTGCAGCAGGCGGTCGAAATCCTGAACCGTGGCGCCGAGCCAGTTCGACAGCGATTGACCGAGCACCTTGACCCCGGGCGACATCTCCGCAAGCCGCAGGAACGCCGGGTTCGACATCTGGATGCGACCGGCCCCGTCGGTGATGACGATCGCGTCGGGGCTGATCCGCATCAACGAGGTCAATCGTGCGCCAGCCTGCGGGACCTGCCAGTCCGGATCCAGTGGCCGAACGCGCATCAGCAGCGAGGTATTGGCCTCGGTCCGCAGCGGCGTGATCGAGACATGCACCATGCCGCGATGCTCCGGCAGCAGCGCTTCCGCTTCGCCGGCGCGGCCGCCGAGGCGCGCGGCGGCAAACAGTTCGTTGATCTCCGCGCGTGATTGCTCGTGCAGCGGCAAGGTCGCACGCTTGCCGATGATCTGGTCGAGCGGCAGGCCGAACAGGCGGGCCGCGGCGCGGTTGGCATCGACCACATTCAGCGAGGTCGCGTCGATCACCATCACGGCGTCGGTCGCGATCTGGAACAAGAGCTGATAACGCGTCTCGCTCTGGCGACGCTGCCAGTAGTCGCGTTCCATTTCCTGTTGGGCATGCAGCAGCCGCTGCTGCAGCGCCGAGACCACGCTCATGTCGCGGCCGACGACCAGCACCGGGCCTTCGCGGCCCAGCCGCACGGCGGAATACGCGATCGGAATGTCGATGCCGAGCCGCGAGGGATGATTGACCTGGCGCGAGCGCGACAGCCCGGTCGACGCCGCATCGGCCAGCAACTGCTCGACCTTGCGCCGGGTCTCGCCGGTGACGGTGTCGACCAGCGGGCGGCCCAGCCACTCGTCCGCCATCGAGCGCACCGGCTCGGTACCGCCGATCGAAATCTGCCGGATCACGCCATCGCCATCGACGACCAGCGCGATGTCGCTGCCGACCGATACCAGCATCTCGGCCACTTCCGGTGCCAGACCGGACAGTGCCCCGAGATCGCGTTCACGCATCGTCACGGGCGCCCCCATGCGGAGGCCCGACAGTTCATCAAGGTGGATCGGACGCTCAAGCAGGAGGCCTCAAGATCGTTCGACCATTCGAACGGTTTAGCCAGGACAGCGGGGTTTACCAAAGCCCGTGCGCGAAAAGGCGCCGGAGATGGCAGACGAAGGGCAGTGCGGCAACGCACAAGCGAGTACGGTACACCAAGGGCACTGGTGCGGGAAGCAATCGTGCCGGCTGGCATGTGCCGACTGTCGCCGTTCGACCAGGCGTGCATGGGTACCTCGGTGCCGCGTGAACCGTACCGATGGAAGGCCGTCCCGTCCGATGACCCGGACAGCGGACGGACCGTGCAGCCTGTCAGCGCCAGCGTCGTCGCAGATCCGCCAGATGCCCGATCAGCGAGCCGGTCAGCGCCAGCGCGATCCAGTGCCAACCCGCTCCGGACAGGGCTGCCCGCAAGGCCAGCAGCAGACAGAATCCGGACAGCAGGTTGACGATCAGATCGACCGGCGCCGGTCCGCGCGCCTTGAGCTGATGCAGCGAGATCAGCAGCACCGCTTCGGCCAGCATCACGAACAGCACCAGATCGACGACCCGGCCGCTGGCGAAGAAGTGTTCCATCGTCGTCGTGATCCGCTCAGGCCCGCGCGAAACCGACGAGATGAGCCAGATCCTTGAAGAAGATGCGCACGTGCGCCATCGGCTTCTTCCGCGCGAGCTTCTTGTTCATGTACGACTCGAAGGTCAGCTTCTGCACGTCCTTGTCGAGGCAGATCTTGACGAAGCTTTCGCGGCGCTTTTCGGTGGAGTACCAGAACCGCTGCATGATGCCGAGGATGAAGAAGACGAAGCCGTGATCGCGCATGAAGCGCTTGCGCGCCAGCTTCAGCGAGCGGACATCGCCGGTGATCAGCAGCTGATGCACGGCCTGCGCGGCCAGCTCGCCACCGAGCATCGCGTAGTAGATGCCCTCGCCCGAGGCCGGCGCGACGACGCCGGCGGCATCGCCAGCCAGAACCACGTCGCGGCCGTTGTCCCAGCGCTTCAGCGGCTTCATCGGAATCGGCGCGCCTTCGCGCCGCAGCGTTTCGCAGCCATCGAGCCCGGTCTTCGCGCGCAGTTCACCGATCGACGTGCGCATCGAGAAGCCCTTGTGGGCGCTGCCGGTGCCGATGCTGACGGTATCGCCGTGCGGGAAGATCCACGAGTAGAAATCGGGTGACAGCGCGCCGCGGTAGATGACATCGCAGCGCCGCGCGTCGTAATCCAGCGTCGGTTGTGCCTTCGGCGCGCGCACGATCTCGTGATACGCGAACACGAACTTCATGCGATCGGCGCCGCGCACCGTCTGCCGCGCCACCAGCGACTTCGCGCCATCGGCACCAATGACGCTGCGGGCGCGCAGGCTCAAGGTCACGCCGCCTTTCGCGGCGTGACCCGGCCGGTAGTGGATCAGCGCGGTGCCGTCGGCGTCGCGCGTCAGCTCCTCGAACGTGCCGATGCGCCGCTCCGCGCCGTTGGTGGCGGCACGCACGCGCAGCCATTCATCGAAGGCTTCGCGGTCGACCATGCCGACATACCCGTTGTCGATCGGAATGTCGACGTTGCGGTCGCTCGGCGAGACCATCCGCGCCGACGTGATCTTGGCGACCAGCATGTCGTCCGGAATCTGGTAGTCGCGAATCGCGCGCGGCGGAATCGCGCCGCCGCAGGGCTTGGTGCGTCCGTCGCGATCCAGCAACAGCACCTTGTGACCCAGCTTGGCCAGTTCGTTCGCCGCGGTCGCGCCGGAAGGCCCGCCGCCGACGACGACGACATCCCAGGTTTCAATCGGCATCGGGTTCAGCGACATGGCACTACCTCGTTCAAGACAGGGATGCGGTCAGATTCGGGTCGGCACGGCGGCTGCCGGCAGTTGCCGTGGCGTCTGCGGTCGCGGCAGCGGCCGGTGCCAGTCGCGCGGCGAGTTGGGCTGCGACGACGAACAGCAGGCCTTCGGCAGCGAACACCAGCGCGTAGGCCAGGCCGTCGCTGCCCACCAGTCCGCGGGTGACATCGCTGGCCGCAGCGCCGGCGAAACCACCGAGGCCGAAGGCGATCGCCTGCGCAGCCCCCCACAGGCCCATGCGCACGCCTTCGCGCGAGGCGCGACCTTCGCTGGCATACGACATCATCGATCCGATCGCCGACACCGCGAACGCGCCGTTGGCCGCGCCCAGCAGGAAGACATTGGCCTTCAACGGCCAGCCGGCACCGATGACGCCACCGAACGCGAGCGCCAGCAGCGCCAGTGCCGAGGCCAGGCAGCCGCCGATGGTCCAGGCCTGCAGCGAGCCGAAGCGCCGCCCGCGGAAGCCGCTGCCGGCCAGCGCGACAAGAATCATCCCGACGAACACACCGCTGTGCTGGGTGCCGGCGAGCCGGGTCGATTCACCGGGCGAGAAACCGAACACCGAGCCGGCAAACGGCTCCAGGATCAGATCCTGAGCGCTGTAGGCCAGCATCGAGATGAACACGAAGATGGTGAAGCGACGCGCGCGCGATTCGGCCCACACTTCGCGCAGCGCCTGCAGGAACGGCGGCTTGTCGTCGGCCTCGCCCTGCTGATGCCCGATGCCATGACCTTCAAGGCCCCACGTCGCCAGCAGCGTGATCGCGAGCGCGGCCAGCGCCACTGCCAGCGTGATCAGCACCAGCCGGGGCGCCGAGTAAGGATCCAGCAGGTTGCCGACGACGACCGTCGTCACCACGAAGCCCGCGATCATCATCAGCCAGACGATGGTCGCCGCTGCCGCGCGACGCGACGGATCGACGCGCTTGGCCAGCAGGACCAGCAGCGAGGTGCCGGCCGAGCCGACACCGACGCCGATCAGCAGGAATGCCAGCACCGACAGCGCGATGCCGGCCGTCAGTGCCGAAGCCATCAGGCCGATCGCGAGTGCCGCCAGCACGCCACCCAGCCCCAGCACCGCCATGCCACCGATGATCCACGGCGTGCGCCGCCCGCCGACGTCGGACCCGAAGCCAAGCCGCGGACGCAGGATCTGAACCGCGTAATGCAGCGCAACCAGCGCGCCCGGCAGCATCGCCGGCAATGCCAGTTCGACGACCATGACACGGTTCATCGTCGACGTGGCAATGACCACGATCGCACCGAGCGCGGCCTGCACGAAGCCAAGCCGGACGATGCCGAACCAGCCGAGATCGGCCGGCTGCGACGCGGCTCGCGGCGCCAGGGGCTTCATGCGCTGAGCTCCTGCGCGAAGCGGACGGCGAAGGCGCTGACCATCATCCCGCCGACGTACAGCGGAATGCCGAAGCCGCTGTACCAGAGCGCACGTTCGCGCGGTGTTTCGAGGAAGCGCTTCATCATGATCAGCTGCACCGCCAGCAACGCGGCGATGGCCATCGCGTGCCCGGACATCTGCCAGTGCAGCAGCAGCGCGATGACCACGACCTGCGGCAGCGCCATGATCGCGCAGGCAGTCAACGCGGCGCCGCGAACGCCGAGCCGCACCGGCAGCGAGCCGATGCCGTGAAACTTGTCACCCTCGATCGACTTGAAGTCGTTCAAGGTCATGATGCCGTGCGCACCGGCGCTGTACAGCGCGGCCAGCGCCAGCGATTTCGCACCCGGCGTAGCGCCACCGGCCATCACCGCGGCGCCCGTGGTCCAGGCCAGACCTTCGTAGCAGATCGCGCAGGCGGTGTTCCCCCACCAGCCGTTGCGCTTCAACCGCAGCGGCGGCGCGCTGTAGGCCCATGCCAGCAACAGGCCGGCGACGGTGGCGGCAAAACCCCAGGGACCGAGCACCAGCGCTACCAGCAGCGACAGCACGGTCCAGCCGATGGCGATGTAGTAGCCCCAGAGTCCGGGCATGCGGCCCGACGGGATCGGACGGTTCGGTTCGTTGATCGCGTCGACGTCGCGGTCGTACCAGTCGTTGACGGCCTGACTCGTGGCGCAGACCAGCGGTCCGGCAATCAGGATGCCGATCAGGATCAGCGGCCAGCGATCCGCCAGTTCGACGCCGGACGCGATGACGCCGCAGGTGAACGCCCACATCGGCGGAAACCAGGTGATCGGTTTCAGCAACTCCGTGACAGCGGAAAGCGCGGGGCGAGCCATGGGTTTCCCGGAACGAGTGCCTGCGGCGAGACTCGCACAGCCCGGGAAAACCGTCAATCTAAATTTACACTACCAAGTGTCAATAGGAAAAATCAAACGGCAGCCCAGCCCGCGATGGCGAAACCGTCTCGATTCGAACCGGGATCGGGGGCGTCGAAGCGGCGAATGCACCGAGCCAGACGGGCCAGTCGCCGGTCACGGCTTGTGGTCGTCCTGCTCGTCCGACGACGACGGCTTGCGCATCGACCACCAGGCTTCCAGACCGAGCCCGAGAGCCAGAGCGAGACCGGCCCACTCGAACACCGGCACGCCCAGAAAGGTCATCACGGAACGATCACGCAGCGGGTTCCGGCTCGTCGGGACCGAGGTCGCCGAGACCGTAGCGACGCAGCTTCACGTACAGGCTCTGACGGCTCAGGCCGAGCATTTCGGCGGCGGAGGCGCGGTTGTCGCGCGTCAGTTCCAGCGCGGCCTCGATGCAGAGCTTCTCGATCAGGTCGGTCGACTCGCGAACCAGTTCCTTCAGCGACACGCGTCCGACCAGCTCGGTCAGCTGATTGGCCGAGCGTGGCAGCTCCTGCGCCACGCGGGCGCTGACCGTCGTCACGCGCCGGCCGACATCACGGATGGTGAAGCCGAAGCACGGCGGCTCGCCCTGCGGCACGGCCACGCCGGACACTTCGACATCGGCCATCGAGCCATGCTCGCCGCGCAGCACGGTCGAGAACAGTCGCACCGATCCATGCTGGCGCAGGCTGCCGACCAGCACGCTGAAATCGACACCGGAACGTCCCAGCCAGCGCTCCAGCGATTCGCCGCGCAGCTGGCCTTCGCTGGCCGCCTGCACCAGATCGACGAACGCGCGATTGGCGGTCAGCACCTGACCTTCAAGGTCGGTGACGACGAAGCCGTCAGGCACGCTTTCCATGACCTTGACGATCGACCGCGGGACGGTCGACTCGGCGCCATCGCCGCGCACCGGCGACAACCGCACCAGAAAGAACGAGCCGTTTTCCTGCGAGAACAACGAGGCGGCGATCAGGAATTCGCGGGCATCGGTGGTCAGCCGCACGCGGGTGTCCTCGCCGCGCCCGACCGCCCTCGCCCGCGCCAGCAGCACGCCGATGGCCTGTGTGCTGTCGGCATCGAAGCCTTCCGGAAAGCTGCGGCCGACGACCTTGCGCGACACCTCGCCGAGCAGACTGCCGGCCGCCGGATTGGCTTCAACCACCTTCAGGTTGACGGCATCGACGATCAGCACCGCTTCGAGCGACGACTGGAACAGCAGCCGGTAGCGCGTCTCGACATGGCGCAGGCGCCAGTAGTCGCGTTCCATCGACTGCTGGGCATCGACCAGCCGCTGCTGCAGCTGCGCGCTCGGACGAAGATCGCGTCCGAACGCGACCACCTGCCCGCCGCTGCCGACCTGCACGGCCGAGTACAGCACCGGTACATCGTTGCCGCGTGCCGACGGATGATTGACCTGGCGCCAGCGGCGATCCGCCTTCGACGCCGCGTCGCGCAGCAGGGTTTCGACCTTGCCGCGACTTTCGAGCGTGACGGTTTCCGCCCATGGCTGGCCGATCCACTTCCGGCAGCCTTCGAGCATCATGTCGTCGCTGCCCAGCGCGACATCCCGGATCACGCCATCGCCGTCGAGCACGAGCGCGACATCGGCAGCGGCGGCGATCAGATTCGATGCCGATTCGGCATCCAGTTCACCCAGCCTGCCGCCCGAAGGCTGCGTCTGATTCACGGCCGGGGCTCCTTTCTGATCATCGATGACGGGCAGCCTCTCGGCTTGTGGAAGTATTGTTGGCCGACGTTCGACGCAGCCCGATGCGGCCGCCTCGTTCAGCGCCGCTGACGTTGTGAAACCTTGATTCCCGCCTGTTCGACGGCGCCCCGGGCATCAATCGCGGTGCCATCGGCACCGACGGCTGCTGCGAGCTCCGGGTTCTCTGCAAACTTCGGTCCGCCCACAAGAATAACAAGCTCGGGGTTGCGCAAAGCACTCCGGATGTTCCGCAGCCAGGTCGCAAGTCCGTCGAGATGGCCATCGATGCCGACCGAGATGCCGACGCTGTCGAACCACTCGGCCGACACCAGCGGACAGACCTCCTGATGCACCATGCCGGGCCCGCCCTGCACATCCCAACCGCTGCGGATGAAGAACTCCTTCACCATCATCAGACCCAGCGAATGCTGTTCGCCCGGTGCCGGCGTCAGCAGGACACGACGGCAGGCCTGCGGGTCGCGATCGCCGTCGATGTCGCTGTCGCGGAAGACGGCGCTGAACTCGCGGATGACGTGCTGCAGCCGGCCCAGCGCCATCGTCACTTCGACGAAGTCGCAAAGATCCTGCTCCCACTGCACTCCAAGGTGGCGGGCCGCGGGTGCCAGCAGGTCGAGGTACAGGGTCTCGATCAGATAGCCCTGATCGAGCATGGCCTCCATGTAGCCGCAAGCGGCAGCGGCATCGTGCGACAGGACCAGGCTGGTGAACTCGATGACGTGCTCGGCCGTCGGCAGCAGGCCGGCGTGCGCATGGTCGGTCGACAGCGTGCCGACGCCCTTGTGGGCGAGCAGCAGCCTCGGAATGATTTCGCCTTCGATGGTGCGGATGAGCGGCTCGAAGGGCCGGTCAGTCCGCTTGTCCAGCATCCAGCTCGCCGCCGCATCCGGACTGGAGACCCCACTGTCCGATGCGTCGGGACGCAAGCCCCGTGTCGTTGTCGCCGTCAATCCCGCCCCCGTCAGCCTTAGCATTTGATTTTTTCTCCCAAATCAAAACGCTTTGCAGAGTCCCGGAGCATCGACGATGTCGGGTATGGCGATCTGATGTCGCCGTGCCCAATCACGCATGGTGCAGAGGTTTGATGCTACGGGGACATACACCTTGCTTCACTAAGGCGATGAGCAATCTTGCGCCCGAACCCAAGACCGGTCAAAGCCACTGACCGGAGCTTTGCACAGGCTTTTCCAAATGTCACGTTTTGATTACGTCAATTTTAGTTGACAGTCCTGAACCGCCGGACTAGATTCACTCCAAGGCCTCACCCACTGCGGAGAGAAAGGCATGGACAAGCGGGGAGTCACTTCGGCGCGGCGCAAGCCGCTTTACACGCCGGAACAGCGTGTACGACGTGATGCCTCGGGCTGGACTCTGGTTCAGGGCCTGTTGGCACCATTCCAGTTTCTGGTTTTCCTGATCAGCCTCGGCCTCGTGCTTCGCTATCTGTGGACCGGCGAAGGCGAGCAGGCGGCGCTGTTGTCGATCGTGGTCAAGACACTGACGCTGTACACCATCATGGTCACCGGCGCGATCTGGGAAAAGGTCGTGTTCGGGAAGTACCTGTTCGCCCCGGCCTTCTTCTGGGAAGACGCGGTCAGCATGATCGTGATCGCCCTGCACACCGCCTATCTGTGGGCGCTGTGGACCCACGCCCTCGGCGTCACCGAACTGATGGTGCTGGCGCTGGTCGCCTACGCCACCTATGTCGTCAACGCCGCGCAGTTCATCTGGAAGCTGCGCATGGCGCGGCTCGATGCGGCAACCGAACCTTCCTTCACCGCGCCGGCCGGAGCCCTCGCCAAATGAGTTCAGCCCTTGCCGCCGTTCCGGTGGTCGTTCAGTCACGCCCGGCCGCCGGTGGCTGCAGCGATGCGCCCGTCCTCAAGGAACGCGGCCAGCGCGAAGTGTTCTGCGGCCTCACCGGCATCATTTGGCTGCATCGCAAGATCCAGGATGCGTTCTTCCTGATCGTCGGCTCCCGCACCTGCGCCCACCTGATGCAGTCGGCCGCCGGTGTGATGATCTTTGCCGAGCCGCGTTTCGGCACGGCGATCATCGACGAGCGCGACCTCGCCGGCATGTCCGACGCCAACGACGAGCTCGACCGCGTCGTCGCCCAGCTGCTGGCCCGCCGCCCGGACATCAAGCTGCTGTTCCTCGTCGGCTCCTGCCCGTCGGAAGTGATCAAGCTCGACCTGTCGCGCGCCTCCGAGCGTCTCGCCCGGCAGCACGCGCCGAAGGTCCGGGTGCTGAACTACTCCGGCAGCGGCATCGAGACCACGTTCACCCAGGGCGAGGATGCCTGCCTCGCGTCGCTGATCCCGGCCCTGCCGGCATCGGCCGCCGCCGCGCCGAAATCGCTGCTCGTGGTCGGCGCGCTGGCCGATGTCGTCGAAGATCAGTTCCGCCGCCTGTTCAGGGCGATCGGCATTCCGGACGTGCAGTTCCTGCCGCCGCGGCGGTCGACGGAACTGCCGACCGTCGGCCCGAACACGCGCTATCTGCTGGCGCAGCCGTTCCTGTCCGATACCGCGCGCGCGCTCGAGGAGCGCGGCGCCACCCGCCTCGATGCGCCGTTTCCGCTCGGCGTTGAAGGCACCACCGCCTGGCTCGAAGCCGCCGCGGCCGAATGGGCGATTCCCGCCCCGAAGTTCCAGGCCGCCATCGCACCGGCTGCGACCCGCGCCAGCGCCGCGCTCGATCGCATCCGCAGCCAGCTGGCCGGCAAGCGCATCTTCTTCTTCCCCGATTCGCAGCTCGAGATTCCGCTCGCCCGCTTTCTGTCGCGTGAACTGGATGTCGAACTGGTCGAAGTCGGCACGCCGTTCCTGCATCGCAGTCACCTTGCGCAGGAACTCGCGCGCCTGCCGGCGGGCACCAGCCTGAGCGAAGGCCAGCACGTCGAGCGCCAGCTCGATCGCTGCCGCGCCGCAAAGCCGGACATCGTCGTCTGCGGGCTCGGTCTGGCCAATCCGCTCGAAGCGGAAGGCATGACCACCAAGTGGGCGATCGAACTCGTCTTCACCCCGATTCAAGGCTACGAGCAGGCGGCCGATCTGGCCGAGCTGTTCGCCCGCCCGCTGGTCCGCCGCACGAAACTGGCCGCCTGACATGCAACTGACGCTCTGGACCTACGAAGGACCGCCGCATGTCGGGGCGATGCGCATCGCCACCGCGATGAAGGATGTGCATTACGTCCTGCACGCGCCGCAGGGCGATACCTACGCCGATCTGCTGTTCACGATGATTGAGCGGCGCACCCGTCGCCCGCCGGTCACCTACACCACGTTCCAGGCCCGTGACCTCGGTGGCGACACCGCGCAGCTGTTTCAGGACGCCGCGCGCGATGCCTTCGAGCGCTTCCAGCCGAAGGCGATGCTGGTCGGGGCCTCGTGCACGGCCGAGCTGATTCAGGACGACCCGGGCGGCCTGTCCGAAGCGCTGAACCTGCCGATCCCGGTCGTGGCGCTGGAGCTGCCGTCGTACCAGAAGAAGGAAAACTGGGGCGCGGCCGAGACGTTCTACCAGCTGGTTCGGGCGTTGGCCGGACCGCACGTTCCGCCACCAGGGCAGAAGCGCGAACGCGAAGCCGGCCGCAAGGCCCGCTGCAACCTGCTCGGCCCCACGGCGCTCGGCTTCCGTCATCGCGACGATGTCACCGAGATCAGCGGCCTGCTGGCGCGGATGGGCGTCGAGATCAACGTGATTGCCCCGCTCGATGCCACCGCCGCCGATCTGGCGCGACTAGGCGACGCCGACTTCAACATCGTGCTGTATCCGGAAACCGCCCAGCAGGCGGCCGGCTGGCTGCTGCGCAACTTCGGCCAGCCGATGGTCAAGACCGTGCCGATCGGCACCGGTGCCACCTGCGAGTTCATTCGCGAAGTCGCCACCCTCGCCGGCATCGACCCGACCGCCACCCTTGACGATGCGAATCGCCGCGCGACCTGGTACGCGAAGTCGGTCGACTCGACCTATCTCACCGGCAAGCGCGTCTTCGTCTTCGGCGACGCCACGCACGCCGTGGCCGCCGCCCGCATCGCCAGCCGCGAACTGGGTTTCACTGTGGTCGGTATCGGCACCTACAGCCGCGAGTTCGCCCGCGAAGTTCGCGAAGCCGCGAAGCTCTACGGCGTCGAGGCCCTGATCACCGAGGACTACCTCGAGGTCGAAGCCAGGATCGCCGAGCTGAATGTCGAGCTGCTGCTCGGCACCCAGATGGAGCGCCACATCGCCAAGCGCCTCGGCGTGCCGTGCGCGGTGATCTCGGCGCCGGTGCACGTGCAGGACTACCCGGCGCGCTATTCGCCGCAGATGGGTTTCGAAGGCGCCAACGTGCTGTTCGATACCTGGGTCCACCCGCTGATGATGGGGCTCGAAGAGCACCTGCTCGGCATGTTCCGCGAAGACTTCGAGTTCCATCCGGAAGCCGCGCCGTCGCACCTCGGAGGTGCCGTCTCGGAGCGCCGGGTCGACGCTGCCGCGCAGATGCCGACCATGCCTGTCGAGGCGCTCGCAGCCGCCGCGGCCAGCGCAGCGCCCGAGCTCGCCGTGGCCGAAGCCGACGCGCCGTGGAACGGCCAGCCGGTCTGGTCCGCCGAGGGCGAGAAAGAGCTCGGCAAGATTCCGTTCTTTGTGCGTGGCAAGGCGCGTCGCAATACCGAGGCTTATGCCCGGGATCACGGCGTCCGCGTCATCACTGTCGAGGCGCTCTACGATGCCAAAGCTCATTTCAGCCGCTGACGCGAGCGGGACGCCCGTCCCGATGCGCGTCGTGATCGTGACGATGGACAACCATCTCGCGAGCGCCACGCAGCGTGCGGCTGTCCGGCTGGCGCGCGAAGTGCCGGGACTGGTGCTGACCATGCACACGGCCGCCGAATGGGGCGCCGACGAGCGTCTGTTGCACAAGTGCCACGAGGACATTGCCCGCGGCGACATCATCATCAACACGATGCTGTTCGTCGAAGAGCAGTTCATGTCCGTGCTGCCACAGTTGCAGGCACGTCGCGACGCCTGCGACGCGATGATCGGCTGCATGTCGGCCAGCGAGATCGCGAAGCTGACCCGGCTGGGCCGCTTCAACATGGACGGCAAGCAGGAAGCCAGCGGCGCGATGGCGATGCTGAAGCGCCTGAAGCCGAAGCCGAAGGAAGGCGGAGGCGCGGCCAGCACGGCCGGTGCCGAGCAGATGAAGATGCTGCGCCGCCTGCCGAAGCTGCTGCGCTTCATTCCAGGCACCGCGCAGGACGTGCGCGCCTACTTCCTGACGCTGCAGTACTGGCTGGCCGGCTCGGAAGACAACATCGTCAATCTGGTCAAGTTCCTCGTCGACCGCTACGCCGACGGCCCGCGCAAGGCCCTGCGCGGCACGATCAAGTCGGAACTGCCGATGGAGTATCCGGATACCGGCGTCTATCACCCGCGCCTGAAGGGCCGGATGAGCGACACTGCAGCGGCGCTGCCGAGAGTCGGCAATCGCGGCACGGTCGGCGTGCTGATGCTGCGCTCGTATCCGCTGGCCGGAAACGCGGCGCACTACGACGGCGTGATCGCGGCACTCGAAGCGCGCGGCCTGAACGTGATTCCCGCATTCGCCTCGGGCCTTGATTCGCGCCCGGCGATCGACCAGTTCTTTATCAAGGATGGCCGCGTCACCGTCGATGCCGTGGTCTCGCTGACCGGCTTCAGCCTCGTCGGCGGGCCGGCCTACAACGATGCCAAGGCCGCCGAAGAGATTCTGGCCAAGCTCGATGTGCCGTATATCGCCGCCCATCCGCTGGAATTCCAGACGCTGGAGCAGTGGGGCGCCGGCGAACGCGGCCTGATGCCGGTGGAGTCGACGATCATGGTCGCGATTCCGGAACTCGACGGCGCGATGATGCCGACGGTCTACGGCGGCCGCTCGAATTCGGCCGGCGAGCAATGCACAGGCTGCCATCGCGGCTGCGTGTTCCCGCCGTCGAAGACCGCGCGCGACATGCAGAGCTGCATCGAACGCGCCGAAACGCTGGCCAGCCGCATCGACAAGCTGGTGCTGCTGCGGCGCGCCCAGCGTGCCGAACGCAAGGTCGCGATCGTGCTGTTCAACTTTCCGCCGAATGCCGGCAACACCGGCACCGCGGCCTATCTTGCCGTGTTCGAGTCGCTGTTCCGCACCCTGCAGGGCATGAAGGCGCAGGGCTATTCGGTGGACGTGCCGGCGACCGTCGACGACCTCCGCGATCGCATCCTGCACGGCAATGCCGAGCGGCTCGGTGCCATGGCCAATGTCGTGGCGCGGATTACGGTCGACGATCACGTCAAGCGCGAAGTCTGGCTGACCGAAATCGAGGCACAGTGGGGCCCCGCACCAGGCAAGCAGCAGAGCGATGGCCGTTCGATCCACGTGCTCGGCGAACAGTTCGGCAACGTGCTGGTCGGCGTGCAGCCAGCCTTCGGTTACGAAGGCGACCCGATGCGGCTGCTGTTCGAGAAGGGCTTCGCGCCGACGCACGCGTTCTCGGCGTTCTATCGCTGGTTGCGCGAGGATTTCGGCGCGCATGCGGTGCTCCACTTCGGCACCCACGGCGCGCTCGAATTCATGCCGGGCAAGCAGTCCGGCCTGTCCGGCGCGTGCTGGCCGGATCGCATGATCGGCGCACTGCCGAATATCTATCTGTACGCATCGAACAACCCGTCGGAAGGTGCGATCGCCAAGCGCCGCTCGAATGCCACGCTGATCAGCTACCTGACGCCGCCGGTGGCGCATGCTGGCCTGTACAAGGAGCTGAACGATCTGAAGTCGTCGATCGAACGCTGGCGCGGACTCAGTCCGGAAGAGGCGCACAACCGTGCCTCGCTCGCAACGCTGATTCAGGCGCAGGCCGCGGCACTCGATCTAGCGGCGGCCGAACCGCAGTGGCTGCTTGATACCGAAGCCGATGCTCGGGTCGATCATCTGAACGCGGCGGTGCTGGAACTGGAGTACACGCTGATCCCGCATGGTCTGCATGTGGTCGGCGAAGCGCCGACGGCGCAAGAACGCGCCGACCTGCTGGCCTCGATGGCCGAGTCGATGCAGGGCACGCGACTGACACCGTCGGTGGTCGATGCCATCGCGCGTGGCGCCACCGTCGACACCGCGCTGGCAATGGCCGGCCTCGTGCATGACGACAGCGCGCGCAAGCTGTTCGGCGATCTCGTCCACAGCAATCGCCTGCTGGGCGAAGATCACGAAGTCGAAGGCATCCTCAAGGCGCTCGACACCCGCTTCGTCCGCCCGGCTCCCGGTGGCGACCTGATGCGCAACGCCGCAATCCTGCCGACCGGCCGCAACCTGCACGGTTTCGATCCGTTCCGGATTCCGAGCGCGTACGCGGTCAAGGATGGTGTCGAGCAGGCCCAGCGCCTGATCCAGCGCTACATGGACGATGGCAATCCGCTGCCGGAATCGATCGCGCTGGTGCTCTGGGGCACCGACAACCTCAAGTCCGAAGGTGCGCCGATCGCGCAGGCACTGGCGCTGATGGGCACCAAGCCGCGCTTCGATGCCTATGGCCGTCTGGCCGGTGCCACCCTGGTGCCGCTGGCCGAACTCGGCCGCCCCCGCATCGACTGTGTCGTGACCCTGTCCGGCATCTTCCGTGACCTGCTGCCGCTGCAGATCAAGCTGCTGGCCGAAGCCGCGTTCATGGTCGCCAGTGCCGACGAGCCGTCGGAGATGAACTTCGTCCGCAAGCACGCGCTCGCCTACATGGCGACGCATGGCTGCGATCTCGAAACCGCCGCGCTGCGCGTCTACGGCAATGCCGATGGCGCCTACGGCTCGAACGTCAACCATCTGGTCGAGAACAGCAAGTGGGATGAGGAAGACGAACTGGCCGAGACCTACACCAAGCGCAAGAGCTTCGCGTTCGGACGCAGCGGCGTGCCGACCTGTCAGGGCGCGCTGCTGAAGTCGGTGCTGGCCGATGTCGACCTCGCCTACCAGAACCTCGATTCGGTGGAACTCGGCGTGACCACGGTCGACAACTACTTCGACACGCTCGGCGGCATCAGCCGCGCCGTGGCCCGTGCTCGTGGCGGCAAGACCGCGCCGGTCTACATCGGCGACCAGACCAGCGGGCCGGGCACCGTCCGCACGCTGACCGAGCAGGTTGCGCTCGAAACCCGGACCCGCATGCTCAACCCGAAGTGGTACGAGGGCATGCTCAAGCATGGCTTCGAGGGCGTGCGTCAGATCGAAGTCCACATCACCAACACGTTTGCCTGGTCGGCCACCACCGGCCAGGTTCAGCCGTGGGTGTACCAGCAGTTGGCTCAGACCTTCATTCTGGATCCCGAGATGCGCGAGCGCCTCGCCAAGTTGAATCCAACCGCTTCATCGCGCGTGGCCAGTCGCTTGCTGGAAGCGACGGAACGCAATTACTGGACGCCGGACGCTCAGACGCTGGAGGCATTGCGGAATGCCGGCGATGAGCTGGAAGACCGGCTCGAAGGCATTCAATTCGCGGAGGCAGCATGAGCAGCATTGGCAATATCCCGGTTTCGACCGTTCGCAAGATGGTCCCGCCACCCGACGGCGCCGGCAGCGTGCAGGTGCACCTCGACGCCGCGCAGAAGATCGGCAACGCCAAGGTCTTTGCCGTCTACGGCAAGGGCGGCATCGGCAAGAGCACGACCTCGTCGAACCTCTCGGTCGCGTTCTCCAAGCTCGGCAAGCGCGTGCTGCAGATCGGCTGCGATCCCAAGCACGATTCCACTTTCACGCTGACCAAGCGTCTGGTGCCGACGGTGATCGACATCCTCGAAACCGTCGACTTCCACGGCGAGGAACTGCGGCCCGAGGACTTCGTCTACGAGGGCTACAACGGCGTGATGTGCGTCGAGGCGGGTGGCCCGCCGGCCGGTACCGGCTGCGGCGGCTACGTCGTCGGCCAGACGGTGAAGCTGCTGAAGGAACATCACCTGCTCGAAGACACCGACGTGGTCATCTTCGATGTGCTCGGCGACGTGGTCTGCGGCGGGTTTGCCGCTCCGCTGCAGCATGCCGACCGCGCGCTGATCGTTGCCGCCAACGACTTCGACTCGATCTTCGCGATGAATCGCATCGTGGCCGCGATCTCGTCCAAGGCCAAGAACTACAACGTGCGGCTCGGCGGCGTCATCGCCAACCGTTCGCGCGAAACCGATCAGATCGACAAGTACAACGCGGCGATCGGCCTGGAAACGCTGGCCCGGTTCCCGGATCTCGATGTCATCCGCCGGTCGCGACTGAAGAAGTCGACCCTGTTTGAGATGGAGGATTCGCCGGAACTGAAGGCAGTCACCGACGAGTACCTGCGTCTGGCCGGCAATCTCTGGATGGGAACCAAGCCGCAGCTGACGTCGCCGCTGAAGGATCGCGAAATCTTCGACCTGCTCGGGTTCGAGTGATGAGCGCCGCACCGACCCGGAACAGCTATGTCGAGCGCCGCGGGCAGCTCGAAACCTATTTCGACCGCACCGCGGCCGATACCTGGGCCAAGCTGACGTCGACCGCCAAGGTCAGCCGCATCCGCGAAACGGTGCGTGCCGGCCGTGACGAGATGCGCAACACGCTGCTGAGCTGGCTGCCGGCCGACATGAACGGCCTGCGCCTGCTCGATGCCGGCTGCGGAACCGGGGCCCTGTCGGTCGAAGCAGCGCGGCGCGGCGCGGAGGTCATCGCCATCGATCTGGCCGCCAATCTGGTCAACGTCGCCCGCGAACGCGTGCCGGCCGACCTCGGCAGCGGCCGGATCGAGTTCCACGTCGGCGACATGCTGAACCCGGCTCTCGGCAGCTTCGATTACGTGGTCGGCATGGATTCGCTGATCCACTACGGCGCGAACGATATCGTCGCCACGCTGGAAACCCTGATGGCCCGGACTCGGCGCGGGGTGCTGTTCACGTTCGCGCCGAAGACGCCGTTGCTGACCGTGATGCACAACGTCGGCAAGATCTTCCCGCGCGGCGACCGCGCGCCTGCGATCGTGCCGGTGACGGCGATGACCCTGTGCACGCTGATCCGGCAGCGACCGGTGGCAGCGGACTGGCGCTTCAGCCAGACGCGCCTCGTCACCAGCGGCTTCTACAAGTCTCAGGCCTGCGAACTGGTCCGCGCATGAACCCCGTGCCCGAACGCCCGAAACTGGCAACGAGCTGGATGCGCGTGTCTTCGCGCTTCCTGCCGTTCGCCGATGCTGCGACGCCGGAGCTGCCGCTGCCGCGGCTGCTGCGGCTGTCGCTGTTTCAGGTGTCTGTCGGCATGGCGATCACGCTGCTGATCGGCACGCTGAATCGGGTGATGATCGTCGAGCTGAAAGTCTCGGCCTTGCTGGTCGGGCTGATGGTGGCGCTGCCGCTGCTGTTCGCGCCGTTCCGTGCGCTGATCGGCTTCCGTTCGGACACGCACAAGTCTTTCCTCGGGTGGCGGCGCGTTCCGTTCATCTGGTTCGGTTCGCTGCTGCAGTTCGGCGGGCTCGCGATCATGCCGTTCGCGCTGCTGGTCATGACCGGCAAGGGCGCTGGCCCGGCGATCATCGGCGAGGTGGGTGCCGCCCTCGCCTTCCTGCTGATCGGCGCCGGCATGCACACGACGCAGACGGTCGGCCTGGCGCTGGCCACCGATCTGGCACCGGTCGAATCGCAGCCGCGCGTCGTTGCGCTGATGTGCACGATGCTGCTGTTCGGCATGGCGGCGTCGGCGCTGGTGTTGGGCGTCTTGCTCGCCGATTTCAGCCCGCTGCGTCTGGTGCAGGTGATTCAGGGCACGGCCGTCGTGACGATGATCCTGAACGTGATCGCCTTGTGGAAGCAGGAAGCACGCGACCCGTCGCGCACCGCCCACGAGCTGCCGACGCCAAGCTTCCGTGAATCCTGGGAAGCATTCAGCCGCACCGGTCATGCCGTGCGCAGGCTCGTGGCGCTTGGCCTTGGCACGGTCGCGTTCTCAATGCAGGACATCCTGCTGGAGCCGTTCGGCGGCGAAGTGCTGGGCCTGTCCGTCGGCTCGACGACCGGCCTCACCGCCTTCATGGCCTTCGGCGGCGTGGCCGGCTTCGTGCTGGCGGCACGCGCGATCGGTCGCGGAGTCGATGCCTATCGCATCGCCGGCTTCGGTGCCGCGCTGGGCCTCGGCGCCTTCGTCACCGTCATCTTCGCTGCACCGCTGCAATCCATCGGCCTGTTCGCGCTGGGTGTGGCACTGATCGGCTTCAGCAGCGGTCTGTTTGCGCACGCCACGCTGACGGCCGCCATGAATTTCGCACCGCGGTCGCAGATCGGCCTGGCACTCGGCATCTGGGGTTCGGTGCAGGCCACCGCCGCCGGCAGTGCCATCGCCGTCAGCGGCCTGATCCGCGACAGCGTCGCCGATCTCGCCACCGCTGGCGCACTGGGTCCGGTCGTCACCGGTCCTGGCGTGGGCTACACGGCGGTCTACGCCGTCGAACTGTTGCTGATGTTCGCAACACTCGTCGCGATCGGACCGCTGGTCCGCAGCGCGCCGACTGCCACCGAGCTGGCCGCTGCAGACGCACTTTGGAACAACGTGAAGTCCCTGAATCTACGAGAGGAGATCGTGCAATGAGTACCGGAGCCATCACCCAGACGATCGATATTGCACAAGTCGTGCTCTATCTGTTCTGGGCCTTTTTCGCCGCGCTGGTCGTCTATCTGCATCGCGAGAACCAGCGCGAAGGCTATCCGCTGGAATCGCTCGATCGCTCGGCCAGCGGCCTGCAGGAAGGCCTGTTCGGCCGTCCTGATCCGAAGACCTACCTGCTGCCGCACGGCAAGACCAAGACTGTGCCGGAAGAATGGAAGGCTGGCCCGGCCCCGGCCGTCGGTGGCAAGCCGGCAGACCGTTATCCGGGATCGCCGCTGGTGCCGGTCGGCAACCCGCTGCTCGCCGGCATCGGCCCCGGTGCCTGGGCTGACCGCGACGATCATCCGGACATGACGTTCGAAGGTCAGGTCAAGATCGTCCCGCTGCGCGCCGATGGCGACTACGGCGTGGCCGAAGGCGATCCGGACCCGCGTGGCAAGTCCGTGTTTGGTGCCGATGGCAAGGCCGGCGGCAAGGTCTACGACATTTGGGTCGACCGTTCCGAACGTCTGTTCCGCTATTACGAGATCGAAGTCGAGGGAGGCCGCCGCGTGCTGCTGCCGTCCAACTTCGCGAAGGTGCAGGGCAACGGCACGATCAAGGTCCTGGCGATTCTCGGCAGTCAGTTCGCCGACGTGCCGGCGACCAAGCAGCCGGAACAGGTGAGCCTGCTCGAAGAAGACGTCATCTCGGCTTACTACGGTGCCGGCACGCTGTACGCCACCGCCGACCGTCTCGGACCGCTGCTGTGAGCAGCCATTCCGACGCCCATCACGACGACTTCAACAGCGTTCCGGTGCGCGAGCTGCCGGGGCGTCTGCCTGAAGGCGAGCGCGTGCTGTGGCAAGGCGCGCCGATGTGGAAGTCGCTGTTCTGGCGCGCCTACTACGGGCGTCTGATGGCGATCTACTTCTCGATCCTGATCGCCTCGCGCGGCATCTCGGTGCTGGCCAGCGGCGGCGACCTCGCCGCTGCCGCCATCGGCATGCTGTGGCTGGCGCCGCTGGCAATCGCCGGCATGGGGCTGATGGCTGGCGTGGCGTGGTTCAGCGCGCGGGCGTCGTACTACACAATCACCAACAAGCGCGTGGTCATGCGGATCGGCGTCGTGCTCGAAATCACCTTCAATTTCCCGTTCACGGTGATCGAGTCGGCAGGCCTGCGCATGAACGGCGAAGGCACGGGCGACCTGCCGCTGCAGTTCAAGGCAGGCGAGAACATCGCCTATCTGCACCTGTGGCCGCATGCCCGTCCGTGGCAGTTCAAGCGTACGCAGCCGATGCTTCGGTCCGTAGCCGAGCCGCAGAAGGTGGCGCGCCTGCTGGCCGATGCCCTTGCTGCCGAAACGGAAGGTCTGACACCGAAGGTGGCGATCAAGTCCACGCCGCGTCATGCGCCGGCGCCGTCGTCGGCGATGTCGGCCGCCGGTTACTGATCGCACTGATCGACCCTCCCAGAAACTCGAAGCCGATATCGCCATGAACGAGCCGCAGACGCTGCAAAACCAGGTCCCCGAGCGCTTTCCGAGGGTCATGCTGCTCGCGATCGGCTCGGTCATGGTGCTGAGCTTCGCGCTGGCCGCCGTCAGCCGGATCCAGTCCGGCGGTGCGGCCGGTACTGACGCACTGAGCCAGCAGGAAGCCGCGCAGAACGCGGTGGTCGCCAGCCGCAGCCTGCGCTTCGAAGACCGGCCCGACGGCAGCATCGCGGTGATCGATGTCGCCGATGGTCTCGAGATCGATACCGTGAAGCCCGGTGCCGACAACTTCCTGCGCGGCACGTTGCGTGGCCTGGCGCGCGAGCGTCGCCGCGAAGGCATCGGCTCGGAGCCGCCGTTCACGCTCAGCGCACAGGCCAACGGCTATCTGGTGCTGACGGATCCATCCACCCGGCGCTCGATCAACCTCGGATCGTTCGGGCCGACCAACGCCGAAGTGTTTGCCCGCTTGCTGATGGCCAAGGGCAACCACACACTCGCCTCCTCCCAATCGAATTCGCCGAGCAATACGCCATGAGCACTGCCACGATCGAAGCGCGCCTGCCGAACGAGACGACGAAGGCGGCCCAGCAGGACACGCTGCTGACGCCCCGCTTCTACACCACCGATTTCGTGGCGATGGACCGGATCGACGTCAATCCGATCCGCGGCCAGTGGCAAAGCCTGATGGACGAGTACAAGGCCGACAACAACAAGACGCATTTCCAGCGTCCGGCCAATCTGATGGCGGACTATTCGGCGCTGCCGGAAGGCCTGTACAAGGAATTCGTCGATTTCATGGTCAGCTCGATCACGTCGGAGTATTCCGGCTGCGTGCTGTACAACGAAATCAAGAAGAAGGTGAAGAACGAGGACATGCGTGAGCTGTTCGGCTACATGGCACGCGATGAAGCGCGTCATGCCGGCTTCATCAACCAGTGGCTGAAGGACTTCGGCATCGCCGTGGACCTGGGCTTCCTGACGCGCGCCAAGAAGTACACCTATTTCAAGCCGAAATACATCTTCTACGCCACCTACCTGTCGGAAAAGATCGGCTACGCCCGGTACATCACGATCTTCCGCCAGATCGAGAAACACCCGGAACTCAAGTTCCACCCGATCTTCGGCTGGTTCGACCAGTGGTGCAACGACGAATTCCGCCATGGCGAATCGTTTGCGCTGCTGATGCGCGCAAACCCGCACCTGCTGACCGGCCTGAACAAGCTGTGGATCCGCTTCTTCGTGCTGGCCGTCTACGCCACGATGTTCGTGCGCGATCAGGCACGGCCTGAAATGCACGCGGCGATGAAGATCGATCCGCGCGAATACGACTACACGGTGTTTCGCATCACGTCGGAAATCTCCAAGCAGGTGTTTCCGTTCACGGTCGACATCGACAACCCGACGTTCCGCGCCTGCCTGGAGAAACTGCTGGCCATCTCCACCGCGAACGATGCCGCGAAGGCACAAGGCGGCGTGCTGAACGCGATCAAGCGCGTGGGCTACGCGGCATCGGCTGCCCTGACGTTCTTCAAGCTGTACCGTGTTCCCGTCATTTCAAACGAGCTGCCGCAGAACGTTCGTCTCGCGCCGACCTGGTAGCGCGAGCAGCCCTGCCCCATGTCGTCCATCGCGTATCCGGTCGCGTTCACACTGTTCCTGTGGTGGTTCTCGACAGGCGCGATCCTGTATCTCGATGGCCTTCCGCGTCACACCTTCCGCTGGAGCCTGCTCGCTGCGACCGGCGTGCTGGCCGGTGCTCTGGTCTGTCTCGCACAGGCCAGTGCCGAAACGACCGCCACCAGCGCCTACGCGGCGTTCACCTGCGGCATCCTGGTCTGGGGCTGGCTCGAGATGAGCTTCCTGATGGGTTTCATCACCGGACCGAGGCGAACCCCCTGCCCACCCGCGAGTCGCGGGCTGCTGCGCATGCGCCATGCGATCGAAGCGATCCTCTACCACGAGCTGGCGCTGATCGGCGGCGCCGTGCTGATCGCGACATCGACCTGGGGCAATCCCAACCAGCTCGGCCTTTGGACTTACGCTGTCCTGTGGATCCTGCGGACGAGTGCGAAGCTGAACGTGTTTCTCGGTGTGCGCAATCTCAGCGAAGAGTTTCTGCCGGACCACCTGCGGTACCTTCAGACCTACTTCACGCGCAAGCCGATGAACCTGCTGTTCCCGGTCTCGGTAACCGTGGCGACAATCGCGGCAATCCGGCTTTGGCAGGCGGCGCTGGCACCGGGCGCCGGCGAGTTCGATGCAGCCGCGTTGAGCTTCGTCGCGACGCTGCTCACGCTTGCCGTGCTCGAGCACTGGTTCCTGGTCGTTCCGATCCCGGCCAATCTGCTCTGGCAATGGGGCCTTGCCTCGCGCAAGCCCGACGTCACCGGTAGCACGCGTTCCGGAGCGGCCTCGCTGTCCTGAGGGTCGCGCGCTGATTCGTCAGCCTGAATCGACGCGACTGCCAGTCAGCTCAATGCCGGTAACGTCGGCAGCGTTCTCAGCGCCACACCGGCAATCGCACCTGCGAACGCGCCGCTGACGACATCGACCATCGCATGCCTGCCGAGACTCAGGCGCGACCATGCGATCGCCACGGTCAACACCGCCAGCGTCGTCGTCGCGCCCGCTTCGGGCCACACCAGCGCCACCGCAAACGCGGCAAATGCCGTATGCAAGGACAGCTTGATCCAGCGTTCGCTGGCCACGGCGGTTGCCACGACAGCCGCAGACAGCACCGCACCGGCGACCAGAGTGGCCGACTGCTCCACTGTGGAGAGGCCCAGCGCTGCGAGGCCCAGCAGGCCCAGCAGTGCGCGATTCAACAGTCGGCGTTAGTCCGGCTTCGAGGCGTCGACATGGCTCCAGCGGCCGGCCCGGACCTGCACGAGGCACCAGACCACGACAACGACTGCCACGGTCACGGCCGCAAGCCCGGCCGCCATCGCCTGCTCGGTCTGAGCGGCGCGCCTGGAGGACAGCCACAGGATGGTGCCCGGAACAACGACCGCGGGGTGTCCGACGATCGACAGCACACGGGCGATGACGGAAGTGATCACGGATCAGCAGGGCGAGATGGCGCAAGTGCGCCTGCAGGACGGTAGCGAGGCGGCTGCCGCAAGGTCAATCGTGCACGGACGGATGGACGACAACGGTCATCGTCGGCAACGCCCGTCGGCAGCAGATCCAGCCCGAAACCAGAGTTGGGAGCGCCCAAAAAAAATATCCCTCGGCAATCGGAAGATTGTCGAGGGAAGGCCGGATCAACGGGGTTTCAAATCGTTGATCCGGAGCACTGCGGAGTTATGAGGCGCGTCAGCCGGGAATCGCGCGCGTCTCGCTTGCGGAAGCGTAAGGCACCGGCAGCGACACATTGGATGCCGGTGGTGCTGCGCCGTCCGCCGGTGCTGCATCCGGAGCCGCTTCAGGCACGGCAACCGCCGGCACCGGAATCGGCGCTGCGAACACCGGGTAGTCCTTCAGCATGCTCTGGCCGTACAGCGGCTTGTAGGCCCCCTGATGGCAGGTCGCGCAGTTGGTCTTGGCGACATCACCCAGCGGCCCCTTGCGGTGTGCAGGGAAGACATCGGTCAACGGGACCATGTACTCGTTGTTCAGCGCACGCGCCATGCGGATGCCGTACCAGGCCGTGACCCGTTGCGGCGGACTCTGGCTCCAATCCGCGAACTGCCGCGAGTTGTGGCAGTACGTGCAATTGACCCCGAGACCCTGCGACATGTGCGTCATCAGGCTGAACGTCCACTCGGTCTGCTTCACCGAATGACGATTGCCGGTCGGCAGCGCGGTCGGGCCATTGACGCCGATCGACTCCGCCTTCAGCAGGAACGGCGTGAACGGATCCGATGGCAGCGAGGCACCGTTGATGACCGCCGTCGATCGGTTCTGACCCGCACGATTGCCGAGCGACGCCTTGGCCGTGTTGTCGACATCCGTGAACCAGACATTGGCCGGGATGTTGTTGCCACGGTGGCAGGTGTAGCAGGTCACGCCGGTGGCCTGAACATGGTCCTTCCACTGGCTGTTGATGGCCTGCGTCATCTGCAGCATCTTGCGCGCGACAACCTTCGTGTACAGGCCATCGTCGGCCATGTTCTGGACGTTGTGGCAGTACGCACAGCCTTCCTTCGGTGCCACCCAGGCGGTGATCGCAAGCATCGTGCGCGTGAACTCGGGGGCGGTGAGACCGCCGAGCACTTGCACGTTCTTGTAGATCGTCGCAACCGGTGGACCGGCAGCCGGCGCATCGGCCAGCGGTGCCGGCAGCACATTCTGCGCGGCCTGCTTCTCGACCAGACGCGGGTTGTAGACCGCCCCCATGGCGGTGCCGCGATAACCACGCTGCACCGGCTCCACCGGCGGCCGTTCACAGCCTGCGGTGAACAGCGCTGCCAGCGTGACCGCCGACACCCACTTCATCGAACTGAGTCTCATGGCTTCGCTCCTGGCAGGGTGGCGGGGTCGACCGACGGCGCCCAGACCTCCGGATACGCGGCGACGATGTGGTGCTTGACGCCCCACAGGAACCAGTTGTCGACGACCGTGCCGGTCAGCAGGATGCCGATGCCGCCCGTGATCGGGCACAGGATGGCGAACCACCAGGCCCAGCGATGCACCGACTCCATCGTGCCGTTGAAGCCCATCGTCCAGCGCCAGAACAGTGCTGCACGCTCGGACGCCGTACCGCGGTCGACGATCTGCTCCAGCTCGCGCTCGCCGCCGTAACGGCTCACCGCAAGGATGGTGGCGCCGTGCATGGCGAACAGCAGCGTGGCGCCATACAGGAACGCGATCGACAGCATGTGGAACGGGTTGTAGAACAGGTTGCCGTAGCGAATCGAGAACGCGGCCGTCCAGTCGAGGTGCGGGAAGATGCCGAACGGCACCGCTTCGCCCCACGAGCCCATCAGGATCGGGCGGAAGAAGCCGAGTACCAGATACAGCCAGATCGCCGCGAGGAACGCCCAGGCGACATGCGGGCCCATGCCATGCGCCTTGGCACGACGATAGGTGCGCAAGCACCACAGCAGCACCGACGCGGTCAGGAAGAAGCCGGCCATCAGCCACCAGCCACCCTCGTTCAGCGGCGGGATGCTCAGGCCATACGACGGCGCCGGCGGCTCCAGGGCAAGCCACGGCAGCTGCCGGACGAACTCGATCCAGTTCCAGTCCACCGACGCCAGCATGTTGAGACCGATGATCTCGAACGCGATGAAGCCGCACAGCAGCGACGTCAGGCCAGTCCAGCCGAGGTAGATCGGACCGATCTGCGCGTCGCCGAACTTGCCGATCAGATGGAACAGGAACGGCTTGCCGTCGCGATCACCGATGCCATTGTCGGCGGGTAGCGGCGTGCCGGGGTAAGGTGGTGCAGCCACCTGTACCCGGGTGAAGATGTTTTGGTAATCAGCCATGACTGCCCCCTGAGCCCCAGATCGGAAGATTGAGCCACCAGCTCCACCACTCCGGCCAGCCGTGGGTCCAGAACGGACCGCTGATCACGATGCAGACTGCGCTCCAGAACACCGCGCTCAGGGCCAGGAACAGACCCAGACGGTGAATGCCGAGCGCACCGATCGAGTAGCCGATGATGTCGCGGAAGAACGTGTTTTCATGTTCGGCCGTCTTGACCAGCTCGCCCTTGCGCGGGTTCGAGGCAGACAAGATCAGCGAACCATGCAGCGACAGCGCCAAGGTCGTCGCGAAGAAGAACGACACTCCGAGCATGTGCGCCGGGTTGTAATGGAAATGCAGGTACTGGTAGCCGGTGTTCGACACCCAATCCAGATGGCTGGTGATGCCGTACGGGAAACCATGCCCCCACGCACCCAGCAGCACCGGTCGAACGAAGACCAGCGTGAAGTACGCGAGGATCGCGAAACTGAACGCAAACGGCACGTGGTAGCCCATGCCGAGCTTTCGGCAGATCTCCACTTCCCGCAGCGCCCACGATACGAAGGAGCCCAGTGCGCAGATCGAGATGATCTGCCACAAGCCACCTTCTCGAAGCGGTGCCAGACCCAGACCGTAGGAGATATCCGGCGGCGCGATGTTGATCTGCCAGATGTTCCAGGTCGGCCCCAGCGAAGCGCCGTAGATGATCAGCGCGGTGCCGAGAATGGCAAAGAATGCTGTTGTGACCCCGAAGAAGCCGACATAAAACGGCCCCACCCAGAAATCGAACAGATCTCCGCCTAACAGGGTTCCCCCGCGGACTCGATATTTTCTTTCAAAACTGAGCATCGCCATGACACAAGACCCCCTGGTCTGTCGGCCGAGATCGGATGTATGAACGACGCTGCTGCCGGTGTCGGATCTGGCTCAACGAGGGCGTTGGCCTCGTCCGGCACCGGAGCAGCGTTGTACTTGCTACTGCCCTGCCGAACCCTGCGACGCCGGGAGCGGCGCGAGCGACGACGTGGCCGTCGGAGCGGCAGCGGAGCTGCCAATCCAGTTGTAACGCGGCGTGCCGAGCAGGATGAAATGAATCAGGATCGCCAGCACGAACAGGAACGTCCCCAGCGCAACCAGCACTCTGCGCGGATCGAAAAGCAGCCAGATTCTCCACATGGTTTTTGACTCCTAGTAACAAGTGATACGGAAGTGGACAGATACAGACCTATCGGCCTGCACCATCAACTGGAGCAGCAACTTCTCAACCCCAGGGCTTCCAGGCCCAGACGAGGTAGTGCGCCACGACGGCAATCGCCGTGAAGCCGATGAAGCTCATGACGAACACGCCATGAAACTCCTTTGCTTCCTTTTCAGTCAGGCCCGACAGCGAGCCGCTTCTTTCGTCAGCCATCTTCTAAACCTCCAATCAGGCCTTTCGGCCGTTACCGCGCTACCCGCGCGGCAGGGACCCTCAAAGTGGATGACTCCACTTCTCCGATACTGTCTTCAACGCCACGGGCGCTGAAGGTTGTTTCTCATGGCTCAGGCCACCACGCCATCGGTCAGTGCACGACGCGCCGCGGCAAGTCGCACTGCCGTCACTGCGTCTTCACCCGCCTTGCGGGCATCGGCTTCGGCACGGTCGCGCAGGCGTTTCGCCGCGCTGATCCGCACCAGAACCGGTTGCAGTTCCAGCCATTCATCGAGCTGCGCCTTGGCGTCGTCGAGCCACGGCATTTCGGCGATCAGGCGCGATGGCGTGGCGTCGACGCGATCCATGTCCGTGCCCAGCGGCAGGATGTGGAACAGGGCGTCGAACAGCGCGTTGCAGAATTCCTGGATCAGGTAAGTTGCGCCGGCGTAACCCATGAACGGCGTGCCGGTATGGCGGCGGATGATCGCGCCCGGGAACGAGGCCGGGATGTAGGTGGCCTTCATCATTCCGCCACCGCCGGATTCGGCCAGGTACATCCGCTCGTTGTAGCTGCCGTACAGCACCAGCGGCGGCTTTTCCTTGATCAGCTGGCGGACGGCTTCGTTGTCGGTCTTGGCGCCGGCAATGCGCGAGATCGCGAAGTTGCACGGCATGCCCATCTCGTCTTCGAGGAAATGGCGAACGCCGCGGGCGTAGGTGTCATTGGCGACGATGCCGAAGCTCGCCGTGCCGTAGAAATCCTGAGTCACCGAACGCCACAGGTCCCAGATCGGCTTGATCGTGGTGTGCTTCTCGCGCTCGATGAACGGCTCCGGATCAAGCCCCAGCAGCTCGCCGAGCTTGCGCAGGAACTTGGTCGTCGAGTGCAGACCGATCGGCGCCTGCAGATACGGCCGTTCGAGCGTTTCGCACAGCAGGCGGCCGAACTCGCGATACATGCAGATGTTGACGTCGGCATTGATCAGCTTCGGCACATCGGCCAAATGGCTGCCCAGCGGGAACGCCAGATTGACTTCGGCGCCAATGCCTTCGACCAGCCGACGGATTTCGGCGAGATCGCTCGGCATGTTGAAGGTGCCGTAGCAGGGGCCGATGATGTTGACTCTTGGCTTTTCGCCTTCCTTGCGTGCCTTGCGCTCCGGAATCTTCTTCAGACCGTACTGCGTCCACAGCCAGTTCATCGACCGGTTGGCGCACTGCCACTGATCTTCGTCGATGGTGCGCGGCAGGAAGCGCAGCAGGCCGGTGCCTTCCGGTGTCACGCCACCGCCAATCATCTCGGCGATCGAGCCGGTGACGACGACGGCCGGCATGTCCGGATCAAGCGCGGCATGCGCGCGCTTCATCGAGCCTTCAGTGCCTTCGCGGCCGAGCTGCTCTTCGGCCAGACCCGTCACGACGATCGGCAGTTCGTGTGGCGGCAGCGCATCGGTGTAATGCAGAACGGACGTGACCGGCAGGTTCTCGCAGCCGACCGGGCCGTCGATGACCACCTGCAGGCCCTTGATTGCCGTGAACACATATACGGCACCCCAGTAGCCACCCGCGCGATCATGATCGAGGACGAGCATCAGATCGGCTCCTCGACTTTCGAGGCTTTGCGGGCCTTTTCCATCTTTTTCGCGTAGCTGACCCGGAATTCGGGACGCAGCTTCGGCGTGTCTTCCCAGACGCCGGCCTTGTCGCCATGACCCACGCCATCGAAGAACGCATCCATCGCCAGGAAGCGGTCACGATTGCCGAGGGCGGCGTTGATCACGGTTGCGAGCGAACCGGCACCGGCCGGGCCCATCAGCGGTCGTGCGGAAATCAGGTTGGTGAAATACAGCCCGGGCGTCTTGCGCTCCTTGGCGTACTGCACGACCGGCGTCGTACCGATCGCGACATCGGGCTTGAATTCGTTGAAGGCTGCGAGGTCCTGCTCCAGCGAGGCGCGATACTGCACATGCACGCCTTTCGCCTGCAGCCATTCACGATCGGGATCGCTCCACACGGTCTGCGGACAGGCCGTGCCGACGTAGCGCAGATCCGCGCCACTTTCGACCAGCAGCCGTGCCACCAGCAGTTCCGAGCCTTCGTAGCCGGACATCGTGATCCGGCCCTTGATCGGCATCTTGGCGAGCGCGCCCTTGATCGCCGGCAGGAAGCGGTTCTTGGCGGCATCGATCTGGGCCTGGGCGACGTTGGTCGCCTGCCCGATCGCCTGCAGCCAGGCTTCGGTGCCGTCATGGCCGACCGGAGCGGAAGCCACGACCTTGCGGCCGGCGGCATGGAACTCGCGGACGCTGGCGGTATAGAACGGGTGGATCGCGGCGACCGCCGCGCAGTCCAGCGCCGAATACAGTTCGCGCCATTCGCGGGTCGGCACGACCGGGCCGGCGGCAAGGCCCATCGGGTCCAGCATCATGCCGATGATCACCGGATCGGCCGGGAACATCTCGCCGAGCAGGGTGATGGTCGGCTTGGCGCTGACACCGCCACGCGGTGCGGCGACGGGACCCGCCTCGGCTTCGCTGCGCGCGTACTTGAGCATCGCCGCGGACAGCACATCCTTGGCTTCCGCATGCGTCGGCACGCCGAATCCGGGAACATCGATACCGATCACGCGAACGCCGTTGATCTCTTTCGGCAGGATCTGCAAAGGCACGCCGCTGGCGGTCGGCACGCACAGATTGATGATGACGATCGCGTCGTAGTTCACCGGATCGGCCAGCTTGAACACTGCTTCGCGGATGTCCTCGAACAGCTTGCCGGTGACCAGCGTTTCGCTGTTGAACGGCACGTAGCCGACGGTGCGGCGCGCGCCGTAGAAATGGCTGGTGAAGGTCAGGCCGTAGACGCAGCAGGCCGAGCCGCTGAGCACGGTCGCCGTGCGGCGCATGCGCAGGCCGACGCGCAGCGAGCCGAACGCCGGGCACATCGATTGCGGCTGGTCGTGCGGCCCTTTCGGATAATCCTTCGCGTACTGCTCCAGCGTGATCGTCTTGCCGGCCGCCTTCGCAGCTTCGATCATCTGGTCCTTGCCCGAGTGGCAGCCGAGGCCGTCCCCTTTCAGGGTTTCGGGATTCGCGATCGGTGTCGCGATCATCGGAGCGTCGTCGGCCATGGCGTGCGTGCTCGGGCTCAGACGTTGTCGTAGACGACTTCGAGCGAGGTCTTGACGATCTCGGTCTTGCCGCACATGTCGAATTCGGTGGCCGGGGTCAGCACGTAATCGCGGCCGGTGCTGTGCGCCGAGAACAGGCCGAGCAGGCCGTCCTGCGTCAGCGGCGTCGGCCGCATCGGGATGCTGGTGTGCACGTTCTCGGCGAGCTCGGCGAACATCGGGCCCCAGACCGAATCCGGCCGGCCGACAATCTCGTAGTTCGCGCTCTTGCGGCGGATGTCGTCGTTGGCCGGGATCGTCGCCAGCACCGGAATGCCGACCGCGCTGGCGAATGCTGCCGCTTCGCCGGTGCCGTCATCGCGGTTGATGACCATGCCGGCGACACCGACATTGCCGCCGAGCTTGCGGAAGTATTCGACCGCCGAGCAGACGTTGTTGGCGACGTACAGCGACTGCAGATCGTTCGAGCCGACGACGATGACCTTCTGGCACATGTCGCGGGCGATCGGCAAGCCGAAGCCGCCGCAGACCACGTCACCGAGGAAATCGAGCAGCACGTAATCGAAACCCCACTCGTGGAAGCCGAGCTTCTCGAGCGTTTCGAAGCCGTGGATGATGCCGCGACCACCGCAGCCGCGGCCGACTTCCGGCCCGCCGAGCTCCATCGCGAAGACCCCGTCGCGCTTGAAGCAGACATCGCCGATCTTCACTTCTTCGCCGGCCAGTTTCTTCTTCGAGCTGGTCTCGATGATCGTCGGGCAGGCCTTGCCGCCGAACAGCAGCGAGGTCGTGTCGGACTTCGGATCGCAGCCGATCAGCAGGACCTTCTTGCCCTGCTGGGCCATCATGTAGCTGAGATTGGCGAGCGTGAAGCTCTTGCCGATGCCGCCCTTGCCGTAGATCGCGATGATCTGCGTCTCCTTGGTTACCGGGCCGGTGTGAACCGCATCCGGTTCCTTCGCGGCTTCGCTGCGCAGGTAGTCGGTGAGCTGGCTCAGCGGAATGGCGGAAACGCCATCGTCAGGTGCGCTCATTGCGGCGTGCTCCAGTCGAGAATCATCTTCAGGCAGGCGGGATCGCCAAATGCCGTTCGGTAGGCGTTGTCGGCGTCGGTGACTGGACGGCGATGCGTGATCAGCCCGTCGAGGTTCAGTGCGCCGGATTCGGCCAGGTGCTTCGTCGCGAGCAGGTCGCGCTCGTGCCACTGCGCGGCCACGCGGATACGCGCTTCGCGCATGAACGCGGGCGGAAACGCGAAGCTCAGCGGTTCGCTGTAGAAACCCGCCAGCACGATCTCGCCACCGGGGGCCAGCTTGGAAATCAGCGTGTCGAGCAGGCGCGAATCGCCGCTGACATCGCAGATCGAGCGGTAATCGCGACGCGGGTCGCTGGCCGGATCGATCACCGTGTATCCGATCGCGCCTTCCGCGCGCTCCGGATTGGTTTCCCAGACGGTCGGCGCGGCGCCACCGAGTGCGACGGTCAGCCGCGCCAGAAGTCGCCCCAGCACCCCGTGACCGACGATCAGGTCCGGCAACGCCGAACCGGGTGCGACGATGGCGTGGTGACCGGTCGCGGCCAGTGCCAGCAACGTAGCCTGTTCGCCGAGGGCTTCATCGACGACCAGGGCCTTGGCGCCCGGCACGACGACGGTGGACGCCGCGCCGCCGAACAGACCATGGACATGGCCGTAGCAGCGGGCGCCAGGCACGAACACCAGATCGCCAGCCTTGGAGCCGGATTGCGAACCGGCTTCGCGAATGCGGCCAACGGACTCGTAGCCCGGAACCAGCGGATAACCCATGCCCGGGAACATCGGCATCTTGCCGGTCCACAGCAGACGTTCGGTGCCGGTGGAAATGCCGCTCCACTGAATGTCGACGATGACGTCGGCATCCGTCGGCGCAGCCAACTCCAATCGCGTCAATGCGAGGCGCTCAGGCTGCTCGAACACTACTGCGATGGTGTTGATACCGATTCCTCCCGCTCATTCGGCTTGTCAGGCAAGCCGTACATCGGTTTTTGTCTGACTGTTAGTTTAGGCTGACATACAGAAGTGTCAAGTAATACTTACGCTTTTCGTCAGCATCGGTCGGCAGGGTTGACATCGATCAGTCCCGAACCACATCGGCAACGATCACCGAAGTCTGCAGCGGCATCGTGGTCGGGATCTGGCGGACGCTGCCGAAGCCTGCGGCGGCCAGCAGCTCGCCGATCCGTGCCGGTGTTCGCGGCCGGCCGCGGCCCATCGCCAGCAGGTAGAAGCCGAAATAGGCATCGCCCACGGTTTCAGCCCCGGCGGCCTCGGACATCGGCTCGGCGATCAGCACGCGGCCATCGCTCGGCAAGGCGGCCTGCACCGCGCGCAGCAGCTTCAGCACCGATTCGTCGTCGTGGTCGTGGATCACGCGGATCAAGGTGACGAGGTCCGCGCCGAGCGGCAGCGGATCACTGAGGAAACTGCCGCCCAGTGCCAGCGCGCGCGATGCAAGCCCCTGCGCGTGCAGACGCTGGCGAGCGCGTTCGGCCACCGGCGGCAGATCGAACAGGAACAGCTGCAGCTGCGGCCAGCGCTGACCGACCGCGGCCAGAAAGGTGCCCTCGCCGCCGCCGACATCGAGCACGCGGCGGTGCCGGCGCATCGAGTACGCCGCGAGGACCTGATCGGCGATCAGCGTCTGCGAGGCCGTCATCAGCCGGCTGTAGGCCGCGATCCGCTCCGGCTCGAAGCCTTCGCCGCTGCGATTGGCGCAGTACGGCCAGTAGCGCGCCAGTTCGCTGTCCTGCGGACCGTCGCGCAGCAAGGTCACCGGATCGCGCAGGTCGGCGTAGAACAGCGCGTGGTGTTCGACCAGCGCGGAAATGCCGCCATCACCGACGATCGGCGCACCGACCGGGCCGAGGCGCACGCGGCCGTCGCTGCAGCGCGAGGCCAGCTTCAGCGCGATGGCGGCGTCGATCAGACGCTGCGTGCCGTCCAGATGCAGGCCGATGCGCAGCGACAGCGCCTCGACCGTCGTCGGTCCTTCGGCCAGCGCTTCCAGCACCTTCAGCCGGACGCAGGCCAGCAGGACCTGCGAGTAGACGAAGCCGGACACCAGATCGAACACCGCGCGGGCGCGACGGCGAGCGATCGGCCGGGTCAGCGGAAACTGCGCGGCGAATCGTCGGAAGGCCGGATTGGCCAGCACGGCGTTGCAGGCCGCGTGGAAGCGGTCCTGCCATGAGCCGTTCAGTTCGGCGCCCAGTGTCGACACAGGTCGCCCTTGTCCGGTGGTCGTCGGCTGCCGGTCAGGCGGCGCGACGCAGTTCGACCGGCAGCAGGCCCTGCATCTCGAGCAGCATCGCGGCCCGCAGCGCATTGGCGCCGACGCAGTCCGGGATCGCCGAGATGGCGCTGCTGACCAGCGTCTCGAGCCGGTTGATGGCACCGGCCAGTCCCAGTTCCCGCGCCGCGTTCGGGCGGCCGAGGCTGGCATCCTGACCCGTTGGCTTGCCGATCTTCTCGGCATTGCCGGCGACATCGAGAATGTCGTCCGCCACCTGGAACGCTTCACCCAGACGTTCGCCGAGCGCGCGCCATTGTTCGTGATCGGCCACGCCGGCCGCAGCGGCGCCGGCCATCGTGGCGCCGGCGAACAACGCGCCGGTCTTGGCCTGCTGGTAGTCGGACAGCACCGCCAGCGGCTCGCATTCCCAGGCCTGACCGGCGCAGATGCCGGACGGCGCCGCCACTGCCCGGCTGGCGATCTGCATCAGCGGTGCGAGCCGGCCGGGATTCGCCGCCAGCGACGCGGCCAGCGACTGGTAGGCCGTGACGATCAGCGCATCGCCGGTCAGCACCGCGATGCGCTCACCGAAGGCGCGATGCACCGACGGCTTGCCGCGCCGGGTTTCGGCGTTGTCGAAGCACGGGAGATCGTCGTGGACCAGCGACGCGCAATGCAGCAGCTCGATGGCGGCGGCGGCGGCGCTGGCAGCGGCCGGATCGTCATCGCCATTGGCCATCGCCACGGCCAGGCACAGCCGTGGCCGGATGCGGGCACCGCCGGGGAACACGGCATAGCGCAGCGCAGCCATCAGTTTCGGGGGACAGCCACCGGATTCGCTCGGGGCCAGCGCGGCCATCAGGGCCTGCTCGATACGCGTCGTGGAAGCCATTGCCGTGCCCTCTTGTTTCGCGTGTCCCGTGCACCGCCGCAGGGGCGGTGAGATCGGGCGGTGATCGCGGGATCGCGAATCATCCGAGCTGTAAATCTTTGTTTACTCTTTGACTGTAAATCAATATAGACACCTGCTAGTGTCGCGTCAACGCCGATTCCGATCGGCTCGGGGCAATGGAAGGCGGCGCATGGGCAGCAACAAGGTTCTGATCGTCGGCGCGGGTGTCGGAGGGCTGTCGGCAGCCATCGAACTGGCAGCGCAGGGGCATGCCGTCACCGTGCTGGAACGGGCAGCGCAGCCCGGCGGCAAGATGCGGACGGTGACCATCGGCAATACCCGGATCGATGCCGGACCCACGGTGCTGACGATGCGCTGGGTGTTCGATGCGCTGTTCGACAAGGCCGGGCTGAGCCTGCCGTCGTTCGTCGATCTGGAACGGGCCGACATCCTCGCCCGCCACGCCTGGGACGAACGCGCGCGGCTCGATCTGCATGCCGAGGTCGGTGATTCCGCCGCCGCGATCAGCCGTTTCGCGACACCGGCCGAAGGCCTGCGCTTCCTCGAATTCAGCGAGCGCGCCCGAAAGATCTACCAGACGCTGGAAGGGCCGTTCATTCGCCAGTCCTGCGACAGCCCGCTGGCGCTGATCCGCGAGGTCGGCCTTGCCCGGCTCGGCGATCTCTGGCGGATCACGCCGTTCGCCAGCCTGTGGCGAGCGCTCGGCACGCATTTCCACGATCAGCGGTTGCGCCAGCTGTTCGGCCGCTACGCGACCTACTGCGGCTCGTCGCCGTTCCAGTCGCCGGCGACCCTGATGCTGGTCGCGCACGTCGAGCAGGATGGGGTCTGGCGCGTGCGCGGCGGCATGGGCCGTCTGGCGCTGGCGCTGGCCGATGCCGCGACGCAATCCGGCGCCGAGATCCGCTACGGCGCCGAGGTCTTCGAGTTGCTGTCGAACGGCTCGCGGGTGACCGGCGTGCGGCTCGACAATGGCGAATGCCTGTATGCCGACGCCGTGATCGTCAACGCCGATCCGGCGGCCGTCGCCGGCGGCCTGTTCGGCGATGCCGGCCAGGCCGCGGTCAAGCCGATGCCGAGGCGGATGCGCTCGCTGTCGGCCGTGACCTGGGCGATGGTCGCGCGCACCAGCGGCTTTCCGCTGAGCCGGCACAACGTGTTTTTCTCGAACGACTACCGCGCCGAGTTCGACGACATCTTCAAGCTCGGCCACCTGCCGAAAGCACCGACGGTCTACGTCTGTGCCCAGGATCGCGACGACGCGGCGACCGCCGGCACGCGCCTGCCCGAGCGGCTGCTGTGTCTCGTCAATGCCCCTTCGAACGGCGACCACCATCGCTACGACTCATCGGAACTGCTGCCATGCGAACGATCGACCTTCGCCCTGATGGAACGCTGCGGCCTGCATCTGCAGCGGCAACCGGAACGGACGCTGATCACCACGCCGACGGACTTCAACAAGCTGTTTCCGGGGACCGGGGGAGCGCTGTACGGCCCGGCGTCGCACGGGTGGCGGGCGTCGTTCAACCGGCCGGGAGCCCGCACCCGGGTGCCGGGTCTGTATCTGGCCGGGGGCAGCACGCATCCGGGGCCGGGAGTGCCGATGGCCGCCCTGTCAGGCCAGCTGGCGGCCACCAGCCTGATGGCCGACCTCGGTTCGACGCGCCGGTCGCGGCCAATGGCTATCGCTGGTGGTACCTCGACGGTCTCAGCGACGACGGTCAGCACGGCATCACGCTGATCGCGTTCATCGGCAGCGTCTTTTCGCCGTACTACCGCCACGCCCGCCGCCGCGGGCCGGCCGACCCGACCCAGCACTGCGCGGTCAATGTCGCGCTGTACGGCAAGCATCGACGCTGGGCGATGACCGAGCGCCGCAGCGGCAGCCTGTCGCGCGATGCCGACAGCCTCGCGATCGGCCGCAGCGAGCTGTGGTGGAACGGCCGCGCGCTGACCATCCAGCTCGATGAAATCACCGCGCCGTGGCCGTCACGCATCCGCGGCCGGATCACGCTGCATCCGCAGGCGCTGGCCCATCATGTCGAACTGCTGGCTGCCGACGGTCGACATTGCTGGCAGCCGATCGCGCCGTGCGCGCGGGTCGAGGTCAAGCTCGATGCCCCGGCCGCCAGCTGGAACGGCATGGCCTATCTCGATTCGAACAGCGGCGACTCGCCGATCGAGGACGCCTTCACTGGCTGGCACTGGTCACGCAGCAGCCTGCGCGATGGCTCGGCCGTGCTCTACGACAGCACGCGGCGCAGCGGCGAGCGCGACGTGCTGGCGCTGCATTTCGACACGCAGGGCCGGACCACGCGCTTCGAGCCACCGGCTTCGGTTGCGCTGCCCGGCACCGGCTGGCGCATACGCCGCGAAACGCGCGCCGACGACCCGCGCGCCACGGTCGCCGAAACGCTGGAAGACACACCGTTCTACGCGCGCTCGGTGATCGAGTCGAAGCTGCGTGGCGAACGCGCCATCGGCGTTCATGAAAGCCTGGATCTCGACCGTTTCAGGCAGCCGATCGTGCAGGCGATGCTGCCGTTCCGGATGCCGCGCGCACGGCGCTAGCCGGGCTTCGGGGAGTCGTCGTCAGGCTTCGGATCGGGGCGCGTTGCCTGCTCCTGCGCGGCACGCGCTTCGGCTTCGCGATCTCGCCGTTGTGAGCGGCGAAGCGCGATCAGTTCCCAGAACGCCAGCGCGAGGATCACGCCGAACGCGAGGCCGAGGTCGAGCACGGCGAACCAGTCGATCTTCATCGGTGAATCCGGGCCGCGCTCAGCTTTCGCTGGCCTGCAGGCCCGTCGCCATCGGCGGCCAGCCGCTGTTCCGGTGCCGTTCGGCCATGCGTTCGCGTTCGCTGCGTTCCAGCCGCTCGAACAGGTCGATGACCCACAGCGCGCGAGCGCGGAACTGCCACCACGGCGGCGAGGTCTGGGCGATCTGCGCGGCAACGTCCGGCGGCGGCGCCGGCGTCCGGGCCACGGCGTCGATCAGGAACTGCACGGCCGGAATCGCCGGAACATCGGCGCCGGCGGCCGGATCGAGATCGGCAGCATAAGCCTGCATCAGCAGACCGAGCTTGCGGCTGCCCGGCACCACAGCGCGCTGGCTGATGGAGTCACCGCCACGGCGACGCAGTTCATGGCCGATCTCCGCGTACAGCAGGCGTGCGGCGTTGATGCCCGGGCGGCACGCTGCCGGCAGGCGCACGAGGCCGGAATCGACGCGGGCGTACAGATGATCGGCTTCCGCCAAAAGGCGCTCGATGACGCCGGCCAGCGGCGCATCGAAGCGCGGATTCGCCAGCAGGTCTTCCGGCGCGAGGCCGGCGTCGCGCAGCCAGTCCGCCGGCAGATAGACCCGGCCATTCCGGGCATCCTCGCCGACGTCGCGCGCGATGTTGGTGAACTGCATCGCCACGCCGAGATCGCAGGCGCGGGCGATGGCGGACGGCTCGCGCACGCCCATCAGCAGCGCCATCATCGCGCCGACCGTGCCGGCGACCCGTGCCGCATAGGCCTGCAGATCGGCAAGGCTGTCGTAGCGGCGTGCGGTGGAATCCCAGACGAAGCCTTCGAGCAGCGCGTCGAGCAGGGTCCGCGGAATGCCGTGGCGCACGACGACCACCGCCAGCGCCCGGTCTGCCGGAATCTCGTGCGGCGTGCCGGCGTAGACCGCGTCCAGCCGCAGGCGCAGCTGCTCGACGGCGGCGAGACCGCCGCTGTCGATGTCGACCGCGTCATCGGCCAGCCGGCAGAACGCGTACAGCGCACATGCCGGGTGGCGGATCGCGGCCGGCAGCAGCAGCGACGCGGCATAGAACGACTTCGAACCGGCGCGCAGCAGGCGCCGGCAGGCGGCGAGATCGGCGGCGGCGGGATCGCGCAGGGCTGCGGACGACTCAGGCAAGGGCATGCGCGAACGTATCCGGATTCGGCACCACGGCATCGAGCACCCGCGCCGACGACAACACACCCGGCAGTCCGGCACCCGGATGGGTTCCGGCGCCGACGAGGAACAGGTTCTCGATGTCCTCGCTGCGGTTGTGCGGGCGGAACCAGGCGCTCTGCATCAGGATCGGCTCCAGACTGAACGCCGCCCCATTGACCGAGTTCAGGCGGTCCTGAAAATCCTGCGGCGTCAGCATCCGTGAACTGACGATCTCGCCTTCGAGCCCTGGCAGCAGGGTGGCGCTCAGCAGCTTTTCTACCGAGCGGCGATAGCGTTCCGCTTCCACTGCCCAGTTCGTGCCGCTTTCCAGATGCGGCACCGGTGACAGCACGTAGAACGCGTCACAGCCGTCCGGCGCCAGCGACGGATCGGTCGCGGTCGGGCGATGCAGGTAGAGGCTGAAATCGTCGGCCAGCACCTTGCGGTCGAAGATGTCTTCGAGCAGCTCCTTGTAGCGCGGGCCGAGCAGGATCGTGTGATGTTCGACGTCCGGATACTGCCGCTTCGTGCCGAAGTACCAGACGAACAGCCCCATCGAATAGCGGGCCCGCGCCAGCTTGCCGTCGCTCCAGCGGCGCTTGGCCGATTTCGGCAGCAGGTGGCGATACGTCCACGCGGCATCGGCGTTCGACACCACGACATCGGCCGCCAGCCGCTCGCCGGTGACCAGCTGCACGCCGGTGGCGCGCTGGCCATCGAGCGTGATCTGGGCAACCTCGGCGTTGCAGCGCACGACACTGCCCTGCCCTTCGATCAGATCGACCAGGCCCGTGACCAGCCGCCCGGTGCCCCCCATCGCGAAGTGCACGCCCCAGCGCCGTTCGAGGAAGGCGATCAGGCAATAGACCGAGGTGGTCGTGAACGGATTGCCGCCGACCAGCAGCGGATGGAAGCTCAGCACCGTGCGCAGGCGCTCGTCCTTGATGTACTGCGAGACCAGACCGTGCACGGTGCGGTAGCTCGCCAGCTTCATCAGGTCCGGCACGACCTTGACCATGTCCATGATCGAGTCGAACGGCACATGGCCCAGCTGCTCGAAGCCGACCTTGAAGATCGCTTCGCTGGCCTGCATGAAGCGCTCGTAGCCGGCGACATCATCGGGCGAAAACTTGGCAATCTCGGCGCGCATCGCCGCCGGATCACCGGTGTAGTCGAACACTTCGCCATTGGCGAAACGGATGCGATAGAACGGGCTGACCGCCCGCAGCTCGACATCGTCGGCCAGTCGCCGCCCGCACAATTCCCACAGCTCCTCGAACAGGAACGGCGCGGTGACGATGGTCGGGCCGGCGTCGAAGGTGAAGCCATCCTGCCGATAGACGTAGGCGCGGCCACCGGGCGCATCGAGCTTCTCCAGCACCGTGACGCGATAACCGCGTGCGCCGAGCCGCACCGCTGCCGCCAGCCCGCCGAAACCGCTGCCGATGACGATGGCGTGAGGACGGGTCTTGACCGCCACCGGCGGCCGGAACTGATCGGGAGCATTCATGACCGGACAGTAGCGGAGTCAACTTCTGTTGACAATCGATTCGTCCGTTTTATCGGACACCGAGCGTCGGGCCGTCACGGCCGTGATCCGATCCCGGTCGACGGCGGCATCGGGTGATCTCGTTGCTTGAACCACCGGGCCGGGACCGCTACCGTGCAGCAGCCTTTTCCAGTCCCCCGCCAGAGCCCGACTCGACATGAAATTGATTACCGGAATCATCAAGCCGTTCAAGCTGGACGAAGTGCGCGAGGCGCTGGCCGCGATCGGCGTTTCGGGCATTACGGTGACCGAAGTCAAGGGCTTCGGACGCCAGAAAGGCCATACCGAGCTCTACCGCGGTGCCGAGTACGTGGTCGACTTCCTGCCGAAGCTCAAGATCGAGATTGCGGTGAAGTCCGAAATGGTCGATGCCACGATCGACGCCATTACGCGTGCCGCGCACACCGGCAAGATCGGCGACGGCAAGATCTTCGTCACCGAACTCGAACAGGTGCTGCGCATTCGCACCGGCGAAGCCGGACCCGACGCGGTCTGAGCAGAAGCTTCATCGGCGCATCGACGGCCGACGCGCCGGCCATGCGCCGGACACAAAAAAAGGCGGAGCCCGAGGGCTCCGCCTTTCTTGTTTCAGTCAACGTCCGGACGAGACCGGAACGTCGACTCCGGTCGTTCAGGCCGGAGCGAAGCAGTAGCAGCAGATCTTGTTGCCATCCGGATCACGGACGTACGCGGCGTATGCGGTCGGGGTGAACGAACGCGGACCCGGGGCGCCTTCGTCCTTGCCACCATGGGCCAGGGCGACTTCGTGGAACTTGTGCACGGCTGCGCGCGACGACGCGGCGAAGCTGATCGTGCCGCCGTTGGCGTAGGTCGCCGGCAGGCCGTTGCCCGGCTTGGTGATCATGAACAGGTCGGAATCGGCGGCGCCGGTGCTCCACAGCGAAGCGGCGTCGAAGTTCATCACGCGCTTCAGGCCCATCGTGTCGAGCACGGCGTCGTAGAACTTGCGGCCACGCTCGACATCATTGGTGCCAACGACCACATGCGTAAAAATGCCCATCGTGATTCTCCTCGGTACAGTTTTTTAGGATGAAGGGGCGCCAGCCGTGACCGGATCAGCGAGCCGACGCGACCCCTACTGTGGAACACCGCAACCGGAACAACAAGATGTGCGTTCCTGCGCCAATCCGGCTTCGGCGATGACACAGAAACGTGGCAATTCGGGGTCGCCTGCAGGCGGTCCCCGGCTGCCTTCGCAGACGATTCAGAGGCCGCCTGCAGGGGGCGACATCGCTGCCAGCGAGCCACTTTCCGGCACTTCGTCGGTCCACACCTGGAAGCGTTCGAGTGTGTGCTGGCCGTAGGTCGTGGTGATCGCGACATCGGCGGCATCGCGTCCACGCGCGATCAGCACGCGCCCGATGCGCGGCTGGTTGTTGCGCGGATCGAACGGATGCCAGGCGCCGCCGAGGAACACTTCCATCGAGCCGGCGAAATCCATCGGGGCGTCGACCTTCGGCACGCCGATGTCGCCGAGATAGGCCGTGCAGTAGCGCGCCGGAATGTTCAGGCAGCGGCAGAACGTGATCGCCAGATGCGCATAGTCGCGGCAGACGCCCTGACGCTCGTTGTAGGTCTCCCACGCGGTCTTGGTCGGCCGCGCGTAGGCATAGCCGAACGTGATGTTGTGATGCACCCAGTCGCAGATCGTCTGGACCCGGACCCAGCCCGGCGGCGAGTGTCCGAACAGTTGCCAGGCAATGGTCGTGAACAGGTCGGTCTCGCAGTACCGGCTGCCGAGCAGGTACACCAGCGTCTCCGCCGGCAGCGCTTCGACCGGCACCTGCTCCGCATACGGCAGCGCGTGTTCCGCTCGGCCGTGATCGCGGATCAGACCATCGGCCGCCAGCCGGATGCGCCCCGCCGGGGCTACGATCCGACTGCACCAGTTGCCGAAGCCGTCGCGATACATCGACACCGGCACCGGCGGATCGATCACCAGCAGGTCGGGCCGGATCAGGTCCGAGGCACGTGAGTAATGCACGTGCAGATTCAGGATCATCGGCGTCGGCTGTGGGCACTGGTACACCAGTTCGTAGCCGAATCGAATCTGCATCGGGCACCCCCTGCCGTGGCGCAGCGGACGATCCGCTGCCAGCGCTACAAGTTCAGCAGCGGTGGCAGAAGCGGAGGCAGCAAGCGTGCCAGCCGCTGCGCCCAGGCCTGCTGACCGGCATCGTCGGCGATCAGGTCCTGACGAATCTCGAGTTCGACATGCGCAAGCCCGCGCCGCTCGCCGTGGACGACCAGCGTGTGGTCGGTGTCATCGCCCATCGCGTACGGCTGGTTCAGGCCAATGACGAGCGACGGATCCTGCGCCTGCAGTTCGGCGGCCAAAGCTTCCGCGAGCCGCGCATCCCGCTGGAACAGCAGACCCGCGTGCCACGGCCGGGCAACATCGAGATACACCGGCGTGAAGCTGTGCACGGCGATCAGCACGCTCGGCACGCCAAGGGCCGCGCGCTGGTCCAGCGTGGTGCGGATCGTGTCGTGATACGGCTGGAAGACTTCGCGCTCGCGCGCCGCACGCTCGGTAAGGCTGACCGAGGCATTGCCCGGAATGACCGTGCGCTCGCTGCGCGCCACGATCGACTCCGGCGTGCCCGGCGGGCGATTGCAGTCGATCACCAGCCGCGACCAGCGCTGCGCGATCAGCGTGGCATCGAGCAACGCGGCGAGCTTCCGGGACAGCGCCAGCGCACCGATGTCCCAGCCGATATGGCGCTGGCGTTCGCCATCGGACAGACCCAGGTTGTCGAGCGATCGCGGAATGTCGCAGCTGGCGTGATCGCACAACAGCACGAACGGCGACCGGGCCTGCGGACGCTCGATTCGCCACGCCGGTTGCTCGTCTGCGGACAGCAGGCCGGACGGTGTGACGACGGAATCTGGGGAAGGAGTCGAGATCGGCATGCGGCGGTGATCTCGTGTTCCGGATCGGCTGGGATTCAGCACGCAATCCGATGGTCGGGGCGACAGGATTCGAACCTACGACCTCTTGCTCCCGAAGCAAGCGCTCTACCAAGCTGAGCTACGCCCCGCAATTGCGGTTACAACCTTTTGCCGCTTCGATCAGCTCTCTCTGCCGAGGCAGAACCGAACCAGATCGATCAACGCTTTCTTGTATCGGGTTTCGGGCAAACCCTGAAGCGCTTCGATCGCTGAATCACTGTGTGTCTCAGCGAGGGCGCGAGTGTACGGGATCGCTCCGGTGGCTTCAACCGTTTCGAGCACTTCATCGATGCGATCGACGCGACCGTTGGCGATCGCGTCCCGAATCAGCGCACGCTGGGGCTCGGAACCGTTGCGCATGGCATGCAGCAGCGGCAACGTCGGCTTGCCTTCCGCGAGGTCGGTGCCGAGATTCTTGCCGCTGACTTCCGGGTCGGCCGTGTAGTCGAGCAGGTCGTCGATCAGCTGGTAGGTCATGCCGAAGGCGTGGCCGAACTCGGCGTAATGACCGATGCGCTCGGCCGGCACATTGGCCGCGATCGCGCCCAGCGAAGCCGCGGCGCGGAACAGCTGCGCGGTCTTCAGCTCGATCACGCGCAGATAGCGCGCTTCGGTGATGTCCGGATCGTTGCAGTTCATCAACTGCAGCACTTCGCCTTCGGCAATCGCGTTGGTCGTGTCGGCCATCACCTGCATCACTTCCATGCGACGGCTTTCGACCATCAGCTGGAAGCTGCGCGAGTACAGGAAATCGCCGGACAGCACCGCACCGGCGTTGCCCCAGACCGCGTTCGCGGTCTTGCGGCCGCGGCGGCGGTCCGAATGGTCGACGACGTCGTCGTGCAGCAGCGTCGCGGTATGGATGAACTCGATGACCACGGCCAGCAGATGCGGCAGGTCACCGGTCGCGCCGATTGCGCGCGCCATCAGCAGCACCAGCGCCGGGCGCAGACGCTTGCCGCCGGCCGCGATGATGTAGCCGCCGATCTCGTTGATCAGCGGCACTTCGGACGACAGGCGGGCCCGGATCAGGGCATCGACCGCAAGCATGTCGTCGGCGATCGGCGACAGGATGGCGGTCAGTTCGGACGATCGACCGGAACCCGAAGGCAGCTTCGGAATCCCGGCCAGGACAGCGGAGGCGCTGGCGGTTGAGGCGGAATCCAAGGGGTTGATCGTCACGAAAGGTGCGGTTGGGAGGCAGACATCGGGCAATCGTGGCCCGGCATTCCGCGTCGCTTGGAAGAGGATGCCGAAATTCTAGCATCCAGCGGCTGTGGCAAAGCCGATGACGACGCGCACGGCCGCGGGCGACGTCGGCGGCGCAGCGACGTCGCGCCGCGCACCGCCGGCGCGCGCCGGGTTCAGACGCCGGCTTCCGCCGCCAGATCCTTCAAGGCCAGCGAGTCGTCGCGCAGACGATCCGGCGCGATCTGCGCGCGCCCGGCGACGAGCTTCTTCATCACGCCGAATTCCTTCAGCTGGCTGATCGCATCGGCCGCGATGATCCGGCCTTCCTTCAGGTAGAACGCGGCAAACGAGCGGGTTGCGGTCGAGCCGCGAATCACCAGCTGGTCGTAGCCGGTCGACAGGCCGGCCATCTGCAGCTTCAGCTCGTACTGATCGGACCAGAACCACGGCAGCTCGTCGTAGGCCTTCGGCTGGCCGACCATCGCGCGCGCCGCGTGCTTGGCCTGCTCCATCGCGTTCGGCACCGACTCCAGCCGCACGCGGCAGCCGTGCAGCGCGCTCGGCCGATTGGCGCAGTCGCCGGCGGCAAAGATGTCCGGGTCGGCGGTCTGGCCGAATTCGTCGACGACGATGCCATTGCTGCAGGCAAGACCGGCCGCTTCGGCCAGCTCGGTGCCCGGCACGAGGCCGATGCCGACCAGCACGCAATCGGCGTCGATCCGGCTGCCGTCGGCCAGCCGGACGGCGGTGACGACGCCATCGGCCCCGTCGAATGCGTCGATCTGGACATCGACGCGAATGTCGACGCCTTCCTCGCGATGGACGCGGGTGTAGAACTCGGAAATCTCCGGTGCCGTGACCCGCGCCAGCACCCGCGGCGCGCCTTCGAGCACGGTGACCTTGGCGCCCTTCTTGACCGCCACCGCCGCCGCTTCGAGGCCGACATAACCGCCGCCGACGATGACCAGACGCCGGCCTTCGACCAGCTGCGCCTGCAACTGCGCGGCATCGGCGATCGAGCGCAGCGTCAGCACGTTGCCCAGATCGGCGCCGGGAATCGACAGGCGACGGGCCTGTCCGCCAGTGGTCAGCGCCAGCTTGTCGTAGGCCAGCGTGCGGCCATCGGACAAGGCCACCGACTTCGCCTTGCGGTCGATCGCGGTGACCCGCGTGCCGCCGATGAACTCGATGCTGTTGCGCTCGTACGCGGCGGCATTGCGCACCAGCAGCTGCTCGGTGCTGACGGCGCCCGTCAGAAAGCCTTTCGACAGCGGCGGCCGCTTGTACGGCAGCGACGGCTCGTCGCCGATCATCACGACGCGGCCGGTATGCCCCAGCGTGCGCAGTTCCGCGGCCAGTTCGCTGCCGGCCTGGCCAGCGCCGACGATCACCACCGTGCTGGTCAGGCTCATGACCCGCGCTTCCGGCAGCGGACGATCGGGTGTGCGGGCAGCGTCAAGGCAACGGCGGTCAAGGCAAGGCTCCGGGAAGGCGGGTGAAATCGGTCGACGGCGCAAATGGTAGACGGTTTGCTCGTCCGATCGACGGACCGATCACGGCACGCCCCGCGCAACCACCGATCCGCAGACAGGAAAATGCCCGGCCGCAGACTGCGGCCGGGCATCGGTTGCCTCGACACTCTTCGGCCGCGTCAGAACTGGTAGCGGAAGAAGAAGCCGATGTTGTCGCGGTCGCGGATCGAGTTGTTGGCGCCGCCGCGCGTGTACAGGTTGTAGGTGATCGTGAACGAGGCCGCCTTCTCGTAGCGGATCTCGAACAGCGAGTTCAGCTGGATGCGGCCCTCGACGAAGTTCGGACCCGGCCCCGGCGCGTTGTTGTAGACGTCGTGCTGGAAGATGAACAGCGGCTGGATCGAGATGCTCGGCAGCACCGACTCGTAGCTGATGCGGCCGACGACGCGGTAGCCGCCAGAGAAAGCATTGGCGAACTGGTTGCGGTTGGCCTGGAACGGATTGAAGCGCAGACCGTCCGGACCGAACGAGCACGACGGGTTGGTCGAGCATGCAAGGCGGGAGCCATCGGCGCCGCTGCCGTCGGCGCCGGCGCTGGCCGACGTGTACGCCGTGCCCGGCCCTTCGATCTGCAGTCGGCTGAAGTTCGGCAGGTTCAGGATGTGCGTCGCGGCGACTTCGTACAGCAGGATGACCTGGTCGGCGCCAATCCAGTTTTCCGAAGCACCGAGCACGCGGGTCGCGCCGAACGTGTACTGCAGCACCTTGCCCGGGATGTAGCCCTGGATGTAGGAGTTCGGCGCGTTCTCGCCGATCGTGCCGCCACGGTACGGGATGATGAAGTTCGGGAACGAACGGGCCGAACCCGGCACCGATCCGACGACGAGGCTCAGGTTGCCCGGGAACGGGTTGTTGCCGTTGCCGTCGACGAAGTTGTTGCTCGGATAGACGCTGTAGGCGTTGCCGCCGTTTTCGGTGAACGCCACCGTGTTCGTCGTGCCGAAGCAGCCGAGGCTCTCGTCGTGGCAGCGGGTCAGGGTCGGACCGAACGCGGCGAACGCGAGGTCGACGATCGCCACCTGCAGCGGCAGGTTCGGGCGGTACGCCACTTCACCCTGATACGAGTAGTCGCCGTACGTGGTGTTGAAGCTGAAGCCGATCAGCTTGCGGTTTTCCGGGTATTCCAGCTGGATGCGCGCGGTATCGAACGGCACGGCATCGGAAATCTGGAGGCCCGGCCGCGGCAGGATCAGGTTCGCGAACGCACCGAGATCGCCGCCGATGTCCCGCGCCGACAGCGGGCTCGCCGCCAGCAGCTGCAGCGTGTCGAGCGTCAGCGAGGTCTGGCCGGCCACGCCACCGAGCGCAATCGGCAGGTTCGGGCAGGACTGCAGGAATTCCGTCGTGTTGCGGGCATCGATGCCGATGGCGCTGCCTTCGCGGCGGGCGCAGCTGGCATTGGTCGAATAGGTGCTGACATACGGCAGCTGTGAGTGATAGTTCAGGAAGTAGCCGCTGAGCTCGGTACCGTTGTTCAGCCAGTCGGCGTAGTAGCTGAGCTTGAAGCCGTACTGACCCTGATCGCTCGCCTTCTTGTCCGGCAGGCGCGGAATGGTCAGCGAAGTCGGCGTGACTGCGGTCAGCGGGTTGTCCAGGCGGCCGCCGGCGAGCTGTTCGAAGTCGTCGGCCGCGCTGCCGAAGCTGGCGTTGACGAACTGGCGCAGATTGGTCGTGCCGAGATCGACGAACGAGTTGAACGTGCCCGGCACCGGAATCTCGACGCGGCGCGATTCGAACTGGTAATAGCCCTCGACGCTGAGCCCCTGCACGATGTTGGTCGACACGCGCAGCATGTTGACCGGGATGTACAGGTCTTCCAGCAGGCCGTTGCCGCTGCGGAAGAAGCTGTTGGCGTTGATCGGCTGCGCCTGGTTGATCGAGTTCAGGATCGCCACCGTCGACTCGCCCCACTGCACGGTCTGGCGGCCGATGCGGAACTGCAGCTCGCGGTCGCCCGGAATCGGGATCGAGCCGAAGAAGTTGGTATCGAGAAAGTCGTAGCGCAGACCGATCTGCTGGCCTTCCAGCTCGTTGCGGTTCTCGGTGACCTGGCCGCCCGGACCGAAGACCTGCGGGAAATACCGGTTCGACGGATTGCTGCGCACCGCGCCGGACGTGCCGACCGTGGCGAAGTTCTGGCTGGTGATCCGGTTCCCCGAGTAGACGGTGCCGTGATACAGCGCCGGGTCGTAGATCGCGCGGCCGCGGTAGAAGAAGCCGAAATCACCGGTCTGCAGCTTGAAATCGTGGGTCCAGACAATCGGCGACTGCGTGATGTCGCCGCGGTTGAAAGCGAGGTTGCCGTCATCGAAGTTCAGCGACGCGGCACCGGGCGACCGGCGCAGTTGCTCGGCCGGGTAGCTCTGTGTGCGGTTCAGACCCTGGCAGAGCTGATAGACGCCGCTGCAGACATTCGGATTGATGTTGCTCTTGCCGATCAGCCGGGCGTCCTGCGCCTCGACGCGGAACGCCACGCCGGCGGTCAGCGTCTGGTTCAGCACGGCCCCGAAGTCCTGCCCGGCGATGCTCAGATCGAATTCGGTCGCCAGCGCCGGCGCAGAAGCGCCCGCGGCCAGCGCGGAAACAGCCAAGCCCGCGATTCTGTTCGCTTTCTTCACGATGTACTCCCCCATGATGATCCAGAACCCTGGCCGGTGACGGCGGGCCCGCTGTTCGCACGAAACTGATCGGACGTCGCTGTCGGCCTCGGGCCGACGCGCGCCTCGGTTCTGGATCGCCGGCCCCCGCCGGTCGATCGAACTGCCCGACCCTTCCCGGCCGGAAACCGCGCGTACCGCTCGCAAGCCGTGGCAGGCGACGACACGCGAGGCAGTCAAAGAATTGCACGACTGTTCAGCAATGTCCGGAGAATAATCAGCAACGTCCGGAAATTACAGCCCCCCGCAACATTTTCGACATATCCGGCGGGCGTTTCCGTCGCGCGAACCACGCTGCTGGCAGTAATGCCGATAACCCCTCAGCCGGCGACGACGGACGCCGACATCGACCAGCAGCCGTCGTTCGGGCGACATGCGTCCATTGATTTGACACGTGTCCAGTTCTTGCTTACCGTTCGGTCATGGACGGAATCGAAGAACGCCGACTCGAGGAAAAGGAACGACGCCGGGAAGACATCCTCGACGCCGCCGAGCGCGTGCTCGCCGTGAAGGGCTACGACGCCGCGAAGATGGACGACATCGCCCGCGCCGCCCGCGTCTCACGGGCCCTGCTCTATGTCTATTTCAAGGACAAGACCGAACTGCAGTTCGCGCTGTGCCTGCGCGGGCTGCACCTGCTACGCGAGCGCTTCGCGCAGGCCCGCGCACGGCATGCCCGAGGCCGTGACCAGATCCAGGCGATCGGACGGGCATACATCGGCTTCGTTCAGGAATTTCCTGTCTATTTCAATGCTTTGGCACGTGCCGAAGCGCAGCATACCGAGCTGGAGGACGAGCACGGCATCTGTCACCGGATGATGATGACCGGGCGCGCCGTGCATGCCGAAACGATCGCCGCCCTGCGCACCGGTCAGGCTGACGGCACCTTGCGCCACGATCTCGGCGATCCGTTGATCGTCGCGATGTCGCTGTGGGGCTTCACCCATGGCATCGCGCAACTGGCGATGACCAAGGGCGAAATCTTCGCGCACGAAGGCATTGCCACCAGCGCCTTCATCGACCACGCCATCGAGATGGCGACCCGCTCGCTGCTGCCCTAGCGCGACGGCGAATCGCCAGCGAACACCGGCATCCATGCGGAATCTTGGGAGCGTTGACTGACATGTGTCTAAGCGATAGACATTCATCCAAGCTGCGGCGCAAGCCAACGCCGCATGCGGCCGCGCGCCGGAAACCGGCATTTCCGTCGCGCGTCGCCGCAATCACCCTGTTCGCGCTGACGGTTTCCGCCGCCGCGGCAGCAGCGACCGAGCCGCCACGCGGCGAATTGCGCGCCGGCGACCCGCTGGCGGCCTGCATTGCCGACGCGCTCGACAGCAATGCGGCACTGCGCGCGCAGGATTTTGCCGTCGAGGCCGCAGCGCAGGGGTTGGCCGCCGCGCGGGCCCAGCGCGCGCCGCAACTGTCGCTGAATGCCCGGTACACGCTCAGCGAAGGCGGCCGCGTCACCCGGATTCCGACCGGCGATCTGGTCAACCCGATCTACCAGACGCTGAACCAGCTGACTGCGGGATCGGCGAACCCGACGCAGTTCCCGACCATCGGCAACAACGACATCAACTTCCTGCGGCCGCACGAGCAGGACACCCGCCTGACCGTCACCGCGCCGATCTACGCGCCGCAGATCGGCGACGCGATCCGCATCCGCAGCGCCGAACTCGACGGCAGCACCGCCACCCGGGAGGCGTTTGCGCGGACCCTCGTGCGCGACGTCAAGGCTGCGTACTTCCAGCTGGCGCAGGTGCAGGCCGGCATCGGCATCCTCGAAGCGAGCCGTGTCGCGCTGGTCGAGAACCAGCGGGTGGCGGAATCGCTGGTCGCCGCCGGCAAGGCGACGCGTGACCGCAGCCTGCGCGCGGAGGCCGAGCGGCTGGCGATCGAACAGCGTCTGGACGCCGCCCGCGCCGATGAACGCAACGCCCGGCGCTACCTGAACCTGCTACGCAATCATGCGCAGGACGAAATCGTCGTCGTGCAGCCTGACGCGCTCGACCGCACCGTGCCGGCCGCCGTCGAGCCGGCCGAGCGTCCGGAGCTGCGCGGGCTCGATGCCCGCATCGCCGCCGCCGACGGTGCTCGCTCGCTGGCGGAAAGTGCCTACCTGCCAACGCTGTCGTTCGTCGGCGACAGCGGCATTCAGGGCACCGGCTACACCTTCAACCGCGATGCCGATGTCTCGACCGCCTCGCTGGTGCTGCGCTGGACCCTGTTCGATTTCGGCGCCCGCCGCGCCGCCGTCTCGCAGGCGCGGGCCCAGGCCGAGCAACTGAAGGCGACGCGCGACGACGTGCGGCGCCAGCTCGATCTCGCCCGCCTCGGCGCACAGGACCGCGTCGGCACGGCCAGCCGTGCCGTCGTCACCGCCGAAGCGCGGCAGCGCGCGGCCGAGGAATCGTTCCGCATTGCCGAGCGCAAGCGCGATGCCGGCCAGCTGTCGCAGGTCGAGTTCCTCGACGCCGAGCGCGCCGCCACCGAAGCGCGGCTGGGCCTCGTGATCGCCCGCACCGATCTGCAGATCGCGCTCGCCGATCAGGAATACACCGCCGCGCGCTATCCGCTGTCGGCCCTCGCCGCCTCTTCCACCCCAGCCGTCGACGCCATTCCTAACGGGAGCGCTCCATGAACCACCCCGCACCACGAAGCTTGCCCGCCGCCGGGCTGGCCGTCTCGATCGCGGCTGCGATCGTTCTCGGCAGCGCCGCCTGCAGTCGCAAGCCGGACGTCACCGAAGCGCCGGCACCGCGCACCGTCCGCATCGCCACCGTCCGCTCCGGGCCGGCCGAACCGCCGGTGTTCGCGAGCGGCCAGGCCGCGAGTCGCGATGAAGCCAAGCTCGCGTTCAAGGTCGGCGGCGTCATCGCCGAGATCGCCGTGCGCGAGGGCGATGTCGTCACCGCCGGCCAGCGGCTGGCACGGATCGAGGTCAACGAGATCGATGCCCAGGTCACGCAGGCCAGCGAAGCGCTGCGCAAGGCCGAGCGCGATCTCGAGCGCGGCCGCAAGCTGTTTCAGGACGATGTCGTCACCCGCGAGCAGCTCGACGACCTGACCACAGCTGCCGCCGTCGCCCGCGCGCAGTCGCAGGCCGCCGGTTTCAACCGCCGCTATGCCGAGATCGTTGCCGGCAGCGACGGCCGCGTGCTGCGCCGGCTGGCCGAACCGAAGGAGCTGATCGCGGCCGGCACGCCGGTGCTGATCGTCAGCAGCGCCGGCAGCGGCACGGTGCTGAATGTCGGTCTGGCCGATCGCGATGCGCTGCGCGTCGCGATCGGCGATGACGCCGAAGTGCGCTTCGAGGCCCTGCCCGATCGCGTGTTCACCGCTCGCGTGCAGCAGGTGGCGCGCGCCAGCGATCCGCGCACCGGCACCTGGCGCTGCGAGTTGGCGGTCGATACCGCACAGGCCGGGCTGCCGGCATTCAGCGGCCTGATCGGCCGCGCGCGCATCGTGCCGAAGACCAGCACCGCGACGGCGCGCAGCTACCTGCCGATCGAAGCACTGGTCGAGGGCGACCAGGCCAAGGCCCGGCTCTACCTGTTCGATCCGGCCACGCAGAAGGTCAGCGGCCGTGATCTGGCGATCGCCTTCGTCAGCGGCCGCGAAGTGGCGCTGGCGGACGCGCTGCCGGAAGGCACGCAGGTGGTCACCGATGGCGCGGCCTACCTGCGTGATGGCGACGTCGTGCGCGTCGCCGATGCCGCCACGCGGGCCGAGCGTGCGCCATGAACATCTCCGACTTCGCCGTCCGCAACTTCCCGTTCACCCTGGTGCTGTTCGGGCTGATGATCGCGATCGGCATCAGCAGCCTGAACGCGATCCCGCGCACCGAAGATCCGTACTTCCCGATCTCGGCATTCTCGATCGTCGCGGTGTATCCGGGTGCCGATCCGATCGAGGTCGAGCGGCAGCTGGCCGAGCCGATCGAAGACGCGCTGAACGAGCTCGATGACCTGAAGCATCTGTTCTCGACCTCCGACGACAGCCTCGCGATCATCCAGGTCGAGTTCTCGACCGAGGTCGACGTCGCCAAGAAGTATGACGAGGTCACGCGCGAGATCGCCGCCCTGCGCCCGAAGCTGCCGGCCGGCGTCACGCGGCTGGAAGTGAAGAAGATCAACCCCGGTCTGGTGCAGATCGTGCAGTTCGCGCTGACCTCGGAAACGGCGAGCTACGCGCGTCTGGCCGATGCCGCCGAACGCCTGCAGGACGCGCTCGAGACCGTGCCGGCCGTGCGCAAGGCCGAGACCTGGGCCTACCCCGAGCGCGAGCTGCGCGTGGCGCTGGATTTCCGCAAGCTGGCCGAACTCAACCTGCGCGCCGCCGATGTGCTGGCCGCCGTCAGCGGCGAGAACACCAACATCCCCGGCGGGCCGCTGGAAGTGGCGGATCGCCGCTTCAACCTGAAGACCACCGGCGCCTATCGCAGCCTCGACGAAGTGCGCGCCACGGTCGTCGGCGGCAGCCCGGGGCGGCTGGTGACGGTCGGCGATGTCGCCGACGTGCGCTGGGATTACGAGTCGATCGAATACACGGCGCGCTTCAACGGCCGCCGCGCGGTCTGGGTCACGGCGAACCAGAAGGACGCGCAGAACATCTTCACGACGCAGGCCGCCATCGAGAAAGTGCTGGCGGATTTCGCGCCGAGCCTGCCGGCCGACATCAAGCTCGAACGCGCGTTCGACCAGTCGAAGAACGTCGACAAGCGCCTGTCGCGGCTGACCGCGGATTTCGTGATCGCCATCGCGCTGGTCATCATCACGCTGCTGCCGCTTGGCCTGCGTGCCGCCGGGGTCGTGATGATCTCGATTCCGCTGTCGCTGGCCACCGGCGTCGCGGCGCTGCACTTCGCCGGCTTCTCGATCAACCAGCTGTCGATTGCCGGCTTCGTCGTGGCGCTCGGCTTGCTGGTCGACGACTCGATCGTGGTCACCGAGAACATCGCGCGCTTCATGCGCATGGGCCATTCACGGCGGCAGGCGGCGATGCTGGCCACGCGCCAGATCTCGCTGGCGGTGCTCGGCTGCACCGCGACCCTGCTGTTCGCATTCCTGCCGCTGCTGCTGCTGCCGGAGAACGCCGGCAAGTTCATCCGCTCGCTGCCGGTCGCCGTCGTCTTCACCGTCACCGCGTCGCTGTTCGTGTCGCTGACGATCATTCCGTTCCTGGCCTCGCGCCTGCTGCCGGTGCACGAGCGGGAAGAAGGCAACGCCTTTCTGCGTGCGACGCTTGGCGTGATCCACACGGTGTACGCGCCGATGCTGCATCGTGCGCTGGCGGCGCCGAAGCGCACGGCACTGGCGGCGGGTCTGCTGTTCGTCGCGAGCCTGAGCCTGGTGCCGTCGATCGGTTTCTCGCTGTTCCCGAAAGCCGGCACGCCGCAGTTCCTCGTGCAGATCAGCCTGCCCGCCGGCGCCAGCCTGCAGGCCACCGATACCGCGCTGCGCGCGGTGGAAGACGCGCTCGATCAGGAGCCGGACGTCGCCAAGCGCATGTCGAATCTCGGCCGCGGCAATCCGCAGATCTACTACAACGTCTTCCAGAAGGAGTACTCGGCGAACTACGCCGAGGTGTTCTGCGAGCTGAAGGCGTTCGATGAACGCCGGGCCACGGCCCTGTACGACCGGCTGCGCGAGCGCTTCGCGCAGATACCCGGCACCGAGATCGTGCTGAAGGAGTTCGAGAACGGCCCGCCGATCGCCGCGCCAGTCGCGATCCGCGTCATCGGACCGGACCTCGCCGAACTGCGGCGGCTGGCGGCCGATGTCGAGCAGATCATCGCGACCACGCCGGGCACGCGCGACATCACCAACCCGCAGCGCCGCGCGCGACTCGATCTGGAACTGGCGGTCGATGCCGATCGCGCCGGCCTGCTCGGCGTGCGGCCGGTCGATCTCGACCAGACGCTGCGGCTGGCCGTGGCCGGACTGCCGGCCGGCGATTTCCGGACGGCCGATGGCGAGAACTATCCCGTCGTGCTGCGCGCGCCGATGCAGGCGCGCAGCCAGCTCGACACGCTCGACGGCGTGCACGTCGCGAACGCGGTCGGTGCGCAGGTGCCGCTGTCGCAGCTGGCACAACTGAAGCTGGTGGAATCGCCCGCGGTGATCCAGCGCTATGACCGCGAGCGCTCGGTGACCGTCTCGGCCTACACCCGCACCGGCTTCAATACCGATGCCGTGACCAAGGCGGTCGTGGCGCGGCTGAAGGACTACCCGTTCCCGGCCGGCTATCGCTTCGATATCGGTGGCGAAGCCGAAAGCCGCGCCAAGAGCTTCGCCGGATTCGGGGCCGCGATCCTGATCACCGTGTTCGGCATCCTCGCGGTACTGGTGCTGGAGTTCGGCAGCTTCAAGTCGACCCTGATCGTGCTGACCGTGATTCCGCTCGGCGTGATGGGCGGCCTGCTGGCGCTGTTCGCGAGCGGCTACAGCTTGAGCTTCTCGGCGATCATCGGCTTCATCGCGCTGGTCGGCATCGAGATCAAGAACTCGATCCTGCTCGTCGACTTCACCAACCAGTTGCGGCGCGAAGGTGTTGCGCTGAGCGAGGCGATCGAGCGCGCCGGCGAAGTGCGCTTCCTGCCGATCCTGCTGACCTCGCTGACCGCGATCGGTGGCCTGCTGCCGCTGGCGCTGCAGGGTTCCGGCCTGTATTCGCCGCTGGCCTGGGTGATCATCGGCGGGCTGATCAGCTCGACCCTGATCGGCCGGCTGGTGACGCCGGTGATGTACAAGCTGCTGCCGCCGGTGATCGCCGATGACGATGCGGAGGCAGCGCCGCAGCCGGCACCGATCGCGTCGGCCTAGCCCGATGGACCGGCATCGGCGCAGGTACCATCACTCACGATTCTTGCGCCAGTACTGCCGGTAGCGGCGATTGATCTCCGGGCCCGGTGGCGCGACGACGTTGGGGCCGGAGATCGCCACGGTGAAGACCTGCCCGTCAATCACAACCGATACCGGCACTGGCGTTGGCGGCAGGCCGCCACCGGGCGTCTTGGCATAACGGTCGAGACTGTCGAGACGGCCATCGGCCACGAGATTGGTGGCCGGCGCGCCCGTCTTGTAGTTGACCGAGTACAGCCTGGCTTCGCCAAGTGCCGCGCAACTGTCAGCGACGGCCGTGGCCGGAATGTTCGTGCCGAAAATCACGGTGCCGTTCAGCGTGGTGGATCCGCCGACGACCTTTTCCCCGACTTCGAGCGTCACGTACCAGCCCGCTGCCGATGCCGGCGGCGCAAAGCTGGTGGTGCTGTCGTACAGATCGGCCTCGGTCAGAACCGTGCCGCGAATGTAGTCGATCGTGTGGCTGTCCTTGATCGCGTAATAGCGGTTGCGTACGACGGTATCGAACGGATGCTCGCGGTCACCGGCACCGATCAGCAGCGTATCGGTGCTGCCACCGGGCTCGGCGAGCACCACGTCCGGCGCGAACAGGAACTTGCGGGCATTGGCGCCGCTGCCGCCGAGCGCGGCCACCTTCTGCACGGTCCAGTCGGCCGCGGCATCGGCGTTGATGTTGACGCGCCAGAGATTGCCACCAGTGTCCGCTGCGTAGATGCGATCGGCCTTGCCGTCGTAGTTCGAATCGATCACCGCGAGATCGGCGGCGATGTCGTAGGTCATGCCCGGCACACTCAGGTTGACCGGTGCGCCGCTGACCGACGCACCTGCCTGCCACAGCAGATTGCCCGTCGCCGCATCGAGCACCATGATGCCGCGGCCGATTGTCGGCGTGCCCTGTGTGGCCGGATCGTTGGCCGTGCTGTCGTAGCCCATGCCCATGATCAGCACTGGACCCGCCTGCGCCCTGATCCGGACCATTTGCGGCTGGGACCAGGTCTGCGCCAGTGCAGCGAATCCAGCATCGCTGCTGCTGCGCTTCCACAGCAGTTTCGGATCGTCCGGATTCGACACGTCGAGCGCGTAGATCAGCCGCCCACCGCGCCGCATCGTCAAAAACAGGTAGGCCTTGTCGCCCCGCGTATGGTCGATCACGCCGTCATTGGCGCTCGAGTAAGTCCATGCCGATGGCGAGCCGTCGATGAAATACGGCTTGGTCGCACCGGATGCGATCAGCGGTACGTGGTCGTGCAGCCGCTTGAGCGCACCGAAATGCTCCGGCGCGACGAATGCCCAGCTTTCCTGCCCGGCGCTGCTTACCCGGCCGCCGCGCACGGCGTGAAGCAGGCCGTCGCCGGCGCCGTAGAACAGCATCACATCGTCGCCGTTGCGGCCGTAGTTGATCACCGCGGTCCGCGAATGGATGACATCGCCGTGGAGCATGCCGCGCACGGCCGTCAGCGAGCCGGACGGATTGTCATCGCCGCGCGTGTTGGTGCCGCGCACCCAGTTGATCACGCTGGTGCGCTCGGCGCTGGTCGCCCCGGAGATCACGACATTTGCGTTGGTCGTGTCGAACGGTGTTGCCGACAGCGACGATCCTGCTGTGCAGGCGCCGGTACAGGTGTAGACGCGGCGTGCGCTCTGGCTGCTGGCATACAGGGTGCGCAGCGCCTGTGCGGCGCCGCCTTTCTCGATCAGCTCGCCATCGGGCGAGTCGCTGACGCCACCGCTGCCTTGGCTCGATGGATAAAAGCTGGCATTCCAGAAACTTGATCCGGTGGTCCAGTAGCTGATCGCGCTCGGAATGATGAAGCCGGTGTTGTCGTCCAGCGCCTTGATGTTGCGGCTGTCGGCCAGGTAGACCGTCGGCGGCACGGTGCTGCGATCCGCCGCCAGCTGGTACTGCTTGAGATTGCCGGCCCAGTTCGGAGCCGAATTCGCGTCCGGACGAAACACGCCGAGGTAGACCTGATTGAGGAAGGTCCCGCGTACGTTGTTCGATACCGGCAGCGCCGATGAGGCGAAGACGCTGTTGATCGGCAGCACTTCCTGGAAGATTTCGGTCAGCGCCTTGTTGATGTCGGCCTGCAGGGTGCTGGTGCTCGTTGCCGCGAAATAGCGACCGCGCCCCTGCACGGCCATGCTGCGCAGCAGCGCGGTCCAGCCTGGCCCCTGTCCGTTGCTGCCCGGCAACACGTCGATCGTGTACGAAATGATCTGGCGACTGGCGAACAGGAAGCGGGTCCATTCGTCCGCCATGTTCGACTGGCTGCCGTTCGGGCTGAGCGTGACTTGCGCAGTCGAGCCACCGGCCGCAATCAACGCCGCGCCGGCCGCGTTGGTGTCCGACGTATTGTCCTGCACCGGTCCGTTGGAGATGTAGATGATGAAGCTGCGCGCACAGCCCGATGGCAGGCTCTTGTAGCGCGCGGTTCCGGTGACGAATGCCTCGGTATCGGACTTCGCCTTGTGGTTGCCATAGCTGCTGACCGGCGGGCCGCCGGATACCGAATCGCCGCCGGTGAGGTAGCGATGGGCTTCGGACAGTGTCAGGCCGGCCTTGCCGCCGTTGGACTTGTCGTTGTTTTTATTGAGATTGTTGATCGTGCAGGTGATCACACTGCGGTTGCCCACCGTCATCTGCCGGATGTGGCTGCGAACGTATCCGCCATCGGCACCGCTGTTGCCGACGCCGGGAAAGGCTGCTGCGCAAGGATTGCTGGAATTGCCGGCACCGGTTTCGGTGAACAGCATCAGGCCGACGTTGTAGCGGTCGTCCACGACACTGCCGAACACGGCCTGCAACGCGGCGATCTCGGCCGTGAACGGCGTATTCCAATTCGCCGTGTTGTCGAGAATGATGAGGATGTTCGGGCGTTCCGACACCGCGGACGGATTGACCGAGAAAATGTCGGTGTCCTCGGCTCGGGCGGTGGACCACGGCAGCAGCGCCCACACGAGCAGCATGGCCAGCGCCAGCCAGCGCTGTGGCCATCGATGAAACGGGGGCCGGTGTTCCGGGCATGGATTCGACATGGATGTGCATCCTCGGGTCATGGGCAGCCTGCCGTGGCCAGCACACGGGCGCGAACGCCTTGGTGGACTTCGACACGCACGCCGCTGCGGCTGTCGGTGGCGACGGCCGCGACATCCCAATAGCCTTCCTGCGGGGCGAAGCCGGAAAAATTGGCGCTGTAGCCCGGTGCGGCCATCATGCCGAGGCAGTCCGGAGCCGAAACCGCGACCGAGTAATCGCTGCGCCCGTCATTGTCGATATCGACCGCGATGGTCCGTGCCGACAGCGGCGAATAGAAATTCGCCGCACTGCTCATCACCTGCTCGATGGCCGTTTGCGCCGCCGCAGTGGCCTCGACCTGCGCCTGTGCGTTGCCAGCAATGCGCAGGTTGACCGAGCTGAAGCGGATGGCCGAGACCGCCAGCAGCGACATCACCAGCAGGAAGATCAACCCGACCACCAGCGTCACTCCGCGCTGACCTTGGCGGCCGCGAGGGCAGATGTGCGCGGCCATGACGGATGTCGTGCAGGGTTGCAATGCGTTCATTCGCGTCGTCCACTGAGATTCACCGCGCGCACGGCCACCGAAAACGCTTGACGCTTGTAGGCATCGCCCGGGCTACTGACCGTGCTGTCGCCAAGCACGTAGCTGCGGCTGTCGACATGCCCGGCACTTGGCTCCAGGGCCCGCGCCAGCAGGCTGACGCGGACGGTCATCACGTTCGACCACTCGGCCAGGCTCGGTATCGGCTCGTAATCGTCTGGAGCGCCGTCGCCGTCGCGATCGATGCCGTAGTCGAACTGCAGGTTCTCGATGCCTTCAACGAGCGAGGTGACGACAAACCCCGCCTCGGTCAGCTCCAGCATCTTCAGCGTCGGAATCGGGCGGCCGTTGTCCGCCGCTGCCGTACAGACGCCGCCGCTGGCCGGAACATGGCAGGGGCTGACGAAGTACAGGCGCTGGACATAGCGGCGCAATTCAGCCGGCGTCGCGTTGTCCTTGCGCAGCAGCGAGAACACGGCCGCCGCACCGGTCCCGCCGGTGCCGACCATCGTGGCAGCCGGCGTGGCCTGCACGTAGATGCGGCCGGCGACCGTGGCGCTCGGGCTGATCACGACATTGCCGGCCTCCGCACGCCGAGTCACCAGCACGTCGGTACCGGATTTCAGGTTGCCGCTGGCCAGACAGCCGCCCAGCGAACCGGCCGGCGATGCCGAATCGTCATAGCCCTGCAGCGGCAGCACCATCGCCAGTCGTATCGCGTCGAGACTTGCCGCCGTGGCACCGGTCTCGCAGGGATTCGGCACCGCGCTGACCGTGCCCGACATGCCGCCGCTTTGCCCGAAGTAACCGGCTAGCTGAATGTCTTCCTGCAGCAGGCTCATCGCGTACCGACCGTTCTCGATCTGTCGGCCTGACTTCTCGATCTCGGCGCGCGCGGCGCTTTGTTGCGCCATCAGTTGCGTCATCACCAGCAGCAGCAGCAGGCCGAGCGTGATCGCCACCATCAGTTCGATCAGCGAGAAGCCGCGTACCGCGATGGCAGTCCTGGGGCTCATCAGGCGCCTCGCAGATCGGCAATCCGGATCGGCACCGTGACCACACGGCGCAGCGCCTCGTCGCCATACAGGCCCTGGCCGCAGACCACGCCGGTACCCGGCGCTGCGGTGGCGTCCAGGCCTTGCCAGACCACGCTGACCAGATAGCGGTTGCTGGCGATGCGCATCACGCAACCGCGGGCGCCGATCATCGCGCCAACGGTGTCGCCGCCGTCGTTGACCACCGTGGCGCCCTGCAGCAAGGCATTCCACTCGGCAATGTCGGCATTGGCCTGGGTGTAGGCCGTCACCGATCCGGCGCTGCAGCTCGGCAGCGTGGCTGCGCCGACGCCGGCATACGGCAGGCCCGAGGTGGCATCGCTGATGGCGTAGCAATCAGCCACCGAGCGGTTGGCATTGATTCGCCCGACCATGTCCTGCACCAGAAAGATCGCCTGATTGCGCTGGAACGATTCCATCGACGCGTGCTGGCTGCGCAAGGTCAGCCCGGCCACGCCAAGCAGCCCGACCAGCAGCACGAACAGCGTCACCAGCACTTCGATCAGGCTGACACCGGCCTGTTGCCGACGGCACGCGACGCGGCGCTTCACGGGCAGTTCACCACGGACAGGCGGCAGGCCGTTGTCGTGGTGCTCGGCAGGCCGGACAGGTCCAGCGCCACGCACCGTGACGACACGTCGCGCGCCGTCCGGCTGGCAATCTGGATCGCGGCGTCGCTGCCATCTATCCTGCCTTCGCCGTTGAAGGTGACACCGCTGGTCGCGCTGCTGGAGGCGGCAAACGACAGATCGCGGTAGGCACCCTGCGCGGCCAGCGCGACACTGCCGACGCTGACGGTCCATCCGGCCTGCCAGCAGCTGCCGGCCGGCGTAACCGTGACGGCGGCATTGCGCTTGATGGCCTCGCTGCGTGCCTGCAGCAAGGCGTAATTCAGTTCCGACGTCGCGGTGCGGATGCGCTGGCCGGCGACAAAGCTTCGATAGCTCGGCACGCCGATGCCGAGCAGGATGCCGGCCACGGCAATGGCCACCATCAGCTCGACCATGGTGAAGCCGGTCATTGGCCGACGCCCTGGCCTGCTGGCGAGGCTCACCAGCAGTCTCCGAGTGCAGCCGTGCCCGATCGCGTGCGGACCCCGGCCTGATCCAGCGTCAGCCGACCGCAGCGGGCATCGATCGTGGCCTGACGGCCGACGGGCGTCGCCGTGATCAGAAAACTGGGCGGCGTCGCCGAATTGTCGGCGCTGACCGTGACGGTGTAGTGGCCGCTGACGTCGTCCGTGATCGCCGGCAGCGGCGGTGAGGTATTGCTGGTGGCGTAGGCTCGGGCGTCAAGCAACAGCTGCTCCTGCCGATTGGCAATGGCCTGCAGATAGCTCTCGACAGCGGCGCGACGACTGCGTGCCACGGCGTTGCTGTAGCTGCCGACCGCGATCGTCGCCAGGATTGCGACGATCGCGACCGCCAGCATCAGTTCGATCAGCGTGAAGCCGCCGGCCGCCCGACTTGGCGGAGCCGGAAACGGGGCGCTGGCGGACGGGCAAGTCGGCACGATGAGGCACTCGGCAAGCGAACAAGGTCGACGTATCGCGACCCCCGATCCCGTCGAGGCCCTGACAAGAAGTTGTCACGGGCTGCTTCGGAGCAGGAAGTCGTGCCGGCACCGGTGCAGGTTTCAGTCCCGACGCGCGTCACGCACCCCAGTGGCGGACAAGAGGTGGCTTGAATGAGGCCGAGTGGTTGCGCGATGACGGATTGCCCGGATGCCCGGCACGCCATGCCGGCGGCGTCGCATTGCGGATGCGCCGGCCCGTGGCGACCGGATCAAGCCGCGAAGGCTCGGAATTGCGTTGCGAATCCCAGTGATTGGTCCCGCCTGCGCGACCCGCTCGGCGACGAATCCCGCGAAGCGCTGTGCAAATCGCCGGACCCCCGCCGCTTGTTCGCGCACGCGGCCATAGCGGTCCTGATCGGCCCTGATCGGCCCTGATCGGCCCTGATCGCGCGAGTCATTGACGGAAAACGTCAATGTCGGCGCTGATCCCGTGATTTCCGCCATATGCCGTTCGAGCCCTCGGGTACGGCGTTCAACCACCGTTCCAGCGCTGCCGGCGTGACATCCGCGCGCACCCGATCGCGACGAGCTCGCCTATTCATCGATTCAATGGCTTGATGCTGCATTGCCACGAGCGTGGGCACGCCGTGTCCCGGATCGGGTCCATGCAGCGATGGGTCCGGACCTCCGGGGTCAGCCGATCCGGAGAGCCATCGCGTCAACGAATTGGCGTGTTGTCCGCCCCGACGCCGACGTATTTTCGACCGACAGATCGTCCGTCGTCGAAGCGCCGAGACGAGCATCGGAGGCCACCACGGTTGACGCCGTTGCAGACACGACGAGAACGACCTCCGGCGTCGGCTGAAGCTCGCTCGAACGCAGGATCGCGTTGGCGATCATCACTGCGGGGTCTAACACGCGCATTGGCTGAACCACCGATGGACCGTTCCTCGATGTTGCCGGTTCGAGTCGAGCGTCGACATCCGGCATCTGCGCCGGCTCGAAATTCCGCTGACCCGTCAGCGCGCCGCGGGGCGCACGATCACTTCGGCGGCAGCCCGCGCATTCGTCGCCAGATCGCCTGCCCGGTACGGTCGTACGCGCGCACGGCGTCTACGAACTGCCGCCGCGCGTCGACATCGACCATCGGGCTCGGCAGCATCGGGTCGAACACCACCTGCCGGATCGCGTGGCGACCCATCAGCAGCGATTCGTGTGCGGCCTGCGCCAGCGGCATCGCGTCGACCTGCGTGGTCCACGCCTCCAGCTCGCGCGCCAGTTCGCGATAGGCGCGATTCAGCGCCGCGCCGTCCCACAGACCGGCGAGCCGTGCACGGCGCGCCGGATCGAAGTGATCGGCGACGAACACCGCCGCATCCGGCTCCAGCCCGAGCTTGATCAGACGCTCGCGCACGGCCTCGACGCCGCCTTCGAGATTGTCCGGCCGCAGCAGCAGGCCGGGGTCCAGTTCCCGGAAGCCGAGCATGTTCAACGCCCGCTGCCGCACGCGCAGCCGCTGGCGATCGCTGCGGCCGAGCGGCGCGCTGTGCACCGCGATCCAGGCGCCCGACCACGGCCGCGTGCGGGCGTCGGCCGTGCGCCAGGTCGCGACTTCGCCTGCCAGCTCGTGGGCCGCGCCACGCAGCCGGTAGACGCCGCGGTCGCTCGCTTCGATCAGGCCGTCGGCGACCAGCCGCAGCAGGGTCACGCGGACGCTGCTTTCGCCGATGTCGAACAGCGCCGCCGCCTGCACGGCATCGCGCGCGGACAGTGGCTCGCCCTCGTTGGCCAGCAGCATGTCGAGGATCAGGGACTTGGCGGTGAATTTCATCCGGAGGTCGGCATCGCGGGGTCGGCGACGGCGTCACGATCGATTGCGGAACGCGATCATTACCGATATTGTTGGTTCATGCACTATTTTGTAATGACATGACCGATACCGTCCTGATCGACCGCCGACCGCCGCTCGTGATCATCACGATCAACCGGCCGGACGTGCGCAACTGCGTCGACCGGCCGACCGCGGAAGCCCTGTCCGCCGCCTTTCGCGCGTTCGATGCCGATCCCGACCTGCCCGTCGCCATCCTGACCGGCGCGGGCGGCCATTTCTGCGCCGGTGCCGACCTGAAGGCGGTGAAGTCTGGCGATCCGGCGCGCGCCAATCGTGTTGCACCGGATGGCGACGGGCCGATGGGCCCGACGCGGCTGCAGCTGTCGAAGCCGGTGATCGCCGCCGTCTCCGGCTACGCCGTCGCTGGCGGTCTGGAACTGGCGGCCTGGTGCGACCTGCGCGTGGTGGACGAATCCGCCGTATTCGGTGTCTTCTGCCGGCGCTTCGGCGTGCCGCTGATCGATGGCGGCACCGTGCGCCTGCCGCGCCTGATCGGCGCAAGCCGTGCGCTGGACCTGATCCTGACCGGCCGCCCGGTACCGGCAGCGGAAGCGCTGGCGATGGGCCTTGCCAATCGCGTGGTGCCGACCGGCTTGGCGTTGGCGGCAGCCGAGGCGCTGGCGCTTGAAATCGCGGCCTTCCCGCAGCAATGCCTGCGCAATGACCGGCTCAGCGCGCTGGCGCAATGGTCGCTGCCCGAGGCCGCCGCCATCGCCCATGAATTGGCGCATGGCCTCGCCACGCTGGGTTCCGGCGAAACCCAGCACGGCGCGGCGCGCTTCGCGGCCGGCAGCGGCCGTCACGGCCAGTTCTGAATTCCTTTCCGAGTCGAAACCATCATGAGCACTTACGTCCTCGATCCTGCAGTCCGCGAACAGCTGAAGGCCCGCTCCAACTGGCAGGGCTGGCTGGCCTTGGCGAAGGACTACGGCCTGATGGTGCTGGCATTCGCGATCAGCGCGCTGTGGCCGAGTCCGCTGACCTGGCTGCTATCGATCCTGCTGCTGTGCGGCGTGCATGTCGGCCTCGCGATCCTGACGCACGAGGCGGCGCATCGCTCCCTGTTCGCGAACACGCGGCTGAACGAGTGGATCGGCCAGTACCTGTGTGCGCTGCCGAACTTCAACCACATGACGATGTACCGGACGTATCACATGGCGCATCACCGCCATGCCGGCACGGCGGAAGATCCGGACCTGGTGATGGTCGAGCGCTATCCGATCGCCCGCGCAAGCCTGCGGCGCAAGCTGCTGCGCGATCTGACCGGGCAATCCGGCATCCGCTTCCTGATCGGCACGGTCGGCATGACGGCGGGCTACTGGAAGTTCCAGCAGAACGGCATCGTCGAGAAGCTCGAATATCCTACGCCGCAGCGCTTCGCCGACTACGCCGCGCGCTTCATCGCCAACGGTGGCGGCTGGTCGATCGCGTGGCAGTTCGCGATCGGCGGTGTGCTGGCCGCGTTCGGTCACGGCGAGCTGTACCTGCTGTGGGCGCTGGCCTACCTGATCCCGTTCCCGTTCTTCATGCGCATCCGCGTGCTGGCGGATCACGGCGCCGTGCACGACCTGCACAGCCGCAACCCGCTCGAGCATGCGCGCTCGACACAGGCCAACTGGATCGAGAAGCTGCTGCTCGCGCCGCACAACGAGCACTACCACCTCGAACATCATCTGATGCCGTCGGCCCCGCACTGGAACCTGCCGAAGCTGCACGCGATCCTCGTGCGCGACGGCGTCATTCCTGCGGCGAATCAGGCCACCAGCATGCTCGATGTGCTGCGCCGCGTGACGCACTGACGCCGCGCCACGAGGCCTGCGGCCACCGCGTCGGTCGAGACCTCAGGGCTGCTGTCGCCCGCACAGCAACCGCGTCAGCAGCGGTGCCGGCGTGCGGATGGTCACGGTGGCCGTCGGCACCGGGCCGAGCAGCGCCGTCGCCGTGGGTGCCAGCGTCAGTTCGATCGTGCGCTCGCACTGCAGCAGCGCCGGTGCCGTCACCGTGACCGTGATGTTCGCCGTGGTCTGGCCCGGCGCGAACGTCACCGAGCCTGACGGCGACACGCGATAGCGCGAGGCGGGCTCGCTACCGCCAACGGTCACCGGCACGGTCACCGTGCTGGTCGGCGCATACGACAAGGTCACGCCGACGGTCGTCACCGAATCGCCGCGCAGATTGGCCGGCGGCGTGTCCAAGGCTGCGCTGGCGAAGCTGACCGTCGGCGCCGGCGTGAACGGCCTGAGCCGATAGACCGAACCCATGCCGGCCTGACCGCCGGCGAAGCTGGTGCCGACGAGATCGCCCGTGCGCGATTCGAGCACGCCGGCGTACGGATTGGCAGCCAGCGGCGTGCCGCGGAAGGCGTACAGGCGGCGGAAGTCGCTGCCATCGTTCGCCAGCGAATAGACCACGCCATTGCCGCTGCCGCCGGAGAACGTCGTGCCGTACCAGCGGCCACTTGCGGCACGCGACAGGCCGCCGAACAGCAGGCCGCCGTTGGCGTCGCCGCTGAAGCCGCGCAGCACGCTCAGGCTGCCATTCGGGGCAAGGCGGAACACCGTGCCGCCACGGTTGAAGTCACTCGCAGCCGGGCCCGCGTAGGCGGTGGTGCCGAACAGGCCGCCATCGCTCCCGAACAGCAGCCCGCCGGACGGCCCGCTGCCGCCGCCGGTGGCGGTGAAGGTGTGCAGCACGCTGAACTGTCCGGCCTTGGTCACGCGGAAGACGGTGCCGGCATTGTCGACACCGCCTTCGGTCAGGGCCGCGCCGTACAGCGCGCCATCCGGCCCCTCGACCAGCCCCGCATACACACCCGAGCCATCGACGCCGCCGCGCAGGCGATACAGGTTGGTGACGACACCGGCCGGCGTCATCCGGAAGACGCTGCCGCTGGTGCTGATGCTGCCGCAGCAGAACGTCGTGCCGTAGAAATTGCCATCGCTCGCGAGCATCAGCGAACTGGCGGGGGCTGCGCCATCGGCATCGCCGAACGAATGCAGGTTGGCGAAGCCGCTGCCGTCGGCCGCGATCCGGAACACCGTGCCCAGACCCACCGCACCGCCCGCGCCGGTGGTGCCGTAATAGGCACCGTCCGGGCCGCGCACGAGGCCGGCGTTCGGGTTCGCGCCATCGCTGCCCGCGAATTCGTGCAGCACGGTGTGGCGGCCGTCCGCATCGATGCGGAACACGGTGCCGAAATTCCCGGACGTGCCGCCGCTGCTCGTGGTTCCGAGCACGGCTCCGTCGTCGGTCTCGACCAGTTCGCCGGTCGGCCGTGCGCCATCGAATCCGCTGAACGAATGCAGCACGGTTTCCGCGTAATCCACCGGCAAAGGTGCCGCGCCGACGCAGGTGCTGACGAGGCCGATGATGGTGCCGATGCCGATGGCGCGCAGACAACGTCCGGCCCGCTGAAGCCGGCTGGTGAAATGGCTCATCCCTGTGCTCCCCAGAAGTGTGAAAGGCAGTGACGCGATGAGATGCGGTGCCGTCGGTTGCGACGTGCCCGATCCTGTCGATCATCGGTTTTCAAGCTTGTTCAGCGCGATTGGCCGATGACGTGCGCCGACCATAGCCGGCACGTGCAGGCCTCGCAAACTGCCGTGACTGTCAGTCGCAACCTGCCGAATGACGCGGCAATCAGCCGTGTCCGAAAGCCGTCAGTTGCCCTTGAAACTCTGCCGCCACTGCAGCGGCGAAACCCCGAACGCCGCACGAAAATGCTGGCGCAATGAAGTCGCGGAACCGAGCCCTGCAAGCATCGCGATGCGGTCGATCGAATGCTCGGTGGTTTCGAGCAGTTGCTGGCTCAGCGCCAGCCGCTGACCCAGCAGCCACTGGCCGAACGGTTCGCCGGTCAGTTGCCGGAAGCGCCGGGTGAACGTGCGCCGGCTCATCAGAGCGCGCGTCGCCAGCGCATCGAGGCTGTGCGGCTGATCCAGACTCGATCGCACGCTGTCGATCAACTCGGCCAGGCGCGAATCACGCGCGGTGGACGGCAGCGGCTGGGCGATGAACTGCGCCTGTCCGCCCTGCCGATGCGGGGGCACCACCAGACGACGTGCCACGGTATTCGCGCAATCGCTGCCATGTCGCGCCCGCAGCAGATGCAGGCAACAGTCGATGCCGGCGGCCGTTCCGGCCGAAGTCACGAGGTCGCCGTCGTCGACGTACAGCACATCGGCATCGAGCTCGACCTGCGGGAAGCGTTGCGCGAAGTCGCGGGCAAAGCCCCAGTGCGTGGTCGCGCGACGTCCGCCGAGCAAGCCGGCCTCGGCCAGCACGAAGGCACCGAGACACAGGCCGACGATCTGCGCGCCACGCCGATGCGCCGCCACCAGCGCATCGAGAAGCGCCTGCGGCGGCCGTTCCGCCGGATCGCGCCAGCTCGGCACGATGACGACATCGGCGCGGCGCAGAACGCCCAGGCCGTGTCGCACTTGCACGGCAAAGCCCGCGGTCGTCATCAGCGCGCCGGGCTCGACCGCGCAGACCTTCAGATCGAACCGCGGCACGCCCGGATGCGCGTCGCCGAACACGACGCAGGGCACCGACAGATGGAACGGGCTGATCTGCTCGAAGGCGATGACGGCCACGACCGGTGCGCGCACCGGCGCGGGCGATTCGATCGATGCGGAACGGGGCATGGCAGGGCTCGCGTTGCGGGCCTGCCCGTTGGCAGGCGACTTGGCCCGATCCTAGCGAAATTTGGCAATCGGGCCACTGCAGGTCGCGCGCGGCAGTCCCGATAATCACGATGCCGCCACCACGCTCGTCCCGACCCGCACTCACCGAGACCCGATCACCATGACCGCTCCCGAACCGCTGGCCCTGCTCGATGAACTGCTGCGCATCTGGCAGCCCCAGATCGGCGACGCCTACACGGCTTACCGCAATCACTGCCAGCGGATGGCCGCGTTCACCCTGGCGCTGATGCCGTCACCGACCGATGACGACCGGAAGAAGGTGGCCATCGCGGCGTGCTTCCACGACCTCGGCATCTGGTCCGACGGCACGATCGACTATCTGCCGCCGTCGTCGCGCCGCGCGCGCGACTACCTGCAGGCCAATGGCCTCGATGCCTGGATCGTCGAGATCGAGCTGATGATCGACGAACACCACAAGCTGCGCACGTTCAAGGACGCAACGTACCCGCTGGTCGAAGCATTCCGAAAGGCGGATCTGGTGGACCTGTCGTTCGGTGCGATCGCGTTCGGCCTCCCGTCGGCGCAGGTCAAGGCGATCCGCACCGCTTTGCCGAACAGCGGCTTCCACAAGTTCCTGATGGGCCTCGCCGGCCGCTGGTTCAGGCAGCATCCGCTAAGCCCGCCGCCATTCCTGAAGTGGTGAGCAAGCCACGGATGCCTGACGGCGACGCGTCAAGCGGCCGGGGATGACTCAGGCGGCTGCAATCGTGGTCCGATGCAGCAGTCGGTGGTGTCCGGCATAGCCACCGGTTGCGGCATGCAGCAGCGAGCGGTTGTCCCACATCACCAGCATGTTCGGCTGCCAGCGATGGCGATAGACGAACGCAGGCTTCGATTGCCACTGGTACAGCTCGAACAGCAGCGGCATCGCTTCGGCGTCGTCCATGCCGTCGATGCCGATGATGTAGCCCAGACAGCTGAACAGCCCCTCGCGGCCGGTTTCCGGATGGCGCTGGATCAGCGGATGGCGCTGCACGTTTTCGGCGTCCTTCGACGGCCGGATCACCATCGAGCGGCCCTTGCGGTCGTTGGCCCCGTACAGACCATCCGGCGCGTAGGCCTTCTTTGCCGAATGCAGTGCGATGCGGCCTTCGATCCTGGCCCGCAGCGGCTTCGGCATCGCCTCCAGCGCAGCGTGCTGGTTCGCGAACAGGGTATCGCCGCCAACCGGCGGTATGACCAGCCCGTACAGGCAGGTGCCGGCAGGCGGCCGCGGCTGGAAGCTCCAGTCGCTGTGCCAGGCCTCGGCGAACAGCGAGGTCGTTTCATCGGCGCGCCGTTCGACCGCGATGATGTGCTTCCGGCCGGCAATCGGCGCGATGAACGGATCATCGCCGAACGCGCCGAAATACTGCGTGTAGCGCTCCAGCGCATCGTCGTCGAGCCGCTGATCCGGAAAGGCCAGCACGTGATGTTCAAGCCAGGCCGAGCGCAGCGCCGCGATGGTGGCGGCATCGAGCGGCTGCGACAGATCGACGCCGCGGACTTCGGCACCACAGGCTTGACCGGACGGCGTGATGCTCAGATTCATGGCAGAAGGATTTCCGAACGCGAGCAGATGATCGCTGCGGTCAAGCATGCACCGGCCGGCAGCCGTCGTCAGCCCGGCTTGCGCGTGCGCCGCGCGAGGAAGGCCTGCACGGCAGCGCTGAACGCCGGCTCGCGGCCCAGCGCGGTCTGGCCGGCGGCTTCGAGTTCCAGCTGCGCCGCGAAATCCTGATGCAGGCTGTCGTCGAGGGCCCTTCGCGTGGCCCGCAGTGCCGCCGGCGAGCGGGTGGCGAGCTTCGCGGCGATCTCGCCCGCCTTGGTCATCAGTTCGGCATCGTCGACCACCGCCCAGATCAGGCCCCAGGCCGCTGCCGTTGCCGCCGGAATCGGCTCGCCGAGCAGCGCCATGCCGCGCGACCGGGCGCGCCCGACGAGGCGCGGCATCATCCATGTGGCGCCCATGTCCGGCATCAGGCCGATGTCGACGAAGGTCTGCCGGAATGCCGCCGACTGCGCAGCGATGACGATGTCCCCACTCAGCGCCAGCGAGCAGCCCCCGCCGGCCGCGATGCCGTTGACCGCGATGACCACCGGAATCGGCAGCTCGCGGATCATCTGCACCAGCACGCCGTAGTGGCTGCGCATCGGCGCGCCGAGGTCGATCTCGTCCAGTTTCAGATCATCGCGCCGGGCCGAACCAAGATCGGCACCGGAACAGAACGCACGGCCACTGCCGGTCAGCACCAGCGCCGCAGCATCGTCAGCGAGCGCCCGACGAATGCCATCGATCAGCGCAGCGACGGTCGCGACGTCGAGGCTGTTCAGCGTGTCCGGACGGTTGATCGTCAGGGTCGCGATGCGGGCATCGACGGTGTAGAGAACGGTATCGGCCATGGCTTGCGGTGCGGTTCAGTCGGTCGGTCCGACAGTGTCCGACTTTCGCGCAGCGCAAGCCACGCCGTCAGATGGCGGCGCCGGTGCACGCGGAAATGGCGAGCGTCATCGTGGCCATCGCCGACTGCGCGGGACGCTCGGCCGCTGCGTGGCCGCAGGCGCCGCTCGCCACGCCGCGCGAGGCACGCATTTCCCGGTCCAAACGCGGCAGAATCGCGCCACCCGAATCCGCAACAGGAACTCCCATGCCCTCCTTCGACGCCGTTTCCGAAGTCGACAAGCACGAACTGACCAATGCCGTCGATCAGGCCAGCCGCGATCTCGGCAACCGCTACGACCTGCGCGGCACCGACGCCCGGTTCGAGCTGGAAGACAACGTCATCACGCAGTACGCGCCGACCGAGCACCAGCTCGACCAACTGCTGGAAATGCTGAAGATCCGCCTTGCCGGCCGCCACATCGACCTGCGCGCGGTCGAGGTCGGCGATGTGCTGACCAACCTCGCCGGCTCGCGCCGCGCGATCACCATCAAGCAGGGGCTGGAACAGGCACAGGCGAAGAAGATCATCGCCAAGATCAAGGAAGCCAAACTCAAGGTCGACTGCCAGATCAACGGCGAGAAGCTGCGCGTGAACTCGAAGAAGCGCGACGATCTGCAACTGACCATCGCGTTCCTGAAGAAGGCCGACCTCGAGGTGCCGCTGCAGTTCGAGAACTTCCGCGACTAGGACCGTCGCGGACGTTCGACAGCGTCAGCCCAGCACCGCCGCCAGACGCGCGGCATGGCCGCTGGCATTGACCGCACGGTAGCCCGCGAGCGCTTCGCGCCGTCCGGCCAGCGCGGCTGCGGCATCGCCGAGGCGGGCGGACTGGTCGGCCAGCGCTTCGACGATCTGCGGTTCGAGCGCGGCGGCGCCAATCTCGCGAGCCAGCGCCAGTGCCTGCTCGAAGGCCTGTCGCGCCGTGGCTTCACGTGCGGCGTCCGGCCTGGCGCCGGCTTCGGCAATCTCGCAACGCCCGACGCACAGCAGCGCACACGCTTCGAAATAGCGTGCCCCGCGCTCGCGGCTGCAGGCCACGGCTTCGTCGGCCGCGACCCGTGCTTCGGCATGTCGGCCGACGCCGCGCAGTGCATCGGCGAGGTATGACAGGCAGCGCGCTTCAACCTCCAGATGTGCCCGACGCGCGCGCAGGTGGGCCAGGCAGTCGGTCGCGGCCAGCACGGCTTCGTCGTAACGCTGCTGCATCAGCAGCGCGACCACCCACGCCCGCTTCGCGACGCCCCGCGTGAAATCGCTGGCGACCTGCTCGGCCCGCTCGATCGCGGCCGATGACAGCGCCACCGAATGCAGGACGGCGGGATCGTCGGGCGGCAGGCCGCGCGGCAGTTCCGATTCCGACTGATTGGCCTGATTCCACAGCAGTTCCTCGATGATCCCGGCTGCCGGCAGCATCACCAGCGCCCGGGCGTAGATCGCGCGCGCCTCGTCGAGCAGGCCGAGGCTGGTGTACAGCAGGCCCAGGCAGTTCTGCATCGCGCCGAGCACGCTGTAGCCCATTGCCAGACCGAAGCGTGGATCGTCGTTGCACATCGCGTGGCTCTGCTCGGCAAAGACCCGGCCCTCGCGCGGCCGGCCGCTGATGTACAGCGCATACGAGTACTGGCCGATGATCGTGCCGCTGACTTCCGGCGCCGCATCCCGGCACTGCCCGGCCAGCGTTTCGATGGCGTGGGTCCACGCGCGAATGTCGCCCGCCATCATGCCGCTCGCTGCCGCGCGGCCGGCGCGGATCATCAGCGCCAGTTCCTTCATGCCGAAAGCTTCGGCCAGTTCGCGCGCCTCGTTGCACAGCACTTCGAGTTCGCCGTCGGTCATGCTGAAGCGCCACGCGCCGCCGACGATCAGCTCGACCAGACACTGCAGCCGCAGTTGCTGACGCGGCGGGCTGGCGGCGAGCGGCGCGGTCAGCTCCAGCGCCTTGCGGATGTATTCCAGCTGCTGGATACGGTTGCCGCTGCGGATGTGCACGGCCGCTTCGCCGTACGCGAGCGCTGCCTTCAGCGCCTCGCCGGCCTGCTGCCAGTGCCAGGCGCGCAGGCTGGCCATCTCGCCCAGACGCGTCGCGTACAGGCTTTCGATCCCCTGCGCGACCATCATGTGGGTCAGGCGGCGCTTGTCGCGGAGCTGCGAGTTGATCGCCACCTCCTGCGTCAGCGCGTGCTTGAAGCTCAGCCGCACCTCGTTGCCTTCACGGGTCTCGAACACGAACTCGCCGTCGCGCAGGCGATCGATCAGGCCGTCGAAGATGTCGGTCGACAGATCCATCACATGCCGGACCAGCGCCGGCGCGAACTCGCGGCCGATGACTGCAGCGATCTGCAGGACCGATTTCTCCGCGTCCGGCAGGCGATCGATACGCGACGCGAGGATCGACTGCACCGAGGCCGGGATGCGCAGCGCAGTGAGCGGCTGCCGCAACTCGATGCGCGCCGGCGCCATGACCAGATCGCCCGACTCGCGCAGCGACTGCACGATTTCCTCGCAGAAGAACGGATTGCCGCCGCTGCGACGGAAGATGTCTTCGGCCAGGCCGGCCGTGGTCGGGTCGTTGCCGATCAGGTCGGTCAGCATCGCGCCGACCGCTTCCGGACCCAATGGCGACAGCGACATCTGCTCGTAGTACGGCTTCTTCATCCACTCCGCGTGATAGCCCGGGCGGAAGTTCAGCAGCAGCAGCCGGTTGCTGCCGGCCTGCGCTTCGACCCATTCCTCGAGGAAGCGCTCGCTGGCGGGGTCCATCCAGTGCAGGTCCTCGAAGCAGGTGATCACCGAGCCCGACATCGGATCGGCACCCTGAATCAGGCGCCGCAGCAGCTCGAACAGGCGACGCTGCTTGGCATCCGGATCGATCTGCACCGGCGGCAGTGCCGGATCGGCCACGCCGAGCAGTTCGCAGACCAGCGGCGCGTAGTCGATGAACTCGGCGCCGAGGCGCATCAGCCTGCCAGTGATCTTGTCGCGGGCGCTGACCGGGTCTTCGTGCTCGTCGATGCCGTAGTGACTGCGAAACACCTGCAGCATCGGCAGGTACGGAATGTTGGCGCCGTGCGACACGGCGCGGCCGAGATGCACGGTCATGCCGCGCGCACGGCAGGACGCGATGAACTCGTGGAACAGCCGGCTCTTGCCGGTGCCGGCTTCGGCGACGACACCGAGCACGATGCCCTCGCCCGCCCGCGCGCGCGCCAGCGCGCTTTCGAGCACCGCAAGTTCCGGATCGCGACCGACGAAGCGGGTCAGCCCGCGCGAACGGGAATTGTCGAAGCGATTGGCGCTGGTCCGCGCCGATACCAGCTCGAACACCTCGATCGGTTCGACCACGCCCTTGAGCGTCGGGCTGCCGATCGAGCGCACCTCGCACATGCCGCGCACCTGACGATGGCAGTGCTCGGACATCAGGATGCGGTCGCCGCTGGCGAGCGCTTCCAGCCGCGCGGCGATCACCACGACATGACCCTGCGCGGTGTAGTCCATGCGCAGGTCGTCGCCGATGGTGCCGACCACCACTTCACCGGAGTTGAGGCCGACGCGGATGCTGAAGCGTAGCCCGTATTCGGCTTCGAGCCGGGCATCGAGCGTCGCCGTGGCATCACGCAGGCGCAGCGCGGCCATGCACGCGCGATAGGCGTGATCCTCATGCGCCACCGGCGCGCCGAACAGCGCGATGGCGCCATCGCCGGTGAACTGGTTGACCGTGCCTTCGAGCTGATGCACGGCTTCGGTCAGGCCGGCGAAGAAGGCGTTCATCGTCTCGTGCCAGATCTCGGGCCCGAGACGCTCGGCCAGCGCGGTCGAGTTCGCGGTATCGCAGAACAGCACGGTGACCTGCTTGCGTTCGCCTTCGATGACCGAGCGCATCGACAGGATCTTGTCGGCGAGAAAGCGCGGCGTGTACGTGGCCATGCGTCCTGCGGCCGGAGCGGACGTGGCCGCCGTCGCAGCCGGCTTGCGCCAGACCAGCACGATGCCGTTCTCGTCATCGGCGACGCGGCGCGCGTGGATCAGCTCGTCCTTGACATCGTCGATGTCGTCGTTGGTCAGCCCGAAGCGGCGCTTCAGGCCGCGATACGAGATGCGCTGCTCGGCTTCCAGCGCAGCGGTCACACGGGCCAGCAGCGCGGTGAATTCGTCGGTCGAGGTGCTCATGCCGTCAATACTGGATGCTGCTGGCGAGTTCGTGGAGGCGCGCGTACTGGTCAAGATTGACACCTTCGTCCGCCAGCCGCTGCTCGGTGACGCGCAGCGCCTGCTTGAAGCGCTCGGCGGCCGCGCGCAGTGCCGGCGTCTCGAAGTGGTATTGCGCGTCGAGCAGGTGGGTGACGATGAGGGGCCGGAAGAACATCTCGAAGGCCAGGGTCGACTTGAACAGATCCCAGCCGTGCAGCACATCCTTGCGCGCGAACGCCGGAATGGCGCGCGATGACGGCGGCGGAATCCGGATGCGGAAGTCGGTGCGATGCGGCCCGAGCTTGTAATACGAGTTGTGCTCGAGCCCGTGGGCAATGGCGACGTCCCAGATGTAGGTCGTCAACGCCAGCACCAGGTTCGGGTACGGATCACCATCGCCGCCTGGCGCGAGGATCACATGCTCGTCCGGAAACCCGGGCAGCACCTGCGCGATGTAGTGCGCCCAGCGCTGGATGTAGTAGCGCTCTTCCTCGCCCTGTCGCGTGTCTCCGAGCGCTGCGATGTGCGCCACCACCTCCCGGACATAGCCGCGAACGGTGTCGTAGTACTCGGCCAGGAAGCGGCCGTAGTCGGACGGGATGTCCGGCGCGGCCGTCGGATAGGTCCACGGCTTGTAGTTCGGTCCCGGCTCGTTCGACGGCGCGTACTTCGACAGCGGATTCGGATAGCCGATGTACCCGGTCGGCACCAGTTGCCGGATGTTGGTGCCATTGCAGACGTAGGGCGCGTAGAACTCGCCGTGCCGTTCGCTGACGATCGAACTGCCGCCTTCGAGCACCGCGTGGTCGACCGCCAGATGCAGTTCCAGATGCGGCTCGAGCAGCTTGAACAGCGTGTGCGCTGTCGGAATCGCGCTGACCGTGATCGCGTTGACCGTGTCGTACGGGAAATGCGTCGCTGGGTGCCCGGACAGCGAGGTCATGTGCGCAGCCCCCTGGATCGCGTAGTACTTGGCGAGCGTCCAGGCGTGACCATCGGCCGGCGTCATCACCAGATGCTGCCAGCGATCATCCTGCAGATGGCCGATCGAGATCGCCAGCAGTTCGTACGCCTTGCCGGCGGCCACGCGACCGAACAGCACGACCGTCGGCGCGACATGCATGCCCGGGTACGGATCGAGATCCTGCATGGTCGTGAAATCGGAAATCAGATAGTCCCGTTTCGGATCGCAGGCCGAGGTGTTGCTCGAAGTTGCTGCCCGCCAGTTGCGCGGCCGTGCGCCGCCGCAGGTATTTCGCATAGCAGGTCGTGGTCAGCATCCACGCGCATTCGGCGTCGGTCGCGTGATCGATGCGGTTGTGGATGAACCAGTTGTAGAGCGCCAGCGGCAGCTTGGTCAGCATCGCCTTGAAATAGTTGATGCGCACCGTCCAGTTCCAGTGCCTCTGCTCGGCCTTGGGCAGATGCATGACCTCGGCCGCCATGTACATCGGCTGGTCGGCAGCCGGCTGCGGCCATGGGCCCGTGCGGCCGTAGCGGAAGGCGCTGCGCGGCAGTGGAAAAGCACGCTGCTTGAACGACGAGACGGTTGACATGGTTCCCCCGAACCGGTGTGCGGACACATTCGTATGGCGCTGGATCGACAAGCTGCCGCCGTCATCATGTCGGAATTTCAGGCCCCCGATACGGCGTTTCTCATGACATTTTCGCGCGCGTGGCAGCGGCGTGAGACTTTGTTCGGAAGGGTCGTGGCCGGCCGTGCGCCATCACCGCGCGGGTGGCTTCACGGCGTGCCCTGCGCGTACCAAGCAACGCTCGGCGCTTGATGAGCGATACATGAATTTCTTCATGAACGCCTTCATGAAGACTCGCGTTTCATCGTCTGGAATGGCGATGACCAGACCGCGCGGCGGCCTGGCGGCAACGACGGAACAGGGGCTTGACGCCTCGTGCCGACCGCGTGGCACGAGGATGCTGCAGCGTGCTTTCGACCGGCTGTCCGGCATGGATTCTGAAGCCGTTCCACCCACCGCGGATTCCTGTCCTTCCATCGGCGATCTGTGGATTCAGAGGTCGCCATCGGTAGGTTTCGCGGCGTGACGCACCACCGCGGTGCGCTCGTCGCATGTCTTCACCTACAGGATCCGGGAGTTCCCATGTTCAACAAGACCCGCTGTGCCCTCGTCTTCGCCACCGTGCTCGCCGCTGGCTGCGGCGGCAGCGGCGGCCCGAGCCCCTCGCCGGCCGGCACCGGTCCGACGCCGCAGTCGTCGCCGACCGTCGTCGGCCCGCTCGACACCGTCCAGGCCGCCGTCACCACCAGCGTGATCTCGCCGCTGGTCACCGCCACGGCCAACACGCCGCTGCAGGGCGTACTGCTGTGCGGCAACTCGGTGGTCACGCAGAACGTACTCGACATCGCCGATGCCTTTGCCAACGGCCTCGCGTCGCCGACGCAGCTGATCGTCACCACGCCGGCGCAGGCACAGGCGGCGCTGGCCGCGCTGCTGAGCAACCTGTCCGGCCTGCTGACGACCCTGAACAACGGCGCGCTGGCCTGCCTCGGCACCAGCGGCGGTGTCGCGACCGTGCCGACCAGCAACCCGCTGGCCGGCACGCCGCTGGCCCCAATCGGTGCCGCGCTGCTGCCGCCGCTGACCTCCGCCGCGCAGCAGCTCACCGCCAGTCTCAACGGCAGCGCGCCACCGATCACCGCGGTGCAGCTCGCCACGATCCTGTCGACGCTGAGCACGGCGTTCAATCAGGCGCTGGCCCAGTTGCCGAGCAACGTCACCGGCGCGCCCGTCGTCGGCGGCACGCTGGTGACGGTCGGCAACGCGCTGACCAACCTGAGCGCGCTCGCCAACGCGGCGGTTGCCGGTGCCTCGCCGACGACCCTCGCGGCCGGCTTCCAGGCGCTGGCCCAGAGCGTGCTGACCGACGTCCTGACCCGCGTGCTGCCGGTCGGCGTGCTGCAGAACACTGCCGGCGGCACCGCGATCGCCAATCTCGTGCAGACGATCCAGAGCGCGGTGGCCACGCTGACGGCCAGCCTCGGCACCAGCCCGACCGTGCCGCTTCCGGCCAATCCGCTCGGTGGCACCGGCTTCTCGGCGATCAGCGGTCTCGTCACGCAGCTGGTGGCGGCCCTGCCGACCGGCCTCGCCGGCACCGCCGGCCAGTCGCCGCTGACGGCCGCCATCGGCGCGCTGCAGAGCTTGCTGAATGCGCTGCTGGCGCCGCTGACCGGCGGCAACGGCTGCATCCTGCGCTTCCTCGGTCTGTGCTGATCGACCGCGGGGATCGACCCTGAGCGGGCGATCCCCATCCGTTGTCCGGAGGCCGCCGCGTGCGGCCTCTTTTTTGGGTCTTGCGGCGGTCGATCCGCGACCGGTCAGCGCGCAGCCATCGCCAGTTCCGCGGCCAGATTGCCGAATGCGGCCTGATAGCCGAGGCGAACGCCGGACGCGATGTCGGCCCCGTCGAACGCGACGACCTGGCTGGTGAAGCGCAGCGCCGTGCCGGTCGCAATCGGTCGCAGTTCGACCGTGATCAGCGCAGCGGACAGCCGCCGCGTGCCGTCGTCGACGGTTTCCGAGAACACCAGCCGCTGTGGCGGCACGAGATCGAGATAGCGGGTTTCGACCCGATAGCGCGGGTCGGCCTTCGGGCCGCAGCGCGCGACATCACGGCCGCCGACGCGGAAATCCGCTTCGATGACTTCGAGCATCACCGCGCCCGACGGCACGCCCCAGCGGCTGCGCGATTCAGCACTTTCGAACGCGGCCCAGACCTGCTCGGGTGCCGCCCCGAAGTCCTGTTCGAGCACGATGGTGTCGTGCACCACGGCCGGCGGATCGGCAAACAGGCCTTCGAGCGCCGCGGCGACATGCTCGCTGCCGTCACTGGTCATGGCAGGTCCCGATCTCGCGCACTTCGACCGTCGCCCACGCCGCGGCCGGGCATTCGGCAGCGATCGCGATCGCTTCGGCGCGGGTCGCGACATCGATCAGGAAGAAGCCGCCGATCATTTCCTTCGACTCGGCGAACGGGCCATCGACGACCGTCGTGCGGCCGTCCTGACGGCTGACGCGCGCGCCTTGCGCATCCGGCATCAGCGCATCGCTGCCGCGGTGGATGCCGCGCGCGGTCAGCGTGGCGCCGAAGCGCAGCATGCTGTCGTACTCCGCGATGCCTTGTTCCCGGGTGCGGCGGCCGCGCCGGTCGCGCGGTTCGTGGATCAGCAAGGCGTAGGGCATGGCAGCGGGCAGCGCAGATGACGAGGCTGGATGGTAAGCGCGCGTCGCACCCGGCGTCATCGTGACGCGGCGGCGGCGCTGGCCTGCGCACGCTGGCGCAGGAACGCCTGCTCGCGGCGGTTGCGGGTCAGCATCGCGGCCTGCTCGAACGCGGCCTGCGCTTCGTGGTGCCGCCCGAGCCGCGACAGCAGATCGCCATGGGCGCTCGCCAGCCACGGGTAGCCGGCGAGCGCCGGCTCCGCCAGCAGCGGCGTCAGCGCGGCAAGCCCGGCCGCCGGGCCATGCGCCATCGACACCGCAACGGCGCGATTCAGCGCCACCACCGGCGATGGCGCGCTTGCCAGCAGCGCGTCGTAGTGCTGGACGATGCGCGCCCAGTCGGTCCGATCGGCTTCCGGCGCTCGCGCGTGGCAGGCCGCGATCGCCGCCTGCAGCGCATACGGCCCCGGCTGCCCGCCCGCCAGCGAGTCGGCCATCGCGAGCGCGGCAAGGCCGCGGCCGATCAGCAGACGATCCCAGCGACGGCGATCCTGATCCATCAGCAGGATCGGCGCACCGTCCGGCGCGGTGCGCGCGCGCAGTCGCGAGGCCTGCAGTTCCATCAGCGCAACCAGCCCGTGCACCTCGGCCGCGCGCGGCGCCAGCGCGGCCAGGATGCGGCCGAGGCGCAGCGCTTCGTCGCACAGCGCCGGTCGCAGCGCATCGTCACCGGCGGTGGCGGCGTAGCCCTCGTTGAAGATCAGGTACAGCACCGCCAGCACCGAGTCGAGCCGCGCCGCGAGGCCGGCCGCATCCGGCAGTTCGAACGCGACCCTGGCCTCGCCGAGGGTGCGCTTGGCCCGAACGATGCGTTGCGCCATCGTCGCTTCCGGCACCAGGAACGCGCGCGCGATCTCGTCGGTGCTCAGGCCGCCGAGCAGGCGCAGCGTCAGCGCGGCGCGGGCTTCCGGCGTCAGCACCGGGTGGCAGGCGATGAACATCAGGCGCAGCAGGTCGTCGTCCATCGTGTCGGCCGTCGGCAGCGCCGGCTCGCCGGCGTCCGGCGCGCGCTGCGCGTCCTGCAGCTGCGTCTCCAGTGCGAGGGTCAGTGCCGCGGCCTGCTCGTGATGCAGGCGCTCGCGTCGCAGGCGATCGATCGCGCGATGCTTCGCCGTGGTCATCAGCCAGGCTCCGGGATTGTCCGGCACGCCGGAAGACGGCCAGCGTTCGAGCGCGGCCACCAGCGCGTCCTGCGCCAGATCCTCGGCCAGGCCGACATCGCGCAGCATCCGCACCAGCGCGCCGATGAGCTTCGGCGCCTCGATTCGCCAGATCGCCGCCACGCGCGCGCCGATGCCGTCATCGTGCGGCGTGCGCGGCCGGGACGGCGAGGTCGACGGCATCCTCAGGCCGGCGGCAGCGCGCAATTGACCATCCACGGAATGCCGAAGCGATCGGTCAGCATGCCGAACCGGGCCGACCAAAATGTCGGCTGCAGCGGCATGCGGATCACGGCGCCGTCGGCCAGCGCGGCGTAGACCCGCTCGGCGTCGGCGACCGATTCGACATTCAGCGATATCGAGAAACCGGCCGGCGTCGACGGGCTGTCGTCCGGGGAATCGGAGCCCATCAGCACCTGATCGCCGACGTCCAGTTGCGCATGCATCACGCGGTCCTTGATCGCGGCCGGCAGATCGGCGCACATCGGCGACTCGCCGTAGGTCGCGATCATCGTGATGGCGCCGTGAAAGGTCGCGGCGTAGAAGGCGAACGCCTCGCGGCAGCGACCGTCGAAATGCAGGTAGGGATTGAGTTTCATGCGCGTTGTCCTCGTCGTCTCGCTGCCGGTCAGGCGTTCGCATCGAGCTGCGCGCGCAGCCTTGTTTCCTGCTCGCGCAGCGCCGGCGTCATCGCATCGCCGAAGTCGCTCATCTCGTAGACCGGGCGGATCTCGATCTCCGAGTCGCCGATCATCGGGTTCGGGCAGCGCTTGACCCATTCGATGGCCTCCGCCATCGACCGCACCTGCCACAGCCAGAAGCCGGCGATCAGCTCCTTGGTTTCGGCAAACGGGCCATCCGTCACCGTGCGCTGACGGCCGGAGAAATGCACGCGAACGCCTTTGGCGCTGGGATGCAGGCCCTCGCCGGCCAGCATCACGCCGGCCTTGACCAGTTCCTCGTTGTAGCGACCCATGTCGGTCAGCAGTTGTTCGTCGGGCATCACGCCGGACTCGGAATGGGCATCGGCCTTCAGGATGATCATCACGCGCATCGTTCGGTCTCCAGGGATGTGCAGAAAGCGGCCAACGGCACCGCGGCATCAGGACGACGAAGCAGCCCTGCCGGAATCGACAATGATCGCGATCCTGTCACCGCGAAAATCGGGATCGCATTGATTTCGCTCGACATCATGTGCCCGCAACGCGGTCGCAGGGCGCGGCTTGCTAGGCTTCGCGCTGCTGGGGCTTGAATGATCTTAGACACAAGGGAAAGGCGGGAAAAACCGGAATTTAACGGGAAATATCGGGAAACAAACGAGTTTTTCCGGCTGGCCTGCCTGCCTGAGGTCTTAGACACAAAAGGCGAAACCCGGCGATTGACCGTGATACCGCCTTTTGATTTTAGACACCTGAGCGTTTGGTGCGGCGGCCTTGCATCAGCGTTGCAATTAGGGTGCTTTCTTCCTTGCAAAGACCGCTTGATACACCGAGTCAAGGTCGTCGTCGCTCAAGTCCTTCAGGCTGCTGACGCTGTAGCGTTCCTGCAGATGCTGGGTTTTCCAGTGCTCGATGCCGAGTTGCTTCACCCGAGCGTGAATCGCGGTGTACCGCTTGTTCCGCCAGTCTGGAACACGCTTCGGCGCGCTTTTTGACCCGAGGAGCCGTCCAAGGTCCTGTCTGAGCGCTGATATCGCTTCCTCGCCGTGGATCGCTGGCATCAACGACAAGCTGCTGTACTTGAACTTGCGCTTCAAGGCTCCCCATACGGCCGCATGGTTACGAGGCGATTTCCTGACCGCCGCTTCCGCCACAACGATCTGGTTGACCAGTTCCGTCAGCGTGCGCGCGGTTTCCTGGCTGATGTGCATCGCGCCAGGGATCACCTGTGTTTTCACCACCACCGGCCGATGGTGAATGGTTACGTTACCGCCTGCAACGATATTGCCGGTCCCGGAAACCACCTGTGAAACCGATGGAACATCTTGATTCCATTGCTTTTGTGAATCTCCGAACAGCGCCCGCACCTTGTCTTCCCTGCTCTCTGCCATGTGTCGCTCCCTGTGTTGAAACTTAAGCGGCGAGATTGACTAGCCTTAGCACCGTGGCTCGGTGCACTGGCGTCGCCGACTCCTTGAACATCTCGTAAAGCGTGACGAGCAGCTCCGCTTTCTTGGCCGGCGGCAAGACCCGACGGTGCTCCGCCAGCAGCTGCTCGACGATCTCGACGACCTCTCGCATCAGTCGGGAATCAAACTCCCCTGGCTTAGGCGGTGATTGAAGCTCAGAAAACAGTGCCGGACCGTCTCCTGTAAGTACCCAGTGGATGTTGGCACCCGCCCGCAAATACCCCAAAAGGGGCCAAGCGCCAGGCACCCTTGTCCCTGCCTCGTATTTCTTCAGGGCGCTGAAGCTGATCCCCGAGAACAGGGAAAAATCCTGCTGGCTCATGTCGAGCGCAATCCGCACGCTGCTGAGCCTATAGGCGAGGCCGACGAACGCGGTGGACTCATTCGGCCCGTAAGTGTCCACCGTCATGGACGCTTTTCGCTAAGTGATTTTTCATCACTAAGCAACTGATATTTAAAGTGTTTATTCATTTTTTAAAAGGAAGTGCCGTGCAGGAAAGCGTCCACGGACACAATTGGGTTTGACAAGGCCCCATTTGGGGCCTATGTTTAACCCCATGACGCAAATTGATACCGCCACCAAGAAGCTCCTCCGCGACCCGCTCAAGCGCCGCGCGTGGGTCATTTATCAACTGGGAATCAAGGGCCGTTCGCTGGCCGATGTCGGCCGCGAAAACGGTGTGCATCGCAAGTGCCTGTACCACGCGCTGGTGAAGCCCTATCCGCGCATGGAAATGATGATTGCGCGGTCGCTGGAACTGACGCCGCAGGCGCTGTTTCCGGAACGCTACGACGCCGACGGCCTGCCGAATCGGCGCATGGGCCGGCCGAAAAAAGTCTCTGGTCAAGAACATAAGCCGAAGCATAGTCCGGCTGCGCGCAAGCGCAATACGCAAACCGAGACGCAGGTCTAGATATGGCCCGCGACCTGCTCACTGGCGACTTGTTTGCGGTGCCGCGTCCAGCGCAGGCGCTGGCCGGCAGCCACGACTTCCGGCCGGTGGTTGCGGGGCTGGTCGGTCAGGCGCTGCATGCAGCCGTCAGTGACCGGCACGAGATCGCGGCGAGCATGTCCCGCCTGGCCGGCCGCGATGTCAGCAAGTACATGCTCGATGCCTATTCGAGTGGGGCGCGTGAGGAATTCAACCTGCCGTTGTGGCTGGTGCCAGCGTTCGAAGCGAGCTGCCAGACACACGCACTGACCGCCTGGCTGGTCGACGTACGCGGCGGCCGGATGCTGATCGGCCGGGAAGCCCTGAACGCAGAGCTGGGTCGCCTTGAGCAGCTGCGCGAGCACGCCGCAAAGCGCATCCGCGAAGTGAAGAAGCAGATGGGTGAAACGGAATGACTTCCGATGTGCCCACCTTGGCTGTTTCTGCAGCGGACATCGTTCAAGTAACTGGCATGTCCAAGTCGGGCTGCGCAAAGCGCGCCTTGACAGAGCGCTGGGCTTTTACGGAACGCCCGGTACGCGGCGGCATGCAGCGGCTTTACGCCTTCAAGGATCTGCCGGCCGACCTGCAAGCCGCCCTCGCCATCGCCGGCCGCGTCACGCCGGCCGTCTCCTCCGCACCGGCTTCTCGCGCCGGTGCCGCACCTTCGGCAGCCCGGACCTCCCCGACCGGCGCTGCTGCCCTTTCTTCATCACCGGCAGCCCGCAAGGCTGCCGTCGCTGCCCAGACAGCCGAGAGCCTCTGGGGGCGTCATGAGCGAGCAGCACCGGGCTGCAAGGCCCGCGCTGCCCAGCTCAAAGCGGCGGTGGATGCCGTTGCAGCACTCGTCGACGCCGGCCGCGCGGTTCGCCAGGCCATTCGAGAGGTTGTGGCACAAGGCACCGAGACCGAAGGCACGCTGCGCAAGTCCTGGTACGACGTGAAGCCCTACGCCCGCGAAGACTGGCTGGCCGTGCTGACGCCGGGCTGGACCGGCCGCACGCTGGATACGGTCAGCCCCGAGGCCTGGGATTTCTTCAAGGGCGACTACCTGCGGCTGGAAGCGCCGAAGTACAGCGCCGTCTACGACCGCCTGACCCGCACGGCCAAGGTGCGCGGCTGGATCGTGCCGAGCCTGGGCAGCCTGAAGACCCGGCTGGATCGCGAAGTGCCGAAGGCCGTGCAGGTGCTGGCGCGTAGAGGCACCGAAGCCTTCGCCCGAACGATGCCGGCGCAGCGCCGCGACCGCAGCGTGTTCACCGCACTGGGCGGCGTGAACGCCGACGGTCATCGCTTCGACGTGTTCGCCAAGTGGCCGGACGGCACCGTGGCCCGGCCGGTCATGGTCGGCTGGCAAGACCTCATGAGCGGCAAGCTGCTGGCCAAGCGCGTGGACCGCACCGAGCACAGCGGTCTGGTGCGCTTGAGCTTCGGTGACCTGATCGAGCAGTACGGCATTCCTGGCGCGGCCTGGCTCGACAACGGCCGCAGCTTTGCCGCCAAGTTCATCACCGGCGGCATGGCCAATCGCTACCGCTTCAAGGTGCGCGAGGAAGACCCGGCCGGCTTGATGACGCAGCTGATCGGCGCGGACAACATCCACTGGACCACGCCGTACCACGGCCAGGCCAAGCCGATCGAGCGCGCTTGGCTGGACCTCTGCGAGACAGTGGCCAAGCACCCGGCCTTCGCCGGGGCGTACGTCGGCAACAACCCGATGGCCAAGCCGGAGAACTACGGCAGCCGCGCGGTGCCGATCGCGGATTTCCTCGCCGTGCTGGACGAAGAGATCGCCGCCCACAACGCCCGCAGCGGACGCCGCTCGACGATCTGCGCAGGCCGCAGCTTCGACCAGACGTTTGCCGAGAGCTACCAGGAAGCCGGCGTGCTGATCCGCATGCCGACAGCCGAGCAGCGGCGCTGGTGGATGCTGGCGGCGGAGAGCGTCTCGCTGGCGCGCAGCACCGGCGAGATCAAGCTGCTCGGCAACTTCTACTGGCATGAAAGCCTGGTCGACCACGCGGGCGACAAGGCCGTGGTGCGCTTCGACCCGGACCACCTCCACAAGGGCGTGCACGTCTACACGATGGACGGCCGCTACATCACCGATGCCGAGTGCACGGTGGCCGCCGGCTTCAACGATCTGGATGCTGCGCGCGATCTCGCCCGCGCCAAGAGCCAGCGCAAGAAGCACGCGAAGGGCGTGCTGGATGCCGAGCGTCGAATGGATGCCCTGCAGGTGGCCGCGCTCATGCCGCGCGCCACGCCGGCCGAACCGATGAAAGCCCCGAAGGTGGTCCGCATGGCCACCGGGCATGCCGCGCCCGGCAAGCGGCCTGCGGCGGGCGTGCAAGGCGGCGACAACGAAGGGTCGTCCGTGATTGCCGCTGCATTCCGGCCGGTGCCGAAGCCGGCTCCGATGACCGATGAGGATTTCGAGGCCGCGTTTTCGGCTGGCGTGGCGCGGCTGAAAGCCGGCGGCACCGGGAAAGCGCGGCTCTAACACCAAAACCTGCCGGGTGTCCCGTTCGAAGGGAAGACACCCGGCAGGCCCTCAAAGGGCGCGAGCCCTCTTACTGCAACTGGAGTTTAGCAATGGCAGATGCAACACCGATGTTCGACAGCGCACCGAGCGAAGCGGAGATGGTAGAAGCCACCCGCAGCACACTGCAGGCGCTGCTCGCAGACGAGGCCAACGGCCTGTCACAGAGCGATATCAGCCGCGAAGCGGATGTCAGCAGCACCACGCTGAGCCGCTTTCTGAAGGGCGACTACAAGGGCGACAACGCCGGCATCGCCACCAAGCTCTCGAAGTGGCTGGAAACCCGCCGCGCGCGTCTCAGCACCGCCAGCGCAATGCCCACGCCGCCGGCCTACATCAACACAAGGACCGCGCAGCGCATCCTCGATACGCTCGAATACGCGCAAGCGGCAGGCGACATGGCGGTGGTCTACGGCGGTGCCGGCCTGGGCAAGACCACCGCAACCAAGCGCTATGCCAGCACTGCGGCCAGCGTCTGGGTGGTCGAGATGACGCGCAGCCACGGCAAGCTGCTGGGAGCGCTGGAACGCATCGCCGTGACCATCGGGCTGCGCGGCATTCCGCGCGAGCCGGCCAAGGTGCAAGACCGCATTCACGACCGTGTGGCCGACACCGGCGGGCTGCTGGTGATCGACGAGGCGCAACACCTGGAGAACGACGCCCTCGAAGCGATCCGCGCGATTCACGATGCCACCGGCATCGGCGTGGTGCTGCTCGGCAATGAAGTGCTGTATTCGCGCCTCACCGGCGGCAAGCGGGATGCCACCTTCGCGCAGCTGTTCAGCCGCATCGGCAAGCGCGTGCGTCTGGGTCGGCCGGTGGCCCAAGACGTCGACGCCGTGGCCGATGCCTGGGGTCTGAACGATTCCGAGGCGCGCGATCTGCTGCACGAGATCGCCGGCAAGCCCGGCGCCCTTCGCGGTGCCACCAAGTGCCTGCGGCTGGCCAGCGTGGTCAGCGCCGGCCAGATCCGCGGCGAGCACCTGCGCACGGCTTGGACGCAGCTGGGAGGTGCGGAATGAGCTTCCCGTTCGAGAGTGCCAACGAGCACGATTTCTGCCTGCGCGGCGTGCACATCCAGGAAGTCGATGCCTGTGAACAGGTTGCTGCCTGGAAGACCGTCCACAGCCCCAGCGGCCTGCTGCTGGCCGCCCGTGCGATGTGGCAGCGCGGCCTGCGTTCGATTCGCCGCCTGTTCCGCAGCGAGCCGGTCTGGCAGCCGATCGACGCTTTCCCGGTGGCCTTCACCTGCGCGCTGATCGCGGTGTTTGATCGCAATACGGGCCTCGTGCTGCTGCGGCCAGAGCTGTACATGTTCACCGGCCAAGGCATCGGTGCAGGGTGGATCGGCTGCAAGACCACTCAGCCGCTGGCGCTGACCGCCGCTGAGGTCGCGGTGTGGCGACCGACGAAGCCGCTGCTGCCGACGCTCGATCAGTTCCCGGCGGTGAAGCCATGACCGCCGTCCGCTTGATCCAGCCGCTCGGCCGCGAGACGCAGCCGTTCGAGGACATCGTCGACGAGCTGAAGTTCTTCGCCGACATGGCGGATGACCTGGGCATGCCGGGCGACGATCACATCTACCTGCGCGCGATTGCGGAGATCCGCAGGCTGCGGGCGCTGGTGCCGGCGGTGCAGTCATGAGCGGCGGTGGCGGTTTCAGCGCGCACGCCCGCAACGATGCATCGCTGCTGCCGGGCCAAGGCTCTGCGGCAGAAGACTTCCGGGGCGATGTAGACCCGGCAGCCGAACTGAACGCTCAGGATCTGCTCGGGATGCTGCCGCGCAGGCCGCTGGCCTGCAACGAAGGCTTCATCACCGGCCTGGCGTTGGCAGCGCGTGCGATCAAGGGGCTGGATGCCGGACGGTGCCTGATTGTCGGCATCGACATCGGCTTCGAGTCCGCCACGGTGCGCTTGGCGCGAGCACCGAGCGCGGCCCTGCAGATCGAGGGCCACCGGGCTACGTACACCGGCCCTGGCGGCGATCGCATCCACATCAACCGTGGCCGCTATCTCGGCGCGACGGTCGAGTGGCGCGAAGGCGCATGACCGCGCAGCTCGTCATCACCGGGCTGCGGGCCTTCCTCGCAGAACGCGGCCCGCAGCCGCTGTGGGAGGTGCATGCCTACCTGCAGGCCGCTCACGGCATCGAGTGCCCGGTGGCTGCGAATCGCGTGGTGCTGATCGAACTGAAGTATCGCCGCGTCGAAACCTTCGGCTGCCCGACCTTGTGGGTCCGGCAGTTCGGCGAGACGCGGCCGTGGCCGACACAAGTCGGCCGCGCTGAAGAAGCCCCGATTTTCCCTCCCGCCACGCCGGTCGACCCGCAGTTGTTCGGGCGGTCGGCGCTGGCCCTCACCGCAGCCACGACGGCTGCCGGAGCAAGCTCATGACGCAAGACACAACTGTGGCCCTCGCCGGTATCGAGGAACGTGCCAAGAACTACCGCCAGGCGCGCGATCTACTGGCTGATCGACTTCGCCAGCTCGAAGATCAGATCGAGGCTGCCAAGCGCCGCGCGATGCCGCTGATCACGTCTGCCCTGGGCGCGGCCAAGGCGGCGGAGGCCGAGCTGTCGACCGCGATCCAGGAAAACCCGAAGCTGTTCGAGAAGCCGCGCACCCTGATCGTCCACGCGATCAAGCTCGGCATCGAAAAGCAGAAGGGCAAGATCATCGTCGAGGACGCCGATCGCACGATCGAGCTGATCCGCAAGCACCTGACTGATCAGTTCGATGCCCTGGTCAAGACCAAGTTCAAGCTGGTGAAGGCCGCACTGAATCAGCTCAAGGCTGCCGACCTCAAGAAGATCGGCGCGGAGGCCGGCGCGGCCGGCGATGTCGTGGTGATCCGCCCGGTGGACTCGGATCTCGAAAAGCTGCTGACCGCGTTCCTCAAGACCGAGGAAACGGCGGTCGAGGATGAAACGTGAGCGCCCGGCCGGATAGCCAGGTCGCACCGTTGCTGGACTTTCACGCGCAAGCGGCGGAGCGCGAAGCTGCGCGCCGTCGCAAGGCTGCGCTGGACCGGGCCGCGCAGCTGGTGGCGCAGGCCGAGTACCAGCACGCGTACGGCAACACCGCTGCAGCTGGCGAGCTGATCGATCAAGCGATCGACGTTGGCGCGCCGATGCCGGACGACGTGGCGGACGCAGACGCCGATGGCGGTGGCGAATGAACGCCGCCGAACTGGCGGTGCACATCGCAGCCGAACGCGGCATCACGGTGGCGCTGGCCACGCATTTGCTGAACGATCTGGCGTCCGCCGCGATCGGCGAGTTGCAGGCCGGCAAGCAGGTGACGTTGCCGGGCATCGGTGTCCTGAAGCCGGAGCTGCAGCCGCAGCGCTGCCACATGACCGGCCCGATCAAGGCGCGGATCGTGGTGCGGCTGCTGCCGGCATCGGAGCTGAAGTACGCCCTGGCCTGCGCGGCCACGCCAAAGCGCTGAAGCCATGCCCGCCGCGCCCAGGGTGCCGCCCCCCATCAATGCTGGTCAGCGCAAGCTGATCCAGATGGTGCATATCGCCAAGGCGCAGCTTGGCCTGGACGACGAGGGTTACCGGCAGATGCTGCGCGTGCACGGCGGCCACGACAGCACCACAAAGATGAGCCTGGCACAGCTCGAAAGGGTGCTGGCGCATCTGAAGTCGGCCGGCTTCAAAGCGCAGGCTGCAAAGCCGAAACGAGGCAGGAGGCCGCATAACCTCGGGGCCGGCGATCGCGGCCCGCTGATGAAGAAGATCGAGGCCCTGCTGACCGATGCCGGGCTGCCGTGGGGCTACGCCGCTGCGATGGCAAAGCGGATGTACCGCAAGGAGCGGCTGGAGTTCTGCGACGGCAACGATCTGGCCGGCATCGTCGCAGCACTGGAAAAGGCCGCGATCAAGCGCCTGGTGCCCGCGCTGCGCCAGGCGCTGGCCGACGCCGGCCTGATGTGGGCGCACGGCCAGTACATCGCGATCCAGGAATTCGGGTTCGACGCCAGCGACAGGAACCTCGATCGCTACCCGCAGGCGATGAGTCAGGTGCTGCGCTGGCTGCGCGGCGAGCTGGCCGGCAAGGGCGTGCTGCAGCGGCCCGGCACGGAGACCGGCAATGGCTGACCTGTTCCAGGATCAGGACCTGCCGGCCGGCGCGCTGCCGGAGCATCAAGCGCTGCTGGACAAGTGGCCGTCGCGCCTGGTCGAGATCCTCGATCACCTGGAACACCAGCTCGGCACCGAGCTGCGCGGCACTGTCACGCCGGATCTCGTGAGCCGGATCGCCAAGGAAGCCGTGCTGGCGATCGCCAGCGTGGCCGGCGGCCGGCCGATCTACTTGCCGGCCGCCAGCCACCTGAAGCGCGCCCTGCGGGATGACCGCCTGTGGGAAGGCTTCAAAGGCAACAACTACGACGAACTGAGCCGCGCCACCGGCCTGACCGAAAGCCAGGTGCGCCGGATCATCAATACCCAACAGAAGCTGCAGGTGGCGAAGCGGCAGCGGAGTCTGAACCTGTGAAAACCGAACACGAGCGCAAGCTAGACAAGATCAAGAAGTGCCTGCGGCTTGCGAATTCCAGCAACGAGCACGAGGCTGCCGCAGCGTTGCGGCAGGCGCGGAAGATGATGGACGAGATCGGCGTCTCCGCCGATGACGTTGCCGCCTCCGACGCTGCGGAAGCACGCGTGCGATCGCAGGCGCTACAGCAGCCGCCGAAGTGGGAACAGAGCCTTGCGTTTGTCGTTGCCGAAGCGATCGGTTGCGGGGTTTATTTCAGCTACGGCGTGGATCTGCACTTCATCAAGAAACCGGGGCAATACGTGTTCGTCGGCTGCGGCGGTGACCAAGCCATTGCTTCATACGCTTTTTCGGTCCTGTACCGGCAGCTAAAAGCAGCTCGCAAGCAATATCTGCGGCTCCATCTGAAGCGATGCAAACGCGCGAATCGCATGGATCGCGCCGACTCGTTCTGCGCTGGCTGGGTTTTTAGTGTGCGCGCGAAGATCGGTTTGCTGACCATACCGCCGGAGCGGCTAAGAGCAATCCAGACCTACCTCTCGCAGATCGACATGTCGCCCGCTCCGGCCGAGAAATCGTCTGCGCGAGCGGACATTCGATACAACGACTTCAATAGCGGATATCGAGCTGGCCGCGAAGTGGACCTGCGCAAGCCCATGACTGGCGATGCTGCACAGCTCGAGGCGCTCCGCTGATGGCTATGCCATGCCCGATACCAGGCTGCAGCAGCCGTACGCGCCCTGGGCAGCTGCTGTGCGGCCCGCATTGGTCGATGGTGCCGACGGAACTCAAGGGCCGCGTCTGGAGCACCTGGCGCGGCTTCACGAAGGCCAAGGATCACCAGACGATCATGGTGGCCCGCCAGCCGTATCTCGACGCGCGCGCAGCGGCGATCAGCCATGTGGCCAACGCGCAGGCGCCGCTGCTGTGAAGTGCAGTCATCTGGTGGTCAACGGTCATCCCGTGATCGTCTGTGGATCCAGGCGGATTCCGGCTTGCGTGAAGTGCGGCGGCCCGGCCAGCCAGGAATGCGACTGGAAGGTCGGGCTCGACAAGACTTGCGACCGGCCGGTTTGCACGGCCTGCAGCGTCTCGCCGTTCGAGGGCAAGGACCTGTGCCCGAAGCATGCGATGGAATGGTCCTGGCACCCGCGCAATCCTGAGTCGCCGACGTATGCCGATCCGGCCTGAAAACCGAGCGCGCTACCCCCGCGACTGGCCTGCGATCTCCGCTCGCATCCGAGCGCGTGCGCAAGACCGCTGCGAATGCCTGGGCGAGTGCGGCCGTGGCACCCATGACGGGCGCTGCCCGAATCGCCAAGGGGAGCCGGCGTACGGCACCGGATCGACGGTAGTGCTGACCACCGCGCACCTGGACCATGTTCCGGAGCATTGCGCCGACGACAACCTGCGATCCATGTGCCAAGCCTGTCACCTTCACTACGACCGCGATCATCACGCGCAGACGCGCTACGCGACCCGGCGGCAGGGCCGTGCGGCAAGCGACCTGTTTGAACAACCGGGGCAACCATGCGTCTGACCTGCAGATCCTGCGGCGCAACCGGCTCTGCCGAAGTGGTGTTCGGCGCGGCCGATGCTGACGCCGCGCTGATGCTGGCCGGCGATCTGCCACCCGCCGTCGCCCGTCAGGTCTGGGCTTACCTGGCGCTGTTCCGGCCACGTCAGCGGGCCTTGACCTGGTCACGCACGCACAAGCTGCTGGCGGAGCTGGTGGCGCTCATGGCGGAGCCTACGATCACTCGCAAGCACCGGTCGTTTCCGGCCACCCCGGCGCTGTGGCGCGCGGCGCTGGAACACATGGCGGCTACGCGCGACGCCCTGAACCTGCCGATGGAATCCCACGGCTACTTGCTGGACGTGTTGTCCGGACTTGCCGAGAAGGCCGCGACGCAGTCGGAGCGCGACCACGAGCAGGGCCTTCGCAGCGCGCCGCGCAGCGCCGGCAGCCCTGCGGCCGATCCCGCTTCGGTCGCGGTCAATCTGCCGCAGCAGCTGCTGCACTCCGAGCGGCAGGCTCGTCGGCGCTTGAAGCTGGCTGACATGACGCCCGAGGAAGAAACTCAGTTTCTGGAACGCCAACGTGATCTGGCTCGCTGAACCGAATTGACGCCCGGCATAGACTGGTGTGTCGGACTATTTTTCTCTCAGGGAGCGAGCATGAAACTACTGGTGCGCTGGATCGTGCTGCTGCTGGCAGCCGTCGGCGGTGCGATGGTGGTGACCTTGGTAGTCATCATGTCGAAAGAGAGCAGCCAACACAGCGCGCAGCCAGAGACGGCTTCGCAAGCCCCGCCGCCGCCGGTAAAAGTGGTGACGATGACGCCCTACTACTCCATCGTCGATGGCTACGAGTACGGCTACAAGCCCGCGCTTTCCGATGTTGATCTCCAGCAGGGTCAAGGCACCAAGGCGCTGGTGATGATCAAGTATCTCGGTGCTCGGGACGGGCGGCTGCAGCTGGCGATCGAAACCGGCCGCAGCCTTCGCCAGGTGATGGACTGCGCGAGGCCCTGCGATATCGTCCGGGTACGGGTATTCAGCAGCGGGCGAATGCTGCGCAAGGAATTCCTGCCGATGGAGCCGAACACGATCATGCAGCTGGCCTTTGCCGATGCCTCGAAGGGTTTGCTGAAGCCGTACCAGCTGGCAGATGGCAAGTATCTGGTGGTCGGCGAGGATAATCGGCAGGCTTTTGTCGAGGAAGCGCCGGGCATGCGCTGGTAGACGTGCTCTGAACGTTGCGCCAAGGCCCGCCGAAAGCGGGCCTTTCTCGTTGCATCCGCATCTGCGAAACCCTGATTGATTCACGCGCGCGTGACGATGCGCGCATGACCCCCGAACAACTCCAGGCGTTCTGCCCGGCCGCGCTCAGCTTCCACGTGCAGCTGGTCAGTGCGATGACGACGTTTCGCATCAACACGCCGATCCGGCAGGCGATGTTCCTGGCGCAGATCGCCCATGAAAGTCAGGGCTTCACGCGGCTGGAAGAGAACCTCAACTATTCGGCCGAGAAGCTCCTCGAACTCTGGCCCAGCCGATTCAGCCCAGCCGAAGCCAAGGCCTATGCCCGGCAACCAGAGCGGATTGCAAACCGGGCCTATGCCAACCGGCTGGGCAACGCCGACGAGGCGTCTGGCAACGGCTGGCGCTATCGCGGACGCGGGCTGATCCAGATCACGGGCCTGCGCAACTACTCGGAATGCAGCAAGGCCCTGTCGCCGCGCCGCAACTTCCTGGTGCAGAACCCCGAGGCCCTGTTGCGGCCGATCTATGCCGCCGAATCCGCCGGCTGGTACTGGAACCACGCCGGCTGCTCGAATTCCGCCGACGACGGTGACTTCATCGGCTGCACCCGCCGGATCAACACGCGGCTGATCGGCATGCCCGATCGCCTGGTGTGGTTCGGCAAAGCCAAACAACTGCTGTCGATTCCGGACTAGACATGGCGAACCTCATTGCAAACCTGCTCGGCAGCACGGCCGGCGATCTGGTGGACAAGATCGCGGGGGCTGCCGACCGCTTCATCACGACCGATGGCGAGCGCAACCAGTACCGGCTCGAAACCGAGAAGGTCCTGCAGGCGCGCGACAGCGAGATCGAGCAGAGCCTGCGAGCCGAGCTCACCGTGCGCGAGCGGATCATGGTGGCCGAACTGCAGCAGGACGACACCTTCACCAAGCGCGCCCGGCCGGCCGTGGTCTACGTCGGGCTGGCGGTGATCGTCTTCAACTACTGCCTGGCCCCGATGATCGCGTGGACCGTCGGCAAGACGCCGCCGGTGTTCAATCTGCCGGAGGAATTCTGGTATGCCTGGGGCGGCATCCTCGGGCTTTACACCTTCGGCCGCAGCATGGAAAAGCGCAACCGCCGGCCGCTGCCATCACCGCTGCAGGAACCGCCCACGCCCATCGCCGCGCCGCTGCGACTGCTCGGTGAGAAACCATGACCCCAGAGTGGATGAAGCTCATCTGGGACGTCGTCGTGAGCCTGATCTCCGTCGCGGCCTTCCTCGTGGCGTGGTTCGGCCGCCGCGACCAGGCGCACAAGCTGGCGATCGAAAAGGTCGCGCAGGATCTGGCGAAGAAGTCCGCCGACGAAAGCAGCCACTACAGCTCGCTGAAAGACGAGATCGCCGACATGGGCGAGCGCATCGGCGTGGTTGAGGAAAACGTCAAGCACCTGCCCACGGCCGGTGACCTGCGCGCCCTGCAGCAGTCGATCAATCAACTTTCCAACGGCATCGGCCGGCTCGAAGGCGCGCAGCAGGGCACCACGCGCCAGGTCGACCTGATGAACAGCTATCTGATGCGGACGGAGAAGGTATGAGCTTCCGGGATCACCTGACGGCCGATCTGCGCCTGGTGTTGCTGCGGGTGCTGGAATGCGCGCCGAGCTACGAGTGCAACAGCAGCATCCTGCAGATGTCGGTCGAGGACTATGGCCACAACGCCAGCCGCGATCAGATCCACACCGAGCTGACCTGGCTGGCCGAGCAAGGCCTGGTCACGGTCGACAAGCCGGTGGCCACGGTGCTGGTAGCCACGTTGACCGCGCGCGGCCTCGATGTTGCGAAGGGCCGCAGCAACGTGCCCGGCGTGAAGCGGCCCGGCCCGGGCGCCTGAGCCTGCTGTGGGCCGACCATGAGCCGCAAGAGCAGCATCGCCACCCTGGCACCGGCCATCCGCACCGAACTCGATCGGCTGCTGAAAGACGACCGGTTCACGCTGGAGCAGGTCGTGGCCCACCTGAAGAGCCTGGGCGCTCAGGTGTCCCGCAGTGCCGTCGGTCGGTATCACAAGCGCTTCGAGGAGTCTGGAAAGAAGATCCGCGAAGCCCGCGAGGTCGCGGCCGTCTGGGCGGAGCGTCTGGGCTCCGAGCCGCAGGGCGATATCGGCAAGGTGGTGATGGAGATGCTCCGGACGCTGGCCTTCGACGCCACGATGCAGCTCGGTGAAGGCGGCGACGGCGATGCCGAAGTGCAACTCAGCGGCAAGGAAATCGGCGCGCTGGCGCTGGCGATGCAGCGGCTGGAAGCGGCCGGCACCCTGAGCCTCAAGCGCGAGCAGGCCCTGCGCCGCGCAGCGGCTGAAGAGGCGGCCAGCCTGGTCGACGCAGTGGCGGCAGAGAAGTCCGTCGGCCTGACCGACGAAGCGGCCGAAGAGATCAAGCGACGCATCCTCGGCATCAAGACCGGCAGCGGGGCCTGAGCCCGTGGCGGTCACGAATACCTCGAAGCGCACGAGTAGGCCGGCGGCGGCCGACGTTGTCCAGCCGCCGCCGGAGCTGCCAGCCAAGCGCGCGATCGCAGAAAGTGCCAGCGTGTTCCTGGGCTACCAGGCGCGCTGGGCGGCGGATCAATCGCCGGTCAAGATCATCGAAAAGTCGCGCCGCATCGGCCTGAGCTGGGCCGAAGCCGCGGATTCCACGCTGCTGGCCGCCAGCCGCTCCGGCATGGACGTCTGGTACATCGGCTACAACAAGGACATGGCCGAAGAGTTCGTGCGCGATTGCGCCGACTGGGCCAAGCACTATGCCTTCGCCGCCAGCGAGATCGAGACGGGTGTCGAGGTGTTCAAGGACGGCGACGAAGAGAAGTCGATCCTGACTTACACCATCCGCTTCGCCAGCGGGTTCCGCATCACGGCACTGTCGTCACGGCCGTCGAACCTGCGCGGTAAGCAAGGCCGCGTCATCATCGACGAAGCGGCGTTCCATCCGGATCTGGCGGAGCTGCTCAAGGCGGCGCTGGCGCTGCTGATCTGGGGCGGCCAGGTGCACGTCGTCAGCACGCACGATGGCGAAGAGAATCCGTTCAATGAGCTGATCAAGGAAGTGCGGGCAGGCAAACGCCCTTACTCGCTGCACCGCGTGACCCTGGACGATGCCTTGGCCGATGGCCTGTATCAGCGCGTGTGCCAGGTGCGCGGCGTGCCCTGGTCAGCGGAAGGCGAGACCGCATGGCGTGCAAGCCTGGTGGCGCAGTACGGCAGCGGTGCCGACGAGGAGCTGTTCTGCATTCCCAGCAAGGGCGGCGGCATCTGGCTGCCGCGTGCGCTGATCGAGGCGCGGATGGCCCCGGTCGACGCACCGCGCAAGGTCATCCGCTGGCAGGCTCCGGGCGGCATGGACCTGTGGTCCGATTACCTGATCGAGCAGGAAGTCGCCGCGTTCTGCGAGCGGGAGCTGAAGGCGGAGATCGAGCAGCTTGATCCGATGCTAGCCAGCTGCCTCGGTGAGGACTTCGCGCGCAAGGGTGATCTCACGGTGCTGGCTCCGTGCCAGCTCACCCGGACGCTGGTGCGGAGCTTCCCGTTCCTGGTGGAACTGCGCGACGTGCCGTTCAAAGCCCAAGCGCTGATCCTGTTCTACCTGATCGACGGTCTGCCGCGATTCAGCCACGGCATGCTCGATGCCACCGGCAACGGAGCCTATCTGGCCGAAGTGGCGCAGCAGCGGTACGGCGAGGCGCTGATCACCCGCGTGCATCTGTCCGAGCCCTGGTATCGCGACAACACACCGCCGCTGAAAGCTGCGTTCGAGGATGCGGCTATCGTGTTGCCGCGCGACGTCGACGTGCTGAACGACCTGGCCACGTTCCGCCTGGTGCGCGGCGTGGCGCGCATCCCGGACCAGCGTGCGGGTGACAGCACCGGCAACCACCGCCACGGCGACGCCGGCATTGCGCTGCTGCTGGCCTATGCGGCAACCCGGCAGCAGATCTACCAACCGTTCGACTACGAGGCCGTGAGGGCGCCCGGTGGCGCGCGCATCAACTTCATGCGCCACGACGATCAGGACGATATTCCCGAGCCGAAGGGCTTCCACCATCACGGAGTGATCTGATGGCCACCAGCAGCATCCTTGGCCCGGACGGCCGCCCGATCGAAACCGCCGACCTGACCGAAGAGCTGGGGCGCGGTGGCGTCACCGGCCTGCGCAGCGTCTGGCACGACAGCATCGCCCGCAACCTCACCCCAGCGCGTCTGTCGGCGATGCTCGAAGAGGCCGGTCGCGGCAATGCTGACGACTACCTGACGCTGGCCGAGGAAATGGAGGAGCGCGAGCCGCATTACGCGGCTGTGCTAGGCACCCGCAAGCGCGCGGTGTCGCGCCTGCCGGTGATGGTGGAATCAGCCTCGGACGATGCCGAGGACGTGCGGATTGCCGACGACGTGCGCGAGCTGATCGCCCGCCCAGGCTTCCGCTTGCTGCGCAAGGACATGCTCGATGCCCTGGGCAAGGGCTACTCAGTGCACGAGATCGTCTGGGAGCGCGGCAAGAAGTGGCTGCCCAGTTTCGAGATTCGAGATCCGCGCTGGTTTCGCTGGGACCGCGATACCGGCTGCAGCCTGCGGCTGAAGCATGAGTCCGACCCGATCAACGGCATCCCCCTGGCACCGTACAAATGGATCGTGCACCGGCCGAGCCTCAAGACCGGCCTGCCGATCCGGGGCGGTCTGGCCCGGCTGGTGGCCTTCGCTTGGCTGTGCAAGAGCTACGCGCAGAAAGACTGGAATGCCTTCGCGGAGATCTTCGGACTGCCGCTGAGGATCGGCCGTTATGGCCCCGGTGCCAGCAAGGGCGACATCGCGATCCTGCGGCACGCGGTGGCCAGCCTCGGCTCGGATGCGGCAGCGATCCTGCCGCAGTCAATGGCCATCGAGTTCCACGAGGCGGCCAAGACCAGCGGCGGCGATCTGTTCAAGACGCTTTGCGAGTACTTGGACCGGCAGATCAGCAAGGCGGTCCTCGGGCAGACCATGACCACCGATGCCCAGAGCACCGGGCTGGGGTCGAACAACGCCAGCGTGCACAACGAAGTGCGCGACGATATCCGCGACGACGATGCCCAGGACGCGGAAGAAACGCTGAACCGTGACCTGGTTGTGCCGTACGTGATCCTGAACTTCGGGCCGCGCGACAACTACCCGCGCATCACCTTCCCGATCCGCGAGCCGGAAGACCTGGTCGCCCTGGTCAAGAACGTCACCGCGTTGGTGCCGTTCGGGCTGCGGGTGGAAGAAAGCGTCATGCGCGATCGCCTCGGCTTCCCGGAACCGGACAAGGATGCGTTGCTCCTGCAGGCACCCGCAAAGGCCGTTGCAAGCCCGTTGCCGGGCAGCGGCAATCTTGACCAGGCGCTGAACGCCCGCCAGGTGAAGAAGGCCCCGCCGCTGTCCACGGACGCCCGGCAGGCTGCGCGCCTGACCGAGGACGCCGATCTGGTGGTCGAAACGCTGACCGCGCCGATCCAGACGATGCTCGATGAGTCCAGTTCGTTCGAGGAGTTCCGGGCCAAGCTGCTCGATGCCTACGACGAGCTGGACGACGCGCGCCTGTCGGAGCTGCTGGCGACCGCGCTGACCGCTGCCCAGCTGGCTGGCCGCTACGAGCTGCTGCTGGGCGTCTGACGGTGGCGACCTACGGCAGCCTGCCGTTAAAACAGCAGATCGAGTTCTTCCGGGACAAGCTGAACCTGCCGACGAAGTCGTACACCGACATCCAGGGCGCGGCTCACGACCAGGCGTTTGTTGTGGCCGGTGCACTGAAGGCAGACCTGCTGAACGATCTGCGCGGTGCGGTCGACCGCGTGGTCGCCGACGGCATCGGCTTCGAAGCGTTCAAGAAGGATTTCCGCTCGATCGCCGCGAAGCACGGCTGGGCCTACAACGGCGGCAGCAACTGGCGCGCACAGGTGATCTACGAGACCAACCTGAACCAGAGCTACAACGCCGGCCGTGAAGCGCAGATGGCCGATCCCGAGCTGCGCGCTCGGCGGCCGTACGGCATGTACAAGCACTACGCCAGCCCGAACGAGCGGCCGGAGCATGTCGCCTGGGACGGCCTGATCATCCCGCTCGATGACCCCTGGTGGGACAGCCACAGCCCGGCCAATGGCTGGGGCTGCAAGTGCAAGAAGTTCATGTACAGCGATCGCGACGTCGAGCGGCGCGGGCTCAAGGTGGTCAAGCCGCCGCCCGAGGAATTCGAAGACCGGGTGATCGGCAAGCGCAGCGGCAACCCGCAGACGGTGCGGGTGCCGAAGGGCATTGATCCAGGGTTCGCCTATACGCCCGGCAAGTCCACGCTCGGCAAGCTGGCCGAGCGTGGACTCGGCAGCATCGGCGGCCTGCCGCCGGCATCCGGTGCGTCCGCCGCCGCTGCAATGGTCAGCCGGCCGGCGGTGCGCAAGGCTTTGGCCACGGAGTTCGGAAGCTGGATCGATACCGTGCTGGCGACCGATCGGCCGGGCAATGTCAGCTTCAACGTCGGCAGCCTGTCGGCGGAGATCGTCGAATCCCTGGCGGCGCGCAACGTGATTCCGGAGTCCGCCGCGATCACCATCCGCGACCGCGAAGTGCAGCATGTCTTTCGGGAGACGAAAACCACGACCAAGGCCGGGTTGCCCAAACAGCCCAGCCTGAGAGACTTCAAACAGCTGCCGAATCTGCTGACCCGGCCGCGCGCCGTGCTGCTGGTCACCGGTACCAGCACCTTGATCTACGTGTTTGATCCGGAGTCTGCGAGCGGCCGAAGCGCTGGCAGGATCGTGGTGGAGGTGAACTACAGCCTCAAAACCAGCGACGGGCGGCGTGGCACCAATTCCATCCGGACGGTCACGCTGGCGAACACGGCGGACCTGACGAAGGATGTGCGAGCCGGCTCCCTGGAACTGCTGGAAGGCCGGCTTTGAAAGAGGAAGGGAAGCTCAGGGTGGACGCCACACCCACCGTGCAGGCGACCTTGCGGTCCCCCGAGCCGGAGCTGGCGATTTCCCGGCCGTCTGAACTTCGGCCCCCAGTGTACCGCGAGGCCTGCCAGGAGGGTGACGCGCCCTGCGAGGTCTCCAACCCCCTCGCTTACGCCTCGATAGGTCTGCTTTCGCAGAATGCGCCGGCCGGGAGAATTACCGAAGGCGCGTCACCGTTGGAGCTTACTACGGAGGAAACCGATGGCCGGCGCGATCATTGAACTGGACTTGCGGCAGCTGGCCGACCTCAGCGCGGCGATCGCGCGCTACGAGCAGCTGGTGGCAGCACCGGAGCCGCTGCTGGACACCATCGGCCAGCTCCTGGCCAACAGCACTGAAAAGCGCTTCGACGAGCGCACAGCGCCGGACGGCACGCCCTGGGCACCGGTCAGCGAGGACTACGCCCGCCGCAAGCAGGCCGGCCGCGCGACCAAGCGATCCGCGGTCGTGTCCGATCCTGGCCAGGTCCTGGAGCTGACGCTGGATCTGCGCCGCCTGGTCCGGCACCAGGTGGTGGGCGACGAGCTGCTGGTCGGCAGCGATCGGCCGTACGCGGCCACGCACCAGTTCGGCCGGGGCGGCATTCCGGCGCGGCCATTCCTGGGCGTGAGCCCCGAAGACGAACGCGAAATCGGCCAGATCGTCCGCCATTACCTTCAGCTGTGACCGCCGGGGTCCGAGCGGCGGCTGAAAACGAGCCCCTGGGCGGGCCTGTGGCGCGCTGAAAGCGCTTCCCGCCCCGACGACCCCGGCAAATTTTCTGCAACGCGTGCAACGGCCTTTGCAACGGCCGGGTGCGAAACGGCGAGCCAAGCGGCATTGACACACTGCCGATCGCACCCGAAAGTGGCTTGGCGACGCCCGCCGACCCGGTTTCGGCGACCTCCCGGGCGCGCGCGGCGAGGCTGATCGAGCAGTCGCAGGTGCGAAACCCTGCCGTGCCGGTGGGGCTTCGACACTGGCGGCATGCCGAAAGCCAACCGCCTGACCGCCCTCTGCTTCGCCTTGCCGACTCTCGGCACCGAAGGCGAAGCCGTGCCCACCCGGATTCCGGTGATCCCGGCACCAGATGCGCAAGGCCTGGTCAAGGGCGTTGATGGCCGCGCCTGGCGCTTGAGCCAGCCGCGCCAAGTGGCGGCCAACGCCAGCCAGCCGATCCAGGTCGACGAGAACCACGCCACTCAGCTGGCCGCCCCGCTCGGGCAGGCCTCGCCTGCGTTCGGCTGGATCAGCTCCCTGAGTGCCGACGAGAGCGGCGCTGTCTCCGGTGCCATCGAATGGACCGAGCGCGGCCTGAATGCCGTGAAAGGCCGTGACTACCGCTACCTGTCGCCGGTGATCGAGTTCGACGCCGCCAGCGGCGAGATCGTCGGCGTGAAAAGCGTGGCGCTGACCAACACCCCGAATTTTCCCAGCCTGGCGCTGAACAGCGCACAGCACCCCTCGACCGAGACCGATCCTATGTCCGCTGCCCTGATCACCCTGCTCAAGCTGCCCGCCACTGCCACCGAAGCTGAGGTGGTCGCCTCGGTGCAGTCCTTGATGGATACGCGCCAGACCGCGCTGAACGCAGCGGCCAGCCCGCCGCTCGACAAGTTCGTGCCGCGCGCCGATTACGACACCGCGCTGAACGCCCGCAATGCGGCAGAAACCGCGCTGGCCACCGAGCGCCGCGCCAAGACCGACGGCGAGATCGCCACGCTGATCGATGGCGCGCTGCAGGCCGGGAAGATCACGCCGGCCACGGCCGAGTACCACCGCGCGAACTGCGCCCGTGAAGGCGGCATCGAGGCGTTCAAGGCTTTCATCGCGCAAAGCCCCGTGATCGCAGCGGCCAGCGACGTGAAGGGCGATCCGAAGACCAACCCCACCGCGCTCAATGCCGAGCAGCTCGCCGCCATGACCGCGATGGGTGTCGACGAAGCCACCTTCCGCAAGGCCAACGGCCTGTAGTTCGCGCCGCATCACCCGTTGCAAGCCGCACACCCCTGACCTGATCTTTCGGAGCTTTCCATGACTGCACTTAACGCTGCCCGTCGCGTGTTCACCCGACTGGGCGATCTCCTCATCGTCACGATGGCCAACGGCGCGCAGGGCTATCGCGGCGGCCTCGCTGCCATTCAGCCCGCCGGCACCGCCGTGGCGGCCACCGCCACCAACACGCTGAACGTCGTCGGCTGGTTTACCGCCGACGCGGCCGGCGGCACGCAGGTGGAGGTCAGCAAGGAAATCGTGCCGTTCGCCAATTCCACGGCGGCCGACCTGATTGCTAAGGCCGATATCGGCGCGAGCTGCTACGTGGTCGATGACCAGACGGTAGCCAAGACCAATGGCGGCGGTGCGCGCCCGCGTGCCGGCAAGGTGTTCGACGTCGACGAGTACGGCGTCTGGGTCGACTTCCGCTAATTCGACCGCGTCCGTAGTTCTTAGCCGCAACCACCCGCAGCCCCTTACCCGAGAATCCCCATGCCGAAGCTGACCATTTCACCCGCCCTGATGACGGCGATCTATCAGGGCTACAACACGAAGTTCCAGGCCGGCCTCGGTCGTGGCGACATCTACTGGGGCGAGGTCGCGATGACCGTGCCGTCCGGCGATGCCCAGGAGGTTTACGGCTGGCTCGGCAAGACCACCGGCTTCCGCAAGTGGATGGGCGATCGCGTGATCCAGAGCCTGGAAGGCCACGATTTCACGATCAAGAACGAGCACTACGAGAACACCGTCGGCGTCAACCGCGATCAGATCGAGGACGACAAGTACGGCCTGCTCGGCACGATCTTCGAGCAGATGGGCCAGGACACGGCCGAGCACCCGGACACGCTGATCTGGGATCTGCTGGCCAGCGGCACGAGTGCCGTCTGCTACGACGGCCGCCCGTACTTCGCGGCCAATCATCCGGTGACCGACAGCAAGGGCAAGGTCACCAACACCTCGAACCTGACCACGGAAGCCGGCGGCAAGCCGTTCTGGTACGTGGCGGACTTGAGCCGCGTGCTGAAGCCGATCATCTGGCAGACCCGCAAGAACTACGACTTCGTCCGCGTAGACGCTTCCACGGATTCGCTGGTGTTCCTGAAGAACGAAGCGCTGTATGGCGTCGACGCCCGCGTCAGCGCCGGCTTCGGCCTGTGGCAGATGATGCAGGCCAGCAACCAGGACTTGACCGGAGCCAACTTCAAGGCGGTGCGCACGGCGATGCGCAACCTGAAGTCCGACAACGGCCGGCCGCTGAACATGAAGCCGACGCACATCTTCGTGCCGCCGGCCCTGGAAACGGCAGCCGAGCTGCTGTTCAAGCGCACCCTGATCGACGGCGGCAGCTCCAACGAGCTGGCTGGTGCGGTCAAGGTGGTCGTCGTTCCGTATCTGGCTTAAGCCAGGACCTGAGCTGACGTGATCTACGCCACCCGCCAGGACATCCTCGACCGCGAAGGCGCGAATGCGCTCTACGCGGCGGCCGATCGCGACCGCGACGGCCAGGTGGATGTCGTGGCGGTGGATCTGAAGCTGGCGGACGCCTCGGCCGAGATCGATACGTTCCTGAGCCTGCGTTACCCGCTGCCCCTGGCCACGGTGCCGCCAGCCCTGACGCGGCTGTGCATCGACATCACGCTGTACCGCCTGAGCCTGTCGGCCGATGTGCTGACGAAGGAGCTGCGGCAGCGCTACGAGGATGCAATCTCGCTGCTGAACAAGATGTCGCGCGGCGATGTCGGCCTCGGCATTCCGGTGGCCAGCGAACCGGCCGATGCCGGCGGCGAGGTCAAGGGCGGCGAAATCCTGATCTCGGCTGAGCCGCGGCTGTTCACGCGGCGTAGCCAGGGCGGGCTGTGATGGATCTGCTCGATCACCGCGATGCCATCGTCGCGCAGCTGCAGACCGTGCTGCCGAAGACGGTGACCGTCTATGGCTTTGCCGGTCGCTTCAACCTCGAAGAGCTGGAACGCCATGCGGTCAAGGCCCCGTGCGTTCTGGTGTCGGTTCTGAACGGCAGCGAGGGCTCCGACCGGGGCGAGCTGTACCTGAATCTGACGGTCGCGGCCTACGTGCTGACCAAGGCGATGCGGGGCGCACTGCCGGCGGAATCCGGCCTGAAGCTCTCGACCGTGATCCTGCAGGCCGTGTCGGCCACTGATTTTTCCAAGCAAGCCCAGAGCCCGACCGGGCTGCGCTTCGACAACCTCTACAGCAGCGCGCTCGGTGAAGACGGCGTGTGGCTGGGGGCTGTTGGCTGGCGGCAACTGTCGCCGCTGCAGGCCGAGGGCGCCGATGCCCTGGGCGAGTTTCTGACGCTGCATACCGATTTCGATTTTCCGCCGGCCGATGGCCGCCCGGAAGCCGTTGACCATCTGGCCGTGCGCGGCCGGGCCTCCACCGAGCCAACCTCATGACGATCGCTTTCAACCAGATTCCGGTGAACTTCCGGGTTCCCGGCCAGTACGTGGAGTTCGACAACTCCCAGGCCAACGGCAGCGACGGCACGGTGCCGCAGAAGATCCTGCTGATCGGCCAGATGCTCGCTGCCGGTACCGGTACGCCGAACGTGGCCACGCTGGTGTCCAGCGCGGACGAGGTGGCGCTGCTGGCCGGTCGCGGCTCGATGCTGCATCTGATGGCCAAGAAGCTGTTCCTGGCGAACGGCTTCACGCCGACCTACATCCTGGCGCAGGCGGATGCCGGCGGCTCTACCAAAAGCTCGCGCGCCGTGATCTTCAGCGGCACTGCGACGGCCGGCGGCGAACTGGCGCTGTACATCGGTGATGCGCGCTACGCCGTGCCGGTGCCGACCGCGACGACGGCCGCGCAGCTCGCCACGCTGGCCGCCGCCGCGATCACCGCCGATGCCGAGAGCTATGTCGATGCCGCCGTCGACGGCGTCGTGCCGGCTCGCGTGAATCTGACGGCCCGGCATGGCGGGATCGATGCCGGCCGGATTGAGTGCACCCACAGCCGCTATGACGGCGAACGGCTGCCGACCGGAATTTCGGTCGTGATCGCGGCCCTGGTCGAAGGTGCCGGCAATCCGACGCTGACAGCGGCGATCGCCGGACTGGGCGAGAACTGGTATCCGACCATCGTCATGCCGTACACCGATGCCGCCAGCCTGACGGCGCTCGAAGCCGAGCTGGCCGATCGCTTCGGTCCGGTGCGGCAGATCGAGGGCTATGCCCACGTCGGCCGCTCCGCTGACCAGGCGACGCTGCAGGCGCTGGCGGCCGGCCGGAACAGCCCGCACGAATCGATCATCGATTGCCTGGACCTGTTGACGCCGGCCTGGGCCGTGGCGGCCAGCGTGGCGGCCGTGGATGCAGGCGAGCCCGATCCGGCCCGGCCGCGCCAGACGCTGACCCTGCCGGGTGTCGTGGCCAAGATCGAAACCGGCCGCCGGACCAAGCAGGTGCGCAACCAGCTGCTGAATGCCGGCGTGTCGACAGTCCTGGTCGATGCCGGCGGTCTCGTTCACATCGAGCGCCTGACCACGACCTATCGCCTGAACAGCTACGGCCTGCCGGATGACAGCTATTTCGACACGGAATCGCTGCATCTGCTCGCCAACCTGCGCTTCACGCTGCGCAGCCGCTTCGCTGCGAAGTACCCGCGCCACAAGCTGGGCAAGGACGGCAGCGAAGGCCCCAACGTGATGACGCCGGGCACCGCGCGAGCCGAGCTGATCTCGCTGTACCGGGACTGGATGAGCCGGGGCTGGGTCGAGGGCGGTACGGCCTTCGAGCAGTTCAAAACCGACCTGCGGGTGGAGATCGACGCCGACGACCCGAACCGCCTGAACGCGATCGTGCCGCCGGACCTGATCAATCAGCTCCGCGTGGTCGCCGCACAAATCCAGTTCCGCCGCTAAGGGAGCACGACGCTTATGGCAAAGAAGATTCTGGGCCGCGCCACGATCAAGTTCGATGGCCGCACTGTCCTGAGCAAGAAAGGCTCGACGCTCGATCCCGGCGGTGTGGCGCGTACGCCCGTCGTTGGTTCGCGCTCGGTGCACGGGTTCACCGAAGAGCTGACCGCGTGTTCGCTCGACGTGAAGATCACCCAGACCGACGAGATCGCACTGGAAGAAATCCGCGCGATCGAGGACGCAACCATCGTCTTCGAGGGCGATGACGGCGTGAGCTACGTGATCACCGGCGCGTTCAGCACCACCACGCCGAAGCTGGCCGAGACCGAAGGCGAGATCAGCGCGACGTTCAGCGGCACCAGCTGCGACCGCGTTTAAGCCGGCCTGCCACCCACCTGCAACCAACTTCAAGGCCCATGAAAACCATCACCGGCACGCTACGCGACGGCATCACCATCAGCGGCAAGACGCACCTGGAATTCGAGCTGCGCGAGCCGACCACGGACGATCTGTTCGAGGCGGAAGACGAGGCCGGTACCGATACACCGCTGAAGTTCAACGGCGCGGTGATCGCTCGCACGCTGGTCCGCTGCGGCACGTTCAACGGCCCGTTCACGTTCCAGATGATCCGGAAGCTGACCCGCCGCGATTACGTGACCTTGAGCAACGCCATGAAGGAGGCGGAAAAGCTGGGGGAAGGCTGACGCCTCGCCAGCGCGCCAGCCTCACCGCGATGGCCTTCCTGGCCTCGAAGACGGGCTGGTCACGCGCTGAGTTGGGGGCGATGCCGGCGAGCGAACTGCTGCACCACATCAACACCTTTACCAAGACTCCGGACTGACGCACGCCCGTGACCGATCTGACCGTATCGCTACGTTTGCTGTTGCAGTCGCGCGAGTTCACGCGCGGCCTGCTCGGCAGCGAGCGCGGCGTGACCGATTTCAGCACGCGCAGTCGGCGCGCGATCGGGCAGCTCGATCAGACCATCAAGAGCGTTCGCAACAACCTGGCGGCGCTCGGGGTCGGCTTTGCGGCTGTCCAGGTGGTTCGCGAGTCGGCTCGGCTCGACAAGTCCCTGACGCAGATCCGCCAGACCGCCGGTGCCACGGGCGACCAGGTGCGGTCTCTTCGCGCGGACATCTTCCAGTTGGCACGGGATACCGGCCGGCCGATCGACACGCTGCTCGGCGGCTTCAACAACTTGATTCAGGCCGGCCTCGACTTCAAGGCAGCACTGGCATCGACGCGCGCGATCGCGCCAGCCAGTGCGGTCACCGGTGCCGGTGAGGATGTTCTGGCCGGCGGGCTTGCCGTTGCCGCTGCCAGTTTCCAGTTCGACCTGACCCAGCCGCGCACAGCAGTGGAGCTGCTCGATCAGATGGTGGTCGCCGGCCGGCTCGGCAATGCCGAGCTGGAGGATCTGGCCTCGATCTTTTCGCGCGTCGGCGTAAACGCCAAAGCCGCCAACCTGCAGTTCCCGCAGACCCTCGGTTTCATCGAAGGCCTCAGCCAGGTCGAACGGCAGCCGGAACGGCTGGCGACGTTGGCGGATTCAACGCTGCGCCTGTTCACCAACGACAAGTACCGCGCGAGTGCCTCGAAGGCCACCGGCGTGCCGTTCTACAACAAGGACGGCAGCAGCCGCGATCCATTGGCGGTGCTCGATGACATCGCTGCGCGCTATCAGAAGCTGGCAACCGATCAGGCGCGCGATCGCTTCATCGCCAGGGCTTTCGGCACTACCGATCTCGATACCCAGCGCGGCATCCGAACCCTGCTGGGCGGCGACTCGCTGAAGCAGGTGCGCGAGTTCACCGGCACGATCACGCGGGCCGGCGGCACCGTGAAGCGCGATCTGGGGGAAGCCCTGGATAACGCCGATTCGCAAGCGAAGCGTCTGGCCGCGAACTTCAAGACCATCGGCGATGCCTTCGCGCAGCCGATCAACCGCACGCTGTCGGATCTGATTCAGTTCCAGCTTGATCCAGCGGAGAAGGGCGGTCTTGGTCTCAGTCCTGGCGGCGCGGCCCTCGCCACCGGTGGGCTGGTGTTGGCAACGGGCGCGGCCGGCAAGCTGGCCAGCGATCTGTTGAAGAGAATCCCGTTCATTGGCGGCGCTGCTGCTGATGCCGCCGGCACAGCGGCCGGACTCGCGCAGGGTCAGCTGATCAAGCAGGCCGGCCTCGCCACGCCGGTATTCGTCACCAACTTCCCGGCGTCTGACAGCGGCGGTGCCGCCGGCTCCGTTGCCGGTGTGGCAGCTGCAGCTGGTGCCGGAGGACTGCTGGCCCGGCTTGGATTGACCTCGGCCGCCGCCGTTGGAACTGCTGCGCTCGGAACGGCCGGCGTGCTGGCTGCGGGCGCGGCCGGATTCGAGCTGGGGACCAAGGCCTATAACGGTGGGGCGCTCGGAGCGCCTGCGATCGCCGGCACCGAGTTCGCCGATAAGGTGGGTCGGGCTGTGGCCATCGCTCTGGCGGCCTTCGGCAATCAGGACGCTCGCAATGCGCTTGCAAGCCGTGCCAAGGAACCTACCGACGTCACCGGCACGATCAAGATCGAGCTGGACAATCGTGGTGCCCGTGTTGCCAGTGCTCGCAGCCGGGGCGTGGACTTCGACTTCAGTTCCGGGCCGTTGGCCCTGAGCCCGCCATGAGCTGGCGCGAGCAGCTCCAGGACGCTTCGTTTCGCGGCGTTCCGTTCCAGATCGACAACGCGCCCAACGAATTCGCGCGGCGGGTGGCGGTGCACGAGTATCCGCTGCAGGAGCGCGCTGAAACTGAGGACTTGGGCGGCCGTGCCGTGCGCATCCTGCTCGATGGCTACGTGATTGGGTCCGAGTACTTCACGGCCCGTGATCGGCTGCTCGATGCGCTCAATCAGCCCGGTCCGGGCGAGCTGGTGCATCCGTATCGCGGTACGTTCCTGGTGCAGCTGATCAGCTGCCGGATGACCGAGAGCACGCGCGAAGGTGGTCTGGCGCGGTTCCAGCTGGAGTTCATCGAAGCACGCACGGTCAGCGCGCCCGCGCGTGCCGCCGACACCCAGCTTCGCGTCCGGTCTCAGGCGGAAATTGCGTCGACGGCCGCGACGACGCAGTTCGCGACAAGCTGGCCCGCTAGCCTCGGTGCCACGATCGATAGCACGATCGGCTCGGTGGTCGGCGCGGTCCGAGCCGTGGAAACCGTGCTGGGTTCCGTCACCGTGGCGCAGGACGAGATCGCTGGCATCGTCAGCTTTCCGCAGCGCATCGCCAGCCGGATCGGCACGGATATTCGGCGCATCCGCACGCTGGCCGGTCTCCGCCGGCTGTTCAGCTACCGAGCCACGTCAGCCAGCCGCGCGCCGCAGGCCATCGCGAACGCGGCAGCGCTGACCACGCTGGTGCGCGTGCAGGCGGTGATCGCCGCGACTGAGCTTGCAGCCGACACGGTGTTCGACAGCTTCGACGCGGCGATCCGCACGCGGGACGAGCTGGTCGACGTGATTGACCTGGTCGGTTACGCGGTCGACGACGAGAGCTATGCGGCCCTGCAGGATCTGCGCGCGCGCCTGGTGGAGGACATCCGCAGCCGCGCCGTGGATCTGTCCAGGATCGCCCGCTACACGCCGCCGGCCACCTTGCCGGCCGTGGTCGTGGCTTATCGGCTGTACGGCGCTCGCACCGGCGTTGCTGGGCTGTTGCAGCGGGCTGACGACATCGTGGCGCGCAACGGCCTGGCGCATCCCGGCTTCGTGGCCGGCGGTGTCGAGCTGGAGGTGCTCAGTGACTGACCTGAACACTCGGGTGACGCTACAGATCGGTGAAGACGTGTTCACCGGCTGGGAGTCGATCAGCATCACGACCGGCATCGAGCAGCTCGCCGGCCAGTTCGAGCTGCAGTGCGCCGATCGCTGGGCCATCCGAGGTGAGACCCGGCCGATCCTGCCGGGCAAAGCCTGCGCGGTGTCGATCGACGGCACGCCGGTGATCACCGGGTACATCGACGAGGCCAGCCCGAGCTACAGCGCCACGGCGCACAGCCTGACCATTCGCGGCCGAGACGCCACCGGTGACCTGGTGGACTGCGCGGCCGAGACCGACGGCCAGAGCTGGGAAGGCCGAAACCTGCTGCAGGTGGCCACGGATCTGTGCAAGCCGTTCGGCATTCCGGTGCGCCTGGACGGCGATGCCGGCGCGGTGTTCGCGCAACAGGCGATCAATCCCGGTGAGACGGTGATGGAAGTGCTGTCGCGCGCGGCCCGCCTGCGCGGCTTCCTGCTGGTGTCTGACAGCCTCGGTGGCTTGACCATCACTCGCGCTGGTGTGCGTCGCGCCACGCGCGCGCTGAAGCTGGGCGTGGACATGCTCGAAGGTTCGGCCACCCGCAGCCATGCCGAGCGCTTCGCCCGGTATCGGGTGATCGGCCAGGACGGCGAAGGCCGTTATGCCGGCAACGAAACGCTGGCTCAGCAGGTGCTGGCGACCGCAACTGATCCGGAGATCCGCAGAGCGCGGACCACCGTCATCGATACCGTCGACGCATCCGACGCCGGAGCGGCGCAGCAGCTGGCCCGGTGGACGGCCGCCAACCGCAAGGCGCGCGGCGATCGCGCGGAGCTTTCGGTGCGCGGCTGGATCGACGGCAGCGCCCCGTGGCAGCCGAACCGCCTGGTGCAGATCGATGACGCCTGGCTCGGCTTGTTCGGCGATTACCTGGTGGCGCAGGTGACGTTTTCGCTGGATGACCAGGGCGGCGAGATCACGCGCTTGTCGGTGACGCCGGCGGATGCCTACGTTCCGGCGCCACTGACGGAGAAGATGCCGTGATCGATCTCCCCGAAATCTTCATCAGCCGCAAGGCGGGGGACAGCATCGAGCCGATCACGATCACGCTCGATCGCGTGCCGGCACCCGGCGCTGCCGTTCGAGCTGAGCTGAGGGACCCGGTCGACGGCCTGGTCTATCGATGGAGCACGACCACTGCAACGGCCAGCGTGGTCGGCTTCGACATCGTGCTCGCCGCGATCGACGGCGCGACCACCCAGACCTGGCCAGCGGGCCTGCACGGCTTCGAAGTGCAGGTAACCGAGGGCAGCAAGACCACCACTGAAATCAATCGAGAGGATCTGGAATTCGAGATCCTCGGAGACGGCGCGCATGGCTAAGACGATCATCATCCGCGAAGGCGCGGCCGGCCTTTCGGCATATCAGATCGCCCTGCGCAACGGGCTGTCGCCGAACGTGACGGAAGCGCAGTGGATTGCATCCCTGGGCGGTGGCGGCGTCGCTGGGCCGAACTCGACCCGGATCAAGCGCGAGACCTTCGCATTCGCCGGAGCCGGGCCTTACGCCTTGGAACAAGCGCCGGATGGCGACTTCACGATGCTGCTGCTCGATGGCACCGAGCAGGCCAACGATCCGTTCGCGATCAATTCCCAAGGCTTGACCTTGGTCGGCACGCCGACCGGCTACCTGACGGTCAGCCTGATCTACACCTACTGAGCCCGCCCACAATGAAGAACGCCCTGCGATTGCTCGCCTGCGTAAGCCTGCTGCTCGGCACGGCCGAAGCGCAGAACACCACGACCAACTGGACCCATATTCGGAACACACCGACCACCGTGGCCGGCTACGGCATTGGTGATGTCTGGACCCGGACGCAGGCCGATGCCCGCTACGCGCCCATCGTGGTGCCGTACGCGAATCTGGCCACCCTGCCGGGCGGCACCTTGCTCGGGAATGCCGCTGCAGGCGCTGCGGCACCGGCTGCCATCACCATCGGCAGCGGCCTGTCGTTGAGCGTAGGCGGCGTCCTGAGCGCGACCGGTGGCGGCGGCGGCGGAACGGTGACCACGGTCGTCTGCGGCACCGGCCTGACCGGCGGCACGATCACGACCACCGGCACCTGCGCAGCGTCCTTTGGAACAACGGCCGGGACGATTGCCCAGGGCAACGATGCCCGCATCGGCGCGATCAACGGCGTGACCGTCAGCGGCACGCCAGTGGCCGGCTATGTGCCGACCGCAACCAGCGCCAGCACCGCGACCTGGCAGGCTCCGAGCGGCGGCGGTGGCGGGGCCGTGAGCAGCTTCAACTCGCGCGTCGGTGCCGTAGTGCCGGCGGCCGGTGACTATCCGCCTTATCTGGGCGGCGTCGGCCACCGGGCCGGCCGACGTGCGTGGATCGGAGACTCGATCACGGCGCGCAACAACAAGACGACCCCGAGCATCAACGAGCGGTCGGCCTCGGGTTACGCGATCTGGCTGAACGCCTTGTGCGGCCAGTGTTTCGAGATGCCCGTTCAGTACGCGACGGCCTCGACCTTTACGGCCAACTCTCTGAACTTCGGTGTCAGCGGCCAGGGCTGCGGCGACATCCTCGCGCGGCTGTCCGCGATCATCAGCCAGCGGCCGGACGATGCCTTCCTCCTGTGCGGCACGAACGACTTCGGGGCCAAGGTTTCGCTGGCTACGGTGCAAGGCCAGCTCAACAGCATCATTCAGCAGCTGGGGGCGGCCGGCATCCCGCTGACCGTCAGCACGGTCTATCCGCGATCCGCTGCGAACCTCACGGCGCTTGGCATGACCACGGGCGAAGTGACCACGGCCAAGGGCGCGATCGAGCAGTTCAATCAGTACATCAGGCGCTACAACATTACGACGGCACCGACCACTGGCTACAAGATTCGGGTGGTTGATCCGTGGCGATATATGGTCGACCCGGCGTCGACCGTCGGCGACCCGCGTGCCGGCTGCCTCGTCGACGGGCTGCACCCGCTGCCGGCCTGCGCCTACGCCGCCGCGCGCGCCGAATGGGACCAGGAAGCCGGCAACCTGCCGCCCTCGATCGTCGGAACGCTGCAGTCCGCCGGAAACCTCTACAACGCCAGCAGCAATCCAGGCGGCAACCTGCTGGCTAATGGGTTCATGGCGGGCACCGCCGGGACCCTGAACGGCACCGGAGTCAGCGGCCAAGTTCCGGACGCTTGGACGATGCAACGCCAGAGCACCTACGGCACCGGCGTCGGCAGCATCAACACCACCTTTCTGGACGGCACGGCCGGATCATCGGCGCGTCAGATCTGGACCACGAACGGCACCGCGACGCCGGCAACACCGCCGGCTGCCAATCCGGAGTTCGTCGGCTTCCTGCTGCAGACCGTTTCCAGCAACTTTGCGGCCGGAGACATCGTCGAGGCGACGTGCGAAGTCAATGTGTCGGGCCTCAGCGGCAACAACCTGGTCGGCGTGGCGCTGGTCCTTCTGTCGACCGGCGGCGCTGGCCAGACCTACTACGACCTGAACCCGATCGACAGCACGCAGCCTTTCCCGCAGGTGGCGTTTTCGAGCATCCGCCGTACCAACCGGCTGACCGTGCAAAGCGGTGCCACCGCGCTGACGGTGCGCGTGGAGACGCACCTCGATGGTTCGGTCATCGGTTCGGCCACCGTCGATGTTGGCCGTTGCTCGCTGGCAAAAGTCCCTGCTGCCCTTTAACCGAGCCCTCGCCATGAACCTGAAAATCATTTTCGTGTTGTGCCTGCTGTTCTGTCTGTCGGCTTTCGGGCAGAGCGAAACTCTGCTGGCCCAGGACTATCTGAACGTGACGCGGCTCGGTGCCCAGCAACGCCTGCAGGCCGGCGCTGAGCTGCCGGCGCTGCAGCAGTTGGCGGTGACGGGCTTGATCGCCCGTATCGCCAGCGGCAGCTATACGAGCCGAACCATTACGGCCGGTAGCAGCAAGATCACGGTCAGCAACGGCAGCGGCGTGGCGGGCAACCCGACAATTGACGTAGCCGAATCTTCACTGGTGATCGCGAACCTGAGCGGCAACCTGCCGGTATCCAAGCTCAACGGCGGTACCGGTGCGGACTCCACGACGTACTGGCGCGGCGATGGCACCTGGGCCACTCCGGCCGGCGGTGGCGGCGGCGGTGGCGTGACTGGCCCCGGTACCAGCACTGACACGGCGATCGCGCGCTACAGCGGCACCGGTGGCACCGTGCTGCAGAACAGCGGCGTGCTGATCGATGCCAGCAACAACATCAGCGGCGTGGGCACGCTGGCCAGCGGCGCGCATACGCTCACTTCGGCTTCGGCAAACGCGCTGGTCGTCGGGCCGAACGGCAGCACGAACCCTGTTCTGCAGGTCGACGACTCGACAGCCTCACAAGTCACCGGCATCAAGATCACTGGCAATGTGGCCGGTTCGGCCGCCGACATCGCAGTGATTTCGACGCAGACGAACGAAGGATTGACCCTTTCGACGAAAGGTACCGGCTCCATCCTTTTCCGCACCGGCAACAGCACGCGATGCACGGTCAGCTCGCTCGCCTTCAGCTGCACTCCGACCACGTCGTCGGCGGCCGCTTCGGTGCGATTCGGGTTTACGGGTGCTGCCGATACGAGCATGACGGCTGCAACCGAAAGCCCGAGTGTGTATTTCAATCTGGGGCAGGTGCGGCAGCACGCGACCGGTGCAATCACCTTGCAGCGCGATTTCAGAATCACGCCTTCGACGCATTCCGCGGTCGGCGCGAGCACGATCACCGATGCCGCCTCGCTGTACATCGACAGCGCGCCGCTGGCCGGCACCAACATGACCATCACCAACCCGCGCGCCCTTTGGGTCGCAGCGGGCCTGACGCAGCTCGATGGCGGCGTTCGCCTGGGCGCGGCGGGTGCGGGCCTTTCCATTCGCGAGGGCAGCAACGCGGCGATGGGCACGGCCACCCTGAGCGCCGGCACCGTGACGGTCAGCAACACGCTGGTGACCAGCAGTAGCCGCATTTTCCTGACGCCGCAGACCTTGGGCACGGTGTCGGTGCCTTCGGCCTGCGGCATCAGCGGCCGCAGCGCCGGGATCAGCTTCACCATCCTGTGCTCCCAGGCCACCGACACCAGCGTGATCGCTTGGCAGATCGTCGAGCCGGCTCCCTGATGGCTGACAGCCGCACTGCGATCCTGACGGCCATGCAGACGGCGATGCGGCCTTTGTCGCGTCGGCTGCGGGCACTGGCATCGCGCGCCTTGATCGCGCGCGCCGACGACGGCGGCAAGCTGCAGACGGTGCAGGTGACCGCGCTCGCTGGCGAACGCCTGGATGACGTGCAGCGGCTGCAGTACTTCGGACATAGCGCGGTGCCGCCGCCCGGCAGCACCTGCTTGTTGATCTCGATCGCCGGCTCGCGGACGCATTGCCTGGTCATCGGCGGCGAGCACGATTCCCGGCCGCGCAATCTCGATGTCGGCGAAAGCCAGGTCTACAACAGCCACGGCGATCACGTCTGGCTCAAAGCGACCGGCGAGATCGTGATCCACAGCAGCAGTCTGGTCACGATCAACAGCCCGCATACGCACGTCACCGGCACGATGACCGTCGACGGCGCATTGCTGAGCAATACCTCGGTGTCTGATCCGCTGGGCTCGATGCAGGAAATGCGCGACATCAACAACGCGCATCGCCATACCGGCGTTCAGGCCGGCGGCGCGACCTCTGGCCTTACCAACATGCCGATGACCTGATGGCCGACCTTGCCCTCATCGCCGCGTCGGATGATCTGCTCGATGGCTTCGACCTCGACTTCCTGGACACCGATCTGCTGCTCGATCCCTCGCTGCGGACGGCGGTGATCGTTTCGCTGTTCAGCGATCGAGAGAACGACGACGCCGGCAGCGCGGATCGGCGTGGCTGGTGGGGCGATGCGCTGTCGACCGTTGCTGGTGACCGCATCGGCTCAACGCTGTGGCAGCTGCAGCGCGAAAAGCAGACCGACGACGTGCTGATCAAGGCGCAGCTCGCGGCCGAGCGGGCACTGGCCTGGCTGGTCGACGACGGTGTGGCGCGCTCGGTCAAGGCGACGGCCACGTTCCCGCAGCGCGGCCGGCTTGATCTGGCGATCGAGATCGTGCGGCCGACAGGCCTTGAGCTGATCCGCTTCAGCGACATCTGGGCGGCTTCGTTGCGGCCGTATGAGCGGGTGTCGCCATTCACGCAGCTGGCGGAGCTGCAGCGCCTGGCGGCGCGCTACGCCTACCTCTACCAAACCATGGATCCGATGGTGACCCTGTGAGCGCACAAAGCGAACTCGAAGCGGCTGCGGTAACGATTCGATCGGTGGTCGATGGCTTTGTCGCGATCTTCACAGGCGGCCCGACCCAGACGGTGGACAACGGCAGCGTGCTGTTGCCATCCATCGCCAAGCTCATCACCGATGCCCAGGCGCGCGTCGACGCGGCCGTGGCTGCGATCGAGGCGACCCCGACGGGAGGATCGACCGCGCTTCCGATCGTGCCTTCGGATTCCGTGACGCTCGACCCGCTGCCGGTCGGTGGCCTGTACTTTCCGGACGGTGGCCTGGTCGCGCTGCAGTTCGGCAACGGTGCCGTGGTGTCGCAGCTCTTCGCGCCGAACACGTTCTTTCCGAACATCCCGAGCAAGGTGCTGGCGACAGGCACCGACGCCGGCATCACGATCATCGGCTACTTCCCATGATGCGGCCGGTGCCGAATCGCAGTGCCATGCGCCTGCAGGCGGACTTCCGCCGGGCACGCGCGTGGCGCGGCGGTGCCTGGGCAGGCTCACCGGCCAGCCTGCTGTCATGCAGCCGCGCCTCCGCGTCGACCGCGCCGCGCTTCGATGGCAGCCGGGCGATGTTCGCCGCCAATGCGGTGCGGCTGACTGATCGCGGCGTGTTTATCGACCCGCCATCGCAGCAGCTACTGTCCAACTCCGCATTCTCGCGAGCCGTGGTCGGTGCGATCGGCTTCGGTGGCGCGTTGCCGCTCGGCTGGGATGCCACCGGTGGCGTGACCTTGTCCGTGATCGAGATTGGCACGGTCGATGGCAGGGCCTCGATCGTGGTGGAAGCCCAGTACACCAACACCACGCCGTTCGATCCGCTGAATCCGGACGACGGCACCACGATCCAGATCAGCCTGGAGCCGAACAACGGCTATACGGCGGGCGCCACGCGCACCTTCACCTTCAGCGGCGATCTGACGGTGCTGACGCGCACCAACATCAGCCTGGTGCGGGCGCGCATCTACGGCCGCAACTCGGGCGGCGTCGCCGTGGGCGATTCGCTGGAATCTGCCGTGCTGGTGTCGACCACCGGCGTGGCCACGCCGTTCATCGTGACTACCTTGCTGGACAGCACGGCAGTCACGGCATCGCCAGTGATCACGGCAGTCATCCGCAACGGCAGCACGGGCGTCTTTCGCTTTCGGCTGACCGCCGCGCAGCTCGAAGCTGGCAGCACGGCTACCGACTGGATCGCGACGTCGGCCGGTGTTGAAACCCGGACCAACTACTACGCCTATAACACCAGCTCCGGCGTGGTGATCGGCACGGTGGGCTCGGGCGGGCAGCTGCCGACGGGCTGGAGCCTGGGCGCGTCGACAACGGCGCAGGTGCTGGCCGTGAACACTGAGGTGGCAGGCGACATCACCTTGCGGGTGACGGTGACCAACACCACGGGTGCTGCGATCGCCGGCACCGTACGCACTAGCCCGATCGCGCAGGCCAGCAACCCCGCTGCAGCGCCTGGTCAGGTCTGGGTGTCGTCGGTCATCGCCCGGATTCTGGCTGACCCGAACAATGCCGGGCCGCGCGTGGGCATCACTTCGCGCAATGCCTCCACTTCGTCGACGGGCTCCGGCTCGAATGCGATTCCAGCCAGCTCGGTACCGGTGACCGCCGAAGTGCAGCAGACGATGCCGGCGAACACGGCCTACGTCAGCACGCAATTGACCTTCAGCGCTGCCGCGAACTCGACTTCGGTGACCGACATCCGGCTGTACCCGTCACCCCGCATCGAGCGCGTGACGGTGGTCGGTGCAACAGGCCTGGTGTCGCGCGCTGCTGAAGTCGTGGCCATCAACGAACCCGCCCTATTCGCGGGTGCCTGCCACGCCGTGATCGAGGCCGAGTATCGGGCCATGACGCCGTACGCCACGGTGTTCGCGGTGCAGTTCGGGAGCGGCCATGTGCTGCGCTTGGTGGCTGGCGATCAGGTGGGCGCGATCGTCGAACTTGCGGGCACGGCCGTGGCCACGTTGACGCGTGCCAGCGCCGGAGCGACTGGGGCCATCCGAATATGCGCATCGTGGTCGGCGGGTTCGATCTCGGTGTCGATGCCGGACCTGGGCGGCGGTGGCGTGCTGTCGACCGCCTTGGCGGGCTTCGATCCGACGACCGCGACCAACGCCTGGCTCGGTAGCGTCAACGGCACGAAGCCGGCGGCGACGGCCGTGCGAGCCTTGTCCGTGCAGGCCGGTGCGATCACCGGAAACAGTCTGGCGCTACGCGCCCGGCAGCGCTGGTCGCCGATCAACTTCAAGACCATCGAAGCGGTGTCGAACCCAGGGTCGATCGAAGCCGCTCCGGCCTTCATCGGCACGGCGATCGAAGCGCCCGGCGCGAGCTATTCCGCTTATCCGACGTTCACCTCGAATCGCTACTTCCGGCGCTCGAACGGTGGCGCGGCTATGAACGACGTGCTGCCGTCGCCGGTGACGGCACCGACGCTGGCGCTGATCACCATCATCAATATCGACAGCGTGGCCAGCATCACGGTCTCCACTGCGGCCGGCACGATTCAGGGCGCTGCGACGATGTCGATCCCGCCGCTGAGCTTCGCCACTTTCGCGTCGACGGCGGGCGTCTGGTACTTCTTCCAGCGCAGTGGCGACATCTTCGCGCCGCCGGCAGAAGTGCCGACGGTCAGCGTCTACGGCCCTCCGAATCCGCTGGACCCGTTCCGCTCGATCGTCGATCCCCCGAGCTACGCGCAGTACCACTCGATCATCGATCCGCCGCGCGCGTTCGCGTCCGAGATGGTGAAGGCGAGCAATGCCTGGGCGGTCTCGGGCAATCGCTCCGAGGCGCTACGCTGCCTGCGCGGGCTGCGGGATTGGTGCGCGGCGGACTACTGGCGCGGCCCAGCCGGCGACAGCTCCAGCCTGACGCAGATCAGCAACCAGATCGGCAGCACGGGCATGGCCTATCTGCTGGTGCGTGACTGTGGTGCCGGCACACCGGCTGACCATGCAGTGATCCGGGAATGGTTCCGGGCAAGGACCACGGCGATGATCACGTTCTATCGCTCGATCATCCGGCAGGGCTTCACCGGGCCGCAGGTATGGACCGGGACGAACACGGCCCGCAATAACCACAGCTACAGCGCCGGCTTCGCGGCGGTGACGGCTGCCCGCATCCTGGAACGCGGCGACTTCTACGACTTCGGCCTGTACATCTTCCGGAATGCGGTCTACGACGCGGCGACCTTGCCAGGGGCCACCGGGTCGCTGATTGCCGAGCTGTCACGCGGCTCGCGAGCGCTGTACTACTCCAGCTACGCGCTGGTGTTCCTGATCCCGCTGGCGATCGCTCTGCAGAGCTTCGGCATCGATGTGTGGGGCGAGCAGAATGGCGCGCTGCTGAAGATGGTCAATTTCGTGGTGCCCGGCATCGACGATCTGACGCTGATCAAGGCCGAACAGGCGCGCTTGATCGCCCTTGGCAATACCGGCACCTCGAACAACCTGATCGCTGCTGACCAAGAATCGATCGGCTTCACGTCCTTCGACGAGGAGACCGGTGCCAGCAACCCGAACGAGAGCCGGGTGCACTACACCTGGCACCCGTACAGCCGGTTCAGCAATGCGCAGATCCCGTGGCGGCCGGTCTGGGTCAGCCGCGTGCGCGCCTACGACAATCAGTTCAACACCAACGCCGGCGGCGGACAGGTCGACCTGTTCCCGGCCCCGGGCGTCACCTGAGACTGCCGATGCCGTTCAATCGCCCGAGCTTGAGCCAGATTCAGAACCGTGTGCAGGCGGACCTGCAGACGCGGATCGAGGGCTCGACACCATCCCTTCGCCGCAGCGTGCTCGGTGTTTTCGCCAGTGCCTTGTCGTCGGCCATCCATAGCCTGTATGGCTTCGTCGCGTATCGCTCCGAGCAGTCGGTCCCTTACTCCGCGACCGGTGACGATCTGGCGCGCTGGGCGAGCCTGTGGAGCGTCGGTCGACGCCAGCCGACCTACGCCAGCGGCAGCATCACGATCACTGGCGACCCGGCCGCCACGATCGCCGCCGGCAAGGCGCTGCAGTCGGCCAATGGCATCGAGTATCAGGTGTCGAACCCGGTGGTTCTGGATGGCACGGGATCGGCCGTTGCGCTGGTTACCGCGCAGGTGCCTGGCGCTGTCGGCAACCAGGCCGGCAACACGCTGCTGAGCTTCATCAGCCCGGCGCTGGGCGTTAATGCGGTGGCCCAGATCACGGCCGATGGCATCAACGGTGGCGCGGAGCTGGAGGACGACGACTCGCTGCGCGCCCGCATGATCGAGCGGATTCAAAACCCGCCGCATGGCGGCAACGCCTTCGACTACGAGATCTGGGCGACATCGGTGCGCGGCGTCTCGCGTGCCTGGGTCTTTCCGCTGTATCTCGGTGCCGGCAACGTGCGCGTCTACATCGCCGACGACAGCTATGCAGGTGTCACGCTGGCCAGCGCAGCCACGGTGGCTGCCGCGCAGGCCTACATCGACAGCGTGCGGCCGGTGACGGCCGACGTCGACGTCGTCGCGCCGAACCGCCAGGCGGTCAATATCCGCGTGACGCTGGTTCCGAATACGCCGGCCATTCGGGCGTCGGTACAGGCTGCACTGGCCGATCTGTTCACGCGCGAAGCGGCACCCGAAGGCACGATCCTGCTGACGCATGTGCGCGAAGCCATCAGTCAGGCCGTCGGCGAGTACGACCACAACCTGATCACGCCGTCGGCCAATGTGACGGCGGCGGCCGGTGCGATCCTGGTGCTGGGGACGCTGACGTGGACGTAAGTGCCGAGATCTATGCCGCGCAGCTGGCGGCGCTGTTGCCGGTCGGCCCGGCCTGGACGCGGCGCGAAGGCTCGCTGCTGGCTCGGCTCTTGTTCGCGCTCGGGGGCGAGCTAGCGCGGCTGCACGTTCGCGCGGACACACTGCTGGTCGAGGCCGACCCGCGTTCGACCGCCGAATTGCTGCCCGACTGGGAGCTGACAGCCGGGCTGCCAGACTCTTGCGTGGCCGTTGCACAGAGCGTGCAGCAGCGCCGCATAGCCTTGGTCGCTCGGCTCACCGCCACGGGCGGGGCTTCGCGCAGCTACTTCATCGGCGTCGGTGCTGCCTACGGCTACACGATCACGATCGAGGAGCCGGCCTTGCACACCTGGCGCATCCGATCGGCCGACGTGCCAGTGACCCCGTTCCGAGCTGGCTTGTCGACGGCTGGCGACCCTTTGACCAGCTTCGGCAACGAGTCGCTCGAATGCCTGTTTAACCGGATCAAGCCGGCGCACACGGCCCTTCTTTTTGCCTACGGACCCTGACCCATGCAGCGAATCCAACATCCCACGGCGACGCCTGACAATCGCTTTACCGAGGGCAGCCCCAGCTCCGGCACGCCCGCCACCGTGGTCACCGCCGCCTTCCTCAATAGCGTTCAAGAGGAGATCGCGTCGACCATCGAAGCGGCAGGAATTGCGCTGAACGCCGGGGCCAACAACCAATTCCGGAAGGCCATTTTCAGCCTGGTCTATCCGGTCGGCTGCGTGTTCATCAGCACCGGCATCCAGACGCCGTTCCAGCTGTTCGGGATCGGCACCTGGGAGAACTACGCGGCCGGCCGCGTCCTGGTCGGCCTCGATGTCAGCGATCCGCTGTTTGACGTGGTCGGCGAGACCGGCGGTGCGAAGGAGATCACGCTGTCGGTCGACCAAATGCCGGCGCATCGGCACGGCATCGAGCGTGGCTCCTCGACCACCGGCGCCGGTGGGGGCGCTTTTCAGTCGTTCGTCACCGACGAGGCCTACGAGGCCAGCAATACCAACACCTTCAATGCCACCAATCCGGTGCGGTCAGTCGGCGGTGGCCAGCCTCATCCGAACCTTCAGCCGTACCAGGTCATCCTGTACTGGCGTCGCACCGCGTAAGAGGATGCGACCCTCGATGCGTTAGCGCGCACCGAGGGCCGCCAACCGCCGGCATACACCGACGGCCAGCCAAGGCATCCCCACCGTGCACACGGCATGGGAAGCCTAACCGAGTTCATCTGGCCGAGGAGAGCCCATGCCTGCTGCACCCATCATTCCGTGGATTGGCGGAAAACGCCGTCTGGTCCCGCTGATTCTTCCGCTGTTTCCTGAACACACCTGCTACGTCGAGCCGTTCTGCGGCGCGGCAGCCCTTTTTTTCCTGAAGCCGCCATCTGACGTGGAGGTAATCAACGACATCAATGGCGAGCTGGTGAACCTGTATCGCGTCGTTCAGAACCACCTGGAGGAGTTCGTCAGGCAGTTCAAGTGGGCGCTGACCAGCCGGACGGTCTTCGACTGGGAGCAGGCCAAGGTGCCGAGGACCTTGACCGATATTCAGCGCGCCGCCCGGTTCTACTACCTGCAGCGCAATGCCTTTGGCGGTCGCGTGGACGGCCAGAGCTTCGGCTACGCGACCACAGCCCCGCCCAAGCTCAATCTGCTGCGCATCAAGGAGGAGCTGAGCGCCGCCCATCTTCGACTGCACGGTGCCTATGTCGAAAACCTCCCTTGGGCTGAGGTCATCTCACGGTACGACCGACCGCACACCCTGTTCTATTGCGATCCGCCGTACTGGCAAACCGAGGGCTACGGCGTCGAATTCGGCTTCGAGCACTACGAGCAGATGGCTGCCCTGATGCGCTCTATCCAAGGCACCATGATTGTTTCAATCAATGACCACCCGGACATCCGGGCGATTTTCGCCGGTTTCCCGATGCGCACGGCCGACATCACCTACACCGTCGGCGGCGGCCAGAACGCCCAGCCGGCCAAGGAACTGATCATTGGAAACTGGCGCGACGGCTGGCCAGCGCCGAAACCCCTCACCGAAACCCTCGGCCTCGACCTGATCTAGCCTTTTCTCATCGCCTTGCATCGCCCTGACAGGCCCGTTGCGGCACTATTGCAAGGTGTCTAAAACCAACCCGCAATGTGTCCCGAATCAAACCGCGCCCTACACGCGCCATGAAGCCGCCGCCGCGTCGTTCCCCGCCCCGCGCCCGCGCGGCCTCGCCTGCCGGACGCGCGGCCCCTCCGCGCCATGGGCTCGCGCGGGTGCTGTCGAAGCTCGGCGTCTGCTCGCGCAGCCAGGCCGAAGCCGCGATCCGCGACGGCCGCGTCGCGGTCGATGGCCGGATCGAACGCAACCCGGAACGGCCGAGCGATGCCACGCGCGAAGCGATCACGCTCGATGGCGTCGCGGTGCAGGCCGCCGCCAAGGTCTATCTCGCACTCAACAAGCCGCGCGGCATCGTGGTCAGCGCCGCCGACGAGCGCGGGCGCGACACGGTCTACGCGCTGCTGGCCGATGCCGGCCTGCCGTGGATCGGCCCGGTCGGCCGGCTCGACAAAGCCAGCGAAGGCCTGCTGCTGCTGTCGAACGACACGGTGTGGGCGGCCGGCATCACCGAACCGTCCGGCGCGCTGGAAAAGACCTATCACGTGCAGGTCAACGGCCTGCCGGACGACGCCGCTCTCGCGGCGATGGTCGCCGGCATCGCCGACGGCGCTGATCATCTGGCCGCCCGGCGCGCCACGCGGCTCCGGGTTGGCGAGAAGAACGCCTGGCTCGAAATCGTGCTCGACGAAGGCCGCAATCGGCACATCCGCCGGCTGCTCGAGGCGCTCGGCTACGACGTGCTGCGGCTGGTGCGGGTCGCGATCGGCCCGCTGACGCTCGGTGCGCTCGCCAAAGGCGCGCACCGGACCTTGACCGCTGCCGAAGTCGCGGCCTTGCGCAGTCGCTGACGCGACACGCGACCGCCGCCTGCGGAATCAGTCGATCTCAGTCGATCTCAGTCGATCGGGCGCACGCGGAAGTTCTTGCCCTTGATCCTGCCGGCCTTGAGCCGCTCCAGCGCGCTCTTCGCGAAGCGGCGGTCGATCGCCACATAGGTCCGCGTATCGAAGGTGTTGATCTTGCCGACGGCTTCCTTGGCCAGACCGGCATCGCCGGTCAGCGCGCCGAGCAGATCGCCCGGGCGCAGCTTGTCGCGCCGGCCGGCGTCGACGCACAGCGTCACGAACACCGGCGGCACCGGGCGATCCGGCGACAGCTGCGACATCGGCAGCTTGCCGAGTACCGCCTTCAGGCCGAGTTTCGCTTCGATCGCCGCGACTCTACTGCGCTCGCGCGACGTGAACAGATGCAGCGCGATGCCGCTCCTGCCAGCGCGACCGGTACGGCCCACGCGGTGAACATGCTGGTCCGGCTCGTTCGGCAACTCGTAGCTGACGACCAGCGCGAGGTTCTGGATATCGAGCCCGCGGGCCGCGACATCGGTGGCCACGAGCACACGGGCCGAGCCGTTGACGAAGCGCACCAGCACTTCGTCGCGATCCCGCTGGTCGATGTCGCCATGCAGGCTCAGCACCGAGAAGCCGCGCTTCGCCAGTTTCGTCTCGACGTCCTGCGCATCGTTCTTGGTGTGGACGAAGACCAGCGCCGATTCCGGTCGCTGCGTGCTCAGCAGATGCGCCAGCGCATCCATCCGGCGGATCGGGTCGACCTCGTAGAAGGTCTGCTCGACCTGCGTCGTGACCACGGCGTTGTCGACCGTGATCTCGACCGGCTCGCGCTGCAGCCGGCGGCTCAAGGCGCGCACGCTGTCCGGGAACGTGGCGGAGAAGAAAAGCGTCTGCCGGGTCTTCGGCGCCTGATCGACGATCGCGCGGCTGGCGTCCTCGAAATCCGAATCGAGCATGCGGTCGGCTTCGTCGAGCACCAGCACGCGCAGGCTGTCGAGCTTCAGGTTGCCGTCGGCCAGCAGTTCCTGCACCCGGCCGGCCATGCCGACGACGATGTGCGGATCGTGTTCGAGCGAGGCCACCTGCGGCCGCTTCGAGATGCCGCCGCCGAGCACCGTCAGCTTGACGTTCGGCAGGCAGCGCGCCAGCCGTCGGATTTCCTTCGCGATCTGATCCGCCAGTTCGCGCGTCGGGCACAGCACCAGCGCCTGCGTGGTCATCTGCGTCGGATCGATCCGCGACAGCAGGCCGAGCCCGTAGGCTGCAGTCTTGCCGCTGCCCGTGCGGGCCTGGCCGATCACGTCGCGGCCGTCGAGCATCGGCGGCAGGCTCTGCGCCTGGATCGGCGTCATCACCGTGTATTCGAGGGAGTCCAGCGCCTGCAGCAGGGCCGGATGCAGGGCGAGACTCGAAAACGGCTGACTTTCCACGGTTTGCACCTGAGCACGTGAGACGCGCCCGAGAGGGCGCAGCCGCGAATTGTGAGGCCACGCGGCCGGCGCTGCATGACCGATCTCGTGAACACGCCCCGCGGCATGGCCATTCGCCCGCCCGATCGTGCCGCCCGTGTCATCGCCTGCCGGAGCCGACACCCCACTGGCGGTCACTGACCGCGCCCTCGGCACCATCCATCCGTCGGTTGTATGCCGCTGGACTGCCACGCGTGCGCTGCGCTCCAGATTTCCGCGCCAAGGCCGAACAGGAATGCACCCGAGTCAGGAGGTACACCATGTTCACGTCAACGCGGTTCCGGCGGGTCGCGCCCGCTCGACGAGCAGCGGCCGCGCGGTGGCCGCCCGGTTCCGGGCGCGTGGTTCGCGGCATCGTCATGGCCGCCGCCACGCTGTCCGCGGTGGGCGCCGCCATGCCAGCACGCGCAGCCACGGCCGGTGGCACGCTGACGGTCAACGCATCGGTCGCCTCGGTCTGCCTGATCTCGAACGGCACCCTGAGCTTCGGCAGCTACGACCCGACCTCGGGCAGCGCCAGCAATGCCTCGACCACCGTCACCCTGACCTGCACCCTCGGCACGGCCTACAAGATCGGGCTCGATGCCGGTGCCGGAAGCGCCGCGACCGTCAGCCTGCGGCAGATGACCAGCGGCGGCAACACGCTGGGCTACCGGCTGTTCCGCGATGCCGGCCGCACCCTGAACTGGGGCAACACGCCGAGCACCGACACGCTCGACGGGACCTCGTCCGCGGTATCGCTGACCAATACGATCACCGTCTACGGCCAGATTCCGGCCGGCACGGCCGCGCCTGCCGGAACGTACACCGACAGCGTGGCGATCACCGTGACCTACTGAACCACGAGTGCTGCCATGACCCGCCTGCCCATTGCCGCCTGTTTCCTGCTTGCGCTGACGACACGCGCCGGATCGATCACGGTCAATCCGGTTCGTCTGGAAGTGCCATCCGACCAGACCGCGACCTCGCTCACCATCAGCAACGCCGGCGGTGGGGCCACCACGATGCAGGTGCGCGTGTTCCGCTGGCGACATGTCGACGGTGCCGACGTGCTGGAACCGGCCGACGATGCCGCGGCCTCCGGCGAAGCGCCCCTCGTCACGCCGCCGATGTTCCGCCTCGATGGCAATGGCGCCAGCCAGATCGTCCGCATCGGCTTTCTGCATCCGCCCCGCGCGGCCGAAGAGGGCCGCTGGCGCGTGATCGTCGAGGAAGTCCCGCCGCCGTTCGCCGCGGTCGGCTACCGCGAGGACGGCGACGCCTCGCAGATCGCGATGCGTCTGCGCGTCAGCCTGCCGCTGTTCCGGCAGCCGGAGATGCGCCGTTCCGACCTGCGCTGGTCTGCCGAAGGCGGATCGATCGCGCCACAACTCGTCGCCGCCAACCAAGGCACGATCACCGAGCGGATCGATGAAGCCCAGTTGCAGTCGGACGGCCATGTGCTGAGCCGCATCGCCGGGCCGATCTACCTGTTCCCGGGCGAGCGCCGCCGTTTCGCGCTCGATCCCGCCAGTGCCGCCCCCGTGGCATCCGGTGCGCTGCAGCTGCGCGTGGATGGCACGTCGGCACTGACGCGGCGCGACCTTCGACTCAGTGCGCAATGACCGTCGCCTGCTGCTGACCTTCTGGTGGCTGGGTTGCGCGAGCGACGCAGCCGCCGCGCCGACCGGTGTCTGGTTCGAACCCGATCCGTGCCCGGCCGACGCCACGCGGATGATGCCGCTGCCCGGCCAGCCGATGCTGCTGAGCGTGCATGCGGCGCCAGCGATGCCCCCGCACGACACCTGGCTGCTGATCGGCGATGACGGCCTCTGGCGGGCGCCGTACGAGGCGTGGGCACAGTGGACGCCACTGCCGCCACCGCGCATGGAAACCGATGCCGGCGGCAGCCGCTGGGCGGTGCTGCGCACCGACGATGGCCTGGCGCTGCGCTTCGATGGCTGCCGGAGTGCCCTGTGGGTCGACGCCAATCCCCAGCGCGTGCAGCACACGGTGCTCGGCTCACCGGACCGTGGCACCGTCAGCACGGCCGGCCATGGCGGCTACGTCAACATGGATGCCCGCTACGGCGGCTTGAACGGGAGCGACGCCGTCAACGCGCTGGTCGATGTCGGCGTGTTTGCGCCCGGCGGCGCGGGCCGCAGCAGCCTGTTCATTGACCATCGCACGGGTGGCAACACGCTGCGCCGGCTCGACAGCCACTGGCTGATCGATGATCCCGAACGTCTGCTGCGCCTGCGTCTCGGTGACGGTGTGACGCACAGCGCCGACTGGGAAACGCCCGTACGCTTCGGCGGTGTGCAGTGGGGCACGGACTTCACGCTGCAGCCGGATCGCATCACCTTTCCGTTGCCCAGCCTCGGCGGCAATGCAGCACTGGCGTCGACCGCGCAGCTCTACGTCAACGGTATCCGCCAGACGCCGCCGCAGGCGCTGCAGCCCGGCGCGTTCCGTTTCGACAGCGTGCCGACACTGACGGGTGCTGGCGACCTGACCGTGACCCTCCGCGATGCCCTTGGCCGCGAGCAGACCATCAGCCAGCCGTTTTACGCCTCGCCGCGTCTGCTCGACACCGGACTGGACGAGCGCACGGTGGAAGCCGGCTTTCTGCGCGAGAACTTCGCTGGCGCCAATGATCACTACAGCCGCCCGATGGTTGCCGGACTGTGGCGGCGAGGCCTCGATGACCGCGTGACCGCGCTCGGCCGGATCAGCGCGTCGACCCGGCGCCAGCAAGGCGGATTCGAAGCCGACGGCGTGCTGCAATCGTTCGGCCTGCTGACGGTATCCGCTGCAGCCTCGAACGCCGAGCGTGGCGTCGGTGGCATCGCGACCCTCGCGTTTGAGCGACTGGCCGAGCGCTGGAGTGTGGCGCTGCGCCGCCGGATCGCCACGCGGGACTACGCCGACCTCGGACGCGATCCCGGCACGCTGCACTTTTCCGATGCCGCGCGCCTGTCGTGGCGACTGCCAGTCGCCGGGCGCGCGAGCCTCCTCTACATCTCCGAACAGCCCTGGCGTGGCCGCGGCACGCGCCTCGCCGGCCTGGCATGGAACGCGACACTCGCCGCGCGCGTGCAGGCGTACGCGAGCTGGCTGCATCCGCTGGGCCGCGATCAGGGCGCCGACAGCCTCGTCATCGGCCTGTCCGCTGCCTTCGGCCGCACGGCCAGCGCCAGCATTCAGGCGACCAACGACGGCAGCGACTGGGGTACGCGCGGCAGCATTCAGAAAGCCCCCGACGGGCCGCTCGGCTGGTCGTATCAGGTCAGCGCCGACAGCCGCGACACCGGCTTGCGCGAGGCGGACGCCGCGCTCACCACCGCGCGCGGCACGCTCGGCGCAGGCTATGCCGCCATCGGCGACCACGGCGGCGCCAGCGCGCGCCTGCAGACCGCATTTGCGGTGGTCGACGGTCATGGCTACTGGTCGCGACCGATCGCATCGAGCTTCGCCGTGGTCGATACCGGCGGCGTGGCAAACGTACGCGTGCTGCGCGAAAACCAGATCGTCGGCCGCACCGATGCCGACGGCCGCCTGCTGCTGACCGATCTCATGCCCTATCAGCGCAACCATCTGGCGATCGACGACCGGGACCTGCCGATCAGCCTCGGCCTGAGCAGCGGCAGTGCCGAGATTGCGCCACCGTCGGATGCCGGCGTGCCCGTGCGCTTTGCCACCGACCGCCGATCCATGCGGCGCCTGCGGCTGGTCGACGCGCAGGGAGCCGCGATTCCGGCCGGTGCCGGCCTCAGCGTCGAGGGTCACGCGCAGGCCTTGCCGGTGGGCTACGACGGCGCGGTGTATCTGGAATGGCCCGCCGATCCCGCGCGTCGTCCGCGAATCGAGGTGGTCTGGGCCGGCGGCCACTGCCGGGTCGCCCGCGATCCGCTGCCGGCTGCGGCCAATGCGGCCGATACCGCCACCGTCCGCTGCCTCGACCGCCCGCCATGACTCGCGCCGCGATTCGCAGTGCGCTGGCGACGGTGGTCGCCACGTTCATGCTGGCGGTCACGGCACCGGCGCAGGCCTTGCTGGCGAGCTGCACCGTCTCCAACAGCACCCTGAGCTTTGGCAGCTACAACCCGATTGCCGCATCGCCGAGCACCGCCACGGCCACCGTCACGGTGACTTGCACCGGCATCGGTCTGCTGGTCAGCTACACCGTGCTGCTGTCCGGCGGCGGCAGCGGCAATACCGCGAGCCGCCGGATGAACGCCGGGGCCAGCACGCTTCCGTACAACCTCTACACCAGTGCCAGCTACACCACGGTCTGGGACAACAGCACCGGGGTCAGCGGCGGCTTTCTGATCGGCCTCGGCGGCACTGCCTTTTCCCACACCGTGTACGGCCGCATTCTGGCGCAGCAGCCTGCGGCCGCGGGCAGCTATGTCGACAGTCTGATCATCACCGTCAGCTACTGACGGCCGGTCGCGGATCACGGGTTCGCGGACGCGCTTGCGAAAAATTTCGTCGTGCTGTCGATTGCCGGCGGCTTCGCGCATCCAGTCATCAGGCAGGGCCATCCGGCCCGCCGGCACCGGGAACGACCGACGCCAAGCGCCCGCCCGTGATCGCGCCGCGCTCTGCGCCGACGTCAATCCCGAATGCGAATCATCGCGGAATGCTGACATCGACCCTACCCTAGACGACACCCGGAGTGCGCCATGCAATACATGCTGATCTACAAGGAAACCGCCGAAGACTTCGCGCTGCGCGAAGATCCCGCTACCGCCGATGCCTACTGGGGCGCCTGGAGCGCCTACATCGGCTCGATCGCGCAGGCCGGCATCATGCTGAGCGGCAACGGCCTGCAGCCGCCGCACGCCGGCACCACCGTGCGCCTGCGCGATGGCAAGCGGCAGGTGCAGGACGGCCCGTTCGCCGACAGCAAGGAGCATCTCGGCGGCTACGTGATCATCGAGGTGCCAGCCCTTGACGATGCGCTGGAATGGGCCGCGCGCAGTCCGGCCTGCGCCCGCGGCTCGACCGAGATCCGCCCGGTGCTGCCGCCGCCGCCGGCCCGCGCCTGAGGCCGGCATCGAGATGGAGCGCAGGCCGCGATGACCGATGACGTCGCCATCGCGGCTGCGGCCGCCGCCCGCGAGGCCTACGGGCGGCGGCTGTCATGGCTGGCGTGGCAGTGGCGCGATCTCGAAGCGGCGGAGGATGCGCTGGCCACCGCGCTGCTGGCGGCGCTCGAGCACTGGCCGAAAACCGGCATCCCGGCGTCCCCGGAAGCCTGGCTGATGACGGTGGCCAAGCGCGCGTTGCTGCAGGTGGCGCGGCATCGTCGGCTGACCCGCGATCCGGCCGTGACCGCGATGCTCGATGACGAGTTCGCGCACGACGACCCCGACGCGCCGCTGTTGCAGCCGATTCCCGATCACCGGCTGCAGCTGATGTTCGTCTGCGCCCATCCGGCGCTCGACGCCCGCGTGCATGCCGCATTGATGCTGCAGACCGTGCTCGGGCTCGACGCCCGGCAGATCGCCTCGGCCTTCCTGCTGCCGCCGGCCACGCTGGCGCAGCGGCTGGTCCGTGCCAAGAAGCGGATCCGCGACGCCGGCCTGCGCTTCGAACCGCCGGAAGGCCCGGAACTGCCAGCGCGCCTGCAGGCCGTGCTCGAAGCGATCTACGCGGCCTTCAGCCTTGGCTGGGACGCCGTCGCCCCGGATGACCACACGCCGTCCGATCTGATCGACGAAGCGCTGTACCTGGCGAAGCTGGTCGTGGCGCTGCAGCCGGACAGTGCCGAAGCGATGGGCCTGCTGGCGCTGATGCTGCTCTGCGAATCACGCCGCGGCGCGCGCTTCGATCGGGATGGCGCGTTCGTGCCGCTGCACGCGCAGGACTGCGCGCGCTGGGATCGCGCGATGATCGTCGACGCCAACCAGTGGTTGTGGCGGGCCTCGGCCCTGCGCCAGCCGGGTCCGTTCCAGCTGGAAGCGGCCATTCAGGCCGCGCACGCCCAGCGCGCCTTCACCGGCACCGTGCCGTGGGCCGGCATCGTCACCCTGTACCGGCACCTGCTGCGGATTGCGCCGACCATCGGCGCGCAGGTCGGCCATGCGGTTGCGACCGGCGAGGCCGGCGATCCGGTGCAGGGCCTGGCGCTGCTCGACCGGATCGACACCGCGAGCATCGATCGCTACCAGCCGTACTGGGTCGCCCGCGCGCATCTGCTGGCGCTGACCGGCGAGGCCGGCGCGTCACGCGTCGCCGCCACCCGGGCGATCGGCCTGACCCTGCAGCCCGCCGTGCGCGCGTATCTTCAGGGGCACTATCACGCCGCCGACCGAGCACCTTGAGCGCCGTCGCGCATCGTCCACAGGCTCCGGAGTTCTTGCGATGACCCGCCATTTCGATCAGAACCCGACGCTCGCCGACCCGAAATCGCTCGACGAGTTGACGGCCCGCATCGCCGCCGACGGCAAGCGCGTGTCGCGCAGCGAGCGCCATGTCATCGAGCGCGTCGGTCGGCGCCTGCACGTCAGCCGCAACGCGCAGCAGGAATACGAGGACGGCATGAGCGTCGGCGAGCGCATCGCCGATCGCATCGCGGCGTTCGGCGGCTCGTGGACCTTCATCCTGAGCTTCATCGGCCTGCTGATCGTCTGGGTGATCCTGAACAGCGTGATCCTGGTGCGTTTCGGCACGCCGTTCGACCACTATCCGTTCGTGTTCCTGAACCTGATCCTGTCGATGCTCGCGGCGCTGCAGGCGCCGGTCATCATGATGTCGCAGAACCGGCAATCCGCGAAGGATCGCGCGGCCGCCGAGCACGACTACGAGGTCAACCTGAAATCGGAACTGGAAATCCTCGCGCTGCATCAGAAGGTCGACCGCCTTCGCGAGGAGCAGTGGCGGGAGTTGGTGGCGATGCAGCAACAGCAGATCGCCCTGCTGACGCGACTGGTCGACGCACAGAGAGGCGACGCGGGCAGCCGATCCGGCCACGTGGCAGGCTGATCCGCGACGCGGCGGCAGTGGCGACCTTGGCATGCGAGTGCCGCCTTCGCGTCGGCGCGTCAACGCACCGCCTCGCCGCGCAGGGCAGAATCGCCGCCTGACCGGGTGCGGTTCGTCGTGCAGGCATCGCCCGATGTCCAGTCTGCCCGGCCGTGCCCGCCTGTCCATCCCTGCTTTTCGACATGTCCGAGTCGCCAGTGCCCGAGTCGGCACCCTCCCCGATCGATCCCGATGCGCCGCCACCAAGCCCGGTGACGCCGGTCTCGGGCACGCTGCTGGGCCGCGTGCTGGCCCTGCTGCACCGTCATCCGCTGCTGCTGCCGGTGGCCAGCTTCGCGTTCGGCGTCGGCAGCTTCCTGCTGGTGCAGCGCGGCGAGCACATGGCGCGGGTAATGGCGGTGATCGCGCTGCTTGGCTGGCCGTGGCTGCTGGCCGAAGGCGTGCTCGGCCGCTGGTTCGCGCGGCGTACGCGCGGCCGTCTGCCGGAGGCCACGGCCCGCTTCATCACCCAGCAGGTGCAGCAGGAACTGCTGTTCTTCTCGCTGCCGTTCCTGTTCACGGCGATGTCGGCGGCTGCGCCGGGCCAGATCGCGTTCGTGATCGCCGCCGGTGCGCTGGCGGTGGCCTCCGCGATCGATCCGCTGTACTGGCACCGCATCGCGCCGAACCCGGCGCTGTCGATGGCCTTCCACGGCGGCTGCAGCTTCGTCGCGTCGCTGGTGATCCTGCCGCTGGCCGTGCACCTGCCGGTCGAACAGGCGCTGCCGATCGCGTTCGGCATCACCGCGCTGACCCTGCTGCTGAGCCTCGTCGCGCTGCTGCGCCAGACCGCCGATGGTGCGGCAAAGCGGCGGTACCTCGCGGTCGGCACCATCGCGGCCGCGCTGCTCGTGCTGATGTGGCTGGGCCGCGCCGCGATCCCGCCTGCCGGGCTGTGGGTGCGCGAGGCGAGGATCACGACCACGCTCGACGGCTTCGTGCCGGGCGCTGCGGTCGACCAGGTCGCCATCACGCAACTGACCGAAACCGGGCTGATCGCCTTCGTTGCCGTGCGCGCGCCGCGCGGACTGTCGCAGGCCGTGGTCTTCGACTGGCAGCAGGACGGTCGCCTGATCGACCGCATTCCCGCCGAGATCACCGGCGGCCGCGACGCCGGCTTCCGCACCTACAGCCGCAAGCTGCACTTCGGCGAAGACCCGCGCGGCCACTGGCAGGTCGACCTGCGCACGTCGCAGGGCCAGCTGATTGCCCGGCGCAGCGTCGAGATCCGCTGAAGCGATCCGCGCCGGAAGCCGCTAACGCCGCGCCCGACGCGGCTTGCGGCCTTCGGCAGCCGCTGCCGGTGCCGCCGACGCCACCGGCTTTTCACGCGCGACGATGTCGATGATCGCGCTGACCCGTGTCAGGAAATGCACGCCCTGCGCCGATTCGTCGGCGCGCAGGTGATCGACCATGCGCTGCAGGAAACGGTGGCCCTGATCGATCATCCATTCGATCTGCTGCTCGCCCGCAGGCGTCAGCAGCACGTAGCGCTCGCGTGCCGACAGCGGGTTCTCGACGATCGCCAGCAGCTCGTGCGGCGGCTTCGCCAGCACCCGCAAGGCCTTGGAAATCGCCGAGTTGCCGATTTCGAACCAGCGGGTGATCGAACGCTCGATCTCCTTGCGGGCGATGCGCTTGCCGCCCTCGCCTTCGGAGCGGATCAGCCACAGGATCGCCACCTGATGGCGGGTCAGCCGGCCGCCTCGCAGCGCGTCCTCGATCCCAATGCCGATCTTGTAGTGCACCGGATAGAACAGATTGAGAAAGTCCCGCGCGGCCTGCGACACCGGCGACGGCGCGGCATCGGGCGACGGTGTCGCGGGCACGGTTGCGCTCTTCGTCGACCGCGCACGGTTTGACCTCGCCGGAATCGCGGACTTATTGTGTCCTGAGGACATAGTTGAACGTCGCCATAAAACGGGATGCCGGTTGATCCCTGGAAACCATTATCGAGCAGCGAGGAGACGACGATGCACCCACGCTACGAAGCCCGCGATCTGGCCACGCCCGAGGTCATCGCCAATCCCTACCCGGCCTACGCCGCGCTGCGCGCCGAATCGCCGCTGCCCGGCTATGCCGATTGGCCGCCCGGCACCGTTCCCGGCCGCGACGCGCCGCTGCGGGCCTGGGCGCTGCTCAAGCACGCACACGTGCAGGCGGCCGCGCGCGATCCGGTCACGTTCTCGTCCGCCAACTTCCAGCAAGGCACCGGCGCGCCGATCCTGATGCTGGTCAACCACGACGATCCGGAACACGCGAAGCTGCGCCGCATCGTGGTCAAGGCGTTCACGCCGAAGCGGGTGCGCGAACTGCGGCCGGCAATCGAAGCGGTGGTGCGTGATCTGATCGGCCAGCTGCCGGCTGGCGAATTCGATGGCGTGTCCGCGCTGTGTGCGGGCCTGCCGGCGCGGCTGATGGTGCATCTGCTGGGGCTTCCGGCCGATCTGACCGACCGCTTCCAGCGCTGGTCCAACGCCTTCATGCTCAGTGCCGACCTGTCGGCGGAAGACCGCGACATCAGCAATCGCGAGATGGTCGGCTACTTCGTGCAGACCGTCGCCGAGCGCGCGGCACGGCTCGCCGCCGGCGCAAGCCCGAACGACGACCTGATCGATGCCCTGCTGACCGCCGAATCCGAAGGCCAGACGCTCAGCACCGACGAGGTCTGGCGCTTCTGCTTCACCCTCGTCGTCGCCGGCAGCGAAACCACGATGTACTTCGCCGCCAACTGCCTGAAAGTGCTGGCCGAACATCCCGAGGTCTGGGCCGAACTGCAGACCGACCGCTCGAAGATCGGCCGCTTCCTGCACGAAACGCTGCGCATGACCGGCCCGCCGCAGCGCCTGTTCCGGCAGGTGACACGAGACGTCGAGATCGGCGGTCGCACGATCGCCGCCGGCGAATGGGTAGCGCTGTTCTTCGCCGCCGCCAACCACGACCCCGAGGTCTTCCCGGACCCGATGCGCTTCAGCCTCAATCGCGAGAACGCCGGCCAGCATCTGAGCTTCGGCCACGGCATCCACTACTGCCTCGGCGCCCCGCTGGCGAGCCTGGAAGTGGAGTGCCTGATTGCCGGTCTGCTCGATGGTTACCGCAGCCTGCGACCCGGGCTCGCGCCCACCGTTGCACAGACCGCGACCCTGCTGCAGCACAGCTGCACCACGCTGCCGCTGATCCTGGAGCCCAAGCTTGCGAGCTTAGAGGCCAGCAACATCGCGATGGTCAGGGAAGTCTTCGCCCGCTTCGGCGCCGCCGACGTGCCGGGCATACTCGAACTGCTCGACGACGACGTGGTGATCGACTTCTACGGTCCGGCCACGATTCCGTACGCCGGCCATTACCGGACGCGCGACGAAGCCCGTCGCTTCTTCGACACCGTGCTGGCCTCGGTCGACATCCACCAGTTCGACGCCGAGGAATTCATCGCCAGCGGCGACAAGGTGGTGGTCACCGGCCACCTGCGCCTGACCGCGCGCAAGACCGGCGGCAGCATCGACTCCGACTTCGTCCACGTGATCACGATCCGCAACGGCAAGTGGCTGCACTTCCGCGACTTCATGAACACCGCGGCGGCCCAGGAAGCCTTCGGCGCCTGATCTCGTAGCGGGCAGGCGAGCCCCGGAAACGACAAAGGCCGCTCGATGAGCGGCCTTTGTCGTAATGCGAATGCGAAAACTGGTCGGAGAGACAGGAATCGAACCTGCGACCCCCTGCTCCCAAAGCAGGTGCTCTACCAAGCTGAGCTACTCTCCGAAGGCGCGCAGTTTACTCGTTTGCCGACGCAGCGGTGCGGCTTTCGTCGACGGATGCCGGGATCAGGCCGGGTTGACCGCCACACGACGCGGCAATCGTGCGCGCAGGCGGCGCACGCCGCGGCTGAGCTTCTCGAAGCCGAGATAGACCACCGGCGTCGTGAACAGCGTCAGCAACTGGCTCAGCAGCAGGCCACCGATGATCGCCACGCCGAGGGGCTGACGCAGTTCCGAGCCGGTGCCGAGCCCGATCGCCAGCGGCACGGCGCCGAACACGGCGGCCATCGTCGTCATCGTGATCGGCCGGAACCGGGTCAGGCAGGCTTCGTGGATCGCCTCGCGCGGCGTCAGGCCGCGATTGCGCTGCGCTTCCAGCGCGAAGTCGATCATCAGGATCGCGTTCTTCTTGACGATGCCGATCAGCAGGATGATGCCGATGATCGCGACCAGCGACAGTTCCATGTTGAACGCGAGCAGCGCCAGCAGCGCGCCGATGCCGGCCGACGGAATCGTCGACAGGATGGTCAGCGGATGGATCCAGCTTTCGTACAGCATGCCGAGCACGATGTAGACGGCGAGCAGTGCGGTGATCAGCAGGATCGGAAAGCTCGACAGGCCGCTGGCGAACAACGCGGCACTGCCGCCGAAGCTCCCGCGTATGGTGCCCGGCATCTGGATTTCCGCCATCTCGCGCTGGATCAGCGGCGTGACCTGCGGCAGCGAGGCACCGGGTGCCAGATTGAAGGTCAGGTTGACGACGGTGAACTGGCCTTCGTGGTTGATCGACAGCGGCGCCGTGCCGAACTCGAAGCGCGCGACCGATGACAGCGGCACGCTGGCGCCGGTCGGTGTCGCGATCTGCACGCGGCCCAGCGCGGAGGGATCGCGCTGCTCGTCCGGCGTGGCTTCGAGGATCACGCGGTACTGGTTGGTGCGGTCGTACAGCAGCGCGATCTGGCGCTGGCCGAAGGCGTCGTACAGCGCCTGATCGATCGTCGCCGGCCGCAGGCCGAGCCGCGACGCGGCATCGCGATTGACGATGACGTTCAGCTGCAGCGCGCCGGTTTCGAGATCGGAGCTGACATCGCGCAGCTGCGGCAGCTTCTTCAGGCGCTCGACCAGCTTCGGCGTCCACTCGTAAAGGTCCGCCGTTTCCGGCGACGACAGGGCGTAGATGAACTGCGCGCGCCCGGCACGGCCACCGGCGCGCAGGTCCTGGATCGGCCGCAGGAACATCTCGACCCCTTCGACCTTCGCCGACTTCGGCCGCAGCCGTTCGATCACCTGATCGGCCGTGACCTTGCGGCCCTGCTCCGGCGTCTTCAGGTTGATGAACATGCGACCGGAGTTCGACGCGCGCCGATTGCCGCCGACGAAGTAGACGGCCGACGCCACCGCCGGATCGGCCAGCACGACATCGGCGAGCTTCAGCACCTTGTCGGTGATGGCCTCGAACGAGGTGTCCTGCGCCGCCACGATGCTGCCGTTGATCAGGCCGGTGTCCTGCTGCGGGAAGAAGCCTTTGGGCACCACGCCGTACAGCCAGCCGGTGACGAAGACCATGGCCACGGTCAGCACGGCCATGATCCGCGTGTGGCGCAGGGTCCAGTCGAGGCAGACCCGATAGGCGCCGAGCATGCGGTCGAGCATCGCTTCGAGGCTGCGGCCGACGATGCCGGGCGGCCGGTCATGGCGCTCGGCGCGCAGGAAGCGCGCGCACAGCGCGGGCGTCAGGGTCAGCGAAATCAGCGCCGACACCACGACGGCGATCGACAGGGTCACCGAGAACTCGCGGAACAGGCGCCCCGGGATGCCGCCGAGGAACAGGATCGGCACGAACACGGCGATCAGGCTGACGGTGATCGACAGCACCGTGAAGCCGATCTCGCGCGTGCCGCGCAGCGCCGCCTGCATCGGCTTCTCGCCGCGCTCGATGTGCCGGACGATGTTCTCGATCACGACGATCGCGTCATCGACGACGAAGCCGACCGAGACGGTCAATGCGATCAGCGACAGGTTGTCGAGGCTGTAGTCGAGCAGCCACATCGCCGCGAAGGTCGCCGCCAGCGCCAGCGGCACGGTGACGCCGGCAATCGCCGTCGGCACGCCGCGGCGCAGGAACATGAACATCACGAGGATGACCAGCGCCGTCGATACCACCAGCGCGATCTGCACCTCGTGCACCGACGCGCGGATGGTCTGCGTGCGATCGGCCTGGATCGAGATGTCGACGCCCGCCGGCATGCTGGCACGCAAGGCCGGCAGCTCGGCCAGGATCTGGTCGACGGTCTCGATGACGTTGGCATCGGCCTGCTTGCGAATGAACAGCAGCACCGCGCGCTTGCCATTGAACCAGCCGGCCAGCCGCGTGTTCTCCTGTCCTTCGATCACGGTGGCGACCGACGACAGCGGAATCGGCACGCCGTCGCGGGTCGAGATGATCGCGTTCTTGAAGTCCTCGACCGTCGCCAGCTGATCGTTGGCATCGAGCACCCAGGTGCTCGATTCATCGCTGAGCGAGCCTTTCGAGCGATTGACCGTGAGGCTGGTCACGGCATTGCGGACGGTCGCCATCGACAGGCCCATCCGCGCCAGCGCGCCGGGATTGGCCTGGATGCGGATCGCCGGTTTGGCAGCGCCGGAAATCTGGACTTCGGCCACGCCCGGAATCTGCGACAGGCTCGGGCTCAACTGGGTGTCGGCAACCTCGTAGACCTTGTCGAGGCCGACATTGTCCGAGGTCATCGCCAGGATCAGGATCGGCGCGTCGTTGGGATTGGCCTTGCGATAGGTCGGCGGCGACGGCAGCCCGGCCGGCAGATCGGCCAGCGACGCGTTGATCGCGGCCTGCACATCGCGCGCGGCCCCGTCGATCTCCCGGTTCAGGTCGAACTGCAGGATGATCGTCGTGCTGCCCAGCGCGCTGGTCGAGGTGATCTCGTTGACGCCGGGGATCTGGCCGAAGCGCCGTTCGAGCGGCGCCGCCACGGTCTGCGCCATCGTTTCCGGGCTGGCGCCGGGCTGCTGGGTCGACACGAAGATGATCGGGAACTCGACCTGCGGCAGCGGCGCCACCGGCAGCCGCGAATACGCCAGCACGCCGATCAGGAACACCCCGATCGCCAGCAGCGAGGTGCCGATCGGCCGCCGGATGAACGCGGCGCTGAAGTTCACGGGTACCGGCCTGCGACCGCGTCCGGCGCGTCATCGGCGCGGCCGAAGCGCTTCGACAGGCGCTCGGCCAGTTGCCCCATGTACAGGTAGATCACCGGCGTCGTGTACAGGGTCAGCATCTGGCTCAGCACCAGACCGCCGACGATGGCGATGCCGAGCGGATTGCGAAGCTCGGAACCGGTGCCGGATTCCAGCGCCAGCGGCAATGCACCGAGCAGTGCCGCCATCGTCGTCATCATGATCGGCCGGAAACGCAGCAGCGCCGCTTCGAAGATCGCCTCGTGCGGGGCCTTGCCATGATCGCGTTCGGCTTCCAGCGCGAAGTCGATCATCATGATCGCGTTCTTCTTGACGATGCCGATCAGCAGCACCACGCCGATCAGCGCGACGACCGAGAAATCCTGCCCGGTGACCAGCAGCGCCAGCAGCGCACCGACGCCGGCCGACGGCAGGGTCGACAGGATCGTGATCGGGTGGATGTAGCTCTCGTACAGCACGCCGAGCACGATGTAGATCACGACGATCGCCGCGAGAATCAGCCACGGCATGCTGGCCAGCGCGCTCTGGAATTCGGCGGCCGTGCCGGTGAAGCTGCGCTGCACCGACACCGGCAGGCCGATCGCGGCCTCGGCGGCCGCGATCGCCGGCAGCGCATCGCTCAGGCTGTAGCCGGGTGCCAGGTTGAACGAGATCGTCGCCGCCGGCAGCTGGCCCTGATGGCTCAGCACCAGCGGGCCGCGGGTCGTCGTCGCCGTCGCCACGGCCGACAGCGGCACCAGCGCGCCGGTGGTCGATTTCACGTAGAGCTGATCGAGGGCATCGGGCCGCTTGCGGAATTCGGGTGGCACTTCGAGCACGACGCGATACTGGTTGATCGCGGTGAAGATGGTCGTGACCTGACGCTGGCCGAAAGCGTCGTACAGGGTGTCGTCGATCGCCTGCACCGGCACGCCGAGCCGCGATGCGCGATCGCGCTGGATGGCCAGCGAAAGGTACAGGCCATCGGTCTGCTGCTCGGTGGTGACATCGGTCAGCTGCGCCTGCGCCTTCAGCGACTCGATCAGCTTCGGCGTCCACTCGGCCAGTTCGCTGGCATCGAGACTCTTCAGCTCGTACTGGTACTGGGTGCGGGCAATGCGACTGTCGATCTGCAGGTCCTGCACCGGCTGCATGAACAGCGTGATGCCTTCAACGTCCTCGGACAGCGTCTTCAGCCGCTTGATCACGTCGTCCGCCGACGACGAACGCTGCGCCCGCGGCTTCAGCACGATGTTCAGGCGGCCGGTGTTCAGGGTCGGATTGATGCTGCCGCTGCCGACAAAGGCGGCGACCGACTGCACGTCCGGATCCTGCCGGATGACGTCGGTCAGCGCCTGCGTCCGCGCCCGCATCGCCGGGAACGAGATGCTGGCCTCGGCTTCGGCGACGCCGACGATCACGCCCGTGTCCTGCTGCGGCAGCAGGCCTTTCGGAATCACCAGGAACAGCAGCACGGTGGCGACGAGCGTCGAGGCGAACACCAGCATCGTCTGCTTCGGCCGCGCCATGACCCAGCGCAAGCTGCGCTCGTAGCCACCGAGCAGGTTGTCGAACTGGCGCTCGGACCAGTCGAACAGCTTGCCGCGCGGCTTGTCGTGCGCCTCGGGCTTCAGCAGCTTGGCGCACATCATCGGCGTCAGGGTCAGCGAGACGAAGGCCGAGATCGTGACCGCAATGGTCAGCACCAGCGCGAACTCGCGGAACAGCCGGCCGATGACGCCGCTCATGAACAGCAGCGGGATGAACACGGCGATCAGGCTCACCGTCAGCGAGATCACGGTGAAGCCGATCTGCCTGGCACCATTGCGCGCGGCGGTTTCCGGGTCCTCGCCCTTCTCGATGTAGCGGACGATGTTCTCGATCATCACGATGGCATCGTCGACGACGAAGCCGGTGGCGATGGTCAGCGCCATCAGGCTCAGGTTGTCGAGCGAAAAGCCGCACAGGCCCATGACGCCGAAGGTGCCGATGATCGACAGCGGCAGCGCGATGCTCGGGATCACAGTCGCCCACAGCTTGCGCAGGAACACGAAGATCACCATCACCACCAGGGCCACGGTCAGCAGCATCGTGAACTGCACGTCGTGCACCGAGGCACGGATGGTTTCGGTGCGATCGGCCAGCACCGTGACCTTGACCGAGGCCGGGAAGCTCGACGTCAGCTGCGGCAGCAGCGCCTGAATGCGCGCGACGGTCTCGATGATGTTCGCGCCCGGCTGGCGGCGGATGTCGACAAGGACGGCGGGGCGGGATGGGGGTTGGGATTGCTGAGCGGCAGTCGAGTTTGCTTGGGCAAAGATTGCACTTGCCGTCCCCGGCGAGACTTCGCGCGTCTCGCTGACGCCGGCCCCGCCATCCCTGGCGGGGCGTTCGTGCGACGTGCGAGCAGTGCTCGCAAAGCTCGTCGCACTCGTTCCGGCCCGGTCGTCTCCGACGCCCGGGCGTTCGTGCGACGTGCGAGCAGTGCTCGCAAAGCTCGTCGCACTCACCCAAGCGGCGAGCTGCTCGTTTTCGACGCCTTCGATGACGGTCGCGATGTCCGACAACCGCACCGGCGCGCCGTTGCGGTACGCGACGATCACGGGCTTGTACTCGTCGGCGGAGACGATCTGGTCGTTCGAGCCGATGGTGAAGCTCTGCTTGGGGCCGTCGAACGTGCCTTTCGGTGCGTTGACGTTCGCCTGCTGCAGCGCCGTGCGAATGTCTTCGAGGCCGAGATCGAGGCTCGCGAGCGCGGTCGGGTTGGCCTGCACGCGGACGGCGGGCCGCTGGTTGCCCTGGATCGACACGAGGCCGACGCCGCTGACCTGCGACAGCTTCTGCGCCAGCACCGAATCGGCAAGATCGGCGACCTGGTTCTGCGGCAGCACGTCGGAGCTGATCGCGAGCTGCAGGATCGGCGCATCGGCCGGGTTGACCTTGTTGTAGACCGGCGGATACGGCAGGTCATTCGGCAGGGTGCCGCGAGCGGCGTTGATCGAGGCCTGCACGTCCTGCGCGGCGTTGTCGATATCGCGATCGAGCACGAACTGCAGCGTGATCGTCGACAGCCCGAACGCCGAATTCGAGTTCATCGACGCCAGACCGGCGATGGTGCCGAACTGCCGTTCGAGCGGCGTCGTGACCAGCGACTCCATCACCTGCGGGCTGGCACCCGGCAACTGCGTGGTGACCTGGATCGTCGGGAAATCGACCGCCGGCAAGGCCGAGATCGGCAGCCCGCGATAGCCGAGCGCGCCGAGCAGCACCACCGCGATCATCATCAGCGTGGTGGCGATCGGGCGCGAGATGAACGGCGCGGAAATGCTCATGGCGGCGGCAGGCTCGGGGCTCAGGGCTTTGCCGGCGACGGTGCTGGCGTCGGTGCTTCAACCGGTGCCGGACCGGCGCCGGCATCATCCGGTCGCCGCCGTCGCTTGCGTTCGCCGCCCGGTTCGCCCGGCTTGCCGGCAGCGTCACCGCCGGGTGCGGCCGCAGCCGCCGGATCAGCAGCCGGAGCATCGCCAGCCGGCTTGATCCTGGAGCCCGGCTGCAGCCGGTACTGGCCATCGACGACGATGCGGTCGCCGTCGTTCAGTCCGCTGGCGATCAGGGCCGTGCCGCCCTCGCTGAGCGCGACCTTGATCGGCCGCATCTCGGCGGTCGCCTCGCCCTTTTCGTTGGCGGTGGAGACATAGACGAAGTCGCCGTTCGGGCCGCGCTGCACGGCGTTGGCCGGAATCACCAGACCGTTCTTCTCGGTGCGGACCAGCAGCTTCATGTTGACGAACTGGCCCGGCCACAGGGCCTTGTCATCGTTCGGGAACGTCGCCTTCAGCAGGATCGTGCCGGTGGTCTGGTTGATCTGGTTGTCGACCACGGTCAGCTCGCCGGCGGCCAACTGCCGGGTGTTGTCACGATCGAAGGCGAGGACCTTGAGCCCCTGCCCGCCAGCGGCGCGAATGTCGCCGAGACTCTGCTCGGGCAAGGTGAACAGCACCGAGATCGGCTTGATCTGCGTGACCACGACCAGCCCGCCGGTGGTGCCGGCGTCGACCAGATTGCCGACGTCGACCAGGCGCAGGCCGGTGATGCCGCTGATCGGTGCGGTGACGCGGGCATAGCCGACGGAGATGCGGGCGTTCTGCACCGCCGCCTCGTTGGCCTTCACCGTGGCCTGCAGCTGCGCCACGGTCTGTGCCTGGGTGTCGAGCTGCTGCTTGGAGACATAACCGTCTCCCACCAGCTCGCTGAAACGCTGCAGATCGCGCCTGGCCGTGTTCAGCAGCGCCTCGTTCTGGGATTTCTGCGCCAGCGCCTGCTGCAACTGTGCTTCGAAGCTGCGCGGGTCGATCTGCGCCAGCAGGTCGCCGGCCTTCACCTCCTGCCCCTCCTTGAACGCGACCGATACCAGCTGGCCGCTGACCTGCGGCCGGACCGTCACCGTGTTGAACGCCTGCACGGTACCGAGGCCATCGAGATAGATCGGCACGTCGCGACGCGCGACATCGCCCAGGGCGACCGGAATGGGGCCGTCGAAGCCACCGGGACCGCCGGGGCCGCGCCGGATGCGCTTGCCTTCGCCCGGCTTGCCGGCGGCGGCCGGGGCATCGCTGCCATCCGCGAGCGTCGCCGCCGGCTTGCGAAGAAACACGAACCAACCGAGCACGGCGATCGCGCCAATGACCAGCGCGATAGCGACGACTCTGCGCATGCTGTTTGCTCCATCTTGAGAAGTGGGTGTGGCCCGAAAGCATCGGGCCGGGGCGTCGCCGAAGTCGCTTGGACGCGCGGGAACGGCATTCCGTTCAGTCGCCGCATCCGATCAGGGTTCCCGCCGGGAACATCCGGAACTGCACGGTTACCTTGCGGCAGACGCAACAGTCGCCGCAAGCCCCATTCGGGTGAAGTTCGGTAACGTTGACAACAGTTTAACGTGAGGTCGATGACAATCCCGGCGCGCGTCGAATCGGCGTCGCCCGCTCGCTGCCGCACCGGCCCCGGACGGTCATACTGCTGTTCCCGCGCGCTCGCTCGCGCTTGCCGACAAGGAACGCCGCCGTGGCTGGAAGCAGTCTGTTTGCCCTGATCGACGACATCGCGACCCTGCTCGACGACGTCGCCGCGATGACCAAGGTCGCCGCGCGCAAGACCGCCGGCGTGCTCGGCGACGATCTGGCGCTGAATGCGCAGCAGGTGTCCGGCATCGCCTCCGAGCGCGAACTGCCGGTGGTCTGGGCCGTGGCCAAGGGCTCGTTCATCAACAAGCTGATCCTGGTGCCGCTGGCGCTGGCGATCAGCGCGCTGGCGCCCGGGCTGGTGCTGCCGCTGCTGATGATTGGCGGCCTCTATCTGTGCTTCGAAGGTGTGGAGAAGCTCGCGCACAAGTTCCTGCATCCGGCCGCAGAAGACGAGGCTCACCATGCCGAACTGACGAACGCGCTGGCGGATCCGGCGATCGATCTGGTCGCATTCGAGCGGGACAAGATCAAGGGCGCGATCCGGACCGATTTCGTGCTGTCGGCCGAGATCATCGTGATCAGCCTCGGCACGGTCGCCGGTGCCGCGCTGACGTCACAGCTGGCGGTGCTGTCCGGCATTTCGGTGATCATGACCGTCGGCGTCTATGGTCTCGTCGCCGCGATCGTCAAGCTCGATGACGCCGGTCTCTACCTGAGCCGCAAGCCCGGCACGGGTCAGCAGGCGCTCGGCCGCCTACTGCTGGCAACGGCGCCGAAGCTGATGAAGACGCTTTCGGTGGTCGGCACTGCGGCGATGTTCCTCGTCGGCGGCGGCATTCTCGTGCACGGCATTCCGGGCGGCGAAGCCACCGTGCACCATCTGGCCGAAAGCGCCGGCAGCATCGGCGGCGCGGTGCTCGCGCCACTGCTGAATGGGGTCATCGGCGTCGTTGCCGGTGCCGTTGCACTGGCGGTCTTCATGCTGGGAACACGCCTGTTCGGCAAGCGCGCACCCGCCGCCAAGGCCTGATCGCGACCGGGTGGCGTTGGACTATCATTTCGGCACGACGCGCTGCCGGCGCGCATGACAGAAGAGCCCATGAAAAGCGATATCGAGATTGCCAAGGCCGCCACCCTGCAGCCGATCATTCCGCTGATCGAATCCCGTCTCGGAATTCCGGCGATCGAAATGGAGCCTTACGGTCATTACAAGGCCAAGCTGTCGCTCGACTACATTGCCGGCCTGCGCGCACGCCCGGATGGCCATCTGGTGCTGGTCACGGCGATCACGCCGACCCCACCGGGTGAAGGCAAGACCACGACGACGGTCGGCCTCGGCGATGCCCTGAACCTGATCGGCAAGCGCGCGATCACCTGCGTGCGCGAGCCCTCGCTCGGTCCGTGCTTCGGCATGAAGGGCGGCGCCACCGGCGGCGGCCAGAGTCAGGTGCTGCCGATGGAGGACATCAACCTCCATTTCACCGGCGACTTCCACGCCATCGCACTCGCCAATAACCTGCTGGCCGCGATGCTGGACAACCACATCCATCACGGCAACGCGCTGGGCATCGATGTGCGACGCATCACCTGGAAGCGCGTCGTCGACATGAACGACCGCGCGCTGCGCGACATCGTGGTGTCGCTCGGCGGGCCCGGCAACGGCTTCCCGCGGCAGGACGGTTTCAACATCGTGGTCGCCTCGGAAGTGATGGCGATTCTGTGTCTGGCGACGTCGCTGGCCGATCTCAAGGCGCGGCTCGGCCGCATCGTCGTCGCATCGACCCGCGACGGCGCACCGGTCACGGCGAAGGATCTGAAGTGCGACGGCGCGATGGCCGCACTGCTCAAGGACGCGATCAAGCCGAACCTGGTCCAGACCCTCGCCGGCAATCCGGCAATCATCCACGGGGGTCCGTTCGCCAATATCGCCCACGGCTGCAATTCGGTGATCGCCACGCAGACGGCGCTGAAGCTCGGAGAATATGTGGTGACGGAGGCCGGCTTCGGTGCCGATCTGGGCGCCGAGAAGTTCATCGACATCAAGTGCCGGCAGGCGGGCCTGAAGCCGGCCTGCGCGGTGATCGTCGCCACGGTGCGGGCGATCAAGTTCCACGGCGGCGTCGCGATGCCGGACATGGGCCGCGAGAACGTCGACGCGGTTCGCGCCGGCCTCGCCAACCTGCAGAAGCATGTGGCCAATGTCCGCGAGGTCTACGGCCTGCCGTGCGTCGTGTCGATCAACCATTTCACGGCCGACACGGCGGCCGAACTCGCCGTGATCCGCGAAGCCTGTGCCGCGATGGGCGTGGCCTGCGTCGAAGCGCGCCACTGGGCCGAGGGTGCCGCCGGTGCCGAGGCGCTGGCGCGGATCGTCGTCGAGCTTTGCGAAGCGAACGCCGCGCCGGGCGCGACACCGGTGTACGCCGACGAGCTGCCGCTGCTCGGCAAGATCGAAGCGATCGCGAAGCGGGTCTATGGCGCGTCCGGTGTCAGCGCCGAAGGCAAGGTCAGGAAGCAGCTGAAGGAATGGGCGGATGCCGGTTACGGCCACTTCCCGGTCTGCATCGCCAAGACCCAGTACTCGTTCTCGACCGACCCGAACCTGAAGGGCGCACCGACCGGCCATATGCTGCCGGTGCGCGAGGTGCGGCTGTCGGCCGGTGCCGGCTTCATCGTCGCCGTCTGCGGCGAGATCATGACCATGCCGGGCCTGCCGGCACGGCCGGCTGCGGAAGTGATCGACGTCGACGCCGACGGCAACATCAGCGGGCTGTTCTGAAGCCGGCGTCGCGTTGAAGCAGGCACCTCAAAATTTAAGCGCAAAGGCGCAAAGAAAGGCAAAAAGGAGGACGCAAAGGGAAAATTGTGAGCGGTCGCGTCCACCACGATTATCTTTGCGTCCTTGATTTTTTCCTTTGCGTCTTTGCGGTTAACGGTTGCCTTGTCCTTGACCCCCTGGAATGAGGGGGCATGGTCACCAGATCAGATCGTCCGGCACCTTGTAGTCCTTGTACGGATCGTTTTCATCGACCTTGTCGGACTCGCGGTTGATCACCGCCACGGCGTTCGGATCGCGCTCGCGAATCTTGTCGCCGACCGCGGCCGGCACCAGGAAATAGCGGCCTTCGCAGCGGGCAATCGCGAGGCGGCCGTCGATGATCTGGGCGCGCAGTTCCGGCGTCACCGGAATGCGGCGGATATTGTTCTTGCGGTCGGTGAAGTTGTAGAGCATCTCGCTCGCGACCGGCGGCAGCTTGTTGGCTTCGACCAGCTGCTTGATCTCGGCGTACTTCGCCTTCAGGGCCTGTTTTTCCTTGGCCTTTTCCATCAGTTCGCGATCTTTCGCGGCCTTGGCCAGACGCGCGGCTTCCGCGGCCTTCAGCGCTTCGGCATTCGGCGCTTGTGCCACGACCGGCTTGCCGTGATTGTGCTGACCGCGCGGCTTGTCCTTGCCGGTGGCGGCCTGTGCCTTCTCGGCCTGCTTCTTGGTGATCAGACCCGCCTGCAGCAGCTGGTCGCGCAGCGAAAGACTCATGTCGTTGACTCGTGGAGCGTGGGAGCGGCCGCGAAAGCTTAGCGCAGGCGGCTGTCCCTTTTCCGTGAACCTCAGACCAGCCGGTAATCGCGCTCGCGGAACGTCGCCATCTGCTTCGCGAACTGGGTCGCGAAGCCCGGGAACATCGTCGAGTTGAAGCCGTCGGCCGACAGGTACCAGCTCTTGCAGCCGGAGTTCCAGTTGGTCTTCGCGAGCCGCTTCTGAATGTCGACGTTGTAGGTCTTCTGTGCGTCGGCACGCACGTCGATGTACTTGAGCTTGCCCGCCGCCAGCCTGCCGATCGAGCGGACGATGTAATCGATCTGCGATTCCATGTAGACCAGCGCGGAATTGTGGCCGGGGCCTGAATTCGGACCGAACGTGAAGTACAGGTTCGGATAGCCGGACACCTGCACGCTCTTGTAGGCCTGCGCCCCGCCCGACCACTCGGCGTTCAGATCGCGACCGCCGAGGCCGTGCACCGGGAACGGCGTGCCGTTCTTCGACACCTCGAAGCCGGTCGCGAAGACGATGCAGTCGACCTGATGTTCCAGCCCTTCGACACTGCGAATGCCCTTCTCCGAGATGTTGGCGATCGGCCAGGAGATCAGCTCGCAGTTCGGCTTCTGCAGCGCCGGGTAGTAATCGTTGGTCATCAGCACGCGCTTGCAGCCGATCTTGAAGTCCGGCGTCAGCTGGCGACGCAGCCAGGCGTCCTTGACCTGCGCTTCGCGGAAGCGATTGCCGAGGATTTCCAGCGCCTTGGTCATCGGCGTGTTCCAGATCATCCCGAGCGCCATCGATTCGTGAATCCAGTACATCGCCTCACGCACCGCGGTCTGCGACACCGGCAGCTTGGCGAACAGCGCCTTCGTCCACTCCGGCGACTGGAAGTCGAAGCGCGGCAGCACCCAGCCCGGTGTGCGCTGGAAAACCTTGACCTTGTCGGCGACCTTGACCAGTTCCGGGATGATCTGGACAGCGGATGCGCCGGTACCGATCACGGCCACGCGCTTGCCGGCGAAGTCGTACGAATGATCCCAGCGCGCGCTGTGGATCTTCTTGCCCTGGAAGGTCTCGATGCCGCGCATGTTCGGGAAGCCGGCGTTCGACAGCGGACCCTGCGCCATCACCACCGAGCGCGCCTTGATCGGCTCGCGGCCGGTCAGGGTCACGGTCCACACGCCTTCACCGCCATCGAAATGCAGCGCCTCGACGTTGTGCTGGAAGCGGATCAGCGGCAGCAGGTCATGATCGCGCGCCAGCCCCTTGATGTACGCAAGGATTTCCCGGCTGCCCGAGTAGCCGCGCGTCCAGCCCGGGTTCTGGGCGAACGAGAACGAATAGAGGTTCGACGGAATGTCGCAGGCCGCACCCGGATACTGGTTGTCGCGCCAGGTACCACCGACCTCGGTGCCGCGCTCGACGATCGCGATGTCGGTGATGCCGGCCTTGCGCAGCTGGATGGCGCTGCCGAGCCCGGCAAAGCCGGCGCCGACGATCAGCACCTCAACCACTTTCACGGCGGAGGGATCGGCCGCCTTGCGGGAACGGCGGCCGGCGTCGGGGGCTTTGTCGAGGTACTGGGTCATGTGTTCTTGCTCGTGCAGGGTCTGACTTGGAGCGGGAAAAGCCGAATCAAAAGTTCAACGCAGAGGCGCAAAGAACGACAAAAGAAGGGACGCAAAGGAACAGCGATGACAACTGGAAACCGCACTCTTTCGATTGCCTTTCTTTGCGTCCTTTCTGTTTCCTTTGCGCCTTTGCGTTTAACGGTTGACGTTCGTCGGGCTCGCGTAAAGCCGGATCAGGCCGCCGTCTTCCAGGTCAGGCCCTTGACCCAGGTCGGCGTCGCCTTCAGCAGACGGCGCGGGTAGTAGTCGGTCAGGCGCACCAGCGCATCGACCGGCACGTGGTACAGCGACTTGCGGTCGACGACCATCGCCGACTGGTGGCTGATGATCTGGAACCACGGGTTGCGCCGGCCCTGCTCGGTGCGGCCGCCGATGCGCTTGTACTTGTTCATCGCTTCGTACAGGCGCTCTTCCTTCAGGCCCAGTTTCACCAGGTTGTCGCGCATGCGGTTCAGCAGCGGCAGGTAGGCGGCGATGCCGATGATCAGCTTCGGGTTCAGCAGGTTGCCAGCGGCCTTGACCAGCAGCTGATGCAGCTTGCCGTGGCCCATCACTTCGAGCACGTGGAAACCGATGCCAAGATGGCGCGCCTCGTCCTCGTTGATCTTCTCGAACGCGGCGTGGCAGACCGGATCCTTCACCGTATCCAGCAGGAACTTGCACAGCGCGCCGTCAAGCGCGATTTCCAGACTCGGGATCACCGAGCCGAGCACTTCCAGCGGCATCTCGTCGCTGTAGGTGTCGAGCCAGTCGATGACCAGCCGCAGGTTGATGTTCGGCTCCGGCAGAATCGGGTTGTCGGCATCGCCTTCGAGCATGCCCCAGCGCTTCATCAACGCCATTTCGACATTGGCGTGGCGCTGCTCTTCGGCGTGGAAGTAGCGATAGATCTCGGCCAGCGTGTCATCCGGCGCCTTCTTGGCCATCGCCGCGAAGGCGCGCGCGCCGACGTGTTCGATCCACATCAGGTCGGCCATGAACACCTTGAGCTTGGCGTACAGCTCCGGATCGCCGGTCACCAGTTCGGCACCCGGCGCATCCCAGTCGATGTCGGCCAGCGCCCACTGGGTGTTCTTGATCTTGGCCAGCATCTTCGCGGTATCGAGTTGCATCGGAAATCTCCTCCAGTTCTGGTGATCGAGATGAATTCGGGGATCAGGCCTTCGCCGTCATGAAGCGATTGAGCACACCGGCACCGCGGGCATAGAGGCCCGGCGCCAGGCGCTTCATGCGCCAGATGGCGCGCGCTTCCAGCTGCGGCAGCACGTAGAGCTGGTTGCGGTCGAGCGCATCGAGCGTCTGCTTCGCCACGCCATCGGCTTCGATGCCGGTCCAGCGCATGACCTTCTCAGCGAAGCCGGAGGTGCCGGCGTCGATGCGGCCATCCTTGACGATGTTCGTTTTCACGAAGGTCGGGCACAGTGCGGTGATGTGGATGCCGCTGCCCTGCAGTTCGGCGGCCATCGTTTCGCTGAGTGCGAGCACGGCAGCCTTCGACACGTTGTACGGGCCCATCATCGGCGCGGCGGCGAAGCTCGCGGTGGAGCCGACGTTGATGATTCCGCCGCGTCCGGCCGCGCGCAGCCGGGGCGCAAACACATGGCAGCCGTGGATCACGCCCCACAGGTTCACGCCGAGCACCCAGTTCCAGTCGTCCATCGATGTGGCACCGACCGGCTTGCCACCGGCGCCAACCCCGGCGTTGTTGATGACCACAGTCGCCGGCCCCTTGAACCAGGCTTCGGCCTTGGCGGCCAGCGCTTCGACGTCCTCGACCTTCGAGACATCGCAGCGCAGCGCGGTGCCGGTCGAGCCGAGTTCCTCGATCAGCTTCACGGTTTCCTTCGCGGCCGCGAGGTTGATGTCGGCGCAGACCACGCGGCTGCCACGGCGCGCCAGTTCCAGCGCGAACGCGCGACCGATGCCGCTGCCGGCACCCGTGACGACGGCGGTGGCATCACGAGTGATCTTCTTTCTGGCCATGAGGAATTCCGGAGTGAACTGCGGGCGCAGCATTCCCGGCGGGCTGTCAGGCAGCCCGGCTGGGAGCTTGGAGAGGAGTACCGCCGCCGTGCATCGCGATGCCCGGCAGCGGCGGCTTACGCGGCCTTCAGGTATGCCGCGCGCGGCGTGCGGAAGGCTTCGGTGAAGGACTCGACTTCGGCCAGGTAGTGGCTGTTGTCGTCATCCCATGGGTGGAAGCCCGGGCGGAAATAGTCGAACCACGGACGCACCATCTTGCGCAGGAAGCCGACTTCGCCGAACGCCATGCGGTAGAACGACTTCCAGCCCTTGAGATCAGTCAGCTTGCCTTCCTGACGGACGAAATTCAGGAAGTGCGGCGTCACCATCGCCCAGAACACGCTGGTGGCGAGCACCAGGCCAAACGCACGGATGATGTAGGCCTGCGCGCCCTTGCCCATCGCGGCTTCCCAGACGTCGTAGGCCACGCCCTTGTGCTCGGTTTCCTCGAGCGCATGCCAGCGCCACAGCGCCGCGTAGCCCTTTTCGGCGTTCTCGCTGATCCGCGGTTCCTTCAGCAGCGCATCGGCCATGATCGCGGTGATGTGCTCCAGCGCGATGGTGCCGGACAGGCGCATGGCCGGCGGCGTCGAATTCTGGAACCAGTCGAGCAGCGCCTTGACGCGCTTCTCGAACACCGCAGCCGACGGCAGTCGCTGGATCACGCGGTCGTTGTACTCGTCGTGCTCGCGGCCGTGCATCGCTTCCTGGCCGATGAACGCGGTCGCGGCCTTCTTGAGGTCCGGATCGGTGATCTGGTCGCGGTAGTGACGGACGGCGTCGATGAAGAAGCGCTCGCCGACCGGAATCACCAGCGACATGGTGTTCATCAGTTGCGTGAACTGCACGCCGCCATCGCCGACCCAGTCATGCGCGCGCTCGGCGGGCAGCGGAAACTGCGCGTCGCGGCGAACCGGCATCACGGTCTTCGACTTGGCGTTGCGGGTGGGCTTCTGGGTATCGATGACGCTCATCTTCGTTCTCCTCACTGGAATCCCCGAAGCCTTGCCGGCATCAGGTATACAATCGTCTACGTGGACAGTAGACGACTGTAGACAATGACGTCAACAGTCTCTGTGACATTATTTGATGGCAAGAACGTAAATCCCTGACATGGCGAAAAATTCAGATGGCGGTCGGGGCCAGGACAGGACGCCGGAACGCGTCCCGAGCGGTCGTCAGAAGCTGATGGAAGCGGCGCTGGAACTGGCCGCCACCACGCGGAGCCTGGCGAGCCTCGGTCTGCGCGAAGTCGCCCGCCACGCAGGCTTGAACCCGAACACTTTCTATCGCCATTTCAAGGACTTCGACGATCTGGGCGTGGCGATGCTGGATGAGCTCGGCACCGAACTGCGCGCCGGCCTGCGCGAAGCGCGGATGCGACCCGCCCAGGAGGGCTTCAAGCTGTCGGACTTCTCGAACCCGGCGGAAGGCCTCGCGCAGGCGCAGGCGCTGGCGCGCGAGTCGGTCGGACTCGTGCTCGATTTCGTCATGGATCACCGCGAGGCCTACACCGTCGGCATCCGCGAGCTGCACGGCACCAGCCCGGTGATGCGAAAGGCGATGCAGGGCCTGCTCGACGGCATTGCCGTCGACATGACCGAAGACCTGCTCGGCGTGCTGATGCTGCCGGCGGTGTCGCACGAGGAACTGCTGGCCGTGGCGCGCGTGATCGTGCGCCAGATGGTGTTCTTCTCGATGGACTACCTGGAACAGCCGTCGCGCCAGGCCGACATCAAGCGCGAGGCCGAGCGCTTCATCCTGCTGCTGTTCTGGGGAGCGATCGCCGCACGGGCGCCGGAGTTGCTGGCGGCGGCGAAGCTGAAATTTCCGACGATCTGACGGGCGGTGGCGTCGATGGAAGCGATCAAGTGGTGGGTCGTCTGGGACTCGAACCCAGGACCAACGGATTAAAAGTCCGATGCTCTACCGACTGAGCTAACGACCCTTGATCTTCGCGAGGCGCGGATTATAGCGGCAAGCGTGCCGAATTCCGCATGCTCAGCCTGCTGAAACGGCCTGATAGCGGGTTGGATCGGCGATGCCGGCGGCGATGAATCCGTCACGCCGCAGCCGGCAGGAATCGCAGCGACCGCAGGCGCGGCCCTCGGCATCGGCCTGATAGCAGGACACGGTCTCGGCGAAGTCGACACCGAGCTGCGTGCCGAGCGTGATGATCTGCGCCTTGCTCATCGCGATCAGCGGCGTCTGGATCTTCAGCGCACCTCCCTCGACGCCGGCGCGCGTGGCGAGCTGGGCAACCTTCTCGAACGCGGCAATGAACTCGGGCCGGCAGTCCGGATAGCCGCTGTAGTCGACCGCGTTGACGCCGATGAACAGCGCTTCCGCACCCTGCACTTCCGCCAAGCCGAGCGCCAGCGACAGGAACAGCGTGTTGCGCGCCGGCACATAAGTCACCGGAATGCCCGGTGTCGCGGCTTCCGGCACGGCGATGGAAGGATCGGTCAGGGCCGAGCCGCCGATCAAGTCGAGATTCACGTGAATCAGGCGATGCGAGGCCGCGCCGAGACGCTTCGCGACCTTTTCCGATGCCGCCAGTTCGGCACTGTGGCGCTGACCGTAGGCCACGCTCAGGCAGTGGCAGCGATAGCCGCCGGCGCGGGCGATGGCCAGCACGGTCGCGGAATCCAGCCCGCCGGACAGCAGGACGACGGCGCTTTTCTGAGGGTCCATCAGTCACTCCAGTTGAAGTTTCACCCGCCGGCCATGACACGGCCTCTCGCGCCAGCGTCAGCCACCGACAGGGCGCTAGACAGCGGGCGCGATGCTTCGCGAGTCGATCGCTAGCGCCCGGGCTCCGCGCCCCACAGCAGCTTGTGCAGCTGCATCTGGAAGCGCACGTGCAGGCGATCGGCGACGATCCAGTCCGCCAGGTCGCGCGCCGGCAGCTGGTTCGCGCTGGGCGAGAACAGCACGGTGTGGCGGTCGGTCAGCGCATGTTCGGCAACGATGCGCTTGGCCCAGTCGTAGTCGTCGCGGCTGCACAACACGAACTTGATCTGGTCCTGCGGCAGGAGCAGCGGCAGGTTGTCCCAGCGATTGCGCGCCACTTCGTTCGAGCCGGGCGTCTTGATGTCGAGGATCTTGACCACGCGCGGATCGACACCGGACACATCGAGCGCGCCACTGGTTTCGAGCGAGACGGTGTAGCCCGCGTCGCACAGCGCCGTCAGCAGCGGCAGGCACGCTTTCTGGGCCAGCGGCTCGCCGCCGGTCACGCAGACGTGCCGTGCGCCAAGGCTGGCGACGGTGGCGAGCACCTCCGCCTGCTCGTGCCATCGGCCGCCATGGAACGCGTATTCAGTGTCGCAGTAGCCGCAGCGCAGCGGGCAACCGGTGAGACGCACGAACACGGTCGGGCAGCCGACGAACGTCGATTCGCCCTGCAGCGACAGAAAGATCTCGGTGAGCTTGAGGCGGGTACTGCTGGCAGCCTTGGTCGCCGTCGTGGACCGAGGCGCAAGGCGCTCGGAACCGATAGCGAGCGAGGTCACAGGCGCACTATTTCAGCTGTGCCAGTCGGCTGCGTGCCTGCGCGGCGGCGCTGGCGTTCGGGAATTCCTTGATCACGCGCTGGTAAGCGGCTCGCGCCTGATCATTCTTCTTCTGTTCCTGCTGGATGATGCCGGTCTTCAGCAACGCATCCGGCACCTTCGGGCTGGCCGGAAACTTCTCGAGCAGCGAGCGGTAGCTCGACAGCGCGGCCGGATAGTCCTTCTTGATGTAATGACACTCGCCGGTCCAGTACCAGGCGTTGTCGGAATAATTGCCTTGCGGGTACTTGTCGAGCATCGACTTGAAACCGCGAATGGCATCGTCGTACTTCGCTGCCTTCAACTGATCGAAGCTGCGCAGGTAGAGCGCTTCCTCGTCGGCCGCCGAACTGGCGGGCGCCGCACCCACCGGTGGCGTCACGGCGCCGGGCACTGCGCCCGGCGGCAGACTGCCGTCCAGCGTGGCTGGAGCCGCGGCCAATGCAGCCGCTTCGAGTGTCTTCAGGCGACCGTCGAGCGAACCGGCCAGTTCCTGGTTGCGCCGCTGCGCCTGGTCGAAGTCGTAACGCAACTGCTCGATCAGACCGCGCAACTGGCCCAACTCCTGACTCGACTTCTGATCGCGTCCGGCATCGTTCGCGGTGATGCGACGCGACAGCTCGGCGACTTTCGTCTCGACCGCTTGCAGGCGCCGCTCTTCCGGACTCAGCGCCTGCTCGCCGTTGATCGGACCACCGTAATTCGACGCACACCCGGCCAGAGTCAGCGCTGCAAGCAGCGGAGCAGTGGCGCGGAACAGCTTGCGGGACTTGTCCATGTCGATCACGGTGGCCGATCTCGTTTCGAATCGAAGGCCGATTATTACTGGCCGACGATCTCGACGCGACGGTTCTGCGACCACGAGGCTTCGTCGTGACCCGTGGCGACCGGCTTCTCTTCGCCGTTCGAGGTCAGTTCGAGCTGGCCAGCGGCAACGCCGGCCGACTGCAGCGCGGCGCCGACGGCGGCCGAGCGGCGCTCGCCGAGCGAGATGTTGTACTCGCGGGTGCCGCGCTCGTCGGTGTTGCCCTGCAGCTGGGCCTTCGCGGTCGGGTTGGCGGTCAGGTAACGGGCCCAGGCAGCAACCACGTCCTTCGATTCCGGCTTCAGATCGCTCGAGTCGAAGTCGAAGTAGACGACGCTCTGGGTCGAGGCCGGACGGGTGCCGGTGGTCGACGCGGCTGCGGCGGTCGAAGCCGGCGAGCCCTGCGAGGTGGTCGTCTGCTTGACCGGCTCGGCAGCAGCATTGGCATTCTTGTCGCCGGTGCTGGAGCAGCCGGTGGCGACGGCAGTGAGAGCGAGGGTAGCGCAGGCAAACCACTTGTTGTTCAGCATTTTTTTACACTCCATGACGACAGCAAAAACGAATAGAAGACGCGGACAGGAAAACTCTACTAACGAAATCTTGACAAGCTCAGGGCTTGGCGTACGGTGCCCAAGCCGGTTCACGAACCTCACCAGTGTGCCGCAACTGTTGCCGCACTGCACCATCCGTCGAAACGGTCGCGAGTTCCGCGCCACTGGGACCCTGGCGTGTGTAGATCACGACGGCACTGTTTGGGGCAAAGCTCGGACCTTCATCCAGCGGTCCGTCACTGACCAGGCGCATGGCCTTGGTTGCGACATCCACAAGCCCAATACGATAACCGGAACCGTCGTAGTTGACTAGTGCAAGAGTCTTGCCATCTGGCGAAAAACGGGGCTGCTCGTTGCGCCGTCCGTCGAAAGTCAGCCGCCGTGCCTCGCCTCCATCGATGCTGACCGTGTAGATCTGCGCGGTTCCGCTGCGATCGGACAGGAACGCGACGGTCCGGCCATCGGGCGAAACGGTTGGCGAGGTGTCGATCGCGAAACTGTCGGTCAGCCGGCGACGAGCCTTGGTCGCCAGGTCGATGACGTAGAGATCGGAATTCTTCTGGAAGCTCAGCGTCACCACCAGCTTGTTGCCGTCGGGGGTCCAGGCCGGCGCGCTGTTGATGCCCTTCTCGCCGAGGAAGGTCACGTATTCGCCGGTCGCCGGCGTCTGGATGATGACTTTCGAACGCCCGCCTTCGAACGTCACATACGCGATCCGCTTGCCGTCCGGCGACCACGCCGGCGACAGCAGCGGCTCGAAGCTGCGCGCGATCTCGCGCGGGTTCTCGCCGTCGGCATCGGCCCAGATCAGCTTGTACTGACGCCGCCCGCCGACATTGGCGACGGTGACATAGGCGATGCGGGTGTCGAACACGCCGCGCACGCCGGTCAGCTTTTCGTAGATCTGGTCGGCCATCTTGTGCGCCATCGAACGCCAGTCGCTGGCGCGCGTGGCCGACGCCTCGATGTTCAGGGTCTTGGTCGTGCGGAAGACGTCGAACAGTTCGGCATTGGCCTTCGCGACCCAGCCGGTGAAGGCCTGCACGCGGCCGATCACCAGCGCTTCCTGACCCAGCGCACGCCAGGTGCGGTAGTCGACCTGCGCTTCCTCGGTCGGCAGCGGGTCGAAGCCCTTCATGTCGTCGCGTTTCAGCGAACGGAACAGGCCGCTGCGATCGAGATCGGCGGCGATGATCGCGGCGATGTCGGCCGGCTGGCCGGTCGCCTGCGCGAACGGCACGACGGCGATCGGCTGCGCGGCCCGGGCGCCGCCGACCACGGTGATGTCGAGATCGGCCGACGCCGCGAAGCTGGTCGACAGCAGGAGTCCCGCAAGGATCTTGTTCATGGCCATGTCCTGATTCGTTCGGGTGGGTGTCAGCGCGGCACGAAGGTGATGTTGATGCCGGGCTTGAAGACGGTGGGATCCCGCGGCAACGGCATCGGGCTTGCCTTGTAGACCGCGCGCAGCACGGATTCGTCGAACAGGCTGTTGCCGCTTGGCGTGCGGATGCTCGCCGACAGCACTTCACCCGTCGCCGACAGCTGCATGTTGATCACGCATTTCAGGTTGTTGTCGACGGTCGACGGACGGGTCCAGACCCGCTGGATCGCCGCCGTCAGCTGCGTGGCCCACAAGCTGATCTCCTGCGCCGAGCGCTGTTCCGCCTCGGCGCCGAGAGCGGCCGCGAGTTCGGCTTCGCGCACGCGCTTGGCTTCGGCATCGCGCTTGGCCTGCTCGGCCTTGTTCTTCTTGTCGGCCTGCAGCCGCTTTTCCTCTTCCTCGATCGCCGCGCGCGCCAGTTCTTCCTCGCGCTTCGCGTTTTCGGCTTCCTTCTTCTTCTTCGCTTCCTCGGCCAGCCGCTTCTTGTCGGCGACTTCCGCCGCCTGCTTTTTGAGCAGCGCGTCCTGCGCGGCCTTCTGCTCGGCCGCCTTGACCTCCTGCTCGCGCTTGGCTTCGGCGGCTTTCGCCTCCTCCGCCTTCTTCTCGCGCAGCACTTCCTGCGGGTCCGGCTTCGGCGGCTCGGGATTCGCCTTCGGCGTTTCCGGTTCCGGTGCCGGCGGTTCCGGCGTTGGCGGTGCTTTCGGCTCGGCCTGCGGCTTCGGCAGTTCCTTCGACGAAATCAGCTGGCCCTGAATGATGTTGACCGGCTCCGGCACGCGGCCGCACTGCACGCCGCTGAACAGCAGGCCGAATACGGCGAGATGCAGCGCAACCGCCGCAACGAAGTGGCGCGACGAAAGCTTCATCCGCGCGTCGGTTTGTCCGCGCCGCGCGGCACGCTCGGGGCATCGGTGACGAAGCCGATCTTCGCGGCACCGGCCGCCTGCAGCAGCGACATGCCGTTGGCCACGCGGTCATAGGTCACGGCCTTGTCCGCGCGGATCAGCACCAGGGTCTGCGGCTTGTTGCGCAGCACCGCACCGACGCGGTCGATCACCGTCTGGTCGCCGAGCGGCTTCTTGGTATCGCCGCCGGCGTCGAGGAAATACTCGCCGCGGGCATTGACGAACAGGGTCAGCGGCTCGTCGTCGGCGGTGATCGTTTCGGCACTCGCCTGCGGCAGTTCGACGTCGATGCCCTGCGTCAGCAGTGGCGCGGTGACCATGAAGATCACCAGCAATACGAGCATCACGTCGATGTACGGCACGACGTTCATTTCCGCCGCGAGCCGGCGCTTGCCCTTCTTCGGTGACACCGAGCCCGCCATCAGGCGTTCCTCGAGCCGCCGCGCAGGCCGCGTTCGACAATGCCGGTCATTTCTTCCGCAAACGTCGAGAAGCGATTCTCGATGCTGTCGACCCGCGCGGTGAAGAAGTTGTAGGCGATGACCGCCGGAATCGCCGCGAACAGGCCGATGGCGGTCGCGATCAGCGCCTCGGCAATGCCGGGCGCAACGCTCGCCAGCGTGGCCTGCTTGACGTTGCCGATCGCGACGAAGGCATTGATGATCCCCCATACGGTGCCGAGCAGGCCCACGTACGGGCTGGTCGAGCCGATCGTGGCCAGCAGGCTCAGCCCGCCTTCGAGCTTCTCGGTCTCGCGCGACATCGCCACGCGCATCTGGCGCTGCACGGCGGCCAGCGCGTCGTCGGTCTGGCCCTTCAGCGACTGCTGCCGCGTGTATTCCTCGTAACCGGCCCGGAAGATCTGCGGCAGGCCTTCCTCGGGATCACGACCTCGCCGCAAGCCTTCGTACAGATCGGCGAGCGAGCCGCCGGACCAGAACTTGGCCTCGAACGCGATCGCCTGATTCTGGATGCGCGCCAGCAGTCCGCGCTTGGCGAGGATCACCGCCCAGGACGTCAGCGACGCCGCCAGCAGCGCGCCCATCACCAGCTGGACCGGGATGCTGGCCTGCAGTACCAGTTGCGACAGCGAGATCGTGCCACTCATGCGCAATTCTTCCTTTTATCTTTCTTGATCAATGGGTTGTCGCTTGCCGCGCCGGCTGCGGCAGACGCGGCACCAGCCGCTCGCGCAGGCCCGCGGGCAGACCGCAGGGCTTGAACTGCACGGCGTCGACACAGGCCACGCGCACCTGCGCCGTCGCCAGCAGCCGCGTTGCGTCCTGCGCCAGCCGAAGCTCCTGAGCCATCGTCAGGCTGGCACGTCGACACTCGGTGACCGCGACACTCGCGATCAGCTCGTCGTCGAGCCGCGCCGGCATTCGAAACGCGACTTCTACGTGGCTGACCGTGAACGCCACCTGAACCTCGTGTCGCAGCGCCTCCTGCGAATAGCCCAGCGCACGCAGCCACTCGGTGCGGGCGCGCTCGAAGAACTTCAGGTAGTTCGCGTGATAGACCACGCCACTGACGTCGGTATCTTCGTAATAGACCCGCAGGGGCCACGTGAACAGCGCTGGGTTCATCCGGATTTCACTGGCAAGTCACTGTAATGGTAGCGGATGTCGCAGCGCAGCAAGACAGCCGGCGGACGATGGCGCGGAGCGCGCGCGGGGCAATGCGCGGGTTCGCTCACTCGCCGTCGCTGAACAGGTCGGCCTCGTGCCGTTTCGGCTGGGCGATGCCGTAATGGAGATAGGCCAGCTTGCCGACCATGCGCCCGCGCGGTGTGCGCAGCAGATAGCCCTGCTGGATCAGGTACGGCTCGATCACGTCCTCGATGGTGTCGCGGGCCTCGCCGATGGCTGCCGCCAGGTTGTCGAGTCCGGCCGGGCCGCCGTCGAAGCGCTCGATCAGCGCCATCATCAGCTTGCGGTCCATCAGGTCGAAGCCTTGGGCATCGACATCAAGCATCTTCAGCGCTGCGGCGGCGATCGCGGCGCTGATCACGCCGGTGCCGCGCACTTCGGCGTAGTCGCGCACGCGGCGCAACAGACGGTTGGCGATGCGCGGCGTGCCGCGCGAGCGCCGGGCGATCTCGTAGGCGCCCTCTTCCTCGACCGGCACGCCGAGAATGCCGGCCGAACGCTTCACGATCATCGTCAGGTCGGCCACCGAGTAGAACTCGAGCCGCTGGATGATCCCGAAGCGGTCGCGCAGCGGCCCGGTCAGGCTGCCGGCGCGCGTGGTCGCGCCGATCAGCGTGAACGGCGGCAGGTCCAGCCGGATCGAACGCGCGGCAGGCCCCTCGCCGATCATGATGTCGAGCTGGTAATCCTCCATCGCCGGGTACAGCACTTCCTCGACCACCGGCGACAGGCGGTGGATCTCGTCGACGAACAGGATGTCGCGCGGCTCCAGATTGGTCAGCAGGGCCGCGAGGTCGCCGGCCTTCTCCAGCACCGGGCCGGAGGTCTGGCGCAGATTCACGCCCAGTTCGGCGGCGAGGATGTGCGCCAGCGTGGTCTTGCCGAGGCCTGGCGGCCCGAAGATCAGCACGTGATCGAGTGCTTCGGCGCGCGCGCGCGTGGCGGCGATGGCGATGCCCATCTGCTCGCGCACCGCCGGCTGGCCGACGTAATCCTCGAGCCGCTGCGGGCGGATCGCGCGGTCGACGCGGTCTTCGTCGGTGCGGACGCCGGCAGACATCAGGCGATCGGACGAGCTGTCATCAGGGGTACGGGCCATCCTGCATTGTAGTGGAGGCCGCCGTGCCGCCGTCACGAACGCCACGCTGATCGACATCAAGCCGGCCGCAGGCACAGCCGCGGCATTCACACAAATCTGGCATGCGTCGGGTTAAGGTTCGCCATCGGCACGAACTGGGCGTGCCTTTCGATACCAAACAGACAAGTCGCGAGGAGCAAGCACATGAACAAGGTCAAGATCGTCATCGCCTATCACAGCGGCTATGGCCACACCAAGAAGCAGGCGGAAAGCGTCGGGGCAGGCGTGGCCGGCGTCGGCGGCATCGGCGTGCAGCTGATCAACGTCGCCGATCTCAACGATCACGTCTGGACCGCGCTGGAAGAGGCCGACGCCATCATCTTCGGCTCGCCGACCTACATGGGCGGCGTCTCGGCGGACTTCAAGAAGTTTGCCGATGCCAGCTCCAAGCCATGGTTCGGCCAGAAGTGGAAGAACAAGATCGCCGGCGGCTTCACCAATTCGGCATCGATGAACGGCGACAAGGGCGCCACGATCCAGTACCTGATCACGCTGGCCATGCAGCACAGCATGATCTGGGTCGGCACCGGGCTGATGCCATCGAACTCGGGCAAGGCCACGCGCAACGACGTCAACTACCTCGGCGCGTTTTCCGGAGCGCTGGCGCAGTCACCGAGCGACGTCGGCCCCGACGAAGGCCCGCTGCCGGGCGATCTGGAAACCGCCCGTCTGTACGGCGAGCGCATCGGCCAGATCACCAAGCAGTTCAAAGGCGTTGCCTGATCGCAGGTCGTCCGCGGGCGCTTGATCGCATCAAGCGCCCGCGCTGAATCCGGAGTGCGTCACGGCGAAGCGCCGTAACGCACCGCCAGCAATTCCAGTTCGCTTTCCCCGCCGGGCAGCGCGACCTTCACCACATCCCCTTCCGAACGCTTCAGCAGCGCCCGCGCCAGCGGCGAGTCGATGCTGATGTAGCCGCGTGGCGGGTCGATCTCGTCGGCGCCGACGATCCGGTAGCGATGCTCGACACCGGCATCGTCGGCCACGTCGATCCAGGCGCCGAAGAACACCTTGCTCGGGTCACCGGGTGCTGCGTCGACCACCTTCAGATCCGGAATGCGCATCTGCAGGTAGTGCACGCGGCGGTCGATCTCGCGCAACTCCTTCTTTCTGTAGATGTATTCGGCGTTTTCGGAACGATCGCCCTCGGCTGCCGCCGCCGACAGCGCCCGCACCACCTCCGGCCGGCGCACCCGCCAGAGCTGGTCGTACTCGGCCTTGAGTCGCGCCGCGCCCTCCGCGGTGATGTACGGAGAGCTTTTCGGCTGCGGCTCGCGGTAGCGGGACATCCGGTGGCGGTGCGCCTGCGTCGGCGACTCAGTTGTCCGACGGCGGCGCCAGCAGGCTCGCGTGGACGATCGCGACGAACTGCTCCGGCTTCAGGAAACCCTTGCCCCAGACGGCATCGAGATCGGCCGTCGGCTTGTCCGACTGGATCTTGGCCAGACTGTCGCCGCGCTGGATCGCCGCCTTCAAGCGTCCGCGAACCGTCGACAGCATGTCGCGGTACGCGATCAGCGCCTGACGGTCGCCCAGCGGACCGTGGCCCGGAATGATCCTCGTGTCGTCGTCGACGCTGTTGATCAGCCGGCCGACATTGGCGATGACGCCATCGATCGATCCACCGCTCGACACGTCGATGAACGGATACGTGCCGTTGGTGAACAGGTCGCCGGTGTGCAACACGTTGGCCTTCTTGAACAGCACGATGCTGTCGCCGTCGGTGTGGCCGGCCTCGACGTGCGTGACGCTGATCTCGTCACCGTTCAGGTGGAACGTCACCGCTTCGGCGAACGTGATCACCGGCAGCGCGGCGGCGGGCGATGCCGGCACCTTGAGGCCGAAGGCCTTGATGAACTGTTCGGTGCTCATCCGCTTGCGGACGTTGTCATGCGCCACGATCACGGCACCGGCCTTGCCGAAGCCTTCGTTGCCGCCGGTGTGGTCGCCGTGCCAGTGCGTGTTGACGATGAACTTCAGCGGCTGCGGTCCGAGCGCCTGCAGGGCCTTGCGGATGTTGTCGGACATCACCGCGTACTGGTCGTCGATAATGACGATGCCGTCCGGCCCGCTCGACACGCCGATGTTGCCGCCGACGCCTTCCAGCATCGAGACCGAGCCGGCGATCCGGGTGGTCTTGATCGGTGCCGCCTGCGGACCCTGCGCCGCCGCCACGACCGGTGCCGCGACGACCGCGGCGATGAGCCATTTCCTGAGCATGTGTTGTCCCCGATGAGCGTTTCGAATGGAGTGCAAGCGATGGCGCGCAGTATGGCAGCGGCGCTGTCCGGCAGCGTCACCCGCGGCGCTGTTCGCGGCCCCTTCCGCAGCGCATGCGGCGTCAGCGCACCAGTGCCGTCATGCGCGCGATGCGCTCGGCCTGGATCCGGTTCAGATTCCGGAACACGGTCGCCGCGATTGCCGGATAGCGTTCGCGCAGGCGCTCCAGATCCTGCGAGTTGAAGCGCAGCAGCCGGACATCGGTCACGGTGTCGACACTGGCCGTGCGGCGCTGGCCGAAGTAACCGGCCTCGCCCATCACCGCGCCGCGCGACATCGTCGACAGCACGCGCTTCTCGTCGTCGCGCTCCACCGTGGCCTCGACCGTGCCATCGACGACGACGTAGATGTCCCGCGCCATCTCGCCTTCCTGAATGATCCGGGTACCGGCCGGCTGCCGCTCCAGCCGCGACATCAGCGCGAACAGCCGCGCCTGCCGGTTCGACAGGCCGGACAGCAGCGGAATCGTGTGCTGCGGGCTGCGGCCCAGATCGAGCCGCAGCAGGTCCCACAGGGTGACGATGCGCAGCCGCGAGCCGAGCGCCGGCGTCAGCGTCATGTCCGCGATCAGTGCCATGAACAAGGTCCACGCGCCGAGCGCGCCGAACTGCACCTGATTGCGCAGTTCGCTGCCGGTGAACACGAGGAAACCGAGGCACAGCGAGATCGTCGCCATCGTGATCGGTCGCAGCACGGCCTCGAGCGCCGAGCGCACCGCGCCGGCTTCCTTGCCCTGCTCGCGGGCATCGCTGTTGAACCGCGCGAGGAAGTGCACGGTATCGTTGACGGCGATGCCGAGCACGATGCAGGCGATCAGGCTGGTCGTCGGGTTCAGCGGAATGCCGAGCACGCCGAGCGTGCCGAAGTAGACCGCGATCGGCACGATGTTCGGCAAGGTCGCGATCAGACCGGCGCGCGCCGACGTGAACATCAGCGACAGCAGCACCCAGATCGCGATGACGGCGATGATGATCGACGCGAAATGGCCACTGGCCAGCTGGTTCACGGCACGCGTGGCCAGCACCGGGCTGCCGGTCAGCCGCGCCTGCACCGGCGGCGGCAGTTCCGCCATCCGCGCTTCGACCCGCTCGAGGAAATCGCCGATGGCCAGCGAGCCGTCGACATTGATCCGCACCGACATCAGCGCGCTGCGGTACTGCGGGTCGATCAGGCGGGCCTGCGCCTCGCCGCTCGAGAACAGCAGGATCTGCTTGATCGCCGGGGCGTTGTCGGGGATGGCGAAGTACAGCGGGTCGTTGTTGTTCAGCGCCAGATTGGTCAGCTTCAGCTGATCGACGAACGACACCGCCTGCCCCACTTCCGGCTGCGCCCGCAGCCAGTCCTGAAAGCTGCCGATGGCCTCGATCACGGTCGGGTTGGTCAGGGCTTCCGGCAACTGGCCGTCGAGATAGACGGTGATGAAGTTCGCGCCATTGAAGGTCTTGCTGATCGCTTCGAAATCCTGCCGGACGGTCGTGGTCTCGGCGAAGCTCGCGATGAAATCGGCGCCGCTGCGAATCCGCGCGGCCGCAGCAAAGCCGATGACGATCAGCACGGCGGCCACGGCGATGATCGCGCGACGATGACGCAGGTTGAACGCCGTGAGCCGTGCCGCGAACGGAATGAAGAAACGCGCGGCGATCGACGGCAGCGGCTTGCGCACGCCGCCAGCGTTCAGCAGCGCCGGCAGGAACAGGTGCGTCAGCGCGCCCATGTACAAGGTGCCGAGGCTCGCCAGCCAGGCGAAATCGCGCACGGCCGGCAGCGGGTTCAGCAGCAGCGACAGGAAGCCGATGACGGTGGTCGTCGCCGACAGCGTCAGGCCGGTCGAGATCCGGCGCATCACCCACTCGGCGCGTTGCGTCGGACGCGCCGCCGGGATCGTGCTGTTCGACAGGAAATGCGCCGACAGCAGGTGGATCGTGTACGACAGCCCGATGGTGATCACCAGCGGCGGCACGATGGCGCTGACCAGATTGAAGCGGATGCCGAGCAGCACCGCGCTCGCCACCGTCCACAGCAGCGCGATGCCGACAGCGAGCAGCGCCGACAGTGCCGCCACCGGGCTGCGGAAAGCGCCCAGCAGGAACACCGCGATCACCGCGAACACCGCCGGCACGGTGAAGCGCAAGGTCCGGTCCAGCGCGCCGCTGGTGGCCGCGCGCACCGGCAGCGTGCCGCTGAGGTGGACTTTGGAGTCCCCGGCGATGTCGGCCGCCGCGCGCCGGAGCTGGCCTTCGAAATCCGCCGCCAGATAGTCCTTCGGCGACAGATCGGGCACCGTCAGCGCGAACGCCGCCGTGGCGCCGTCATCGGCCACCAGCGTGCCGCGATACAGCGGATTCGCCGCGATCTGGCCGGCGAAACCATCGATCAGCGCCGGGTTCGCGCGCGCCTGTTCGGTGAACGTGGTGACGTCGATCTCGTCGCCCGTCGCCTGCAGATTCGGCGCCGTTGCCAGCGAGAACACGCCGGTGACGCCGGGCAGCGCCTTGAAGCGCTCGGTCAGCGCGGCAACCTTTTCGAGATTGGCCGCCGTCAGCACCTGCGGCTCGAAGCGCACCGCGACGATCAGCGGATCGTCCTCGCCGAAGGTCTGGCGCACCTGTTCGAGCACGGCGCGTCCGGGATCGTGCGCCGGCAGCAGCGCCTCGGCCGACGGGTCGACATGGAAACGGACGCTGCGGGTCAGCGGATCGATGCAGATCAGCAGCGCGATCAGGCTGGCGATCGCGACCGTGGCCAGCACCGTGCGCGGGCGCCGTGCCACTGCGCCGAGCCAGGCTACCGTGTTCATGACGGGATCACGCGCGGATCGGGAACGTCAGTGCGCGCGGTAGAAGCTGGTCGGATCGAACAGGCGCGACGGCAGGTCCTTGTCGCCGCTGGCGACGCCGACCACCTTGAGCCGCGTGCTGGTCTTGTCCTTCAGGTCGCGCATCAGGATGTCGGACAGATACCAGTAGCCTTCCGAGCGCTGCAGGCCGGCCACCGGCGCCGTCAGTTCCTTGCGAACGGCATTGCCTTCGAGGAACTCCACTTTCAACGCGACACAGGCCTTGTCATCGACGTAAGCGCGCACGCGGCTGTAGCGCGCCGGCGCACCGGCGAGCGGTGCGAGGTTCAGCACCTGCACCGGACGCTGCTCGATCATCGTCGGCTTGTCGAGCGTGGCCACGGCATCGCCGAATGCGTTCTGCAACTGCTTCATGTCGTTGTAGCTGAAGTCGGTGCCGAGCAGCGAACCGTCGGCGGAAGCGCCGGTGATGCGGCGCACGCGCTGGATCGCCGGCAGGAACAGGAAGATGTCGTCCTTGGCGCCGGTCGCGCCTTCGCGCAGCAGGTAGGCCGCACCATCGAGATCGCGCGGTCGCGAGATCAGCAGCAGCACGCGGACCAGGCCATCGATCCGGCTGGCGTAGACCTTGCCGGTCAGCACGCGTTCGGCCCCGGCGCGGTCGATGGACTTGAGTTCCACCTCCTTGATCTGAAGGCTGATCGGCACATTGGCGCGCATGCAGTCCAGCACTTTCTGTGCCGCGGCATCGGCCCGCGCATTGCCCATCATTGCCAGCGCTGCCAGGCACACCGTGCTGCGCAGCCATCGACCGTGCTTCATCCTGCCCCCGGCATCATCCCCGTGATGGCGACAAGCCTAACGCGTCGGCTGCAGGACCGACTGCGAACCGCGTGTCATTGACGCCGCCGCAACCGTCGCGATCGGGAACTCGGCCCATGGCAGCGGCGGCGGGGCTTGTCTACTGTAAGGAACCGAGCGATGACGCTGGGCCACCGAGCAATCGGTTTCCGCCCCCGACCCGGACGTCCCCAGGCTGCAGCGTGACGCTCGTTCGACGCTTTCGCAGGTCGACGCTCGCGGCGGTCCCGCCCACCTCCTCCGCACCGGGGCGTGGTCGCCGCGAGCGTTTTTTTCTGCAGCGTCAGCCCGCAGGCTTCGCGGCCTCGAAAGCCGCCTGCTGCGCCGGGCTCGCGTCCTTCTGATAAAGCCGCTTCCACTCGCCGTACGGCATCCCGTAGACGCGTTCGCGCGCGGCATCGTCGCTGACCGGCTCGCCGAGGTCCTTCGCGGCGGCCGCGTACCACTTCGACAGGCAATTGCGGCAGAAGCCAGCCAGGTTCATCAGGTCGATGTTCTGGACATCCTTGCGGTCGTCGAGATGGGCAAGCAGGCGGCGAAGCACGGCGGCGTCGAGACGGTCCCGAAGTTGCTGGTCCATGGGCGTGGGAGTGTCAGTGGGATGGGCCGCCGATTGTGCGCGATGCTCAGGCCAGCCGTGAACCGGACACGCCCGATCGATTCTTCGAGAGACTGACCATGACTTCCCTGCCTCGCATCGTGATCGTCGGCGCTGGTTTTGGCGGCCTCACCGCCGCTCGCGCGCTGGATGGCCTGGCGATCGACCTGACCGTCGTCGATCGCCGGAATTTCCATCTTTTTCAACCACTTCTGTATCAGGTTGCGACCGCCGGCCTGAATCCGTCGGATGTCGCCTGGCCGGTGCGCGGCATCCTGAGCCGGCAGAAGAACGCCCGTGTGCTGCTTGGCGAAGTCGTCGGCATCGACACCGACGCGCGCGAAGTCCGGCTCGATGACGGCCGCAGCCTGCCGTACGACTGGCTGATTCTGGCGACCGGCGCGACCCACACCTACTTCGGCAATGACCACTGGGCGCGTCACGCACCGGGTCTCAAGCGTGTCGACGACGCCACACTGATCCGTCGGCGCCTGCTGCTGGCGCTGGAACACGCCGAGAACACCGACGACCCGATCGCGCGCCGCAAGCTGATGACGTTCGCCATCGTCGGTGCCGGTCCCACCGGTGTCGAGCTGGCCGGCGCGATCGCCGAGCTGTCGAAGAAAGTGCTGGCGCACGACTTTCGCGCGATCGACACCCGCGAAGTCCGCGTCGTGCTGGTGGAAGGCGCGGATCGCGTGCTGCTGTCGTTCCCGCCCGAGCTGTCGGCGTTCGCGCTGGCGGAACTGCAGAAGAAGGGGGTCGACGTGATGCTGAACACCAAGGTCACCGGCTGCGATGCCGACGGCCTGCGCTTCGGCGACGGCAGCGCGCTGGACTGCGCCACCGTGCTGTGGGCGGCCGGCGTGGCCGCATCGCCGGCGGCGCGCTGGCTCGGCGTGGCGGCCGATCGTGCCGGCCGCGTGCAGGTGGCACCGAATCTGACCGTGCCCGGCCAGCCGAACATCTTCGTGATCGGCGATACCGCCGCTGTCGTGCAGGACGGCAAGCCGGTGCCCGGCGTGGCGCCGGCCGCGAAGCAGCAGGGCCATTTCGTGGCGAAGGCGATCCGTGCCGCGCTGGCCGGCAAGCCGGCCGCCCAAGCGTTCCGTTACCGCGATTTCGGCAATCTGGCGACCATCGGCCGGCATTCGGCCGTGATCGACTTCGGCTTCGTCCGGATGAAGGGGCTCGTCGCGTGGTGGCTGTGGGGTATCGCCCACGTCTATTTCCTGATCGGCGCGCGCAACCGCATGCTGGTCGCGACACAATGGTTCTTCAACTACCTGAGCTACAGCCGCGCCGCACGTCTGATCGTCGGCAGCGATGCCGCCGACCCCGAATCCCGATGACCCTGCCCGTTACCACGCCCCGCTTCGCCGCGCTGGGCGATCCGTACTCCACTGCCTACCCGACCCGGCCGCTGCCGACGCCGACGCTGCTGCACCTGAACGTCGCGCTCGCCGAATCACTGGGCATCGGCCCGGAAGACCGTGCCACGCCGGAATTCGCCTCGATCCTGGCCGGCAACGCGCCGTGGCCCGGCTTCGAGCCGCGTGCTTCGGTCTACGCCGGGCATCAGTTCGGCCAGTTCGTGCCGCAGCTCGGCGATGGCCGGGCGCTGCTGATTGCGGAAATCGACGACCGCGCCGGCCGCGGCCATGAAATCCAGCTCAAAGGTGCCGGCCCGACGCCGTACTCGCGCCATGCCGACGGCCGGGCCGTGCTGCGCTCGTCGATCCGCGAATACCTGTGTTCGGAAGCGATGCACGCGCTCGGCATTCCGACGACGCGGGCGCTGGCGCTGATCGGCTCGCCGCAGCCGGTGCGGCGCGAAACCATCGAGACCGCCGCCGTGGTCTGTCGGGTTGCGCCCAGTTTTGTCCGCTTCGGACATTTCGAGTTCTGGTACTACCGCGGCGAGCCAGAACGGCTGCAGCCGCTGGCCGATCACGTCATCGAACGGCATTTCCCGGAATTCGCCGACAGGCCGGATCGCTACGCGGCATGGCTGACCGAGGTCGTCAGCCGTACCGCGCGGCTGATGGCGCAATGGCAGGCCGTTGGCTTCTGCCATGGCGTGATGAACACCGACAACTTCTCCGCACTGGGCCTGACCATCGACTACGGCCCGTTCGGCTTCCTCGACGCCTTCGACAGCCATCACATCTGCAACCATTCCGACGAAGGCGGTCGCTATGCCTGGGATCGGCAGCCGGTCATCGGCCAATGGAACTGCACCAAAATGTTGCAGGCCTGCCTGCCGTTGCTCGCCAGCGAGCCGAAGGCCGCCGTCGAAATCGCCCAGCCGATTGCCGATGGCTATGCCCGCGCCTACGGCGAGGCGATGATTGCGGCGTGGCGCGGCAAGCTCGGGCTGCAGACCGCGCAGGATGGCGACGAGGGCCTGATCAACCGCTGGCTGAGCCTGCTGCAGGGCAGTCGCGCCGATTTCACGCGCAGCTGGCGGCATCTGTCCGCGGTGTCATCGGCGGAAGGTTCGTCGGCCGATCTCGTGCGTGACGAGATTGCCGACATCGCCGCATTCGATGCCTGGCTGCCGGACTATCAGGCCCGCCTGCGCGCCGAAGGCAGTGTCGATGGCGAACGCGCCGCGCGGATGAACGCGGTCAATCCGAAATACGTGCTGCGCAATCACCTCGCGCAGCGCGCCATCGAACGCGCCGAGGCCGGCGATGCCCGCGAGGTCGAGCATCTGTTCACGCTGCTGTCGCGGCCGTTCGACGAGCAGCCCGAACACGAGGCCTACGCGGCGGAGCCGCCGCCCGAAGCGCGGCAGATCGAGGTCAGCTGTTCGTCTTGACGCGGATGCCGGTTCGACAGCCGTCGCGCCGGCTCCCCGCCACCGATCGACTCTGATCGGCAGCGGGTTCGCGACCGCCATCGGGCGATCAGTCGCCGCGGCGGTGGTAGCGCTTGTCGCGCTCGATCAGGTACAGCCAGCCCTTCTCGCGACGGATCAGGCCTTCCTTCTCGATCGTGCCGAGCACGCGGCACAGATGCTCCGGCGACACCGTGATCAGCTGCGCCAGCTCGCGATACTTCAGCGGCAGCTGCATCCGGAAGCCCTTGCTGGTCGGCACCAGTTCGCAGGCGCCGGCCAGATTCCAGATCAGCTGTTCGACGCGCTGGCGGACCGACAGGTAACCGAGCTGGGCCGAGCGGTCCAGCAGTTCCGAGTGCTGCGCGCAATGCGCCTTGTGCAGCTGCCACGACATCTCGGCATTGGTGCGGATCAGTTCGACGAAGCTCGCCGACGCCACGCGTCGCATCCGCGTGTTGCGGGTCACCACGGCCGCCGAGACGAAATGCTTGCCCAGCACGGCGCAGGAATCGCCAATCAGCGTGCCGGGCGCGCTGCACAGGTGGGTGATCACTTCTTCGCCGCCAGGGTCGAGGAAGATCACCTTCACGAGGCCCTGTTCCAGCAGATAGACATCCCGTGCGTTGGCACCCTGCTTGAACAGGATCGTGCCTTCCGCGTAAGCCAGCGCCGGCGTCGAATCAAACAGCCCGAAACACGGACTGGTCGACACGCGGGTGGCGTGCACCTCTTCCACTTTGCTCATTCTGGTACGTCCCCTTTCCCCGTAAATGCATCGAACGGCCGCCACTCCAGACGACCCTGCGTACTGATCCACCCGATGCATGCGTCAAGTCTGCCAACTGCACGTTGCAGCCAGCAGACACCCGCACGTTCTGCATTCTTCAAAATTGGGAGGCCTTCTGCCGCTTCCCGGGCGGGTGCCCGAAAAACTGCATCTTCGCTTCCCAGGCTGCCTCCCTGAACTCACTGTCGGCTGCAGGCCCGAAACACTCAGCAAAGCCCGCGCCACATTCCGACATTTGAATAGCATTGTTCACCAAACTTCAAGTCTGGTTTCGCGCTTGTTCGCGGAACAATGTTCACCCAGTCACGATTCTTTCCGAAAGCCGTCCTAAAACAAGCACTTGGCCACGACCCCGACTGAGGGGGACGCGACGGCTCGGGAAACGGTGGGGGAGGAAGAAGGATTACCGTCCGGGATTGCGGCGGGCTCTGACGGCGCGCTCGGCATGTGCATCGTTGTCCGCTGGCAGACCCTCAGTCGACTGGAAATCTGCATCACCAACATGCAAACGATACCAGCCCGCGTGGCCGTTGGCGCGCCCTGCAAAGGGCGACATGAAACCGTGTCCGAATTGATTTGTTCGTGCTGCACCGCAAAAACGAGCAAATCGTCACAAATCCACAATCTGGCGACCGTGATCCAGCGCACCGATCGACGCCGTATTCCAGCTTGATCGGCGTCACTCCTGCAAGTTAAGTGCCTGAAAACCCGCAACAAATCGAGCGGGTATTTTCAAACTACTCTTGATTCTGATCAATTCCTGCCCTGACGGACGTTAATTACATTGCCGTCCAGCGGTGAAAGACTGCCGCTCGTGGTGCAACGCAGTAATCAAGGATTGGAAAAGCGGTGACCCAGCTTGGCCGGTGCGGTCCTCGGGATGTGGGGATGATTTGAGGTCAGCACAGGGACAGGGCATGGGGGTTGGACTTCGCCGGATCTCGGCGAAGAACAGAAATCAATCGGAGTCACACATGACACTCAAGATGAATAGCAAGAACTGGATGCTCGCCGCTGGCGCAGCGTTCCTGGCCGTTGGCGCTTTCGCGCCGGCCGCCATGGGCGCCGACCACCGCGACTCCTTCGCCGTCGACTCGGAAATCGAAGGCGACTACACCGACGCGTTCGGCTGGCCGGACCCGGATCGTCCCGGCAACATCATTCTGGCCGGCATGGTCAACCCGTTCGCGACGCCGGGTCTGACTACCTCGTATCGCTTCTCGGCTCCGTTCCTGTACCAGATCCAGATCGACAACAACCAGGCCAACGGCCCGGCTGCCGACCTCGTGATGCAGGTCGAATTCGCTGGCGTGTCGAACCGCGCTCCCAACCAGCCGTACCGCGTGCTGCTCGGCCCGGCCACCGGCTCGGCGATCACCACTCGTCTGGTCGAAGGCGCCCCGGGCGTCACCAACCTCTGCGCCCAGCCGCTGAACGCTCCGTTCACCACGAACGGCCAGCCGACTGCCTTCACCGGCGCTGCGACCAGCTCGGCTTCGAGCCCGAATGCGGCTCGTCTCGGCACGGACGTGCAGGACAACTACATCTTCGACAACGGCACAGTGAAGTGCTACGCCGGCATCGCCGATGACTCGTTCATCACCGACGCCACGCAGGCCATTCTCCGCATTGGCCTCAACGCCAACGCCCGTTCGCGCACGGTGCAGTCGCTGCGTACCGGCATGACCGCTCCGGCGGCGTTCACCACCGGCTCGGACAACCAGCCGAACCACACGCAGGATCTGTTCCGCGGCATCACCGGTGACATCATCGGCGGTCTGCGCGGCCGTCCGGTCCAGCTCAACGGCCGTTCGGGCATCGACACCTTCGGCGGCTTCAACGGCTCGCTGTTCGCCGTTTCGATTCCGGGTTCGCTCCTCCGTGGCCCGGGCATCCCGGATCAGAGCCTCGGCGGCGCCATCAACGGCAACCTGATTGGCACCTGGGGCACCGTGTCGCGTCCGGCTTCCACCGCGTTCAATGGCTACCAGCAGACCGCCACCGGTCCGTGGCACCAGTTCGAGCGCATGGGCCAGCAGATCACCGCGACGGTCTTCGTGTTCCAGCAGCCGATGCTGCAGGTCAGCGCGCAGTACCCGAACGGCGTGTATCCGCACCTCGTCCCGGCTGACTTCGAAGGCACCGGCGTCACCGTCCCGGCCAGCAGCAACCCGATCAGCACCGCAACGCTGAAGGACCTGCACAACGCAACGGGTCCGGAACATGACTTCCGCCTGTGGGATCGTATGTACCTCGACTTCCTGACCCCGACGCCGGCTGGCGCCAACAACAGCGGTGGTGGTCTGCTCGGCGGTCTGCTGGGTGGTCTGTCGAACCTGCTGATCGGCGGTGGCAACACCGTTCAGGCCCGTCAGGCGATCCTGACCGTCCTGGGCTTCAACAGCTTCGGCATCAACGGCGTGCCGCTGTACCAGGGCCAGTTCGCAAGCCTCAGCCAGAACCAGAACCGTCGCCTCCAGGCTCAGCTGGCGCTGCCGGACTACCTGCGCATCAACCTCAACACGACGTTCGACTCGGCTCCGGGCGCTGCCCGTCCGGGCGCCGCCGCGGCGAACAACAACTCGCCGACGCTGGCTCTGCACCAGTGGGGTCTCCAGAACGGCCGCCGTCCGGCGGACGACGTCACCGACATCGTGATTCGCATCACGCGTGAAACGGCTGACGTGAAGTTCCCGGACACGCTGGTTCTGCCGGGCATCGCCAACGTGGTTCCGGGTTCCGGTCCGCGCTGGACGCCGCCGAGCGCTGCGTTCCCGAACGGCTTTGCTCGCCGCGCTGTGAACTGCGAAGAGCTGAACGTCGCCGGTGGCATCCTGAACGGCGGCCTGATCGGCAACCTCATCAACGGTGGCGTCGCTGGTCTGCTGCGTCCGGGTGAGTCGGATGGCCTGCTCGGCCGTCTGAGCCTGAACGTGCTGACCCCGTGCGAAGACAGCCGCGTGTTCCTGGTGCTGCAGGGCACCGACTGGATCGAGCCGGCTGGCGATGTTGCCAACGTCGCGACGCAGAACAGCGAACAGCAGCACCTCCGCAACACGTTCCCGTACATCGGCTTCAACCCGCTGCACGGCGAAGCTGGCGACAACGGCTTCGGCCCGACCAACCCGTAATCGGGCGTCGGACCGAGAAACGGCAGGCCGGCAACAGGGCAACGTCGCTGGTCTGACCGTTTCATCGAGACAAGTTGCGTGACACAGTGGCGGGGAGAGTTTCGTACTCTTCCCGCCATTTTCATTTGCGGTGCCGCGTCGCGGCATCTTTCCCGAATTCGAAGCAAACCCGCCCTGCGGGTGGAGACACATGATGGCTGTTGAAAAGCGCAAGTTCCGATGGCTCGCCGTTGGCGTCGTGGCCATGATCGGCCTCGCCGGCGCGGCCTGGTACTTCCTGCAAGGTGGCAATGAGCGGCTGCCGTACATCAATGCCGCCGGCGTCAAGAAACTGAAGTACTTCGATCACCAGATCGATCTTGTGCAGCAGCAGGGCTCGCAGCGGCGCACGGACCTCGACTACGCGGTGACGCTGGTCGAAGCCATGCTGAACCGCGCGAAAGTCACGGCTGACGGGCGCGACTTCGCCAATGCGATGGCGGTGATCGACTCATCGGAGTCGCTGATTGCGACCCGCACCCGCACCGAAGACGGCGCCACCGCCATTCCGGAACTGTTCGCGGCGCGTGCCAAACTGCTGGCGGCACAGCACCGTTTCGTCGAAGCCCGCGCCGTGGCCGAGAAGGCGCTGCGCAAGTACCAGAACGAAACGGGCCTGATGGCGATCGCGGGCGAAGCAGCCGTGCAGGCAGGCGATCTGAACGCTGGCGAGATCTATCTGCGCAAGCTGGTTTCCGACGAACCCCGCGTCCCCAACAATTTCATCGGCCTCGCCTATTGGGCCGAGATTTCCGGTGACCTGGAACAGGCCTCGGAACTGCTGAAGCGGGCGCCGGAGGCGCGGTTCCCGAAGCCGCTGCCACGCCTGCGTCTGGCCTATGTCTATTCCGTGCAGGGCGACGTGCAGTCCAAGCTCGGCAAGCTGGCGGTTGCCAAGCAGTACTACAACGAAGCGGTGAATCTGGAACCGACCTTCGCGCAAGCCCGGGCAGGCCTGTCGGACATCGCCCAATATGAAGGCCGCGATCAGGACGCCGAGGACCTGCTTCGCGCCTTGATCGAAACCGAATGGCCGAACGCGGACTATCAGGTGAAACTGGCCGACTTGCGCGAACGCCGCGGCGACGTAAAGGAAGCGAAACAGCTGCGCCGCGCCGCCGAGAAGTTCTACGAGTGGTCCTACAACACCGGTTTCTACGGCTATGTACGCCCGCTGGCGATCCTGAAGATGGCCAAGGGTGATTTCGACGCCGCGGCGAAGTATGCGGCGGTCGATCTGGAGATTCGTCCGAACAGCGAAAGCAAGGCGATCTACAAGAACGTGTACGACGCCGCGCTGGCGGCCGGCGAGCCGCTGGGCGAAAACGCGCTCGAGAAGCTGAAGGCCGGAACCACCACCTCGCTGAACGCTGGCAAGCCGAAGCCCTGATCCGACGTTCGAGAATTCCGATGACCCTCTGCCCCAGCCATCGCCTGCTCCGGGCGCTTGCCACCAGCGCAGCCCTTGCCGTGGCCGGCTTCGGCACGGCCCACGCCCACCCGCTTGGCCAGAACGCGTTCAACCGCGAGGCGGCGATCGTGGTGGCGCCGGATCAGGTGCATCTCGACTACCTGCTGGATCTGGCCGAGATCCCGACGCTGGAAGCCGGCTCCGAAGCCGATACCGACGGCAACGGCGAGATCGCCGATGGCGAATGGGCGACCTATGCCGAACGCTGGGCCAAGGATGTGCCGGGCAAGATCGTGGTCGAGGTCGGTGGCCAGCCGCTTTCGTTGGAACTGGAAAGTCAGAGCTGGGCGCTCTCGCCCGGCCAATCCGGCCTGACGACGCTGCGGCTGCTGGCGAAAATGAAGGCGCCGCTGGCGCTGACCGACGCTGCCGTCGCACTGGCCTATCGCGATGGCAATCCGGAGCGGCTGGGCTGGCGCGAGGTTTCGATCAGTGCGGCAGCCGGCGTCCGGATCGTGTCGTCCGATGTGCCGGCGATCAGCCGCACGAAGTCGATGACCGATTTCACGCCGCGTGCCGAAGGCCCGCCGGCGATCACCTCGGCGACGGCGCAAGTGGCGCTGGCGGCGGCTGATGCGCCGGCGGCCGCCCCCCCGGTGGTCCTCGAAATCGGCGCGCGCAGCGGTGCCGCGCAACCGGAGCAGACCCGGCAGAGCCCGACGGTCTGGTCATTCTTCAAGCTCGGCGTGCATCACATCGCGATCGGCTGGGATCACCTGATCTTCCTGCTCGGGCTGGTGCTGCTGTCCGGCAACCTGAAGCAACTCGCGTTCACGGTCACCGCGTTCACCGTGGCGCACAGCATCACGCTGGGTCTGGCCTCGCAGGGGCTGGTGACGCCGCCGCCGAACTGGGTGGAGGCGCTGATCGCGGCGACGATCGCCTATGTCGGCATCGTCGCGCTCAGGACCCGGCGCGCGAAGCATGGTCCGGTGCTGGCATTCGGTTTCGGCCTGATCCACGGCTTCGGCTTTGCCGGCGCGCTGGCTGAAAGCGTCGGCGCCGACAGCAAGCTGAACCTGATCGGCCTGCTGAGCTTCAATGTCGGCATCGAGTTCTTCCAGCTGCTGCTGGTCTGCGCCGTGGTGCCGGTGCTGGCCGCCCTCGCCCGCCGTCCGTGGTATCCGCGCGTGCACCTGGCGCTGGGCAGCTTCGTGTTTCTGGCCGGCGCGTTCTGGTTCCTCGAACGCACCCTGCGCAACGATCTGCTGACCGAAATCGGCTTCGCGCTGACGCTGGCGGTACTGGTCGGTGTCCTGCTGCTGAGCAAGCGCAAGGCGGCGCTGGAACAGGCCTGAGGCACGCGCCGCCGGCTCATGCGGTCACGCCGCGGCGTGACGGCGGATCGATCATCGAGCGAGGCGCGGCTGCAGCTCAGCGGCCGCGCGGCAGGTGTCGTTCGCCGGCATGGGCGGCCGGCTCGGCCCGGGTCTGGCGTTCGCTGCGCCGTGGATCGGGTTCGGCACCGCGATCGGTCGCGGCGGCGAGGCCACCGGCGGCTTCGGGCTCGGCGACACACAGACGGGACAGGTTGCGGCGAAAACTCCAGGCAATCGGCTGGTGCGGCACGTTGAACATCCTTGTCTGGCGATTCCTTCGCCGATACCGCGACATTAAGGACCCGACGCGTCGCCGGGAAATCAAATTTTCCTGATCTTTCGATGTCCGGGCACTATCGCCCGCGAATGGCTCAGAACGCGGACGCTCTGACGAATTCCTCGACCGAGCGGGCCAGCGCATGCAGGTCGTAGCCGCCTTCGAGCGATGCCACGACGCGGCCCTGACTCCAGCGCTCGCCCCAGCCGCGAATCTGGTCGCCGATCCAGGCGTAGTCGGCGTAACCGAGCTGCAACCCGGCCAGCGGATCGGCGGCATGGGCATCGAAGCCGGCAGACACGAGGATCAGCTGCGGCTCGAACGCTTCGAGCGCCGGCAGCCAGCGCGAAGTGACCGCTGCCCGGAATTCGGCGCTGCCGTCGCCGCGCTTCAGCGGCGCATCGACGATGTGCGGGCGGTCCGGATCGCTGACCCAGCCGGGGTAGAACGGGTCCTGATAGGTGTTGCAGACCATCACCCGCGGGTCGTCGCGGAAGATGTTCGAGGTGCCGTTGCCGTAGTGCACGTCGAAATCGAGGATCGCGACGCGCGCCAGCCCGCAGGCCAGTGCGTGCGCCGCGCCGACGGCGATGCTGTCGAACAGGCAGAAGCCCATCGCCCGACGACGCTCGGCGTGATGACCGGGCGGCCGCACCGCGCAGAACGCGAAATGCGCGCGGCCGGCCAGCACCTCGTCGACCGCCAGCATCACGGCACCGGCCGCCGCCTGCGCCGCTTCCGAGCTGTGCGCGTTCAGCGCCGTGTCGGGATCGACGCGGATGTAGCCCTCGGTCGGCTTGGCCGCCAGCAGCGCATCGACGAGGCGCTCGTCATGCACGCGCACCAGCGCCTCGCGCGGCGCCAACGGCGCGGTCAGCGGCCGGAACATCGGCAGCAGGCCGCTGGCGATCATCCGGTCCTGAATCGCATGCAGACGCGCGATCGATTCCGGATGCGACGGCCCCATCTCGTGCAGCGTGCAGGCGGGATGCGTGATCCACAGCGGCGTTTCGGTGTTCATGCCGGCATTTCGTGGCGCGCGCTGCCGGCTGTCAAGGCACGGTGCCGTGCCGCATCTCGCCGTGCATGGCCGCAACGGCTGCGGCAGGCGAATTCCGGCAGGCGCTTGCATACACTCGTCAGGTCCGCCCGCCTGCTCCGAACCCTTCGCTCCCGATGACCGATCGCACCCCGGAATCCTCCGCCGCACCGGCCCCGCCCGCGCCCGGCATGATGGCGCGCGTGCCGCTGCTCGACTGGCTGCTGCTGATCCTTGCGCTGATCTCGATCGGCCTGTTGAGCTACGAGACCTGGGGCAATGTGACGCCGGAACAGAGTCGCCTGCTGATCCGCGCCGACTACGCGATCTGCGCGATCTTCGCCGCCGAATTCCTGTGGCGCTGGCAGGCCGTCGGCTGGACCCGCGGCTACCTCGCGCGCAACTGGTACGAAGTGCTCGGCATGATTCCGGTGTCGGAGCCCGCGCTGCGCGGCTTCCGGCTGTTCCGCGTCATCCGCATCGTGATCCTGCTGTCGCGCTTCGGCATGGCCGCCGACCGCGCGCTGGGCGACGAATTCACCTACCGCCTGGTCAATCGCTTCAAGGACGCGATCATGCGGGCGATCGGCGGCATGATCACCCTCGCCGTGCTGGCCGAAGTGTCGGACGTGCTGAAGAAGGGCACCTACACCCGCAACATTGCCCGGGCGCTGGAGGAGAACGATCGCGAGCTGCGGGCGATGATTGCCGAGAAGCTGAAGCAGAACCCGCGCACCAAGACGCTGAGCCGGCTGCCGTTCTACAACGACATCGTCGCCAGCGTCATCGATGCCGGCTTGAGCCTCGCGCACGAGGTGCTGGCCGACCCGCGCACCGACGAACTGGTGGCCGACATCCTGCGCGAGAACGTCGATCAGCTGCGCGGCGCGCTGCAGGACAAGGAGGATGCCAAGCACCATCACGGCCCCGGTCATCCCCCGCCTGCTGCCGCCGGTGACAGTGACCACACCCGCTAGGCACGGGCAACGCTGGCTCCCGGCGGCTGCCGACGATATCGTGTCGGGACGACGGAATGCCGTGTTCGACGGTGGTTCGAACCCAAACCTTTCACGGAGTCCAGAAGGAGAATGAAGCGGCGCAGACGAAGGCTGGCCTGGATCGCCATTGCCGCCGTGGTGGCCGGCATCCTGCCGCCGCTGCTGACCCTCGCCGTGACCTATCGTCAGGCCGTGCGCGAAGCCGAACAGCGGCTCGCAAGCTATGCCAGCCTGATCGAACGCCGCTCCGACGAAATCTTCGGCAACGCCGAATCCACGCTGCAGGATCTGGCCACGCATCTCGACCGCAACTGCACGCAGGCCAGCTTCGAAACCCTGCGCAAGGCGGTCTACAACTCCCTGTACTTTCGCGAAGCCGGGCTGATCTACGACGGCTCGGTGCAATGCACCAGCGTCCGCGTCCTCGAGCGCCCGGTGACGATCACCAACCCGGATCATCAGGTCTGGCCGCAGGACGGCATCCACATCGCCGCGCCGGATCTGACCCTGGAACAGGAGGTGTCGATCATCGTCTTCCACGGCGTCAGCGGCGGGGTTGCGGTCAATCTGCTGCTGAATCCGCGGCAACTGCTGGAGCCGATCCGCGACGCCATCGGCGAGAACAACCTGGCGCTGCGGATCGAGCGCAAGGACGGTGCAGTGCTGGCCCGCGCCGGCAGTGCCGCAGTGGTCGACGACGGCGATTCCCTGAACGTGAGCCGGGTCTCGCAGCGCTATGGCTTCCGCGCCGTGGTCACCGGGCCGCGCGGCGCGATGCTGCACCGCTGGTGGGAAAACGCGACGCTGTTCGTCGCACTCGGTCTGGCGATGTCGCTGCCGCTGTTCCTCGTGCTGTCGCACCTCGACCGGCGCGAGCGTTCGATGGACGCGCAGCTGCGCGATGCGCTCGACAACGGCGAGCTGCGCGTGCACTACCAGCCGATCCACGCGGCCGGCAGCCTGCGCGTGGTCGGTGCCGAGGCGCTGCTGCGCTGGCAGCATCCGATGCGCGGCATGATCCTGCCGAGCGTCTTCGTGCCGATGGCCGAGGAAACCGGCTTCATCATCCCGATGACGCACTGGCTGATGCAGCGCGTGCGCAGCGACCTGCACGACGTGATGAAGGAAAACCCGGATTTCTACATCGCGCTGAACCTGAGCCCGAAGCACTTCACCGACGCGACGCTGCCGAGCCTGATCGAGGACATCTTCGCCGAGCCGTTCTCGTCCGGCCGCCTCGTGTTCAAGGTCACCGAGCGCGAGCTGCTGGCGGCATCGAACAAGACCGTGCACGAGGTGATCCGGGCACTGCGCCGCAGCGGTGCCCGCATCGCGCTCGATGACTTCGGCACCGGCTACTCGTCGCTGCGCTATCTCGCTCAGTTCAAGTTCGATCTGCTGAAGGTCGACAAGGCCTTCATCGATTCGATCGGCACCGAATCGATCACCGCCGGGCTGGTCAACGACATGCTCGCGATGGCGCGCCGCCTGCAGCTGCAGGTGGTGGCGGAAGGGGTGGAGACCATCGAGCAGCTCGAATATCTGGCCAATCTCGGCATCGACTACGTGCAGGGCTGGTATTTCGCGCCGGCGATGTCGGTCGATGCGCTGCGCGTCTATCTGCACAAGCACCGCGTGCGCTGAGCCCGCGCCAGCGGCGCGGCACCCTGCACACGCCTGCACGACGGCCCGAACGGCATTGCTATCATCGCCGCCTGCCCGCGCCTTGCCGCGCCCTGCCCGTCCCGCCTGCCGATGACCGACATCCCGACCGTTCCGCTCGATTCCGCCGGCGCCGTGCGCGACGAGAACGCCTTCGATCCGCAGGCGATCCTGCCGTTCCTGCAGTCGCGGATTCCAGGGCTGGCCGATGGTCCGCTGGAGCTGCGGCAGTTTCCCGGCGGCGCCTCGAACCTGACCTATCAGCTGACCGTCGGCGGCCGCGAGATGATCCTGCGCCGACCGCCGTCCGGCACCAAGGCCAAGGGCGCGCATGACATGGGCCGCGAGTTCCGCGTGCTGGCCCGGCTGAATCCGCATTTCGCCTGCCCGAAGCCGCTGGCCTACTGCGAGGACACGAGCCTGATCGGCTCGGATTTCTACGTGATGGACAAGCTCACCGGCGTCATCCTGCGCCGCGACCTGCCCAAGGGCGTTGGCTACGATCCGGCCCGCGCGCGGCAGCTGTGCCTGAACCTGATCGACACCCAGATTGCGCTGCACGAGCTGGATTACGAAGCCGCAGGGCTTGCCGACATGGGCAAGCCGGCCGGTTACGTCGGCCGCCAGGTCAGCGGCTGGAGCGAGCGCTTCGGCCGCGTCATCACCGATGACATCCCGAGCTACGACGCGATCATCCGCTGGCTCGCCGAGCACCAGCCGGCGGATTCGGCGCGACCGGCGATCATCCACAACGACTACCGCTTCGACAACGTCGTGCTGTCGCCGGACGACCAGATGCGCGTCATCGGCGTGCTCGACTGGGAAATGGCCACGCTCGGCGACCCGCTGCTCGATCTCGGTTCGTCGCTCGCCTACTGGGTCGAAGCCGGCGATCCGCCGGAGATGCAGGCGATCCGCATGCAGCCGTCGAACATCCCCGGCATGCTGACGCGCGCCGAGATCATCCGGCACTACGAGGAAAAGACCGGCCGCGCGATCCCGAACGCCGACTGGTACTACGTGTTCGGCCTGTTCCGCCTCGGCGTCATCGCGCAGCAGATCTACTACCGCTACAAGCTGGGCCAGACCACGAATCCGAAGTTCAAGGCCTTCGGCCTGTTCGTGACCGTGCTGGCGCAGGTCAGCGAGCGGGTCATCGCCAAGTCCCGCGTCTGAGCCGGGCACCGATCGCCGCCGATGAGCCTGCACGATCCGATCAGCGCCGAGGACGACGCGCGCCACGAGCGCATCCTCGAACGGATGCTCAGCGCCGCCACCAGCATGACCGGCATCTGCGTCGGCCTGCTCGGCGCCGTCAACGCGTTCAGCCGCTCGCAGAAGATCGAGACCGTTGCCGACGACGTCCTTGCGCTGAACGCGCTGATGTTCCTGATCTGCTGCTACCTGATCGTCTGGGGCCTGCGCACCAGCAGCCGCCGGCTGACCGCGCAGCTGCTGTCGGCGGTCGAATACCTGTTTCTGGCGGCCATGACCGTGCTGGTCACCACCGGCTTCTTCGTCGTCTACTCGATCCTGTAGCGGCCGCGGCCGGGTCCGTGCCGTTCAGGCTCGGTAGACCAGGCTGCCGTCGACCTTCCGGACCTTCTTGAACAGCGCTTTCAGATCGCTGCTGTAGACGGCCACGGTGATCGACGGGTCCAGCGCGAGCGTCGACCGCAGTTCTGCCAGCGCCGTGGCCTGACGGATGAGCGAGAGCCAGTTCGGCTTCGCCAGCAGCAGCCAGGCCGGCCGATCCGGGAACACCGTCACTTTCTTGCGCACCAGCCAGACCGTGCCGAGCCAGCGCAGGCGGCGACTCGCCGTGCGCAGCGTGTCGAGTGCTGCCTCGTCCAGCGCATGGCCCAGATAGTCGTCGGTGGCGACGAACTGCGCGCGTTCGGCCATCGCCTGCTGCTCCAGCGCCTCGCGTTCGCGCCAGGCCTGCACGAACGGCTCGGTTTCAGCCTCGCGTCCGTGCTTCATCAGGTAGTCCCAGGCCAGTTCGGCACCGGGCTTGATCGCCTCGGCATCGGCCTGCATCGCCCGTGTGAGCCAGTCGAGGCCGGCATCGTCGTCGCGCGCGAGCAGGCGGCGGCCGAGCATGAACATCGCCCCGGCATCGTCGGGGAAGCGCTCGAGATGCTGCTGCACCTGCGGCAGCGCATCGGCCGGATCGTCATGCAGCAGTTCGGTCAGCGACGCGCGCCGGTAGCTCGCCTCGCATTCCAGCGGCTGCTCCGCTGCGGCGCGATCGAGATCGGCCAGTTCCTGCTGCTCCTGCTGGCGGCGCTGGTGCAGATCGCGCCACGGCTCGGCGATATCGGCCTTCCAGCGCTCGTCGAACTCGCGGGCGATACGCTCGGCGCTGGCGCCGAGAAACACGGTTGCGGCGGACGGTCCGGACTCCGTCGGCAGTACCGGGGCCTGCCCGATCGCGGCCAGCCGGTCGACCAGCGCCGGATGGGTGTCGGACCATGCGGTACGGACCTTCAGCGCACGATCGAGCTGGCTGCCGGCCTCGCCCCACTCCGTGTAGCGCGGCGGCGCCTGCAGCAGTTGCGCATTCGGCAGCACGCTGGGCTGCGCCTCGTCGCGCACCCGCTTCCACAGCGGCTGCCAGACCTGCTGCTGCTGATAGGCGCTGCCGAGTCGCGCCAGCATCAGCGCTTCGGCCGCCGGCCGTGCGCCGACCAGCCGCGCGCTGGCGGCATCGGCGGCGTATTCCTGGGCCCGCGCCATGACGAACGAGTAGGCATTGAACTTCGGTCCGAACCAGGCGAAGAATCGCCGGAAGAAGAATCCGCCGCGCTGCTCGAACTGTCCCTGCAGGCGGCCCCACAGGATGCGCATGCGGTAGATCCGGCCCGTCATCCGCGAATCGCCCGCGCCGAAGTGGCCGAACTCGTGTGCCAGCACCGCCCGGAACTGATCCGGCGACAGCGCCGACATCATCGGCAGCCCGAGGATCAGATAGTTGCGCCACCAGCCCAGCGGCCCGAGCCGCGCATGCTCGGTGACGGCGGCATTGAAATCCTCGGTGATCAGCACGTGATGCGGCGCCGGACCGGGAATCGCGGCGCGAATCCGGGCGATTTCCGCGAACAGTTCCGGGGCTTCGGCCGGCTTCAGCTCGCGGCCCTGCGGCGGATCGAAGCGAATCCACAGCGCGCTCAGCACCGACCATGCGAACCACACCGGCAACCAGACCACCTTCAGCAGCTTGACCAGCAGGATCGGCTGCAGCAGGCAGATCACGGCGATGCCGATGCTGAACGCCAGCGCGATGACCACCAGCACCAGCACATAGACATACCCGATCGCTGCCAGCCCCAGCAGTTCCAGCCGATAGCGCAGCGGCTGTCGCTGCGCGCGCTCGGTCAGGCGTTGCACCAGGGTCTCGAACTGCTGCTCGGTCATCGCGTTCCGGCCTCCACCGGTCTTCATCGTGGGTAGCGAGCGGCTACACTCGCCGCACCCAAAATACGCAACAGGAGCAGCCGTGGCGACTCAACTTTTTGACCTGACCGGCAAGGTCGCCCTGATCACCGGCGCCTCGCGCGGCATCGGCGAGGCCACCGCCCGCCTGCTGGCCGAGCAGGGCGCGCATGTCGTGATCTCCAGCCGCAAGCAGGAAGATCTGGACAAGGTCGCCGCCAGCATCGTCGCCAGCGGCGGCAAGGCCACCGCCATCGCTGCGCATCAGGGCGAATCGGCGGCGCTGAAGGCGCTGATCGCCGACATCGACAGCCAGTTCGGCCGGCTCGACATCCTGGTCAACAACGCCGCCACCAACCCGTACTTCGGCCACATCAGCGATACCGACATGTCGATGGTCGACAAGACCATGCAGGTCAACATCAAGGGCTATTTCGAGCTCGCCGCGCTGGCCTCCAAGCTGATGAAGCGCGGCGGCGGCGGCGCCATCGTCAACATCGCGTCGATCAACGGCGTGAAGCCCGGCATGTTCCAGGGCATCTATTCGATCACCAAGGCGGCCGTGATCAATCTGACGCAGGCCTTCGCCAAGGAATGCGCGCCGTGGGGCGTGCGCTGCAACGCCGTGCTGCCCGGCCTGACCGAAACCAAGTTCGCCTCGGCGCTGACCAAGAACGAGCAGCTGCTGAAGCAGGTGCTGCCGCAGATTCCGCTGAACCGCGTGGCGCAGCCGGCCGAGATCGCCCCGGCGATCCTGTATCTGGTGTCGCCTGCCGCGAGCTATGTCACCGGCACCACGCTGACCGTCGACGGTGGCCTGATCGGCTGCGGCGGCCTGTAACGCGGTCACGCGAGATGGCGAGCCCCAACCCGATGCGCATCCCCACGGTCATCGAGATCCCGATCTTCCCGCTCGGCACCGTGCTGTATCCGGCCGGCAAGCTGGCGCTGCGGATCTTCGAGCCGCGCTACGTCGACATGACCAAGGCCTGCATCCGCGACAACAGCGTGTTCGGCGTCTGCCTGATCAAGGCCGGCTTCGAAGCCGGCACGCCGGCGATTCCGTCGGACATCGGCTGTTCCGCGCGCATCGTCGAGTGGGATGTGCCGAACCCCGGTTTGTTCAACCTGCAGTCGCAGGGCGAAAGCGTGTTCCGGCTGCTGGAACGGCGCACCCGGCCGGACGGCCTGATCATCGGCACGATCGAATACCTCGACCCGCCGGACCCGATGTCGCTGCCGGAACGCTTCGAGCCGCTGCAGCAGTTGCTGACCGACCTGATCAAGGAAATCGGCGAGGACAACTTCGCCAAGCCGGCCCGGCTCGACGATGCCGCATGGGTCGGCTACCGGCTGGCCGAACTGCTGCCGGTGTCGCCGGAGCGCAAGCAGAAGCTGCTCGAAGCCAATGATCCGCTGGCGGTGCTGCAGGACATCGAAACCATGTTGAAGCAGCTGCGGGACGATCGCTGATGTCGGCTCCGGCGCCGCATCCGGTCGAGGTGGCCGTACGCGGCTGGCTCGAAACCATCGTCATCGGCCTGAACCTGTGCCCGTTCGCCGGGCACCCGTTTCGCAATGGCCGCATCCGGATCGTGGTCAGCGAGGCCGCGACCGACATCGACCTGCTGACCGAGCTTCAGCTGGAGCTGACCCGGCTGAACGAGACCCCGGCGCGCGATCTCGAAACCACACTGATCGCGATTCCGAAGATGCTGGCGGATTTCGCCGACTACAACGATTTTCTCGATCAGGTCGACGCCCTGCTCGACCAGTACGAGTGGACCGGCGAGTTCCAGGTGGCGAGCTTCCATCCGGATTACCAGTTCGACGGCACGTTGCCGACCGATGCCGAAAACTTCACCAATCGCTCGCCAGTGCCACTGCTGCACATCCTGCGTGAGGACAGCGTCGAAGCGGCCATCGACGCGCACCCGGACCCGGACGGCATTCCGGCCGAAAACATCCGCAAGATGAAGGCGATGACGCTCGCCGAACGGCGCGCGCTGTTCGCGTTCCTGAAGCCCGGCTGATCGCTGCGGGAGCGGCGTCGCCGGCGCATCGCCGCGGGTTATAGTTTTGGAAACAGGGCGAGATCGCGAGCCCTGCGGAAAACAACGACTATTTCTTCACTTTCGAGGAGCGCGATGCCCCACGCCCACGTCAACGGCCAGCGGCTGTTCTATCAGGACAGCGGCGGCAACCACCCGGCCCTGCTGTTCTCGCATGGCCTGCTGATGGACCACGCGATGTTCGCGCCGCAGGTCGCCGCATTCCGCGACCGCTACCGCTGCATCGCCTGGGACGAGCGCGGCCATGGCCAGACCGCCGGCGACAGCATCGCCCCGTTCAGCTACTACGACTCCGCCGACGATGCCGCCGCGCTGCTTCGGCATCTCGGCATCGAGCAGGCGGTGCTGATCGGCATGTCGCAGGGCGGTTACCTGAGCCAGCGCGTGGCCCTGCGTCACCCGCAGGTGGTACGCGCGCTGGTGCTGATCGACACCCAGTCCGGCCCCGAAGACGCCACCAAGATGCCGGGCTACCTGGCGATGATCGACGACTGGTGCCGGAACGGCCTGTCCGAGCAGACCGCCACCATCATCGAGCAGATCATCCTCGGCAACGGTTGGAATGGTGCCGCCGAATGGCGTGCGAAGTGGGCCACGTGGCAGCCGCACAACCTCGCGGCGTGCTTCGCCACGCTGGGCGAGCGCGACGACATCAGCGAGTCCGTCCGCGCGATTCGCGCCCCGACCCTGGCGATCCACGGCGCGGACGATGTCGCGATCAGCGTGGCTCGCGCGCAGGCCATGGTCGATGCCATTCCCGGCGCCCGGCTCGAAGTGATTCCCGGTGCCGGTCACGCCGCGAATCTGACGCATCCCGAAGCGGTCAATCCGCTGATCGACGCTTTCCTGCAGCAACTGCCCTGAGCGGCGCGCCGGCTGAGCGATCGGTCGCGCGTCATCACTCCATTCACTGCCTTGACGAGATCACTTCCGTGAACAGCTTCAACAACATCGAACGCACTACCAGCGCCTACGACTACCAGCTGCTGATCAAGCACCTGCTGACCAGCCCGATCGCCCGCGCGTCGAAGCACGAAATCGTCTATCGCGATCAGGCGCGCTTCACCTATCCGCAGTTCGTCGCGCGCGTGAACCGCCTGGCCAACGTATTGACCGCGCTCGGCGCCAAGCCGGGCCAGACCATTGCCGTGATGGAGTGGGACAGCCACCGCTATCTCGAACTCTATTTCGCGATTCCGATGCTCGGCTGCGTGATGCAGACCGTGAACATCCGCCTGAGCCCGGACCAGATCCTCTACACCCTGAACCATGCCGCTGCCGACATGGTGCTGGTCGCCACCGATTTCGTGCCGGTGCTCGAAAGCCTGCATGACAAGCTCGAAACCGCGAAGACCTTCGTGCTGATCTCCGATGACGGTTCGAAGCCGGCCTCGAAGCTGCCGTTCGTGGGCGAGTACGAATCCCTGCTGGCGCAGGCCGGCGATCACTTCACGTTCCCGGAGTTCGACGAGAACACGCGGATGTCGACGTTCTACACGTCCGGCACCACCGGTCTGCCGAAGGGCGTGTACTACAGCCACCGCCAGATGATGCTGCACACGCTCGCCGTGGCCTCGACCTTCGGCACCGCCGGCGTACAGGGCCGCATCCATCAGGACGACGTCTACATGGCGATCACGCCGATGTTCCACGTCCACGCCTGGGGCATGCCGTATGTCGCCACCTTGCTCGGCATCAAGCAGGTCTACGCCGGACGCTACACGCCGGACATGCTGCTGCAGCTGCTGGCGAAGGAAAACGTCACGTACTCGCACTGCGTGCCGACGATCCTGCACATGATCCTGAGCCACCCGGCCGCGAAGGGTGTCGACCTGTCGCGCTGGAAGGTGCTGATCGGCGGCTCCGCGCTTCCGAAGGGCCTGGCCAAGGCCGCGCTCGATCGCGGCATCGACGTCTTCACCGGCTACGGCATGTCCGAAACCGGCCCGCTGCAGGTCATCAACCACATCCCCACCGACCAGCTCGGCGGCGACAGCGACCACCAGGCCAGCTTGCGCGTGCGCACCGGCCGGCCGGCGCTGCTGTGCGACGTGCGCACGATCGACGATCAGGTCAACGTGCTGCCGAACGACGGCAAGGCCGTCGGCGAAATCGTGTTCCGCTCGGTCTGGACCACGCAGGGCTACTACAAGAACCCCAACGCCTCCGAAGAACTGTGGAAAGGCGGCTGGATGCACTCCGGCGACATCGGCACCTTCGGCGACGATGGCGTGCTGGTGATCTCCGACCGCGTGAAGGACGTGATCAAGACCGGCGGCGAATGGGTGTCGTCGCTCGATCTCGAAAATCTGATCTCCGCCCACCCGACGGTCAGCGAAGTCGCCGTCATCGGCATCAAGGACCCGAAGTGGGGCGAACGCCCGGTCGCATTGATCGTGCTGAAGCCGGACGCGACCGGCGACGAAGCCGAGATCAAGCGCTACATGATGACCTTCGCCGACAAGGGTGTGATCTCCAAGTACGGCGTGCCGGAGCGCGTGCTGTTTGTCGAAGCACTCGACAAGACCAGCGTCGGCAAGCTCGACAAGAAGGTGCTGCGCGTGAAGTACGCGGAAGCAGGGGCGGCCTAAGCAGCGCGGGGCGGGTGCCGACCCCGCTCTCGCTTCAATCCGCCATGCCGCGGCGGACGATCGGGCAAGGGCGGAAGCGATCGGCTTTCGCGCCGTGCCCGATCGGCACATCGCGTGCATCGCTGCCGGACGGGCGCGGCTGTTGCTGGTTATCGCCTCGCCCGGCAGAGCGCGTGGATGCACCTCTGCGGGACAGTCGGCCGTGCCCGGTTCACAAGCGCGCCGTCATGTCCCGAGTGTTGGCGAGAATCGCCCACGCTGCTGGACGAGTCATGACCGAGATCAGAGCGGACGACGTCCAATCGACCGCCGTTCCGCCTTGTACGCAACTTCGGATTGGATTCGGCACGCTTGACCGGTCAGGCCGATGCGCGGTCAATACCGCTTGGATGAGTCGGTAGAACCGGGCTCGGTTTTCTGGTTGCCGCGGCTCAGTGCCGAGTGGGTGTTCTCCCGCTTCGCCTTGCGCACCTTGAGCAATTGCAGGCACACGAAGAGGATGCCGGCGCCGAGCGTCAGCAATGCGAGCCACAGCAGCGGGTTGCCGGCGGTCGCGGCCGCCGCGCCATCCTCGCGCTCGGCTGCGCGCGCCGACAGCACCGGGAGGAGCGCGAGGGACGACAGCCAGGGTTCGTGGCGCATCGGCTTCATGATCGCGGCGGACACAGGGCGGGTCTTCATCGCGCCGGCATCAGGATGCGGTCGATGACCGCGAGGACGAGCGGCGTAACGATCAGGAAGATCGCAAGATAAGGCTGCATGGCTTGACTCCAGATGAGGCGGATACCGCGCATCGGCGAATGCCGACGCGTCTGGCTTGCATGCTCTGGAGGACCGCATTCGCCGTGCCCGCGCCCGCGGATCGGCTGGCGCACCGGTGACGGCCGCGCGAATCGCCGCGTTCTTCGGCTGACACGCGCGGTCGATCGGCACCGGGTCGGTTCGCGGGCGCGCGAGCCGGGCGGCCACACGCCACACAAGCACGTTGCTCAGATGTCAGCGGCCCGCAGACAGCATCGCCATCGCCAACGCTAGGCCGCAGCGCTGTCGCCGATGGTGCAAGACGTAATGACGTGTCTCAGATCAGATCGCCGTACTGCTGGATCACGACCATCACCAGCTGGCTGCGCGAGCGCACGTCGAGCTTGTTGAACAGCTGCTGGAAGCTGGCCTTGATCGCGCTTTCCGAGCTGCCGAGCTGGCGCGCGATCTGCTTGTTCGAGTAGCCCTGCAGCAGGCCGCGCAGCACCGCGCGTTCGCGTTCGGTGAAGCTGACCCGGTCGCTGCCCGCACTCGCAGCGACGATCGACTGCAGGTAGCGCTGCTCGATCAGCACCTGACCCATCGCCACGGCGTGGATGCTGGCCTTGAGTTCGTCGGTCGACACTTCCTTGCGGCAGATGCCGGAGACGCCGAGGCGGATCAGCTCCAGCGCATCGCGTTCCGGCACGCCCGCGGTGACCAGCAGCGCCGCACCGGCCTTGGCCGGGCGCCGGCGCATGAAGTCCAGCGCGCTGTGCTCGCCGAGGTCGTAATCGACGATCACCACGTCCGGGCGCAACTGTTCGAGCTCGGCCAGCGCCGGTTCCAGCAGCCCGGACTGGCCGACGACCACGAAGCGCGGGTCGGCTGCGAGCAGGCGCAGCAGGCCTTCGCGGAACAGCGTGTGATCGTCGAGCAGGTACAGCCGGATCGCCGCCGGTGTTTCAGTCATGCGCGGCCTCGTCGGCCTGCGCGAGCGGCAGCAGCAGTTCGAAACAGCAGCCGGCGGTGCCTGGCACGTGGCGCAGCTGGCCGTTCTGATGGCTCATCAGGGTCCGCGAGATGTACAGCCCTAGGCCGGTGCCATCGGCGCCGGGCCGGAACGGTTGGAACAGGCGCTCCGGATGAGCAAGGCCGGGCCCGGAATCCTGTACCCGCAGCACCGCGCGCCCTTCGCTGATCCGGGCGCTCAGCGTCAGCCGCCGCACCGGCTGCGGTGCCACGGCGCGCAGCGCGTTCTGCGACAGGTTCAGCAGCACCTGCAGCAGCGCGTGGCGATCGGCGCGCACCGGCGGGAAATTGGCCGGCACGTCGATCTGCACCTCGCCGTCGATGTCCGACCAGTCGGGGGCGATGATCACGTCGAGCTCGTTGCACAGCGTCTGCAGCCGGGTCGGGCTGATCGACGGGCTGGCCTGCCGGCGCAGGTCGAACGAGGCCAGTTCGAGCAGCGCCTGCACCAGACTGCGCAGCGCGGCCAGATCGGGATCGTCCTGCATCGCCGGGTGGCGCGACAGGTTGGAGCTGACCACGCCGGCCGCCGAGCACAGGTTGCGGATCTCGTGCGACACAGCGCCAGCCAGCAGCCGGTTGTACTTGTGCAGATCCTGGAAGTGCGCGTACTCGCGCTCGCGGACTTCGTCGGACACGTCGACGACGATCGCCGCCAGGTGCCGGGCTTCGCGGTTGCCGTAGACCGAGAACCAGATCGTCGCCGGGAAGCCGCTGCCATCGGCGCGCCGGCCCCAGGTCGAGGTCGAGGTGCGCATGCCGTCGACCGTTGCGCTGACCGACAGGGCGTCGTGCAGCACCGGCAGGAATTCGCGCACCGGCTGGCCGATCAGCGATTGCGCCGGCTCCAGCGCCAGCATGTCCTGCGTGGCGCGATTGGCGGCGACGATGCGACCATCGGCCGCCACCGTGAGGATCGCCGCCGGGCTGCTTTCGGCGAGCAGCCGCAACTGGCGCTCGGCGCGACGGCGCAGCTGCTGTTCGGCACGCAGCCGCGCGTAGTGGCCGAGGATCACCCGCCGCGTGCGGCTGATCTCGGCGACCAGCAGGCCGCAGCCGGCATAGGCGACGGTGGCCATGATGAAGCGCAGCAACTGTTCGACTTCGCGCTCGCTGGTCACGTAGATGCCGCGCAGCGCGGCGCAGGCGATCGCCGCCATGACGATCTGCCCGCGCGTCAGCACTGTGGCCGCGACCACCACCGGCAGGATGTACAGCAGCCCCAGCGACACGCCGAGATGCGAGTACCACTCGGCCACGAACAGGATCACCAGCATCGCCGCGGCGATCCACAACGTCGTGCCGTAGCTCAGCTTCACCACCTTGCCGCGCACTTCGAACGGCAGCTTCAAACGGTCCATGCGGGCAGTTTTGCGAATTGGGAATTTTCTTCTGATCGGCGGATGCCGCGCAGGTTCCTGAACCCATCGAAAGATAGCCTCGGGCCATCCGCCGGCCAATCCAAGGCTGCGAAACGGGCGGCCATCCGATGACGGCTCGATAGCAGACAGGCCGCGCCCGGCTGACTGTAATGGCGACGTCCCCCGATTTCCGGTGTCGTCATGATCCTTCGCGAAAGCGTTCCGTTGCAGCGGCTCTGGCCGCGCACCTTCAAGCGCCTGATGCTGCTGCTGGCCTTTGATTGCGCGGTGGCCGGCCTCTACGTCTTCCTCGACTGGCACTGGCTGGCCTTCGATGCGCTGCCGATCGGCACGCTCGGCTCGGCGCTGGCGATCTTCCTTGCCTTCCGCGCCAACGCCGCCTACGGCCGCTGGTGGGAAGCGCGCCAGCTCTGGGGCCAGCTGGTCAACACCTCCCGGGCACTGGCCCGGCAGGCGCTGACGGCGCTCGATGTCGATCCGGACAACGCCCGGCATACCGCGCTGCGCAGCGGCATCGTGCTCAATCAGGTGGCCTTCGTGCATGCGCTGCGCTGCCATCTGCGGCGCCAGAATCCGTTCCCGGAGCTGGTCGGCGTGCTCGGCCATGCCGAGGCCGAAGCGCTGCGCGGCTACGGCAACATCCCGAATGCGCTGACCTTGCGCGTGGCCGAGCAGTTGCAGGAGGCGCGTGCGCTCGGCCTGATCGACAGCCTGCGCTGGAGCGCGCTGGACGGCAGCCTGACCACGCTGGCCAACATCCAGGGCGCTTGCGAGCGGATCAAGAACACGCCGCTGCCGCGCCAGTTCAGCTTCCTGCCGCGGATGCTGGTCGATGCCTTCTGCTGGCTGATTCCGCTGGCGCTGGTGTCCGGCCTCGGCATCTTCACGCCGATCGCCTCGGCGCTGATCAGCTTCACCCTGATCGCCATCGACACCGCCAGCCAGGCGATCGAGGACCCGTTCGAGAACACCGTCAACGACACGCCGATGACGGCGCTGTCGCGCGGCATCGAGCTGACGCTGCGAGAGATGCTCGACCAGCGCAAGGCGCTGCCCGAGGTCCGCGCCATCGACGGCTTCGTCTACTGAACCCTTCCCCCAGCCATCCCGAATCCATCAGCGGAGGAACCGCCATGCTGCCGATGTCCTGCACCCCGAACCCGCATCTGATCTTCGCCACCAACTTCTCCGAGGCCTGTCACGCCGCGATCCCGATGGTCGCCAACTGGGTCGACAGCCTGCAGGCGCGGCTGACGCTGCTGCATGTGCATCCGCGCGGCAACGGCGTGCAGGCAGCGCGGGCGCTCGATTCGTTCTTCGCCGAATCCGCCCACTACCCGAACAGCGAGCGGCAGCTGCTCAGCGGTCCGGCCGCCACCGGCATCGCCGAGTTCTGCCGCCAGCATCCGCAGGCGATGCTGGTGATGCCGCCGAGCGTGCGCAGCTACCTGCCGCGGCCGCTGCATGTATCGCTGCGCACGGAGGTGCTGCGCACGGCGGCCACGCCGATGCTGACGATGTTGCCCGACACGCGGGCGATCGCCACGCAGGCCACGGCCGGCGGCCATGTGGCCTGCTGGATCACGGGCGAGGAAAGTCACCTCGAGCACGTGCGCGAAGCGGCGGCGTTGGCGCAGCAGCGCGGCGCCGAACTGCACCTGCTGTTCGTGCTGCCGGAAGTCAGCGAAGGCCTGATGATCGAGGCGCTGTACTCGAATCGGCCGCTGGCCGAGCCGGCCGCCATCCGGATGCTCGATGACATCGCCGCGCGCATCGGCAACGGCGTGCGGGTGCGCGTGCATCTCGGCACGGGCAGCGCGCGGCCCACCCTGGCGCGGCTGCTGCGCGACAGCCGGGCCAATGTGCTGGTGGTCGATCGCGACACCACGGTTCGCAAGCAGTTGCTGCGGCACTCGTTTGCCTCGGCGCTACGCGACAGCCCCTGCCTGCTGGTCAGCGTACCGTCGGGCAACGCAGCGGAACGCGATCGCTTGCCGCCGCCAAACGCCAGAAAGCCGCTGGACCGGCTGGCGGCTCCGGTGGCATCGCTGCATCGTCAGCGCTTCGCGACGAAATCGCTGGGCGCCTGGCTGGCGCTCGATGGCACCGGCAATGGCTGGCGGAGCCCGCTGCCGGCGTGAACGGCGCGGCGGCCGGTCGCTTGTCGCCGGCCGTGTCGTCAGACCGTTCCGGCGTCGGCAGTGCGGATCGCCGATCCGCGCTGCCGACGGGCAAGACGGTTCGGTTCCAGTGGATTCGGCGATGCGCTCGGGCATCGTGAACGTGGACTCCACTCGTCGGAATCCCGAAATCAATCCTCCATTCGCGTCCGTCCCTCCTCCATTCGGCCGAGTCCGAATGGCCGACGGCAATGCTGACTTCGGTCACTGGCGAGGCATTTTTCGCGTGCTAGCCTGACAACGAGATCAGAACGCAGGCAGCGCCTGCCGCGCACAGGGAGACCACCATGTCGAATCGGGGATTGAAACGCGGATGGAATGCGGTTGTGGCGACGTCAGGCCTTGCGCTTGCATCGATCGGGCTGGCACTGACGACAAGCCTGCCGGCGACAGCACAGCTGGGGCTGCCGGGCCTGCCGACCTTGCCGATCAACGTGCCCGTGCGCCAGACGCTGACCTATCCCTGCAACTGGATCGAGTCGATTCATCATCAGCGACGCAACACCGGCTACCCGGATACGCACGCGAACTATCAGGTATCGGCAATGCCGGTGCTGCCGCCGGCCGGCACGGTGATCAAGGTCTCCGGCGTCTATCCGCGAACACGCTACTTCACGTTTTCGGTCTACGACGGCTTCCGGCCGGGCAATCTGCTCGACTCCATTCAGGACTGGCAACTGACGCCGCGGCTCAATGGTCAGCCGGTGCTGCCGCCGAACCTGCTGCCGGCAAATCTGCCGAACAGCGGCAACCACACCTACACCTGGGAAATCACGCTGAAATACACGCCGCCGCCGGCCAACGATGCCGACCGCGAGCCGGACACGCTCTACATGAGCGATGACACCGTGCGCTATCTCGGCTTCCAGATCCCGAACGTGTTCGGCAACAAGCAGCTCGGCCTGCGCACCTATCTGCCGGATGCCGGCCAGAACGAGTTCGGCGGCGCGCCACTGCCGGTGATCACCTACACCGCGCCGGATGGCACCGTGGTGGACTCGCGCAACAATCCCGATCAGGCCCAATGCGATCGCCTGAGCAACGGCCAGGACCTGCTGCTGACGGTGTTTCCGCAGGCCCGGGTCAGCGGCCCCGAGAATGTGGAGTTCCGGCCGGATACCAGTGTCGATACCTTCCACACCTATCCGAACGGTGGCACCAACTACATGCGCGGCCCGGCTGCACGGATCTATTCCGACATGGTCATCGCCCGCTTCCGCATGCCGGTGTCGCCCGATGCCGACGCTCAGAACGCCCTCGTACGCTACACCTCGATCTGCCAGAACCAGTACAACAACACCGCCGTCGTCGCCTGCCTGGCCGACCGCGAACTGACCGTGCAGCCGGATGGCTATGCCATCACCGTGATCTCGACCAACCAGCGCCGGCCGGTCAAGGCCTCGCCCGCGTTCGGCTACAACTGGATGCCGTGGGGCCCGGCAAACGAAGTGCTGGTCTACATCCGGCAGATCCTGCCGAATCCGGGCTTCGTCGGGAACTACGATCTGGCCGAGGCGCAGCCGCGCCAGCCGCTGTCGACGACGATCGGCGTCTGGGCACCGGAGCTGACCTACTGCGACACCCAGACCTTCAACGCCAATGCCGATGCCGGCGGTGCGGCGCTGATCGCCGCATGCCGCGCCAACTACCGGCCGTTCCGCAACGGCATCAATACCGGCAACTGATGCCGGCGATCCATCCGATGCGGCGGGCCTGACGACCCGCCGCGGCTGACCTGAAACCGGAGCACGCGATCGGCGGCTCCGGTTTTTTTTTCGATCCGCCGGGCGACCGCCGACCACCGCCGAGCGTCTAGCGCGCGGCACTGCTCGCCGGTGCCGCACCCGGATTCATCGGCGACACTCGCGCCGCCCGATATGCCTCGCCCGCCGTGCAGACCGATGCCGCGAGCAGCACCAGATCCTTCGCCAGAAACTGCCCCGGCATCGGTGACGGATACGGGAAGCCGTAGCCCGGCTGCCAGACGCCCGGCGTGGTCGCCATGAAGCTCAGCGTGATGATGAAGGTCAGCACGGCACCGCCACTGCCGATCGCCGACGCCAGCGGCGACACGCTGCGAGCCGCCATCAGCAGGCCGATCAATACCTCGATCACGCCGATCAGCTTGGACAGGTTGCGCAGGCCCATCGACTGGTGGAGCGGAGACCAGATCGCGCTGTTGACGAGAAACGGCTCGATGCCCAAGGCCTCGTATTCGGTGAACTTCAGCAGGCCGATCCACAGGAAGACCGCGGCCAGTGCGTAGCGCAGCATCTGGAAGCCGGCCGCTTCGATCCTGTGCTCCGCACGGGGGCTCACGTCCGGCAACTCAGTAGACCGCGAGGCCGGAAGCGCCATCGGCCACCGGCAGGCCGCCGATCACTGCGGCACCGAGCGCGGTCAGACTGCCGTCGGTTTCGAGCCGGAACGGCGCCACGCCACCGCTGCCGCGCAGCAGTTGGTACAGGTAGCGGCCATCGCCGCTGATGCCCACGTCCACCGGCTGGCTGGTGGCACCGACGCTGGCCGCCTGCCCGTTCAGCAGACTCAGCGTGCCGTTGCTGGCGCTGGCGTAGCTGGAGATCGTGCCGCTGCCGAAGTTGGCGGTGTAGACGTAGCGCTGATCAGGGCTGACCACGATCCAGCAGGCATCGGTCTGGCCGTTGGCGATCGAACGGCTGACCGGCGTCATCGCCCCCGTGGCCTGCACGCTGTAGGACGACGTGGCCGAACGCGCGGCAAACGCGTTGAACGCTTCCACCACCACGACGCTGCCATCCGCACGGAACGCGAGACTGAACGGCCGTATGCCGACCGAGGCATTGGCCACCGGCACCGCACTCGCCAGACCATCGCTGCCGACTGTGAACGCATCGATGGTGTTGACCGGCGTCAGCAGCGCGTTGGCGGTCTTGTGTGTGACCAGCAGCAATCCGCCATCCGGGCTGAACTGCACGATGCCGGGCACGGCGATCGGCGAACTGAGCGCGCGAAACGAGTTCGCGATCGGCGTCAGCGTGCCGTCGGCGGCGATCCGGAAACCGGTGATGCCATTGCCGGCCACCGAGCCATTGAGCACGTACAGCAGCGTGCCGGACAGCGTCAGGCCGACCGGCTGATCGCCGACGGCAATGCGCTGCACGAAGGTCAGAGTCGAACCGCTGACCGAAAACACCGTCAGATCGTCGCTGCCGGCGTTGACGGCGTACAGGAAGCGGTTGTCGCGGCTCAGGCGCAGCGATCCCTGCGTATCGAGATCGACGCCGATGCCGAGGCCGCGGGTCGAAACGCTGTCGGCATTGCGGGTCAGGCTGCCGTCGCTGGCCCGGGTGTAGGCCACGATGCGGTTGTCGGCCGTGACATTGGTCACGGCGAAGACGGCACCTTGCGTGTCCTGGCCATTGGCCTTGCCGCAACCGGTGGTGACGAAAACGGCGCTGGCAATTAGTGCCGCGCAGACGAGCCGGAGCCGCATGCGCTTGCTGATGGTGATCATGGAATTTCCTCGGCGTGCAGCCAGCAGTCGGGGACCGTGGTTCACTGCAGTCGCGGGGATTCGCAACGCGCCGACTTTGCGCCGGCACTGACCGCCACTCGGTACGACGCCGAACATTGCGAAGCGCGGATGCCGTGACCCATGCGGCATCGGGTTTCGCCGATCATGCGGCGTACGCGCAGCGCAGCATCGATCCGCTGCCGCATCGCTTCCGAAGCCGCAGGCGCCCGGCCGCAGGCCGGCCGGCGGTCAGCCGAGCGCGAGCACCATGTCGCAGCGGTCGATGCCCGGCGCGAAGCCGCCGGGCACGATGCGCTTTGTGACGAAGCCGTGGCGCTGGTAGAAGCCGGCCGCGTGCTGGCTGGTGCTCAGGCGCACGTCGAGCACGCCGCCTTCGGCACGAATCGCGCGCAGGCGAACATCGAGCAGCACGGTGCCGTAGCCGGCGCGATGCTGGTTCCGCTGCACCATCGCCCAGCACAGGTCGGCGCAGCGGCCATCGGCGCTGAGCGCGTAGCCGGCACTGCCCTGCACCGCGCCATCGGCATCGACGACGACGAAGTAGCGACCCGGCCGCGCATCGAGAAAATCCTCGAAATCCGCCCGCTCGGACGGATCGAAGAACATCGGCACATTGCTGTCGAACGCGGCGAGGCAGGCCTCGCGGTCACCCGCTTCGTAGGCGCGCGCGTGAACCGCTGCGGCCGCGTCGCGGCTCACGCGGCACCGTGCCAGACCACCGCCTTCTTCGCCTTCGCCCAGGTGTCGAAGTCCTTGGTGTAGGCGTCTTCGACGACGTTGCGCTTGATTTTCAGCGTCGGCGTGATGAAGCCGTTCTCGACCGTCCACGAGCCGGGCACGACCACGAGATGGGTCAGGTGCTCGTGCGGATCGGCCTGCTCGTTCGCTGCGGCCATCGTCGCCGCGAGCGAGGCGCCAAGGGCTTCGCGCTGCGCCGGATCGGTGAACGCGGGCTGCGCATCCGGGCTCAGGATGACGATCGCGAACGGCTGCGGGAAGCCGGCACCGGTGACGCAGACCGCCTCGATCTTCGGGTGCGCCGCCAGGCGGTTCTCGATCGGCGCCGGGGCCACGTACTTGCCCTTGCCGGTCTTGAACAGTTCCTTCACGCGGCCGGTGATCTTCAGGCGGTTCTCGCTATCGATCTCGCCGCGGTCGCCGGTGTGCAGCCAGCCGTCCTCGGTCAGCGCTTCGCGGGTTTTCTCGGGCTCCTTGAAGTAGCCCATCATGTTGCAAGGCGAGCGGACCATGATCTCGCCGTTCTCGGCGATGCGATGCTCGACCTCGTCATACGGCACGCCGACATAGCCCGGCCGCCCCTGCCCCGGCTTGCTGCCGTGCGAGACACCGAAGTTCTCGGACATGCCATAGCCTTCGAGCAGATCGAGCCCGAGCGAGCGATACCAGTAGATCATCGAGGCCGGCATCGGGGCCGCCCCGCCGCCGGCGAAGCGCACGGTATCGAAGCCGAGCTGCTTCAGGATCTTCTTCTTGACGATGCGGCCGAGAATCGGGATGCGGAACAGGCGGTCGAGCTTTTCCTTCGGCGCCTTGGCGAACACGCCCTGCTGGAACTTGACCCACAGGCGCGGCACCGAGATGAACAGGGTCGGACGCGCACGCTGCAGATCCTGCAGGAAGGTTTCCTGGGTCTCGGCGAAGAAGATCTGCACGCCGCTGCGGATCGACACCGATTCCACCGCCCAGCGCTCGGCGATGTGCGACAGCGGCAGGTACGACAGCATGCGGTCCTGCGGTGTCGGGTTGATGCGCTGCTCCATCGTGATCGGCGCGCGGGCGATCGTGCGGAAGCTGTGCATCACGCCCTTCGGCATGCCGGTGGTGCCGGAGGTGTAGACGATCGTCGCCAGCTCGTCCGGCACGCGCCGCGTCTCGCCCGGCATCGGCGGATTCGATGCGACGATGTCCTCCCAGGTGCGATGGTCGTCGGCCGGCGACAGCACGCAGCCGAAGCGCGTGACCTCGTCCGGAATGCCCGGCCGCATCATCGCGTAATCGTCGAGCTTGCCGACGAAGATCGCCTTCGACTCGCTGTGTTCGAGAATCTGGCGAACGCTGTTCGCGGTCAGGGTCGGGTACAGCGGCACGCTGACATAGCCGGCCATCCAGATCGCGATGTCGGCCATGATCCAGTGCGCGCAGTTCTTCGACAGGATCGCGACCTTCGCATCGACCGGCCACTGGTGGATGCGGCCGTACGACTGCAGCCATTCGGCCACGCGGCGCGCTTCGTTGATCGCTTCGGCCCAGGTCCAGCTTCTGACCTCGCCCTTGCCCATCGGCTGGGTCAGCCAGGTGTGATCCGCCAGTTCCTTTTCCCAGCGGTAGATGCGGGAAAGCGGCAGGTCATCCTGTGAAATCGGCATCATCGGTTGCTTCCTCGGTCGTGCATGTTCCGGGCGGGTGGCGGCCATCGTGCGTCAAAAGCAGCGCGAATGGTACGGCTGACGGTAATGTCCGTTGTTGTAACGAATATTGTTGTAGCGCAATGGTAACCGACGCCCTAGAGTCTGCCCAACGCAAACCAGCCGCCGATGGAAACAGGACGATTACCGTGAACAAGCCCGTCACCCCCAGCATCGCGTCGCCGTTCTACACCGAGGAGCACGAGGCCTTCCGGACGCAGGTTCGCCGCTTCGTCGAGCGTGAATGTGCACCGAACCTCGACGCCTGGGAAGCGGCCGAGGAACTGCCGCGCGAGCTGCACGCGAAGGCCGCCGAAGTGGGCCTGCTCGGCATCGGCTTTCCGGAAGCCTACGGCGGCATTCCGGTACCGGACCTGTTCTATCTGGTGATCGCGGTCGAGGAGCTGGCGCGCACCGGCAGCGGGGGTCTCATTGCCAGCCTGCTGAGTCACGGCATCGCGACGCCGCCGCTGATGCACATGGGCTCGCACGAGCAGAAGGAGAAGTTCATGGCGCCGGTGCTGCGCGGCGAGAAGATCGCGGCGCTCGCGATCACCGAGCCCAGCGGCGGCTCGGACGTCGCCAACCTGCGAACCAAGGCCGTCCGCGACGGCGATCACTACATCGTCAACGGCAGCAAGACCTTCATCACCTCGGGCATGCGGGCGGACTACCTCACCGTCGGCGTGCGCACCGGCGGCGATGGCATGGGCGGCGTGTCGCTGCTGGTGGTCGAAGCCGGCACGCCGGGCTTCTCGCGCACGCCGTTGCAGAAGATGGGCTGGTGGTGCTCGGATACCGCCACGCTCTATTTCCAGGATTGCCGGGTGCCGGTGGCGAACCGCATCGGCCCGGAGAACGCCGGTTTCATGGCGATCATGATGAACTTCAACAGCGAGCGGATCATGCTCGCCGCGCAGGCCTGGGCGTCGGCGCAGGTCTGCTACGAGGAAGCGCTGGCCTGGGCGCGCGAGCGTCAGACCTTCGGCAAGCCGCTGATCACGCGGCAGGTCATTCGCCACAAGCTGGTCGATCTGAAGATGCGGATCGATTCGGTCAAGGCGCAGCTCGACATCCTGTGCTGGCGCATCGCGCAGAAGCAGTTGCCGATCGCCGATGTCTGCCTGCTGAAGAATCTCGCGACCTCGACGCTCGAACACGTGGCCGGCGAAGCGGTGCAGATCCTCGGCGGCGCCGGCTACCTGCGCGGCAGCAAGGTCGAGCGGATCTTCCGCGAAACCAAGGTGCTGTCGATCGGCGGCGGTGCCTCGGAAATCATGAAGGATCTCGCGGCCAAGCAGCTCGGCTACTGAAGGCTTCCCGCCCGCCGCCTCGAATGCGACGATTCGGCGCATGAACGATCAATCCGCTGCCCTGGCCGCCACGGCCTTCGTCGATGCCGATCACCCGGCGATCCGCACGTTTGCCGCCGAGGCCATCGGCACGCTGAGCGATGACCGCGAGAAGGCCGTCGCGCTGTACTACGCCGTGCGCGATGGTTTTCGCTACGACCCGTACGCGATCGACCTGTCGGACCGCGGCATGCAGGCCAGCACGGTGCTCGCGAATGGCCGCAGCTGGTGCGTGCCGAAGGCGGCGCTGCTCGCCGCCGTGTGTCGCGCCACCGGCATTCCCGCCCGGCTCGGCTTTGCCGACGTGAAGAATCACCTGTCGACCGAACGCCTGCGCGAAACGATGCAGACCGATGTCTACTACTGGCACGGCTACACCGCGATCCTGATCGACGGTGTGTGGCGCAAGGCGACACCGGCGTTCAACATCGAACTGTGCACGAAGCTGTCGCTGAAGCCGCTGGAGTTCGATGGCCGTGAAGACTCGATCTATCACCCGTTCGATCTCGTCGGCAATCGCCACATGGAATACGTGAACTTTCGCGGCGAGTTCGACGACCTGCCGATCGCCGCGCTCCGCCGCGATTTCGCCAAGCACTACCCGCGGCTGATCGGCCTTGATCGGGCTGCCGACTTCACGGCGGACGTCGAAGCTGAGGCCGCCGCCAGCCGCGGCTGACGCGCCGCCGCGGCTCAGCCCGCGTCCGGCGTCAGCTGTACCAGCAACTGTCGCGCCTTCACCTGCGTGCCGGGCGCGACACTGACGGTTTCGACCGTGCCGGCCACCGGGGCCGCGAGCTGGAACTCCATCTTCATCGCCTCCAGCACGGCCAGGGTCTGACCCTTGGCGACACGCGCGCCCGGCTGAACCATCACCGCGACGATCTTGCCGTCGCTGTGCGCGGTGATGCGGCCATCGGAACCTGCGGCGGTGGTCTCGGCCGGCGCGTAGGTGCGATCGACGAACGCTTCGGTGGCGCCTTCCGCCATGATCCACAGCACCTCGTTCGCGCCGCGGGCGTAGCGGGCGTGGCCCTGCACGCCGTCGGCCAGATAGCGGAAGCGGCCGGCTTCGACCGCGGTCACGTCAACGCCGAGGACGCTGCCGCCGATCACGGCGCTGAACTGCCGGCCATGGCGTGCCTGCAATTCAAGCGCGTAGTCGGTGGAACCCCAGCGCAATGCGAGATCGACCGGCGACTCGTGCGAGCTGTGCCAGCCGATCATCTCGCTGCCGAGCCCATGCTCGGCCGCCAGGCGCTGCGCGTCATCGAGATACAGCGCGACGGCGGCCAGCAGCACGAGGCGCGCCGAAGGCTGCGCCGACGCGATCGTCGACTGCGGAAAGTGCTGGCCGACGAACGCCGTGCTGAACGCGCCGGAGGCAAACGCGTCGGTCGCGAGGATGGCCGCGAGGTAATCCTTGTTCGAGGCCACGCCGAGCAGTGCCGTGTCGCGCACCAGCTTCAGCAGCCGCGTGCGGGCGATCTCGCGATCCTCGCCCCAGGCGATCAGCTTGGCCTGCATCGAGTCGTAATGCGGGCTGATGCGGCCGCCGGTTTCGAGATAGGTATCGACGCGGATGCCATCGCCGCCGGGCGCCTCCCACAGCAGCACATCGCCGGTCTGCGGCAGATAGTTCTGGCGCGGATCTTCCGAACACAGGCGCACTTCGATGGCGTGGCCGAAGCGATTGTCGAGGATCTCCGCCTGCGTCAGCGGCAGCGGCTCGCCCTGCGCGATGCGCAGCTGCCAGGCGACGAGATCGACGCCGTAGACCAGCTCGGTCACCGGATGCTCGACCTGCAGGCGCGTGTTCATTTCGAGGAAGTAGAACGCCCCGTCGGCGGCCAGCAGGAACTCGACAGTACCGGCACCGACATAGTTGACCGCCTTCGCCGCGGCCACGGCGGCTTCGCCCATTCGCGCCCGCAGCGCGTCATCGACCGCCGGACTCGGCGCTTCCTCGACCACCTTCTGGTTGCGGCGCTGGATCGAGCAATCGCGCTCGCCCAGATGCACGACGTTGCCGTGACGATCGCCGAAGATCTGGATCTCGACGTGGCGTGCGTCGATCACCGCTTTCTCGATCAGCAGCTGACCGCTGCCGAAGGCGTTGCTCGCTTCCGAGCGTGCCGAGGCAATCGCGTCGCCAAGCTGCGCCTCATCGTGGACCAGTCGCATGCCGCGACCACCGCCGCCGGCTGCCGCCTTGACCATCACCGGCAGGCCGGCGCGCTTGGCTTCGGCGATCAGCGTGGCGTCGCGCTGGTCATCACCCTGATAGCCCGGCACGCACGGCACGCCGGCGGCCAGCATGCGGATCTTTGACGCGCTCTTGTTGCCCATCGCTTCGATCGACGCGGCATCCGGGCCGATGAAGACGAGGCCGGCGTCGTGCACGGCCTGCGCGAAGTCGGCACGTTCCGACAGGAAGCCGTAACCCGGGTGGATCGCCTGCGCGCCGCTGGTCTTGGCCGCGGCGAGGATCTGCTCGATCCGCAGATAGCTGTCCTTCGCCGGCGCCGGACCGATGCGCACCGCCTCATCGGCTTCACGCACGTGCAGCGCGTCGGCGTCGGCATCGCTGTAGACGGCGACCGTGCGGTATCCCTGCGCCTTGGCGCCGCGGATGACGCGAACGGCGATCTCGCCCCGGTTGGCGACGAGGACCTTGGTGAAGCGCTTCTGGGCGGACGGGTTCAAGCGGGAATTCCTTCGGGATCGAGTCCCGCGGCAAAGTGGCCGAGCCATGCGGCCCGGTGACATTCGAAGTACGCGAGCCGGCCGCTCTTCACGAGATTCGGATGCGGAAACAGGCGATCACCGACGCGGTGGAGGCCGACATTGGTCAGCACGCGCTGCGACACGACGTGATCGAGATCGGTGATCGCGGTGATCAGCTCGAGGCGCTTGCGGGTGAAGCCGTACAGCATCAGCGCCAGCGACATCTCGGTGGCATAACCCCGCCCCCAGTGCGCGCGCTCGATGCGGTAGCCGACCTGGATCAGCGGCTCGCCGTGGATATGGTTCAGGCAGTGCATGCCGACGGTTTCGCCGGTCTCGCGCAGCGTGGTCAGCCAGATGCCGAAGCCGGGATGCACGTCGTAGTAGTTCAGCATCCGGGCATCGAGGAACGCGCGCGACTGCTCTCGTGTCATCACGCCGCCGAGATAGCGCATCACTTCCGGATCGGCGTTGATCGCGACCAGCGACGGCAGATCATCGAGCGTGTAGCGGCGCAGCACGAGACGCGCGGTGGTCAGACCGTCCCCGGCGTCGTGCGGCATGCGCACGGGCACCGGCATCGGCGGTCGCGCGAGCACGCTCACGACGGCAGCTTCACCTGGCAGCCGCTCAGCAGCACGATGCCATCGCGCGAAGCGGTGGCCTTCTCGCCGACCACGCGGACATTGACCGAGTCGCCGAGGAACAGGGTGCCGTCTTCGGTCGCGACCGGTCGCAGCACATGCGTGTCGCCATCCAGGACGACGCGCGTGCGCTGATCGGTGAAGAACTGCAGCACCATCGTCTGACCGCCATTGCAGACGTACTGCACGCGCTGGTACTCGGTCGGGTTGTCGACCGGCAGGATCGGCGCGACGTCGCCCTTCAGCCTGGCGCCTGCCGTCACCGGATCGGCAGCTGCGCCGGTCTTGGCATCGTTCGACTTCTTGTCCGAGCAGCCCGCGACCATCAGGGTTGCCGCCAGCAGGGCTGCGAGCGGCAGGTTCAGCGTGCACGTCATGTTGGCTCCACCCAGTTCGGTTTTCGCTTCTGGACGAAGGCACCAATGCCTTCGGCCGACTCCGGCCCGCGCACCGCTTCCGCGAACTTCGCGGCGGCATCGTCGAGCACCTGATCCATGTCCTGACGCGCGACGTTCAGGATGATCGCCTTGGTCATCGCGTTCGCAGCCGGCGCGCAGTTCAGCACCTGCGCCAGCGCCGCATCGAGCTTCGTCGACAGTTCCGCCTCGTCCACGTAGCCGTCATGCACCACTCCCAGACGCAGCGCTTCGGCACCATCGAACATCGCGCCGGTCAGGCACAGGCGGCGGGCCTGCGTCAGGCCGATGCGCTCGACCACGAACGGGGCGATCTGCGCCGGCGGCAAGCCGCGCGTGGTTTCCGGCAGGCCGAACTTCGCATCCGACTTCGCGAACGCGATGTCGGACACGCACGCCAGCCCGAAGCCCCCGCCGAGCACCGCGCCTTCGCAGATCGCGATGACGACCTGCGGCGCCGTGCCGACCTTCCGCATCACCGCCCCGAACGCCCGCGAGTTCGCGGCCACCGGATCGGTTTCGCCGGCAACCGCTGGCTTCAGGCCGCTGGCCATCATCTCCTTCAGGTCGCCACCGGCACAGAAGTGACCACCGGCACCGCGCAGCACGATCGCCCGGATCGTCCGGTCGTCGCGCACGGCATCGAACAGCGCACCGATCGCCGCGACCATGTCGCGCGTCATCGCATTGCGCGCCTCCGGCCGGTTCAGCGTCACGTGCAGCACGCCGCGCTCGAGGCGTGCCGGTAGCTGAGGGTGTTGTGGAATGTCGGCCAAGTTCATCACTCAATACAAATCGTCATTCCCGCGAAGGCGGGAATCCATGGTTCAGACTGCGATGCCGTCAAACAGATCATTCCAATTGGGATTTTCAGCTTCGATCAAACCGACTTTCCAAGGACGATTCCACTTCTTGAGCTGCTTCTCGCGCGTGATCGCCGATACCGCATCCGGATGAACCTCGAACCAAACCAGTCGGTGGACACCGTATTGGCGCGTAAACCCCGCTACTACATCATTCCTGTGTTGCCAGACTCGTTGCACCAGATCGGAAGTGACGCCGATGTAGAGTGTTCCGTTCTTCTGGCTGGCCTGCATGTAAACGAAGAAGTGCTTTTCGTTCATGCGCGGTCAATCCTTTGACCGTGGATTCCCGCCTGCGCGGGAATGACAAATTACGACACCTTCCGCTTGCCCCCGTAGCCCAGACCCTTCGCCAGAATGCGCAGCATGATCTCGTCGGCACCGCCGCCGATCGAGTGCAGACGCAGGTCGCGGTAGAACTGCGCGACCGACGATTCCCACATGTAGCCCTGGCCGCCCCAGTACTGCAGGCAGCTGTCGGTCACTTCACGGGCCAGACGTCCGCTCTTGAGCTTGGCCATCGAGGCCAGCATCGTCGCGTCGCGGCCGGCGACGTGTTCGCTGGTGGCGCGATAGGTCAGCGCCCGCAGGGCCTCGACTTCCGTCGTCAGTTCGGCGAGGCGGAAGTTGATCACCTGATTGTCGAGCAGCGAGCCGCCGAAGGCCTGCCGCTGGCGCGTGTAGTCGGCGGTATCGGCGATGACCTTCTCCATCGCCGCGATGACGCTGGCGGCGAGGAAGATCCGCTCTTCCTGAAACTGCTGCATCTGGTAGACGAAGCCGCGGCCTTCTTCGCCGATCAGGTGTCGGGCCGGCACGCGGACTTCATCGAGGAAGATCATCGCGGTGTCGCTCGAACGCTGGCCGAGCTTGTCCAGCTTCTGCGTGCGATCAACGCCCTTGGCATCGAGCGGCACGACGATCAGCGACTTCGACGCATGCTTGTTGATCGATGCATCGCCCGTGTTGACGAGCATGCAGGCCCAATCCGCCTGCGTGCCGTTGGTGATCCACATCTTCGAGCCGGTGATCACGTATTCGTCACCGACCTTGCGGGCCACGGTCTTGACGCCGGCCACGTCGGAACCGGCCCCGGCTTCGCTGACCGCGATCGCCGCGACCAGATCACCGGCGACCGCCGGCTTGAGATAGTTTTCCTTCAGATAGTCGTTGCCGAAGCGCGCCAGCGCCGGCGTGGCCATGTCGGTCTGCACGCCGATGGCCATCGGAACACCGCCGCAGGAACACGTGCCGAGCGCTTCGGCAAACGCCACCTGATAGCTGTAGTCGAGCCCGAGCCCGCCGACGCTTTCCGGCTTCGCGATGCCGAGCAGGCCGAGGTCGCCCATCTTCTTCAGCACTTCGCGCGCCGGCCAGATGCCGGCCTTCTCCCAATCCTTGACGTGCGGGTTCAGCTCGGTTTCGACGAACTTCTTCGTCGTGTCGTACAGCGATTGATGTTCGTGCGTGAAGTGCATGGCGCGCTCTCGGAAAGGAAAGGGGGAATCAGAAACGGGCGACGCCGAAGCTGTTCGGCGACACCGGCCGGCTCTGCGCTTCGCGGCAGATCGACAAGGTCATGCCGAGCACGCGGCGGGTATCGCGCGGGTCGATGATGCCGTCGTCGAACAGCCGGGCGCTGGCGGCGTAGGCGGTGGACTGTTCGTCGAACTGCCGGACGATGCCGGCCTCGATCGCGGCGAGTTTGGCTTCCTCGGCATCGCCGATGGTGCGGCCTTCCTTCAGCCACTTCTCGCGGGTGACGATGCCCATCACCTTCGCCGCCTGTTCGCCGCCCATCACCGCGGTGCGTGAATTGGGCCACGCGAAGATGAATTCCGGACCGAAGCCGCGGCCGCACATGCCGTAGTTGCCGGCACCGAAGCTGCCGCCCATGACGATCGTGAGCTGCGGCACGGTGGCATTGGCCACGGCCTGGATCATCTTCGAGCCGTGCTTGACGATGCCGCCCTGCTCGCTCTCGGTGCCGACCATGTAGCCGGTGGTGTTCATCAGATACACCAGCGGGATGTCCGACTGGCAGCACATCTGGATGAACTGGCCGGCCTTGGTCGCGCCGCGAATCGTGATCGGCCCGTTGTTGCTGATGATGCCGACCTGATGGCCGTGGATCACCGCGCGGCCGCAGATGGTCTGCTGGTCGTACTCGTTCTTGAATTCGAGGAATTCCGAGCCGTCGACCAGGCGCGCGATGACTTCGCGGCAGTCATACGGCTTGCGGTAGTCGGCCGGAACCACGCCGCAGAGTTCGTCGATGTCGTACAGCGGCGCGCGCACTTCGCGCAGCACGGCCGTCGGCTTGCTCCGGTTCCAGTCGAGGTTGCGGACGATGTCGCGCGCGATGCGGATGCCGTCGGCATCGTTCTCGGCGAGGAACTCGCCGGTGCCGGCGACCTGCGTGTGCATCTCCGCGCCGCCGAGGTCCTCGTCGACCGCGATCTCGCCGGTCGCCGCCTTCAGCAGCGGCGGGCCAGCAAGAAACACCTTGGCGTTCTTGCGGATCATCACGACGTAATCGGACAGGCCCGGCATGTAGGCGCCACCGGCGGTCGACGAGCCGTGGACGACGGTGACCTGCGGAATGCCGGCAGCCGACAGCCGCGCCTGATTGGCGAACGTGGTGCCGCCCGGGATGAACAGCTCGGCCTGATACAGCAGGTTGGCGCCGCCGGACTCGATCATCGACACCACCGGCAGCTTCTGCTTCAGCGCGATGTCCTGCAGGCGCAGCGTCTTCTGCACGCCGAATGGCGTCATCGTGCCGCCCTTGATCGCCGAATTCGACGCGATGACCATGCAGCGCACGCCGGACACGTAGCCGATGCCGGTGATCATGTTGCCGCCGGCCAGCGAGCCATCCTTGTCGTCGTGCATCTGGTATCCGCACAAGGTCGACAGCTCCAGCCATGGCGAGCCGCGATCCAGCATCAGGTGCACGCGCTCGCGCGGCAGCAGCTGCCTGCGCTCGTGATAGCGGGCGCGCTTGGTTTCTTCCTCGGCCCGGCCGCGGGCTTCGAGCGCACGGAACTCGGCGATCTTCGCCAGCAGGTCCTCGCGCTGCTGCCGGAACTGCGGGCTGTTGGTGTCGACCTTCGATTCGAGTACCGGCATGACGGCTTCCTGATCGGTGTGCGCGTGCAGGCTGGCACGGCGGCTGGCGCGAAATCTAGCACAAGAAATGAAGTAACCTTCATTTCTTGAATCCAGAGTCACTTCTGCCCGGTCGTCATGGTCTACCGCCGCTCAGCCCTGATGGAGGAACGCCTCGCGAGCAATCGCGAGCGGATCGTCGACGCCTGCCGCACGCTGATCGCCGAGGGCGGCCTGCGCGGCGCGCAGATCAGCGCCGTGGCTCACGTCGCCGGCATGTCGACCGGCATGATCTACCGCTACTTCAAGGCCAAGACCGACCTGTTCGTCGAAGTGCTCGAAGCGGCGGTGACCTCCGAGATCGAACGGCTGGACGCGATCCGCGTCGGTCCGGGCAGCGCCACCGAACGCCTGTATGCCGCGGTCGAGTCGTTCACGCGGCGGGCATTGGCCGGGCCGAACCTCGCGTACGCCTTCATCGCCGAACCGGCCGATCCGGAGGTCGACGTGGCCCGTATTCGCGAGCGCCGGCGCTTCGCGAGCGTCATCGGTCTGATCGTCGCGGATGGCATTGCCCGCGGCGAATTCGCGCCGCAGAACGTCGATGCGAGCGCCGCCTGCATCGTCGGCGCGTACACCGAGGCCCTGGTCGGCCCGATCGGCCCGGCGCGCGAACCGGTGCGCGATCGCGATGCGCTGATCCGCTCGATCTGCACGTTCTGCGTGCGCGCCGTCGGCGGCACGCCGCCGCCCTGACTAGCCAACCGTCGCGCCACGCCCGGGCGATGCCGGCGGGCCGGCCGCCGCGCGGGTCGCGTCACCACTTCCCGCTCCAGACCCAGACCCAGACCCAGACCCAGACCCAGACCCCGAGCCCGAACTCGAGCCCGTGACAGGTCCGGAGCCGGCGGCCGGTGCTGCACCGCCGGAGGCCGGCGCCGAGCCACCCGACGCGGCCGGTGCGACAGCGCTTGAGCCCGATCCGGTACTGGAGCCGGCACCCGAACCCGAGGTGGAACCCGTGCCGGACGCGGGGGCAGTGCCTGCAGCCGGCGCAGCGGTTCCGCTGCCGGGCGGGCGGCTGCCTGTGCCTGTGCCTGTGCCGGTGCCTGTGCCCGTGCCTGTACCCGTCGAGGCCGACCCCGACCCCGACCCGGAACCCGCACTTGCTGCCGCGCCCGGTCTCGGCACGCTCAAGGTCGGCGAGGCCCCGAGCGCCGGGCCTTCGCGGCCAAGCACGGTGTTGGTCGCCGTGCGTCGCTCGGCTTCGGCGGCGCGCTGCGCGGTCTGGCGCGCGCCGCGCTCGGTGCGCGCGGCTGCGGCTTCGGCGTCCGGGTTCAGCGAGTTGGCGCGGATGCGCTCGGCGCTGCTGTCGGCCGCCATCCGGTTCAGCGGCAGGTAGTCGCTGCGGAAGTGGATCTCGACCGACGACGACAGGTCGAGATCGGTGTTCAGTTCCTCGCTCGACTGGCTGCGCTGGGTCGAGACGTAGCCGATGGTGTTCTCGACTTCCGCACTCGCGCCCCACGGCCCGACCGAAGCGCTGGCACCGGCCTTCACCCGGTTCTGGAAGTTGAAGCTGCTGCCACGGTCGTCGTTGGCGACACTGCGGGTGTCGATGTGGAAGCGCATCGCGGCGTTGATCTTGCCGCTGTCGATGACGATGCGCTGCATACCCATCTGCACCATCGTCGCCAGCATCTGCTGCCGTTGCCGCGCAATCTGGCGCCGGGCCAGCGGTACCAGTTGCTCGGGATTCCCGGCGTCCACCGCTTCGTCCGGCTGCATGCCGAGCGCGGTGCGGATCGCGTCCGGTTCCGGCATCGCCTTGCTGGGCCTGAGGCGCAGACGGGACGGCTCGACATCGTCCGGGTCCGGCGGCGGCTCGCCGGGGGTCGGTGGATCCGGCGTTTCCAGTTCGAACTGATCCGGAAACCGGTCGGCCAGCCAGCCGCGCGCGTAGTCCAGGCTGAACTGACTGCCGGCGAAGCCCTCGGCCGACGCGGCGACGTTGTTCAGCAACTCCACGTACTGGTGCATCTGGGTGGCGTTCGAATCGAGCATGGCCTTGAACACGCCATTGATCAGCTCGGTGACGAAGCGCGGAAACGACACGGCATTCAGCACGTCGCGCGTGGTGCCGGCGACCCGCCGTGCCGATTCCCCGAACGGCTGCGCTTCCTGTGCCTGCGCCAGCGGCGCACGCGCGGCGGGGGTCGTGTCGGCGACGGCAAGTTCCTCGCCGATCAGGTCCGAGGCCAGCGCCGACACCTTGACCATCGCGTGCGCCAGCCGCTGCCGATGTTCCGGCGTCAGCGCGTGGTACCCCGGCGAGCGTTCGAGTACGTCGCGCACGGCACTGCGCACCCACGGCGCGGGCGGCGGTGGGCGGGCGGCGGCGGGCGGTGCGGATGCCCCGGCACGGGCTGCCGTCATGGCCTTCAGCCGGCGACGAGACTGCGCCGACGACCGGCGCCGGGCAGCGTCGGCGGTGGCGCTGCGGCCGGCGCCGCCAGCAGCCAGCGCTCGGCGGCGGCGATGACGCCGGCGGTGTCCGGCGCGCGCAGATCGAGCCGATGCTGGCCAGCGGCCGTCGCCCGGGCCAGCCAGCCGAGCACCGTCTGGCCATTGCGGGCGCGGTCGACGTGATCCTGCAGGCTGCGGGTCGAGCCGCCGGTGGCATCGCCCGAGGCCAGCGCCACCAGCGGCCACAGCCCGCGCACCGAGAACGCGGCATGCAGTGCCGGCTCGCGCAGGAAGGCCAGCGCTTCGGTGATCGAAGCGACGATCTCGGTCGCGGCGAACAGGGTCATGCCGCCGGCGCGGGTCAGCAGGAACTCGGCCAGCGCGCGGGCGCTGACTTCCAGCGCGACCGCTTCCCGCAGATCCTCGACCGGGCCGTTGTCGGCATGCGCGGCCAGATCGCGCATCAGCGCGGCCAGCATCCGGTCGAAGTGCGGCGCTTCGAACACGCGCTCGAACAGTTCGCCGCGCTCGGCCTCGGTCAGGCGGTTGCGACGCTCCTGCCAGTAGCGCCGCAGCAGGGGCCCGGCCGCACCGACCGGCTGCGTGATCGCGCCGCTGCCATAGAGCCCGGCCACCTGCTCGGCCGCGCGCAGCACGCCGGCCTGATCCAGTTCGCGCGCCAGATAGAACGGCCCGAGCGGGCCGAGCGTGCGGGCGTCATCGCGGGTCGGCGCGCCATCGGGCAGATCGATGTCGCCGAGTTCGGTCAGTGCCGCCGCCAGCGCCTGACTGCAGTGCTGCAGCGTGTCCGCGGCATCGGCCAGCGCAAGGCCCAGACCGGCCGCCCACGCCGGCTCGTCGGATGCTGCGGCAGCTACGGGTGGCGCGTGCGCCATCGAACCGGGCCGGTCCGAAGCTCAGGGACGCGCCGGCGCGGTGGCGGCCGCGCCGCGTTCCGACGGCTTGACGTTCGGGTCCACCGGCGTCGAATTGCCCTGGATCGCGGCGATCATGCCGGGCGATGCCAGCTTTTCCATCGGGAAGTAGTCGGACTTGAAGTTGACCCGCACCTCGCCGGTCAGCTTGGCCTTCACTTCCGCCTTCGATTCCGAGTTCTCGTCGACCGACGAGGCCACCGTCGTCACATGGCTCTGGGTGTTGACGTTCGACGCCGCCGCGCCGCCCCACGGCAGGAAGGCTCCGGCCGCCACGCGATTGGTGTTGGAGCTGGCATTGCGGTCGTACAGCGACGCCCGCGCGTGGCGCTGGGCCTGATCGCTGGCCTTCAGGTCGAACACCACCTTGGCATTGATCAGGCCATCGGTGACGACGATGCGGTTGATGCCGAGCAGCACCATCGACGCCAGCAACTGCTGGCGACTGCGCGCCATCTGCAGGCGAGCGGCCTGCACCAGCCGCGCCTCGTCTTCCTCGTTCGACAGGTCGCTGACCGGCTTCGCGAGTTGCAGTTCCTCGTTGATGCGCTTGATCGCGGCATCGGCGTCGTCGGCCTTGACCGTGATCCTCGGCGCGCTGTCGTCGCCGGCACCACTCTCGTCGAGATCCAGCGCATCCGGAAACTTCTGCACCAGCCAGTCGCGAGCGTTGTTGGTCGAGATGTTGTCCTGGGCGAAATCGTTGACCGACTGCGACACCGACTTGAGCATCGCGGCGTAGGCGTTCATCTGCTGGATCGACGCCGTGACGATGGCCTGGAACACGTTCTGGATCAGCCCGCCGACGAACTCGGGAAAGTTCACGGAGCCGACCAGTTCCTTGAACTGCTGCGTGCCTTCCTTGATCGCGCCCCCCTTGAAATCGGCGCCGGCGAACGTGCCGACCTTGTCCGAGGCCTTTTTCTTCGCGTTGTCGACGCCGGCATCGGCCTGCGCCTTGGCGAGGATGCCCTGCCCCGGCGTCAGTTCCTGCTTCGCCAGGCCGTCGGGATTGGCCATGTACGAGGCCACGCGCACCATGTTGCGGGCGATGTCCTGCTGCTCCGCCGGCGGCAGTGCGCGGAAGCCGGGCGAGGATTCGAGCAGACGGCGCACCTGCGGCCGCACGGCGGCCAGGGTCTCGTCGTCGAGCCAGGCCGGATGGCGGGAATCGCTCGGGGCCGCGGCGGTCGTGGTCATGGTCGGGCTCGGCGCTCAGGTCGGGATCAGACGGACATCACGGCGTGGCCGCCGGTGGCGTCGCCGCCGCTGCCGGTGCCGCCGGCCGCGAGGCCAGCGTCTTGGTCATGCCCGGCTGCGCGTTGAACTGGATCTGGGCGATCGACTCCGGATTCGCCAGCTTCTCCAGCGGCAGGTAGTCGCTCTTGAAATTCACTTCCATCAGACCGGCCAGCTGCGCCTTGGTCTGGATGTTGGCGTCGATCGAGGTGGTCGACGCCTTCGACAGGGTGATCACCGGCTGCGCGGTGTTCTTGTACTCGCCCTTGGCGTAGTAGCTGGCGTTGCGGGTCGCGCCCTGCGACTGGTAGCCGGCATCCTTGTTGTACGACGACGAGGCGCCGGTGCGGCTGTCCTGGCGGTCGCTCTCGTAGGCGCCCTGGCTCGTGGTGTTCTTCAGCTCGCGGTCGTAGTCGTATTTCTGGGCGCTGCTGCGGTACTGGAAGTTGTCGCGGGCCTGGAACTCGTACTGGACCTTGGCCTGCAGCTTGCCGTCGGTGACGACGATGCGGTTGATGCCGAGCAGCACCATCGTCGCGAGCAGCTGCTGGCGGCTGGTCGCCATCTGGGTTCGTGCGGCCGAGACCAGGATCGACTCGGCGACGTCGTTGTCGAGCTTCTCCAGCGGCTTGTCGAGCGGCAGCGTGCGGTTGATCTTCTCGATCGCCGCCCGGGTGTCGACATCGTCGCGCAGGGTCACCTTCGGTCCGCCACCGCTACCGCCACCGCCACCGCCGCCGAAGCTGCCGAAGTCGTCATCGCCGCCGACGCTGATCTGGAACACGTCCGGGAACTGCTCGACCAGATGATCGCGGCCCTGGTTCTGCGTGGTGTTGTCGTCGCGGAACTGGTTCAGGCTTTTCGAGACGTCCGCCACCATCTTGGCGTAGGCCTCCATCTGCTCGATCGAGCTCTGCACGATCGAATGGAACACGCCGTTGATCAGGCCCGAACAGAACGCCGGAAAGTCGACCTGATCAAGCAGCGCCCCGGCCACGGCTGCGCCCTCGCGCGCGGCCTGGGCCCTGAATTCCGGCACCGCGTCTTCATCGGGTGATTTCTTCTGCGCCAGGCGGCGACCATCGTCGGCCAGCGCCCGCACCGGCTCGCTCTGCTGTTCGGGCTTCAGACGCACGCCGTCCGGCTCGGCCAGATAGCTGCCGATCTGCACCAGACCCTGCGCCAGCGCCTGACGCTTGTCGGGCGACAGCTGCTTGAAGGCATCGCTGCGCTCCAGCAGGTCACGGACGGCAACGCGCGCGGCGTCGCGGGTTTCACGGCTGACCGGAGGTCCGCCGACGGAAGCAGCTTGCGGGGCGTGGCTCATGTTCGAGGCTCGCGGTGGCGCGGGGCGGGAACTACTGGAGGATGCGGCCCTGATCGATGGTGTCGCGCAGCTCGAACTCGATCGGTCGCACGTACAGGCTGATGCGCGCCTGCGCGCGCGGCGTGACCCGCACGCTCAGGACCGAGAAGCTGCCTTGCTCGCTGGCGTCCTGCATGCCGAAGGCGCCGAGCCAGCGATCGAGTGCCGCGAGCTGGCGCGGCCGTTCGGCCAGACCGAGCTTCAGCAGGTCGAGGAAGCGCGACGGCAGGTCCGGCATTGCCGCGAGCAGGATCTCGAGCTTGAGCTCCGGGCCATCCGCACCTTCGCGCAGGCCGATCAGCACGCCGCCATCCGGCAGCTCGAAGCGGCCGCCCAAGGCCACGCCGACCACCCGCATCAGGCTGGGCAATTGATGGCCGATGCCGAGCTGGTTCATCAGCGGCCCGAGCGACGACACGGTCAGCGGTCCGCGATGCATGAAGCTGACGCGCTGGCTGCCGGCGTCGCGCTTGCAGCCGATCGAGGTGAAGATCGGCATCAGGGTCGGCATCACGTCCATCGCAGTCCGCGTCAGCCGCGCGAGCCCCGGTGCCAGCGCGCCGATCTGCGACGGCAGCAGCTCGTAGTAAATCTTCGCGGCGTACAGGCCATCCTCGTCGAAGGCACTGCCGAACCAGGCACCGTAGCTCATCCAGCCCAGCCCGCCCATGCCGCGCCATTCCTCGCTGCGCGAATCGAACCAGCGCAGCGCCTCGTTGCCGAAGATCGGCGAGATCAGCCGGCGCATCTCGCGCGTCGCTTCATCGCGCCGGGCAATCGGCGGCGCATCCGGCGGCAGCGGCTGGATGGTGAAGCGCAGGGTGTCGGGCTCGGCTTCGGAGAACGACGGCTCGTACGGCACGGCACCGGGCGCCAGTCGATTGCGGGCATAGCTGGCATCGTCTTCCGGCAGGCTGAACGCCTGATCGACCATGCGGCCGACCAGCGGCAGCGGATCGCGCGTGCCCAGCCGGTGGGCGGCCATCGCCAGCGAATGCTTGACGTGTTCGGCCATCGGCCGTTTCCCGCGGGGATACTCGCGCATGGCGTGCTCCTGATGAATGTCGCGTGCGTGGCGTGGCTGCGCGAGGGATCTACATGCCCGGCAGGCTGATGCCGGCGGCGCTCAGCACATCGCGCGCGGCCGGCGGGATGTCGATCGGCCGCGACGTCATCACCGGCGATTCGATCGGCTGCGAGTACTGTTCGATGCTGGTGTCCTGCACGCCGCCGACCGCCAGCCACTGCTCGCAGGACTGCACCAGATCCCAGTCGCTCGGCGTCACCGTCGGCTGATCGCTGCCGAAGCCGCGCAGCGCCGGGTCGTTGAGGCTGGCGACCGACAGCACGTCGGTGCCGTAGCGGCCGGTCAGCCGCTCGTGGTTGTTGGCCAGCCAGCGGATGATGATCGCGCCGGCGCGGGCCTGCGTCCTGAAGCGCTGCGTGTTCTTGGCGCCGCCGAAGTAGTTGACGTTGACCTGATCGATCACCTGCCACATGTCGCGCGCGCCGAACGCGCCCTTCACTTCCGGGTCGGACAGCACGTCGCGGAATTCGAGGATCGTCGACTGCAGCTCGGTCGCCGCGAAGTAGGCGATGCCGTAGCCATGCAGCGACAGGTTGGCGGCAAGATCGCGCGCCGACTTGCGCACCTGCTCCTGGCTCACCGCCATCGGCAGCGAGTTGCGCAGCAGCTTCTCGATCGTGTTCTGGCGCGAGAAGTTCGACACCGCCGAGACGAAGCGCAGGAACAGCTCGTTGAACTCGCGGTTCGGCAGGTTCGCTTCCGGATCGCCGCCCGGCGCGCCGAACGCCCGCACGTAGATGTCGCGGCGCTCGCTTTCGGTGATCCGGGTCGAGGCGGTCTTGTAGTACTTGTACAGGTAGTCGCCGGCCTTGCCGCGGCCGAGCGGCAGCAGGCCCTGCCGGAACAGGTCGACGATCTTCTCGACCACCTGGAACAGGCGCATCTCCTCGAGCATGAACGCGAAGTAGTGGGCCTGCATCGCATGCAGGTTCTCCTTGACGATCTCGACATCCACGCTTTCTTCGAGGTCCGGCAGCATGATCTCGATCGCCGACGCCGGCGCTCCGCCGACGACGCCGGTCTGCAGGTCGAAGCCGTTGTCGATGCGGCTGTTCAGCCACGGATCATTGGCGCTGACCCGGTCTTCGGCCAGACGACGGACGACGGCGGCCGCGCTCCTCGCGCTGATCGCGTTGACCAGATCGCCGCTCGCCGGAATCAGGCCCTCGGTCGACGGGCCGTTCTTGGTGCCGCGCTTGCTGCGGCTGGAAATGCTTTGGTCGGGCCGGATGCAGCCGATGATTTCGGCACCGACCTGCATCTTGTCGATCTGGCTCTGCAGCCGCACCACGAACTTGCCGTTGAGCCGCGCGAACACGGCATCGAACAGCTCGCGGTTCTCGCGGTACTCGCCCTGCGCCTCGGCGACCTTGCGCCGGAAGTTGGTGCGCTTGGCGTCGACGATGTTGTCGAGCTGCAGCAGGCCGCAGATGCCGGCGATCTCCTGCTCCTTCTCGCCGAGCGCACTCGGGGTCGGCACGCCGCGCTGGCTGCCGAACAGGCCATGCTTGAGGATGTAGTCCCCCTCGCCTTCGTCCGACTCCAGCATCTGCTGCCAGCTGCGCTGGGTATAGGTCGATGCCACGACCTGATAGAACTCGTCGACCGGACTGTCGCTGTCGAGCAGTTCGACGAAGCGCTCGAGATCCGCTTCCTGATCCGGGGTCAGGCCGGCGCCGTCGCGCCGTTCGGACAGATTCTTCAGGCGTTGCGCCTGCGACTCCAGCGCGCGCCGTGCCTTCAGTTCCCGCTCGCTCAGATCGACCAGCAAGATGCGATTCATGGTGCTACCTCCATTCGGATCATTAGGTGTTCCGCCCGGAGGTTGCGTTCCTCCGCTTCCAGCAATGAATGCCGTCATCGCATCGCCGGGGACGGCGGGCGGCGCGCTGCCGGCTCTCGTTCGTGTCTTCTTCGTGGCCATGGCCGGTCCTCGAGGCCGCCGGTCAGGCGGCGTTCTCCCAGTCGGTGGAGGCGCGCTCGTCGGCGTCGATCGCGTCGTCGATGTGCGCATCCAGGGCTTGCAGCGCGGCGAGCGCGTCGAGCACGCCGTGGCCGCAGCCGTCGACGCCGGCCTGCGCGAACGGCCGCGCGGTGCGCATCAGCAGGTCGCGGCAGTCGGCCGCGCCGAGGGCGTAGGCGCGGCGCTCGGCGCGGGCCACCATCAGGCCGCAGATCGCGGCCACGAACGGCGACGCGAAGCTGGTGCCGGTGGCGTGCTGGAGGCCGTCGAGGCCGCAGGTCAGGATGTCGCGGCCGGGCGCGCACAGCGCCACGTGCTCGCCGCGCGTGCTGAAGCGGCTCGGGCGGTTGTCGCAGTCGACCGAGCCGACCGCGATCACGCCGTCATGCGCGGCCGGGTAGAAGCGCTCGGCCGCTCCGGAGTTGCCGCTGGCGGCCACCAGGATCACGCCGCGCGCGCGGGCATAGGCCACGATCTCCGCATGCGGCAGCGGATCGTCCGGCCGCAGGGCCGAGGCCGGCGTGCCGAAGCTCATGTTGATGACCTTCGCGCCGAGATCGATCAGCCGCTTCATGCCGGCATCGATGTTGGTCAGCGCGCCGATGCCGAGGCGCTTGCCGTTGGCGCCGAGGGCGGTGCCGAGCACGCGCGCCGGCGTCAGGCTGCAGCGGCCGCCGGCACCGGTCGGCATCGCCTCGCCGAGCGCGGCGATGATGCCGGCACAGCCGCTGCCGTGGCCGACCTCGTCGCTGGGATCGGTGTCGATGCCGCGGTCGTCGCCGAACAGCCGCGCGCCACCGGTCATGGCGTCGCTCAGGTCCACGGTGTCGAAGCCCGCGCGCAGGCGCTCGTGCAGTTCGGCATGACCAAGCGCGACGCCGGAATCGGCGAGGCCGATGACGATCGCCGGATCGCCCGGCTCGTAGCCCAGCGCTTCGGCGAGGCGGATCTGGTCGCGTGCGGCGAATGGATCGATCGCGCTGCGCGACGGCGCCTGCCCGACATCGAACGGCATGCGGCAGCAGCGATCGACGCTGACCCGTTCGACCTTGTGCAGCTGCGACAGCGCGTCGACCAGCGCCGGCAGTCCGGCGTCGTTGACCACGCGGACCCGCAGCACGCGGGCGACGCCGCTGATCTGCTCGATGTCGTCGAAGCGCGTCGTCGCCCGGCGCGGTGCGTGCAGATGGGCGGCGCCGAGCGCTTCGCCGTGATGGCGCAGGATGCGGTCGATCGGCCCGCCATCGATGCTCTCGGCCAGCGCGATGCCGCCGCGCCGCGCGTGCCGCGGGGGCGGCAGGTGTTCCGGGGTCTCGCCGAGCCGCAGGGTCAGCAGCAGCCGGCGCGGCAGGCGCTCCGGCAGGCCATCGGAGCTGCGCAGGATCGACGCGGTGTTCATCGTCCCTCCCAGCGGCCGACGCTGCCATCGGCCAGCGCAACCCGGCCGACTTCGCCATTGCCGTAGTCGAGTTCGGCCTCGCAGCCGAGCTGGCTCGCCAGCGGCGCCAGCACCAGCCCGCCATCGGGGGCGGCGACCACCGGCACTTCGAGTCCGGCCGCCCGCACCTGCGGCAGCACGCCGCCGCGCAGGCCGGGCGCGCGCAGGTGCACGCGCGCGGCCGGCTCGCCGGCACCGGATGCCGGCGATTCGACTTTCGTCACGCGCGGCGCCGCCGCCGACAGCAGCGCCTGCTGCAGGCGGTTGACCGGCAGCCGCGCGAGGCGGGCGATGACATCGGCGCCGGCCGATTTCTTCAGCTCGTCGAGCTGGGTGACGGTGCGCACGCCGATGCGTTCGAGCCGCCGCTGTTCCTCGTCCGAAATCTGGTCGCCGAGCGCTTCCTTCAGATTGAGCCGGGTGTCCTCGACCTCGTACGACACGGCGTTCTCCTCGACCATCGACTTGGTGATCGTGGTCAGCGAGAACTTCATCGTGCTGGCGGCGGCATCGCCGGGACCGGCCGGGCGCAGGTAGATGTCGTCGTCGACGATGTTGACGAAGGTCCGCAGGTCGAGCGAGACATCCTTCACTGCGAAGGTCAGCGGCAGCTTGCCGATGCGCGCCTTGATCGCCATCGACGCCTGGGCCTTGTCGAGCTGCTCGGTCAGCGTCTGGATGAACAGGTCCAGCGGAATGCCCGCGTCCTGCACCAGCGGCGGCACGGCGGCGTTCATGCGGCGCCTCCGGCCGCATCGAGCGGCCGCGACTGCCAGACGATCTGCAGCCGCGACCGATCGCCGCCCCAGCCGCTGGCATCGGCCTGATTGCGGGTGACATCGGCCAGCAGCACGCAGCCACCGTTGCGGAATACCGGCACCACGTCGATCGGCAGGTCGAGCGCGAGATCGGCGATGCGCACGCCGGCCTGCTGCGCGAGCGCCTGCGCCGACACCCCGGCGACGGCGTCGTTCAGCTCTTCGAGCACGGTGGCGAGTTCGCGCAGCATCAGCCGTTGCCTCCGCGATCCGGCGACGGCGGCGGCGGCGCGGCGGCCGCCGGTGCCGGTGCCGCACCCTGCTGACGAACGCCCGGCGCGTTGCGCTGCACCAGCGCGATCTTGGCCTGATCGGCCAGACGATCGAGCGGCAGGCTCTCGCTGACGAAGTTCAGCTTCACTTCGCCGAACAGCTGGGCGCTGAGTTCGGTGCCGCTCTGGGCGTTGACGCCGAGCGTCGAGACCATCGTCGACGCGCCGCCGTAGGTGTTCGAGCCGCGCTCGCCCCAGTTGGCCGAGCCCTGCGGGTCGGCACCGGCGGCATAGCCGACCTTGGCGACATCGTTCGCCGCTGCCCGGAACATGACCTTGGCCGAGATCGAGCCATCCTTGACCGCGACCCGGTTCATGCCGAGCAGCACCATCGTCGCGAGCAGCTGCTGACGCTCGGAACCGACCTTGGTCCGCACCTGCGGCAGGATGCGGTCTTCCAGCAGTTCGGCCGTGAATTCCTCGCCGTCGACGCCGTAGTCGACCAGCCAGATCGGCGTCAGGCCTTCGGCGCGCGGGGCCAGCCGGGGCTGCGGCTGTTCGGCGGTCGGCAGGATCACGACCACCTCGCCCGGATAGCGCTGCGCGAGCCAGTCCCGCGCCTGATTGACGCTGACGTTTTCCTCGGTGAACTGGTCGACGGTCTTGGCCACGGCCGAAACCAGGCTCGAATAGCTTTCCATCTGCCGGATCGAGGCATCGACGATGGCGTCGAACGTGCCGTGCACCAGTTGCGCGACGAAGCCGGGGAAGTCGACCTCATTGACCAGCGCGCCAGTGCGGCGGGCCAGCGTTTCCGTCGCCGGCGGCGCCTTCGCGGGTGCTGCCGGCGGGGCGCCGGCCGCCGCGGGCGGCGTGGCCTGACGCTGCGCCGGCAGGCTGCCGGGCGGCGCGACCAGCGCCAGCCCTTCGGCGAATCCGACCTGCGGCGGCGGCGGTGGTGGACGGTGGCTCATGGCGGTCGTCGCGGCGCAGGCGTCCTAGTGCTGTTCCCAGCGGCCGGTCACGTTGTAGCGACCGTTGCCGAACAGGTGCACGTCCTGAATGGCGATCGCATCGTCGTGGATCGGGCTCGAGAAGCGGTACTCGAAGCGGATCTTCAGCGCCGCGAACGTCGGGTTGTCGCGCGGGTAGACGATGGCGTCGTCGATGATGTGGGCCTTGACCGTCAGGCCCCAGGCGACGGCGTCGTTGGTGGCGACGTTGCTGATCGACACGTTGCCGACCGACTGGCCGTTGTACTGCCAGTTGATCTCGAAGCCGGCGGAGATCTCGTCGCCGATGTTCAGCTCCCACTTCGGCCAGTCGGTGAGCCGGATCACCGGGCCGTCCATCGCCGGCGGCAGCGGATTCGGCGCCACGTTGTTCGGATGCTTCAGGCCGTTGAGCTGGTCGAGTTCCCAGCTCACGTCACCGTCATCGTTCAGCAGCCGCGTGCTGACCGCGCCGACGAACGCCGCCACGATCGGGATCACCACCGGTGCGGCCAGCGGCCGTGCCGACGCCGCGGCCGACAGTGGCACGCCGACCACCGGCGCCGGTGGCGGCGGCAGGGTCACCTTGATGTCGGTCGCCGGACGGGCGTTGCCGTCGGCCGACATCACCAGCGCGAACGGCGACACCGTGACCGGGCGACGCCCTGCCGGGACCGATGCCGCATGCAGGATCTGGTTTTCGAGCACCTTGCCTTCGGTGCCGACCCGGCCTTCGTAGAAGCGCAGGAAATCCCGGAACGGCCACTTGACCTTGCCGCGACTGGCGGTCGGATTGTGCAGGTACATCATCGTGTCGGAGCCGTCCTCGGCGCCGTCGCTGGTCATGCCGACCAGCACCCAGGCATGGCCGCCGGTGGCCGCGCTGTTGGTCATGTCGAGCCACAGCGGGCCGCAGGTTTCGAGCAGGTTGCGCCAGGCGTCGATCGTGTACGAGGCCGGCGGCTCCGGCACCAGGTGCCAGACATCGCGCAGCTGGCGGCGATCACGCGGCCACAGCCCCTTGCGGTAGGCATCCAGCGCCGGGACCTTCGCGGCGATGTCGGCGTCGCTCGGCACCGTGCCGTCGCGCCAGCCGACCACCATCGCCGCCGCGGCGGCCCAGCACGAGGAATCGGTCTGCTGGCTGATGTACGGCACCGTGTCCCAGTGCACCGACCACGATTGCCCGGACAGCGCCTGGCTGCCGGTTGCGAGGCCCTGCGCGACGGCGGACGCGGCGCCGATCTCGACATAGCCGGTGTCGACGCTGCGGTCTTCCGGCGGCGACAGCGCGTACGGCGATTCGCCGACCGGTTCCGGGTCGTATTCGTAGACGCGCTTGCCGGCCACGTACAGCTCGTAGGCCGGGAAGCCGTCGTGACTGCCCTTGACCCAGGCCTTGAGCCGGCCACCGTCGTTCTTCAGGTGCAGATGCAAGGTCGCGTCGATGTTCGGCGCGTAGCCGACCAGCGGGTTGCCGCCGGAGACGATCAACGTGACGAGCGTCGTGCCCTCGGTCACGCTGAGGATGTTGTTGGTGGTGCTGCCCGCGCCGCCGAGCACGATCTTCAGGTTGTCGTCGGTCAAGGCCAGCGTCGCCCGGGCGATCGGCATGGCGCCGCTCGCGAGCTGCTTGTACCAGTCGGCCCGGCCGGGCACGTCGAGCAGGGCCGAAGGCTCGTACTCGGTGGTCTCGCCCCAGCGCCGGTCGAGCACGGTGATCGCCGGGGCCACGCCGCTGGCGGCAAGCCGCACGCGGGCCTTGATCTCGGCCCGGCTGGTGCCGCCGCTGTACGAGAAGCTGCGGCCATCGCCATGGAAACCGCGGGCGCCGGTGATGCCGGGCGCCGGCAGCGCCGGTGCCGGGATGAACACGCGCAGCTTGACCTCGACTTCCGGAGCCTCCGCCGACAACGGCCGCACCGTCGCGCGGGCCGGCGGCGTGGCGGCCATCGGCGCGTCGATGCCGAGCGCGACGCCGAGGAACTCGTCGCGTGCCTTCAGGTGGCCGACATAGTTCAGCCGGCCGTGCGACAGCCGCACGATGTCGTTCGGCACCGAGTTGCTGGCGCGATCGCCGGTCAGCGGAATGCCGGCGTGGGCATAGGCGGCGAACAGCAGTTCCGAGCAGTAGTACGAACCGGCCGTGTCGGGATCGACGCTCAGGCGGTCGTGAATCCAGCCGGCAACGGCGGCCACCGGATTGATGATGCGCAGACCCGTGGCGGCCACGCCGGCGTAGCTGTACGGCTTGCCGACCTGGGCCTTGGCGTATTCGCAGATCAGTTGCGCCTTGTCGGCATCGACGCGCGGATCGCGGTAGGCGACGGCGAGGATGGCGTCGTCGATGGCGGTGGCCAGCGTGGTCCGGCGCACGCCGCTGCCGACGGCTTCGACCACCTCGCCGTCGCCGATGTACAGCATCGCGTGGCTGACCGACGAGAAGGTGCCGCCGCGGATCGCGTACGAGACCGCCGCGCGCACGGTCGAGACGATCAGGTCGCCGGCCTGCAGCGCGGCGAGGCCGATCGACTGGCCACCGGCGCCGGGATCGAGCGGAATGCCCTGCGCCCGGCTGGCGACGCGTGCGGCCGGTGCCTCGTCATAGGCGAACGCCGTGGTCCGGCCTTCGATCCAGTCGATCTTGGCCGGCGTGATGAAGCAGCCGCGGTTCAGGTCACCGCTGCCGACCGTGGTGACGTGCACCGCGCAGATCAGCGCGCGGACCTCGCCGCTGCTGTCGTCGAGGTGATACACCGGCGAGCCGCTGGCACCGGCCAGGGTCTGGATCGAGTAGTCGATCAGGTCCGGGTCGGTCATCTGGCGAGCGAAGCTGCCGTGCAGGTGCTGCTTGCTGCCGTTGATGACGCCCGTCAGCTGCGGCACCGTGCGCGACTGCCCGGAATAGCCGCAGACGACGATCGGCATGCGATCCGACGGCGTCTGCTGCAGGAACTCGAACCACTTGCCGCCCGGCGCCGGGATCGGGAAATTGTCGATGACCGCGAGGTCGTTCACGAAGTTGCCGCTGCCGGTGTAGCCCGGCGCGATCCGCCACGAACTCGACGCGATCGTGCGGCGGCCGAACGGTTCTTCCGCCGGCGACGTTCCTGCCCCGTTCTTGCCCGGCACCACCGTGATCGAACGGGCGCCGCTGAGCACATGCGCGGCGGTCAGGATGCGGTTCGGGCCGATGTAGAAGCCGGTGGCCCAGAGATCGCCGAACGGGCCGATGGCGCAGATCGCCGAATGCGGAAAATCGCGGGTGTCGGTCACGCCGGCAAACCAGTTGATGCTTTCGGCGAAGAACTGCAGCTGGTTCCACAGACCGCCCTCGTACGGCCGGGTCAGCAGTTCCTGCGCGCCGGACAGCGGCGCCGGCTGCTGCCAGAGGTCGTCGGAATAGCCGTCGCTGTAGGCCTGGGCCGTGGCCGGCGCGGGGGGCGCGGCGCTGTTGGCACCACCGCTGGCTGGCGCTGGCGCTACCGGTGCGGCGCTGCCCGGCATCGCGCCGCCGGCAGCCAGCAGATCGCCGCCCCAGTCGAGGCCGGCCTCGGCGCCGTCCGGCTTGCCGTAGCTCGAGGGCGCCATCCGCCCCGGCACCAGCCGGCGCAGGCCGCGCTCGGTCAGCCCCGAGACGTTGACGTACATGCTGCCGGCCGTCGGTGCCTGCACGAAGTCCGGCTTCGAGCGCGGGCTTTCCGGATACGTGGCAAGCCCGAAGTAGACGCGCTGCGCGCCGACGAAGCGGGTCATCACGTCGGGTGGCACCAGATAGACGGCCTCGCCGCGGCGCGCCCGCATCGCGCCCTGAGTGCGGCTCGAGTAGAAGTTGCGCCGCGTCCGGCGCGGCCGGTTTTCCGGCTTGAACAGCTCCGGATCGGTGGCCAGCCCGACCTCGAACAGCGGGCTTTCGGTGCGCACGCTGAAGCCGAGCACGGCGAAGCGGTCGTCGATCGAATCACGATTGGCGCGAATGACGGGCATGGTCTACTCCTGGCGGCGCGGACCGCGCTTGCGGACCGGGCGGGCGGAACGGGCGGGTGCTGCAGCGGGCGCAGCGGCGGGCAGCAGAGCGGCGTCATCGCCGATCGACGGCGAGATGCGCTCCCAGAAGCGCTCGGACGGATCGATGCCGATCGCTTCGAGATGCGGCTTCAGGAACGCCGTGATCACGTCGAGATCCCGGAAGAACTGGCGCTGGCCGCTGCCGATGTGTTCGATCGAGCCGCGCCATTCGCAGGCCGCGCCGTCGTATTCGCCCGGTTCGCGCCAGACGCGAACGATGAACGAGGCAGACCGATCTCCAAGCAGCGACATGGCATGGGCAGCGCCGGGTCAGGAACTGGACTCGACTGTCGTCCTCGTCGGTCACCGCGGCGTCACCGCCAGATCACCGCGACATCACCAATCCCGTGATGCGCGCCGCGATTCGGTGATGTCGCCGTGAGGTCGCGCTCAGAGGTGACGACGCGCAGCCGCGAGCGGCGACCGAACGGCCCTCGTGACCATCGATGGAGAAAGCCGCGCGAAGCCGGCCGGCATCCGGCAACAGCGGCCCCGTTCGCGGCACGCGCGGTCCGCGGCGTGCGGGCCGCGGGTCAGTGCTCGCTGAAGCCGAGCGACAGTTGCAGGTGGTGATCGGCCTGCAGCAGCAGTTGCCGGGCAGCCGCGATGTGCGGATTGCTGCCACCGGTGGTGGGAACCGTCATCTCGCGGCGTTCCCAGAGTCCGCCGGCGCTGGTCGGCTCGGCGCCGGGCGTTGCCGCAAGCGGTGCCGAGGCCGGCCCGAACAGCGAGCGCTCCAGTTCCGGCTGAGCGATCGCGCTGTCGGCGATGCGCTGGTACAGCAGCAGGGTTTCGCGCATCGGCTGGATCGCGAGTTCCCGCCGCAGCTGGGCACGGCAGGTCTCGAACTGGCGCAGGGCCGAGGCCCGCTGGCCATTCAGCACGTACCAGCGCATCAGGTCGCGATGCACGTCCTCGCGCAGCGCGTCGATGTACAGGATCGCCTGCGCGTGGCGGATGGCCGCCTCGTGATCGCCCTGCGCGGCGCTGGCCTGCATCAGCCGCCCGAGCAGGTCGAGATGCAGCCGCCGCAGCCGCTCGCGTTCGCGCAGCGCCCAGGCGCTGCTCAGCTCGCCGAGGATGTCGCCCCTGTACATCGCCGCAGCGCTGCGCATGTCATCGAGATCACGCGGCGTCAGCTGATGCAGCGGCCGCGCGAGGCAGGCACGGACGATGCGCTCGAAGCGGTCGGAATCCAGCTCGATCTCGCCCGGTCCATTCAGGCCGATGTGGCCGAGGCGCTTGACCGACAGGTATTCGCCCGAGCGCACCGGCGGCACCTCGATCAGCCGTCGCAATCGCCACAGCGCGGTGTTCAACGCGCCGGGCGCCATCGAGGCATCGCCCTCGCCCCACAGCATGTCGAGCAGCTCGCCGCGCGAGTACTCGCGGCCACGACCGAGCGCGAGGAAGGCCAGCAGCGCTGTCAGTTGCGGCGACAGCGGCAGGACCTTGCTTGTTTCCCCGTGGCACAGAGACACCGACACCGATCCGAACAACATGATTCTGAGCATGTTTGTCCCTATCCGATCCGCGTGCATCATTCGCGCATGGAGTATTCGCCGGGTTGGAAGCGTCCGGATCGACTGCGCGTGCCGAGGCCGGGCCCTTAATTTCGTCCAGCGGCCACGACGCTTGCAAGCTGCGGCCGGCGTCAGTTCGGGCAGCCGTTCACAGGGCGAAAGCCTGACTTTTCCGTCGTGACCGGGGCCGTGCGGCGGGATTGCTGTCCGTCAGCGCCGGGTGACGGCGCGAAGTGGCGCGTCGCGAAGGCAGCGGCCGCTCACGCCGGGCGGCGGTGACGTCCGCGGTGAAAGCCGTGGAATGGCGTCGATGCGCCATGGGCCGGCACCGGCAGCATCTTCTGGCTCAGACTCGTCCCGCCATCGATCTTCAGGCAGGCGCCGGTGATGAAGGCGGCGGCCGGCGACAGCAGGAACACGATCGCCGCAGCCACCTCGTCTTCCTCGCCCATGCGCTTCAGCGCGGCGAGTCCAGCCATCTGCGGAATGGTTTCGGTGCGAAACTTCTCGTCGTAGTGCGCCATGCCGCTGGACGCGATGAAGCCCGGCGCCACGGCATTGACGCGCACGCCGGACGGCGCCCATTCCACCGCGGCGGTCTCGGTCAGATTCATCATGCCGGCGCGCGCTGCACCGCTGTGCCCCATCAGCGGCATGCCGCCCCACATGTCCGCGATCATGTTGACGATGGCGCCGCCCTGCATCTGCATCGACTGCCGATAGACCTCGCGGCTCATCAGGAAGCCGCCGCTCAGGTTGTTCGCGATCACCGCATCCCAGCCCTTCTTGCCGATCGACGCGAGCGGCATCGGGTACTGGCCGCCGGCGTTGTTGACCAGCCCGTGGATCGGGCCGTGCTCGGCGACGATCTGTGCGACGGTCGCGGTGACTGCGTCCTCGTCGCGGATGTCGAAGGCGTAAGACGCCGCCGACGCGCCGTCCTCGTGCAACTCGGCCACGGTCGCATCGAGCTTTTCGCGCTTGCGGCCGGTGATCAGCACCGTGGCGCCGAGGGCGGCGAGTTCATGCGCCGTGCAGCGACCGATGCCGGAACCGCCGCCGGTGACGACGATGGTCTGGCCGCGAAACAGGTCGCGCGAAAAGATCGATTGGTAAGGCATGTCGGGGCTTCCGGCGACGAAAAAGACGAAGGCCGGTTTCCCGGCCTCCGTGGTTCAACGGTGACGCTGTGGCTGCAGCCTCAGGCCTTCGCTTCGAGTTCCGGCACCAGGGTGAACAGGTCGCCGACGAGGCCGTAGTCGGCCACTTCGAAGATCGGGGCTTCCGGGTCCTTGTTGATGGCGACGATGGTGCGGGCATCCTTGATGCCGGCCAGATGCTGGATCGCGCCCGAGATGCCGATCGCGAAATACAGTTCCGGCGCGA
>NZ_JAKFUM010000002.1 GCF_021732705.1 Nevskia sp. | reverse complement strand
CTTCAACTGTGGTTCCAGCGGCTGCCGGTAATTGATGAAGGCTTCATAGCCGTAGTCGGCGATCGCCTGCCGACCCTTGTCATCCGAGCCGACCACGGCGACTGCCCGCGCGCCGGCCTGCTGGCTGAGCTGGCCGACGATGCTGCCGACCGCTCCCGCTGCCGCCGTCACCAGCACCGTTTCGCCCGGCTTCGGATTGCCGATGTCGTGCAGCGCCAGATACGCGGTCAGGCCGTTGATGCCGAGCAGGCCGGCACCGGTCGACAGCGGCGCCTGCGCCGGATCGACCCGCCGCAGCACGCTGGCCGGCGTGGCGACGCAGTAGTCCTGCCAGCCGAACCAGCCATACAGGAAGGTGCCGATGGCGAAGTCCGCATGCTTCGATGCGATCACTTGGCCGACCGCCATCGCCCGCATCACCGCACCGATCGGCACCGGCGGGGCGTAATTGTTCTCGTCGTTGACGTAGCCGCGCTGGGCCGGGTCCACCGACAGGTAATGGTTCTCGACCAGGAACTCGCCGTCGTTCAAGTCCGGCACCGCGACCGTCTTCAGCTCGAAGTGCGCCGGCTGCGGGATGCCGACTGGACGGGACTTGAGGGTGATCTGGCGGTTGTTCATTTGCTAGCTCGGGTCAAAAGCAACGGTTCAACGCAAAGGCGCAAAGGAAAGCCAAGATAAGAACGCAAAGAAAAGCTTGATTGAAGTCGCAATTTGTCGATCAAGCTTCTGGCTTTCTTTGCGTCCTTTCTTTTCCCTTTGCGCCTTTGCGTTTAACGGTTGATTTGGCTTTTAGCCGTGCATTGTCAAGCCGCCGGAGACCGAAATCGTCTGGCCCGTCATGAACGCGGCATCGTCGCTCGCGAGGAATGCGACGAGGCCCGGATAGTCGCTCGGCTCGCCGATGCGGCCCAGCGGCACGCCGCGGACCATCGCATCGCGGATCTTCTGGCCTTCCTCGCCGGTGCCGACGAAGGCGTCCATCGCCGGGGTGTTGGTCGGGCCCGGGGCGACGCAGTTCAAGGTCACGTTCTTGCGCGCCACTTCGCGGGCCAGCGCCTTCGCGAACGCGATCGTCGCGCCCTTGGTGCCCGAGTACACGACTTCGCCGCTTGATCCGACGCGGCCGGCATCCGAAGCGATGAAGATCACGCGGCCACCGCCACGGGCCACCATGCCCTGCACCACGGCATGGGTCATGTGCAGCGGGCCCATGTAATTGATGTCGACCACCTTCTTCCAGAAATCCGGCGTGGTCTTCAGGAACGGGATCGGCTTGTCCCAGCCGGCGTTGTTGACCAGCGCCCAGGTCGGGCCGATCTTGGCTTCGACTTCGGCCACGGTCTTCTTGACTGCTTCGTAGTCGGTGATGTCGCAGATGCCGGCGGTCGCTTTGCCGCCTGCGGCCTCGATCTCGGCCACGGCCTTGGTCGCCGCGTCGGCATTCATGTCGAGCACGCCGACGACCATGCCTTCCTCGGCCAGACGCTTGGCGATCGCAAGCCCGATGCCGCTCGCCGCGCCGGTGACCAGGGCCACCTTGTCTTTCAGTCCACGCAAGATTCTTCTCCGGATTGAGGGTGCTGCTCGTTGATCGGACCCAGCAGGTCACGGCGGTGCCGAAACGCTTGTGCACCTGCAGCGCTTGTTCGGCAGGGCCGTGCGACATAGTATGGCACCATACTACCAAGCCGAACAACGCGGGACTGGAATCGCGTGGCACGAGCGTTGGCCGAGAAGGCGGACCACAACCGAAGTACGGGTCGGCGTGCGTCCGTGCCGACGATAATCCAGATAACCGGTGGCGGCGACCAGAGCATCAAGCCCGTTCCGTGACAATCAACGTGCAGGGGATGGCGTGAACCGCAAGCAGCCCGCAGCAGACGCTCACGAAGGCGGCAGCGGCCCCGTGCTGGTGCTGTTGCATGGGCTCGGCGGCACCTGGCACGTCTGGAAGCCGGTGCTGCCGTTGCTGGAGCGACATCACCGCGTGATTGCGCCGACACTGCCGGGTCACGTCGGCGGCGTTCCGATTCCCGAAGGTGCGGCGCCGACAGTCGACACGATGGCCGACCTGCTGATCGCGGACCTCAAGGCGTGCGGCATCGAACGGGCGCACGTGGCCGGCAATTCGCTCGGCGGCTGGCTGTCGCTGGAACTGGCGCGGCGCGGCTTCGCGCAGTCGGTCACCGCCTTGTCGCCAGCGGGTGGCTGGCAGACGCAGAAGGATTACGACGCGGTTGCCAAGTCGTTCCGGATCATCTTCACGCTGTTGCCGATCCTGATCGTGCTGTTCACGCTGCTGCTGTCATTCGGCTTCATTCGCCGGCTCCTGAACCGGCAGGCGATGGAGCATGGCGATCGCGTGCCGGCCGAGGAGAGTCGCCGCGCGATGCGTTCGATGCGCGACACGATCATGCTTCCCGCCTTGCTCGACAGCATGAAGCGCATCGGCGGGATCAAGCCGTTCGTGGCCAATCCGCCGCTGGTGCGCATCGCCTGGTGCGAGCACGACAAGGTCATTCCGTACGCGCGCTATGGCGCCGCACTGACGGACATCGTGCAAGGCGCCGAAGCCCTCACCGTGACCGGCTGCGGCCACGTGCCGATGTACGACGATCCGGAACAGGTGGCGGCCATCATCGCCACCACCGTGGCACGTGCGCCGTACGTGCCGCCGGCATCGTCCGCGAGCATCGGCAGATGAATCTGGCCGATCTCAATCCGGTGCTGGCGGCGACGCTGATCCAGCGTCGTCAGGTGGCGCAGCAGGTGTCGAAGTCGCCACGGTTTGTCGAGCAGATCGACAAGCTCGCGAAGCAGCTGAAGCTGCCGGTGGCGCAGGTTGCGACTGAAGCGCTGAAGGGTCTCGAGGAGATCGTGACCGTGCAGAGCCCGGCGTTCGCGGCGATGTTCGACTACGGCCTCGGGCCCCTGCATACGCGCGCCTGGACCATCGATGCCGATCTCGCGGCGCTGGCCCGGCTGAAAGCGCTCAACCGGTCCCACGCGCTGGTCTATCTGCCAACGCATCGCTCGTATGCCGATGCCTTCATCCTGTCGCGATTGCTGCGCGACAACGGACTGGCGCGCAATCACATCCTCGGCGGCAACAATCTCGGCTTCTGGCCGCTCGGCACGATCATCCGCCGCTCCGGCGGCATCCTGATCCGACGCAGCTTTCAGGACGACGAGATCTACAAGCTGGTGGTCCGCGAATACCTGGCCTGGCTTGCGTCGCAGCGCAAGAACCTCGAGTGGTACATGGAAGGCGGCCGCAGCCGCACCGGCAAGCTCAGGCCGCCCAAGTACGGCCTGCTGAGCTACCTCGTGTCGGCCATCGAAAGCGGCGGCGCCGACGACATGCTGCTGGTGCCGGTCGCGACCACCTACGATCAGATGCACGAGGTCGGCGTGATGGCGGCCGAGGAAGCCGGCGCCGCCAAGGCCAAGGAAAATCTGCTGTGGCTGGCGGGCTATGCGCGGACCCAGCAGAAGCGCATCGGCAATGCCTACGTGCGCTTCGGTGAGCCGCTGAGCCTCAAGGAAGCGCTGGCCCGCGCCGATGCCGAGGGCGGCGGCAAGTGGACGGTCGCCAAGATCGCGTTCGAAGTGTTCCAGCGGATCAACCGGGCGACGCCGGTCACCGCCAACGCGCTCGTGACCTTGGCGCTGCTCGGGGTCAAGGATCGTGCATTGACCCTGGCCGAAGTCCACGAACTGGTGCTGCCGTTGCTCGACTACGCCGATGCCCGCGGGCTGCCGAGTTCCCATCTCGAAGACCTGCGGGGCCGTGACGGGCTTGAGGCCACATTGGGCAGCCTGAACGCGGGCGGCGTCGTCAGCCGCTATGACGGCGGGACCGACGTGGTGTTCGCCATAGAACCGGGCCAGCATTCGGTGGCCGCGTTCTACCGCAACTCTGCGGTGCACTGGTTCATCAATCGCGCGATCTTCGAACTGGCGCTGCTCGATACGGCCAAGGAAGAGATCACCGGTCCGCTGGAGCGCGCCTGGCAGTCGGCGTTCGCGCTGCGCGATCTGCTGAAGTTCGATTTCTTCTTCAGCGACAAGGCGACCTATCGGGAAGAGCAGAAAGCGGAGTCGCGCCTGTTCGATGCCAAGTTCCGGCAGAAGGCGGTCACCGCCGAAGGGCGGCGCAACCTGCTGCTCGGTGCGCCGTTCCTGATCGCGCATCGCGTGCTGACGCCGTTCATCGAGGCCTACTACATCGTGGCCGATCGTCTGGCGGCACAGCCGATCGAAACGGCGGTCGACAAGAAGAAGCTGACCGAGGAATGCGTCAGAGTCGGTCGCCAGTATGTGCTGCAGAAGCGGCTGAGCAGCCCGGAGTGCGTCTCGCGTGAAGTGTTCGGCAACGCGCTGTCGCTGGCAGCCAATCGCGGTCTGCTGAAACCGGGAGGGTCTGACCTTGCCGAGCGTCGTCGCGCCTTTGCCGATGAACTCGCTTCCGTGGTCGAGCGACTCGCCGCCATCGACACGGTGGATCAGGCCCGCCACGCCGCCGCCCACGCCGTTGCACCGGACACCGTCAGCGCATGAAATCCAACCCGGCTCTGGAGCAGCAACTGCGCCGCATCGCCGAGAGTCCGTCCGGCCCGAAGATCGGTGCCTTCTTCGACTACGACGGCACGCTGATCGACGGCTACTCGGCCGCCGCCTATTTCTTCGATCGCATCAAGCGCGGCGAAATGAGCACGCAGGAGATCCTCGACACGCTGAAGCTCAGCCGCAAGGCCGATCTCGCCGACGAGGAGTTCTTCGACGTCATCGCCAACGGCATCCTCGACTGGGCTGGCGAGACCGAGGCCGACCTGCGCGCGCTGTGGCGCCGCCTGTGGCTGGAGAAGACCGCGACGACGCTGTTCCCGGAGTCGTGGAAGCTGATCGACGCGCACCAGAAGAAGGGGCACACGGTGGCGATTGCGTCATCGGCAACGCTGTACCAGATCGAGCCGCTGGCGCAGGAATACGGCATCGAACACATCGTCTGCACGCGGGCGATGATCCGCAACGGCAGGCTCACGGGCGGCCTCGATGGCCAGCCGGCCTGGGGCGAAGGCAAGGCGGCCGGCGTCAAGGCATTCGCCAAGGCGCAGGGCGTGAATCTGAAGGCGAGCTTCGGCTATGCCAACGGCAACGAGGACATCGCCTTCCTGAAGTCGGTGGGTCGCCCCAGCGCGATCCAGCCGAAGCCGCAGCTCGAACAGGTGGCAGCCGCATCCGGCTGGCCGATCCTGCGCTTCCCGCGCCGCTCGCGCGCATCGGCGGCGGCGATGGCACGCACCGTCGGTGCCTACGCCGCGATGGGCGCGAGCTTCGTCGCCGGCCTTGGCCTGGCCCGGATCACCGGCGACGATCGCAGCGCCGCCGACTTCATCACGACCACCGCCAGCGACGCCGCGATGGCCGTGCTGGGTGTGAAGATCGACGTGATCGGCGAGGCGCATCTGCACCAGCATCGACCCTGCGTGTTCATCATCAATCACCAGTCGAAGTTCGACCTGTTCGTGATGATGAACATCGTGCGCACCCGCTTCAGCGGTGTCGCCAAGGCCGAAGCCGCTCGGGTGCCGGGCTTCGGGCGCTACATGAAGATGGCCGGCGTGGCGTTTCTCGATCGCGCCGATTCGCGCTTGTCGATCGATGCGCTGGGCCCGGCGGTCGAACGCATCAAGTCGGGCCTGAGCATGTGTATCGCGCCAGAGGGCACGCGTTCGTGGACGCCGAAGGTCGGCAAGTTCAAGAAGGGCGCGTTCCACATGGCGATGCAGGCCGGCGTGCCGATCGTGCCGGTCGTGATCCGCAATGCCGGCGAGATCATGGGCCGCAACGATCAGGCGATGCGCGCGGGCACGGTGCAGGTGGCCGTCCTGCCGCCGGTCGACGTCAGCCGCTGGAAGCCCGACGAACTCGATGCGCGCATCGAAGCGGTACGCCAGCAGTACATCGACACGCTGAACGACTGGCCGGAATCGATCGCATGAGTCGGCGCATACGCGTTGCGGTGCTCGGCGCCGGCTCCTGGGGCACGACGGTGGCGTCGCTGGCGTCGCGCAATACCCAGACCACGCTGTGGGCGCGCCGTGCCGAGACGGCGGACGAGATCAACCGCGAGCATCGCAATTCCGCCTATCTGAAGGAACTGCCGCTGTGTTCGCGCCTGATCGCCACCGCGTCGCTGCATGAGGCCGTTCGCGACTGCGATGTGCTGGTCGTCGGCGTGCCGTCGCACAGCTTTCGCGAGACCTTGCGGACGGTTTCGCAGTACCTGCGGCCGTGGGTGCCGGTGATCAGCCTCGCCAAGGGGCTGGAGCAGGGCACGCACAATCGCATGACCGAGATCATCCATCAGGAGCTGCCCGGTCACCCGGCCGGTCTGCTGGCCGGGCCGAACATCGCGCGCGAAGTGCTGCAGGGATACGCCGCCGCCGCAGTCCTCGCGATGACCGACGAGACCGTCGCCAAGGCGCTGCAGCCGCTGTTCAGCAGCGCCGTGTTCCGGGTCTACACCAACCGCGACGTGATCGGCTGCGAACTCGGCGGGCCGCTGAAGAACGTCATCGCGATTTCCGCCGGCATGGCCGAGGGCCTGAGCGTGGGCGAGAACACCCGGGCGATGGTCATCACCCGCGGCCTGTCGGAGATCACGCGGCTCGGTGTCGCGCTCGGCGGCTGCGCGGAAACCTTCTCCGGCCTGACCGGCCTCGGCGACCTGCTGACCACCTGCATGAGCCCGCTGTCGCGCAACCGGCAGGTCGGCGTGCAGTTCGCGCAGGGCCGCACGACTGCGGAGATCGTCGCGTCGATGAACATGGTTGCCGAAGGCATCAAGACCTCGAGCGTGGTCATGGAACTGGCCGCGATGCATGGCGTCGTGATGCCGATCGCCGCCGAGGTCGCGGCCGTGGTCAACGGCGAGCATGGTGCCGTGCAGGCGTTCCGCGGCCTGCGCAAGCTGGCTGCCGGCGCCGAAGACAGCGCTGGCTGAGTCTTTCCCCTTGATGATGTCCACAATGAAGCCCGCACGATGAGCCAGTCGAGAACACCCGCAGACCCGCTGCTGGAGGAACTGCGCCAATGGGGCGGCCCAGACGAGATGAGCGCGTTCGAAGCGGTGATGTGGCTGGCCGAGGTCGATCCGCGGCTGCGTTCGACCATCGTCTCGGTCATGGTCTTCGACACCACGCCGGCGTGGCAGCGCCTGCAGGCCGAGTTCCGCTGGCTGGTGGCCGCGGTGCGTCGCTTCCGGCAGAAAGTGGTGGTGCCGCAGGGTGTCGGCAATCCGACCTGGGTCGAGGACCCGGCTTTCGATTTCGACTATCACGTGCGGCGTCAGCAATTGCCGGCGCCGGGCAACGAGCGCCAGATGTTCGACGCCGCCGGCATCATCGCGATGACGCCGTTCGACCGGTCCCGGCCGCCGTGGGAAGCGACGCTGATCGAAGGCCTCGACGGGGGGCGTGCGGCGCTGGTGCTGAAGATGCACCATGCCGCGACCGATGGCCTGGGCATCGTCCAGCTGTTGCAGCGCATCTTCCATCGCGAGCGTGATGCCCTGCCGCGCGCCGTGCCGACGATCCCGCGCAGCCGCAGGGCCGCGACTGCACGCAGCCTCGGGCTGAAGGCACTGCGCAGCCGCATCACCGCGCTGCCCGCGACGGCGATCGAAGCTGCCAACGCGCTTGGCCGTCAGGCCTCCGCGTTGATCAAGTACCCGGAAGACGTGCAGCAGACGCTCGATTACTTGGCGTCGGCGAAGCGCATGCTCGGCATCAAGCCGGTGGCCGGTTCGGGCCTGTTCAAGCGCCGCAGCCTGTCGTGGCGGCTCGATGGCATCGAACTGCCGTTGACCGCATTCAAGGCGGCGTCGAAGGCGGCGAATGCCTCGATCAACGATCTGTTCCTCGCCGGCCTGATCGGCGGCTTCCGGCTCTACCACGAGCGTCTCGGGGTGGCGATCAAGCAGATGCCGATCGGCTTTCCGATTTCCCTGCGCACCGACGCCGATGCGATGGGCGGCAACAAGTTCGCCGGTTCGCAGTACGCGGCCCCGGTGGCCGAGCGCGACCCGATCGCCCGCATCCGCCACATCCAGCAGTTCGTGCGCGACACCCGCGCCGAGCCGGCGCTGGACGTGATGATCCGGATGATGCCGGTGGTCACCAAGCTGCCGATCGGCGTGGTGACCAGGCTCACGGCCGATTTCACCACCGCGCAGGATGCGCAGATCAGCAACGTGCCGGGCATTCCGTATCCGGTCTACTTCGCCGGCGCCGAGGTGCGGCAGTACTGGCCGTATGCGCCGGTGCCGGGCTGCGGAATGATGATTGCGATGCTGTCGCACAACGGCCGCTGCTGCATCGGCATCAACAGCGATCGCGCGGCCGTCACCGAACCGGACCTGCTGCTGGAATGCTTCCGCGAAGGCCTGGACGAAGTGTTGGCGCTCGGTCGCGCGCCGGCAACACCGTTACCAGCGGCCCCGACGCGCAGGACCGCCGCTGCTGCAAAGGCCGCGCACTGAACCCACGAAAACCGAGTTGCCATGAACCATCGCGAAAGCCGCTTCGAAGGCGTCAACAAGACCGGAATCTTCTTCCAGAGCTGGCTGCCATCCGCCGCCCCGAAGGCGAGCGTGGTGATCGCCCACGGCCTCGGCGAGCACGGGGGGCGTTATGCCGAAGTCGCCGCGCAGCTGGTCGCGCTCGGCTGCGCAGTGCATGCGATCGACCATCGTGGCCACGGCAAGTCGGACGGCGCGCGCGCCTTCGTCGACAAGTTCGCCAATGCCGTGGCCGACATCGACACGCTGGTCGAGACCGCGAAGCGCGCGCTGCCCGGCAAGCCGCTGTTCCTGCTTGGCCACAGCATGGGTGGCGCACTGAGTCTCAGCTACACGATCAAGCACGGCAAGAAGCTGAGCGGTCTGATCCTGTCCGGTCCGGCCGTGGCGCTGGATGGGGCGCCGGCCTACCTGCCGCCGGTTGCGAAGTTCCTGTCATCGGTCTCGCCGAAGCTCGGCATGTTCCAGGTCGACCCGAGTCTGGTCAGCCGCGATCCCGATGAAGTGGCGAAGTACGCGAACGATCCGCTGAACGCGCACGCCAAGGTGCCGGTGCGAACCTTGGCCGAGATCGTTCGCTTCGTCGAAGTGGTGCCGGCGCTGCTGCCGGTGATCACGGTGCCGACGCTGCTGCTGCACGGCAGCGACGACAAGCTCGCCGGTGTTGCCGGCAGCCGCATGATCCTTGAACGGATCTCGTCGACCGACAAGACCCTGAAGGTCTACGACGGCCTGTATCACGAGATCTTCAACGAGTTCCCGGCCGATCGGGCGCGCGTGTTCCGGGATCTGACCGAGTGGCTGACGCCGCGGCTCGCGGCCTGAGCGCGGCCCGATGACCCATCCCGACGAGGCGCAGCCAGCGCCGTCGCCGCCGCACGTGCGTGCCGCGTATGGCCACTGGATGCAGGAGCGCGTGCGCTGGTCCGATACCGACCTGATCGGCCACGCCAACAATGTCGCGGTCTCGGCCTACTTCGAGACCGGCCGTTCGCACTTCATGCGCAGCGTCGTCGCGATCGATGCCGAACCGCGGGCGCTGCTGGTGCTGGCCCAGCTGACGATCAACTTCCTCGGCGAGATGCACTGGCCCGATGTCATCGACATCGGCACGGGTTGCCTGTCGATCGGCCGCAGCTCGTGCCGTACCGGGCAGGCGCTGTTCGTGGGCGAGCGCTGCGTCGGCACCGCCGAATCCGTGGTGGTGATGATCGACGAGGTCACGCGCAAGCCGGTGCCGCTGCCGTCATGGCTGCGGCAGTGGCTCGATCAGAACCGGATCGCGGCGCTCGGCTGAAGCGGTCAGGCCGCTGCCGGTGGCGCGCACAGCGCCGCCGCCTTCTTCCACGCCGGCCGCTGTTCGATGCGCGCGAGATAGGCGCGGATGCGCGGATAGTCCGCCAGCGGCGCGTGGGTCGGCATCGGGATCGCCGTGCCGGCGGCCATCGCCAGCGTGTAGTAGGTCATGACATCGGCGACGGTCAGCGCATCGCCGGCGAGATAGTCCCGGCCGTCGAGCGTGCGTTCGACATGGTCGAACATCGTCTTGTACTCGGCAGCCGCGAACGCGCGCAGCGCCGGCGCTTCCGACTGCGTCAGCGTGGTCAGCAGGTCGAGCAGCACCGGCACCATCAGCGTCGATTCCGAGCAGTGCATCCAGTAGTCGTGCGCGCGTCGTTCCGCGGTGCCGGCGGCAGGACGCAGGCGGCCGTTGCCGTACTGCTCGACGAGGTAGTCGCAGATCAGCGCCGACTCGATCACGGTGTTGCCATCGTCCTCGATCGCCGGCGCCTTGCCGAGCGGGGTCACGGCGAACAGCGATGGCGGTGCGCGAAAGCTTTCCGGATCGCGCAGATGGGTGACCAGCTCGTACGGAATGCCCAGCTCCTCGGCCAGCCAGACGATGCGATCGGAGCGCGACAGCGCGAGGTGGTGAATCCGTAACATGTTATGGCTCCTGAGTCGGAATGCCGCGTGTCGGCGCGGAAAGGCGTGACGCGAGGCCGGCGAACTGGCGGCCTCGCGCGCGGAAGTGGGAATGCTGCAGCGGCTCAGCTGGCCTTGGCCAGCGCCGGCGCGTTCGCTCGACGCGTCACCCGCACGCGCAGGCCGTTCAGCACGGCATTGCCGGACGGGAGGTCGATCTCGGTCGCGTCGTTCGAGGTCAGGTCGTTGTAGCGACCGCCGCCGATCGCCACGGCCCGGCGCCAGCCGCCGCGGTGACCCCAGCTGTGCGGCAGGGCCACGGTGCCGCGCATCACTTCATCGCTGATCCGAGCCGGCACCGTGATCTCGCCCCAGCGTGAGGTGATCGACACTTCGCTGCCGTCCTCGAGCTCAAGCGGTCGAGCATCGTCCGGATGGATGCGCAGATGCGGCCTGCGATCGCCGGTGGTCAGCTTCGGCACGTTGTGCAGCCAGCTGTTCTGCGAGCGCAGTTCGCGCATCGAGATCAGCCTGAGCGGCCAGCGTTTCGACTCGGCGTCGTCATCGGATGACGGACGGGCGATCAGCCGCGCCATCTCGCGTGCCATCAGCGGCTGCGCGAGCGGGATCAGCCCGTCCTTGAAGTGCACGCGCTGGCGGCTGACGCCGACCGGCGGCTCGGCGGACAGCGCGACGCCGCTGGTCTGCTGAAACAGCTTTTTGCGGCTGATGCCGGCCTTGAGTCCGAACCAGTCGCCGGCCGGGCCGGTACGCAGGAACAGATCGACCGCCGTGGCCGGGGTCAGACGGATGCCGAGCTTGCCCAGCCACTGCGCCGCTTTCGACGCCGACGGCACCAGACCGATGCGCTTGCAGATCTCGTCGATGATCCACCAGTCGTCACGGGCCTCGCCGCGCGGCGCCACCGAGGCCGGCGTCCACTGCGCATACGGTACGCCGGCATGCATCTGGCTGAAGATCGGCATGCCGTCGCGCTCCAGCCACAGGGTCGGCGGCAGGATGTAGTGGGCGTGCTGGCTGGTTTCGGTGAGGTACGGATCGAGCGAGATCAGCAGGTCGAGTTCGTCGAGCGCGGCACCGACCTCGCCGGACGCGCAGGAGGTGGTCGCGATGTTGCCGGAGGCGATCAGCAGCGCCCGCAGCTGACCCTTCCCCGGCGTGCGGATCTCGCGCGGCAGCGTGGCCAGCGGCGAGGTGCCCATCACTTCCGGAATGCCGTCGACTCTGGTGCGCCAGCGGTCGTAGCCGTTGACCTTGAACAGCCGCGTGAAGCCCTCGGTGTCGAGCATCGGCTGGCCGAAGACCATGCCGCCGCGCCGGTCGAGATTGCCGGTGACGATGTTCAGGACATTGATCAGATAGTTGGTCAAGGTCGAGAACGGCCCCAGCGAGGCGCCGCAGCGGCCGTACAGCGCGGCTGTCGGCGACTTCGCGAAGGCGCGGGCCAGCGCCTGCACATCGGCCCAGGCGATCCCGGTCTCGGCCGCGACCCTGTCGCCGTTGACGTCCTTCAGCAGCGCCGGCAGCGCGTCCGCACCGCGCGTCTGCCTGCGCAGCGCGTCCTGATCGGCCAGCCCTTCGTCGAGGATGGTTTTCAGCATCCCGGCCAGCAGCCACGGATCGCCGTCGGGGCGCATCGGCTGCCATTCGAACTGCGCGGCGGTTTCCGAACGGCGCGGGTCGATCACCACCACGCGGCCACCGCGCGCAGTGATCGCCGCCATCTGCTCCTTGACCCGGCCGGCGGTCATCATGCTGCCGTGGGTGACCACCGGATTGGCGCCGAGCACGATCAGGAACTGCGTGTGGGCGATGTCCGGGAACGGCGTCACCAGGTTGTGGCCGTACAGCAACTCGCCGACGACCCAGTAGTTGTTGATGTCGACCGACGACGCCGTATACAGGTGCTTGGTCTTCAGGGCCGCCGCCATGCCCAGCAGCCACATGAACGCGCCGTAGTTCCAGCCGTTCGGATTGCCAAGATGCACGCCGATGGCCTCGCGGCCGTGGCGCTGGATGATGCCGCGCAGGCGCGCGCCAATGTCGTCGAGTGCCGTGTCCCAGCTGACCGGGACGAAGCGGCCGTCAGGCTGGCGCTGCAGCGGCGTGAGCACGCGGTCCGGGTCGTCGCGCACGGCGCCGAAGGCTGCGCCCTTCGGACACAGGAAGCCCTTCGAGTTCGGATGATCGACATCGCCGCGGATCTTCAGCACCTCGTCACCCTGCACGGTGACGATCACGCCGCAGGCGGCTTCGCAGATGCCGCAAAAGGTTTTCCGTTCGACCGTGCCGGCCGGGGCAGTGCTGGGCGGGTTCATGCGCTCGATCCTCGCTGAGGGGCCACGCCCGGACGGTCTGCCGCTGCGGGACGGGGCGATTCGCGTGTGCTTCGGGAAGCGTGACTGTACCGTCGGCACGGCCGCCCGGCATCCGGGCGCGGCGGCCGTGGCCGGTTGCCGGCGCGTCAGACGGTGCGCTGGGCCTTGCTCGCGTTGGTGGCGGCCACGCCGGCGGCCTTGATCTTGGCCCAGGCGTCATCGTCGAGCTTGTTCAGGCCGGCGAAGGTCGACGGCGCGGCCAGATGGTGGCCACCGTCGATGCAGATCGTTTCGCCGGTGATGTAGTCCGCACCGTCGCTCATCAGCAGCGTCATCAGGTTGCCGAGTTCCTCGATCCGGCCGTAGCGGCCGGCCGGTACCTCGTCGGCCTGCGTGGCGCCGACTGCCGCATCGCCGGTCGGGCTGAGCATCTGCCAGGCGTATTCGGTCGGGAACGGGCCGGGTGCCACGGCGTTCAGACGGATGCCGTACTTGGCCCATTCCACCGCCAACGACATGGTCATCGCGTTGATCGCCGCCTTGGCCATCGCGCTCGGCACCACGTAGGCGCTGCCGGTCCAGATCCAGGTCACCAGCGTCGACACGACGGACCCCTTGAGGCCCTGCGCGATCCAGCGCTTGCCGACGGCATGCGTGGTGAAGAAGCCGCCGTTCATCACGGTCGAGGTGATGGCCTCGAAGCCGCGGGCGCTGAGGTCCTTGGTCGGCGCGATGAAGTTCGCGGCGGCGTTGTTGACGAGACCGGTCAGCTGTCCATGCGTGTCGAAGATTTCGCCGACGGCCGCGTCGACCAGGTCGGCCTTGCGGATGTCGACGGTCTGGAAGGCCACGGCCCCCGGATGCCGCGCGTTGATCTCGTCGGCAGCGGCCTGCAGCACCTCGGCGCGCCGGCCCCAGATGTGGACTTTCGCGCCCAGCGACGCGAAATGCGCGGCCATGCCCTTGCCCAGGCCGGTGCCGCCGCCGGTGATCAGGATGCGTTTGCCGGCGAGTGCGTCGGAAGCGTAAAGCGCCATCGGGAGTCTCCTCGATTCTTCGAATAGTCGTACGGAACCATACGATAGCCGTGTGGTTGCGGCAACGGCCCGGTCTATCGTTCGGCGCATCGTGCTCCCGGCGCCGGTCTTGGCGCGCCGCCGGGCCGCTATCATCGCCCGATGACCGCGCGATCCCCGAGTTCACCGGCGCCCGCCGCACCGGCCAGTGCGGCCGCGCGACCAACGCGCCGTGCCCGCGGCCGCCCGACGCGGGAAGAAGGCGAAGTGCTGCGCACCGGCCTGCTCGATGCCGCGCTGCAGGTGTTCATCGCGCGCGGCTTCGAGGCGGCGAGCATCGAAGGCATCGCCAAGGTCGCGGGTGTCGCCAAGGTCACGGTCTATCGCCACTACGCGAGCAAGGACGAACTGTTCGTCGAGGTCGCCCGCCGCGCGCAGTTGAGCGTGCGCGCGCGACTCGGCACGGTGGCCGATGCCGGACTGCCGCTGGAAGCCGCGCTGCGCGCCATCATCTCGCGGCTGGTCGAGGGCTACACCCATCCGGACTACCTCGCGGTGATGCGGATGGTGATCGCCGAAGCCGGTCGTTTCCCGGCGCTGGGCCGCGCGATGCTCGACGATTCCGCCCAGATTTCCGAGCCTCTGGTGGCCTATCTGCAGGCGCTGAAGGACGCCGGCCAGATCGACATCGACTCGCCGTACGACGCCGCGGTGCAGATCTCCGGCCTCGCCAGCGGCGCCGGGCGCTATCTGCTGCTGACACCCGGTCGTCATCCGGTCAGCCGCAAACGCTCGGTCGAGTCGCTGGTGACGCTGTTCACGCGCGCCTGGCGCAAGCAGCCCTGACCGCGTCAGACCGTCGGCACGGTCCCGCCGTCGATGCGGTAGTCCACGCCGGTGATCGCGGCCGCGCGTGGCGACACCAGGAAGGCGATCAGTTCGGCCACTTCAACCGGTGCCGCCGGGCGACCGAGCGGAATGCCGCCGAGGCTGTCCATGATCAGCTTGCGGCCACCGTCGTGATCGGTGCCGGCGGCGCTGGCGATTCGCGCGACCAGGTCGGTCGCGGCCTCGGTTTCGACCCAACCGGGCGATACCCGGAGCACCCGCACGCCCTGCGACGATACCTCCTTCGACAAGGCCTTGCTGTAGGTCGTCAGCGCGGCCTTGGCAGCGGCGTAGGCGAGGGTCGACTCGGGCAGCGGCAGCACGGCCTGTATCGAACTGACATGCACGATGACGCCGGCCCGTTGCGCCAGCATGCCGGGCAACAGCGCGCGATCCAGCCGAACCGCCGGCATCAGGTTCTGGTCCAGCGCCATCGCCCACTGCGCATCGTCGAGCGCGGCGTGGCCGCCCGCGGGGGCGCTGGAGCCGCCGAGGACATGCACGACGATGTCGACGCCGCCGAATTGCGCGTCGACCGCTTGTGCCGCGGCGCTGGCACCGGAAGCCGTGGTCAGGTCGGCCGCGATGTAGTGAATGTCGGACGCGGGCTGCGCCGGCAGGCTGCGCGCCGCGACCAGCACCCGGGCACCGGCGTCGCGCAGGGTGGCGGCGACGGCACGTCCGATGCCGCGCGTGCCGCCGGTGACCAGCGCACGACGGCCGGCAAGATCGAGGAACGTGCTCATGCGCCGATCTCCAGCCGCGCCAGCGCGTCGCCATCGACGGTGAACGCGTAGCGCAGTTCGATCGGGCTGCCGGGGAAATCGCCGGTCAGGCGACCGGTGACCGTATGGCGATCTTCGGATGTCGAAGCCAGATGCAACGGTTCGCAGTGATAGCGGAAGCGGGCCGAGGCGCTGTCCTTCCACGCGGCGATGGCCGTGGGGCCGACATGCACGGCGCCTTCGTCGACGACGACACCGTCGGCGCCGAAGCAGCGCGCGACCGCCTCGGGGTTGTTCTGCTGGTCGGCCGCGAAGTACGCGGCCACGGCGGCGGGTAACGGGAGGTGGATCATCGGGCGGTCTCATCGAGGTGAGCGCTGATGGTGATCGGTGCTGATTGCGTAGAGAATCCGCTAGGATCTGAACACGCTATTTAGCTCAATTACATAATGCGCGGAGCCGAATTCGCCGAGCTGCAAGCCTTCGCCGCCGTGGTCGAGCGGGCAAGCTTTGCGCGGGCGGCCGATGCGCTCGGGCTGACACCGTCCGCGCTCAGCCAGACGATCCGGCAGCTCGAAGCGCGGCTTGGCGTGCGGCTGCTCAACCGCACCACCCGCAGCGTCGCGCCGACCGAGGCCGGGCTACGGCTGCACGAACGCATCGCCCCGCTGTTCTACGAGATCCGCGAGGCCGTTTCGGAAGCGGCGTCGAGCAGCGGCCGCACGGCCGGCACGCTGCGCATCAACACCGTGAGCCTTGCCGCGCGATCCCTCATCGCGCCGCGTCTGGGCCGCTTCCACGCGGCGCATCCGGATGTGGCGCTCGATCTCGTCGTCGACGACGCCCTCAGCGACATCGTGGCCGGCCGTTTAGACGCCGGCATCCGCTTCGGCGCGCGTCTGGAGCAGGACATGTACGCGGTGCGCCTGACGCCGGACATGACCCTGTCGGCGCTGGCAGCGCCGGCCTATCTGGCGCGCTGCGGCGAACCGGCGACGCCGGCCGATCTGCACCGCCACGCCTGCCTGAACTGGCGCTTCCCGGGCAGCGGCCGGATCTATCGCTGGCAGATGGCGTCGGCCGACGACGCGCTGGAACTGGCGGTCTCGGGCCCGCTGATCGCGAATCATCAGGACCTGATGATGGCCGCGGCACTTCAGGGGCTCGGCATCCTGTACGCCTTCGACGACGGCGAGATCGCCGCCGCTGTCGCCTCGGGCGCGCTACGCCGCATCCTGCCCGGCTGGTCGCTGACCAGCCCGGGCCTGCACCTGTACTACTCGAACCGTCGCCACCCGCGACCGGCGCTGCGCGCCTTCATCGATTGCCTGCTCGATCGCGACCCGAGCGCCGGCTGATTCCCGCTGATCGTGCGGGTGCGAGCGCACTGGCAAGCGAGCGGCGCAGCGCCGGCATTTAGTTACGGTCCCGATCTTTTCCGCTGCGCGCGCCACGACTAAGGTGCGCAGCGCGTCAACCATCATCCGTGCGAGGCAGGCATCCGTGGGCTATCAATCCGTGTTCCGTCCCGGTCTGTTCGACGGTCAGGTCTTCATCGTCACCGGCGGCGGCAGTGGCATCGGCCGCTGCACGACGCACGAGCTGGCCTCGCTCGGCGCCACGGTCGCGATCATCGGCAAGGACGTCGCCAAGCTCGAGAAGACCCGGGCGGAAGTCGAGGCCGATGGCAGCCCCGGCCGGGTCACGGTGCATCCGTGCGACATCCGCGACGAGGCGGCCGTGATCGCGATGATCGACGCCGTGCTGGCCACGCACGGCCGCATCGATGGCCTCGTCAACAACGCCGGCGGCCAGTATCGCCAGCCGATGAACAGGATCAGCACCAAGGGCTTCGAGGCCGTGGTGAAGCTCAATCTCGTGTCCGGCTTCGTCGTGATGCGCGAGGTCTACAACCGCTGGATGGCGGAAAACGGCGGCGCCATCGTCAACATCATCGCCGACATCTGGGGCGGCTGGGCCAACTACGCGCACTCCGGTGCCGCGCGTGGCGGCATGTGGACCCTGACCGAGTCCGCCGCTTCCGAATGGGCCCCGTCCGGCGTACGCGTCAACTGCGTCGCGCCGGGCGGCATCGCCAGCAGCGGCTTCGATACCTACGAGCCGGACGCGCAGGCCGAGATCCTGAAATTCCCGCCGACCATTCCGGCGCAGCGCTACGGCAATGTGGCCGAGATGTCCGGAGCCATCGTCTACCTGCTGTCGCCGGTGGCCTCGTTCATCACCGGCTCGTGCATCCGGGTCGACGGGGGCTCGCCGAACGCACGCCACTGCTGGAACCCGCCGCAGCCGCTGAAGGACGGCCTCGCAGCCGACAAGTCCAGGCCGTACGGCGGCTTCCATCTCGATGCGCCGCCGAAGCTGCTGACCGAAGGCCCGAAGAAGGCCGGCAAGCGCTCCTCCTGATTACTCCATTTCGCCGATTCGAGTCCACTTCATGCTTCCACATCGCGCGGTCTACCACGAAGAACACGGCATGTTCCGCGACGCCGTGCGCGGCTTCATCAAGGCCGAAGTCGCGCCGCATTTCGCGCGCTGGGAAGCGTCCGGCATCGTCGATCGCGTGCTGTGGCGCAAGTCCGGCGAGGCCGGTCTGCTGTGTCCGCAGGTCGGCCCGGAGTACGGCGGCGTCGGTGGCACGTTCCGGCACAACGCGATCGTGGTCGAGGAGTTCGCCTACGCCGGTTTCGCCGGCCCGCAGACCGACCTGTCGGTACACAACGATGTCTGCGCCGGCTATCTGATGTCGATCGGCACCGAAGCGCAGAAGCAGTGCTGGCTGACCGGCATGGTCAGCGGCGACACCGTCTGCGCGATCGCGATGACCGAGCCGGGCACCGGCAGCGATCTGCAGGGCATCCGCACGCGGGCCGTGCGCGATGGCGACGATTTCATCCTGAACGGCGCCAAGACCTTCATCTCCAACGGCCAGCACGCCGATCTGGTGATCGTGGTCTGTCGAACCTCGGACGCTCCGGGTGCCAAGGGCATCAGCCTGCTGCTGGTCGACACGACGGCCCCCGGCTTCCGGCGCGGACGCAATCTCGACAAGCTCGGTCACCTGTCGTCCGATACCTCGGAACTGTTCTTCGATGACGTGCGGGTGCCGGCCAGCAACCTGCTGGGCCCGGAGGGCACCGGCTTCGCCAGCCTGATGAACGAACTGCCGCAGGAGCGATTGACCCTCGCCGTGTCGTCGATGGCCGCGGCGCAGAAGGCGTTCGACATCACCCGTGATTACGTCAACGGGCGCAAGGCGTTCGGCAAGACGATCATGGATTTCCAGAACACGCGCTACAAGCTGGCTGATCTCAAGGCCGAGCTGTCGGTCGGCTGGGCCTTCGTCGATCAATGCCTGGACAAGCACGACCGGCACGAACTGACATCGGCCGATGCCTCGATCGCCAAGCTCTGGTGCACCGAGATGCACGGGCGGGTCGTCGATCAGTGCCTGCAGTTCTTCGGCGGCTACGGCTTCATGCGCGAGTACGAGATCTGCCGCCTGTATGCCGATGCCCGCGTGCAACGGATCTACGGTGGCACATCGGAAATCATGCGCGAGCTGATTTCGCGCTCGCTGTAGCGGGTTCTCTTGCGGCTGCGCTTGCCGGCAGTCGTGCCGGCCACTGCCTCAGCTTGCGCTGGCCGAATCTCGGTTGGCGTCAGCGGTTGATGACGGTGCGCCGCCGGCCGCAGCCGGCGCCACCGCAGTCGCCGCCGATGGCACCAGCACTTCGAAGAACGCGGCGTCGTGGAATGCGCCGACATTGTTCGGCACGCAGACCAGATCGCCGGTCTTCTTGCGGATCGAGAAATGCGTGCCGAGCACCTGCAGCACCTGACGGTTGAACTCGCAATCGCGCTCGTCGCGGCTCGGGCCCATGCCGAGTGTCACTTTCTTCCACTGGACCGGAATGCCGAGCGCGGCGGCGGCCTCGCGCGTGCCTTCCGGCGTGGCCGACAACGCGATCGGGCGCAGGGTCGACGCCGTGATCTTGATGCGCGGCAGGCCGCTGGCATTGAGCGGCGACAAGCCGCAGTTCACCGCGATGAGCGACAGATCGGCTTCGCGCGTGCCGAGATGGATCAGCGTCCTCTTCAGCTTGCGGCGCAATTCGTCGCAGGAGTAGCGGGTGCCGACGCCGAAGAACCGGAACGAGTCCTGCCACTGATGCCAGGCCGCGCTGTCGGGAACGGCGGGTGTGGCATCCGCAGGCGTGACCGCCTTGCCGCCCGCGGCCTCCGCGCACGCCATGCCGAGCATCGCGGTCGTCAGCAGCAGCGTGGCCGCTCCGCCGCGCCATGCGCGCGTGCAGGCACGCGCAGGGGCATGGGTGAATGTGGATGGCAACGATCGAATCATGACGTGACTCCCTGGACGCAGGCTGATCAGCGTACGCCTTCGACAGAGCCGATCAAGCATCGGTTCACAGCCCGTCGGCGCGCAGGTGTTCAGGCCTGTCTGATTGACAGCCGGGTGGTCTCGATTGCCGAGGTCGGCACCATTAAGATTCGCGTTCACCATCGATTCCCGTGGCAACTTCAGGCGGCTCTCGTGATCGTTCGATTCCTGCGCGTTTCCGCGCTGACGGTACTGCTGATCGTGCCGATCCTCTCCGTGTCTCATGCCGCGTCGCGTGATGTCGATCTCGTCCGAACGAGCGCCTCGCCGGCGGTGCAGCAGCGTCTACAGGCGCGTTATGCCGCGCTCGCCGCCGAACTTGCGCAACGCTGCCCGATGTCGAACCCGGGTGATCAGCAGGCTTTTGATCGCTGCCGGCAAGCGCTGTTCGGTGCCTCGGTGCTGCGCAGCAGCCTGTCGCCGATCATCCTGTGGGGCCGCGCTCGTGGCGCGGCGCTGACGGAAACGCCGCTGACGCAGTTCGCGCCGGACGTCTACGCCGGGTTGTACGCGCCGCTGTTCATGTTTGCGGGCACGGCGACGGTGACGTTCGACGAAGACGAGCAGCTGTACAAGGCCGTGCTGCCGGTCGGCTTCCGAAACCGGCTGCCGCCGGGCCAGTTTCCGTATCCGTTCTGGCACGACAAGACCAAGTGGAGTTCCTATCAGGCCACGGTAGCGCTGCAGTTCTTCATCGATCCAGACTCCGATCTGATCAAGGTCGCTCAGTTCGTGCCCGGCGCGCCGAGTCCGACGGTACTGGCCGAAGCCATGGAAGCCGCCGCAAGCTTTGACGGGCACTGGCTGTGGACCGATGGCAACGGCCGCACCCAGCCGCAGGTGACGCTGTTCGATGGCCTGTATCGCGCCGACAATCCGCATGTCGCCGAGATCGAGTCCCGGTACCGCGCGCTGGCACTGGAGATGCGCGAGGCGGAGTGCGACAGCTGCCATGTGCCGGGCAACCCACAGAAGCTGAAACGGCTGGTGCTGCTGCAGACGCCGGCTCATGCCGCGGGCGAGATCCGCCGCATTCTCGAATCGGTGCGCAATGGCGACATGCCGCAGGACGATACCGGCATCGAGAAGCCATTGCCGCCGGCGGTCAAGCAGCGCCTGCTCGCGCGAGCCGAAGCCTTCGAGGCGATCCTGACCGCCGCTCGCGACTGGGAGAACCGCCATGCGGCCGAATGAGCCTCGACATCGCCGTGCCTCGGGGCCGGGTATGGCGCTGGCCGTGGTCGCGGCGCTGGTGGCGGCATTCGGCACAGTCCAAGGCGAGCCCCTGACGGTCGACGATGCGATCAAGCTGCGCCGTGCCGCGTTCGCGTTGCAGGGCCAGTACTTCGGGCAGCTGAAGCCGATGGCCGCCGGTGCCGTCGCGTTCGACACCAGACGTGCGGACGCGCTGGTGACTCGCGTGACCGCCCTGTCTCAGATGGCTGCCGAATTTTTCCCAGCCGGCAGCGATCAGGGCAACACCAAGGCCAGCGCTGCGATCTGGCAGCGGCCGGACGACTTCGCGCAGCGCGAGCGCGCCCTGCAGACCGAACTGGCGGCCCTTGCCCGCAGCGTGCAGGCGTCGGACGAGAACGCCTTCAAGTCCGCCGTGGCGACGACCAGCGCCGCGTGCAAGGCCTGTCACGAGGACTTCCGCGCACGCTGACGCGAAGACGGCGACTGCCTGCCGGCCGGATCAGCGCCGCTCGGGCTCCTGCGCCGGTTCGATCGGCACCATCTTGGTGATCGCGGTTTCGATGTTGTCGAGCAGGCGGATCAGCTGGTCCCCTTCGTCCGCCGTCAGCCGGCTCAGCATCTGCCGGTTGAACCGGTTCTCCTCGTCGATCATGCGCTTGACCAGCTGGTGCGCTGCACGCGTCAGGTATACCCGCTTGCCTCGCTTGTCGATCGGATCGGGCTGGCGTTCGACGAGCTTCGCCGCTTCCAGCCGCTCGATCAGCGCCCCGACGCTGGACTTGCCGACCTGCAGCACGTCGGCGAGCTGCGTCTGCATCATGCCGTCGTGCCGCGACAGCAGCGCCAGCACCCACCACTGCGCACGCGTGACGCCGTGCGGCTTCATCATCTGGTCGAAGGTCTTGCGGCGCATTCGCGCCACCGAGTGGATCTTGGCGGCGATGCGGATGCCGCGCCGCGCGGCCGATGCCGACGCCGGACTCGATCCGGCATCGGGCGGTGGCCTCGGCGGCTCGCTGCCGGTCATCGCGTCGTCGCCGCGACTGCTGGGCTGCACGGCTGTCGCCAGGGTGTCGACCATGAGGTGCTCGACTTCGCAGGAGGCCGCGAACGCGACCGGAACGGATCGGAAGAAAGGGCGGGGAGCGGCGGGACGCGATCAGACGGCCGTGGCGGCGGCACCGGGGCTGCGCGCGCCGGTGGCGTGGCCGACCCGCGCCTTCGCCGCTTCCGCCGGCAGCAGGCAACTGGCGCTCCAGATCAGCAGGCCGGCGGCGGCGATGCTGAACAGCGTGGCCAGCGTCACCAGCAGCGGCGACGGCTGATCAAGGTGGATCGCGACGATGGTCGGTGCGCCGGCACCGAAGTTCGCGAGGTAGAACGTGCACGGGAACAGCGCGAACAGGCCGAACAGCGGCGCCACCGTGGTGCTGCGGCGACGCAACTCGGCAGCGGCCACCGCGAAGCAGATCACCTGTGCGGTTTCGAGCACGCCGATGATCAGCGGGTATTCGAAGATGCGGAACACGTGCGGGCCCCAGTATTCGTAGGCGCCGCCGTTGATGCCGACCATCTCGAAAATGCACGAGCAGGCCAGTTCGATCGCCGCCCACTGGAACAGCCCGGTCCGGGTCAGGCCCTTGGCGATGCGGTCGCAGATGAACATGGCCGGCCCGGCATAGAGCACGACATAGCCGCTGTGCGCCCAGACCGGCTGGGGAATGCCGAAGGCGGTGAACGTCGTCCACAGGCCCGGGGTGTAGAACCACAGCGCCATGCCGACGTCGTACAGCGGTTCGAAGAACGCGCCGAACGCGGCCGCAAAGATCAGCAGCGCGTAGAACGGCGTTCGCTGCTGGATCCCCATGCGGATCGCGATGCCGAGCAGCACGACCCAGAGGCCGTAGCTGCCGACGGTGAGAATCGTCTGGGTGGTGAGGTCGAGCGGATGGTCGGTCGGGGCAGTCAGCACGGCAGTTCTCCTCTGGCGGAACGAGACGCTGCAGGCCGCGGGGGAACGCGTGCTGATCAGGCTGGCGCGTCCGGGTGGCCGGCGCTTGCGCCAATCGTGTCATTCGGTTCCAGCCACACCACCTGCGGAGCGACGACGAAGCGGGTGCCCGTTCACGGCCGGCGGACCTGTTGGGCGGACGCGCGCGACACGTATCGGAGCTTGATTATGATGGTATGGTACCAGACGAAAACCAGACTTTGTGCCTGTCCGACGGGTGATTTCGCCCTCGTACAATCAAAAAAGTCGAACCACGCGTGAACGCCTCCGACAGACGGGGCGTCAGCGCCCATTCGTGTCGCGAACCCAGGAGGAGTCACCGTGAGTACCAGCATTGCCGCAAAGGCCGCCATCGTCCGCAATGTCGGCGAGCCGTGGACCATCGAGAACGTCGAGATCTCTGCACCGCAGGCGAACGAAGTGCTGGTGCGCATTGTCGGCGCCGGCATCTGCCATACCGATACGGCGTGCCGCACCGGTTTTCCGGTGCCGATGCCGATCGTGCTCGGCCACGAAGGCTCCGGCGTCGTCGAGCAGGTGGGGCCGGGCGTGACCGATCTGCAGGTGGGCGATCATGTCGTGCTGAGCTTCGATTCCTGCGGCGAATGCCGCAACTGCGCGGATGATCAGCCTGCGTACTGTTTCACCTTCTATCCGCGCAATCTCGGTGGCGTGCGCGCGGTCGATGGCTCGAACACCGTGACCCAGAACGGGCAGCCGATCAATGGCGCGTTCTTCGGCCAGTCCTCGTTCGCGACCTATGCGCTGGCCCGGACCAAGAACACGGTGAAGGTCGACAAGGACCTGCCGCTCGAGATCCTCGGGCCGCTCGGCTGTGGCGTGCAGACCGGCGCCGGTGCCGCCGTCAATGCACTCGGCATTCGTGCCGGCGAGTCGCTGGCGATCTTCGGCGGCGGCGCTGTGGGCTTGAGTGCGCTGCTCGGCGCGCGCGCGGTCGGGGCCGGCACGGTGATCGTGGTCGAACCGAACGTCGCTCGCGGCCAGCTCGCGCTGGAGCTTGGCGCCACGCACTGGATCAATCCGAAGGAAACGCCGGACACGCTGGCGAAGATCAAGGAACTGGTCGGCGGCGTGAACTACGCGCTGGATACCACCGGCATTCCGCCGGTGATGGCGGCGGCCGTCGAGGCCCTGCTGCCGAGGGGCGTGCTGGGCCTGCTGGGCGTGCCGCCGCCGGAAGCGACGGTGCCCGCCAACATGATGAGCATGCTGATTCGCGGCATCACCGTCCGCTACATCATCGAAGGCGACTCCGATCCGCAGACATTCATTCCGCGGATGACCGGCTGGTACAAGGCCGGCAAGTTCCCGTTCGACCGACTGACCCGCAAGTTCCCGTTCGAGCAGATCAACGAGGCGGCGCATGCGGCCGAAAGCGGCCAGGTGATCAAGCCGATCCTGACGTTCTGACGGTGTTTCGCGGCGGTCGGGACACCTGACCGCCACGCTTGACAGCGCCGCGGGCGACGTCATCACCCGCGGCATTCTTGTGTCCGGCGCATGGCCGGCATCGGCCCGCAGACAGCAGAAAGCCGCCGGAAACGCGCGTTTCCGGCGGCTTTCGCCAGCATCGTCAGCGTGTCAGCAGCCGACCGTCTTCAGTTCGTTCGACCACTGCTGCTCGTTCGAGAACCAGTCTTCCCAGCCCGCGGCGAGGTTCTGCTCGCGCGCCAGCTTGCGCTCGGCGGGCGTGGCGAATTCCATGTCCCAGCGCTTAAGGGCCGGCTTGATGATCAGGTTCTCCCAGACCGGGGGAATCAGCGCCGCGAGGAAGCAGACGAACACGCTCGGCATCTCGATGCCGTCCTTGTGCGGAATCAGCTTGTAGTACGGCGCATATGAATTCATGTGGTGATCGGCATGGTTGGTCAGCTCGAAGCCGAGCACGCGCGTCGTCACGCCGAGATGGTTCCAGACATGGCGACGCCCGACCGGCGTGCCCGGCACGCGGGTCTGTCCGTAATGCTGGAAGTAGCTGAACGACTCGGTCCAGGTCTTGGCAATGAACATCGCCGAGAGGATGCACAGCACGCCGGTCCAGCCGGCCAGCGAGTAGACAATGCTCTGAAACACGATCTGGATCGCGAGGATCTTCCAGACCCGATGGCGCCAGTTCCAGCCGGACAGGCCGCGCTTGCGCAAGGCCATGCTCTCGGCCTTCACGGCGTACGAGATCGTGCCCCAGACCGCCTTCGGCGTGTACTTGTAGATCGAGGTGCCGCGCGGTGCGGTGCTCAGGTCATGCGGCGTCGACACGTCGATGTGGTGATAGATCACGTGCTCGATGTCGCGCATGCCGTCGAACAGCGTGAATTGCGCGTAGCGGCCGACGGTGCGGGTGATCACGCCGCGCGCATGGAACATCTCGTGCTGGGCGGCGATGCCGGGCATCAGCGCGAGCCAGGCACCGCTGAGCGTGCCGCCGATCAGCTGCGACGTGGTCAGTTCTTCCACCGACATGCGCCACGCGAACGCGAGGAACAGCACGATCGGGCCCAGCGCGCCGAGCCAGACCGGAATGGCGGCCCAGAACGCGGAATTCATCTTGCGCACGCTGTAGTCGCGCGGGAACACGAAGTCGATCAGGGTGATGATCGGAAAGGTGGCGAAGCCGAGCCATACCCAGTCGCCACCCTTGATGAAGCCGGTCAGCCCGATCGCGAGCAGCACCGTTGCCGAGTAGTACTTCAGGTAGTCCTTCATGACACGTTCTCCTGGTTTGCGTTATTGATCGTTGTCGGCTTCGCGATGCGGGAAGCCAACGATTGAAGGGTGCGGCGCGGACTAGATCGACGTCGGTACGGGCGGCACCGCGCGGATCGGACCGTGCAGCGGCACCGTGCCGGCCGGCACTGCCGACGTGGCCGGCGGCGTCTTGCAGGCCGGCGTGCCGCAGGCTCTGGCAGCCGCCACGGCGCCGTCGACCCGATCGTCCTCATCGGCATTGCCGACGGTGATCTCGATCTCGTCGAGCGCGATCAGCGCTGCCCCCAGCGCGCCGGCGATCTGCGGCGTGGGCGGAATGATCAGCGTCGTCCCGAGTGCCTGCTCGATGTAATGCACGGCTGCAATGTTCCTGGCCACGCCGCCGGTCATTACGATCGGGTCGCGCTTGCCGACTCGCGCGACGAGGCCGACCGTGCGGCTGGCGACGGCGGCGTGCACGGCACCGAGCACTTCCGGCTTCGACTTGCCCTCGGCCAGCAGCGAGATCACCTCGGTCTCGGCGAACGTCGCGCACATGCTCGAAATCACGATGTTCTCGCGGGCGTCCAGCGCCATCGGGCCCATGTCTTCGAGCGGTACCTGAACGGCTCGGGCCAGCGCTTCGAAGAACTTGCCGGTGCCGGCCGCACAGCGGTCGTTCATCGCGAACTGCGAGACCAGCCCCTGCGGATCGACGGCGATCACCTTGCTGTCCTGCCCGCCGATGTCGATCACCAGCCGGGCGTGCGGCACCATCGAGACGGCGCCGCGGGCATGGCAGGTGATCTCGGTGTACGACTTGTCGGCCACGTCGAGCATGCGGCGGCCGTAGCCGGTGGCGACGGTGCGGGTGATGTCGGACTGCTTCAGGCCGGCGCGGGCCAGCGCTTCGGCGATCGATGCCTGCGCCCCTTCATCGCTGACCGAGCCCTTGTGCGACACGCTCCACGCGACGATGACACCGTTGCCATCGAGGATCACGGTCTTCGCCGTGGTCGACCCGAAGTCGATGCCCATCACGTGAATCTTGCCTGTCGCCATGGCCGGGATTTCCTGTCTCACGCGGCGCGCATGCGCTTGCGGCTTTCGATCGCTTCGAGCATCGCCTCGACGCGGCTGTTGACGATCTCGTCCTTGTAGAAAGACTCGTCGACCATGTCGCCTTCGAACATCGCGACCGGCAGGCCCAGACGCTTGCCGACAGCCTCGGCGATCAGATACTGCGGATTCGAGAACGCGCGGCAGGTGCGGGCCGCATGCAGCACCACGCCATCGATCTCGTAGTACCGGCAGAGCTTGATGATCTCCTCGATCATCAGCGGCGCCGACAGATTGATCGGGCAGACCAGATAGTTGATCGCCATGCCCTCGAGCGGATCCTTGGCATTGATGCTTTCGTACTCGTGCCAGAAGCCCATGTGGGTGTAGCGGCCGGCGACCATGCTGGCGTCCCAGCCGGCGAACTTGTTCGCAAGCCAGCCGATCTTGTTCCAGTTCATGATGCCGTCCCAGAACAGACGGTATTTCTCGTTCGGCACCGCGCCGACGCCGAGCGCGATGCGCTCCTGGATCTCGGCCTTGACCTGCTCGAAGTAGTCGACGATCTCGGGACCGCCGGGCACGAAGTTCACCGGGGCGAGGCTGGTGGTCCAGTCGAAGAAACTGGCTGGCGCCGGCTTCACGCGGCACAGTTCCATCGCTTCCATCCGGAGCTGCCCGGCCTTCTTGGTGTACGCCATGATCTCGTACAAACGATCCCAGTTGTACGGCTTGCCGGTCTGCTCCTCGATGAACTTGATGCATTCCTTGAGCTGGCGAACCATGTAGGCCGTCGCTTCCTTGAACTCCGAGCCACCGAGGTAGACGGCGTCCTTCTTGTTGCCCCAGACCCAGGGCACCGAGATGTTGAAGATCGGCACTTTCTTGCCGAACAGGCGGAACAGGGCTTCGTCCCATTGCTGGCCGGTGCTGCAGTACGGGTACGCACTGATCAGCATGTCCGGGGCCGGGCAGTTCTCGGCCAGGGTGCCGGTGTTCAGGGCATCCGAAAAGCTTGCGCCGGACGCTTCGCCGCTGCGGTTGTTGGCGACCAGGCTGCAGCCGATCGACGTGCGCGCGTACGAGCACAGTTCCTTCATGTAGGCGCCGTTCTCGGCGGCCGCCTGCGAGCTGGCCTCGCCATTGCGCGCGGCAAGCAGGGCCGACCACGCCTCGCCATGCACCCAGGCCATGTCGGCCGCCTGCATCAGCGGGTTGATCGCCACGCCTTCGTACCAGCAGACCTTGCGGCCCTGCTCGCGGGCCCCGAAGACATCGCTCCAGTAGCTGTTGACCAGCTTGTTGTTCAGCGATGACGTCTTCAGCCGGTTCGCCTTCTTCTGCGGTGCGGCGAACGGTTCGATGATGATGCTCATGCGGCGGCTCTCCGGGTGCTGCTGCGGCGCTTGACGACTTCGACAAAGGTTTCGACGCGGGTGCGCAGGCCTTCGAGTGCCGTCAGTTCGTGTTCGGTCTCGATCAGCAGGTGCGGCACATTGCGCTGCTCGAAAGCCTTCTTGATCAGTGGGTAGTAGTACATGTGCGGTTCGCAGAACTTCGCCATCAGCACGACCATGCCCTGCGCATTCGAGCGCTTCATCGCGTCGAGCAGGTAGCCGTCCCAGTCCGCGTTCTGGTCGACGCGCGTCGGGCACGGCACCTTCAGATTGCGCTGCAGGTACCAGCCGGCAAGCGCATCGAGCGGGTCGCCGGCTTCCTCGACATCCGTCGAGATGAAGCGCTGGCCGTGATAGAGGTCATCGTCGACGACGATCGCGCCGCAGCTCTCGATCATGTCCAGCACCCCGACTTTCGGTGCCTGGCAGAAGTGGCCCGACAGGTAGAGGCGGACGCCGGCCGGCGCCGTGGCTGCCCGCGCCTCGATCTCGCCGATCAGCGTTTCCAGCAGCGCGTTGTGCGCGGCCTTGTCCATCACCATGCTCGACTTCACGGCGAGCTGCATCTGCTTGGCACTGATGTGCGCAGCACCGGAGCGGCGCAGATCATAGAGTTCGCGCAGCAGCTGACGGTTGCGGTTGAACAGCTTGATGCTGGCGCGGATCGCTTCGTCGTCGATCGTGTGGCCGATCATCTCCTCGAGGCCTTCCTTGAGGTTCAGGAAGGTTTCGCGGGCCCGGCCGAGGCTCCACGGATCGCTCATCGACGAGATCAGCTGGTAGAAATGGACGCGCGTGCCCGGCAGCTTGGCGCGAACCACGTCGGCTGCGCCGAGCACCTGCACGCAGTGGTCGCCGAACATGATGGCGTCCAGGAAATCGTAGTCCCCCTTGCACACCTGATCGACCACGCTGCGGGTGTAGCCGCAGTAGAACGGATAGATCATCCCGTGGCCGACGGTGATCGGATCGTGATTTTCCTGAAGGATGACCGGCAACGCGCCGGCGGCATGGGCCAGCTCGCCGGGGAAGTGCATCGGGAACGAGCCGACGACACGGGTGCCGTGCGCTTGTTTCCAGGCACGCGCCGATTCAAGCGGCTTTTCGGCGGCCTGTTCGAGCGTTGCGAACAAGGTTTCGATCGACATGTCGCCACGCTCCTCCGTCTAGGTATGGTTCCATACTAAAAACACCTTTCATTCAAGTCAATGCATGAGCCTGAGTGCGAGCGAATAACAATTGCAAACCATTGTTGCATATGATTTTTAAGTTTATCATTCGCTAATGAATCGGCTTCATTAGTAGCCGAAACGGAGACCCTCATGGCGACTCGCAGCACCCGCAAGCTGGTATCGCGACTTTCGAACGACGACCGCACGGCAGACATCATGGCTGCCGCGCGTGCGGTGATCAGCGCCAAGGGCTACGAGAACACGCTGTTGTCCGATATCGCACGGCAGGCCGGCGTGGTCGAAGGCACGATCTACCGCTACTTCGCGAACAAGCGCGACCTGCTGGTCAAGGTGGTCGAGGTCTGGTTCGGCGAACAGCTGGCGATCGACTCGCATCTGGAATCGATCAGCGGCACCCAGAACAAGCTTCGCTACATCGCCTGGCGCACCCTGGACATCATCCGCCGCGAACCGGTGCTTGCCCGCTTCATGCTGATGGAACTGCGTCCGGACCCGAACTACCGCAGCACGGCGTTCTTCGAGATGAACCGCCGTTTCACGCACGAGGTGCTTGCGCTGTGCCGGGACGCGGCCGAACGCGGCGAGTTCCTGAACGACGTGTCGCCGAACATGCTGCGCGACATGCTGCATGGCTGCATCGAACACCGGACCTGGGCGTTCCTGCGCGGCGAGGGTGATTTCGACATCGACGAAGTCGCGGACGGCATCGCCCGTGTCATCTACCGCGGCATGTTCGCGCAGCAGGTCGCCACGCGCAGCGACATCGGCATGGCGATCGCCCGGCTCGAGGAACTGGCCGCGCGGCTCGAACGGAAACTGGACGGCGGCTGATCGGCTGGCTGGCCGGTTCGTTCCCTGTCGTCTGGCGGCCGGGCGGCGGGCGCCCGGTGCGACCTATCGACTGTGCGGCCGGGTCAGCCGGCCGAGATGCCGCCGTTGACGCTGATCACCTGGCCGGTGAGCTTGCCGGCCTGCGGGCCACCGAGAAAGACGATCATTGCCGCCAGATCGTCCGGCGTGCAGACCCCCAAGCTCGCCATGCTTTCCACTTGGGCGAACAGCTTGGCGCTGAAGCCGCCTTTCTGGACATGTGCTGCGGTGGCGGTGCCGCCGATCAGCGAAGGCGTCAGACAGTTCACGCGCACGCCGAAGCGCTTCGCCTCCATCGCCAGCGTCCGCGAGAACACGCAGATCGCGGCCATTGCCGCACCGAGGATGGTTTCGCCCGGGGTGGGCACCTTCGCCGCGTCGGAGGCGACATTAAGAATCGCGCCGCCCCGCTGCGCCTTCATGTAGGGCAGCACCAGTCGGCTCATGTGCATCGGCGCCAGCACCACGGACATCATCGTGGGGCCGATGTCGGCAGCGTCGAGATTGATCAGCGGCTCCGGCGTGTAGCGGCTCATGTCCATCGTCGAATTCAGCAGCACGTCGATGCTGCCGAGCTTCTCTGCCGCTTCGGTCACCACGTTCCGGGCCTGTTCGAGCACGTTGGCATCGCCCTGAATGAAGTGCACCTGCGCGTCCGGACAGGCCGCCAGCACCGCCTGCCGCGCGGCTTCGCCGCGTTCGGCATTGCGACCGACGAGCGCGATGCGGCGAACGCCCGCCTGCGCGAACTGCACGGCGCTGGCGAGGCCGACACCTGACGTGCCGCCGGTGATCAGGACGCCGCTGTCGGCATACGGTTGGACAACGACACTCGATGCTTCAGCCATCTGGCGGTCTTCTTCGGTCTGGCGGCGTCAAAATAGTAATGTGCCATACTAATTTCGCGGCCGCACCCCTAACTATCGATCGGGCAGCCCGGCAGCAGCGTTTCCGAGAATCGAGCGACGTAACCAGGAGAGGAGCCTCACCATGTCACTAGACAAGAATATCGATCACGACGCCTTCTACATCGACGGTGACTGGGTCAAGCCCGCCACCGACGCCCGCATCGACGTCATCGGTGCCAACACCGGTCTGAGCATCGGCAGCGTGCCGGACGGCAGCAATGCCGATATCGATCGCGCCGTCGCAGCCGCGCGCAAGGCGCTGGATGGCGGCTGGTCGGACACCACGCAGGCGCAGCGCGCCGAATACCTGAACAAGTTTGCCGATGCCATCGAGAAGCGCTCGGATCGCCTGAGCCGCGCCGTCAGCGCCCAGAACGGCATGCCGCTGGCACTCTCGGAGCAGCTGGAATGCGGCTATGTCGTCGCAGTGCTCCGCTACTACGCCGCGCTGACCTCGAACATGGTGGTTGAAGAGCGCCGCGCCTCGCCGCTGGGCTTCGATACCTTGATCCGCAAGGGTCCGGTCGGCGTCGTTGGCGGCATCGTGCCGTGGAATTTCCCGGTGGTGCTGTCGATCATGAAGATCGCGCCGGCACTGGCCACCGGCTGCACCATCGTGCTGAAGCCGTCGCCGGGCACCGTGCTGGATTGCTACATCGTCGCCGAGGCCGCAGCGGAAGCCGGCATTCCGGCCGGTGTCATCAACTGGGTGCCGGGCGGCCGTGAACTCGGTGCCTACCTCGTGGCGCATCCGGGCATCGACAAGGTCGCATTCACCGGTTCGACCGGCGCCGGCCGCAAGGTGGCGGAAGTCTGCGGTCGCCTGCTGCGGCCGGTCAGCCTCGAACTCGGCGGCAAGTCGGCGGCGATCATCCTCGACGACGTCAACATCGAACATCTGCTGCCAGGCCTGCATTTCGCATCGTTCGGCAACAACGGCCAGATCTGCGCGCTGTCGTCGCGCATCCTGGCGCCGGCCAGCCGCTATGACGAAATCGTCGATGCCATCGCCGGTCTGGCGAAGGGCCTGAAGGTGGGCAGCTCGATGGAGAAGACCACCGAGATCGGCCCGCTGGCTTCGGAAGAGCATCGCACGCGAGTCGAGAACTACATTGCCGTCGGCAAGACCGAGGCCCGCCTCGTGGCTGGCGGTGGTCGTCCGAAGGGCGTGGGCGATGGCTGGTTCGTCGAGCCGACCGTGTTTGCCGATGTCTCGAACAAGGCCCGCATCGCGCAGGAAGAAATCTTCGGGCCGGTGCTGTCGGTCATCAAGTATCAGGATGAGGAAGAGGCGGTGAAGATCGCCAACGACTCCGAATTCGGTCTCGGCGGCACCGTCTGGTCGTCGGACAGCAAGCGCGCGCAGGGCATCGCTCGCCGAGTGCAGACCGGCACCATCGGCGTCAACGGCTACATGATCGATCTGGCCTCGCCGTTCGGCGGCATCAAGGCATCGGGTCTCGGCCGCGAGATGGGTCCGGAATCGCTGGCCGCGTATCAGCAGCTGAAGTCGATCTACCTGCCGGCTGGCTAGTCGATCGCCCGATAAAGCCCGCCTGCGCCATTCCAGCGCAGGCGGGTTTTTCAGGGTCGCCGCGTTGCAAGTGTCTGCGGCGAGTCCGACACGCGCCGGACTCGCCGAGTTGACTCAAGCGTCGACGGTCACCCGGATCTCGGTCTGGAACTCGTAGTTGCCGAAGGCCGATTTCATCGCGCTTTCGATGCGCTCGGCATCGGCAGCCGCCAGTGCGGCCGTGACCACGACCTTCGGCCGCTTGCCGCTTTCATCGCAAACCACGTCGAAGCGGCCGGCGTCGCCAATCAGTTCTGCCGCCAGCTCGCGGGCGACGCGGCGCAGGGTGTCGATTCTCAGCGCCGGCTTGTTGATCTTGCCGACTGCCGTCATCGGGATCTGGCTCACGATCAGGATTTCAGCCGGCACCGCCGCGCGTTCCTGCACCCGTTCCCTGCACAGCGCGATCAGCGCCTGCGGCGTGGTCGTCGTGCCTTCCTTCAGTTGCACGTACGCGATCGGCATCTCGCCCTTCGAGGCATCGGGACGACCGATCGCCGCCGCCACCTGGACGGCCGGATGGCAGACCAGCACTTCCTCGATCATGCGCGGGTCGATGTTGTGGCCGCCGCGAATGATCACGTCCTTCGAGCGTCCGAACAGCCAGATGTAGCCGTGCTCGTCGACCGTGCCGAGGTCGCCGGTGTTGGCCCAGCGAAGGGTGCCGGGCATGCCCTTGACGAAGAACTCGTCGTCGAGCGTCGACTCGACGTAGCCCGGCGTCACGCCCGGGCCGCCGATCGCGAGCACGCCGCGCTCGCCCGGCGCGCATTCGCGCACGAACCGATTGCTGCCGTCGACCTCGATGGTCTTCACCGGATGCCACGGCAGATGGCGGCCGACCGACCCGGCGACCGGCTCGCTGCCGTCGTCGATATGGCCGGAGACCGCGCCATGGATTTCGGACATGCCCCACAGCTCGCGCAGCCACACGCCGAAGCGCGCGTGGAAGCTGCGCAGCAGTTCCACCGGAATGGTGCTGCCGCCGCAGTTGAAGCTCTTGATGCAGTGACCCGCCGATGTGGTGTCCGGCAACGCCAGGATCGCGGCCGCCGTGGCCGGCGTCGCGATGACGCTGGTCATGCGGTGATGGCGGGCGATGTCCCAGAAGTTCCTGACCACGCCCGGGTTGCGGAAGCCGTCCGTGGTCAGGGTCAGGATCGTCTGGCCGTACAGGATCGCGCGCAGCGACAGGATCACGCCGCCACCGACATGGAAGTTCGGCATGGCATGACCGACGACACCATCCGGGCTCGGATCGGCAAGGGCACCCATGATCCATGCTGCGAGCAGCTGGCCGCGATGCGTCATCCGAACCAGCTTCGGCGCAGCGGTGGTGCCCCCCGTCGGCAGATAGACCGCTTCGGCCTGAGGGTCATCGGTCGGCGTGAAGCGCAGACCTGCCGATTCGGTGGCGACCTGTGTCGTGAAGTCGTTCGCGGCATCGTCCGCTGCCACGATCAGCACCCGCTTCAGGCTCGGCACCAGTGCCGTCAACTCATCGAGCTTGTCCCACACGCCGGGTCCGAACTTGCGCGTGGTGGTGACCAGCACGGTCGACTTCGCCGCGTTCATGATCGCCGCCACCTGCTTCACTTCCAGATAGGGATTGATCGGATTGGCGATGCCGGCGGTGGCCCCCGCCCAGGCCGCGATCAATGCTTCCGGCAGCATCGGCAGGATGATCGACACGGCCGACCGCTGTTCGCCTGCGATGCCGCGGAACAGGTTGGCGGCCTGCTCGATCTGCGCGATCAGTTCCGCGTAACTGATCGTCCGCGGCGCGTCGGCGACATTGGCCGACACCATGTGCAGGATCGCGGCCTTGTCGGGTGTCTGCCGGGCCGATGCCTGAATGCAGGCGTGAATCGTGTTGCCCGGCAGCACGGCATCGGGCGACACCTGTTCGACCCACTGCACATCGGCTTGCGAGCGCAGGTGCGCTCGGGCGAGTCGACCGCTGCCGGCCCCGTGGCCAGGCAGCCACGGCGATGCCATGGCGGACGGTTCAGCGGCAGATGGGATGGCTTCGGTCACGATGGATTCCTCCGGCACCCGGTGCGGTGCCCGTTCTGTTCTTGATGTCCGCCGTCAGCGCACAGCGGGCCTTGAATGATGACGATGGTGATGCCGGCGCTTGCCGGCCTCGACTCGGCAGGTGTCGACGACGACTGCCGCAATGGCGGGCGCGCCCGATGCGGACACGCCATTTGCCGTGCGAGATGACCGTCGGTCTTGACCGCCACGATGAATGCAGCGCAAGCAAGTCAAGTCGCTTGACACCTTCATAATAGTACGCGCCGCTACGAAAATTCACGTTCCATCGGCCGCAATTGCTGCGCTGCAAAATCTAGAAAGCCCGCAGGCGATGATGGCGACAAGCACCATCCTTGCTGCATTGCGGCAAAAAAGAAGGCCGTCGCCAAGCTTGGCTCTTTGTCGGATCATCCCGATAAGATTAAACAGAAACATGGGGTTACATGGCAATGGATATCACTTTGCAGCGGGTTGAAGCGTCCGGATCGCGCCAGTTCGGTGTGAATATCGGAGTGCCCCGTCTGATTGCGAAAAACTCGACGCGATTGCTTGCGCGTCCAATTTCATGATGGTAGCGTACCGTACTAATAAAAAACGCGTGACCGCTTTTCAACGATGAACGGCAGGTCAACGGCAGTTCGGCGGTCATGCGGTGCGAGGTGTCAATCGAGGCGAATGCGAAGCGGTGTTGCCGCCGCGGCATCGCTTGAACGGCAACAGGTTCAGTTCTTTCAGGGGGAAGTAGATGAAGAAACGTTTGCTTGGGGCGTTCGGATGGTCGATGGCCATCCAGGCTGCATTCGTTCAGCCGATCTGCGCGCAGGAGGTTCCGGCGGAATCCGATCTCGATGCGCTTCTGGGTCCGGCAACCGATTCGGCACCAGCACCCGCGCCGGCAGCAGCGCCTGCCGAAGCGCCCGCAGCCGCACCGGCGGAAGCCGCACCAGCAGCATCGGAGCCGACTCCGGCACCGATCGCCGCCTCTGAAGCTGCCCCCGCCGACGCTGCAACGGCGGATGTTGCCGCGACGGCCGCCGCGCCGGCTGCAAAGGGTTCGAAGAGCCGCCTGACCGAGGAAATCGTCGTCACCTCGCAGAAGCGCGAACAGAGCCTGCAGGAAGTGCCTTCGAGTGTCGTCGCATTCTCGGGCGCCGTGCTCGATGCCAAGGGTGTCTCGGACGTCAAGGATCTGCAGCTGGTCACGCCGGGTCTGCAGTACGACTCGATGGCCAGCTACTCGATCATCTTCATCCGCGGCATCGGTGGCGACGCCTTCCAGGCCGCGGTCGATTCCTCGGTCGCCACCTATGTCGACGGTCTCTATCTGCCGTTCACGTTCTCCGCCGCGCAGGCGTTGGGCGACGTGTCGCAGATCGAAGTGCTGAAGGGCCCTCAGGGAACGCTCTACGGCCGCAACGCGATTGCCGGTGCCATCACCGTCAAGCTGAAGGAGCCGACCAAGGACTTCAATGCCAGCGTGCTGCAGCAGTTCAGCAATTACAACGGCATCAAGACCAAGCTGTCGGCTTACGGCGCCGTGCCGTTCACCGGTGAGACGCTGACCTACGGCGGCTCGTTCCTCTATGAGCAGCGCGATCCGTTCACGCAGAACTTCATCGACCCGGAACAGCGCTATCACTCGTATCGCAATGTTGGCTATCGCGGTGCGCTGAAGTACGACCCGACCGACAAGCTGACGTTCAAGGCGTCGTACAGCAACCTCAAGAGTCAGGATGCCGACTCGGTGGCTACCGTGCTCGTGCAGACCGCGCCGGCCTTCCAGGGCACGCTGACGGATCACAACGTTCCGCACGAAAGTGGCAACGCAAACAACGTCGGCGCGTTCGCCCGCACCAAGATTCTCGCCGCCACGCTGGAATCGCGGTATGTGCCGTGGTTCAACCAGAAGGTCCTGTACGGTCACACCGAAGCCGAGTCGACCATTCTGTTCGACTACGACTCCGCACCGGAGCCGGTGCTGGACATCAGCGCCGTGCCGAACACGGCGCGTTCGAACTCGGTTGAAATGATCCTGACCTCGAACCCGGAAAACACGCCGGAATGGCTCGAGTGGCTGGGCGGCGCGTATTTCGAGAACACGGTGAAGACCGGCCGCTATCCGGCCACGGTCGACGTGCTGGCTACGCTGGTCGGCCTGCCGCTGGCGGGGCTGCCGCCGTTCAACGGCCTGTCGCCGCTGTGCACGATCTTCACCCAGCTGGGCGGTGACTGCACGACCAACAGCGACACCAACCAGAATCCGTTGCTGCGTGCCGGCATTGCCTCGGGAACCGAAACCACGGCCAAGCAGCTGTATGGCCAGCTGACGGCACGTCTGACCGATCAACTGTCGCTCGTCGGCGGTGCCCGTATCGGTACCGAGCGCACCGAACTCCAGTTCTCGACACTGGACGGCCAGCTGATCATTCCGCAGACCGGCACCACGACGCCGCGCGTTCCGCTGGTGTCGTATCGTCCTCAGGCCAAGACCTTCAACAGCTTCACGCCGAATGCCGGCCTGAACTTCAAGCTGACCGACTCGATCCTGCTGTATTACAAGTATTCGGAAGCGTTCAAGTCCGGCAACTACAACGGTCTGAACATCAACAATCCGCCGGTCCGCGTCGAACCGGAAGCTGCGTCCGGCAACGAGCTGGGCTTCAAGTCGGAACTGCTCGAAGACCGTACCCTGAAGCTCAACGGCGCGATCTTCCAGACCACGGTGACCAATGCTCAGGTGCAGACGCTGTCGCTGACCTCGGGCGGTGTCACCAGTCTTCAGAACGCTGCTGCGTACACCGTTCGCGGTGGTGAAATCGAAGTGAACTGGTTCGCGACCGATGCGCTGGTGTTCAGCGCCACCGGTGTCTACCTCAGCGGCAAATACGATGCCTTCATCGGCGACGGCTACACCGATCCGACGGGCCTGTACCAGCGCAATCTGGATTTCTCCGGCAACACCACGGTTCGCACGCCGAAGTTCACCGGCACCGGCTCCGCCAGCTACACGTTCCCGGCGTTCTGGGGTCTTGAAGGCGAAATTGCTGGGGACGTGTACTACACGACCAGCTTCTTCTACGACCCGTTGAACACGCTCAAACAGGATTCGTACTTCATCACCAACGCTCGCGTCGGCCTGTTCGATCCGCGGACCAACATCCGCATCACGGCCTTCGGCAAGAACTTGAATGACGCCGGGTTCTACACCAACGCCTATCGCCAGGACTTCGGCAACACGGCGATCTGGGGTGCCGCTCGCACGTTTGGCTTCATCGTCAACTGGTCTTACGGGAAGTGAGTCCGATGCTCGATCTCGATCAGAAAGCCGTGCATCCAACACCGAAACAGACCGTGGGGAGAACAATGAAGCGTCCAAACAATCGCAGCAGCGTGATTGCCGTCGGTCTCGTCCTCGGGACCTTGTCGGGTCCGTTGATGGCGAATGTCGGCCCTTATGTCGGCGTTGCCGGCGGTCTCAACCTCGCGCGCGGCCAGCATTTCGACTATCGCGGACAAAGCACCCGCGGACCGCAGCCACCGCTGGTGGTCGAGCGCCCGCTGTTCGACAACGATGGTCCCGCCGGCGACTACACGTTCAAGCGCAGCCCGTTGGGTCAGCTGGTGATCGGCACGCAGTTCGCGAATGGTCTTCGTCCGGAGTTCGAACTGAGCCTGCGCCGCGAGCGCACGCAGACGATCACGTTCCCGGATCAGACGGTCGGCAGCAACGCGGGCGTGCAGCTGTCGACGACCACCGGCTTCGGCAATCTCTGGTACGACCTGTTCCCGCAGTGGCGCTTGCATCCCTATGTGGGCGGCGGCTTCGGTGTGGCACGCCAGATCCTGAACAACTTCCAGACCAACGTCGAAACGGCTCCGCCGCGCAAGGCCGATGACGCCTCGCTGGCCTACCAGTTTGGCGGTGGCGTGCGCTTCGACCTGACCAGCCACTTCTCCATCGGTCTGGACTATCGCTGGGTCAAGACGTTCAACACCAAGCTGTTCCCGTACGAGGAGCAGCCGCAGACCTTCTTCCGCTCGCATTACAACGCGCAGTCGGTGCTGTTCTCGGTGCAGTACTTCATCTTCGGCAAGCCGAAGCCGCCTGCCGCGGAGCCGGTCGCACCGGTCGAAGTCGTGGCGCCGGTCGCCCCGGTCGACACCGACGGCGACGGCGTGCCGGACGACGTTGACCAGTGCCCGGATTCGCCGGCCGGCAGCGTGGTGGATGCCACGGGCTGCCCGCCGCCACCACCACCGCCGCCGGCGCCGACCTGCAAGCAGCCGGGCCCTGGCGAGAAGGTGTCGCTGGCGGGTTGCGGCGCGGGCGACAGCATCGTGCTGCGCGGCGTCAACTTCGCGACCAACAAGGCGGTGCTGACGGTCAACGCCAAGACGATTCTCGATGACGTGGTGGCGGAGCTGAAGGCGCATCCGGAAGTGGAGATCGCGATCAACGGCCACACCGACAGCGATGGATCGGATGCGAGCAATCAGAAGCTGTCGGAGCGTCGTGCGGCATCGGTGATGGCGTATCTGGTGTCACAGGGCATTGCGGCCAACCGCATGGTCAGCGCCGGCTTCGGCGAAGGCTCGCCGGTGGCCGACAACGCCACGGCGGAAGGCAAGGAACTCAACCGTCGTGTCGAGCTGAAGATCACCAAGGGGATCGATGACGCGGCAGCGGCAGGGGCACCGGCAGCACCGTGATCCGGTGGTGCGGTCCGGGGGATCCGGACCGCGGCTCCGGTTCGCATCGAAGTCGACCGGGGCCGCAGCGGGCCTCATTCAAGCGGGATGTTTCAACTCATTCGGAGATGGACAGCATGTACAAATTCGGCGGCACACGCTTTCGCTTGGGGCTGGGTCTGGCGGTTTCGCTGGTGTGTCTGTCTTCGACGACGGCGACGGCCGCCAAGCTTGGCGATGTCGTGAGCGGCGCCAACGCGTGGATGGTGGCGCAGGCCGATTCGCAGAAGCGGGTCGACAAGCTGGCGGAAGACAAGACCAGCCTGGCCGATGACTACCGCAACACGCTGCGCGAGTCGGACAGCCTGAAGCTGTATCTGGAGCAGCTGCGGGCGCAGCTGCGCTCGCAGCAGAACGAGATGGACGTGATCCGCGGCGAATCGCGCGAGATCGAGCGGACCAATGTCGAGATTCTGCCGCTGATGCAGGACATGCTGTCGACGCTGACGCAGTTCGTCGAACTCGATGTGCCGTTCCTGAAGGAAGAGCGCAAGGAACGGTCGAAGACGCTGGAAGAGATGATGCCGCGCGCGGACGTGACGGTATCCGAGAAATTCCGCCGCATCGTCGAGGCCTACCAGATCGAAGTGGACTACGGCCGCACGATCGAAAGCTACCGCGGCCAGCTCGAAGGCAAGGAAGTGGACTTCCTGCGAGTCGGGCGCGTCGGTCTGATGTACCAGACGCCGGACAAGAAGGAGACCGGGTACTGGGACGTCGACGGCAAGGCGTGGGTGGTCGACAACCGCTATGTCGACGGCGTCACCGAAGGCATCAAGGTCGCGCGCAAGCAATCGTCCCCCGATCTGTTGATCGTTCCCGTCAAAGCGGTTGGCAAGTAAGGCGCCTGATCATGTCGAAAATGAATCTGACACGCGGTTTCTCCCTCCCCCTTGTCGCAGCCACGGCTGCGACCCTCTTCTTCGCATCGGTGGCGCCGCAGGTTTCGGCGCAGGGCACCGCGAAGAGCCTGGATGAACTGCTTCAGCAGGTGCAGCAGGCCGACAAGCGCGACGCGGCCGCCAATGCCGAGCGCGAGGCGCGCTTCGCCGCAGCCCGCGACCAGCAGGCGGCGCTGCTGGCCGAAGCCAAGCGCGAGAAGGCGGCACTCGATGCCGAATCGGCGGCGCTGCAGCGCCAGTTCGAGGAGAACGATCGGCGGATCACCGAGCTGACGCAGCAGCGCGATGCCGCGGCCGGCAACCTCGGCGAACTGTTCGGCGTGATGCGCCAGACCGCCGGTGACTTCGCCTCGGCTGCCCGCAACTCGCTGCTGTCGACCCAGTTCACCGACCGCATCGAGCAGCTCGACCGTCTGGCCCAGACCAAGACCATGCCGCCGATCCCGGACCTGCAGCGCTTCTGGTACGAGATGCAGCGCGAGATGACCGAAGGCGGCAAGGTGCAGCGCTTCGAAGCGACCGTCGTCGCCCCGGACGGCACGCGCGAGAAGAAGCCGGTGCTGCGCATCGGCCCGTTCGTCGCGATCTCGGACGGCAAGTTCCTCGCGTATGAAACCGGCTCGGACAGCCTGTCGGCACCGCCGACACAGCCGGGCGGCCACTTCAACGACATCGCCAAGGCCTTCGAGAACCAGACCGAGGGTTACCACCAGATGGTGGTCGACCCGACCCGCGGCGTCATCGTCAGCCTGTACGCGCAGCGTCCGACCGTGGGCGAGCGCGTCGAGCTCGGCGGCTGGGTGGCGTACGTGATCCTCGTCGTCGGCGCCATCGGTGCGGCGCTGGGCCTGTACCAGTTCTTCTACCTGACCTTGACCTCGGCGAAGGTCAATGCCCAGCTCAAGAACCTGAACCAGCTGGCCCCGAACAACCCGCTGGGTCGCGTGCTGCTGGCATTCAAGGGCCAGAACGTGCCGAAGGATGAAGAGACCGAAGTGGTGGAGCTGCGCATCTCCGAAGCGGTGCTGAAGGAGCTGCCGCCGATCCAGCGCATCCAGCCGTTCCTGAAGCTGGTGGTGGCGGCCGGTCCGCTGCTCGGCCTCGTCGGCACCGTCATCGGCATGATCGAGACCTTCCAGACCATCACCGAATCCGGCTCGGGCGATCCGAAGCTGATGGCGGCCGGCATCGGCAAGGCCATGATCGCGACGGTGCTTGGCCTCGGTGTCGCGATCCCGATCCTGTTCCTGAATGCAGCGCTGGCCTCGCGCTCCAAGCGGCTGGTGCAGGTGCTCGACCAGCAGAGCACCGGCCTGCTCGCCGAGACGCTGGAAGCGCGCAACGGTGCGTCCCATGCTTGAGCTCCTGCTCGGCCCCGTCGATGCCGTTGCGGCCTTGATGAAGGCCGGCGGTCAGCTGGTGGCGTGGATCTTCATTTCCGGCGTGGTGATGTGGACACTGATCTTCGAGCGGATCTGGTTCTTCCGCGCGAAGCTGCCGCAGCTCACCGCGGCGGCCTTGAAGGAATGGAATGCGCGCCCGGAGCGCCACTCGTGGTCCGCGCACCAGGTCCGGAAAGCCTTCATCTCGCGACTCAACGGCGAGATGAGCGCCAACCTGCCGATGATGAAGGTGCTGGTGCCGATGTGCCCGCTGCTGGGCCTCGTCGGCACCGTCATCGGCATGCTGGAAGTCTTCGATTCGATGGCGATTCTCGGCTCCGCCGACGCCCGCACGATGGCCACCGGTGTGTCCAAAGCCATGAACTGCACGATGACCGGCCTGGCCGTCAGCGTGTCCGGCATGTATCCGCTGTTTCACTTTCAGGCGTCGATCCGTTACCAGACGGAATTGCTGGCTGACCAGTTCAAGTTCTAGGAATCCACTCCATGCGTCTCGCACGACACTCCGATGACGACCATGACGAGGACGGCGAAGCCATCGATCTGGCGCCGATGCTGGACTTCGTTCTGAACCTGCTGATCTTCTTCATCATCACGGCCGTATTCGTGAAGGAAGTCGGCCTGACCCTGAGCCGTCCGCCACCGTCGAACCAGTCGAAGAAGAACGACGAGGAAAGCAGCACGATGTACATCGCCGTGCAGCAGACCGGCGACATCGTCATCGACCAGCGCGTGGTCGACAAGGGCTCGGTGCGCGCCAACGTCGAGCGTTTCAAGGGCGAGAAGCCGGAGGCGTCGGTGATTGTCGTGGCCAATGTCCGGGCCCCGACCGGTGTCGTCGTCGGCGTGATGGATGCCGTGCGCCAGGGAGGCGTCACCAACGTCTCGGTCACGCCGTCCAAGACCCGCTAGAGGCCAGAATCCCATGCAAGCCCGCCGCCACGATGCAGACGCAGACCATCACGGCATCGACCTCGCGCCGATGCTCGATTTCGTGCTGAACCTGCTGATCTTTTTCATCATCATCACGTCGTTCGTCAAGCAGTCCGGCACCCAGGTCGTGCGCCCGGACGGCAAGACCGGCGTCAACGTCGCCACCGGCAACATCCTGATCGCGATCCGCCCGAACGGCGACGTCTGGATGGATCGGCGCAAGGTGCCGATCAACCAGGTGCGCTCGGTGATCGAGCGCATGCACTCGGAACGCCCGGAAGACACGGTCGTGATCACGGCCGACGAGAAATCCGAAGCCGGCATCATGACCCAGGTCATGGATCAGGTCCGTGCCGGCGGCATCGCCACGGTATCGGTCGCGACCAAGGGAGTCGGCGGATGAGCAGCCAGTCGATCACGGTGACCTCGTCGCCGTTGCGCTTCATCCCGGCGCTGTTTGTCGGCGTCAGTTTGATTGCCGGCATGTTCTGGCTGCTGCACACGCTGATCACGCACAGCTCCGTCGCCTCGGGCGAACTCGAAGTGCTGCCGACGGTGGACTTCGTCCGCCTGAAGAAGAGCTTCGAAGTGGAGACGCGCGAACGCAAGCCGCCGCCGCAGCTGCCGGCGAAGGAGCAGGCGCCGGAAATCATCACGACCCGCACCACGGTCGATGCGCCGGTGACCGGCGGCGTCAACATCGGCGTGATCAAGGTCGACAAGGACGTGGCCAAGAACACCGGCTTCGCGCTGGCAGCGTCGGACGGCGAATACCTGCCGATCGTCAAGGTGGCCCCGCTGTATCCGGAGAGTGCCGCGTCGCGCGGCATCGAAGGCTACGTGCTGCTGTCGTTCACCGTCACCGAGACCGGCGCGACCGCCGATCCGGTGGTGATCGAATCGCAGCCGCCGGGCGTCTTCGACACGGCCGCGACGCGTGCGGTGCTGAAATTCAAGTACAAGCCGCGTGTCGAGAACGGCCGCCCGGTCAGTGTCGCCGGCGTGACGCACGTCATCACCTTCAAGCTGGAAAAGAAAAGATGAGCGCAGCCTTGAACTCGATGCGCAATACCGGACGCGCGCTGCGGCGCTCCGCCGCAGTCGTGGTCATCGGCACCGCCGCGACGCTCGCCGTCGGCCTGCCGGCGCTGCTGCTGCCGCCGGCGGCCATGGCGGCGGAGAAGGACGCCAACGGCAAGCCGGTCAAGCCGAAGACCACCGTCACCCAGACACTGAGCCAGAAGACCTACAAGCAGATGGAGGTCGCCCAGAAAGCCTTCGAAGCCAAGGACTACAAGGCGGCGGAAGTGGCGCTGGATGGCATCAAGGCCGGCTACGACAAGCTCAACGATTACGAGAAGGCCACGCTCTGGAACCTGTATGCCGCGGTCTACCGCATCCAGGACAAGAACCAGCCGGCGATCAATGCCTACCTGAACGTGCTGAAGACGCCGAACCTGCCGGAAGGCCTGCGGGACGGCGCGCTGTTTTCGATGGCGCAGACCTATTTCATCATCGACGATTACAAGAACGCGATCCGCGTGATGAACAAGTGGCTGTCCGTCGTCAGCGACGTGCAGCCGGACGCCTACATCCTGCTCGGACAGGCCTACTACCAGCTGCAGGATTACAAGGGCGCGAAGGAGCCGATCATCAAGGCGCTGCAGATCGCCAAGCAGCGCAACCTGCCGCCGAAGGAAAACTGGCTCGGCCTGCTGCGAGCGGTCTACTACGAGCTGCAGGAGTATCCGAAGGCCACGCAGGTGATGGAAGTGCTGGCCACGCAGTATCCGAAGGACTCGTACTTCCTGCAGCTGTCGGGCCTTTATGGCCTGTCCGGCGATCAGGGCCGGCAGGCCAGCGTGATGCATGCGGCCTACCTCGGCGGCTATGTCACCAAGTCCGGCGATCTGGTCAATCTGGCGCGCCTGTATCTGGCGCAGGGCGCGCCGCAGCGCGCGGCCGACCTGATGAAGGCCAAGCTGCGCAGCGGCGCCATCGAGCTGAATCCGGACAACCTGCAGCTGCTCGCGCAGTGCCTGAGTCTGGCCAAGGAAACCGATCAGTCGATCCCGGTGCTGCAGCGACTCGCAGGACTCACCGGCGAGTCCAAGCACTACCTGTATCTGGGGCAGGCCTATGTCGAGAAGGGTGACTGGGTGAAGGCCTCCGAAGCCTTCCGCAACTCGCTCAAGGGCAAGAACATCACCAACCCGCCGAACATCAACATGCAGCTCGGCACGGCGCTGTACAACGGCAAGAAGCTCGGAGAAGCCAAAGTCGCCTTCCAGGCCGCCGCCGAGTCCCCGAATCTCGCCGACTCCGCCGGCAACTGGATCAAATTCATCAACTCGGAAATCGAACGTAACCAGGCCCTCAGCGCACGCTAGATGCGCAGCGGGCAGAATAATCGCCGCTGATCCGGGCGCTGATCCGGCCACCACCGGTTCACCGGCGGATCAAGCGGCATCAGGCGCGAAGACGCCAACGACGCGGCACGGGGAGAGACGACATGTCGAGGTCTTGCTGGTTGCTGGCAGGTTGCGTCGTCTGGGGGCTGGCAGGTGTCACGCCGGCCAGCGAAGCCGCACCTGCTCGACCACTGGCTGGTGCCGGAAAGCCGCTCGCGTCGCAAACGGTGGCGCCGACGCATCGGATGATCAAGCCGCTCGCCGGTGTCAGTCGGCCGGTCAAGCCGCCATCGACGATCGCATCGACTTCCGCGCGCCTTGCCTCGCCGAAGGCCAGACTCGCGCAGAGCCGGCGCGAGGCCAAGGCGCATGAGCGTCTCGCGCGCCTGATTGCGCCGTTCCCGCGAAGCACGCTGACCTCGCACTACGGCATCCGCCTGAACCCGGTCCTGAAGGCGCTGCGCATCCATCGCGGTGTCGATTTCGGCGTACCGATCGGAACGCCGGTGCCTGCCGCGCATGGCGGCGTGATTGCGGCAATCGGCCGCGAGCGCGGCGCCGGACTGATCGTTCGCATCAATCACGGCGATGGCGTGTCGACTGGCTACTTTCATCTTTCGAAGGTCACGCCGGGCCTGAAAGAGGGCAGTGTCGTGCGAACGGGCGACATCGTCGGCCGTGTCGGCAAGTCCGGGTATGCCACCGGGCCCAACCTGCACTACGAGGTCATGGTCAACGGCAAGCAGGTTGACCCGCTGATGATCCAGACCACGAGCGAACCGATCCGGATTGCGAGACAGCCCTGAGGCTGGGGCCCCGGCCAGCGGCGGGGCGCAACGATCTTCGTCAGACGCGTGCGGCAGGAACGGCGTGAGTCACGGCCGGCCGGTCCACGAGCATGCGGTGCCGTTCCACAGGTCCTGCGGATCGAAGCGGAACTCGCAACGCTGCCATGGTGCGCCCTGCGGCGCGCTGGCGCAGGGTTCAGTCGCGGTACTGCCTTCTGGACATTTGCGCAGGTACAGCATGGTTCGGCTGCCATCGCGCTCGCGGTCGATGTGCGTCGGTCTCCCCAGCACCTGAAAGACATCGCTGTACGTGCTGTTGCGACCCAGGCTGCTGATCAGATCCTGGCCGATCATCTGGCGCTGACCGGCGCATCCGCTCGCGGCAGCGGTGAGCGCAAGGCAGAGGGCAAGGCGGTGTGCGGGCGGCTTCAAGGCAGCGCGGAGCATGACGATCGACATCCATTGGAGCGGGGAACGCCACGTCGAATCCAGTGCCGGGCAGATGCGACTGGAGACCTCGGGCAGCACCGAATCATGCCTGATTCGCCGCGCCGCGAATAAGGGTACACGCGCTAACGTTGCGCCCGGAAACCAGTTGGCGTGACACCCACTTGCCGCCGGAAATTGGCACTGAAATGCGACTGGCTGGAGTAGCCGGTTTCCTGCGCGATGAACGACAGATCCAGGTCGGTATCGCCGAGCATGCGCTTGGCGGTCTCGATGCGACGCGACTCGATGTACTGATGCGGAGAGATGCCAAGCGCGGCGCGGAACTCGCGCGTGAAGTTGCTGCGCGATAGACCGACACGGCGGGCGAGATCGTCCAGCGTCAGCCGCGACGACAGCGTGCGATCGATGTGCGTCAGCAGATCGCCGACACTGCTGCGGCCGAGCTTGACGATCGGCGACATCGACAGCGCGCCGTCGGCGGGACTGCCCAGATGCCATTGCGCAAGGTGGCTGAGCAGCGCATGGGTCATCGCTCCCAGATACTCGGCATGCAGATGCTGGCGAGAACGCGCCGCGCGCAACAGCGATTCCAGTGCAGCGCTGACGAATGGGTCGCGAAACGCGAAGCGCGGAACGCTGGAATCGGCGAGCCGGCGCAGCGACTCGGAGCGCAAGGTGTCGACCGTCGCGCGCGAGATGTGCAGCGACACGAGACTGATGCTGCCATCGGTGCGGAACGCGGCACTGCGATTCGGCGGCAGTACGGTCAACAGGCCCGGGGCCGAACAACTGCGACTGAGGCCGCGTTCGGTGATCGCGCGCACGCGCCGCGAGCCACCGAGATGCAGCGCGACGATCAGCTCGTCAGTCTCCGGCAGCTGGAAGCTTTCCATCGACGGCGTTTTCCAGCGATAGATGCCGAGCCCGGCGGCGCGCGACGGCTCGCCATCACCGCCGACGATGCTTTCCTCGGCCATTTCCGGCGGCACCCGGAACGCTTCGGAGAATGCCGCCGCCGACTGCAGACCGTAGACATTGCCCATGCCCGACCCTTCCGATAGCCAACGCGCCGATTCTGACATGACTCGGGTCCGAATCTGGTAGATCGGGCGAGAAGCTTCCAACACGCTCGCGCCTGACCCTCGATGGCCATCGGCGCCATCGGCACTGGAGGAGAACGCAGATGAGAGTGGAACCCGTCGCCGTCGATTACAGCATGTGGAAGCTGCTGGCCTGGACTGGCCCGGTCTTCTTCATCGGCTTCTTCTGCATGTGGGGCCTGCTGGCCGACAACTTTCCGCCGATGGCGGCGAATACCAGCCCGCAGGACATGTGGCAGCACTACAAGGATTTGCGGATTCCGATCATGGTCGGCATGTCGGTTTGCATGGTGCTCGGGTCCTGCTACATGGCGTTCGGGGCAGCGGTGTCGCGTGTCATGCGCCGCATCGAAGGCCCGGAAGGCATGCTGTCGAATCTGGAAATGATGGGCGCGACGATTACATACTGCCCCATCGTCGTGGCCTGCGGCATCTGGCTGGTGACCGCCATGCAGATCGACGTGCTGAGCCCGGACATGGTGCAGACCGCGTACTACGTTGCATGGATGATCATCGACCTCGCCTACATGGTCACGAGCTGGCAGATCATCGCTGCGGCGGTCGTGTTCCTGCGCGACAAGCGCGAGAAGAAGCTGGTGCCGAGCTGGGTCAGCTGGTGGGGCTTCGTCACGGTCGCCTCGTTCTTCCCGGTCAGCTTGATTCCGTTCTTCAAGACCGGCCCGTTCGCATTCAACGGCCTGTTCAACTTCTGGGTGGCATTCCCGACCTGGTATGTCTGGATCGTGTCGATGTCGTTCTTCATCATCAAGGCCGTGCGCCGGATCGAGATCGAGGACGGCGCAGCCCAGCATGCCGATTCCGCGGTCCACGGCCATGCGCCGATGGCGGCCGCACGCTGAGCAGGTCGTGACGGTCGTCACCAAGCCTCAGGCGGCGCCGCTGCGGCGCCTGCCCGGTGTCGAAGGGATCTGGGTGTTCGTGGCCGCGGACATGGCGATGTTCGCGATCCTGTTCGTGTCGTTCATGCAGGGCCGGCTCGCCGAGCCGGCGCTGTTCGAGGCTTCGCGCCAGACGCTGGATGTCAACTTCGGCGGCATCAATACCCTGATCCTGCTGACCAGTTCGTGGCTCGTGGCGCTCGGCGTGGTCGCGGTGCGGCAGGGACGGGCGGAGCGTCTGCCGGCGCTGCTTGCCGCAGCGCTCGCCTGTGGCCTCGCCTTCATGGTGTCGAAAGCGATCGAGTACGGCGGCAAGCTTGCGGCCGGCATCACGATGCTGACCAATGATTTCTACATGTTCTATTTCACGCTGACCGGCATCCACCTGTTTCATGTGACCGCCGGCAACGTCGTGCTGGTCGTGCTGTGGGTCAAGGCGCGCAACGGCGCCTTCACGCAGGACAACTGTGTGACGCTGGAATGCGGCGCCACGTACTGGCACATGGTCGACCTGCTGTGGATCATGCTGTTCCCGCTGCTGTACCTGTTGCGGTGATGCGATGACGACCCGTTTCGGTGGGCTGCACACGATCTGGCTGATCCTGATGGTCGCGACCTGCGCGACCACGTGGTGGCTGTCGAAGGACAGCGTTTCGGCCCAGGTCGGCACGGTGGCGATCGTGCTGATCGCGGCGTTCAAGATCCGGTTCGTGCTGCTGCACTTCATGGAGTTGCGTCACGCGCCGACGCCGTGGCGCCTGATCTTCGAGGCCTGGGTGCTGATCGCGACGGCCGCCATCCTCGGCTTCTACCTGCAGACGCCCACCGCCGGCTGACGCTTCCGGCCGACCGCGCTCCGCGCGGCCGAAGTTCGGCGGCACAGGGCGTTGATCCCGACCGCTTTCATCCCCTCATCTGCGGACGCGACGGTAGCCCTTGCGCCGCCATGGGCGCCGCCATTCCCTGACAGAATCAAGGGCCAGACGATTGACCTGATGCCGTCGATCGGTGATAGTATGGCACCATACTAAAATGATCCGGTAGCCGGATCGACGCGGAGTCACCATGGCGGGTCTTCATTTCGAGCAGTTCTCGGTCGGGCAGATCTTCGAGCACGAGATTCGCCGGACGGTCACCGAATCGGACAATGTCTGGTTCTGCGGCGCCACCTACAACCCGGCGCAGATCCACATCGATGCCGAGTACTGCAAGGGTACGGAGTTCGGTCAGCCGCTGATCAACTCCATCTTCACGCTTGGACTGGTCATCGGCCTCAGCGTGCAGGACACGACCCTCGGCACGACGGTTGCCAATCTCGGCATGACCGACACCCGTTTCCCGAAGCCGGTGTTTGCCGGCGACACGATCCGTTCGCGCACCACGGTGCTCGAACTGCGCGATTCGAAGTCGCGGCCGAACGCCGGCATCGTCACCTTCGTGCATGAAGGGCTGAATCAGCGCGGCGAACTGGTCTGCACCACCCAGCGCCAGGCCCTGATGCTGCGCAAGCCGGCCGCCTGAGCGCGGCGGCGCGGCACCGGTCCGCCACGCCCGCGCCCTCCAATTTTTCACCTTCTTTCGGAGCATCCGATGGATTTCTCGATCAATCCCGATCATCAGGCGATCCGCGACGGTGTCGGTGCCGTCGTGCGTTCGTTTGGCGACGACTACTGGCTGGCGCGTGACGAGGACGGCGCGTTCCCGCGCGAGTTCCACAAGGCGATGGCCGATGGTGGCTGGCTCGGCCTGACGATGCCGGAGGAGTACGGCGGCTCGGGCCTCGGCGTGACCGAAGCGATGATCATGATGCACGAGGTCGCCAGCCACGGCGGCGGCATGGCGGCGACGTCGAGCGTGCACATCAACCTGTTCGGGCCGCACCCGATCGTGGTCTACGGCACGCACGAGCAGAAATCGCGCTGGGTGCCGCGCCTGATCGCGGGTCAGGATCAGTGCTGCTTCGGATTCACCGAGCCGGACGCCGGCCTGAACACCACGGCGATCAAGACCTTCGCGACCAAGGTCGACGGCGGCTACATCGTCAAGGGTCAGAAGGTCTGGACCTCGACCGCGCAGGTCGCCAACAAGATCATGCTGCTGACCCGTACGACCAAGCTCGAGGACTGCAAGCGCCCGACTGACGGCATCACGATCTTCTACACCGACCTCGACCGCACGAAGATCGAGGTCAAGAAGATTCCGAAGATGGGGCGCAAGGCGGTCGATTCGAATGCGATCTTCATCGACGACCTGTTCATTCCGGATTCCGACCGCATCGGCGAGGAAGGCAAGGGTTTCGGCTACATCCTGCACAGCCTGAACCCGGAACGCGTGCTGATCGCGATCGAGGCGATCGGCATCGGACAGGATGCGCTGCGCCGTGCCACGCAGTACGCCCGCGAGCGGGTCGTGTTCAATCGGCCGATCGGCATGAACCAGGGCATCCAGCATCCGCTGGCGGAAAAGTGGATGTATCTGGAAGCCGCCCAGCGCGTCACCGAAAAGGCGGCCTGGCTGTATGACCAGCACCTGCCGTGCGGAGCCGAAGCGAACTCCGCGAAGTTCCTCGGTGCCCGTGCCGGCTACGACGCCTGCCTGCAGGCGGTGCTGACCTTCGGCGGCTTCGGCTACGCCAAGGAGTACCACGTCGAACGCCTGCTGCGCGAAGTGACCGTGACCCGCATCGCGCCGATCACGGAGCAGCTGATCCTGTCGTACATCGCCGAAAAAGTGCTGGATCAGCCGAAGTCGTACTGAGCCGCATTCCGCCTCCGGCGCGACCGTCATGGCTGCCGGAGGCGGTAATCGCCTTTACAATAGTCGTATGGTGCCATACGATCACGGTAAATTTTCCGAGGCAGACCCATGTTCAAGCGCACGCTGTTCTCTTCCGAACACGAGCTGTTCCGCGACACTGTCCGCAAGTTCATCGAGCGCGAGATCGCGCCGCACCACGCCAAGTGGGAGCACGACGGCATTGTCCCGCGCGATCTGTGGCTGAAGGCCGGCGAAGCCGGGATGCTGTGCTGCACCATCCCGGAGGAATACGGCGGCCTCGGTCTCGACTATCTGTTCGACGTCGTGGTGTTCGAGGAAATGGCCCGCAGCGGTTTCACCGGCCCGGGCTTCCTGATCCACTGCGATCTGGTCGCGACCTATGTGAAGTCCTTCGGTACCGAAGAACAGAAGCAGCAGTGGCTGCCGAAGATGGTGTCCGGCGAAGCGATCGGTAGCCTCGGCATGACCGAGCCGCATGCCGGCTCCGATCTGAAGGCGATCCGCACGCGCGCCGTGCGCGACGGCGACGATTACATCATCAACGGCCAGAAGGTCTTCATCTCCAACGGCCAGCTGTGCGATGTGCTGGTGCTGGCGACGAAGACCGACAGCGAAGCCGGCTCGAAGGGCGTGACGCTGTTCCTCGTCGATACCAAGACGCCGGGCTTCAAGCGCGGCAAGAATCTCGAAAAGCTCGGCATGAAGGCGCAGGACACCTCGGAGCTGTTCTTCGAGGACATGCGCGTACCGGCGTCCTGCATGCTCGGCCGGGAAGGCGAAGGCTTCAAGCTGATGATGACCAAGCTGGCGCAGGAACGTCTGGCGCAGGCCATCCGTTCGGCGACGGTGGCCGAAACCCTGATCGAGATGACGGTCGACTACACCGCGAACCGCAAGGCCTTTGGCACCACCATCGGCGCCTTCCAGAACACGCAGTTCAAGCTGGCGGAACTGCATACCGAAGCGGTGATCGGCCGCGTCTTCACCGATCACTGCATCGCCAAGTTCATGGCTGGCGAACTGGACGAAGTGGACGCCGCGATGGCGAAGATGTGGCTGTCGAACCTGCACTGCAAGTGCGCCGACGAATGCCTGCAATTGTTCGGTGGCTGGGGCTACATGTGGGAATACCCGATCTCGCGCGCGTTTGCGGATTCGCGCATCGTCAAGATCGCCGGCGGCTCGATCGAAGTGATGAAGCTGATCATCGGACGTTCGCTGTTCGGGCGCATGGCCGGGCACGAAAAGGTGAAAGCGATCAATGCCGAAACCGTGACCGACCCCAGACGATTGGCTGGGTAGCGTTGCGCGGAAGCCCCGTAATCTGATGCTCTGAAAATTAGTGCAATCCGACCGTCGGCAGCGCTTTGCCGACTGTAAAACTGACTAACAAACGGAGGAGACGATGGACTACCTGAAGTACTGGTTGCCGGTGGCCGTGGTGGCGATGGCGTATGCCGGGTTCATTGCCGGCGGCGATTACGTCTGGGTCGGCATCCTCAGTTTTCCGGTGCTGGCCGTGCTCGATGTCATCGCCGGGCGCGACTACAGCATGCGCAAGATGAACAACGCGTTCCTGGCCAACATTCCGATCTGGCTGTGCTCCGTCGGTCCGGTCTGCCTGTATTTCGCGATGGCCTGGCGCGTGTCGCAGGGCGACCTGAGCACGGCACAGCTCGTCGGGTCGGTGCTGAGCCTCGCGTGGATGGGCGTGATCCCGCTGGTGCCGGCTGCGCACGAGCTGTACCACATGCGCGGCGCGCTGCCGCGCACGGTTGGCCGTTACTCGCACCTGTGCATCCTTGACTGCACGCGCGACATCGGCCACGTCGTCGGTCACCACATCGACGTTGCCACGCCGGATGACGGCGATACTGCCGCCCGCGGCACGAACCTGTATTCGTTCACCTGGAATGCCTTTCTCGAAAGCACCAAGTACGCGATGAACATGGAAGCCAACGCTCTGCGCAAGAAGGGCAAGGCGCCATGGGGCCTCGGTCACCGCGTCTGGCGCGCGCTGCTGGCGCTGGTGATCTTCCACGCGATCATCTTCGCGATCGGCGGGCCGGTCGCCAACGCCGTGGCGCTGGCCGGGCAGATCGTCGCGCGGTTCTGGGTCGAGTCGTTCAACTATTTCCAGCATTACGGTGTGGTGCGTCTGAAGGGCGCGCCGATCGGCCGCCGTCATCTGTGGAATCACCTCGGCTGGTTCTCGCGGACGATGGCGTTCGAGATCACCAACCATGCCGATCACCACCTGAACTCGTACCAGGTCTACTACAAGCTCGTGCCGCACAAGGAAGCGATTCCGATGCCGAGCGTGTTCGTCTGCTTCCTTGCCGCGCTGATCCCGCCGCTGTGGCACGAAGTGATCATCAAGCCGGCGCTGAAGCGCTGGGATCTGGAATTCGCCACCCGCGAGGAACGTGCGCTGGCGGCGAAGCAGAACGAGGCGGCGGGCTGGCCGGATTGGCAGCGCGAGGCCGGTGCGGACGTGGGCAAGGCGGCAACCGTCGGCGTCTGACCGTCCGGCTTCGGCCGCGGTCATCCGGAAGTATCGACACCCGCCGCCGGAACGCTCCGGCGGCGGGTTTTTTACAAGCGCATCCGCTGGAATCACGCCGGCATGCGCGTCCATCAGGCCTTGCGGCCGCACCGTGATCAGGAGCGAGAGCTGTGAGCTACGACACCATTGACCTCACGGTCGAGAACGGGCTGGCGCGACTGGTGCTGAACCAGCCGGAGGCGGGCAACCCGTTCAACGCGCGGTTCTGCGAAGAGTTCGGACAGGTCGGCAACGCGCTCGGCGCGCGCAGCGACATCCGCGCGATCCTGCTGACGGCGCGCGGCAAGTTCTTCAGCGTTGGCGGCGACATCCGCATGTTCGCGTCGTCGCTCGACACCTTGCCGAGCGACATCCTGCTGTGGACGCAGGGGCTGCACATGGGCATGGCGCGACTGAAGCGGCTGGACGCGCCGCTGGTCGCGGCTGTCCATGGCATCTGCATGGGCGGCGGCGTGGCGATGGTCGCCGGCTGCGACGTGGTCTATGCCGGCCGCAGCGCCCGCTTCGGCGCGGCTTATCCGCAGATCGGCTATTCCTGCGATGCCGGTGCCTCGTTCGGACTGGCATCGCGGATGAGCATCGCCCGCGCGCGGCGCTTCCTGCTGTTCAACGAGATGTTGAGCAGCGAACAGGCCGGCGAATGCGGGCTGGCCGATTTCGTGGTCGACGACGCGGCATTGACCGAAACCGCGGAAAAGGCCGCGCTGCAACTGGCCGCCGGTCCGACGCGCGCGTTCGGCGCTATCCGCCGGCTGATCGACAAGTCCCTGCGCCAGCCGCTGGAAGCGCAGCTCGAGGACGAGGCGCAACTGTTGTCCGCGTGCGCTGCCAGCGCCGACGCCCGCGAAGGCATCACGGCGTTTGTCGAGAAGCGCGCACCCAAGTTCGTCGGTCGCTGATCGGCACGCCATCGGCACCGGTTTCGCACGACTTCCGGATACACGATTGTTCATGACGAGGGCACACCGGCATGTGGCTTTACGCTGACATCAAGACGCTGGGCGACATTCCCCGCCTGTATGCGAAGACACAGCCGACGAAAACGGCGCTGGTCGACGGCACCGGCAGCCTGAGCTTCGCCGCGCTCGACGCGCGCTCGAACCGCGTGGCGCACCTGATCGCGCGGCTCGGCATTGCGCCGCGCTCGAACATCGGCTTCCTCGGCAAGAACTCGTCGCTGTACTTCCAGCTCCTGTTCGGCATCAACAAGGCCGGCAGCACGATGACGCCGCTGAACTGGCGACTGGCCGCGCCCGAACTGTCGTCGGTGATCGCGGATGCCCAGTCACCGCTGATCTTCGTCGATCGCGAATTCGCGGCCACTGCCCGCGCCGTGCAGGCGAGCTGTCCGCAGGCGTTCGGCATCGTCGAGATCGATCCGACCGGAGAATCGGGTCTGGCCGGCGAGTTCGAGGTCGCCCTCGCGGCCGTCGCCGACAGCGATCCGGCAATCGCGGTGGACCCGGCGCAGACGGCGCTGCTGATCTACACCTCCGGGACCACCGGCAAGCCCAAGGGTGTGCAGCTGTCGCATGGCGGCTTCCATCACATGCGCCTGTGCGAACACCTCGAACCGGCGCTGCAGTGGCAGCCGGACGACGTGATGATGATGGTGATGCCGAACTTCCATCTGGTCGGCTCCGGCCTCAGCATCCAGAGCCTGTACAACGGCTCGACCCTGTCGATCCTGCCGGCGCTCGATCCCGGTCAGCTGCTGAAGCTGATCGCGCGCGACCGTCCGAGCATCGTCGCGCTGGTGCCGACGGCGATCCAGATGCTGCTCGACCATCCGGATGCCAAGACCACCGATTTCTCAAGCCTGCGTCTGGTGATGTATGCCGGCTCGCCGATCAGTTCGCGACTGCTGCAGCGGGCGCTGGTCGAAATGAAGTGCCACTTCATGCAGTTCTACGGGGCGACCGAAAGCTCCGGCGCGATCACGCTGCTGCGGCCCGAGCAGCACGTGCTGGAGGACGAGGCCAAGCTCAAGGCCTGCGGCACGCCGCTGCCGCTGATCGACGTGAAGCTGATGGACCCGAACGGCCATGAAGTGCCGGATGGCGCAGTCGGCGAACTGTGGGTGCGCAGCCCGAGCCTGTTCACCGGCTACTGGAACCAGCCGGATGCGACGGCCACCGTGCTGATCAACGGCTGGTATCGAACCGGCGATGCCGGGCGGCGCGATGCCGATGGTCTGCTGTACCTCGTTGACCGGGTCAAGGACATGATCGTCACCGGCGGCGAGAACGTGTATTCCGCCGAAGTCGAACAGGTGCTGGCCAAGCATCCGGCCGTGCGCATGTGCGCCGTCATCGGCCTACCGGACGAGAAGTGGGGTGAACGCGTGGTGGCGCTGGTGCTGCCGACCGATGCCGCGCCGCCGACCGGCGACGAGATCATCAGCCACTGCCGCCAGCACATCGCCGGCTACAAGGTGCCGAAGGAAGTGCGCTTCGTCGACGCGTTCCCGATGACGGCGACCGGCAAGGTCCTGAAGCGCGTCGTCCGCGACGAACTGGCGGCCGCCGCGCGCGCCTGAGCGCCGCGGCCGGCGAGATCGGCCGATTTCCTGCCGGTAATTTCAAGTACCGGTAATGTTGTAGGGCTGCGCTCCGCGCGGCTGCCGTTCGAGCGCCTGCGGGCGCGTCAATTTCTCAAGATCACCGAAGACCGTTGCCATGCCTGATGATGCCCCGACGATCCTGACCCAGGACTCCGCCACGTCCCAGACCACCAGCCCGCTGCGCTTCGTCACGGCCGCCAGCCTGTTCGATGGCCATGATGCGGCGATCAACGTGATGCGTCGCCTGATCCAGTCGCAGGGCGCGGAAGTCGTGCATCTGGGTCACAACCGCTCGGTCGAGGACGTGGTGCGGGCGGCGTTGCAGGAAGACGCCGACGGCATCGCGCTGTCCAGCTACCAGGGCGGCCACAACGAATTCTTCAAGTACATGGTCGACATGCTCGCCGAGCGGGGCGCCAGCCACATCCGCGTGTTCGGCGGCGGTGGCGGCACGATCACGCCGGAAGAGATCGCCGCACTGCACGCGCAGGGGGTTGAGCGGATCTACCACCCGAACGACGGCAGCAAGCTGGGCCTGGTCGGCATGATCGAGGACCTGATCAAGCGCGCCGAGACGCACCGCAAGGGCAGCACCAAGCCGGGTCCGGCGTCGATTGACGACGAGATCAGCGTCGGCCGCTGGCTGTCGGCGCTGGAAGACGACCTGTTCGACGACGCCGAGCTGGCGAAGCTGCGCGCCGAGTGGAAAGTGGCCGGCGCCAAGACCCCGGTCATCGGTTTTACCGGCACCGGCGGTGCCGGCAAGTCGTCGGCCGTGGACGAACTGCTGCTGCGCTTCCTGCAGGCCTTCCCGACGATGCGGATCGCCGTGCTCGCCGTCGATCCGACCCGCCGCCGTTCCGGTGGCGCGCTGCTCGGCGACCGCATCCGCATGAATTCATTGCGGAATCCGCGCGCCTTCATGCGCTCGATGGCGACGCGCCGTCAGCATGCCTCTACCAACACCGTGCTCAAGGACTGCATCGCCTTCCTCAAGAGCCTGACCTACGACCTGGTCATCGTCGAAACCGCCGGCATCGGCCAGAGCGACTCGGAAATCGTCGATCTCGTCGACTTCCCGATCTACGTGATGACCAGCGACTACGGCGCGGCCAGCCAGCTCGAGAAGATCGACATGATCGATTACGCCGAGCTGGTGGTGCTGAACAAGTTCGACCGCCGCGGCGCCGAAGACGCGCTGCGTGATGTCCGCAAGCAGTGGAAGCGCAACCGCGTGCGCTTCGATCTCAAGGACGAAGACGTCCCGGTCTACCCGACGATCGCCAGCCAGTTCAACGATCCGGGCGTCACCTGGATGTTCACCAACCTGTGCCGCCTGCTGCGCGACAAGCTTGGCCTGCCGGCGGACAAATGGACCCCGGCGCTCGACACCACGGTGAAGGAACCGCGCGCCACGGTGCTGATCCCGGGCAACCGCACCCGCTACCTCGCCGAAATCGCCGAGAACGGCCGCGGCATCAATCGCGACGTCGAGCAGCAGCACGACATCGCCGACCGCGCCCAGTCGCTGTGGGACGCGCTGAAGGAACTCGACGATCCGAAGCTGCCGAAGCCGCTCGACGTCTATGCCGGTGAAGACCTGACGGCCGGCGGCGACAAGAGCCTGCTGATCCTGCGCAGCCGCTACAACGAAGCGATCAAGGGGCTCAAGTCCGAATCGATCGCCCTGCTGCGCGAATGGCCGGAACGCCTGAAGGGCGTCACCGATCCGCAGTATGTCTATCACGTGCGTGGCAAGCCGGTGTCGGGCGAGAACTACACCGAGTCCCTGAGCCACTCGAAGATCCCGAAGGTCGCTGCGCCGAAGTTCGAAGGCTGGGGCGAGCTGCTGCGCTTCCTGCTCAAGGAAAACCTGCCCGGCGGCTATCCGTACACGGCCGGTCTGTATCCGTATCGCCGCGTCGGCGAAGACCCGATCCGCATGTTCGCCGGCGAAGGCACGCCGGAGCGCACCAACCGGCGCTTCCATTACCTGAGCCAGCCGGGCATGCCGACGCGTCTGTCGACGGCGTTCGACTCGGTCACGCTGTACGGCGAAGACCCGGAAACCCGCCCGGACATCTACGGCAAGATCGGCAACTCCGGCGTCAACATCGCCACCTTGGACGACATGAAGAAGCTCTACTCGGGCTTCGACCTGTGTCTGCCGTCCACCAGTGTGTCGATGACTATCAACGGCCCGGCGCCGATGATCCTCGCGATGTTCATGAACTGCGCGATCGACCAGCAGGTCGAGAAATACCTGAAGGCCGAGCCGGCGCGTTGGGCGGAAGCCGAGCAGAAGATCGCCGAGCTGTTCAAGGGCAAGACCCGCCCGGTCTATTCCGGCGAGCTGCCGTCGAACAACAACGGTCTGGGTTTGGCGCTGCTCGGCGTCACCGGCGACCAGCTGGTCGATGCCGAGACCTACGACAAGATCAAGCGCGAGACGATGGCCATCGTCCGCGGCACCGTGCAGGCCGACATCCTCAAGGAAGATCAGGCGCAGAACACCTGCATCTTCTCGACCGAATTCGCGCTGCGCATGATGGGCGACATCCAGCAGTCGTTCGTCGAGCGCGGCGTGCGCAACTTCTACTCGGTGTCGATCTCCGGTTACCACATCGCCGAAGCTGGCGCGAACCCGATCAGCCAGTTGGCATTCACGCTGGCCAACGGCTTCACCTTCGTCGAGTACTACCTCGCCAGAGGCATGAAGATCGACGACTTCGCGCCGAACCTGTCGTTCTTCTTCTCGAACGGCATGGACCCGGAATACTCGGTGATCGGCCGCGTCGCCCGCCGCATCTGGGCGCGGGCGATGAAGCAGCGGTATCAGGCCAACGAACGCAGCCAGATGCTGAAGTACCACATCCAGACGTCGGGTCGTTCGCTGCACGCGCAGGAAATCCAGTTCAACGACATCCGCACGACCCTGCAGGCGCTGTACGCGCTGTTCGACAACTGCAACAGCCTGCACACCAACGCCTACGACGAAGCGATCACCACGCCGACCGAGGAATCGGTGCGGCGAGCCGTGGCGATCCAGCTGATCATCAACCGCGAACTGGGCCTGAACTACTGCGAGAACCCGTGGCAGGGCAGCTTCATCATCGACCAGCTGACCGATCTGGTCGAAGACGCGGTGTACAAGGAATTCGAGTCGATCTCCGAGCGCGGCGGCGTGCTGGGTGCGATGGACACCATGTACCAGCGCGGCAAGATTCAGGAAGAGTCGCTGTACTACGAGCACAAGAAGTACGACGGCAGCCTGCCGCTGATCGGCGTCAACACCTTCCTGCCGAAGGACCACGGCGGCGAGATCGCGACCACGATCGAACTGATCCGCTCCACCGAGGACGAGAAGGCGCAGCAGATCGAGAACGTCGCGTCGTTCCGGAAGCTGCGCAACACGCTCGCGGCCGACAGCCTGAAGAACCTGCAGCAGACGGCGCGAGACCGCCGCAACATCTTCGAGTCGCTGCTCGAAGCGGTGAAGTACAACTCGCTCGGCCAGATCAGCCACGCGCTGTACGACGTCGGCGGCGAATACCGACGGAACATGTAGCCGGCACGCGCGGTCCTTTGGTCGGGACCGCGCAACCGGAGACACGCATGACCGCCCGAACGACCGCCATCCGATCCATCGCTCTGCTCGCGCTTGCTGCCGGGCTTGCGGCCTGCGGCTCGATCCGGCCGCAGGTCGAAGCAACCGTAGTGACCGCCGTTCCGAAGGACGTCAAGCGCTGCACCGCGCTGGGTGCGGTCATGACCCACAGCACCGAGACGACGCGAACCACCGGCCTGAACCAGTTGCGCGAGCAGGCGGTGCAGCAGGGCGGCAACACGGTGCTGGTCAGTTCGTACGCGCAATCGACGACCGGTCGCGCGTTCGCCTGCGATCCGCCGCTGTCGCCGGACGGTCGATCGGCAACGGCTGGCGCAGTGCCGGCCGCGGCACCGGCCGCGCCCTGATCGGCGAGCGCCGGCGCCGCACGCGGGCTGCCGGCTGATCCGGACCAGCCACCCCGACCGTCGCGGCAGTGTCGTGGCTGCGGGAACTCTGCCGCCGGCGCTGCGGTCTTCAGCCGCCGACGCTTGAAAATCGCACCCGTCATCCGCACATGCCGGCAGAACGGGCTGGCGAGCGCCGGCACCGTTGCCGAAACCGACCTTCGAGTAGCGCCCGAGGTGTTCCCGAGATGTCGCGAAGAACTGATCCGTCCTCGCCCCGATTTGTCCCCGTGATCCTGAGCCGGCCACCGCCGCGCTGATCGTCGCTGCCCGGTTGCTTCGCCCGGGATCCCCGCCAGCTCCCTGATTTTTCTGCGATTCCGCTGATCCAAGGCGATTCGCGGCGCGCTGGCGGCTGCCTCCCGGAAATCCTTCCTTGAGGACAATCCAGACCATGATTCAGGTAGAACACCTGACGCGGCGCTATGGCGCGTTCACCGCCGTCGACGACGTCAGTTTCAGCATCGGACGCGGCGAGGTCGTGGGCCTGCTCGGCCACAACGGCGCCGGCAAGACCACGATCATGAAAATGATCACCGGCTATCTCGAAGCCACGGCCGGCAGCATCCGGATCGACGACCTCGTGGTCGGCCGCGATACCCGCGCGATCCAGGCCCGCATTGGCTATCTGCCGGAAAACTGCCCGGTGTGGCCGGAAATGACGGTCATCGACTATCTCGACTATCAGGCCGCGCTGCATGGCGTGGCCGATGCCCAGCGGCCGCGCGCGGTCGCGGAGGCCATTCGTCGCACGCAGCTCGGCGAGAAGGCGACGGCATCGATCCAGACGCTGTCGCGCGGCTATCGCCAGCGCGTCGGCGTGGCGCAGGCGCTGCTGCACGCGCCGGACATCATCATCCTCGACGAGCCGACCAACGGCCTCGATCCGACCCAGATCCGCCACATGCGCGAACTGATCCGGGAGCTGGCGACGACCGCGACCGTGATCGTCTCGACCCACATCCTGCAGGAGGTGCAGGCGGTCTGCGAACGCGTGCTGATCCTGCGGGCGGGCAAGCTCGTGGTCGATGCCCGGATCGACCAGCTCAGCCAGGGCAGCGGCCTGCGGATCGAGACCGAACGCGATCCGCGTCCGGCGCTGGCGGGCCTTGCGGCCGTGCGCAGCGTCGATGCCGAAGGAACGTCGGGCGCGCGGCAGCGCTATCGCATCGATGCCGATCCGGATCACGCGCCGGACGTGGCCGAGGCGCTGGCCCGCGCCGGCGTTCGCCTGCACCAGCTGACGCCGCTGCGGCGCGATCTGGAAACCGTGTTTGCCGAAGTCAACGCCAGCGGCGACGCCGGCCGGCTGAACCGCGCCGGACTCGCGGCGCAGGCGGCGGCGGCCGTCGATGTCGAGGAGGTGGCCCATGCGTGAGTCTGTCCCGGTCCCGGCGCTGATCGAAATCCGCCACATCGCCGCGAAGGAGTTTCGCGGCTTCTTCGCCACGCCGGCCGCCTATCTGTTCCTCGGCGCGTTCCTCGGCGTGACGCTGTTCGTGTTCTTCTGGGTGGAGTCGTTCTTCTCCCGCAACATCGCCGACCTGCGGCCGCTGTTCCAGTGGCTGCCGCTGCTGCTGATCTTCCTCGTCGCGGCGCTGACGATGCGCGCCTGGTCCGAAGAACGCCGCGCCGGCACGCTCGAAACGCTGCTGACCGCGCCGGTGCGGCCGCTGAGCCTGGTGCTCGGCAAGTTCGCCGCGGCACTCGGGCTGGTCGCCGTGGCACTGGCGCTGACCGCGCCGCTGCCGATCACCGTCGCGCTGCTCGGGCCGCTCGACTGGGGTCCGGTGGCCGGCGGCTATCTGGCCACTCTGTTCCTCGCCGCCGCCTATGTCGCGATCGGCCTGTTCACCAGCGGCCGGACTGACAACCCGATCGTCGCGCTGATTCTCACCACGGTGGTCTGCGGGCTGTTCTACCTGATCGGTGCGGACCTGCTGATCCAGCTGTTCGGGCATCAGGCCGGTGCCGTGCTGGCGCTGCTCGGTGCCGGCTCGCGCTTCGAGTCGATCACCCGCGGCGTCGTCGACCTGCGCGACCTGTACTACTACGCGTCGATCGTCGGCGTGTTCCTGACCTTGAACCTGTACGGTCTCGAGCGGCTGCGCCGCGCCGGCAATCCGGCCACGCAGGGCCATCGCACCGCCGCTGCGCTGGCGGCGCTGACCGTGGCCAATTTCGTTGCGGCGAACCTGTGGCTGGCGCCGGTGCCGGTGCTGCGCGCGGACCTCACGCAAGGCGGGCAGTACTCGCTGTCAGCGGCCACGCGCGAGCAGTTGACCGAACTGCGCGAGCCGCTGCTGATCCGCGGCTATTTCTCGTCGAAGACCCATCCGCTGCTGGCGCCGCTGGTGCCGAAGATCAAGGACCTGCTCGAGGAATACGCCGTGGCCGCGGGCGGCCGCGCGCGGATCGAGTTCGTCGACCCGACGCGCGATCGCGCCGCCGAAGCGGAAGCGGCCAGCCGCTACGACATTCGCCCGGTGCCGTTCCAGACCGCGACGCGCTACCAGTCGGCCGTGGTCAGCTCGTATTTCGATCTGGTGATCTCGTACGGCGATCAGTACGAGAAGCTCGGCTTCCGCGATCTGGTCGACGTCAAGGTGCGCGGCGAGCGCGATCTCGACGTGGCGCTGAAGAACCCCGAGTACGCGATCACCCGCAGCATCCGCAAGGTGCTGAACAGCTACCAGTCCGGCGGCAATCCGTTCGAGGCGCTCGCCAAGCCGGTCGCATTCGCCGGCTACGTGTCGGCGGATGATCGGCTGCCGGCGGACCTGAAGAAGCTGCGCGGCGACCTGCAGACGGTGCTCGATGAACTGAAGGCGCAGGCCGGCGACAAGCTCAGCATCCGGTTCGAGGATCCGGACGCCGACGGCGGCACCCTGGCCAAGCAGCTCGCGCAGCGCTACGGCTTCGGCCCGCAGATCGCGAGCCTGAATGATCCGAAGCCGTTCTGGTTCTACCTGCTGCTGCAGTCCGATGCCGACACGATCCAGATTCCGCTGCCGGACACGCTCGACAAGGACGCGCTGAAGCGCTCGATCACCGCCGCGCTGCAGCGCTTCACGCCGGGCTTCCTGCGCACGGTGGCCGTGGTCAAGCCATCGCCGGCGGCGCCGGCCAACCCGTACGCGCCGCGCAGCGCCGGGCCGCAGTACGCCCAGCTGGAAGCCGCACTGGGCCAGAACCTGAAGCTGCGCGATGCCGACCTGAAGGACGGCCGCGTGCCGGAAGACGCCGACCTGCTGCTGGTGCTGTCGCCGAAGGATCTCGACGATCGCCAGCGCTTCGCGATCGACCAGTTCCTGATGCGCGGCGGCAGCGTGGTGCTGGCAACGTCGCCGTTCGACATTCAGGTCGGCCAGACGCTGACCGCGAGCAAGCAGAGCTCCGGCCTGCAGGACTGGCTGGCGCACTACGGCGTCAGCATCGGCGAAACGATGGTGCTCGATGCGCAGAACGCGGCCTTGCCGGTGCCGGTGGAGCGCTCGATCGGCGGGCTGCCGGTGCGCGAGATCCGGATGCTGCCGTATCCGCACTTCCCGGATCTGCGCGGCGATGGCCTGAACGCCGGCCATCCGGTCACCGGCTCGCTCGGCCAGCTGACGGTCAACTGGGCGTCGCCGATCACGGTCGACCCGGCGAAGAACACGATGCGCAAGACCACCGAGCTGCTGCGCTCGTCCAGCGGCAGCTGGTCCAGCGACAGCCTCGACCTGATTCCGGACTATCGGCTCAATCCGGACAGCGGCTTCCCGGCCACCGGCGAGCGCAAGCCGCAGGTGCTGGCGGTGGCGCTGGAAGGGCGCTTCGACTCGTTCTACGCCGGCAAGCCGTCGCCGCTGGCCACATCGGCGCCACCGGCGGCCGTGCCGGCGCCGGGCAACGACGGCACGCCGCCGGCCTCGCGCAATACCGTCACCAGCGTCATCGAGCGCTCGCCGGATTCCGCGCGGCTGCTGGTGATCGCCAGCAGCAGCTTCGGCAGCGACGCGGCGATCGATTTCGAATCGCAGGGCCTCGGCACCGCCTACACCAAGCCGCTGGAGTTCCTGCAGAACGCGGTCGACTGGTCGCTGGAAGACCCGGCTCTGCTCAGCCTGCGGGGCCGCAGCCAGTTCGCGCGCACCCTGCTGCCGATGCCGGAAGCGCGGGCGCAGCTGTGGGAGTACGCCAACTACGGGCTGGCGGTGTTCGGGCTCGGGCTGGTCTGGCTGTGGCGGCGGCGTGTCGCGCAGCAGGATCAGCGCCGCTATCAGCGCATTCTTGCGGAGGTTTGAACGATGAAGATCACGACCAAGACCCTTGCCGGCGTGCTTGCGGCCCAGGTGCTGCTGGCCGTCGTGCTGAGCCGCACCGGCACCGATCTGGCACCGACCGCCAGCGATGCCCGGCTGCTGGCGCTGGACGCCGCGCAGATCGACCGGCTGACGATCGAAGGCCCGGACAACGCCAAGGTGGCGCTGACCCGGCGCAACGGCCAGTGGCTGCTGCCCGATGCCGGCGGCGACGTGCCGGCCGACACCGCGCGCATCGACGCGCTGCTGCAGCGCGCGGTGGCGCTGCGGCAGGGCCTGCCGGTGGCGACCAGCGACGGCGCGGCCGAGCGCTTCAAGGTGGCGGACGACCGCTTCGAGCGGCGCATCCGCTTCGCGCAGGGCGACAAGACGCTCGGCACGCTGCTGATCGGCACCTCGCAGGGCGCGCGCCAGACCCGCGCCCGCGTGGCCGGCGACAAGGCCGTGCGCGAGATCGATCTGGCCAGCTACGACCTGCCGACGAAGCCGGACGACTGGCTCGACAAGAAGCTGCTCGCCGTGCCGCAGGACCAGATCGCGGCGATTGAGCTCGATGGCCTGAAGCTGACGCGCAATGCCACCGCCGCCGTCACGCAGGCCGTGGCGGCGGCTGGCCAGCCCGGTGCGGCGTCGACGTCGCCGGCGGCACCGACGTGGAAGGTCGAATCGTCCGACGGCGGTCAGGTGCCGAATGCCGACGCCGTGTCGCGGCTGGTCAGCCAGTTGTCGAACCTGCAGATCGACAGCCTCGCCGGTCGCGAGGCCAGCCCCGGCTACGGGCTGGATATGCCGGCGCTGTCGGCCACGATCACCCGCACCGACGGCAGCACGGTGAGCCTGGCGATCGGCAAGCGCACCGTCGGTGACGGCTACGTGGTCAAGGGGTCGCAGCGGCCGGAGTACTTCCAACTGGCGCAGTGGAATGTCGAGCCGCTGCTGGCGGCGGCCAAGCGCGACACCCTGCTGGCGTCCGGTGCCTCGACTGCGTCGGGCACGTCCGGCGGCAGTGGCGAGGCGGCGACGGCGCCGGATCCGTCGAAGGTGCGCACCGTGCCGCTCGGCCGGAGCGGGGCGTCGAACTGAGTCGACGCTGACCCGCCAGCCGCCGGTCATCGGCGGCCACGGCGGAGAACTCGCGGGGCCCGGGTCGCCGATGGCGCGGCCCGGGCCCCGCGCGTCGTTTCAGGTCGGATCGACGATGCCGAGTGCCAGCATCCTGAGGCCGGTCAGGCTCGGAATGAAGAAGTAGTCGCCGCCACGAACCTCGACCAGTTGCGGAATCCGCGCCGCGATGAACGGCGGGCGGTCGCTGCCGGGATCGGCCGGTATCACGATCTTGGCGTCCGGCCCGTGGTTGCCGAGCAGCGGGCAGGTGTCGTTGCCGACATTGAAATCGAGCCCGTACTGCAGCCACTGCTGCTGAACGAACTCGAACTGCCGGAACAGGCTGGCGCAGATCGCCATGAAGATGATGCCGTGCTCGCCGGCATCGTCGCGCGTCGCGTTGTCGGGGCCGCCATACGGCAACCCGCGGCGCAGGATGCGGCGGCGATTGTTCAGCGCGGAGCCCATCCGATCGCGCGTGCCGAGCTTCGGATCCAGCGCATCGCGCGGATTGACCCGGCGCAGGTGCGCCGCGACCGGGCACTTGTGGCCGGCGAGGTCATCGGCGAACGTGAAATCGACGTACTGCCGACGGATCGCCGCCTTTTCCGCCGCGGCGGCACGATCGTCCGGATCGGCCTTGAGCCGTGCCTCGACCGCCGCTTCATGCTGGCGAAAGGCCTGATAAGCGTCCCAGGTCGGTGCGACGCTGAGCGGCACGCCGTCGTCCGGCCAGCGACCGGCGAGCTTCGCCATCAGCGTCTGGCGCGCGCGCGGCAGATCGGCATCCGGGTCCAGCCCGAGATGCCGGGCGAGGGCGCGAGCCGTGGTCTCGACCCAGCGATCGAACGCGCCAAGGTTCTCGTGCAGCTTGCGGTACGCCATGAACGTGCCGTTACGGGTGAACTCGAACGGATAGGTCTGGCCCGGAATCTCCTGCGCTTCGTCGACGTAGCCGAGCAGAAACTCGCCGGTGGCGAGCGGCGCCCAGGTCTGGTCCGGCTTCAGCTTGCCCTGACCGATCGCGCGCTCCGCGATCACGCCGGCCGGATACTGGCCGTGGAACACCGGATCGCCGAAGCCGTCGGCAAAGCCGAAATGCTCGCGCTTGCTGGGTCCGTTCGCGTCGCAGACCGCCGCGGCGTCCTGATACGGCAGCCGGTCTGGCCCATGACCCGGGACGATCTGCACGGCCCCGCCCGTGGCCTCGCAACGGCCGACGAGATCGGCATAGGCCGCTTCGAGGCTGGCGCGGGCTTCGGCCAGCAACGACGACAGGTTCGCGCGATCGGGCGCTAGCCGCTTCGGATCGAAACCGGCGTTCAGGCTCAGCAGCATGTGGACCTGCCCGGCGCTCGGTTCGCAGGTGCGCGTCGCGGCGTGGCGCCAGATCGCGTCCCAGTGCGGCGGCACCGCCGCCTGCTCCTCGCCCCGGTCGCGCTCCGGACGGTCGCCGAGGATGTGCGCGCGTGCGGCCATGCCGTCGATGAATTCCGCCGGCATCGCGCGCAGCGTCGTGGTCGGCAGGCCGAGCGCGTACAGCCCGCGGAAGGTGAACGCGAGGTTCCAGGCGACGGCGGGCCGCGGTTCCAGCACTTCATCGGGAAACGCGATCTTCGAGTCCCATGGCAAGGCCGACGTGATCTTCGGCAGCAGCAGCGTCAGGAACTTCCGCGCGCCTTCCTCTTTGTGCGGATCGACGCGCAGGAACACGTAGCGGGCGTATGGAAAGCCCTGCTTGCCATACGGCAGCAGCACGTTGCCCTGAATGTCGGCCAGATTCAGGCCGCGGCGCGGTGCCGTGAGATCGACGGAGCTCATGGCCGGTCTCCATCGACGCCGCGGCTTCGCATCACGCCGGGCGGCTGCGTCGGGGCATCGACGTTGTCCGGGGCATGCTCGGCGATGAAGCGCGCGAAGCCGGCATGCAGCGCGGCATCGTCGACGCCCTGATGGTCGATCACGAACGGCACCAGCTGCTGCTGCAGGTACAGCGCCTTCAGCACCGAGCGCAGATCGGAGTCCGGGGCGGTCGGGAACGGTTCGCGACCGGTGCGCACGATGCTGCGGCCCGCCAGCACCGCGAACAGCGCGACGGCCGCGGAGACGACGAGGGACGCCGGATCGCGGCCGGCCGCGATCACGGCAGCCAGGAGCGCACCGACGATCATGGCCGGCACGGCGGATCGAAGGCCGGACGGCTGCTGCTGCTTGCCCGCCCGTGCGCGATGGAACAGCCAGCCGGCGGCAGCGCCCATTGCATACGCCAGCGCGCCGGTGACGATCGAGGACGCGTGAACAAGCACCAGACTTGCCACCAGTGCCGCTGCCGCGATCAGCGCCGCCCGCTTGAGCAGGCCCGGAATGCGGTTCGGCAGTTCCGGCGCGTTCGCCCAGTAGTCGTTGAACGGCATCGTGGTCTCGACTTCGCAGGCCAGTGCGTAGTCGCAGAAGCTCTCGGCGTCGCGAATTCGCGTGTAGCCATAGCAGTTCTCGAGCACGGCACGCAGCTCCGGTTCCATCGTCCGCCACAGCTCGGTCAGATAGCCGCGCACCGTCGCCTCGCTGCCGTCGGCGGCATCGAAATCCGCGGCGAACAACAGGAACGGACAGCTCAGCCGATCCTGCGCCTGCGGCGTGACCAGCGAGGTCTGCTTGATCGCGCCGAGCACGGCGCCTTCGCCTTCACGGCCGTTGTACTGCACGTCGTTGATCACGACCAGACGTGCCAGATGCGTGCGGCGGTTGCGCGCAAACGGGCTGTTCAGGCCGATCGCGCGCGTCGCCTTCGACTGCAGGGCCGTCGGCAAGGTCGCGAGCACGTCGCGCAGGCGCTGCACGGCGGAACATTCGATGCCGTAGTGCTTCACCAGCGTCTGGTTCTGCACCGGGATCAGCAGGGTCAGGAAGTAGTGGCCGCCATCGAAGCTGGTGGTCTTCGCGGGCCGCGGCTTCGGTGCGGGTGCCGACGCCGGCGGCGGCAGCGCGTCGGGTGCGCGGCTCGCGCGCTCGCGGATCAGCGCTTCGACCGCCGCCTTGCGGTTCCAGTCCGCCTCGCGCGTGTCGTTGCTCGCCACCGGTGCATCGCCCGGCGTGCCGAGATCGTTCTGCAGCGCGGTGATGCTGCGCCGCCAGCTAGCCGCGAACGCCGCAGGCGACTGGCGGGCATGCAGCGCGGCCAGCCTGCGCAGTGCCGGCAGCACCCGCAGCGCGCTCTTGATGTCGCGCTGCGCCGATCCCGGTGTCGCGTTGTAGTAGTAGCTGGTGTCGAGCTGGTTGTGACGGATGTAGTCCTTGAACGGCGTGATCGGCACCGAGTGCGGATAGCCGGTGCTCGAATACCAGAACAGGTCGAGTCCATTCGGAATGCCATCGGAAAAGGCATCGATGTACTGGTCCCAGGTGCCGTTGAAGTTCGAGCAGAACAGCATGTAGTCGTTCCGCAGGTGGCGCTGGCTGCCTTGCCCGAGGTCCGGCCACTGATCGCGGCGGATCATCACCCAGCGCGCGAAGTGGATCAGCGACAGTCCCAGAAGTCCGGACAAGGTCTCCGGATTCAGACGGCCGAAGCGGAAGATCAGCGTATTGAGCGACGTTTTCCACGGCTTCATCGGGGTGATGACATTCATCCCGTAAGCCTTGCCGGCGACATTGGACATGCGCGCACTCCGAAGTCGGCTCGCCGTGCAGCGCAGGGACGGCGCGGCGAGCGGTAGCGTTTTCGACTGCGGTGAAAACGATAAATCCGGAATCAGGCGATCACCACGGGCCGGATGCCGCGCGCAACGGTCAACTGAGACCTGCCGCGCACATGACGAGGCCCGGATCGCGCTGGGCGCGATCCGGGCCTCGGGTCAGCGGGTGCGGTGATGCGTCTGGTTCAGCGCCCCAGCCACGGCAGCGACGGTACCGGCACGGCGACTGCGGCCGCACGGCCTTCGAGACGCGCCTGCAGCGCGGCCTGCGGCTGGCTCTGCTGCTGCTGCTGCTGGCGCTGACGCTCGGCAGCCTCACGCAGCGCACGGGAAATGGCGACGGACTTCATCATGGCGGTTCTCCTGGCAGGGTCGGCGACGTGCCGGCGTGAGGAGACGATGCGCCCGTGCGACGACATGCGCGCCGCCCGGTCGATGAACGCGAACGGAACACGGGCTCAGCGGCATCGGCTGCAAAGGCCCGGCGACCGGACCGTTCGCGACGGTCGCAAATGACCGATGATCGGTCGCATCCGTCACCCACCGCGCGCCGCACCGCCATGATCCGCCACGACCTCGAAGCCACGATCCACGCCTACATCCGCGCCTGGAATGCCCGGGATTTCACGGCCATGGCTTCGCATTTCACCGAGCCGGCGGTGTTCATCCGCGCGTCCGGCACCCAGGCGCTGGCGACGCGCGCCGCGCTGGAGGCCTTCCTGCGCGGCGTGTTCGACTCGCTCGAAGCCGCCGGCTTCGATCACACCGAGATCGGCGCGATCACCGTCCGCGAATGTGCCGACGGCCTGTGGCTGGCCGAGGTCGCCGACATCCGCCGCTTCCATCGCGATGGCCATCTGATGGAAACCATCGAAGTGCAGTACAGCCTGCGCCGTGATGCCGATGGCGCGTTGCGTATGATCTCCGCGCTCTGGTGCCAGCCGGGCTGGCACGCGCGCGTGCTGTAGTCGGCGTGGCTCAGCGCGCGAGCGAGATGCCGACGCCGACGCGGGTCACGGAGCGGTCGTAGTCGAGCAGGCTTTCGCCATAGCCCTGCCAGAGATAGAAGGTCCAGAAGAAGTAGTCGTTCTTGCCGGGAATCGTGTAGTTCACGCCGACGGCGCCGCGGGCCGTGGTCGGGTTGTAGCGGAACGTGGCGCTGATCTGGTGCCGGTTGAACAGCCGCTGCTGCACCTGCAGTTCGGTGTAGCCGTAATAGTCCTGGATGTCCGGATTGTCGTCGCGCTTCGGATCGGTCGCCGCACGGTTCTTTTCCTCCGGCAGGCGATACCACCACTTCCAGTAGACCAGCGTGTTGTCGCGTTCGTAGTACGGCGCGATGTAGATGCGGTTCCAGCTGCGCGAGTCAGGCAGGGACTTGCCGTTCGACTCGTGCTCGATGCCGAAATCGGACGCCAGATACCACCACTTCGCGCGATTCTCGTCGTCCGGCACGAGGCGGTAGAACGCCTCCGGATTGAAGTTGTTCTCGCGAAACGGCTTGGACTTGTCGCCGTTCAGAGCCTGGAAGAACGACTTCTGCGAGTACGCGAAGTACACCGGCGTATCGAACACGCGCAGTTTCAGGCTGAGATTGAACAGCACTTCGCTGGAGTTGCCCGGATAGCGCCCGGAGTACGTCGCCGGCAGCAGGAACATCGGCTTGTGCAGCGACAGACCCTTGGCATCGTTGACCAGCGCGAACGAATCGGAGGCGACGTCGATGGTCCAGCGCTTGCGCGGCTTGCGCGTTTTCGGCCCGACGTTGGCGTCGTTCGAATCCGGGCTCGCCGTCGGGGTCGACGCTTCGCTCGCTGCGGCAGTCGCCGCATCGGGGTCCGCGGCCGCCGCGGGGGCGTTTGCCGTGTTCGGAGCCTCTGGGGCCGCTGCCTCGGCGCGGGCAATGGCAGGGGTGCCGACGGTGCAGGCTATGATCGAAAACGAAATCCATCGGCCGAAAATCGGCATCACGGGGTCCTTGTGTCGGGATGAAACGGCACGATAACGGAAAATCCTGCGGCTTCCCGCCGCAACCACGCTGACGGACCTGCGCCATGCTGACCGAAGTTGCCCTGTTCCTCGCCGCTGCCGTCGTTGCCGTGCCGCTGTTCAAGCGGCTGGGGCTCGGCGCGGTGCTCGGCTACCTGTTCGCCGGCCTGCTGATCGGGCCGTCCGGCATGGGCTGGATCGATGGCGTGCAGCGCGTGCTGCATGTCTCGGAGTTCGGCGTCGTGCTGCTGATGTTCGTCATCGGACTCGAGCTGCAGATCAGCCGCCTGTGGCGCCTGCGCACGCACGTGTTCGGGCTCGGTGGCGCGCAGGTACTGCTGTCGACCGCCGCATTGGCCGGCGTCGCGCTGGCCCTCGACCTGCCGCCGGCGGCGGCGATCGTCACCGGCTTTGCGCTGGCGATGTCGTCCACCGCCTTCGTGCTGCAGATGCTGGCCGAGCGCAAGGAACTGGCCGATCACCACGGCCGGGCGTCGTTCGCGATCCTGCTGTTCCAGGATCTGTCGGTCATTCCGTTCCTCGCGCTGCTGCCGCTGCTCGGGGCCTCGGTCGATGGCCATGGCGGTGGCGGCGGCTGGCTGGGCGGTGCCAAGGCGATCGGCGCGCTGGTGTTGGTCGTGGTCGGCGGCCGCACGCTGTTGCGGCCGGTATTCCGGCGGCTGGCGGCGATCGAGATGCCGGAGGTGTTTACCGCGGCGGCGCTGCTGACGGTCACCGGCACCGCGCTGGCGATGGAATCGGTCGGGCTGTCGATGTCGCTCGGCGCCTTCCTCGCCGGCGTGCTGCTGGCCGATTCCGAGTACCGGCACGAGCTGCAGGCCGACATCGAGCCGTTCAAGGGCCTGCTGCTCGGGCTGTTCTTCATTGCCGTCGGCATGTCGGCCAAGCTGCACCTCGTGGTCGAGCAGCCGCTGGCGGTGCTGGGCCTGGTCGGCGGTCTGATCGCGATCAAGGGCGTGATCCTGTACGGCATCGGCCGCGTGTCCGGACTCAGCGGCGAATCGGCACGATCGCTGGCGTTCGCGATGCCGCAGGGCGGTGAATTCGCGTTCGTGCTGTTCGGCGTCGCGGCCACGGCCGGCATCATGAGCGAAGGCCTGCGTGATCTGCTGGTCGTCGTCGTCACCGGGTCGATGATCGCGACGCCGCCGTTGTATGCGGTGATGGCGCGCTTCCGCAAGCGCGATGGCGATGCCCCGGCCTATGACGTGATCGACGTGCCCGAGCACGACATCGTGCTGGCCGGCTTCGGACCGTTCGGCCAGATCGTCGGCCGCATGCTGCGGGTCAAGAAGATTCCGTACACCGTGCTCGAGCGTGACGCCAAGCAGGTGGACTTCGTGCGCCAGTTCGGCAACACGATTTTCTACAGCGATGCTGGCCGTCTCGAAGTGCTGCGAGCGGCGAAGGTCGACAAGGCGCGCTTCTTCGTGCTCGCGATTGCCGATGTCGAGCAGAGCCTGCGCATCGCCGAAGTGGTGCGTCGCCACTTCCCGAACCTGCGCGTTTTTGCGTGCGCGCGTGATCGCCAGCACGCGATGCGGCTGATGGATCTCGGCATCACCGACATCATTCGCCGCTCGTACGCATCGAGTCTGGAGACGACCGGCGAACTGCTGCGGGCGCTCGGTGAACCGGAGGCGCAGGTGGAACGCGAAATCGAGCGCTTCCGCCGCTTCGACCAGGACACGCTGCTGAAGCAGCACGCGATCTATCGCGACGAGAAGGCCCTGATCCAGACCGCCAAGGATTTCTCGAAGGAACTGGAGCAGCTGTTCGAAGCCGATGCCGTGGCGGCGGAGAAGTCGAACTAGGCGGCCCCGTACGGTTCGATCCGATATGTTTCGGAAAAGCGTCGCCCAAAAAAGAGGCCGCGAGAGGATTTAGCTCGTCGCGGCCCAAGGCTCAGGGTCGTTGTCGTTCGGGGCCCCATGGCCCGGGACGGAATGCGGGGTTGAATCAGGAGGCGAGCGCGAGTCTCGGCTTGGTGGAGGAAGCACTGCTCGGCGGTTCCATGCCGATCTGACGCTGGATCGTGGTGGCGGCGCGGATCAGCGACTGCGTCGACTGACCATCGTCCGGGAAGCGGCTGTGACCGATACCCCAGGCGAAGCGGAAGACATCGCCGCTGTCGCTGGTGACCGGCGTGCTCAACTGGGCGCACAGGGTGCTGACGGCGGTAGTCAGGTCGCGGCCTTCACGGTCCTGCACCATCAGGATCAGGCCATCGTGCGACAGGCGCGCCAGCGAATCGCCACGGAACTCGTTGGCAATGCGGTCGGTCAGCGCCAGCAGCACGCGGTTCATCTGGTGATCACCGAGGCGCTGCACCAGCGGCCGGTAGTCGCGCAGTTCGGCGTAGACGAGGCTGAACGGCACCGTTCCGCGGCTGTCGGCGTCGACCAGCTGCTTCAGCAGCTTTTCGGTGAACAGGCTGCGGTTCGGCAGGCCAGTGACGCTGTCGAAGTAGGCGAGGCGGTGCACGCGGTCGGCTTCGGCGAGTTCGCTGGCCATGGCTTCGCGGCGCTCGGTCGTACGCAGATCGAAGCGCGACGCGAAACTCATCGACAGCATCATCGCGATGCTGAGCACGGTGAGCGACAGATCCGCGGCCGGCGGCACCAGGGTGCCTTCCACCGGAATCTGCAGCGCCGACATCGCCGTGTACTGCATCGTGCCGATGGCGGCGGCGGCCAGCAGTGCCGCACCGATCTTGGCCAGGCCGGCAAGCTGCAGGTGACGTCCGACCAGCATCAGCGCGATGGCGGTCAGCGATACGGCAGCCAGCTCGGCCAAGGTGGCGGTCAGGGCGTTCGAGGCCAGCGACACGGCGAAGCCGAACGCACCGAGGCCGACGACCGACATTGCCACCCAGCCGGTGCCGATCGCGGCGGCGCCGGCGACGAGCCAGAGACGACGACGCAGGCCGTTGAAAAAGGCGAGGCGGCTGCCGAGATCCAGCACGCACCACGACGCCACGCCTGCGATGCAGGTCGATGCGAGTGCGGGAGAGATGTCGAACACTGCGGCCATGGGGTCCTCTTGAATGAGGCCGATTCTGGTCGCCGAATCGCGGCCATCGAGTCATCACCGATGATCGGCGCCGATCCGGCAACGAGCGGAGCGATCCGGTTTTCCTGCCGAAATGAGCGGCGTCGTATGACCGACAAATGGCACTCGACGCGCAATCTCGCGATGTGATCAGTGGGAGGTCCCGGAAACGCGGCGGGCGTGCGCATAATCCGGGGCATGGACGCGATCATTCCGCAGGTGCTGGTCTCGCTCGTGGCACTGGGCATGGCGCTGGCGTTCGTCTCGGCGGACCGCGAGTCGCCGACCTCGCGCGCGCTGGCCGCGGCGCTGACCTTCATCGGCATCTCGATCTTCGCGAACTCGAGCTTCGTGCTCGCCAATCCCGCCAATCCGCGGCTCGGCGGCTGGCTGGCGATTCCCGAATCGCTGGCGATCATCGCGGTGCTGGAATGGGTGCTGCGGGTGCGCCGGACGATCCCGGCCGGCGCGCTCGATACCCGCGGCGGCGATGGCATGCTGAAGCTCGGGCAGCTGTCCGGCGCGCTGTACAGCGTGTTCGCGATCGCCGCCCCCGAAATCCGGGCGGAGCACTTCCAGTTCGCGGCGACCACGCCCGATGCGCTGCATCATCCGGGCTTCTGGCTGTTCGCCGGGCCGATCCTGTTTTCGGCCCTGACCGGCCTGCTGTCGATCCTGCTGCTGCTGCGACGCCACCCGGACCGGCCGGAACGGATCCGCGTGATCGGTCTGGCGATCGCGATGCCGTTCTTCATCGTCAGCTTCGTGCTGGCGGAAGCGGTCGGGGTGATCAGTGTCGTGATCGGCGAAATGATCACGCTGATCGGCGCCGTGCATTACCACGTGCTGCAGGGTCAGCGCGGGCAGTTCATGTCGCGCTTCCTGTCGACGCAGGTCGCCGAACTGGTGCGCCGGCGCGGCCTGAAGCACGCGATGGAGCAGAACTATCTGGAGATCACCGTCGTCGTCAGCGATCTGTGCGGCTTCACGGCCTACGCGCAGGCGCATCCGAGTTCCCGCGTGATCGAGGTGCTGCGCGAGTATTACGACGCCGTCGGCACCGTCGTGGCCGAGTACGGCGGCACGATCAAGGACTACGCCGGCGACGGCATCCTGATTCTGGTCGGCGCACCGCTGTCGATCGCCGACCACGCGGTGACCGGCCTGCGCATCGCCCACCGCGTGCGCGACGCCGCCGCCAAGGTCAACGCCCGCTGGAGCAGCGACGGCCACCGGCTCGGCATCGGCGTCGGCGTCGCCAGCGGCTTCGTCACGGTCGGCGTCATCGGCGGCGCGTCACGGCTGGAATACACCGCGGTGGGCCCGGCCGTGAACTTGGCCTCGCGGCTGTGCGAGCAGGCCGCCGATCTGGAGATCCTGATCGACGGCCGCACCCGTGAACTGGCTGGCGACGTGCCGCTGGAGGTGCGCCCGCCGATCGACGTGAAAGGCTTCGACGAGCCGATCCGCCTGTTTGCGCTTCCGGTGGCCTGACGAACCCGTCGCGGCCGATGGCGGCTCAGGGGCGCAGGAAGGCCACGCCGTCCTTCATTACGAACATCGGCGTCTGCAGCAGCGTGATGTCGGCCAGCGGATCGCCGCTGACGGCGATCAGATCCCCGACGAAGCCGGGCTCCAGCCGGCCCAGCCGCTTCGGCTGATCGAGCAGTTCGGCCGCGTTGATCGTCGCCGCGCGGATGGCGTCGATCGCCGGCATGCCGGCTTCGACCATGTACGCGAATTCCTTGGCGTTTTCGCCGTGCGGAAAGACGCCGGCATCGGTGCCGAAGGCGATCTTGACGCCGGCCTTCCAGGCCCGACCGAAAGTCTGCTGGATCAGCGGACCGATCGCGGCGGCCTTCGGACGCACCAGCGGCGAGTAGTAGTCGGCGTCCTTCGATTTCTCGGCGACATAGCGGCCGGCGGAAATCGTCGGCACATAGAACGCGCCGGTCTTCCGGAACAGCGCGATCGCTTCGTCGTCCATGTAGGTGCCGTGCTCGATCGAATCGACACCGCCGCGCAGTGCGCGCTTGATGCCCTCGTTGCCGTGGGCGTGGGCGGCGACGCGGAAGCCGTAGTCGTGCGCGGTGGTGGTGACGGCGCGCACTTCCTCTTCGGTGAACTGCGAATTCTGGCCGCTGGCGGCCTGGCTCAGCACGCCGCCGGTCGCGGTGATCTTGATCAGGTCCGCACCTTCCTTGTAACGGGCGCGCACGGCTTGCCGGGCCTGATCGACACTGTCGATCACGCCGTCGACCGGCCCCGGAATGCCGAGCGCGGTGCTGAAGCGCTGCGACAGGCTGTTGGTCGGATCGGCGTGGCCGCCGGTGGTCGCGATCGCCTTGCCGGCGGTGTAGATGCGCGGGCCGGGCACGCGCCCGGCGGCGATCGCGCGCTTCAGCGAGATGTTGACGCCATCGCTGCCGCCGAGATCGCGCACCGTGGTGAAGCCGGCTTTCAGCGTGCGCTCGGCGTAGGCCACGGAACGGTAGGCGTCATCGGCCGGGTTGCTGGTCAGCTCGTCGCGGAAGGCATCGGCCTGCTTCGCGGTTTCGCTGGTCAGATGCACGTGCATGTCGATGAGACCCGGCAGGCAGCTCTGCTGGCTCAGGTCGATCCGATTGCCGGGTCCGGGCAGGGTCGGGCCGACCGCCGTGATCACGCCGTTGTCGATGGTGACGCTGGTGCGCTCGCGCCAGACGCCGGCCTTGACGTCGAGCAGGCGTCCGCAATCGACGATCACCGGCGCGGCGAATGCCGCCGGGGTGCACAGCAGGGCCGCAGCCACGGCGATCAGACGCATCGAAGCACTCCGAAAATCGAAAGGGTCAGCCGGCATCGTCGCGGCGAATCGCGACCTTGGCAATCCCGGATTGATCGACCCAGGCGCGGTAGAGCACGCCCGCGTTGAACGGCAGGCTGATCGTGCCGTCGCGGCCGATGGCGATGCAGCCCCCGACGCCGTTGGCGCGGCGCACGTCGTCCAGTGCGGCTGCGCAGGCCTGATCGATGGACTGGCCGCGGAACACGATGCGGCCGTGCACGTTCTGGCCGAACGCGGCGCGGATGAAGGCTTCGCCCGTGCCGGTGCACGAGATCGCGCAGCTGCTGTCGTCGGCGAAGGTTCCGGCGCCGAACACGGCGCTGTCGCCGACCCTGCCCGGCAGCTTGTTGGTCAGCCCGCCGGTCGAGGTGGCGGCCGCGAGATGGCCGCGGCCGTCGCGCGCGACGGCGCCAACGGTGCCGAAGGCGGCATCGGGCACGTCGTCGTCGACATGATCGAGCGCGATGGCGCCGGTTCGCTTCGCGGCCTCGAGCTGTTCCAGACGCAGCGGAATGATGAAATGCGCCGGCTCGACCATCGTCAGCCCGAGATCGGCGGCGACGCGCTCGGCGCCGCCGCCGACGAGCAGCACATGCGGCGTCCGTTCCATCACCGCACGGGCGAGCTGGATCGGGCTAGCGACGCGCGACACGGCCGCGACGGCACCGCAGCCGCGATCTTCGCCGCGGGCAACGGCGGCATCGAGTTCGGGCAGGCCGTCGCGATTCAGCACCGCGCCGATGCCGGCGTTGAACAGCGGGCAAAGCTCCAGCCGCTCGACCGCAAAGGTCACGGCGTCGACGGCGCTGCCGCCCTCGCGCAGCACCCGGCAGGCCGACTCGGCGATGTCGCGCAGCGCTGCGCGCTGCCGATCCTGCGGTCCCGCGTTGGCGGGCAGTTCGCCGGCGCCACCGTGCAGCGCGAAGCGGATTCGGGAAGCGTCGAAAGGAGCATTCATGGCGCGATCTTGCCGGGATTCCGGTCCGAATGCGCAGCCGATGGCGTGCAGCCCGGTCCATCCGTTCCCGCGGTTTGCGCACGGCCCGACGCGGGCGTACTCGACGGGCGAGCGTGACCGTCAGCCATCGGGATGCACACGCGCACAAGGACAGGAGACAGCACGATGGGCCTTGCACCGCTGCCGGCTGCCCACCGCTCGCGCCTTGCGTTTCACCATGCGGGGCAGTGCCTGCTGGGTCTCGTTGCCGGGCTGGGCTTCACCTCAGCGGCGACCGGTCATGTCGCGGTCTGGCCACTGATTCCGCAGTTCTCGCTGGACGTCCCGGGGGACGAGGCGGCTGGCGGCGCACGCCCCTCGGCGTCATCGTCAATGCGATTGCAATCCTCGCGTTCGCCACCGCTTCGCCCGATGCCGCGGTCGGCGAGCGCAGCCGGCTGGTTCGCGGCAGCAGTGGTCATCGCCGGCTGAGGCCATTCGTTCGGCTTCCTGACCGGCACGCTGTGCGGCGTACGCGGCCACGAATTCGGTGGCGTGCCGGCCAACACTGTGACCTGCCGGCTGTTTCTGGCCGCCGCTGCCGCCCGCGCGCGGCGCGGGCAGTCGTCGGCCAGTTTCGTCGTCGGCTTTCGTGTGTCGGCATCGGCGGCCCCCGACCGCGAGGCGGCGCCTCGCATCCATCGTTTGTGCGGTCCGGCCGTGAGACGTCGAAGGGTTCGACACGCGATGCCTCCCACGGGCTCGATCTGGACGGTTTCCGCACCGATGGCACCGGCCCTGTGCGGCCGCCGATCCAGGCGCAAGTGTTCACCAGGACGCCGGTCGAGACGGTGCGGCAGAAGCGGGTGACGGCAGCGACAGATGACACAGCGGAGCCGACGCCGAGCAAGATCCCGCGGCCCTTGCCGCGCGCGGCAGCCTCATCGAGTCCAAGGCCGGCTCTGGTGCAGGCGCCCGTTGCGGACCCGTCGACGGCACCGGCCAAGCCGGAGCCGACGCTGCGGCAGGCGCTGTCGCGCTGGCTTTCCGCTAGCCTTGCCGAACGTTCGTCGTCCGCGCCCACTGCCTGCCTTGAACCCGATCCTGCTGTGCATCCTCGGCTATGTCGTGCTGCAGCTGGCCGTGGTCTTCGTCATCGCGCGCCGGCCGCAGACCGAGGCCGACTATCTCGTCGCCGGGCGCAGCCTCGGGCCGTGGCTGTCGGTGTTTTCGGTGTTCGCGACGTGGTTCGGGGCCGAGACCTGCATCGGTGCAACGGCCGAGGCGTACCGCGGCGGACTGAACGCGGTGAGTTCGGACCCGTTCGGCTACTCGATCGGCCTCATCGCCACCGGCCTGTTCTTCGCGGCGGCACTCTGGAAGCGCAATCTGCTGACCCTGGCGGACCTGTTCCGCAATCATTACGGTCCGGGCATCGAGCGGCTGGCGGCGCTGATCATGATTCCGTCGTCGCTGCTGTGGGCGGCGGCGCAGGTCCGCGCGTTCGGGCAGGTGCTGGCCTCGGTTAGCGAACTCGGGCTGATCACTGCCACGGCGATCGCGGCGCTGGTCGTGATCATCTACACCGCGGTCGGCGGCATGTGGGCCGATGCCTGGACCGATCTTGCACAAGGCCTGGTGCTGATCGCCGGTCTCGTCGCGCTCGGGGCGATGTTCGCGCTGCTCGGCGGCTTCGACAGCCTGCCGCAGACCGCCGCTGCCGCCGCCGCGAAAGCGCCGCCGCCGGACCGGCCGCTGATCGAGATCCTGGCGGTGCCGATCTTCGGCACGATCGCCGCGCAGGAACTGACCTCGCGCGTGCTGGCGATGCGCAACGCGCGTCTGGCCCGCGTGGCGACTGTCGGCGCCGGCCTGCTGTATCTCGCCGTCGGGCTGATTCCGGTGGTGATCGGCCTCGGGGCGGCCGCGTTCATCGGCCCGGACGTCGACCCCGAGCAGGTGCTGTCCCGCTTCGCGCAAAGCCGCCTGCCGACGCCGCTGTACGTGCTGTTCCTCGGCGCGCTGGTGTCGGCGATCCTGTCGACCTTGTCCGGTGCGCTGCTGGTCGCCGGTTCGCTGGCGGCGCACAACATCGCCGAGCCGCTGCTCGGCACCGCGGTCAGCGAGCGCGCGAAGCTGCGGATGAACCGCGCTGCGGTGGTCGGCTTCGGAATCGCCGCCTATGGGCTGTCATTCACCAGCGACAGCATGTACGCGCTGGTCGAGCAGGCATCGGGCATCGGCTCCGCCGGCGTGCTGGTGCTGATTGCGTTCGCGCTGTGGCTGCCGCGCGTCGGTGGCGCCGCGAGCGCCGCGGCGGCATTGATCGCGGCACTGACGACCTATCTGCTGGGCAGCCACGTCTTCGGCTGGACGGCGCCGTATCTGGCGTCGCTGGCGGCGGCGCTGACCGCGTACCTGCTGCTTGCCGTCGTCACGCCGAAGGCGAAGCTCGCTGAGCCGGCATCGGCCGGGCCGTGAACGTCGATTCGTCGCGACAGTCCTGATCAGGGCTGACGGGCCACCGTTTTCAGCGGCGGCAGTGCGGCCAGCACGGTGGCGGGCGTCAGCACCTGCGGCAGGACCTGCGGTTCCGCGCCGTCGCCGTACAGCAGATACAGCGGCACTCCGCTGCGGCCGAAGCGTTCGAGGGTTCGCGTGATCAGCGGGTCTTCGCGCGTCCAGTCGCCGACCAGCCAGACGACGTTGCGCTCGGCGAACGCGGCCTTGACCGAGGCCGAATCGAGCGCCACGCGCTCGTTGACCTTGCAGGTGATGCACCAGTCCGCGGTGAAGTTGACGAACACCGTGCGGCCCTCCGCGCGCAGCTGGGCCAGGCGCTCGTCCGAATACGGCTCGACATTGCCCTGATGAGCCACGCTCGACGGGCCGGCACTGGCCTTCTGCATCAGCGGGTTGGCCAGCAGCGCCAGCGCGCCGGCGACGGCGGCCAGCTTGACCACGGTGGCAACCTTGCCCGGCCGATTCCACAGCCACAGCGCGAACGCGATCAGGGTCAGGCCCAGCAGCGCGACGGTCATGCCGTTGCGGTCGGTCAGGCCGCCGAGCACCCAGAGCAGCCAGATCGTCGTCAGGTACAGCGGGAACGCCATGAACTGCTTGAAGGTTTCCATCCACTTGCCGGGCCGCGGCAGAGCCTTCGCCAGCGGCGGATGGAAGCCGATCAGCAGGAACGGCAGCGCCAGCCCGAGGCCCAGGGCGACGAACACGCTGAGGGCCACCGGCGCTGGCTGCGACAGCGCATAGCCGAGTGCCGTGCCCATGAACGGCGCCGTGCACGGGCTGGCCACCGCGACCGCCAGCACGCCGGTGAAGAACGAGCTGCGATAACCCGAACCATCGGCGAGCGACTGGCCGACGCCCATCAGCTGCGTGCCGAATTCGACGACGCCCGACAGCGACAGGCCCATCGCGAAGAACAGGTACGCGAGGCCGGCGATGAACACCGGATGCTGCAGCTGGAAGCCCCAGCCGATGGCGCTGCCCGTGCTGCGCAGGATCAGCAGCAGCGCCGCGAGGCCGGTGAAGGTCAGCAGCACGCCGGCGGTGTAGGCCAGCGCGTGCGCCCGCTGCCGCCGCGCCGTGGCACCACGCGCCTCGACCAGGCTGATCGCCTTGATCGACAGCACCGGGAAGACGCAGGGCATCAGGTTCAGCACCAAGCCCCCGACAAGCGCGAACAGCAGCACCAGGAAATAGTTGATCGGTTCGACCGGCGGCGCGCTGGTGGCCGCAGCTTCGATCGTTGGCGCAGCGGCCGAAGCCGGCACCACGGCGACCGGGCCTAGCGTCGCACGGATTTCCCAGGCCTTGTCGGTATCGCCGTCATGGACCACGAGCACGCCTTCGACGACATCCGGCGCCTTGACGAAGTAGTCGCTGAGCTTCTGCGACAGGCGCAGGTTGCCATCGGCGTCCTGCGCGAAGCGGGTCGGTGCGGAGTGCGCAATCAGATCGCTGGCGTACGGAAAGAACGAGAGTTCGCCGCTGCTGCTGATGCCGCCGCGGCGTATCGCCAGCGCCAATGCCTTGTCGGCGCCCTCGGCGTGCACCTGGAAGCGCAGGGTCCAGTCCGCCGGTGCCGGCTGCGGCAACGCGGCGCGGGTCCTGGCAAAGGCATCCCGCCAGCGCTCGTCCGCCATCGTCGGTGCGCCTTTCTCGGCGATTGGCAGCGCCAGCTCGAGCTCGGCGGAACCGGGGATGCACAGGTCCTTGCAGACCAGCCACCTGGCCTTGGCCTTCAAGCGCAGCGGCTGATCGGCGGCAACGCCGGCCGGCAGCGGCTGCGGCACCGCCAGGGTCACCGGCATCAGCACGGCGTCGGAATAGCCGTAGTTGACGATGTCGCCCAGGCTTTCGCGGTGCGGATACGGCCACTGCAGCTCGCCCGCCTGCAGGCCGTCCGGAAGCACCCAGGCGATCGACGTCGGCTTGCCGGAATCGCCCGGGTTGCGCCAGTAGATGTGCCAGCCGTGCTCCGGCACCAGCCGCAGTGCCAGCGTGTTGTCGGCCCCGGCGGCCAGCGCCGTGTTCTCCGCGATCAGCTCGGCCGTGACATGTTCGGTTTCGACAGCGGCACCCTGCGCCGGCGCTGCCAGCAGGCCGGCGCACGCAACGGCAGCGGCGATGTACGGTAAAAAGCGCATGGACAGTCTCGGTTCAGGAGTGCGCGGCAGTGTATGCAGGCCAACGCTGCAAGAAGACCGCAAAAGGAATCAGGGGTTCATTCCGCCCGCTACGTGGTTTGTCCATGATTTCGTTCACGTTTTTGTTCATTCTCGGGCAAGGTGGCACGGCTGCGTCGGATAGTTTGCGCTGCGGCTCCCGAATCGTGTCGACCGAGGACAGCACGGCCGCCGTGAAGGCGGTGTGCGGCGAGCCGGCGCTGCGCGACGTGCTGCCGCAAGTCGATCCCGAGACCGGCGACCGCTATGACGATGTCGAGGTCTGGACCTACAACTTCGGATCGAGCCAGCTGCTGCGGCTGCTGCGCTTCCGGAACGGCCGGCTGGTCGAGATCGAGACCGAGGGCTACGGCTTCCGCCCCCCCGAAAATCCGCGCTGCACGCCGTACGACATCGTCAACGGCGAGTCGAAGTACCGGCTGCTCGCGTTCTGCGGGGAACCCGAAACGCGGCGCGTGCTGAGTCCAGTAACGCCGTATCCTGCCGAACGGCGCTATCGAAAGATCGAAAAATATCGTGGCCCGGCGACGTTCACCGTCCAATATCGCGAGGAATGGCGTTATAACTTTGGGTCCAGATCGTTCTTGAGCCGCGTAATTCTGGAAAATGGCCGCGTGGCGTACACCGAGAGCGAGGGGCGCGGCTACGACCCGCGATAAGCCCGGCAGCACGACACGCCGAAGCCATGGGGCGCTCCCGAAGCCGGATGGACATCGGTCAGGGCGCGCTGCGGTGCTTGCCGCTCGGCGCCATTCTTTCGCTTGATAAGATTATTGGAGTCGCGCGGACGCTGGTGCGATTTTTGGCAGGTTTTCTTCCGTTTTTCCGGGGAGTTTTTGATGAACGCAGCGGTAAACCGCGGCTTTACGTTATTCCTGACCGGCCTGTCCGGCGCCGGCAAGTCGACGATTGCCGAGCGGCTGGCCGGCGCGCTGCGCCGCGAACACGGCCGCGAAGTGACGATTCTCGATGGCGACATCGTTCGCGAAATGCTGTCGAGCGGCCTGACGTTCTCGCGGGCCGATCGCGAACTGAACATTCGGCGCATCGGCTACGTGGCCGGCGAAGTGACGAAGCACGGCGGCATCTGCATCTGTGCCGCGATCGCACCGTTCCGCAGCGCGCGCGACGAAGCGCGGGCGCGCATCAGCCAGTTCGGCGAGTTCTACGAAATCTACGTGGCGACGCCGCTGGCCGTCTGCGAAACCCGCGATCCGAAAGGCCTGTACAAGAAGGCTCGGCGCGGCGAGATCAAGGGCTTCACCGGCATCGACGACCCGTTCGAGACCCCGGAAAAACCGGAGCTGTCGATCGATACCAGCAAGTTCACCGCCGATGAAGCCGTCGAGAAGATCCTGAGCCGTGTGAAGAAGGACGGCCGACTTTGACCGCACGCCTGATGCTGGCGACCGCCGCGATCTTCGGCTTTCTCGCGGTGGCACTGGGCGCTTTCGGTTCGCATGCGCTGAAAGCGCGGCTGAGTCCGGAGTTGCTCGCGGTCTATCGCACGGGCGTCGAATATCACTTCTATCACGCGCTGGCGCTGCTGGCCGTCGGCGTGCTCGCGCTGCTCCGGCCGTCCGGGCTGCTGAGCGCGTCCGGACTGTGCTTCGCCGTCGGCGTGCTGATCTTTTCGGGCAGCCTCTACGCACTGGCACTCAGCGGCGTCCGGGTGCTGGGTGCGATCACGCCGATCGACGGCCTGCTGTTTCTGGCCGGCTGGTTGCTGCTGGCGCTGGCGGCCTGGCGCGAGGCCTGACCGCTCGACTGGCTGCGACATGGGCCGGAAGACGAGCCCGGTTGCGCTCGCTACACTCGTCGCCCGTCAATCGCCCGAGGCTGCCGCCGTGAAGCATTTCGTCGTCGAGATCACGTATCGCGTACCCGCGGACGAGCTGAAGGACGTTGTCGGCGCGCACCGGGCCTATCTGCAGACCGGGATCGATCACGGCATCGTGCTCTGTTCCGGGCCGCAAGCCAGCCGGCTTGGCGGCATCGTGCTGCTGCGGGCCGATGCGGCGGAACGGGTCGAGGAGTTCTTTGCGCTGGACCCGTATCAGCGCGAGGGCCTGGCCGACTACCGGATCATCGAGTTCTCGCCGCTCAAGTTTCAGCCGGCGCTGGCGGACTGGGTCGGCGCTGACTGATCCCGTTCGGGCAGAGCCTGCTCGGCCAGTCCTTCCGCGTCGAGCGACGCGGTGCACGATCATTCCCGAGCGGCGTCGATCCAGCGCTGGCTGCCGGCAGCGGCATCGATGGCCTTGGCCAGTCGCGTCAATGATTCCGGCGCCGCGTCGCAGCCGGTGTAGTGATCGATCTGTCGACGACGCCCGCCCTCGACCACTTCCATGCGCACCATCGGCATGTCGGTGGCGTACTGGCCGCAACGCTTGTCGGCTGGCGTGTAGTCGCCGTCAAGCTTCCGGACGTCGGCATCGGCCAGCAGCGCTCGCAACGCGGCCAGTGCCGCTGGATCGGCCGTGCCGTGATGCTCGCCAATGGCCGCGACGAAACGCTCGCCGGTGAAGGTGACACTGCCGCGGGGGTCAATCGCCACCGAGTAGATCGGGCAGCGGCCGAAGCAAGGGCCGCGACTCAACCGCACGGCAATGTCGGAGGGGTTCACGTTGGGCTCCTGTGAGCGGGGGCCAGCCTTCTTCTGGACGGGCGGGGCGGGGGCATCGGCCGCCGGAAGACGCTCGACTTCAGCCGGTGGCCTTGTCGCGGTCGTCGCTCGAGCTTCGGTCGCCGTCGGTTCCGGCGCGGGCGCTGGCGGCGGGGGGGCGGCGCATGCGACCAGCAGCGTGTGGCTCAGCAGCGCGATGAGCCAGCCGAGCCGGGGTCGGCGTGCAACAGGGTGGTGCAGGGGCAGCGTCGACATGGCGTGGCATCCGTGACAGGCCACGAGCTTAGCGCAGCCATCGACGTGGATCGGCCGGGCACAAAAAATCCCGGGGAGGCGAGCCTCCCCGGGATCGTTTCAGCAACCGGCCTTGTTCAGGCCGGCCTGTGACTTACTTCAGGCCTTGCGGCGACGGCGCAGCAGCACCGCCAGCAGACCCGGGGCCAGCATCAGGAACCCGAACGAACCACCGCCGGTCGGCACCTGCGCGTTGACCGTCACGGAATCGGTCGACGTGGCGCGGGTACGCGAATCGGTGACGGTCAGCGTGAACACATAGCTGCCGACTTCAGTCTCCGAGAAGAACGGCGTGGCCGTGGTCGCACCATTCAACGTGACTGCCGGACCATTCACCTGGGTCCAAGCGTACGTCAGCGTGCTGCTGGCGTCGGTGGTCGATGCGCGACCATCGAGGTTCACCGTGCGACGCAGGCCGACCGTCTGATCCGGACCGGCATTGGCCACCGGCGCCGTGATCACCGTCAGCGACACGGTATCCGTCGACGACAGCGTGCGGACATCCGTCACCCGCAGGCTGAACACGTAGGTCCCGTTGACCGTCGGCGTGAAGTTCGCCGTGGCCGCCGTCGGATTGGCAATCGTCACCGTCGGGCCCGAGACCTGGGTCCACGCGTAGCTGGTGATGCCGGCATCGTCGGTCGAGGCGGTGCCGATCAGGTTGGCCACGCGACCGTTGGCGATCACGCGATCCGGACCGGCGTTGGCGACCGGCGCCTGGTTGTCGGGCACACCGTTCTCGGCCGCCACCACGCTGAACGTGTTGGTTGCGCCCGTGAACGTGATGTTGTCGACCGACCAGCCGAAGGCGCCGACGGAACCGTCGCTGACATGACGGAAGCGCAGACGCACCGTACGGCCGGCGAGGCTGGCCGGCAGCGTGACGGTCACCGGATCGAGGAAGCCATTGGCTGCCGCGAAGTTGTCGGCGATGAAGCCCGGTGCCGGATTCGTCGCGCCACCCGGTGCAAAGGTGCCGTCCGCTTCCAACGCTTCGATGCGGCCGTTGTAGCCGTTGCTGCCGACGAACGCGCCGCCAGCTGCAATGACGTCCCGCCACGTGGTGCCGCCATCGGAACTGATTTCGATGACGCCGCCGTCGAAGCCGAGCTCGGCCGTATCCGGTTCGAACTCGAAGTAATGCGAGAACGTCATCTGGCTCGGGCCCGTTGCAGCCAGGGCCACCGGCGGCGTGGTCAAGCGGATGTCATTCGCGCTGCCGTTGTCCGGCACGTACCAGATGTTGCCGGTGGCGAACAGGAACGGTGCCGGGTCGCCATTGACGATGTTCCAGCCCGTGCCGCCGCCGATGAGGGTGCGACCCCAGTCGAACGTCGAGGCAATCGGCTGGCTCAGGTCGTCGGTCGCGCGGCTGTTGCGGACGATGTCGTAATTGACGGTCAGGTTGATCGTCCGACCGGCGGCTTCGAACACCTCGTTGGCGGTGGCGCCAACCTGCGGGAACGCGATGTTCAGCGTGATCTGCTGAGCGGTGCTGGTGGCGCTGCGCAGCGTGACTTCGATCGTTCCCGTTGCCGTGCCGCCGATGGCAATCGGAGCCGTTGGCGACGCCGCAAACGTCACGACACCACCGTTGGCGTAAGTCAGATCGGCCGCCGAGCTGAGCTGGGCAGTGACGTTCGACGTGATCGGCGCAGTACCGAGATTGACCAGGTTGATCGTCAGCAGCGCCGTTTCGCCCGGATCAAGGATGCCGTCGTTGTCGATGAAGCCGGTGGCACCGTTGACGTAGCCAAAGTCCAGCGACGCCGACGTCACCAGGACGCGACCGGCGAACTCCGTGAAGTCTTCGACCGCAGCCGGACCGGAGTTGGTCGCGCTGCCACGCGGCGGGGCCACTGCACCGGCACCCATGCCGCGCTTGGCGAATGCGGTTGCCGCGAGACGGAAGTCCGCAGGGTCACGCGCCAGGGCGGCAGCCAGAATGCCATCACGCGCTTCGAGAAGCGTTGGCGCGTTCGGGGTCATCTTCAGGCCGGCGATCACATAGTCCTTCATCCGCTCGCGCGCCTGCGTGAAGCTGTAGCGCGGATCGTTCAGCAGGTTGACGTAGAACTCCCACAGCGTGTTGGCCCAGATCGAGCCGGTGTTGTGGACCTGCGAGTTGGCACCGAAGACCAGAATCGGCGCGTTGGTCGGCAAGGCAACACCGTCAGAGATATGACGGAACGTGAACGGGAAAACGTTCAGGTTCGTCGAGTACGGCGCACGGCGGATGCCGAAGTACGAATCCTGCGTCGAATACACGGCAACCGGGTAGGCGCCCTGATAGTTGTTGTTGCCGGAGACCAGACGATCTTCCGGGCGAACCGACAGGATCAGCGCGGAGAAGTCCGACCAGCCTTCGCCCATCCCGCGGCCCTGCTGATTGCTGAGGCCGCTGGCATTGCCGACGAGGCGGTTCGACGCATAGTGGAACCACTCGTGCGCGATGATCTGCGTGTCGACCGTGCCGTCGATCGGAATCGACGCCGCCCGGCGCAGGCGAGCGGTCAGCGGACCATTCGCCAGTGCCGCACGAATCGCCGCACCGCTGGTGTCGGCGACCGACAGCGTGCCGATGGTTGCAGCCGGCTGGGTGGCATCACCGGCGAGGCCCGGAGGGGCACCCGCAGCGTTGTTGGCGATGATGACGCCGATCGCACCCGCGTTCTGCGCGTTGACCGTCTTGGTCTGGAACGAGCAGACGCCGCGATCGATGATCACGACAGTGCCGGCAACGGCGGCTGCGTTGGTGAACGGCGTGCAGCCGTTCAGCGGTGCCGAGGCGCTGACCGCGCCGCTGACGTCGAACACCTGCGGGCCGAAGCTCGCCGTGCCGAACGGCACCGAGCCGACCGGCGCGGAAACGGTGACTTCGCCATTGACCGGACCATCGAACAGATACATCTGCTGGCGCGGACGGCCGCCATCGGCCGGCGTGCGCTGGTTGGCGTTGTTGGTGCCGCTGAAGTCCTGTCCTTCAACCAGCATGCGGTCGCCTTCGACGCCGCCGCGGCCATAGTTGACTTCCTGGGAGTTGCCGGCGGCTTCGTCGAAGCCGTTGTCGTACCACCAGTCATGCAGCCAGTTGTTGATGTAGAACAGGTGGACGGCGGCATGCTGACGCTGCGTCGCGGTGGTCGGATCGGCGTCCGGCAGGTACGGGTACGAGAACGTGCTCGAGCCGTTGACGTTGCCGCGGGTATCGGCGCTGTTCGGCGTGAAACCGTCGGTGCGCTGATCGAGCGGCGTTCCGGGCGCGTTGGTGTTGCCGTCGACGATGTCGAGGTACGAATCGACATTGTTGCCGGTCGTCACGGTCGCGCCGTCGGCCAGCCACGGATCGCGCGTCGAGATCGGGCCGGAGGCCAGCGTCACGAGATTCGGGGTCGCGGCCACGCGCGGCAGGCGCTGGTTGACCACCGAGCCGTTCGGATACGGGGCGGTGCCGTTGCCGATCGGGCCATCGAACGGCTGATTGATGCCGCTGGCGTCGGCATAGACGCGGTAGTTGAACGTCGCCTCTTCGGTGAGGTTCTTGCGGAACAGCACGTCGCCGTCGACCGCCGAGACCACGATGCCGTAGCTGTAGTCGTCAACCAGATCGATGCTGCGCGCGTTGACTTCCGTGTACCACGCCGGCGTCATCTTGCCTTCGTTGTAGTAGAAGACCTTCTTGGCGCGCGGTTCGCCATAGGCCACGATTTCGGCGCTGTTCGCGCCAACCGTGAAGTCGGTGTACTCGTCGCGAACGCCCTTGCTGGTGAACACCGACGAGGAAATCGTCTGGTTGGTGGCGCTCTTGAAGGCGGCGGCCAGCGCCTGTTCGGCGCTGAGGCTGAACTTGCTGCCGGCGGAGGCGGCGCTGGCCTGCTTCGACGAAGCCGACGACGGCGTCGGCGCGAAGTAGCCGGACGTCGCGACCAGCTTCATGTTGCGGTCCATCATCACGTTCAGGCCCTGCCCGAACACTTCGATGCCGTCCTGATACTGGCGGAAGCGGGCGATGATCGGACCGTTGCCGGTGTCATGCAGATCGACCATCCGCGCGCCGTCGACCATGTCCTTGCTGAGCTTCAGCGCGGAGGCCTGCGCCTTCAGGTACTGGCGGGCGGCACCTTCGGCGACGTTCTGCGACTTCAGCGGCGCGATGGCGGCCACCGGCATCGTGGCGTCGGCCCAGAGGAAGGTCGGCGCGTCGAGCTGCGCGTCGTACTCCGAGCGCAGGCCAGCGACGGTCAGCGAGACCGGCTTGGTCACCGAGACCGAACCCTGACGGGCGTCGGTCGTGCGCAGCATCGCCGTGGACTTCTTCGCCCCCGTGACACCGCTTCCGTTGCGCAGCGGCACGCTGAGCGCAGCGTCGTAATTGGCCGGTTGCTGCGCCGCAAGGGCGCTGGTAGCCCCCAGCGTCGCGGCGATCAGGCCGATCGCGTATTTCTTCATGGACCCACTCCCAAAATAGTTGCGAATTGAACTGCTACAGCCGCACTGGCCGGACCACCATCCGGTTCAGGCGGGAGATGTTCTGCAAGTCAGGCGATCCGGATCGGCAGCCACGTTCGGGCCACGATCAGGACCTCCTCATTTCATTGCTGTTTCGAGAATAGGCGGGATGCGCGCCTTAAAGCAAACACCTGAAATGACGGCTTTTCTGTTGCGTCGCAGCACACGCCTCGAGGCATCAACCCGACGCGGTTGTCGGCTTTCTTGCTACGCGTCGATTCCCGTGCCGGATGCACGGATGCCGCGCCGCGGCGAGCGCGACGGCAGCCGCATTGAGCGTTGGGCGGAGGGCTGCTGCCGGGGCCGCCGAGACCGATCTCGCCGGACCGATGCGTCTCGACAGCCCGGCTCGCCTCGACTCAGTGCGCGGCGCCGTCGGTGCGCGCGGCGTTGCGCAGCAGCTGCTGGTTGTAGCGGGCGATCTGGGCGATGGCCTGGAACCGGAAGCCGGAGGCCGCCTGCAGCGGCGCGGTGGCGGCGGCCAGCACGAGGCTCAGGTGCACGGTGGTGTCGTTGATGGCATCGCCGAGCAGCGGGTTGGGCGAGCGGCGCAGGCCATCGAGCACGTCCAGCAGCGCACGGATTCGCGCCAGCGCGTGGCTGCGCGTGGTGTCGTCGCCGTGCATCGATTCCCGCACGGCGCGCGCTGCGGCTTCCAGCGGATGGGTGTCCTCGGTGATCACGGCGGCGATGCGGCCGTCCTGCGTCAGCGTGGCCACCGCCTGCTCGCCGGCAGCTCCATCCTGCTTCTGGGCGAGGCTGGCGTACTGCATGAAGTAGTCGTGGAAACGGTCCGGGCGAATCACGCGGATCGGTTCCGGTTCGGCGGTGGCCAGATCGAGGGCGCTGGCGCAGGCGTCCAGATGCAGGATGATCGAGCGCATCTCGATCAGCGCCCGGCCGCCGATCACGGCGTCCTCGTCGGCCAGCGCGTTGTAGAAGCGCTGGATGGTCTTCGACAGCGGCACATGGATCGCGTCCGGCGACTGCTCGGCAATCGCCATGTGCCGGGTCAGGCGTTCGGCGTGGGCCTTCAGCGCCGACAGCTGGCTGGCGGCTTCGGGTACGAAGCTGGCGACGGCGTCGGCGGCATCATCCAGCGCGACCGATTCGTCTGGCGCTTCGCCGTAGACCAGCAGGTGATGCGCGGCCAGCGTGGCGCGCGCGAACACGACGAGCACCGCGCCGCGGGCACGGGCCGAGCGGGCGGCGTCGACCACGAGCGGCCAGGCTTCGTCGACGGCATCGGCACCGTCGAACAGCAGGCCGTCGAGGTCCTCGTACAACTGGCGGATCAGCTGCTCGGAAAAATCGTGGGGATGCGGCGGCGGCGCGTCGGCGGCCGGATCGTGGGCACTGACCATGAATGTTTGGAGATTGGGAAAGAAAAGGGTTACAGCATGCGCAGGCGCGACAGTTCTTCCTTGAAGTAGGCATAGAAGAACGGCGCGGCGATGATGCCGCTGATGCCGAACGCCGATTCCATCACCAGCATCGCGATCAGCAGTTCCCAGGCGCGGGAGCGAATCTGCGAGCCGATGATGCGGGCGTTCAGGAAATACTCGAGCTTGTGGATGACGATCAGATACAGCAGCGAGATCGCCGCCAGTTCCAGCGAATGACCGAGGCTGACGGCAACGATCACCGTGTTCGACATCAGGTTGCCGAGGATCGGAATCAGGCCGGCGACCCAGGTCACGAGGACCAGCGTCTTGACCTGCGGCAGGTCGACGCCGAATGCCGGCAGCGCCACGCCGAGGTAGAGCCAGGTGAACAGCGCGTTGATCGTCGCGATCCAGGTCTGGGCGAAGACCACGCGGCGGAACGATTCGGCGAGACGACCCGCGCGTTCGGCGACGGCGCGCGAGAACGGCCCGCGCGCGGAAATCGGCGTCGCTTCGCGCAGCGCCAGCATCGCGCCGACGATCATGCCGATCAGGATGTGCGCAAGCCCGCGGCCAAACGACTTGCCGAATCCCTGCACGGTGCTCGCATGCTCGCGCAACCAGGCCACCAGATCGCGGCGCAGGTCTTCCGCGTCGGTTGGCAGGTAGTCGACGATCCAGGCCGGCAGCCGGCTGCGGGAGTCGTCGATCGCCTCGACCAGCCGGGCGATCAGCGCCGGCAGGTTGTCGCTGCCGTTGCGCATCGCCGCCACCAGGCTTAGCACGGCGATGGTCAGCAGGCCGACGACGACGCTGGCCAGCAGCGCCACGGCGACCACCTTGGCCGACTCCCGTCCAAGCGAGGCCACGCGCAGCCGCGCCGCCAGCACATGCACCAGTTCGTAGACCAGCAGGCCGGCGATCAAGGCGCTGAGCAGGTGCAGCGTCAGCACGACCACCATCAGGACGGCGGCGGCAGCGAGGGTCAGCGCGTCAAGCCGGCCCAGTCGCGGGCCGTTCGGAGTGGCAGTCATTGCGGCGTCGGTGGCATCAGATTGGCCGACATCATAGAGCGCGGTCCGTGACGGCGGGCGGTCGCTCACGGTGCCGACGGGCGGCAGCGGCGACGATCGGTGAAAATGCGCGGCATGAAGATTGGTCCTCATCTGATCGAACCCGCGCTGGTGCTGGCGCCCATGGCCGGCGTCACCGATCGTCCGTTCCGCGTGCTGTGCCGTCGCCTCGGTGCCGGGCTGGCCGTGTCCGAAATGACGATTTCCGATCCACGGATGTGGAAGACGGAGAAATCGCGCACCCGGATGGACCACGCCGGCGAGGCGGGCCCGGTTTCGGTGCAGATCGCCGGGCACGATCCGGCACTGCTGGCCGAGGCGGCGCGTCACAACGTCGGGCACGGTGCCGACATCATCGACATCAACATGGGCTGCCCGGCCAAGAAAGTCTGCAAGGTCGACGCCGGCTCGGCGCTGCTGCGCGACGAGGCACTGGTGGCCAGGATCTGTGCGGCCGTGGTGGCGGCGGTGCCGGTGCCGGTGACCCTGAAGATCCGCACCGGCTGGTCACGCAGCGAGCGCAACGGCGTTCGCATCGCCCGAATCGCCGAGGACGCCGGCATCGCCGCGCTCGCCGTGCACGGCCGCAGCCGCGAGGATCGTTTCGAAGGCGAAGCCGAGTACGACACGATCGCCGCGATCAAGCAGGCGGTGCGGATACCGGTGATGGCCAATGGCGATATCCGCGGACCGGAGCAGGCGCAGCGGGTGCTTCGTCACACCGGCGCCGATGCCCTGATGATCGGCCGCGCCGCGCAAGGGCGACCGTGGATCTTCCGCGAAATCCGGCATTTCCTGGAAACCGGCACCCACTTGCCGCCACCGGAGCGGGACTGGATCGGCCGGCTGCTGCTCGAACACCTGCAGGCGATGGTCGGGCTCTACGGCGAGGCGCAGGGCGTGCGCATCGGGCGCAAGCACATCCGCTGGTACTGCGAGGATCACGACGGCGTCGAGGATTTCTGGCGTGTGGTCAGCACGGAAACCGTCAGTCAGCGGCAGCAGCAGGCGGTGGCGCGGTTCTTCGGGGTCGACGACGGTTTCGGGGTTTTGTCGGCGGCGGCTTGAGCCGCGATCGTCGCCTTTTGCATCTGGCACTGTCGGCGCCGCTGGCCATGCAAGCGTGACGCTGCGCTGCGATTCCCGATCGACGTGCGGAAATGCCAGGCGGCGTGAACGCGGGATTTCAGCGACAAAAAAGGCCCGGCGATGTTGGCGCCGAGCCCGAAGCGCGGGTGCGGCGGATCAAGCGGCCGGAGCGGCCTTCTTCGCAGCAGCCTTCTTGGCAACAGCCTTCTTCGCGACAGCCTTCTTGGCAACAGCCTTCTTGGCGACCGCTTTTTTCGCGACGGCTTTCTTGGCAGCAGCTTTCTTCACAGCCATGGGAACCTCCCAACTTTCAAAGGAAATGACCCGTTTGATCAACGCCTGTCGCTGACAATGACGAGGTCACATCCAATAGTGTCACCGCTTTACATGAAACACAACATCTAGTAGGGCGCTCGATCAAGCGCTTCGATACACGGCGCACAAACGGCCGACCGGTGGCATTTCGGCGGTCCATGAAATCCTGATTCGATCGCTGCCTTAAGCGAGCGTGTTCATGGAGTTGGCGCGCATGCTGCAAGAGTGTCGGGAGCGGGTCCGCGATGCCTGCCGAACCGGCACCGGAAGCAAATGTCGGCTCCGTGGGCCGGCCGAGCGGACGGCCGGATGCGCCTTGCGTTGCAGCATTTGTCCTCGCCAATGTCGGATCATCGTCGCCATTCCTTTTCCTGAGCATCGTCCTTGGATATCGCCATCATCGGAGCCAACGGTGACGTCGGCCGGCAACTCGCCGTGCAGATCGTTGCCCATCAGTTGCTGTCGCCGCGCAGTCGCCTGCAACTGGTGGGTCGTCGCGATGGCGCCAGTCACCGCGCGCTCCACGGTCTGCGTGCCGACCTGTACGACGCCTTCGCCGAGATCACGCCGGAAATCGATGTCGCGCTGACCCCGGAAGAAGTGGCGGCCGATCTGATCCTGTTCTGCGCCGGCCGCACCGCGCCGACCGCGCCGAACCAGGTCGTCAACCGGCAGGAACTGGCGCGTGCCAACCGTGCCGTGTTCGAAAGCTATGCCCGGGTGATTGCCGAGCGTGGCAACGGTCAGGAACTGGTGATCATGGTCACCAACCCGGTCGAGCTCGGGGTGGCGGTGTTCGCGCAGCACCTCGGCCGCCGCCGCGTGCTCGGCATGGGGGCCTGGCAGGACAGCATGCGGCTGCGGCGCGAGATCGCCGCCGATTTCGGCGTGCGTCGCCAGCGCGTGCAGGCTTACATGCTCGGCGAGCATGGCGATGCGCTGGTGCCGATCCTCAGCCGGCTGTGGATCCATGGCTTCGATGACGCGGAGAATCGCGAGGCCCGGGCGCGGCTTTGCGGCACGCGACGGCCGGCCGATTTCGCACCGGCACTCGCGGCCGGCAAGCGCTATCTCGCGCAGTTGCTGGTCGAGGAGCGGGTCGAGGAGGCCTTTCGCCATGCCGAGGCCCAGCCGCCGGACCTGCGTGCCGTGCTGCTGCCGCTGATCACGCACATCTCCGGCGCCAAGACCGCGATCTCGACGGCCGCGGTCACGGCGGAAATGGTCGAACAATTGTTGAGTGGCGCTCAGGCGGTGATCCCGGCGCAGGTCTGGCTGGAGCCGGACGACTGGGGCGAGCCGAGCGGGGCGGCGCGGCCGCGCGGCGTGCTCGGCGTTCCCGTGATCTGCAGCCTGCGCGGCTGGTCGCAGGTCACCGATCTCGACATGAGCGACGACGAACGCGTGCAGTTGCTGGCCGCCCAGGCCGCGATTGCCGCCCGGCTGGAGGACTGGAGCCATGACTGACCGGAATCCGCTGGCGGTGGACCTTCCTGCCGTCTCCGACTCGGGCGCGGCCCGCGATGCCCAATGCATCGTCTACGTGATGGACGTTGCGGAGCGGCCCGGCATCGCCCACGCGATCTCGGCCGTCTTTGCGCATCGCGGGCTGTCGATGCGGGCCCTGATTGCCGACGCGCACCGCCGCCCACCCCGCGTGCTGGCCGTGTTCGAGGGCACGCAGCGCCAGCAGAAGCTGGTCGGGCAGGTGCTGGCCCGGCTGCATGATGTGCAGCGCGTGCGCGCACTGCCGGCCGATTCTCCGGAACTTCGGGCGATCGCCATCTGCCATGCGCGCGCCGGTTTGCCGGCGATGACGGATGTCAGCCTGCAGTCGCTCGGCGATGCCTGGCTGCTGTCCGGCAGCTATGCGGCGGTCGATCGGGCGCTGGCGCGCTGGCAGGCGGAAGGTCTGATCGACGCCGTCTCGCGCTCGCTGGTGGCGGCGTGATGGCCATCACCCCGCGAACTCCGGCCCATCGGCGGGTGGCAACCGGAACCTCGGCCGGATCTGCGCTGGCGGCACGCGCGAATTCCGGTCGATAGGGGCTCAATCACGGGACGGCGGCCTGATTCGCCCGCTGTCAGAGCAGTTAGACAGGGGGAAAATTAGCGCGTACAGTGCAATTGCAGTCGTTTCAAGCAAGGTATTCACCGTGGTCAGTTTTCCCGCATCAACGGGCGCTGTCTGTAGTCCGGCTACATTTCTTGATCGTCCGCACCAAAAACGAGGGAACCTCTCTTCCCTCGATCGTTATTTACTCGTTAAAGGAATGTAGCAATGTCAGATTTGGTTAGCGGCACCGTTAAGTGGTTCAATGATGCCAAGGGCTTCGGTTTCATTACCCCGGCCGACGGCGGCGAAGACCTCTTCGCACACTTCAAGGAAATCCAGGGCACGGGTTTCAAGACGTTGAAGGAAGGCCAGCGCGTTGAGTACAAGGCGCAGCGCGGCCCGAAGGGCATGCAGGCCACCCAGATCCGCCCGCTCTAAGCTCATCGCTTAAGGCAGTCGCTTCTGAGAAAACCGCGGCTTAGGCCGCGGTTTTTTTATGGCTGACGCCCGGCGCTCCGCGCCTGCATCAAGATTCACCCTGTCTGGCCGATACCGCATCAAAGTTCTCGACCGAGCACTGAAGAATGACCGCTGCAAAGACCGATGTCCGCCCCCCGCTGAACACCCCGGCGCTGCTGATGTTCACGATCAGCACGCTGCTGCTGCTGACCGTGTTTCCGTGGTACCTGCTCACGCATGACGTCAGCGCCGGCGCCTGGATCGGCGGCGTGGTGCTGCTGTACGCCTGCGGCCTGTCGATCACCGGTGGCTACCACCGTCTCTGGGCGCATCGCGCCTATCAGGCGCATGGGAGCCTGAAGCTGTTCTACGTCCTGTTCGGCGCGATGGCGTTCCAGAACTCGATCCTGATCTGGGCCTCGACCCACCGGATCCACCACCGCCATGTCGACGATGTCGACCACGACCCTTACTCGATCAACCGCGGACTGTGGTACGCCCACCTCGGCTGGATGCTGCGCGACTATCCGAGCGCCCGGCTCGACTACTCGAATGCCCGCGACCTGCTCGACGACAAGCTGGTGATGTTCCAGCACCGCTACTACCTGCCGCTGGCGCTGTTCATGAACATCGGCTTCCCGTTCCTGCTCGGTCTCGCGTTCGGTGATGCGATGGGCTGGCTGATGGTTGGCGGCCTGTTGCGCCTCGTGGTCAACCATCACGTGACCTTCCTGATCAATTCGCTGGCCCACTACTGGGGCCGCCGTCCGTACACGATCGAGAACACCGCGCGCGACAACGATCTGATTGCCCTGCTGACCTACGGCGAGGGTTATCACAACTATCACCACCTGTTTCAGTGGGACTACCGCAACGGCGTGCGCTGGTGGCAGTTCGATCCGACCAAGTGGATGATTGCTTCGCTGTCGTGGATCGGCGTCACGCGCAACCTGAAGCGCGTGCCGGAATTCCGCATCCAGCGCGCGATGCTGCAGCGCCAGTTCGAACGCGTGCGCGAGCGTCTGAACGCCTGCAAGAACCCGAGCCGCCTCGAAGCGATGCAGCAGCAGTTCGAGCAGGAACTCGACGCATTCAAGGTCACGGTCAATGCCTGGAGCCAGTTGCAGGCCCAGCGCATCGAAGCGGCGCGCGACAAGCTGAACGACCAGTGGCAGCACAGCGAGATGCGCCAGCAGCTGCTGGCTCTCGAACAGGCCCTGCGCGAGCAGCGCGAGCGGATGCAGACGATGCACTGGCAGCCGGCCTGATTCCGCCGCTGCCAGGCCGCCTCCCGAACCGCAGTCCGAGCATCCCTCGGCTGCGGTTTTTTCGTGCGGGGTCGGTCAATCGGCGACGGTCAGCACGATCTTGCCGATGTGCGCGCTGCTTTCCATCAGCCGATGCGCGGCGGCGGCTTCCGCCAGCGGAAAGCGCGCATTGATCAGCGGCCGGATCAGCCCGGATTCGATCAGCGGCCAGACCTTCGTGCGCAGCGCCGTTGCCAGTGCCGCCTTCTCGTCGTGGCTCTGCGGCCGCAGCATCGAGCCCGTGATCACCAGCCGCTTGCGCATGATCATCGTCAGGTCGACGGTCGCTGCCGGGCCGCGCTGGAAGCCGACCAGCACCAGCCGCCCGTTCATGCCGAGCGCGGCGAGATTCCGCGCCGTGTAGTCGCCGCCGACGATGTCGAGCGCCACGTCGACGCCGCGGCCGCCGGTGGCCGCCATCGCGGCGGCGACGAAATCGGTGGCGGCATAGTCGATCGCGACATCGGCACCGAGCGCCCGGCAGGCGGCGCATTTGTCGTCACCGCGCGCGGTCGCGATCACCGTGGCGCCGAACGCCTTGGCGAGCTGGATCGCCATCGTGCCGATGCCGCTGGTGCCGCCATGCACCAGCACGGTTTCGCCGGCCGCGAGCCGACCGCGGTCGAACAGGTTGCCCCAGACCGTGAACGCGGTTTCCGGCAGCGCGGCCGCTTCGCTCAGGCTCAGACCGGCCGGAATCGGCAGGCAGTGCGCGGCCGGCGTGCGACAGAACTCGGCATAGCCGCCGCCCGGCGTCAGCGCACAGACGGCATCGCCCGCGCGCCACTGCGTGACGCCGGAACCGACCGCCGCGATGGTGCCGGCCACTTCCAGTCCGAGGATCGGCGAGGCCTCCGGTGGCGGCGCGTAGACGCCCATCCGCTGCAGCACGTCCGGACGATTGACGCCCGCGGCAGCGACCTTGATCAGGACTTCGCCAGCGCCGGGCTCCGGGTGCGGCGCGGTGGCCAGCTTCAGCACGTCCGGACCACCGGGGCGTTCGCATTCGATTCGATTCATGAGGGTTTCCGACGACGGGTTCGACCTGACATCCGCTCGAGATTGACGTCAAAGTGATATCACTTTAATCTCAGATCACTTCAGACAGGGAGTTGATGGTGGCCATGATCCGCGAAAAAGAAATCGCTGCGATGTCGGGCATTCCGATGCTGCTGCTGACGCTGGCCGGGCTGGTGGCCGGCACGCTGCTGTCGATCCGCGGTGCACCGCTGATCGGCGCGCCGCTGCTGGTGGTGTTCAGTCTCGCACTGTGCGGCTTCTTCATGGTCTCGCCGAATCAGGCCAAGGTGCTGCAGCTGTTCGGCGATTACGTCGGCACCGTGCGCAGCCCGGGCCTGCGCTGGGCCAACCCGTTCTACTCGAAGAAAGCGGTGTCGACCCGCATCCGCAACTTCGACTGCGAACGGCTGAAGGTCAACGATCTGCACGGCAGCCCGATCGAGATCGCCGCCGTGGTCGTCTGGCAGGTTCGCGACACCGCCGCGGCCGTGTTCGAAGTCGATGATTACGAACACTTTGTCCGGATCCAGACGGAATCCGCGCTGCGCGGCCTAGCCACGCGCTATGCCTACGATCTGGACGAGAACGATGCCGGCGTTGCCCTGCGCAGCCACGCCGACGAGGTCGCCATCCAGCTGGTGCAGGACATCGAGGCCCGAGTCGGCGATGCCGGCGTGCACATTCTCGAAGCGCGCATCAGCCATCTGGCGTATGCGCCGGAGATTGCCAGCGCGATGCTGCAGCGGCAGCAGGCGGCGGCGATCCTCGCCGCCCGCAAGCGCATCGTTGACGGCGCGGTCGGCATGGTCGAGATGGCGCTGGCGCGGCTGGCGGAGAACCAGGTCGTCACGCTCGACGAGGAGCGCAAGGCGGCGATGGTCAGCAACCTGCTGGTGGTGCTGTGCAGCGAGCGCTCGGTGGCGCCGGTGGTCAACACGGGCACGCTGTACAGCTGATGGCGGCCGAGCGCAAAGCCTATCCGCTGCGACTGCGGGAAGACCTGTACGACGCGCTGCGCCGCTGGGCGGAAGACGACATGCGCAGCGTCAACGGCCAGATCGAATTCCTGCTGCACGAGGCCCTGAAACGGGCCGGTCGCCTGCGCGGCGATCGGCCCGGTCCCGCGGCCGGCAGTGCGCCGGACGGCAATGACCGCACGGCCGGCTGAGCCTTGGGTGCACGATCGTTCTGTTAAGGTTTTGCGACAACTCACCCGATCGATCCATCCGAACCCATGTCCGCTTCCCAGCCGATGAAGGTCCGCGTGCCGCGCGACCTGCACGCCATCACCACCACCGCCGATGACGTCGAGCAGGCCGGGCCGCGCGCCGGACTGTCGAGCACCGACACCAAGGCGATCTGGGCCGCGCTGAAGGGTCTGTATCGCAGCGGCGCGCATCCCGGCGTGTCGTTCTGCCTGCGCCGGCATGGCGAAGTCGTGTTCAACCGCTCGATCGGCCATGCCGAAGGCAATGGTCCGGCCGACCCGCCGCTGGCGCCGAAGCGGCTGTTGACGCCGGACACGCCGGTCTGCCTGTTCTCGGCGTCGAAGGCGGTCACCGCCGTGCTGATCCACAAGCTCGCCGAGGACGGCGGCATCGACCTGAACCAGCGCGTCAGCCACTACCTTCCGGAATTCGGTGCCGCCGGCAAGCAGCAGACCACGATCAGCGACGTGCTGGCGCATCGCGGCGGCTTCCCGACGATGAACCTGCCGAAACCCGAGCGCCGCGTCGAGCTGATGGAGGACTGGGATCGCGTGATCCGCCTGATCTGCGAAGCGCCGCCGACCTCGGGCCGGCAGATGTCGTATCACGCGATCACCGGCGGCTTCATCCTGGCCGAGGTGCTGCAGCGCGTGACTGGCGAGCCGATCGCGAAATTCCTCGATCAGCACATCCGCAAGCCGCTGAAGATGAAGCACTTCACCTACGGCATCGCGAAGAAGCACTGGCCGGACGTGGCGATCAACTATGAGGCCGGCGCGCCGGTCCGCTTCCCGATCTCGACCGTCGCCGAGCGCGCGCTGTTCGTGCCGTTCCCGGAAGTGGTGCGCGCCTCGAACACGGACAGCTTCAAGACCGCCGTCATCCCGGCCGGCAACATCTTCGCCACGGCCGACGAGACCAGCCGCTTTTTCCAGATGCTGCTCGATGGCGGCGTGGTCGGCGGCAAGCGCATCCTGAAAGTCGAGACCGTGGCCCGCATCGCGCGCCCGGTCGGCCGGATGAATCTCGACCGCACCCTGATGATCCCGATGCGCTACAGCGAAGGGATGATGCTCGGCGCCCGTCCTGCCGGCCTGTACGGCCCGGACACCGCCGACGCCTTCGGCCATCTCGGCTTCATGAACGTGCTCGGCTGGGCCGATCCGTCGCGCCATCTGTCGGCCGCGCTGCTGACCACCGGCAAGGCGATCCTCGGCACGCACCTGATTGCGCTGAGCCGGTTGTTGACGGTGATCTCGAACCGCTGCGGCTGAAGGATCGGCCCGCTGAAACCGACGGCCTAGCGCTTCGGCTTCAGCATCGTCCCGATGCACTTCGGCGAGCCGCAGCGGCAAGCCCAGATCTTCTTCAGCCGTGCCGTGTGGCGGCAGTCCAGGCGTATGCCGTAGTCGAAGGTCAGTTCTTCGCCTTTCTCGATGTCGCGCTGGGTCTCGATGACGATGCGGTCGAGCTTCTTGTCGCCGGCTTCGTTCTCGATGATGTACGGCTTGCAGTTCGGATCGCAGCTGTGATTGATCCAGCGCGCATCGTTCGAATCGAAGTTGCCGTCGACGACATAGCGCTCGTTCAGGGTGAACAGGAACGTGTGGCCGGACTCGACGGTATCGGCATAGACCTTGTCGATGTACGCGTGCGTTCGCAGTCGTCCGGTGTACTCCATCACTTCGGTGCCGGCAGGCAGCTTGCGCGCTGCGAAGACGCCATTGCCGTGAATCGCCGAACGACGGGTGACGGTGTTGCGGGACATGCGCGGGCCTTCGATGGATACCCGCACATTGTCATCCAGATTCCATGCCGGGCGCATGTCGCGCTGCGGCAAGCGCCAGCGCGCCGGTCATCGCGCTGGCGCGGTCCGCCGCGTGCCGGCGCCCATCAACGGGGATCAGCCGCGTGCGACCGGCTTGGCAGCCAGTTTCACCGTGCCCGACGCGGCGTCGGGCTTGATCGCGGCAACCTGCGTCAGACTGGCGACGGCCCGCGCGGCGTAGGCGCGCTCGCCGCGCGTCTCGAGCTGGGCGGCGCCCAGAATCGCGCCGGCATTGATGACGGCAGCGACCGCAAAGGCGATGACGTGGCGCACCGAAACGGCGCTGCGCCGGGTGGAACGGTGGGAAGTCGGAGCTTGCGTACGGTTCATCGGAGGTCTCGGGAACAAGGCCGCGATCATTCGCGACGTTCCTTCGATGCAGCGACCTCCGGATTCGGATGAGGTACCACGGCACGCCGCTACACTTCTTTGCATGATCACGATCGGTCTCATCTCGGACACCCACGGCCTGCTGCGACCGCAGGCGCTGGCGGCGCTGCACAGCTGCGACGCGATCCTGCACGGCGGGGACATCGGCGATGTCGCGATCCTCGCGCAGCTCGCCGAACTGGCACCGGTCACCGCCGTGCGCGGCAACAACGATCGCGCTGCCGCGTTCGATGCCGTGCCGGAAACTGCGTGGTACGACGTCGACGGCGTGGCGATCCATCTGCTGCATGACCTGAAACTGCTGCACCCGGACGAGGCGGCGCGGGCGCAGGTGATCGTCACCGGGCATTCGCATCGGCCACGGATCGAGCCGCGCGACGGCCGGCTGTTCGTCAACCCGGGCAGCGCCGGACCGCGCCGGTTCAGCCTGCCGGTCACGGTCGCGAAACTGCGCGTGGCGCGCGGAACCGCGACGGCGGAACTGATCGAGCTGCGCGTGGACTGAGACGGCGGCGCCGCGGACGCGCTCGGGTCAGTCGTCGACCGAGCGCCGCAGCCGCTTCAGGCCGCCGCGCTGGGTCTTGTCATCGACCCGCTTGCGCTTCGCCGCACGCGACGGCTTCGTCGCCCGGCGCGGCGTCGGCACATGCAGCGCGCGGGTCAGCAGGTCGGCGAGGCGGGCGAGGGCGGCGTCGCGATTGCCTTCCTGACTGCGGTGCTGCTGCGCCTTGATGACGACCACGCCATCGCGCGTGATGCGGTGATCGGCCTTCAGCAGCAGCCGCTCCTTGATCTCGTCGCTGAGGCTCGACGCGCGAATGTCGAAGCGCAGATGGATGGCGGTCGAGGTCTTGTTGACGTTCTGGCCGCCGGCGCCCTGCGAGCGGATAGCGGTCATCTCGATGTCGGTCAGCGGCACCGAAACCTGATCGTTGATCGTCAGCATGGCCAGTCAGTGCGTCGGTCGGCGCGTTGGTCCGCGAATCCGTCAGCGCGCCGGATCGGCCGCGGCGCAGACCAGCGCCGGCTTGCCCGCCGCCAGCGTTTCGAGGCCGGCGGCGATCTGGTCGGCGAGGCGGATCAGCGCCCGCTGATGGCCTTCGGCCAGGGCCTCGAAGCCCGGGCCGACGGCGACTTCGGCGCGGCTGTCGCAGGTGGCGCTGCGCGCGGCATCGCGTGCGCTGGCAATGGTCCACGTCGCGTCGATCCGCGCGCTGCGGCCGAGCGTCGATTCGAAGCGCTGCAGGTTCACCCGCACCCGGTACAGCGGCAGCGCGCTGCCGGCGTCGCCGAGATCGCTGCTGTCGGGCACGCCGAGACGCTGGGTCAGCGCGGCACGCAGCGCGTTGCGGGTTTCATCGGCGAGCGGGGCGATCCAGCGCTGGCCGTCGACCGGAATCAGCCGGCCATTGCCTTCGCGCACGACAATCTTCGGCGTGTCGACCTGCGCCGGAATGCCGACCGGGCCAACGGCGATGCGGAACGCCGGGTCCTGCGCCGGAGGCGGCGTGACGGCGGCCGGCGGCAGCAGCGTGTAGAAGCGGATCGGCGCGGCGGACTGGCACGCGGCGAGCAGGACGGCGGCAACGGATGCAGCGGCAAGGCGGGCGAGCGTCATGGCATCAGTTCCGGGGCGCATCGGCAGTGGGGGCGCGCAGCGGCGGCGACGGCGGGATCTCGGGCGCAGGTGGTGCGGCCGATGCCGGCTCCGGCTCGGCCGGGCGGCCGCGCAGCAGCGCTTCCGGGTGCTGCTCGAGGTAGTCCGCCAGCGTGCGGAACGACGCGGCCGTGCGGTTCAGCTGTTCCAGCGTGCGGCCGAGGTCCTGCTGCAGCGCGGAATCCGGCGACAGCAGATTCTGGTCGAGCGAGCGGATCAGCTGCCGCGCCTCGACGATGGTCTGCTTCGTTTCCGGCAGTACCTGACCATCGAGCGATTTCAGCAGGCTGTTCGCGCTCTGCACGGTGCTGCGCAGGTCGTTGGCGATGTCGACGATCGGAATCGAATCGAGCTTGGTGACGATGCTTTCGATCTGGGTCTGGATTTCCTCGAGGCTGCCCGGCGCGCTTGGAATTTCAGGCACGCTGTCCTTGCGCTGCACCACGAGCTTGCGATTGCCCGGCTTGAAGAACAGCGCGACGTACTGCTGGCCGGTCAGCAGGTTCCCGGCGCGCAGCTGGCCGTGCAGGCCCTGATCGATCAGGCGCCGCAGCACGCGCAGCGGCGGCTGCATGCCGGCTTCGGCGGCATCGCCATCCAGCCCGGTCAGCGTGCGGTAGGCGGGGCCGAGCCGTTCGAGAAACAGCTCGACGCGCACGCGCGCGAAGAAGCTGCGGCGCGAGGTGTCGTATTCCGGCTGGATGTCCTTGACCCGTCCGACGACGATGCCGAGGAAATCCACCGGCGTGCCGATGGCCAGCCCGCGGGTCGATTCGCGGAACACCAGCAGCGCTTCGATCGACGGACCGTCGGCCGGGGCCAGTGCGGTGCCGGCATCGGCATACAGCTCGAACGTGCTGTCGAGCGGCGCCGGTTCGCCCGGGTTGTTCTCGTCCGCCGGCTGGAACGCGATGCCGCCGGCCAGCACCGTCGCCAGCGACTGGGTGTTGAGCTTCAGGCCTTCGGAGGACACCGCCAGATCGACGCCGCCGGCATTCCAGAAGCGCGTGTTGCGGGTCACGAAGCGGTCGTATGGCGCTTCGACGAAGACCTGGATCGTGATCCGGCGGCCATCGGGATCGAGCGTGGCATCGACCACCTGACCGACTGCGACGCGCCGGTAGTAGACCGGTGCGCCGATCGAGATCGAACCGGCGTCCTGCGTGGTCAAGGTGAACTTGCTGCCTTTCTGGTCGTGGGTCACGGCCGGCGGCTTGTCCAGGCCCTTGAAGGCCTTGAGGACTTCCTTGGAGCGGCCGACATCGACGCCGATGTAGGCGCCGGAGAGCAATGTCGAGATGCCGGACACGCCGCCGATGCCGATGCGCGGCCGCACCACCCAGAAGCGCGTGTCCTGCACCGCGAGCCGGGCTGCGCTCGGCGTCAGCTCGACGGTGACGATGACGCCGCTGTCGTCGTCGTTCAGCACGATGCCGCTGACCTTGCCGACGACCACGTCCTTGTAGCGGACTTCGGTGGTGCCGGTGACCAGCCCTTCGGCGGTGTTGAAGCTGATGGTGATCGTCGGACCGGTCTGCAGCCAGGTCCGGACCACGAGGCCGAGGCCGACCAGTGCCGCGAGCAGCGGCACCAGCCAGATCAGCGAGACCCGCAGGCGCCCGGACGGATGCACGTCAGGCAGCGGCGGCCCGGAGGGTGACGGCGAAGCCGGGGTTGAAGGGGACGAGGTCATGTCGGCAGGTCTTCCGTGAGCGCAGGCGGTGCCGGCAGGGGAGGCGAGGCAGTGGCAGCCCCGGCATCGGACGCCGGAGCGGGCACTTCGAGGGCATCCCAGATCAGGCGCGGGTCGAAGCTCATCGTCGCGAGCATGGTCAGCACCACCACGGCACCGAAGGCGACGATGCCCGGGCCGGGTTCGACGTACGCGAACGCGCCGAAGTGTACCAAGGTGACCAGCAGCGCTATCGCGAAGACATCGAGCATCGACCAGTGACCGATGAACTCCAGAATCCGGTACAGCCGGGCCCGCTCGCGCGGCGCCGTCTGCCAGCCGTTCTGCACGCTGAGCAGCAGCAGCGCCAGCGCGCCGATCTTCAGCACCGGCACCACGACGCTGGCGGTGAACACGATCACCGCGAGGTCCCAGGAGCCGTCATCCCACAGCGAGACGACGCCGGAAATGATGGTGTCGATGCTGGTGTCGAACAGCTTGGTGCTGCGCAGCACCGGCAGCACGTTGGCCGGGATGTACAGGATCACGGCGGCGATCAGATAGGCCCAGGCCCGGTTCACGGCATTCGGCCGGCGCCGGTGCAGCGCGCTGCCGCAGCGCGGGCACGATGCCGTGTGCTGCGGTGCGGACGGTGCCCGCAGCACGAGGCCGCACGCGTCGCAGCCGATCAGGCCGAGACTCGCGGCGCGCGGTTGCGCGATCACGGTCCCGGTCACCGATGCGGCTCCGGCGGCGGGTCGTCGTCGGCCCACAGCTCGCGCAGCTCGAAGGTGCTGAGCGCGGTCAGCAGGATGGTCAGCACGCCGAAGGCCCACAGGCCGGCCTGCGGCTTGACCATGGCGAGGCTGGTCATCTTGACCACCGACACCAGCACGCCGATCAGGAACACCTCGACCATGCTCCACGGCCGCAGCAGCCTCAGGCCGTGCATCGCCAGCGCGAAATCGGCCGGCAGCGTCTGCCGCTGCCGTGCCATCAGCACGTACAGGTACAGCGTCAGCTGGGCCAGCGGGAACAGGAAGACGGTCGCCGCCGCGATCGCGGCGACGGCGCCGATGCCCGAGTTCCATGCGGCCGACACCATCGTCGTCAGGCGGCCCTGGGTGACGACGCCGCCGGCTTCCATGGTGACGATCGGCATGGCATTGGCCATCACGAACACGATCAATGCCGCCACGGTCAGCGCCAGCATCGCATCGCGATCGAGCCGCGAGCGGCGATACAGCAGTGCGCCGCAGGTCGTGCAGTCGGCTGCTTCGCCGGGTGCCAGCTGCGGCCGCTGGTGCACGGCATCGCAGTGCTCGCAGACGACCAGCCCGGGCTCGGCAGCGACGGCGGTTTCGGGCTCGATGAAAGGCGTGTTCATGTCGGTGTTCAAGGATCAAGCATAGCCTGTGCCGATCGCGGCCCCGGGACTACACTCGGCCCCGTTCCCCTGACCGTGATCCCGATGAGCCGCAGCGCCGACGACCGCCTGATCGAACTCGAAACCCGCATGACCTGGCAGGAAGACGCGCTGAACGTGCTCGGCGCGGAAATCCAGCGCCAGCAGCGGCTGATCGAGCAGCTTGAACAGCGGCTCAAGGCGCTCGGTGATCGTCTGACCGCTGCCGACGAACCGGTGTTCCGCGGCACCGCGCGGGACGAGATTCCGCCGCACTGGTAGGCCATCCGGCGGGGCGCGGATGAACTGAACGATCGGAATTGGGGTGGATCAACCGCGCTTGACGCCGCCGGTGGCAGGGCGCAAAAAGCGGGCGGCATACGGCTGAGTATGGCCACACCGCAATCACACAAGGAGGAGAGTCCATGTTCAACAAATTACTGGCCGGCATCACGGCCGGCCTGATGCTGCTGTGCACGCTGTCGTTCAACGCGCAGGCCGCCGGCTACACCCAGACCCGCTACCCGATCGTGCTGGTGCATGGCCTGTTCGGCTTCGACTCGATCGCCGGCATTCCTTATTTCTATGACATTCCGGATGGTCTGGCGTCCGGCGGCGCCCGCGTGTTCCTGGCCCAGGTCTCGGCGACCAACAGCAATGAAGTGCGTGGCGAGCAGCTGCTGAGCCAGGTCCGCCAGGTGCTGGCGATCACCGGCGCGACCCGGGTCAACCTGATCGGCCACAGCCAGGGTGGCCTGACGGCACGCTATGTCGCCGCCGTGCGGCCGGACCTCGTGGCCTCGGTCACCAGCGTCGGCACGCCGCACAAGGGCTCGCGCGTTGCCGATCTGGTGCGCAACGTCCTGCCGCCGGGTTCGGTCAGCGAAAGTGTTGCGCGCGATGTCATCCAGGGCGTGGCCGACTTGATCGACGAGATTTCCGGCGGCAATCTTCCGCAGAACCCGCTGGCGGCACTCGATGCGCTGACCACGCCGGGCACCCGGACGTTCAACACCCGCTATCCGGCCGGCCTGCCGACCACGGCTTGCGGCAGTGGCGCGGCCCGGGTCAACAACGTGGCGTATTACTCGTGGGGCGGCATTGCGAACTACACGAACTTCTACGACGTTTCCGACGCCATTCTCGGCGCGACCGGCCTCGTCTTCGGCGACGAGGACAACGATGGTCTGGTCGGACGCTGCTCGAACCATCTCGGCACGATCATCTATGACGATTACTTCCAGAACCATCTGGACGAGGTCGATCAGGTGTTCGGGCTGGTCAGCCCCTTCACCAGCAACCCGGTGACGCTGTTCCGTGCCCAGGCCAACCGACTCCGCAACGCCGGTTACTGAGCGGCCACTCGTCATTCGCCTCGACTGGGCCGTCGCCGGCACCGTACTGGTCTGCATCGCCGGCTGGATTGGCCTGCGGCCGTCTGAAACGCCGGTCGAGCCGATCTCGCCGAAGGTGACGGCGGCGGTCCCCGCGACCACGGCCGCCGCCGGCACCGCTGCGACGGCGGCGGCCCGCGGTTCGACGCCGCTGGTCGGTCCGTGGTCGGACGGTCAGCCGGACGGCGTGCTGGCGCTCGACGCCAGCCGCCATCTGGTCATCGATCTCGCCCTGCGTCGTCGCTTCGACTGGCTGCTGTCGGCCGTGCCCAAACTCGGCCCGGACGTGCTGCGCGCACGCCTGGCCGAGGACGCCCGCAGCGCGCGTTTCCCGGAATCGGAACAGCAGGCGCTGATCGCGCTGTTCGATCGCTATGTCGGCTACATCGAGGCGACCGGCCCGCTGGCCAGCGATCGCCCCGGCAGCGATCGGCCGCCGGCGGAACTGGCGGCAGTGCTCGAACGGCGCCGCGTGCTGCGCCGCGAAAAGCTCGGCGTGGCCGCGGCCGAGGCCTTCTTCGCGGCCGACGAGGCGCGCGATGCCTGGCTGCTCGAACGGATGACCCTGGCGCAGGACGCCTCGCTCGATCCGGCAACCCGTGCCGCGCGCCTCGCGGAACTGGCGCATCGCGCGCCACCGGCGCTGCGCGAGGTCGAGGAAGATCGGGCGGCGCTGGAAATCCTGTCGGCGGCGGCGAATCTGTCGGACCCGGCCCAGCGGCAGGCGCTGCGCGAGCGTGCCGTCGGCCCGGAAGCGGCGGCGCGGCTGGCCGCAGTCGATGCCGAAGACGCGATGTGGAAGCAGCGGCTCGAAGCGGCCGCCCGCGAGCAGGCCACGATCAACGCGGCAGGGCTTGCGGCCGGCGATCGGCTGCGCGAGCTGTCGGCCATGGTCGAGCGGCGCTTCAGCGGCACCGAGCAGGTTCGCGCGCGGGCGCTGCTGGGGATTGATCCGGCGCGCTGAGCGAAGCCGTCATCGGCGATTGATTCGCGGACGTGTTGCTTGCCCAGATGCGGTTCCGCTCGACGGTGCCCGGGATCGTGCCGGTGACGCCGGCGCGGTCCGGATGGACCCGGACCCGCATCCGCCGCTTCAGGCCGCGGCGGCCTCGCCCAGCCGATCCAGTGCACCGACCAGGGTTTCCGCGCACGGCGCATCGAGCTTGAGCGTGGCGATCTCGTCGGCCCGCGTGCGGCCGCGGGTCAGCACCGCCAGCGGCAGGGCGCGCTCGCGGGCGGCGACGGCGAAGCGGTAGCCGGAATAGACCATCAGCGACGAGCCGACCACCAGCAGGCCGTCGGCGGCGTGCAGCGCGGCGAACGCGGCGTCGACGCGGTTGCGCGGCACGTTCTCGCCGAAGAACACGACATCCGGCTTCAGCAGGCCGCCGCAGAGCGTGCACGGCGGCACGACGAAGGCGCTGAAATCGACGTTCTCGAGATCGGCGTCGCCGTCCGGCAGCGGCGCGGCACTGCCCGGCGCCCAGTCCGGGTTGTGCGCGAGCAGGCGCTGCTGGAAGGCGTGGCGCGGCGAGCGGTCGCCGCAGGCAAGGCAGGTCAGCACGTCGAGCCGGCCATGCAGGTCGATGACGTCCGGACTGCCCGCGGCCTGATGCAGGCCGTCGACGTTCTGCGTCACCAGCCGCGTGACGCGACCCTGCGCCTGCAGCGCGGCCAGCGCGCGGTGCGCCGCATTCGGCTGCGCCGTGGCCAGCAGCGGCCAGCCGATCAGGCTGCGCGCCCAGTAGCGCGCCCGCTGCAAGGGGTCGCTGCGGAAAATCTGGCCGGTGATCGGCGGCCGCCGTTTCCAGGCGCCATCGGCATCGCGGTAGTCCGGAATGCCGCTGCCGGTCGAGACGCCGGCGCCGGTCAGCAGCATCAGCTTCGGCGTGCGCTCGAGCAACGCGGCGAGGGCCGATGCGGCGTCAGTCATCGAGCGCGACCCCGAGTTGCCGCGCCTGCTTCTGCCAGCGCGCCAGCTCGCGCAGGTAGATGCGCAGTTCGCAGTCGGCGCAGCCGCCGCCGCAGCAGTCGTAGTCGACCGGCGGCTGCGGTTTCGGCGGCAGGTCGGGGTGTATCGATGAGTCGGTCACGCGTTCGGAGGGGCAAGCGCGGTGGCGGGCGGAGCGGCGGCCGGACGACGCCGGAAATCTCGGTCAGCATAACGGTCCGCGCAGCCGGTATGCGAAGCTAGTGCACAGTTGTTTCCCATAACAATTCCAGAAATCCGAACGAGGACGAGCCGATGGCCGAGAAGACCCACCCGCTGGCGCAGACGCTGCTCGATGCGCATGTGAACTACATCGTCGACGAGCTGAGCGGCAGCGGCCTGAAGGCGGTGATCGAGGAGGAAGTCGACGCCGCCCTGGTCGTGGCCGGCAAGCTCACGCTCGGCGCCGTCGTCACCCGCAAGCAGATCAAGGACACCGCCGCCGTGTTCGCCAGCGAGGTCGAATTCGGCCCCGGCCTGCCGGAGTTGGTCGGCGACATCGCCCGCGCGCTGTACGCGCACAAGGTGCACGACAAGACCTCGCCCGGCGACCTGCTGACCGACGCCCACTTCGACGAGTTCGCGACCCAGATCCTCGAACTGGAATCGTTGCGCGAGAAGATCGTCCGCGCCGTCATCACCAGCCCGCTGTATGCCGATTTCGCCGGCGACCTGCTGTACAGCGGCATCACCGGCTATCTGGCCCAGAACACCGTCACCAAGAACATCCCCGGCGCCAGCTCGATGCTCAAGCTCGGCCGCGCCGCGCTCAGCGTGGCGACGCCGAAGCTGGAATCGTCTATCGAGGATGGCCTGCGCAAGTACATCGCCAAGGCGGTGCAGGCCTCGACCACGCGCAGTGCCGAGTTCCTGCTGAACCACGCCGATTCCGAACAGCTCAAGTCGCTGGCGACCGATGCCTGGGACAAGCTCAAGGACGAGCCGATCGGCGTGCTGCGCGAGGACGTGCCGTCGCGCTGGGTCGAGGAACTGTTCGTCACCGGTTTCGAGGCCTGGCGCCACCTGCGCCAGCAGGACTGGTACCGGGTGATGATCGACGCCGGCATCGACGGTTTCTTCGACAAGTACGAGGACGCGACCCTGGCCGCGCTGCTCGAGGACCTCGGCATCGACCGCGCGCGGATGATCGATGAAGCGCAGCGCTACGCCCCGCACGTGATCAAGGTGCTGAAGAAAAAGAAGCTGCTGGAGCCGATCGTCCGCCGTCGTCTCGGCGGCTTCTATGCGTCGCCGGCGTTTGCGGCGGCAATCGGTGGCCAGCCGGAGTAGGTCGCCGGTGCCGGGTGGCGGCCCGGTGACCTGTCGGCGCAAACCCGGCGCCGCCATCCGGCATCCGAGAGAGTGGTGAGCGCCCCTGACGCCTCGCTACACTCCGGATACTCCCTGACCCACGGCGCGCATGGCTTCAAGCTCCGAATCTGCCGATGCTCCCGCCTTGTCGCCATCGGCTGTGGCGGCCGCCGAGGCATTGTCGCCGACCGCCGCCACCGCGCTGCCGTCGCGCCACGGTGGCGAGCGGCACGGCTGGCAGCGGCTGGTCATCGAGATCGTGCTGCTGATCGCGAGCGCGATGCTGGCGCTGGCCGTCGATGACTGGAACGACGACCGTGCGCGGGGCCGGCTGGCCGGTCGCGTGCTGCTGGAACTGAAGGTGGAAGTCGAGCAGAACCGCAAGGCGATCGACGACGTGCTCGGCTACCACGAGCAGATGCGCGAAAGCTTCCACAAGTCCCGCCAGGCGCTGGCGAAAGGCGAGACCTGGGAATATCCGGCGGCGTTCGACGGCCTGAACCAGATCCTGTTCCAGCGCGCCGCCTACGATGCGGCGCTGCTGAGCCAGACGCTGCCGCATCTGGATTCACGAACCCTGTCGGCCCTGTCCGTGCTGTACACGCAGCAGGAGGAATACACGCAGAACCTGCGCATGTTCGCCGCAGCGACACTGCAGACCGACGACAAGGACAGCAGCCGCGATCTGCGGCTGACCGAGAACTGCTTCAAGCAGATGGCCGCCGCCGAGCGCCGCATGATCGGCCTGCTCGACAAGGCGGCCACCGCCATCGCCGCCGAACTGGCGGCGCGCTGACTCAGCCGGCCTTCCGGGCCGCGATCCAGCGCTCGATCTTGGCATCGAGCACGTCGAGCGGCACGGCGCCGTCCTTCAGCACTTCGGTGTGAAAGCCGCGCACGTCGAACGCCGGCCCCAGCGCCTTTTCAGCGCGCGTGCGCAGCTCGCGGATCTTCAGCTCGCCGATCTTGTAGGCCAGCGCCTGTCCCGGAATCGCCATGTAGCGCTCGGTTTCGGAGATCGCCGGCGTCAGCCCCTGCGCCGAGTTCGCCTGCATGTAGTCGATCACCTGCTGCCGGCTCCAGCCCTTCGAATGCAGGCCGGTGTCCACCACCAGCCGCACCGCGCGGAACAGTTCCGCCTGCAGCCGGCCGAAGTACTGGTACGGGTCGGTGTAGACGCCCAGCTCGGTGCCGAGCGACTCGGCGTACAGCCCCCAGCCTTCGACGTACGCGGTGACCGTGCCGAAGCGGCGGAACGCCGGCACACCCTGCAATTCCTGCTGGATGCCGATCTGGAAATGATGGCCGGGGATCGCTTCGTGCAGGAACAGCGACTCCGCCGCCCAGGTCTTGCGCGACGGCAGGTCGTAGGTGTTCAGGTAGAAGATGCCGGGCCGCGTGCCGTCCTCGCTCGGCCGCTGGTAGCTGCCGCCGGCGGCGCTCTGCGCGCGGAACGCTTCGACCGGGCGAATCTCGAAACCGGCCTTCGGCTGGATCGCGAAGAGCTTCGGCGTCTTCTGGTTCAGGCTGGCCGACAGGTCGTTGTACGCCTTCAGCGCCGCCGCCTCGTCCGGATAGGTGAAGCGCGGATCGCTGGTGACGAAGGTGAAGAACGCCGGTAGATCGCCCTTGAAGCCGACCTGCTGCATCACGCCGCGCATCGCGGCCTGAATGCGCGCGACTTCCGACAGGCCGATCTCGTGGATCTGCGCCGGCGTCAGATCGGTCGTGGTGATCGCCTTCACGCGGGAGGCGTACCAGGCCGCGCCATCGGGCAGGGCATCGAGGCCGACGGTCTTGCGCGCCTTCGGCAGATATTCGTCGCGCAGGTAGTTGCGCAGCTTCACGTAGGCCGGCAGCACGGTGTCGGCGATCAGCGTCCGGTAGCGCTCGGTGAGCCGAGCCCTGTCGGCCGCGCTGACGTCATCCGGGAACTGCGCGACCGGCTTCCAGAACAGGCTGTCCTGCGGCGTGGCGGTGGCCAGCGCATCGAGCTGGCCGATCGCCTTCACCATCAGCACATCCGGCTGGGTGATGCCCTGCGCCACGCCTTCACGCATGTTGACGATGGCCTGATCGAACAGCACCGGAATCTGCGCCGCGCGCGTCGCCCAGTTGTCGTAGTCCTGCACGGTCTTGAACGGCTGCGCGCCGGTGCCGGAGCCAAGCTGCGCGAAGGTGCTGGCGAGGTTGTAGAACTGGTTGATCGGAATCAGATGATCCGGGAAGCGGTCGCCTTCGATCGCCCGTTCGAGGTTGCGCCGCAGGATCTCGACGCTGAGCCGTTCGCTGTCACTCAGCGGGGCGACGTCGATCGTCCTGATGCGTGCCAGCCAGGCCGTGTTGAACGCCGCTTCCTGCGCCCGGAACTCCGGGCCGAGCGTGTTCGGCAGGCGGTCGTTGTAGCGCTTGTCGCCGATGAACGTCGCCTGCAGCGGGTTCATCGCCAGCGACGCTTCCCAGTAGTCGGCGAACAGGCGATCGAGCGCCGTTGCCGCGGCCGCCGTCTGCGGCGCGGCGGGCGGAGAGGGTGCGGTTTCCAGCGTGCTGCAGCCGATCCCGGACAGGCTGACCAGCAGTGCCGCAAGCGATGCCGGAAGGCGCTTTGATGAACGGAAGATCATCGGAATTTCCAATGGAACGATGGGGCCTGACGTTAGCACTGTTCGCAGCATTTTCTGCAGCCCGGACGGCGTTTCGCGGCACGATCACTTGCAATTCACCGGCATTCGTTCCGCGGTCGCCGAAATCGGCTTGACACGCGTCAACTCGGAGTCGGTCAATGGTGCCGTAGGCAATAATTATTATGCCGATCGCGCTGTCAGTGGCCGCGCTGGTCGAGGCGCTGCCGAGAATCTGCTGTTTGAATTCAAGACATTGAAAAATATAAGGTATTCTTCCTGTCATGTGGAGACGGGAAGGCTCCGAACGGAAGGTGCAACACTTCTTGACATGAGGAATTCGTGAGTTTCCCGACTCGCGTCACAGAAGTGGCGGCGAGCCCCCTTGATTGGACATTCGATGCGACGAACAATTGGTGAAAGTCTCACCACTAGCCCGCGCGCTCCAGACGGGCCCCCGCCAGTTGGCATCGTCCGGCACATGCCTCAGGGACGCGATGTCGACCGGCACCAGATGCCGATCACGGGCATTTGCCACTTCAGCCGTCCACGAACAGGGAATTTGTCATGCCACTCCACCGCTCCATCAACACCTTGGTCCTTCGTCTGGGCTGCGTGGCACTCGCAGCCGTTGTCGGCGGCCTGGCATCGCCCGCCGTCCATGCCGACGGCAGCGAAACGCTCGGCACGCCCAGCATTGCCATTGCCAGCGGCAACGGTGTCGCCACCGCGGGCTTCGGCCTTGCCGATACCGGCTCGGACACCGCCACCATCTCGGTGCCGGCCAATGCGGCGGTTCGTCAGGTCCTGCTGTACTGGGACGCGACACCGTTCAACAACAACGACCAGCTCGTCATCAATGACCAGCTCGTGTTCGGGCAGGTGATCGGCGGGAATCCGTTTCCGAACGCCCGCAGCTACCGCGTCGACATCACCAACCTGAATCTGGTCGGCCCTGGCGTCACCAATCTCAGCGTCCGTTCGATCGCCGGTGTCGCGAGCGGCATCGATGGCGCGGGCGTTCTGGTGATCTACAGCGAAGCGACCGGCCAGGCCTACGGCGGCCGGGCGTTCGCCGTGCAGTCGCGAGTCGGCGGCAACCAGACCCGCGTCGTCGATACCGGCGACCTCCCGCCGCAGGGCGGTGACCTGAACCCGGCGCCGACCGAGTCGACCCGTTTCGGCATCGTCTCGGCCCGCGTGATCGGCAGCCGGACCATCGGCACCGGCGGTGTCACCCAGTCGACCACGTCGGTGGCGAACGCCGGCCTCGTCGTGTCGTCGATCGGCATCGGCGCCGATCTGATCGAAACCCAGGCCAACGCCAGCTGCACCGCATCGGGTCCGGTCGTGTCGGGTTCGTCGCGCTTCTCGCGCCTGCGCATCGGCTCGGTCGATCAGGCCCAGTCGTTCGAACCGAACCGCGTGCTGCTGAACATCCCGGGCATCATCCGCATCGTCGCCAACGAGCAGACGGTCTCGGGCACGGGCGCCACCCGCAACATTCTCGTGAACGCGCTGCACGTGTCGTCGCCGCTGCTGGGTCTGGTCCTGCCGATCGACGTCGTCATCGGCTCGGCCGAGGCCGAGATCAGCTGCTCGGGCGGCACCGGCTCCTCGTACATCGAAGTGCGCGATGGCCATGACTTCGCGTTCGCCGTGCTCGAGGGCTCGAGCTTCCCGCCGTCGCTGGCCCGCACCGAGCCGCAGACCTTCACGTTCCCGGCCAGCCAGACTGCCCGCACCGCCCAGCTCGACCTGTTCGTCAGCGGCGCCACGATCGATCCGGTGACCGGCGACACGACGCGGATCGACATCCGGGTCGACGGCAACCTCGTGCTGTCGCAGAGCGACCTGCTGAACTCGTCCGCGGGTCCGCAGTTCGACAACCTGCGCCTGTTTGTGCCGATCCCGGCCGGTGCCACGACCGTGACCGTCGAACTGGTCTCGACCTTCGAGAACTTCACCTGGATCACCGCCACGCTGAGCCTGCCGAACCAGCCGGTCGGCAACCTGTTCAGCGGTCAGGCGATCGTCGCGAAGGCCAACGTCAAGCGCTTCTTCATCTTCGCGGCCGGTGACACCGGCGCGCTGCCGAGCACCGGCGGCTCGCTCGACGCGTCGGTCCAGACGATCTCGCAGGCGGCCGGCGGCATCATCCTGGCCGGCACCACGGGCAAGGCCACGACCACCGGAGCGGGCGAGCGCAGCGATTCGGAAGCCTCGCTGCAGACGCTGAATCTGACCGCCTGGGGCGCGAACATCAGCGCGCAGGTGATCAGCTCGGAAGCGCATGCCAGCTGCGATGCCAACAACAACGCCACGGTCACCGGCGCGTCGTCGCTGGCGAATCTGCAGATCAACGGTCGGCCGGTGACGGTCACCCGCGGTCTGACGATTCCGCTGCCGCTGGGTGGAAGCCTGGTGCTGGACGAGCAGGTGGTCACGCAGACTGCGCCGAACATCGCGTCGATCACGGTCACCGCGCTGCATCTGGTGATCCCGGCGCAGCTCGAGGAGTACCGCGACAAGAACCTCACCGCGCTGGCGCTGGCCACGTCTCACGCGGACATCGTCTGCCGGTAAGTTCTCGCCGCAAGGCTTGACGCAACACAGGGGGAGCGAGCGATCGCTCCCCTTTTTCGTGGGCGCGCGTTTCCGCCGCCCGCACGCGGAAGCGGCCGCATCGGGCCGTCAGCGCGAGGTCATCCGGCGTTCATGTTCGATTCAGGCAGGGACCGGCACTCTGCACGTGCCCGGCAACCCCACCCCTGGGAACGGCAGCACGACTGGAACCGCTGCTCGGGCGGCGCGACGCCAACTGAAGAGCCGCGCGCCGCGGCGCGTGCATGAACCGGCACTCCGGTTCGCGCACCGCCCGCACCCCCACGAAAACTCAAGGAGAAGACACACGATGAAACTTCCGTCGTCATGGCGCCGCGTTCCGGCGATCACCGCACTGGCCCTGATTCCCGCACTGGCCCCGGGTCTGGCGACTGCCGCCGACTACAACTACATCGAGGGCGGCTTCCTGCTGCGCGACAACTACGGCAGCAGCGAAGGCGGCTTCCGCGTGGGCGGCTCGGTGGAACTGACCGGCCCGCTGGCGGCGTACAGCGAGTTCACGACCAACAACGACGTCAATCAGTTCAGCGTCGGCGCGGTGTTCCACAACCCGATCACGCGCGAAGTCGACTGGTTTGCCGGCGGCGGTCTGGAATACGTTGATGTCGGCAATACCGATGACCTCGGCTTCGGCCTGCGTGGCGGCATTCACTGGACCCCGTCCAAGCTGGTCACGCTGACGCCGGAACTGCGCTACTACGACGCAGTGGGCGACGGCCAGTTCTCGGCGCGTCTCAGCGGCTCGTACAACCTGACGCCGCAGTTCGCACTGGTCGCAGCGGTGCAGGGCGGCGACGATGACCGCTTCGAAGCCGGCATCCGCTACCGCTTCGGCCGCGTGTTCTGAGCCCCGCGCGGATGTGAAACGAAAGGCCGCGAAAGCGGCCTTTCCCGTTTGGACCCGACGATGACTGTCGGCGCCCGCTGCCGGAGTGGCGGTCCACCGTGCGCCCGAACGAGCGGATCATCGGTTTCGGCGGCTCGGAGTTGCGAAGCGAGCACGGTGGCCGCTGGCTTGACGGCAGGGCGTTGGATGAACGGCGCAGCGGATTGCCGATGCCCGCCTCGCGCGGCGCAAGGCGCCGGAGGCCGGCGTGCGGCAACCGGGCTGATCGACGACCGTCAGCCGCGACCGGTCGAATGCGTCCTTCCGAACGGGTCGCACCGTTCCCGCCCCGCAGCGGCTTTTCCGGCTGCGGCCGGGTTCGCTATTCTCCGGTCAGCGCTGACGATTGCCTGTCGCCGACCTGACGCCCGGAGTTGCTCGATGTCCACCCCTCTGTCGATCCTCGACCTCGTGCCGGTGTCGACCGGCACCACGCCGGCGGAAGCGCTGCGCAACACCGTGCAGCTGGCCCGGCTGGCCGAGCGTGCCGGCTACGCCCGCTACTGGTTCACCGAGCATCACGCGCTGGCCAGTGTCGCCAGCAGTGCGCCGGAAATCCTGATCGCGCACGTCGCCTCGGCGACATCGACCTTGCGGGTCGGCTCGGGCGGCATCATGTTGCCGAACCACGCGCCGCTGAAGGTCGCCGAGAACTTCCTGACCCTGGAAGCCTTGTATCCGGGCCGCATCGATCTCGGCGTGGGCCGGGCCCCGGGCTCGAATCCGGATGCCAGCCGCGCGTTGCGGATGGTCGGCCTCGAACATTTCTCGACCCTGATGAACGAGCTGATCCGCTTCGGCCGCGGCGGTTTCCAGCAGGGCCATCCGTACGGCAAGGTCAAGCCGATGCCGTCCGGCATCGACCTGCCGCCGGTCTGGATTCTCGGCTCCAGCGGCGCCAGTGCCGCGTCGGCCGGCAGCGCCGGTTTCGGCTACGCCTTCGCCAGCCACTTCAGCCCCGAGCCGCCGGCGCCGGCGTTCGCGGCGTACCGGGAGAACTTCCGGCCGAGCGCGCAGTTCCCGAAGCCGCACGCGATCCTCGTCGTGTCGGCGATCTGTGCCGAAACCGATGCCGAGGCCGATCGTCTCGCGCAGTCGATGGACCTGACCTGGCTGCGGATCAACCGTGGCGAGTTCCTGCCGATTCCGAGCCCGGAAGAAGCGGCGGCGTACGACTGGTCCGAGTACGAGCGCGAGCAGGCCCGGGCCACGCGCCGGCTCAGCGTCATCGGCTCGCCGGCGACCGCGCAGGCGCGGATCGAGGCGATGGTGCGCGAGACCGGCGCCGACGAAGTGATGCTCGTCACCAACGTCCACGAGCATGCGGCGCGGCTGCGCTCGTACGAACTGCTGACGCAGGTCCTGGCCGAGCAGCGCCTCGCCGCCTGATCCGCATCGTCGCGCGCGTGATCGCGCGCGGCGCTCAGTCGTCGGCGATGACGACGCAGTCGCGGCCGTGCTGCTTGGCGCGATACAGCGAGGCATCGGCCCGCGCCATCGCCGACGCCAGCGTTTCGGCCGTCGGGTCCGGCACCAGCGAGACGCCCATCGAGATCGTGACGGTGCCGAGCGGCGACGCGCTGTGCGGCAACTCCAGCAGCGCGATCGCTTCGCGGATGCGGTCGCTGACTTCCAGCGCATCGGCCATCGTCGTGCCCGGCAGCAGCAGCACGAACTCCTCGCCGCCGATCCGCGCGAGCACGTCGCCGACGCGGCGCGCGCCGATCCGCAGCGCGCCGGCCACGGCCCGCAGGCAGGCGTCGCCGGCCGGGTGGCCGTAGGCGTCGTTGTATTTCTTGAAGTGATCGACGTCGACGATGAACAGGCTCAGCGGCTTCTGTGCCGCGAAGCCGCGCAGCCATTCGCGGCCGACCGTGTCCTCGAAATGGCGGCGGTTGAACAGGCCGGTCAGCGGGTCGATCACGGCGAGGCTGCGCAGCATGATCGCTTCCTCGAGCGCGCCGGTCAGATCGGCGATCGCTTCGCGTTCGCGCAGTCCGATCTCGCGCGGCTGGGCATCGAGGATGCACAGCGCGCCGAGCGGCAGGCCGCTCGGCGCCCGCACCGGCATGCCGGCGTAGAAGCAGTGACCATCTTCTGTGCAGACCAGCGGGCTGCTGGCGAAGCGCGGATCGTGACGCGCATCGCGAACGACGAGCAGATCGGTCTGCTCGATCGTGTGGGTGCAGAAAGAGATATCTCGCGGGGTCTCGCGCGCTGAAAGTCCGTCATGAGCCTTGTAAAACTGGCGGCCGCCATCGAGCACCGTGAAGGCGGCGGCGGAGGCGCCGGTCAGCGCTTTGAGCAGGCGGACAATGCGATCGAAACTCTCGTCATAGCTGGGGTCGGTGAGCATCAGCCGCTCGATCAGCTCGGAGCGGGCACGTTCTACTTCGGGTGTCATGACAAGCGGACTCGGGTGATTTCGCGAAAATGGTGGTCGATTGGCGCAATTCGCAAAAAAGCGCGACGATTTGCCAAGAGTTCATCATGGCAATGATGAACCGGTCATGAATCTTCATGAAGCCCGCGCCGTCCCGTCGGCGACGGACATCAACGCAAGCCGGAGACTGCGATGACTGCGACGCGCTGGGGTCTGGTCCTGGCGGCACTCGTCGCCGTCGCCATCGGCGTCTGGCTGTGGCTGCAACCGCCGCCGCCGCCCCCGCCGGCACCGGTTCCGGTGGCGGCCACGCCAGTGACCGAGCCGGCACCGCCCGCGCCGGACTTCCCGGTGCCGCCGCCGGCACCGGACGCGCCCCCGATGCCTGCGCTGGATGACAGCGACGGCGCCTTCCGCGAAGCGTTGCTCGCCGTGCCCGGCGCGGCCACGCTCGACGGCTGGCTGATTCCGGATCTGCTGGTGCGGCGCATCGTCGTCACCATCGACAACCTGCCGCGTGATCGCGTGGCGCTGAAGCTGCGGCCGCTGAAGCCGGTCGAGGGTCCGTTCGACGTCGACCCCGCCGCCAGCGGCTGGACCATCGGCGTGCTGAATGCGCCGCGCTACGGTTCGGCGGTGACGGTGCTGCAGGTGATCGATACCGACGCGCTGGTCGCGCTGTACTTCCGCTGGTATCCGCGTTTCCAGCAGGCGTATCGCGAACTGGGCTACCCCGAAGGACGCTTCAACAATCGTGTGGTCGAGGTGCTCGATCACCTGATCGCGACACCGGACGTGCCGGAACCGATCGCGCTGGTGAAGCCGAAGGTCTACAACGAGTACGCCGACCCGGCGCTGGAGAACGCCTCCGCCGGACGCCGCCTGCTGTGGCGCATCGGCCGCGACCATCGGCTGGCCGTGATCGACAAGCTGAAGGCGATCCGCGCGCGGATCGTCGCGCCGGCGGGCTAGCGCCGCTGCACCGTCGGCGGCGGTGCCGCCGTCGGCCGGTGCCGCTCGCGCAGGCGCAGCAGCATCAGCCAGCCCTGAGCGGCGAGCACGATGACGAAGCCATCGAACGGAATGCGGAAACGCACTTCGCCGAGCGAAATGAACGCGGTCAGCGCCAGCCCCAGCAGCGGCGTCAGCAGCAGCCAGTCGGCCAGCGTGTCCTCGCGCAGCCGCAGCATCCGCGGCAGCCGCCGCAGCAGCCACACGCCGGCGGCCGGCAGCAGCAAGATCCAGAACGCGATCTGGTAGGCCGCGCCCCAGTCGCGCCCGCCGTAGACCGCGGCGGGCCAGAGCGTGCCGCCGACGACGAGATCGGCGACGTTGCGCAGGCTCAGGCGCAGGGCGTCGAGCGGATGGTCGGCAATCTCGCGTTCGAGCACGGCGACGTTCGCCGGCACGTCGTAGGCGCCGAAGCTGAAGTTGGCGCCGGCGGTGTAGCCGCGCAGGGTGGCGCTCGGGCTCTGGAACGAGAACGTGATGTTGCGCGAGGCATCAACCCACTGGAACGGCCCGCGCTCGCCGTAATGGCCCATCAGCGCGTTCATGCCGGTGTTGGTGCTGACCAGGCAGAACTGGCCTTCCGCGAGCCGCGTGCAGCGCTCGGACAGCGGCAGCAGCACGGTCGCCAGCCCGAGTGCGACGCCGAAGCTCAGGGTCAGCGCGCCGCGGCGCTTCTGCTTCAGCAGCCAGACGATGGTGACGATGCCGGTCAGCGCGACCGGCAGCAGGATCGTCGCCTTCAGCGACGCCGCAAGGCCGGCCATCAGGCCGGTCGCCGCCGCCAGCAGCAACGTACCGGCCGGGGTGGGCGCTTCCAGCGCGGCGATCAGCAGCGCGTAGGCGGCCAGCAGGCAGAAGGTGAACGGGTTTTCGGCGAGGAACAGCCCGGCGTAGTGGAACAGTGGCAGGTACAGCGTCACCGCGACCAGCGCCAGCACGGCCGCGCGATTGCCGTACAGCCGACGCGCGATGACGAAGATCAGCGCCATCGTGCCGAGCGACAGCAGCCACTGGGCGATGACGGTCAGCCCGGAATTCGGGTCCAGCGCATGCAGTTGCGCGAACAGCCACGAGGCCCCGGGCGGGTACAGCGAATCGGCGATGCCTTCCGGTTTGCCGGCCACACGGTCGAGCGCGCGCTGCACGTAGCCGCCCATGTCGCTGTAGACGTGCTGCGTCGGCAGATGCAGCACCAGCACGTAGATCAGCCGCAGCAGGCCGCCGGCCAGTGCGCAGGTCCAGACGATGGCCCGCTGACGCGGGCTCAGCGGCGGGGCGGGCGGAAACACGATCAGCGCGTGTCGCCGCCGGACGAGGGCTCGTCGATCGCCGGCCGTTCGCGCTTGACACCGTCGAGCCGGCGCGCGGCGTCGGCTTCGGCCGCGGCGTCACGCTGCTTCTCGGCCTTGGTCCGGCCGAACTTCACGCGGTTGGCGGCGGCGAGGGCCTCGGCCTCGGCGCGAGCCTTGCGCTTGCGCGCCTTGTTCAGATTCAGGAGATCGGCCATGACGCGATCTTCGGCGGCGCGGCCGATCTCCTGCAAGACCTCGAACGGTCGCGTTGCCTCAGTGCAGCAGGCCCCAGACCATGGTCGCGATCAGCGCGATCTGCGCCAGGAAGAACGTGGCACGCGCCATCACCAGCCAGAACGAGGTGCCGATCAGGTGCATCACGGCCTGCATGATGCGCAGGTGGACGACCCAGAACGCGAGCGGATCGATCACGGCCGCGCTCTTGTTCATCAGCGCGCCGATCACGACCACGCCGAGGAACAGCGGAAAGTTCTCGACCGCGTTGGCATGCGCATGCTGCGCGCGAACGAGGATGGCCGGGTCGATCGACGGCTTGTCGCGGCCCCAGGCATCGGGCTTGTTCTTGCCCATCAGCACCTGCGGCACGCGTGGCAGTGCGTAGCTCAGCACCAGCACGATCATCACGACGATGTACAGCAGCACCGCTTCGAAACCGGTCATCGACATCTCCCCTGAGCGCAGCCTGATCCTGACCGGATCGGCCGCTAGAATTGAACGGATGGTTTGTTACGGGCGACAGTGTGCCCGGCCGGACGCCGTCACGCGAGTTCTTCACACGGGCAGGCGAATTTTGAGCGCGATCAGGCGAGGTCTTCGAGGGCTGCTTTCGCGTACACCGCCAGCCGCTGCAGGTGCGGCAGGCCATCACGGCAGCCGATGAAGCCGAAATTGAGCTGATCGACGTAGCTGACCACGGTGATGTTGAGTCCGTAGCCGGCCAGCGGGATCGACAGCGGGTAATACGCATCGAGCAGAAAGCCTCGGAAATACAGGGGCTTGCTCGGTCCCGGCACGTTCGAGATGACCAGATTGAACGCCGGCCGCAGGCGACCGGCCGCGCCCGGCACCTGCGACAGCAGCAGCGGCGCCATCAGCACCGCGCCGTACTGCATGATCCCGTTGCGGGTCATGCCCTGCAGCTGCGCCTTGGCGGCGTTGGTCGACGCGATGATCGCGGCGAAGCGCGCCTGCGGATCGGCGATGTCGGTGGCCAGCGACGCGATGATCGCCCCCACGGCATTGCCGCCGCCGGGGTCGTCCTTCGGCCGCACGTTGACCGGCAGCATCGCCGTCAATGGTTCCTTCGGCAGCGATCCGAGTTCCAGCAGCAGACGGCGCAGCGCGCCGGCACACAGCGCCAGCACCAGGTCGTTCAGGGTGCCGCCGTGCTGCTTGGCCACGGCCTTCAGCGTTTCGAGCGGGAACTGCTGGGTGGCGAAGCGGCGATTGCGGCCGATCTTCTGGTTCAGGATCGATTTCGGTGCCTGCATCGGCGCCTTCAGCGCCGGATCGAGCGCCTTTTCCGGCTTCCAGGCACCCATCACGGTCTGCGACACGACCTTGGTGATCGTCCGCGACGTGCCGATCTGCTCGCGTGCCAGCGCCAGCAGGGCTTCCAGCGTCGGCGTCTTCGCGGCCTTGTCCTCGACCGGCTTCGGCGCGCGCGGTTCGCGGGGCTGGGGCGGAATGCTGAAGAACATCGGCGTTTCACGATCCTTGCGCGACGTCGACAGGCTGTTCGACAGCAGGCGGATGCCGGTGTAGCCATCGACCAGCGCGTGATGCACCTTGAAGTAGATCGCGAAGCGGCCGCCTTCCAGGCCTTCGATGAAGTGCACTTCCCACGGCGGGCGATGGAAATCGAGGCGGTGGCTGTGCAGGCGCGACACCAGGATGCCGAGTTCGCGCTCGTCGCCCGGCGACGGCAGTGCCGAGCGGCGGATGTGGTACTCGACGTCGAAGTCGTCGTCCTCGACCCAGCCCTGCAGTGGGGAGGCCAGCCAGTTCGGATGCTTGAGCTTCAGGTTCCACGGCGCGTAGGCACGCGCGGTCTCGCGCACCTCGTCCATCAGATCGCGCAGCAGCGACGGATCGGCATCCGGCGGCGGCGAGAACGGCATCAGCGCGCCGACCTGCATCATGGTGTCGCCGGACTCGCCGGCGAGAAAGGTCCAGTCCAGCGGATTCAGTCGCTTGGCGACGGTCTGGCGCTTGGTTGCGCGCATGGTGCGATCTCCTCGTGAGCTCGCAGAATGCCTCGGTCTACGGCCGCTCACCAGCCAGAAAGCGATCGAAAGCCGTCAGAAATGCGTCTTCGGCTTCGAACTGCGGCAGCGCGCCGGTCTGGAACACGGTGAATTGCCAGTTCGGCTGGTCTTCGTACCAGACCTGTCCGCGGTAATCGACGAAGTCGCCCTTCACGCCGTGCGACACCCAGACCGGCATCCGCAGCTGATCGTAGAGCGCGTTGACGTCGGCGCTGAACAGGAACGCGGAAACGAAATAGAACGGCGCGTGCTTGGCCCCCGGCTGCTGCGTGCTCAGCACGTCGTAGGCCCACAGGCCTTCGTCGATGTTCTTGCCGCCCCAGGTCCGTTCGAGGAAGTAGCGGATGGTGCCGGGCCGCGTCAGCAGGCCGTAGACGCCATCGTCCCAGCCGGACCAGGTGAAGGTCTTGTACAGCCAGCCCTGACCGCGGCTGGCGCCGGCCGGACCGAGGCGCTTCTTCTTGCCGCTGAGACCAGTCGGGCTGATCAGTGCGAGGTGCGCGAAGGCATCCGGCCGCTCGACCGCCGCGCGGGCAAGGAATTCCGCCGACAGCGACAGCGCCGCGGCATCGATTGCCCCCGGGCCATGGATTTTCCGGATCTCGTCGACCATCGCCAGCACGGCGTCGGTCATCAGGCGCGGCGAATAGACGCGATCGCTGCGCTCGGAAAAGCCGAAGCCGGGCAGGTCGACCGTATAGACCGGGCGCTGCTCGCGGCAGTGCTCGTGGATCGGCCGCATCTCGTAGGCGGAACCGGAGGCGTTCATGCTGTGGATCAGCAGCAGCGGCCGCTGATCCGATTTCTGCTGCGGCGCCGCCGCGTAATAGCTGAGGCGGCCGGCGGCGCTGTCGATCTCGCGACGCTCGCCGGAGACCGCTGCGGGCAATTCGGGCACGGGTTTCACGTTAGCGGCGCATCCGGTCAACAGCCACAGGCTTGCCACGACAGTCAGCAGCGTTCGCATCGATCGATCCCGGTTTCATCGCGCGAGTATCGATGATCGCTGGCCTTGCCGTGGCGACATCGATCAGGCGCTGGCCGTGGCGCGGCGGTGCTGCTCGATGCGGTCGTACGCGGCGGTGATCTGCCGGGTCTTTTCCTCGGCCATCGCCCGCATGCTTTCCGGCAGGCCCTTCGCGGCCAGCTTGTCCGGGTGGTTCTGGCTCATCAGCAGGCGATAGGCCTTCTTCACCTCGGCATCGCTGGCCGTCGGCGGCACGCCGATCACGGCGTAGGCGTCGGCCAATGCGTTCGGATCATTGCGGCGATGGCTGCCGCCGCTGCCGGCGGAGCCGCCGTCGCCACCACCGAACGGTCCGCCGCCGCGCAGCATCGCCTCGAGCATGGTCACGTCGTGCTCGGACAGTCCGAGCCGGCGCGCGATGCGCAGCAGCATCTCGTGTTCGGCCGGGTGGAGCGCGCCGTCGGCCGCGATGGCCGACACCTGCACCTGCAGGAACAACTGCTGCATCACGCGCTGGCCGCGCGTGACCTGGGCAAAGCGGTCGACCTCGGCGTCCAGATCGAATTCCGGTGCCTTGCCGCGATTGAACGCGCGCTTGGCCGCGTCGCGCGCCTCGCCGCTGAGCCGGAGCTGATCGAACAGCGCCTCGGCGACCTTGATCTCGTTGGCGGAGACCTGGCCATCGGCCTTGCACATCGCGCCCATCACCGCGAACGTCGCGTCGAGGAATTGCGACTGCACATTGGTGATCTTCTTGACCGCCGTGCGCAGCAGCAGGCGCCCGAGCAGCGGCAGCACCGCCCAGACGATCAGGGCGCCCCACAGCGCGCCTTTCCAGCCATTCACCGCGAGCCCGATCAGCCCGCCCACCACGATGAAGAAATTCATGCCGCGAGTTTAGCGCAGCGTTTTCGCGCCGTTGTTGCGCTGCGTCATTCAAGGGTCGGCGCCGGTCTTGGCGGCGCCAGCGGCAATGTGGTCCACTTTCGCCGCCCATTTCGTCGGTCGCCGCGCCCTGCGCGCCCGGTCGATGCCCACCCGAGCCCGTGAAAGTGCCCACACCCATGAACAAACTGCTTGCCCGCCTGCTGCTGGCCACCACCGCGCTGTTTTCGGCCGCCACCCTTGCCGCTGCCGCACCGGCCGATGCCGCGAAGCCGCTTGACCTCGAAAACACGATCTATCTCGACGTGCCGGCCGGCCGTGTGGTCATCGCGCTGCGTCCGGACCTGGCCCCGAAGCACGTCGCCCGGATCAAGGAACTGACCCGCAAAGGCTTCTACGACGGTCTGACCTTCCACCGCGTCATCGACGGCTTCATGGCCCAGACCGGCGACCCGTACGGCAACGGCAGCGGCGGCTCCGGCAAGACGCTGGCCGCCGAGTTCTCATCCGAGCATCACGGTCGCGGTGTCGTCTCGATGGCGCGTGCCTCGGACCCGAATTCGGCCGACAGTCAGTTCTTCATCATGTTCGGCGACGCGCCGCGCCTCGACGGTCAGTACACCGTCTGGGGCAAGGTCGTCAGCGGCATGGAATTCGTCGACGCGATCAAGAAGGGCGATCCGTCCGCCAACGGCGCGGTCAACGACCCGAGCAAGATCGTGAAGATGCAGGTCGCGGCCGATGTCGAGAAGCCGGCTCCGGCGAAGAAGTCGAAGAAGAAGGCGGCGGCGAAGAAGGACGCCTGATCGCACCGGGCCACGCGCAGCCGCCCGGCGGCGCGTGGCTCAGGCTGCGGCCGGCTTGACCGGCCGCGTGCCGAGATACACCCCGAGCGCGGCGACGAAGAAGCCGATGATCTCGATCCGGGTCAGCACTTCGCCCAGCGTGAAGTGGCCCATGATCGCGCCGACCGCCGGCACCAGATAGAACAGCGCGGCCACCTGCGTCGCCGCGCCATTGCGGATCAGCAGGAACAGCAGCGCGAAGCCGCCGACCGAGTTCACCAGCACGATCCAGCTGCTGGCCAGCCAGAACCTCGTGCTGCCATCGAAGGACAGCCCTTCCAGCCCGAGCGCCAGCGGCAGCAGCACGGCCGCGCCGGCGACGTTCTGGATGAACAGGCCGACTCTGAGATCGACCTGCGAGCCGAAGCGCTTCTGGTACAGCGTGCCGCAGGAAATGCCGAGCAGGCCGACCAGCAGGGCGACGATCGACCAGATGTCCGCACGGGCATCGGCGATGCTGTCGCCGATCACCAGCCAGACGCCGCTGAAGCCGACGGCGAGCCCGAGCCCTTGCAGCCGGCCGATCCGTTCGCCCAGCAGGAGCGAGAACGCCGACACGCTCAGCGGCATCGCGCCGATGACGAGGGCCGCGAGGCTGGCACTGGCGCCGAGCCGCATCGCGCCGTAGACCCCGCCGAACTGCATCGCCAGTTGCAGCAGGCCGACGACGGCGCTGTGCCGGCCTTCGCGCCAGCCCGGCCAGACCACGCGGCCAACCACCGCGAGCACGCCGAAGATCACGGCCGCAGCGGCGAAGCGCAGGCACAGTGCGGTGAACGGGCCGCTGTGGCCGACCACGATCTTGCCGGCCGGGTAGCCGGTGCACCAGATCACGACGAAGCTCAGGCCCATGACGGCGGCCAGCCACGGGCGAGCGGAGGAGGCGGGTGCTGGGGATGCCGCGGAAGTCACGGAACGCATCGTCGGGCAGGTCGGGTAGGCGGCACCGGGTGAAGTGGAGGCCGCGGCGGGCGCGCAAGGATAAGGCGGCTTGCTGCGCCGCGATAAACTGCCGCGACCGGCGGCACCGTCGTCGGCCCTGATCGAACCCCGGCCCCGTCCGCGCAGCCCGCCGCTGAATCCTGACCCGATGGCAAATGACCTGTTGATCGTCGGACCGGCCTGGGTCGGCGACATGGTGATGGCGCAGTCGCTGTTCATCCGGCTGCGGCAGCAGCATCCGGATGCCGCGATCGACGTGCTGGCCCCCGGCTGGTCGCTGCCGATCATCGGCCGCATGCCGGAGGTTCGCCGCGGCATCGAACTGCCGTTCGCCCATGGCGAGTTCAACTTCGGCGGGCGGCGCCGGCTCGGAATGTCGCTGCGCGATCAGCGCTATGGCCAGGCCATCGTGCTGCCGAACTCGTGGAAATCTGGCGTCGTGCCGTTCTTCGCCAACATTCCGCGGCGCACCGGCTATGCCCGCGAACTGCGCTACGGCCTGCTGAACGACCTGCGCCGGCTCGACAAGTCGCTGTTGAAAACCACGCCGCAGCGCTTCGTCGCGCTGGCCGACGACGGGGATGCCGGGGCTGCGCCGACGGTGCCGGCGCCGCGCTTCCGGGCCGATCCGGCGAGCGCGCTGCGGCTGGTGCGCGATCTGGAGCTGGGCTCTGAGCCGGCCGTGGCGCTGATGCCAGGGGCCGAATACGGCCCGGCCAAGCAGTGGCCGGCCGAGCACTTCGCCGCACTCGCCACCCAGCTGGGGCAGCGTGGCGTGCGCAGCTGGATCATCGGCTCGGCCAAGGAACAGGCGCTGGGCGAGGCCATCGCGCAGGCCTCCGACGGTGCCGCGATCAACCTCTGCGGACGCACCAGCCTGGTCGACGTGATCGATCTGGTCAGCGTCGCGCAGGCAGTGGTCTGCAACGATTCGGGGCCGATGCACATCGCCGCCGCGGCCGGCGCGAGGGTGGTCGCGATCTACGGTTCGTCGACGCCGGATCACACGCCGCCGATGACGCCGACCGCCGTCATTCACTACCTGCGGCTGTCGTGCAGCCCGTGCTTCGAGCGGGTCTGCCCGCTGGGCCACACCCACTGCCTGAAAGAAATCCGCCCGGATGCCGTTTTCGGCAGTGTTCGGGCGCTTGCCAATTTATAATGCGCGGCTCATCAGCAACACCCCGGACGCCCGCAGCACTCCATCCACCGGTCCGGACCGCGAAACTTCGAGGATTGATGCAATGACGACGATGGCCGACCGTGATGGTTTCATCTGGCTGGACGGTGAAATGGTGCCGTGGCGCGAAGCCAACACCCATGTCCTGACCTACACGCTGCACTACGGCGTCGGCTGCTTCGAAGGCGTTCGCGCGTACCACACGCCGACCGGCACGGCGATTTTCCGGCTGGAAGACCACACCAAGCGCCTGTTCAACTCCGCGAAGATCCTCGGCATGAAGATGCCGTTCTCGCACGAGGTGATCAACGAGGCTTGTCTGGAAGTGCTGCGCACCAACAAGCTGAAGGAAGCCTACCTGCGGCCGATGGTGTTCTACGGTGCCGAAGGCATGGGCCTGCGGGCCGACAACCTGAAGACCCACGTCATGGTCGCCGCCTGGACCTGGGGCGCCTACCTCGGTGCGGACAACGTCGAGCGCGGCATCCGCGTGCGCACGTCGAGCTACACCCGCCACCACGTCAACTCGATGCTGTGCCGGGCCAAGGCCAACGGCAACTACATCAACTCGATGCTGGCGCTGAACGAGGTGATCAAGGACGGCTACGACGAGGCGATCCTGCTCGACATGAGCGGCCACATCGCCGAAGGCAGCGCCGAGAACATCTTCCTCGTGAAGGACGGCGCGCTGCACACGCCGGACCTGAACTCCTGCCTCGACGGCATCACCCGCAAGACCATCATGCAGCTCGCTGCCGACGAAGGCATCGAGGTCAAGGAGCGCCGCATCACGCGCGACGAGCTGTACATCTGCGACGAAGCCTTCTTCACCGGCACCGCCGCCGAAGTGATGCCGATCCGCGAAGTCGACAACCGTGCCGTCGGCAACGGCACGCGCGGCCCGATCACCGCCAAGCTGCAGGCGCTGTACGCGGCCACGGTCAAGGGCCAGCGCAGCGAATACCCGGAGTGGCTGGCCTACACCAACGCCGCCGCCGCCAAGGCCGCCTGACCGGTCGCGCCGCGTGAGCTTCCGGGATGCAGTGATCGCGGCGGCTCACGGCGCCCGGTGACGAGCATGCAGACTGCGATCCCCCGATTTTCCGACGCCCGGGTGCTCGTCGCGGGCGATGGTGAGGCGAAGCGTTTTGACGATGCCTTGAATGGCATCGTCAGCTTCGCCAAACGCCTGGCCGCGTGCGGTCAGGCGGCTCACGGCGCCCGGTGACGAGCATGCAGACTGCGATCCCCAGATTTTCCGACGCCCGGGTGCTCGTCGCGGGCGATGGTGAGGGGAAGCGTTTTGACGATGCCTTGAATGGCATCGTCAGCTTCTCCGAACGCCTGACCGCGAGCGGTCAGGCGGCTCACGGCGCCCGGTGACGAGCATGCAGACTGCGATCCCCCGATTTTCCGACGCCCGGGTGCTCGTCGCGGGCGACGTGATGCTCGACCGCTACTGGGTCGGGCCGACCGGCCGCATCTCGCCGGAAGCGCCGGTGCCGGTCGTGCGCATCCAGAAGGACGAGACCCGTCCGGGCGGTGCCGCGAACGTGGCGCTGAACATCGCGTCGCTCGGTGGCCAGACCCGGCTGCTGGGCGTGGTCGGGCGCGACGAGGCGGCGGCGAAGCTGCGCACCGAACTGCTGGCGCGTCAGGTCATCCCGGTGTTCACCGACACCGCGTCGTGTCCGACGATTACCAAGCTGCGCGTGCTGAGCCGCAACCAGCAGCTGATCCGGCTCGATTTCGAGGAATCGCTGGCGGTCGACGGCGCCTTCAACCGTGCCGACTACCTCGCCAGCTTCAAGGCGGCGCTGGACGACGCCCAGGTCGTGATCCTGTCCGATTACGGCAAGGGCACGCTGGTCGACACGGTGGCGATGATTGCCGCCGCCCGCGCCGCGAACCGGCCGGTGCTGGTCGATCCCAAGGGCAGCGACTGGCGGCCGTACCGCGGCGCGACCCTGATCACGCCGAACCTGTCGGAGCTTGAAGCGGTGGTCGGCCCGTGCCCGGACGAGGCGACGATCGTCGCCAAGGGCACGAAGCTGCGCGATGACCTCGGTATCGACGCGCTGCTGGTCACCCGCAGCGAGAACGGGATGACCCTGCTCGCGCCGAACCAGCCACCGCTGCACCTGCCGACCGAAGCGCGCGAGGTGTTCGACGTCACCGGCGCCGGCGACACCGTGATCGCGACCTTCGGCGCCGCGCTCGCCGCCGGGCACGACTTCGCGCACGCCGCGCGCATCGCCAATCTCGCGGCCGGCATCGTCGTCGGCAAGCTCGGCACGGCCACCGTCACGCAGGCCGAGCTGCTGCGCGCGATCCGCCGCCAGCACGAGGACGACAGCGCAGTGCTGAGCGAGCCGGAGTTGCTGGAGCGGGTCCGTCACGCGCAGGGGCAGGGGCAGGTCGTGGTCATGACCAACGGCTGCTTCGATCTGCTGCATGTCGGCCACGTCCGCTATCTGGAGGCGGCGCGCAAGCTCGGTGACGTGCTGGTGGTGGCGGTCAACACCGATGACTCGGTCAAGCGCCTGAAGGGCCCGACCCGGCCGCTGAACACCACCGACGACCGCATGCGGATGCTGGCGTCGCTGAAGTGCGTCGACTGGGTCGTACCGTTTTCGGAAGACACGCCGCTGCGGCTGATCACCGCCGTGCTGCCTGATCTGCTGGTCAAGGGCGGCGACTACCGGCCCGAGCAGGTCGCGGGACACGAGGTGGTGAAGGCGAACGGCGGGCAGGTCGTGATCCTCGATTTTCACGACGGCTATTCGACGACCCGGATCATCGAGCGCGCGCGCGGCTAGCGGCGGACGTGTTCGGGGGTGGCGGCTCCATGCCGCGGCCACTACGCTGGCGGCTGACCCTCCGCCACGTCCCGTTCGCCATGCTTCGTCCGTTCCTGCTTGCCGCCGCCGCGCTCCTCGCCGGCTGTTCCACTCTCGGTGTCGAACGCGCGACCGAGTCGCCGTATCCGCCGGACTTCAAGACCAGTTGCAGCCGCCTCGATGCCCGCGGCGACGCCAGCCGCGCGCTGCGCTGGTATCGGGTGTCGGCCGAGCAGAAGGTCGCGTACCGGCAGGCCTATCAGCGCGCCACGCAGTTGGTCGAGCAGGCGGCGCAAGGCCGCACGCCGGGCACCTGGGCGGTGATCGCCGATGCCGATGAAACGCTGATCGACAACAGCGTGTTCGAGTGCGAATCGCAGTTCCGCCACTGGACGACGTTCGACGACGCCCGCTGGACGCAGTGGGTCGAAGCCCGGCTGGCCACGGCGTTGCCCGGCGCGGTCAGTTTCAGTGAAGTGGTGCGCAAGCTCGGCGGCAAGCTGATCGTGGTCAGCAACCGCGAAGCGCCGAAGCATCTGCAGGCGACCCGCGAGAACCTCGCGGCGATCGGCATCCAGTTCGATGCCGTGCTGCTGTCGACCGGCGCGAAGGATCGCGACAAGACCCGCCGCTTCGAACAGGTGCAGAAGCGCGGCATTCCGGACGCGAAGCTGCCGCCGCTGGCGGTCGTGCTGTTCGTCGGCGACAACATCAAGGACTTTCCGGACCTGACGCAGGCGAACTCGGGCGATCCGGGGCGCTTCGGTCGCGATTACGTGCTGCTGCCGAATCCGACCTATGGCTCGTGGGAGCGCACGCGGCTGCGCTGACCCGCGCGACCGGGCCGCTGACCGTTCACGGCCGCTGCTCCGCCGCCTGTCTGTTGACAACTATTTCACAGGATGACCGGTAGCGGGAAACCGACCGACGCGCTCAAGTTCTTGATTTGTGCAAGGAAGCGCGCGCGCGAGGCCTCTAGACTTCAAACCGAGGCATCGCCAGCCGCGCGGTGCGCACAGACAGATCGCGGCATCAATCGTTCAGGTGGAGTCCCCAACATGCTGATCCAGAAACTCGTGTCCGGAGCCCGTCGTCGGCTCGCCCAGATCGCCGCTGTCGTGCTCGCCGCCGGCGCCACGACCGTCATGCCGGCTCAGGCCCAGTTGTCCCGCCTGATCCCGGTCGATGGCGTCACCAGCTTCGAGACGCAGGTCCAGTTCGATGGCCGCCAGAACCGCGTGCTGTACATCCGCCCGGTCGCGAACCCGGTTGGCCGCGTGCCGGCGATGGTCGTGCTGCACTACGCCGGTGGCGATCCGGAAGAGATGGCGAATCTGATCGCGATCAGCCAGCTGGTGCGCGACACCGGCATCTGGGCCGTCATTCCGGATGCGCTGGGCCGCACCTGGAGCTTCGATCCGGTGCGTGATCGCCGCAAGGCGGACGATGTCGGCCTGATCACCACGATCATCGATGGCACCGTCGCGGCGTATCCGATCGATTCCCGCCGCGTCTGGATGTTCGGCTTCTCCGCCGGCGGCTTCATGACCATGCGCTACGTCTGCGAGCGTCCGAACCGCATTGCCGCCGCCGCCTACGTGTCGTCGACCCTGCTGAACACGCTGCGCGACAACTGCGCGCCGTCGCTGCCGACGCCGGTTCTGGCGATGAACGGCACGGCCGATACCCGCGTCAACTACAACCAGCGCATCGGCCTGTCGTCGGCACCGGACAGCGCGCTGTTCTTCGCCAACCTCAACCGCTGCCTGACGCCGCCGGTGCACACCTTGCTGCCGGATGTCGCGAACGACCGCACCACGGTCGAACTCGACAGCTACAACAGCTGCGCCAGCAACGACCCGGTGCGCTTCTACACGATCAATCGCGGCGGCCATACCTGGCCGGGCAACGACTACCAGATCGGCCTGATCGGCCGCACGACGCAGGACATCGACGGCACCCGCGTGATCTACGACTTTGTGCGCAACTTCTCGCGCTGAGCCACGGTGTGAAAAAGCCGCGTCCGGCGCGATCCGGGCGCGGCTTTTTCATGTCCGGGAGCGATCGTTGCCGCCAAGGCCGGGCCGCCAATGCCGGCGCAGGTGCTGCGCCTCAGTCGAACAGGAAACCGCGCAGCGCAGCCACCAGGGCCTCGGGCTGCTCGATGCCGGCCATGTGGCCGCAATCGAGTTCCAGATAGTCGCTGCCGGCAATGGCCTGACGCAGCGCCCGAGCATTTTCCACCGGCACCAGCTGGTCCTGACGGCAGCCGATGACCAGGGTCGGCGCGACGATCTTCGGCAGTTCCGCGCGCAGGTCGACGACCAGATCGAGCTCCAGCTGACGGCGGATGTCGCTGGACGGCTGCCAGCGCAGCAGCTCCGCGACACCGACCTCGCCGATGGTGCTGAGGAAACCCGGGCTGAACGCCAAGGTCGTGGCCAGCCGCACGAATGCGGCGGGATCGGACTGGTGCAGGTCCAGCCACAGGCGGATGCCGAGCTGCAGACGCGCGTCGGCGCTGCTCGGCCAGCCGGCCAGCAGCACCAGCCGGCGGATGCGCCGCGGCTCGCGCGCGGCGTAGGCGGCCGCGACGACCGCGCCGAGCGAAAAGCCGATGACATCGACGACGCCATCCGGCGCCGCATCGTCGGCGACGGCACCGACCTGCCGCGCCAGCAGCTCGACGGTCAGCGGCGCGCCGGCGTCGATTCCGGCGTCCCAGGCGCCATTGCTGCCGGAATAGCTCGGCATCAGCAGCGTGCGCTGGTCACCGAGCTTCGGGGCAAGGCTGGCCCAGCTGCTGCGGCCGTCGCCGCCGGTGCCGTGGATCAGCAGCAGCGGCGGGCCGCTGCCGGCCCGTTCGTAAGGCACGGTGAAATCGGGATTCGAGACGCTGGGCATGGTCAACGAGAGAGGCGGAAGTCGGGCCGGAAAGAGCGTCGCCATCGGTACCGTGGCAGGCGATGGCCGCGTGATCGGCGAATCAGGTCACCAGTATCGCCGCAGAGCGCCTTCTCTGCCGCTGCGCGTGGCCGCCCGTGTCCCGTTCGATGCCGGGTTGGCCGGAAAGGCCGGCCGAATGACGGGCCTGTCGATCGTGCGGCAGTGGCGGCCGGCTGAACGCCTACAGCCAGCCTTTCTGGCGCGCCATGCGATAGGCCTCGATCCGGTTGGCCGCGCCGAGCTTGCCGATTGCCTCCGACAGGTAATTGCGCACCGTGCCGTGCGACAGGTGCAGCTGCGCGGCGATGTCGGCCGAGGCCACGCCTTCGCCGGCCAGCCGCAGCACGCGGCGCTCGCGCTCGTTCAGCGGATCCGGCTCGGACCAGGCTTCGAGCGCCAGCTGCGGATCGATCACCCTCGCGCCGCGGCTGACCTTGCGCAGCGCTTCGGCCAGCTGTTCGGCCGGTGCGTCCTTCAGCAGATAGCCGACCACGCCGGCATCGAGCGCGCGCCGCAGGTAGCCGGCGCGGGCGAAGGTCGTGACGATCACGACGCGGGTCTTGAGCCCGCGCTCGGCGATGCGTGCCGCCAGCTCCAGGCCGCTGAGCTTTGGCATCTCGATGTCCGACACCAGCAGGTCCGGCTTCAGTTGTTGCAGCGCCAGCCATGCCGCTTCGCCATCGGCGCAGGCCCCGACCACGTCGATGTCCGGCTCCAGATTCAGCAGTGCCGACAGCGCGCCGCGCACCATCGCCTGATCCTCGGCCAGCAGCACGCGCAGCGCCCCGAGCTGCTTGCCGCTCGCGCTATCCGGGTTCATGGGCGATCACGGCGGCGGCGGGTTCCTGCATCGGTGCAGCATCGGAGGCGCGCGCTTGCGGACTGGCAGCGGCCTGCTGCGCTTGCGGCAGGCGCAGGCGCAGCGTCGTGCCGCGGCCGGCCGGGGATTCGACGACAAGACTGCCACCGAGCGCCGCCAGCCGCTGCTGCATGCCTTGCAGGCCATTCCCGTAGCGGCGCGGGTCGACGCCGCCGCAGCCGTCGTCGGTCACGCGCAGCTCGATCAGGCCCGGCTCCTGACGCAGTTCAAGCTGCACCTGCCGGGCGTTGGCGTGTCGATGGATGTTGGTCACCGCTTCGCGCAGGCACATCGCCAGCGCGGCGTCGATTTCGGCGGGCAGCGGGCCGATCGGCTCGATGCCGGACAAGGCCACGTTCGACGATTCCAGCAGCAGGCGCGCGGAAACCTGCTCGGCCGCGAGGCCGGTCGCGCGGATGCCGGTGACTGCGGTGCGGACCTGCGCCAGCGAATCGCGCGCCACGGTATGCAGCTCGCGCAGTTCGCGGCGTGCGGCAACCGGGTCCCGCTCGAACAGGCGATCGGCCAGTTCGCTCTTGATCGCGATGAGCGACAGCGTGTGCCCGAGCAGGTCGTGCAGGTCGCGGCCGATGCGTTCGCGCTCCGCACTCGCGGCGAGGCGCCGCACTTCCGCCTGCGTCAGGCGCAGCGCGTGGTCGTGACGGGCATCGATGATGAAGAACAGATTGATCAGCGAGATGGCGGCACAGGTCAGCACGGCGCCGCCGGTGCCGAGCAGCGGCCAGCCATTGACCAGCGACAGCGCCACGAACGCGGCCATGTACGCGCCGAGCAGCATCAGCGCCGTCCGCGGCGGCCGCTCGTACATCAGCAGCACGCTCGCGTAGATGATGTACGACCAGCTCTGGATCACCGGCACCGAGATCAGCGCGAACGCCGCGAGCGCCGCGGTCAATCGCTGCAGATGCCGCCGGTCGCGATACCAGGCGCTTAGATACAGCCACAGGAACGGCAGCACCGAGGCGTAGGTGATCAGCAGCTGCGACCACTTGAACGAATTGCCGAACCACGGCGCGGCGAACACCCAGAACAGCCAGACCAGGTTGATCACCGGAAACCAGCTGTTGCTGGACAGTCGGCCGCCGCGGCCGATGACGATCGCCAGACAGTTCGGATGTGGCTTGAGCAGGCGTTCGAGCATCGATGGCGGCACCAGCAGATCGTCGTGATGCTGACGATCCCCGTGGGCCGGTGCAAGCGCGGGCGCTGGTCGACTCATCACAGCCACCAGACGGCCGGGCCGCGCGTCTTGAACCGTCGGCGCTCGCTGCCGGCGTCGGCCGGCTCGCGGTCGGCGCGCGCAGAGCCGGCGGCGATGTCGGCCGTCATGTCGTCATGGCGTGTCTGCTCATTGGGGACGGCCGCCGGACGCGCCTCGTGCTGCCGTGCCATGACCGACCACGGCGTGACGCGCGCCCCGTTCGCTCCGCCGTGATCGGCACCACGCTGCGTCCACGGCAGACCGAACAGCGAAAACATGATGGCGAACCACAGGCCGACGATGAACCGGCGGATGCCGGCGCGGATCAGCAGCGGCAGAACGGTCTGGAAGGCGCTCTGGGTGACGGTCTGGATGGCCAGCTTCAGCGTGGCGACGGCATCGGGCGACGGGCGCATCGGAAAGTCCTCCATCGGGTACGGGTGCGATGGGGAAATGCTCGCGCCGCGCGCGGTCCGGCAGCAGTTTCCGGCGTCAGCAAACGCGGATGACAAACGTCATCCGCGTGGCTCCGCGTTCGCGGTCAATCGCGGAAGCGCTTGACCAGATCGCCGTAGGCCTCGATCCGGCGGTCCCTGAGGAATGGCCACCAGCGGCGCACGTTCTCGGAGCGGGCGAGGTCGATGTCGACCACGAGCACTTCCGGCTGATCGGTCGATGCGCGCGCGAGAAACTCGCCCCGCGGCCCGGCGACGAAGCTGGTGCCCCAGAAGCGCTGGCCCGGCGTCTGGCCGGTCGGGTCCGGCTCGTGGCCGATGCGGTTCGCAACCAGCACCGGCAGCCCGTTGGCCACGGCATGCGCGCGCTGGATCGTCACCCAGGCCTCGCGCTGGCGTTCGCGCTCGTCCTCGGGGTCTTCCGGATTGTTGCCGATCGCCGTCGGGTACAGCAGCAGATCGGCCCCGGCCAACGCCATCAGCCGCGCGGCCTCCGGATACCACTGGTCCCAGCAGACCAGCAGGCCGAGCTTGCCGACACTGGTCGCGATCGGCGTGAAGCCGAGGTCGCCCGGCGTGAAGTAGAACTTCTCGTAGTAGCCGGGATCGTCCGGGATATGCATCTTCCGGTACTTGCCGACCATCGTGCCGTCGCGATCCATCACCACGGCGGTGTTGTGATACAGCCCCGGCGCACGGCGTTCGAACAGGCTGCCGACGAGCACGATGTCCAGTTCCTTGGCCAGCCGGCCCAGCCACTCGGTCGACGGCCCGGGAATCGGCTCGGCCAGATCGAACAGATCGGTCGACTCGTGCTGGCAGAAGTACAGCGAGGTATGCAGCTCCTGCAGCATCACCAGTTTCGCGCCGCGCGCCGCCGCGTCGCGCACGCCGGCCTCGCTGGCGGCGATGCTGACCGCACGGTCGTTCGAGCAGGCTTGCTGGACCAGCCCCACGCGCAGGGTTTTCGCAGTCATCGTCGATCTCCTCAGGCGCCGGCCGGCAGCTGCATCGTGATGCAGTGCAGGCCGCCGTATTGCTGGATCAGCGCGTTGCAGTCGATGCCGATCACTTCGCGATCCGGGAACAGCGGACGCAGGCGGCGCAGCGCTTCCTCGTCGAGCGGCTGGCCGTAGATCGGCACCAGCACGGCGCCATTCATGATCAGGAAATTGGCATAGCCGGCGGGCAGGCGACGGCCATCGTCGGCGTCGACGATCGGCGCCGGCAGCGGCAGGCCGACCAGCTTGTACGGACGGCCCTGCCAGTCGCGCAGCGCCCGCAGTTCCGCCTCCATCGCCGCCAGGTCTTCGTAGTGCGCGTCGGACGGGTCTTCGCAGGCCTGATAGGCGATCGTCGTCGGATCGCAGTAGCGGGCGATGGTGTCGATGTGGCCGTCGGTGTCGTCGCCGATCAGATCGCCATGCTTCAGCCACAGCACGCGGTTCAGCCCGAGCTGCGCTTTCAGCACGTCCTCGATCTGCTCGCGGTTCAAGTGCGGGTTGCGCGTGGGTGCCAGCAGGCAGCGCTCGGTGGTCAGCAGGGTGCCGTGGCCGTCGACTTCCAGCGCGCCGCCCTCGAGCACGAAATCGATCGTCTCGACAGGCGACTGCCAGGCGCCGTACTGCTCGAGTTTCCGGGTCAGCGCGTTGTCGCGCGCCGCCGAGAACTTGTTGCCCCAGCCATTGAACGTGAAGTCCAGATGGACGAAGCCATTGCCGCGCCGGACCGTGATCGGCCCGTGGTCACGCGCCCAGACATCATCGTTCGGCACTTCATGGACGATCAGGCGCTCGCGCGGGACGCCGGCGGCGATCAGCTGCGCCTGCAAGGCATCGCCCTGTTCCGCGACGTTCACGTGAAGGTTCTGGAAGCGGGTGATGGCCTGTGCGATCGCGATGAAATTGCGCTCCACGGCCGGGAAATGGCGCGCGAAGTCACCGTCGCGACGCGGCCAGGTCAGCATGATCGCGGCTTGCGGCGCCCACTCGGGCGGCAGGGTCTGGGCAAAGGTCATCGAAGGAAGGATCGGGGTGAAAGAGTCGCGCGGCAGCGGGCAGAGCCTGCGGGCCGCGAATGATGAAAGCATGAACGGCGGCGCGCCGGCTGCGCAACCGCAACCGGACGGCGCTCGGGCGACGGCGTCAGTTCGCCGTGGTCTTCAGCTGGTCGGCGTGGAAAATCTGCGCTGGCCGACCGGGCACCACGGCATCGACGACATGCGCGTTCTCGAAGAACACCGAGAAGCCCGGATAGTCCCAGCGCGTGATCGGCGGCTGCACCGGCGATGCGCCGCCGACGGCCGGATAACGCTTCGTCGGCTGTCCGTAAGTCTTGACCACGGCCGCCTGCGTCGCGCCGCGCGTCGGCAGCACGACCGCGGGTGCGGCCTGCTCGCGGTCCGCCGTTGCCGTCGGGATCGACAGTTCGTCAGCGCGGGCCGGCCAAGCCGCGACACCTGCCAGCAGCAGCCCGAGGGCCAGAATTCTGTTTTGCATAGAAGGACTTGCCGTCGAAACCCGGTGAAAAGGATAGCACCCGCGCGAACGCCTCCCAAGCGGCGAAGGCGGCGCGACACGGGCGTTCGTCGCGGCAGCGCGGCCGTGCATCGCGCCGACGGCGGCGTGCGCAGCGGTTCCCGGCGTCGCGCAGCCTGTCTGGCCGGCCTCGGCCGGCTGAACGAAATGGCATAAATCGGGGATTGACGGACATATCGAAGAATCCGGCCCGGATCGACCATCGCTGCGCTGCATGAGCAGCCTCGGCATCCGTTTCCAGCGGTCGCCCGTAACCGAATCAGTCACCGGCGAGCCGCCATTGCGCTTGCCGACGATGCCGGCCGATGCAGTCATCGCCGGTCACCAGTTCACCCAGGGGTTGGAAGGTTGCCGGTTCGTCGCAAGACGAGCCGGTTTTTTTTGCCCGGCGCTGGCCGCTGCCCGTCTTTTCGCGAAAAGCCGCGCAGTTTCATCGCCGGAGCCGCGAATCGGGCGATAAGCTCGCGCATCGTCCTTTCCCCGCAGGCATTCGCCGATGAACCCCGTTTCGACCGCTGTCGCAACCGCTGCCGTTGCCCTGATTCTGCCCGTCGTCGCCCGGGCTGCCGAGCCGCCGCCAGCCGAGGCCGCGCTGTCGCCCATACCCGCCGCATTGCCGGCCATTGCCGATGCCGTGAGCCCCGCCGCGCTGCGGGCGACGATCGAGAAGCTGGTCAGCTTCGGCACTCGCCACACCTTGTCCGAGACCCGGTCCGACAAGCGCGGCATCGGCGCTGCACGGCGCTGGGTCGCGGCGGAGTTCGGCCGCATCGGCCAGGCCTGCGGCGGCTGTCTGGACATCGTCACGCCGTCCGATGTCGTCACCGGCAAGCGCGTGCCGACGCCGACCGAAGTGGTCAACGTGCTGGCGATCCAGCGCGGCAGCCGCGAGCCGAACCGGGTCGTGATCATTGCCGGCCATCTCGATTCCCGGGTCAGCGAGGTGATGAACTTCAAGAGCGACGCGCCCGGTGCCAACGACGATGCCTCCGGCGTTGCCGCCGCCATCGAAGCGGCGCGCGTGCTGTCGAAGCATCGCTTCGGCGCAACCCTGGTCTACGCCGCGCTGTCCGGCGAGGAGCAGGGACTGCTCGGCGGCAAGATCCTCGCCGACTACGCCAAGGCGCAGGGCTGGCAGGTGGTGGCCGATCTGAACAACGACATCGTCGGCAATTCCACCGGACAGGATGGCGTCACCGACACCACCACAGTCCGCGTGCTTAGCGAAGGCACGCGTCGCACCGAAACGCCGGAGCAGGCCAGGCAGCGCGGCTACAACGGCGGCGAAGTCGATTCGCCATCGCGCAACATCGCGCGCTACATGGCGCGTCTGGCCGACGAAAACCTCAGCAACTTCAGGGTGCAGATGATCTACCGCACCGATCGCTACGCCCGCGGCGGCGATCAGGTGCCGCTGCTCGAAGCCGGCTACCCGGCGGTGCGCGTGTCCGAACCGCACGAGCACTACCACCGCCAGCATCAGGATCTGCGCACCGAAAACGGCGTGACGTTCGGCGACACCATCGACGGCGTCGATTTCGACTATCTGGCGCAGGTCACCCGTCTGAACGCGATCACGATGGCCTCGATGGCCGCCGCACCGGCGCCGCCGAGTGGTGTCGAGATCGAAGGGGCGGTGACGCCCGACACCGTGGTCAAGTGGAAACCCGTCACCGGTGCCGCCGGCTATCGCGTCTGGTGGCGCGACACCACCGCCCCGCAATGGCAGCACTCGCGCCGCGTCGGCGCCGACGCCACGTCCACGAAGCTCGCCAACATCGTCATCGACAACTGGTTCTTCGGCGTCTCCAGCATCAGCACCGACGGCGCCGAGAGCCCGGTCGTGTTCCCCGGCTTCGTCGGCAGTTTCGATGCGCCGGTGGCGGCGGCTGCGGGCACGAACTGACGGCCCGGTCGATCTCGATGGCGACCGCTCGCGACTGATCGCGGGCCGAATTCGCGAGTCGGCTCAACGATCCGCCTGCCTGCGGCGAGTTTCAGATCGTCGATCCCGAAGGCCGCCTGATCAGGACGTCGGTCGCGACGGTCGGACGGGCTTTCATGGTGAATGTGGCGCGCGCCTTGGATGGCGCGCGAATGTCCGCTCGTTCGACGGCTGTGTCCGGCGGTAGAACGAAGTCGTCGGCCGCCATGAAGCGTGAGGTGCTTCCGACATCGTTTCCTGCACGTCGCGGCCACGAGGGCCGGGCCGAAACGGTCAGGCCCGCCGTGTTCGCGCGGGCCTGACCGAACGCCTGTCGCCTCAGCCCTTGCCGTGGTCCTTGCGGACGGTCGATGCGGTACGGACCCGCGTGATCTTGTGATCGGTGGTGCCGTGGGTTTCGGGCGTGTGCGGGTAGCTGCCCTTGGTCAGGACGACGGCCGAGCCAAGGTCGTGCACTCGCGGTGCGCTGTACGTTTTCTTCATGTCATCTCCTTCTGCGGGGTGAAGACTGGAAACGAAAGAACTGCACGATGCCGACATGCAGCGCGAGACCACCCAACGGAACCGGACGCTGCTACCGGCAGAATTTGGCAGCACCGGCCGGAAACGCTGTCAAAGGCCGGGATTGTTCATATGCCCACCACTTCCGGGTTTGCCGCTGGCCGATCGGCGCGATGCGCGCACAGCCCCTGCAGCCAGGCTTCCAGTGCTGCCGCAGCCAGGAACAGCGAAACACCTTCGATCTGCCCGAGGCGCGCGCGACGGACGGCGTCCTGCCAGCGCGCGGCATCGACCAGCCCGTGCTCGATGAGCTGCGGCTGGCGCGTCAGCAGATCGAACCACGCCGGCGAACGGCGAAAGCCTTCGAGCACCGGGCGCGTCATCACGGCCTTGTCGACGCGATCGCGCACCTCGGCCGGCAGCAGCGCGTGCATGGCACGGCGCTGCAGATGCCGATCGCCGTCCGGCCGCAGCTTCTGCCGCCACGGCAGCGCGTACAGGAACTCGACCAGCGGCCGGTACATCAGCGGATAGCGGAACTCGAATCCGCGCACGGCCTGATGCGCGTTCTGGCTGATCAGCGCCGAGAAATCGTGGACGCGCTCGATGAAGTACTGCCGGCTTGGCGACGATCCATGGTCCGGTGGCTCGCATCGCGCGTCGGCGGCCGCGGCCCGGAAGCGGCGCAGGAAGTCGGGCGCGATCCATTCCGGCACCGGGATCGTGAAGCGCGGCGACACCGGTTGCCGTCGCCAATGGCGCCAAGCCGGCGTCCAGGCGTAATGACCGAACAGGAAGCGCAGCGAGCGCCGGTGCTCGGCATGAGCCTGCCAGTCCTTGAGGCCCTGCCACAGCGCGCGGCCATCCCCGCGCTGCAGGTGGTCGGCCAGATCGAGCGGAAACAGGCCATCGCCGATCATCACGTGATCGCCGCCATTGCCGGACAGCATCACCTGCACGTCATGCTCGCGCATCAGGTCTTCGTAGCGCTCGATGAACGCGGTGTACGGCAGCACCAGGTTCGGCTCGCCGTGGAAGGTCGTGGGCACGCGCGCGAACGGGGGCGTCTGCTGGATGTCGAGCCGATGCGCGGGATAGCCGGTGCGCGCGGTCACGGCCTCGATGTACGGCGTTTCGTCGGCTTCCTGACAGTGCGGAAACACGAACGACAGCGTTTCGAGCCCGGTGATGCCGGCATCGGCCGCCGCGCAGACGATCGATGACGAATCCTGCCCGCCGGACAGCTCCGACCAGGTCCGCCCGGTTGCCGGAATGCATTGGCGCAGCCCTTCGGCCAGCAGTTCGCGAAAGCGTGCTTCGTGCTCGCGATCCGTGGCATCCGGCACGTCCGGCGCCTGACTGAGCCGCCACGAGCGGATCTGTTCGAGCCTGCCCGGTGTCCAGCGCAGGCTGTGCCCGGGGATCAGTTTCGCGATGTTGACGAACGGCGTGCGGTCGAAGGCATGCGGGGCGAAAGTCAGATGTTCGCCGAGATAGCGCGTGTCCAGCGCGCCGGGCTCGACGATCGTCAGCAGCGCGTCCAGATGCGAGGCGAACGCGAGGCGTTCGCCATCACCGCTGTAGAACAGCGGCTGCAGGCCGAGGCCGTCGCGGGTCAGCAGCAAGGTCTGCGCGGCTGGATCGAACAGCGCCACGGCGTACTCGCCCAGCACGTGGGCATTCAGGTCGGCTCCCCAGCGCCGGTACGCGACGGCACACAGCGCGGCGTCGTCCTCGTGCTCGCCGATCAGCCCCAGGGCGCGGCCTTCGCGCAGCAGCGTCTGCCGGTTGCCGATGAAGCCGCGCAGCAGCACCTGCAGTCCATCGCGCAGCAGCGGGGCCGGCTGCGCCGTCAGCGCCGCCTGCGGCGTGCGCGCCACCCGGCCCGCGAAGCGGCTCATGCGCCGGTGGTCGCGATCACGGTCATGCGGCCGGCGTCCGGATCGTTCAGCACCGGCTCGCCGTCGCATTCGACCCAGGCGTGCATCGTCAGCGGATAGCGCTCGACCCCGATCCGATGCCGCACCGGCAGGCCGAGACCGTGCAGGAAGCGGTACATCGCCATCGAGCGCGGCAGGCAATCCTGCGGCGCGCTCTTCAAGATGAAGAAGTTCTCCGCGCGCAGGAAGGCCGCTTCCGCACGCTGCAGCAGTTGCGCATCCGGCTGGCCCGCGCCGCGCGGCATCGCTGCCAGCCGCTGCGCCGCGCCATGCAGGCCATGGAAGCCGCCGGTTTTCAGGGTCATCCAGCTCGCCAGCAAGGCCAGCCAGGCGCGCAAGGTCAGGAAATGGCGGCCGGCTGCAACCGCGCTTGCGCTGCGTGGCACCACCGGCAAGGCCGGCGCGGCCGGCGCATCGTCCCAGTAACCGTTGGCGCGGCATGACGCGAGGAACTGCGCGAAGTCCTGCGCCACCTGATCGCGCGCCGCGTCATAGCGGGCGCTGATGTCGTCGACGATCTGCTCCGGCGTCCGGTCCCGGCACATGCCATCCCACATCTCGGCCGCGACGTCCTCGATCAGCAGATAGCGCCCGGCGCGGATATCGAGCAGCACGATGACATCGTCGATCTGCACGTGCCGGATGTGTTCGCTGACCGCCATCGCCGGATGCTCCGCTGCTGCCAAGGCTGTCGGCAGTGTTCACGAAACACGGTGTCGCGATCAATCCACGGCGATGACGCGGCGGCGTGGCGCTCGGCGGCATCGTTCGCGGTGCTGCGCGTCGTGATTCGGGGGTGTCTTCGACCGGCGTTCGGGCCAGGTGCCGCTTTGGCGTTCGACGCCGCGCGGCCGTATCGTAGGACGAAGGAGATGCGCTGAAGTGATGCTCCCAGACCATGGAACAAGGGGCGTGGCGATGGAGATTGCCGAGCGCTGTGCGCAGCACCGGGTTCGATCGACCGGCAACGACAGTGTTCTGATCGGACACGTCGTCTGGGAACCGGTCCGGTCGCTGTGGTTTTCAGCCATGGCGGTCTCGGCCGTGGTGGGTGGCGCGCTGTGGTTTTCGTGGGCTGCGTTCGCGCTGTTCGTCGGCTCGACGATGCTGGTGTTGCTGCTGGGCCATTCGGTGGGCATGCATCGCAAGCTGATCCACCGCAGTTTCGATTCGCCGCAGTGGCTCGAATACCTGCTGGTCTATTGCGGCGTGCTGGTCGGGCTGGCGGGACCTCTGGGTTTGCTGCGCAGCCACGAGTTGCGCGATTACGCGCAGCGTCGGCCCCTGTGTCATGACTTCCTCGCGCATCGCAGCGGCTTGTTTCGGGATGCCTGGTGGCAGTTGCATGGCGACCTGAAGCTCGCGAACCCGCCGGATATCCGCATCGAGCAGGCCATCGCCGACGACCGCTTCTACCGATTCCTGCAAGCCACCTGGATGGCGCAGCAGTTGCCGTGGGCGTTGCTGCTGTTCGCCTGGGGCGGCTGGGGTTTCGTGTTCTGGGGTGTCTGTGCACGGGTCACGGCCGGCGTGTTCGGACACTGGCTGATCGGCTACCTCGCGCACAACCACGGCGGCGTGCCCGTGATGGTTTCCGGCGCTGCGGTGCAGGGGCGCAACATCCGCCTGACCTCGCTGCTGACGATGGGCGAGTGCTGGCACAACAATCATCACGCGTGGCCGGGCTCCGCAAAGCTCGGATTGCGGGCCGGCGAATGGGACCCCGGCTGGTGGTTCCTGTGCGCGCTGGCGCGGGTGGGGCTGGCGTGGAATCTTCGCCTTCCCGAAGATCAACCATTCCGGGCGGAGCTGGTGGTCTTGCCGCCATCGGCACGCGCCCCCGCAGCTCCCGCGAAGCCGATTCGCAGATGCTTGCAAGCGTTCCGCCCGAGGACGATCCGGTGACGCCTGCGCCGGCTGCCGCCACGTCGCCGATCCGAGCCTTGCCGTTCCTGTTGTGCTGGCCCTTGCTGGCGGGTGCGCTGACCGGGATCGTCATCCGGCTGCATAGACAAGCCCCCCCAACGGGTGCGGCCGCGACTGCACTAGCTCGCCAACCACGGCCCCTCGACGGCGTAGGTGATGCCGTCGACCCCGGTACGGCCGCTGGTGCCGCGCTGGGAACTGAAATAGAAGAAGCGGCCGTCCGGCGAGAATGCCGGGCCGGTGACCTCGGAGCCGGCGTGTGCGGGCCCGAGCTGCACCAGCGGCTGGATGCGGCCGTCCGGGCGAATGGCGACGACCTGCGCATCGGCGGCCTGGTCTTCGGAGACGACGATGTCGCCGCGCGGCGTCAGCACGATGTTGTCGACGCTGCTCAGCACCGGCGCGGAAAAGCCGGCGTCGTCGTAGATCACTTCGATGCGCTGCGCAGCGACATCCAGCGCCCAGACGCGGCGGTCGCCCTTGGTCGCAAAGTAGACGATGCCGCGCTGGTACCAGACGCCTTCGCCGCCATCGAAGGCGAAGCTGTCAGGTGCCTGCAGGCGCGTCGGGGTGCCGAACAGCACGCCGCCGAGCACCGGGTTCGGGTTGGCGATGTCGAGCCATTCGACCGCCCAGCGGCCGCCGCGGCCTTCGGCGTTGACCGTGGCCGGGTCGGCAAGGATGCGCAGCGCCTGCAGCCGTCCGGCGGTGAGATCGGCGCGGCCGCCGATGTTCGGCGTGGTCGGCACGAAGCGGTAGAAGCGGCCGTCCGGCTGGTCCTCGGTCAGGTAGACGATGTTGCTGGTGGCATCGACGGTGGCCGCTTCATGCGAGAAGGTGCCGAGCGCCGGCAGTCGGCGCGGCGCATCGACCCCGAACGGATCGCATTCCCAGATCACGCCGAGATCGTATTCCTCGCCGCTCAGCCAGGTGTTCCACGGCGTGACGCCGCCGCCGCAGTTCAGGCGGCTCTGGGCACCGGGGAGAATGTTGTAGGCACGGCTGATCTGGCCGCTGGCGTCGAATTCGATGGCATCGACCCCGCCCGGCAGGAACTCGCGGTTCGAGGTGTAGACCCAGCCGCCACCCGGGCGCGCGAACACGGCCCCGGCATCGGGATCGGTATGCCAGCGGAAGTTGGTTCCGGGCACGACTTGCCCGGCTTGCCCGATGACCCGCGCCGTGAAGCCCGGCGGCAGCAGCAGGCCGTTGGCGTCCGGCGTCGGAGACAGATTGCCGAGCGTGCCGCTGAGCGCGGGTGCAGTGCTGGCCAGCGGGCCGCCACCGCCACTGCAGCCGCTCAGCGAGCCGCCGATGGCGACGAGGCCGAGGCCCAGAAAGCTGTCGCGCAGGAAGCGGCGACGATCGAGCGTCTGCTGCAGCATCGGAGCGGAACGGCGCCAGCGGCCGGAATGGGAATCGAACTGCATGGAAAACCTGCCGGTGTCGAAATCGGAACGGGAAATGAAGAACAATGCCGGTCACGATATTGAGCTTCAGTGACTGCGCCGTGACAAGCCGCAGTCATCACCGACGGAACGACCCGATGCCGCACCGCTACGCAGAACTCGCCTTCACGCCCGCCGTGAAGGCCGTGCAGGACAACTACGGCGCCCTGCATGACAACGAGCGCTACCAGTCCGATTTCGGCCCGAATGCGCAGCTGACGCAGGTGGAAGCGGCGTTCATCGCCCATCGCGATCACTTCTATCAAGCCAGCGTCGGCGAAACCGGCTGGCCTTACGTGCAGCATCGCGGCGGGCCGCCGGGCTTTCTGAAGCCGCTGAATCCGAAGACCCTGGCCTATGCCGATTTCCGTGGCAATCGCCAGTACATCTCCGCTGGCAATGTCGCCGGCAATGACCGTGTGGCGCTGTTTCTCGTCGATTATCCGAGCCGCCAGCGGCTCAAGATCCTCGGCCGGATCAAGCTGGTGGACATCGCCGAGGCCGATCCGAAGCTGGTCGACCTGCTGCGGCCGTACCCGTACCGTGCGGCGATGGAGCGCGTGGCGCTGATCACGGTCGAAGCCTTCGACTGGAACTGCAACCAGCACATCACGCCGCGCTACACCGATGCCCAACTGCGGCAGGTCGTCGGGCCGCTGGAAGCCCGAATCGCGGCGCTGGAAGCCGATCTGGCCGCCGCGCGCGCCGCGAACGGCTGATCGGGGTTCAGCGCCCGATCAAGGCGCAGCCGCCGTCTTCGCCGGCATCGGCCCGGTGAACTTCTGGGCGTCCACCCGCTCGCCGAACCAGTACAGACCCCAGTGCAGGTGCGGGCCGGTGACGCGGCCGGTGGCGCCGCTCAGCGCCACGGGCTCGCCTTGCTCCACGCGCTGGCCGACTTTCACGTTGACCTTCGACAGATGCACGAGGATCGATTGCAGGCCGTGGCCGTGATCAATGATCACGGTGCCGCCGGTGTAGTAGAAATCCGGCTCCGCCAGCGCGACGATGCCGCCGGATGGCGCAGTGATCGGCGTACCGGTGGGTACGGCGACATCGACACCGTAATGCGGCGATTTCGGCGTGCCGTTCAGGATGCGCTGGCTGCCGAAGATGCCGCTGATGCGCCCGAGCGCCGGCCACGCGAACGGCGTCGCGAAATCGGTGATCGCGGTGTCGCGCTTGCGCACCTCGTTGATCTGCGCCTGCTCCGCCTTGATCCGCGCCAGCACCTTGGCCGGTGGATCGACGTATTTCGGCGCGATGCCGGTCAGCGGCTGCACGTCCCACTCGCGCTTGGCGACATCGTGCGTCTCCACCGTGTCGGTGCCGCCGGGCACAGTGATCGTGACCGACGCCACGGGCTTGGCGTCGCGATCAAGCCCGATCAGGAACAGGCCTTCCGGCGAGACCCGCAGCACGCGGCCATCCAGCCGCACCTTGGCGCCGGGCGTGGTGTGGCCGATCAGCAGGCTGCCTTGCTCCCAGTCGCCCTGATAGGTGGCCGGCGGAGCGGCCTGCGCGGTCGCCGTTGCGGCGGCCAGCAGCAGGCCGAGGGCACGGAGCACGGTCGAACTGGTCATTGCGTGATTCCGATCTGGTCGAGGATGAACGCGTAGCTGCGCGCGGTTTCGTGGTGGCGCTCGTAGCGCCCGGCCTTGCCGCCATGGCCGGCGGCGAGATCGATGCTGAAGATCAGCGGGTGCTGATCCGTTTTCATCGCGCGCAGCTTGGCCACCCACTTCGCCGGCTCGTAGTACTGGACCTGACTGTCCCACAGGCCGGTATGGACGTAGATCGCCGGGTAGGCCTGCGGGCGGATGTTGTCGTATGGCGAGTACGACAGCATGTAGTCGTAGTAGGCCTTCTGTTTCGGATTGCCCCATTCGTCGAATTCGTTCGTCGTCAGCGGAATGGACTCGTCGAGCATCGTGGTCACGACATCGACGAATGGCACGCCGGCAACCACGCCGCGATAGCGCTCCGGAGCCAGATTCAGCACAGCACCCATCAGCAGCCCGCCGGCACTGCGGCCTTCGGCGAAGACCTTGTCGGCTGCCGCGATCTTTTCCAGGGTCAGGAACGCCGTGACGTCGATGAAGTCGGTGAAGCTGTTCTTCTTCTCCAGCAGCTTGCCGTGCTCGTACCACGCGCGGCCCAGTTCCTGGCCGCCGCGGACATGGGCGATGGCGACGACGAAGCCGCGGTCGAGCAGGCTCAGCCAGTCACTGTGGAAACGTGGATCGCTCGAGAAGCCGTACGAGCCGTAGCCGTACTGGTACAGCGGCGCCGTGCCGTCGAGCGGCGTGCCGCGGCGATAGGCCAGCGAGACCGGCACCTTCGTGCCGTCGCGAGCGGTCGCCATGCGGAACTCGGTCTGGTAGTTCGCGCTGTCGAAGCCGCCAAGCACCTCGGTGCGCTTCAGCAGTTCGCGCTGGCCGGTCTTCAGGTCGTAGTCGTAGGTCGTCGCCGGGGTGATCAGGGAGCTGTAGCGGTAGCGCAGCTTCTGCGCCCCACCGGGGCCGGTGATGCCGGGCGTCTCGACGAGATCCATCGTGTACGCCGGTTCGTCGGCCGCGATGACGACGTCCTGCTTCAATGAGGTGCCGGCCTTCCACGGATGCACGCGCAGCTTCAGCAGGCCATCGGCACGCTCGTTCAGCGCCAGCGCGTCCTGATGGATCTCGAAGCCGTCGATCAGCACATCGCGGCGTGCCGGCAGCACTTCCTTCCAGGTTCCCTTGCGGCTGCTGGTCTTCACCGGCGCGCGGAGCACGCGGAAGTTCTGCGCCTTCCAGTTGCTCAGCACGATGAAGTCGCGGCCATCGTGATCGGCCTTGTACAAGTGCCCGGCCTCGCGCGGCAGCACCGGCTTGAAGGCGAGTCGGGCGTCGCTGCTGTAGGCGTAGCGGACCTCGCTCTGGAGCGTGCTGGTCAAGTTGATGAACAGCATCTTGCCGGAGCTGGCGCGGCTCAGGCTCAGGTAGTAGCTGGTGTCCTTCTCGTCATGGACGACGACATCGCTGACCGACAGGGTGCCGAGGCGGTGACGCTTGACCCGCGTCGACAGCAGCGTGACCGGGTCCTTCTCGATGTACAGCAAGGTCTTGCCATCGGCCGCCCACAGCACATCGGGCTCGGCGTTCTCGATGACGTCCGGCAGCAGTTCGCCGGTCGCCAGATCCTTCACCTTGATCACGTACTGGCGCCGGCCCACCAGATCTTCGGTGAACGCCAGCTTCTGGCCATCCGGGCTGACATCGAGCCCACCCAGCGAATAGAACGAGGCGCCGATCGCGCGCGCGTTGCCGTCGATCAGGACTTCCTCGGGCGCGTCGCGCTGTCCCTGGCGGCGGGCCTGAATCGCATGCTCCTTCCCGGGCTCGAAGCGGCTGCAATACCAGTAGCCGTTGTCCCAGACCGGCACCGTGGCGTCGTCCGGCTTCTGCCGCGCCACCATCTCGTCGTACAGCTTCTGCTGCAGCGGCGCGGTGTGAGCCATCACGGCATCGCGATAGGCGTTTTCGGCCTTCAGATAGTCCAGCACGTCGTTCGACTGCCGGGTGTCGTCGCGCAGCCAGTAGTACGGATCGACCCGGTCGCCGTTCGGCGAGGTCACCGTGTACGGCACCTGCTTCGCGATCGGCGGCTTCGGGGCAGACGCAAACGGCAGGCTCGGCAGGCTGGCGCAGCCAGCAAGCACGACCGCTGCGAACGCCGTTGCAACGACCGCCATGCGGCGTGAGATCGACACCGTCGACGGGGCGGGACAAGACAGGTTTCGCATGACCAGATTCGCTCCAGAGTCGGGTGGCTGAACGCAAAACCGCCGGGGATCAGCCCGGCGGTCGGCAGCCTCATGCATCCGTTTTAGCAAGAACGTGGCCGAAATGCCTTCGGCCACGGTCCAGCAGGCTTCAGGCCGGCTTCAGCTGGTCCAGCGCTTCCGCCAGCGACAGCGTTTCCTGACGCTCCGAGCCGAGGCGGCGAATCGTGACGGTGCGCTCCTCGGCTTCCTTGCGGCCGACGACGAGGATCACCGGTACCTTCTGCAGGCTGTGCTCGCGGATCTTGTAGTTGATCTTCTCGTTGCGGAGGTCGGTCTGCACGCGCACGTTCAGTTCCGACAGCGCCGCGGCCACTTCGCTGGCGTAGCCGTCGGCATCGGAGACGATCGGCGTGACCACCGCCTGCACCGGGGCCAGCCAGTACGGCATGGCACCGGCGTGATGCTCGATCAGGATGCCGATGAAGCGCTCCATCGACCCCACGATCGCACGATGCAGCATCACCGGCCGCTGCCGCTGCGAGTGCTCGTCGATGTAGTTCGCGTCCAGACGCTCCGGCATCATGAAGTCGACCTGCATCGTGCCGACCTGCCAGGCGCGGCCGATCGAGTCCTTCAGGTGGTATTCGATCTTCGGGCCGTAGAACGCGCCTTCGCCCGGCAGCTCGGTCCAGGTCGCGACACCGGCAGCGCGCAATGCCGCGCGCAGGGCGTCCTCGGCGCGATCCCAGGTGGCGTCGTCACCGAGACGCTTGTCTGGGCGCAGCGCCAGCTTGACGTCGACATTGGTGAAGCCGAAGTCGGAATAAACCTGCATCGCCTGCGAATGGAACGCGGTGACTTCCGATTCGATCTGGCTTTCCATGCAGAAGATGTGGCCATCGTCCTGCGTGAACGCGCGCACGCGCATGATCCCGTGCAGTGCACCGGACGGCTCGTTGCGATGGCAGCCGCCGAACTCGGCGTAGCGGATCGGCAGGTCACGGTAGCTGTGCAGGCCGGCGTTGTAGATCTGCACGTGGCCCGGGCAATTCATCGGCTTGACCGCGTAGGTGCGCTTCTCGCTCTCGGTGAAGAACATGTTGTCCTGGTAGTTGTCCCAGTGACCGCTCTTCTTCCAGAGGCTCACGTCCATGATCTGCGGCCCCTTCACTTCCTGGTAGCCGCTCTTCTTGTAGACCTTGCGGACGTACTGCTCGACCGCCTGCCAGATCGCCCAGCCCTTCGGGTGCCAGAACACCATGCCCGGCGCTTCTTCCTGCTGATGGAAGAAATCGAGCTGCTTGCCGAGCTTGCGGTGATCGCGCTTCTCGGCCTCCTCGACCATCTTCAGGTGCGCGTCCAGATCGGCATCGTTGGCGAAGGCCAGACCGTAGATGCGCTGCAACTGCGCGTTGTTGGCATCACCACGCCAGTAGGCGCCACTGACCTTGGTCAGCTTGAACGCGGTGCCGACCTTGCCGGTCGACGGCAGATGCGGGCCCAGGCACATGTCGAGCCAGGCATCGCCCTGCTTGTAGATGGTCAGTTCTTCGTCGGCCTTGATGCCGTCTCGAATCCATTCGGCCTTGAAGCTTTCGCCGGCCTTCTCGAAATGCTTGACCGCGTCTTCATGCGACCAGACTTCGCGCACGATCGGCAGATCGCGCTTGACGATGTTGCGCATGCGCTGCTCGATCGTTGCCAGATCGGCATCGGTGAACGGCACGTCGCGCGCGAAGTCGTAATAGAAGCCGTATTCGGTCGACGGCCCGAACGTGATCTGCGTGCCCGGAAACAGTTCCTGCACCGCCTGCGCCAGCACGTGCGCAGCGTCGTGGCGGATGACTTCCAGCGCCTCGGGCTTGTCGCGGGTGACGATCTCGAACGCGGCATCGCGATCGATCGGCCGCGTCAGGTCCCACAGTTCGCCGTTGACCTTGACCACCACCGCCTTCTTGGCGAGGCCGGGCGAGATGCCGGTGGCGATGGCGAGGCCGGTGGGCGGCGTCTCGAACGACTTGATGTTGCCGTCCGGAAAAGTGATTTGAATCGACATGGTGTTGGTGTTCCGTTGTTCGTGGTGCAGCTTCGTAGGGCTTGCGATTACAGGCGGGCGACGGCGGCTGCCAGCCGCGCAAGCGTTCGCTCACGTCCCACGAGAAACAGCGTGGCGTCGATCGGTGGCGATACCGCCATGCCGCAGACCGCGACACGGATCGGCTGCGCGATCTTGCCGAGGCCCAGACCCTTGGCTTCGGCGAAGCCGTTGACGGCCGCATGCAGCGCTTCGGTGGTCCAGTCGGGCAGCGCTTCGAGCTGCGCGCGCAGTTCGTCGAGCAGCGCGAGGGCTGCCGGGTTGAAGTGCTTGGCCGCGTCCTTCTCGTTGTAGCCGTCGAGCTCGGCGAAGAAGAACTTCGACTTCTCGGCCATCTCCACCAGCGAACGGCAGCGCTCGCGCTGCTGCTCGATGATCGGGATCAGGCTCGGGCCCTGGCTGATGTCGACGCCGATCCTTTCCAGATGCCACTGGAATTCCGGCACCACCACGTGCGGATCGACCGACTTCAGGTACTGGTGGTTGACCCACCAGGCCTTTTCCATGTCGAAGCGCGCCGGGCTCGCCGAAACATGATCGAAGTCGAACTTGGCGATCATCTCCTCGCGCGTGAACAGTTCCTGATCGCCGTGGCTCCAGCCGAGGCGCACGAGGTAGTTCAGCAGTGCTTCCGGCAGGAAACCCATGCTGCGGTATTCCATGACGCCGAGCGCGCCGTGGCGTTTCGACAGCTTGGCGCCGTCGCCGCCGAGGATCATCGAGACATGCGCGTAGGCTGGCGGCGTGGCACCGAGCGCGCGCAGGATGTTGATCTGGCGCGGCGTGTTGTTGACGTGGTCATCGCCGCGGATGACGTGGGTCACGCCCATGTCCATGTCGTCGACGACGACGCAGAAGTTGTAGGTCGGCGTGCCGTCGGCGCGGGCGATGATCAGATCGTCGAGCTCATCGCTGGCGAACGTGATCGTGCCCTTGATCAGATCGTTCAGCACCACTTCGCCTTCGACCGGGTTCCTGAAGCGCACGACCGGGTTGACGCCCGCCGGTGGCGCCGGCAGCACCTTGCCGGCTTCGGGCCGCCAGCGACCGTCGTAGCGCGGCTTCTGCTTGTTCGCCATCTGCTCGGCGCGCAATGCGTCGAGCTCTTCCTTGCTGGCGTAGCAGTGGTAGGCGGTGCCGGCTTCGAGCATCTGCGCGATCACTTCCCGGTAGCGATCGAAGCGCTGGGTCTGGTAGATCGGTTCGGCGTTGTCGCCATTCAGGCCGAGCCAGGCCATGCCTTCGAAGATCGCGTCGACCGCTTCCTGGGTCGAGCGCTCGCGGTCGGTGTCCTCGATCCGCAGCAGGAACCTGCCGTTGAAGCGCCGCGCGTACAGATACGAGAACAGCGCCGTGCGGGCCCCGCCGATGTGCAGGAAACCGGTCGGGCTGGGAGCGAAGCGGGTAGTGACGGACATGGCGAGCGCGGCGGATGCTGGAAAGGTCGCGATTCTAAACTGCCGCGTCGCAACGCCACCGTTCGGCAAGGTCGCCGGACGGATTCCGCCCGGACGGATCGCTACGGTGTCGTCGATGGCGGCGGCTTGGGCAGCTCCGGCGAGCCGGTCTCGATCAGCCGCTGCAGCCGTTCGAACTGCTCGCGGATCACGCCGTCGACGGGCGCCGCCCAGCCCTTCAGGCCGCCATCGGCAGTCCCGCCGACCTTGTAGGTCTGGGTCAGCACGGTGCGCTCGCCGTCGGCCTTCAGGTCCCAGCTCATCACGGCGGCCAGCGCCTCCGCTTGCAGCGGGCCGAGGCCGCCGGACAGGCGCAGCAGGCGCTCCGGCATCACCTGCACGACGCGCTGATGTTCGACCCCGCCGCCGTTCGGCAGGCGTTCGCAGAAGCAGCCACCGCCGCGCAGATCGAGCGAGAAGTTCGCGGCATCCCCGGACCAGCTGTGCGCCGGGCTCCACCAGCGCGCGGGTTGCACGAGCTGCGCCCAGACCTTGGCCGGCGGAGCGTCGATCGTCGCGCGATTGCGGGCGACGAAGGCGGTATCGGACGCCGACAGCACCTCGGCGGCGGCGAGGCCCGGCAGGGTGGTCAGGACGGCTAGCGACGCAGCGATGATGCGCGACATGATCGAGGCCTCCGGCAGCGCGGCCGATGCGGCCGACAGCGCATCTTCGAGCCGGCCGGTCCTGCGGCGCTACACTGTGCATCGCTTTTCCCACACGCCACACGCCATGTTTCGCGCGGCTTCCCGTTTGTCCAGCCTGTTCGTCGAGCAACTGACCGTCATCGACTGCGCCTATCTCGACGCGGTTCGCGGGGTGGTCGGCGAAAGCTGGATCGTCGACATCGAACTGACCGGCGAACTCGACGCGCAGTCGATGGTGCTGGACTTCGGCGAGGTCAAGAAACGGCTGAAGCGAGCGCTCGACAACAGCGCCGATCACACGCTGCTGGTACCGCGCCGCCACGCCGGGCTGTCGCTGCACGAAGCCGGTGGTCGGGTCGAGCTGGAATTCCGCGGGCCGGCCGCCGGACCGATCATCCACGCCTCGCCGGCGATCGCGATCAGCCTGCTCGATGCCGAGACCGTGACGGCCGATGCCGTCATCGCGTTCCTGAAGCCGGTGCTGGCGGAAGTCGTCCCGCCGAACGTCGCCGAGATCGGGCTGACCCTGCGCACCGAACGCATCGATGGCGCCTACTACCACTACACGCACGGCCTGAAAAAGCATGATGGGCATTGCCAGCGCATTGCCCACGGCCATCGTTCGCGGATCGAGCTGCGGGTCGATGGTCAGCGCGATGCCGCGCTGGAGGCCGAGCAGGCCGCGCGCTGGGCCGATATCTACCTCGGCACCCGCGAGGATCTGGTGTCGGCCGCCAACGGCCGCCATCGCTACGAGTACACCGCGGCCGAAGGCGCGTTCGCGATCGAACTGCCGGCGGCGCGTTGCGACGTGCTGGATGCCGACACCACCGTCGAATGCATCGCCGACCACCTCGCGATGCAGCTCGCGGCGCGCCGGCCCGGCCGCTCGGTGCAGGTGCGCGCCTACGAAGGCGTGATGAAAGGCGCGGTGGCGCGGAACCCGGGTTGATCAAGGCGGGCTGGGCGGGTCCCAGCCGATGAGCGGCGCGCGGATTCAGCAGCAATTCAGATCGCCGGCGTAAGCTGCGGAGTCATGAACAGAACCGCCGTGACTGCCCGTATCGCCGCTCTCCTTGGCTTTGCCGCGTTGGTCAGCGCCTGCGCGCCGTACGAGGTCTACGACGACGGCCGCGACTACGACGAGGTGCAGGGCGGCGGCTACAGCGAGTACCGATACGAGTCCTACGGCTACCCGGAAAGCTATTACGGTCCGGGCTACTACGGCCCCGGCTACTACTCGCCGGGCTATTACGGCGGCTTCTATTACAGCGGCGGCTACTACGATGGCCGGCCGTATTACGGACCGAACGGCGGCTACTACCGCGGCCGGCCGTACCGTCCGGACCGCAACGACGACCGCTATCACGATCGTGACCGCGATCATGGCCAGCGTCCGCCGTACTCGGAGCCGCCGATTCCGGGTGATCCGAACCCGCCGCGGCGTCCGCCGCGCGATCCGGATGATCGTCCGCAGTCGCCCGGCCGCACGCCGCCGCTGCCGTACGGCTACCCGCCGCGCCCGACGCCGCCGGGGAACGGCAATCCGTACGATCGTGGCCCGGACCGCGACGGTGGCAACAGTGGTGGCGGTCGTGGCGGCAGCCGTCCGCCGCCGCCGATCTATGACCGCTCGACCGAGCCGCCGCCACCGCCGCCGCCGCGCCAGTATCCGCCGCAGGGTCCGCGCCCCGAGCCTCGTCCGGGCCCGCCGCCGGGTCCGGGTCCCGGTGGATCGGGCGGTCCGCAGCAGGACGCGCCGCCGCGTCTGCCGCCGGGCTTCCCGCCGAACGGCACGCGACCGCCGAAGCAGACACCGCCGACGCCGCCGACCCAGCAGGATCGTCGCGATGACCGGTACTCGCCCGGCCGCCAGGTCGAGAACTGAGGGCGGCAACCGCGGTAGTCGGCTCGGCAGGCGCCGGATCGGCGCCGCGATTTCGCGGCAGCGGCGGCGGTCGGCGGCGGATGGTGCGGGCGGCGCGTTTATAATCGCCGCCCGCCGGCTCCGTTTCGGGCCTGTTCACCGCTGAGATTGCCATGACTGCCGCTTCGAACCCCGCCACTCCCGCTTCCGTCAGCACCGCGACCGGCGATGTCGCGTTCGAGGCGCGCAAGACCATCGAGCAGGTCGAGGAAGGCCATGACCTGGCGCCGAAGTTCGACGAGCACGGCCTGATCGCCTGCGTCACCACGGCGGCCAGGACCGGCGAAGTGCTGATGCTCGGCTACATGAACGCCGAAGCGTTGAAGCGCACGATCGTCACCGGCGAAGCGCACTACTACAGCCGCTCGCGCAAGGTGCTGTGGCACAAGGGCGCGACTTCCGGCCTGGTGCAGAAGGTGGTCGAGATGCGCATCGACGACGATCAGGACGCGGTCTGGCTGCGCGTCGAAATCCCGGGCGATGCCAGCTGCCACGTCGGCTATCGCTCGTGCTTCTATCGCTCGATTCCGACCGGTGCCAGCGAAGCCGATGGCGACTTCAAGCGGGTGCTGAAGTTCGAGGAAAGCGAAAAGATGTTCGACCCGGTCGCCGTCTATGGCGACGCGCCGAACCCGACGATTCTCTGATCGTTCGCTGATCGCGCGGCCGTCGGCGGCAGTCGTCGGCCGCACCGCCGCCGACCCGCCAGCCGGCGTCCGCCACGCCGGCGCGTCCATGGACGAGTCGCAGGCGCTTCCCACGCTTCTTGTAGTATGCAGGCCGCATACATATGGGAGCGGACCATGGAACCGGATCTGGACGAGGCGACGCTGAGCGCGCGCACCGGCAACCTGCTGGGTGCCCTGGCCGTGGCGCTCGCGGACGAAATCCACGACGACGCGAAAGCCCGGACCGAGATCGGCGGGGAAGCGCCGGCCGCGCTGGTCTCCATCGGTCATGCGCCCGGTTGCTCCATCGATTTTCTCGCGCGACTGCTGCGGCTTTCGCATCCGGGCACGGTGCGGCTGGTGGATCGGCTGGTCGTTGCCGGACTGGTCGAACGTCGCGCCGCCAGCGATGGCCGGGCCGTGGCCCTGCATCTCACCGACGCCGGCGCGCGACGCCGACGCAAGCTGCTGGCGGGCCGGCAGACCGCGCTGGACAAGGCGGTCACCGTGCTGTCGCCGACGCAGCGCGAGCAGCTGGCCACGATCGCCGAAGTGCTGCTGAAGTCGCTGCGCGGCACCGACACCCGGCGGGCGTTCACGATCTGCCGCCTGTGCGACGAGCGCGCTTGCGCAAACTGTCCGCTGGACGACTGACGCGCGGCACCGGGTCGACGCCGGGGTTCCTGCGCCAGCACGCGGGTGCCCGTATTGCCGATCCAGCACCGAAACCGACGCCACGCGGTGCTCGCTGCTGGTAAAATGCATGCAGCATGCATATACTGGATCATCGTTCCACGTTCTTGCGGTGGGCTTGGCGCCAGCGGGGCACTGCCGGATGGCGTAGCCCTACGCCGGGCAAGGCCCGGGAACATTCACTGATCAGGGAAAATTCATGAAAAAGAAACTGTGGGTTGGCGTTGGTGTCGTGGCCGTGCTGGCTGTGGCGGTCGTGCTCGGGCTGCGATCGATCGGGATGTTCGCGACGCAGTCGGTGCATGTGGCCAATGGCGCGGCCATCGGCGGTTATGACGCCGTGGCGTACTTCACCGACCAGAAGCCGGTCAAAGGCTCGCCCGAGTTCGCGGAGGAATGGAATGGCGCGCGCTGGCTGTTCGCGTCGGCTGAACATCGCGACCTGTTCCGTGCCGCGCCGGAGCAGTACGCGCCTCAGTTCGGCGGCTACTGCGCGTACGCGGTCTCGCACAACTACACGGCCAAGACCGATCCGGAAGCCTGGTCGGTGGTCGACGGCAAGCTGTACCTGAACTACGACCTCGATACCCGCACGGAATGGCTTGCCGAGCGCGAGCAGTTCATCGCCGATGGCCAGCGCAACTGGCCGAAGGTGCTCTGGTAAGTCCGGCTGCCGGCCCGCTGACCGCGGGCGGCACCGAATCTTGCGGATGGGCCGCGCAGGCCGCCTGATCGCGGCCTGTCCGCGCCAGCGGCGCCACTGCCACAGCGGGGGTCAGTCGATCGTCAGTCGATCGTCAGTCAATCGTCAGGCGCGGCAGCCACTTGCCGCTCGTGTCGACGGCAAACAGGTCTTCGCGCTTGATCGGCCGCGCCTGCTTGCCTTCCGGGGCGACGATCGGCCCCATGTCGACTTCCTTCAGCACGCCCTCGATGTGGCCGTCGACCAGCTTCATTTCGTAGTACACGCCGGCATCCGGGTTCAGGCTGACCGAGGCGCGCGGTTTCTGCAGGAACATGAACTGGTATTCGAGATCGGTCAGGTCGCTGGCGGTGATCACCTGCGGCGACGCGAACGGAAAATGGCACAGGCTGACGGTCTCGCCGTCCAGACAGCCGAACGGCCGCATGGCCAGGAAGCGCTCCTCGAACGCCTGCTTGTCCGCCATGTAGGTGAAGCGGTAGCCATCGCCATTGCGCGCGAACGTGACCTTGCCGATCACCACCTTTTCGCCGCCATTGCCGTGCAGCGTGACGGTGCGGGTGCCGCTGAGATCGGCCAACGCGGATGCCAGCATCGGGGCGGCGGTTAACAGCAGCAGCGCGGCAGCGCGGCGAGAAAAGCGGATCATCGGAAGCCCTCATGGTGCACGGTGTCGGCCAGCGCTGCGTCATTCCGCAACATCCGGTCGCGGCCACCACGCGTGATCGGCGGGGGTCGACCAGAGTCGCGGCGACGTCTGTCGGTATAGATCGAAGCGTAATTTCGTCATGCCGAAATTGACAGCCACCGCGCCGTCGTCGCCGGTCGAAACCTGACGCAGATCAAGCTCGGCATAGCGATCGACGACGACTCGGGCCGGGTGTCCGAAGTGGTGATGCCAGCCAGCGCTGTAGACCACGAGCCTGGGCTGCACCGCGTAGATGAACGCGGCACTCGACGACGTGCGGCTGCCGTGATGCGGGGCCACCAGCAGATCGGCCCGCAGCGCGTCCGGCGACTCGCGCGCCAGCAGCCGGGCTTCGGCTTCGGCCTCGATGTCGCCGGTCAGCAACGCCGCCTGCTGCCCGAACGCGATGCGCAGCACGCAGGAGCCGTCATTGTCCGACAGCCCCGGTTCCGGCCCCGCCAGCACGGTGAAGGCGACGCCATCCCATTGCCAATGGTCGCCCGCCACGCAGGGCTGATCGCTGCCAAAGCCGCTGCGCTGGGTCGCGGGAATGGCGGCGAGCACGGCATCGACACCGCCGCGATGGTCGAGATCGCCGTGCGACACGATCAGGCGATCGAGCCGTCGCACGCCATTGCGCAGCAGGACCGGCACCACCACCGCGCGCCCGGCATCGAAGCTGCCGGCGTAGGCCGGGCCGGCGTCGAACAGCAGCGCGTGATTGCGCGTCTGGACGACCACGGCCAGGCCCTGACCGACGTCGAGCACGGTGAGCCGGAAGCCGGAATCGACCGCGCGTGGCGGCGGCAACAGCACGGCGGCGAACGCGATCACGCCGAACACGCGCAGCGGCAATGCAGCCGGCGCGAACAGCGCCAGCGCGCCGATCAGTGCCAGCAGCAGCGCCGCCGCTTCTGGACTGGCCGCCGCCCAGGCCTGCGGCGTGGCCTGCGCAAGCGCGATCAGGCCGTCCTGCGAGTACGCCAGCACGTCGGCGACGCCGCCCAGCACCGGAAGGCCGATCACCGGAACGACCCAGGCCAGCAGCAGCGCGCCGATCAGCGCCGGCGTCAGCACCGCCGCTGCCGGCACCGCCAGCAGGTTGACCAGCGGCCCGGTCAGGCTGGTGCCCTGGAACCAGAACAGGGCGAGCGGCGCCAGCATCAGGCTTAAGCTCAACTGCACCTGAATCGCCGCGCGCCAGCCGGACACCGCGCCGAGCCGGCCGCCGGCGACATAGAAGATCGCGGCGACCGCCGAGAAGCTGAGCCACAGGCCGGGCGACAGCAGCACGAGCGGATCGCCGGCGACGATGATCAGCCAGGCCAGGGCCAGCGCGCGCGCCGGCTGACCGAGTCCGCCCCACCATCCGGCCAATGCCAGCAGCAACAACATCAGCGCCGCGCGCTGCACTGGCGGATCGAAGCCGGCCAGCAGCGCATACAGCAGCGCGACCAGCACCGATCCGATCATGGCCGCCCGCGGCGCCGGCAGCCACAGGCACAGCCGCGTCGAGCGGCGCCACAGGCCGCGCAGCAGGAAAAAGATCACGCCGGCGACGATCGCGACATTGAAGCCGGAGATCGCGACGAGGTGCGTGGTGCCGGTCAGCCGGAACGCCTGCCAGTCCTCGTCGTCGAGCCCGGAGGTGTCGCCGAGTGTCAGCGCGGCGACCATCGGCAGGGCGGGGTGGCCCGGCAGCCAGGTCGACAATTGATCGGCGAACGCCTGCCGCCCGCGCAGCAGCCAGTACCCGTGATGCGCAGCACAGCGCTCGGCGCCGCGCACCGTTGCCGTTGCGCCGATCGCCTGCCGGAACAGCCAGCCCTCGTAGTCGAACGCGCCCGGATTGGCGCTGCCGTGCGGCGTGCGCAGGTTCAGCCGCAGCCGCCAGCACTCGCCGGCACGCAGGGTTTCGTCGCTGCGATACCAGGCAACGCGGACATGCGGCGGCAGGCCATCCGCCCGCGCATTGGCAGCGGGATCGAAGCGGAAGCGCCAGGTGCGGGTGTCGGGCGCGTCGCCCGGGTTGTCGGTCGCTGCCGATGGCTCGATCGCAGCACCCGCGCTGGCCTGCGGCAGCGCAGCGATCGTCCCCTCGACCCAGCGCGTTTCGCCGAAGCGCTCGACCGGCCAGCGCGCATCGATCACGGATTGCGCCCGGATCGCGGTCAGCGCCGCACCGGCGATCACGGCCAGCGTCAGCCATCGCCACGGTTTTGGAACCAGCAGCGCTGGCAGCGCCAGCAGCAGCCACCGCACGGACGGGATTGACGGCCACTGCAGCAGGCCGAGCGCGCCAATCGTGAACGCGATGACCAGCGGCAGCGGCGACCAAGGGGCGGCGAGGGTGCCGCGTCCTGCGGCACCGGGCAGCGGGGCGGAATCAGCCCGGCCGGGCACCCGCTGCCAGCAGTTCGGGGGTTATCGGCACGAGGCCGCCCGACTGCAACGACCAGATGCGATCCATGCGTGCGGCCAGCTTCAGGTCGTGGGTGACCACGATCAGGCTGGTGCCCAGCTCCCGGTTCAGCTCCAGCATCAGCTCGAACACCGTTTCGGCGGTGCGCGTGTCGAGGTTGCCGGTCGGCTCGTCAGCCAGCACGCAGGCCGGCTTGGTCACCAGCGCCCGCGCCACCGCCGCCCGCTGACGTTCGCCGCCGGACAGTTCGCCCGGCTTGTGATCCAGCCGCTTGCCAAGGCCCACGCGCTCCAGCAGCCGCGCTGCCGTCGCGTACGCTTCCGCCTGCGGCGTGCGCCGGATCAGCAGCGGCATCGCCACGTTTTCCTGCGCCGTGAACTCCGGCAGCAGATGGTGGAACTGATAGACGAAGCCAAGGCTGGCATTGCGCACGCGCGAGCGTTCGGCATCGCTCAGCGCGCTCATTTCGCGCCCGGCCACAGACACCGTGCCGGCTGACGGCGAATCGAGGCCGCCGAGGATGTGCAGCAGGGTGCTCTTGCCGGCGCCGCTGGAGCCGACGATCGCCACGCGATCCCCGCGGCGCAGTTCGAGATCGATGCCCTCGAACACGGTCAGGTTCAGGCGACCGTCGTCGAAGGTTTTGGCAAGGCCGTGGCAGGCGATGACGATGTCTGGATTCATCGCGCTACTCATATCGCAACGCCTCCGCCGGCTGCACGCGCGAAGCCCGCCACGCCGGATACAGGGTCGACAGCAGGCCGAGCGCCAGCGACAGGATGCTGATCTGCACGACATCGGCCAGCTTCAGGTCCGATGGCAGGTCGCTGATGTAGTAGATGTCCGGCGACAGGAACTGGCGGCCGGTCGCGGCTTCGAGCAGTGGCACCAGGGTCTGCACGTTCAGCGCCAGCAGCACGCCGAGACTGACGCCGACCACGGTGCCGATCACGCCGATCACCGAGCCCTGCACCATGAACACCGCCATGATCGAGCGCGGCGTGGCGCCGAGCGTCCGCAGGATGGCGATGTCGGCCTGCTTGTCCTGCACCACCATGACCAGCGTGGAGACGATGTTGAACGCGGCAATGCCGACCAGCATCGACAGGATCAGGAACATCACCGTCTTCTCGGTCGCCACGGCGCGGAAGAAGTTCGCGTGGCTGCGCGTCCAGTCGCTGACGAAAAAGGCCCCGGGCGTCGCTTCGGCGATTTCGCGCGCCACTTTCGGCGCCTGGAACAGGTCGTTCAGCTTCAGGCGCACGCCGGTGACGTTGTCGCCAAGGCGATACAGCGCAGCGGCATCGGCCATGTGGATCAGCACCAGCCCGCGGTCGAACTCGTACATGCCGATGCGGAACACGCCGACGACGTTGAAGCGCCGGAAGCGCGGCAGCACGCCGGCCGGCGTGACGCTGAGCTGCGGAATCATCAGGTCGACCTTTTCGCCCGGCACCACGCCGAGCTGCTGCGCCAGCTCGAAGCCGAGCACGATGTTGAACTCGCCCGGCCTGAGGTCGGTGAGCGACCCGCTCTGCATGTGCACGCCGATCTCGGAAACCTTCGCTTCCTCTTCCGGCAGGATGCCGCGCATCACGGTGCCGGAGATTTCCGGGCCGACCTTCACCAGCGCCTCGCCTTCGATGTACGGCGCAGTGCCGGCAACCTTGCCGTTGCGCATCGCCATCGCGGCGACCGACGGCCAGTCCGGCAGGCCTTCGCTGTTGCCGGAGATGGTCGCATGCGAGGCCATGCCGAGGATGCGCGAACGCAGTTCCTTCTCGAAGCCGTTCATCACGCTGAGCACGACGATCAAGGTCGCCACGCCCAGCCCGATGCCGAGCATCGAGGCCAGCGAAATGAACGAAATGAAGTGGTTGCGACGCTTGGCGCGGGTATAGCGCAGGCCGAGCAGCAACTCGTAGTAGCGGGCCTTCATGCCGGCGGCACCCCGCGCGACAACACGTGCGCGGCGGGGGACGGGGACACGTGAAGCACGGCAGGCAACGGCTGCCGAAGTCGGATCATCAGGGTCATGACGCGGATTAGACCACAGCGCGCCGCTAGAATGCCCCAGCTTTCACCGCCCCGATCCCCTGTCTTGGCCGCCTCCCCGATCCCTCCGCCGCCGCACCCGTCCGACCGCCGCGGCCTGCCGTGGCTGCTCGCGATCCTGCTGGCGCTGACCGTGTACCGGGCGCTGGCGATCGCCGCCAGCGGGCTCGACCTGTACGTCGACGAGGCGCAGTACTGGACCTGGTCGCAGGCACTCGACTGGGGCTATTTCTCGAAGCCGCCGATGATCGCGGCGGTGATAGCCGGCACCACGGCGGTCTGCGGCGACACCGCGCTGTGCGTGAAGAGCGGCGCGCTGCTGCTGTATCCGCTGACCACCTTGCTGATCTGGGCGATCACTCAGCGGCTGTTCGGTGCGCGCATCGCGTTCTGGACCGCGATCACCTTCATCACGCTGCCGGGTGTCGCGCTGTCGAGCGCGATCATCTCGACCGACGTGCCGCTGTTCCTGTGCTGGGCCGCCGCGCTGTACGCCTACCTGCGTGCGCTCGACGACGATCGCTGGCACTGGTGGCTGGCCGCCGGCCTCGCCAGCGGACTCGGCCTGCTGACCAAGTACACGATGGGCATCTTCGCGGTGTCGGTGCTGCTGCACCTGGCGATCAGCCCGAGCCTGCGCCGGCATTTCGCGAATCCGAAGCTGTACGCGACGATGCTGGTCGCTGCCCTCGTGTTCGCGCCGAACCTCGTCTGGAATGCGCAGAACGGCTGGCCGACCCTGGCCCACACCGCGCAGATCTCCGGGCTGGAGAACGGCGTCAACGGCGGCCATCAGGGCCTGAACTGGAAGTCCTTCGGCGATTTCGTCGCCGGTCAGCTGGGCATCATGGGGCCGGTGCTGTTCATCGCCTGGCTGGTGCAGCTCGCCGCCGCGCGTGGCTGGATGCGGGACGAGCGCTACCGCCTGCTGGCCTGCTTCGCGCTGCCGTTCCTCGGCGCGATCACCGCGCAGTCGCTGCTCGGCCGCGCCAACGCCAACTGGTCGGCGATGGCCTATGTCGGCGGCACGATCTTCGTCGTCGCCCGGCTGCTCGAGGCCCAGCGCATGCGGCTGCTCAAGGCCGCCATCGCGCTGAACGTCGTCGTCGGCGCGCTGGCCTATCACTTCGATGTCATCGCCGATACCGCCGGCATCGAGCTGACGCGCAAGAACGATGTGCTGAACAAGCGCGTGCGCGGCTGGCGCGAGTACGGCGCAGCCCTCGCTGCGCGGCAGGCGGCGCATCCGGACGCGATCCTGCTCGGCGATGCGCGCGATCTGATCGCCGAAGCCCGCTTCTATGCCGGCGCTGCGGGGCGGGCGATGCTGAAGTGGAACCCGCGCCGCATTCCGAACGACTACTACGCGATGAGCACGACGCTCGCCGGCCTCGAAGGCCGCAGCTTCGTCTTCGTCAGCCGCGACGGTGCGCTGCCGCCCGGCATGGCCGAGCGCTTCGACAGCGCCGCGGAAATCGAGCCGATCCACATCGCGATCCACCGCGACTACGCGCTCGATTTCCACGTCTGGCATCTGGCCGGCTTCAAGGGCTACTGATGGCGCAGCCCGCCGCCAGGCCGCTGCCGCTGGCGGTCATCGCGGCGCTTGCTGCGCTTGCATTCACGGCGCTGCATGTCGCAGGCCCGCTGATCGATCCGATCGCCAGCGGCGCGTTCTACACGGCGGCGGAAGGCTTTTTCTGGCGCGATGCCGGCCCGGTGCGCTTCGTCTATCTCGGCACGCGCTGGCTGACGATCGCGGTCGTGCTCGCCTTGCTCGGCGTGATCATTCACGCCGCCCGCGACCCGGCCCGGCGACTCACCCGCAACCGCGCCGCGCTCGCAGTGGCAGCACTGGCGATCGGTCCCGGCATCGTCATCAACCCGGTGCTGAAGGATCACTGGGGTCGGCCGCGGCCGTCGCAGATCGTCGATTACGGCGGCAGCGGTCATTACGTTGCACCCGGCGCGATCAGCGACCAGTGCCGGCGCAACTGCTCGTTCGTCAGCTCCCATGCCGGTGCCGGTTTCTTCTGGATCACCGGCGCGTGGCTGTTCCCGGCGCAGCGGCGGCGCTGGCTGATCGGCGGCTATGCGCTCGGCGGGCTGATCGGCCTCGGCCGCATCATCCAGGGCGGGCATTTCGTCAGCGACGTGCTCGGTGCCGCCCTCGTCGTCACGCTGTGCAACGTGCTGCTGTTCCGGCTGGCCCGGCGCCGCGGCTGGCTCGATTCCTCGACCTGACTCGGCAATCGGGCTTCGCGGCCCGTCCCACGGCGCCGCCGGATCGCATAAATCGCTGATCCGACAAGACTTCCTGACATCGATCAAGACCGGGTTCGCGAGCGGCCAAATGCTGCACTGCGTGAATTCAAGCGGTCCAAATCGCGTGCTACCGTCCGCCCATCGCAGGCCGCGCGCAATCGCGCGGTCTCAACAACCTATGGTGGAGCCCTTGACGATTCCCGACACCTCACCCGGCTCGGCGACGACGAAAGTCGCGAGCTACGACATCTATCTCACCCGATTCCTGAACCCGGACGGCACGCTCGCCGCCGAACCGCCCGCCTTCGCGACGGATCGCGAACAGGCTCGCGCGCTGTACGAACTGATGGTGCGCACGCGCCTGTTCGACAAGAAGGCCGTGGCGCTGCAGCGCACCGGCCAGCTCGGCACCTATGCCGCCGTGCTGGGTCAGGAAGCGATCGGTGTCGCCATCGGCCATGCGCTGAAGGCGGAAGACGTGTTCATTCCGGCCTATCGCGAATACGCCGCGCAGTTCGCCCGCGGCGTGCCGATGGTGCGCATCCTGCAGTACTGGGGCGGCGACGAGCGCGGCATGGATTACCCGGCCGGCACGCCGAGCCATCACGATTTCCCGCTGTCGGTGCCGATCGCGACACACATCCCGCATGCCATCGGCGTGGCCTACGCAATGAAGCTGCGCGGCGAGAAGCGCGTGGTGCTGGCGTCCTGCGGTGACGGCGCCACGTCGAAGGGCGACTGGTACGAAGCGGTCAGCGCCGCGAAAGTCTGGAACCTGCCGATCGTGTTCCTCGTCAACAACAACGGCTGGGCGATCTCGATGCCGAGCCACCGCCAGACCGGCGCCCAGACCTTCGCGCAGAAGGGCCTGGCCGGCGGCATCAGCGGCGAACAGGTCGACGGCAATGACGTGATCGCCACCCGCTTCGTGCTCGAGCGCGCGATCGAACGCGCGCGCAACGGCGAAGGCCCGAGCCTGGTCGAAGCGCTGACCTACCGCCTGCACGATCACACCACCGCCGACGATGCCCGCCGCTATCGCCCGGAACAGGAAGTGACCGATGCCTGGGATCGCTGCCCGGTGAAGCGCTACAAGGCCTATCTCGAAGCCCGGGGCTTCTGGACCGCGGCCGACGAAGACGCCCTGATCGCCGACGGCACCGCCATTGCCGAAAGCACGGCGCAGGAATTCCTCAAGACCGCACCGCAGGCGCCGGAGGCGATCTTCGAGCACCTGTACGAACGACTGCCGAAGTCGCTGGAATGGCAGCGCGACGAAGTGGCGGCGCGCGGCCCGGTGGGAGGGCACTGACATGCCGAATCTCACCATGATCGAAGCGGTGAACCTGGCGATGGCCAGCGAGATGCGCCGCGATGCCGAGGTTGTCGTCCTCGGCGAAGACATCGGCCGCAACGGCGGCGTGTTCCGCGCCACGCTCGGTCTGCTCGACGAGTTCGGACCGGATCGCGTCATCGACACGCCGCTGGCCGAAACCCTGGTGGCCGCGATGGCGATCGGCCTGTCGACGCAGGGCATCAAGGCCGTGGCCGAAATCCAGTTCTCCGGTTTCCTGTATCCCTGTGTCGATCAGGTCGTGAACCACGCCACGCGCTACCGCAATCGCACGCGCGGCCGCCTGACCTGCCCGATGGTGATCCGCGCGCCGAACAGCGGCGGCATCCACGCGCCGGAACACCACTCGGAATCGCTGGAAACGACCTTCGCCCACATGCCGGGCCTGCGCGTGGTGTCGCCGAGCAGTCCGACGCGCGCCTACGGCCTGCTGCTGGCCGCGATCCGCGACCCGGACCCGGTGATCTTCCTCGAACCGACGCGCCTGTATCGCCTGTTCAAGCAGCCGGTCGAAGACACCGGCGAAGCGCTGCCGCTCGATACCTGCTTCATCGACCGCGAAGGCACCGACATCACGCTGGTCAGCTGGGGCGCGATGATGCACGACACGCGGCTCGTGGCCGACCGTCTTGCCGAAGAAGGCATCAGCGCCGAAGTGGTCGACATCGCCACGCTCAAGCCGCTGGACATGGACACGATCCTCGAAAGCGTGGCCAAGACCGGCCGCTGCGTGATCGTCTCCGAGTCGCCGCGCGCCGGCGGCTGGGCCAGCGAAGTGGCGGCGAATCTTGCCGAACACGGCCTGCTGACCCTGTTCGCCCCGGTGATGCGCGTGGCCGGTTACGACACCGTGATGCCGCTCGCCAAGCAGGAGCGCGTCTACATCCCGGATGTCGACCGCATCCTGCGCGAAGTGCGCAAGGTGTTCGACATCGCGCCGAAGTAAGCCGCCGCCCCATTCAAGCATTCAGGAATCCGAAACACATGAGCATTTTCAAACTCCCCGATCTGGGCGAAGGCCTGCAGGAAGCCGATATCCGCGAGTGGCACGTCAAGGTCGGCGACACCGTCGCCGTCGACCAGCCGCTGCTCGCGGTCGAAACCGCGAAGGCCGTCGTCGAAGTGCCGAGCCCGCAGGCCGGCGTCATCAAGAAGCTGTTCGGCGCGGTCGGCGACACGATGGATGTCGGCAAGCCGCTGGTCGAATTCGAAGGCGATGCCGCCGCCGAAGCCGCACCGGCGGCAGTGGTCGACCACGGCGGTGCGCGCACGGGCGCGATCACCGATACCGGCACCGTCGTCGGCGCGATGAAGAGCAGCAACGATGTTGTCGCCGAGAAGGCCACCACCGTCGGCACCGCCGCCGGCATCAAGGTGACGCCGGCCGTGCGCGCACTGGCGCATCGCCTGAACGTCGATCTGACCATCGTCACGCCGAGCGGCCCGGACGGCATGATCACCGCGCCGGACGTGCAGCGCGTGCACAAGATCCTGACCGACGTCGGCCCGATGGAAAAGCTGCGTGGCCCGCGCAAGGCGATGGCGCTGAGCATGGCGCAGGCCCGCGATGAAGTGATGCCGACCACCGTCACCGACGACGCGGTGCTGCATGCGTGGGAAGGCAAGCAGGACCTGACCATCCGCCTGATCCGCGCGCTGGTCGCCGGCGTCAAGGCGCAGCCGTCGCTGAACGCCTGGTACGACCAGGCCGAGATCGGCCGTCGCGTGCTGGAGAAGATCCACCTCGGCGTGGCCGTCGACACCCCGGAAGGCCTGTTCGTGGCGGTGCTGCAGGACGTGGCCAGCCGCAGCCCGGACTCGCTGCGCGCCGGTCTCATCAAGATGAAGGAAGCCGTCGGCAGCCGGAATGTGCCGGCCGAGGAACTGCGCGGCTACACCATCACCCTGTCGAACTTCGGCCGCTTCGGCGGCAAATACGCCACGCCGGTGATCGTGCCGCCGACCGTCGCGATCGTTGCCGCCGGCTCGATCCGCGACGCCGTGGTGCCGGTCAACGGCCAGATCGTCATCTCGAAGATCGTGCCGCTCTCCGTCAGCTTCGACCACCGCTGCGTCACCGGCGGCGAAGCCACGCGCTTCCTGTCGGCGATGGTGGCGGACATGCAGTTGCCGGTCTGATCGCCCGACGCGGTTGATGGACCGAGGCGGGATTGCCGATGGGCAACCCCGCCTTTTTCTTGCGCAGCGCCATCAACGCGTGCGCCGCGCACAAGCGCTGGGCGATTCCGGCGCGACGACGCGTCGCGCGCTCAGCGCAGGCACGCCCTGTCACATCACGTCACTGGCAAAAGCCCAGCCGCCCGGTTTACCGTTTGCGCGGTTGCATCGACGTCACGCGTGCCCATCCACCTGCCGCACGAGGCATGAATGCCATGGCTACTCGAAGCTTCAGCTACAGCCAGTCCGATCTGATCGTCGATCTCAAGGACTGGGTCGATGATGGCCATGGTGGCCGCACGCTCGATCAACACGGCCGGCTCGAAGCCGTGGCGCAGGACGTCGCCATCGCCAAGGCCGAAGCGGTCTGCAAGGCGATGCTGCTGTTTGCCGCCGCGCGTGTCTGGCTCGGCAAGCACTGGACCGAATCCTCGATCGCAGCCGGTCCCGCACGGCTGCAGAAGACGAGTGCGCTGTCGATCGACACCGCGCCCGGCAGCGGCGCAGCCAATGCGCCATTGACGGCGCACGCGTTCCGTCAGGAAGCTGCGCATCTGCTGCCCGGCAACCTGCTGATCAACGGCCACAACTCCTGGGACCTGATCGACCGCGATGTGAAGCTGCCGGATGCCTTCCGGCTCAGCGGCGAATTGATGGAAGCCTTCGCCGACACCAGCAGCCTGCCGGCCTGCTTCAACAAGGCCGATTCCGAAGCCGAAAACGGCAAGCCCGGCCTCAAGGCCGAATTCGCGACCGCCGTCCGCACCATGGGCCGGCTGCTCGGCGAGAAAGCCGGGAGCGTCAGCCATCTGCGCGGCGCCATCCGCGTAGGCCTCGCAGAATGGTTCGAACGGTCCCATGTCATCTATCGCGACGCGGCGGCTCGCAAGCTCGGCCGCAGTCAGCTGGCCACGAAGGACGACAAGCGCAGCGCCCGCTATCTCGAAAGCCGCGTGCTGGCGGAAAACTCGCGCAGCCTGCTGATCCGGAATCCGCTGCGCTTCATCGAATCGAACAGCGGCTTGCGGGAAACCATGCGCCGGACCGAGGAGCGGGTGTTCACCGCGGGTTGATCGGGCCAGCCGGGCGGTCCGAGGCTCCGACGCTCGTTCTGCGGCGCAGCCTCGTCTCGTGGCACTACTGCAGCGTGCGCAGAGCGAACGTTACGTTACTGATCGCGGAGGGTTCGCTCGGCGATCAGTTTACGAGGCAGTAAATTGTTTGCGAGCGACTCGACCGGCGCGATCCTTGTAAAGCATTACTCTAATACACATTACAAATCGAGGATCTTTAACTCTGTACTGATTTGTTTTTAAGTTTTTTACTAAAAGCGGAGTCTCGCCTTTCGATAACTCTCCTAATATAGATCCCAAACCCATATTTGTATTTGGGACAGTCTCAGGAAAATGGCTATTGATTAAGCCTTCAATACTGCTACTGTCAAATTGATGCGAGGTAACCTTGCCAATCGAAAATATAACTTGATTTTTTCGTGCAATCGCCGTGTTCTTGCTATTAAGATGAGTTTCGACCACTGAATAGGATTGCCGAAGCCCATTCATTAGCCAAACTTTATCAGCCTGAGCTAGATAAGTAGCTTCGTAGTTCCAGTTTCTATCCCGCATTAGATATGCAAGAGTTTCACAGTACTCGTGCACGCGTTGTGCAACACCAAGAGTGACGTTAAAAATATGCGAGGCTAAATCATCTACTTGTGTTGCACTTATCCTCGCTTGCAGCAGTAAAACAAACCCTTTATGTACTAGTTGGTGAACTTGACTATGGCTAAGACAATCTACTTTTGGCAATTCTGTGACTCTGTTTGCAACTGACTCCATATTGGGTGATTTTTGAAAGTAATCAAGAATTCCTGTTGGCGTTCCCACAATCAAAAACTTTACATTTAGCTTGGCATATCGAGAGTCATCTAACAAAATTATCAGGCTTGCAAGTTCCGCCATTAATTCGGAAGAAGAAAATATTTGTTCTAAATTATCAAATACGATGACAGACGTTTTACCGTTAGCGGATGAGTACAGAGCCTCAAATGCGGAATACAGAGGATCGGGCTGTTTGACATCATATTTTTCTTCGTGGCCTAGGTTTCCGCCGAATCCAAATGCTTTTACTTCCGCACCTTTTTTTTCACTGTACGATGTCTTTATAGCAGTCCCAGACGGTAGTGCGACGGAGCATATTTCTGCCACGAGCGATCTCTTCATTGACGCGTTTGCGCAATTGGCGACTACGTAATTAATTTTATTTATCTCAAGAACTCTTTTGTAGAGCCAAGACTTTCCATTGCCGCTCTCGCCGAAGAGCAACAAGTGTGTAGAGCGGCTAACTGCGTTGGTTAGAGCTTTTTCAAGATCTGCTCTGTCTACATACATTTTCGCATTGACATCATTCCTGCGAGGAGTAAATACAGCGTTAATATCTCTTTGATCACCAGAGCTCATACATTTACCTCTTGTAGTGGTGGCAATTAGCTATCCTACCGCACGACTCGTGAGCGATCCTAGCCATCCAAAAATAGGAACGAACCTAAGGGAGCAGGCTCCGAGATTTAATAGGCCGGGTTCAAATAATTTAGCTTTTTCGAGCGGCCAAATCTCGCGGCGTATCTCCCAGCAACCATTTGGTGCGTCGGGCTTTCGCAAGGCATCCGCTGACTGCTCTACCGACGCGAAGAAACACTTGGTTTCATCACGGCACAGGCATTCGCTAATACAGTCTTTCAGCAGTACTTGCTTGCCGCTGTAACTGGGCTTGGGAGGTGGTTCCTTCAGCGATTCGACGATTTTGACCGGGATGCGCAGCCTAGCGATGGTCATCGGCCGATCCTTGTTCAGGCGGCTCTAGATGCCTTCAGCAATCATGTGCCGAGGCCAATTCGACCGTATTTGCAACGTATAAACACTCGGGCGATCAGAACACCAGCACTTGCCTCACCGCCTCGCCCCGCGCCAGCACATCAAACCCCTCGTTGATGTCCTCCAGCCGCAAGCGGTGTGTCAGCAAGCGATCCACCGGCAGCAGGCCTGCGTCGTACATCGCAACGAAGCGCGGGATATCGCGGCTGGGCACGGCGGAGCCCATGTAGGAGCCTTTCACCGTCCGCTCTTCCACGGTCAGGCTGACGGCCGGGATCGTGAACTGCTTGGACGGGTGTGGCAGGCCCATCGTCACGGTCGTGCCGCCGCGCGCGGTGGCGGCGTAGGCCTGTTGCAGCACCCGTTCGTTGCCGACGCTTTCGAATGAGAACTCGGCGCCGCCATGGGTGGCTTCGCGGATTGCGGCGACGACATCGGCCGACGTTTTCGCGTTGATGACGTGCGTGGCACCGAGCGATTTCGCCAGTTCGAGTTTCGAGTCCAGCAGGTCGATTGCGACGATGGTGCCGGCGCCGGCGGCGCGGGCGCCGAGCAGGGCGGCGAGGCCGACGCCGCCAAGGCCGAAGACCGCGACGGTCGAGCCGGGGGTGACCCTGGCGGTGTTGACCACGGCACCGACGCCGGTCAGCACGGCGCAGCCGAACAGCGCGGCGATCTCCGGCGCGAGGCCGGGGCGGATCTTGACCGCGGATGCGGCGGCGACCACGGCGTATTCGGCGAAGCCCGACACGCCGAGATGGTGATTGATCTCGACGCCTCCATTCGGGAACTTGAGTCGTCGCGCGCCGCTGAGCAGGGTGCCGGCGACGTTGGCCTTCGCACCCGGTTCGCATAGCGCTGCGCGGCCGGTGGCACAGGGCTGGCAGTGGCCGCAGGCAGGGACGAACGAGAACACGACGGCATCACCCGGCTGGTAGCCGGAAACGCCTGCGCCGCACTCCACGACGGTGGCGGCGGCTTCATGGCCGAGGGCCATCGGCATCACGCGCGGGCGGGTGCCGTCGATCACGCTGAGGTCCGAGTGGCACAGGCCGGCGGCAGTGACCTTGACCAGTAGTTCGCCGGGGCCGGGCGGGGCGAGGTCGATGGTGTCGATCTGCAGTGGCCTGGAGACGGCATACGGAGCCGGCAGGCCCATTTCGCGAAGGACGGCGGCGCGGGTCTTGATCATGGCGAGAGTCGGGTTCGGCGGGGGGTCAGGGCGTGGCGGACGGGACCAGCAGCGCGGTCAGCGCGCTGCGGATGGCCTCCGGAATCGGGCGGGATTTCTGCGTTTCGCGGTCGACGAAGACGTGCACGAACCAGCCTTCGGCGGCAGGCTCACGATCGCCTTCGCGGAACAGGCCGACTTCATAGCGGACGCTGGAATTGCCGAGCTTCGCGACCCGCAGGCCGGCATCGACCACTTCCGGATAGGCCAGCGACTTCAGGTACTTGCAGTGCGATTCGGCGGCGAAGCCGATGACCGCGCCACGGTGGATGTCGAGCTGGCCGTGTCGGATCAAATAGTGATTGATGACGGTATCGAAGAACGAGTAGTAGTCGATGTTGTTGACGTGGCCGTAGACGTCGTTGTCCTTCCAGCGCGTGGGAATGGCGAGGAAGTGCGGGTAGCGGGCGCGGGCGTCGTCGCTCATGCGAGGGTGTCGGTCACGGTTGGCAAGAGAAGAGAAGCCGGGCGGATCGTCACGCGATTCGCCCGGCACGGGTTCAGCGGATGACGCTGGCGTGCGGCGTGAGATCCACCGGAATGCCGTGGAACTGCTGCAGCAGGCAGCCGTAGTCGCGCATCGGGATCAGGCCGGCATCGGCACGGCGCTTCTCGAGGCCGGCTGCGTCGTCGATCGGCTGCGGATGGCTGATGCCGCCGACCGAGCGGAACTGGCTGCCGTAGACCTGCGGCTTGCCCTGCGTGGTGTTGACGCGATCGACCAGCATCGCGAAATCCTGCGGCACGATCTCGCCCTTGGCAGCCAGCGGTTCCAGCAGCTTCAGCAGCTTCTGCTGCAGTTCGGGATCCTTGTCGGCGTGCTGGGCAACGAGCCACGCGGCGCGAATGCCATCGCGACCGACCTGCGCGGCATTCGGGAACTCGCCGGCATCGACCAGTTCCCGCATGCGCCGGGTGTTGTCCTGATCGGCCTGGAAGATCGCGAGGATCAGCGCGGTTTCCGGGCGTCCGCCATTGGCCTTGGCGTTGGCGGCGGCATTGGCGCGGGCCTGCTGGTCCTTGTCCTTCATGGCCAGCAGTTCGGCACGCAGCTCCGGCTTCGTCGGCTTCGCTTCCGGTGTCTTGACCTCCTTCGCCGCGATCTTCTCGCTTTCCTGCTTGCGCAGTTCTTCGAACGGCGGGCAGCCGGTCAGGCCGGCGGCAGGGGCGGGATCGGCGGCGAACGCGGGTGCCGCGACCAGCACGGTGGACAGCAGCGCGCGACGGATCGCGCGGTGGGCGGTGGATGACATGGTTTCTCCTCGAAGTGCTTTTGTGGTTATGGAATCGATGCCGCGAAGGCGGTCAGCGCGGTGCGGCGTACGCCTGCAGGGGCGGTTCTTCGGCGCCGCGACCGGTGGCGACCGACAGCAGCGCCGCGAGATAGCTGGTGCCGTTGGCGGCGAGATAGTCGTTCAGCTGCACGCCGGGCGCGGACAGGCTCAGGCAGGCGGTGGCGGTATCGATCCGCGCGGGATCGGCCGGGCCGTCATGCTCGAAGGCATCGAGCACGGCGTAATAGACCGCGCCGCTGGTCAGGAACTGCAGATGGGTCACGAGCCGGGCGGGGCACAGGCTCTGGATCAGGAGGTTGGTCGCGCCATTGACCGCCGGCGAGTAGTTCGGCGGCAGGGTGGTGACGATCTCGTCGGTCAGGCTGTAGAGGCTGGTGTACGAAACACCGGCCGGCACGCTTTCGTTGGCGTTCAGTGCCGCCAGCAGATTGGCGTTCGGGCGCTGCTGCTGGATCGCCGGCGTGCAGGCGGCGATGGTCTGCAGGCAGATGACGTCCGCGGTCGGCGTGCCGTGATTGGAGCCGGCCATCGACACGAAGTCGTCGACGGCACCGGCGATGTCCGGCCAGTACTTCAGGGCCCAGCGCGCTTCGAGCGCGCCCTGGCTGTGGGTCAGCAGATTGACTCGCCGGCCGTGGTCGCGGCGCAGCTGGCGCACGGCGGCGACGACGTATTCGGCGGCAAGCTGGATGTCATCCAGCGCACGGTTCGGCAACTGCACGGTGCAGGTCGCGTAGCCGAGCGCGGGCAGGGTGGACGCATAGTTGCCGTCCCAGCTTTCGCTGGCGGTGATCCCGGTGCCGTGGATCAGCAGCACCGGGTTGCGCCCGCTGGGCGTGGCCGGCGCCGCGGCGCTGGGCGTGATGCAGCGCAGCGCCTGATCGAGATCGGACTGCGTGATGCGCAGCGCCGGCCCGGGGCCATCGAGCGTGGCGCTGCTGCAGGCAGCGAGGCCCAGGACGATGCCGATGACGGCCAGCACGGGAAGCCAGCGGCGGGTGATCGATCGCGTCATGGCGCGTGGGCCTCCTCGGGGCCGGTGCTCGTCGGTCCGCTCAGCCCGGCGGCCACTTCAGCGGGCGGCCGGCGATGATGTGCAGGTGCAGATGGAACACGCTCTGTCCTGCCGCGGCGCCGTTGTTGACGACGAGGCGATAGGCGTCGCCATAGCCTTCGGCCTCGGCAATCGCCGTGGCCTTCAGCATCAGGTGGCCGAGCAGGGCCTGATCTTCGGGCACGGCGTCGCACAGGCGCGGCATCGGCTTCTTCGGAATCAGCAGGATGTGGACGGGCGCGGTCGGATTGATGTCGCGGATCCCGATGCAGAGATCGTCCTCATGGACGATCGTCGCCGGAATCTCGCGAGCGATGATCTTTTCGAACAGCGTCTTGGCAGCGCTGGGTGCCGGGGGGCTGGACATGGCGGTTCCTGGTGGAGGGCGGCGAATGACGGTGGGCGGGACGCGGCGGCCGCGGGCGCTCGGCACCCGTGATCACGGCCGCGCGCGGCAGGGCGATCTTAGACGACGGAACGCGACTGCTACCATTTCGCGATGAGTGCTCCTGCCGCGAATCGCGACCCCTATCGTCCATCGGCCGTCTGGCGCCGTCTGCTGCGCTACGGCGCGCCGCACTGGCGGCTGTTCCTGCTCGCCGTCATCGGCATGGTGACGTTCGCCGCCACCGACATCACCTTCGTGCGGCTGATCAAGCCGCTGATCGATTCGATCTTCGTCGAGCGTGATCCGAAGGTGATCGCGATCATGCCGTTCGCGATTCTCGGCATCTTCCTGCTCCGCGGGCTGGCCGGCTTTTCCGCCGCTTACGGCATCGCCGCCGTTGGCCAGCGGGTGGTGTCGCGGCTGCGCTGCGAGGTGTTCGAGCACCTGCTGCTGGTGCCGGTCACGCATCACGACAAGGCGCGCAATGCCGATCTGCAGACGCAGCTGACCTATCACGCCGGGCAGGTCGCCGACAGCGCCACCGGCGTGCTGACCTCGATCATCAAGGACGGCCTGTCGGCGCTCGGGCTGCTCGGCCTGATGTTCTGGACCAGCTGGAAGCTGGCGCTGTTCACGCTGATCATCGCGCCGCTGGTCAGCGGCTCGATCACCTGGGTCAACCGGCGCTTCCGGAAGTTGTCCGCCCGCGTGCAGAACTCGGTCAGCGGCATCACGCATTCGGCCGACGAAGCGATCACCGGTCGCCGGATCCTGAAGCTCTACGGCGGCGAGAAAGTGGTGCTCGACGCCTTCCGCCGCATGGACGACTACCTGCGCCGGCAGAGCCTGAAGATGACCGCGAGCGGTGCCGCCAGCAACAGCGCGCTGGAAGTGATCGCCGCCATCGGCGTGGCGATGCTGGTCTATGTCGCGACCGCGCCGGGCATGATCGAGACGGTCTCCGCCGGCACGTTCGCCTCGTTCATCGCCGCGATGCTGAGCCTGCGCGCTCCGATGGCCTCGATGACCGGCATCAGCGAGCGCCTGCAGCGCGGCCTCGTCGCCGGTGCCGACCTGTTCCGCTTTCTCGACACGCCGGTCGAGCAGGACAGCGGCACGCGCGCGCTGGCCCGCGCCAATGGCGCGCTGCGCTTCGACGACGTGCGTTTCGCGTATGACGCGGACGGCCGCGACGCGCTCGCCGGCGTGACGCTCGACGTCACCCCGGGTTCGACCGTGGCCTTCGTCGGCCGCTCCGGCAGCGGCAAGTCGACCCTGCTGTCGCTGATTCCGCGCTTCTACGAGCCGCGCGCCGGCCGCGTGCTGCTCGATGGCTTCGACGCGCGCGACTATCGGCTGAGCGATCTCCGGCGGCAGATCGCGCTGGTCGATCAGAACATCGTGCTGTTCAACGCCACCATCGCCGACAACATCGCCTACGGCAGCGAGAACGTCAGCCGCGAGCGCATCGAGCAGGCCGCGCGCCGCGCCCATGCCTGGGAATTCATCGCCGCGCTGCCGCAGGGGCTCGACACCGTGCTCGGGCAGGATGGCGCGAACCTGTCCGGCGGCCAGAAGCAGCGCCTGACCATTGCCCGCGCGCTGTACAAGGACGCGCCGATCCTGATCCTGGACGAGGCGACGAGCGCGCTCGATACCGAATCCGAACGCGCGATCCAGCAGGCGCTGACCGAACTGATGCGTGGCCGCACGACCCTGGTGATCGCCCATCGGCTGTCGACGATCCAGAGCGCGGACTGCATCGTGGTGATGGATCAGGGCCGCATCGTCGAGCAGGGCACGCATGCCGAACTGATCGCCCGCGATGGCGCCTACGCGGCGCTGCATCGGCTGCAGTTCCGGGACGAGCCGGTTGCGGCGTGAAGGCGTGGCTCGAACAGCGCTGGTATTCGACGGAACCCGCGCCGCTGCCGCTGCGGCCGCTGGCCGCGCTGTACGGCCTGATCGCCGATCGCATCGCGGCGACGACACGGGCGCAAGCCGTGCGGCTGCCGGTACCGGTGATCGTGGTCGGAAACCTCAGCGTCGGCGGCACCGGCAAGACGCCGGTGACGATCTGGCTGGTGCAGCAGGCGCTCGCCCTCGGCTTCAGGCCCGGCGTGATCAGCCGCGGATACGGCGGACGAGCCGCGCAGTACCCGCTGCGGGTGACCGCGAGCAGCGATCCCGCCGCCTGCGGCGACGAGCCGGCGCTGATCGCGCGGCGCACGCGCGTGCCGGTGGCGGTGGCACCGGATCGGGTGGCGGCGGCGCGGCTGCTGATCGAAGAAGACGGGGTCGATCTGCTGATCGCCGACGATGGCCTGCAGCATCACCGGCTGGCGCGCGATCTTGAATTCTGCGTCGTCGACGGCGCGCGCGGGCTCGGCAATGGCGCGCGGCTGCCAGCCGGGCCGCTGCGCGATGCGCCATCGCGTCTGGCGAGCGTCGATGCCGTGATCGTCAACGGCACGCTGCGATCGCCGCTGCCGGCGCACGGCCGGCCGCAGTTCGCGATGCAGCTGGTCATCGAGAACGCACTGTCGCTGGTCGATGGCGACGCGCGCGCGCTGTCGGCCTTCGCCGGGCGGACCGTGCACGCCGTTGCCGGCATCGGTCATCCGCCGCGCTACTTCGCGGCGCTGGAAGCGCAGGGCCTTGTCGTCATTCCGCAACCGTTCCCGGATCACCATCGTTACGTCCCGAGCGATCTTGCGTTCGGTGACGACCTGCCGGTGCTGATGACCGAGAAGGACGCAGTGAAGTGCGCGGCGTTCGCGCGCCAAGGCCTGTGGTGCGTGCCGGCGGAAGCGCGGTTCGGCGAGGCCGACACGGCGCATGTGCGAAAATTGCTGTCCGGTCTCCCCCGCAAGATCTCACTGACACCTCACTGAAACCTGACTGAATCCATGGACAAGCGCTTGCTCGACATTCTCGTCTGCCCGGTGACCAAGGGGCCGCTGACCTGGCATCCGGACGTGCAGGAGCTGTGGTGCAAGGCCTCGCGCCTCGCGTACCCGGTGCGCGACGGCATTCCGGTGATGCTCGAGGAAGAAGCGCGCCCGCTCGGCGATGACGAACTGAAGTGAGCGTGGCTGCTCCACCGCCGTTCCGAATCGTGATTCCGGCGCGGCTCGGCTCGACCCGCCTGCCGCGCAAGGTGCTCCGCACGCTGTCCGGCAAGCCGCTGGTGCAATGGACCTGGGAAGCCGCGCGCGCCGTCGTCGGCCCCATGACGATGCCCGATGCCGCGCCGGATGCCGTGATCATCGCGACCGACGACGCGGAAGTCCGCGCCGCCTGCGCAGCGTTCGGCGCCGACGTGCGGATGACCGATCCGGCGCATCAGTCCGGCACCGATCGCGTCAACGAGATCGCCACCGCCGCCGGCTGGCCGGACGACACCATCGTCGTCAACCTGCAGGGCGACGAGCCGCTGATGCCGGCGGCGATGGTGCTCGAAGCCGCGCAGCTGCTCGCCAGCGATGCCACGGCCGACATCGCCACGCTGTGCCATCCGCTGCATGAGCTGCAGGATTGGCTGAACCCGAATGTCGTCAAGGTGGTGATGTCCGCGAACGGTCACGCGCTGTATTTCTCGCGCGCGCCGATTCCGTGGAAGCGGGAAGGGACGAGCCCGACTTCGCCGCTGCCGGCCGGGCTCGCGTTCCGCCACATCGGCCTGTACGCCTATCGCGTCGGGGCGCTGCGCCGGTTCAGCGGGCTGCCCGTGTCGTCGCTCGAACAGTGCGAAGCGCTGGAACAGCTGCGCGCGCTGGAAGCGGGCCTGCGCATTCGCGTCGGCATCTCGGCCGTGCCGCCACCGCGTGGCGTCGATACCGAAGCCGATCTGGAAGCCGTCGCTGCCGCGCTGGAAGTTCGCGCATGAGCCAGCAACCGCTGCCGCCGCCGGACGTCCCGCTGCTCCGTGGCTGGGCGCGCGTGAAGGCCTGGCTCAACATGCTTTTCGTCGATCACTCGCTGTTCCGCTTCATCTACAACACGCGGCTGGCGGTGACGCCGGAACTGCATCGCTGCGGGCACCCGATGCCGTATCAGTTGCGCGCGGCGAAGCGCGCCGGCATCAAGACCGTGCTGAGCCTGCGCGGCAACGAGACCCATCTCGGCTCGAACCAGCTGGAATGGGACACCTGCAAGCGCATCGGCCTGACGCTCGTGCATTTCCCGATCGCCTCCCGCAGCGAGCCGAAGGCCGAACAGGTGCTGACGATCATGGATCTGCTCGAGAGCCTGCCGAAGCCGCTGCTGATCCACTGCAAGTCCGGCGCCGACCGTGCCGGGCTGGTGTCGACGATCTGGCTGATGATGCGCGGCGAGCCGGTGGAAAGCGCGATGCGGCAGATGGACTTCTGGCGTCACGGCCACATCAAGGCCGCGAAGACCGGCGTGCTCGATCAGTTCTTCTACAGCTGGCGCGACTGGCGCGACGCCCACCCGGGTGCCACGTTCCGCGATTGGGTCGCCAATCACTACGACGCGGCGGCCGTGCGCGCCTCGTTCAAGTCGAATTTCTGGGCCAACCAGCTGGTCGACCGGATCCTGCGGCGCGAGTAGCCGCGCCGCGCACCGGCCATGAAAAAAGCCGCGCCGATCGAGGAGATCGGCGCGGCTTTTTTGCGTCGCTGCGTGCTGGCGCGAGGCTTGATCGCGATCGATCGAGGCCCGCGCCAGACCGGCTCAGCCGGCGGTGTCCGGCTTCTTCGCGTCCGTTTCGACGGCCGCCACGACAACGGCCGCAGCCGCCGCGATTTCAGCCTTCTTCACGACCGGCGCCGCGTCGGCATCGGCCGCTGCTGCCGGCTCGGCCGGCGCTTCCGTTGCGGCGGCGACTGCAACCGGCGCTTCCGGCGCGGCCGCGACTTCGGCTGCGGACGCGGCTGCCTCGGCGACGGGCGCGACTTCCGCCACCACTTCCGGTGCGACGACGGCCGCGGCGACCACCGCTTCGACCACCGGCGTTTCGACCACCGGCGCGGCGGGCACGTCGACGGCTGCTGGAGCGGCGTCGGCGACGACCGGCGCTGCGGCCGGCATGTCGGCAACGAACGCCGGTGCCATCGTCGGCGCAGGCGCCGACTCGACCGCTGCGGCAGCCGGCGCTTCGGCCACCACGGCTTCCGCCGCCGGCGCGTCGCTGGCTGCGGTTGCCGCGACTGCATCGGCCGCCGCTGCCGGCGCATCCGCGATCACCGGCACTGCCGGCGCTTCGACCACGGCGGGCGCGTCCGTCACCCCTTCGACCGGTGCCGTCGAGACCGCTTCTGCAGCCGGGGCCACGGCCGCGGCTTCAGCGACCGCCGGGGCTTCGGCCACGACGGCCGCTACGGCCACAGGCGCCGAATCGCGGACGGCGATCGCGTCGACTGCCGCGTCGGCTTCCGGCGCGACCTCGATGCGGACCGGGCGCTGGTCGCGGCGCGGGGCATAGCCCGGCTCGTCACTGCCGGCGCGCGGCGCAATGGCGGCCGGGTCGAACATCGGCGAGGTGTCGTCGGCCACGTTCAGGCCAGCGGCGTCGGCGTCATCGCTGCCGTCGTCCGCGCCGTTGCCGCTGTCATCGCCGGCGGCGTTTTCGCTGCCCGGCGCGCCATTGGCATTGCGGGCTTCGCCGTTCTCGCCATTGCGACCGCGACCACGACCGCGCCGGCCACGGCGACCGCGACGGCCACCACCTTCGCGGGTTTCGCCGGCACCGGCGGCTTGCGCGCCGTCGGCCGCTTCGCCGTCGACCGGCGTCGTCGCCATCAGGTCGGACATCGTTTCCACTGGCGCTGCAACGTCGCCGAACACCTGCGGTGCGGCGACGGCGGTGACCACGGCTGCAGTGGCGAGCGCCTCACCGGTGGCCGCTGGCGCAGCCGCAGCGCCGTTGGCGGCGTTGCCGTTCTGGCCGCTGTTCTGGCCGCTGTTCTGGCCGCCGTTCGGATTGGCGTTCTGGCGCGGATTCGGGTTCTGGTTCTGGGGCTTGGGCTGCTGCGGCGGACGCTCGCCCCGCGGCTGCTGCGGCGGACGTTCGCCGCGCGGCTGCTGGCCCTGCTGACCGTCACGCGGCGGGCGGTTGCCGCCATCGCCGCGCGCGTCGTTGCCGTTGCGGTCGCGATCACGGCCACCATCGCGGCCGCCGTCACGCTGACCGTCGCGGCGCTGGCCGTCCTGCGGACGCGGTCCGCGGTTGTCGCCGCGGCCCTCGTTGCGGTTGCCATCGCGGCGCTGGCCGTCCTGCGGACGACCGTCGCGGCGACCGTCGCCCCGGCCACCGTCGCGCTGACCATCGCGGCTGCCGTCGCGGCCGCCGTCACGACCATTGCGGTCGGACCGCGGCTGCTGGCCCTGCGCTCCCGGACGCGCGGACTTCGGCGCCGGCGTTTCGACCGGTGCCGGCTCGCTGCTGCCGCCGCCGAACAGGCGCTTGAGCCAGCCCCAGAAGCCGCCGCCGCTGGCGACCGGCTTCAGCACCGCCACCGGTGCCGGCATCGCGGCCGCCACGGGCGCTGCAGCGACGGTCGGATCCGGCGCATCGAGCGGCAACGGAGCCGGGGCGTTCGGCAGCATCTGCTTCACCGCCGCTTCGCCGGAAGCGCTGCGCGGCGCCGTCGGCGTGCCGCTCGGCATCATCGCGGCGCGGGCGTCGGCGCGGAAATCCTGCGCCAGACGGTGGCTCAGGCCGTTGTTGTTGTCCTGGGTCAGATGATCGGCGCGAATGCGCGTGATCTCGTACTTCGGCGTTTCCAGCGTCTCGTTCGGAACCAGCGACACCACCACCATGTAGCGCGATTCCAGCTCGGCGATGACGCCGCGCTTCTCGTTCAGCAGGTAGGTGGCGACGTCGACCGGCAACTGCGCGATCACGCGGCCGGTGCGGTCCTTCATGCACTCTTCCTCGATCAGGCGCAGCACCGCCAGCGCCAGTGATTCGACCGAGCGGATCTGGCCGCGGCCTTCGCAGCGCGGGCAGGCGATCTGGGTGTGTTCGGACAGCGACGGGCGCAGACGCTGACGGCTCATCTCGAGCAGGCCGAAGCGCGACAGGCGGCCGACCTGCACGCGCGCGCGGTCGATCTCGCAGGCTTCCTGCATCGCCTTCTCGACTTCGCGCTGGTTCTTGGTCGAGTTCATGTCGATGAAATCGATCACGATCAGGCCGCCGAGATCGCGCAGGCGCAGCTGGCGGGCAATTTCCTCGGCCGCTTCCAGATTGGTCTGCAGCGCGGTTTCCTCGATGCCGCCACCGCCGGTGGCCTTGGCCGAGTTGATGTCGATCGAGGTCAGCGCCTCGGTCGGGTCGATCACGATCGAGCCGCCCGACGGCAGGCGCACCATGCGCTCGTGGGCCGATTCGATCTGGCTTTCGACCTGATAGCGCGAGAACAGCGGAATGTCGTCGCGGTACAGCTTCAGCTTGTTCAGCTCGGCCGGCATCGAGCGCTGCATCTGGGTGCGCGCTTCCTCGTAGATCTCGACGTTGTCGACGATCACCTCGCCGATGTCCGGGCGCAGGTAGTCGCGCAGCGCGCGCAGCACCACGTTGTTTTCCTTGTACAGCGGGAAAGGCGCCGGGAGTTCCTTGGCGGCGGCGTAGATGTCGTTCCAGGTGCCGGCGAGGTTGTCGAGGTCCGCCTGCAGCTCCGGCGCGGCGCGGCCGATGCCGTTGGTCCGGACGATGATGCCCATGCCTTCCGGGATCACCAGCGCGTTCAGCACTTCGCGCGCTTCTTCGCGTTCTTCGCCCTCGACCCGACGCGAGATGCCGCCGGCCTTCGGGTTGTTCGGCATCAGCACCAGATAGCGACCGGCGAGGCTGACGTAGGTGGTCAGTGCCGCGCCCTTGTTGCCGCGCTCTTCCTTCTCGACCTGGACGATGATCTCCGAACCCTCGGCGATCAGTTCCCGCATGTTGCCCTTGCCGGCGCCGCTGGCGGTCGAGCGGTAGTAGTCCTTGTGGATTTCCTTCAGCGGCAGGAAGCCGTGACGTTCCGCGCCGTAATCGACGAAGCAGGCTTCGAGGCTCGGCTCGACGCGCGTGATCTTCCCCTTGTAGACGTTGGACTTGCGCTGTTCACGCGAGGCCAGTTCGATGTCAAGGTCGTAAAGCTTCTGCCCGTCGACGATGCCCACGCGCAATTCCTCGCGCTGTGTGGCGTTGATCAGGATTCTTTTCATTGATGCGGTCTCGATTGCTGTCTGTTGACACGCTCGACCGCGCAAAACGGGATGCGGCGCGTCTGTGGCGCGCCTCGATCGTTACGAAGATGACTGGATTCGATCGTCGATTCATCCCCGCCTCGCGCGGGAACGCTGGATGTGTACGGAGCGTCGACCAACCGTGGTCGACGGACTTGATTCGGCGCTGACCAGGCGGGCGGTTTGCTACCATGCCTGCCGTTTGACCCGCCAAAAGACCCGGCATGGACATGTGTCCGCCGCCGGGTGGATGTCGGCCGCTGTCGCGGCAAACATTCCGGAGTGTGCCATACAATTCCTCGACCAAGGTAGCGTTTTTCGTTGCCACTCAAAGGCATGGCGCAGCCTGTTGATCATCGGCAAGGGGCCGTTCCGGTAACGAAACAGGGACGATCGTCACCGCGTTTTCCCGGTTCTTGCCCGGCCGATTCCGGCGCGACACGGTCAATCGAGATTGTTTTCGCCGAAGCTGACTCGGCATCTGCACCCACCCTCGTCGGGATCACCCGGCGCATGCCGAGATCACCGTGAATCGCAAAACTCCCAGCAAGCCAGCCGCAAGATCGGCCAACACGACGCGATCTGCCGTCAAAACAGCGCCAAAATCCGCGAAATCGCGGACATCGCGACCGGATTCGGCCCGCCCGAAAAGCGCCAGAACGGGCGCATCGGCGCCGAAAAGGCGTGAAACGGTGCTGAACTCCGCCGGTTACGCCGAGTTCATGGGACGCCCGGCCGCACCGAGCCCGAGGCCCGATCGCGATGCCCGCGCCGCCGCTCGCGACGGCCGTCCGGCACGCGACGATCGCCGCGCGGGTGGCCGTCCGGCGCCTGCGGCGGCGAACGACGCGCCGCCGCCTCGCTCGAAAGAGGGAGTTCCGGCTCGTTCGACCGCGCGCCCGTCGGCGGCTGCGCGACCGGCTCCGGTTCGCGATGGTGACGGCAAGCCGGCGGCGGCGCGGCCGCCGCGGCCGTCCGGGGGCCGTCCGTCGACCGGCAGGCCTGGCGCCCGCTTCGGCAGCAAGCCGGCGACGAAGAAGGTGTCAGCCCCGAAGTTTACCAAGGCCAACCGGCCGTCGAAGTCGACCGAGGCCCCGGCCGAAGCGCTGCCGACGCAGGTGCTGCACGTAAAGGTCACGGCGAACGAGGACGGTCAGCGCATCGACAACTTCCTGATGAAGCGCCTGCCCGGCGTGCCGAAGTCGCATGTCTACCTGATCCTGCGCTCCGGTCAGGTGCGGGTCGACGGCGGCCGGGTCAAGCCGGACCACAAGATCGCGCTCGATCAGGAAATCCGCATCCCGCCGGTCCGCATTGCGGAGAAGAGCGAGCAGATCCGTGCGCCGGATGCCGTGCTGAATCGCCTGCGCGAAGCGATCGTGTACGAGGACGAGCATTACCTCGCGATCTGCAAGCCGGCGGGACTCGCGTCGCATGGCGGCACCGGCATCGCCTACGGCGTGATCGAGGCCGCGCGTGGCTGGGGCAAGTACGACTTCCTCGAACTCGCCCATCGCCTCGACCGCGACACCAGCGGCGTCTTGCTGCTGGCGAAATCCCGGCCGGGCCTGCTGCGCGCGCAGCGCGCGTTCCGTGAAGGTCTGGCCGACAAGCGCTACTTCGCGCTGATCGTCGGCCGGCTGCAGGGCGGGGCGCGCGATGTCGACGCGGCGCTGGTCAAGCGCTCGATCCCCGGCGGCGAGCGCTTCATCGACATCGACGAGGAAGACGGCAAGCCGTCGAAGTCGCGCTTCGTGCCGCAGGCGCATTACAAGGACGCCACGCTTTGCGAAGTGCACATCTTCTCCGGCCGCACGCACCAGATCCGCGTGCACGCGCTGGCGCTCGGCCATCCGGTGGCGGGCGACCGCAAGTACGGCCTGCGTGACGATCAGAAGCCGATCCGCGACAAGGGCCTGCGCCGCATGTTCCTGCACTCGCACTTCCTGCAGCTGCCGGCCGATGGCGAGTTCGGCAAGCTGATCATCAACGCGCCGATGACCGAGGAGCTGCGCGAGTTTCTCGACGTGCTCGGGCCCGGGCGCTGAACGCGTGGCGGCGTACGACCTGCTGATCTTCGACTGGGACGGGTGAGATCACGCGGCTTTGCGAGCACGGCTCGCAGCGTGATCGAACGCCCGGCACGGATGCCGGGCCGGACAATCCGCCATGGATGGCTCGGGGAGCGCAATGCAATTCGATTTGTTGATTTTCGACTGGGACGGAACCCTCGCCGATTCCGCCGGCGAGATCGTGTCCAGCATGCAGATCGCGATCCGCGATCTGAACCTGCCGCCGCGCGCGGATCAGCAGATTGCCGAGCTGATCGGCCTCGGCCTGGCCGATGGCATGCAGCGGCTGTATCCGGACATCGAGACGCCGGTGCTGATGAAGATGCTGATGCAGCATCGCCGCGCGAACCCGACCGCGATCTACATCGCGCCGCTGTTCGACGGCGCGGCAGATGCGCTGCATGCGCTGCACACCGGCGGCTACCGGCTGGCGGTCGCCACCGGCAAGCCGCGCGCCGGGCTTGATGGCGCGCTCGACGTGCATCACCACATCCGGCCGCTGTTCGAGACCAGCCGCTGCGCCGACGAAACGGCCGACAAGCCGCATCCGCGGATGCTCGAGGAAATCCTGCGCGAAACCGGCGTTGCGGCCGAGCGGGCGCTGATGATCGGCGACACCGAATACGACGTGGCGATGGCGCGCGCCCTCGGCGTGCCGGCGCTCGGCGTGTCCTGCGGCGTGCACGCGCCGGAGCGTCTGCAGCGCGCGGGTGCGGCGGCGGTGCTGCCGCATGTCGGCCATCTGCCGGACTGGCTGAACGGCCTGATGCGCTGACCGCCGATCGAAACCTCGTCGATCGCCGTGATTTTTTCGCGGCCGCTGCGAATCATGCAGGTGACAGGACGGCAAGAGATCGGCATGAAGCAGCGGGATGTCACGCGGGAGCGGCGATTCGAGGCGCTGCTGCACGCGCATCGGAAGATCGTGTTCAAGGTGGCGAGTGTCTATGCCCGCAGCGCCGACGATCGCCACGATCTGGCGCAGGACATCACGATCCAGCTCTGGCGCGCGTTCCCGAGCTACGACGACAGCCGTCGCTTCTCGACCTGGCTGTACCGGGTGGCGCTGAACGTCGGCATCTCGTTCCTGCGCCGGGAGCAGCGCCTCACCGCGCCGCTGGCGCCGATCGACGCATTCCCGGGCCTGGCCGCGATGCCGGCCGATGACGACGGGGACGAACGTCTGCGTGTGCTGCAGGCGCTCATCGACACTCTCGAACCGCTGAACCGCGCGCTGATCCTGCTGCTGCTCGAAGAGCGCAGCTACGCCGAGATCGCCGACATCGTCGGCATCAGCGAAACCAATGTCGCCACCCGGATCAGCCGCATCAAGCAGCAGCTGCGGACGCGCCTGACGGCGCCTGCCGACGCCCATCCCAACCCGAAACCCGACCCGAAGCCGAACCCGACCGGAGCCCGCCCCGATGGAACTCGATGACCTGAAAGCCGCCTGGCACGTGCTGGATCGCCGGGTCGAGCGGCTCGACGCGCTGGAACTCGGCCGGCAGCGGCAGTCGCGGCTCGGCGGCATCCAGCGAAGCTTGCGCTGGCTGCTGCTCGGTCAGGGCCTGCAGCTGCTGACCGGCGTGATCCTGTGCCTGATCTTCGCGCCGTACTGGGTTGCCCATCGCGCCGAGCTGCAGTGGCTGATCTGCGGGCTCGCGCTGCACGGCTACGGCGTGCTGCTGATCGCGTTCTCGATCCACACGATGCTGCGCCTGCGGCAGCTGGACTACGGCGCGCCGCTGCTGGCGATCCGGCAGCGGATGGCGCAGCTCGCGCGCTGGAAGCTGTCGGTCGAGTGGCCGGTGTTCGCCAGTCTGGGCTGCTTCATCTGGATTCCGCTGACGCTGGTGCTGTTCGGCGGCATCGGGGCCGATCTCTGGCGCCATGCGCCGGGCGTGGTGGCCGGATTCATCGCCAGCGGCTTCGCCTGTCTGGGTCTGGTCATCGCCGGCTTGCGGCTGATCGCCCGTGCCGGGCGCGATCCGGCCGCGAACCGCTGGGGCCAGTGGCTGCGCGACAGCGCGCTCGGCGGGCGGATCGTCCGCGCCGAACGGGAACTGGCGGAGCTTGCGGCGTTCACCCGCGAATGACCACCGCCAGCGGATCGGCCGCCGGCAGGATTACGGAATGGCCAGACCGGCTTCCGCCAGCATGCGCCGCACCGCGATCAGCGGCAGGCCGACCAAGCCGGTGGCGTCCTCGCTTTCGATGGCATCGACCAGCGCAATGCCGAGGCCCTCGCTCTTGAAGCTGCCGGCGCAGTCGAACGCCGGCTCGGCATCGACATAGCGTGCGATTTCGTCATCGCCCAGCGCCCGGAAGCGGACATGGGTGCGGTCGACATGACGCAGGATCGTCGCCGTCGCCTCATGGATCAGCGCCACGGCGGTGATGAACTCGACGTTGCGGCCGGACTGCAGGCGCAGCTGGGTGATGGCGGCTTCGCGTGTGCCGGGCTTGCCGAGCACCTCATCGCCGCAGGCCACGACCTGATCCGAACCGAGCACCCAGCGGTCCGGATGGTGCCGGGAAATGACCCGCGCCTTGGCCTCGGCCAGTCGTCGCGCCAGCGCCAGCGGCGATTCGCGCGGCAGCCTCGTTTCATCGGCCTGCGACGGCATCGCCACGAACGGCAGGCCGAGCCGGGACAGCAGCTCGGCGCGATAGCGCGAGCCGGAGGCGAGGATCAGCGGTGAATCGGCAGTGATCGGAAGCATGCTTTTGTCTTGTCGATGAGGGCGGTCGATAATGCACTGACGATGACCCCAGAAATTCGAGAACCCCAGAAACGCATCCTGCCGCTGCACGCCAAGGTTTCCAGTGCGCTGGCGCGCGAAGCGATCTACGAGGGCACGCTGCCGGTGGCGCGGCTGGAGCGGCTGAAGGCGGCGGTGGTCGACGACACCGTCGATCTCCACGTTCACCTGCAGTTGCGGCGTGATGCCAACCGTGCGCCGAAGCTCGAAGGCACGGTCACCGGCCAGCTGCCGCTGATCTGCCAGCGCTGCCTGCGCCCCTTCCTGATGCCGCTCGACACCATCGTCGACCTGCGCCTCGTGTTCAACGAGGACGAGGAAAACCGTGTGCTGAAGGACGCCGAGCCGTGGCTGATCGAGGACGACCAGCTGATGTTCCACACGGTGGTCGAGGAAGAAGTGCTGCTGGCGCTGCCGTACGCACCGCGCTGCGAGCAGGACGACTGCCGGCCCGGCTGATGCGGTCGCCGCGCGCGGCGCCGGACACGAGCCCATCCGCCAGACAGTCGCCGGCCTGGCGGCCGGTCGTGATTGCCGCACACTTTCCAGGACAATCAGGGTAGAATTCGCGCCCCTGGGCGATCCCTGTGCCCACCGGAGTTCCCCATGGCTGTCGCAAAATCCAAGAAGTCCCGTTCCCGCCGCGGCATGCGCCGCGCCCATGACGCCCTGACCGGCCCGACCCTGTCGGTCGATTCGACCTCGGGCGAGACCCATCTGCGTCATCACGTCACCGCCGACGGTTTCTACCGCGGCAAGCGCGTGATCGAGCTGAAGACGGTCGAAGTTTCCGAAGAAGCCTGAGCTTCTTCGCGGTGCGCTGAACGGCCCCCGCCTGACAGCCGCCGCGCCGGTGCCTTCATGACACTCTCATGACCGCGCCTGTCCTGCTGGCTCTCGACGCCATGAGCGGCGACCACGGTCATCCGATCGTGGTCGAAGCGGCCGTGCGCGCGCTGGACCAGCATGCGCAGCTCAACCTGATTCTGGTCGGCAACGAAGCCGAGCTGCGCAAGTCACTGATTTCTCACGGATACGGTCAGGACCCCCGGGTCTCGATCGAGCCGGCTTCGGAAGTCGTGGCGATGGATGAAGCGCCGTCGAAGGCGCTTCGCAACAAGAAGGATTCGTCGATGCGGGTCGCGATCAATCTGGTGAAAGCCGGTCGCGCCCAGGCCGCCGTGTCCGCCGGCAACACCGGCGCGCTGATGGCGATCGCCAAGTTCGTGCTGAAGACGCTGCCCGGCATCGACCGCCCGGCGATCATTTCGCCGTTCCCGACGGTCGAAGGCAGCACCCACGTGCTCGATCTCGGTGCCAACGCCGCGTGCACGCCGGAGCAGTTGTTCGAATTCGCGGTGATGGGTTCGGCGATGGTCACGGCCCTGCACGGCATCGAGCGGCCGCGGCTGGCATTGCTGAACATGGGCGAGGAAGAGATCAAGGGCAACGAGACGGTCAAGCAGGCGGCCGCGCTGATCTCGGCGTCGCCGAAGCTGAACTACGGCGGCTTCATCGAAGGCAATGACGTTTACCTGAATCCGGTCGATGTCGTCGTCTGCGACGGCTTCGTCGGCAACATCGCGCTGAAGACCATGGAAGGCGTCGCGAAAATGATCGGGCGCTTCCTGCGCGAGGAATTCGAGCGCAACGCCGCCACCAAGCTGATGGGCGCGGCGGCGTATCTGGTGCTGCGCCGGATCCAGCAGCGGCTCGATCCGCGCCTGTACAACGGGGCCAGCCTGGTCGGCCTGAACGGCACCGTGATCAAGAGTCATGGTGGTGCCGATGCGCTGGCGTTCGCCAATGCCATCACGGTGGCGATGCGGGCAGTCGAGCACGACGTGCCGGCGCGCATTTCCCGGCTTCTGGCCGATACGCTGGTCACCGTGCCGCAGTCCGCCGCCCGCTAGGGCCGCGTTGCCGATGAACCGCTTCCGCGCCAACCCGCGATTGCTGGCGCCGATCCTCGCCGGCATGGCCATGCTCGGGCCGTTCACGATCGATGCCTTCTTCCCGGCGTTCCGGGCGATGGAAGCCGATTTCGGCGTCAGCCCGGAAGTCATGCAGCAATCGCTCAGCGTCTATCTGATCGCGTTCGCGGCGATGTCGCTGTTGCACGGACCGCTGTCCGATGCCTACGGCCGGCGCGGTGTGGTGCTGTGGTCGCTGATCCTGTTCGCGCTGGCGACGGTCGGCTGCGCGCTGTCGCCGTCGTACGAGCTGCTGCTGGTCTACCGCGCGATGCAGGGCGTCTGCGCCGGCGCCGGCATGATCGTCGGCCGCGCGATCATTCGCGATCGCTACGACGGCGCCGATGCCCAGCGCCTGATGTCGCAGGTCAGCTTCATCTTCGGCTTCGCGCCGGCGATCGCGCCGATCGTCGGCGGCTTCGTGCTTGGCGCGGCCGGCTGGCGCGCGATCTTCTGGCTGCTGGCCGGCTTCACCGTGCTGCTGGTGCTGGCCGCGCTCGCCGCATTGCCGGAAACGCATCCGCGCGAACGGCGCACGCGTCTCGCCTGGGGACCGCTCGGCCGCACCTATCGCTGCGTGGCGCGCGATGGCCGCTTCATGCTGCTCGGCTTCGGTGCGGCGCTGAACTTCAGCGCGCTGTTCACCTACATCGCCGCGGCACCGTCGGTGGTGCTGAACCTGTTGCACCTGAACGAACGGCAGTTCGCATGGCTGTTCGTGCCGGTGATCGCCGGCATGATGCTGGGCTCGGCCACGTCCGCGCGCATGGCCGGCAAGCTGACACCGGTGCGCACCGTCACCATCGGGTTTTCGCTGATGGGTCTCGGCACGGCGCTGAATCTGGCCGGCAGTGCCCTGCTGGCTCCGATGGTGCCGTGGTTCGTGCTGCCGATCGGCGTGATCGGCATTGGCGTGACCCTGGCGTTCCCGACGCTGACCCTGCTGATGCTCGACCGCTTCCCGGCGGTGCGTGGAGCCGCGGCCTCGGTGCAGGCGACGATCAGCCTCGCCGTGTCGGCGGTCGTGTCCGGCGTGGTGGCACCGCTGGTCCATGCCTCGCCGATCGGGCTGGCGCTGGCCGCCGCCGCGATGACCGGAGCGGGCTTCGCACTGTGGTGCCTGTACCTGCGGCTGACGCCGAACGCGGAGCTGCAGGTGGTCAGCGCAGCGCTCGAACCGGCATCGGCACCGACACCGTCCTCGGCCAGCGTGCGCTGACCGCGTCGGCCGGCCGCTCGCCGCGCGTCATTCGATCACGCTGCTTGCCGGCAGCACGATGCGGCCATCGAGCTGCACGCTGAGTTCGGCACCGCCACCGCGATCCGGGCCATCGAGCCGCGTGCCGGCGAACTGCAACGTGCGGGCGCCGTCGTAGGTCGCGCCGCGGCAAGCGGCACGGCGACAGGCGAACGTGCCATAGCGGACGGCCATCACGCGATTCGCGGCATCCGTGTCGATGCTGATCGTCTCGCCGTCGAACGAGCGCACGGTGTGCACGGCGTGATCGTCGTCCGGCCAGATCGTGCCGCCACCGCCGAGCGGGCAGAAGTAGGCGCTGCGCTGATCGCTGTACAGCAGGCTGATGCCGACATCGGCGCAGGCCAGCCCGGGGCCGGTTCGCAGGCGGGCTTCGAGCAGCACGACGCGGCCGTCGGCGGCGGTCAGCTGCACGCCACGCAGGCTCAGGTCCTGCCGGCCATCGGCATCGGCCGGGCCGAGCGTGGCGCCGTTGCAGCCTGCGCCGTCGCAGGCGGCGTCGATGGCCGTCGCCGTGTTGCCGGCAGCGATGACGATGCTGGCGACAGCGCCGGCTTCGGCGCTGATCGTCAGCGAACCGCCGTCGGCCGCGACATACCGATGTTCGCGCCGGCCGCCGTTCTGCGTGGATTGCGCCGGACCGACGCAGAGACCGAGCACGTTCGCACCGATCGTCAGGTTCACGCCGGCAGACGGTTCGACACAGTCTCCGGCGGCCGCCAGTGTCGCGAGCGGAGCCGCCGTGGCGCTGCCACCGGTCGCCACCGGGACCGGCGCGCCAGAATCCGTTGGCGGTGCTGCGATCGAACCGGCCGCCGGCGGCGATAGCGATTCGGCCGGCCACCACAGCACGCCGGCCAGCAGCGCCACCAGCAGCAGCGCGCAGACCAGCGCCGCTCGCCCGGTCATGACCGGAGACCAGCGGGCCGGGCTGCGCGCTGCCGCAGGCTCAGTTCGGCTGGAAGCCGGACAGATTCACCGAGAACTGGCACTGGCCTTCCTCGCCGCCCTGATACAGGCGCACGGCATTCGCCACCGGGTTCGTGGTCACGCCGTTCGGCAAGGTCGCAGTGACCAGCATGAACGACGAGTTGAACACCGAAGTGCCATCCGGATCCTCGAAGTTCACGTCGGTCCGGAAGTCGACCAAGCTGTTGTTGCGCAGCGGATTCAGGCCATCCGGCGAGCCGGCGTACTGGTTCAGGCCCTGCGCCGTGCGACCGGCGAGCCAGGCACCTTCCTCGGCATTGCCCTGACGATAGGCAACCGACAGGTTCTGCACCGCGCCGAAGCCGCTGCGGAACATGTCGTTGATCTCGAAGTAGTCCGGCTCGGTCGCGCTGCCGCACACGGAAGCCGGCGGCGTCCACTGCGCGTTGACCAGGGTCACGCGCATGCCGAACACGTATTCGTTGGTGTTGTTGCGCTGCCAGACCTGATCGTCGAGCCGGCCGATGACCGTGCCATTGGCCACGATGTTCTGGCCGAGGTTCGAACGCACGAGGCGCCACAGGCCCTGACGGCCGGCGAGGGTGCCGGCGAAGCGACCCTGTGGCAGGTTGCCGAACACGCGGCAGACGTTGTTGGTCGGATTCGGGTTGGACTCGGTGCCGGCGCACAGGGTCAGCACCGGCGTACCGGTGCTGGTCACCGTCTCGAAGCCGACGGCGTGGCTGGGGGCTGCCGCCAGCGACAGCGCGGCGGCGGCAACGGCGGAATACAGCGGGGCATGACGCATGGGGAGACTCCTGTCGTACCTAGGGAAATGACCGCCGACCGGAGATTCCGGACGACGGTGGGTGAAGCCGGACGATCGAGCCGATCACGGCGGGGCAAACCGGAAGTCGTAGTTCAGGCCGGCGAAGAAGCCGCGCGGCGCACCGGGACCGACAAAGGTCGTGTTGCGGTGCTCGATCGAGTTGTAGTTGAAGCCGTTGTCGCCGCGCGCGCCGTTCGGTCCGGCCACGAACGGGTTGATGCCCAGGCGGCCGGCGCTGGCGTAGTCCTGATCGAGGACGTTGGTCACCTGCGCGTAGATCGACAGCGTCGGCAGCACTTGCCAGGTCAGATCGAGATTGACCACCGCGTACTCCGGCAGCGAGCCCTGCGTGGTGAACGGACGGCCGCCATTGAAGCTGCCGAAATCGGTCACCGGCCCGAAGCCGTCGGTGACCTGATCGGTGCCGGTCGGGCTGTGCGCGTTGTTCTCGTTGCCGCGCACGAAGGACTTCGAATGGAACACCGTGGTCAGGCCCAGTTTCAGCCGTTCGGTCAGCGCGAAATCGAGATTCAGGTTCAGGTTGTGCAGCGGGCTGGCCGGCAGGATCGCGCCCGGCTCGACCCGGATCGTGCGGAAGGTGCCGAGGCCGTTGTTCGAGGTGGCGGTCGGCCCGCTGCCGCTGCCGGCATTGGTGCGGTTGAAGTCGGCGCTCGCGTTGTGCGGGCTCAGCACGAAGAACTCCGACTCGAACGTCGCCGCCGTGTAGGCGTAGCCGAACTTGTAGTCGAACCAGCGCCAGCGGCCCTTGAAACCCAGTTCGAGTCCGCGCCGACGGGTCTTGTCGATGGTGTCGAAGTAGCTGCGCGACGGCGAGGCGCCGACGAAGTAGATGTCGTTGCGGATGTCCGTCTGATAGATGCTCAGGTTCCACTGCACGCCGCCGAACACCCGGCCCCGGGCGCCGACTTCGCCGGACAGCGAGCGGATCTGCGGCAGGAACGGATCGCCGGACAGCGAGGTCGGCAGGCTGCAGGTCGGGCCGACGAGACTGCGCGGCGCGGTCTGCGCCGGCACGTTGACGCCGGTGGCCGGATCGACGAACGCCGGCACGATCACCACCGGCGTGGCGTCGAAGGCGCAGCCGAGCTCGATCACCGATGGCGCCCGCGCGCCGCGCGAGACGTTGCCGAACAGGTTCAGGTCCTTCCACGGCAGCCAGTTGAAGCCGAATGACGGATTCAGCGACGAGAAAGTGAAGCGCTCCTCGGTCGGCGCCAGCGTCTCCCGCGACAGGTCGTTGATCACCACCGGCCCGAGCGTCGACGGGCACGAGGCGACGTCGTTCTCCGGGCACAGGATGAAGGTCGGCAGGCGATTGACCACTTCGTGCAGGTCGATGCCGATGCGGGCATCGACCTCGTTGTGCACGCGGGTCCAGTTGTAGCGGCCGGCCACGGTCACGAACAGGTTGTCGCGCGCGGTCCAGGTCTCGCTGAAATAGGCACTGAGCGTGCGCGACGTGCCGTTGAAGCGATTGATCGTCAGCGGAATCTGCGCGGCGCGGAACAGTTCATCGACCTGCGACGGATCGGTGAACACGCGCCGCTGGGCGTCGATCAGGCCGAGCTGCTGCTCGGCCGAATAGCCGGCGCGGCCGCTGTCGACCGACGCACCGATCAGCAGGCGATGCCGGTCGAGATTCCAGTTCGCCTGCACCGCGCCGCCGTAGGTGACCTGACCGATGCGGGTCCGCGTCAGCAGGCCCACGGGCGAGCCGTCGGGCACACCCGGGCCGACGCCGAACTGGCCATCGCGGGTCACGTAGGCGCCATTGCGCGGGGTGCCGGCGTACTGCACGTTCTCGCACTGGCCGGTGCGGAACGGATCGTTCAGCGGCGGCGCCTGCGTGGTGCCGTCGGACAGCGTGTCGGGCCGGCCGTCGCCATCGGTGTCGGCGTACTGGCAGATCGGCTGGTCGCCATTGCGGATGAAGCGGTTGCCCAGCGGACTGCTCGGACCGATGTCGTCGAACGCCTCGTAGACATCGCCGTTGACGCCGCGACGGCGACTGTCGCGGCGATAGCCCTGCGTGGTCAGGTTGAAGGTCGGCGTCAGTTCGAACAGCCCGGACAGGTTGAACTGGTGAAGCCGGTTTCGGGTGCGATCGGGCGAGGTGTAGACCGCACGGCGGTCGGCTTCGTAATCCTCGATCGGCACCAGCCCGTTGCCGACCAGATCGTTGTCGGCCAGCAGCGCGCTCGCGGTGATCTGGCCGAAGCCCAGCTCGTAGTCGGCACGGGCGAAGCCCTGCTGCACCTCGCTGGGCGAGTTGCGCCGCCAGCCGTCCTCGGCGAAGTAGGTCAGCGCCGCGAAGCCGGCCAGCGGGCCGTGGCTGGCGCCGACGGCCGCCTTCGCCTGCCGCCGTCCGAACGAGCCGCCGCTGGCGTCGGCGCTGACGCCGGGTGCGGTGAAGCCGCTCTTGCTGCGCAGCGCGATCGCGCCGCCGAGCGTGTTCAGGCCGAACACCGGGTTGGAGCCGGGAAACAGATCGAGCCGGTCGATCGCGTTCAGCGGAATCAGATCCCAGTTCACGACATCGCCGAACGGCTCGTTGACGCGGGTGCCGTCGAAGAACACCGACAGGCCCTGCGGCGTGCCGACCTGCGGCCCGGCGGTGAAGCCGCGGAAGCTCAGATCGAGCTGGAACGGGTTGCCCTGAAAATCATTGACGTTGACCGACTGCAGCTGCGTGTTGAGGAAATCGGTCAGGCTCAGCGCGCGCGATTCGGCGATGTCCGCGGCGGTGGCGCTCTGCAGCGCGGCCGGAATCTGGTCGCGGGTCAGGTTCAGCCCCGGCAGCGGGCCGACCTGCACCGGCCGACGCTGACCCTTCACGGCCACGGTGCCGAGCTTCACCGCCGGCACCGCGACCACGGCGTCCGGCTGCGCCGGAATCGTCGCCGGCGGCGCGACATCGGCGCTGCCGCTGGGCGACCGGGTCGGCGCATCGCCTTCGTCCGGTCCCGACAGCGGCACCACCTGCGGCGTTTGCGGCGGCGACTTGGCGCGGCTGTCGGCCGCGAGGGCGGCCGGCGCGGTCAGCCACAGCAGCGCCCCGGCCAGCCAGACCGGACGGCTCACGGGCAGCCGGCCTCGTTCAGCAGGCAATCCGGTGCCGAGCGCAGCGCGCCGTTGAGCGTCACGCTGCGATCGGTCGCCGAGCCATCGAGCCGCTGGTCGACCAGCGTGGTTCCGGCGAAGGTGATCGGATGGGCGCTGCTGGCATCGGCCGCGCCGAACCGCGCGCCCCGGCATTGCAGGTCTTCGCAGACGAAACGTTCGGCTTCGCTGCGGCCGTATTCGACCCGGCGGACCAGCCCGAGCGTGGTCACCACCAGCATCTGGCCGCTGCTGTTCAGCGCATTGCGGAATTCGTAGACGGTGCCGCCGAGATAGCGGCCGCCGAAATCGGCCGGCAGCACACGGCGCACGGTGACGCGCTGGTTCTCGACCAGATCGTACGGCGGGCAGACATCCCAATCGGCGGATTCGGTGCTGACCCGGGCCCGGACCCGCTCGGTTTCGGGCGAGCGGCTGCAATCGGGTCGCCCCCGGGCACTGCCGAACAGCACGACGAAGCGTCCGCGCAGGCGCTGGCTCGTGCTGCCGGGCCCGAGGCCGACGCGCGTCACCGGCGTGTTGTCGAGCACCAACTCGCGCACCCGCGGGAAGCCGGGCAGCGGGAAGAACGGCGTGACGCGGTAGCCGGTGCAGGCCGGTGCCACGCAGCGGTACTGCGCCACCGGCGCGCCAAGGGCCCCGCGCTGATAAATCGTCAGCCCGTGCAAGGTGCTGTCATCGGCCAGCAGTTCCAGTTCCGGTTCGCTGCCGAAGACGGTGCCGTACAGCGTCCGTTCGCCGGCATCGCTGGGCTGCAGGCCGATGCAGACGCCGCTGATGCTGCCGTCGTCATCGACGCGATAGAGCGGTTGCGGACTGCGGGCGGCGCCATCGCAATCCAGTGGCGGCAGGCCGGGAATCGCAGTGACGAAGCGGCCATCGAGCACGGCGCGGTCGCCGGTGCCGGCATCGATCAGGGCCAGCGCCGCGAACACCAGCGTGCGGCTGCCATCGGCCTGTTCCGGCATCGCGGTCAGCCCGGCGCAGGTGCCGGCGCCGGGTCCGCTGCCGCTGCAGGTGAAGCTGCGGCCGTCGGCCAGCGACAGCGCCGCGTCCAGAATGCCGGTGCCGTCCGCGGCGATGACGAGCGTGGCGCCGTCGCGGGCCACCTGCCGGTACTCGCGTCGTCCGCCGCCGGTGGCGATGGTTTCGCGGGTGTTGGCGCAGAACTCGTTGAGGCCCTGCGGCAGGCTCAGGTCGAGGAAGAAGCGGCGGCACGGTTCCAGTTCGCGCGCGCGGCTGCGGGTGAAGCTTGCGAGGTCGGTGCCGGACGCGGCGATCGCAGTGTCGAGCGCCACCAAGGCATCGAACGTGGGATCGCCGGCGACCGCGGCAAACGGCGTCGAGACGAAGTCGGCGTTGGCGATGGCTGCGGGCAAGGTGTAGTTGAAGCGTTCGGCAACGAGGCTGGCGACGCGGCGGCGGGCACGATCGAGCCCGGCGGGCGTCAGCGGCGAGTAGTCGACGGCGACGCCGCGGCTGACCGGGTCGAGCGCGTTCTGCAGCACGGTTTCCGGTTCATCGCGCAGCGCTTCGAGCGCCTGAAGCTGGGTCAGCGTGCTGACATTGCCGACCGCACCGACGGTCGCGGCGACGGCGTAGGTCGGCCCGAGTTCGTGGCGGATGACCACCGGAGCGGTCAGGCCGGACGCCGACACGCGGTAGCGACGATCGGCATCGGCACGGGTCGAGCGCGGCGACACGCCGTTGCCGCCGATGGTGACGCTCGTGGTCGGAATCTCCCCGGCAAGGGCGATGACGCCGCCGAATGCCTGCGGTGCCGGCGGCGGCGTCGCGGCCCGGCCGTCATCGTCCGGACAGCCGGCCAGCAGCAGGCACAGGCTCAACCCGCCCGTGCGCGCGAGGCAGCGCCAGCCCGCCAGCGGCGAATTCATCCGAATAGTGCTCCCCGAGTGACTTGCGGTCGTGATCTGGTGTCACGTCAGGCTGCCGAGTGCCGGTCAGCGCTCATGCCCGTGTCGGGCGATGTCGGGGGATGCTAGGCAATGCCTGGTCGGAGGCCCATGGGAAAACTTCCCGGTGTGCCCACGCCGTGCGCCCGGTCTGCTCGCGGTCTGCCCGCGGTCTGACCGCGGATGCCGGGAGGGTCGCCATCGCCGCGCCGGTGGGGCCGGGTCGCGCTGCGGCGATGGCTCGGCGCTACTGGACCAGCTGGTTCAGGTTGAAGATCGGCAGCAGGATCGCGAGCACGATCAGCAGCACGACGGTGCCCATGGTCAGGATCAGCACCGGCTCGAACAGGCTCATCAGCGCGGCGATCAGCGTCTCGAGTTCCTTTTCCTGGTTCTCGGCGGCGCGGTCGAGCATCTCGTCGAGCTTGCCGGAGGCTTCGCCGGAGCCGATCAGGTGCATCGTGATCGGCGGGAACAGGCGGCTTTCGGCCAGCGACTTGTTCAGGGACGCGCCTTCGCGAACGCGCTTGGCCGCCGCGTCGATCGCTTCCTTCATCGGCAGGTTCTCGACCACCTGCGCGCCGATGCGCATGGCATCGAGAATCGGCACGCCGGCCCCGAACAGGATGCCGAGCGTGCGCATGAAGCGGCCGGTATTGGCGCCGCGCACCAGACGGCCGATCAGCGGAACGCTGAGCAGCCACAGGTGATACTTGCGGCGGAAGGCATCGTTCTTCAGCGCGCGGGTGAAGACGACGATGCCGGCGATCAGTGCCAGCAGCAGCATCAGGCCGTAGTTCTGCAGGAACTCGCTGCTGGCGATCAGGCCCTTGGTCAGCGGCGGCAGGTCGGCGCCGATCGAGTCGAACACGCCGACGACCTTCGGCACGACGTACGACATCAGCAGGCTGATGACGCCGATCGCGACCAGGGTCAAGGTCGCGGGGTAGAACGTCGCGAGCATTACCTTGCTCTTGATCGCCTGCGAACGGTCGGCGTAGTCGGCGAGGCGCTCGAGCACCGAATCGAGCTTGCCGGCCGATTCGCCGGCTTCGATCGTGGCGCGGAACAGGGTCGGAAAGGCACCCGGGAAATCGCTCATCGCGCGGGCCAGGCTGTTGCCTTCGGTCACCCGCGAGCGCACGCCGAGGGTCACGCGCTGCACGCGCTTGGATTCGCTCTGCTGCGAGACCGCGGCCAGCGCTTCATCGAGCGGCAGGCCGGAGCGGGTCAGCGTGGCCAGCTGACGGGTGAACAGCGACAGTTCGGTGGAATTGAAGCTGCCGCCGCGGTTCAGGCTGAAACCGCCACCGCTGGTGCTGCGCAGTGCCTTCTCGGCGACTTCCTTGATGTCGAGCGGCGTCAGGCCGCGTTCGCGCAGCGTCTGGCGCACCTGACGCTGGGTATCGCCTTCGATCAGCCCCTTGAGCTGGCGGCCGCGAGCGTCGAGCGCGCTGTATTCGTAGGCCGCCATGACGCGCTTATTCCTCGATCGTCACGCGCAGCACTTCGGCCAGCGTGGTGTCGCCGGCGATGACCTTGTTGCGGCCCGACTGCAGGATGCCCGGGCTGCGCTCGCGCGCGGCGGCTTCGAGAATCTGCTCGGAGGCGTTGTCGTGGATCAGCGATTCCAGCCGGCGATCGACTTCGATGATCTCGTGGATGCCGCTGCGGCCGGCGAAACCGGTGTGGCGGCACTGCGGGCAGCCGACCGGCTTGTACAGCACCAGATCGGTCATCTGCGGCACGCCGAGCTGTTCCAGTTCGGCCAGCTTCGGCTGGTACGGCGCCTTGCAGTGCTTGCACAAGGTGCGGACGAGGCGCTGCGCCATCAGCCCGACCAGCGACGACGACAACTGGTACGGCTCCACCCCCATGTCGCGCAGGCGGGTGACGGCGCCGACGGCGGTGTTGGTGTGCAGGGTCGACATCACGAGGTGACCGGTCTGGGATGCCTGCACGGCGATCTGCGCGGTATCGAGGTCGCGGATTTCGCCGACCATCACCACGTCCGGGTCCTGACGCAGGATCGCGCGCAGGCCCTTGGCGAAGGTCATCTCGACGCGCAGGTTGACCTGGGTCTGGCCGACACCGTCGATGTAGTACTCGATCGGGTCCTCGACCGTCATGATGTTGCGGCTGCGGTCATTGAGCGTCGACAGCGCCGAATACAGCGTGGTGGTCTTGCCGGAGCCGGTCGGGCCGGTGACCAGCATGATGCCGTACGGGCGATTGATGATCCGCTTCAGCGTCGCGGTCTGCACCGGCCCGAGCCCGAGCTGCTCGAGGTCCAGTCGCTCGGCCTGCTTGTCGAGAATACGCATCACCACGCGCTCGGCATTGCCGCCGGTGGGGATGGTCGAGACACGGACATCGACCTTGCGGCCGCCGAACGCGCGACTGATGCGACCATCCTGCGGCAGGCGTTTCTCGGCGATGTCGAGCTTGGCCATGATCTTGACGCGCGACACGATCTTCGGCGCCAGCGAGCGCGGCGGATTGAGGATTTCGCGCAGCACGCCGTCGATGCGGAAGCGCACCGTCACCCGGGTCTCGAAGGTCTCGATGTGGATGTCGGACGCGTTCTCCTTGATTGCTTCGACCAGCAAGCCGTTGATGAACTTGATGATCGGCGCGTCGTCGTCGGTTTCGAGCAGATCCTGGGCTTCGGCCAGCGCCTGACTCAGGGTGTCGAGATCGGCCTTGTCTTCCTCCAGGCCGTCGGCGAGCGCGGCACTCGCGCCGGTCTGGCCTTCGTAGGTGCGCTGCAGCAGCGCATCGAATTCATCGAGCGTGACGTTCTTCAGCTTGACCGGGCGGCGCACGAAGCGCCGTGCTTCCTGCACGGCATCGATGCTGATGCCGGGCCGGCAGACGAGTTCGACGGCATCGCCGAGGTCATCGGCGACGATCAGGCCATGCCGTTTCGCAAACGCGAACGGCGGCCGGCGCAGGGCAGTGCTGGCAGCTTCCATGGCGGGCAGCTTACGGCGTGGCGGCCGGTGCCGGCGCTGCTTCCGGTGCGGGTGCGGTGGACGGGCTGGCAGACGGCGCGGCCGCCGGCGCTTCCGCCGTCGGCGTCGCGGGGGCCGGCGCTGCGGCGGCGGCCGGGGCGGCATCGGCAGACGGCGGGACGGCTGCCGGAGCAGTCGATGCCGATGGACCGGCCGGGGCGGCATCGGCGGCCTTCGGCGCTGCCGGCGGCGGCACGTCGTAGCCATCGAACTGCGGCAGCACCGGGCGGGCACCGCCGATCAGCGGCACCGCACCCTGCGCGGCGCGGACTTCGGCATTGCGCACGCCGTCGTAGCGCTTCTTCGTGTAGTAATCGGCGTCGCTGCGGTCGTCGAGGATCACCGGATGGATGAAGATCATCAGGTTGGTCTTGGCCTTGCGCACCGAACGCGACTTGAACAGCGCGCCGATGCCCGGAATGCTCGACAGCAGCGGGATGCGGCTCTGCGAATCGGTCAGCTGGTTGTCGATCAGGCCACCGATGAACAGGATCTGGTCGCCTTCCACCGACACCGAATTGGTGACCGTGCGCTTGTTCGTGATCAGGCTCGCGGTGCCGGCGCCGCCGCTGGCGATGCCCGAGCTTTCGAGGTCGATCTTCAGCTTCAGGCCGTTGTTTTCGTTGATCGTCGGCGTGATGCCGAGCTTGAGGCCCACTTCCTTGCGTTCGATCGTCTGGAATGGGTTGACCGAGCCGTTGTTGCCGCCGGAACCGGAGTTCGAAAAGCTGCCGGTCAGGAACGGCACTTCCTGGCCGACGCTGAGCTTCGCTTCCTCGTTGTCGAGCGTGGTCAGCTGCGGCGTCGACAGGATGTTGGTGTCGCCGTCGGAGGCCAGTGCCCGCAGCAGCACGGCGAAGAACGAGCCGCCGGAGGTGAAGCCGCCACCGGCCGCCGTCGCGCCCTGGCCGATCAGCGAGGCCGCCGCCGTCACCAGGGTGCTGGCACCCCCGGTCGCGGCACCGGCCGCGGCGGTGCCGAGGCTCGACAGCGCGCTCTGCGTCGACTGGTTCAGGATGCCGGTGATCGCACCGGTGTTCGGGCTGTACGCCGCGTAGTCGAGGCCGAGTTCGCTGGCCTTGGTCGCGCTGACTTCGGCAATGATCGCTTCGACCAGCACCTGACGGCGGCGAATGTCGAGCTGATTGATGACGTTGCGGATCGCCAGCATCGCCTTCGGCGTCGCGGTGACGACCAGCGAGTTGGTGTCCTTGTCGGCGATCACGCGGGTGCCGTCGGGGCTGCCGCCGCCACCGGATGGCGCCGCGGCACCGGGGGCCTGCCCGGGAATGGTGGCGGCCGCGCCGCCGGCGCCGGCACGGGAGGTCGAGCTCGAACCCTTGGCATAGCCTTCGAGGATCGGCGCGAGATTTTCGGCGCTGGCGTAGTTCAGATAGAAGACCTGGGTGTCGCCGCCGCTCGGGCCGGGCGCATCGAGCTTGCGCACGATCTCGGCCATGCGCGCGCGCTCGGACTTCTCGCCGCTGATCAGCACGCTGTTGCTGCGTTCGTCGGCGATCGTGGTGCCGGCCTGCGCGGTCGGGTCGGCCTGCTTGCTGGCCTGCGAAAGAGTGGTGAGGATGCGGACGACATCGGTCGCGGCGGCGTTCTCGAGCTTGATGACGTCGATTTCGCGGTCGCCGCTCTGGTCGATCTGCTGGATCAGGCGCTCGATGCGGGCGACGTTCGAGGCGCGATCGGAAATGATCAGCGAGTTGTTGCCGGCATACGCGGCGAAGTGGCCGCTCTGCGAAATCAGCGGCCGCAGGATCGCGACGAGCTGCGACGCCGAGACGTTCTGCACCGTGTAGACGTGGGTCACGATTTCGTCGAGCGGCACGCCGCGCCCGTTCGAGATCAGGCCGCCGCCGTCGGTGCGGGCATTCGTTTCCGGCACGATCTTGATCGCATCCCCTGCCGGAATCGCCGCGAAACCCTGCACCTGCAGCACGGCCAGGAACGTCTGGTAGACCCCGGCGGCATCCATCGGTGTCGCCGAGACCACGGTGACCTTGCCGCGCACGCGCGGATCGATGATGAAGTTCTTGCCGGTGACCTCGCTGACGGTCGCGATCAGCGTCGAGATTTCGGCGTCCTTCAGGTTCAGCGTCACTTCCGCGCCGCGGCTGCGGCCCTGCGCCCAGGAGCTTCCGGCCGACAGGGCGACGACGGCGGCCAATGGCAGCGCGAGGCCTAGCGTTTTCAGGGTGTTGCGTGCATTCATGGCGGGCTTCGGGCTGAGCGGCGATTCGGCAGCCGGACGATACGGCGCGTCCGTGCGGCGCGGGTGTTATTGGGCGAGGTTGAGGCTGAAGTTCTGCGGCTGGCCGCCACGATCGACGGTCAGGTTGATCTGCGGGCTCTGGCTCAGATCGGACAGCAGTTGCAGCGAGCGCGACGGGTCATTCAGCGCCACGCCGTTGACCGAGGTCACGATGTCGCCCGGGCGCAGGCCGGCAGCGGCGAACACCGAGCGATCGCGGCCCGGGTAGATGCGGTAGCCGCTGATGCCGCTGCCGTTGTTGACCGGCTGCACGCGGATGTAGTCGGCGACCTTCGACGGATCGGTCAGCAGCTGCGTGCGGATCGCGGCCAGCGATTCGGCAGCGCCGCCGTCGGCCTGGCCGGTTTCCTCCTGCAGCTGCTGCGGCGGCAGGCCGGGCAGGCCACCGGTGCTGTCCTTGTCCAGACGCAGCGTTTCGAGCTTGCCGCCGCGCGACAGGATCACGCGATCGGCAAAGATCGCCTGCAGCTGCACGCCGCGGCCGACGTCGTCGCCGACCGAGTACGGCTTTTCTTCGCCGCCCTGGGTCGAGATCAGCGCTCGCGAGCCCTTGTTGTTGCGGCCGTTCGACAGGATGCCAAGCAGGGTCAGGTTGAGCTGGGTTTCCGGCGCGTTGGCCAGATCGCTCAGCGCCGGGTCCGACGGTGCCGTGTACTGCCCGAACAGGTGTGCGCCGGCAATGCGGTTCAGGTCGACGCCGGCGGCCGCGGTGACTTTCGGCTGCGTCGGCGGGGCCGGCTGCCAGCGCGCGGCTTCCGGCGTCGGCACCAGCGCCCACAGCAGCTGCGCCGCCAGTTTCGCGATGACGATGACCAGCACGAGGCTCGCCAGTTCCGGCAGCCGTCGGCCGTAGCGGGCGTACAGCGCCGGCACCGAGGCGGGCAGGGTATTGAGTCTGGGCGGGGAAAAAGTAGCCATCATCAGCATCATAACGGGGGTTTGTGACGGGCGGGAACATTTGCTGCATGGCCCGGACTGCGGGTCTTGACGCAGGTTCAGACAGGCTGGCGCCGGGGCCAGCGGCCGTGCTGTCGACCTTGCGCCGCCGGCAGGCCCATCACCGCCGATCCGCTGCCGTCGCCGGGTAGCTTGAATGCCGCGGCAGCCGCCGCATTGTCAGAGGTCTTGACGCAATTGCTCTGCGGTACACTTCTCTCATGGCTGATCGCAATACCCGTACCGACCAGGATTCCGGCAGTGGCCTCGCCGTCGAGGAGGCGAAACCGCGCCTGCAACAGCCGCCGATGTACAAGGTGGTGATGATCAACGACGACTTCACGCCGATGGAATTCGTCGTGCAGGTGCTGCAGACGTTCTTTCACCACTCGCGCGAGCAGGCGGTGCAGATCATGCTGCAGGTGCATCAGGCTGGCCGCGGCACCGCCGGCATCTATCCGGCGGAGATCGCCGAAACCAAGGTGGCGCAGGCGAACGGCTTCGCCCGCAAGAACCACCACCCGCTGCTGACGGTGATGGAAAAGACCTGAACGGCGGACCGGCGCCGGCAGCGGTGGTCCTGTTTCGCGGCAACAGTCCTTCGAAAACGCAAAGGCCGGACGGATCGGACGATCCGCCCGGCCTTTTTCGTCAGCTCAGTTGGCGCTGTTCTCGAGGCGCTTCACCGACTCCAGCAGCTGCGTGTCGCCGAACGGGCGGGCGAGGAACTCCGCCAGCGCGTAGCTGCGCGTCTGATGGACATCGCGCCGCACCGACGACATCGCGTTCGGCATGCCGAGCGCCGACGTCAGCGTGACCGAGCTCAGCGTGTAGCGGCCGGCGGTGTCCATGTCGCGGAAGATCAGGCCGTAGAACGGCAGGTCGATCCACTGCTTGCCGGCGGTCATCAGCTGCGCGTTCTGGGCCCAGGCCATCGGACGCTCGCCTGCGAGGCGGCCGACCTTGCCGGCCAGCGTTCCGGCGATGTGATAGCGGCCCGGCGTCTTCACGTCGATTTCCGCTGACATCACCAGGTTGCCGTCGCGCATCGTGTCCTTGTAACGGCCGGTCAGCTGCGCACCCGGGTTCGAGTACAGGAGGCCGCCGAGCGCGGCACGCGCGCCGTCGCGCGCGGTGACTGCCTGCACATGCACCGCGATCGATTCGGCGAACCCGGCTTCCGGCGCCCGCGCCTGCGGCATCGTGAAGCGGGCGGTGTAGATGCGGTCTCCGGCGCGACGATCGCCGTTCTGGCCGTCGTCGCGATACGTCACTTCGCCGAGCAGGCCGCTCTCTTCGGCGATCAGCTTGGCGGTGATGGTCTGCGCTTCGTCGCGGCGGGTCTTGTCGAGCAGGTTGGCGAGGCTCGGCGCGCGAGTCGGGCCATCGGTCAGCTCCGCATACAGCTCGGCGGTTTCACCCGGCTCGTACGACAGCGCCGACGTCCACACCGACAGGAACGGGCCTTCGCCGTTTGGGCCGGGCAGGGTCTGCTTCGAGATTTCGCGCTTCTTCAGGATCGGATCGACGGCGTCGAGGATCGGCCGCGACGAACGCGGGTAGCGCGCCTGATCGCGGTAGGCGGCGGCGGCTTCTTCCGCCAGCGGCCGCGGCGTGGCGTTGACCGCGGTCTGGGCCACGGCAGCGGAGCTGGCAACGATGCCGGCAGCCAGTGCAACGAGAGTCTGGATTTTCATGGATCGGGATTCCGGGATCAGTACAGCGTGCTGATGTAGCGCGCGGTGGTCATCGAGCTCTGCACCTGGGTGTTCGGTGCGCAGGCGACGCCGTTGCACTGCCAGTTGCCATCCGGGATCGACCGACGCACGTCGGAATCGCTGTCGTCGCGCTCGTCGCTGTGGTTCTCGTGGGCGGCGTCGAGATTGCGGAAGCCGCTGGTTTCCTGCTTCGCGTTGTTGCGGCAGACGTTGCTGTTGTCGTAGCTGGCGCCGGCCGAGCCGCCGCACGCGTACTGCGAGGCGTACTGGACCACGCCGTCGTCTTCACCGGACAGGCAGACGCTGGCGCCGAAGATCGCTTCGTAGCCGCCGGTCAGATAGATCAGCCGCGCCGGGGCATTGGCAAAGTTGCGCACCTGCACGTCTTCGCCCGAGCGCAGCCAGTAGGTCGCGTCATCGCAGCTCTGGATGAAGCTGGCGGCGAAGTTGCAGCCGCCGCTCGACTGTCCGCAGACCGCATCGGCACCCTGCGAGCCGCGATGGGCGCCGCCGGTGGTGATGACGTAGCTGACCCGTGCTGCCACCGTCGAGAACGGCGCGCCGCCGAAATTGAAGTTCGGATCGCTGGCGTCGTTGTTGCCGAGAATGTAGTCCATCACCGTGCCACCCATGCTGTGGGCGACGACGACGAACGTGCCGCCGTTGGCAAAGGTGGTGGCGCAGCGACGACCGCCGCCATCGGCCACGCCATTGGTCGCCGCGACGATTTCGCGCGCCACTTCACCGGCGGCATTGTTCTCGTAATAGCGCTGCGTGCCGTTGTAGCCGACCACGTAGTACGGAACCGTGAGGTTGCGGGTGGCGGTGCGGACGAAATCGGCCGACCCGTTGACCCAGTAGTTGCGGGCCGTCGTGTAGCTGGTAAAGGTCCCAGTGTTGGTGGACTTGCCGTGAACGAAGATCAGGCAGGGCATGGCCTGAGCCGCGCCGCCGAAGCCGAGCAGCAGCAGCGCCGCAAAAATTCTGAATCGATGAAGTAAAGGCATGAGCATCCTCCAATGGCGAGTGGCGGATCGAGCCGCCGCTTTTTGTCAGTTGCGCCGTCGTATTTTTGACGGATAGTGCAACGCTGCGTCCGGTGTCGGAACGCCGTTCAGCGTTGCGGAAACCGCATTGAGGCGTGATCTTCGAGGCCTGTCCATACGTCCATGACCAGCATCAATACCGTCTGCCGGGACGTGGGCAGGGCATAGCCTGCGGCTATTCATTTCCGTTGACGTGGTGCGTCTTTTGCGTGTTCCCAATCCGCGGGAAACCGATGCATGATGGGACTGGAAAAGGTAGCCCCCGGCCCCACTGTGATGTTCAGCCATTAATCAGGAAGCGATCATGCTCAGCGACGAACTGCAGAAAGCCCTCGATGCCGCGTTTCTGGCGGCACGCAGCGATGGTCACGAACTTCTGACCGTCGAACACCTGTTGCTGGCCTTGCTGTCCGATTCCAACGTCAGCGAAGTGCTGACCGCCAGCGGTGGCGATCTCGACAAGCTCGAAACCGGGCTGCGCGAGTACATCACCCAGAACATCCACTCGAACAAGGACGCCGCCGGCAATCAGGAAGTGCAGCCGACGCTGTCGTTCCAGCGGGTGCTTCAGCGTGCGATCTATCACGTGCAGGCTTCCGGCAAGAAGCGCGTCTCGACCCTGAACGTGCTGGTGGCGCTGTTCGCCGAGAAGGACACCCATGCCGTCTACCTGCTGAACGAGCAGGGCGTGACGCGGCTCGACGTCGTCAACTACATCAGCCATGGCATTGCCAAGAACAATCAGCCGGCTGCGCCGCAGGAGCAGCAGAACGAGGCCGAGGACAAGGACGACGGCGGCAAGAGCAGCGGCAAGTCCGCGCTCGAGCAGTTCGCGGTCAACCTGAACCAGCGCGCCATCCGGGGCCAGATCGATCCGCTGATCGGCCGCGCGCACGAGATGGAGCGCGTCATGCAGACGCTCTGCCGTCGGCGCAAGAACAACCCGCTGCTGGTCGGCGAAGCCGGCGTCGGCAAGACCGCGATCGCCGAAGGCCTGGCCTGGCTGATCACCGAGAACCGCGTGCCGGAACTGCTGAAGGACGGCGTCGTGTTCAGCCTTGATCTCGGCAGCTTGATCGCCGGCACCAAGTACCGCGGCGATTTCGAGAAGCGCTTCAAGAGCGTGATTCAGGAACTGGCCCGCACCCCGGGCGCGATCCTGTTCATCGACGAGATCCACATGATCATCGGCGCCGGTGCCGCTTCCGGCGGCGTCATGGACGCCTCGAACCTGCTGAAGCCGATGCTGGCCAACGGCGAACTGCGCTGCATCGGCTCGACCACGTATCAGGAATACCGCGGCATCTTCGAGAAGGATCGCGCGCTGTCGCGCCGCTTCCAGAAGGTTGACGTGCCGGAACCGACCGTGCCGGAAACGATCCAGATTCTCGAAGGCCTGCGCGCCCGCTTCGAAGAGCACCACCAGGTGCACTTCACCAGCGGCGCGATCCGCAGCGCGGTCGAGCTGGCGGCCAAGCACATCACCGACCGGCATCTGCCGGACAAGGCGATCGATGTCATCGACGAAGCCGCGGCCCGCCTGCGCCTGCTGCCCGAGGCCAAGCGCCGCAAGACCGTGCAGGTTCGCGACATCGAGGAAACCATCGCCAAGATCGCGCGCATTCCGCCGAAGTCCGTGTCGAGCAACGACAAGGACCGACTGGCGACGCTCGAACGCGATCTGAAGCTCGTGATTTTCGGTCAGGACCACGCGGTGGAAACGCTCGCGTCGTGCATCAAGCTGGCACGCTCCGGCCTCGGCAATCCGGACAAGCCGATCGGCAATTTCCTGCTGGCCGGTCCGACCGGTGTCGGCAAGACCGAAGTCACGCGCCAGCTGGCGAGCCAGCTTGGCATCGAGCTGATCCGCTTCGACATGTCGGAGTACATGGAGCGGCACACCGTGTCGCGCCTGATCGGCGCGCCTCCGGGCTATGTCGGCTTCGATCAGGGCGGCCTGCTGACGGAGGCCGTGATCAAGCACCCGCATTCGGTGGTGCTGCTCGATGAAATCGAGAAGGCGCATCCGGATGTGTTCAACCTGCTGCTGCAGGTCATGGATCACGGCACGCTGACCGACAACAACGGCCGCGCGGCGGACTTCCGCAACGTGATCCTGGTGATGACGACGAACGCCGGTGCGGAGGAATCGTCGCGGCGCGGCATCGGCTTCACCGAGGCCAACCACTCTACCGACGCGCTGGAAGTGATCCGCCGCGGCTTCTCGCCGGAGTTCCGCAACCGTCTCGACGCGATCATCCCGTTCGCGCCGCTCGGCCGCACCGAGATCGCCCGTGTCGTCGACAAGTTCCTGATGCAACTGGAAGAGCAGCTGGCGGCGAAGCATGTCGTGATGGAAGTCGAGCAGGAAGCTCGCGACTGGCTCGCCGAGCACGGCTACGACGTCAAGATGGGTGCTCGCCCGATGGCGCGCACCATCCAGGAAAGCATCAAGCGCCCGCTCGCCGAGGAACTGCTGTTCGGCAAGCTCGCCCATGGTGGCCGCGTGACGGTGAAGGTCACCGACGACGACAAGATCGGCTTCGAGATCGAAGCGAAGGAAAAGGCGGCACCGGTGGTCGAGCCGGCCTGAGTCGCTGCTGCAAAATGAAAAAGCCCGCGAAAGCGGGCTTTTTCTTGAATGGCGCCATGGGAAACCGTCGATTAGTTGACCGGCAGTTCCTGAATGAACACGCGTCGGCCGTCGCGATAGACGTGCCACCGCTCGCGGCTGCCACGGCGGCATTTCGCGAAGACTTCGTTGATGATTTTCCCGGACTTCTCGAAGCAGGATTCGATGGTCTGAGGCGGGATTTGGACGATCTCGTCGGAAGGAATCGAATCCTGCAGCGGTTGCACTATCTTTCCCGCAAGCACCGCGGGCTGCGTCAGCAACAGCCGAGTGTTCTCGATGTTGTCGCTGGTCGGGATTGCAGCGATGACACCGACTGGAGAATTGGGGTCGATGCCGGCTTCCTTGAGCCGTTCTTGTTGCTTCTGCTTGTCGCAGGCGGCCAACGAAAGGAGCAATCCCAACGTCAGCGCCCGGACCATGTCACTTGTCGCGAAACGTGATGCGACCCTTGGTCAGGTCATACGGCGTCAGCTGAACCGTGACCTTGTCACCGGTCAGGATGCGGATGTAGTTCTTGCGCATGCGCCCGGAGATATGGGCGGTGACGATATGGCCGTTTTCGAGTTTGACTCGGAACGTCGTGTTCGGAAGCGTTTCGGCGACGATGCCGGGCATTTCGATGTGATCTTCTTTTGCCATTAGGGCCACAGAGTTTGGGGAGCGGGGATTATCCGGGAAGCGCACCGGACTGGCAATGCGTTGTCAACCCCGATGCCGGGTCCAGACGCGCGGAAGCGATGGCTTCGCGCGCGGCTCAGTCGTCCGGCAGCCGCTGCCAGCCCGTGTTGCGCAACACTTCCAGCGGGTGGAAGCGCTTCTTGTAATCCATCTTCGCGCTGCCCGGCACCCAGTAGCCGAGGTAGACATGCGGCAACCCCTCGGCTTTCGCGCGCTCGACCTGCGCCAGAATCGCGTAGGTGCCGAGGCCGCGCTCGGGCGCCTGCGGCTCGAAAAATGTGTAGACCGCCGACAGCCCGCGCGGAATGCGATCGACGACCGAGACCGCCATCAGCGGCGAGTCGGCGTCCGGTCCCAGGCGGAATTCCCAGAATTCGGTTGCGCCCCAGCCGCAGGCGAGGAACTCGCGGAAGGCCTCGGCATCGTCCGGGTCCATGCCGCCATTGCGATGACGCGACGCCAGATAGCGCCGATACAGCGCGTAGTGCTCGTCGGTCAGTCGGGTCGAAATCGTCAGGTTCAGATCGAGATTGCGCCGGGCGCAGCGGCGCTGCGCACGATCCGGCACGAATTCGTCGGCGACGATCCGGGCCGACTGGCAGGCACGGCAGTTCAGGCACATCGGCCGGTAGGCGTAGTCGCCGCTGCGGCGGAAGCCCTGATCGAGCAGGGCGCCGTACAGCGCCGGCTCCAGCGGGAACGCCGGGTCGACGAAGGCGCTGCAGGCGTGGCGCTCCGGCAGATAGCCGCAGGCGTGGGCGCTTCCCATCAGCAGGCGGAGGCTTTGCATGCTCATGAAGGAATTCGATGCAAGAACGATGCGCGAGGAATCACTGCGTCTCCCGCGCCGCGACGGCGCGATGCGGCCCGCTCAGATGGGTGTCGCCATCCGGCACCGGAATCTCATAGCGCCAGTGGCCGCTGCGGCCCGGATGCTGGAGCGCGGCACGCAGGCGCTGCAGGAAGCGCTCGCGCGGAATCTCGACCGCGCCGAGCGTCTTGAGATGCTGTGATGCGATCTGGCAGTCGATCAGCTCGTAATCCCAGGCCTTCAGCTGCTGGCACAGCCAGTACAGGGCGAGCTTGGAACTGTCGGTCTCGGTCGAGAACATCGATTCGCCGAAGAACGCGCGGCCGAGCGCGACGCCGTACAGCCCGCCGATCAGGCGACCGTCTCGCCAGACTTCCGCCGAATGAGCGTGGCCGGCTTCTCGCAGTTCGACATACGCGCGTTTCATGTCGGCACCGAGCCAGGTGCCGTGGCTGCCGCGCCGGGTGGCGGTGCAGCCTTCGAGCACGTCACCGAACGCGCGATCGAGGCTGACCGCGTAATCCGGCTTGCGGATGCGCTTCTCCAGCGAGTGCGACACGTGGAAATCGCCCGGCGCGAGCACCGCGCGAGGGTCCGGGCACCACCACAGGATCGGCTCGTTCGGGTTGTACCACGGGAAGATTCCGCCGGAGTACGCCCGCACCAGACGTGCGACCGACAGGTCCCCGCCGATCGCGAGCAGGCCGTTCGGATCGCGCATCGCGCGGTTCGGGGCCGGGAATGGCTGGTTCGGATCACGCGGATCGAGCCAGTGCAGGCGGACGGGATTATCCATGTCGCGGTTCAGCCATCGTTGGCGGCGGGCGTCGTGCCCGCCACGCGCTTGTACGGGGAATGTTCGTCGAGCAGGGCCTCGCGCTGGCCGACGTACTCGCGCTCGCGTTCCAGATGATCGGCCACCGCCTCGAACAGCCGCGGCTCGGCCAGCCAGTGCATCGAACGGGTGATCGTCGGCACGAAGCCGCGCGACAGCTTGTGCTCGCCCTGGGCGCCGGCATCGAAATGTCGCAGTCCCCTTGCGATGCAGTAGTCGATGCCCTGGTAGTAGCAGGTCTCGAAATGGAGGCTGTGGTAGTGGTCGGCCGCGCCCCAGTGACGCCCGTACAGCGTATCGCCACCCTCCAGCGTGATCGCGACTGCCACCATCGTCGTGCCCTCCCAAGCGAGCACGAGTCTAACCGGCGTATTCGGCTGTCGTCCGTAGTCGAGAAAGAATTCTGTCGTCAGATAGGGCGCCTGTCCTCGTTCGGCGTAGGTGTTCGCATACAGCGCGTAGACCCGGTGCCACTCGGCCTCGCTCAGGGCATCGCCCGGACGGACCTCGAAGCGGATGCCGGCTTCCGCCACGCGGCGCCGCTCGCGCAGGATCTTCTTGCGCTTGTCGCTGGTGAATGTCGCCACGAACGCCGTGAAATCGGCGTAGCCCGCGCGGCCATCCGCAGCCGGCGCGTTGTACCAGTGGAACTGCACGTCGTTGCGTTCGACCATGCCGGCATCGCGATACGCGGCAAAGTCGGCCTCATCCAGAAACAGCGCGTGAAAGCCGGACAGGCCGGACGCCTTGGCGACCGACGGCAGGCGCGCCGCGAGCTGGCGCCGGGCGGCGTCGTCACGCGCGCCGAGCCGCGGACCACTGCACGGCGTGAACGGAATCGCGTTGATCAGCTTCGGGTAGTACGGCCGGCCGATGCGGCGGCTGGCATCGGCCCACGCGAAGTCGAAGACGAATTCGCCGTACGAGTGCCCCTTGGCGTACATCGGCGCGATCGCGGCGATGCCTTCGTCATCCGACAGCACGGTGTGACATGGCGACCAGCCAATCTCGGGTCCGACACAGCCGTGTTCTTCCAGCGCGACAACGAAGGCGTGACGGGTGAACGGATAGCTGGCGGGAAACAGCGCATCCCAGATATCGGCTGACAGCGCCGAGGCGCGTTCGAGGTGTCGGACGCGCATGCGCGAAACGGGACTCCGGTGCAGGTGATCCGGGGGCGATCCCGGCGGTCAGCAGCGAACGATCAGTGGAACGTCAGCGCGGCGACTTCCGCGCCGCGCAGCGCCCACTGCACGCAGGTGTCGTGCTCGAAGCGCGAGATCTTCTCGTCCTCGGACGGCGGAGCCGCTTCGGCCAGCCGACCTTCGGCGTCGAACTTGATCGCGGCACCGGCCGTCTGAATCTTCAGTTCGGTCGCGGCTTCGTCATCCCACGAGACCTGCAGGTAGCGGACGCGGCGCTCGGCGAACTCCGGAAGACGGTTCGAGCCGGCCGCGATCAGCGCGGCTTCCTCCGGCGAGAACTCGCGGATCTCGCCACTGGGTGCCAGCACGTAATGACGAACTTCCATCGACATGGCCTTGCTCCCGAATTGAATTCCTGATGATCGAAGAATGAGCCTTTGCCGACCGTTTTCAAGAGACGAAACGTACAAGTGGTGGCCGGTGCCGGCTGGCCGAGCGACGGCCGGTTGGCGCGGGAGCCGCTGATATACTCGGCCGACCTCGCAAGCCCCGCCACCGTGCCCTCGATCGCTCGATTCTTCAGCTTCGGAAGCAAGAAACAAGCCGCCAAACCGTTGACACGGAAGGGGGCTGCCAGCGCGACCGCCGCCGATGCCACGTGGATCGAACGACTGCCGAATGAGGCCGTCCTGCTGGGCTGCGCCGGCCTTGCCCTGTTCCTGCTGGTCGCGCTGGTCAGCTTCCATCCGGATGATCCGGGCTGGTCGTCGTCCGGCGTCGGCGGCGATACCCGCAATCTGGCCGGTGCGGCCGGCGCCTGGCTGGCAAACGCGCTGCTGAGCGGCGTCGGCTACGTTGCGTTCCTGTCGCCTTGGGCGGTGATGTGGCTCGGCCTGCGCGCGTTCCAGGGCTTTTCCGCGCCGCTGCATCTGCCGATCGGCGTGCGTGCCACCGCCTGGTTCATCGCCGCGCTGTCTCTGGCCGGACTTGCCGCGCTGTACGGGGGCGACGCCAGCCGCTGGCTGCCGCAGGGCGGCGGCGGCATCGCCGGCAGCCTGTTCGGCAGCGGCCTGAAGAGCGTGCTGAATCCGGTTGGCGCGACCCTGGTGCTGCTGACCCTGTTCGTCACCGCGCTGCCGCTGGCGATGATCTTTTCGTGGATGACCGTGCTCGATTTCGTCGGGGGCCATTCGTTGAAGCTGTGGGAGCGCTGGCAGGCCAGCCGCACGGTCATCGCCGAATCGGTGATCGGCGACGAAGTGGACACCACGCTCGACGAACCGGTGGTCAAGGAGCCACGCCGCCGCCGGAACCGGGTCGAGCCGTCGCTCGACACGCCGGAACTCGACCTCGCCGTGCCCGAACCGGTCAGCGCCGCGCGCGCGATGCCGACGCTCGGCGAAACGCCGCCGACGCTGGCCGAGGCCGATGCGCGCGCCGAAGCGATTGCCAGCTTCGCGCCGGATGACGACGAGGACCTGCCGTCGGCAGCCGAACGTCCGGCGGTGCCGATGGCTGTCGTGCAAGCCGACGCCGCGATGCTGGACGCCGACGCTGCTCCGCCGTGGGCTTCGGACATCAGGTTCGAACCTGAAGCCGAGCCGTACGTCGAGCCGGCCCCGACTCCCGCGCCGGTGCCGGCCACGGTCGCGACCATGATGCCGCCGCCGAACGCGCCGAAGCCGAAGAAGCTGGCCAAGCCCGATGCCGTGCCGATGCCGGCCTACAACGGCGATCCGCTGCCGCCGCTGTATCTGCTCGACCCGCCGAAGCCGGGCGGGCGTCGCTACACGCCGGAAGAGATCGATCGCCTGTCGCGCGAGCTGGAACGGCATCTGGCCAGTTTCGGCGTCAAGGGCGAAGTGGTCGATGCCATGCCGGGCCCGGTGATCACGCGCTTCGAGCTGCAGCCGGCGTCCGGCGTGAAGGGGTCGCAGATCACCAACCTGTCGCGCGATCTGGCACGCGTGATGTCGGTGGCATCGGTCCGGGTGGTCGAGGTGATCGAAGGCAAGAGCGTGATCGGCCTCGAAATTCCGAACCAGAAGCGCGAGATGGTCAGCCTGTCGGAGATTCTCGCGTCGTCGTCGTACACCAGCGGGTCCTCGCCGCTGACGATGGGCATGGGCAAGGACATCGCCGGCCATCCACTGGCGGTCGATCTGGCGAAGATGCCGCATCTGCTCGTGGCCGGCACCACCGGCTCCGGCAAGTCGGTGGCGATCAACGCGATGATCCTGTCGATGCTGTTCAAGTCGACGGCAGAGCAGCTGCGCCTGATCCTGATCGACCCGAAGATGCTGGAGCTGTCGGTTTACGAGGGCATTCCGCACCTGCTGACGCCGGTCGTCACCGACATGAAGGACGCCGCGAACGCGCTGCGCTGGTGCGTGGCGGAAATGGAGCGGCGCTATCGGCTGATGTCCGCGCTCGGCGTGCGCAACCTCGCCGGCATGAACAAGAAGGTGCTCGACGCGATCGAAAGCGGCGAGCCGATCGTCGATCCGCTGTCGGCTGTGCCGGACCTGTTCGCCGACACCGACCTGGTCGGCGCTCCGGACCCGCTGACCTTGGAGCCGCTGCCGCACATCGTCATCATCATCGACGAGCTGGCCGACATGATGATGGTCGTCGGCAAGAAGGTGGAGGAGCTGATCGCCCGCATCGCGCAGAAGGCGCGTGCCGCCGGCATCCACCTGATCGTCGCCACGCAGCGCCCGAGCGTCGATGTCATCACCGGCCTGATCAAGGCCAACATCCCGAGCCGCGTCGCGTTCCAGGTCGCCAGCCGCATCGACAGCCGCACGATCCTCGACGAGATGGGCGCGGAAACGCTGCTCGGCCATGGCGACATGCTGTATCGCCCGATCGGTGCCTCGCGCATCCAGCGTCTGCACGGCGCGTTCGTCGATGACCACGAAGTGCACAAGGTCGTGGCGTACCTGAAGCAGGTCGGCGAGCCGAACTACCTGCCGGAGATTCTCGCCGGCGAACCCGAACAGCGCGAAGCGCCGGATCCGTCGGCCGCGGAAGCCGAATCCGATCCGCTGTACGACAAGGCCGTCGCCGTGGTGCTGGAAACGCGCAAGGCCAGTGTCTCGTGGGTGCAGCGGCGGCTGTCGATCGGCTACAACCGCGCGGCGCGGATGGTCGAACAGATGGAAGCGGCCGGCATCGTCGGGCCAAGCGGGCCCGGCGGCAATCGCGAGATTCTGGCGCCGGGCGGTCGCGATTAGCCCGTCCTTCGGGTCTGGCGCGCCTTCCATCGATAGTCCGATTGCGCCGCTTGCCTTTCGCGGGCCCGCGCGCTGTGTCAAATTACGCCGCGTTTCGGCTCCCCGGGGCCGAAAAAAGACGCCGCCGGGCGATCACGGTCGTCGATCGCTGGCCCCAACATCACTGCAAAACGTCCCCGAGAGGAACACTGTCCATGAAGTCCATCTACGCCGCTGCTGCCATTTCTCTGGTTTCGATCGTCGCCGTCGGCTGCAAGCCGGCCCCGGCTCCGGAAGCCGCCCCGGCTGCGCCGGCTGAAGCTGCCCCGGCTGCCGAAGCTGCTCCGGCTGCCGCCGCCGAGCTGTCGGTCTCGAAGTCGATCACGATCGCCGCCACCGCCGACGCCGTCTGGGCCAAGACCAAGGACTTCAATGGCCTCGGCACCTGGCACCCGGCCATCGCCAAGTCGGAAATCGTCGAAGGCACCAACAACACCGTCGGCGCCGTGCGCGTGCTGACGCTGGCCGGCGAAACCCCGGCCACGATCAAGGAAAAGCTGACGGCCCTCGATGACGCCGCCAAGACCTTCTCGTACGAAATCCTCGAAGGCCCGCTGCCGGTCGCCGGCTACTCGTCGACCTTCGCCGTGGCCGCCGATGCCGATGGCAAGTCGGCCACTGTGACCTGGTCGAGCAAGTTCAAGGCGAACGGCGCCGATGACGCGACCGCGACCACCGCGATCGAAGGCGTGTACACCTCGGGTCTCGACAACCTGAAGAAGCTGCTCGAAACGAAGTAAGCCTTCGTTTCCCGTTCCACTGCAGCACGAGAAAAGGCCCTTCGGGGCCTTTTTTCTTGGGTGTCGATCGGCGATCGAAGCGCATCGGGCTGCCGGCCGGTTCAGCAGGGCCTCAGCATCCCGGCGATAATTTGAAGCCCCGAATCGACAAGGACTGCACGCTCCGCCCATGGTCAAGACGCTGTCATCGCTGCTGCTGGTCTCGCTCGCGCTGCTGTCCGGCACGGCCCGTGCCGAGTCGATTCAGGACGCGCTGAAGCGCTTCGTCGATGGCGTGCAGACCTTCGATGCCGCCTTCGAGCAGGTCCAGACCGACGAGCGCGGCAAGGTCACCGGGCGCTCCAACGGCAGCTTTCTGCTGTCGCGGCCACCGCCGGGTGCCAAGGCTTCGGACGTCGGCCGTTTCCGCTGGGCCTACGTCAAGCCGTACGAGCAGTTGTCGATCTGCGATGGCAGCAAGCTGTGGGCTTATGACCCGGACCTCAATCAGGTGACCGTCCGCAATGCCCGCACGGCACTGGCCGGCACGCCGGCGGCGCTGCTGTCGCAGCGCGGCGGCCTGACCGAGGCCTTCATCGTCCAGGACGGCGGCAGCGACAGCGCCGGCAATGCCGACTGGCGCGTCGTACGCCTGCTGCCGAAGGCGAAGGACGGCGATTTCAAGCTGATCGAACTGACGCTCGACAAGTCCGGCGCACCGCAGAAGATGCGCTTCGAAGACCCGATCGGCGGCTCGTCCGTGGTGCAGTTCAGTGCCACGAAGACCAATCAGCCGATCGACGCGAAGCAGTTCCAGTTCACGCCGCCGAAGGGTACCGAAGTGGTCGATGGCGACAGCGCGCCGCAGGCTGGGGCGACGGTCGACAAGCACTGAGTCGGCCACGCGCCGCCCCCTTCAACCTCGTCATTCCCGCGAGGGCGGGAATCCAGCGCTTGCTTCCATCGCTTGACGCTTACGCGCGATACGGCGGTTCATGGATTCCCGCTTTCGCGGGAATGACGGATTCGGCGGGCGGCATTTCATGAGGGGTCTCGCCGCGAAACGCGGCGATCCGCAACGCCGGCGCCCGCGCGATGATTCACCGACAACGGCGATAATCCCGTGATGAACGCTCACGCGCCATTGGCCGAACGCATGCGCCCGCGCACGCTCGACGAAGTCGTCGGGCAGGAACACGTGCTAGGCCCCGGTTCGCCGCTGCGCATCGCGATGGAATCCGGCCGGATTCCGTCGATCGTGTTCTGGGGCCCGCCCGGGGTCGGCAAGACCACGCTGGCGCGGATGATCGCGAACCACTCGGATGCACAGTTCCTGACGCTGTCGGCGGTCATGGCCGGCGTGAAGGACATACGCGAGGCGATGGTCAACGCGCAGATGGAGCGCAACGCCAAGCCGCCGCGCCGTACGGTGCTGTTCATCGATGAAATCCATCGCTTCAACAAGAGCCAGCAGGATGCGCTGCTGCCGTATGTCGAGGACGGCACCGTCACGCTGATCGGTGCCACTACCGAAAACCCGAGCTTCGAGCTGAACGGCGCACTGCTCAGCCGGTTGCGCGTGTTCGTGCTGCGTTCGCTCGATGAAGCCGCGATCCGCGGCCTGCTGCTGCGGGCGCTGACCGACACCGAGCGCGGCATGGGGCAGGCGGCCGATGCCATTCCCGAAAGCTGGCTGTCGCGCATCGCCGACTCGGCCGACGGCGACGCGCGACGGGCGCTGATCCTGCTCGAAACCGCGGTCGAACTGAGCCGCGCCGCGGGTGACAAGAACGATGCACTGCTCGACAAGCTGATCGGCAAGGGCCTGCGCCGCTTCGACAAGCAGGGCGAGAACTTCTACGACCAGATCAGCGCGCTGCACAAATCCGTGCGTGGCAGCGATCCGGACGCTGCGCTGTACTGGTTCGCGCGCATGCTCGATGGCGGCGTCGACGGCGCCTACATCGCCCGCCGCGTGCTACGGATGAGCGTCGAGGACATCGGCCTCGCCGATCCCCGCGCGCAGGCCATGTGCATCGCCGCGTGGGACACGTACGAGCGCCTCGGCAGCCCGGAAGGCGAACTGGCGCTGGCGCAGGCAGTGGTCTATCTGGCGGTGGCGCCGAAGAGCAACTCGGTCTATCGGGCGTACAAGAACGTGCGCGCGGCGGTCGAAAAGCACGGTTCGCTCGACGTGCCGCTGCACATTCGCAATGCCCCAACCAAGCTGATGAAGAACCTCGGCTATGGCGATGGCTACCGCTACGACCACGACGAGGACGGCGGCGTCGCCGAAGGCCAGCAGTTCCTGCCGGACGCGCTGCTCGGCACCGAGTTCTACAGCCCGAAGCCGCGAGGTCTGGAGATCAAGATCGGCGAGCGGCTGGCGCAGTTGCGGGCGGTGGCGCGGCAGAAGCCGACGCGCTGACGGCACACCATCGCTCGTTCATGATTTGCTGACCCCAACCTGCAGGTGAGATTCGATGCGAATCCGGCTCGAAATCGATGACAGCTTGATGCGCGATGCGATGTCCGTGACCGGAGCACTCAGTCGCAAGCAGGCCATTGAAGATGGCCTGCGCATGCTGATCCGAGCCCATCATCAGCAGGAACTGCGCAAATTGCGCGGCTCCATCGCGTGGGACGGTCATGGTGAGGACAGCCGGCAATGGCCGCGGCAGCCCGCTGATTAACGGTTGAAGATTTCCTGATTCGGCTCTGGATGCTGGCACAAAACTCAGCAGATTCAATGCCTAGGCTTTAGCGAGCGTGTTCGAAATGAGGAGGTTGGGCCTAGGATGAACGCGGAAGTGAAATCGGCACCACGCATCAGCTATTTGGTCGCGAGCGATGTTGGCTCCAGAGACGGCATCGGCCTCGAAACCTATGTCGACGAATGTTGCGTCATGGAAATATTCCGGGACGACTCGGAGCGTCGTACTTACATGACCGTTTTCGCGAAAGACGTCGATCTCGCGACGGTAGAAGCGTCCATCCTGATGTTCAAGGACTCCATCAATGAAAACTCGATGGCGCACGAACATGAGTGATCACTGGCGCGAGATGGGCTTGCTGCCTTGCACCCATGGTGCAGAAGTCCACATCCCATGAACCTCATCACGATCCTGACGGTCGCCGCCGGCGGCGCGCTCGGGTCGGTGGCGCGCTATGTCGCAAGTACGCTGCTGCGTGCCGCAGCGCCCGGCTTTCCATGGGGCACCTTGCTGGTCAATGTCGTCGGCGGCTTGGCGATGGGCGCGATCACGGCCTATGCGCTGGCGAAGCCGGGGGCATTGTCGGACCCGCTGCGGCTCGGCCTGACCACCGGCATCCTCGGCGGCTTCACCACGTTCTCGGCGTTTTCGGTCGAGACGATGCTGCTGTGGCGCGATGGCGCGGCTGCGGCGGCGTTTGCGAACATCGCGGCGAATGTCGTGTTGAGCCTCGCGGCCTGCGCGATCGGCCTGTGGCTCGGACGCCAAGTCGGCTGACATCCCGGCCGACGGCTCGGCGGATCAGTCAACACGCCGGGCGGGGCGCTGCCCCTGCGCCGCTATACTTCGCGGCACTTTTCGCCCGGAATTTCTTCGATGCTGGATCCCAAGCGCCTTCGTACCGATGCCGCCGCGATCGCCGCGCAGCTTGCGCGCCGCGGTTACGTGTTCGATCTCGACCGCTTCAACGCGCTGGAAGCGCGGCGCAAGCAGTTGCAGACCGAAACCGAGAACCTGCAGGCCGAGCGCAACAGCGGCTCCAAGCGCATCGGTCAGGCGAAGGCCAAGGGCGAGGACGTTGCGCCGATCCTGGCCGACATGGACCGGATCAAGACCCAGCTCGCAAGCAACGAAACGGCGCTGACCGCGCTGCAGACCGAGTTCGAGGAACTCACCAGCGGCCTGCCGAATGTTCCGCACGCGTCGGTGCCGGACGGCAAGAGCGAAGACGACAACGTCGAAATCCGCCGCTGGGGCACGCCGCGGGCCAGCGAGGGTGCGAAGGATCACGCCGATCTTGGCGAGGCGATCGGCCTGATGGATTTCGCCGCCGCCGCCAAGCTCACCGGCGCGCGCTTTACGGTACTGCGCGGCGGGCTGGCCCGGCTGCACCGGGCAATCGGCCAGTTCATGCTTGATGTCCACGTCAACGAGCATGGCTACGAAGAGCTGTACGTGCCGTTCATCGTCAATGCCGCGAGCTTTCGCGGCACCGGCCAGATGCCGAAGTTCGGCGATGACCTGTTCTGGCTGACCAACGTGCCGGGCGACGGCGCGCAGTGGGGCCTGATTCCGACGGCCGAAGTGCCGGTGACCAACCTGCTGCGCGACGAGATTCTCGACGCCGCGAACTTGCCGAAGAAGTGGGTGGCGCATACGCCGTGCTTTCGCGCCGAGGCCGGCTCGGCCGGGCGCGACACCAAGGGCATGATCCGCCAGCATCAGTTCGAGAAGGTCGAGCTGGTGATGGCGACGACGCCGGACGCCTCGTACGCCGCGCACGAGGAACTGACCGCGCACGCCGAAAACATCCTGAAGAAGCTCGAACTGCCGTATCGCACCGTCGTGCTGTGCACCGGCGACATGGGTGCCAACGCGGCCAAGACCTACGACATCGAGGTCTGGCTGCCGAGCCAGAACCGCTATCGCGAGATCAGCTCCTGCTCGAACTTCGAGGATTTCCAGGCTCGCCGCATGCTCGCGCGTTACCGCCATCCGGAAACCAAGAAGACCGAGCTGCTGCACACTCTGAACGGCTCCGGGCTTGCGGTCGGCCGCACGCTGGTCGCGATTCTCGAGAACTACCAGAACGCCGACGGCTCGATCACCGTGCCGACCGCGCTGCGCAGCTACCTCGGCGGCCTCGAACGCATTGGCTGAGTCCGCGCACGACGCGCCCAGCGTGCTGACCCCGCGGCTGACCATCGTCTGCCCGCTGTGCCAGCAGGCGCTGGATCGCGCGCCGAAGACCTGGACCTGCCCGAACCGGCACAGCTTCGATGTTGCCCGCGAGGGCTACATCAACCTGCTGCCGGTGCAGCAGAAGGCCAGCAAGGACCCGGGCGACAGTGCCGAGTCGCTGGCCGCGCGCCGCGCCTTTCTCAACGCCGGTCACTACCAGCCACTGCGGTCCGCCGTGCTCGCGATGCTGAAGCCATTGCGCGCGGAAACCCTGCTCGACATCGGCTGCGGCGAAGGCTGGTACACCAGCGCCTTCCCGGACATCGCCAGCGACATCATCGGTCTGGACATCGCCAAGCCGGCGGTGCGGATGGCGGCCAAGGCCTACGCGCCGATTGCCTGCCCGGAGATCACGTGGATCGTCGGCAGTGGCGCGGCGCTGCCGGTGGAGGAAGCGTCGCTCGACGTCATCACCTGCCTGTTCACGCAGCTGCATGTCGACGAGATGCACCGCGCGCTGCGCGTCGGCGGCCACGTGCTGGTGGTGACACCGGCGCCGGATCATCTGTGGTCGCTGCGCGCCGGCTTGTTCGACGACGTGCAGCCGCATGCGCCGGACAAGTTCATCGCCAGTTTCGGCGAGCGCTTCGACCGGGTCGACCGGGTCGACGTCCGCGCCGAACTGGCGCTGACCGGCGACCAGCTGCGCGCGCTGCTCGCGATGACGCCCTACGTCTGGAAGGCGAAGCCCGAGCGCCGCGCCGCGCTCGAACGCCGCGCGGCATTGGCCACGAACGCGGCGTTCTCGCTGCTGCTGTTCCGCAAGCGTCTCGGCGACGGCTAGCCCGACGGCTCAGCGCGCGGCGTCTGCCAGCCAGGCCCGGGCGGCTTCCATGTCGACATCGCGCCCGGCGCGGGCGGCGTCGAAATCCTCCGGCACGTCGAGGTCCGGCACGATGCCGATGTCCGGCTGATCGCTCGTCGGGCGCCAGCTGATCAGCGGGATGTCGACCGCCACACCTGAAGCCGGCAGGGTCAGCCAGGCCAGTTCGCCGCCGTTCAGGCCGCGGCGATTGCCGCCGGTGGTGCGACCGATCAGATGCGCCGCGCCGCTGTCGCGCAGGTCGCGCGCGATGATGTAGCCGGCGGAACTCATCTGCGGGCCGGTCAGCGCGACTGTCGGCACCTTGCCGGCGGCGACCAAGCCCGGAATCGGCTGGATCACTTCTGCGGGCTCGACGCGGTTGTCGGCGCGGTACCAGCGCTCGGCCAGCTTCGTGACCTGCCCGGTGCGGTCGAAGTAGTCGTAGTCCCAGGTGTCGAAGTAGCGCGACAAGGTGTACGGCATGCGCTCGTAGCGGACGTACGGCACCGCAGCCGGCTTGGTGTACGGCGCCTTGATCAGGTGCGCGAGCACGGTGTCGCCGATCGTGTCGCTGCCGCCTTCGTTGTTGCGCAGGTCCAGCACCAGCCCGCGCACGCGGCCGGAATCGACTTCGGCGAACGCGCGATCGATGGCGGCCTTCCAGTCGAACGGGTCATTCCAGAACGCGAAGGTCGGCATCGTCAGCACGGCGATGCCGTCGGCATCGACCCGGAACGCCCAGTCGTCGCGGCGGGGCTGGATGCCGCGCCTGGCCAATAGCGCGTCGCGCGCGGTGACGCTCGTCGCGGCCACCGTCACGACGCGGGATTTGCCCGATAGATTTGCGACTTGCAGCGTGTACCGGCCGTTGACCGGCGCGTGCAGCAGTGGCAACAGCCGATCGAGCGCGCCGCCGTTGCTGTCGGTATCGAGTTGCGCCAGCCGCTTGCCGTCGCTGCTGCCGTCGGCGCGCAGGTACGGCAGCATCTCGGCGGTCAGTGCCGTCATCGCGCGGCCTTCGATGGACAGCAGTTCGTCGCCGGCCTTGATCCGCGGATCGCTGCTGGCCGTTACCAGATAGCGCCCGGCCACGCGCTTCAGCCATAGCGGCAGCTTGTCGGCGGCGCCGAACACCGCGGCCTGCACGTCGCCGCGCTGGTTCAGCGGATTGGTCCAGGTGTGGCCGCAGCGGACGAAGGCGGCGAGCCGGCTGGCGATCAAGACCATCTGGCCCTGCGTCGCGCCGTTCGCGACCTCGGCCTGCGCGCGGGCGAATTCGGCTTCGAGCGCGTCGAGCGTCACGTACCGGTCGTTGCCCGGATGAATCTCGACCAGGGCCTTGCGCAGGATGCGCAGGTCGCGCTGGGCATCGGCGGCCGTCAGCGGCTTGGCGTGTGGTTGGCTTGGAAGCGGCGCGGCAAGGGCCGTGGTGACGGTCAGCAGGGCGGCAGCGAGCAGGGCGCGAATCATTGCAGGGTGTCCGGGTTCGGAAAGGTGCCCCAGCGTCGCCTGCGGCCCTCGAACCGGCGTCCTGAAAGCGGGAAACCGGCGTGAAATTCGGGAATTGGGACGCCGAGGGCGCTCAGCCGCGGGCTTTTTCGCGAAAACGGGACGGCGTTTCGCCGGTTTGCGCCTTGAATACCCGGTTGAAGCTCGACTTCGAGCTGAAGCCGGCGGCGAACGCGATCTCCAGCAGGTCGCGCGTGTCGGAGGGGTCCGCCAGTTGCGCCTGCACGGCCTCGACCCGCAGGCGGTTGATCCCGTCATTGAAGCTGACACCCAGCCCGTCATTGAACGCGCGGGACAGGTAGGCGGTGTTGGTGCCGAGATGCCGCGCCAGCCGCTCGACGTTCAGCTCGGGATCGCGCCACCAGCCGGCGTCGCGAGTCTTCGCGTACCAGCGTGCGCCGTCGGCGGACCAGTCGCGGCTGGCGGCTTCGGGTGGCTCGGCCGCAGCCGGCGGCTCGGGCTTCGACGATGCCGGCGCGGCTTCGGCGAGATCATCCGGCACCGGGTAGCGCAGTTCGGCGTTGCGCCAGCCTTCGAGCCCGAGCGCGCAGACCAGTGCCGCCATCAGCACGTACAGCGGGTAGCGGTCGAAGTAGTTGAAATCGAGCAGCGTGCCGATCAGGTCGTACGGCATCCAGACGAACACGAGCATGCCGAGCGCGATCAGCACGTTGCGCTGGGCGGTCAGGCGGAATTCCTCGCGGTTGCTGACATGGTCGGCGAGCCAGCGCTGGTAGCGGCGGTGCACGCGCCAGGCCAGCACCAGGTAGATCGCCATGCCGCCGAACGCGAGCACGTTTTCGATCGGGCTGATGATCGGGGAATGGATGCGCGTATCCCAGTCGTCCTTGAATGGCAGCGGCTGCACGAAGATCACCGTCGTGTAGACGATCTTCACGGCGACCGGCAGCAGATGCCAGCCCCAGCCGGGCGGCAGGCGGGACGAGGTCTGCCGCAGCACGTGCAGGTACAACAGCGGGCCGATCGCCAGCGCCCAGCCGAACGGCGCGAAACTCAGGCCTGGATAGGCGTCGTAGAAGCCGGCGAAGCCGATCACGTACGGCATCAGCAGCAGCACCAGCACGAGGATCAGTGCCGCCAGCAGCCGGTTCGCGCTGCGGTTGCGCCGCGTGCCGAGCAGCAGCAGCGCCACCACCAGCCCGAACAGCGCGCCCAGCCCGAGCGTGGTGCTCCACGGCCCGAAGCGGATGCTCGGGTCGAGGCCGATCACGCGGCGGCGCGTCCGGCGTTGCCGCGCGTCACGGCACCCATTCGATCGGTTCGAGCGCTTTCAGCAGGAACGGCATCATCACGTCGGCCTGATTCCAGCCCCACTGGAACGCAAGGTCGAAATCGCTGGCCGACGGCAGCAGATTGACCGGCGACAGCGTCGGTTCGAAGCGCATCAGCCAGTCGAAGTACGGGCGCTGCGACGGCAGCTGCAGCTGCACCGCCTGCGTCACCGGCCACAGCCACAGGTGGCGGGCATCGAACTGCGGGTGGAAGCAGTCCAGCGCCAGATAGAACGCGTTGCGGGTGCCGATGCGGCCGCCGTGCACGCCTTCCCAGGCGATGCGCGCCGGCACGTTCGCCGCGACGCCGCCATCGGCGAACAGCGCCACGTCGTGCTGCTGGCGCAGGTCGGCGAGGATGCTGTCGCTGATCGCGTCGCGCTGGCGCGGCTCGTACTGCAGCACCGCCGGAATCGCCGCCGACAGGCCGACGGCATCGATCACGCGCAGGTCGCGCGTCGCGTCGTCGCGGCCGAGCACGATCGCTTTCACGACTCGCGGGTTGAAGAAGGTGCCGACCAGCAGCATGCGTTCGGTCACCAGCCGCGACAGGCGCCGGCCGCGGATGCGCGCACCGATCAGCTCGCGCATCGTCGCCGGCATGTGGTCGTAGATGCTCTTGCGGACGCCGGCGATCACCGCCTCGTACGGAATCTCGAGATCCCTGATCCGCAGCGGCGTGCCGTCCGGGTGGCTCATCGTGCGCTGCATGCCGGACAGGTGCAGGCGCATCAGGCCCGGCAGCGTGTGCGCGGCACCGACGTGCGTCGGCGCGAAGATGTCCCGCGTCTTCAGCGACTTGGCCCAGTCGAGCACGGCGTCGATGTCGAGCTGGCGGGAGCGGGTCAGGAAGGCACCGATCAGGGCGCCGATCGAGGCACCGACCAGATAGTCCGAGGCCTTGCCCTCGGCCCGGAGCCGCGCCGCCGCGCCGATGTAGACATAGCCGGCGCCGCCACCGCCGCCGGCGATCGTGACCAGCGCCTTGCGGCCGACTTCGGCATCGAGCTCGGCTTCGGAGAAATCGTTCTGGTGCCGCCGCAGCAGGGTGCGCCGGGACGACACCAGCGACGGATACAGCGCGCGCAGCGCTTCGAGCGCGCCACCAAGCCGCGCATCCGGCTTGTCCTCGCGCCGCAGCGGCTTGAACAGATGGGCCAGCACCTGCTCGCGCAGCGGGGCGATGATGTCCTGCGCCAGTTCGACATCGGCGCGGCGCGGGCTGCCGTCGACGCCGCCGGGCGCGAACACGTGCAGCCGGGCGAAGCTCAGCAGATAGCGCAGCTGGCTGTATTCGCGATGGACGAGAAAGCTCGGCAGCGCCAGCACCGCGCGCACCAGCGACATTTCCATCCGCTGCAGGGTCAGCAGCTGCTTGTGGGTGGGGGTGGTCATGCAGGTGGGAGGCGGGAAGAGAGGGGCGAGTGGCGACGAGCGATCCGCAGACGCGCTTCAGTTTAGGCGGCGTGATCGACCCTGTGATCCAGCTGCGAACGCTGGGCTACAGCCGGACGGTGCTCACGGCGACGTGCTCGGTCTCCGGCCAGTGCCGGAACGGCCGCACTGCGCCGTGTTCTCGCACGTCGGCGACCCTGGCCGGGTCGATCTCGGCGTAGAGCCACAGCGGCTCGTTCAGCGGGCCGAGGGCGATCACGCCGTCGTCCGGAAAGCCGCGATCCGGCGGGCCGTAGACGCCGGCGCTGCCGATGTTGACGTCGACTGCCGGCGACCACGCCGCTTCACCCACGATCGGCGACTGGATCACGTAGCACTGGTTTTCCAGCGCCCGCGCCTGCGCGCCGACCTTGACCCGGTAGTACCCGGCCAGCGTGTCGGTGCAGCTCGGCACGAGAATGATTTCCGCGCCGGCTTCGCACTGCGCACGCGCCTGCAGCGGGAATTCCGAGTCGTAGCAGATGTTGATCGCGATCTTGCCGAGCGCGGTGTCGAACACTTTCAGCGGCGGGCAGGACGCGATGTTCCACTGCTCGCGCTCGAAGCGCGTCATCACCGACTTGTCCTGATAGTCCGCCGTGCCGTCCGGCGCGCAGAACCACGCGCGGTTGACGGTGCGGCCGTCGTCGAGCGTCCACGGATAGCTGCCGGCGACGATGTAGACGCGGTGCCTCTGCGCCAACGCGACATGCAGATCCTTCCAGGCGTCGCGATGCCGCTGCATCGCTGCGATCTGGCCATGCAGGTCCGAGCGCGTGGCGGCATCGAGATGCGCCAGCGACATCGAGCCGTATTCCGGGAACACCAGCAGCTTCGCGCCGCGGCCCACCGCTTCGATCACCCAGCGCGTGACCAGCGCTTCGACATCGTCCCAGGCGCCGGGCGAGAACACCGGAAACTGGGCCGCCGCCACCGTGAACACGCGGCTCGGCGTGATGCTCATGACGTGGCGTCCGGCAGGCGACGGAGCCAGAACGTCATCGGCTTCGCGGTGTTCTCGGTTTCGCCGATATCCGGCCACGAGAACGTGGTGACGATTTCCGGCGCCTTGACGTAGCCGCGCTTGCCCCAGAAGCGATCGTTCGGCACGTAGGCGGCGGGCCTGGCCGGATGATCGTCCGGCCGCTGCACGGCGCAGAACGCGCAGACCTTCAGGCCCAGCGCCGCCGCATGCGCTTCGCGCAGTTCGAAGAACTTCACGCCCAACCCGTGGCCGCGATATTCGGGCAGCAACACGGACTCGCCGAAGTAGTCGATCTCGTCGATCGCATGACCGCCGGCAATGAACGGTGCCTGTGCCTCGGCCCCGGCATCGGCCAGCGGCAGCACGGTCGAGGCGCCGATGCAGCGATCACCATCCCAAACCAGGATCGCGAGGCTGCGCGGGCAGTTCACGTACAGATCGAGGTAATGCGCCTCGTACGCGCGCGAGCCTTCGTACAGGTACGGGAACGCGCGGAACACGTTGATCCTCACGTCGGCCAGCGCGTCGATCTGGCGCGCGATCTCGCTGCCGCGGAGTTGTTCGATTCTGAGTTCAGGCATCGGGCCGTGCGCTCGTGATTGCTTGAAAAGCAACGTCAAAAGTTCAACGCAAAGTCGCAAAGAACAGCCAAGAGGAGAACGGCAAAGAGAGGGACAGCGAAAGCCTTTTGCCGAAGCGCGGTACGGCCCGCGCGTCGACTTTCAGCTTTATCGACAATTTTCTTTGCGTCCTTTCTTTTCCCTTTGCGCCTCCGCGTTTAACGGTTGCCGTTGCTGTTTCTCAACGCAAAGATGTGGCTCTCAGGCCCCGACCTGCTTCAACCAGTCATTCAGGTTGTAGTAGTTGGTGACGCGGGCGACCTTGCCGTCGCGAATGTCGAAGAAGGCCCCGGCCGGCAGGCGATAGGTCTGGCCGTTCGCTTCCGGCAGGCCTTCGTCGGTCTTCAGGTACTTGCCGAGCACGAGGAATTCGACTGCCGCGCGCGAGCCGTCGAGATTGACGTTGATCGAGATGTCGACGATCTCCTCGGAGTACGAGCGGTTCATCTTGTCCATGAACTTGCCGAACGCCTCCTTGCCGATTTCGCGGCCGCCCTGGTTGACGTCGTGGATGACGTCGTCGGTCAGCAGGCCGAGAAACGTCGGCCAGTCGCGGCGGTTGAAGGCGCCGTAGTAGTCGGCGAGGAGCTTGCGGGTGGCGTCAACGGACATGGTCATGATCCTGGTGGGGGAGGCGCGCGTCAGGCGCGCAGGAAATCGCCGGACTTGCCGCCGGTCTTCTTCAGCAGCAGCACATCGCGGATGCGCAGGTCGGTGCCGGCATGCGGCTTCAGCATGTCGTACAGGCACAGGGACGCCACGCTCGCGGCGGTGAGCGCTTCCATCTCGATGCCGGTGCGGGCGTGGGTCGCCACTTCGACCAGCACCGTGACGCTGGAAGCGCCGAAGGTGTACGTGAGATCAAGCCGCTCGACCGGAATCGGATGGCACAGCGGCAGCAGTTCCCAGGTGCGCTTGGCGGCCAGAATGCCGGCGGCGCGGGAAATCTCGAGCGCATCGCCCTTGTCCAGCGTGCGGTCCTTCAGGCGCTGCAGCACATCCGGCGGCACGTCGACCACCGCCTGCGCCACGGCCACGCGCAGGGTCACTTCCTTGGGGCTGACGTCTCTCATGGGGCTTTCAGCGAATTCAAAAGGTGGGTGTCAGGCGAAGACCGGGGACGACGGTCACTTCCGGCGTCATCCCCGCGAAGGCGGGAATCCACGGTGCGCGCGGTACCGAAGTCGGCAAGACTGGATCCCCGCCTGCGCGGGGACGACGGGACCTTGGCGACACTCACAGCGATTCCACCGGCTGGATCGGCACGCCTTCGAGAAAGCGCGCCTCGCCGTCGAGATAGTGTTCTTCCTTCCAGATCGGCACGGCCGATTTGATTGCGTCGATGGTCCAGCGGCAGGCCTCGAAGCCTTCGGCGCGATGGCCGCCGCGGATCACGACGATGACGCTGATCTCGCCGATCTCGAGCTTGCCGACCGCATGCGCCACGAGCGCGCTGACCCCGAAGCGCGCTTCCGCCGCGGCTTCGATTTCGCGCAGCCGCGCTTCCGCAAGCGCGCGATGGGCGTGGTAGGTCATGCTGCCGACGGCATGGCCTTCGTGCGTGTTGCGGACGGTGCCGGCGAACACGTTCAGCGCGCCGGCAGTGGCCGGCTGCGGTTCGGCGAGCCAGTCGGCGAGGTTCAGCGCACCGTCGCGCAGGCGCGGTCGGGACCGGAGTTCGCTCATCGCATCAACCGGCGCTGACCGGCGGAATCAGCGCGATCACGTCGCCATCGGCCAGCGGCGCGGTCGGCGAGGCGATGGCGTCACCGCTGGCAATCGCCACGTTGCTGCGACGGGCCGCGAAATCCGGAAAGCGGTCGGCGAGGGCATCGAGCGCGTCATTGCCGGTGGCGCCGGTCGCGAGGTCCAGCGTGATCGCGTCCGATCCGCACCAGCGCGCGCTGGCGCCGTAGCACTCGACGGTGATGCGCATCGCTTACCCGGCCCTCGCGCCAGCGCTCGGGCGTTCGCCGATGCAGCGATCGGTGATGGCAAAGCGCATGGCGTGTCCGGCCCTCGCGCCAGCGCTCGGGCGTTCGCCGATGCAGCGATCGGTGATGGCAAAGCGCATGGCGTGTCCGGCCCTCGCGCCAGCGCTCGGGCGTTCGCCGATGCAGCAATCAGTGATTGCAAAGCGCATCGGCTCACCCACCCAACGAGTTCATCGCGATCGGCCGATCCGAATAGCCCGGATTGGCTGCGTAGCCGGCGTCCTTGTTCCAGACCGTGGTGCGGATCAGCTGCGCGAGCGCCGCATCGTCGGCGCCGCGGCGCATCGGATCGCGCAGGCTGATGCCGGTCTTCGAGAACAGGCACGGGTACAGCGAGCCGTCGGCGGTGATCCGCAGGCGGTCGCAGCTGGCGCAGAACGGGTTGCTGACGGTGGCGATGATGCCGACGTCGTTTTTCTGGGCATTGCCGTCGTCGAGTTCGTAGTACGCCGCGGGATCGTTCGAGCGCGGCAGCGCATGGACGGCGAATTCGGTGCGCAGCGCGGCCAGGATGTCGGCCTGCGGCACGACTCTTTCGCGCGTCCATTCGCCACGGCCGTCGAGCGGCATGAATTCGATGTAGCGCAACGGCAACCGTTCGCGCGCGGCGTAACGGGCCAGCGGCAGGATTTCGCCTTCGTTGATGCCGCGGATGATCACCGCGTTCAGCTTGATCGGGATGCCGGCGTCGCGGGCGGCGGGAATGCCGGCGAGCACCGGCTTGATCGAACGGCCACCGGAAAGCTTCGCGAAGATCGTCGGGTCGATCGCATCGAGGCTGATGTTCAGGTCATCGACGCCGGCAGTTTTCAGCCCGGCGGCGCGCTTTTCGAGCAGTGCGGCATTGGTCGTCAGGCTGATCCGTTCGAGCCCGAACGCGCGCAGCGCCTGCGCGTCTTCGATGATGCCTTCGAGGTCACGCCGCAGCAGCGGCTCGCCACCGGTCAGGCGCAGCCGGTTCACGCCGAGTTCGGCGACGAACAGCATCAGGATGCGCGACAGCTCCGGGCGGCTCAGGCGATCGGCCCGTTCCATGAATTCCGGGGTTTCCGGCATGCAGTACGGGCAGCGGAAATTGCAGCGATCCGTCAGCGAAATCCGCAGCTTGCGCTTGATGCGGCCGAACCGATCGTGGATCGGGGCCGGAGGCGTGGCGGTCGGGCGGGGCAGCAAGGTCATCCGCCATTATACGGCTTGCCATCGGCGTGATGGCAGCGCGCGCTTATGCTGCTTTCAGCCGATGGGCGCGCACTTGATGCGCGTCACTGCCCGCTGCGGCGGCGCTGGACGAAGATCGGCGTCACCGCGTCGGCGGCCTGCTGGTAGGGCACGGTGAATTCGTGGACCGCGGCCAGACACGCGGCCGGGTCCTGACCTTCGCGCAGTTCGAAGCTGGTGAAGCCGCAGCGCGCCATGAAGCCGATCTGATCGCGGACCACGGCCTTGCCGGTGGCGCGCAGTTCGCCGCGGAACTGGAAGCGCTCCGCCAGCAGGCGCGCCTGCGAGTAGGCGCGGCCATCGGGGAACGCCGGAAACTCGAGCGCGATCAGCGGCCGGTCGGCCAGGGTTGGCAGCACGGCGGCGACATCGACCGTGTTCGGCACCTGCACGCCGATGGTCAGGCCGGACGCGGCCAGCGTGGCGTGATCCTGCTGCCAGCGGGCGAGGCTGACGATGACCTTGCCGGACGCCGGCAACGGCGCGTCATCGGCCAGCCGCGCATAGTCGTCGGCATCGAGCTGCAGGTTGCGAATCAGGGTCATGCTCATGCCTCCGCCGCGACCTGCGCGTACAGCCGGGTCTTGAACGGCGTCATGCCGACGCGGCGATAGCAGGCGACGAAGCTTTCGTCCTCGTTCGCGCGCTCGTCGAGATAGGTTTCGATCAGGTTCTGCACGGCGTCGGCGATGTCGGCACGCGAGACACTCGGCCCGGTGCGGTCGCCGAGGCTGGCATCGTTGCTGGACGAACCGCCGAGCGTGATCTGATACCACTCCTCGCCTTTCTTGTCGACGCCGAGGATGCCGATATTGCCGACGCTGTGATGACCGCAGCCGTTCATGCAGCCGGACATGTTCAGCTTCATCTCGCCGATGTCGTACTGGTCATCGAGGCTTTCGAACCGTTCGAAGATTTCCTCGGCAACGGCGATCGAGCTGGCGTTGCTCAGGCTGCAGAAATCGAGACCCGGGCAGCAGATCACGTCGGTCAGCAGACCGATGTTCGGCGTGGCCAACTGGATCGCGTCGAGCGCCTGCCAGACCGCGAACAGGTCCTTCTGCTGCACGTCGGCAAACACCAGATTCTGGGTGTGGGTGACGCGGGCCTCGCCGAACGAATAGCGGTCGGCCAGATCGGCGACGGCATCGAACTGGTCGGCGGTGATGTCGCCGGGCGCCACGCCCTTGGCCTTCAGCGACGCGAACACGGCGAAGTAGCCCGGCACGCGGTGAGCCTTGATGTTGCGGCGCGCCCAGGCCGCGAACGCCGGGTGGCTCGCCAGATGCTGCGAGTAGCTCGGGTCGTCGGCGGCGTCGCTCGCGTAGGTCGGCTGCGCGAAGTGCTTCTTGACGCGATCGAGGTCGGCCTGCGTCAGCTTCAGATAGCCGTCCTTGATCTGCGCCCATTCGGCTTCGACCAGTTCCGCGAACTTGGCCGGGCCGGTTTCCTTGACCAGGATCTTGATCCGCGCCTTGTAGATGTTGTCGCGACGGCCGAGGCGGTTGTAGACGCGCAGCACCGCTTCGCAATAGCTCAGCAGGTCGGCTTCCGGCAGGAAGTCGCGGATCTTGACGCCGATGATCGGGGTGCGGCCGAGGCCGCCGCCGACATACATCGTGTAGCCGAGTTCGCCGGCTTCGTTGCGGACGATGTGGACGCCGATGTCGTGCACGCGCGTCGCGGCGCGGTCGGTGGTCGACGAGCTGATCGCGATCTTGAACTTGCGCGGCAGCCAGTTGAATTCGGGATGCAAGGTCGCCCACTGGCGCGCGATCTCGCAGTACGGACGCGGGTCGACCAGTTCGTCGGCAGCCACGCCGGCGAGGTGATCCGAGGTGAAGTTGCGGATGCAGTTGCCGCTGGTCTGGATCGCGTGCATCTGCACGGTCGCGAGGTCGGCGAGGATGTCCGGCACCGATTCGATCGTCGGCCAGTTGAACTGCACGTTCTGGCGCGTCGTCAGGTGGGCGTAGCCCTTGTCGTACTTGCGGGCGATGTGGCCGAGCATGCGCAGCTGCTTGGAGGCCAGCAGGCCGTACGGCACGGCGACGCGCAGCATCGGCGCGAAACGCTGCACGTACAGGCCATTGCGCAGCCGCAGCATGCGGTATTCGTCATCCGGCAGCTGGCCGGCGAGGAAGCGCTGGGTCTGGTCGCGGAACTGGGCAACGCGCTCGTCGACCAGCTTCTGATCGTATTCGTCGTACTGATACATGAACGTCCACCCTCAGGCCGCCCGTGGCTGGCGGGTGCGCACTGTAATTGCAGTGAACCGGAATATCCTAATAACTTTCCGGAAAACACTGTGCTTTCCGGAGCTTGGATGCCGTTCGCCGGGCGACTGCGAGGCCCGGCGCGGATTCCGTCACAGCAGATGCAGGCGGGCGATCAGCTCGTGCACGCGGCGCTGGCGGGCCTCGGCGTCGGTGATCTCGCTGACTTCGTCGATCAGCTCGCGCGTCAGGTGCGGTGCGAACTGACCGATGAAATCGTACATGTAGCCGCGCAGGAACATGCCCTGCCGGAAGCCGACGTGCGTGGTGCTCGGCTCGAACAGGTGATCGGCCGGCAGGTGCACCAGATCGGCGTCGAGCTTCTCGTCCCAGGCCATCGACGCGACGATGCCGATGCCCAGACCGAGCCGGACATAGGTCTTGATCACGTCGGCGTCGACCGCGGTCAGCACCACGTCCGGGCGCAGGCCATGGGCGGCGAAGGCCTGATCGAGCTTCGAGCGGCCGGTGAAGCCGAAGGTGTAGGTGATGACCGGGTGCTCGGCGATGTCGGCGAGGCTCATCTTCGGGCTGCCGGCCGGCGCGCCGGGGCCGAACTTCTTGGCCAGCGGATGATCCGGCAGCACCAGCACGCTGCGGTTCCAGTGGTAGCACGGCAGCATCACCAGCTGGTCGAAATGCTCCAGCGCTTCGGTCGCGATCGCGAAATCGGCCGTGCCTTCGACCGCCATCTTCGCGATCTGCTGCGGGCTGCCCTGATGCAGGTGCAGCGCCACCTGCGGGTAGACCGTCCGGAACTTGTGGATCACCGCCGGCAGCGCGTAGCGCGCCTGGGTATGGGTGGTTGCCACGCTGAGGTCGCCCTTGTCGGTCTGGCGGAACTCCTCGGCGATGTTGCGGATGTTGTCCGCCTCCAGCAGCAGGCGGCGGGTGTACTCGAGGATGCGCTTGCCTGCGGGGGTGATCTCGGCGATGTGCTTGCCGTTGCGGATGAAGATGTCGACGCCGAGCTCTTCCTCGAGCAGACGCACCTGCTTCGACACGCCGGGCTGCGAGGTGAACATCGCATCGGCGGCCGCGGTGACATTGAGGCCGCGCTTGGCGACTTCCTGGATGTAGTGCAATTGGCGAAGTTTCATGGCCGATACTCGGTCTTGGATTCAGTAGGGAGGTGATCGCCGGCCAGGCCGGGCATCGGCCTGCAGGTGCCGGCAGCGCGGCGGACTGTCATCGCCGGAGGCATCAGCAGAACGCCGTGTCCGTCGCGCGGTAGACGCCGTCGGTGCCGTCGAGCGACAGCAGCGCTCGATCGACCCAGCGGGCGTTGCTGAGCCACAGGCCGTTCCATTCGAGGCCTTCGGCGCGGTGCAGCAGTTCGATCCGGCCCTCGCTTTCGTCGAGGAACACGATCCGGTTCTGCGGCCCGAGCCAGGCATTGAGGATGTGGCGGAAGCTGCGGTCATAGATCAGCCGGCGCCGGCTGCTCAGGAACGGCCCGAGGTAGTCGTTGACCAGATGCCAGGTGTCGGAGCGGCCGGCCAGGCGGATTTCGACCCGCGCCGTGCCGTTGTGCATCAGGTACAACCCCGGCGCGACCTTGAACGGATGCAGGTTCTCGTCGTTCGACGAACCGCGCGTGCGGCGCCGAAAGTGGAACACGCAGTTGCGGCCGGCGAACTCGTCGGCCAGCCGCGTGGCCAGCGCCAGCCCCTGCTCGCCGGAGCGCTCGATGCGCGTGCGGCCGGCATGATCGAAACCCATGAATCCGAAGCCGTCCGGGTTGTATTCCGCCGCCGAGCGCAGCAGCGCCACGGGCGTCACGGCGCCCTCGGGTTGATGGATGATCAGGCACATGCGCGAATGTTTTCCGTCACTTGCAAACGTGTTTCGAGCCGGGACGCCGCCGTCAGATCTTGGCGATCATCACTTCCGTGGCCTTGAAGATCGCGAGCACGTCCTGTCCGACCTGCAGATTCAGATTGCGGATCGAACGGGTGGTGACGATCGAGGTGACGATGCCGGAGTCGGTTTCGACATCGACTTCGGACACCACCGGGCCGAGCACGATCTCGACGATGCGACCCTGCAGCTGGTTGCGGCTGTTGATGGCGTGGATGACCATTGCTTATTCCTTTTTTTCGAAAAACGACGGGCTGGCGATTTGATGCGGCACTGTAGGCGCGTCGAGTTATGCAATAAAGAACTATAAAAGCATTTTGTTATTCAATGTAAGTAATTTTGATCGGAAGTGACCAACGGCTCCCCGGCCGTCGAAATTCGCTCAGAATTCCGGCTCTCCGACTGCTGCCGCCATGACCGATTCCGTCGACGCCACGCCGCGCTATTTCCCGATCACGCTGCGGCTGGACGATGCCCGCATCGTCGTCGTCGGCGGCGGCGAGATCGCCGCGCGCAAGCTGCGCCTGCTGCTGAAGGCCGGGCCGCAGGCCGACGTCGTCGCGCGCGAGCTGAATCCGGAAGTCGCCGCACTCGCGTCAGCCGGCCGCGTGCGCCATCTCGCCGAGGCCTTCGAGCCGCAACAGCTCGACGGCGCGCGGCTCGTGATCGCGGCCACCGACGACCAGACACTGAATCGGCAGGTGGCGGCCGAGGCGCGGTCGCGCAACATCCCGGTCAACGTCGTCGATGACCCGGAACCGAGCACCTTCATCACGCCGGCGATCATCGAACGCCCGCCGCTGACCGTCGCGATCTCCACCGGCGGTGCCGCGCCGGTGCTGGCCCGGCGGCTGCGCGAGCGGCTGGAAGCGGCGCTGCCGCAGACCTACGGCGACCTCGCCGCCTACACCCAGAGCCGGCGCGACCAGGTCAAGGCCGTGCTCGCCACCCCGGCCCGGCGTGCGCTGTGGGAACGTTTCCTCGACAGCGCCGGCGCCGAAGCCGTGCTGCGCGGCGACACCGCGGCGGCCGACGCCGTGCTCGATCAGTTGCTGGCCGATGACACCCCGCTCGGCGAGGTCTATCTGGTCGGCGCCGGGCCGGGCGATCCGGATCTGCTGACGTTTCGCGCGCTGCGCCTGATGCAGCAGGCCGATGTCGTGCTGTACGACCGGCTGCTCGGGCAGGGCATCCTCGATCTGGTGCGGCGCGATGCCGAGCGCATCTTCGTCGGCAAGCGGCGCAACCAGCACACGGTGCCGCAGGACGAGATCAACGAGGAACTGGTCCGCCTCGCGCGGCAGGGCAAGCGCGTGCTGCGCCTCAAGGGCGGCGATCCGTTCATCTTCGGCCGCGGCGGCGAGGAGATCGAACGGCTGGCGCAGGCCGGGATTCCGTTCCAGGTCGTGCCCGGCATCACCGCCGCCAGCGGCTGCTCGACCTACGCCGGCATCCCGCTGACCCACCGCGACTACGCCCAGGCCTGCATCTTCGTCACCGGCCACCCACGCGCCGACGGCCAGCTGACCTTGCCGTGGGACGCACTGGCCCGGCCCGGCCAGACCCTCGCGATCTACATGGGCCTCGGCTCGCTGCCGATGCTGTGCGCCAAGTTGATCGAGCACGGTCTGCCGGGCGACTGGCCGGTCGCGCTGATCGAGGAAGGCACTTCGGCAAAGCAGCGCGTGCTGACCGGCACCTTGGCGACCCTGCCGGCCGAGGTGATCGCCGCCGGGGTCAAGGGCGCCAGCATGGTCATCGTCGGCGAAGTGGTGACGCTGCGCGATCGGCTGGCGTGGCGGTGAGCGCTGCCGCCGCCGACTGAATCACGGTCTGCGGCGGCGGCCTCGGCGGTTCAGAAATCCAGGTCCAGTGCGCCGCACAGCCAGTCGATCAGCGGGCTGGCGAGCTTGAAGTGCTTGATGATCGTCTTCGGCAGGTCCGGCGCGAACAGCGCCTCGTCGGCCAGGGGTGCGGAGCAGACGAAATCCTTGCGCTTGATGTCGTCGATCAGCTCGTGCGCCGGGTCGAAGCCGAGCGGCACGCGCTTCATGCTGTCGCCGCCCAAGGTGCCGAAGGTCTTCCTGAACGCGGCCGAGCGCGTGGCCGCTTTCCAGCTCGCCGGGTTGTTCAGCAGATAGGCGCGGATGCGCTTCAGCGTTTCCGGCTGCGGATGCCACAGCCCGCCGCCGACGAAGGTGCCGCCGGGCTCCAGATGCAGGTAGAAGCCGGGTGCATCGAGCCGACCCATCGTGCCCTGATCGGCGTCGCCGCCGCGCGTCACCGCACGCGTGGCCTGATGGTAGAAGCTGGCGCCCGCCCAGGGCTTGTACGGCGTCTTGTCGGCCGCGAAGCGGGTATCGCGGTAGATCCGGAACATCGAGCCGCCGACCGGCTTCGGGTTCGCCACGTAATGCCCGCTCAGTTCCTTCAGCGGCGCATCGAGATCGCCGATCAGCCGCAGGAACGGCAGCTTCACGTGCTGCTCGTATTCGGCCTTGTTCGCGGTGAACCACGCGCGGTTGTTGTTGGCCGCGAGATCGCGCAGGAAGGCGAGGGACTTCGGAGTGAAATACGGCTGGGCTTTCGCCATCGAACGGCACCGGATCGAGGTCGGAGATGCTGCGACGATGCCGCATGGCTGCGGGCTTTCCAAGCGGCAAGATGCGGCCTTCACGACAGCCATCGGCTGTCCTACAGCCGATTGCGACAGACCCCGACAGTTGCAAAACCCTTGACGCGAAAGCGCCTGAGGCTTGTACTGCAGTGCCGGTCGCCGTTTTGACCTCGGCTTTCGGCTAATAAAAGCATATATGCAGCATGTGTCAGCAGGCCTCAGTGCCGCGGCGTCGAGACGAGACGGTAGACGCGAGTATCGGCAGCAGCCTGTTCCAGATGCACGGGATTCCACTACCACCGGCAGGTATCCGATGCGCGCCAACGCCTTGTCCTCACTGAACCTTGCGGCGTCGCAGCCGCTTTCCCGCTCGTTGCCGCGTTCGGAGCGCGCGTCATGAGCGCCGCCGCCCGCAGTGGCGTGTTGGCCTCGGTCGGCGCGTTTTCGGCCCCGAAACGGGTCCTGATGGGTCCGGGCCCGTCCGATGTCCACCCGCGCGTGCTGGCCGCGATGGCGCAGAACACCATCGGCCACCTCGATCCGGAATTCGTCCGGCTGATGGACGAGATCAAGCTGCTGCTGCGCGCGACCTTCCGCACCGAGAACGATCTGACGTTCGCGATCTCGGCACCGGGCTCGATCGGCATGGAGACCAGCGTCATCAACCTGGTCGAGCCGGGCGACACCATCATCATCTGCGTCAACGGCGTCTTCGGCGGCCGCATGGTCAGCATGGCCGAGCGTGCCGGTGCCAAGGTGGTGAAGGTCGCCACGCCGTGGGGCCGTGCCGTCGATCTGGAAGGTGTCGAAGCGGCGCTGAAGGCCAATCCGGGCACTCGCGTCGTCGCGTTCGTGCAGGCGGAAACCTCGACCGGCGCGCTGTCCGATGCCAAGGCGCTCAGCGCGCTGGCCCATCAGTACGGTGCGCTGTCGCTGTGCGATGCCGTGACCTCGCTCGCCGGCGTGCCGCTGGAAGTCGATGCCTGGGGCATCGACGCCGTGTACAGCGCGACGCAGAAGTGCCTGTCGGCGCCGCCGGGCCTGTCGCCGGTCAGCTACTCGTCGCGGGCGGTCGAGCGCGTGAAGGCGCGCAAGACGCCGGTCGTCTCGTGGTTCCAGGATCTGGCGCTGGTGATGAGCTACTGGGGCAGCGGCGGCAACTCCACCGCGCGGCGCACTTATCACCACACGGCACCGGTCAACGCCCTGTTCGGCCTGCATGAATCGCTGCTGATCCTGCACGAGGAAGGCCTCGAAGCGAGCTGGGCGCGGCATGCGCGCGTGCACAAGCAGCTGGCCGACGGGCTCGAAGCGCTGGGCTTCCGCTATGTGGTGCCGGAAGGCGAGCGCCTGCCGCAGCTGAACTCGGTCTGGATTCCGGAAGGGATCGACGACGCCGCCGGTCGCGGCCGTCTGCTGAACGAGTTCGGGGTCGAGATCGGCGGCGGCCTCGGCGATTTCGCCGGCAAGGTCTGGCGCATCGGCCTGATGGGTCAGAGCTGCAGCGAGCAGCATGTCGAACGGGTGCTGAACGCGCTTGCCGCGATCAGCGGCCGCAGCCGGGTCGCGACGGCGACGCTCGAAACGGTTTGAGCGAGCGGCGGGCCGGCTGATCCGAGCGTTCGCGGGTCCGGCGGAAGCCCGACCTGCGGCGAACGGATTCGAGCAGGCAAGCGAAAGGCAGCGCGGTCCTCCCGCGCTGCCTTTTTTGTTGGCCGCGTGGCATCGTCTGCGCTGACCAGAGCCGCCATGGCCACGACCGAGGAGACCCCGATGACTGCCCACGAAAAGCTGCAGATTCCCAGTGTCCGCGACCAGGTGTCGCCGGAGGAATGGGCGCTGAGAGTCGATCTTGCTGCCGCCTACCGGCTGGTCGCGCTGTTCGGCTGGTCAGACCTCGTGTTCACCCACATCTCGGCCAAGGTGCCGTCGGCGCCGGGCCGTGACGATCACCACTTCCTGATCAACCCGTACGGCTTCCTGTTCGACGAGATCACCGCGTCGAGCCTGGTCAAGATCGATCTCGACGGCCGCAAGGTCATGGACTCGCCGTTCCCGGTCAATCCGGCCGGCTTCACCATCCACAGCGCGATCCACGCTGCCCGCGCCGACGCGCAGTGCGTGCTGCACGTGCACTCGGCGAACGGCATCGCGGTCTCGGCGCAGAAGGAGGGCTTCCTGCCGATCTCGCAGCAGTCGATCTTCGTGCAGGCCGGCCTTGCGTATCACGACTACGAAGGCGTGGCGCTGAACGATGATGAGAAGCCGCGGCTGGTCCGCGATCTCGGCCACAACACTTTCCTGATGCTGCGCAACCACGGCCTGCTGACCGTTGGCAGCTCGCCGGCCGAGGCCTGGCTGTCGATGTACATCTTCGAAAGCGCCTGCGCGATCCAGATCAAGGCACAAGCCGGCGGCGGCGAGCTGATCCGGATTCCGCAGCCGATCCTCGACGGTGCCAAGGCGCAGTTGGCGCAGGTGACGAAGGGTCTGGGCGCCGGCCTCGTCTGGCCGGGGCTGCTGCGCAAGCTCGACCGGATCGATCCGTCGTACCGCGACTGACGCGTTCGATACCGAGCGCCCAAGAAAAAGCCCGGCAATGCCGGGCTTTTTCGTGCTGCGGTAAGCGCCGAGGCTTACTTGAACTTCACGTTGATGCCGCCGTAGTAGTAACGGCCGATGTTGTCGAAGATCGCCGAACCGGCGCCATTGCCGACCTGGCCGAGCGGACCATTTTCCTCGAAGGCATTGTTGATGCCGGTGTAGAACTCGAGGTTCTTGGTGATCTCGTACGCGACGTTGAAGTCGGTGTAGATCTTGACGCCGGTGAAGATCGGATTGCGCTGGTTCTGGTTCGCGTTGAACGAGGCACGCGTGGTCGGACCGATGATCTGGTCATCCAGCAGATGCACGTTGGCACGGAAACGGACCGGCTTCAGGCGATAGGTCGCGCTGAACTGGAAATCCCATTCCGGATCGCCGAGCAGGCCGTTGTACTGCTCGCTCGAGTTCTCGCCCTGGAACGGGAAGAAGCGGCGTTCGAGCAGGCGGGTGCCGGTGGCGGTCAGGAACAGGCTGCCGCCGACATACGGAACCGGCGTCGTGTAGTTGACGTTCAGGTCGATGCCGCGAGCCTTCAGCTTCGTCAGGTTCTGCAAGGTCTGCGTGATGAAGATGATCTCGTACGGCTGGTTCGGATCGGTGCCCGGCGCACGCTGGGCGCGGCCGCAGAACTCGTTGTTGATGCCGCCGGCAGCGTCGACGCAACGGTTGGCAATCTGCTGGCCGCTCGTCGAGTTGATGACGTCATCGATCTGGATCGACCAGTAGTCGATCGACACGCCGAAGTTCTTGATGTAGCGCGGCGTCAGCACCAGACCGGCGGTGTACGCCGTGCTGCGTTCGCGGTCGAGGTCCGGGTTGCCGCCCGACACGCCCTGACGGGTCGCGGTGACGGTCGACACGTAGTTCGCCGGAATGCCGAGCGCGGCGCAGTTGGCATCACGCACGGCGCGGTTCGGTGCCGTGGTGCGGAACTGCTGCGAGCACGGATCGTTGATCGCGAAGAAGTTCTGGCTCTGCGGCGAGAACAGTTCGCCGATGTTCGGAGCACGCAGTGCGCGGGAATACGAACCGCGGAACAGCGCGTCTTCGGTCACGGTCCAGTCGAGCGTGAACTTGTAGGCCAGCGTCGAGCCGATGGTGTTGTAGTCGGCGTAACGGGCTGCGGCGTTCGCGTTCAGCGACTTGATCAGCGGCAGATCCTTCAGCAGCGGCACGTCGACTTCGGCGAAGCCTTCCGCGACGTTGTAGTTGCCGCCCGAGCCCGGGATCACGTTCAGGAACGTGGCACCGGTGGCAGCGAGCGAGTCGGTGGTCTGCACGCTCTTTTCGTTGCGGAACTCGAAGCCTGCGGCGGTGCCGATCGAGCCGGCGCCCCACAGGTCGATCAGGTCGTTGGTGCCGAACGAGCCGCTCAACACGCCCTGCTCGACCGTCGATGACGACAACGCGCGGCTGTTGAAGTAGGCGGCTGCGCGAGGATCAAGCCGGCCGTCGCCAAACACCGTGGTTGGCACGCAACCGTTGATGTCGTTCTGCGACGGACGACGACCACCGGTGCCGTTCGCGGCCTGCGTGCCCGGAACGACCGCGTTCGGGTCGATCGTGGCGCGGCAGACGATCTGGCCCGCCGAGTTGCGCACGGCATCGGTCGACAGGAAGAAGCGGTCGTTGATGCGATTGTTGAGGTTGTCACGACGCTCGGACAGGCGACCGTAGTTGCCGGACAGCGTGTAGTCCCACTTGTCCCACAGCGTACCGTCGACACCGACGACCAGTCGGCTGGTCTCGCGCGAGATGTCTTCGCCGCGGAAGCCGGCGTCGAAGTTCAGGCGCGTGACGTTGATGAAGCTCAGGTTGTTCGCCGTCAGGATCTGCCGCAGGTCAGCGCCGATGTAGGCGTTGTCCGACGCGATGCGGATCGGGCGGCTGTTGCTGGCCGGGGCCGAGTTGCCGGCATTGAAGGCCGGCTGCGTCAGGGTGAAGACCTTGTTGCGCGAGTACTTGGCTTCAGTGAAGACACGGGCGTAGTCGGTCAGCTTGTAGCTGAACACCGTGTTGAAGTTGTACGTGTCGAAGTCCGGCTGCAGGTCGGTATGACGACGGCTGTCGAAATAGTCGCAGTTCAGGCAGTTGGTGCCGGCGACGGAGCGGGTGCCATCGGCCAGGTTGCCGATGTTCTGCAGGCGGACCGAACCATCCGGATTGAACACGTACGGCGTGCCGGTGGTGGCACTGTTGGTGGTCGTGAAGCGACCGCCCGCGGTGATCGCGTAGTTGCCGCCGTTCAGGCCGATGTACTGGGTGTTGAACGGATCGTTCGGACGCACGATGGTCGTGGTCTGGATCCGCGTCGACTTGCGCTCGGTGGCAACCAGGCGATCCTGCTGCGTGGTTTCGAACGAGACGACGGCATTGCCGCGATCGCCATCGAAATTGCGGCCGGCGGTGAAGCCGAACAGGGTACGGGAGAAGTCGCTGTCGTCCGCCTTGCCGGACTGCGCGCGCGCCGTGAAGCCGCTGAAGCTGTCCTTCAGGATGAAGTTGACGACGCCGGTGACGGCATCGGCACCGTAAATGGCCGAGGCACCGCCGGTGATGATTTCGACGCGTTCGATCAGTTCGATCGGAATCGTGTTGACGTCGACGGCGGTGTCGCCGGCCGAGCCGCCGACATGGCGACGACCGTTGACCAGCACCAGCGTGCGCGAGGTGCCGAGGTTGCGCAGGTCGAGCAGGTTCAGACCGGCCGTGCCGATGAACCGATTGGAGTTCGACAGCGTGAACGTCGATGCGAGCTGCGACGTGTTGGTCAGCAGTTCGCCGATCGTGGTCGCGCCGCTGGCCTTGATGTCCTCGGCCTTGATCACCGTCAATGGAGTCGGCGACACGAAACCGTCGCGCTTGATGCGCGAACCGGTGACCGTGACTTCATTCAGTGCCTTGACTTCACCTGGCGCCGCAGGCGCTGCCGGTGCGCCTTCCTGCGCATGCAGCGCAGGCGATGCAATGGATGCAAGCGCGACGAACGCGCTGCCCCGACTCGCCGTGCGAGCCCATCTGTGCTTGCTCATGTAACCCCCGAACTAAGAAAAATTGATAAGCGCCGCGACCTTATCGTGGTCGTCGACGTGTCCCTTTCGGCTGCCCCACCCGAGCAGCCCAATCACCCGTACGCGAGTTATTACAGATTCGTTAAGCAATGTAAACAAGCGCATAGAAGGCGCTTGAACGTTACGTTGACGCCGACTGGAGCGACGCGTGGTCTCCACTTCGCGTCGCTCGGAAATGAACCGATTCCGCGCAGCACCGCGTCCGCGCGCCCAATTCCGGTGCACGGTGACGTTCCATTCGCGATCAGGGTCGACGACCGGTACAGTGCCGCGAGCGCCCGGCGGTCGGGCGCCCGCGATCAGGAATGTCGATGAGTCATTTGCAGCGACTGGAAGCGTGGCAGCGCGCCGGGAGGCAGGTCGACCACCGGGGCCACACAGTCTTTCTCGCCGAAGCCGGCCGCCCGACCGCTGCCGGCGGCGAGACGCTGATCTGCATCCACGGCTTTCCGACCTCGTCGTTCGACTGGCAGCCACTGTGGTCGGCACTGCAGCGGCGCTTCGCCCGCGTGCTGTCGCCGGACATGATCGGCTTCGGGTTTTCTGCCAAGCCACGCGGTTACCACTACTCCATATTCGACCAGGCCGACTTGTTCGAATCGCTGCTGCGTGCGCGCGGCATCACCCGATTCCACATCTTCGCCCACGACTACGGCGACACCGTCGCGCAGGAACTGATCGCGCGGCACGAGGACCGTCGCGCCCGCGGCGACGATTCGCTGATCCTGCAGTCCGTGGTTCTCCTGAACGGCGGCCTGTTTCCGGAAACCCATCGGGCCGCACGCGTGCAGAAGCTGCTGCTGTCGCCGATCGGGCCGCTGATCTCGTGGCTGACCACCGAGCAGAACTTCATGCCGAAGTTCTCGGCCGTGTTCGGACCGGACACGAAGCCGTCGACCGAGGAACTGCGGGCGTTCTGGCGCACGATCGATTTCAACCGCGGTCAGCGCAACATGCACCGGCTGATCCGCTACATCCCGGAGCGCCGCGCGAACCGCGAACGCTGGGTCGGCGCGCTGCAGCACACCGGCGTGCCACGCCGCTTCATCGACGGCGCCCTCGATCCGATCTCCGGCGCGCACATGGCCGAGCGCTACCGCGAGCTGATCCCGAATCCGGACATCGTGCTGCTGCCGACCATCGGCCACTACCCGCAGACCGAAGCGCCGGAGGCCGTACTCGACGCCTTCCTCGCGTTCCACGAGCGGCTCGGCACGCCATGAGTCTGGCCGTGCTGCTGGCGGCCTGGCAGGCGCAGGCGATTGCCGATCTCGGCCGGCAGCCCGGATCGTCGATGCCGGTGGCCTGCGTGATCCGCTACGACGACGCCGCGGCCGACCTGTCACTGCTGATCGAGAAGCGCGTGACGCCGACAGGCATCGTCACCGCACTGGCGGTCACCGGTGCCGGAGTCACCGACGCGCGGCTGCAGACCGCCAGCGTCGATAGCGCGCGAGTGCTGCAGCCCGTCGCGGCGCGCGCCACCGAACAGTTTCGTGCCGAAGCACTGCTGGAAGATCGCGATGCCGGCGCGCTGCTGATTCGCGATCTGGCGGTGGCCGGCGGCCAGCTCACCGTTTCGCGGAACGGCACCGAAAGTCATCATGAACTGCCGCATCCGCTGCCGCGCGACGTCACCGGCGGCTATCTGAACTGCGCCGGCGATCTGGTCCAGCCCTGAGCTGGATGCCGACGCGCGACACGCCACTTCCTTTCGGAGCATCCGATGAACCTGCTGGCCTCGCTGCTGCTGACCGTCACATGGAACGCCACTGCCGTGCGCGATCTGCAGCCGCCGCAGCCCGGTGTCTGCGCGATGCGTTTCGACGACCCGGCGCAGGGCCTCGTCGCCGTGCTGGAGAAACGAGAGACGCCGGAAGGCTTTGTCACCGCGCTCGCGGTGACCGGCGTCGGCGTGCGCTCGGCGCGTCTGGTCACGCCGAGTGCCGATACCGCGAAGATGCTGAAGAAGGTGGCGCCGCGTGCTGGCGAAACCCTGCGCGCCGAAGCGCTGCTCGGCGATGACGATGCCCTCGCGCTGCTCGTGCGCGAGCTGTCGACGGTCGGCGGGCGCCTCGAAGTGAAGCGCGCCAAGGGTGTCGAGCGCTTCGAACTGCCGCATCCGTTGCCGCACCGCGAAGTCGTGTCGAAGTTCCTGTTCTGCACCCGCGACCTGATCCTGCCGAAGGTCAAGGACCCGTACGACGAATGACCGCCGGCCGGCCGCGTCGTCTAGCTGCCCAGCGCCAGCGCATTCAGGCCGGTCGCCACCCGCGGCGTGCTGTGCAGCCGTGACGCGATCCGATCGACGATGTGCTGGGCATCCCGCGCCACGCCGGAGAAGCGGCCCGAGCCCCAGGTGTACAGCCACGGCAGGCCGATGAAATACAGGCCGGGTACGGTGGTGATGCCGCGATCGTGCCCGGGGTAGCCGCGGCCGTCGAACACCGGCACGTCGATCCAGCGGAAGTCGGCCTTGTAGCCGATGCACCAGATCACCGTGGTGATGCCGGCTTCGGCGAAGTCGAACGCCGTGCGCTCGGCGGTCGGCTTCCAAACCGGCACATAGCGCGGCTCGGTCGGCGCGTCGATGCCGGCGCGGGCGATGTAGGCGTCGATGCTGTCCTTGATCGATTCCAGGGTCGCGTCGGCGCTGTCGAGGTTCTTTTCCAGATCCGGCTTGACGGTGATCGTGGTGCCGCGAATGTCGTCGAGCCGGCCATACAGTTCCATGCCTTCGGACGCGAACTTGCGCAGGTCGATCTCGCGGCCGCCGTCACGGCCGGTGAGGTAGTGGTTGGACTTCGAGCGCACGCGCTCCTTGTTCGGATGCTCGTGAATTCCGATGTCGTAATAGCCCATCTGGTTCAGCCACTCGACGGCATCCTTGCCGCGATAGCGGCGCGGTGCGCGTGGCGCACCGCCGACGCACAGGTGCACCTTGCGCCCGGCGAGATGCAGGTCCTCGGCGATCTGGCAGCCGCTCTGGCCGGTGCCGACGATCAGCACCGCGCCGGGCGGCAGCGCATCGGCATTCCGGTACTGCGGCGCATGCATCTGCAGCATCGTCTGCGGCAGGCGCTCGGCGCTGGCCGGCTTGACCGGCACCTGATACGCGCCGCTGGCGACGATCACTTCATTGGCCGTGTACTCGCCGATCGAGGTCATCACGGTGTAACCACCGCCGTCGTTCTGACTGACGCGGGTGACGGCAACGCCTTCAAGCACCGGTGGCTCGAAGCTCGCGACGAAGGCCTCGATGTACTGGACGATCTCGTCCTTCAGCATGAAGCCGTACGGATCGTTGCCCTGATACGGGAAGCCGGGCAGCGTGCACTGCCAGTTCGGCGTGACCAGACAGAACGAATCCCAGCGATGCTCGCGCCATTCATGGGCGATGCGCTGCTTCTCGAACACCACGTGGGCGATGCCGCGCTGCTTCAGATGCCAGCTTGCCGACAGGCCGGCCTGGCCGCCACCGATGACGATGACGGGGTAGTGGTTGGGTGGCAGCGAGCGAGTCATGGCGTTCATGGATTCCAGGGGTGTGCGTGAGGCGCGGCAATCAACTGAAGCGGACGACGGTGACCGTCGCGGCGGGATCGGTCTGGTATTGGCTGGCGCGCCGTTCGATTTCGGACATCTGGTGCGCGGCACTCGAACAGGCGTACCCGTAACGCTGACGCACGCGCTCGCTGGCCAGATGCAGCGCGGCCTGGCTCAGGCGCACGAAGTCCTTCAGCGGATACGGCTGGCCGGGCGTGAAGTAGTCGCGGATCGTCGATGACGGCGAATAGCACAGCGTCGTGGTGTCATCGGGCCAACGGACTTCGAAGCGGAGTTCAGGCATCGGGATTCGAAAGGATGAAGGGTCGTGATCAGGCGGCGCGGCGCTGTGCGACCGGTGCTGCGATCGTCGGCGCGCAGCCGATCAGCGGTTGCTGCTCGAAATCCCAGGCCAGCGCGCGGTCGCCGTCGTCGGTCAGATGGAGTTGTCGCGCCGCCGTGCAACGGCCGATGGCGGATGCCGAGATGTCGCGCGCGAGGAAACGCGCCAGCACGTCGTCGACCTTGCTCGGCCGCACCGCCAGCAGGAAGCCGTAGCTCGGAAAGGTGTGCAGCAGCCAGCGCAGCGGGTCAGCGTCCGCCGGCATCGGTACCTGATCGAGATCGACCTCGGCCCCGACGTTCGAGCACTCCAGCAGCATCAGCAGCGTGCCGAGCAGGCCGGCATTGCTGATGTCCTTGGCGGCACAGCACAGCCGGTCTTCGGCGAGTGTCGGCAGGATGTCGAGATCGCCGCGCAGGCGTTCCGGGTCGCTGCCGCTGGCGGCGTCCCAGTTCGAGAAATGCGGGCGATAGCCGCCCCGCAGGTCGGTGGCGGCGATCAGCACATCGCCGGGCTTCGCGTCGAAGCTCGACAGCAGCGCGCTGGCGCGACCGAGGATCGCCACCGACAGTTGCTCATGGCCGGCGCGGGCATTGGCATGACCGCCGACCACTGGCACGCCGTAGACGCGTGCTGCCTCGGCCATGCCGTCGAGGATCGCTTTGCCGTGCACGGCATCGCGGCTCCAGATCGCATCGACGACGGCGATCGGCCGGCCGCCCATCGCATAGATGTCCGAGACATTGACCATCACGCCGCACCAGCCGGCGAAGCGCGGTTCGCGCTCGACGAACTCGGTCAGGAAGCCTTCGATCGCCAGCAGCAGCCAGCCGTCGCCGGACGGGTCAGGGATCGCCGCGCAGTCATCGCCGACCTTGATGGCGCTGTCGCCACCAATGCCGAGTGCGGCAACCACGGCACTGATGTCGCGCTTGTGGGCAACCCCGCGGCTGCAGTGCAGGGCGGCGATCAATTGCGACAGCGACGCGCTCACGCGGCACTCCGCAAGGTTGTGATGAAGCCGCGCTCGACACTTCCGCACGGCGGGTAATGCGCGAGATCCGCTTCCATCCGCCAGTGCGGTCGCCCTCGCAGTTCGATCGCTTCCAGGGCGCGCCAGTGCAGGCGCTCGAACAGCGCCACGTTCTGCTGCTGGACCTGGGCGACGAAGCGCTGCGCGCCGCGCGCATGGGCGAGGCTGACGGCGAGGTGGATCAGCTCGCTGCCGAGCCAGGCCTGGCCGCGATAGTCGCGGCGCACGGCGAGCCGCGAGCCTTGCCAGACATCGTTGCCGAGCGCGTGGACTCTCACCGTGCCGACCACATCCTCGGACATGCTGTGGATGCAGGACACGGCGACCAGCGTGATTGCAGCTTTGTCGTCATCGACATCGTCGGCATCGGTGAAGTTGAACAAGCGTTGCTCGGCGCAGAACACCGCGCGGCGCAAGGCGCGCGCTTCGCGCAGTTCCCAGGCTTCGGTCGCCAGCTTCACGCGGTACTCGACCGGCCGATAGTCGGCGACGGTTTCGCTGGCGGCGCAGGCGGGAATCCAGTCGGCGGCGCGCATCGCTTAGGCCTTCTCGTAGGCGGACAGCGACGAGCAGGCGCCGCACTTGCCGCAGCCGGCCTTGATCTCGGCCGACTTGAGCCCGCCGCTCACCAGCATCCTGCCAAGCGGGGCCAGCAGCTCGCGCATCTCCGCGGCATCCGGCGAGCGCTGGTTTTCCAGCGGCGTGCCGGCGATCGGCACGAACGGCACCACGAACGGGTAGACGCCGAGCGTGATCAGCTTTTCGCTCATCGACAGCACCGCTTCGCGGGTGTCGCCCAATCCGTACAGGATGTAGGTCGACACCTGGCCGCGACCGAACACGGCGACCGCCTGCTCGAACGCGGTCAGGTAGTGATCGACGGTGACCGTCGCCTTGCCCGGCATGATCTGCTCGCGCACCGACTGCGACACCGCTTCGATGTGCATGCCGAGCGTGTCGATGCCGGCGTTCTTCATCCGCTGGTACCAGCGCGGATCATCCGGCGGCTCGCACTGGCCCTGGATCGGCAGGCCGCTGGCAAAGCCAGCGTGGTTGACGGTTGCCGCCTTCACGCCGAACGCGCTTTCGCGCAGGATTTCCGCGCCGCGATCGGTGAAGTTCGGCGTGCCGGTGGTCATCACCATGTGCTGGATGCCGTCGAGCAGCATCGCCGCGCGCGCCACTTCGCCGAGCTGTTCCGGCGTCTTGCGGTTGATCGTGCGATCGCCCTTCAGCGATTCGCCGATCGCGCAGAACTGGCACGAGGTGCTGCGGCGGCCGTAGCGCACGCAGGTCTGCAGCACGGTGGTCGCCAGCACGTCGGCGCCATGCAGGGTCGCGATCTTCCAGTACGGCACGCCATCGAAGGTCTGCAGCTTGTAGAAGCGGGGCTGCTTCGGAAACGAGATTTCCTTGATCGGAATGCTGTTGCGCTTGAGCGTGACGCCGCCATCGGCGCGCGGCAGGCCGACTTCGAACGCGGACGCACGCGCATCGGCCGAATGCACCGGGACCATGATCGTGCGGCCGTCAATGGTCACGGCCTTGTGATCGCTGGGTCCGGCACCGCCGCGGCGGCTGGGCGCTCCGGCGCTGTCATCGGCCAGACGCAGCCCCTGCGATTGCAGCTCGGTCAGCAACTGCGAGGTGTTGGCGGGTTCCATGGACAGCTCCGGCAGTGAACGGGTGATGCGGTGAAGCAAGAATCAGCGCAGCGCCGTTTTGCGGGCGTCGGTGGCGGATGGAAGCGCAACGACGCGCTCGGACGGCGCCTGTTCGGCGTTGTCCTGAACGGTGATCGGCAGCGGTGCAGTGGCGGCAGGCAGACCGGATGCGGGGGTGGTGGCGCGCGAATCCAGCACCAGACTTAAGATTTCCGGGCGCGCGTAATGGCCGACCGAATCCATCATCCGCTTGCGCTTGGTGATCAGGTTGAGGTCGCAGTCGGCGATCAGCAGCCCTTCGCCGTCGCGCAGCGGTTCGACCACGTGGCGGCCCTCCGGCGTGATGATCGCGGTGTAGCAGCCGCCGGCGAAGGCTTTTTCCAGCTCCGGCGTCGGCGCCTGCGCCGCTTTTTGCTCCGGCGTCAGCCAGGCGGTGGCGTTGACCACGAAGCAGCCGGATTCCAGCGCGTGGTGACGCATCGTCACTTCCATCTGGTCCGCGAAGATCGGGCCGACCAGCGAGCCCGGGAACTGCGAGCAGTGGATTTCCTCGTGCTGGGCCATCAGCGCGTAGCGGGCCAGCGGGTTGTAGTGCTCCCAGCAGGCCAGCGCGCCGATCCGGCCGACAGCGGTGTCTACGACCTTCAGGCCGGCGCCGTCGCCCATGCCCCAGACCATGCGCTCGTGGTAGGTCGGGGTGATCTTGCGGCGCTTGAGCAGCATCGTGCCGTCGGCATCGAAGATCACCTGCGCGTTGTAAAGCGTGCCGTGGTCACGCTCGTTGACGCCAAGAACGACGACCATGCCGGCCGCCTTGGCGGCGGCAGCAATGGCATCGGTCACCGGCCCGGGAATGCTCGGTGAGTGTTCATAGAGCTTCAGATGGATCGCGCCCATCGAGACGGCGGGCGTGACGAACGAGAAATAGGGGTAGTACGGGACCACCGTTTCCGGAAACACGATCAGCTGCGCGCCTTCACGCGCGGCGTCGGCGATCGCTTCCAGCACCTTGTCGACGGTGCCGGTCGCGGAGTCGAGCACCGGATTCAGCTGGGCGGCGGCGACTCTGACGATGTTTCTGGCGGGCATGGCGGGGTCCGTGGCGGAGGGCGGGTGGCCGCGAGTTCAATGCAGCAAAAACGCCGCCACCCGGCTGATCGAGCGTCGTTCGCACGCATTGGGGAACGTGGTCACGACGGGCACGATCAGCGGGTGGGGCAGGAAGAAACCGGCTTCAGACCGTCCAGGTGTGGATCACGAACGCGCCTTCGCGATGCAGCAGGCACAGGTCCAGGACATCGAGCGGGTTGATCGGAATGATTCCCGGCAGCAGCGAATGCTCGCCGTGGCCGTACAGCATCTGCAGCGCGAAGCGGCAGCAATAGACCTTGCCGCCTTCGGCCATGAACGCGTTCAGCTGGCCGGAGAAGTTCTGCGCGCCGGGGAAGGCTTCATCGCCGATGGTCGGGAAGCCGCGCTGGATGCCCAAGGTCACGCCCGGGCCGTACAGCAGGATCGAGGTCTCGAAGCCCTTGCGCTGCAGGCGCTTGGCCTGAAGGATGTTGACGAGGCCGATCGAACCTTCGAAGGCGACGGTGTGGAAGGTGACCAGCGCCTTCTCGCCCGGCTTGGCCTTCACATCTTCGAAAACCTTCTGTTCGTAATCGACGAAGAAATCGCCCTTCTTGGTCGGCGGGGTGGTGACGGCTGGCATTGGCGTTTGCTCCTGTTGGGAATCGGCGGTGGGGTCTGCGGGACGGCGGGCTGTGCGCCGGGTCCGGCTGCACGGAAGGGTCATCGCAAGCCGTGTGCCATCGCTTCGCCCGAAAATGCGATCAAAATGCGATCAATCGGCAAGACTGTTGGTTTTTCAGGAGATTTGCGGCCTGTGGCTGCGGTCGCCGCCGTTCGTGATCGCGCCGCGTCGCCACGCGGACGACTTGCCTTGCCTGCGCATGCCAGAAAACGGCGCAGGCGGTCCGAATGGGTGCTCGCGAACGGTGCACAAGTCCCGCGAGATCGACAGGGCCTGTTTTTCTCGAGGATTCCGGCGCATCGCGCGTGAATGCCCTTCGCCAGCCGCGAGCCGCTGCACGCTCGAAACCACAGGGCAAGAGTCGGTCGATCCGATCGAGCGGCATGCGTGGCAGCGCCTGGCGCGGCACCGTGATCGCGCGAATGCGCACCACGATGAAACAATCACCCCAAGTGATTGATAGATCGCGATTTCAAGTCGACTGACTGTTGCACGGTGTTCTGCGTGCGATCCGTTGTGGTGCAAGCGCCGTCCGGTCGGGCACCGCGGTGTCTCCGAGCAGCGTGATCGCTGTGTGATCGCGAATGCCGCAGCGGCCCGCGCGATGTGGCGAGGCTGGCGAAGATCCGGCGAGCCGCACGGTGTATCCGGTTAAAGTTCAATAAAATCAATTCATTGAACTCTAAAACCCGTCACCGCAATGCGGTCTGCCCGCGTCGCGACGCGTCGTCCCTCGTTCGCCGGGCGGGCGACGCTTCCGAAAAAATTGTTCGGCCCGGAATTCCCTTGAGCAGCAACACATTGCGAAACATTTGGGTCAAGTGATCGCATAAAAAACGAAACAGTTGGCATATCGGTTGCTCCGGCGATCAGCGAATCCGGCACGGGCTGCCGGTTCGACCTTCAGCCACGCGGCATCCGATCGCTCAACCACAAGGGAGTCAAACCATGACCTGCAATACCCGCATCCTGACGCGCGGCAGCGCCGCCCTGCTGTTCCTCGGCACTGGCCTCGGCATCAGCGGTGCCGCCCAGGCCTTCGCCGTCGAAACCAATGGCGTGACGTTCAGCGTCACGGGCAACGTCAACACCAACTACACGTTCACGACCTGCGACAAGACGCCCGGTGCGGTGGCCGGCAGCCTGCTGTGCGCCGCACCGCCAGGCGCGTCGAACCACGCGTCGAGCCTGAACTCCGGCAACCTGCCGAACGGCATCGTGCTCGGCGTGAAGACCACGTTCGAAGGCATCGATTCGGCGGTGTACTACGGCTTCTACCCGGGTGTCGCGAACAATGATTTCGCGTTCGGCAACGGCCCGAACATCCAGACCGGCGGCTCGGGCAACGTGGCCCTCGGCACGCCGAATCTCGATGTTCGCCAGCTGTACGCGACGTTCGGCAACAAGTCGCTCGGCACGCTGAAGATCGGCCGCGACTACTCGTTCCTCGGCTTCGATGCGATCGTCAACGACATCACCCTGATCGCCGTCGGTGTCGCCAGCGTCCGCACGGCGCTGTCGCCGGCGAACACCACGCTCGGCACCATCGGCTTCGGCCATCTGTTCTCGACCCCGAACGCCGGCATCACCTACCTCTCGCCGGACTTCGGCGGCCTGAGCGGTGCGATCGGCATCTTCCAGCCGCTGGACAGCTTGAGCGTGACCGGCATCAGCGCCAGTTCGTCCAGTTCCGCCAAGCCGGCGCCGGGCTTGCAGGGCCAGGTGAAGTACAAGTTCGGCGATGCCAAGGGTCTCAACGGCTTCGGCTCATTCAGCGGCCTGTACCAGAAGCACGAGCTGACCGCGCCGGGCGGCGGTGCCGTACTGACCGACAGCAACCCGGTCGCGATCGGTGTCGACTTCACCGGCAAGGTCGCGTACGGCGGCGCCGCACTCGTGGGTCACTACTACTACGGCGAAGGTCTGGGGGCGTACTCGTACTTCATCGAAGGCTTTTCGCCGACCGGCAAGGCGCGCATCTCGCAAGGCGGCTACATCCAGGCGACGTACACCTACGGCAAGACCACGCTCGGCGCGAACTACGGCATCAGCCGCCTGAACTCGACCGATGGCGATGTCGATGGCGGCACGCTGCTGAAGGCCAACAGCAAGTACACGGTCGGCCTGTACCACAAGCTGCTGCCGAACCTGACGCTGACCAGCGAGTACACCGACGCCAAGTCCAAGGCCAACAACAATCAGACCGTCGATACCTCGAACTTCAACTTCGGTTTCTTCATCTCGTTCTGATGTTTGCGTGAGGTCGACGCGCGCCGTCGCGTTGATCGATGGGCTGCAACCGAGTTGTCGCGGTACCCGGATGCCTGCCGTGAAACGGCCGCGTCAGGCATCCGGTCTTTGTGACCTGCGGGTCTCGCGCGCTGCTGCGGGCATCCGGCCGTTCTCGTCATGAAGTTTCCATTCCTTCGTTGCTCATCCAATTGCCGAGAAGTCACTTCATGAAATTCGTCAATGCGCTTGCGGTTCCGCTCGGTGTGATCGGTGCGCTGCTCACCTGCCTCGCGCTGTCCTACGGCTTGTTCTTCATCTGGGCCGTATTCCTCGCCACCTGCATGGGTGTCGCCCTCGGCGGCAGCAAGGAGGCGTTCAAGAATCGGGTGATCTGCGGCAGCCTCGGCGTGGTGCTGGCGTCGGTGGCATCGCTGATCATTCTCAACGTGCCCGTGCCGTTGCCGGGTGCGATGTGGCCGGCGATCGTCGTCGGAGCGACCACGGCCTGCATGGCGCTGGCCGCGAATCTGCCAGTGTTCTCGGCGATCCCGGCGACGGTGATCGGTTATGCCTCGACCTTTGCCTACCTGCTGAGCGCCGGCAAGCTGGCCAAGCCGGTGGCTGCCTGATCGAAAGCCGACAGGCCCGCTGGGGGGCACGCTCGAGGCAGGTCACGCGGGTGGAAGGGCAGGGCGTCGCTTCCGTCTGCGTCTTGATCTTGTGCGCAGGCACCGCGAGGCAGCCTTATTCCTCGTACGCCTCGATCGTCACCCGCGCATCCGGCTGACCGGCGTAGCGCGCGGCAAAGCTTTCGATGATCGCGATCTGCATTTCCGCCCGGCCGCAGGCGAAGCCGTGCTTGCGGCGCACTCGCTCGCTGCCGCGTTCGAGCGCGGCGCGGCTGATCTCGACGAACTCGCCCAGCGGGAAGCTGCGGCCGGCACCAAGCGTGCGGCGAATCGTGGTGGACGGGGAATAGCAGCGCGTGGCCGTGTGATCGGGCCAGCGAACGCGGAAATGGACTTCGGGCATGTCCAGTCTCCTGTGCGGATGCGAGCGGCAGCCCTCGGACAATGCTGCCTGATCGAATTGCTGCGCCTTGCACGGCGCAGTGATCGAACCCGCGCAAGCGATGTGCCAAGGCCCGCTTTCTGGTCTGCGATCATCGTGCGATCATTGCGCCAGACCGATGAAATGACGTGATATTTGTTGGCCGCCCGGCAACGCCGTAGGCGACGGCACCGCGCCAGGCGTCGGTTCGATCCGCCATCTCGCGGCGGCTGCACGTCTCGCGATGGCCCACCGAACTCCAATCCGCAGTTGCCGCTGCCCGTTCCCGGTGCAGCGACTAACGCGGCGCCGCACGACAGGACAGCCACGATGGGCACGACGCCGAACCGCTGGGCCGCGATGATCCGCGCCAGCACCAAGCCGGCATATCTCGCGATTGCCGACGCCATCGCTGAGGACATCGCCGCCGGCCGCCTCGCCGCCGAGCAGCGCCTGCCACCGCTGCGCGCGCTGGCCAAGCATCTCGACCTGAACTTCACCACCGTCTCGCGCGGCTATGCCGAAGCGCAGCGGCGCAAGCTGATCGATTCCCAGGCCGGCCGCGGCACGTTCGTGGTGCCCGCCACGCCGGTGCCGTCGACGGTGGTGCGCTCGCCGGCGGCCGTGGGCCTGATCGACATGACCATGAACATGCCGCCGGAGCCGCAGGAATCGGCGATCCACCAGATGCTGCGCAACGGGCTCGGATCCCTGCGCGAGGTGCCGGACCTGCACGCGCTGCTGCGCTATCAGGAATTCGGCGGCGGTCCGGCGGATCGCGAAGCCGGTGCCCGCTGGCTCGGCGAGCGCATTCCGGCGCTGCCGCCGAATCGCGTGCTGGTGGTGCCCGGCGTGCAGTCGGCACTGCTGTCGCTGTTCAGCGTGCTGGCGCGCGCCGGCGAGACCATCTGCTGCGAATCGGTCACGTATCCCGGCGTGAAGGGCCTCGCGGCCCAGCTTGGCATTCGCCTGATGGGCTTGCCGTGCGACGACGAAGGCATCGATCCGGAAGCCTTCGGCGCCGCCTGCGCCTCGCTGCTGCCGAAGGCGCTGTACTGCAATCCGACGATGCTGAACCCGACCACGGTGACGATGTCGCAGGCGCGTCGCGAAGCGATCGTCGAGATCGCGCGCCGCTATTCGGTACCGATCATCGAGGACGATGCCTACGGATTCCTGCCGAGTGCGCCGCCGACGCCGCTGGCCGTGCTGGCGCCGGAGCTGACCTTTCATGTCACCGGCTTCGCCAAGTGCGTCGGTGCCGGCCTGCGCGTCGGCTATCTCGCGGCGCCGAACACGCGCTACACGGCGCGCCTCGCGTCGAGCCTGCGCACGTCGAGCGTGATGGCGTCGCCGATCACGACGTTCCTCGCCACGCAGTGGATCAACGACGGCACCGTGAAGCAGGCCACCGACGCGATCCGCGACGAGTCGCGCGCGCGGCAGGCGCTGGCCCGGAAGATCCTGCGCCGGGCCGATTTCAAGGCCGATCCGGAAGCGTTCCACCTGTGGCTGAACGTGCCGCCGCCGTGGAACCGCATCGAGTTCTCGACCCATCTGCGCGCCAGCGGCGTCGGTGTCGTGGTGTCCGACGCCTTCACCGTCACCGGTCCGGCGCCGGAAGCGGTGCGGGTCTGCCTCGGCGGCATCTCGACCCGGGAGGAGTGCCTGCATTCGCTGGAGATCATCGAGGACGCACTCGAACAGATTCCGGAAGTCGCCAGCGGCGTGATGTGAGCGCATGACCGATCCGGCACCGATCGTCGTTGGCAGTGCGACCACGGTCGAGCTGCGCGCCGGCGTTTCCACCAGCAAGCGCTGGATGGAACTGCTCGCCGCGATCGGCGAGACCCGCTCGATTTCGGCTGCGGCCCGCGCGGTGCATCTGAGCTACAAGGCGGCCTGGGATGCGGTGGATGCGATGAACAACCTCGCCGATGCGCCGCTGGTGGCGCGGACCAAGGGCGGCAAGGGCGGCGGCGGCACCGTGCTGACCGCGCGCGGGCAGCAACTGGTTGCCACGTTTCGCGCCGTGGAAGCGGAGAACCAGCGCTTCCTGTCGATGATGAATGCCCGCATCGAGAGCGGCGGCGGTCACAAGCAGCAGGACCTGACGATCCTCGGACGACTGACCATGATGACCAGCGCGCGCAACCATTTTTCCGGCACCGTGGTCGCGATCAAGGCCGGTGCGGTCAACGACGAGGTCGAGCTCGAACTGTCCGGCGGCGACCGGATTGCCGCGACCGTCACGCACGAAAGTGCCGAGAACCTCGGCCTGAAACTCGGTTCGCCGGCGGTGGCGCTGGTCAAGGCGTCCTGGGTGATCGTGGCGACCGAAAGCGGCGACGGCCCGCACCTCAAGCTGTCCGCCCGCAATCAGCTGCGCGGCACGGTGCGCCAGATCACGCCGGGCGCGGTCAACACGGAAGTGGTCATCGCGCTCGGTGGCGGCAATTCGGTCGCCGCGATCATCACCAACACCTCGGCGCAGGAACTGGCGCTGGTGGCGGGCATGCCGGCCACCGCGATCTTCAAGGCGTCGAGCGTGATCCTCGGCGTCAGCCTGTAGCGTCGGGCCACGCGCAGCGGTTGCCGCGGTCAGCGCGTGGCACCAGCTCCGGAGAGGCGCCCCGCGTCGACAGTCAGCACGCGATCGGCCAGGAAATCGACCTCCGCCAGCGCATGGCTGACATAGATCATCGGGATGCCCGTCTCGAGCTTGATGCGCTTCAGGAACGGCAGGATCTGCTGCTTCAGGCGGTCATCGAGCGACGATAGCGGCTCGTCCAGCAGCAGCAGGCGCGGCGAGTACAGCAGCGCCCGGCCCAGCGCCACGCGCTGGCGCTCGCCGCCGGAGAGCTGAAGCGGCCGCCGGTCGAGCAGCGGCGCGATGTCGAGCAGTTCGGCGATCTGCCGCAGTTCGTAGCGCCGCGTGCCCGGTTCCAGCCGGCGCCAGCCGTACAGCAGGTTGTCGCGCACGCTCAAATGCGGGAACAGCTGGCCGTCCTGGAACACGAGGCCGAAATGCCGCTGCCACGCCGGAACGAAGCGCTTGTTGGCGGTATCGACCAGCGTGTCGTGGCCGAAGTGCAGACTGCCGTGCTGCGGCTTCAGCAGACCGGCGATCAGCGCCAGCAGCGTGCTCTTGCCGGAGCCGGACGGCCCGCAGATGCCGGTGACGCCGCGGCCGATGGTCGCGGCCGCCTGCACGGTGAAGGCCCCGCGCGTGAAGCGCAGATCGAACGCGAGCTCCGGCGCAGCCTGCTGCGCGGCGGCGACGGACTCAGGCGCGGCCATCGCGCCCCCTCGAATCGAACTGGCCGAGCAGGCGCTCGGTGCGCCGCGTGATCAGGTGGCTCGCGATCAGCGCGACGAAGGCCAGCGCGATCGAGAGCCCCGTCAGCCGCATCGCCGCCGCTTCGCCGCCCGGCACGTGGGTGTAGCTGTAGATCGCGAGCGGCAGGGTCCGGGTTTCGCCAGGAATGTTGCCGACGAAGGCCATCGTCGCGCCGAATTCGCCGAGGCTGCGCGAGAACGTCAGCAAGGTGCCGGCGATGATGCCGGGGGCGGCGAGCGGCAGCGTCACCGTCGCGAACACCCGCCACGGTCGCGCGCCGAGCGTGCTCGCGGCCTGTTCGAGGCGCTGGTCGATCATCCGGAACGCCAGCTTGACCGGCTGCACCATCAGCGGAAACGCCATCACCGCCGAGGCCAGCACCGCGCCTTTCCAGGTGAACGCCAGCACGATGCCGAACGTCGCTTCCAGCCAGTGCCCGACCGGCCCCTGCGTGCCGAGCAGCAGCAACAGCAGATAGCCGGGCACGACCGGCGGCAACACCATCGGCAACTGCACGAGCGCGTCGACCAGCAGCTTGCCGGGAAAATCGCGACGCGCCAGCCACCACGCCAGCGCGATGCCGGACGGCAGGCAGATCAGCGTGGCGAAAAAGGCGACACGGGTCGACAGGGCCAGCGCCTGCCATTCCTCGGGAGTCAGGTTCATTGCGTGATCGGAACCCGGGTCACGGCTGCGCGAGCACGGCGAAACCGTGGCGCCGGAACGTGGCGGCCGCCGCTGGCGAGGTCCTGAGATACGTCAGGAAGGCGACGGCTTCCGGGCGCGCGCCGGCGATCAGCGCGAACGGGTAGACGATCGGCGAGTGGCTCGCGGACGGAAAAGTCGCCAGCACGTCGACCTTGTCGCTGATCGCGGCATCGGTGGCGTAGACAATGCCGACCGGGCATTCGCCGCGTTCGACGAAGGCGAGCGCGGTGCGCACGTCGTCGGTGCCGACGATCCGGCCTTGCAGCGCTTGCCACCAGCCGAGTGCTTCGAGGCTTTGCCTGGCATAGATGCCGACCGGCACCACGCCGGGCTCGCCGGTGCAGAGCTTGCCGGTGAAGGCGCCGGCGATGTCGAAGCCGGTGTCCATCTTCACGGAGAATGCGCGGCCTTTCGGCGCGATCAGCACCAGCGTGTTACCGAGCATGTTGATCCGCGAGCCGGTGGCAACCTTGCCCCTCTGCGCGACGTGCTCCATCCACATCTGATCGGCGGATGCGAAGACATCGGCCGGCGCGCCGGCGGCAATCTGCCGCGCCAGCGCCGAACTCGCGCCATACGCGAGGCTCGGCGTTCGGTGACCCGCATCGGCCCACTGCTTGCCGATGTCGTTCAGGGCGTTGGTCAGGCTGGCGGCCGCGAACACGCGCACCGCGTCTTCGGCCTCCGTGCGGGCTGCCGTGACGACCAGCAGGGCGAAGCCGATCAGGCGGGCAGCGCGGGCAATCCGGAACATGGCGGCGAGGCTTCAGTCAATACGATATGTAGCGTCATATATATCGACTGACGCGTCAATGCGGAGCCGCGCGCCGCTGCTCGGCGGCTCGCGGTACCGGTGGGGTTGATCAGGCCTTGTGGGCGTCCGCTGACGGCACCGGCGCAGCGGGCCGCTTCTTCATCATCTTCGCCATCTGCCGCCGCATCGCCGCGGCATAGACCTGGAACGGCACGGCGCGCTTGAACAGCCAGATGCGCTTTTCGCGCGGATGCGTCAGCACGTGGAAATCGCCCTTGGCGACGCTGGCCTTGACCAGTGCCGCGATCTCGTCGGCACCGATCTTCGACTTGTTGACCAGCTTCTTGGTGATTGCCGCCATGTCGCTGTTGGCGGTGCGCACCGATTCGGCGAGGTTGGTCCGGAAGAACGCCGGGCAGACGACACTGACCTTGATGCCGTGCGGGAACAGCTCGGCCTGCAGGGTTTCGCTGAGCGCGACGACCGCTGCCTTGGTCGCGTTGTAGGCCGACATCATCGGCGGATGGATCAGCCCCGCCATCGATGCGACGTTGACCAGATGGCCGCTGCCCTGCGCCTTCATCATCGGCGCGAACACCTTGCAGCCGCGCACGACCCCGAGCAGGTTGATGTCGACCATCCAGTGCCAGTCGGCCATCGGCATCTCGTCGATGCCGCCGGCATCGGCGACGCCGGCGTTGTTGAACACCAGATCGACGCCGCCCCAATGGGTCTGCAGCCACGCGGCGGCGGCTTCGAGATCGGCTTCCTTCGTGACATCGCATGGCAGGTAATGCGCGGTGGCGCCCATCGCATCGAGAGCGGCCAGGGTTTCGCTGCCCCGCATCGCGTTGACGTCGCCGATGCAGACCTTCGCGCCATCGCGGGCATAGGCTTCGGCCAGTGCGCGGCCGAGGCCTGAGGCACCGCCGGTGATGAAGACGCGGGTCATGACTGGCTCTCCTTGAGCTTGGCCAGACGGCTGCCGTACTTGGCCAGCTCGACCTTCGCGATCATGCCGCGATGCACCTCGTCCGGGCCGTCGGCCAGGCGCAGCACGCGGGCCTGCGCGAACAGCATCGGCAGGATCGTTTCGTAGGCCACGCCGGCACCGCCGTGGATCTGGATCGCCGCGTCCACCACGTTCTGAAGCACGTTCGGGGCGACGACCTTGATCGCCGAGATTTCGGTCAGCGCGGCCAGCGCGCCGACCTTGTCGATCTTCCACGCGGCATACAGGGTCAGCAGGCGCGCCTGATCGATGGCGATGCGCAGGTCGGCAATCCGCTCGCGGTTGCCGCCGAGATTGATCAGCGGCTTGCCGAAGGCGACACGATCGAGCCCACGTTCGATCAGCAGCTGCAGCGCACGTTCGGCGGCGCCGAGGCAGCGCATGCAATGGTGGATGCGGCCCGGCCCGAGGCGACCCTGCGCAATCTCGAAGCCCTTGCCGACGCCCTTGATGATGGCCGACACCGGCAGCCGCACGTTGTCGAAATGCACTTCGCCGTGACCCGCCGGCGGATCGTATTCGCCGAACACCGGCAGCATCCGCTTGATCGTGACGCCGGGTGTGTCGAGCGGCACCAGCACCATCGAATGCTGGCTGTGACGGGCCGATTCCGGCTCCGACAGGCCCATGAAGATCGCGACCTTGCAGTTCGGGTGGCCGATGCCGGACGACCACCACTTCTTGCCGTTCAGCACCACCTCGTTGCCTTCGACGATCGCCGTGGCGCGCATGTTGGTGGCGTCGGATGAGGCGACATCGGGCTCGGTCATGCAGAACGCGGAGCGGACCTCACCCGCCAGCAGCGGCTTGAGCCAGGTCGCCTTCTGCTCGGCGCTGCCGTACTTGTAGAGCACCTCCATGTTGCCGGTGTCCGGGGCCGAGCAATTGAACACTTCCGGCGCCAGCAGGCTGCGGCCCATTTCCTCGGCCAGGGTCGCGTATTCGACATGGCTCAGGCCGCCGCCCAGTTCCTCGTCCGGCAGGAACAGGTTCCACAGGCCCTGCGCCTTGGCTTCGGCTTTCAATGCCTCGAATTCGGGGCTGACCGTCCACTGCGTCCAGTCGCCGCCGACCTTGCGCTCGGCGATCTCGCGCAAATGCTGCTCCTCCACCGGCAGGACGCGATCCTTGATGAAGGCGCGAATGCGGCGCAGCAGGTCCTGCGTGCGCGGGCTGGGCGAGAAATCCATGGGCGTGATCCGTTCATGTTGCGATTGCGAGGGCGACACGATAGCGCGTCGATGGCGGTACGTCGGCTTACCGATCGACATCCGCACGGATTCGTTCGGGCCGCGATGCGGAGCGCGCCGATCGACCCGCACATCGGCTCGCCGCGTCGTTCGGGCCGATCCGGCCCTACGGTGGCTGTCTGGCCGCGACAGAGGCTTCATGCCACGCTTCGGCCGTCTTCAGGACGAGACCCCGCATGCAAGAGCACCCGCGCGAAAACCTGCTCGGCACCCGCCGATTCGGCCCGTTCTTCTGGACCCAGACACTCGGCGCGTTCAACGACAACGTGTTCAAGAATGCGCTGGTGATTCTGGTCAGCTTCGGCATCGCCGGCCTGAGCCAGGATCAGATCAACCTGTACGTGAACCTCGCCGCCGGCCTGTTCATCCTGCCGTTCTTCCTGTTCTCCGCCACGGCCGGGCAACTGGCTGAAAAGCATGAGAAATCGCAGCTGATCCGGTGGATCAAGCTGGCCGAGATCGGCATCATGCTGCTCGGCGTCGTCGGCCTGTATCTCGGCCACGTGCCGTTCCTGCTCGCCGTGCTGTTCCTGATGGGTGCGCAGGCGGCGGTGTTCGGGCCGGTGAAGTATTCGATCCTGCCGCAGGCGCTGCACCCGTCCGAGCTGATCACCGGCAACGCCTGGGTCGAGGCGGCAACGTTCCTCGCAATCCTGCTTGGCACCATGCTCGGCGGCTGGCTGATCGCGCAGTCGTTCGGGCTGGCCGGCGTCAGCGCGGTGGTCGTGGGCGTGGCGGTTCTCGGGTACGTGGCGGCTCGCGCGATTCCGGACGCGCCGGCGGCCGCGCCGGCACTCGAGATCAACTGGAACGCGTTCACCGAAACCGGCCGCAACATCGCGTTCCTGCGCGGCAATCGTACGGTGTTCCTGTCGGTGCTCGGCATCTCGTGGTTCTGGTTCTACGGCGCGACGTTCCTCGCGCAACTGCCGAACTGGACCAAGCTGAATCTCGGCGGCAACGAGGAAGTGGTGACCGTGCTGCTGACGGTGTTCTCGTTCGGCATCGGCCTCGGTTCGCTGCTGTGCGAGCGGCTGTCCGGCCACAAGGTCGAGATCGGGTTGGTGCCGCTCGGTTCGATCGGCCTGTCGCTGTTCGGCATCGATCTGTACTTCGCAGCGCCCGGCAATGCGACGGCGACGGGGCTGGGTGCTGCCGCGTGGCTGGCGCAGCCCGGCAGTGTGCGACTGCTGATCGACCTGACCCTGATCGGCGTGTCCGGCGGCCTGTTCATCGTGCCGCTGTACGCGCTGATCCAGACGCGGTCGGAAGCCAGCCACCGCTCGCGGATCATCGCCGGCAACAACATCCTGAATGCGGCGTTCATGGTCGCGTCGGCGATCCTTGCGATCGTGCTGTTGAAGGCCGGCCTGAACATCCCGCAGCTGTTTCTGGCGGCAGCGATCCTGAACGCCGGGGTCGCGGTCTTCATCTACGGCCTCGTGCCGGAATTCCTGATGCGGTTCATGGCGTGGATGCTGATCCGCGTGCTGTATCGCATCCGCGTGTCGGGCCTCGAGAACATTCCGGAAGAAGGGCCGGCGATCGTCGTCTGCAACCATGTGTCGTTCGTCGATGCGCTGATCGTCGGCGGCAGCGTGCGCCGGCCGCTGCGCTTCGTGATGTACCACAAGATCTTCAAGGTGCCGGTGATGAACTTCATGTTCCGCACCGCGCGCGCGATCCCGATTGCGCCGTTCAAGGAAGACCCGGTGATGCTCGAACGCGCCTACGAAGAAATCGACCGGGCGCTGAAGAACGGCGAGATCATCGGCCTGTTCCCGGAAGGCGGCCTGACGCCGGATGGCGACATCCAGCCATTCAAGCCGGGCATCGAGAAGATCCTCGCCCGGACGCCGGTGCCGGTCGTGCCGCTCGCCGTGCGCGGACTGTGGGGCAGCATGTGGTCGCGCCTCGACACGCGGATGCGCCGCGCGCGCCTGCCGCGCCGGTTCCGGGCGGAGATCGAACTGGTCGGCGACGCGCCGATTGCGCCGGACGGATTGACCGCCGCCGCGCTCGAAGCCAAGGTGCGGGCGATGCGCGGCACGCGCGGCTGAGGGTCGCGCCGGAATTTCACGGGACGAGCGGGGTCCAAATAGACATGAACGCCATAACCCAGCGACTGACGGCGGCCGGGCTGCTGATGCTCGCGGCCTGCGCCCCGTCATCGGCCATCGCCGCCGACGGCACCATCTACCGCTGCCACGCGCTCGACAATTCGCCGATCTTCCAGGACCAGCCCTGCGCGAAATCGCCGGGCACCCGCGAAGCGCGCGATGGCCGAGAAGGCGAGGTCGTGCCGAACGCGCCGCCGCCGGCGGAGGATGGCGCGGCGGTCAGCGCCCGCTACCAGCGCTTTCTCGATCAGAAGTCCGCCGAGCGCCGCGAGCAGGCGGCCGCTGATGACGCCGAGGCCGCACGCCTGCGGGCACAAACCGAATCACAGGCCGCCACCGCCGCGCTGAGCCCGGCGCTGCCCCCGCGTCGCGCCGACTGCGAGGCCTATGACGGTGACGGCCGCTGCATCGTGCTCGAACCTGCCTATCCGGTGTTCGTGCCGTTCCGCCCCCGCAATGATCGCGGGCCGTACCTGCCGCCCGGCTCCGGCTACAACGGCAATGTCCCGAGCAAGCCGGTAGTCAATCCTGGCCTCAATCCGGGCGTGCCAACCGGCCCGCGTCCGCCACGACCGCCGCCGCGTGTGCCGCGCGATGTGCGGGCGGAGATTCTGGCGAACTGAGCCGGGGTGGGGCGATGGTTGCTCGGAACCGCTCAGCTGCTCACGGCCACTGCTGCGGCACACGCTTGACCTTCGACAGGTCGTAGCCCATTGCGGCGATGCGGTCGAGATGGCGCTGGTAGTCGGCATCGCTCATCTGTGGTTTGCGCGCCAGCAGCCAGACCAGATCGCGCTTGTTGCGGGCGATGACCACGCTGGAATAGTCGTCGGCCAGTTCGGTGATCAGGTATTCGCCCTTGAACGGCCAGATGAACTGCATGCCCCATTCGGCGTTGCCGGTGCCGGGCACGACGAAGCCTTTCGGCTGGTACTTCTTTGGCTTGCCGTCGAAGCCGCCATCGCGGAACGTGAAGGTGGTGGCGACGGTTCCGTCTTCGTTGAGCTTGTAGCTTTCGATCTGGTTGTAGCCGTCCTTGTCGATGAAGGTCGGCGTGTAGGCGATCACGTACCAGTCGCCCATGAAGCGCGGCAGGTCGACGTTGGCAGCCGTCTGGATCGGCGGTCGCGCCGGCGAGCCGGCGCAGGCGGACAGCAGCGCGGCAGTGAACGCGGTCAGCAGCAGCGGACGCAGGCGCGTTCGGGAAGCGGGGAAGCTCGGGGTCATCGGGGGATCTCGTAGCGGGAAAGGATTACCGCTTGGACCGATGCTGCGCTCAGCCGTTCGCGCAGTCTGCTCGACGGCGACCGCAGGCTTCAGCCAGCACCGAACGCCAGCGGCAGCAGCGCCTTCGCCGTGGTGCGGCGGACGCGGTTGGAGCCATCCATCGACATCATCAGCACGTCGAGATCACGCCCGCACAGGCCGACGGCTTCGGCGAGGATCTGGCGGCAGCGGCCGCACGGCGCGATGAAGGCGCCGATGTCGGCGCCATCGAGATCGCCGTCGGCAAAGATCGCGACGGCGGTCAGCTCGCGCAAGCGGCCCTGGGCGCTGGCGGTGGCGATCATCACCGTCTCCGCGCACAGGCTCAGGCCGAACGAGGCGTTCTCGAAGTTGGCGCCGACCACGGTCTCGCCGCTGGCGTAGCGCCCAGCCGCACCGACATGGAACTTCGAGTAAGGCGCATGGGCGTTCGCGGCGACGGCGCGGGCGGCGGCGATCAGCGCGCGGTCAGTTTCCGGCAACTGGTCCAGCAGGGATTCGGTGCAGGCGATCGTCATGGTCGGCTCGGGCGGAAGGTGCGGGGGCGGGGCAACGCGGTTCAGAACTCGTCGTCCGGCCGCTTCGCTCGCGCGAAGATCAGGGCGATGGCGGCGTGCACCGGCAACACCAGCAGCGCCCAGTGCAGGTTCGACTGCGCCATGCCCGGCAGTTCCCGCAGCAGCAGCGCCGCCAGCGCGATGATGACGATCACGAGGGCCACACGCCGCGTGAACAGCGCCGGCCGCCAGCGCAGGCGCGGGTACATCAGCAGCGCCGGCAGCAGCAGCAGGCACAGCGGGTTGATCAGCAGCAGGCTTTCGTTGCGCCAGCCGGCCCAGTGCTCGGTAAAGCCCCACAGCGCAGCGAGAATCGCGCCGCCGGCTCCGCACAGCAGGACGAAGGTCGACGCGATCAGCATGAACGCCCAGCGGGCGGTGGCCAGCGCGCGGACTTGCGACAGGCCGATCAGGATCGCGGCGAGCAGCAGGCCCAGCATCAGGAACTGCAGGCGCAGGTCCGGCGCTCGGTCCGGCGGGTCATGCGCGGTGCTGCCGTTCAGCAGGCGCACTTCGTGGCCGACCAAGGCCAAGGTGCGACCGCCGGCGTCGCTGACGGTCGACGTGCGCAGCGCCTGCATCAGCACCAGCGGCGCGAAGCTCTGCTGCCAGAGATCGATCGGCTGATCGGCGGTCGGGCCGAGCGCCAGATCCATCGCCGCCATCAGCAGCGCATCGGGCGAAATCAGCCGCGTGGCTTCGCTGCGATAGGTCGCCGATGTCGCGCGGCCCTGCAGCTGCGACTTCAGCTGGCCGCCCATCGCATAGTCCAGCGCATCGCGCACGCGGGTCGAGCAGTTCGACAGGAAATAGTCGTAGCGATAGTTCGTGTTGTCCGGCAGCACGTTCCATTCGAGATAGTCGCGCAGCAGGCCGACCTGTCGGGCATCGAGATTCAGCCGCTGCTCGACCGCCCAGCGACCCTCGGCCTGATAGCCGACGAGATCGTTCTGCAGATGGTTTGGCACCACGCGATAGACCATGTGGCCGCGCGCGAAGTTGGCGAAGAAGTTCGGCGCGCCGAAATCGAAGATGCCGTAGTTGAACGTGATCGCGGTGCCGGTGGCGGCTTCCCGCAGCAGCAACGCGTTGTGGCCGAAGCGCTGCCAGTACGCAGTGCCGGGCTGGAACGTGACGATGCTGGCGGTCAGGTTCTCGGCCGGGAGGTTGCTCGGCGCGAACGGCGCCGCGGCGAGCTGCAGCGGCACCAGCACGAACAGCCATGCGGCCAGCGCCGCCTTCCGGAGCCGGGCGGGCCAGCTCATCACGAGACACGACAGGCGCGGCAGCATCCTTACGATCCGATCCGGGGTCAGGTGGGTGGAGACAACGCTCAAGTCTGCGACAGCATCACCTGCAGCAGATGCACGCGACGGCTGTCGGCCCGCTGCACATTGAACTGGAAACGGTCGATCTGGATGCTTTCGCCACGGCGCGGCATGTGACCCAGCTCGTGCATGACGAGGCCACCGACGGTGTCGAAATCCTCGTCCGAGAACTCGGCATTGAAGTAGCGGTTGAACTCGTCGATCGGCGTCAGGCCCTGCACCAGGAAGCGGCGATCGTCCTGCTTCTGGATCTGCGCGCTTTCGGATTCGTCGTGCTCGTCGTCGATCTCGCCGACGATCTGCTCGAGCACGTCCTCGATCGTGACCAGGCCGGCGACGCCGCCGTACTCGTCGGCGACCAGCGCCATGTGATTGCGACTCTTGCGGAAGTCCTTCAGCAGCACGTTGACGCGCTTGGATTCCGGCACGAACGCCACCGGCCGCAGCCAGCGGTTCAAATCGAACGTCTCGACATCGGACGAGGTGAAGCGCAGCAGGTCCTTCGCCAGCAGGATGCCGATGATCTCGTCGCGCGAATCGCCGATCACCGGAAAGCGCGAGTGACCCGCGTCGACCACTTCGCGCAGCAGCTGCTCCAGCGGCCAGTCGCGCTCGACCACCACCATCTGCGCGCGCGGCACCATGATGTCGCGCACCTGCAATTGTCCGGTCTCGAACACACCGCGGATCATCGACGCGGCATCGGCGTCGACCAACCCGGATTCGTGGGCCCCGTCGAGCAGGTCGTTCAGGTCCTCGCGGGTGCGCGGGCCACCGGCCAGACGCTGGGTCAGGCGCCGCCACCAGCTGGCGGGGCCGGCATCGTGGTCGCGTTCGGTGTGCGGGCTACTGGGGCCGTCGTTCATAAAGCAGAAGGTGATACCAAGAACCATGCCGAACGCCGCGGTGCAGCGGCCGCGTTCGGCGGAGAGCGTCGTGGCGCGCAACGGACCGGGCCGCGCGCGCTCTGGAGGGTTGACGAAGTCTAGCGCAAACGGTTTGCGCTTCCGTGGCGCTGCCGAACAGCGCTTTTCCGAGGCTTTGTGGCGGCTTGCGTCGGCCTGCGAGGGGCTTTGCGGCGGCTGGCGCCGTCAGTACGGATCCGGAAAGCCGAGCCCGGCGAGGATCGTGCGCTCCTCGGCTTCCATTTCCTCGGCTTCGGCGTCGTCGAGATGATCGCGACCCAGCAGGTGCAGCACGCCATGCACGACCATGTGCGCCCAGTGCGCGCGCGGGTCCTTGCCCTGCTCGTCGGCCTCGCGTGCCACCACGGGCGCGCAGATTGCCAGATCGCCCAGCGGCGGGCCGTCTTCGGTTTCCTCGAAGCCCTCGGCGTCGTACGGGAACGACAGCACGTTGGTCGGGTAGTCCTTGCCGCGATAGCGGCTGTTGAGCTGCGCGCTTTCGGCTTCGTCGACGATGCGGATCGTCAGCTCGCCGTGGGTATGCCCGAGCGCGGCGAGCGCCCACTCGCGCAGCGCGGCCGGTGCCGGCACGCCGGCCGGCGGCACCCGGCGCTGAATCGTGATGTTGTGGCTGACGCTCATTCCCTGAATCTCAGCGGTAGTCCTTGGAAGCCCGTTCGCTGGCCTCGTAATCCTCGTAGGCGCGAACGATGGTCTGCACCAGCGGATGACGCACGACATCGCTCGATCCGAACTGGGTGAAGCCGATTTCGCCGACGCCGCGCAGCACGTTCATCGCGTGTGTCAGGCCGGACGGCACATGCTTCGGCAGGTCGATCTGGGTGACGTCGCCGGTGACCACGGCCACCGATCCGAAGCCGAGGCGCGTCAGGAACATCTTCATCTGCTCGACCGTGGTGTTCTGCGCCTCGTCGAGAATCACGAAGGCTTCGTTCAAGGTGCGGCCGCGCATGAACGCGAGCGGCGCAACCTCGATCACGCTGCGCTCGATCAGCCGCGCCACCTTCTCGAAGCCGAGCATTTCGTACAGCGCGTCGTACAGCGGGCGCAGATAGGGATCGATCTTCTGCGCCATGTCGCCCGGCAGGAAGCCGAGCTTCTCGCCAGCCTCGACCGCCGGACGCACCAGGACCAGCTTGCGCACGCGATCGCGTTCCAGCGCCTCGACGGCGCTGGCGACCGCCAGATAGGTCTTGCCGGTACCGGCCGGGCCGATGCCGAAGCTCAGCACGTTGTTCGCGATGTCGGCCAGGTAGGCCTTCTGCAGCGCCGAGCGGCCGCGCACCACGCCGCGCTTGGTGCGAATCACCACGTCGTCGCCATGGCGGGCGCCGGGGATCGCGCTCAGGCGGTTGCGCGGCGAGAACTCGCGCAAGGTCATGTGCACGTGTTCGGCGTCGATCGGGCCGTCTTCGGTCTGCTCGTACAGCGCCTGCAGCGCCGCTTCGCCGGCGTCGGCCTCGTCTTCCGGGCCGATCACGACATAGCGATTGCCGCGATTGCGGATCTCGATGCCGAGGCCGACTTCGAGCGAACGCAGGTGCGAGTCGAACGCGCCGTTCAGATTGGCGATGCGAAGGGCATCGTCCGGTTCCAGCGTGAAGTCGCGGCGCGAGATCGCGACCGGATCCGCTTGGCTCAGGCTCGGCGTGTTCAATTCGTAGGGGGTCTTGTTCAAGAGGCCAGTTCAGGACATCAGGGCGGCGTCGGCAACGACGATGTCGCCACGCAGGGAATTGGTCAGGCTGTCGGTCACGCGCACCTCGACGAACTGGCCGATCAGTCGTTCGCCGCCGATCGCCGGGCCATCGAAATTGATCGCGCGGTTGCACGGCGTCTTGCCGGTGAGCTGGCCGTTGCCACGGCGCGAGGCACCGGTGACCAGCACCGACTGCACGGTGCCGACGAGGCGTGCGGCGAAGGCATCGCCATGGGCACGAACCGCGGCCTGCACCCGTTCGAGCCGCGCCTGCTTGACGTCGGCCGGCACGCTGTCGCGCAGGTTCGCGGCCGGGGTTCCCGGGCGCGGCGAGTAGACGAACGAGAACGCGGCGTCGAACTTCGCGAGCTGGATCAGCTGCATCGTCTGCTCGAAGTCGTCGTCGGTCTCGCCCGGGAAGCCGACGATGAGATCGGTCGACAGGCTGATCGTCGGACGCAGCTTGCGCAGGCGCGTGATCTTCTGCAGGTACTCGGCCTGCGTGTAGCCGCGCTTCATCATCGCCAGGATGCGGTCGGAACCGCTCTGCACCGGCAGATGAAGCTGGTTGTCGAGTTGGGGGATCGCGCCGTAGGCCTCGATCAGCGCATCGGTGAAATGCGCCGGGTGCGAGGTCGTGTAGCGCACGCGGCCCAGGCCGTCGAAGCGGGCGAGGATGTGCAGCAGCAGTGCCAGATCGCAGCGGCCACCGTCGCCCATCGCCCCGTTGTAGGCATTGACGTTCTGGCCGAGCAGGGTGATCTCGCGCACGCCCTGCGCGAGCAGCGCATCGACTTCGGCCAACACGTCGTCGAGCGGGCGGGAGATTTCCTCGCCACGCGTGTACGGCACGATGCAGAACGTGCAGTACTTCGAGCAGCCTTCCATGATCGAGACATAGGCGGTGACGCCTTCGGCGCGCGGTTCCGGCAGGCGGTCGAACTTCTCGATTTCCGGGAAGCGCACGTCGATCGCCGGGCGCTGCGTGCGCTGCGTCTGGTCGATCAGCTCCGGCAGCCGGTGCAGCGTCTGCGGGCCGAACACCAGATCCACGGCCGGTGCGCGCCGGATGATGGCATCGCCTTCCTGACTGGCGACACAGCCGCCGACGCCGACCATGCGGCCCGGCTTCGCGGCCTTCCAGGCTTTCAGCTTGCCGAGGTCGGAGAACACTTTCTCCGACGCCTTTTCGCGCACCGAGCAGGTGTTCAGCAGCACGAGGTCGGCGTCGTCGAGTTCCTGCGTCTGCTCATAGCCGCGCGCAGCCTTCAGCACGTCCGCCATCTTCGACGAGTCGTACTCGTTCATCTGGCAGCCAAACGTCTTGATGAAGACCTTGGAGGGCGGGGTCGTGCTCATGGCGAAGCGGGGAGGGAAGGGCGTGATTATAGCGAACGGGGGCCGGGCACCCGTTTGCGCCGCCAAAGGGGTTCGCGGCGCTGTCCCCGGACAGATCCGCCGTGACCGCGGACACTCGGCTCACGCAAGTGACTGGCGTCACGAAAATTTCTGCGAATCGCTTTAATCCGGCGGGCACTTCCGCCGCATCCAAAACGTGCCGACAACAGAAGCGGCGCACGACACGACCACCCTGGCCCGGGACTTCGGGCCCTCCGACCGAGAGACGCCATGACCACCATCCGCAACCGCCTCACCAGCCACGGTGAAAACCCGATCCTGCTCTATGCCGCCGCCGTCACCGCGGCGGTGGCCTTCCACATGTCGTTCGCACTGGCGCTGATCAAGGCCGGCACCGACGGCGAAAACGTCTACGCAAGCCAGGATGCGGCGCCGGCGCGCCTGGTCGCCGATCTCGGCACCCTGCCGACGATCCACGTCTACGGCCGTCGCGCGGGCTGATCGCTCGGCCATGAAAAAGCCCCGCATCAGGCGACTGATGCGGGGCCGGTGACTCTGCAGCGGCGACATCGGCGATCCGTTGCCGGATCGCCCGCTGCGTCAGGACTCAGTTCGCCGGCGTTTCCGCCGGCGCTTCGGCCGGGGCTTCGGCCGAAGCATCCGCCGGCGCTGCATCGGCCGGTGCGACTTCTTCCGGCGCTGCCTCGGCCGGCGCGGCATCCTCCGGCGCCGCGTCCGCAGGTGCGGCCTCTGCCGCAGCATCCGCAGGTGCTGCATCCGCTGCCTGGGCATCGGCCGGGGCTGCATCGGCGGCTGGCGCATCGGCCGGCGCCGCTTCGGCGGGGGCGGCGTCCGCCGGTGCGTCGGCCGGGGCGGCCTCGGCCGCCGGTTCAGCCGGCGCCGCCTCGGCAGTCGCTTCCGGAGCCGCCGCCGCGCTGCCGTCGTCTGTGATCGTCAGTTCGACGCGACGGTTGATTTCGCGGCCTTCGTCGGTCGCGTTGTCGGCAATCGGCTTCGATTCGCCGAAGCCCTTGCTGGTCAGGCGGCCGGCCTCGACACCGCGGCTCACCAGGTACTGCATGACCGATGCGGCGCGGGCATCGGACAGCTTCTGGTTGTAGGCGTCGCTGCCCTTCGAGTCGGTGTGACCGTCGACTTCGACCTTGATGCCCGGACGCGCGATCAGCGCATCGGCCACCGGATCCAGCAGCGCCTTCGCGTTCAGGGTCAGGTTGGCCTTGTTGAACTCGAAGTTCACGCCACGCAGCACGATGGTGTCGCCTTCCTTGCAGCCGTCGAGGTTGATCGGCTGGCCCGGAACCGGCGGCTCGCACGGCGGAGCGGCGGCCGGGGCTTCCGGTGCGGCTTCAGCCGGGGCTTCCTCGACCGGCACAACGGCGACTTCCTCGGTCGGCGCGACCGGAGCCGGCGAGCTGCGGCCGCCCAGCGGAATGCGGAAGCCGAGGTTGAACACCACGTCCTGGAAATACTGGTTGTTGCCGGTACCGACCTGGTCGGTGCCGTGGGCGTCATGGCGGTACAGCGCCTGGGCGCGCAGCGCGATGCCCGGTGCGAACGGACCGAACGACGAGCTGGTCAGCACGAAGTCGTAGCCGATGCCGGCGTCGAACACGGTGCTGGTGTAGTCCGGACGCAGGCCCGGCGAATCCTTGCCCTGACCGCGCGCCACGCCGAGGTGGAAATGCAGGCCACCGAAGATCGGCGACGACGAGAACGGGAACAGGTTCGCGGCACCGCCGGCGCCGTACAGGCGCGCGTCCGGCACGCTGCCCTTCGACTGGTAGTTGGTGTAGAAGCCGAGCAGTTCGAGTTCCAGCGCATCGGTGAAACGCTTGCCGACGGCGATGCTGCCGCCGTAGCCGTTGTCGCCGCCCCGATTGTTGTCGGCGATGGTGTAGGAACCCAGCGGCGCGACATAGAAGCGACGGTCGCCAGCATCAGCGTTGGCGGCGGTGGCAGTCACCCCCGTGCCCATGGCGACCAGCAGCAGGCCATAGGGTCGGATGCGGAAGTTGTTCATCGGGTCCCCTGCGATTTTGTTGACAATTTTGTAGGAAGGCGGTGCCGCACACGGCAATGCCGCGACTTTTTCGCGAAGCGGTTTTTATCACGCGCCTCGCATGGCGGACAACTGTTCAAGTTGCGGGGCCAGACTTCCGGCCGGCCAAGGGCCTGCGGCGCGAAAACCTGAAAATGACCGCCTGCGCGCCCTTGACTATACTGCGCGCCCCTCAACTTCCCGGTTTCATCGTGGAAATCAATCCGATCAAGAGCGAGATCACAGCCCTGCAGGAGCGTTTCGACGCCCTGCGGGGCTATCTTTGACTACGACGTCAAGCGCGAGCGCCTCGACGAAGTCATCAAGGAACTCGAACAGAACGACGTCTGGGACAACCCGGAGCGGGCCCAGGCACTCGGCAAGGAGCGCGGCGCGCTCGAACAGATTCTGGAGCCGATCGACAAGGCCACGTCCGGCCTCGCCGATGCCCTTGAACTGCTGCTGATGGCGGCCGACGAGGGCGACGAGGCGACGGTGGCGTCGATTTCCCGCGAAGTCGACAGTTTCCGCGCCAGCGCCGAGGACATGGAGTTCAAGCGCATGTTCGCCGGCGAGGCCGACGCGAACAACGCCTTCCTCGACATCCAGGCCGGCGCCGGCGGCACCGAAGCGCAGGATTGGGCCTCGATGCTGCTGCGCATGTACACGCGCTGGGCCGAGGGCAAGGGCTTCAAGGTCGAACTGCTGGAACTGAGCGATGGCGACGTCGCCGGCATCAAGTCGGCCGCGCTGCAGATCGAGGGCGCGTACGCCTACGGCTGGCTGCGCACCGAAACCGGCGTGCACCGTCTGGTCCGCAAGTCGCCGTTCGATTCCGGCAACCGCCGCCATACGAGTTTCGCCGGCGTCTACGTCTCGCCCGAAATCGACGACAAGATCGAGATCGACATCAACCCGGCGGACCTGAAGGTCGACACTTTCCGTTCGTCCGGTGCCGGCGGCCAGCACGTCAACAAGACCGAATCGGCGATCCGCATCACGCACGTGCCGTCCGGCATCATCGTGGCCTGCCAGACCCAGCGCAGCCAGCACAAGAATCGCGACGCCGCGATGAAAATGTTGCGTTCGCGGCTGTTCGACCGCGAAATGCAGAAACGCAACGCCGAAAAGCAGAAAGTGGAGGACTCCAAGAGCGACATCGAATGGGGTCACCAGATCCGTTCGTACGTGCTCGACCAGTCCCGGATCAAGGACCTGCGCACCGGCGTCGAAATCGCCGACACGCAGAAAGTGCTCGACGGGCATCTCGATCCGTACATCGAAGCGAGCCTGAAGTCCGGGCTGTAAAGCACCGGACGCCGTTCGCGGCGTCATCCCCTGTTCAGCTGCACGAGTTTCACCCCCCCCCATGACCGACGACCAGAAGCCGCAGGACGAGAATCACATCATTGCGACGCGCCGCGAAAAGCTCGAAAAGCTCCGCGCGGCCGGTCAGGCGTTTCCGAACGGCTACCGCCGCGATACGCTGGCCGACGAACTCCATAACCGCTACGGCGCGCTGGCCGAAACCGCCGAGGTCGAAGCCGCGAGCGGCCGCCATGTGCTGGCCGGCCGCCTGATCGCGAAGCGCGTGATGGGCAAGGCCAGCTTTGCCCAGATCCAGGACATGAGCGGCCGCGTCCAGGCGTTCGTGCAGACCGATGCCGTCGGCGCCGAACGCTATGCCGAGTTCAAGACTTGGGACGTCGGCGACATCATCGGGGTGGCCGGCACGATGTTCCGGACCAAGACCGGCGAGCTGTCGGTGAAGGCCGATGCGATCGAACTGCTGGTCAAGACCGTGCGGCCGCTGCCGGAGAAGTGGGCGGGGCTCACCGATACCGAAATTCGCTACCGCCAGCGCTACGTCGATCTGATCGTCAATCCGGAGGTGCGGCGCACGTTCCAGATTCGCGCCGGCACCGTGCGCACGATCCGTGCGCATCTCGATGCGCTGGGCTTCGTCGAGGTCGAGACGCCGATGCTGCAGCCGATCGCCGGCGGCGCCACCGCGCGCCCGTTCGTGACCCATCACAACGCGCTCGACCGTGACCTGTTCCTGCGCATCGCGCCGGAGCTGTACCTGAAGCGGCTGGTCGTCGGCGGCTTCGAGCGGGTCTATGAGATCAACCGCAACTTCCGCAACGAAGGCCTGAGCACCCGGCACAACCCCGAATTCACGATGCTGGAGTTCTATCAGGCCTACGCCGACTACATCGAGGCGATGGATCTGGTCGAAGCGCTGATCCGTGAATCGGCCCGTGCCACGCTCGGGACGACGCAGCTGAGCTATCAGGGCGTGGAATTCGACCTGTCGCAGCCATTCCGCCGCGTGTCGATGACCGACGCCGTGGCCGAACGCAATCCGGACCTCGACCGCAGCCGTCTGGCCGATCGCGAATACCTCGCCGAAGCCTGCCGCGTACTGCACGTGCCGGTGAAGCCGGACATGGGTGCCGGCAAGCTCCTGACCGAGCTGTTCGAGAAGACGGTCGAAGGCAACCTGATCCAGCCGACCTTCATCACCGAATACCCGACCGAGGTCTCGCCGCTGGCGCGTCGCTCCGACAGCAACCCGGACGTCACCGATCGCTTCGAGTTCTTCGTCGGCGGCCGCGAAGTCGCCAACGGCTTCTCCGAGCTGAATGACCCGGACGATCAGGCCGAACGCTTCAGGAAGCAGGTCGAAGCCAAGGACGCCGGCGACATCGAGGCGATGCACTTTGATGCCGACTACATTCGCGCCCTCGAATACGGTCTGCCGCCGACGGCCGGCGTCGGCATCGGCATCGACCGTCTGGTCATGTTCCTGACCGACTCGCCGTCGATCCGCGACGTGCTGCTTTTCCCGCAGATGCGTCCGGAAGCCTGAGCCGAGCGCGGCGAACGGAAAAAGCGCGCGGGGCCCCAGCCCCACGCGCTCGCCCGGCAGGAAGTGCCACTGGCACTTCCTGAAATCCCGGGCTCGCTTCCGCAGATGCGTCCGGAAGCCTGAGCCGCGCGCGGCGAACGGAAAAAGCGCGCGGGGCCCCAGCCCCACGCGCTCGCCCGGCAGGAAGTGCCACTGGCACTTTCTGAAATCCCGGGCTCGCTTCCGCAGATGCGTCCGGAAGCCTGAGCCGAGCGCGGCGAACGGAAAAAGTGCGCGGGGCCCCAGCCCCACGCGCTCGCCCGGCAGGAAGTGCCACTGGCACTTCCTGAAATCCCGGGCTCGCTTCCGCAGATGCGTCCGGAAGCCTGAGCCGAGCGCGGCGAACGGAAAAAGTGCGCGGGGCCCCAAGCCCCACGCGCTTGTCCGGCATGAAGTGCCAAGCGTCACCTGCATCGCAGTCGAGGCCCGCCGGCGATTGCCGGCCTGACGTCGACCGGCGCAGCATCCGCACGTCGTTCGGCATAAGGAGTGTGCGCGATGAAGCTGCGGAAACCGTGGGTTCTCAGGTTGGGTGGCTTGGCCCTGATCGCGGCTGCCGACGCGCTGCCACCGGCGGCGCCCGAAATGCTCGCGCCTGAGACCACTGTCCATCCCGCCGACGTGCCGAGCGCCGACGGTTGGCTGGGGTTCTACCGGCTCGACAACCATCGGTTTGCGCTTCGCCCGGTCACGGTCGAGGCGCAGGCGGTCGATGGCGACCTCTACTTCGGCGAGGGCTCCGGCCAGTCGCTGTTCAAGATCGTCGCGAAGGGCGCCATCAAGCCGGCCTATGTCCTTCGCAACGTGCCGGGACTGTCTCCGCATGGCTTCACCGGCCGCGGCCTGACCGAGCACGCGGATGGCCGACACAGCACGCTTTCGCTGCCGTCGAATCTGGCGATCGTCGATACCTGTGTATCGCGCGAGGACGGTCCGCCCACCTGCCGGGTCGGGGTTGCAGACCGCACGCCGATGGCGGATGACGTGGCGTCGCGACGCCCGGAAGCGTATGCGGCGATCTGGGTCGGCGATGCCGACGGCGACGGTCGCGACGACTACCTGATCGAGCACCACGGCGAGCTCAGCTACACCGTGCTGTGCCTGTCCAGCGCCGCCGGGGCCGATCGGCGGGCGCAAGAAGTGAGTCGTTGGCGGCATCCGGACTACTGCTGATCGATCGCGCGACGCCGGCGTCGGTAGCCGACGCGACGGTCATCGGCCGGCCGGTGTCACGCAGACGCGACGATCATCGGATCGCCGCGTGCCGGGTTTCAGGGCTGCGAGCGCAGCTCCAGCTTCCGTACGGCGCGGTCCACGGTGACGCTCGGCAGTTCCGCCAGCATCCGGTGCGCCAGCGCTTGCGCCTGAACGCGGATTTCCGGCACCGCGGTGGTTTCCCAGAGCTGGCCCTTGCGTGACGGGCCCAGCGTGTACAGCCAGCGCGAAACCTCGCCGGTGGTCGCTCGCAGCGCGCCGTGATCGTCGGTGTTCAGGCCGAGGCCGAGGGCATCGGCTTCGATCAGCCCCTGTTCGCGCAGATCGCGCACCAGCGGATGGTTCAGACGGCGGTAGTTCGATTCCGGGCCCGTGCAGTTGATCACGCGCTGCACCGTGCGGGTCACGAGCTTTTCGGTGCCGCGGGGCTGCAGCAGCACGTTGACGCTGTCCGCGGTTTCCTCGAAGCCGAGCAGGCGTGCCGCCATCGTCTGCAGGCGGCCGGCGCGCATCAGTTCGTAGACGGTTTCGACGACCTTGGGTGCGGCGCGGTGGCGATGGATTTCCCAGTACGGGCGGACGTGGCGCAGGAAGCGCCGCTGCTCGGCGGCCGGCAGGCGCTGCCACAGGCGCTGCGTATACGGGCGCAGGCTGTCGATCACGCCGCGCCAGTCGCCGCCTTTCGCCTCGGCAGCCTCGATTTCGCTGCGCAGGCGTTTCAGCAGCAGCGATACGCGCGGCGGCAGGCTCAACGGGTCGAAACTCAGGTGATGGGCCGGCGCGGCGCGATGCAGTTGCGGCATCAGGCCGCGACGCGACACCACATGTACCTGACCGCGATGACCGCGATCGCGCAGTGCGGCGAGCCAGTCCAGGGTGGTCAGGCCGGAACCGATCAGCAGCACCGAATCGTCGCGCTGGATCGACAGCAGGCCCTGGGTCGACCAGGCATGGCCCTGATAGCGGGCGCTCGAATAGAACGTGGCATCGCTGATCGGCGGATCGGCCGGCCCCGGATTGCCGAGCGCCAGCACCACCTGCTGCACGTTCAGCGTGGCGCCGGTCTTCAACCGCAGGCGGGTGCCGGCCTCGGTGCGGCGCAGGCCCAGCACCTCGTCCGCGCGCTGTTCCAGGCTCACGCCGCGGCGGGCGGTGCTGCGCGCCTGCTCCAGAATCGACTGGACGTAGGCGCCGTACAGCCGGCGCGGCACGAATTCGGTGGTGCCGACCGGGTGGCACGGGCTGTACGTCGTGTTCAGCCAGTTCAGGAAATGGTCCGGCTCGGCCGGAAACGCGCTCATGGCCTCGGCGCGCACGTTCAGCAGATGGCATTCCGGCTGATCGCGATAGGCGACGCCGCGCCCCGGTTCGTCATGACGTTCGATCAGCACGATGCGCAGCGGCGTCACGGCCGTCCGCAGCAGGTGCACCGCGATCATCGTGCCGCTGAATCCGCCGCCGATGATCGCGATCACCGGTTTGCTTGCCTGATTGCCCATCCCTGACGACTCCCTGCTGTTCGCTCAAGTCTAAGCAAACAGCAGGCCGTCCTTGGTGAAAGTTTTCGGTAGCTGGCGGTCAACGACCGCGCGAACGGCTTTCCACCACCGTGTGGGAGGTCCCAAGACCCGGCGTCGTCGCCGCCGGGGCCTGCGAGGCGGTGCCATTGGCCGGGGTGCCGACCGCGAACACGCTGAAGTGCGCGGGCCGCACGCTGATCGTGTCGCCAGCGCCCCAGACCTGCATTTCCGGGTCCGGGTTCGGAATCTCGATCTCGATGCCGTGGCCGCCAGCGGCCAGCGTGATGGTCAGGCGGATCAGCACGCCGGTGCGCTGGGTTTCCACGACAGTGCCGGCGAGTCCGGCCGGGTCGGAGTGGACCACGCGGAAATCGTCCGGTCTTGCGTACAGGTCGACCGGGCCCAGGAGCGGGCCGCTGTACGAGTCAAGCGGCGCGGTCGCGCCATCGAGGTAGACGTGGCCATCGCGCACGACCGCTGGCAGCACGTTCGGCGAGCCGAGGAAATCGAACACGAACGGCGTCTGCGGATAGTCATAGACCTGATCGGTCGAGCCGACCTGCTCGATCCGGCCGCGGCTCATCACGACGACGCGATCGGCCAGTTCCAGCGCTTCTTCCTGATCGTGCGTGACGAAGATCGTGGTGTAGCCGGTTTCGCGGTGCAGCTTGCGCAGCCAGCGCCGCAGGTCCTTGCGAACCTTGGCATCGAGCGCGCCGAACGGCTCGTCGAGCAAGAGCACGCGCGGCTCGATCGCCAGCGCGCGGGCCAGCGCCACGCGCTGCTTCTGGCCGCCGGACAGCTGCGCCGGATAGCGCTTTTCGAGGCCGCCGAGCTGCACCAGTTCCAGCAGGTCGCCGACGCGCTTGGCGATCTCGGACGTCGACGGACGCTCGTGCTTGGGACGCACGGTGAGACCGAACGCGACGTTGTCGAACACCGTCATGTGCTTGAACAGCGCGTACTGCTGGAACACGAAGCCGACCTTGCGATCCTGCACGGTCAGCGAAGTGGCATCGATGTCGCCGAACAGCACCTGACCGGCATCGAGCGGCTCCAGGCCGGCGATCGCGCGCAACAGGGTGGTCTTGCCCGAGCCCGATGGTCCGAGCAGCGCCAGCAGTTCGCCGGATTCGATGTCGAGATCGATGCCGCGCAGCGCGTGGAAGCTGCCGTAGTGCTTGTGAACGGCGCGAATCTTGATGTCCATGGGCTCGTGAGGCAGGAAGCGTCAGATGGGAGTCGGAACGCGGTGGAGAACGGTGTTTCGTGATTCTCCGCCGAAGCGGGACGGCGCGTCAGTGGCGGCGCGAGGCGGCAAGCTGGTCGGCGTAGCGCCACTCGAGGAACGACTTGGCGGCCAAGGTCACCATGGCCAGCATCGCCAGCAGCGAGGCCACGGCGAACGCGGCAACGAACTCGTACTCGTTGTACAGAATCTCGATGTGCAGCGGCATGGTGTTGGTCAGCCCGCGAATGTGGCCGGACACGACACTGACCGCGCCGAACTCGCCCATCGCGCGGGCATTGCACAGCAGCACGCCGTACAGCAGGCCCCACTTGATGTTCGGCAGGGTGACCCGGGTGAAGGTCTGCCAGCCGGTGGCGCCCAGGCTCAGCGCCGCCTGCTCGTCTTCCGTGCCCTGTTCCTGCATCAGCGGAATCAGCTCGCGGGCGATGAACGGGAAGGTCACGAAGATCGTCGCCAGCACGATGCCGGGGACGGCGAACAGCACCTTGCCGACGTGGTCGCCGAACCACGGCTGGGCCCAGCCCTGCGCGCCGAAGATCAGCACATAGATCAGGCCGGCCACGACCGGCGACACCGAGAACGGCAGATCGATCAGGGTGATCAGCAACTGCTTGCCGCGGAACTCGAACTTGGTGATCGCCCAGGCCGCGCACAACCCGAACACGAGGTTCAGCGGCACCGCGATGGCTGCGGCGAGCAGCGTCAGCTTGATCGCCGCGATGGTGTCGGAATCGCTGAAGGCGTCGAAGAACGGCCCGAAGCCCTTGCGCAGCGCTTCGACGAACACCGACAGCAGCGGCAGCATCAGGAACAGGCTCAGGAAGGCCACGCCGATGGCGATCAGGAGCCAGCGGACCCACGTCGCTTCGGTGACGACCGAGTTGGTCTGCTTCAGTGGCTCGAACGGAATCGGGGCCGGGTCGGCGGGCGCGGTGTTTTCGATCTGGCTCACGAGCGCTTCCTCACCCAGGCCTGCAGCAGGTTGACGATCAGCAGCAGCACGAACGAGATCACCAGCATCGTCGCGGCCACCGCGGTGGCGCCCTGATAGTCGAACTCCTCGAGCTTGATGATGATCAGCAGCGGCGCGATTTCCGACACCAGCGGAAAGTTGCCGGCGATGAAGATCACCGAGCCGTACTCGCCGACGGCACGGGCAAAGGCCAGCGCGAAGCCGGTGACCACCGACGGAAACACCGCCGGCGCAATCACCCGGACCACCGTCTGCCAGCGCCAGGCGCCGAGGGTGGCGGCGGCCTCTTCCAGATCCCGGTCGACTTCCCGCAGCACCGGCTCCACCGTCCGCACGATGAACGGCAGGCCGATGAAGGTCATCGCCACGATCACGCCGAGCGGGGTGTACGCGATCTTGATGCCGAGCGGCTCCACCAGCGAGCCGATCCAGCCGTTCGGCGAGTACAGCGCCGTCAGCGCGATGCCGGCCACCGCCGTCGGCAGCGCGAACGGCAGGTCGATGAAGGCATCGAACAGGCGCTTGCCGACAAAGTCATAGCGGACGAAGACCCAGGCCACGATCGACCCGAACACGACGTTGATCAGTGCCGCGATCAGCGCGGCACCGAAGCTCAGGCGCAGGGCCGCCAGCACGCGCTCGGACGTGATCACGTGCCAGATGCCGCTGACGCCGAGGCCGGAGGCCTTGAAGAAGACTCCGGCCAGCGGAATCAGCACGATCAGGCCGAGGTAGAACAACGAAAAGCCCAGCGTCGGCCCAAGGCCCGGTATGGCTCGCTTCGTCGGGCGCCGGGCAGGCAGCGTGGCGGTGGCGCTCATCGTGTCGGGAATCGAAAGGTCGTGAAATGCCCGGGCCGCACGGCGCTGGCGCCGGCGGCGGGGTCCAGCGCGCTACTTTGCAAGAATCCGGTCGAGCACGCCGCCATCGGCGAAGTGGGTGGCCTGCACCTTGGCCCACGAGCCGAACACGTCGTTCAGCTTGAACAGCTCGATCTTCGGGAAGCGGGCAAGGTCGGCCGGGTCGGCGTTTTCCGGCCGATACGGGCGATAGAAGTTGCGGGCGATCAGCTTCTGGGCCGCCGGCGTGTACAGATACTGCAGGTAGGCCTCGGCTTCCTTGCGGGTGCCGTGCTTGTCGACATTGACGTCGACCAGCGCCACCGGCGGTTCGGCCAGGATCGACAGCGGCGGGGCGACGATGTCGAACTTGTCCGGGCCGAGTTCTTCCACCGACAGGAACGCTTCGTTTTCCCACGCGATCAGCACGTCGCCGAGACCGCGCTGGACGAAGGTGGTGGTCGATCCGCGGGCACCGGTGTCGAGCACCGGCACGTTCTTGAACAGCTTGGCGACGAAGGCCTCGGCCTTGGCCGGATCGTTGCCGTACTTGCGCAGCGCGTAGCCCCAGGCCGCCAGATAGTTCCAGCGCGCGCCACCGGACGTCTTCGGGTTCGGCGTGATCACCGCGATGCCCGGCTTGATCAGGTCGTCCCAGTCCTTGATGTTCTTCGGGTTGCCCTTGCGCACCAGGAACACGATGGTCGACGTGTACGGCGACGAGTTGTTCGGCAGGCGCTGCTGCCAGTTGGTCGGCAGCAGCTTCGCGCGTTCGGCGATCGAATCGATGTCGTAGGCCAGCGCTAGGGTCACGACGTCGGCTTCGAGGCCGTCGATCACGGACCGCGCCTGCTTGCCGGACCCGCCATGCGAGGTCTGGATCCGTGTGCCCTTGCCGGACTTGGCCTTCCAGTCGGCCGAGAACTCGGCGTTGACCGCCTTGTACAGCTCGCGGGTCGGGTCATAGCTGACATTGAGCAGATCGGCGTGGCCGACGGCGGCCGTACCCGCGAGAACGGCGGCGAGCGCGGGGCGGATCAGTCGTGACAGCAGTGGGCGGACGTTCATGCGGGTCGGGTCAGGTGGCGGGCGCGCATTAATAACAGAGTGACACAGGGCGGCAGTGCGTCGGCACGGCGTTAGAACAAAAAAGACTGTTTCGATTATTTGGAAGCATAAAGAAACATAAGCCCCCGGTCCGCCGTCCGACCAATTATTCGATAACCGAATAAAAAAGGAAACCGTCAGCATTTTCTGCGTCTTTTATTAGCGCTTTTGGATATTTAATTTTTCTTTTTAAGATCGGTAGTCTCTGGCGCCACGACACCTCCAACGGCTTTTCACTGCTCCGAAGACGATGAGTACCCCAGACACCCTGCTTTCCCGTGATGTTCCGACTTCGCCGGCGCCGCGCCGGCTGCGTCGTCGCCTGCCGTTGGGGACTGCCGCCTCGATCAGCGCCCTGTTCCTGTTCGGCGCCACGGCGCAGGCTGCGGGTGCCGCCACCGATGCCACCGCACCGGCCACCACCGCCGAATCGGTCGGCGTGGCCGCTGTCGATGTTGCCCAGACCGAGGTCGCACAGGCCGAAGTGGCCCAGTCCGAAGTCGCGCAGGCCGAGGTGGCGCAGGCCGGCAAGTCGGGCAGCCGCGTCGCGGCCGTGCTCGAGGAAGTGCAGGTCACCGCGCGTCGCAAGACCGAAAGCGTGCAGAAGGTGCCGATCGCCGTGTCGGTCATCGGTGGCGATTTTCTCAACGAAATCGGCGGCTTCAACGTCAACCGCCTGAAGGAAGTGCTGCCGAGCGTGCAGTTCTACTCGACCAACCCGCGCAACTCGGCTCTGAACATTCGCGGCCTCGGTGCGCCGTACGGCCTGACCAACGACGGCATCGAGCAGGGTGTCGGCCTGTACATCGACGGTGTCTATTACGCCCGTCCGGCCGCCGCCACGCTGGATTTCATCGACATCGATCAGATCGAAGTGCTGCGCGGCCCGCAGGGCACGCTGTACGGCAAGAACACCACGGCCGGTGCGGTCAACGTCACCACCAGGAAGCCGAGCTTCACGCCGGGCTCGACGGTCGAGCTGTCCTACGGCAACTACACGTTCATTCAGGCCAAGGCCTCGCTGACCGGCCCGCTGTCGGACAATGTGGCCGCCCGCATCTCGTTCGTCGGGACGCAGCGCGACGGCTTCCTCTACAACGTCCGCACTCAGGACGATCTGAACGACCTCAGCAACCTCGGCATCCGCGGTCAGTTCCTGATCAAAGCCTCGGAAGACGTGACCATCACCGCGTCGGCCGACTGGACGAGCCAGCGGCCGGAGGGCTACACGCAGGTCGTCGCCGGCGTCACGCCGACGCTGCGCGCGGCGAACCGCCAGTACGCCGCGATCGCAGCGTCGCTGAACTACACCCCGCCGAGCTTCAACCCGTTCGCCCGCCTCACCGACGTCGATTCCCCGATCCGTTCGTATCAGGACCTCGGTGGCGGCTCGGTGACGGTCGACTGGACCTCCGACTACGGCAAGTTCAGCTCGATCAGCGCGTACCGCCTCTGGGACTGGAACCCGTCGAACGATCGTGACTTCCTCGGCATTCCGGTCAACACGGTCTCGGCCGCAACCTCGTACCAGCAGCAGATTTCGCAGGAATTCCGCTTCGCCGGCGACATCACCAAGGACATCAACTACGTGGTGGGCCTGTTCGGCTTCCGCCAGACGATCAAGTCGAATCCGCGCCAGACCACGGCGCTCGGTTCGGCGGCCTCGCGCTACCTGCTGGCGGGCACCGCGAACGCCAACAACGCCGCGCTCCTGGATGGTTTGACCCAGCAGATCGACGTCAAGTCGATCTTCGACAGCGCCGCGCTGTTCGGCCAGCTCGAGTGGAAGCTCACCGACCAGATTCGCGTGCTGCCGGGTCTGCGTCTGAACTACGACCGCAAGGAAGTCGACTACGACGCGCAGGTGACCGGCGGTCAGGACACCCGCAACAACCCGACCTTGCGCGCCGTGCAGCTGGCCCAGCTGCCGCAGCAGACCTACTTCGCCGACATCGACGACACCAACGTGTCCGGCCAGATCACGATCGCCTACAACCCGATCGACAACGTCGATACCTACGCCACCTACTCGCGCAGCTTCAAGACCGTGGGTCTGAACACGGCCGGCGTGCCGACCGATAACAACCAGCCGCGCCTCGATCTCGCCACCGTCGCGCCGGAAGAAGTGACGCACTACGAGATCGGCATCAAGACCCGGCCGTTCCGCCGCGTGACCGCCAACCTGTCGCTGTACAACACCGACATCAAGGACTTCCAGGCGCAGGTGCAGGACAACACGGCGGCGACGTCGCGCGGTTATCTCGCCAATGCCGACAAGGTTCGCGTTCGCGGCGTCGAGTTCGACGGCAATGCGCGGATCGGTCAGCACTTCAGCACCTACGTGTCGGCGGCCTACACCGACGGCAAGTACGTGCGGTTCACCAACGCGCCGCTGTCGCTGGAAAACACCGGCCGGGCACGCCCGAACGACATTCAGGACGTTTCCGGCCAGCGTCTGCCGGGCATCTCGAAGTTCTCGACCAGCTTTGGCGGCGAGTTCTTCACGCCGACCTCGTTCCTGAAGCGCGAAGGCGACTTCTTCTTCGGCGTCGATGTCAGCTACCGCTCGGGCTTCTCGTCATCGGCCACGCCGTCGACGGTGCTGAACGTCGAGGGCTACGAACTGGTGAACGCCCGCATCGGCTTCCGCAGCGCCAACGGCTGGGACCTGTGGTTCTGGTCGCGCAACCTGCTCGACAAGGAGTACCTCGAACTGCTGTCGCCGGGCTTCGGTGGCACTGGCGTCTACGTCGGCCAGCCGGGCGATCCGCGGACCTTCGGCGTGACGTTCCGCACCGAGTTCTGAGCCAGCAGCACCTGACCAGGCGCCGGTTCCGGCCGGCGCCGTTGTCACGACAAGGCCCCGACAGGGGCCTTGCTCGTTTTCGGAGGTGGGTGGCCCGACCGGCGTCAAGCACTTGCATCGCGCGGCAAAAGCCGGGATTGTCTGCGGCCCTTCCAGGTCCCGCGCAGATGAACACTCGCCTGTTGAGTCCGGCCACGGCACGTCGGTGGCAGTCCACCCTGCTGCGCGCTGTCGCGGTCGGTCTTCCGATCGTTGCCGCCACCGGCGTGCCGTGCGCGACGGTGCGGGCCGCGGACCCGGTTCCGGCCGATGGCGCCACCGCAGACAGCCGGAACTACTACGTCGAACGCCGCAGCTACGGCACCCGTCGCGTCAGCGAGCCGCCGTCGTACGTACAGCAGCTGAACCAGACCTGGCTCGGCAAGCTCGACGGCTTCGGCGACATCGACTGGCTCGACATCGGCCTCGACCACCGCACCCGTTTCGAGATTCGCGACAACGATTTCCGGCGCAGCATCAACACCGTCGACCAGCCGTTCCTGCTGCGCACGCGCGCCTTTCTCGCGGTCAAGAACCGGTTCGATCCGTTGCGCTTCACCGTCGAGTTCAGCGATGCGCGGCGCTACAACACCGATTTCGCGCGCGACGTGCGCGATACCAATCTCCAGGAACCGATCCAGCTCTACGGCGAGCTGTTCTTCAAGCAGTCGTGGCTGGCGAACCAGCAGCTGAGCGTGAAATTCGGCCGGCAGGCGTTCGAATATCTGGATCGGCGACTGCTGGCGCGCAACGAATTCCGCAATACCACCAACAACTTCGACGGCATCCGGGCGATCCTCGGCAAGCAGTCCGATGCCTGGCAGGTCGATGCGCTGCTGCTGCAGCCGGTGCTGCGCGACGACAACGGCTTCGATCGCCGCGACAAGGCCAACACGCTGGTCGGCGTGATCGGCGACTACCGCCAGTTCTCCAACATCATCACCGTGCAGCCGCTGTATCTGGTGCTGAAGCAGGACGGCGAGCGGGCGCCGAGCGGCGTCGAACGCGAAATCCATACCCTGGGCGTGCGCGGCTACGGCGTCGTCGCCAAGACCGGCTTCGACTACGACTTCTCGTACTACCGCCAGCGCGGCAACGACGGTCCGCGCAAGCAGGACTCGCAGGCCTACACCGGCGAACTCGGCTACACCTTCGCCCATCCGTGGAAGCCGCGGCTGAGCGCCGCGTACAACTACGCGTCCGGCGACGACAACCCGACCGACAGCCAGAGCGGCCGATTCGAGCGCCTGTTCGGCTTCGCACGGCCGTTCTCGCAGAACGATTATTTCGTGTTCGAGAACCTGGAAGCGCCGAAGGTGAGGATCGAGATCTCGCCGACCCGAGACCTGCAGCTCGACGCCGGCTTCAACTGGTATTCGCTGAATTCGGCGACCGACCGCTGGAACAACACCGGGCTGCGCGATCCCAGTGGTCGGAGCGGGACCTATCTCGGCCACGAGGTCGACGCGCGCGTGGTCTGGCGGCAGTCCCGGCACTTCCAGACCGAGGTCCTGTACGCCTATTTCAAGGCGGGCGAGTTCCTGCGCGAGGCCGGGCGGGGCGGTACCTCGAACCTGCTGTTCGTGCAGCTGACCTACAGCGCGTTCTGACGCTCGCCCGAGCCACGGCCGGGCGCGGCCCGTCCCGGCGGGGCCGCGGGTCCGGACGACTGCGGCGGCAACGCCGTGATCGTCGGGAACGGCGGCCGACAGCACAGGACCCGCCGAATCGGCATTGACTTCAACCGATTGCCGATCGCCGTTTCCGCCGACAGACTGCTGCCATCCGCGACAGCCGGCGTCCGGCCGTTCCCGCCATCCGATCGAGAGACTCGATGAAATCCCAGATTGCTTTGACCGTCATCGCCCTGCTGTTCGCCGGTTCCGCCGCCGCGCACAGCGCCCACTGCCATGTGACGAATGCCGAAGGCGTTTCGGTCGACGACAAGTCGCTGACCCGCAAGTCGGACTGCAAGGCCAAGGGCGGCAACTGGTCGCATCATGAGCTGCACTGTCACATCGCCGACGCCAGCGGCAAGTCGGTCGACCATCCGGACATCCGCAGCCGTGCGGCCTGCGAGAAGCAGAAAGGCCTGTGGGAAGACCACGAGACGCCGGACGACAAGGCCGGCTGACGCGCGCTGGCTGCGCGGTGCGCTACAGGCCGGACGGCCTGCCGAGACTGTTCAGCGCGGTCACCAGCAGCCCGATCGCCGCAATCCAGCTGCCGGCCACGCGGACGCCGATGCGCAGCCACCATGGCTTGACGTGCAGCATGACGAACATGGCGTAGAACGTCGCCATGAAGCCGGCGATGGTCAGCCCGGAAATGAACAGCACGGGCTTGACCGGGGGCACGATCTCGACGCCGTTGGTCGCGCCATGGGCGAGGCCGCACAGCACGGCGAGACCGATCAGCAGCGACGGGCGCAGTGGCAGGGCCAGCGCCACCAGTCCGCCGAGCACGATCAGCGAAAGCAGGCTGGCCCACGTCGCCCCGGCTCCGGCGAGCCCGAGCATGCCGAGCACGGCACCGGCGGTCATCGCCAGCGCGAAGACGCCAGCCACCCGGAGCCCGGCCTTTTCCCCGTTCTGACCGGCCAGCAGGCCAAGCGCCAGCATCGCCAGCGCGTTCTCCAGCGTGGTCAGCGGGTGCAGCACGCCCAGCCAGAAATCATCGGTCTTGACGCCGCCGAGATGGGCGTCCGCGTGCAGTGGCAGCAGCGCCAGCAGCAGGCTCAGCCAGCCCATCGGTAGTCTCCGACGACGGCTAGGCAAGCGCTTCTCGCAGGAAATGGAAGCCGACCATCGCGATGCCCGCGCCGCAGGCGCGCATGAACAGCGCGCCGGCCTTCCAGTGATCGAGCAGGCCGATGGCGATGCCGCCGAGGTGCAGCAGGCCGGTGGCCAGCACGAAGCCGCCGGAGTACGAGATCGGATCGATCGACGACGGCAGTTCCGCGCCATGGGCATAGCCATGGAAGATGGCGAAGATCGCCACCACGATGCCGGCCAGCGACAGCGGCAGGCGCACGGCGAAGACGATCAGGAGGCCCAGCACGATGCCGGAGCCGGCGATGCCGTATTCGATGGCCGGCAGCGGCACGCCGTAAACGCCCAGCACGCCGCCGAACGCCATCACCACCGGGAACGTCGCCGGCAGCACCCACAGTGCCGGCGCGCCGAGCTGCGCGCCCCAAATGCCGACCGCCACCATGGCGACGACGTGATCGAGGCCCGAGACCGGGTGCAGGAAGCCGCTGAGGAAGCCGTTCAGACCACCGGCGCCGCTGTGGGCCATGGCCAGCGACGGAATCAGCAGCAGCGCCGCAAGCACCATCTGCGGCACCCGCGTTGGTGCCAATGGCGCAACCGGCCACGGCAGCCGCCAGGTGTCGCGGCGCACCGCGGCGCACGAACGGAGAAACCGGAAACAGGCCATGAGCACGGTCAGCACGTCGGGAGAGCTGCCGATCATACGATGTCGTGACTTCGCTTAACACGGGTTTTGCGGTGGGGCGCCGACGCCAGCGACATCGGTCAATGACGCGTCGAACGGCGTCCCGACGGGCAGGCACCGGCGCGATGCCGCCGTCGGTGACATCGCGCTGGGACGGCGCCATCACCTGGTCACCGACCGCGCACCCGGCATCTGCCGCGCAAAAAATATTTCGTTATCAGTGATTTGCACGGGACGCCGCCGAGCCCTGGCCGCGCCGCGCCGAGCAGCGCCGATGCGGCGCGACGCCGCTGATCGCGATCAATCGCCGATGTGTCACACGTAAGATATAAATTTCATACGTCCGCACTTGTGCGAACGAAGCCGTGACGCGCGTTCGACGCGGCCGGCGGCGTCACTCCTTTCACGCGGTACCGGGGATTCACAACGTGATCATCACCATCGCCCGTCGAGAGATCCTCGACACCTGGCGTGGCGGGCAGGTGCGCCTTGCCGGCGCCATCCTGATCGGCCTGCTGCTGCTGGCACTGGCCGTCGGGCTGCAGCATCAGGCCCGGGCCGACGCGGCGCGCAAGACCGCGCAGGCGGAAGACACGCGCATCTGGCTGTCGCAGGGCAAGCTCAACCCGCACAGCGCGGCGCACTTCGGGCGCTACATCTTCAAGCCACAGGGAGCGCTGGCGTTCGTCGACGAAGGCGTCAACCCGTATGCCGGCAGCGCCGTGTATCTGGAAGCGCATGTCCAGACGCCGTCGCGCGCGCGGCCGGCCGACGATGCCGCGCTGCTGCCGGTGTTCGGCGAACTGACCGCTGCCCTGGTGCTGCAGCTGCTGGTGCCGCTGCTGATCATTCTCGTGGCGTTCGCCGGCTTCAGCGGTGAACGCGAGAACGGCACGTTCCGGCAGTTGCTGAGTGTCGGCGTGACGCGCCGGGCGCTGGTGCTCGGCAAGGCGCTGGGCCTGAGCGCGAGCCTGCTGGCGATCCTGGTGCCGGTGGCCGTGATCGGTTCGGCGGCGCTGCTGGTCAGCGGCCATGGCGCGATCGATCTGCTGCGGCTGGCGCTGATGAGCGTCGGTTACCTGCTGTACTTCATCGCCTTCGCCGGCATCACGCTGGCGGTGTCGGCGCGGGCGCCGTCCTCGCGACAGGCGCTGGTCGTGCTGCTCGGCTTCTGGCTGCTGTCCAGCCTGCTGCTGCCGCGCCTCGCGGTGGACGCCGCCAACCACCTCGCACCGGTGCCGACCGTGGCCAGCTTCCGCAAGGTGCTGGCCGACGACGTCCGCAACGGCATCAGTGGTCACGATGCCGAGGACGCGCGGCTGAGCAGCGTCAAGGCCGCGCTGTTCAAGCAGTACGGCGTCAGCCGGATCGAGGATCTGCCGATCAATTTCGACGGCATCGCGCTGTCGGAAGGCGAGCGCTACGGCGCGCTGGTGATGGATCGGCGCTACGGCGAACTCTGGCAGCAGTACCAGCGGCAGGCGCTGGTGCAGCGCGCTTTCGCGCTGCTGACGCCGCTGCTGGCAGTGAAGCCGGTCTCGATGGCGCTGGCCGGCACCGATCTCACCGTGCAGCGCGATTTCACCGAGCAGGCCGAGCGGTACCGGCGCCAGTCGATCCAGTTGATCAACGACGACTACACGGTCAACGGCAAGCTCGATCAGTGGACCGACGACGCCGGCGGCCCGGAGCTGTGGGCGAAGGTGCCGCGCTTCCAGTACGTCGAGCCGTCGATGCAGGCCGCGCTGATGCCGACGCTGCCGGATTTCGCGCTGCTGGTGCTGTGGTCCGGCGCGGCGCTCGGGCTGGCGTTGTGGGCGATTCGCCGCACGTCGGTGGAGATCTGAGATGAGCGCCTCGACCCATCGCATGGCGCCGCCGAAGACCTTGTCGATCCTCCTGCGGCATGAGCGCCGCATGGCGCTGGCCGATCGCAGCCTGTTGATCGCCTTGGCGATTTTCGCCGCCGCCACGCTGTATGCGCTGGCTTCCGGCGCGGCCTGGCTGCGGGGCCGCGAGGCCGATGTGGCGCTCGCCGCCGCGCAGTCGAAACAGCGCACGGCGGACTTCCAGACGGACCTGCGCATCTATGAAGCTGGGCAGGGCGCCACGCTGGGCGAAAAGCCCGGCTGGTACCCCGGCTGGATCAAGTCGCCGCTGGCGCCGGATGCCCGGCCGGGCCTGGCATCGCTGCCGCTGGCGCTGATGGCCAGCAATGCCGGCGAGGTCCAGCCCGCGCTCGCGACGATGCGCGTTGCCACCAGCCGCTACGCCCTGTTCGACGATGCCCGGGCCTCGACCCAGAACCCGGCGACGCTGGCGGTCGGCCGTTTCGATCTGGTGTTCCTGCTGACGGCCGTGCTGCCGCTGCTGCTGCTCGCGTTCAGTCACAACCTGCTGTCGTCGGAACTGGAGCAGGGCACGCTCGCGCTGGTCGCGGTGCAGCCGGTAGCGATGACGCGGGTGGTGCTGGCCAAGCTGCTGTCGCGCGCGGCGGTGCTGCTGCTGCCGGCGCTGTCGGTGATCGTCGTCGGCCTGCTGCTGTTCGCCGGGGTGCCGGCCTCGGCCGCGGCCTGGCGGGATCTCGGCGCGCTGCTCCTGATGATCGTCAGCTACAGCCTGTTCTGGCTGCTGCTGAGCGCCTGGGTCAATGTCCGCGGTCGCTCGTCGTCGTCGAATGCCCTGCGGCTCGGCGGCTGGTGGCTGGCGCTGGTGCTGGTGATTCCGTCGCTGCTGAACCTGCTGGTGCTGGGTCTGCAGCCGCCACCGGATCGGGCCGAGCTGACCAACCGCTTGCGCGCCACCGTGGTCAACGCCCGCAACGGCGGCAAGAATCTGGTCAGCGATTTCAACCTGCAGCATGCCGAGCAGCCGATCCGCGGCGATGCCAACGGCCGCGACAACTTCGACAGCCCGAAGGCGATCCTGAAGTCGTGGCTGGTCGCGCAGGCCAGCGAAGCGGCGGTCGCGCCGATCGCCGATGCCTTCGAGCGGCGGCTGTCCGCACAGCAGCGGCTGGCCGAGCGCCTGCGCTTCCTGTCGCCGGCGCTCAGTTTCCAGTCGGCCCTGAACCGGCTGGCCGGGGCCGATCGCAGTCGCACCGAGCAGTTCATCGCCGCGGTGCGCGACTACCAGGCCGCGTTTCGCGGCTACTTCGTTCCGAAGATCGAAGCCGGTGCCTCGATGACCGCCGACGATCTCGACCGCATCCCGGCGTTCGTGATGCCGGCACCGCGGCGCGGCTCGGCCCTGATCGCCGACTGGCTCGGTCTCGCATGGCCGTCCGTGCTGCTCGCGCTGCTCGCCGCGCGCGGCTTCCGCCGTTTTCGTGTGGGGAAATAACGTGTTGCAAACTAAAGCCTTGACCAAGAAATACGGCGATCAGACGGCGCTCGACAGCCTCGATCTGGAGATCGCGCCGGGCGAGATCTTCTGCCTGCTCGGCGCCAACGGTGCCGGCAAGACCACGACCATCAACCTGTTTCTGGATTTCATCGAGCCGACCTCCGGCGCGGCGCTGATCAACGGCCTGGACGTCCACCAGAACGGGCTCGCAACCAAGCAGTTCGTGGCCTACATCCCGGAACAGGTGACGCTGTACCGCAACCTCACCGGGCTCGAGAACCTGCGCTTCTTCGCCAGCCTCGCCACCGGCGAGGACTTCGGCATGACGAAGCTGCGCAGCATCCTGAAATCCGCGGGCCTGCCGGACGGCGCGGCCGAGAAGCGCGTCGGCACCTATTCCAAGGGCATGCGCCAGAAGGTCGGCATTGCCATCGCCATGGCCAAGGACGCCAAGGCCCTGCTGCTGGACGAGCCCACCTCCGGACTCGATCCCAAGGCGTCGAACGAATTCAGCGAGCTGCTGACCCGCCTGAGTGGTGAAGGCGTGGCGATCCTGATGGCGACCCACGACCTGTTCCGCGCCCGCGAAACCGGCACCCGGATCGGGATCATGCGCGCCGGCAAGCTGCGCCAGACCCTGCGTGCCAGCGAGATCGGCCATGCCGATCTGGAAGCGCTGTACCTCGAACACATGCGCGATTGACCCGCGACCTCGCCGGTCCGCGACGGCGGACGGCTGCGCTTCCTCCCCTTTTCGCCCACACCCGCTCCGCACCCATGAAGACGACTCCTGCTGCCGCGATGACGGCAGCCATCCGCCTCGCGTTCTGCCTGCCTGCCGCCGCCGTCAGCCTGCCGGCGCTGGCCCAGACCGAAGCCGCGAACGCTGCGCCGAAAGCGACCGAGGTCGCCACCGTCACCACCTTGTCCGAAGTGAAGGTGGCCGGCGAGCGCGATGCCGGCAAGATCGAGCTGACCGACCGGATCGACGGCTTGCCGGGCCAGACCTACGTGATCGATCGGGACCGCATTCAGGCGCTGCCGTTTTCGGATGCGACGGATCTGCTGCGCCAGACGCCGGGCATCACGCTGGGGCCGTCGAGCCCGACCGGCGACATCGGCGACGACATCAGCATCCGCGGCTTTTCGAGCTTCCACGGCGCCGATGCGGCGGTGTTCATCGACGGCGTGCCGGTCAATGCGCCGAACGGCGCCAACCGCCACGGCGCGGTCGATTTAAACTGGCTGACGCCGGAACTGATCGAGCGGATCGAGATCGTCAAGGGTCCGTTCTCGGCGCTGTACGGCAACTACAACCTGTCCGGCGCGATCAACATCATCACCAAGTCGAAGGACAAGACCAGCGTCTCGGCGCAGGCCGGCTCGTACGGCAACTACAGCGGCAGCGCGATCTACGGCCGCGAGCATCAGGGCATCACGCCGTTCGTGGCCTTCGACTATCTGGACCGCGATGGCTACCGCGAGCGCGGCGACTACAAGCGCGTCAACAGCTTCAACAAGTTCACCTTTCCGGTGCTCGACGGCAACCTGTCGCTGCGCTTCAACGCCAGCTTCCGCGACTACCGCGGCAATGGCTTCCTGAGCGCCGACGACGTGCGCGCCGGCGTGGTCGACCGACGCAGCGCCACGGCCGGTTCGCAGTTCGATCGCGGCAAGAACGACTACTACACGTTCGTGGCCAACTACATTCCGAAAGGCCCGACCGGCGTCACCGCAACGGCGTATGCCGGCCGCGACGAATTCCTGTTCGTCGACACCGCGTTCAACACGCCGAGCGCTTCGCCCAACCCGGCGGACCCGACCTACGAACCGGCGTCGTTCGCGCGATCCGACCGCAGCTACGCCGGCTGGCGCGTGCAGCACACGTCGAACGACCTCTGGCAGGACCGGGTGCTGCTGACCGTCGGCAGCGATGGCCAGTTCGACGATGGCACCGTGGTCTCCGGCACCGCCACGGCCACGGGCGGCATCGAGGATGTCGTCGCCAACCAGTCGCGCAACCAGCGAGCGGAAACGATCCAGGCCGGTGTCTTCGCGCAGGGGCAGGTGCTGCTGCACAAGACCTTCAAGCTGGTCGGCGGCCTGCGCTGGGATTACGCCGGCACCGACGTCATCAACAACCGCTATGCCAACAACTCCGGCCAGCATGACCAGAGCACGCTGACGCCGAAGATCGGCGCCGTGTTCACGCCGATCCGGCAACTCGAGTTCTTCTCGAACTATGGCGGCGGCTTCCGCACCGCGGCGGCGACCGAGCTGTCGCAGAACCGTGCCGGCGCCACGTTCAACGACGCGCTCGGCGTGGCCAAGCTGGAAAGTGCCGATGCCGGCGTCAACGCCTGGCTGCCGTTCGGCCTGAAGCTGTCCGGCGATGTCTTCACCACCACCTCGAAGCGCGAACTGCGGCGTGGCGCCAATGCCAACAACTCGTTCGATGTCGTCAACATCGGCACCTCGCAGCGCGATGGCTACGAGCTGTCGATCGAATGGCAGGCGCTGCGCAACCTGCGCTTCCAGGCGAGCCATGTCGGCGTCGAGACCGAGATCAAGGACATCGCGGTGGCCGGCGCCAGCCGCATCATCACCGTGCCGGACAACACGCAGACCTTCAGCGCCTCATGGTTCGGCGATGTCGGCCGCGGCTATCGGGTCAATGTCGATCTCTTCGGCCAGCGCGTCGGCCAGCGACCGCTGACGGCCGACGGCCGGGTCTACGACGACGGCTTCATCCGTTACGGCATCAAGAGCCGGGTCAGCCGCGGCCGGATCGCGGCGACGCTCGGCGTGGACTACCAGCCGAACCGCTTCACCTCGGACTTCGCGTTCCTGAACGGCCCGGTGATCTTCGATCCGCAGCCGCTGATCAACGTCGTCGGCAGCATCAAGTACAGCTTCGATTGACCGACCGGCGTCCACCGCCGCGCGAATCGCCTCGCGCGGCGCGACGCCGGCCGATCAGGCCGCGCCCCGGGCCGTAAACGGGGCACCCTCGATCACCGCCTGCCGGCGGCGGCTCAGGCGATCAGCGTCAGCGGCAGGCCATCCGGCGCGCCGATGCGGAGGTCTTCGGCTTCGGCCTGCGCCGTCTGCAGCACGACGAGCACGGCGTGGCCGCCATCGGCGTTCATGGCGGCGTCGAGCACATCGCCGACCGGCGCCGTGCTGCCGGCGACGAACACGGGCGCGCCGCGCGTCACGGCGTCTGCCGCCGTGCGGCCGACATACATCCGGCGCTTCAGGTTGCCGAGGTAATGCAGCCGCGCCACGATCTCCTGACCCGGGTAGCAGCCTTTCGAAAAGCTGATGCCTTCGAGCTTGTCCAGATTCATCATCTGCGCGACATGCTGCTCGCGCGTTTCCGCACTCAGCGACGGGAAGCCGGCGAGGATGTCGGTCAGCCGCCAGGCTTCGGTGCCGACCGGCCGCGCATGTGCCGCAAGCTTCGGCCACAGCGCGGCCAGTGTCGCGGCCGGGCCGTGCAGCGTGTAGCGGTTGCGCTCGCCACGGCGGCGCATGACGACGATGCCGCCGACTTCCGCGCACAGGCACAGCACGCTCGGCACCAGCAGGCCGGCCTCGGCCAGCACCCGGTCGGCATTCGGGCCGGCCACGCCGATCGACACGACCTCGGCGCCGGCATCGTCGAGCCTGACCTTCGAGCGCAGCACGTACATCCGCAGCCGCTTCAGCGCGTCGCCGAGCACGGCGCGGCTGGTTTCGAGCCAGATCTGATCGCCGGCCCGAATCGCGGTGAAGATCGCCAGGACCCGGCCCTTGGGGTTCGAATAGCTGGTCAGCTGGCCGCGGGTCGGCGTCAGCTCGCGGATGTCGGCGCTGAACTGGCCCTGCAGGAAGGCATCGGCATCGGCCCCGGTGACCCGGATCGTGCCGCGATCGGCCAGCGGGGCGACGACATCGGCGGCGAGCACGGCGGCGGCCTCGTCGCGCCGATCCCCGAAGTCCGGCAGGCCGTCGTTTCCGAGCCGCGCGCCGAGGGCTGCGAGCCAGTCGAAACCGGTGGGCCAGCGGCGTTCGGACGCGACCGGGTCGATGGTGGCCGTGGTCGGGAAAAGGGAGGGCGATGCAACGGTTTCAGGAGGCATGGAGGCCGGGCATAGGTGGTTCAACTGACACGCTTCGTTGCCATGAATGCGTGAATTTTGTCACACTAACGGGGTTTCGCAGACCGCACTCCTCCGTGACCTCCCCCAACTCTTCCGACGTACCCGCAGCAGACGGCACCCCGCCAAATGCTGCACCGCAATGCGGAACTGACGGCCTGATCGCCGTGCCGCCAGCGCCGGAAGCCGCGCCCGAAGCCATTTCCGAAACCGTTCCCGAGATTGGCGGACGCCGGGACGGTACCGACCCGACGCGGTTCGGTGACTGGGAGAAGGGCGGTCGCTGCATCGATTTCTAGGCGCCTCCCGACAGCCGCCTCGCACGTAATCCCCTCAGACCCTAGGTGACGCAACCCATGTCCGTGAAGCCCGCAACGTCGAACCGTCCGCTGTCACCGTTCATGATCGGCCCGTATTACCGGCCGCAGCTGACGTCGATGCTGTCGATCACCCATCGTCTGACCGGGCTGGCGCTCGCCTTCGGCACGATCTTCCTCGCCGCCTGGGTCACCGCCGCCGCCACCGGGCCGGACGCGTTCGGCACGTTCTCGGCCATCGCCGGCTCGATCGTCGGCAAGATCCTGCTGTTCGCCTACACGTGGGCGCTGACCTATCACCTGTGCAACGGCATTCGTCACCTGGTCTGGGATACCGGCCGCGGTTTCGAGCTGAAGGCCGCGTACACCAGCGGCTACACCGTCGTCGGCGCGTCGATCGTGCTGACCGTGCTGACCTGGGTCGCCGCGTTCGCGCTCTGAAGCGCGCGCCGCAGTCCCCGTCGCAACCCCGATTTCACTTGATTGTCAGGAGCTAGCCGCATGAGTCTTCGATCGCCGCTGTCACAGGCCCGTGGCCTGGGTTCAGCCAAGGAGGGTGTCGGTCACTGGTGGATGCAGCGCATGACCGCCATTGCCCTGATTCCGCTGTCGCTGTGGTTCGTGTTCAGCGTCGCGCGGTTCCCGTTGCTCGATTACGCGACGATGATCGCGTGGATCAAGTCGCCGCTGGTCGCGGTGGCGCTGGTGCTGTACTTCGCGGCGATGTTCTATCACGCCGCGCTCGGCGTTCAGGTCGTGATCGAGGACTACGTCGGCAATGAAGGCGTGAAGCTGGTCAGCATCGTGCTGTCCAAGTTCGCGCTGTTCGCATTCGGTGCCGCGGCCGTGTTCGCGGTGCTCAAGATCGCCCTCGGAGCCTGATAGAAATGACCTACAACATCGTTCATCACGAGTATGACGTCGTCGTCGTTGGTGCCGGCGGCGCTGGCCTGCGCGCCACCGTCGGCCTGTCCCAGGCCGGCCTCAAGACGGCGGCGCTGACCAAGGTGTTCCCGACCCGTTCGCATACCGTCGCTGCCCAGGGCGGCATCTCGGCCGCGCTCGCCAACATGGGCGAGGACGACTGGCGCTGGCACATGTACGACACCATCAAGGGCTCCGACTGGCTCGGCGACCAGGATGCGATCCAGTACATGTGCCGCGAAGCGATCCCGGCGATCATCGAGCTGGAACACTGGGGCGTGCCGTTCTCGCGCACGCCGGAAGGCAAGATCTACCAGCGTCCGTTTGGTGGCATGACCACGAACTACGGCGAGGGCACCGCGCAGCGCACCTGCGCCGCCGCCGACCGTACCGGCCACGCGATGCTGCACTCGCTGTACCAGCAGAGCCTCAAGAACAAGGCTGAGTTCTTCATCGAGTATTTCGCGCTTGACCTGTTGACCGACGCCGACGGCTCGGTCCACGGCGTGCTGGCCTGGGATCTGGCCACCGGCAGCCTGCATCGCTTCCGCGCCAAGCAGGTCATCCTCGCCACCGGCGGCTACGGCCGTGCGTATTTCTCGGCGACCAGCGCCCACACCTGCACCGGCGATGGCAATGCCATGGCGCAGCGCGCCGGCATTCCGCTGCAGGACATGGAGTTCGTGCAGTTCCACCCGACCGGCATCTACGGCTCGGGCTGCCTGATCACCGAAGGCGCGCGCGGTGAAGGCGGTTATCTCACCAACTCGAAGGGCGAGCGCTTCATGGAGCGCTACGCCCCGAACCGCAAAGACCTCGCGTCGCGCGATGTCGTCAGCCGTTCGATGACCATCGAGATCCGCGAAGGCCGCGGTGTCGGTCCGGAAGGCGACCACATCCACCTGCATCTCGAGCACCTCGGTCCGGACGTGCTGCACAAGCGCCTGCCGGGCATCTCCGAGACGGCGAAGATCTTCGCCAACGTCGATGTCACGAAGGAGCCGATCCCGGTGCTGCCGACCGTCCACTACAACATGGGCGGCATCCCGGCGAACTTCCACGGCGAAGTGGTCACCAGCCTCGACGGCAAGACCGATACCGTGATTCCGGGCCTGATGGCGGTCGGCGAGGCCGCCTGCGTGTCGGTGCACGGTGCGAATCGTCTCGGCTCGAACTCGCTGCTCGACCTCGTCGTGTTCGGCCGTGCCGCAGCACTCCATGCCGCGACGATCGTCAAGCCGGGCTCCAAGCACGGCAAGATCTCGACCGAATCGGAAGAGAAGGCGATCGCCCGCTTCGACAAGCTGCGTCACTCGACCAAGGGCAGCCGCGGCACCGCGGAAATCCGTCTCGAGATGCAGAAGACGATGCAGAACCACGCGGCCGTGTTCCGCACCTCGGCGTCGCTGACCGAAGGCGTCCGGAAGATGCAGAAGACCATCGAGTCGTTTGCCGACGTCAAGGTCAACGACAGCTCGCTGGTCTGGAACTCGGACCTGATGGAAACCCTGGAGCTCGACAACCTGCTCGGTCAGGCGCTGATCACCGTGGCTTCCGGCGAGAACCGCCACGAGTCGCGCGGCGCCCACGCCCACGAGGACTTCCCGGACCGCGACGACGACCACTGGACCAAGCACACCTTGGCCTGGCGCGACGGCAACACCGGCGTGAAGTTCGGCTATCGCCCGGTGCACATGAACGTGCTCGACGACGAAGCCAAGGTCATCCCGCCGCAGAAGCGCACGTACTGAGCCGTCGATCGTCGCCGCGCAGCCCATGAGCCGCTCCGTCATCACTGCTGTCGTCGTCGTCGCGCTGATCGGCGTGACGGCGGCCGTGGCGTCACCGCTGCTCGGGCTGCAGGCCCTGCGCGATGCCCTGGTGGCGCGGAACAGCGAAGCGCTGGCGGCGCTGGTCGAACCGGACCGGCTGCGCGGCAACATCGCGGCGCGCATCCACGCGCGCTACGAGCAGGTGGCCGTGCGGGTGCCGGTAGAGCCGGTGGTCGAACGCCTGCTGACGCCGTCCGGGCTGATCGCCGCGATCTGCGACGGCGGCGCGCTGACCGTGCAGGGCACTGTGCCCACCAGCTGCGACATCGAAGGCTCCCTGAGCGATGTCCGCTTCGAGTCGATCAACCGTTTCAGCGCCGCGCTCAGCCGCAGCGGGCAGGTCGCCGCAACCATCGTGATGGACCGCGCCGGCCTGCGCTGGCGGCTGGTCGACATCGTGCTGCCGGTGACCGCGTACGACCAGCTCAAAGATTCCGTCCTGAACTAAGTTTCCATTTGCGTTTCATTGAAGGAGCATCGTCATGGCACAGCTCACGCTTCCCAAGAACTCGAAGATCGATCGCAGCGCCGGCAAGGTGTTCAAGGCCCCGGCGGGTGCCAAGAACGTTCGTGCGTTCAAGATCTACCGCTACGATCCGGACACCCAGGCCAACCCGAGAGTCGATACCTACGAGATCGACATGGACAAGTGCGGTCCGATGGTTCTGGACGCCCTGATCAAGATCAAGAGCGAGATCGATTCGTCGCTGACCTTCCGCCGCTCGTGCCGCGAAGGCATCTGCGGCAGCTGCGCCATGAACATCGACGGCTCGAACACGCTGGCCTGCACCAAGGCCTGCGATGACGTGAAAGGCGAGGTCAAGATCTACCCGCTGCCGCACATGCCGGTGATCAAGGACCTGATTCCGGACCTGACCCATTTCTACGCGCAGTACGCCTCGGTCGAGCCGTGGCTGAAGACCGACACGCCGGCGCCGACCCGCGAGCGCCTGCAGAGCGAAGAAGACCGCGCCAAGCTCGATGGCCTGTACGAGTGCATCCTGTGCGCGTGCTGCTCGACGAGCTGCCCGAGCTACTGGTGGAACGGCGACCGCTACCTCGGCCCGGCCGTGCTGATGGCCGCGTACCGCTGGCTGGTCGACTCGCGCGACGAAGCCACGGGCGAGCGTCTGGACCAGCTCGAAGACCCGTTCAAGCTGTATCGCTGCCACACGATCATGAACTGCGCGAAGACCTGCCCGAAGGGTCTGAACCCGGCCAAGGCGATCGCCGAGACCAAGAAGATGCTCGTCGAGCGGAGGGGGTGAGAAGCTGCGGCTTTGCGAGCACTGCTCGCAGCAGCTTCGAACGCCCGTAGCGAAGCGAAGGGCCGGCGGAGAAGCTGCGGCTTTGCGAGCACTGCTCGCAGCAGCTTCGAACGCCCGCAGCGAAGCGAAGGGCCGGCACAGAAGCTGCGGCTTTGCGAGCACTGCCTCGCGCGCTCGCGAACGCCCGTCCGCGGTAGCGGGCGGGCCGGGGCGAGGTTGACCGGCGCGCAAGGCACCGTTCGCAGCAGCTTCGAACGCCCGCAGCGACGCGAAGGGCAAGGACAGCACAAAGCCGCATTTCCGGCCGTTACCACGTGGAACCCAAAGGCGGCCTTCGGGCCGCCTTTGTCGTTCTGGCGCAAGCTGCGCCGTGCGCCGCCCGGAGTTCCGACATGAGCCTGTCCGAAGACGACCTGATCATCGACACGCTGCGCGCGCGGATTCCGGCGTTCACCTGCGTGTCCGGCTGCCACGACTGCTGCGGACCGGTCACGGCCTCGTCGACGGAAATGGCGCGGCTGCCGCGTCGCAGCCGTGCGGCGCGAGACGCAGCGCTAGAAGCCCTGAGCTGCCCGCATCTTGGCCCGCAGGGTTGCACCGTCTATGACCAGCGGCCGTTGATCTGCCGGCTGTTCGGCACCACGCCGAGCCTGCCGTGTCCACGCGGCGCGAAGCCGGAGCGGATGATCGCGCCCGTGGTCGAGCAGCGGATTCACTGGTTCGCCAGGCGGACGCGGCAAGTGCTGGTCTGAACGCCGCGCGCCCGTCGCTCCGACGGCCGAGCGACAGGACCGTTGCGCCTCGATTGCCTGCCATCGGCGATAATCGGGCACCACTTTCCAACCCCTCCCGTTCATGAGCGATCTCGACCGTCTCCGCTTCCTGTGCCGCCGTGGCATGAAGGAACTCGACGTGCTGTTCGGCGGCTTCCTGGCCCGCCATTACGAAACCGCCACCTCCGAAGAAAAGTGGGTGTTCCTGCGCCTGCTCGAATGCGAGGACCCGGACCTCTGGGCCTGGATCATCGGTCAGACCCCGCCACCGGCCCAGTACGCCCATGTCATCGAACGCCTTCAGCGCAACGATTGACCTGCGGCCGACGCACAGCCTGCGCGGCATGCAGGCGCTCGTCGTGCTGCATGTCGCCGCCATCGGTCTGGCCTTTCTCGCGCAGCCGCCGGATCAGCTCGGGCTGCTGCTGTCCGGTGCCTTGCTGCTGTCGTGGTTCAGTCTGCGCCGGCATCCGATCATCGGCTTCGGGCCGAAGGCACTGACGCGGCTCACCTGGCATGCCGGCGGCACGGCGTGGAGTCTCGAAACGGCACGCGGTACGAAGCGCGACGCCGAACTGCTGCCGTCATCGCTGGTGAACGGGCGCGTGCTGGTGCTGAACTTCAGGCTCGCCGACGGCAGTCGCCGCAGCCGCGCACTGTTCGGCGACGAGGTGGATGCCGATGCGCTGCGTCGCCTGCGCGCGCGCCTGCTGACCGGACAGGCGCTGGCCAAGCCGGACGCGAAGGCCGACTGATGGCGCGTCCGGCGGTTCGCGTCGTGACGCGGCGATGAGCCGGGCTGCCGCGTCCGCGGCACCGTCGTTGCGGCTCGATTACCAGCCGCCGCTGGCCTGGGACGCGCTGCTGGCGTTTCTCGGCGGGCGTGGTGCGGCCGGGGTCGAAGCGGTGGTCGACGATCGCTACCTGCGCACGGTGCGGATCGGCCCGCATCGCGGCTGGTTGGCGGTCTCGCCGCCGAGCGATGACGGCACGCTGGCCGTGGAACTGTCGCCGTCGCTCGCGCCGGTGGCCGCGAACGTCGCGGAGCGGCTGCGACAGCTGCTGGACCTGCAGGCGTCGCCGCCGGCGATCGCCGGGCATCTGAAGCAGGATCCGGTGCTGGCGCCGCACCTGCAGGCGACGCCGGGCCTGCGCGTGCCCGGCGCCTTCGACGGCTTCGAACTGGTGCTGCGCGCGATTCTCGGTCAGCAGGTGACGGTCAAGGCCGCGACCACGCTGTTCGGCCGCTTCGCGAAGGCCTACGGCGAGCCGATCGAGACGCCGTTCGAGGCGCTGCGCCACTTGAGCCCGCAGGCAGCGCTGGTTGCCGACGCGCCGCTGCAGCAGCTGATCGATCTGGGGCTCACCCAGCGTCGGGCGCAGACCATCCGCGACGTTGCGCAGCATCACGCCGACGGCGCGCTGCGGCTGGAACCGGGTGTCGACACGACGGCCGAACTAACGCGCTTCAAGGCCATTGCCGGCATCGGCGACTGGACTGCGAGCTATGTCGCGATGCGGGCGCTGCGCGATGCCGATGCCTTTCCGGCCGGCGATCTGGCGCTGTGCAAGGCGCTGGGCGGGGTCAAGCCGCGCGAGGCCGAAGCCCGCAGCGCGGCGTGGCGACCGTGGCGGGCCTACGCGGCGCTGTATCTGTGGCGCAGCCTTGCAACATCGAATGCCGGGCGCGAGGCGGGTGGCTGAACCATGACCCTGGGACGCGGGGAATTGAAGCGGGCAGTGGCCGGCGTCGTGCCGACCGCGCGGGCCATCGAGGCCACGGTCTACTGCATTGCGCCGAGCCCGATCGGCGAACTGCTGCTGTTCGGCAACGGCCACGCGCTGCAGGGTCTGTATCTCGAAAGCCATGACGTCTGGCCGCAGAAGCAGCCCGACTGGCGCTGGGACGAAGCGCCGTTCAAGGCCGCGATCGCCCAGCTGCACGACTACTTCGACCGCCGGCGGACCGTGTTCGACCTGCCGCTGGCGCCGGTCGGCACGCCGTTCCAGCAGCGGGTCTGGACGGCCCTGCTCAACATTCCGCACGGCGTGACCATCAGCTACGGCGAACTGGCGACGCGCCTCGGCGATCCGAAGGCCTCGCGCGCGGTCGGTCTCGCCAACGGCCGCAATCCGATCTCGATCATCATCCCGTGTCATCGCGTGATCGGCGCCAATGGCAATCTGACTGGCTATGGCGGCGGGCTCGATCGCAAGGAATGGCTGCTGCGGCACGAGGGTGCGCTGCTGCTCTGAATCCGGATCATGGTCGCGCACGCGGACCTGATCCAAACCGTCGATCAAGCCGTAGACGGCATTGACCGCTTGCTTCCGCGCGGCATGCGATGCCCAAGCGGAGATTTTTTCGACGGTCGCCGTCGAACCGATGACCTATCCTTGCAGGTGGCAGGCGGCAGGCGATCGGCTTGAGCAGCATCAACGGCGTCCGGCACGGATCATGAGAGCGTCACGTCGACGGCAGTGGAATAACCGCGTGGAGTCAGTCATGGACAGGGAGTTTTTCAGTTCCGGCATCGGACGCTGGTGTCTCGCGACGATGCTGGTCATCGCCGGTCTCGGCCCGGTGCAGGCGCGCGACATCGGCAGCTTCGAGAATGTCACGGCGGTGCAGGAGCAGCTGGTCGTCAACGGCCGGCCGAGAAGCGTGATGATGCTGAAGCCGACGGTCCCGACGACGACCGAGCGGGTGCCGGCGATCCTGTTGCTCGAGTACCTGCGAGGCACGCCGGTCGACATGGCGGACCTGACCGAAGCCTCCGCGCTGGTGCGGGATTTCGGGGTCTACGTGATCCTGCCGGCCTCGTCGAACGGCCGCTGGAACTACGGCGCCACCTCGTTCGCGCTGACCCAGGACGACGTCGGCTTCCTCACCGCGGTGATCGACGACGCCGTGCGGCGCTTCCCGATCGATGCCCGCCGCATCTACATGGGCGGCTATTCCAACGGTGCGCAGATGACGCAGCGCTATATCTGCGATCAGCCGTCGCGCATCGCGGCCGGGGCGGTCATTTCCGGCAGCATCCATCACGATGATCGCTTGCGCTGCGCGGCCTCCGTCCCGACGCCGATGATCATCTTCCATGGCACCGCAGACGAGCAGATCAACTTCAACGGCAACCTGCTGTTCAGTTCGTCGCTGCAGACTGCCGAACTCTGGGCAAGCCGCGCCGGTTGCAGCCTGGTGCCGCAGAACCTCGGCGTGATCGACGGTACCGACGACGGCACTTCGGTGCAGCTGAACCGCTACGGCAACTGCAGCGGCGGCGCGCGGGTGGATCACTACATCATCGCCGGCGGCGGCCACACCTGGCCGGGTTCGCTGAGCTTTTCCACGCCGCTCGGGCTGACCACGCAGGACGTCGCGGCAACGCCGACGATGTGGCAGTTCTTCCGCCAGTTCGCGCGCCCATGAGCCCGGAGCCGACCATGCAGGACAACACCCGCGCGCGAATCCGGACCTGCGACGCGCCCGCCGCCATTGCCTCGTGCGCCGCGCAACAGCGGCCACGCGTGCGCCGCCCGCTGGCCGCCGTGCTGCTGGCGGCGGCGTTCGTGGCCGGCGTGGCGCAGGCGCTGACCCCGCCGGTGCTGCCGCTGACCGAAGTCCGCGTCAACGAGACCACTGCCGGTGACCAGCAGAACGCCGCCGTGGCACGAGCGCCGGACGGTCGCTTCGTCGTGGTCTGGGAAGGGGACGTCGATGGCCGCGGCGTGACCGACATCTTTGCCCGCCGGCACGCCGCCGATGGCACGCCGCTGGGGCCGGAATTCATCGTCAACAGCTTCCGCGCCAACCGGCAGGTGTTCCCGGCCGTGGCGATCAATGCCTCCGGCGAGTTCATCGTGGCCTGGGATTCGGATGGTCAGGACACGCCGGCGCTGAACGCGTACGCCCAGCGATACAACGCCGATGGCACGCCACGCGGCGGCGAGTTCCGGATCAACAATGGGGGCGAGGACATCTTCACCCGCATCAGCGTGGCGCTGGACGATGCCGGCAACGCGATCTTCGTCTGGCCGGAACGGCTGGCACCGATTCCGGTGTTCGCGTCGATTCGTCGGGCCAGCATCAATCTGCGCATCTTCGACAACGGCAACGCGATCAAGCTCGATCAGCTCAAGGTCGAGGAATCGATACCGACCAACCTGCGCCTGCCGACGGTCGGGGTCGCCGCGAATGGCGATTTCGTCATCGTCTGGCAGTCCACCGCGGCGCCGCTGATCCCGGTCGAAAGCTTCAACAGCACCGGCGTCGGCATCTACGGCCGCCGCTACAACGCGGCCGGCGTGGCGCAGGGCGCCTCGTTCCAGGTCGACGCGGCAGCCGCCAGCAACCCGCTCGCGGGCTTGCGTCTGCCGATCGGCAATGGCCCGCCGACGATGTTCTCCGACCGCCCGAACATCGCGGTCGGGCCGGCCGGCGACTTCGTCGTGGTCTGGCAGCGCACCGGCACCGATTTCTCGTCGCTCGGCGCCTACGGACGTCGTTACGGCGCCGATGGCGTCGCGCGCGGGGGCGAGTTCCGCATTGGCAGCGGCAACCTGCCGTTGCGCTCGCCAGCGGTTGCCACGACGCCCGATGGCGGTTTCGCCGTCGTCGCTCAGGGTGCCGGCATCGTGCTGCAGCGCTACAACGCACAGGGCGCGGCGGTAGGCAGCGAGCGACGCGTCGACCAGGGCGCGGCGCCGGGCAATGTGCTGCTTCCGAATCTGGCGTTCGACGCGGTCGGCCGCGCCAGCGTGGTCTGGCAGGACTACGAGCGCGACGGTGCCGGGCGCGGCATCGTGGCCGCGGTGCTGCCGGCGTTCTGAACCGTTCGATCGGACTCGCCGCGGTACGGCGCTTGCGTCAACATCGGCCAGCGGTGCCATTCGGGTGCCGCGCTCGATGATCGGGAGATGATGACGATGCGGACCGAAGCCTTGCGACTCGGTGTTGGCGGACCGGTGGGGTCCGGCAAGACAGCGCTGGTCGACAATCTGTGCAAGCGCATGCGCAACCGCTTCAACATCGGCGTGGTCACCAACGACATCTACACGCGCGAGGATCAGGAATTCCTGATCCGCAGTCAGGCCCTGCCGGCCGAGCGCATCCGCGGCGTCGAAACCGGAGGCTGCCCGCATACCGCGATTCGCGAGGACGCCTCGATGAACCTCGCGGCGATCGACGAACTGAACCGCGACTTCGACAATCTCGACCTGATCATCGTCGAGAGCGGCGGCGACAACCTGGCCGCCACGTTCAGCCCGGAACTGTCCGACCTGACGCTTTACGTGATCGACGTCGCCGCCGGCGACAAGGTGCCGCGCAAGGGCGGGCCGGGCATCACCAAGTCCGACCTGCTGATCATCAACAAGATCGATCTCGCACCGTATGTCGGTGCGTCGCTCGACGTGATGGACCGCGACGCGAGGAAGATGCGCGGCGAGCGCCCGTTCATCTTCACCAACCTGAAGACCGGGCAGGGGCTGGACGAGGTCATCGCCTTCATCGTCAAGCAGGGCATGCTGCGCGAAGCGGCCTGAGCGGCGCGACGACGGGGCCTGGCGCGCGGCCGGTGCGCGCCGCGCTCAGGACCGGAACAGACGCGAATACTGGGTTTCGTGCCGCGCGCTGGCGATGCCGTGCATCGGTGTCGCGATGCCGATGTCGTCGTCCTCGATCATCGCGGCGTGCTCGATGATTTCCGGAATCACCGCAATCAGTTGCGTCAGCACACGCTGGCCGGCGTTCTGGCCGAGCGGTACCAGCTTGATCGCGGCCAGCACCTGGTTCTCGCACCAGCCCCAGCAGTAGCCAGTGGCGGCGTCGCCGTCGCCGATGTCCCAGTGCACGGCTGCCAGCGCAAACAGCGCGGCGTGCGTGGCGTCCGGGTGCTGCAGCCAGGCCTGCGCATCCGTCACGCCATGCTCGACCAGCACCCGCGCCAGCGAACTGCCGAGATGACGATCCTCGGCACGCAGCTCCGCGGTCTCGCGTGACGCGATCAGGCGCGCGCTGAGCTTGAACGCCCGCTTCGCGTTGCGCTCGCGCCATGCCGCGTGCAGGCGCAGCAGCATCGGCAGATCGAGCGTACCGAGGCTGTGGCGGGCGAGACCGATGATCCACGCGGCGGCGCTGCGCTCGTCATGGACCAGCCGATGCTCGACCGCGTCTTCGAGCCCCTGCGAGAAGTGATAGGCGCCGATCGGCAGCGCCGGGCTGGTCAGCTTCAGCAGATGCAGCAGCGGCGTGCCGGCCATCAGCCGTGCCCGTGCCCGCCGCCGTAGGCACCGCCTTCGGGCTCGAACGGCGCTTCCTCGACGATCACGTCGAAGCCCTGGCCTCTGAGCATGTCGTCCAGCACATGGTCATGGCGGAAGCGCAGCCAGCCGGCACCGATCTGCACCGGCACGTGGCGGTTGCCGAGGTGGTAACTGGCGCGCGCCAGCCGCCAAGGATCGTCGCAGGTGACGGTCGACACCTCCTCGTTCGCCGCGACGATCTCGACGATGCGGCCGTCATCCGCCAGCAGCCGGTCGCCGCCGCGCAGCACGAGGCCGCGTTCCAGATGCAGCCCGACTTCCTCGCCGGTCGACAGCTTCGCCAACTGGCGGCTGCGGGTGCGCAGGTCGAACGGCAGCTCGATGCGGACGGTCGCGGCGCTGTCGTTGCCGCCGAGATGCTTGGTGATCGTGAGCATCGGGCCGCCGATCAGAACAGGAAGTAGCGCTGTGCCAGCGGCAGTACCGCCGCCGGCTCGCAATGCAGGCGCACGCCATCGGCGCGCACCTCGTAGGTCTGCGGATCCACTTCGATCTTCGGCATCAGGTCGTTGAGGATCAGGTCGCGCTTGCTGATCGCGCGGGTGTTCCGGCAGGCGACCAGCCGCTTGCCCAGCCCCAGCCGCTCGCGCAGGCCGCCATCGAGTGCCGCTTGCGACACGAAGCTCACCGAGGTCTCGGCGACGGCCTTGCCGAAGGCGCCGAACATTGGCCGGTAGTGCACCGGTTGCGGTGTCGGGATCGAGGCATTCGGATCGCCCATCGGCGCGGCGACGATCATGCCGCCCTTGATGATCATCGACGGCTTCACGCCAAAGAACGCCGGTCGCCACATGACCAGATCGGCGAGCTTGCCGACCTCGATCGAGCCGACTTCATGGGCGACGCCGTGGGTGATCGCCGGGTTGATCGTGTACTTGGCGACATAGCGGCGCACCCGGAAGTTGTCGTGCCGCGCCGGGTCCGGGCCGAGCGCACCGCGCTGCACCTTCATCTTGTGCGCGGTCTGCCAGGTGCGGGTGATCACTTCGCCGATCCGGCCCATCGCCTGGGAATCCGACGAGATCATCGAGAAGGCACCGAGGTCGTGCAGGATGTCCTCGGCAGCGATGGTTTCGCGGCGGATGCGCGACTCGGCGAAGGCCACATCCTCGGGAATGCCGGGGTCGAGGTGGTGGCAGACCATCAGCATGTCGAGGTGTTCGTCGACGGTGTTGACCGTGTACGGCCGCGTCGGGTTGGTCGACGACGGCAGCACGTTCGGCTCGCCGGCCGCCTTGATGATGTCCGGCGCGTGGCCGCCGCCGGCGCCTTCGGTGTGATAGGTGTGGATCGCCCGGCCCTTGAACGCGGCGAGCGTGGCTTCGACGAAGCCGGACTCGTTCAGCGTGTCGGTGTGGATCGCCACCTGCACGTCGTACTTCTCGGCGGCGTTCAGGCAGGTATCGATCGCCTTCGGCGTCGTGCCCCAGTCCTCGTGCAGCTTCAGGCCCATGGCGCCGGCTTCGATCTGTTCGTCGAGCGCCGGCTGCAGGGCCGCATTGCCCTTGCCGAGGAAGCCGAAGTTGAGCGGCAGGCCTTCGACCGCCTGCAGCATCCGCGCGAGATGCCACGGCCCCGGCGTGCAGGTCGTGGCGTTGGTGCCGGTGGCCGGCCCGGTGCCGCCGCCGATCATCGTCGTGGTGCCGGACATCATCGCGTCCTCGACCTGCTGCGGGCAGATGTAGTGGATGTGCGAGTCGATCGCCCCGGCGGTGATGATCTGGCCTTCGCCGGCGATGATCTCCGTACCCGGGCCGATGACGATGTCGACGTTCGGCTGCACGTCCGGATTGCCGGCCTTGCCGATGCCGCTGATGCGCCCGCGCTTCAAACCGATGTCGGCCTTGACGATGCCCCAGTGGTCGACGATCACGACATTGGTGATCACCGTGTCGGCGGTCAGCGCGCTGATCCGCTGGCTCTGGCCCATGCCGTCGCGGATCACCTTTCCGCCGCCGAACGTCACTTCGTCGCCGTAGACGGTGTGGTCGCGCTCGATCTCGATGATCAGCGCGGTGTCGGCGAGGCGCAGGCGATCGCCGGTGGTCGGGCCGTAGAGGCTGGCGTAGTCGGCGCGGCTGATCTTCACAGTGCCCTCTCCACCTTGCCCTGAAAGCCGTGGACGATGCGGTCGCCGGCATAGGCGACCAGTTCGATGTCGCGTTCCTGGCCCGGCTCGAAGCGCACCGCGGTGCCGGCCGGGATGTTCAGGCGGCAGCCGCGCGCGGCGGCGCGATCGAAGCGCAGCGCGTCGTTGGTTTCGAAGAAGTGATAGTGCGAGCCGACCTGGATCGGCCGGTCGCCGAGGTTCGCGACCCGCAGCTTGACGGTCGCGCGACCGGCATTCAGTTCGATGTCGGGTCCATCCAGAGGCAGCAGTTCGCCGGGGATCATCGGTAGCGCCTCACGGGATCGGGTTGTGGACGGTGACCAGCTTGGTGCCGTCCGGGAACGTCGCCTCGACCTGCACGTCCGGAATCATTTCCGGGATGCCGTCCATGACGTCGGCGCGGCTCAGCAAGGTGGTGCCGTAGCTCATCAGCTCGGCGACCGACTTGCCGTCGCGCGCGCCTTCGAGGATCGCCGCCGAGATGTAGGCCACGGCCTCCGGATAGTTCAGCTTCACGCCGCGCGCCTTGCGCCGCTCGGCCACGAGGCCGGCGGTGAAGATCAGCAGCTTGTCCTTCTCGCGGGGACTCAGTTCCATTTCGTGTCGTCTCTTGTCGTTCTCAGGTCGCCCAGATTCGCGGCAGCACCGCGTCGCGCTGCATCAGCCGTGGCCGCAGCACGCGCCAGATCGCGAGCCACGCGCGCATCGCGGCGTCGGCCTGCATGGCCAGCACGCGTCCGACGATGACGCCATCCACGAGGCTCAGGCCGACCGTGACATCGGCCAGACCTGTCGCAGCTTCCCGCGCTGCGTCGACATCCGCCGCCGTCGCTGGACATGCCACAAACGTGCCGAGTACCGGGTGGCCGGCGAGTCCCCAGGCGCTGCCGAACGCGGCGCCGTCGCCGGCCAGCCGCAGATGATCGAGCAGCAGCGGGCGATCATCTCGCCACAGCTCGAAATCCTGCCGGATCTGGCCGCTGTCGAAATGCTCGCCGCGCGACGCCAGCCCGTAGCAGCCAAGGTCCCAGCCGATGAATCGGGATTGCCCGTCGAGCCGGATCACGGTCTGCTGCCGCACTGCCGCGCCGGGGTAGTAGATCGTTTCCTGCGGCAGCCATTCGATGGTCGCGTCGCAGGCGCGAATCTCGACCCGCTGTCGCGCGTCCGGGCCGGCGCTGCGATAGAACTTGCCGGCGGCCGGCGTCGTCAGCAGCGCATGGGCGCCGGGATGCGCCTTCACCCGCAGGTCCAGTCGATCGCCGCCGACGATGCCGCCGGGCGGGTGAACGATGTAGACATTGCAGACCGGGCCGTCCGGGTAGAACGGCCGCTGCACCCGCAGCGGGCCGAGGTGCCGGCGGTGACTCAGCGTGGTGCGGGTCGCGCCATCGACGGTTTCGCAGGTGAAGCCGAGCGCCAGTTCGGCGTGCCAGCCCGGCGCAGCATGCGGCCGCGCCGTCGGTGCGGCAGCGTTCATCGAGGGTTCGGCAATCGAGACATTCATGCCCCAGCTTAATCCGGTGGCCCGCGCTGTGGTCGGACTGTCAGATGCACCTTGATCCGAGCATTGATCAGCAAGCCACGCGCAGCTTTTGCCGAGTCGCGATTCTTGTCGACGATCCCACTGCCGCGGGATGCACGAGCAGCCGTTCCTGCAGCGACTTCGCATGCGGCGATAGCTTCAAGATGCCGCTGGAGATACGACACACAGGCCGAGCGAGGACGGCAACGCGGCAATCACCGCTCGGCAAGCCATGCTCGCAGCAGGCTTCCGCGTACGCCGTGCGCGCTGGCACACTCGTTGTTGCCGGCGCCGCGCGGTGCGGTCTCCGATCGAGGACTTCGACATGCCGTTTCAAGCGATTGCCGCCGAGCCATACCCATGGCCGTTCGATGGCCAGTTCACGCCAGCGGACACGGCGCTGATCGTCATCGACATGCAGACCGATTTTTGCGGCATCGGCGGCTATGTCGACACGATGGGCTATGACCTGTCGCTGACGCGGGCGCCGATCGAGCCGATCCGGCGAGTGCTCGGCCGCATGCGTGCACTCGGTTTCACCATCATCCATACCCGCGAAGGTCACCGGCCGGACCTGTCGGACCTGCCGGCCAACAAGCGCTGGCGTTCACGCCGGATCGGTGCCGGCATCGGCGACGACGGGCCCTGCGGTCGCATCCTGGTTCGCGGCGAGCCGGGCTGGGAGATCATCCCGGAGCTGTTTCCGGCAGCCGGCGAGATCGTGCTGGACAAGCCGGGCAAGGGCAGCTTTTGCGCGACCGATCTGGAGCTGATCCTGCGGACACGCGGCATCAGCCATCTGGTGCTGACCGGCATCACCACCGATGTCTGCGTGCACACGACGATGCGCGAAGCGAACGACCGCGGCTTCGAATGCGTGCTGATCGAGGACTGCTGCGGCGCCACCGATCACGGCAACCATCTAGCGGCGCTGAAGATGATCAAGATGCAGGGCGGGGTGTTCGGCGCGGTGGCGACGTCGGACGCCGTGCTGGCTGCGCTCGCGCAGGTCGTCCCGGTCCCCGACCCGGCAGCGGAATCCAGCCGTCGCGAACACGGTGGGCTTCCTTCCGCCCAAGCGCCATGAGCCCGGACCTGATCAACCGGCCTGCAGTGCTGTCATCGCTGCGCGAGGCGTTCGACGCCTACGAAGCGGCACTGCTGCGGCATGACATCGCCTTTCTCGACGCCTGTTTCAATGACGACGCTGCCACCGTTCGCTACGGCGTCGCCGAGCATGGCTACGGCATCGACGCCATCCGTCGCTACCGGGCGACTGCAGTGCCGGTGCATCCCGGCCGCCGCCTTCGCAGGGTCGTGATCCAGACCTTCGGCGACGATTTCGGCAGCGCCTGCTGCGAATTCACCGCACCGGACACGGCCATGATCGGCCGCCAGACGCAGACCTGGGTGCGGTTCGACGGACGCTGGCTGATCGTTGCCGCGCACGTCAGCCTGATCGATCCATCGGCCGTCTCGGCGCAATGATCCGCTCGCCCGCAAGGCCGGTGCCGCGGGTCGGTCCCGGCCGGATGGCACGGCCGCTGCTGATAAGCTTGTCAGGTCCCTCTTGATCGCCGCGTTCCCGTTATGGCCCTGCAGCCCGCCAATCCGCTCGCCGAGCAGGTCTACCTGAGGGTCAAGGATGAAATCTTCGACTTTCACCTGCTGCCGGGCGATCGATTCACCGAGACCGATCTGGCGGGTCGACTCGGCGTGTCGCGCACGCCGGTGCGCGACGCGCTGTACCGGCTGAAACGCGAGGGTTATCTCGACGTCGGCTTCCGCAGCGGCTGGAGCGTCAGCCCGTTCGACTTCGTGCGATTCGACGAGTTGTACGACCTGCGCATCCTGCTCGAGGAAGCCGCGATCACCCGCCTGTGCCAGATGGAAACCGTGCCGCTCGATGCCCTTCGGGCGATCTGGCTGGTGCCGCTGGCCGATCGCGAGACCGATGCGCACAAGATGGCGGCGCTGGACGAAGGCTTCCACTGCGCGCTGGTCGAAGCCGCCGGCAATCGCGAGATCCTGAAGGCGCATCTGGAGCTGACCGAAAAGATCCGGATCATCCGCAGGCTGGATTTCCTCAAGGACAAGCGCATCGACGCCACCTACGAGGAACACGCGAAGATCCTGCGCCTGATCTTCCGGCGCAAGAGCGCGGAGGCGTCGATCCTGCTGCGCGCGCACATCACGCAGAGCAAGAACGAGGTCCGCAAGATCACCCTGCACATGCTGCACGAGGCGCGGATCACGATGACCAAGCTCGCCGCTGCCAAGCGCGCGGCGAAAAGTACTGCCCGAAGCACGGGCAAGGCGGCGGCCAAGAAAAGCAGCCTGCGCTGAGGCGGTGCGGTCCGCACCGACCGGGTGCGCGAAGCGGGCGAGCCGGCTGCCTGATCGAGCACGACGGGCACGAGGCAGGGCTCCATCGCACGTTGGCAATGCACGCGATTGCGCCAACGGTGCGGGCGCGTGCAGGCCACGCAGGATGGATCGAGCCGAGCCGCCGCCACGACCGGATATCGCGACTGCGGCTTTCCGCCGAACACCGATTCCTCGCGTCGGGTCTCGATCTCGCGGGCTGGCAACGGGTCGCCGATCACTGGCATTTGCCGACGCAGTATCGTCAACGAAGCGCACCCAGTCGTGCCGCCGAAGGCAGTGCAGGAGGCACGCCGCCGCAGGCCGCGTCCGCCGCCTGCGGGTATCGGAATCGGCGGCGAGACCGGCTATTTTGGCCGGGTCGCTGCCCGAGAACCGTGATGCCGAACGATGTCCTGACGCTGGAAGTCCCCGCCGAGCCCTACGCCTTCACGTTCGAGCCTGCGCACTGCGCGCTGCTGATCATCGACATGCAGCGCGATTTCCTCGAGCCCGGCGGCTTCGGCGACAGGCTCGGCAATGACGTGTCGCAGCTGCGCCGCACGATCGCTCCGAATGTCCACCTGCTTGCGGCCTGGCGGGCGGCCGGGCTGTTCGCGCTGCACACGCGCGAAGGTCATCGCGCCGATCTGGCCGACCTGCCGCCGTCCAAGAAGCGCCGTGGCCGAGGCGAGACCGGCATCGGCGATCACGGGCCGATGGGGCGCATCCTGGTCCGTGGCGAGGCCGGGCACGAGATCATTCCAGAGCTGCTGCCGATGACCGGCGAGCCGGTGATCGACAAGCCGGGCAAGGGGGCGTTCTGGGCGACCGATCTGCACGCGATCCTGCAGCATCGCGGCATCCGGCAACTGGTGGTGACCGGCGTGACGACGGAGGTCTGCGTCCACACCACGGTCCGCGAAGCGAACGATCGCGGCTACGACTGCTTCGTGCCCGAAGATTGCGTGGGTTCGTACTTCCCGGAATTTCAGGATTGCGGCCTGCGGATGATCAAGGCGCAGGGTGGAATCTTCGGCTGGGTCGGGCATTCGCGCGATCTGCTCGCGGCACTGCCGTCGGATGGCAGTCGATAGCGCGTCGATCAATCGGCCACGAGAGGACTGCCATGGCAGCGACCGCAGCGACGGCGTCATCGAACGGCTTCACGCCGAGACTGTGGACGCCGGGCGACTGGAACGCGCTCTTCGGCTTCGGCACCAATGTGCTGGTCAACCTGCTGACCCTGACCGCGCTGCTGCGCTACGTGCTGAAGCTGCCGGACACGCTGATCTTCGGCCGAATCCTGCCGGCCACGGGCCTGATGCTGTTCCTGTCGACCGTCTACTACGCGTGGCTCGCGTACCGGCTGGCGAAGCGGGAACAGCGCGATACCGTCTGCGCGCTGCCGTCCGGGATCAGCGTGCCGCACCTGTTCGTCGTCGTGTTCGTGATCATGCTGCCGATCGCCAGCAGCACCGGCGATGCGATCAAGGGCTGGGAAGCCGGGCTGACCTGGGTTTTCGTGCAGAGCTTCGTGCTGATGGCGGGTGGCTTCGTGGCCCCGCTGATTCGACGGATCACGCCGCGCGCAGCGCTGCTGGGTGCTCTGGCGGGCGTGTCGATCGCGCTCATCTCGATGCGCCCGGCACTGGAGATGTACCTGCAGCCGGCGATCGGCATGGTCTGCTTCGCGATCCTGCTGGCGAGCTGGTTCGGCGGCGTTCGCTACTACAGGGGTATGCCGGCCGGGCTGGTGGCCATCGCCGTCGGTTCGATCATCGCGTGGGGCTCGACGCTGTTCGGACTCGACCTCGGTGGCCTGTCGCCGGCCGGCGTCCGCGATGCAATGGCCAGCTTCGGGTTCTCGATTCCATTGCCGCAGCTCGGCCATGTGTTTTCCGGCTTCGAGCATCTGGGCGTGATTCTCGTCACCGCGATTCCATTCGGCATCTACGATCTCGTCGAAGCGATGGACAACGTCGAAAGCGCCGATGCTGGCGGCGACCATTTCCCGACCACACGGGTGCTGACCGCCGATGGCGTGGTCAGCCTGATCGGCTGCTGCCTCGGCAATCCGTTCATCAATGCCGTCTACATCGGCCATCCGGGCTGGAAGGCGATTGGCGGACGGATCGGCTATTCCGCCGCAACCGGCGTGATGATTCTGGTGCTGTCATGGTTCGGCATCGTCGCGCTGCTGATGGCGTTGATTCCGGTGGTCGCGATCTCGCCGATCCTGCTGTACATCGGCATGCTGATCGGTGCGCAGGCGTTCCAGGAAACGCCGAAGCGTCATGCTCCGGCGGTGGTGTTGTCGCTGCTCCCGCACGTGGCGGCGTGGGGCAAGCTGATGATCGACAACGCGCTCGGTGCCGCCGGCACCACGGCGGATGCCGTCGGCATCGACAAGCTCGGACAGGCGGGCGTGCTGTACCGCGGGCTGGAACTGCTGGGCAGCGGTGCGATCCTGAGCAGCCTGATTCTCGCCGCCATCGCAGCCTTCGTCATCGATCGCGCGTTTGCCAGGGCCGCGGGCTTCGCCGTGGCCGGTGCCGTGCTGACCTTCTTCGGCTTCATGCATGCCGAGGCGATCGGCATCGGCAAGACGCCGTTGCTGGCGCTGTCCTACCTTGGCGTTGCGGCAATTCTTTTCGGCTGCAGCCGTTTCGCGGTGCTGGCGGAGTCGGATGACAGCGCGTCGCCCCGCTTGCCGGAGTGACGCAGAGCGCCACGCTCATTCCCGTGCATAAGCGACAATGCGGGCGGCTCGATTGTCACATTAACTTTCGTCCATCTGATGAATTGCAGTCGTGTTCCGCGCTGCGTTGACCTGACAATGACGCAGGGGATGATGCGGAGTACGGTGTGGGGACTGCGGGCCGCTCGGTCTGTCTGCTGGTCGGATGTCTGGCTCTGGTCTGGGTGACTCGGGTCGTCATCAGGCTTGCGCGTCAGCGGCACCCAGACGGCCATCTGCTCGACCGCTCGGTTGCACTGATCGGGATTGCCGTACTCGCTGCGCTCGGTTCCTGCCTGATCTCGGTCGGCATCGCCGGACACCTGGATGAAACCTCACTGTCATCGCTGATCAACTTCGCCACGCGCAACGCCTGGGCGGACTCGTGGCGGTTCATGGCCACCGCGATCGACCATCTGCGCGAGCATCCCGATGTGCCGCTGTATCAGTCGCTGTTCTTCAACATGCATCTGAAGTTCATCTACCCGATCAGTTCGCTGGTCTGGATGGATTTGCTGCAACAGCGGCTGGGCTGGGACTGGGCGCATCTGACGGTACTGATCAACAAGCTGTGCTGGCTGGTGCTGCTGATGGCCGTGCCGCTCGGTGCCCGGCTGGTCTGGACGCAGGCCACCGCGCTGCAACCGATCGCGCAAAGCCAGCGGCTGGTCTACGCCGCCGGGCTGCTGCTGATCACCGGCATCGCCACCATCACGTTCTATCCGCTGCTGCTGTCGTATCAGGCCGGGCAGATCCAGACGCCGATCACGCTGCTGGTGGTGCTGGCCTTCGTCGCCTGGCAGCAGCGCTGGTCGGTGCTCGCCGGCGTGCTGCTCGGCATCTGCTGCGCGTTCAAGCCGCAGTGGCTGGTGATGCTGCCATGGGCGCTATTGCGGCGGCAGGTCGGCATGGCAGCCGCGCTGGCTGCCACGTTCGGCGCCCTGACCGCCGTTGCCGCCGCGCGTTACGGCACCGACAGCGTCACCGGCTATCTGTCGGTACTGCGCTACATCAGCGAGCATGGCGAAGCGTATTACGCGAATCAGTCGGTCAACGGACTGGTCAATCGCCTGGTCAATCCGCAGGACCTGCTGAGCTTCGACGACCATCGCTACCCGGACTACCAGCTGCCGGTGCATGTCAGTTCGCTGCTGACCTCGCTGCTGCTGATCGGTCTGGCCTTGTTCCACCGCTGGCGCGAGACGCCGGGTGTGCTCGACCTGGCGATCGCGATCCTGAGCCTGACGATGGCCTCGCCGGTGGCCTGGGAGCATCACTACGGCGTGGTCCTGCCGATCCTGCTGCTGCTGGCGCCGGAGGCACTGCGCCGCCGTCCGTTCGGCCGCGGCTCGGAAGCCTGGTTCGTGGTGGCCTTCGTGCTGGTCGCCGATTCGTTTTTCGGCGTGACCAAGCAGTGGGTGGCCGCGCCGTTCAACCTGCTGCAGTCGTCGATCCTGTTCGGCGCGGCGATGGTCCTGCTGATGCTGTATCGAGCGAGCATGCGACAGGGTGTCGCGATCGACGATGGCGAAACCGTGCGCCTGCCGGGTCCTCCGGCGGCACTGCCTGCCTGAGCTGGCGCCGATCCAGCGCTGATTCAACGCTGATCGGCGGCTGAACGGCCGCGCCCGCGGCTCTCCCGAGTGGGCGCTGCGACGCGGCCCGGTTTCCGTGCAGCCAACGCGGCATCGCTATAATTCGCGGCCCTGTCCCCCTGCCGCCGGTGTCCGCACAAATGAGCAAACCCCAGGTCCGCAAAGTCGCGCTCGCCTATTCCGGCGGCCTCGACACCTCCGTCATCCTGAAGTGGCTGCAGGACACCTACGGCTGCGAGGTCGTGACCTTCACGGCCGACATCGGCCAGGGCGAGGAACTCGACCATGTGCGGCCGAAGGCGCAGCAGTTGGGCGTCAAGGAAATCTTCATCGACGACCTGCGCGAGGAATTCGCGCGGGACTTCGTGTTCCCGATGTTCCGCGCCAACGCCGTCTACGAAGGCGAATACCTGCTCGGCACCTCGATCGCCCGGCCGCTGATCGCCAAGCGTCTGGTCGAGATCGCCCGCGCCACCGGCTGCGATGCGATCAGCCACGGTGCCACCGGCAAGGGCAACGACCAGGTCCGCTTCGAGCTCGGCGCCTATGCGCTGTGGCCGGGGGTCAAGGTCATCGCGCCATGGCGCGAGTGGGATCTGAATTCGCGCGAATCGCTGCTCGCGTATGCCGCGAAGCACGAGATTCCGATCGCCAAGAAGCCGGGCGGCGGCAGCCCGTACTCGATGGACGCCAACGCGCTGCACATCTCGTATGAAGGCGGCGGTCTGGAAGATCCGTGGTGGTGCCCGCCGGACGACATCTGGCGCTGGACCAAGAACCCGGAAGACGCTCCGAACGAAGCCGAAGAGATCACCGTCAGCTTCGAGAAGGGCGACGCGGTCGCCATCAATGGCGTGACCGGCACGCCGTTCCAGATTCTCGATCGCCTGAACGCGCTGGGAGGCCGCCACGGCATCGGCCGGCTCGATCTGGTCGAGAACCGCTACGTCGGCATGAAGTCGCGCGGCTGCTACGAAACCCCGGGCGGCTCGATCCTGCTGAAGGCCCATCGCGCCATCGAGAGCCTGTGCATCGATCGCGAACAGGCGCACCTGAAGGACGAGCTGATGCCGAAGTACGCCAGCCTCATCTACAACGGCTACTGGTGGAGCCCGGAACGCCGCATGCTGCAGGCGCTGATCGACGACTCGCAGCAGCGCGTCAATGGCGATGTGCGCCTGAAGCTGTACAAGGGCGCGGTCTACAACCTCGGCCGCCGCTCGAAGGACTCGCTGTTCGACGCCACGCTGTCGACCTTCGAAGACGATCGCGGCGCGTACAACCAGAAGGACGCGGAGGGCTTCATCCGCCTCAACGGCCTGCGTCTGCGCACGGGCGCCAATCGCGACGCACGCTGAAGCGCCGGTCAGCGAAGCCCTCTGGCAGCGCTCGCCTTGCTGGCGATCCCACCGAAAAGCTCGGTGGGTCCCTCGCCAGAGGGCTCGCGCTGCCGCTTCATTCGCCTCAACGGCCTGCGTCTGCGCACGGGCGCGAATCGCGACGCACGCTGAAGCGCCGGTCAGCGAAGCCCTCTGGCGGCGCTCGCCTTGCTGGCGATCCCACCGAAAAGCTCGGTGGGTCCCTCGCCAGAGGGCTCGCGCTGCCGCTTTATTCGCCTCAACGGTCTGAGTCTGCGCACGGGCGCCAATCGCGACGCACGCTGAAGCGTCGGTCAGCGAAGCCCTCTGGCAGCGCATGCCTTGCTGCCAATCCCACCGAAAAGCCCGGTGGGTCCCTCGCCAGAGGGCTCGCGCTGCTGCTTCATTCGCCTGAACGGCCAGCGTCTGCGCACGGGCGCCAATCGCGACGGACGCTGAAGCGTCGGTCAGCGAAGCCCTCTGGCAGCGCTCGACTTGCTGCCGATCCCACCGAAAAGCCCGGTGGGTCCCTCGCCAGAGGGCTCGCGCTGCTGCCGATTCGCCTGAACGGCCAGCGTCTGCGCACGGGCGCCAATCGCGACGCGTGCTGAATCTCGTGCAACACCGGGCTCTGTGAAAGACTAGGGCACCACCCACCACCACCGGAGCGAAGCCATGGCCAAAGGCATGGATGCAAAGAAGAGCGAGAAGAAAGCGCCGCTGAAGACGATGAAGGAAAAGAAGGCGGAGAAGCAGGCCAAGAAGAAGGCCAAGTAAGGTCCTGCACGTGGCGGCGGCGTCTGGCCGCCGCACGCCGAAGCCCCGGCTCGTCGATGACGGTCCGGGGCTTTTTCGTGGCGGCAGCGAGGTGCTGCCGCAGCGCCCGATGGTGTCGATCACGGCGATCCAGCAAGCGCCGGTTGTCAAATGACCCGTGGTCAGTTAAAAATGACCCATGGTCAGCAAAGTACTGGAAGCCGGTCGTCGTGCGCGGCAGGACCGCGACAAGGACATCCGCCGCGAGACGATCACGGCAGCGGCGCTGCGCCTGTTCGAGACCGTGCCGTTCGCGCGGTTGACGATGGCGGAGGTGGCGGCCGAGGCCGGCATCGCCAAGGGCACGGTCTACCTGTACTACCCGACGAAGGAAGCGCTGTTTCTCGAACTGCTCGATGCGCAGTTCGAGGACTGGTTCGCCGCGCTTCACGACGAACTGCGTCAGCCGTCTCCGGCCGACGCTAACGACAGCGCCGATGCCGCGTTCGTCGACTGGCTGATCGCCTCGCTCGAAGCTCGGCCGCTGTTCCTCCGCCTGATCGCGCTGCTGCACACCGTGCTCGAGCACAACATCGCGTTCGACGCGGCCCTGCGCTTCAAGCGGATGCTGGCGCGGCATGTGATCGAGGCCGGCAGCGCGCTCGCCGCGCGCCTGAAGCTGCTCGATGCCGCAGCCGGTGCGCGGCTGCTGCTGTGGCTGCATGCGCTGTCGATCGGTCTGCAGCACATGGCCGCACCGGCGCCGATGGTGCAGCGGGCCATGGCGCATGACCCCGGATTGACGCTGTTCGACATCACGCTGGGCCCCGAACTGCGCAGCGTGCTGACGCCGCTGCTCGCCGGTCTGCCGCGGCACACTCAGGAGATCACAGGATGACGCAGGAACTGAAAGGAAGGACGGCGCTGGTCACTGGCGCATCGAGCGGCCTTGGCATCGACTTCGCTCGGGAACTGGCGCGGCGCGGCGCCAACCTTGTGCTGGTCGCACGGCGGGCCGAAGCATTGGCGGCGCTGGCCAGCGAGCTCAAGCAGTCCTACGGCACGGCGGTGCAGGTGCTGCCGGCCGACCTCGGCGTGGCCGAAGCGCGCGAAAAACTGGTCGCGGATCTCGCTGCCAGCGGCACCTCGATCGACCTGCTGGTCAACAATGCCGGCTTCGGCGTCTATGGCGAATTTGCCGACACCGACTGGCCGCGGCTCGATCAGATGCTGCAGGTCAATGTCGTCGGCCTGACCCATCTCAGCCGCCTGTTCGCCGAGGGCATGATCCGGCGCGGCCATGGCCGCATCCTGCAGGTGGCGTCGACCGGCGCCTTCAGCCCGAGCCCGACATACGCCGCGTATTCGGCATCGAAGAGCTATGTGCTGAGCTTCGGCATCGCGCTGAACAATGAACTGAAGCCGCATGGCGTGACCTGCACCACGGTCTGCCCGGGCGTCACCGCGACCGACTTCCTGCTGGTCTCCGGCCAGAAGCGCAACTGGTACCACCGGGCGACGATGATGAGCAGCGCCTCGGTTGCCGCGAGCGGCATCAATGCCATGCTGCGAGGCTCGTCGCACCTCGTCACCGGCTGGATCAACGCCGTGCAGGCGTTCAGCACGCGCTTCATGCCGCGCGCGCTCGGGGCGTCGGTGACGCGCTGGCTGATGAAGAACTGACGCCGCCCTGCGCGGCGCGCACTCAGCTTGCGGGCTCGCCCTCGCGATCCGCACGCAGGTGAACCACGTCGGCACGATCGCTGCGGACATGCAGGTCCATCTGCGGATACGGGATGACGATGCCGGCAGCGTCGAAGCGCAGCTTGATCTGTTCCAGCAGCTCGCACTGCACCTCGAACCATTCGGACGTCGCGACCCACGGCCACACCGCGAAATCCACCGAGCTGGCCCCGAGCGCGCGCACCTGCACCTTCGGTTCCGGCGCGGTCAGCACGCGTGGATGCGTTGCCAGCAGTTCGTCGAGGATCGACTTCGCGAGCTTCAGATCCGAGCCGTAGTCGATGCCGATGGTGATGTCGAGACGGCGCGTCGCGCGGGCGCTGTAGTTGGTGATGGTGGTGGCCGTGATCGTGTTGTTTGGCACGATCACTTCCTGGTTGTCCTGCGTGCGCAGGATCGTGTGAATGATCTTGATCTCCTCGACCGTCCCCTTGATGCCGCCCGCATCGACGTAATCGCCGACCTTGAACGGCCGGAACAGGATCAGCAGCACGCCGGCTGCAAACGACGACAGCTGGTTCTGCAGCGCCAGGCCCACTGCCAGCGCGGCGCCACCGACGACCGCCGCCAGCGAATTGGTGTTGATGCCGATCTGGCCGAGCGCGGAAATGATCACCAGCGCATAGCCGAGGCCGTAGGCAACGTTGCCGAGGAAGCCGGTCAGCGTCTCGTCGGCCTTGCTGCGCTGCATGACCGTGCGCAGCACCTTGACCGCCGTGCGGACGACGAAGCGCCCCAGGTAGAAGATCAGCAGCGCGACGAGAATCTTCACGCCGACCGGCAAGGCCAGTTCGATCCAGCGCTCCGGCGTCTTCAGTTGTTCCAGCGAGAATTCCATCAGCGCTCCGCAGCAGGACGTCATGCGTTAGTTTAGCGAGCCCGTCGCGCCGCCCTTCGACTGCACCGCAACCGATGACTGAAACCGATCTTCCCGAACCCGTCGCACCGCGCACGCCGCGCTACATCCAGGCCAACGGCCTCGAGTTCGCCTACCTCGAAGCCTTGCCCGCGACGGGCGCTGAGCAGGCGCCGCTGGTCATCGTGCTGCACGGCTTTCCGGACACGGCGTGGAGCTTCGCCCCCTTGATCGATGCGCTGGCCGCCGCCGGCTATCGCGCCATCGCACCGTTCATGCGCGGCTACGCCCCGACCGAGATTCCGGACAGCGGTGACTATTCGATCCCGACGCTCGGTCAGGACGTGCTGGCGCTGATCGAGCACTTCGGCGTCGATCGCGCCTACATCGTCGGCCATGACTGGGGTGCGGTCACCGCATATGCTGCGGCGTCCCTGCGGCCGGACCGGATTCGCGCGATCGTGACGTCGGCCGTGCCGCACCTGCGCCGCTTCCTGCTGCGCCCGTCGCGGGCGCAGCTCCGCGCCTCGCACTACATCTGGAAGTTCCAGCTGCCGCTGTGGCCCGAGCGCACGATCCGCGAGGACGATTTCGCCTGGCTGGTCGACCTCGCGCGCAGCTGGTCGCCGGGCTGGATTCCCGGCGACGACTATCTGGTGCCGTTGAAGGCCAATTTCGCCGATCCGGCGCGCGTCAAGGCGGCCATCGGCTACTACCGCGCGCTGCCCGCCACGCTGTTCAAGCGGGTGGCCTGGCAATTCCTGCTGCAGCCGATCGCGGTGCCGACGCGCGTGGTCATCGGCGAGCACGACGCCTGCATCCTGCGCGACTCGTTCAGCGAGTCCGAACACCTGTTCAGCGCCGGCTACGAGCTGGTCGAGATGGCGGGTGTCGGCCACTTCATGAATCTGGAAGCGCCGGAAGCATTCGCGGCGCACGTGCTGGATTTCCTCCGGCGGCACTGATCCGGCGCCGGCCGGACGGGCTCAGCCGATGCTGTCCGTGCAGATCCTTGCCACCGCGACGGCCGCCGCGAGAGGACGCGTCAGATCGACGACATGGATGCGGCGTGCCGCAACGCCGCGGGCGATCAGCCGGTTGCCGATGCCCTGCGATCCGGCGATCACGCCCCGGCAGCCGTGGTTCAGCCGCCAAGGCGAGCGGATTGCGCCATTGTCGGACCGTGGCTCGGCACACAGGAACAACACCGGCGTGCCGGTGAGATGCAGCGGCAGGCAGGCGGCGAGGCTCGAGGAGTCGAACGCCAGAATCACGTCGATCGCCGCGCGCCGTTCAAGCTCGCGTATCTGGCGCGATGCGCGCAGCGTCCAGCGCGGGCCGAGCGCAATCGGAAATGCTGCGCACGGTGCGTCGATCAGCAGTGCGCTGCCTGCTGCACCGGCAATCGCGATGCCGTGTTCGGCATCCGCGAGCGCGACGGCCAGCCGGTGCAAGGCCGCGTGCGACGCGGAATCCGCCGTGGCATCGAGCAGCAGCAGATTCATGCGCGCGGGAGCCGTGGCCGTCCGGACGGCAGGCGCGACAACGGTGTCGGAGTCATGGCCGGCAGTGTGCGTGATTGCGCATGCCCGGTGCGCGTTGCGGCGGATTTGTCGATGATGCGGTCATGAGCCTGCAGACGCTTCCCTGGTTGCCCCACAGCCGCTGCGTGCTGGCCCAGCCGATGCCGGACGATGCCCCGCTGGCCGCGGACGAGGCGGCCGTGGTGGCGGCCGTGGCCCCGCGTCGGCGCCGGCACTTTGCTGCGGGCCGGGCCTGCGCCCATGCAGCGCTGCAGGCGCTGGGCCGCCCGGTACCCGCGCTGCGGCGAGCGCCCGGCGGGGGTGTCGAATGGCCGGCCGACGTTGTCGGCAGCGTGGCCCACTGCGAAGGCGCGGCACTGGCCGTTGTCGCGGCGACGGTTCACTGGCAGGCGCTCGGCATCGACATCGAGCCGGACGTGCCGTTGCCGGACGACGTTGCCGGCTATGCCTTGTCCGAGGCCGAGCGCCGTGCGCTGGCCGCGCTGCCGGGCGGGCTCGCGCACTGGGCGCTGCCCGCGTTCGGCGCGAAGGAATGCGTCCACAAGTGCGTGCATCCGCTGCGCGAGATTTTTCTGGAGTTCGATGAAGTGGCCATCGGTTTCGATCCTGACGGCACCACGTTCACCGCAACCGCATTGAGCGACCAGGCCCGCCGCGCGTTCGCTGGCCTGCACTGGCACGGCCACTGGCAGCGCCGGAATGGCTTCGTGCTGACCTTGCTGGCCGGCCGCTGAGCCGGCGTCGTGATTCGCGCCGCGCAGCTAGTGCGGCTGCCCGGGAACGCGGATGACCCAGCTGACCAGCACGTCGATCATCGCTTCGCGCGACGCGCGGCGAATGAAGCGGTGATCGGCCTCCGGAATGTGACGCAAGGTCATGCGGCGGTAGCCGCGCAGCAACGGAAATGCCTCGATCAGCTGCCCCGGATAGTTGTATTCGTTCTCGACATCGCCGGTGTAGATGTACAGCAGCGACATCTCGCGGCGCATGAATTCGACCAGATCCAGCTGCATGCGCGCGGCCGTCGGCAGATCGTAATAGTGGATCTCGTTCAGCAGCGCGTCGTGCAGCGCATCGCCGGATTGCCGGGTCAGGCCGATCTGCGGACGCAGCTCGGCATTGGCGCGGCGGGCGCTGTCGGCCAGGCGGTCCATTGTCCGGTTGATCCAGTAGCGCGGCGTGCGATGGGTGTAGCCGTCGATGAACGCGGCGCCGACCACGCGCGGATCGCCGCGCGCGGCCTGATGGGCATCGTGCGCACCACTGTGGATGCCGAGCACGATGTAGCCGCTCGACAGGTTTCGGGCGTCCAGCGCGTCCATCGCCGCGCGCAGGTCCGGCGCGAACGGATCGCCGAGGCGACCCGGAATCGGCTCGCTGTCGCCGAGACCGGCATTGTCGATCCGCAACGACACGACGCCGGCGGCGGCCAGCGCGCGCGCCAGTTCGACGTGCATGCGGCTGGGGCCGGCGCGGTGGCTGACGCCGGTATTCGGGATCAGCACCGCCGGGCGCAGCGGATCGGCGACGTCCGGCTGGCTCAGGATGCCGAACAGCGAACCGCTTTCGCCAAACGAGATTGCCCGCTCGTTCATGGCAGGCCGTCGGCGAGACGCTCGGCGACGATCCGGATCGAAGGCCCCGGAATCCACGGCGAGTGGATGCGCTCGACATCGCTCCAGTGGCCGGCGTCCGGCAGCCGGATCGACTCGACACTGTCCGGCGGCGTGCGATCGCGGCTGACGAAGATCACCCGGCCCGGCAGTTCCTTGCGCAGGCCGGGCAGGCGGCCGATGTCCGCGGCGAGGCCTTCCGGCCATTCGTGACCGAGCAGTTCGTCGCGCGCCGGTGGTGGCAGCTGCGAGCGGCGCCGGCGCTGCTGGCTGACCTTCTCGTTCAGTGCCTCGTCCATCTGCTGCAGATTGCGGACGAAGACTTCGCCGCTCGGCGGCGAATCCCACAGCGCGATGGCCGATGCCGCGACCGCGCCGGTGGCGATCGCTTCCTGCGCCAGCAGTGCGCCGAAGCGCAGGCCCAGCAGGCAGATGCTGTCGCAGCCGGTGCTGGTGCGCAGCTCGGCGGCCGCCAGCGTGATGTCCGCAGTCCAGGTATCGACCCGGGCGCTGCGGCCATCGCCGCCGGAATCGCCGGTGCCGGAGTAGTCGAAGCGCAGTACCGGGAAGCCGCTGTGGCTCAAGGCCTGTGCGAGCTGGCGAAGACCCCGATAGCTGCGCAGGTATTCGGTGCCCCAGCTCGTGCACAGCACGATGCCGGTGCGGCGCACGGCACCCGCCGGCCGATGCAGCATGCCGAACAACGGCTGCGCCATCGGGCCGAAGTAGAGCGGTGCATTCACGGCGCGCGGTCGACGCCCGTCCGGGCGGGCACCGGCGCTGTGCAACGGCAGGGAACCGGGCCGCAGCAACGCGCCCGGACGAGGTCGATGGTCCGGATCACGCGCTGGAGGATGTCACGGCAACGGTCGGCATTCACCGGATTATGAGGGCGCTTTTCTGCCCTTGTCGCGCCATTCGATGAACGGCTTTCGTGCTGCGACAGCGGCCCGGACGCGAGCCGCCGGGCTGTATCAACAAGGCGACGAACGGTCCGTCGCCGCCTTGTTTTCGTTGCCGAATGCGACCTCTGGCTACTTCACGATGACCGTGATCTTGTCCGACGCGAGCGGCGGATTGAACGGCACGTGCAGATAGTTCGCGAACGCGAGCTGCAGCGTGTGCGGCCCCGGGGTCAGGGTCAGCGTGGTTTCGGTCTGGCCCTTGCCGAAATGGATGTAGTGCTCGTTCGCCGGCACCGGTGCGTCCGGCGGCGACAGTTCGGCGTCGATGATCAGGTGATGATGGCCAGTGCCGGGCTTTTCGTCGCCGGCCGGGGCGATCTCGATGCCTTCGATGCCGAACTTCACCACCAGCGGGCTGCTCACCTCGGCGCCATCCTTCAGGTCGACGAAGAACACCTTGGCACCGGCCGGTGCCTCGGGCGACGGTGTTGCCGGTGCGGCGGCCGCCGGCTCGGCCGGTGTTGCAGCAGGTTCGGCGGCAGGTGCGGCGGCGGGTTCTTCCTTCTTGGCACAGCCGGCGGCGAGCACGGCAGCGGACAGCAGCAGCGTCGGGAACAGCGACAGCAGCGGTTTTCTCGTCATGGGGGTGATTCCAATGTGGGCGGGGTTGCCGACATCAGCATACCGGCTGACCGCGCCGCATCGCGTGCGCGCTCAGGGCAAGGGGACGAGTGATCGCGTATACTCAGCGGCGTTTGACGAGGCGCTCCGGTTGCGCCCCTGCTTGATGACCCCTTCGGATTCGCGGCCACGCTGGCCTGCCGGGTCCCCGTTGTCCTCCAGTAGCAGACCTTCGGCGTGCCAGCCTGGTGCGTTCGAACTCTCTCAGTCCACTGCCTGAACCGGTTCTGTGTGCGGCGATCCGTGCGCGGTGTGGCGGCTTCAGGAGTTATCAAAGAATGCTGTTTGCTGATCTGGGGCTTTGCCCCGAATTGCTGCGTGCCCTCGCTGATGAAGGCTACACGCAGCCCACCCCGATTCAGGCGCAGGCCATTCCGGTCGTGCTGTCGGGGCGCGATCTGCTCGGTGCGGCGCAGACCGGTACCGGCAAGACCGCCGCATTCACCTTGCCGATCCTGCAGCAGCTGCAGTCGGTACCGCCGCCGGCCGGACCGCGCCTGCTGCCGCGCGTGCTGGTGCTGGTGCCGACGCGCGAGCTCGCCGCGCAGGTCGGTGAGTCGGTGCGCACCTATGGCCGCCACCTGCCGGCGCTGAAGACCGCCATCATCTTCGGCGGCGTCGGGATCAATCCGCAGATCGACCAGCTGCGTCGCGGCGTCGACCTGATCGTCGCCACGCCGGGTCGCCTGCTCGACCATCTGCAGCAGCGCACCGTCAACCTGTCCGGCATCCAGATGCTGGTGCTCGATGAAGCCGACCGCATGCTCGACATGGGCTTCATCCGCGACATCCGTCGGGTCATCCAGGCGCTGCCGTCGAAGCGCCAGAACCTGCTGTTCTCGGCAACCTTCAATCCGGACATCCGCGCGCTGGCCGAAGGCCTGCTGCACGACCCGGCGAGTGTCGACGTGGCCCCGCGCAACACCGCGGCGCAGACCGTCGCCCAGCGCGTGCACCCGGTCGACAAGAGCCGCAAGACCGCGCTGATCGCGCATCTGGTCAAGCAGGGCGACTGGAAGCAGGTGTTGATCTTCACCCGCACCAAGCACGGCGCCAATCGGCTGGCCGAGCAGCTGGTGCGCGAGGGCATCCTGGCCGACGCGATTCACGGCAACAAGTCGCAGAATGCCCGCACCCGCGCGCTGGCCGATTTCAAGGCCGGCAAGATTCGCGTGCTGGTGGCCACCGACATCGCTGCCCGCGGCATCGACATCGACCAGCTGCCGCACGTCATCAATCACGAGCTGCCGAACGTGCCGGAGGACTACGTCCACCGCATCGGCCGCACCGGTCGCGCCGGTGCCGAAGGCGAGGCGATCAGCCTCGTGTCGAGCGAAGAGCGGCAGGAGCTGAAGGACATCCAGCGCCTGTTGAAGCGGGACATTCCGTCGTCGACCGTGCCGGGCTTCGAGCCGGGCTCGCAGCCGAGCGCGGAAGAGCGGGCGGCCGCGGCAGCGCGTCCGCCGATGCCGCCGGAGCGCGATCGCCCGCGCGCGCCGGGTGGCCGTGGTCATGCCCCGAGCGGTGGCAACCGTCGCCCGGGTGGCGGTGGTGCCGGCGCCGGCAATGGCAATGCCCGCCATGCCCGTCCGGCATCGCGGGATGGTGGCGCGGCCCGTCCGGCCGGCCGCAGCAACAGCAGCAGCCAGCGTCCTCGCTGACGCGGTTTCCAGGGAGCGGCGCTCGCGCCGTTCGTCAACGATTTATCGAAGAAGGAGTATTTGGATGAAGCGTATCTACGCAGGCAACCTGCCGACCGACACCACCGAGAAGGAACTGACCGAGCTGTTCTCGACGCATGGTCGCGTCCGCTCGATCAAGCTGGCGCATGACGTGTTCTCGGGCAAGTGCCGCGGCTTCGGTTTCATCGAGATGGAAGGTCACGAAGCACGTGCCGCCATCGCCGGCCTGAATGGCAAGGAGCTGCGCGGCAACCTGCTGCGCGTCAACGAAGAGCGCCCGAAGGACGACAAGAAGGGCGGCCGCCCGGGCGGTCCGCGTCGCTGATCGGCCAATGATCGGCCACTAAACGGCCACTGATCGGCAACCGAAGCGCGGAAGTCCGGCGCTTCAATCAGCCGCCTCGCCCGCATCGCCGGACGAGGCGGCTTTTTTGTGGGCGCCCGGTCCCCGAGGTCAGTCGTCGACGGTGGGCCCCGGATCGAAATCCTCGTCCAGCGCGTAGTCGCCACTGTCGAGCGCGGCGATGATCTCGGCGGCCAGATCGGCATCTCGGGCCGCGACCTGCACCCGGACGCCGCCGACCGCGATCGCCAGCAACTGATGCGTCTGCACCAGATTCTGGTCGGCGAGGAACGTGGTCACGCCCTCGGCCTGCAGCCGACCCTGCAGCAGTTGCGCATCGACCGGGTCATTGAACCGGGCAACGGTCACCCAGGCATCCGGATCGTCCTGCATCGCTGGCTCAGGCGGTCAGTTCGCGCACGCCGTTCGGACCGCCGAGCAGCAGCACGTCGGCCCCGCGGTGCGCGAACAGGCCGACGCTGATGACGCCTGCCAGCATCCCGATCGCGGTTTCGAGGCTGCGCGGATCGGTGATCGACAGGCCGGCCACGTCGAGGATCAGCCCGCCGTTGTCGCTGACGAAGCCTTCGCGCAGCTTCGGCTGGCCGCCGAGCTTGACCAGCTCCCGCGCGACATAGCTGCGCGCCATCGGAATCACCTCGACCGGCAGCGGGAACGTGCCGAGCACCGGCACCAGCTTCGATTCGTCGGCGATGCAGATGAACTGCCGCGAGGCCGCCGCCACGATCTTTTCGCGGGTCAGTGCGCCGCCACCGCCCTTGATCAGGCGCAGGTGCGGGTCCGATTCGTCGGCGCCGTCGACATAGATCGACAGTTCGCCCGCGTCGTTCAGCTCGACCACCGGAATGCCGACCTTCTTCAGGCGTTCGGTGCTGGCGTTCGACGACGACACGGCGCCGGCGATGTCATCGCGATGCGCGGCCAGCGCGTCGATGAAGAAGTTGACGGTCGAGCCGGTGCCGACGCCGATCACTTCGCCGGGAACGAGGTACTTGAGCGCCGCTTCGGCAGCGGCTTGCTTGGCTTGATTCTGGTCCATGGAGCAGGGAAGTTCAGGTGGGAAACCACGGCGGCAGTGTGGCTGAGGCTTGCGCGCGGCGCATGCTTTTTCCGCGAGACGCGCGTCGGTCAGCCGCGGCGGCTGCCGAAGATCGCCGAGCCGACGCGAATCAGGGTGGCACCTTCCTCGATCGCTACTTCGAAGTCGTCGGACATGCCCATCGACAGGGTGTCGAAGCTGGCGCCGTCGACGACAGCTTCCGCGATCAGCCGTTCGCGCAGGTGCCGCATCGCGCGGAACGCCGGGCGCGACGCCTCCGGATCATCGACCGGGGCCGGAATGCACATCAGCCCGCGCAGGTGCAGGTTCGGCAGGGCGCGGATCGCCGTGCACAGCGCGGCGACCTCCGCCACCGGCACGCCGGCCTTGCTGTCCTCGCTGGAGATGTTGACCTGCACGCAGACGTTCAGCGGCGGCTGGTCGTCCCCGCGCAGGCTCGACAGGCGCTCGGCGATCTTCAGGCGATCGACGCCGTGTGCCCACGCGAACGCGCCGGCCAGTGCACGGCACTTGTTGCCCTGGATCGGCCCGATGAAATGCCAGTCCAGCCGTGTCGCGGCCAGCGTTTCGGCCAGACCGATCTTGTCGATCGCCTCCTGCATGTAGCTTTCGCCGAACGACCGCTGGCCGCAGTCGGCAGCCTGCGCGACGGTGTCGGCGTCGAAGGTCTTGCTGACGGCGATCAGTTCGACGTCAGCCGGCGCGCGACTTGCACGGGCACAGGCCGCGGCCATTCGTCGGCGAATCTCCGTCAGCCGGTCACAAAGCTCGGTCATGGTGGTTGCTGTAGGGTGTCATTGCCGATAATTTGCCAGCAATGACCGCCACTTGGGCGCGTTCTGCCAGTTGAAACCGGGATCGGGGGAAATCGCTTTTGGATATCGCGCAGCTGTTGACGTTCAGTGTGAAGCAGGGCGCTTCCGACCTGCACCTGTCCGCCGGCGTGGAGCCGATGATCCGGGTCGATGGCGACATCAAGCGCATCAACCTGCCGCCGATGGAGCACAAGCAGGTTCATGCGATGTTGTACGACATCATGAACGACAAGCAGCGCAAGGCTTACGACGAGTTTCTCGAAACCGACTTCTCGTTCGAGATTCCCGGCCTCGCGCGCTTCCGCGTCAACGCCTTCACCCATGCCCGTGGCGCCGGCGGCGTGTTCCGCACCATTCCGTCAAAGATTCTGTCGCTGGAAGACCTGAAGTGCCCGCCGATCTTCCGCGAAATCGCGGAAACGCCGCGCGGCCTGGTACTGGTGACCGGCCCGACCGGCTCCGGCAAGTCGACCACGTTGGCCGCGATCATCAATCACATCAACGAGAACGATTACGGGCACATCCTCACCGTCGAGGACCCGATCGAGTTCGTGCATCAGTCGAAGAAGTGCCTGATCAACCAGCGCGAAGTGCATCGCGACACGCTGGGTTTCAATGAAGCGCTGCGCTCGGCCCTGCGTGAAGACCCGGATGTGATCCTCGTCGGCGAAATGCGCGATCTGGAAACGATCCGGCTGGCGCTCACCGCTGCCGAAACCGGCCATCTGGTGTTCGGCACGCTGCACACGACCAGTGCCGCGAAGACCATCGACCGCGTGGTCGACGTGTTCCCCGCCGCGGAGAAGGACATGGTTCGCGCGATGCTGTCGACCGGCTTGCGCGCGGTCATCGCCCAGACGCTGCTGAAGCGCAACGGTGGTGGCCGGGTTGCGGCGCACGAGATCCTGATCGGCAATCCGGCGGTGCGCTCGCTGATCAAGGAAAACAAGATCGCGCAGATGTACTCGGCGATCCAGACCGGTTCCAAGGACGGCATGCAGACGCTCGATCAATGCCTGAAAGAGCTGGTCAAGAAGGGTGTGGTCAGCAGTGCCGAAGCGCGCGCCAAGGCTGAGAACAAGCTGGACTTCGCGTCGTAACGGCGCTGCGCAAAAGCGCGTTGCGAACACGGTTCGCAGCGGTTGTTTCATGCCCGGACGGGCATTCATTGAACTGATTCGGGATCGATCATGGAACGCGACGAAGCAATCAAGCTGATCCAGCACCTGCTGGTGCAGATGCGGCAACGCGGCGCGTCCGACCTGTTCCTGACCGCAGGCTTTCCGCCGGCGATCAAGCTCGATGGCCAGATGACGCCGGTCACCGACAAGCCGCTGACCGCGCAGAACTCCGCCCTGCTGATGCGGGCGCTGATGAGCGATCGCCAGATCAAGGAGTTCGAAGCGACCAACGAGTGCAACTTCGCGATCAACCCGCCGAGCATCGGCCGCTTCCGCGTCAGCGCGTTCGTGCAGATGGGGCAGGTTGGCGGCGTGCTGCGCACCATCACCACCGAGATTCCGACGCTGGAACAGCTGGCGCTGCCGGCGCGCCTCGCCGACGTGGTGATGGCCAAGCGCGGGCTGATCCTGATGGTGGGCGCCACCGGCTCGGGCAAGAGCACGTCGCTGGCGGCAATGCTCGGCCATCGCAATGCCAATTCGCGCGGCCACATCATCACCATCGAGGACCCGGTCGAATACGTCCACCCGCATCTCGGCTGCATGGTCACGCAGCGCGAAGTCGGCGCCGACACGCTGAGTTGGGAAAACGCGCTGAAGAACACGCTGCGTCAGGCGCCGGACGTGATCCAGATCGGCGAAATCCGCACGCGAGAAACGATGGAGTACGCGATCAACTTCGCGGAAACCGGGCATCTGGTGCTGTCGACGCTTCACGCCAACAGCGCCAACCAGGCGCTCGATCGCGTCATCAACTTCTTCCCGGAGGACAAGCGCGAGCAGGTGCTGATGGACCTGAGCCTGAACCTGCGCGCGGTGATCTCGCAGCGCCTGATCCGGCGCGAGGGCGGCGGTCGCGTGCCGGCGGTGGAGATCATGCTGAATTCGCCGCTGATCGCGGACCTGATCTTCAAGGGCGAGGTCATCGGCATCAAGGAAGTGATGGCGCGCTCGGGCGAGCAGGGCATGGTCACGTTCGACCAGTACCTGTTCCAGCTGTTCGAGGCCGGCGCGATCAGCTACGAGGAAGCGATTCGCAATGCCGACTCGCAGAACGAGCTGCGCCTCAAGGTCAAGCTGGAGTCGCGCCGCATGCGCGAGAACCTGCTCGACGATCCGGCGGTGAAGCGCCTGCAGATGAAGCCGGAAACCGAGCGCGAACAGCTCGTCCGCCGCTGATCGAACGCCCGGAACCATGCAGAAGATCATTCCGTACCTGAAGCTCGCGGTCGAACGCAGCGCTTCCGACATCTACTTCAGCGCCGGTGCGCCGGCCATGCTGCGGATCGAAGGCGAGATGCTCGGCGTTGGCCGCACGCCGCTGACCGGCGAGTTTATCCGCGAGCTGGCCGAGTCGATCCTGACGCCGGATCAGCACGAACAGCTGCGCGTGCAGCACGAGCTGGATGTGGCCACCGAAGCGGGCGGCTTGGGTCGCTTCCGCGTCAATGTCTTCACCCAGCGCGGCTCGATCGCAATGGTGCTGCGCTATGTGCGCGCCACGATCCCGAAACTGGCCGAGCTGAACATGCCGGAGACCCTGCGCGAGCTGGTGATGCAGAAGCGCGGCCTGATCCTGATGGTCGGCGCCACCGGTTCCGGCAAGTCGACCACCTTGGCGGCGATGGTCGATCACCGCAACGAGCACTCGGCCGGCCACATCCTGACCATCGAGGACCCGATCGAGTACGTGCATGGCAACAAGCTGTCGATCGTCAACCAGCGCGAAGTCGGCGTCGATACCCTGAGCTATGACCGCGCGCTGCAGTCGAGCCTGCGTGAAGCGCCGGACGTGATCCAGATCGGCGAGGTGCGCAAGCGCGAAACGATGGACGCCTGCCTGCAGCTGGCCAACACCGGCCATCTCGCGATCTCGACCCTGCACGCGAACAACGCCTATCAGGCGTTGCAGCGCATCGTGAACCTGTATCCGGACAGCCTGCGGCCGCAGCTGTATCTCGATCTCAGCCTGACGCTGCGGGCGATCATCTCGCAGCGCCTGGTGCGCAAGAAGGATGGCCGGCGCGTGGCGGCAGTCGAAGTGCTGATCAACACGCCGTACATCCAGGACCTGATCCTCGGCCAGCGCATCGAGGAGATTCGCGATGCGATGAACCAGTCGTCCGACCGCGGCATGCAGACCTTCGACCAGTCGCTGTTCAAGCTGTACAAGGATGGTCAGATCGAGCTTGAAGAGGCGCTGGCGAACGCTGACTCCAGAACCAATCTCGAAGCGAAGATCAACTTCGGCCACTGACCGGAGTCTTCGAGTTCGCCAACTCGTTCGTATGCCCTGAATGGAGGACGGGCGATGTCGGAATCCCGCGGTGCGGCGATCATCCTGTTGGCGCTCGTCCTGCTCTTCATCGTGGTTGCGGGCTCACGATCTGCCGGCAGTCGCCGCAACCTCGGCCCGAAGGCCAGCGCAGGCCAACGCAGTCGTTCCGACGCGATCATCGACGACGCCGGCAGTCACATCGGCAACGGTGACGCCGCTGAGGCCAGCGGTGGCGATGACAGCAGCGGTGGCGGTGGCGACAGTGGCGGCGGTGGCGGGGATGACGGCGGCGGTGGTGGCGGTGACTGATGGCCCATCCGCTCGATGTGGTGTCCCGAAACTGTCGAATTGAACGCCGCAATGCCCGGAATCCGGCGGAATGCCGGCTCAAATTGCCGGACGGCTCCGCAAACCCCGTTTTTTGGTTGCGCGGCGCCGGCTCGCACACTACAATCCGCGCCTCTTTGTACCCGACGTCGCCTGCAGGGCATCGCAGCGACCGAACAATAACCACCTCCAGACGCAAGCCTGCGAGGCATCTGAGCCGAAAATGAGCACTTATTTCGCAACGAATGAAAATGCGAAGCGTGATTGGACCCTGATCGACGCCGAAGGCGTTGTTCTTGGCCGTCTCGCCTCGGAAGTCGCGCGTCGCCTGCGCGGCAAGCACAAGCCGGAATTCACGCCGCACATCGATACCGGTGACTACGTCATCGTGATCAATGCCGACAAGATCCGCGCCACCGGCAACAAGGCCGAAGGCAAGATCTACTGGCGCCACACCGAATACCCGGGCGGCATCAAGTTCACCACGCTTGGCAAGATGATGGCCGAGCACCCGGAACGCGTCATCGAGAAGGCGATCAAGGGCATGCTGCCCAAGGGCCCGCTGGGCTACGCGCAGTACCGCAAGCTGAAGGTCTACGCCGGTGCCGAGCACCCGCACACCGCCCAGCAGCCGACCACCTTCACGATCAAGGGTTAATCATGGCCACGCTCAAGCAGCCCGCTGACCAGCATTACGGCACCGGCCGTCGCAAGACCGCCTCGGCCCGCGTCTTCATCCGCCCGGGCAAGGGCGACATCACGATCAACGGCAAGACCGTCGAGAACTACTTCGGCCGCGAAACCTCGCGCATGCTGGTTCGCCAGCCGCTGGAAGTTTCCGACTGCGTCGGCCGTTTCGACATCAAGGTGACGGTCGCCGGTGGCGGCCCGAACGGTCAGGCCGGCGCCATCCGCCACGGCCTCACCCGCGCGCTCATCAAGTATGATGAAGCGCTGCGTCCGGGCCTCCGTGCCGCCGGTCTCGTGACCCGCGATGCGCGCGAAGTCGAGCGCAAGAAGGTCGGCCTGCACGGCGCCCGTCGCGCTCCGCAGTACTCGAAGCGTTAATCGATGTGTCTGGCGATGCCATCACCGGCGTCGCCAGCATCGAGGGCTTCAAGCTTTTTGGGAGATCGTCTAATGGCAGGACAACAGATTCTGACTCTGTTTATCTAGGTTCGAGTCCTAGTCTCCCAGCCAAACAAAGTGGTAGTAAATTCAGGGGCTTACATGAAGATGTAGGCCCCTTTGTTTTTGTCCGGCCGTTTTTTGGTGCAATCCTGGTGCAAATTGAACCGGTTGCCGCCAGTGCCTGCTGCCAAAAAACTTCCGTCAGGGATCGAGTATCGAGGCCCGGCCCAGTACCTGTTGCTGCCGACCGAAAGTTGACCAGCCGTACCGATTGAAAATTGATCAGGGCTGGAAGCCGAGGGCGGTAGCCCTCGGTGCTTTTGGATTGTAGGTTCTGATCATCTGATGGGTCTGCTCATGTGAGCGTGTCGGCTTCCTCCCGGGTCTTATCCTGTTTGCGTACCTCAACCGCAGACGAACCGATCAATGGGGCGAGGGAGTGACCTGTTTCGCCCCGGGGAAGGAAAAATTTCGCGTGTCGGCGGCGTCCGAAGTGTCCGGCTGAGATGACCTGTTTACTCGGGAAGTACGAAAAACCGAACCGATTCGCGCGAGCCCTGCCGTTTAGGCGGAGCCATGACTTCGTTGCGGCATGCGGCGGATCTGCTCTGTCGCGGCTCACCGATGGTCGACCCGACTTCCCCCGAAATTGAGTAGCAGTGGCTGTTAGCGTCCGATCATGAAGTCGGAAATCGGACGTGAAGATGCGGCTCAGCAAAGCACAGATCATCGGGTCTCTGAGGGAAGTCGATGCCGGGGTTGCGGTGAAGGATCTTTGCCGGAGACATGGATTCTCGGAAGCGAGCTACTACCTGTGACGCCGCAAGTTCGGCGGCATGGACGTCAGTGACTCGCGGCGGGTGAAGGCGCTAGAGGTGGAAAAAAGCCGGCTGAAGCGGCTGTTGGCAGATTCCCGACCACCCCGTAATCCCGCAATCGAGATGTCATGAGGATGTCATTGCCGATTCTTAAGGTGCGCGTGAAAACGACGATGCGCGCGCCTGTTCCGTTGACAGGGGTGACGTGAGGTTCGTCATCAACTGCCAGGGCCATGAATCGATCGAAAACCAGGCGCCACGCGGCGACAGTGGCGGCGTGCCTGAGCCTTGTGGCCGGGGTTTTGTGCCCGCTTGCGTTAGCTGCGGAACCATTGCGGGATGCGGGTGGTGCCGACCGACCCGCGGCACCGTCGTCGGCACCCCGGCTGGACCTGTGGGCGATCGATGTCGAGGGCGATTCGCTGCTCGGCGAAGTCGAGCTGTATTCGATTCTGCAGGCCTACCTCGGGCCGAACCGCACGCTCGATGATGTGGACCGCGCCCGTGACGCGCTCGAGGCCCGCTATCGCAGCCTCGGCTACAAGACGGTGTCGGTCACCATTCCGCGGCAGACGGCAAAGGACGGCATCGTCCGGCTGCAGGTGGTCGAAGGGCGAGTCGAGCGGCTGACGGTCGTCGGCTCGCGCTATCACTCGCTGGAGCAGATCAAGCTCGAGGCGCCGTCGCTGGCCGAAGGTCAGGTCCCGGATTTCGACGAAGTGCAGAAGGATATCGTCGCGCTCAATCGCAGCGACGATCGCAAGGTCACGCCGAGCATCCGTGCCGGCAGCACGCCGGGCACGGTTGCGGTGGATCTGGCGGTGACCGATTCACTCCCGATCAAGGCCTCGGTCGAGGTCAACAACCGGCGAAGCCAGAACACGACTGACCTGCGCGTGTTGGGCTCGGTTTCCTATAACAACCTCTTCCAGATCGGCCACAGCCTGTCGGTTTCTTACCAGACCGCGCCGCGGAATCCGGCAGACGCGAAGGTGCTATTCGTGTCCTATCTGGCTCCGCTTGGGCGCAGCCCATTCAGCTTGCTGCTGAATGGCATCAAGTCGAACAGCAATGTCTCGACCGTCGGCGGTGCTGCCGTGCTCGGCCGAGGCGAGATTGTCGGTCTGCGCCTGCTGGCGACGTTGCCGGGCGGTGACAGCTACTTTCCGTCGGCCAGCATCGGCTTCGACTACAAGCACTTCCGCAGCTCGATTGCGCTAGACGGCAATTCGCTGAACACGCCGATTACCTACGTGCCGATCATCGCCGGTTTCAACTTCGTGGCCCCCGGCGGCAACGGCGTGACGCAGGGCAGCTTCACGTTCAGCGCGGCATCGCCGCAGATCGGCAGCACGACGCGGGATTTCGATGACAGCCGCTTCCTAGCGCGTGGCCAACAGCTGACGTTCAAGCAGTCGATCTCGCGCACGCAGTCGCTCCCGTACCGCTTCACTGCCGACGTGCGCCTGAGCAGCCAGTTGACCGACCAGCCGCTGATCTCGAATGAGCAGTACAGCGTCGGCGGCGCCGACAGCGTGCGCGGCTATCTGGAATCTGAAGCGCTGGCCGACTACGGCTTCAGCGGCAGCGCCGAACTGCGCTATGCCCCGCTGGCCGATGGCTTCGAGTTCGCCGAAGGGTTCTCGCCGCTAAGCAATTTGCGCGTCTATGGATTTGTGGACGGAGCGTCCTTGCGCGTGCGCGACGCGCTGCCGGATCAGCAGTCGCGCTTCGACCTCTTGAGCAGCGGCGCCGGCTTCAGTTTCACGCTGTTTTCGCATCTTGACGGCAATCTCGACTACGCCGTGCCGCTGCTCGATGGACCGTCGCAGCGCAAGGGCGACGGCCGCCTGCTGTTCCGTGTTTCCAGTTCTTATTGATGGATTGATCGATGGCCCATTCGACATTCGCTGCCCGTGTTCTCCGCTCGCTGTCACAGGGCCTGCCGCTACTGGCAGTGGCCCTGCTGATCGCACCGATCACAGCGCAGGCCTGGTGGGACGAGGCATGGACTGCGCGCAAGGAAATCACGATCGACACCAGCGCCACTGGGGCCGCGCTGCAGGGTCCGGTCGACGAATTCCCGGTCCTGGTGAGGCTGCACGAAGGCGTGCTCGACTTCGCGCAGGCCGCGCAAGATGGCAGCGATCTGCGCTTCGTCGCCGAAGATGACAAGACTCCGCTGAAGTTCCATGTCGAAAAGTTCGACTCGGTTTTCAATCTGGGCTTCGTCTGGGTGCAGGTACCGAAGCTTGCGCCGGGGCAGATCCAAAAAATCTGGATGTACTACGGCAATGCCAGCGCGCCGAAGGGCTCGGAGCCGCAGAAGACCTTTGATTCCAGCCAGATTCTCGACTGGCACTTCGCCGAAAGCGGCACGCCTGCGCAGGACGCCACGGTTTACGCCAACAATGCGACGGCTCCGATCGGCTCGGTCGACAGCGGCCTGATCGGTTCCAGCGCGAAGTTCGACGGCGCCATCGGTTTGGCGCTGCCTGATTCTGCGTCCCTAGCGGTGGCCGCCGGCGAGTCGCGCACTTGGTCGCTGTGGATCAAGCCGGCCAGTGCGGCCAACGAAGTGGTGCTGCTGCGTCAGGGCGATGCGGTGACTGCGCTGGCGATTGGTTTGGCCAACGGTGCGCCGTTCGTCGAATTGACGAGAAATGGCGCCCGACAGCGCAGCGCGCCGCTGGCGCCGCTGGATCTCGCCAATTACCACCATGTCGCGGTCGTTGCGACGGCGCAGGCGGTGACCCTGTACATCGATGGTGCTGCGAGCGGCACGGTGCCTGCAGCACTGCCGGCACTGTCGGCGACCGCCTCGCTGGGCGCTGCGGCAGCGCAGGGCGGGGCAGCGTACAGCGGCGAGATTGACGAACTCGCCATTGCCAAGGTTGCGCGTGGCCCGGATTACATCGCGCTGCTGGCGCTGAACCAGGGTACCGGCGACAAGCTGGTCAGCTTCGGTGCCGATGAAGCCGGCGGCGGTGGCGGCAGTCATTTCGCGGTGATCGTGCAGTCGGTGACCATCGATGCCTGGGTCGTGATCGGCCTATGCGCGCTGATGGCGATCTACTCCTGGTACGTGATGTGGTCCAAAGGCCAACAGCTTGGCCGTGTGACGCGCGGCAACGCCGTGTTCCTAGACCTGTTCCGCAAGAGCGCCGGCGATTTCGAAGGCTTGCGCACCCGGCTTGCGAATGGCGAAGGCAAGCGCGCCCAGGATGCGCCGCTGACGGCACTGTTCGCCGTCGGCCTTGAAGAAGTGCAGCAGCGCATCGATGCGGCGGCGCGCCGTGGTGAAGCGAAGCCGGTGCTGTCCGATCAGGCCATCGCCGCGATCCGCGCGACGCTCGAAGCGCAGCTCAATCGCGAGTCGCAGTCGCTGAACAAGCTGATCGTGATGCTGACCATCGCCATCTCCGGCGGCCCGTTTCTCGGCCTGCTCGGCACCGTGGTCGGCGTGATGATCACGTTCGCGTCGATCGCTGCCGCCGGCGACGTCAACGTCAACGCCATCGCCCCGGGTATCTCGGCCGCGCTGCTGGCCACCGTCGCCGGTCTCGCTGTCGCGATCCCGGCGCTGTTTGGCTACAACTACCTGCTCACCCGGATCAAGGACGCGACCAATGAAATGGCCGTGTTCCTCGATGCGTACGTCACCCGCATCGCCGAGACCTACTCATGAAGGCACAGGGCGACGCGAAGCCATACGACGACATCAACATCACGCCGATGCTGGACCTGTCGTACGTGCTGCTGGTGATCTTCATCATCATGACCACGGCTGCCGTGCAGGGCATCAAGGTCAACCTCCCGAAGGCAGCTGACGCGCCGAGTCTGGCAAAGCCGAAGACGGTGGCGATCACCATCGCCAGCGACGGCAAGATTTTCATGGACGCCATTCCAGTATCGCTTGACGAACTGTCGACGCGGTTGCAGCAGAAGAAAGCCCAGAACCCGGATCTGCCGGTCGTGGTGCGCGGCGATGGCGAAACCCAGTACCGCAACGTGATCGACGTGCTGGCGCTGCTGCAGCGGCTCGACATCACGCAGCTCGGCCTCGTCACCCAGAAGCTGGTGCAGTAGCGATGCGCGACGACGCCCCGCACCGTGGCCACGACGACAGCGACGACACGAGCGGCCGAGGCCGCTGGCGTCAGCGGTTGGCGATCGGCGGGGCAGCCGTGCTCGCGCTCGTTGCGTTCGTCTATCTGGTCAGCGGTGACAGCAAGCCCAAGCGCAAGAAGGCGCCGGAGCCGGTTGCAATCAAGTTGCTTCCGCCGCCACCACCCCCGCCACCCCCGCCGCCGACGCCGCCCGTTGAGACACCGAAGCTCAAGCAGGAAGTGGTGCAGGTGGCGCCGCTGGAAAGGGTCGAGCCCAAGGCATCCGCACCGGAACCGCCGGGGCCTGCGGCGCTCGACGCGCAGGGCGAAGGCCCGGCCGATGGTTTCGGCCTTGCCGGCAAGCCCGGCGGTGCCGCGTTCGGCGGCGGTGGTGACGGCACCGGCAGCGGTGGTGGCGGTAGCAAGTTCGGCACCTATGCCGCCCTGATCCAGAGCCACATCCAGCAGCAGTTGCAGAAGAAGAAATCGCTGCAGAGCGCCCGTTATCGCCTTGGCGTGCAGATCTGGCTGAAGGCCGACGGCGAGCCTGAGCGGGTCGAGCTGATCGGCTCGACCGGCAGCAGCGATACCGACCGCAACTTGCGCGATGCGCTGCTGAAGATGGCTCGCGTGCCGCAGACCCCGCCGAGCGACCTGCCGCAGCCCGTCGTGCTGCAGGTCAGCTCGTCCTGAATTCGCTGAACGCCTTGAATCCGATGAACCCGAACCCTGCCGGAGTGGTCACCATGTCTTCCCGACTGCGCACGCCGCGCCTGTCCACGATCGCCGCGCTGCTGTTCCTGTCGGCTGGCCGCGCCGTGGCAGCCGAAGCCCCGGTCGACGAGGCCGTGGCCGCGCGCAAGCCATCGACGCCGCTGGCCGTGGTGCCGGTGACCGATGCAACGCCGCCGGCCGTGGCTCAGGCGCAGGACGATGTCACCCGCGAACTGATCGACATCCTCGCCGCCAAGGGACTGCTGAACGAAACGGAAGCCACGCGCCTCGTCGGCAAGCTGCGCGAGCAGGCGGCGAAACGTGTTGCGGCCAAGTCGGTTCCCGCGGCGGGTTCGGCTGTGGCCGCCAGCGCCGAGGAGATCGCCGCCGCAGCCGCTGCCGCAGCACCAGGCGGAGCGGATGCGCCGAAGAGGGGCACGGTGCGCGTCGTCTACCTGCCGGAAGCCGAAAAGCAGCGCATCCGCGAAGAGATCAAGGCCGAAGTGCTGGAAACTGCCAAGGCCGAGAACTGGGCACAGCCAAACACGCTGCCGGCGTGGACCCGCCGCATCACCATTGGCGGCGACCTTCGGCTGCGGTTCGAGCGCGATCTGTTCGATTCGAACAACAGCCCGTTCTTCATCGACTTCAACACGCTCAATGCCGGTAACGCGTATGACGTCAGCCAGAACAACGTCAACCTGCCGCCGCTGCTGAACACACAGCGTGACCGGGCCGTGCCGCGCTTCCGCGCGCGGCTCGACATCAAGGCTGCGGTCAATGACGATCTCGATGCGGTTTTCCGGCTGGCCTCCGGCAACGCGCGCAATCCGGTATCGACGAACCAGACACTCGGAACCACGTTCAACCGGACGACACTGACGCTGGATACTGCGTACATCGAATGGCGCGCACTGCCCGGACTGAACCTGCGCGGCGGACGCGGTCCCAACCCATGGCTGTCCACCGATCTGGTCTGGGACGAAGACCTCAACTTCGATGGCATTACCGCTCGTTACGACTACCGACTTGGTGCAGTGACGCCGTTCATCACGGTGGGCGCGTACTCGGTGCAGAACACCGATCTCGATTTCCCGTCGGCGCAAGCGCAGAAGGTGGCCAGCCGCGACAAGTATCTGTACGGCGCGCAACTCGGCAGCCGGATCGACTTCAGCGATTCCAGCAAGGCCGAATTTGGAGTGGCGTATTACTACTTCGACAAGCTCAATGGCGAGCTGTCGTCACCATGTCTGGCGCTGACCGATCTGGACGCCTGCGACAGCGACCTGACGCGCCCCGGCTTCAGTCAAGGCGGCAACACGCAGTTCGCGTTGCGCAACCTGCTGGTCGATCCCGCCAATCCTGACGGTCCGCAATTCCAGTACTTCGGGCTGGCCTCGTCATTCCGCGAGCTGGCGTTCACCACGCGCTTCGACGCCGTCTATGGCGGCGGCATCCACAGCGTGCTGTCCGGTGAGTACGTCTACAACCTCGGCTACCGGCAGGGCCGCGTGGCAGCACTCTCGCCGGTCAACAACTTCGATGACAACGGGGTCTACAGCGGCGGACGCGCGGCCTATGGCGTGAATCTGCTCGTCGGCTATCCGGATGCGAGCGAGCTTGGCCAATGGAGCATCAGCGGCAGCTATCGCCGACTGGAAAGCGACGCCGTGGTGGATGCCTTCACCGACTCGGATTTCCGCCTGGGTGGCACCAATGCCAAGGGCTACACCATTGGCGGCCGTCTGGGTGTCGGTCACAACATCTGGCTGCAGACGCGCTGGCTCAGCGCCACCGAAGTCACCGGTGCGCCGCTGGCCATCGACGTGTTGCAGCTCGACTTTGAAGCGAGGTTCTGAGCATGCGTGTGTCCCGATTGCTATGGATCGTGGCGAGCGTCTGCACGCTGCCGGTGCTGGCCCAGAGCGGCGGTAATGCTGGCGATGATCGCCTGCGCAACCAGTTGAAGCAGACCACGCTCGAGCTGCGTGCCGCGCGCGAACAACTGGCGGGGCTCAAGGCCGAGAACGAAGCGCTGAAGGCCGTGGCGGCCGCCGTCGCCGCCAAGCCGGCACCGGTCGCGCCAGTGGTCGATCCCCGCACCGTGCGGGCACTGGAAGCGAAGACTCGCGAACTCGATGCCGCACATGCGGAACTGGCGACGGCTAGGCAGACCCAGCAAAAGTGGGAGCTGGCCTACCGCGAGGCAGCCGACGTTGCCCGTCAGCGTGATGGCGAACTGCGGCGGCTAGGCGACCTCGCGACACAAGCGGCCGCGTTCGAGAAATCCTGCACCGCGAAGAACCACGAGCTGGTGCAGATCAGCCAGCAGGTGCTGGACCGTTATCGCGACAAGGGCGTGTTTGCAATCCTCGTCGCATCCGAGCCGCTAACCGGTCTGGCCAAGGTGCGCTACGAAAACCTGGCTCAGGAGTTCGCTGGAAAGATCGCCGATCAGCGTCTGCCGGAAGTGCCGCTCGAGGCCGCGCCGGTGCCGCCACCACCATCGCCCTGATCGGCGCACACCTCACGGCGCACGCAGTACTTGCACAACCAGCAGTCCCCCACACCAGCGGAGCAGAAGGCGATGGTCAGACACGCGATCCCGGCAACGAAGTCGTCACGTGCTGACGTAGGGCTTGCTGAGCCGCGCCTGAACCTGTCGCCCGCGGGTCGTCTGCGGCAGCTGGCGCTGCTCAGCGGCATGGGCCTTTCGCTGGGTGGCTTCGCGATGGCGTCGCCATCCTCGCAGGCTGCGGGGCCTGCGTTCGGCACACCAGCTTGGAGCGCCCAGCGCGCCGGCGCTCAGGCTCCGGCGGGAACGGCAGCCGCGGGGGCGGGACGGATCGACGTCACTCGCGGCACCGGATCGGTGACCACGGTGGAACTGGCCACTCAGCGCACGCAACGGTCGGTGGCCAATCTGTCGCGCGCGGCAGAAGCGATTGCCGGCGCACGCAGTGCCCAGAATGCGGCGGCAGCGATCGCGCTGGATCTGCCATCCGACGTGCCAAACGGGCTCGCTCCGGGCGGCCTTCAAGTGGCGGCGCGCGTCGCGATCGATCCCAGCTCGTGGCAGAACGCCGAGTTGCCGACGCAGACCTCTGGCAGCGCTGGCACAGTGGTCACGGTCGAACAGACGGCAGCCCGAGCACTGCTGACTTGGGACAGCTTCAACATTGGCCGCGATACCACGCTGCACATCGACCAGAGCGGTGGCACCACCACGCGCGGCAGCAACGACTGGATCGCGTTGAACCGGGTCGAGGGAAATGGTGCAGCGCCTAGCCAAATCCTCGGCAAGCTGCAGGCAGAAGGCACGGTTTACCTGATCAACAACAACGGAATCGTGTTTGGTGCCGGCAGCCAGGTAAACACCAATTCGCTGATTGCGACGTCGCTCAACCTCTACAGCAACGACGCAGCGAGCGGCAATCGCACCTTCCTCGATCCGAACCAGGGCATCACCCGCTTCGTAGGCGAGGTATCGCAGGAGCTGCCGCCGGGCAGCGTTCTGGTCGATCCAGGCGTGGCGGGCGGTGCTGCCGGCAACATCGAGATCGAGCGCGGCGCCAGCATCACTACTGCGCCGCTGGGCTTTTCGCTGATCGCTGGCCCGAACGTGACCAACGCTGGCCGTATCCGCGCGCAGGATGGCCAAACCATCCTGATCGGTGCCCGCAACGTGCTGCTGGAGCCGGATGGCGGCAACGCCACGCGAACCGCTGCCCGGTTGCGTCCGTATGCCGCCACGGTGGCCGGCATGGTTGCCGATACCTCGGTGCGCAACACCGGCCTGATCGAATCGACGCGCGGCAACGCAACGCTGATCGCTCGCGATGTGCAGCAGAACGGCGTACTGAGCGTCACCAGCGGCATCTCCAACCCGGGCAGTATCGTGCTGAGCGATGGCCGATCCGGTGTCGCCGGCAGCGACGGTGGCCTCGGCACCGGCCGCGTGAGCTTCGGCCGTGATGCGGTGACCGCGATTCTGCCGGATCGCGCGGTCAGCGAGACCACCACTTCCAGCAGTGCCGCGACCCAGAGCTTCCAGCCGGGCCGGATCGAGATCGATGCGAGCATCGTCAATTTCGGCGAGAACGCACTGCTGAAGGCGCCGGGTGCCCGGCTCGACATCCGGGCCGAAGGCCTGCCGACCGAGGTTGTCGAAGCAGGCCTGCCGGGCCGCGTGTTCGTCGATCGCGGTGCCCAGCTTGATCTGTCCGGCCTCGCCAATGTCACGCCGCTGGCCGGCTCGACCCTGGTCACCGTGGCCCGCGTCGGCCAGAACGAACTGGCGAACTCGCCGGTACAGCGCAACGCCTTCCTATTCCGCCAGACCAATGTCGTGGTCGATGGCCAGCTTCGCGGCGTGCGCGCCGATGGCACGCCCTGGGTTGGCAGCCCGTTGCTGAACGCCACCGGCTTTGTCGAGCAGACGCCGCGCGCGATCGACGAACTGCTGACGCGCGGCGGCTCGATCAGCATCAGCGGCGCACAGTTCATCACCCGTGAAGGCTCGCTGATCAATCTTGATGGCGGCTACCTGCGCTACGGCGATGCCGCTCGTGCCAGCACCCGGCTCATCACCGCCGACGGTCACCTGGTCAACATCGGCGAGGCCGATGCCCTGCGCGCGATCGCCGGTTTCGCCGGCACGCAGGTGATCGAGCATTCGCGATACAGCATCACCCAGACCTTCGTCGATCCGATCATCGGCGGCCGCGCCGCACGACTCGCCGACAGCTACATCGAAGGCGGCAATGCTGGTTCGCTGCAGGTCACGGCCAATGTCGGCGCGCCCGGCAGCGGTAACGGACTGCTGCTATTCGGCGGTGATGTCAGCGCCCAAGCCTTGGCCGGCCGCGAGCAGGTTCGCAACGGTTCGCTGCCGAGTGGCGGCAGCTTCGATCTCGACACGCTGAGCGCGCTGGTTATCCGGGATACCAGCCCACTGCCCGGCGATCTGGCTGCGAACTTCAACGCCACCACGCAAATCAGTCCGGCGATCGCGGCCGGCCGCAGCCCGCAGGACCCGGCCAACCTGCAGTACTGGACGGCGCTGTCCGGCGTGCAACTGTCAAATGCCGGCTTCTCGTTACTGAACCTCGCGGCGTCGCAGGTGATCGTCGAAGCGGGGCAGGGCCTGCAACTGCAGGCCGGCAGCCGCATCGCGCTCAGCGGTGGCCGGATCGACATTGGTGCCGATCTGGTCACTGCCGGTGGCAGCATCACGCTGCAATCGGCTGCGTCCGGCCGACCGGATCTGACCAGCATCAGCTTCGTCGATCCCGCCAGCACCGCGCCGCTGCTGACCGGCGACCTCGTGATCCGCGATGGCGTGACGCTGAGCACCCGCGGCCGCTTTGTCAACGACGCCTATCTCTCGCCGGATCTGCGCCATGGCCGCGCCTTCATCGATGGCGGCAGCATCTCGCTCAGCGTGGGTGCTACCGAAGCCCGTCCGCTCATCTCCGGCATCCGCGGCGGCACCGGGGACAATGCGCCGGTGCTCGGCGATACGCTCGACACGACCGGCAACCTCGTTCTCGGCATCGGCAGCCTCCTCGATGTCAGCGGCGGCGGCTATGTCGATGCCGACGGCCGCGTTGCACAGCGCGACCTCGTGCCGCTCGGCAGCGGCGGCAACATCAGCCTTGCAACTTACCCTCGCGTCGGTCAGCAGGGCGCGATCGGCATCCTGCCGACGGCACAGGCGGAAGTCGGCAGGATCAAGCCCGGCGATGGCGATCTCGCCAGCCACCTGCTGGCCTATGGCTTCAGTGGCGGCGGCACCTTGCGCCTGCGCACGCTGGGCCTGCAGATTGGCGGCGATCCGGCACAGGTCGGTGAAGCGCTGTATCTCAGCCCGGATTTCTTCAGCCGCCAGGGCTTCGCGAACTACGATCTGTCTGCCGCATGGGACGCAACGATCGCCGGCGACACCACGGTGCGCGTCAGCCATCGCAATCTCGTGGCCGGCTTTGTCGACATCCTGTCAGCCGCGACTGGCGCCGACCTGTACGCACCAGCGGCCGACGGTACCGTGTTTTCGACGCTCGCGACGCTCGACGATTTCCGGCGCACGGCGACCGATTTCAACTTGACGTCCGGCGACTACCTCAACGCCAACATCTTCACGCGCCGCAACGCGCCGCGCGATGGCGACGTGACCGGCACCACGCTGCTCAGCGCCGGGTCTTCGATCGTCGCCGATGCCGGGGCCGACATCCGGCTGGCGTCGACCAATCAGGTCACTGTGCTCGGCAGCATCACCGCTCGCGGCGGCAGCATCACGCTCAGTGGCGACAGCTCCCGGGCAATCGGCAGCAATTCCAATAGCGGACTGTCGCCGCCTAGCGATCCGTTCGCGCTGATTTACACCACGCTCGACAAGTCGGTGTGGCTGGGCGCGCAGGCGCGGCTCGACGTTTCCGGCGTCTCGCTGCTCGACCCGCAGGCGGCATCAGTGCTCGACGCCAGCGGCGAGCGCGTGACGCCGCGCATCGGCCGCGTGCTCGACGGCGGCACGGTGACCCTGACCAGCGACAGCGGCCATGTGATCGCGCTTGCCGGCTCGGTGATCGAAGCTTCAGGCACGCAGGATCGCTACGACCTGCTGGAAGCCACCGGCTCCTTGATTCCTGGCCAGCGCTTCCGCCGCAGCGGTACGTCGACCGCGGTCTACAGCGACGGCGGCGAGATCCGGCTCGGCACCGCCGGCGGCCTGCTGTTCGACGGCACCTTGCGTGCGACGGCCGGCAGCGCCGAGGCCCGCGGCGGGCGGCTGTCGATCATTGCCGAGGACGCACCGTTCAACCTGCGTCAGCCTGCCGACAGCGCAGGCAGTGAATCGGCCTTCTTCGTGGCGTCCGCGCGCTCGATCCTGTTCAGCCAGAGCGGCACGTTCGTGCCACAAGGCTTGCTGCCGGGCGAGCAGATCGAGGAAGGCATCAGCCGGCCTGACAGCACCACGCCATCGACCTCCGGCCGGCTGTATTTCGCGGCCGACCGCCTGAACGGCTCCGGCATCGATGACCTGGTGATCGGCCAGCGGCTCGACCTGTCGCCGCTGACCCAGCCGCTGACCATCGCCTTCGCCGGCGACGTGCGGCTGGCCGTGCCGGGCTCGATCACCATTGCCGCGCACCGCTACCTGGCGTTGCCCGCTGGCAGCCTGATCATTCCTGCTGCCGATGCCGAGTCGATCGGCGCGCCGCAGATCAACCTCGAAGCAGCGTATGTCAGCTTCGGTGGCACCACGTTCAACAGCCGCCTTGGCCTCGATGTGCAGTCCCGGGTCAACGATGCCGTGCTGACCGTCAACGCGACGCGCGGACTGGATCTGGTCGGCAACTTCGCGCTGCAGAACTTCGCCCAGTCGACGTTCCGCACGCAGGGCGATATCCGCCTGTATTCGCCGGTCGGCAACAACCTGAACTCGGCCAGCACCGCGCTGGTGCCGGGGTCGCTGTTCACCGGCGGCAACCTGACCCTCGCCGCTGCGCAAATCTATCCGGCGTCCGGCAATCGCTACATCCTCGCCGCTGCCGGCCCGAACCCGACCACGATCCGCTTCGAGCAGACCGCTGCAGCACCCACCGCATTGCCGCTTTCGGCCGGGGGCAGCCTGTTGGTGGATGCGGCAACCATCGAGCAGGCCGGCACCCTGCGCGCGCCGTCCGGCCTGATTCGGCTCGGCATCAGCGATCCGCTCGATCCGGCATCGCTGGCGCTGTTCGGCGGCTTCCGGCTGGCGACGAGCGATGGCACCGTCAGCGTCGGCGCGCTGCCGCTGGTCGCGACCACGGATGTCCAACTGGCTCGCGGCAGCCTGACCTCGGTGTCGAGCGCCGGGCTGGTGGTGCCGTACGGCTTCACTGTGGATGGCCGCGAACTGCAATACGACGCCGTGTTCGGCTCGCAGCTGCCGGCGGCGGCCAGTCTGCTGTCGGCGCCACCGGCGAAGCAGGTCTCGATCGAGGCCGCGAACATTGCGCTCGATGCCGGCGCGCAGGTCGATCTGTCCGGCGGCGGTGACCTGCAGGCGCAGGAATTCGTGCCCGGCACGGGCGGCACGCGTGACGTGCTGGCGCGCAGCAGCACCGCGCCCGGCGGCACGCAGACCACCAGCCTGTTCCCGGACGGTCGCGAGGTCTACGCGATCCTGCCGGGGTACCGAGCGCCAGCGGGCGCCTACGATCCGGCGATCGACAGCAGCGGCAGCGGTGCGCTGGTCGGCCGCTCGGTGCACTTGAGCGGCGTCGGCGACCTGCCCGAGGGCGACTACATCCTGCTGCCGGCGCGCTACGCCACCTTGCCTGGCGCTTACCGCGTGGTGCAGGACACCGGCGCTCGTGATTCGATCGCCGCGGCCAACGTCGTACTGCCTGATGGCAGCTATCTGAGTGCCGGCTACTTCCAGGACGGCTACGCCCGCGTGGGCCGCAACGAGTCGGCGCGCGATGCCCGCAGCACCCGCTTCATCGTGCAGACAAATGCCGTCTGGCAGCAGTACTCGCAGTACACGCTGACCAGCGCCAACGACTACTTCTCGCGGCTCGCTGCCGATGCTGGCACCGTGGCCGCCCAGCGTCCGCTCGATGCCGGGCAGCTGGTGCTGGCGGCGACACGCAGCGTCAATCTCGATGCCACGCTGAACGCGAGCGGCGGCCAGCGCTCGATCGTCCGCGCCGACGGCAGCACCGTGATCGAACGCGGCACCACCGCGCAGGTCGACATCGCCGCGCGCGACATCCAGATCATCGGTGCCGGCGCCACCACGCGCGATGGCTACGTGCAGCTCGCGGTCGGTGATCTCAACGGCATTGGTGCGGCCAGCCTGCTCGTGGGCGGTGTGCGCAGCACCGACAGCGCCGGCACCACGATCCGTGCGCTGGCCAACAGCGTCGTCGTCAGCAACGACGAAGCGTCCGCACTGGCCGGCTCGGAGCTGATTCTCGTGACGCGCACTGACGCTGCCGCCGCCGGCAGCGCGGACGCCGATCCGAATGCCGCGAACGGCCTGTTGATCGATAGCGGTTCGGTGATCCGCACGACACCGCTGTCCGACGAAGACGCGGCCCAGCCGGTTGCCACCGGTGCGCCGCTGCTGCTCGCTGGCGACGGCGCGCTGCTGCGGGTCTCGAACCGCGACGCGGCGCCCATCATCCGCAGCAACGTCAGCGCCGACGGCGGGCGGGGCCTGCTGCAGCTCGGCAACGGCGCCCGCGTGTCCGGCGGCCGCAGCCTGGTGCTCGATGCCAGCCGCGATGTCATCGTGGACCCGACAGCCCGCTTCTCGGCGCGCGTGATCGAGGCCAATGCCGGCTCGATCAGCTTTGTCGCCGATGGCGTCAGCACCACGACCGGCGGCCTCGTAATCGGCAGCGGCACGCTCGCACAGCTGGCCGCTTCGGACAGCATCCGCCTGCGCAGCAGCGGCCTGATCTCGTTCCTTGGCCAGCGCGGCAGCGCCGCCACGCCAGACCTCGCACCGCTTGATATCGTGCTCGGCAACAGCGCGCTTGATCTGCGCGCCACCGGCTTCGTCAGCGATGGCGGCGCGGTCTCGATCACCGCGCGCAGCCTGTCGTTCGGCGGCATCGGCGACAGCGCCTCGGCCGTCGCGCCACCTGGCGAATCGACGAACGCCCTGCAGCTGAATGTCGGTAGCCTGCGTTTCGGCGCCGGCAGCACCCGCTTCGTCGGCTTTGGCGCGGTGAATGCCGCGGTGCGCGACCGGATCATCGGCAGCGGCATCGGCCGCTTCGATTTCGATCGCAGCACGGTGGCGCTGACCGCGCCGCTGTTCACAGTCGATACCGCTGCCGACACTCGGCTGCTGACGCTCGGCAACCTGTCGCTGAGCGATGCGGCATCGACTGCGGCCAGTCTCGACGGTGGCCTCGGCGGTGCCTTGAGCCTGACCGCGGCGGCCCTCGACATCGACTCGCGCGTTGCCGCGCGTGCCGGCCTGCTGAACCTGCAGGCCACATCCGCTGACCTGCGCCTCGGGGCGGCGGCCGAGCTGAGCGTGTCCGGTCTGGCGCGCACGTTCTTCGACACCACGCAGTTTGCGTCCGCCGGAGCGATCAGCCTCGATGCCACGCTTGGCAATGTCGTGCTCGACGGCGCCAGCACGTTTGACATCAGCGCCGCTGCAGCCGGTGGCGACGCCGGCAGTATCGCGATCAGCGCCTTGAATCAGAGTCTGGATTTTGTCGGCACGGGCCGCGTGCTCGGCGGTGCTGCCAGCAGCTATGAAGGCGGCAGCTACCGGCTCGATATCGGTAGCTCGGTCGATCTGAACGCGGTTGCCTTGGCGCTGACTGCCGGCGGCGTCAATCAGCAGATCGCGATCCACAGCCGTCGCGGCAACCTGACGCTGGACCGCGGCAATCGACTGAGCGCACGCGACATCAGTCTGACCGCCGATGTGCCGCTGACGCCGGTGGAAGGTTCCGCCGCCGTGCCGGCGATCAGCGCCGAGCATGGCAACGTCGTGATCAACGGCACGTTGGACGCTTCCAGCATCAAGGGTGGCCAGATCGCGTTGAACGGTTTCAGTGGCGTTGCCGTCAACGGCAGCCTGCTGGCGCGCGGCAGTTCGGCCACCGAACGTGGCGGCCGCGTGAGCCTGTCGACGGGCACCGTGGCAACGCCAGCCACCGGCGGCCCTGGCGCGGCCCTGGATCCGACATTCGGCTATCAGGCGATCGCGGCGGCCAATGCCGGGCGCATCGTGCTGGGGTCTGGTTCCACGGTCGACGTCAGCGGTGGCCGTGCTGGCGGGCTCGAAGGCGGCACGCTGAATCTACGTGCCGGTCTGGTCGACGGCGGCGAGGTCAATGTCGAGATCAACGCCGGTGCGACCATCACCGGCGCGCGCGAAGTCGGTGTCGAGGCGTATGCCGTGTGGAGCGCGGCCGATGCCGGCAGCGGCTTCAATGGCGTGATCGATCCGGCCAGCAACCCGGCGTTCTATGCGACCAACTTGCAGGGCTTCCTGCAGCAGGGTCCGCTGGCGTTCGAGACACGTCTGGCGGGCGTTGCCGGGCTCAAGACCCGGCTTGGCATCGAGCTGCGCAATCCGGATCTGACCGTCAACAACGGCGACATCACCGTCGCCTCGAATTGGAACCTTGGCGCGGCCGATCTCGATGCCAACGGCAACGTCGTGCGCTTCCGCTACCGCCACGGCGATGAAGCGCCGGTGGTCACGTTGCGGGCCGCGAACAATGTGCAGGTCAATGCCAGCCTCAGCGACGGCTTCGTGCAGCTGTCGAATCCGCTGGGCCTGCAGGCGCCGCGCGCGCGCAGCCTCGCGCAAGTCGCAGCGCTCTACGAGGTGCTGACCCGCGCGTACCCGGCGCTGGCCGGACAGATCGATGCCCCAGCGATGCTGACGGGCGACGGCTCGCCCGCGCAGGATGCGCAGATCGCCCAGTATTACGGCCTGTATGAGCAGTATCTGAACTACCTGCTGTACGGGCTGCTGCCGGTCGGGCAGCTCGATTCCAGGCCCATCACGGCGCTGGCGCCCGCGTCGCGCATCGAACTGCTGGGTGTCGCGCGGCTCGGTCTGGGTGCGCCGCAGCTGCCGCTGAACGCGCAGGGCTATGCCCAGTATCTGCTCGACTACAACGCCTATCTCGCGCGGATCGAAGGTGGCTTCCTCAATCGCCGCATCGCACTGCCGGACGCGCCGCGGCCGATGCTGGCACCGGTGTTCACCGGCGCAGCGCTGGCAACGGTCGATAACAGCGAGTCCCCGGTCTCGACCGCCGAAAACCCATTGCCGTTGGCCGCGGCAAGCCTCGCCGGCGGTGCCAGCAGCAGCTTCCGCCTGATTGCCGGCGCAGAAAGCACCAGTGCCAATGTGCTCGCGCTGCGCCCGAGCTCTGCGTTCACGGGCGCGGTTGGCGTGCTGACCAACGGCGGCAATGTCTTCGTCAGCGGCAACACGAGCTACACCGATCCGGTTACTCGCGGCATTGCGTTCCAGCCGACGATGATCCGCACGGGCACTGGCAGCATCGACATCGCCGCCGCCCGTGATTTCGAGCTGAACGACGGTATTGCCCCGGGTGTCGTCTACACCGCCGGGGCACCGCGCGCCGGCACGGTTGCCGAAACCGGCAGCCGTATCCTGCAGCCGGGCCTGTTCGATCCGCGATACACCGATGGCGTGATCGGCGATGTCGCCGTTGGCCAGTACATCGTCAGCGGCATCGTCCAGCCGGAAGCGGCAGGCGACATCCGGCTGGTGGCACAGCGCGACATCACGGGTGTGCAGTCCGCTTACTCGAACAGTTCGAACGCGGGCCAGTACTGGTGGCAGTGGCTCGATACCGGCAACGACGTGCGCCATTCGCTCGATTCACTGCATTTCGGCAACACGCAGTTGGTGGCGGGCGGCATTGCCGAAGTGCTGTCGACTTCGATCAACTTCGGCGCGTTCGGGCAGGGCTTCCTCAGTGCTGGAGGCGATATCGACATCGACGCCGGCCGGAACATCACCAGTCTCAGCGTATCGCTGCCGACGACCTACTTCCGCAGCACCGGCGAAGACGGCAGCCAGGTCATCAACACCGCCGGCGGCGGGGACCTGCGTGTGCACGCCGGCGGCGACCTGCTCAGCGGTAGTTATTTTGTCGCGCAGGGCGAGGGTCGCATCCGCACCGATGGCCAGATCGGCAGCAGTCGCGGTACTGGCGTCAATGGACTGGCCACGATCCTTGCCGTGCAGGACGGCGTGCTTGATGTCGCCGCGCGCGGCAGCGTGACCTTGGCCGGCCTGTACAACCCGTCGTACCTGCCGGCGTCGCTGCCGGGACCGCTGTTCTCGGCCAACTCGCAGGCCTACAGCGCGCGCTCGGCGATCAGTGTCACCGCCACGACTGGCGATCTGCGCTACGGCAGCCTGCCGATCGATCTTTCGAACGATGTCTTTGGCACCGGCCTGAGTCTGCCCGGCAACGGCAGCGTGCGCCGCGATGGCGACATCCTGCCGGCCACGGTGCGCCTGACGGCGCTTGATGGATCGCTGTCGATCGAGAAGAGCGGCGGTCTGTTCCCGTCGTCGATCGGCAATCTGAACCTGTTCGCGAATGATTCGATCCGGTTCGCCAGCACGATGACGATCAACCTGATCGACGATGGCAACGACAGCCGCGACGATCGCTACTTCGGCCTGATCGACGCGGACCCGACCAACCTGCCATCGGCACTCAACCAACCGACAGCCGCCGGAGCCGCCAACCTCGCGCCATCGCTGACGACCGGCTATCGCTACATCAGCAGCACGTCGAACGCGCTGCTGCACGCGCAGACGGCGCTGCACGGCACCGACTACACCCCGGCACGGATCTACGCGCTGACGGGCGACATCCGCGGCGGCGTGGTCGGCAGCGACGGCATCCTGCGCGATGCGCTGGTGCTGGCGCCGGACAAGGCCGCATTGGTGCAGGCCGGGCGCGACATCGTCAACCTGTCATTCCAGGGCCAGCATGTCCACAACAGCGACGTCAGCCGCATCGTCGCCGGTCGCGATCTGCTCGACACCACGGGCGGCATCGACGAATCGGTCAACGGCCGCAATGTCTTCGGCTCCGAACCGAGTCTGGTCCTGGCCGGTCCGGGAGAGCTGCAAATCGTGGCAGGCCGCAACATCGGCCCGCTGACCAACCAGAACCAGATCATCGACGGTCGCTCGCGGCCCGTGGACCCCAGTAACAGCGTGCCGCGCGATGTCGGCAGCGCGCCGATCACCGGCATCAACTCGGTCGGCAATCTGTTCAATCCATTCCTGCCGCGCGATGGTGCCGACATCACCGTGCAGTTCGGCGTCGGGCCGGGCATGGCGACACAGGCCTTCATCGATCGCTACATCGATCCGGCAACGGCCGCGCCGGCGCCCGGCGTGCGTCGCTATGACGCGGAACTGGTGCGCTTCATTCAGGATTACCAGCAGGGACTCGACGTCAACACCGGCTTCGTCCGCGATCAGCGTCCGTTGCCGCCAGCGCTGCTACCGGGCGAGGCCTATGCCGTGTTCCGGGCATTGCCGACGTACATCCAGCAGCGCTTCGTCGGCCAGGTGTTCTTCGACGTGCTGCGGACAGTCGGCATTGACTTCGGCAATCCGGACAGCCCGTTCAACGGCCAGTACGTGCGCGGCTATCAGGCGATCGAGACGCTGTTCCCGAGCGCACTCGGTTACACCGCGAATAATCTGACCGGCGTCGGTGCCAACGGCGCGTTGCTGGATGCCGCCGGCAATCCGATGCTGGCCTCGACCGGCAATCTGGATCTGCGCGGCACCACCGTGCAGAGCCAGCAGGGCGGCACGATCTCGATCTTCGGGCCCGGCGGCGAGGCGCTGTTGGGCAGCACGTCGGCACCGCCGTTCGCGACCGATGCCCAGGGCCGCCTGTTTGCAGGCCCCGGCACGCAGGGTCTGCTGAGCTTGGAACAGGGCGACATCCGCTTGTTCACCGATCGCAGCCTGCTGCTGGCGCAGAGCCGCGTGTTCACCGAGCAGGGCGGCAACATCGTCATTTGGAGTTCGAACGCGGACATCAATGCCGGTCGTGGTGCCCGCACCACGGCCGAGCTGCCTTTGCCATCGTTCACCTGCAACGTCGACTTCTACTGTCTGGTCGATGCGCGCGGGCAGGTGAGCGGTGCCGGCATCGCGACGCTGCAGACCGTGGCCGGCGCGGAACCAGGCGACGTCGCGCTGATCGCTCCGGCCGGCACCGTCGATGCCGGCGATGCTGGCATCCGCGTCTCCGGCAACCTGATCGTCGCTGCGCGCGCCGTGGCCAATGCCGACAACGTGCAGGTGCAGGGCACCAGCATCGGCCTGCGGCTGTCAGCGATTGATTCCGGCACCTTGAATTCAGGCTCGGCCGCGGCTGCCGCAGCAACCCAGCAGGCCGCTGCGTTGGCAGCGCGTCCGATCGACCGCGCTGCAACAGTGATCACTGTCGAGGTCTACGGATTCGGCACTCCAGACGAGGAACAGAAGCGCCGTTTGCAACGCTGAGCGGCACACGGCGCAAGCCATCGATATCCCGACTGCAGGCCTGTTCAAGGCGGCAGTCGGGCAGTGGCAATGGCTCAGCGAGAGCAGTGACTGATGCCCGCGATAACACGCTTATCGCCCGGCGGATTTCGAGTGGGCGAGCGGTCGAGTTCGATGGATTTTCCCACGCCATCCGCTGCACAGGTTTCTTCAAAACATAGCGGAACTGACATGCATGCTCGGTAAAAAAGCGACTGTCGTACAGGGACGAACGCGACATCCGGTTGCCACACCAATTCCAGCTCAGTTCCGAATAAACATTCAGGGGTCCTCATGTCCATCAAGCTCAATTCGATTGCTGCCGGCGTGCTCGCGCTGACGTCGTTTGGCGTTTCCGCTCAGGCCACGCTGTACGGCGGCGGTGCCACCCTCCCGGCCAACGCCTATGTCGGTGGCAGCTTCTACAACGCCGCAGCGCCGGCCAACAGCAGCCGCCAGACGACTGCCACTCGCGCCGCGAACCCGGCGTTCGAAGGCACGATCTTCGGCGAAGTGGCCCAGCGCGGCTTCGGCCAGTCGCAGGTCCAGGGCATCTCGTACTGCCAGACCGGCTCGGGCACCGGCCGTAACGCGATCATCGGAACCACCGCCGCCGGCGTGCCGGTGCTCGCCAGTGGTACCTGCGGCACCTTCGCCGGCACGCCGACCGGCTTCGGCGCCCCGGCCGCGATTTCCGAACCGGACTTCGCCGCCTCTGACGCGCCGCTGTCCGATGTCGAGTTCGCCCGCGGTCTGACGAACAAGGGTGCAGCGCATGGCCAGATCGTGCAGTTCCCGGTCATCGCTGCCGCCATCGCCGTTACCTTCAACAATGCCGACGTGCCGGCTGCGACGACGCTGAATCTGACCACGCAGCAGGTGTGCGGCATCTTCAACGGCACGATCAACAACTGGAACCAGATCAGCGCTTCGTATCCGGCCAAGGCGATCCGCGTGGTCTACCGTTCGGACAGCTCGGGCACGACCTTCAGCTTCACCAACTGGCTGTCGGCCAACTGCCCGCGCTCGAACGGCTACAGCACGCAGAGCTTGTTCACAGCGGCCATCAGCCCGTTGCCGGCCGGCTCGATCGCGGCCAGCGGCAACCCGGGTGTGGCCAACTCGGCCGCCGCCACCGATGGCGCCATCGGCTACACGGAAGTCTCCGACACGCTGCTGCGCGCCCCGACCTTGCGCTTCACCAGCATCAACGGTCGTGCGCCGACCTCGCTGACCGCCCCGACGATCTCGATCCTGGCTGATCGTGCCCTCGGTGCGAACGACAGCAACGGTCGTCCGACCCTGCTGACGCTGACCAACGTGGCTGATGCCGGCTGCGTGCTGCTCGCCGATCCGAACTCGTACGCCACCCCGGCGAACAACTATCCGATCATCGGCATCAGCTACCTGCTGGCCTACAACACCGCCAATCGCCTGCCGGCCGCGGTCAGCCGCCTGCTCGTGGCGCCGTACAACGCGACGATCCGCAACAACACGAACGACGCGCCGAGCGACAGCGTTCGTGCCGGTTCGGGCTACGCCTACCTGAGCGGCAACTTGACGCGCACCATCAACGGCTGCGTCAACTAAACCTTGCGAAGCGCCGGTTCCAAGGCAACTTGGAACCGGTCTGGCAACGACTTGCGCCACCGCGGTTGTCATGCGGTAGCGTCGAATCAGAACTTTAAGCATTTGAGCGCGGAAGGGGAAACCTCTCCGCGTTTTTTTGTGCCGTGACCGGCGTGAATCGGCACTGACTCGGACGCATGTCCGCCTGTATTCAGGTCGATGCGATCTTGGAGTACCGCCGGGATTGGCATCAGTTCCGTCGATGCTCGCCTGGCGTTATCGTGGTAAGCCGTCCGCCACTATCATCCCGAAGCGGACGTTGAGCACGCATCGCTAGAGGTCACGTCCCCGCGCCGCTGTCGTGCCCAAACGCGATACGCAGTCGGCGTCATGCCGGTATGCCGTACGAAAGCGCGGCGGAAGCTTCCCTCGTCGCGCCAGCCGCAATGCTGCGCCACAGCCTTTACCGCCGCGCTATCGGTTTCCAGCAGGGTGCGGGCGGATTCGAGCTGCACGCGGCTGATGAAGGTCTTGGACGATTGCTGGCCGAGATTCTTCAGCCGCCGGAGCAGGGTGCGCTCGCTGGTGGCGAGCTGCGCGGCCAGCGCACAGGGCGTGAGCGCCACATCGGCACGATGGCCACGCACAGCGATTTCGGCTGCAACCAGAAAAGGATCGCGCGCCTGCACATGGCCCGGTGGCACGTAGACGCTCTGCGCCAGCGGTGCGGTATCGATCACGGCGAAGTCGGCGGCGATTCGCGCCGCCTTTGGCCCCACCAGTACGCGGATGGTGTAGAGCGCTAGGTCGATCCACGACATTGGCCCGCCCGCCGTGACCACGCGACCATCCTCGATCAGCGCGCTGCCCCAGGCCGCGTCGCAGCGGGGGAAGCGGTGCTTCAGCTCGTCGTTCAGCCACCAGGTGGTGGTGCAGCGGCGGCCGTTGAGCAGACCCGCCTCGCCGAGCACGAACACGCCGGAGCAGTTGCCCAAGACCCAGGCGCCGTGCGCGTGCTGTCGCCTGAGCCAAGTAGCGGCCCTGGCGGTCTGGGCGTTTCGCGGCGGCAGGCCATCGCCCGCGGGCATGAGGCCGGGCACGATCACGGCGTCGGCGTGGGGGATGTCGTGGAGCGCGGCGTCCACCGGCAAGGGACGGCCCCGGCCATCAGTCACGGCGCGGCCGTCGGGGCTGGCAAGGATCACCTCGCAGGGCCAGCGCGGAGCGTCGGGCTGGAGCGCACTGGCCTTGCCAGCCAGCCAGAACACATCGGCGAGACCGACCAGGCCAGAGGGCAGGTTCCCATCGAGAGCGAGCAGCACGATGTTCATGGGTTTCGGGACGTGCGGGCGGGTTGGCGGATTTTGTCGGTTCAATGTCGTTTCCGCCACACCGACCGTGGCGCTGGACGAGACCACACTACGCCACGTGGTCGCTGCTACCCGCCGCCGCCGACGCTTGCAGCACGTGTTAGCCAACGTACATCCACCGTCTCGCAACAGGAGTTCAATCATGGTCACGACCGCACTGTGGGTTCGCATGGAAGCCAAGCCCGGCAAGGAAAAGGACGTCGAGGCGTTTCTGCTCGGGGGCCGCCCCCTCGTGATGGAAGAGCCGGCGACCATCGCCTGGTTCGGCGTCAAGATCGGACCTTCGAGCTACGCCATCTTCGATGTCTTTCCCAACGACGCCGGCCGCCAAGCGCATCTGTCCGGAAAAGTCGCCGCGGCGCTGATGGCACAGGCGGCCGAGTTGTTCTCGCAGCCGCCGAGCATCGAGAAGATCGACGTGCTCGCATCCAAGATGCCCGGCTGAATCCCACGACGACAATAAGGAGTCATCGCTCATGGAAATCTCTCTCGTCACCCTGAACGACGCCAAGACCATCTTGGCCGCCGCCGAGAAACGCGCCGTGGAAATCGGCCAGCCGATGAACATCGCCGTCGTCGACGCCGGCGGCAATCTCGTCGCACACGAGCGCATGGACGGGGCGTGGATCGGCAGCGTCGATATCTCGATCAACAAGGCGTTCACCGCGCGCGCCTTCAACATCGCGACCAAGGACTTGGCCGACAACTCGCAGCCGGGCCAGCAGTTCTTCGGCATTCACGGTTCGAATCATGGCCGCATCATGATTTTCGCCGGCGGCATTCCGCTGAAGAAGAACGGCCACGTGGTCGGCGCGGTCGGCGTCAGCGGCGGCTCGGGCGAGCAGGACCAGACCGTCGCACAGGCGGGCGCCGCGGCGTTTTGACCGGATGTCCGGCGAGGATTCTGGGCCGATATCCGCGGGACCGAAGGACGACGACGTCACCGACGGTCTCGTGCGCGTACGCGGCGCGCGCGAGCACAACCTGCGCGATGTCGATGTCGACATCCCGCGGGACGCGCTCGTGGTGTTTTCCGGCGTCTCGGGTTCGGGAAAATCCTCGCTGGCCTTCTCGACGATCTACGCGGAGGCCCAGCGCCGCTACTTCGACTCGGTATCGCCCTACGCGCGACGCCTGATCCACCAGGTCGGCGTGCCGGACGTCGATTCGATCACGGGGCTTCCGCCCGCGGTTGCGCTCCAACAGCAGCGCGGCACGCCGAGCGTGCGCTCCTCGGTTGGCAGCGTGACGACCCTGTCGACTCTGATCCGCATGCTCTATTCGCGCGCCGGAACCTATCCGCCGCACCAAGCAATGCTGTATGCGGAAGACTTCTCGCCCAACACGCCCCAGGGCGCGTGCCCGGCGTGCCACGGCCTCGGGCATGTCTATGAAACCACCGAAGCGCTGTTGGTCCCCGACCCATCGCGCTCGATCAAGGACGGCGCGGTCGCCGCGTGGCCGCCCGGGTGGCATGGTGGGAATCTGCGCGACATCCTCACCTCGCGGGGCGTCGATATCGAGGTGCCGTGGCATCGCCTGCCGAAGAAGATGCGCGACTGGATCCTGTACACCGACGAGCAGCCGACCCTACCGGTGTGGGCAGGTTTCACGCTCGCCGCGGTCGCCGACGCGCGCCGCCGAGGAATCGCGCCCAGCTACCAGGGAACCTTCACGGGCGCGCGGGCTTATGTGCTCCACACCTTCGCGACCACGCAGAGCGCGCTGATGAAGCGGCGCGTCGCCCGGTTCCTGCGCGGCACACGCTGCGCATCCTGCGAAGGCAAACGCCTCAAGCCCGAGGCGCTGTCCGTCACGTTCGCGGGCCTCGACATCGGGGACCTCAGCCAGCGCTCGCTGCACGAGATCGCAACACTGCTGGCGCCCGCGGCCGAGGGCCGCTTCGAGGACGCCGCGCGCGGTCGTCGCTCACGAGTCGATCGCGCCGCCACCCACCGCGATCGCGACCGTCGCGCGGCCAGCGGGCACGCCGCGCACGCCGAAGCCTTCGATTCCAATCGCACACCCACGCTTTCCGAGGAGAAGCGGGTCGCGGCACAGCGCCTCGCGCGCAATGTCGTCGACCGCGTTGCAGTGCTCGAGCGCCTGGGACTCGGGTATCTCTCGATGGACCGGGCCACGCCCAGCCTTTCCGCCGGAGAACTGCAGCGCCTGCGCCTGGCGACGCAGATCCAGTCGCAGCTGTTCGGCGTCGTGTACGTCCTCGACGAGCCTTCCGCCGGCTTGCATCCCGCCGACGGCGAGGCGCTCATCGAGGCACTGCAGCAGTTGCGGAAACGGGGCAACTCCGTCTTCGTGGTGGAGCACGACCTTGAGACGATGCGGCGCGCCGACTGGATCGTCGATGTCGGGCCCGGTGCCGGCGAGCACGGCGGCTGCGTGCTGTACAGCGGGCCGCCCGCGGGACTGCGGGCCGTTGCCGATTCGCAGACCGCGCGCGTGCTGTTCGAACCGCAAGCAGTCGTGGCGGGCGGACGGCGCGGCGCGACGCATCACCTCGGAATGCACGGCGTGTCCCTCCACAACCTGCACGACGTCGACGTGCAGTTGCCGCTCGGCGTCTTCACGGTGGTCACCGGCCTGTCCGGGTCCGGCAAGTCGAGCCTGATCAGCCGGGCGCTCGTGGACCTGGTGCGCGATCATCTGGGTCACGAGGACGTGCCGGCGGACCAGGCGCCGGACGAGGGACCTGCGACGGCGGTGCAGCGTACGCGCGGACGCCTGGACGGCGATGTCGACCGGATCCGTCGGCTCGTCGTGGTCGACCAGAAACCGATCGGCCGCACTCCGCGGTCGAACCTGGCGACTTATACCGGCCTGCTCGACCCAGTGCGGCGCCTGTTCGCGGCCACCCCTGCGGCGCGCAATCGGCGCTTCGACGCCGGGCGGTTCTCGTTCAATGTCGGCAAGGGTCGCTGCGCGACCTGCGAGGGCGAGGGCTTCGTGAGCGTGGAGATGATGTTCATGCCCAGCGTCTTTGCGCCCTGTCCTACCTGCAAGGGCGCGCGCTACAACGAGGCGACGCTGGCCGTGCGATGGCGCGATCGCTCCATCGCCGACGTGCTGCGCCTGACCGTCGACGAAGCGCTCGTCGTGTTCGCCGACGAGCCGGTCGTGTGCAAGCCGCTGGCGATCCTGCACGAACTGGGACTGGGTTACCTGCGCCTGGGGCAGCCGGCCATGGAGTTCTCGGGCGGCGAAGCGCAGCGCATCAAGCTCGCCACCGAGCTGCAGCGTGCGCAGCGCGGCGACGCGCTCTACGTGCTCGACGAACCCACCACCGGCCTGCATCCGGTCGACGCCGACCGGCTGTTCGCCCAGCTCGACGCGCTGGTCGAGCGTGGCAACACCGTCGTCGTCGTCGAGCACGACCTGCGCGTCATCGCGCGCGCCGACTGGGTCATCGATGTCGGGCCGGGGGCAGGGGCGGCGGGCGGTACCATCGTCGCGACCGGAACCCCGAGACAAGTTGCCCAGTCGCACAGCAGCCGAACCGCAGCTTATCTACGGCGTCATCTGGAAGATCAGCGAGCGCCCCTGCCCGAACCTGCCGCCATCAACGACTTGCCGACGAGCAAGGACTGAAAGCCCATGCCGAACTTCAATCCGGGACCACTGGCTTCCGCAAAGCTGCTACTCCCGAGCGTCAGGTATTGGCACCAAAGCGGACGATCGAATACCGGCTGCGATAATGGCCAACCATCGAACTCTGTTTATCGAGGTTCGAGTCCTAGTCCCCCAGCCAAAAAAAGTAGCTGAAAAAAATGCAGGGGCTTACATGAAAATGTAGGCCCCTTTGTTTTTGTCTGTCACTTCCTGCGGGCAGCGTCAGTTCAAATTTGACGGGTATCAGCCACTGCCGGCGGTCAAAAAGCATCCGTCACGGATCTAACCGTTAGGACGGTGCAGCGTGATCCATCAGATTTTGTCGTGTTCCCGATTGGTCAACTTTGCGTCGGCTGGATAGTCATGCGTCGCGGGCCGGCCGCGAAGAACCAGAGCGAGCGCCTACCTTAAGCCTGTTGCCGCCGTGCCGACCGCGCTGAGGGCAAAGCTAATCGGCGTGGACGTGCAGGGCGGCGATGTGTCGGGAGCGGCTCACCAGCTGAAGGTGGCCCAGCCGCCGAGGAAGTCGACATCGCGGCCTCCCGCCGTGCGCACGGCGTCGCTGGCGAACAGGTGCACGTAGGACAGCGTCCAGACCCAGCGCCGACCCGCACTTCCGCTGAGCGACGCCTCGCTGCTGGTGCCGATCCAGCGGCTGCTGCCAGTCGCCGGTCGCAACAGCACGTCGCCGGCCGGGCTGTAGATGCCATCTCGCGTCGTGGCGCGCCACAGCAGGTCGACGGCGAGGGTGGCGGTCAGCGCCGGGGTCGGCTTCAGTTGCAGGGACGGATGCAGGTCGATGATGTTGGTGGGACGGATCAGCGCCGCATCGTTGAAATACGCCGCCCGGAAGTACAGCGGATTGAAACTGCCGAGACGCCTGCCGGTGCCGCGTGCATCGCCGCTGGCATAGTCGGCCTTGAGGCTGATCTGCGGCTGCCAGGGATGCCCGCGAAATCGGTAGCCGGTATCGCTGGCGAGCGTCCAGGCCCGTATCTCCTGATCCCCGAAGCGGCCGACTTGCACGACGGCTTCCCAGTCGTAGCGCCAGGGGTCTCGATCACCGGACAGCCGTGCGCCGATGCTGTGACGCTGCTCGTCGGCCTCGCCGCGGACATAGCGGCGCTGGTCATCGCGAGCGCCGAGGTAGTACAGATCGAGCGTCGCCGGCAGCGGCCAGCCGGTCGGCGCGGTCGCGTAGAGGCCCCAGAGGCTCCGGCCATCATTCTGGCCGTCCAGCTGGCGCTGCGATTCCTGCGACGGCCGCAGCAGAAAGCCCTGCAGTTGCTCTCGGCCCCGCGAGGCGATCAGCTGCAGGCCGTCGAACTTGTACGGCACGTTGGGTGCGGCGCGGGTCGCGACCAGCCGGCCCGAGCCGAGGTTCAGGCCGAAGCGGCCGAGCCGCGCGGTCAGCCTGCCGCGGCTCGCAGCGACGTCGCCGAATCCGTAGTCGACGAACGCCTGCTGGAGATCGATCGGGTTTTGATTGATCGGCGATGCCGTGGCGCGATCACCGTACTGAATGGCAGACAGCGCCTGCGCGAACAGGCGCCAGTGCGCGCTGGCGTGCAGATCCGCCTGCAGGGCCACGCGCTGCAGCAGGTATGCGGCGTCGGAGTCGCCGTCGCCAGTGCCGAAATCATCGTTGCCGCGGCGCTCGTAGCGCAGCCGCACTTCGCCGCCGAAGCACAGGTATCGCTGCGGATCGTTGCCATCGAGCGCGATGGAACAGTCCGGAACTCCCGCCAGCCCGCAGGCCGGCAGCGCAACGGCGAGCACGGCGAGCGGTATCCGCATCGTGATTCAGCCGTGCGTGGCGCGGATGCGCGACGACCGCGCCAGCAGCGCCACGATCGTGAAGCCGCCGACGAGCCCGGCATGTTCGAGGAAGGCATTGAGGTTGTGGAAGCGCTCGAGGCCCGTCATCGTCCAGAACGGATGCCCGATGACCGTGGCCAGCACGGTGAAACCGGCCAGCATCAGCGCACCCGCTGCCGCGCCGAGACCACGCCCGAACAGCACCAGTGCCGAGCCGCCGAGCTGCACGGCAATGGTGATGGCGGCGAACAGCGCCGGGGGCGACAGGCCGAAGTGCTGCTGCTCGGCGATCGCTGCCGGGAAGTCGAGCAGCTTGCTCAGGCCGCTGTAGACAAAGGCCAGACACAGCCCGCCGCGAGCCAGCGCATACACGGCGCGGCTCATGCGGTCGCGCCCGCAGGCTGGGCGATCCTCGAGACGACGGCTATCGCCAGCATCGGCACCAGCAGGCAGGCGATGCCGAGCAGCGCGTACAGCACCGCACCGGCCGCGGCACCGATCGCGAACGCCAGCACGGGCGGCCACATCTTGCGAATCCGCGCTTGCGTCGACGCCCGGGTGTCGGCAGTCGAACCGCGCAGCAGGTCGACGCTGTCGATCACCACCTGGGTCACGTTGCCGGTCATCACCGTGGTCGGTGACAGCGTCGTGAACACCAGCCGCGAGGCCGCGTTCTGCACGCCCATCGCGGCCACACCGAGCAGGCCGGCGAGCACGGCGCCGGGTGCGTCGGCGGCGCTGATCGGGGCCGCCAGCACGGCCGCGATCACGAAGCCGCCCAGCAGCACGATCTGCGCCCACAGCACCGGGGTCAGCGCGCGCCGCTGCCGGCGTTCGCGGTGGCGCACGAAGGCCGTGGTCAGCGCCACGGCGACGATGAACACCGGCAGCGCCAGCAGCTTGGCGATCACGCCGCCATCGGCACCGTGCACGAACGACGCGCCGATCAGCACGAAGTTGCCGGTGACGTGGGCCGTGAACAGGCCGAACAGCGCGATGAAGCCGACGGTATCGACATAACCGGCGACGAAGCTCAGCAGCGGCGCGACGGTGCCCGGACGGACGATGGCCATCGGTACGTTGGCGGTGTCGGTCATGATCAGAATGCCCAGCACGAGCAGCCGAGCGCGCCCCAGAAGCCGCGCGGGTCGTCGGTTGCGGTGGTGTCGGCACGGCCGTGGGCATGGCCGTGGACCTGGCAGCTCGACGCGCAGCCGCAGCTCGCCTGCGCCTTCGCGTGCAGCGCTTCGCGATCGGGCTTGAAGTAGCCGCTGCCGAAGTTGACCGGCGACCAGTCCGGCATCGCCGGCGGCAGGATCGGTGCCAGCGGCTTGAACGCGTCGTCGCCGTAGACCGGCTTGCCGCCGACGACGGTCAGCACCGACACCAGCTGGCGGATCTGGTCTTCCGGCACGCTGAAGTAGTCGGCCGACAGCAGCGCGAAATCGGCCAGTTGGCCGACCTTGATCTGGCCCTTGGCGCCTTCCTCGTTCGAGAACCAGGCGTTGGCCTTCGTGTACAAGCCGAGCGCCGTCTCGCGGTCGACGAGGTGGGCCGGCGGATACATTCGCGTGCCGCCGACGGTCTTGCCGGTGGTCAGCCACCACAGCGCATTCCACGGGTCGTAGCTGGCCACGCGGGTGGCATCGGTGCCGGCGCCGACGTGAACGCCCATCTCCAGCATCCGCTTGTACGGCGGCGTGCGTTCGACGGCCTTCGTGCCGTAGCGCTCGATGAAGTACTCGCCCTGGTAGGACATGCGGTGCTGGATCGCGATGCCGCCGCCCAGCCGGGCGATGCGCGCGATGTTGCGGTCGCTGACCGTTTCGGCGTGATCGAAGAACCAGTGCAGGCCGTCGAACGGCAGCTCCGCGTCGACCTTCTCGAACACGCTCAGTGCGCGGGCGATCGATTCGTCGTAGGTCGCATGGAGACGGAACGGCCAGCGGTTGGCGACCAGCACTCGCACCACCGCCTCGAGGTCGGGTTCCATGCCGGGCGGCAGTTCCGGGCGCGGCTGGCGGAAGTCCTCGAAATCCGCCGCTGAGAACACCAGCATTTCGCCGGCACCGTTGTGGCGGTACATCGCATCGCCCTGACCCGGCTTGACCATCGTCGCCCACTTCGTGAAGTCGGCGACTTCTTCCTTCGGCTTCTGGGTGAACAGGTTGTAGGCGATGCGCAGCGTCAGTTCGCCGGCGGCGTGCAGGTCCTCGATGACCTGATAGTCGTCCGGGTAGTTCTGGAAGCCGCCGCCGGCATCGACGACGCTGGTGACACCGAGCCGGTTCAGTTCGCGCATGAAGTGGCGCGTCGAGTTCTTCTGATACTCCACCGGCAGCTTCGGTCCCTTGGCCAGCGCCGAATACAGCAGCAGCGCGTTCGGTTCGGCGAGCAGCAGGCCGGTCGGTTCGCCGCGGTGGTCCTTGACGATCCAGCCGCCGGGCGGATTCGGCGTGTCGCGGGTGTAGCCGGCGGCGCGCAGCGCGGCGGCGTTGAGCAGCGCGCGGTCGTAGAGATGCAGGATGAACACCGGCGTGTCCGGTGCCGCGGCGTTCAATTCGTCGAGCGTCGGCAGGCGGCGCTCGGCGAACTGCCATTCGCTGAAGCCGCCGACCACGCGAATCCACTGCGGCGCCGGCGTGCGGGCCACCTGCTCGCGCAGCATCCGCATCGCATCGGCGAGCGACGGCACGCCATCCCAGCGCAGCTCGAGGTTGTAGTTCAGGCCGCCGCGGATGACGTGGATGTGCGAATCGATCAGCCCGGGGATCAGCCGCCGCTGGCCGGCATCGATCACTTGCGTGCCGGCACCGGCCAGCGCCATCACCTCCTCGTCGGTGCCGACCGCCACGAAGCGGCCCTCGGCGATCGCCAGCGCCGTGGCCTGCGGCTTCTGGCGATCGAGCGTGGTGATCCGCGCGTTGCGGACGATCATCTCGGCCTTGACCGGGGGCACGGCGTTCATGCGGCGTCTCCCTGTGCGCGCGGCTTGACGGTGGCCTTGCCCGGCAGTTCGCCGAACACATGCTCGCCGCACTGCGCCTTGACCCAGCCGACGGTGACCGGCTCCTTCGCGACCAGCACCCGCTTGACCAGCGGCACCGCCTGCTCGCCGAGCAGGATGCCCATCAGTCCGACGAGCGCGATCACCGGCGGGGCCGGCGAGCGCACGTTCAGCAGCGCGTATATCGCACCGACCAGCAGGCCGGCGCCCAGCGACAGCAGATACATCTTCATGGCGGCGTCTCCAGATTCGTGGGGCGGCGTCGGTACGCGGACGATCGACGCTGCGCGCCGGTCGTCCGCGGCAGTCCGGCTCAGCCGTGCGCGGCCGGGGCCGGCACGCGGTACGGGGCGAGCACGGTCGGCGGCGCGCCATGAACCATGGTGTAGGCGTATTCGACGCCGGCGCCATACGCGCCGCTGTGGGTCTTCACGATGTCCATCACCGCGTCGTAGGTGTCGCGCTGGGCCCAGTCGCGCTGCCACTCCAGCAGGGTCGACAGCGCCGTCACCGGCTTCGCACCGGCCTGATAGACGCGCTTCATCGCGTTGTCGTGGGCCAGCAGGCTGACGTCGCCGCAGCAGTCTTCGGCAACGTAGACCTCGTAGCCATCGTGGATCGCCTGGATCGTCGGCAGCGCGACGCAGGTTTCCGTCCACAGGCCGGTCAGCACGATCTTCTTGCGACCGGTCTTCTCGATCGCGGCGACGAAGTTGGCGTCATCCCAGGAGTTCATCGAGCTGCGCTCGATCGGCTCGACGCCGGGCAGCGCGGCCAGCAGCTGCGGCCAGGTGTTGCCGCTGAAGGCCTTGCTCTCGACGGTCGACAGCACGACCGGAACGCCGAAGACCTGCGCGGCCTTGGCCAGCAAGACATTGTTATTGATGATCGTCTGACGATCGTGGCTGGAGACGCCGAACAGCATCTGCGGCTGCAGGTCGATCATCGCGAGCACGCAGTTGTCCGGCGTCAGCAGGCCCTTCTCGGAGCGCTTGGCGAGGGTGGTGAGGTTTGACATGGCGGTTCTCCCTTCGGTGATGGTGATGGTGGTGGTGCGGTGCGGCGGGTGGATCAGTTGCGGCGGGTCGGTTGTTCGCCCGGCAGGTCGAAGACCAGCACTTCGGCGTGCTCGCCATCGCTCAGGCCGACTTCGTCGAGCGAAGCGACCTTCAGCGCATCGCCGGCCGCAAGCCGCACGCCGTTGGCGCGGATCGCGCCGCGCGCCACGTGGACATAGGCGCGGCGGCCGGGGGCGAGCATCAGGGTCGCGGCCTCGCGGCCATCGAACAGGCCGGCGTACAGCCGGGCGTCCTGATGGATCAGCACCGAGCCGTCGGCGGCATCCGGCGAGGCGATCAGGCGCAGGCGGCCGCGCTTGTCGGCGTCGTCGAAGCGCTTTTCCTCGTAGCTCGGCGCGATGCCGGTCTGGCTCGGCTGGATCCAGATCTGCAGGAAGTGGACGGGATCGGTCTGCGACGGGTTGAACTCGCTGTGGCGCACGCCAGTGCCGGCGCTCATCCGCTGCACGTCGCCCGGGCGGATCACCGAGCCGTTGCCGAGCGAATCCTGATGGGCGAGTTCGCCGGCCAGCACGTAGCTGATGATTTCCATGTCGCGATGGCCATGGGTGCCGAAGCCGTTGCCGGGCTGCACGCGGTCCTCGTTGATCACCCGCAGCGGGCCGTATTCGACGTGCTCGGGGTCGAAGTAGCTGCCGAACGAAAAGCTGTGATGCGAATCGAGCCAGCCGTGCTGGGCGTGGCCGCGGTCGCTGGCGAGTCGAATCTGATTCATGGCGTGATCTCCGGTAGGTGTGCGAACACTGTAGTAGCCATGATTTCTATAAAAAAGCTCGAAATTCGGATGCCATCAATCAAGTAACTTGATATTTTCGAGGAATGACGACGCCGAAAACCTCGCTGGACCAATGGGCCGTGCTGGCGGCGGTGATCGACCACGGCGGTTACGCGCAGGCCGCCGCGGCGCTGCACAAGAGCCAGCCGGCGGTCAGCTACGCACTGGCGCGGTTGCAGGAAGCGCTCGACGTGCCGCTGCTGGTGGTCGAGGGCCGCAAGGCGGTGCTGACCGAGCACGGCCGGGTGCTGCTGCAGCGTGCCCGGCCACTGCTGCGCGATCTGGAAACGCTCGAACAGCTCGCGCGCAAGCTCAAGCAGGGCTGGGAGCCGGAGCTGCGGCTGGTGGTCGATGTCGCATTCCCGCGCGGTCTGCTGCTGTCGATCGTGGCCGAGCTGCAGCAACTGTGTCCGAGCACGCAGATGCAGGTATCGGACGCCGTGCTGTCCGGTGCCGAGCAGGCGATCGAGGACGCGGCGGCCGATGTCGTCGTCACCAGCCGCGTGCCGCCGGGCTTCCTCGGCAGCTTCCTGATGGACATCCGCTTCATCGCCATCGCCGCACCGGACCACCCGCTGTTCGCGGTCGAGGTGCCGCTGACCACCGAGCATCTGGCGCGCCATGTCCAGGTCGTGGTCCGCGATTCGGGCCAGAAGCGGCCGCGCAACGAGGGCTGGCTCGGTGCCAGCCGGCGCTGCACGGTCAGCAGCATCGAAGCCTCGCTGGCCACCGTGAAGGCCGGCCTCGGCTATGCCTGGCTGCCGGAACACCTGCTGGCGACGGCGCTGCGCGACGGCAGCGTGCGACCGCTGCCGCTGGCGGTCGGCGGCGAACGCAACATGGAGCTGTATCTGGTCACGGTGCGCCCGGAACTCGCCGGACCGGCCGCCCGGGCCGCGGTGGACTGCTTCCAGCGCCGCGTGCCCGCGACGATGCGCTAGCGGCGACATCGCGCAAGGCGTGGTCGCTGTCGTCCATGAGCTGCCGGCATTCGCCATCCGCGCTGACCCGGTTTGACACGATACGGCCGCAAGGCTGAGCAAGCGGACGCAGCGCTGCAAGCGATGGGCAGCCACTCGAATGGGGGAGCCGAAGCGGCGGGATGTCGTGCGTTCCGGGCACTTTCGGATGCTCCCGCAACACGCCAGCGCCTTGAAAAGGCGAGGAATCCCGTGATTCATGCGCCCTGGCGCGGCCGGCGGCATTTCGTGCTCGCGACACGGTCGATCGAGCGGCACGTCGGCCGTTCTGGTGCATCGATCTGCCTCCAAAGGCAGAGCGTCGGATCGCTCCGATGCAGGAACACGCCCCGGCCATGTGACGAATGGGCGCGGTGCCGCCGCTCTCGGACACTTTCAGCACCTGACGGAGTCCCGTCGCGGGCTCTGGCGGACCGGAGGCGCGAGGGATGACCGCCGCCTCCAGATGCCGGAACCGAATCCATGCGCCCTCGGCTTGCTGTGCTTTCCGTGGTGGTCAGTTGCGCTGCAGCGAGCCTTGCCGGCTGTGGCAAGCCGACGCCCAAGCCCCAGCAGGGTCCGCCGCCGGTCAGCGTTGCCGAAGTGCTGACGCGCCAGATCACCGACTACGACGAGTTCACCGGCCGCTTCGAAGCGGTGGAACGGGTCGAAGTGCGACCGCGCGTGTCGGGTTACATCCAGCGCGTCGCGTTCGCGCAGGGACGGGAAGTGAAGGCCGGCGAACTGCTGTTCGAGATCGATCCGCGCCCGTACCAGGCCGAGTACGACCGGGCGCAGGCGGAACTGTCGAAAGGCCGCAGCACGCTGGCGCTGGCGAAGGCGGATCTTGCGCGCGCCGAGACCCTGCTCAGCGCTCGCGCGATCTCGCGCGAGGAATACGACCAGCGCGTCAGCCAAGTGCGGCAGCAGGAGGCCGGCCTGCAGGGTGCCGAAGCGGCAGTGCAGTCGGCGGCACTGAATCTGGAGTTCACCAAGGTTCATGCCCCGATCAGCGGGCTGGTCAGCCGCGCGGCGGTGACGCTCGGCAATCTGGTGACCGGCGGCACGACGCTGCTGACGACGGTGGTCTCGATCGATCCGATCTACGTCGAGTTCAATGCCGACGAACGTGCCTTCCTGCGCTATGGCGAACTCGCGCGGCGAGGCGAGCGAAAGAGTTCGCGCGACACGCCCAATCCCTTGTTCGTCGGGCTGGCCAGTGAGGAAGGACATCCGCACGAAGGCGTGATGGTGTTCGTCGACAACGCCATCAATCCGCAGACCGGCACCATCCTCGCGCGCGGACAGTTCAGAAACGACAAGCGGCTGTACACGCCGGGCCTGTTCGCGCGGGTCAAGCTGCTCGGCAGCGGCCAGTACGACGCGACATTGATCCGCGACAGCGCCATCGGCACGGACCAGAACGTGAAGTACGTGCTGGTGGTGAAGGAAGACGGCAGCACCGAGTACCGCCCGGTGAAGATCGGTCCGGTCGTCGATGGTCTGCGCGTGGTGCGGGAAGGACTCAAGCCGGGCGAGAAGATCGTCGTCAACGGCCTGCAGCGCGTGCGTCCCGGATCGCCGGTGACGCCACAGCCGGTGCCGATGGTCGAATCGCAGACGCCGGTCACCGCTGCGGCGAAAGGCTGATCGACGATGAAATTCGCCTTCTTCTTCATCGACCGTCCGATCTTCGCCGCGGTGCTGTCGATCTTCATCACGATCGGCGGCGCCATCGCGATCTTCCAGCTGCCGATCAGCGAATACCCGGAAGTGGTCCCGCCGTCGGTGGTGGTGCGCGCGGCGTACCCCGGCGCCAATCCATCGGTGATTTCCGACACCGTTGCCGCGCCGCTCGAACAGGAGATCGTCGGCGTCGAGGACATGCTGTACATGTCATCGACGGCAACGGTCGACGGCAATCTCACGCTGACCATCACCTTCCGCATCGGCACCGACATCGACCGCGCACAGGTCCAGGTGCAGAACCGCGTCGCGCAGGCGCTGCCGCGGTTGCCGGAAGAAGTTCGCAATCTCGGCGTGACCACGCGCAAGAGTTCGCCGGATCTGACGATGGTCGTCCATCTGCGCTCTCCCGATGGCCGCTACGACTCGTTGTATCTGCGCAACTACGCGGTGCTGAACGTTCGCGACCAGCTGGGCCGCCTGCCCGGCATGGGCGATGTCCAGGTGTTCGGCGCCGGCGACTATTCCATGCGCATCTGGCTCGATCCGCAGAAGCTCGCGGCGCGCTCGCTGACGGCGGGCGATGTCGTGGCCGCCATCCGCGAGCAGAACCTGCAGGTCGCGGCCGGGCAGATCGGCGCGCCGCCGGCGCCGGAAGCGCAGTTCCAGCTCGCGATCAATGCCACTGGCCGACTGCTCGACGAAAGCCAGTTCGCCGACATCGTGATCAAGACCGGGCGTGACGGCGAAGTCACGACGATCAAGGATGTGGCGCGGATCGAGCTCGGGGCGGCGCAGTACTCGCTGCGCAGCCTGCTGAACAACGAGCAGGCCGTCGCGTTGCCGATCTTCCAGTCGCCGGGCTCCAATGCCCTGGCGCTGTCGACCTCGGTGCGGCAGACGATGGACCAGTTGAAGGCCAGCTTCCCGGCCGGCATGGACTACTCGGTGGTCTACGACCCGACCGTGTTCGTGCGGGAGTCGATCCAGTCGGTCGTCCACACCTTGCTCGAAGCGATCGCGCTCGTGGTGCTGGTGGTGATCCTGTTCCTGCAGACCTGGCGCGCGTCGATCATTCCGCTGATCGCGGTGCCGGTCTCGATCATCGGCACCTTCGGCGTGATGCTGATGGTCGGCTTCTCGATCAATACGCTGAGCCTGTTCGGCATGGTGCTGGCGATCGGCATCGTCGTCGATGACGCCATCGTCGTGGTCGAGAATGTCGAGCGCAACATCATGCTCGGGCATGCGCCGCGCGAGGCGACGCGCATCGCGATGTCGGAAGTCAGCGGGCCGATCGTCGCGATCGCGCTGGTGCTCAGCGCGGTGTTCGTGCCGGTGGCGCTGGTCCCCGGGCTGACCGGGCAGTTCTACCGGCAGTTCGCGCTGACCATCGCCATCGCCACGATCATTTCGGCGATCAACTCGCTGACCTTGTCCCCGGCGCTCGCCGGCCTGCTGTTGCGCGACCACCACACGCAGAAGGACCTGCTGACGCGCGTGCTGGATCGCGCGCTCGGCTGGCTGTTCCGCCCGTTCAATCGCGCGTTCGATGCTGCCAGCACCGGTTACGGGCGCTGGGTCTGCATCCTGACGCATCGTCGCGGGCTGGCATTCGTGATCTACGCCGGGCTGCTCGGTGCGACCTACTACGCGTTCAGTGCGGTTCCGGGCGGCTTCATCCCGGGGCAGGACAAGCAGTACCTGATCGGCATCGCGCAGCTTCCGCCCGCGGCCTCGCTCGACCGCACCGAAGCCGTCACGCGACGCATGGGCGAGATCGCGCTGGCCCATCCCGGCGTGTCGGCCGCGGTGCAGTTTCCGGGTCTGTCGATCAACGGCTTCGTCAACACGTCCAGTGCGGCGGTGATGTTCATTCCGCTGAAGCCGTTCGAGCAGCGGACCACGCCGGAGCTGTCCGGCAATGCCATCGCTGGTGCCTTGAACCAGCAGTTCGGGTCGATCCAGGACGCCTTCGTTGCCGTGTTTCCGCCGCCGCCGGTGATCGGCCTTGGCCAGCTGGGCGGCTTCAAGCTGCAGGTCGAGGATCGCAGCGATCGCGGGCCGGAAGCGCTGGCGGCGGCCGTCAACGAATCGCTCGGCAAGGCCTGGCAGAACCCGAAGCTGGCCGGCATGTTCTCGAACTACCAGATCAACGTGCCGCAGCTGTTTGCCGATGTCGATCGCGTGAAGGTCAAGGAACAGAACATCGCGCTGACCGATGTCTTCCAGACCCTGCAGGTGTTTCTCGGTTCGCTCTACGTCAACGATTTCAATCGCTTTGGCAGGACCTTCCGAGTCGTGGTGCAGGCCGATGCGCCGTTCCGTTCGCAGGTCGAGGACATCGCCACCCTGCAGACCCGCACGCGCGATGGCCAGATGGTGCCGCTGGGGTCGGTGATGGCGATTCGCGAATCGTTCGGCCCGGAAGTGGTGCAGCGCTACAACGCCTATCGCTCGGCCGACATCAACGGCGGCGGCGCACCGGGCGTGTCATCGGGAGAGGCGCAGGCCGAAATCAGCCGCATCCTCGACGAGACCCTGCCGTCCGGCATGACCTTCGAGTGGACCGACCTCGCGTTCCAGCAGATTTCGTCCGGCGGCACCATGCTGACCGTGTTTCCGCTGTGCGTGCTGTTCGTGTTTCTGGTGCTTGCGGCGCAATACGAAAGCCTGACCCTGCCGCTGGCGGTCATCCTGATCGTGCCGATGTGCATCTTCGCCGCGGTGCTCGGCGTGCTGCTGCAAGGCGGCGACAACAATGTCTTCACCCAGGTCGGGCTGGTCGTGCTGGTGGGCTTGGCGTGCAAGAACGCGATCCTGATCGTCGAATTCGCCAAGCAGCTGCATGACGAGGGCCGCGACCGGATCGAGGCCGCGATCGAAGCCTGCAAGTTGCGTCTGCGGCCGATCCTGATGACCAGCTTCGCCTTCATCATGGGCGTGCTGCCGCTGGTGCGCGCCACCGGTGCCGGCGCGGAAGTCTCGAAGGCGATGGGCGTCGCGGTGTTCAGCGGCATGATCGGCGTGACGTTGTTCGGGCTGTTCTTCACGCCGGTGTTCTTCGTCGCCTTCAGCTCCGCCGTGGCGCCCCGGAAGGTCGCGCCGCCGGGGCATGACGGCACGCAGCCGGGGCACGGCCATGTCTGACCGTCAAATCCGTCTGAGCGTGGCGCTGGTGCTGTCGGTCCTTTCCGCGGGCTGCGCGGTGGGGCCGGATTTCCGGTCCCCGCCATCGACACTGCCGGATGGCTTCGCCCGACTCGACCGGGGCCTGTCCCCGGCCTCGCTGGACATCGCGGCGTTCTGGACGCGCTTCGGCGATCCGCAGCTGGACCGGCTGGTCGATGCCGCGCTCCGCCACAACAATGACCTGAAGGCGGCGCTGGCCACCCTGAATGCCGCCCGGGCGCAGCGGCGGCTGACGCGGTTCGACCAACTGCCGACCGCGTCCGTCGGCGGTGGTTACACCAAGCAGCAACAGAGCGAAGACCTGCAGCTGCCGGGGGCGCCGCGGACCACGGAAATCGTCGATGCCGGCTTCGATGTCACCTGGGAACTGGATTTCTTTGGCCGCGTGCGGCGCAGTGTCGAGGCATCGACGGCGGACCTGGCAGCGGCGGAGTCCAATCTGCGCAATGCCCAGGTGCTGCTCGCGGCCAATGTCGCCCGCAGCTACTTCGAGCTGCGCGGCGCGCAGGATCAGCTGGGCGTTGCCCGACGCAACGCCGGCAATCAGCGCACGACGCTGGACGTGACCCAGGTCCGGCTTGATGCCGGCCGCGGCACGGAACTCGACACCAGTCAGGCGCGCGCGCAGCTGGCCACGACGCTGGCGACGATTCCGCTGCTCGAAGTCAGCGTTGCGCAGGCGCAGCATCGGCTGGCGGTGCTGACGGGGCAGCTGCCGGAGGCCCTGATCGATGAGCTGGCGTCGCCGCCAGCCTGGCCTGCGTTGCCGGAAATCGTCGCCATCGGAACGCCGGCCGATCTGCTGCGCCGCCGCCCGGACATCCAGCGGGCGGAAAGCGAGCTGCATGCCGCCACCGCGCGGATCGGCGTTGCCGTGGGCGATCTGTTTCCGCGCGTGACCTTCAGCGGCAGCATCGGCTACGCGGCACTGACCGGCACCGGGCTCGGCGCATCCGGCACCGATACCTACACGCTCGGTCCCGGCATCCGTTGGGCGGCATTCGATCTCGGCCGCGTGTTCGCCCGGATCGACAGCTCGCGCGCCGTCACCGAAGGGGCGCTGGCCCGGTATCAGCAAACGGTGCTCGGGGCGCTGGAGGAAACCGAGAACGCATTCATCGCCTACACCCGCGCCCGCGCCCGCTATGCCCATCTGCGCGATGCCGCGGAGGCGAGCGCCGCCGCCGCCCGATTGTCGCGGCTGCGCTACGAAGGCGGGATCAGCAATTTCCTGCAGGTACTGGATGCCGAACGCGTGCTGCTGGAAGCGGAAGACCGGGAGAGCCAGTCGCGCACGGCAATGGCGACCAGCCTCATCGCGATCTACCGCGCGCTCGGCGGTGGCTGGCAGGACGCACCGCTGCCGCAGCTCGATTCAGGCGAGGGACGCTGAGTGGACCGACGCCTGCCGAACCTGGCATGGCGCCTCGCGTGGAACCGGATGCGCCGACACAGGCGTGCGCGCTACGATTTCGACGTGAACGATCCCGGTGCCTTCCTGCCACCTGCTGCCGCTGCTGGAATCGCCGGCGACGCCGCATCGTCGGATGGCAGCTGGCTGCTGTCGGCGCTGGTCGCCATCTCGCGGCACATGCTCGAACTGCCGGACCTCGATCATGCCCTGCGGCTGACCTGCGAGGCGCTGCAGCGGGCGAGCGATCTCGACCGCTTCTGGGTCATCCGCTACTCGCATGACGAACAGGCCGGCTTCATCGCCGCCGAAGCGCATCGCCCGGGTCTGAAGGCGCTGTGCGAGGTCATCGGCCCGGGTCCGTTCGCGTATGCCGAATACGAGGAAGTGTTCCGGCCGCTGCTGGCGGGAATGGTCTACAGCTCGCCGGTGGCGCAGAAGACCGGGGCGAACCATGCGCTCAGCATCGCGACGGCGTCGCGGTCCGATCTGTTCGTGCCGATCATCGTCGAACAGCGCTTCTGGGGCGCCATCGGCTGCGACAACTGCAGTCACGACCGGCCGTTTCAGGCGATCGAGATCGATGCCCTGCGCGCAGCGGCATCGGCGATCGCGTCCGCCGTCATCCGCAATCAGACCGAGCAGGCCCGGCGACAGGCGGAGATCGATCGGGCCGATGCAGCAGCGGAGGCGGCGCGTCGGCTCGAGCGGCACACGCGCCTGCTGGCGGCGGTGGCCGCGTCGGCCGAGGAACTGCTGGCGGCGCGCGATCCGGACAGCTGCTTCGGGGGCGTGCTGCGCCGCGTCGGCGAAGCGACCTCCGCCATCCGTGCGGCGATGGCGCGGATCGACTGGACCCCGGCCGATCCCGAGCGTCACGGCTGGCAGACGCTCGGTCACGAGTGGACACGCCCCGGCGTGCAGCGGCAATCCGATACGCCGATGGCACGCTTCGCCATGCTTCGGCACGACAGCACCTGGACGCGCTGCTTCGCCGAACTCCGGCAATCCGGCCGCCTGCTGGTCGAGATCGACACGCTCGACGAACCTTTTCGCAGCGAGCAGCTCGCACTCGGCGTCGCCTGGGGCGTCTGCTATCCGCTGATGATCGAAGGCCAGATCTGGGGCCTGCTGGGTTTCGACTTCGGTTGCGCGCTCGATGAATTCGCCGATGCCGATCTGGCAGCCATGCAGACCATCGCGTCGACCATCAGCGACGCATTGGCACGGCACCGGCTCGAGCAGTCGCGGCTGACGATCGAGCAGGCCCGCACCCGCGATGCGCTGGCGCTCAATGCCGTGCTCGAGGCTTCGGTCGCCGCGAGCCGCGCCCTGATGAGCGAAGAGCCGTTCGAGGCGGGCCTGCGACGCTGGCTGGCGTTGATGGCCGAGACCGTCGGTGCTGACCGGGCGGCGTTCGGCGGGTTTCCCGGATCATCGGTCGAGCCGTCGATTGCACTGAGCCAACTGCTCTGGACGCGTCCGGGCGTGCCGTCGCTGGCACCGGTGGAGGTCCCGCCGACGGCCGATTTCGTCGACTTCCTGCATCGGCTGAAGCGGGAAGAGGCGGTGTACGTCGGCATCGACGACCTGCACGATCCGCGGTCGCGCGCGCACTGGCAGGCGATCGGCTGCCGGGCCAACCTGCTGCTGCCGATCCGCTTTCGTGGCCAGGTCGATCACTGGCTCTGCTTCGACTGGTCGACCGAGCCCGCGATCGACCGTGCCTGTCTCGCCGCGCTTCGGGCCGCCTGCGACGGCATCGTCGCGGCACTCGAGCGCCACGACGTGCAGCGCGCCTTGCTCGAAGAGCGGGAAGTCAGCCTGCGCCAGGCACGGCTTCGCAACGAGGAACTGACACTGGCCAACGCCGCCATGCACAGCGCCATCGGCGGTTTCGGCGAGGACGACGACATCGATGGCTTTCTCGAACGCATGCTCGCCGCGACGCTGCCGCTCGCCGGCGCGCAAAGCGGCGCGATCGCGCTGATCGATGGTGAAACCGCCTACCTGCCGGTGCTGATGGGCCCTCAGGGGCGCATTCCGCATGCCGAGCAGCGCCATCGCGGCCTCGATGCCGTGTCGCTGGTCGCCGCTGAGGCACGGCGCCTGCTCGACGCGCTGATGGTCGATGGCATCGACAGCGTCGAGGTGCCCAACGCGGCCATCCGCCTGTGGCCGCGGTTCGTGCGCTTCAATCGCGAGCACGGGCTGCAGGGTCTGCGGCTGATACCGCTGCGCGCCGATCAGCGTCTGCTCGGGTGGCTCGGCCTCGCGTTTGCCAGCCGCGACGCCCCGGTGCAGCGGCCGCACGGGCTGCTGCGGCTGCTCGCTGACCAGATCACGGTATCCCTGGAACTGCTGCGTCTGGGCGACGAGGCCAAGTCGGCCGCGATCACGCAGGAGCGCGAGCAGGCCGCGCGCGAACAGGCGCAGCAGCTGACGCGCGCCAATCACGTGTTGCGACGATCGACCCTGAACCTCGTCGGCCTGCACAACGTGCCGGATTTCCTGCGCGCGCTGCTGCGTGAAGCCAACTCCATCGTCGGTGCGCGATCGGCCGCGATCTTCACCTACGACGACGCCACCGGGGACCTGCGGATGGCGTACTCGGTGACCGATGACCGGGACGATTCGATCGAACACGATCCGGCGATGGCCCTGTGGCGGGAGCCGGTGCCGCAGGCCATCTCGGCACCGTGGGTCGAGCGGCTGCGGCGGGAGGATCTGGTGTCCTTCGAGGTCGAAGCCGATCTCGAAGGACACCCGTGGCCGATCAGCATCGCGTGGCATCGCGCGCGCGGACACCAGCGCGTGATCGACATTCCGCTGATCGTCGGCGGCCGTCTGGTCGGCTTGTTCGGGCTGTGCTTCACCCGCCTCGACTGGCCCGGCACGTTCAAGCTGGAGCACGCCAGAGTGATGGCGCAGCATGCGTCGATCGCCCTGCAAATCGCCCAGCTGGCGGAGGATGCCCGACGCAGCGCCATCATCGAACAGCAGGCCCTCGCGGCGTACGAACGATCGCGGGCGCTGGAAGCGGCGAATCGTGCCTTGCTCGATCGCGAGGTGTTGCTCGGCGCTGCTGCGGAAGCCAGCCGCCTGCTGCTGGAATCCGCCGATCTGTCGAGCGCCCTGCCGCTTGCGCTCGAGCGTCTGGGCAAAGCCGGCGGCTGGAGTCGCACCCAGCTGATGCTGCACGAGGCGTGCGGCGATGGCGGTTCGACGCATCGGGTGCATGCCGAATGGGTCGGTGAAGCATTGATCGATCGGCTGGGCAGCCAGATGCATCGGGAACTGCCATCGCACTGGCTGGGCGACCACCTGCAGCGCATCCGCGGCGGCGAGCCGGTCTGGCTGATCGCGGGCGAACTGCCAGCGGCGACGCAGCGCTACTTCGAGCGCCTGCAGAACCAGACGTCGGCGATCCTGCCGATCCTGGTCGACGGGCACTACCAGGGCTTCGTCTCGTTCGACGATTGCGAGCGTCGCCGGCCCTATCGGCTTCACGAGATCGATGCCCTGTCGACGGCGGCGCGCGTGGTGGCGTCGGCGATGCATCGCGAGCGCCTGATCGACGTGGTCCGCCGAGAGCGCGAGAGTGCTGCGCGCCTGCGGCTTCAGGAACTCACCGGCGCGAATCACACGCTGCAGCAGACGCTCGATGTGCTGGCGACCGAAACGCGGGTCGAGCAGGCCCTGGGACGGGTCCTGATGGTGCTTTCCGAGCGCCTCGGCGCGCGTTCTGCCGCGCTGTGGCTGCGCGTACCGGGCACTGCCGACGGGGTCGACGTCACCGACTCCGCGGCCCGGTCGGTCGATGCCGCGGAACCGGTCCATCACGCGCGCTTCGCGGTGCATCTGATCTACGGCGACGGGCGCATCGTCGATGCCGACAGCGATGATCCGGTCTCCCGCGAATGGCCGGCAGGCCGGGACCTGCGCTGGAAGGAGCATGTGCGTCTGCGCCGACCGGTGGTCTACGATCTCGACCAGATGCCGGATCACGGCGGCCAGCTGCGCGCGTTCTTCGAGAAGCTCGGCGTGCGCGGGCTGCTGGGGGTGCCGCTGATTCTGGGCGACGAGGTGATCGGCACCTTCACCGCGCGGTTCACGGATGCCTGCAATTTCGGCGAGGAGCAGCTGCAGCTGGTGCAGGCGCTGGCGCATCAGGCGACGCTGGCCTTGCGCCTGCGCGAGCTGTCCGAGCGTTCGGCGAGCGAAGGCCGGCAGTCCGCCGTGCTGGCGGAGCGCAACCGCATCGGCCGCGAGATTCACGATGGCCTCGCCCAGAATTTCACCGGGCTGCTGATGCAGATCGAGGCGATGGAAGAGACGCTATCCGGCAATCTGTCGCCGGACATCGGCGGCTTCGTCGACAAGATCAAGGACCTTGCGCGGTTCGGGCTGGCCGAAGCGAGGCGCTCGGTGATGGCGCTGCAGCCATTCCAGAGCAAGGTCGGGGGGCTGCAGAGCGCCTTGCAGCAACTGGCGGATCGCTCGGCCGTGCCCGGCCGCATCCGCTGCGTGCTGAGCCAGCCGATTGCCGCGATCCGGCTGCGGCCGGCCATCGAACACGAACTGTTCCGCATCGCGACGGAAGCCGTCAGCAACGCCCAGCGGCATGGTCGGCCGAGTCGCATCGTCATCAGCCTGATGCGCGAGGCCGATGACGTCGTGCTGCAGGTGGATGACGATGGTCAGGGCATGGCCGAGATTCCGACGCTGTACGCGCATCAGGGTTTCGGGCTCGACAACATGCGCGAACGGGCGCGGGCGATCGGTGGACGGCTGGACATCGATAGCCGGACCGGGCAGGGCACCCGCATCTCTGTCCGCATCGCTGCCGATCAAGCCGAGGCCTCGACATGACGGCGCCCACCGCCCGCAAGACCACCGTGCTGCTGGCCGATGATCACCCGATCGTCCGGGATGGGCTCGCTGCGATCATCAACCTGCAGAGCGATCTGACCGTGATCGCCGAAGCCGGCGATGGCGAAACGGCCATCGCCCTGTTCGAGGAGAAGCAGCCGGATGTCGTCGTGCTCGACCTGCGCATGCCGAAGGCCGATGGCCTGACCGTGGTGCAGCGGCTGATCGCGCGCTATCCCGAAATCCGCATCTTGATCATGACCACGTACGACGGCGACGAGGACATTTTCCAGTGTCTCAGAGCCGGCGCCCGCGGCTATCTGCTGAAGGATGCGCCACGACAGGAAATTCTCAGCGCGATCCGTGCGGTGGCCGACGGAGGTCAGTACACCTCGCACTCGGTGGCGGCCAAGGCCCTTCAGCGCATGGCGCGGCCAAGCCTGACCCATCGCGAGATCGAAGTGCTGGTGCAGTTGTCGCAGGGCCGCAGCAACAAGGACATCGCGCGGCGTCTGAACATCACCGAGGGCACGGCGAAAACGCACGTCAAGAGCATCCTGACCAAGCTCGATGCAATCAGTCGGACCGAAGCGGTGGCCATAGCCCATCAGCGCGGCTTGATACACCTGTAACGGAAGACGAGACCGGCACCCGCCATGAGCATTGTCCAGATCGAATCGCGCGAACAGCTGATGGCCGCCCTCGGCGAGGCGGCCGAGATCGAGCACAACCTGATGTGCTGCTATCTGTACGCGATGTTCAGCCTGAAGGACTCGACCGACGAGGAACTGTCCGACGCCGAACTCGTCGCCGTCCGAAAGTGGCGTCGGGTGATCCTCGGTGTCGCGCTCGAGGAGATGACGCACCTGACACTGGTTGCGAATCTCACCGCCGCACTGGGCGGCACGCCGCATTTCGGTCGACCCAACTTTCCGGTGAGCCCGGGCATGTACCCGGCGGGCGTCGTGATCGAGCTGGCCCCGTTCGATCTCGACACGCTCGATCACTTCATCTATCTCGAACGACCGGTGGCGTCCGCGCTGTCCGATGGTCAGGGCTTCACCGCATCGAGCTATCGTCGCCGGGTCGATCGCTCGCGACTGATGCCGTTCGGGGGTGACTACGCCACGGTCGGCGAACTGTACGCCGCGATCGGCGAGGGGCTGCGCTACCTGTCCGGCACCCTTGGCGCGGACGTGCTGTTCTGTGGCGATCGTTCGCTGCAGGTACGACCGACCGATACAGCGCTGCCCGGTCTCGTGGCCGTGGCCTGTCTCGACAGCGCGCTGGCGGCACTGGACACGATCGTGGTGCAGGGTGAGGGTTCGGTGACCAGCGGCGACTCGCATTTCGCACGGTTCCAGACCATCCGCCGCGAGTATCAAGCGCTGCTGGAAGCAAGGCCTTCGTTCGCGCCGGCGCGTCGTGCGGCGCGCAACCCGCTGATGCGGCCGCCGATCGTCGCGACGGGTCGCCTGCACATCACGGCCGAGCCGGCAGCCAGCCTGATCGATCTGGCGAACGCCAGCTACGTGCAGATGTTGCGCCTGCTGCTGCAGGCCTGGGCCGTGCCGCAGCGGCCGGCGGTCGACAAGCGCGCGCTGCTGAAATCCGGCGTGCTGATGATGCGCGCGCTGGCACAGATTGGCAGTCGACTGAGCCAGCTGCCGGCCAGCGAATCCGCGCCCGGCTGCACGGCCGGCGTCAGCTTCGCGACGATCCGGGCGCTGTCACCGCTGCAGGGCGGAACGATCGAACGGGCAGTGCTCGGTGAGCGCAACCGGCAGTTGCTGGAAGCCGTCCGGCGTCTCTCCGCCGAGGATCACGCGCTGATCGCGGCAGGCGAGGCGCTGGAGGCCGCTCATGCGCTTCTGGCGGAGATCGGCATCGGCAGCGCGGCGCCGCCGCCGGCGGCCATGTCCTCGCCGGCGCTGCCCGCCGCTTCGGCGACGGCGTCCGGCCCGGCGGCGGCCGATCCGATGGCGTCGTCGGCCGCGGCAATCGCGTCGGACGGGATCGAGCGGGCGTCGGGCACGGCGATCGACATCGCGTTCGACGGCAAGCGCTGCATCCATTCACGGCACTGCGTGCTGAACCTGCCGCAGGTCTTCCTCGCGAACACGCCGGGTACCTGGATCAAGCCCGATGAAACGCGTCCCGAGACGCTGGTGTCGGTCGCCGAGAACTGCCCGTCCGGGGCGATCCGCTATCAGCGGCACGACGGTGGCCCGCAGGAGGCGCCGCCACGGGTGAATACGCTGCATGTTCGCGAGAACGGACCGCTGGCGGTGCGCGCGCCGATCGCGCTGCACGGAGCCGCGATCGGCTACCGCGCCACGCTGTGCCGCTGCGGACGCTCGTCGAACAAGCCGTTCTGCGATGGATCGCATGTCGGTGCCTTCGTCGCCAGCGGCGAACCCGCGACCGTGGATGCCACTGCGCTGGCCATTCGCGACGGGGTGCTCGCGGTCGATCCCGAACCGAATGGACCGCTGGCGGTCTGCGGCAATCTGGAAATCTGCGCAGGCACCGGCCGGACGGTGGCGCGCGTCACCGAGACACGGCTCTGCCGCTGCGGTGGATCGCGCAACAAGCCGTTCTGCGACAGCACCCACTTGGTCAACGGGTTCACCGCGGACTGACGCCCGACGCGACATCTGGATCGGCTCCGGCGCGAGCACGTTGACAGAGCGGCGGCCTTGCTGGTACTGCCTGATCCAGCCGCGAATCGGATCGAGCCCGTCGGTTCCGCAAGTTGCCGCCGGTTGCCCGCCGCCGTTGGCGAGATCAGCTCAGCGCGTCCACGGCGCTGACGCTGTCGTGTCGATGCCGTAGCGGCCGATCGCGTCGGTCACACGCGCGGCGTCCAAGTCACCGCTGCGCGCGAGGGCATCGAGCGTGGCGACGACGATCGAGCGGGCATCGACCTCGAAGAAGCGGCGCAGCGCGGCACGCGTGTCACTGCGGCCGAAGCCATCGGTGCCCAGCGTGAGGTAGCGGCCGTCGACATACGGCGCGATCAGTTGCGGATAGGCACGAACGTAGTCGCTCGCCGCGATCGTCAGGCTGGCTCCTGCCAGTTGCTGCGCGACATGGCTGATGCGTGCCGGCTGATCGGGATGCAGGCGATTCCAGCGCGCGGCATCGGCGGCATCTCGCGCGAGCTCGCTGAAGCTGGTGACGCTGTAGACCTGCGATGCGATGCCCCAGTCGTTCGCCAGCAGGTCCGCTGCCGCGATGACCTCGCGCAGGATGGTGCCCGAGCCGAGCAGTCGAACCACGGTTTTCGCGCCAGACACGAGATGGCCGCCGTAGCGATACATGCCCTTGATGATGTCGGCTTCGACGCCGGCCGGCAGCGACGGCTGGGCGTAGTTCTCGTTCATCACGGTCAGGTAATAGAACTCGTCGACCTGCCGTTCCATCATCTGCCGTGCGCCGTGGTCCATGATCACGGCCAGTTCGCAGGCGAAGGCCGGATCGTAGGCGCGGCAGTTCGGAACGGTGGCGGCGATCACGTGGCTGCTGCCGTCCTGATGCTGCAGGCCCTCGCCGCCCAGGGTCGTGCGGCCGGCCGTCGCCCCGAGCAGGAAGCCGCGGGCGCGCTGATCGGCCGCGGCCCAGATCAGGTCGCCAACGCGCTGGAAGCCGAACATCGAGTAGTAGATGTAGACCGGCAGCATCGCCAGACCGTTGACGCTGTACGAGGTGGCGGCCGCCGTCCACGAGGCGAGGGCGCCCGCTTCGTTGATGCCTTCTTCCAGCAGTTGACCGTCGATGGCTTCGCGGTACGACAGCATCGACGACGCATCTTCCGGCTCGTACAGCTGACCGACCGGCGAGTAGATGCCGACCTGCCGGAACAGGTTGGCCATGCCGAAGGTGCGCGCCTCGTCGGCGACGATCGGCACGATGCGCGGCCCCAAGCCCTTGTCCTTCAGCAGGCCGCCGAGCATGCGCACGGCGGCCATCGTCGTCGACATCTCCTTGCCGTCCGAACGCAGCGCGAACTCGGCGTACCTGGCCAGCGGTGGCACCGCGACCGGCTCGGCGACCGGGCGACGCGACGGCAGATAGCCGCCGAGCGCCTCGCGCCGGGCCCGCAGGTAGCGCAGTTCGACGCTGTCGTCGGCCGGCCGATAGAAGCGCAGGGCGGCGCAATCGTCATCCGACAGTGGAAGATGGAAGCGGTCGCGAAACACCTTCAGGCCTTCGACATCGAGCTTCTTGGCCTGATGCGACGTCATCCGCGACTCGCCGGCGCTACCCATGCCGTAGCCCTTCTTGGTCTTGGCCAGGATCACGGTCGGCCGGCCCTTGTGCGCCTTGGCCGCGGCGAATGCGGCGTGCAGCTTGCGCAGGTCATGACCGCCGCGCTTCAGGGCATCGATCTCGGCATCGCTCATGTGGGCAACCAGCCGCGCCAGCGCCGGGTCGCGCTGGAAGAAGTTCGCGAGGTTGTAGGCGCCGTCCTTCGCGCCCAGCGTCTGGTATTCGCCGTCTGGCGTGTTGGCGAAGATGCGCAGCAAGGTGTGCTCGGCATCGCGCGCGAACAGCGCATCCCAGTCCGATCCCCACAGCACCTTGATCACGTTCCAGCCGGCGCCGGTGAACAGCGCCTCGAACTCCTGGATGACCTGACCGTTGCCGCGCACCGGGCCATCGAGACGCTGCAGGTTGCAGTTGACGATGAAGGTCAGGTTGTCGAGCTTTTCGCGCGCGGCCAGGGTCAGCCCGGCGATCGACTCCGGCTCGTCCATCTCGCCGTCGCCGAACACGCCCCAGACATGACGCTCGCCGTGACGGCCCTCGACATCGTCGTTCGCGCCGCTGAGTTTGCGGTCGCACAGATAGCGCAGGAAGCGCGCCTGATAGACCGCACTGATCGGGCCCAGACCCATCGAGCCGGTCGGAAACTGCCAGAAGTCCGGCATCAGCCATGGGTGCGGATACGAGCAGAGCCCGCCGCCGGCGAGTTCCTGCCGATAGTGCGCGAGCTGCGATTCGCTCAGGCGACCTTCGAGGAACGCGCGGGCATAGACGCCGGGCGCCGAATGCGGCTGGAAATAGACCAGATCGCGCGCGTCGAAGAAGTGATTGAAGCCGGCTTCGAAGATTTCCGCGGCCGAGGCATAGGACGCGATGTGGCCGCCGAGATCGCCGTACGCGGCATTGGCCCGCATCACCATGGCCAGCGCGTTCCAGCGCAGGATGGCGGTGATCCGCTCCTCGATCGCGAGATCGCCGGGGTAGGCGCCCTGCTGGTCCAGCGGAATGCTGTTGCGATAGGCCGAATACGGTTGCGCGAGCGCCACGCTGCCGCGGTCGCGCAGGCGCGCCTCCAGTCGCTGGATCAGGAACTGCGCCCGCTCGCTGCCGGCGCCGGCCAGCACGGCGTCGAGCGATTCCAGCCATTCGCGCGTCTCGAGCGGATCGATGTCCGGAAGCCCGGCCGGGGACAGGCTATTGCTGCGGTTGCTTTCTGCGGTCATGGGCATGCTCGAACGGTCGCCCGGGGCGAACGCGAATCAGGAGTCGGCGGTGCGCCTTGCGCGGATTCGAACGCGCGGCAGCACGTCGGACGATACCAAGCAGCACGAGCGGTCGCAGGCATCGGTGCGCGGCGGTTCACCCGCCCTTGGTCGGCCAAAGGGGTACGCCGGGCGTCACCCGCTCAAGGCGCATGCGGTGGCGCCGATCACCCGCTGACCTCCCTCGCCGAGCAAGCCCATGCCTCGGAATCTTCCGCGCTGTACCCCATGGCCGGGGGCCCTCGTGCTCGGCGGATTGCTGGCGGCCACGATGTCGGTCGCCGCGCAGGCGCCGCGGGCGACGGTCGACGCTCAGGTCGGCGCTGCGGGCATGGCGGCCGATCCCGTCACGCCGCGGCCGACGGGCTGGTGGCAGGAATGGGCCGGCTTGCGCGCCAGCATCAAGCGCGAGCATCGGGCGGGCCCCGCCCGAACGGGGTTCGATCAGGCGCTGCCGTCGCTTGCCGCCCTGAATGGCGCGGCGGATCGCATTCCGCACCGGCCGGCGGAGGGCCTCGATGATGTTTCCGGCACGCTGTCCTACGCCAGCGGGCCGTATGCCGGCACGGCAGCGGTCCACGGCTACCGGGTCCCGGCGGCGGATCGTGCGTTTGCCATCGAATGGGATCTGGCGACGGCGTTCGCGCTCGGCGCCCGGGCGCGCTACGGCCGGATGACCGCGAAATACGCCGACTACCGCATCAACAACGACGCCCTGACCCGCAGCGCCACACCGTCGCAGTTCGGCAATACCCGAACCTTCTGGCTGCAATGGGAATGGCAGTGGCAATCGCCGTCGCGCTGATCGCGCATCGGCCACGCGGCGCAAGCTGAAGCCTTGCAGAGCGCCGACGCGCGCGGCCCCGTCGCGCGATCCGTCACGCGCGGGCGAGGGGCCTCGGGCCCGGCGGTGACTCGCCGAGCCCGTCGACGATCAGATGTCGAGAATCAGCCCGCGCTTGACCATCAGCGCGATCACGGCGTCGACTTCCTGCTGCAGCGTCATTTCGGCGGTCTTCAGCACCAGTTCCGGCGCTTCCGGCGCTTCGTACGGATCGTCAATGCCGGTGAAGTTCTTGATCTGTCCGGCGCGGGCCTTCTTGTACAGGCCTTTCGGATCGCGCTTCTCGGCTTCCTCGAGCGGGCAGTCGACGTAGATCTCGATGAAATCCATGCCGCTGTCGGCATGCAGCGTACGCACGGCATCGCGGTCGGCGCGGTACGGGCTGATGAAGCTCGACAGCGCGATGACGCCGGCATCGGTAAAGAGCTTGGCGATCTCGCCGATGCGACGGATGTTCTCGGTGCGGTCGGCGGCGGTGAAGCCGAGGTTCTTGTTGATGCCGAGTCGGATGTTGTCGCCGTCCAGCCGGTAGGTCAGGCGGCCGCGCTTCAGCAGTTCGTTTTCGAGCGCGACCGCGACGGTGCTCTTGCCGCTGCCGGAAAAGCCGGTGAACCAGAGCGTGGCGCCCTTCTGGCCGAGGACTCGGTAGCGGTCGGCGCGGCTGATTTCGCCGTGGTGCCAGTGGACATTGGTCGCGATCTGTTCGGTCATGCGGGACTCGGGGGTCGGTGCGTGGTGCGGTGGGCGGCTGCAGCGGGCGCGACTTTACCGAGCGCGCCGCTGCTTGGGAAATCGATCGAACGTCGCGTCGCGCCGGCTCAGCGATACAGCGCGAGGTACTGCCGGGCGGACGCGGCCCACGAGAAATCGCGGGACATGCCGCTGTGCTGCAGGCCGATGCGGGCGATCGGGTCGTGCATCAGCTCGACGCCGCGGCTGACGCCGTAGACGATGCCGCCGACATCCGCGTCCTCGAACACCACACCGGTCGCCGTGCCGTTCTTGAGCGTGCGCGGCGTGGCATCGACCACGGTATCGGCCAGCCCGCCGACCCGGTGCACGACCGGCACGGTGCCGTAGCGCTGGCTGTACATCTGGTTCAAGCCGCAGGGTTCGAACCGCGACGGCATCAGGAACAGGTCGCTGCCGGCCTCGATGCGCCGCGCGAGCTGATCGTCATAGCCGAGCTTCAGGCCGATGCGGCCCGGGTAGCGGGTCGCGGCGATCGCCAGTTCGGCTTCCAGCGCCTTGTCGCCGGCGCCGAGGATCGCCAGCTGCACCGGCAGCTTCATCAGTTCCGGCAGCGCGGCCACGACCAGATCGAAGCCTTTCTGGTCGGTCAGCCGGCCGATCATGCCGACGACGGTCATCGCCTCGTCGCGCGGCAGGCGCAGCTCATCCTGCAGCGCGTGACGGTTGGCGAGCTTGCCGGCCTTCAGGGTCGACGAGCTGTAGGTCTGGGCCAGCTGGGCATCGGTGGCCGGATTCCACGCGTCGGTGTCGATGCCGTTGAGAATGCCGTGGACGCGGGCCGACAGCTTGTCGAGCACGCCTTCGAAGCCGCAGCCGAACGCCGGTGTGCGGATTTCGTCGGCATAGCGCGGGCTGACCGTGGTGATGACATCGGAATAGACGAGGCCGGCTTTCAGGAACGACATCTGGCCGTAGAACTCCAGTCCGTCGATCGACCACCAGCCCGGCGGCAGGCCGAGCGACTCGAACGCCGCCCGCGGGAACAGGCCGCCGTACGCGAGGTTGTGGATGGTGAACACGGCGCGCGGTCCGGCCATGCGCAGCTTGAGCCAGGCCGGAACGAGGCCGGTCTGCCAGTCGTGGCAATGGACCACGTCCGGCTTCCAGCCGCCGCTGCCTTCGCCCGCGGCGAGCCGCGCCACCGCTTCGCAGAAGCAGCCGAAGCGCCAGGCGTTGTCCGACCACGGACGATGCTGCGGATCGTGGTACGGATCGCCATCGCGGCCATACAGCGGCGCGTAGTCGACCAGCCAGTGGATGACCGGCGAGCCGGCGAGCCGGCCTTCCCAGATCCGGAAGCTCTGGCCGCGAACGGTCATCGCGCCGATCACCGTCGGCGCTTCGAGCTTGTCGAGGCAGCCGCGATAGGCCGGCAGGACGACGCGAACATCGACGCCGAGGGCGATCAGGGCGGCCGGCAGCGCGCCGGCGACATCGGCCAGGCCGCCGGTCTTCACCAGCGGCACCGCCTCGCTGGCGGCAAACAGAAGTCGGGTCATGGGTTCCGCGGGAGGGAAGGGAGGATCAGCCGAGCAGCATCTCTTTGGTGACGAGCGTCACGCCGGATTTCGTCACATGGTAGTAGCTCGCCGGGCCGCCGGTGCCTTCGCCGATGCAGGTGTCGTCCGGAATGACGCAGCCTTCGTCGATCACCGCCTTGTTGATCGTGCAGTTGCGGCCGACCATCACGCCCGGCAGCAGCACCGAGTGGCTGATCCGGCTGCCGGTCTCGATCCGCGCGTTGTTGAACAGCACGGAATTGCGCACCTCGGCGCCGGCGATGATGCAGCCTGCGCTGACCATCGAATCGATCGCGCAGCCGCGCGCATCCGGCTTGTCGAGGATGAACTTGGCCGGCGGCAACTGCGCGGCGTGGGTCCAGATCGGCCAGCGCTCGTCGTACAGGTTCAGCTCCGGCAAGACGTCGGTCAGTTCCAGGTTCGCCTTCCAGAACGCGTCGACGGTGCCGACGTCGCGCCAGTAGCCCTGCTTGCCGTTGTCGTACAGGTCGCGGAACGGGTAGGCGTAGACCGCCGCTTCGGCGATCGCCTTCGGGATGATGTCGTGGCCGAAGTCGTGGCTCGATTCGCTGACGCCGGCGTCGCGATTCAGGAAGTCGAGCAGGAAGCGGGCATCGAACACGTAGATGCCCATGCTGGCCAGCGCCATGTCGGGCTTGCCGGGCATCGGCTTGGGGTCTTTCGGCTTCTCGTCGAAGCGGACGATGCGGCTGTCGTCGGCGATGGTCATCACGCCGAACTCGGTGGCATCGGACAGCGGCACTTCGAGGCAGCCGACCGTCACCGAAGCGCCGGTCGCCACGTGGTGCGCAAGCATCGGGCCGTAGTCCATCTTGTAGATGTGATCGCCGGCGAGGATCAGCACGTGCGCCGGCTGGTGCGCGCGGATGAACGGGATGTTCTGGTAGACGGCATCGGCGGTGCCGGTGTACCAGCTCATGCCTTCGCTGCGCTGCTCGGCCGGCAGCAGTTCGACGAATTCGCCGAACTGGCCGCGCATGAAGCCCCAGCCCATCTGCAGATGGCGGATCAGCGCGTGACTCTTGTACTGGGTCAGCACGCCGACGCGGCGCACGCCGCTGTTGATGCAGTTCGACAGGGTGAAATCGATGATCCGGAACTTGCCGCCGAATGGCACCGCCGGCTTCGCGGTGTTTAGCGTCAGTTGTTTCAGCCGCGAGCCACGCCCGCCGGCCATGACCAGTGCCAGCGTTTCACGGGTGGCACGGCTGACGAAACGCACTTCCGGCTGCGTTGACACATTCACTCTCCACGGCCCCGGCGGGTGACCCGGCGCAACCGGGTCGTTGGACTATGATCGCTCAGCGCGTGCCGTTTCGGGCCGCGTGCGGGATCGGATGGGATGGCTTTTGCTGCACCTTGCACCATCGAAGTGCAAAACGCGGCACGAACCATGCGAATTCGATGCCATCCAGCCGTCGAATCGGCCCGTCATTGTTCCTGCGCTCCGTGAACCTGTTTCGACTGCCGATGCCGATGTTTGCCGCCGCCTGCCCAGACCCCGCATGAACCGCCCGGAGCGGCCCGCTCGCGACGCATCGCGCGATCCGAGGCTCGACGCGCTCGTGCGCGGCGAACCGGTCGACGCCTTCGCCGTGCTCGGGCGGCATGGCGCAACGATCCGCAGCTTCCAGCCCGGCGCGCGCGCGGTGACGGTGCTCGACGCGACCCGCGGCACCGTGCTCGCGACACTCGAATGCGTGCACGGCGACGGCCTGTTCGAAGGCGCGATCGTGGCCCCTGACGGCACGACCGCGGGGTATCGCCTGCGCGTGCAGTGGCCGGACGGCGAGCAGGACCTCGACGATCCGTACCGCTTCGGCCTGCTGCTCGGCGAGCTCGATCTGCACCTGTTCCGCGAAGGCCGCCACCGCGAGCTGGGCCGGGTCATGGGCGCGCAGCCGATGGTGATCGACGGCGTGGCCGGCGTGCGCTTCGCGGTCTGGGCGCCGAACGCGCGGCGGGTGTCGGTGGTCGGTCCGTTCAACCTGTGGGACGGCCGGCGCCATCCGATGCGGCTGCGCGTGGAGGCCGGCATCTGGGAGCTGTTCGTGCCGCAGCTTGCGGCCGGCGAGGTCTACAAGTACGAGGTGCTCGGGGCCGATGGCGATCGCTGGCTGAAGGCCGATCCGTTCGCCCGGCAGGCCGAGCTGCCGCCGGATACCGCATCCGTCATCCCCGGGCCGCAGGCGTTTGCCTGGCGTGATGCCGGCTGGCTGGCCGAACGTGCGACGCGGCAGGCGCGCAATGCGCCGATCAGCCTGTACGAGCTGCACGCCGGCTCCTGGCAGCGGAACGATTTCGGCGCCGGCGGCGTGCCGGACTGGGATCAGCTCGCCGCGCGCCTCGTGCCGTATGTCGCCGGCCTCGGCTTCACCCACATCGAGCTGATGCCGGTCATGGAGCATCCGTTCGGCGGCAGCTGGGGCTATCAGCCGCTGGGGCTGTACACGCCGACGGCGCGCCACGGCTCGCCGGAAGCGTTCGCCCGCTTCGTCGACGCCTGCCATGCAGCGGGCATCGGCGTGATCCTCGACTGGGTGCCGGCGCATTTCCCGGCCGACGCCCACGGCCTGCGCCGCTTCGACGGCACCGCGCTGTACGAGCACGAGGACCCGCGCGAGGGCTATCACCCGGACTGGAACACGCTGATCTACAACTTCGGCCGCAACGAAGTGCGCGGCTTCTTGATCGGCAGCGCGCTGCATTTCATCGAGCACTTCCACATCGACGGCCTGCGCGTCGACGCCGTGGCCTCGATGCTGCACCGGGACTACTCACGCAAGGCCGGCGAGTGGATTCCGAACCTCCACGGCGGCCGCGAGAATCTCGAAGCGGTCGCCTTCATTCGGGAACTGAACACGGTGCTGGCCGAGCGCTGCCCGGGGGCCATCGTCATCGCCGAGGAATCGACCTCGTGGCCGGGCGTCACCGCGCCGGTGGCGCAGGGCGGTCTGGGCTTTGCGTACAAGTGGAACATGGGCTGGATGCACGACACCTTGCAGTACATGGCGCGCGAAGGCGTGCACCGCAAGTTCCATCACGACGACATCACGTTCGGGCTGATGTACGCGTTCTCCGAAGCCTTCGTGCTGCCGCTGTCGCATGACGAGGTGGTGCATCTCAAGAAGGCGCTGGTGGCCAAGCTGCCGGGGGATGCCTGGCAGCGACATGCCGGGCTGCGCGCGTACTACGGGCTGATGTGGGGCTATCCCGGCAAGAAACTGCTGTTCATGGGCGGCGAGATCGCGCAGGAGCGCGAGTGGAATCACGACATCGAACTGGACTGGCCGGGTCTCGCCGATCCGCTGAAAAGCGGCCTGCAGCGTCTGGTTGGCGATCTGAACGCCGCGTATCGCGACCTGCCGGCGCTGCATCGCGGCGATTGCGATGGCCGCGGCTTCCGCTGGGTCGTCGTCGATGACACGGCGAACAGCGTCTTCGCGTGGCTGCGCTTCGCGCCGGACAGCGATGCGCCACCGGTTCTGGTGGTCTGCAACTTCACGGCCGTGCCGCGCCACGGCTATCGCGTCGGCGTGCATCGTCCCGGTGCGTGGCGCGAACGGCTGAACACCGATGCCGCGATCTACGGCGGCACCGATGGCTGCACCGGTGGCGGCAACGGCGGCGTGCACATCGCCGAACATCACGCCAGCCACGGCTATCCGGCGAGTCTCGTGCTGGATCTGCCACCGCTGGCCTGCCTCATGCTGGTGGCAGCATGACGCCGGTGCGGCGGCGGCTCGAACCCGGCAACCCGTGGCCGCTCGGCGCGACCTGGGACGGCAGCGGTGTGAACTTCGCGGTGTTTTCTGCGCACGCCGAGAAGATCGAGCTGTGCCTGTTCGACACCAGCGGCAAGCGCGAACTGGAACGCCTGCCGCTGCCCGAATGCACTGATCAGGTCTGGCACGGCTATCTGCCGAATGCCCGACTCGGCCAGCTCTATGGCTATCGCGCGTACGGCCCGTACGAGCCGCTGCGTGGCCATCGCTTCAATCCGTACAAGCTGCTGCTCGATCCGTACGCGAAGCGCCTCGCCGGCGCGATCACCTGGAGCGACAACCTGTACGGCTACCGGCTGGGCTCGGCCAAGCTCGATCTGTCGTTCGACCGGCGCGACAGCGCGCTGTCGATGCCGAAGGCGGTCGTCGGCGAGAACGTGCTGGAGTGGGGTGACGACCGCGCGCCGAACGTGCCGTGGTCGAAGACCGTGATCTACGAAGCGCATCTGCGCGGCCTGACCATGCGCCGGGACGACTTCCGCGCACCGGAGCGCGGCACCTTCGCGGCACTGGCGAACCCGAAGATGATCGAGCATCTGGTCAAGCTCGGGATCACCGCGATCGAGCTGCTGCCGATCCACGCCATCGTGCAGGACCGCGAGCTGCAGGCGCGCAAGCTGCGCAACTACTGGGGCTACAACACGCTCGCGTTCTTCGTGCCGGAGCCGCGCTACCTGTCCGAAGGCGGACTGCGCGAGATCCGCACCGCGATCCGGCGCCTGCATGCCGCCGGGATCGAGATCATTCTCGACGTGGTCTACAACCACACCGGCGAAGGCAGCGAACTGGGGCCGACGCTGAGCTTCCGCGGCTTCGACAACGCCAGCTACTACCGGCTGATGCCGGGTGCGGAGCGCCACTGCATCAACGACACCGGCTGCGGCAACACGGTGAACCTGAGTCACCCGCGCGTGCTGCAGCTGGTGATGGACAGCCTGCGCTACTGGGTGCAGATGTTCCATGTCGACGGCTTCCGCTTCGACCTGACCTCGACCCTCGGCCGCGAGCCGGCTGGTTTCGATCCGGGCAGCGGCTTCTTCGACGCGTTGCGGCAGGACCCGAGCTTGAGCAAGGTCAAGCTGATCGCCGAGCCCTGGGACATCGGCCCCGGCGGCTACCAGCTCGGTCGCCATCCGCCGGGGTTCGCCGAGTGGAACGACCGCTTCCGCGACGACGTGCGGCGCTTCTGGCGCGGGGATGAAGCGATGCGCCCGGCGCTGGCGGCGCGGCTGCATGGTTCCGCCGATTTCTTCGATCACGGCACGCGCCGGCCCTCGGCCTCGCTGAACTTCATCACGGCGCACGATGGCTTCACCCTGGCCGATCTGGTCAGCCACGCGACCAAGCACAACGCCGCGAACGGCGAGGACAACCGCGACGGCCACTCGGACAATCACAGCGCGAACTGGGGCGTCGAAGGGCCGACCAACGATCCGGCGATCCGGCTGCTGCGCGCCCGCATCCAGCGCGCCCTGCTCGCCACCCTGCTGACCGCGCACGGCACGCCGATGCTGCTGGCCGGCGACGAGTTCGGCCAGACCCAGGGCGGCAACAACAACGCCTACTGCCAGGACAACCGCACGGCCTGGCTCGACTGGTCGCTGGCCGAATCCGACGACGGCCGCGCGCTGACCGCGTTCGTCGCCCGGCTGATCGCCGCGCGGCAGGCGCATCCCTCGCTGCGCAGTGCCGCGTTCCTGCACGGCCGCTCGGAGCCGCTGCCGTTCGTGCTCGACATCGCCTGGTTCGACGAGCGCGCCGATGTCATGACGCCCGATGCCTGGCAGGACGTGCACGGCCGCCGCGTGATCCTGCGCCGCGCGGTTCCCATCGACGCGACCCGGGTCGACGTGACGCTGCTGCTGATCAACGGCTCGTTCGAGGACGCCCCGTTCCGCCTGCCGACGCCGCGGCTGGCGTGGCAGCGCGAGATCGACAGCGCCGACCCGCTCGCCGCCGTTGCCGAACTGCGCGAAGACACGGTGCAGGTCGCCGCGCATTCGGTCGTGTTGATCACCGCCATCGCCGCCATCGAAAGGGCGCCCGAAGGAGCGCCGGAAGGAGCCGCCCATGTCTGAGCTGCACGCGCTGGCCGAGGCTGCGGGCCTCGCGACGCGCTGGATCGATTACCAGGGCGTGCCGCGCGACGTTGCGCCGGCCACCCTGCAGGCCGTGCTTGCCGCACTCGGCTACGACTGCGCCGATGACGCGGCCTGCCGCGCCAGCCTGGCGCAACTGGCGGATGCGCGCGCGCGGGCCGTGCTGGCGCCGATGCTCGTGGTGCGTGCCGGCGAGCGCGCGAAAGTCGGGCGCATCGATGATCCGGCGAGTCGCGAGTACCGGATCGAACTCGAAAACGGTGCGGGCAGCGTCACCGGCACGGCCGAGGCCGATGCCGACGGCGAATGCCGGATCGGGCCGGTCGATGACGATGGCTATCACCGGCTTTCGATCAACGGCCAGACCGTGACCCTCGCCGTGGTGCCGGCCCGCGCCTTCACCGTGCAGGATCTGGTCGGCACGCGGCGGCTGTGGGGGCTGACGGCGCAGATCTATGCGCTGCGCAGCGCCGGTGACGGCGGTATCGGCACCTTCGGCGGTCTCGCGCAGTTGGCGACGGCCGCTGCGCGGCACGGCGCGTCGGCCATCGCGGTCAGTCCGGTGCATGCGCTGTTCTCGGCCGATGTCGAACGCTTCAGCCCGTATTCGCCGTCGAGCCGGCTGTTCGTCAACGCGCAGCACATCGATCTGGCGGACGTGTTCGGCCGCGCGGCGGTCGACGCGGCGCTCGCCGACGAAGGCCTGCACGACGAAGCCGCCGCACTCGAAGCGCGGCCGATGGTCGACTGGCCCGCCGCCGGTCGCATCCGTCTTCGCCTCGCGCGACGGCTGCTGGCCGGCTTCGACACACTGCCGTCGGCGCTGCGCGACGAGTTCGCGCAGTTCGTGGCCGCGGGCGGCGAGCCGCTGCGCGACCATGCGCGCTTCGAAGCGCTGCAGGCCCATTTCCTCGCGCAGCAACCGCCGCTGTGGCAGTGGCAGACGTGGCCTGCGCCGTTTCGCGATGCCGGCAGTGCCGAGGTTGCCGCGTTCGCCGAACGGAATGCCGCCGAAGTCCTCTTCCACCTGCAACTGCAATGGCTGGCCGATCGCGGACAGCGCGCGGCACAGGCGGCCGCGAAGGCGGCCGGCATGGCGATCGGGCTGATCGGCGATCTCGCCGTCGGCGCCGATGGCGGCGGCAGCCACGGCTGGAGCCGGCCGCAGGACTTCCTGCGCGGCCTGTCGGTGGGCGCGCCGCCGGATGCGCTGAACGCACTCGGGCAGGGCTGGGGCCTCACCGCGTATTCGCCCCGTGCGCTGATCCGCGGCGGCTACGCCCCATTCCTCGAACTGCTGCGCAGCCAGCTGCGACACGCCGGCGGCCTGCGCATCGACCACGTGATCGGGCTCGGCCGGCTGTGGCTGGTGCCGGATGGCGCCGGGCCCACCGAGGGCGCCTACCTGAAATACCCGATCGACGACCTGTTCGGTCTGATCGCGCTCGAATCGTGGCGGCATCGCGCGGTCATCATCGGCGAGGACATGGGCACCGTGCCGGACGGTTTCCGCCAGCGGATGAGCCCGGCCGGCATCCTCGGCATGCGCGTGCTGTGGTTCGAGCGCGACTGGGGTCTGTTCGTCGAGCCGACGCGATGGCCGGCCGATGCCGTGGCGATGACCACGACCCACGACCTGCCGACGGTTGCGGGCTGGTGGTCCGGGCGTGACATCGACTGGCGCGCGCGGCTGGCGCTCTATGGCGAAGGTCAGGACGAGGCCGGCGACCGCGCCGCCCGTGCCGAGGACCGCGCCAAGCTCTGGGCCGCGTTCGTCCATGCCGGCATCGTCACCGGGGCGCAGCCGGCGGATGACGACACGGCCGCCGTGGTCGACGCCGCCTGCGTCTTCGTCGCGTCGACACCGCCGCCGCTGGCGCTGATCCCGGCCGAAGACCTGCTCGGCGTCATCGAGCAGCCGAACGTGCCCGGCACGATCGACGAGCATCCGAACTGGCGGCGGCGGTTGCCGGGCGCGGTCGGGACGATGCTCGACGCGCCGGCGGTGGCGGCGCGGATCGCGGCGATCGCCGCGCGCCGCTAGCGCCGCGGCTCAACCGACGCCGGCGTAGGTCAGCGCCCGGGTCGCCGTCGCCTGCAGGCTCGACCACAGCAGGCCGAGCGTCCAGCGCAGGAAGGCCGCCGTGATCTGCGCGGCGCCGACCACGACCCGGCCGAGGTAGCTGAAGATTCGCCCGACCAGCGAGCGAACCCAGCCGGCGATCTCGCCGGACAGGTCGGCCGCCCGCGCCAGCAGGTACGCGATCTGGTCCAGCACCGTCGCGCCGATCGCGACGACAGTGCCGATGGCGCCCACGACGAGGTTCTTGGCCTGCTTCAGCAGCCAGTTCAGCGCCCGCGCGATCAGGCCGAGCAGGCTTGCCGACAGATGCGCCGGACCGCCGCTGTTCGAGGTCGACTCGACCCAGCGCTTGATCTTGTCGTCGTTCGTCGGCTCGTCATCCTCGTTGGCCAGCGCATCCCAACCGGCCGTGCCGACCCCCGGGATGTAGCTGCCGAGCATGTTGTGCGCGGCGATGCTGATCAGCCCGCCACCGTTGCGGATGACATAGCCGCCGCGGGTGTACGGCATGTGGCGGAACGGGAAGATCGGGATCATCGGCACCGGATCGGCCACGTGGCTGACGCGGTAGATGTTGTCGGCGCCGAGGCGCTCGGTCAGCTCGCGCGAGAAGTCGGGCAGGCCGAGCCGCGGCGCGCCGAAGGTGTACAGCGAGGTCGCGGCCAGTCGCTGGCTCGAGGCCCAGTCGGCATTGAGGCCGGCGAGCGCGCCGCCCAGGCTGTGGCCGACGCAGTGGACATGGCTGACGTTGCGGCCGCGAACGAAGTCGCGCAAATCGTCCCGGAACGTTTTCCAGACTTCGTGAAAGCCGGCATGCACCAGATGGCTCGACGGCCCGCGCTGCACGCCGACATTGAAATTGGACAGCCAGTCGATGCCGATCGCGGTGCCGCGCGTGGCGATCAGCAGTTCGCCCTGCCGTCGGCCAGTACCGGCAGCGACGTAGCCGAACCCGGTCAGCTTCTTGAACGCCAGCGCGCCGGATCGACCCTCGAAGCGCTTGCCGGCCTCCAGCGCGAACTCTCCGCCGGTGCCGAGATCGTTGCCATCGGCGAGCACATCGGCGATCGCGCTTTCGCGAAGCTGATAGACGCCGCGCGCGATCAGCGCGGCCTGGCGAGGGGTCAGCGGCGTGATGCTCATCGTCGGGCTCTCCCGGATCGGGGTTACTGGGCAGCGATCAATTCCACTCGCAGATGCCGAACACGTTGTCCTTGCGAACCGGGTCCTTTTCGAGGCGGCACACCAGCCGGATCGGCTTGCCGTTCAGTTCGTCGTTTTCGCGGTAGCTGCCCTTTTCGAACACCCACGCGCGGTAGGTCTTGCCGCCGTGCTGGATCAGGATCTTCTGTTCGACGAACGGCTCGTGCGGCAGGAAGGAGCCGAGCAGGGAGCCGCCGAAGACCGACGGAAAGCGGAACGCGCCCTGCGCGTCGGTCTGGGTGCTGTCGCCGCCTTTCTGGTCTTTCCAGTGCCAGAACCAACTGCGCTCCAGCGTGGCCCCGGCGACCGGCTGGCCGTGGTCGAGCACCACGCCGCTGACTTCCGAGAACAGGCACATCTTCGACATGGCGAGCGCCTCCGTCGGCGGGAGCAGGAATGCGAGCGCAGCGGCCAGCACAGCGAGGCCGGCGACCGGCCAGAGCCTTCGCCGCCGGGTCGCCGTCGCTGGATCAGCCTGCCTGCGCATGGGCACCACGCTGCAACAAAACTGGAGACAAAAGGCTACGACGGCTGCGGCGCGACATTCAACCCGGACGCGCGTCGTCGGCAGTTCCGGCATTGACGCACCGCGCCGCGACAGGCGACGCTTTCAACGACGACGGCCTCGCAGACTGACAGCGAAGCCCTGACACGGGTGCTCCGGGAGAATTCCTGATGATGCTTTGCTTGGCGGCCGCCACGGCGGCGTGGGGTTGCGCGCGAGGGCGGGCATGACCGCCGCGGCCCGTTTCCGCGGCGTGATCGACAAGGCCCGGCCATCGCCGGAATGGATCGCGGATCTGCGACGCCGCTTTCCGACCGAGCCGGAAATCGACCGGGTTCTGACCCGCAAGATGGAGCGCCGCAGCGGGCCGGGCTTCACGCCGCTGCCGCTGGAGCGGCTGGTGCAGGGCGTCACCTCGCTGCTGAAGGCGGAACTGGCCGACCCGTTCGAGATCGTCGATGCCCGCTGGCTGTCCGGCGGCGCGTCCAAGCTGCAGATGGCGTTCACGCTGCACTGGAACGCGCCGGGTCCGGACGGCGTGCGCACGCCGCAGAAAACGCCGATGGTGCTGCGGATGGAGCCGGCGGAGTCGATCGTCGAGACCAGCCGCCAGCGCGAGTTCCAGTTGATCCGCGCGATGCGCGGCGTGGTGCCGGTGCCGCCGGTCTACTGGTGCGATGCCGACGGCGCGCACCTGCCGTATCCGGCGCTGATCTACGGCTTTGCCGAGGGCGTGACCAAGCCGACCACCGCGCACAGCGGTGTCACCGGGCTCGGCACCCATCTGCCGATCGACCTGCGGGCACAGCTGGCGCCGCAGTTCGTCGCGCATCTGGCGGCGATCCACACGGTCGATTTTCGCGGTCGCGGGCTCGATGCCTTCGCCGTCCCCGCGGCCGGCAGCACCGATTGCGCGTTGTGGGGCGTGAACTGGTGGGAGCGGGTCTGGGAGGAAGACAGCGACGAGGACATCCCGCTGGTGCGGCTGTGCGCCGCGTGGCTGCGTGCGAACCTGCCGGTGCTCGATCGCCCGGTCGTCGTGCACGCGGACTATCGCCTCGGCAACTTCCTGTTCACCGAGCACGACGCACGGATTTCCGCGTGGCTGGACTGGGAGCTCGGCCGCATCGGCGATCGCCATCAGGATCTGGCGTGGACCACGAGTCAGGCGTTCGGCCATCTGGCCGAAGACGGCAAGACTTTCCTGACCTGCGGCCTGCTGCCGGAAAGCGCGTTCCTCGCGGCCTACGAAGAGGCGTCCGGGCTCGGCGTCAACGCGAAAAGCGTGCATTGGTACAAGGTCTACAACGCCTACATGATGGCAACCCTGCTGTTCGGAACCGGCTACCGCGTGGCGCGCGGCGGCAAGACCCATCAGGACGTGCTCGTGACCTGGCTGATGGGCATCGGCTCGATGCTGCTGGACGAGATGCGCACCCTGATCGAGGAGGCCCCGTAATGCAGATGCGTCCCGCGATCCAGATCCAGAGCATCGTCAAGGCGATGACCGATGTCGTGCTGCCGGCGCTCGATCCCGCCAACAAGCTGGCGCAGGAACAGGCGCGGCTGGTGATCGGACTGCTCGGCCTGATGGCGAGCCAGCTGCCGACGCAGTTCGCGTTCGACTGCGACGAGCTGGAACGGCTGCTGGCGTTCTCGCACGAGCTGCAGAACCACGCGCACGGTGGCGCCGAGACCGCGGCGGCGGTGACGGCCTTGGCCGAAGCCGCTGCCGAAGCCGGCCGCGTGCTCGATGGCGCGCGTTCGTCGCCGGCGGAAGTCGAAGCGGCGGTGCGGGCGCTGCGCAGCCTGTCCGGCGACGTGATCACGCAGGTGCATGTCGACGGCGAGGCCGCTGCGCGTGCCGCGGTGCAGGCGGCGGTGCTGCGGATGTCGAAGGCGCAGCTGCTGCGCGATCGCGCGGCCATGCTTCCACAGGGCTGGGAGCCCGATCCGGCCGCGATTCCGCCGCTTGCGTCCTTGCTCGGCACCGCCGACTAGGCGTCAGCCGCCGGCATCTCGCGCTCGTCCCTCGTTCGCGAAGGCCGAGCGCTCGGCCGATGACCCGGCGGCCATCCCGCCGCCGTATCGGCGCTGACCCAACACCGTCCGATCGTCCTTGCCGGCGCGGCGATCGCGCCGCCGCAGGTTGCTTCGTGACCACGGCGCTGACCGGCACGCGGCAAGGCGGCACGGCCGCCGTCCGCGCGAGCCTGTGAAACGCGTCACATTGCCGTGGCCCCGCGCGGCTGCGCGGCTGTCGTAAATCCCTACTTGTGAAAATGGTGTCATCGGCCGGAGCTGGGGACAACTTGCGACCGCGCTACCGGCTGTCGGCACGAAATAGTCCGTTCGTCGCCGACCATGTCGCGGATTTCGCCCGCGCATTTTTCCGCCTCTCGACTTGATCCAGATCAACGACCATCGTCCGGTCGCTGCCGGCAGCGCGCCGAGCAGAAACCGATGTTCATCAAAGAACCACTGGGGATGACGACATGGGCACAAAGGGTGAATTCACGCAGGACCAAGCGGTTGCCGGGGCGATGCAGGACGAGGGCCGGCCGGCGTCGGGCAGCCGCCGACGCTTTCTGGGCGGTTTGACGGCATTGCCGATCGCGCTCGGCGCCGGCGCGATGGCGACCAGCGAGTCGGTGCTGGCCGACGACGACGGTCGCGGCGGTGGCGGTGGCGGTGGCGGCGGCGGCGGCGATGTCAGCGGCGGGCTGACGGCAAGCGAGCGTCGGAAGAAAGCCTACGAGCTGCGCGTCGACGCGGCGCAGGCCAATCGCGATGCCGAACTGCGGAACGGCACGCCGAACAGCGACGAACTGCGCTGGCCGAACGGCATCGCCAGCTTCTCGAAATCGCTGCCGCACAACAGCCTCGGCGAGCCGGACGTCAACGCGTTCACGCAGCTCGTCGCCGCAATCCGCAGCGGCCGCCAGGCGGATTTCGATGCCCTGCCGGTGGGCGTGCACAACCCGCTCGGCAACGGCCGGCGTCTGGTCAATCCGCAGGCCGGCATGGCCTTCGATCTGGAAGGCGCGGATGTCGGTCGCCTCGGGCTGCCGCCGGCGCCGAGCTTCGACAGCAAGGAAGAAGCGGCCGAGATGGCCGAGCTGTACTGGATGGCGCTGACCCGCGACATTCCGTTCAACCAGTGGAGCACGGACCCGACGATCGCCGCCGCGGCGGCCGATCTCACGAATTTCGGCAGCGCCTTCAAGGGCCCGAAGGAAGGCGGCATCGTCACGCCGCAGACCCTGTTCCGCGATCCATTCCCGGGCGTGACCGTGGGGCCGTGGCTGTCGCAGTTCTTCCTGAAGCCGATTCCGTTCGGCGCTCAGTTCATCGACCAGCGCGTGAAGGCCGGCCTGCCCGGTGTCGACTACATGACCACGTTCCCGGCCTGGCTGGCGGTGCAGAACGGCGTCAACACGCCCGGCATCACGGTGGAGTCGCAGGCGCGCTGGATTTCCGGCAGCCGAACGATGTGCCAGTTCGCGCACATCGATCAGCTTTACCAGGCCTACTTCAACGCGATGAACATCCTGCTCGGGCTGGGCGTGCCATGGGACGCCGGCAACCCGTACGGCCGCCAGCCCGAAGGCGGTGCCGGGCGTCCGTACGATGCCGCCTTCAACGGGCCGACCCCGAACATCCTCAACGGCACGCAGGTCGCGTTCGGAACGCTGGGAGGGCCGTTCATCCTCGCGCTGATGGCTGAGGTCTCGACCCGGGCGCTGAAGCACGTCTGGAACGAGAAGTGGTGCGTGCATCGCCGCCTGCGGCCGGAAGAATTCGGCGGCCGGCTCGAAGTGATGCGTCAAGGCGCGCGCAACTATCCGATCCACGGTTCGATGTTCAGTTCCACGGTGCTGCCGAAAGTGCTGGCCCGCAACGCCGCGCTGAATGGCGGCAGCGGCACGTGGCTGCTGTCGCAGGGCTTCCCGGAAGGCTCGCCGAACCACTGCTCGTATGGCTCCGGCCATGCCACTGTGGCCGGCGCCTGCGTAACGGTGCTGAAGGCCTTCTTCGACGAGAACACGATCCTGCCGCGGCCGTATTACCGCACCAGCGATGACGGCCTGAGCCTGATCGTCGACGACAGCATTCCGGACCTCACGGTCGGCGGCGAGCTGAACAAGATCGGCAGCAATGTCGCGCAGGCCCGCAACATGTGCGGCGTGCACTGGCGCACGGACGCCACCGAAGCGCAGCGGCTGGGCGAGGCGGTGTCGATCAGCATCCTCAAGGACAACCAGAAGCTGTTCAAGGAGCCCGGCGCCGGTTCGCGATTCACGATCACCAAGTACGACGGATCCACGATCAGCGTCGGCTGATCGTCAGGACACCGAATCAGCGTCGGCTGATCGTCAGGCTCCCGCATCAGCCTCTGCTGACCGCGAGGCGCCTGGGAACCCGGTCTGACGGAGAGGCTGAAGGCGCTGCGATTCGATCCGGATCGCAGCGCCTTTTGACTGGTGGCGCGTCCGTCACTCCAGCGTTTCGAGCACCCGGCGATACCAGCGCACGGCGTTGGCGAAATCACCGATGGCGATGCGCTCGTTGGCGCCGTGGATGCGGTTCAGGTCCGCTGCCACCAGCGGCACCGGCAGGAAGTTGTAGCGGTTGTCGTACAGCCCGGCGTAATGCCGGGCGTCGGTGGCGCCAACGACGAGGCCGGTGCTGACCAGCGCATCGGGAAACACGTCGAGCACGGCGTTCCCGAGGTGCCGGAAGGCCGGGGCGCTGGCGTCGGACACCGGCGAGGCCGGATTGCCGAAACCGGCTTCCTGCGTGATCGTGATCGCATCGTCGCCGATCACGCTGCGAATGTGCCGTTCGACATCCGCCACGCTGTCGCCCGGCAGCAGCCGGAAGTTGATCACGGCGGTCGCTTCCGCCGGCAGCACGTTGTCCTTGACGCCGGCGCGCAGGATCGTCGGGGCCGTCGTGGTGCGGATCAGCGCATTGGTCACCGGTTCGCCGCGCAGCAGCTGCAGCAGCAGTGGTTCGAACAGCCAGCGGTTGGCGATCACCACCCGGTTGCGCAGGCTCATTGCGGGCGCGGCGCGTTCCAGCATCACATCCACCGGCGGCGCGATGCGCGCCGGCATCGGGTGATCCTGCAGGCGCACGATGGCGCGGGCGAGGCTGCTGGCGGCGGTATCCGGCGGCGGCGTCGACGAATGACCGCCGATCGCCTTCGCCGTCAGCTTGAACGAGGCATAGCCCTTTTCCGCGGCCATGATCGCGGCGACCGGGCGCTTGACGCCGGGCATCAGGCCGATGGTGATCGCGCCGCCCTCATCGAGCAGCACGGTGGCCTTCACGCCCCGCGCCTTCAGGGTTTCGGCGATCTTCGCCGCACCGTCGAGGCCGCTGATCTCCTCGTCGTGCCCGAACGCGAACAGCACGGTACGGGCCGGTTGCCAGCCGCTGGCGGCCAGCGATTCCGCGGCTTCCATCAGGCCGATGACCGAGACCTTGTCGTCCAGCGTGCCGCGGCCCCAGACGTAACCATTGGAAACCGCACCGGAAAACGCCGGCTGCAGCCACAGCGATTCGGTGCCGGGCTCGACCGGCACCACGTCCATGTGGGCCAGGAACAGCGCCGGGCCAGCGACCGGGTCCTTGCCCGGCCAGGTGAACAGCAGGCTGTGGCCGTTGATCACTTCGCGGGTCATGACCCGATGCGCGTTCGGGTAGTTCGTCTCCAGCAGCGCGGCCATTCGTTCGAATGTCGCCAGATCGATCTGCGACTTGTCCTCGAACGAGACCGTCGGGATGCGGATCGCAGCCGCGAGCCGTTCGGCCAGTGCCTTTTCATCGAGCGGCAAGCGGGGCGCGGCCGGTCGAGCGCCTGGCATGCCCGGCAGTCGTGCGGTGTTGAACGCGAGCACCGCGATCAACGCGATGAGGGCGATGCCGAGGGCAGTCAGTGCGGTCTTTGGCCAGCGCATGATGTGAATATATAGTCAATGCGGCCCGCTGCCTCCGGGATTCCGGCGCCCGCGGGAATTCGTTGCTCGTGCTCGGTACGGACGGACAACGAATTCAGACGACGGCCGGGTCGACGATCCAGACCTCGACCGGCACCCGGCGCTGCTGCAGCACCGCCGCGATCGGCCGTAGCAACGGATCGCCATCCGCGGCGACCGCGGCGCGATACACGGCGAGCTTTGCCGCACCCGACAGCGGCAGCACGATGCGCCGGGCATCGAGCAGCGCTGCCAGGGTCAGCGTGATCCGTGGATGCGGCGCGGTCAGCGGCGTGATCGCGGCCACGACGTCCGCGTTCGCCACGTCCAGCGCCTGCGCCAAGCCTGCCGCGCCCGGAAACAGCGACGCGGTGTGGCCGTCTTCGCCCATGCCGAGCACCACGACATCGAACGGCCGCGGAATCGCCGCCAATGCCGCGCGGGTGGCCGCGAGGCCGGTTTCGGGCGTATCGAATGCCGATTTCAGGCCGATGAAGCGCGCGGCCGCCGCACCATCGATCAGCAGATGCTCGCGCAGCAGGCGTTCGTTGGAATCCGCAGCCGACGGCGGCACCCAGCGCTCGTCGGCCAGTGTGATCCAGACCCTCGACCAGTCGACATCCGCCCGGCGCAGCGCGGCGAAGAACGGGACCGGGCTGCGACCGCCGGAGACGACAAGCGATGCCTGACTGCGCTGCGCGATGGCCGCACGAAGATCGTCGGCGACGGACGCGGCGACGGCTGCGGGCAGGGCATCGCCATCGGCCAGCGTCCGTTCGAACAGCGCCATCTCAGCTTTCTTCCTTCCAGCTCAAGCCATCGCGGACGATCAGCGCGCTCGATGCGGTCGGCCCCCAGGTGCCGGCGCTGTAGCCCTTCGGGGCATCGCCCTGCGCGGCCCACGCGGCGTGGATCGGGTCGATCCAGCGCCAGGCCTCGTCGAGTTCGTCGCGGCGCATGAACAGGGTCAGATTGCCGCCGATCACATCCATCAGCAGGCGCTCGTAGGCGTCCCATTGCCGGGTCTTGAAGGTTTCGGCGAAGTCGAGGTCGAGCTTGACCGGCTTCACCCGCATGTCGGCACCCGGCACCTTCGCCAGCACGTGCAGTTCGATGCCTTCGTCCGGCTGCAGGCGGATCACGAGCCGGTTGACGTTGCCGGCATCGTTGCCGGGCAGGATCGCGTGCGGCACGGCGCGGAAGTTGATGACGATCTCCGACATCCGCTCCTGCATGCGCTTGCCGGTGCGCAGGTAGAACGGCACGCGCGCCCAGCGCCAGTTGTCGACATCGACGCGCATCGAGACGAAGGTTTCGGTGGTCGAGCCATCCGGAATGCCGGTTTCGTCGAGATAGCCGGGCACCGCCTTGCCTTCGATCGCGCCGGCCCGGTACTGGCCGCGGACGATCTTGTTGCGCACGTCCTCCGGCGTGAACGGCCGCAAGGCACGGAGCACCTTGAGCTTTTCGTCGCGGATCTCGTCGGGGTTGATGCTCGACGGCGGCTCCATCGCCAGGATGCAGAGCAGTTGCAGCGCATGGTTCTGCACCATGTCGCGCAGCGCGCCGTAGCGGTCGTAGTACTCGCCGCGATCGCCGACGCCGACGGTCTCGGCCAGCGTGATCTGCACATCGCGCACGCTGGCGCGGTGCCACATCGGCTCGAAGATCGAATTGCCGAAGCGCAGCGCGATCAGGTTCTGGACCGTTTCCTTGCCGAGGTAATGGTCGATCCGGAAGATCTGCTTCTCGGTGAAGATTCTGGCGACCGATTCGTTGATCGCCGTCGCCGAATCCAGACTGAAGCCGAGCGGCTTCTCCAGCACCACGCGCGACAGCGGCGTGACCAGCCCGGCGCTCGCGAGGTGGTTGCAGATGCCGGCGAACAGGCTGGCCGCGGTCGACAGATAGAACACGCGGATGCGATCGGCCGAGTCGGCGAGGGCGGCGGAGAGCTTCCCGTAATCGGCGGCCTGTGTTGCGTCGATCGCCAGATATTCGAGCCGCGTGGCGAATTTCTGCCAGACCGCTTCGTCGAAATCCTTGGCCGGCACGAAGCGCTGGCAGGCATCGTGAACCATCGCGACATAGGCCGCGGTATCGAGGGCCTGACGCGATACGGCTATGATTCGCCAGCCCGTGCAATCGATTGTATCTCGATGCCGATAATACAAGGCGGGCAACAGCTTGCGCAGGGCGAGGTCGCCGGTGCCGCCGAAGAAGACAAGGTCAAAGCACTGCGGTTGGGCCATGGCGTGAGGTTCTCGAACTGCGTTTTGCACCGTTCTTGCAATGCTATCGTGCCTGCTCGATGTCGCGGTCATTGGCTAGCGGTTTTCTTGCCAGTGTCCCGTCCGGACGCGCACAGGTGGCCCCATCGCCGGAGTTTTCATGGCCTTGCATCCCGTAGTCGCCGCCGTCACGTCCCGAATCCGGGCCCGCAGCGCCGCTTCCCGCACCGCCTACCTGAAGAAGATCGACGCCGCGCATCTCGCCGGCACGGCGCGCGGTCGGCTCGGCTGCACCAACCTCGCGCATGCCTTCGCCGCGTCCGACGCCGGCGACAAGCAGCAACTGCGCGCCGGCCGCTGGCCGAACATCGGCATCGTCTCGGCCTACAACGACATGCTGTCGGCCCATCAGCCGCTCGAGCGCTTCCCGGCGATCATCAAGCAGGCGGCGCGGGAAGCGTTCGCCGTGGCGCAGTTCGCCGGCGGCGTCCCGGCGATGTGCGATGGCGTGACGCAGGGCGAGCCCGGCATGGAGCTGAGCCTGTTCTCGCGCGACGTGATTGCGATGTCGACCGCGATCGCACTGAGCCACAACACCTTCGACGCGGCGCTGATGCTCGGCGTCTGCGACAAGATCGTGCCGGGCCTGCTGATCGGCGCTCTGAGCTTCGGTCACTTGCCGGTGATCTTCGTGCCGGGCGGGCCGATGCCGTCGGGCATCTCGAACGATGACAAGGCCAAGACCCGGCAGCTGTTCGCGCAGGGCAAGGTCGGCCGCGAGGCGCTGCTGGAATCGGAAGCGCAGAGCTATCACGCGCCGGGCACCTGCACCTTCTACGGCACTGCCAATTCCAATCAGATGCTGATGGAAATCATGGGCTTGCATCTGCCCGGCGCGGCTTTCGTCAACCCGAACACGCCGCTGCGCGATGCCCTGACGGCCGCCGCCGGCAAGCGTGTGGCCGCGATCACCGCGCTGGGCGACGCCCGTTTGCCGCTGGCCGAGGTCATCGACGAGCGGGCCATCGTCAACGGCATCGTCGGCCTGCATGCCACCGGCGGGTCGACCAATCACACGATCCACCTGATCGCGATGGCGCGCGCGGCCGGCATCGTCATCGACTGGGACGATTTCTCCGATCTCTCCGCCGTCGTGCCGCTGCTGGCGCGCATCTATCCGAACGGCAAGGCCGACGTGAATCACTTTCACGCCGCCGGCGGCATGGGCTTTCTGATTCGCGAGCTGCTGGCGGCCGGCCTGCTGCACGGCGACGTCCAGACCGTCGCCGGTCGCGGCCTCGACGCGTATGCCGAAGCGCCCTTTCTCGATCCCGATGGCGCGTTGGCCTGGCGGCCGGCGCCGGCGGCGTCGCTCGATGAATCCGTGCTGCGCCCGGCGTCGCATCCGTTCAGCGCCGATGGTGGCCTGCGCCGGCTGACCGGCAATCTGGGCCGCGCCGTGATCAAGGTGTCGGCCGTGAAGCCGGAACATCGCATCGTCGAAGCGCCGGCGCAGGTGTTCGATTCGCAGGAAGCGATGCTGGCGGCCTTCAAGCGCGGCGAGCTGAAGCGCGATTTCGTCGCCGTGGTCCGTTTTCAGGGCCCGCGCGCGAACGGCATGCCGGAGCTGCACAAGCTGACGCCGGCGCTGGGCGTGCTGCAGGATGAAGGGTTTCATGTCGCGCTGGTCACCGATGGCCGGATGAGTGGCGCGTCCGGCAAGGTGCCGGCCGCGATTCACGTGTCGCCGGAGTGTCTGGCCGGTGGCGAACTGGCCAGGGTGCGCGATGGCGATGTGATCCGGCTCGACGCCGAGCAAGGCCTGCTGCAGGCGCTGGTTCCGGAAGCGGAGTGGCTCGCACGGCAACCGGCGGAAGCCGATCTGTCCGCCAACGACAGCGGCTGTGGCCGCGAACTGTTCGCGACGGCGCGGTCGCAGGTCAGCAACGCCGAGCACGGCGCGATGATCGTCGGCGACGCCGTGGCGGGCGTGCGCAGCGGCTTCGATCTGCAGATACGCTGAGGTCCGGTCCAGCACGTTTTTCGTTCGCCACGTTGGCTGATCGCCGTAACCAGAACGCACCAGTGGAGCACCCGCGGAACATGCAGATCGTCGACATCCTGAAAGCCGGGCCGGTGATGCCGGTCATCGTCCTGAATGAGCTGCGCGATGCCGTGCCGCTGGCCCGGGCCCTGATCGGTGGCGGGATCCGTGTGCTGGAAGTGACCCTGCGGACGCCGGTGGCACTGGACTCCGTGCGCGCCATTCGGGCGGCCGTGCCGGAAGCGATCGTCGGCGTCGGCACCGTCACGACCAGCGAGGACCTGCTTGCCGCGATCACGGCCGGGGCGCAGTTCGGTGTCAGCCCGGCGGCAACGCCGGCTCTGCTCGATGCGGTTCGCAAGTCCGGCCTGCCATTCCTGCCGGGCACGATGACGCCCAGCGAAGTGCTGGCGGCGCGCGATGCGGGATTCCGGGCGCTGAAGCTGTTCCCGGCAGCGCCCGCGGGCGGCATTCCGCTGCTGAAGGCGCTGGGCTCGGTGTTCTCCGACGTGCTGTTCTGCCCCACCGGCGGCATCGACGCCGCGAGCGCGCACGGCTATCTGGCCTTGCCGAATGTCGCCTGTGTCGGCGGTTCGTGGCTGGCCCCGCCCGCGATGATCGCAGCCGGCGACTGGGCGGGCATCACCGATCTGGCCCGCGCGGCAGGCAGGTTGCGCTGATCGATCGCGTCTTCATGCGCTGACGGGCACGTGCTTTGCACTAAATCGGTGCGCTTCGGGCAAGGGCTCATGACTGTGCGCGTTTGTCGAGGATGCGTCAAAGCTTTGTTTTTGCATCATTAAGTTCGATCGACAGTCGAAATTTCCGGAACTTCTGTTGCCATCGGCAGTCAATGCACTGAAACTGTGCGTGTACTGCACCATGAAGAAGCTTCTCGCCATTGCCGTCGTCGTGCTCGGGCTGCTGATGCAGCTGAGGGTGGCGTACGCCTGCGAACCCGGCGCCTTGGGAACGGCAGAACCCTGCAAGCTGCACGCTGCGATCGCTGACGGTCATGGCGATGCGCCGCAAGACCGCGGCTCGGGCTGCGAGGTTGCGCTGGACCTCGCCAGTCGCACCGCGAGGCAGACGGATGATCTGGACGATCTGGTCGCCGAGCTGACCCATCCGCAAGCGAGCGATCCGCCGGCCGCCTGGCCGTCGCCGCTCGTTTCGGCGCTGCGGCATTACCGTCCGCCGGCGTTGCTCCGCTTCCGCGCACGCATGCCGTCCGCGGCGTCGCCGGGATCAAGCACCTTCCTCGTCACCGCGCGTCTCCGGATTTGAGTCGCGGTTGATCTGGCGTCCGGCTGCCGCGTTTGGCGGCGGCCCTGCGCCCGATGGCTTTGCCATCGCTCCCCAACCCATCGCTCCACGCCCTTCCCACTAGCCCGATGGCTGCCCGGCCATCACTGCAGGGAGAGGTCTGTTCCTTATTCGTTCAAGACGAGGTACATCTCATGTCCAACTGGAAACTTCTCACGATCGCCGCGCTTGCCGCAGCCCTTGCAACTCCCAACGCCATGGCCACCGACTGGCTCAAAACCAAGCAGCACTGGCTTTATCCGACCACGGACAAGGCCGTGCCCTCGCCGGAACCGGCTGGCAGCAAGCCGATGGTGGATTCGAACGAAGCTTGGCGAGCGGCCAGGCAACCCGAGCGGGTCGTGACCGACGGCGCCGTTGTGGCGACGAGTGATGGCGCAAGCACGCCGAAGCTGGATGCGATCGAAGCCTGGAAGCAGGCGAAGTTTCCGCATCTGCAGACCACCCGAAAGCGCTGATCACGGTCGATAGTCTCCGCAAGAGCCGCCCGCTGGGCGCGGGCGGCTCTTGCGGCGACGTGGCTTGCTTGAAGACTGGGCCCGGCGGGCACCGTCTGCGAAGATCGCGTCAATCACAGAAATGAGCGGCCAGCCGACCTTCGATCCCTGCATGAATGAAGGATCGCGATCGAGACGCGCAGTTGCCTGCCCGAGCGGACGCTGCCGAGTCGGACTCGGCCTGCGCCTTGTCGGCGCGGCTCAGCAACGGCTGATGAAAGAGCCGTTGAACGCGGCTGCCGTGGTGGAACCCGGCGTTGCCGACCGTCGATGCGAGGATCGGCGGCTTGCGGATGACGTGCTGCTCGCCGCCAGCCAGCATGGCTTGCCGGGCAGCCAAGACAGTCGTTTAATCGCGGGTCGCGGCAACGCGATCAACGCGTGTCGATCCTTCGCAACGTCATCCCGGAGCCGAATCCGTGAACCGCTATTTGTCGTTTGCCTACGGCGTGGCCTGCTACGGGCTGTTTTTTGCCGTGTTCGTCTATTTGATCGGCTTCCTGAACGATGTCGGTGTGTTGAAATCGGTCAACAGCGGCCTACCGGGGCCGGTCGCGACAGCGTTGTTCGTCGACATCGGCCTGATCACGCTGTTCGGCGTTCAACACAGCGTCATGGCGCGACCCTGGTTCAAAAGGAGGCTGACGCAATTCGTGCCGCACGTGATCGAGCGGAGCAGTTACGTGCTGGCGACGAACGTCGTCCTGATCCTGACCTACCTGTTCTGGGAACCGCTGCCGGGCGTGGTCTGGCAGATTCGTGAACCGATGCTGTCGACGGCGCTGTACATGTTGGCTGCGGTCGGCTGGCTGATCGTGCTGATCTCGACCTTCCTGACCAACCATTTCGATCTGTTCGGCCTGCGTCAGGTCTGGCTGAACTTGCTGCGCCGCAACTACAGCGCAGTCGCCTTCAAGGAGCACCTGTTCTACCGCTGGGTCCGCCATCCGATGATGCTGGGACTGTTCATCGCGTTATGGGCGACGCCGGAGATGACCGTGAGCCATCTCCTTTTCAGCGTCGGCATGTCGATCTACATCGTCGTCGGCGTGCACTTCGAGGAAGCGGGATTGAAAAAGGAGCTCGGCAAGCCGTACCAGGACTATGTCGCCCGCACCGGTCGCTTCCTGCCGTTTTGACGAAAGTGACCATTTTTTGAGCATTTCTGGGAAAGCGCCGCGGTCTTCGAGAATTCTTTCGAAATCCCCTTGACGGTGTGTGCGGCTGCCCTATAATTCGCCCCCTCGCAGCGGCCACCGTTGCGGGGGTTGGGAAGGAAAAAGGAGTCGGCGCTTTCGGGGTTTATCGGAAAGAGTTGACAGGGGATGAAAGTCCTCTATAATTCGCCTCCCTGCTGACGGGCCTGACGCGAGACGCGGAAGCCCAGAAGCCTGATCTTTAACAGAATAACAAGTGATTTTTGTGGGTGCTTCCGGGTGCTTGGCAGCAAGCCAATGCATTACGGAGCATCGATGAAAGCAGTAAGAGCCCATCGATCGCTCTATGGCCTTGAAGA
>NZ_JAKFUM010000007.1 GCF_021732705.1 Nevskia sp. | reverse complement strand
CGCCGATCGTCGTGCCGGAAGGCATGACGCTGCCGGCGCCGTCCACCGCGCTGAAGGTGCCGGAAACCAAGGCCCAATCCCTGACCTACGGCTTCTACGCGCCGGACCCTGCGAACAAGAACAAGAAGCGCATCTACTGTCTTGATCAGCCGCCGCCGATCCCGCCATCGAGCGACGCAACCAAGTAAATCCGCCGCGATCGGTCGCGAATTCGCCTCGAATTCGCCTGAAACCGGCACAAGGCCGCGCCGATTTCGCTAGAATGCGCGGCCAAGCAGCACGACACGGAGAGGTGTCCGAGCGGTTGAAGGAGCACGCCTGGAAAGCGTGTATACGGGTCAAACCGTATCGCGGGTTCGAATCCCGCTCTCTCCGCCACACAAAACAAAAAGCCCCTTGAATGGGGCTTTTTGTTTTGTGCGACGGAAACATGAGAGCGGGATTCGAAGCGGCGGCAGCCGCTGGGGGTCGATCCCGGACGCCGGTAGGCAGCCTAGAAAGCCCGTAGCTCCTTGAATGGGGCTTTTTGTTTTGTGCGACGGAAACATGAGAGCGGGATTCGAAGCGGCGGCAGCCGCTGGAGGTCGATCCCGGACGCCGGTGTTCAGCCGGGAAAGCCCGTAGCCCCTTGAACGGGGCTTTTCGATTGGTGCGACGGAAACATGAGAGCGGGATTCGAAGCGGCGGCAGCCGCTGGGTGTCGATCCCGGACGCCGGTGTTCAGCCGGGAAAGCCCGTAGCCCCTTGAATGGGACTTTTTTGTTTTGTGCGACGGAAACATGAGAGCGGAATTCGAAGCGGCGGCAGCCGCTGGGGGTCGATCCCGGACGCCGGTGTTCAGCCGGGAAAGCCCGTAGCCCCTTGAATGGGGCTTTTTGATGGGTGCGACGGAAACATGAGCGCGGGATTCGAAGCGGCAGCAGCCGCTGGGGGGCGATCCCGGACGCCGGTGATCAGCCGGGAAGGCCTGTAGCCCCTTGAATGGGGCTTTTTGATGGGTGCGACGGAAACACGAGCGCGGGATTCGAAGCGGCGGTAGCAGACGGCAAGGTCCAGAACCCGATTCCGCCCCCGCCAATGGAAAAGCCGCTCGAAAAGCGGCTTTTCCGTGACGGCGCCTTCCAGCGTGGACTGCAGCTTCAGCCCGCCGGCCCGGCCTTCTCGTCCTTCAGGGCTTCGACCTGGATCTGCAAGGTCACCTTGCCGTCGGGGATGGCCTTGCCGACGCCGTAGCTGACGCCGAAATCGGTGCGGTCGAGTTCGGCGCTGGCGTCGGCACCGCAGACTTCGCGCTTGTAGAACGGGTGCGGGATGCACTTGAACTGGTTGACGGTCAGGCGCACCGGTTTGGTCACGCCATGCAGGGTCAGGTCGCCTTCGACGGCCTTCAGTTCGTCGCCGACGAACACGAGTTTGGTTGACTTGTAGGTCGCGGTCGGAAATTTCGGCACGTCGAAGATATCGGAGCCGCGGGCGTGCTCATTCATCTTGTCATGCCCGAAGTTGATCGAGCTCATGTCCATCAGAATCTCGACGCTGCCGGTCTTGGCGGCGCGGTCCAGCGTGAAAGTGCCGCTCGACTTGTCGATCTTGCCGCGCCAGAACGAGATGCCGCCGATGTGCGCGGCGGTGAAGCTCGGATACGTGTGGCTGGAGTCGATCGTGTAGGTGTCGACCGCCGCGTGCGCGCTGCCGGCGGCGCAGGCAAGGGCGGCTGCTGCCGCCAGAGATCGAACGGTACGGGCAATCTGAATATTCATCATGAGCAGGCTCCGTGTAGCGGGTTGTGTCCGGCGCTCTCCAGCGATCCGGCGGTGGATTCGGCGGTGAACGATGGTTGAGACGAGGCGACGAGCATAGCCGCAGTGTCGGCCGCGGATACAGCCGATGCCTGCCGTTCCGGCGCGGCATCCGGCGCGCGGCGGCGCCGCCGTCGAGCGTGCCGTTCCGGTTGATGCCTCTGGACAGCTTCGGGCCCGGCGGGCGAGCAACGGGCGTCTGCAGGGCTGCAGGTTGACGCATGACTGACGAATACTGACAATCGTCACATGCGCAGCGCCGCCATCACCCAGCCCGACATCCGTGACCGCATCCTGACCGAGGCGGAGCGCCTGTTCCGGTCGCTCGGCTACTCCAAGACCACGGTGGCCGATGTCGCCGAAGCCTGCGAAATGTCGCCGGCGAACGTCTACCGCTTCTTCGAAAGCAAGGCGGCGATCAACGAGGCGATCACCGAAGTGGTGCTCAACCGGATGGAAACGATGGCGCTCGGCATCGTCCGGGAATCACGCCCTGCCGCGGAGCGCCTGATGCGCCTGATCATGGAAAGCCATCGCTTCACCTGCGAGCAGTATCTCAACGAATCCCGTGTTCACGAGATCGTCGCGAAGGCCATGGACGAGCAGTGGGGCGTGATCGATGCCCACATCGAGCGGATTCGAGGCTGTTACCGGATGGTGATCGAAGATGGACTGCGCAACGGCGAATTCCATGCCGACGACCTCGAGGTCAGCTGCCAGTGCGTATTCAATGCGGTCATGCCGTTCTGTCATCCGCAGCTGGTGGCGGAGAAGTTCTCGCAGGATCGTGGCCGCCAGGCGGCCCTGATGGCGGCCTTTCTGGTCAAGGCCCTGTCGGCCAGGCCGGACTGAGCGACCGCGCGGGAGCGCGATGTCGTCAGACCGTCACTAACAAAAAACGCCAGTTCGTCATGTCGGAATGACGACGAGCCGGATGCCAAGCAGCGTGCAGGAGCAAGTGTGAAGATCGACCGCGTGTTGATGTCGACCGGGCTGTCCGCCGCGCTGGTGCTGGCCGGCTGCGGCAAGCCGCCGGCGCCCCCTGAGGAAATTCGTGCGGTGCGCACCGTCGTCGTCGAAGCCTCGCCGGTGTCGGGGCGGAACACCTACGCCGGCGAGATCCGGCCGCGTTTCGAATCGAACCTGGGCTTCCGCGTCGCCGGCAAGATCGAGCAACGCAAGGTGAATGTCGGTGATCGGGTCGCCAAGGGCGATCTGCTTCTGAAGCTCGACGCCCGCGATCTGGCCCTGACCGAAGCGTCCAGCCGCGCGACGGTGACCGCGCAGGAAGCGCAGTTCGCGGTCGAGAAGGCCGATTTCGATCGCTACGCCAAGCTGGTCGAGACCGGCTTCATCAGCGCCGCCGAGTTCGATCGCCAGAAGACCCGCTTCGCCGCCGCACAAGCGCAGCTGGAGTCGGTCCGCGCGCAGGCGCGGGTCAGCGGCAACCAGACCGGCTATGCCCAGCTCGCCGCAGATGCCGACGGCACCATTTCCGCGATCGAGGCGGAAGTCGGCCAGGTGGTGGCGGCCGGTCAGACCGTGATCCGGCTTGCGCACGCCGGTGCCATGGAAGTGGCGGCCGATGTGCCGGAGCAGCTGATCAAGGATCTCAAGACCGGCCAGCCAGTGCAGATCCTGATTTCGAGCCTGAGTGCCGAGCCGCTGCCGGGGCGCATCCGGGAACTGGCGGCGTCGGCCGATCCGGCCACGCGCACCTACAGCCTGCGAGCCACGATCGATGCGCCGCCGCCAGGCATGCGCCTCGGCATGACCGCCAGCATGCGCATTCCGAATGCATCGGCCCCGGCGCAGATCCACCTGCCGCTCGCGGCCTACGTCCAGCAGAACGGCGTGCACGGCGTCTGGGTGTTCGATCCTGCAGCCAGCGCGGTCGACTTCCGGCCGGTGAAGCTGATCGGCTTCGACGGCAATGAGGTGCTGATCGGCGATGGCGTGAAGGTTGGCGAACGGGTGGTGACGGCCGGCGCGCCGCTGCTGAGCGCGGGCCAGAAGGTGAAGCTCGCGACCGACGCGCCGGCTTCGTCCCGTTGAGCGCCCGGTCATGACGCAGGAACCGGCGAAGGGCGGCTTCAATCTGTCGCGCTGGGCGATCGAGCACGTCTCGTTCACCCGTTTCATGATCGTGCTGCTGATGGTCAGCGGCGTCTTTGCCTACCTGAACCTGGGTCAGCGCGAAGATCCGGATTTCACCTTCCGGATCATGGTGATCCGTACCTACTGGCCCGGTGCCACGGCGCTGCAGATGGAGCAGCAGGTTACCGACAAGATCGAGGAAAAGCTCGAGGAGACCCCCTTCCTCGACCGCACCCAGAGCTACTCCAAGCCGGGCGAGTCGCAGGTATTCGTGTTCGTGCGCGAGGACACGCCGCCGAAGGACGTGAAGAACGTCTGGTACCAGGTACGCAAGAAGGTCGGCGACATCGAGGGCAGCCTTCCGCAGGGCGTGCAGGGGCCGTTCTACAACGACGAATTCGGCGACACCTACATCGCCATGTACGCCTTCCGCGCCGAAGGCTTCACCTACACCGAGCTGAAGGATTATGTCGACGAGGCGCGCAAGGTGTTCGGCGCGGTGCCGGGCGTCGAGAAGGTCGATCTGCTCGGCGATCAGGTGCCGAAGATCTTCGTCGAGTTCTCGTACCGCAAGTTCGCCGAGCTGGGTCTGACCTTCCAGCAGATCGGCGAAGCGCTGCGCGGCCAGAACATCGTGGTGCCGTCCGGGCAGCTCAATACCGACGACCGCGCGATCTATGTTCGTGTCGGCGGCCAGTACGACTCGATCAAGGCGATCGAGGACACGCGCTTCCGGATCGGTCAGTCGACGTTCCGGCTCGGCGATTTCGCGACGGTCTACAAGGGTTACGAGGACCCGCCGCGAACCAAGATCCGGCACCGTGGACACGAGGCGATCGCGCTCGGCGTGGTGATGGAGAACAACGGCGACGTGCTGAAAGTCGGCGAGGCCCTGCGCACCTCGCTGGCCCGCCTGCGCGAGACCCATCCGATCGGCATCGAGGTCGCCCAGATCACCGATCAGCCGAAGGTGGTGGCGCATGCCGTCGGCGAGTTCGTGCAGTCGCTGGCGGAGGCCGTGGTCATCGTGCTGCTGGTCAGCTTCTTCAGCCTCGGACTGCGCACCGGCATGGTCGTGGCGCTGACCATTCCGTTCGTGCTCGGGGTGACGTTCCTCGCGATGGACTGGGCCGGCATCCAGCTGCAGAAGATTTCGCTCGGCGCGCTGGTGCTGGCGCTCGGCCTGCTGGTCGACGACGCGATGATCGCGGTCGAGATGATGGCGCGCAAGCTCGAAGAGGGCTACGACAAGCTCAAAGCGGCGTCGTTCGCGTACACCTCGACCGCGTTCCCGATGCTCACCGGCACGCTGATCACCGCGGCCGGCTTCCTGCCGGTCGGCTTCGCCAAGTCGGCGGCGGGCGAATACACGTTCTCGATCTTTGCGGTGGTCGGGATGTCGCTGCTGATCTCGTGGATCGCGTCGGTCTACGTCACGCCGTACCTCGGCATGTGGCTGCTGAAGGAGCGCCCCGCCGGCGAGCATCACGAGCTGTACGACACGCGCTTCTACCGGCGCCTGCGCGGCGTCATCGACTGGTGCGTCGAGCACCGCGTGATCGTGATCGCCGTCACCGGCCTGGCATTCGTGCTGGGCGTGGCGAGCTTCCGCTACATCCCGAAGCAGTTCTTTCCGGCCTCCACCCGCACCGAGCTGATGGTCGACCTGTGGCTGCCCGAAGGCTCGAGCTATGCCGCCACTGAAGCCGTGGCGCGCCGCTTCGAGGCGAAGCTGGCCGCCGACAGCGAAGTGATCGACTACGTGGCCTATGTCGGCACCGGCGCGCCGCGCTTCTATCTGGCGCTGGACCAGCAGCTGACGCATACCAACTTCACGCAGTTCATGGTCGTCGCGCGCGATTTCGACAGCCGCGACCATCTGATGGCGACGATGCGTCAATGGATGGCCGACGAGTTTCCGGAAGTGCGCGGCAGGGTTGATCCGCTGCCGAACGGCCCGCCAGTGGGCTGGCCGGTGCAGTTCCGCGTGCAGGGCCCGGATCCGGTCGTGGTGCGCGCGCTGGCCGATCAGGTCAAGGCCATTGTCAAGGCCAGTCCGCTGACCCGGAACGTGCACGACAACTGGCATGAGCCGATTCTGGTGATCAACGACCAGCTCGATCAGGACAAGCTGCGCGTGCTCGGCATCACCAGCGAGCAGGTCCGTGGCGCCGGCCAGACCATCCTCAGCGGCTCGGTGATCGGCACCTATCGCGAAGCCAACCGCAATGTCGAGATCATCGCCCGGCAGCCGCTCGATGAGCGCTCGAACATTGCCGATCTGGCCGATGCCTACATGCCGACGGCGAGCGGCAAGTCGGTGCCGTTCTCGCAGTTCGGCGTCGCGCAGCCCGCGTTCGAGCCGGGCGTGCTGTGGCGGCGCTCGCGCCTGCCGGCCATCACGATCCAGGCCGAGACCGTTCCGGGCCAGCAGGCGCCGGACGTGACCAATGCGATCGATCCGCAGCTCGACGCGCTGCGGGCGAGCCTGCCGGTCGGCTACGACATCCGCATTGCCGGCGCGCTGGAGCAGTCCAAGCTCGCCAATGATTCGATCAACGCCCAGATGCCGCTGATGGTGATCGCGATCCTGATGCTGCTGATGATCCAGCTTCAGCATTTCGGACGCACGCTGATGGTGCTGCTGACGGCGCCGCTCGGCATCATCGGCGCGGCGGCTGCGCTGCTGATCACGCAACTGCCGTTCGGCTTCGTCGCCCTGCTCGGTGTGATCGCGCTGGCCGGCATCATCATGCGCAACTCGGTGATCCTGGTCGATCAGATCGATCAGGACATCAAGGGCGGCCACGATCCGTGGACGGCCATCGTCGAATCGGCCGTGCGCCGCTTCCGGCCGATCGTCCTGACCGCGGCCGCTGCGGTGCTGGCGCTGATTCCGCTGGTGCGCAGTGCCTTCTTCGGGCCGATGGCCGCGGCGCTGATGGGCGGCCTGATCGTCGCCACCGTGCTGACGATGACCTTCCTGCCGGCGCTGTACGCGGCGTGGTTCCGCATCCGGCGGCCGTCGAGCTGGTAACGGCCAAGGTCGGCGCCGTCGCGCTTGCCGCATCGGAATCATTGGCCGATATTCGCGGTCCATCGAACGCGCGACCATGAAGTCGATCCGGCACCCGCACAGGCAGGCAACGATGAGCACGGCAGGCAGGACATTGCGGCTGATGGCGCTGGCGCTGCTGGCCGTGTCGTTCGCGGCCCGCGCCAACCATGCGGCGCGCGGCGTGCCGCTGAAGGCCGAGGAAGTCAGCTTCGCCGGTGCCACTGACGTGATCCGGCTGGCCGGCACGCTGACCCGGCCGGGCAATGTGCCGAAAGCGCAACGTCTGCCGGCCGTGGTGCTGATCCACGGCAGTGGCCCGAACGATCGCGACGAAACGCTGTACGGCCACAAGCCGTTCCTGACCTTGGCCGAGGCGTTCACGGCATCCGGCTACGCCGTGCTGCGCTACGACAAGCGCGGCGTCGGCGCTTCGAACGGCACGCCGAAGGGCGCGACCTTGATCGACTACGCCGCCGACGCCGAAGCCGCGTTCGATTACCTGAAATCCCGACCGGACATCGACGGCGCGCGCATCGGCCTGCTCGGTCACAGCGAGGGCGGCATGATCGCGCCGCTGATCGCCTCCCGCCGTGCCGATGTCGCCTGGCTGATCCTGCTCGCGCCGCCGACGGTCAACGGCCGCGAGATCGTGCAGTACCAGAACGCGCAGGGCGCGCTGGATCGCGGTGCCACCGAGAAGGCGGCGCTGGAAGCGGCCGATTCGGCCCGCGCCTTGTTCGACATCGTGACCAGCGACCTGCCGGAGACCGAGCGCGATGCCCGCCTGCTGGCCGCGCTTCGGCAGGTACGCGAGGCGCGGAATCTGCCGGAAGCGTTCGTCGAAGGACAGCGCAACACGCTGATGTCGAGTTGGTTTCGCCACATCCTGACCTATGATCCGGTGCCGGCGCTGCAGGCGGTGAAGCAGCCGGCGCTGGTGCTGTTCGCCGAGCGCGATCATCAGGTGCCGCCGTCGCTGAACGAGGGCCCGGCGCGTGCCGCGCTGGCCGGCAATCCAGCAGCCACCGTGCGCGTGCTGCCCGATTTGAATCACCTGTTCCTGATGACGCACTCCGGCGCTGTCACCGAATATCCGTACATCAAGGGCAGTCTCGGGCAAGGCCTGCTCGATGCGCTGCATGACTGGCTCGATCGCCGTGCCAGCCCCGAATCAAGCGCCCGAACTCCTTCCTGACCATCCTGAACCCCGCCATGACCCAACTGAAGAACTCCGTCGTCTGGATCACCGGCGCCTCCAGCGGCATCGGCGAAGCGCTCACCCTGCAGGCCGCTCAGGCGGGCGCGAAGCTGATCCTCACCTCGCGCCGCGAATCGGAGCTCGAACGCGTGCGCCAGGCCACCGGCGTGCCGGACCGCGTGGCCGTGCTGCCGCTGGACCTCACCGCGTTCGATGCCGATGACGCCGTGCGCCGCGCCGAAGCCTGCTTCGGCCCGATCGACATCCTCGTCAACAACGCCGGCTGGTCCCAGCGCAGCAAGCTCGTCGATACCTCGATGTCGGTCTACCGCCAGCTGATGGAACTGGATTACTTCGCGCCCGTGGCCCTGACCCGCGCGATCGTGCCGGGCATGCAGAAGCGCAAGCGCGGCCATCTGGTGATGATTTCGAGCGTTGCCGGGCTGATCGGCGCGCCGATGCGTACCGGCTACTGCGCCGCCAAGCACGCGCTGGCCGGCTTCAGCGAAGCCACGCGCGCCGAGCTGTGGCGCGACGGGCTCAAGGTGTCGGTGGTCTACCCGGGCTATGTCCGCACGCAGATCGCGATCAACGCGCTCGAAGGCGACGGCAGCGCCCACGGCGTGATGGACCCGCTGACCGATGAAGGCATCAGCCCGGAAGACTGCGCCGAGGACATCTGGGATGGCATCGCCGACAACGAAGAAGAGATCTTCATGGGCGGCAAGGAGCTGATGTACGTGCGCCTGAAGCGCTACGCGCCGAAGGTCTTTTCGTTCGCGCTGAAGCGGGCGCGCAAGGTCACCTGAGCGCCGGCGCGTCGCCGACGGTTCAGGCAGCCGGTTCAGGCCGGGGGCTGCGGGTCGTTGAACAGCAGGTTGGTGTTGACCTCGTACTTCGTGGCGAGGCCTTCGAGGAATTTCGCCAGCGGCCGCAGGTTCGCCACCGTCAGGTCGACCTGGGCGATGTCGTCGTTGTCGCCGACGAAATTCAGCCGCACGACGGTGCCGTCGTTCGAGATCTGATCGGACACGGTCTTCAGGTTGATGCTCAATTCCACGGGTGACTCCAGTGGCGTCGGGCGATCAGGCCGGCGACGCGGGCAGTAGGGATGCGGCTCGGGCTCAGAGCCGCGCCAGCAGTTCGGTGACGCGCTTCTCGGCCCAGCTTTCCAGCGCGAAATTCTCGATGAAGCCGCAATGACCGCCACGTTTCGGGGCATCGTAAGCAATGACCGAGCCGCGCGCGCCCAGGCCTTCGAAATCGGCGATCGGGATCACCGTGTCGTCTTGTGCCGTCAGCACCGCCAGTGGCGACGGCGAACCCATCAGCATCGGGGGCGTCAGCGTGTAGGTCGCCAGATATTCCTCGAGCGTGTCGTACTCGGTGTGATCCTGCACGAAGCGCCGCGTGATCTCGACGAAGCTCGTGTAGCGCTGCAGGTCGCGGAAATCGTACAGACCCGGCCAGGCCTCGGCCTTGGCATCGAGCGTCTTGCGCCACTTGTCGAGGAAGTAGCGCTTGAACACGGTCGGACCGTTGTCGATCGCGCGCAAGGTCGCACCGGGATCGATCGATGGCGAAATGCCGATCGACAGCAGCGGTGTCACGCCCGCCGCGGGCCCGAGCAGGCCCACGCGCAGCGCGAAATTGCCGCCGAGCGAAAAGCCGATCACCGCAAGCCTGGCATTGCCATCCAGCGCCTGTACCGCCTTGATCGCGTTCAGCACTTCGGCGATTCGCGCGGAGTGGAAGAGCTTCTCGTTCAGGCCATGGGTGCCGGCGTGATCGCGCAGGTTCAGCCGGAACACGTTCCAGCCGTCCTCGAACACCTGGCAGGCCATCGAGTACAGGTACGTTGAATCGTGGCTGCCTTCCCAGCCGTGGATCAGCACCACCAGCCCGCGCGGTTCGCGGCTGGCCGGCTGCCGCGAATGCATGCCGGTGAGCCGAACGCCGTCGCCGCAATCCAGCAAATGCTGGCGAGCCACGGCCTCCATGACGCTGCCGAGCTTCTGCCAGCGGCGCTTCACCGGCCGCTTCGTCGCCAGCACCGTCTGGATCAATTGCGGCGCCAGCAGCGCGTTCGGACGGAACGCACGCGGGCTGTCGCCGGGCGGCAGCGTGTTCATGCGCGGCCGAGCAGACGGGCGAGCGTGCCTTCGTAGACCGCGCTCAGCGCATCGAGATCGACCACGCGCACATGCTCGTCGACCTTGTGGATCGAATCGTTGACCGGGCCGATCTCGACCACTTCCGCGCCCATCGGCGCGATGAAGCGGGCATCGGACGTGCCGCCGCCGGTGAACAAGGTCGGCACGAGGCCGGTCACGTCGTGGATCGCCGCCTTCGCCGCTTCGATCAACGCCCCTTGCCGAGTCAAAAACGGCAGGCCGCTGAGCCACCAGTCGGCGTCATAGCGCAGCCCGTGGCGATCCAGCACCTCGTGCACGCGCGCTTTCAGGCTGTCCGCAGTCGATTCGGTGCAGTAGCGGAAGTTGAAGACCAGATCGATCACGCCCGGAATGACGTTGTTGGCACCGGTGCCGGCGTGGATGTTCGACACCTGGAACGAGGTTGGCGGGAAATGCGCGTTGCCGCGATCCCATTCGATCGCCACCAGTTCCGCCAGCGCCGGCGCCAAGCGGTGGATCGGGTTGTCCGCCTTCAGCGGGTAGGCCACATGTCCCTGCTTGCCATGCACGCGCAGGTTGCAGCCGAGTGAGCCGCGCCGACCGATGGTGATGCGATCCCCGAACACGCGGTCGCCAGTCGCTTCGCCGACGATCGCGTAATCCGGCTGGATGCCGCGCGCCTTCAGCACCTCCACCACGTACTTGGTGCCGTGCTGCGCCACACCTTCCTCGTCGCTCGTGATCAGGAAGGCGAGGGTGCCGGTCAGCGGCCCCTTCGCCAGCAGCCGCTCCACCGCGCAGACCATCGCGGCCAGCCCGCTCTTCATGTCGGCCGCCCCGCGCCCGTAGAGCACGCCATCGCGGATTTCCGGCACGAACGGATCGCTCGCCCACGACGCCATCGGCCCCGGCGGCACGACATCGGTATGTCCGGCCAACACGAACAGCGGCGCGCCGCTGCCGAACGTCGCCCACAGATTGGTGATGCCTTCCGAATTCAGCCACTCGATCGTGAACCCGAGCGCGGCCAGGCGGTCCGCCATCAATTGGCAGCAGCCGGCGTCATCAGGCGTCAGCGAACGCCGCGCGATCAGCTCACGCGTCAGGTCCAGCACCGGGGAACTGCGGAAATCGTCGGCCATGGGGGCAGGGGAAAAGTCAGAGATTCGTGATTTTACCGGCTGATGGGTTTTCCAGTTGGGGCCACATGCGAACGCGCTCCGCATGAAGGGCGACCGGCCGCGGTCGGGCCGGTGCGATGACATCCGGCTTTTCATTGATGCCAACCGCTGTAACTTGTGAAAAACCTTTTTGGAATCTGGCGCTGCACAGCGCGATAGCCCTTTGTCGCTGTGCGGAGGCATCCGCTGTTGCGATGCTGCTTGAATGCAGCGGCTGATGCGCAGAAAGTCTTTTTTAATGCGGCTCCATGCTGGGATCATCAGCGACTTCGCGTGATCCCAGCTTCACCGACGTGTCACCAATCAACACCCGCTACCATCGCGTATCGCGTCTGCAACAATCAACTGCTGCGTGTCGCCGGTCCGTTCCTGTCCCGAGTCATTTCGAGTAGTCCATGTCAGATCAGCGAAACGTCCTCAAAGCGCTCACTTGGCGGGATTCGGTAAAGAGCAGATATCTGTTCATGTACAAGACCGGCTTGATCGCAAAACTACTGCGTAAAAATTTCATAAAATTTTCAATTCTCTTTGGTCTATTTCTGGTGGTCGGCCAAATAGCATTGCACTTCAATGGCAGGCAGACATCGGACCTGCTTAAGCTTTTCCTGCTGATCGCGGCGGGTGGTCTTTTATTGTCGATAGCCGATCTGTGCGCGTTTTTCAGTTCTGGTGCATTCCGAATAAATCGTGGTTTTTTGTGCATCGGCTCGAAGTTCTTCCCGCTCGAAACTGTTCAACTCCCTGAGACGGGCGGTTACGCGGAAGATGGCATCACGTTTCTTTTGGTCGAGATTCGGGATATTGGTGCAGTGAGGCTTGGGTTTCCCGACGCAAGTGATGTTTCCGTGTTCAAGGCAGCTTTCGAATCACGATGAAAAATCACAGTGCCACGCTATCAATTCACCGATTAGTTAAGCGCGAGACACCACGCCACTACTTTGTTCCAAAAATCCGATCCCCCGCATCCCCCAGTCCCGGCACGATGTAGCCGTGATCATTCAGCCCTTGGTCGATGGCGGCGGTGTAAACCGGCACGTCAGGGTGGTTGTCGTGGAAGTTCTTCAGGCCTTCGGGGCAGGTCAGCAGGCAGACGAAGCGGATTGATTTCGGCTTCGTTTCCTTCAAGCGATCCACTGCAGCAATCGCGCTATTGCCGGTCGCGAGCATCGGGTCCAGCACGATGGCGTCGCGGTCTTTCATGCCGGATGGCATCTTGAAGTAGTACTCGATGGCGCCAAGCGTTTTCGGATCGCGGTACAGGCCGATGTGGCCGACTCTTGCGCCGGGCACGACCGAGCGCATGCCGGACAGGAAGCCGAGACCGGCGCGGAGGATCGGCACCAGCACGATCTTCTTGCCGTCGATCAGGCGTGATTGCATCGTCGCCAGAGGCGTTTCGATCTCAACCGTATGCATCGGCATGTCGCGGGTGATCTCGTAGGCCATCAGGGTCGAGAGTTCGTCGAGCAGGCGGGTGAAGCTGTTGACGCTGGCGCTCTTCTTCCGCATCAGGGTCAGTTTGTGCTGCACCAGCGGGTGGTCGATCAGGTGAACGATGCCGGCCATGTCAGGAGTCCGTGAGAGGTTACGGGAGGTTGCGGAGGGGATCAGAAAACGGTGCCATCGCTGGCGATGTCGAGTGGCGGGCGGCCGTCGCGAAGGTCTGCGGCGTAGACGCGGCCGGCGGCCCAGGTGCCGCCTTCGAGCACGCAGGCCAGCGGCAGATCATCGGCGCTGCGGTCGAGCTTGGTCCGTACGCGCTCGGCGATCTGATCGATCAGGGCGACGGTCAGCGCACGCCATTCGACGATCAGTTCATCGCCTGCGGTGTACTGGCGCGTGGCGAACGCAGGATCGCGCAGCGTGATGACGCCGGCATCCAGCAGCAGGCCGCCGTTGCGGTACTCGGGCAAGCCGGTCAGTGCGTCGCGGCCGGTGATGGCGATGCCGGCCCATTCGAATGGTTCGAACAGCGAATAGACCAGCCACTGGCTGAGCTTGTGGAAGGGCATCCATCCAGCCGTGAGGTCATCGCCACCGGCCTGCGGATGGCGCCAAGCGTCACCGAGCGCTACACCATCGAGCGTATTGCCGGCGAGCCAGATATCGCTCGTGTGATCGAGCAGGGCGCGCAGCAGCTCGGCGGCGGCGATTTCGCGCAGCGCACCGTGGACGGTGGCCAGATCGAACAGGCCGCCCGGTCGTGCCGACATGCCGAACGCCTGCGGACGTTCGACCAAGGCGCGGCCGAAGCGTCGCAGCAGTTCCGCGCGGCCTTCGAGGCCGACGAGGGGATTTCCGGCGTCAACCTGAAACAGGCGCGCCAGAGCCGCGGCATCCAGCTTCTGCAGCGCGACACCATCGACCTGCAGCGGCTGCGCTGGATCGGACGAGAAGGCCCCGGCCACGAACGCGCGGAAGCTCGCCACGCCGAGCCCCTCCGAACGGTTGTAGGTGTTGGCACCCTCGCGATACGACCAGTCGGCACCCGCGCCGGCATCCAGCAGCACGCTGATGATGGCGAGATCGATGCGGCTGCGGGCTTGCGCGGCAACGTCGAGCCCGGCGAGGGCCACACTCAGTTCTGCAGCGCGATCGATGCCGCCGGCTTCGAAGTGGCGCCATCGGCTGTGGTACGGAATCGCCAAGGTCGGATAGCGGGCGAGGGTGACGTCGACCACGCGCTGCGCGGCGACATCCAGCCGCGATTCGTCCAGCAGAAACCACGGCGAATCACGGGCCGCAACGTACGCGGTGATGCGCTGGGCACGCGCCCGGATCGTCGCCGGATCGCGCAGCAACGCTACCTCAGCGCTCACAGATCGCGTCCCTTCACTTCGAGCAGCTTGTCGGCATCGATCAAGGCGCCGTCGCTGAAGTAGCCGGCAGCCATCTTGGCTTCGATCTCGACCCGGGCATCGGCCGGAATCAGGTCATCCGGCAGCTTCACGCGCTCGCCGACTTCGATTCCGCTGCCAGTGATCGCGTCGTACTTCATGTTGCTCATCGATACCAGGCGATGAATCTTGCGGATGCCGAGCCAGTGCAGCACATCAGGCATCAGCTCCTGAAAACGCATGTCCTGTACGCCTGCGACGCATTCGGTGCGCAGGAAGTACTTGTCGGCGCGATCGCCGCCTTCCTGCCGCTTGCGGGCGTTGTAGACGAGGAACTTGGTCACTTCGCCAAGCGCCCGGCCTTCCTTGCGCGAGTAGACGATCAGGCCGACGCCGTCGAGACCGCCGGCCTCGGCCGGCTGCGCGCCGCGTATGCATTCCTCGATCGCGTGGGTCAGGTACGGGCGGCAGGTGCAGATGTCGGAGCCGAACACGTCGGAGCCGTTGCATTCGTCGTGAACGCGGCAGGTCAGCGAGAGGTTGGTGTCCGCCAGCGCTTCGGGTTCGCCGAAGATGTAGGCGGTCTGCCCGCCGATCGGCGGCAGGAACACTTCGAGATCGCTGCGCGTCACGAGTTCCGGATACATGCCGCCGGTTTCCTCGAACAGGGCGCGGCGCAGCGCGTTTTCCTCGACGTCGAAGCGTTTGGCCACTCCCGGCAGCCACCAGACCGGCTCCAGTGCCACCTTGGTGACGACGGCGGAGCCATCGTCGAGCAGGATTTTGCCGTCCGGCTTCAGGCGGCCAGTGCGGATGGCATCGCGGATCTCGGGCAGATCGATATGGGCCTTGGTCACGGCGATCGTCGGCCGAAGGTCGAAGCCTTGCTCGATCTGCTCGCGATAGACCTCGGCGACGATCGCGCCGAACGGGTCGAGCGAGACGATGTGCTCGGTGCCGAACCACTGCGGATGCGGACCGATGCGATCGGTCGGCAGGGTGTTGGTCAGATCGGCGCGATGGCCCTTGGTCAGCGTTTTCGCGGCCACGGCCAGCGCCCGGTAGACGCCGTACGAGCCACTGTGCGAACCGATGACGTTGCGCTGCAGGCGGTTGGTCGTGGTGCCGACCAGCGGCCCGCGCTCCAGTGGATCGGCCGCGCCCCAGTGAATCGTCAGCAGCTCGGCATCGGCGACCGGCGGATGAGAAGTCAGGCGGATGTGACGGGCTTTTTCCGGGCCGTTTTCAGCTGACATCGAGACTCCCCTGTTGTGCGCGTGGGCGCCGGCTGCCGGGCCGGTGCTGGCTGTTCTGTCCTGATCGTGATCGAACGCTGCAGGCTTTGCGAGATGCGCGAGCAGCTTCCATGCCGATCATGCGCAGAAACGCCGACAACGCAAGCGGGAACCCGGATAATCAAGGCAACCGACCGGATAGCCCGATGGACGCCGATTCCCAGATCACCTCGATTGCCCACGTCATCCAGTTGGCCGTCGCACCCGTGTTCCTGCTGACCGGTGTCGCGGCATTCATTGGCGTGATCTCGAACCGGCTGGGCCGCATCGTCGACCGGGCCCGGCAGCTCGAAGCCAGCATTCACGGCACGCCGCGCGATCGGGCGATCGAGATTCACAACGCGCTGCGCAATCTGGCGAAGCGGGCGCGGCTGGCAAACCGCGCACTGAGCCTGTGCGTGGCCTGCGCCGTGCTGATCTGCAGCGACATCGTCGTGCTGTTCGTCGGCACGCTGGCGGGCGAACGCTTCGGCGGGGCCGTGGCCGTGGTTTTCGTGCTGGCGATGCTGTCGCTGATCGCGGCCCTGCTGCTGTTCCTGCGCGAGGTCTATCTGGCGACGCGCTTCCTGCGGATTGGTGTGCCGGAGCCGGCGGTGGATGCCGCTGCCGCCTCGACGCCGCCAACCTGAACCGTCCGGGCCCACCACCTGCGGACGGCTGCGCGCATAAAAAAAGCGGCGAGGGAATCGCCGCTTTCTTGATGCTGACCGTTTCGCCGCGCGGGGCGATCCGGCTTACGCGTCGCGCAGCAGGGCGTTGATGCCGACCTTCGAGCGCGTCTGCGCATCGACGGTCTTCACGATCACCGCGCAGTTGATGCTGTAGCGCCCGCCGTCGCGCGGCAGCGAGCCGGCCACCACGACCGAGCCGGCCGGCACGCGGCCGTAGCTGACGGTGTTGTTCTCGCGGTCATAGATCGGCGTCGACTGGCCGATGAACACGCCCATCGAGATCACCGCGCCCTTTTCGACGACGACACCTTCGACGATTTCCGAGCGCGCGCCGATGAAGCAGTCGTCCTCGATGATCGTGGGAGCAGCCTGCAGCGGTTCCAGCACGCCGCCGATGCCGACACCGCCGGACAGATGGACGTTGGCACCGATCTGCGCACAGGAGCCGACGGTGGCCCAGGTATCGACCATCGTGCCGCGGCCGACATAGCCGCCGATGTTGACGAAGCTCGGCATCAGGATCGCGCCCGGCGCGATGTAGGCGCCGCGGCGAACCGACGCCGGCGGGACGATGCGCGCGCCCTGCGCCTTGAAGCGCTCGGCGGTCCAGCCGTCGTACTTCAGCGGCACCTTGTCGTAGCCCTGAAGCGCGCCCATCGCCATCGGCACGTTGTCGTGCAGGCGGAAGTACAGCAGCACGGCTTTCTTCAGCCAGTCATTGACGTGCCAACCGCTTGCGGTCGGTTCGGCCACGCGCGCGGCACCCGTGTCCAGCAGTTCGATCGCGGCTTCGACGGCGGCGCCCACCGCCTTGTCACTGGCATCCAGCGACGTGCGGCGTTCCCAGGCGTTCTCGACGATCGCCTGCAATTCGGTGTTGTTCACTTCGGGGTCTCTCTGCTTTCTGGTTGTTCTTATTTGTGGCTGCTTTCGGCGTTGCTGAGCGTGCGGGTCAGCACTTCGCGCAGTTCGTCGAGCAGCTTGTCGCTGGTGATCGGCTGATGCTGGCGATCGGTGATGTAGAACACGTCTTCGGCGCGCTCGCCGATGGTCGCGATCTTCGCGGCGTCGAGCAGGATGCCGCGCTTGTGGAACACGCGGCCGATCAGCGACAGCAGGCCGGGCTGGTCGGCCGTCACCAGTTCCAGGATGGTCCGCCGGCGCGCGCTGTCCTGGCTGAAATGGATGTTGGTCGGCGTGTCGAAGTGGCGCAGCCGGGTCGGGCGGCGACGATTGACATCGACCACCGAGATCGCCGGATCGCCGAGCACCCGGCGCAGCGCATCGCCGATTTCCTCGAAGCGATGCAGGTTCTCGATCGGTGATCCGTCGCCTTCGAGCACGACGAACGAATCGAGCGCGAAGCCATCGGCCGAGGTGTTGATGCGGGCGTCGAGAATGTTCAGGCCGAGCTTCGCAAGCACACCGGTCGACAGTCCGAACAGGTGGTCACGGTCGCGCATGTAGACGAAGACCGTGGTGCCGCGACCGTCGAGGGTCTTGACCAGCACCAGCGGCAGATCGGAATCGGTGCTGTGGGCGATGGCATCGAGATGCCAGACCAGTTCCGCCGGCGAATGGCGCAGGAAATAGTCGGCGTCGAACCGACCCCAGATGCTGTCGGTCAGCGCGCCGTCGATGTGGCTGGCAGCCGGCAATGCATATGCGGCGCGGCGCTGTTCGGCGACTCTTTCGGCAGTCGTCTGGGGGTTGTCGAGGCCGCGATCGAACGCCCGCTTGGTCGAGTGGTACAGCTCGCGCAGCAGGCTTTCGCGCCACGAATTCCACAGCGCCGGATTGGTCGCGCGGATGTCGGACACGGTCAGCATCAGCAGATAGTCGAGCCGCGAGCGATCGCCGACCTTCTGGGCGAACGCGCTGACGATTTCCGGATCGGAAATGTCCTGGCGCTGCGCCGTCAGCGACATCAGCAGGTGGTTGCGCACCAGCCAGCAGACCAGATCCGCGTCGGCATGCGACAGCCCGTGGGCCAGACAGAACTTCTCGGCTTCGTGGGCGCCGGTCTCGGAGTGATCCCCGCCGGAACCCTTGCCCAGATCATGGAACAGACCGGCGACGAACAGCAGGTCCGGACGCGGCACCTTGGCCATGACGTCGCTGAAGAACGGCAGCTCGTGGCGGAAACGCTCCATCGCCAGCCGCCGCAGGTTGCGCACGAGGCGCAGCGTGTGTTCGTCGACGGTCAGCGTGTGGAACAGGTCGTACTGCATGTGGCCGATGATCTGGCCGAACACCGGCAGATAGCGGCCGAGCACGCCGTAGCGATTCATCCGGCGCAGCGCCCGGGTCAGTCCCGGCTCGTTGAACATGCCGATGAACAGCGAGCGGGCACGGACATCGGCGCGCACGCTGTCGTCGATCAGCCGACGATCGCGACGGATCAGCCGCAGGGTGCCGGTGGTGATGCCTTCGATCTTCGGATGCTGCTGCATCAGCGTGAAGATCTCGATCAGCGCCGATGGCGCTTTCTGGAACACGTCGTCCGATCGCGCCTCGATGTACTGATTGCGGATCTGGAAGCGCGAGTTCAGCGCCTTCGATTCGGCATCGCGACCCTTGCCGAGGATCGCCTCCTCGAACAGCTGCAGCAGCATGTCGTTGAGGCAGGACAGCGACGAGATCGTGCGGTAGTACAGCTGCATGAACTGCTCGACCGCGCGGTTTCGATCGGCGTCCTCGTAACCGAACAGTGTGGCGATCTTGTTCTGGTGATCGAACAGCAGCCGGTCCTCGTGGCGGCCGGTGATCATGTGCAGCGCGAAACGCACGCGCCACAGGAAATCCTGGCCGGCGAACAGTTCGTCGCACTCGGTCTTGGTCAGGAAGCCGCGCTCGCGCAGCTCGGTCAGGCTCGACGCGCCGAAGTGGCGCTTCGCGACCCAGGCCACGGTGTGGATGTCGCGCAGGCCGCCAGGGCTTTCCTTGACGTTCGGTTCGAGCTTGTAGGCGCTGTCGTCGTACTTGGCATGACGAGCCTGCTGCTCGGCCACCTTGGCGCGGAAGAAGGTATCGACCGGCCACATCGCGTCCGGCTTCATCGCTTCGTTCAGCGCGCTGAACAGCGACAGGTCACCGATCAGCGGCCGGGCTTCGGTCAGGTTGGTGATGACGGTGACATCGCTCGACGCCAGTTCCGCGCACTGGCCGACGGTGCGCACGGCGGAGCCGACATCGAGGCCGATGTCCCACAGGAACGCGAAAAAGTTCTCGAGTCGCGACTTGGCCGCTTCGAGCTCGGCCTCGTCGTACAGCACGAGGAGGTCGATGTCCGACGCCGGCAGCAGCTCGCCTCGGCCGTAGCCACCGACTGCGATCAGTGCGAGGCCGGTCGACGCCTGCGGCAGGAACTGGGTCCAGGCTTCGCGCAGCACTTCGTCGACGAGGTGGGCGCGGGCATGGACCAGCGAATCGGCCGGCGTGCCTTCGTGAAAAAGGCCGACCAGGCGTTCGCGGCCCCAGGCCAGCGTGTTGCGGAACGCGGCGACCGGCTTGCCGCCATCGGCGCGCAGGCGGCTGCGGACGCGGCGCGCCGAAAAGACCGCAACGCTGTCGTCTTCGCTGAGATCGATCTCGGCGCCCACGTCAGGCGATCTCGCCTTCGCGCAGCGTCAGGATCTCGTAACCGGTTTCGGTCACCAGCACCGTGTGCTCCCACTGCGCGGACAGCGAGTGGTCCTTGGTGACCACCGTCCAGCCATCCGGCAGCAGCTTCACTTCGGCGCGGCCGGCATTGAGCATCGGCTCGATCGTGAAGGTCATGCCCGGCAGCAGTTCCATGCCGGTGCCTGGGCGGCCGTAGTGAACGACCTGCGGGTCTTCGTGGAAGATCCGCCCGATGCCGTGGCCGCAGTAGTCGCGCACGATCGAGTAGCCCTTCGCTTCGGCCACGGCCTGCACGGCAGCGCCGATGTCGCCGAGACGGGCTCCCGGTCGCACCTTGCGGATGCCGGCCAGCATCGCCTCTCGCGTGGTTTCGGTCAGGCGCTTGGCGAGGATCGTCGGCTCGCCGATGTAGAACATCTGACTGGTGTCGCCGTGCCAGCCGTCCTTGATCACGGTGACGTCGATGTTGACGACGTCGCCGCGCTTCAGCGCCTTGTTCGCCGGAATGCCGTGGCAGACCACGTGGTTGACCGACGTGCAGACCGATTTCGGGAACGGCGCGCGGCCGTTGCCGCCGCCATAACCGAGCGGCGCCGGCACGCACTTGAGGTCGTTGACGATGTAATCGTGGCAGAGGCGATCGATTTCCTCGGTCGTGATGCCGACCTTGACGTGCTGGGCGATCATCGTCAGCACCGAGGCCGCCGCCTTGCCGGCGAGGCGCATGCCTTCGCGCTCTTCCGGATTCTTGATGGTTACCGACATTATTGTTTGGGAAGCCTGCAGCGGGTGGGGGCGGGCGGCATCGCGCGCCGGGCCCGCGCCCATGGTGGGGGACGGCACCGCGTTGCGAGTGGTCAGCACAAGCGCCGTATGGTATAAAGCGCGCCGCCGCAAGGCAATGACGCAGCGGAAACGCGTTTTTCGCGCCTTCCGTTGCCTACACCATCCGCGCTCGTCCCTGGGTGTTCCGGGCCTGTCAACAGGCTCTGGATTCCTCGATGCGCGGTCAGCCCAACCCAAGGAGATTGCACCATGTCGTCGATTACCATGCGTCAGCTGCTGGAAGCGGGCGTCCATTTCGGACACCGCACCCGCTACTGGAACCCGAAGATGGAGTCCTACATCTTCGGCGACCGCAACAAGATTCACATCATCAACCTCGAAAGCACGCTGCCGCTGCTGAAGGATGCCTGCAACTTCGCCGGCAAGCTGGCCGCCAATGGTGGCCGCATCCTGTTCGTAGGCACCAAGCGTGCCGCCCGTGATGCGATCCGCGACGAAGCCGTGCGCGCCGGCATGCCGCACGTCAGCCAGCGCTGGCTCGGCGGCACGCTGACCAACTTCAAGACCATCAAGGGCTCGATCAAGCGCCTCCACGAGATGGAAAAGCAGATCACCGACGGCACGATCAACCGCCTGTCGAAGAAGGAACAGTTGCTGTTCACCCGCGAGCTGGAAAAGCTGCAGCGCTCGCTCGGCGGCATCAAGGACATGCCGGCGCTGCCGGATGCCCTGTTCATCATTGACACCGGCTACGAAAAGATCGCTGTCTCGGAAGCCAAGAAGCTCGGCATCCCGGTCATCGCCGTGGTCGACACCAACAACAACCCGGACGGCATCGACTGCGTGATTCCGGGCAATGACGACGCCATCCGCGCGATCAAGGTCTACGCCCAGTGCATCGCCGACGCGATCATCGAAGGCCGTGGCACCAACACCGTCAACGTCCGTGCCGAGGAATTCGCCACCGCCGGTGACGACGAGGCCGCGCCGGCCCGTCCGCGCCGTCCGCGCACCGGCAAGCCGACCGGCCGCGGCGAGCGCGCCGACGCCTGATCGGCGGCACGCAGCACGCTGTGCCGACGACGGCAGACTGAAAGGTCTGCCGTCGTCGCTTGCATCACCGGTTCTGCGCGGTTCGCTGCGGCAGGACCCGGTTGGCCCGGTCCGGCGGACGCTTCCGCCATCGCGCTGACCCAATCCGTCCGTATGGTTGCTGGCTGACCGTACATCTTTCACCCCTAATTCAGGTTGACCGGACATGAGCACCCCCATCACTGCTGCCCTCGTCAAAGAACTCCGCGACCGCACCGGCGCCGGCATGAGCGACTGCCAGAAGGCGCTGAAGGCGACTGACGGCAATGTCGACGCCGCCGCCGAAAAGCTGCGCATCGACGGCATGGCCAAGGCCGACAAGAAGGGCAGCCGCACGGCTGCCGAAGGCGTGATCTCGATCGCCGTCGGTGACGACGCCATCGTGCTGGTCGAAACCAACAGCGAAACCGACTTCGTGTCGAAGGGCGACGACTTCAAGGCGCTCGGCGAAGCTGCCGCCAAGGCGGCGCTGGTGGCCCGTCCGAAGACGCTGGCTGACCTGCTGGCGCTGACCACCGCCGAAGGCAAGACCATCGAAGAAGTCCGTCGCAGCCTGGTCGCCACGATCGGCGAAAACATCACCGTGCGCCGCTTCGAGATCATCGAAAAGGCCGCCGGTGCGATCGGCTATTACCTGCACGGCACCAAGATCGGTGCGGTCGTGGCGCTCAGCGCCGGCGATGCCGAACTGGCACGCGATCTCGCGATGCATGTCGCCGCCAGCGCCCCGCGTTTCGTCGATGCCTCGCAGGTGTCGGCCGACGTGATCGACGCCGAAAAGCGCGTGATCGAAGCCTCGATGGCGCAGGAGCAGGCCGAAGCCCAGACCGAATCCGAGCGCCTCGGCGGCCTGCTGAAGGAAATGGATGCCGAGAAGGCCAACGGCGTCTACGACGGCCTGGATGCCGAAGCCAAGAAGAACTGGGACGAGGACTACGCCAGCATCAAGAAGAAGTTCGGCGGCGGCTACCGTCCGAAGCCGGCCGACATCCTGGCCAAGATGGCCACCGGCAAGATCGCCAAGTTCGTCAACGACATCACGCTGGTCGGCCAGCCGTTCGTGAAGAACCCGGACGAGACCGTCGAGAAGCTGCTGAAGTCGAAGAACGCCGGCGTTGCCCGTTTCGTCCGCCTCGCCGTCGGCGAAGGCATCGAGAAAAAGACCACGGACTTCGCGGCCGAAGTCGCCGCGGCCACGCAGATTTGAGCGTGGTTCTCAGGTAAAGTAGTGCGATTCGAGGCCCCGGAAACGGGGCCTCTTTCTAACTGCCATCCTCGGTTTCGCGCGGGCCATTTGTCACTGCAAATGCCTGAATTCATTCCGCAAAGCGTGCACGCGGGCCCGGCGATCCCCAGCTGATTGACTCGGAGCCCCCTCATTGAATCAACAGCCCGCTGCTGAATCCGGCGCCAAGCCCGCCTACAAGCGCATTCTCCTGAAGCTGTCCGGCGAAGCCCTGATGGGCGACCTCGGATTCGGCATCTCGCCGGACGTGATGGGTTTCCTCGCCAAGGAACTCAAGGGCATCGTCGACATGGGCGTGCAGGTCGCGCTCGTCGTCGGTGGCGGCAACATCTTCCGCGGCGAAGGCTTGGCCCGTGCCGGCATGGACCGCGTGACCGGCGACCAGATGGGCATGCTGGCCACCGTGATCAACGCGCTGGCGATCCAGGATGCGATCGAGCGCGTCGGTCTCGAAGCTCGCGTGCAGTCGGCGATCCGGATCAACGAGGTCTGCGAGGACTTCATTCGGCGCAAGGCGATCCGTCATCTCGAGAAGGGCCGTGTGCTGGTGTTCGCTGCCGGCACCGGCAATCCGTTCTTCACCACCGATTCGGCCGCCGCGCTGCGCGCGATCGAGATTTCGGCCGACCTGATGCTCAAGGCGACGAAGGTCGACGGCATCTACACCGCGGATCCGAAGAAAGACCCGAACGCGACCCGCTACGACGAGCTGACCTACGACGAAGCGCTCGACCGTCGCCTCGGGGTGATGGACCAGACCGCGCTCGTGCTGTGCCGCGATCACAAGATCCGGCTGCGGGTGTACGACATGGACCGCCCGAACGCGCTGCACCGGATCGTCAGCGGCGACAGCTCGCTGGGGACGCTGGTTCGCGTCTGATCGGCAAGCGAACGCGCGGAATCTGAACGGATTTCCGCAGGATTTGCACGAAAAGCGCACGCTGCCGTGCGAAAGTGGTACCGAAAAATGGCTCAGGCCAGTTGAGAGACCGGATTCCGATGATCGAAGACATCAAGAAAGACGCCACGACCCGCATGCAGAAGACGGTCGATGGCTTGAAGCAGTCGTTCACCAAGCTCCGCACCGGTCGCGCGTCGACGGCGATCCTCGACCATGTCCGCGTCGACTATTACGGCTCCGAATCGCCGCTGTCGCAGGTCGCCAGCGTCGTCGTCGAAGACGCCCGCACGATCTCGATCGCGCCGTGGGATCGCAACATGATCGGTGCGATCGAGAAGGCCATCCTCGCGTCCGATCTCGGCATCACGCCGAACACGGCCGGCACGACGATCCGCATCAACATGCCGCCGCTGACCGAAGAACGCCGCAAGGATCTGGTCAAGGTGGTGAAGGGCGAAACCGAGAACGCGCGCGTCGCGATCCGCAGCGTTCGCCGCGACGCCAACCAGTCGATCAAGGAACTGGCGAAGGAAAAGATCATCACAGCGGATGAGGAAAAGGGCGCCGAGGCGGCCATCCAGAAGCTCACCGACCAGTTCGTCGCCAAAGCCGATGAAGTGATGGCGGCGAAGGAAAAAGAGCTGCTGTCGGTCTGATCCAGACCGACCGACGTCATGACCCAGAACCTGCCGAAGTTGCCCGACGATCGGATTCCGGCGCATGTCGCCGTGATCATGGATGGCAACGGCCGCTGGGCGCGGCAACGCCTCAGGCCGCGCGCCTTCGGCCATCAGGCCGGCGTCAAGGCGGCGCGGCGCATCGTCCGCGCCTGTCATCAGCATGGCGTGAAGGCGCTGACGCTGTTCGCGTTCAGCCAGGAGAACTGGCAGCGTCCACCGCTCGAAGTCACCCTGCTGATGCGGCTGTTCGTGCGTACCTTGTCGCGTGAAATCAACAGCCTGCACAAGAACGGCGTGCGCATCCGCTTCATCGGCGATCACCGCGATTTCGCCCCCGAGTTGCGCGCGCTGATGGCGGACGCCGCGGCGCTGACCGAAGCAAACACCGGTCTGACCTTGGTCGTCGCTGCCGGTTACGGTGGTCAGTGGGACATTGCGCAGGCCGCTGCCAGCCTGTGCCGCGACGGCCTGCCGATCACGCCGCAGGCGATTGAATCACGGCTGGCAGTGGCCGATCTGCCGCATCCGGATCTGCTGATCCGCACCGGCGGCGAGAAGCGCCTGTCGAACTTTCTGATGTGGCAGCTGGCGTACACCGAACTGCATCTGGTCGACATGCTGTGGCCGGATTTCGACGAATCGGCATTCTCGGAGGCGCTGGCCTGGTACGCCGGCCGCGAGCGGCGCTTCGGCCGCGTGCCGGAAGCGAGCTAGTGGCAGACGGTTCGATTCGCGCGCCACGACTCGGGGCGGGACGCTAGGTGCTCAGGCAGCGGGTCATCACCGCGCTGATCCTGCTGCCGATGATCCTCGGGCCGATCCTCTGGTTTCCGACGCCGGCCCTGTTTGTGTTTCTGTCCGCCGTCGGCCTGATCGCCGCTTGGGAATGGACGGCGTTGATGGGGCTGACGCAGACGGCTTCGCGCGCCGCCTATCTCGGGCTGATCGCATTGCTGCTGGCGGGTGCGGGTTTCCTCGAAGTGCATTTCGCGCTCGGTTACGCCGTGCTGATGGTCGGGGCGCTGTGGTGGGGCATGGCGCTGAGCCTGGTCGCCGGGTATCCGATCAACTTCAAGTATCGGCCGTGGGGTCTCGTCCGCTTTTCGCTGGCCGGTGTCGTGATGATCGTGCCGGCCGTGCTGGGGCTCGCGATGCTGCACGGCAGCCTGAGCGGGCTCGAACGCCCCGGCTACAACGGTATTGCCCGGCTGTTCTTCATGTTCGCCATGGTCTGGATGGCGGATATCGGCGCCTATTTCGCGGGTCGCCGCTTCGGCAAGCGCAAGCTGGCGCCGGATGTCAGCCCGGGGAAGACCATCGAAGGCGCGATCGGCGGTTTCATCGCCTCGATGTCGATGGTCGCCGCCGCGCCGTGGGTGTTCGGCTTCGGCCGCTTCGACTGGCTGCCGCTGTTGCTGTTGTGCGCGCTGGTCGTGGTCGCCTCGGTGATCGGAGACCTGACCGAAAGCCTGTTCAAGCGCCATCGCGGCGTCAAGGACAGCGGCACGCTGCTGCCCGGTCATGGCGGTATTCTCGACCGGATCGACAGCGTGCTCGCCGCGGCCCCGGTACTGGCGCTCGGGCTGGTGCTGCTCGGCATCTGATGCCATTCCGGATGAACGCTTCGCCTGCCGTCGTGGTCGAAGCACGTCGTCCGTTTCCCTTCCGGAGCTGATCCATGCTCGAAAACCTGCATTCCCTCGGGTCGTTCATCGTCGCCATCGGCGTGCTGGTGGCGTTCCACGAGTTCGGGCACTTCTGGGTCGCGCGGCGTTTCGGCATCAAGGTGCTGAAATTCTCGATCGGCTTCGGCAAGCCGCTGCTCAAGCGCACGGCGCGCGATGGCGTCGAGTACCAGTTGGCGATGATCCCGCTCGGCGGCTACGTCAAGCTTCTGGACGAGCGCGAAGTCGATGCCGACGGCCAGCACCACATCGCGGCAGCCGATCTGCCGCACGCCTTCAACCGACAGCCGGTCTGGACGCGGATCGCCGTGTTTGCGGCCGGACCGGTGTTCAATTTCATGCTGGCGCTCGTTTTCTACTGGGCGCTGTACATGGTCGGCGTGCCCGGCATGAAGCCGGTGATCGCGGCCCCGGCCGCAGGCTCGCTGGCGGCGAAGGCAGGTTTCGAGGCTCGCGACGAGATCATCGCGCTCGATGGCCGTGCCGTGGCGACGTGGTCGGCACTGCGCGGTGACCTGATCGACGAGGCGCTGTCGCGCGGCACCACCGAATTCCGCATTCGCAAGCCCGATGGCAGCGAGCGCACGGTCCCGGTCGATCTCGGCGCGGTCCGCATCGATCCGGTGAAACTGTTCGAGGATCTGGGGCTGGCGCCGTTCGATGTGCCGATCGCCGCGGTCGTGGGCGAAGTGCTGCCGGGCGAGGCGGCAGCACGCGCCGGACTTCAGAGCGGCGACCGGATCGTCTCGATCGACGGCGTGGCGATCACCTCGTTCCAGCAGATGCGCGAGATCATCCTGGCGCGGCCCGGTCAGATCGCGAAGTTCGCGATCGAGCGCGGCGGTGCGCCGATGGGGCTCTCCGCGATCATCGGCAGCGACAGCAGCAAGCCGCCTGCCGGGCGTATGGGCTTCGCGCCGCAGCGCGTGGCGGGAGACACTGATTTGTGGCAGGATTTGCGCGCCGAAGTGCGGCTGGGACCTCTCGCCGCGGCAGCGGCGGCGTGGCATCAGACGTGGCAGGTGGCCGGATTGACGGTGCGTCTGCTGGGTCGGATGGTCATCGGCGAAGTGTCGGTGAAGAACGTCAGTGGTCCGATCCAGATCGCGCAAGCGGCGGGCTATTCGGCCAGCGCCGGTCTTGTCGCGTTCGTGACGTTCGTGGCATTGGTCAGCATCAGCATCGGCGTGTTCAACCTGCTGCCGATACCGATGCTCGACGGCGGGCAGATCCTGTTCGGTCTGATCGAGGCGGTGAAGGGTTCGCCGCTGTCCGAACGCGTGCAACTGGCGGGCCAGCAGGTGGGCCTGACCTTGCTGTTGTTGCTGATGGGCTTGGCGGTCTACAACGATGTGGCCAGCGTCATCGGCTGACAACACTCATGAATCGCTCGAGGTATGGCTCTGAACCGGATAAGCAACAAGGCACGCGGCGCGCTGCTGACCCTGATCGCCGTCGCTGCACTGCCGCACGCGGCCTGGGCATTCGAGCCATTCGTGATCAAGCAGGTCCGGGCCGAGGGGCTGAAGCGCCTCGAACTCGGCACCGTGCTGACCTATCTGCCGCTGTCGGTCGGCGACGAACTGACCGAAACCGCCTCGCGTCAGGCGATCCGCAGCCTGTACAGCTCCGGTCTGTTCCTCGACGTGCAGCTCGAACGCGAAGGCGACGACCTGGTCATCAAGGTCAAGGAACGCCCGGCAATCGCCAGCTTCAAGATCGAAGGCAACGAGAAGGTCGGCGGCGACGAGCTGAACAAGTCGCTGAAGGATGCCGGTCTTGCCGAGGGCGAACTGTTCAAGCGCGCGCTGCTCGATTCGGTCGAGCAGGAACTGCGCCGCCAGTACTACGCCAACGGCTATTACGATGTCGCGATCGAAGCCAAGGTCACCGACCTGCCGAACAACCGCGTCGACATCGGCATCAAGGTGACCGAAGGCAAGGTCACCAAGATCAAGGAAATCAACATCATCGGCAACAAGGCCTTCAAGAAGGACGTGTTGCTCGAACAGCTGAAACTGCGCAAGACCCACTGGATTCCGTTCCAGCGCTCGGATCGCTATTCCAAGCAGCAGCTCGGTGGCGATCTCGAAACGCTGTCGTCGTACTACCAGGACCGCGGCTACCTGCAGTTCAACATCTCGTCGGTGCAGGTCGCGCTGTCGCCGGACAAGCAGGACATCTACGTCACGCTCGCCGTCGAGGAAGGCAAGGTCTACAAGGTCAAGGATCACCGCTTCAGCGGCGAGATCGTGCTGAACGAGAAGTTCCTCGACCTGCTGACGTCGACCAAGACCGGCAGCGTGTTCTCGCGCAAGGAAGCGACCGAAACCGGCACCCGCATCGAAGCGGCGCTGTCGGACATCGGCTACGCGTTTGCCAAGGTCACGCCTGTGCCGGAAGTCGACGAGCCGAACCGTCAGGTCGGCATCAACTATTTCATCGAGCCCGGCAAGCGCGCGTACATCCGCCGCATCAATTTCCAGGGCCACAGCGGCACCAACGACGAAACGCTGCGCCGCGAGATGCGTCAGCTCGAAGCCGCACCGTTCTCGAAGAGTGCGGTCGAGCGTTCGCGCGTGCGTCTGGCGCGATTGCCGTTCATCGAGGAAGCCGAAGTCGAGACCAAGCCGGTGGCCGGCAGTGACGATCTCGTCGACATCGAGTTCAAGGTCAAGGAACGCGCCCCGGGTTCGATCCAGTTCGGCGTCGGCTTCTCCGGCGCCCAGGGCTTCCTGATCAATGCCAGCATCACCAACACGAACTTCCTCGGTACCGGCAACCGCGTGCAGCTCGCGGCCGACACCAGCACGTTCAACCGCTCGGTCAGCCTGAGCCTCACCGATCCGTACTTCACGCAGGACGGCATCAGCCAGACGGTCTCGACGTTCTTCCGCAAGTCGCAGTCGGTCATCCGCTTCAGCTCCGGTTTCGACACCAACGTGGTCGGCGGCGATCTGACTTACGGCATCCCGCTGTCGGAATTCACCAGCCTGCGCGTCGGTGCCGGCGTCAGCCAGACCGCGGTCAAGACCTTCGCCAACGCGTCCAGCGACAACATCCTGAACTTCGTCATCCGGAACGGCACGAACTTCACGGAATTCCAGCTGCGCACCGGCATCGCGCGCGACACCCGCAACCGCACGTTCTTCGCATCGAGCGGCGCGTTGACCCGACTGAACTTCGACATCGCCGTGCCGGTCAGCGACCTGACGTACTACAACACCAGCCTGTCGCACGAGCAGTTCTTCCCGCTGCCGTTCAAGTTCTTCGCGCAGGTGCAGGGCACGGTCGGCTATGTCGAGCGCTACGGCTCGACCAAGGATGTGCCGCCGTACGAGCTGTTCTTCGCAGGCGGCGCCAACACCGTCCGCGGCTATCGCGATGGCTCGCTCGGACCGCGCGACTTCCCGAACAACAACCCGTTCGGCGGCAAGCTGCGCACGACGGCACAGACCGACCTGGTGCTGCCGATTCCGGTCGTCAGCGACAACAAGACGACGCGCGCGAGCTTCTTCTACGACATCGGCAACGTCTACGCCCAGCCGGCAGACTTCTCGGTGTCCAGCCTGCGCCAGTCGTACGGCATCTCGTTCAGCTTCTTCACGCCGATTCTCGGCCTGCTGAGCCTGAGCTACGCGTTCCCGGTGAACGACAAGCCGGGCGACAATACCAACAACTTCCAGATCAACTTCGGTACCGGTTTCTGAGCGGCACCCACCGGTATCGAGACCCGCAGCATCCTGGCCGCAAACCCAAGCACCTCAGAGAGATCCACATGATTCAGCACCGTATTCTTGCCATCCTGGCCGTCGTTGCCACGGGCTTTGTTGCCGCGCCGCTGTCGGCCACGGCCGCCGATGCGAAGGTGGGCGTCGTCCGCTTCGACGACGCTGTGCGTGCGTCGCCGCAGTACAAGGCCGCCGACCAGAAGATGACGTCCGAATTCCAGAAGCGGAAGAACGATCTGGAAGCGCAGTCGAAGCAGTTCGAATCCGATGTCGAGAAGTTCAAGCGTGATCGCGTGACGATCAGCCCGGACGCGCAGGCGAAGACCGAGAAGGATCTGGCCGCCCGCCAGGTCGACCTCAACCAGGCTGGCCGCAAGTTCCAGGAAGACGCCGCTGCCCGCCAGCGCGATCTGACCAACGAAGTCGTCGGCAAGGTCCGTGACGCCGTGGTCGCCGTCGCCAAGGAAAAGGGCGTCGACATCGTCGTCGCCGACCCGGTCTACGCGAACGCCACGTTCGACCTGACCGATGACGTGGTCAAGAAGCTCGGCGGCACGCCGGGCAAGTAAGCGGCCCGTCAGGTCTCACGACGGACCCGAAAGCCCCGGCCTCGATCACTTGACGCCGGGGCTTTTCACGCCGATCTCGCGCCGATGACTTCCGCCCGCATGAAGGCTCCGACCACGCTTCAGGCTCTGGCAGCGCGGCACGGGCTGGAACTGCGCGGCGACCCGGCGATCGAGATCGGCGGCATCTGTGCGCTGTCGCCCGGCAAGCCCGGGCATCTTGGTTTCTGTGCCGATCCGAAGCTGCGACCGCAACTGGCGACAACGCGGGCGGCTGCCGTCATCGTGTCGCCGCGCGATGCCGCGAGTTACGGCGGAAACGCGCTGATTGCGCAGGACGCCGCGCTGGCCTTTGCCGCGATCGCGCGGGAGTTCGATCGCGCCGATGAATTCGCGGCCGGCATCCACCCGTCCGCGTTCGTCGATCCGACGGCATTGATCGGCGCTGGCGTCGGCGTGGGTGCCTGCGCGGTGATCGAAGCGGGTGTCTCGATCGGTGCCGGCAGCTACATCGGCCCGAACTGCACCATTCGACGCGATGCCGTCATCGGCGAGGGATCGCGGCTGGAAGCGCAGGTCTACGTCGGTCCGGATTGCGTGCTCGGCGCCCGCGCCCGCGTGCTGCCGGGTGCCGTGATCGGCGGCCGCGGCTTCGGCTTTGCGCGCAGCAAGACGGGCTGGGTGGAAGTGCCGCAGCTCGGGCGCGTGATCATCGGGGATGACGTCGAGATCGGCGCCAGCACCACGATCGATCGCGGCGCCATCGACGACACCGTGATCGCCGACGGCGTGAAGCTCGACAACCAGATCCAGATCGCTCACAACTGCCGCATCGGCGCGGGTACCGCGATCGCCGCCTGCGTCGGCATTGCCGGGTCGACCGAGATCGGCCGCAACTGCATGATCGGCGGTGCCGCCGGCATTGGCGGTCATCTGCAGATCGTCGACAACGTCGTCGTGCTGGGACTGGCCATGGTGACGAAGTCGATCACCGCGCCGGGGGTTTATGGTTCGGGCCTGCCAGCGCAGCCGGCCCGCGAGTGGCGCAAGCTGGTTGCCCGGGTTCGTCGCCTGCCGACGCTCGAAGAACGACTGGCGGCGATCGAAAAAGCGTTGAAATTGAATCCCCCCGAGGGAGAGGAGCCAGGTGAACAAGACGATTTTTGACATCCGCGACATCATGTCGATGCTGCCGCATCGCGCGCCGTTCCTGCTCGTCGACAAGGTCATCGAGCACGATCCCGGCAAGTCGCTGGTCGCGATCAAGAACGTGACGTACAACGAGCCGTTCTTCACCGGCCACTTCCCGCAAGTGCCGACGATGCCGGGCGTGCTGATCATCGAGGCGCTGGCGCAGGCCTGCGGCCTGCTGACGGCGATCGACACCGGCATCAAGCCCGAATCCGGGATGATCTTCTACTTCGCCGGCATCGAGGACGCGCGCTTCAAGCGCATCGTCGAGCCGGGCGATCAGCTGCGCTTCGAGGTCAGCCTCGATCGCGTCAAGCGCAACCTGCGCCGGTTCAAGGCGCGCGCGACGGTCGATGGCGAACTGGCCTGCGAAGCGACGCTGATGTGCGTGCTGAAGGACGCCTCGCGCGCCGCTGCCGCGGAACCCGAGGCGGCGGCCTGAGATGCTGGCGGCGCGCGGCACGGAGGACGGCCTGATCCACCCGACGGCGATCGTCGACCCCGGTGCCCGCCTGCACCCGTCGGTGAAGGTCGGTCCGTATTCGATCATCGGGCGGGACGTCGAAGTCGGCGAAGGCACCGTCATCGGCCCGCATGTCGTGTTGAAAGGCCCGATGCGGATCGGCCGCGACAACACCGTCTTCCAGTTCGCGAGCCTCGGCGAAGTCAGTCAGGACAAGACCGCGAAGGTCGACGATGCCACCCGGGTCGAGATCGGTGACGGCAACACGATTCGCGAATACGTCACGATCCAGCGCGGCACGCTGAAGACGCCGGACGGCCTGACCAAGGTCGGTGATCGCAACTGGATCATGGCCAACGTCCATATTGCGCACGACTGCATCGTCGGCAGCGACAACATCCTGGCCAACGGCACGACGCTGGCCGGGCACGTCACGATCGAGGACTGGACCGGGCTCGGCGGCTACACCCTGATCCACCAGTACTGCCGGATCGGCGGCCACGCCTTCACCGGCGGCGGCAGCGTGATCCTGAAAGACGTGCCGCCGTTCACGATGATCGAAGGCCAGCCCGCCAAGGCCCGCGGCATCAACAGCGAAGGCCTGAAGCGCCGCGGCTTCACGCCCGAGGAAATCGGCGAGATCAAGGACGCCTACAAGCTGATCTACCTCTCAGACCTGCTGATGGCCGACGTCAAGGTCAAGCTCGCCGAGATGGCCCAGACCTCGGTGCACTGCCGCCGACTGCTCGATTTCATCGAGAGCTCGACGCGGTCGATCGTGCGCTGAGCCGCGCGACGCGCGCACGGCGCCTGCGATGCATTTCGCGCTGATCGCCGGCGAAGCGTCCGGTGACCTGCTGGGCGCCGCACTGATTCCGGCCCTGCGTGCGCGCTTTCCGCAGGCGCGCTTCACCGGTGTCACCGGCCCCCGGATGCGCGCAGCAGGCTGCGAGTCACTCGCCAGCATCGATCGGCTGTCGGTGATGGGCATCGCCGAAGTGCTGCCGAAGCTGCCGGATCTGTTCCGGCTGCGTGCGGAACTGATCGAGTCGCTGACCGCCGAGCGCCCGGACTGCGTGATCGGCATCGACGCGCCGGACTTCAATCTGGGCCTCGAACGCCGCCTGCGTGCGCGCGGGCTCAGGACCGTGCATCTGGTCAGCCCGACGGTCTGGGCCTGGCGGCAGGGCCGGGTGAAGACCATCGCCAAGTCGACCGATCTGGTGCTGTGCCTGTTTCCGTTCGAGCCGAAGTTCTACGCGGGTCACGGCGTGCGCGCCGAGTACGTCGGCCATCCGCTGGCCGAGGAGCTGGCGGATCCGCCATCTCAGGCCGAGGCTCGTCAGGCACTTGGCCTGCCGGTCGATGGCCCCTGTCTCGCCGTGCTGCCGGGCAGCCGCGGTGGCGAACTGGCAAAGCTCGCCGTGCCGTTCGCGCAGACCGCGAAGCTGCTGGCGGCGCGTCTGCCCGGGCTGCACGTCGTGACCCCGATCGCCAAGCCGAGCCTGCGGCCGCTGATGGAGCGGGCGATTGCCGAACACGCGCCGGGTGTCGACTGGCGGCTGGTCGATGCTCAGTCTCGCGAGGCCATGCGCGCCAGTGCCGCGGTGCTGCTGGCGTCCGGCACGGCCACGCTCGAATGCCTGCTGCTCGATCGGCCGATGGTCATTGCCTACCGGCTGGCGGCGTTCACCGCGTTCCTGCTCGGCACGATGGGCATGCTGAAGACGCGCCACGTCGGCCTGCCGAACCTGCTGTCGGCGGAAGCCGTGGTGCCCGAATTCCTGCAGGACGCGGTGCAGCCCGCCGCGATGGCCGACGCGCTGCAGCCGCTGCTGGTCGATGGCGCCGCGCGGCAGCGTCAACTCGCGCAGTTCGGCGCCGTGCGCGGCGTGCTGCGCCAGAACGCGGCGGAGGCGTCGGCGCGCGCGATTGCCGAGCTGATCGCGAAGCCATGACCACGCCCCCCGTCGCGGCTCGCATCGCCGGCATCGATGAAGTGGGTCGCGGCTGTCTCGCCGGGCCGGTGTTCGCGGCCGCCGTCGTGCTGCCGGCCGCGCACGGGCTGGTCGGGCTCAAGGATTCGAAGGCGCTGACCGAACGTCAGCGCAATCATCTTTCGCCAAAGATTCAAGCGGTTGCGCTGGACTGGGCGATCGGCATCGCAACGCCCGAAGAAATCGACGCAATCAACATCCTGCAGGCGACGTTGCTCGCGATGCAGCGGGCGGTGGCGGCGCTGAAGCAGCCACCGGACCTGTGCCTGATCGACGGCAGCCAGCAACCGGCGATGCCGATGCCGGTCCGCATGGTGATCGGCGGCGATCGCGTTGATCCCTCGATCATGGCGGCGGCGATCGTCGCCAAGGTCGCGCGCGATGCCGAGATGACCCGGCTGGATGCGCAGTTCCCCGGCTACGGTCTGGCCAGGCACAAGGGCTACGGCACGCCCGTACACCTGAAAGCCTTGCGCGAACAAGGCGCTAGCGTCATCCATCGGATGAGCTTCGCGCCGTGTGCCGAAGCCGGCGTGCGCGCTCGGTAGAATCGGATTCGCGCAGGCAACCCGGCTCTGCGTCACGACAGCGCCGCCACACGACCCTTGTTCGTCCATCTGCATCTGCACACCGAGTTCTCGCTGGTCGACAGCCTGATTCGCATCGAGGCGCCGGCCCGCAAGAGCGCGGGCGCCAATGTGCAGACCTTGACCGGATTCGCCGCCAGGCTCGGCCTGCCGGCCATCGCCGTCACCGATCAGGACAACCTGTTCGCGATGGTGAAGTTCTACAAGCTGGCCGAGAGCGCGGGCGTGAAGCCGATCATCGGCGCCGATGTCTCGCTGGCCGAAAGCGGTGATGCCGACAGCGCCGAATGCGTGACCTTGCTGGTCCAAAACGCCACCGGCTACCGCAATCTGACTCGAATCGTCTCGCGCGCGTTTCAGGAAGGGCAGACGCGCGGTCGGCCGCGCATCCAGCGCGCCTGGCTGGCCGAAGCCAGTGCCGGCCTGATCGTGCTCAGCGGCAAGGACGGCGAGATCGGCCGTGCGCTGCTTTCGGGCCGGGTCGACCATGCGCGCAGCCTGCTGCCATGGTGGCATGCGCATTTCCCGGACCGGCTGTATCTCGAAATCACGCGCTGCGGTCGGCCGAACGACGAGAGCCATCTGGCGGCAGCCGTCGCCTTCGCCCGCGAGACCGGGCTGCCGGTGGTCGCCAGCAACGATGTGCGCTTTCTCGAACGCAGCGATTTCGATGCGCATGAAGCGCGCGTCTGCATCAGCGGCGGCCGAGTCATCAGCGACGAGCGCCGGCCGCGCGACTACACGCCGGAGCAGTACCTGAAGTCGGCGGACGAGATGGCGGCCCTGTTCGCCGATCTGCCGGAAGCGATCGAGAACACGCTGCAGATCGCCCGGCGCTGCACCTTGAGCCTGAAGTTCGGCGAAAACCACCTGCCGGACTACCCGGTGCCGGAAGGGATGACGGTCAGCGAGTATCTGCGCAAGACCGCCGAAGACGGCATGCAGATGCGCTTCGCCACGCAGGGCGCGTCGCGCCCGGCCGAGGACTACCAGAAGCGGCTCGACTACGAACTCGCGATCATCGAGCGCATGGGCTTCGGCGGCTATTTCCTCGTCGTGGCCGACTTCATCCGCTGGGGCAAGAACAACGGCGTGCCGGTCGGCCCGGGTCGCGGTTCCGGTGCCGGCTCGCTGGTGGCCTACGCGATCGGCATCACCGACCTCGATCCGCTGCCGTACAACCTGCTGTTCGAGCGCTTCCTGAACCCGGAGCGCGTGTCGCTGCCGGACTTCGACGTCGACTTCTGCATCGAAGGCCGCGACCGCGTCATTGCCTACGTCGCCGAGAAGTACGGCCGCGAGCGGGTCAGCCAGATCATCACCTATGGCTCGATGGCGGCACGCGCCGTCGTGCGAGACGTGGTCCGCGTCATGGGGCTGCCGTATGGCCTCGGCGACCGCATCGCCAAGCTGATTCCGGGTGCACCGGCGTACAAGGCGGAAGCGGAAAAGGCCGGCTGCTCGGTGCTCGAATACGCGGTGCTCAAGGACGCCAACAACCAGGAATTGCAGGCGCTGTATCGCTCGGACGAGGAAGTGCGCAACGTCGTCGACCTCGGCATGGCGCTGGAAGACCTGACCCGCGGCGTCGGCATCCATGCCGGCGGTGTCGTGATCGCGCCGAAGCCGCTGACCGAGTACTCGCCGATGTTCTGCGAAGCCGGCGGCGCCGGCCTGCGCACGCAGTTCGACATGAAGGACTGCGAGACCGTCGGCCTGGTCAAGTTCGACTTCCTCGGCCTGCGCACGCTGACCATCATCGAATCCGCCGTGCAGCAGATCAACGCACGCTGGCCGGACAAGAAGCTCGACATCCTGCAGCTGCCGCTGAACGATCCGAAGGCCTACCGCCTGTATGCCGACGGCCAGACGACCGCCGTGTTCCAGATGGAATCGCAGGGCATGCAGCGCGCCTCGGTCGATCTGAAGCCGGACTGTTTCGAGGACATCATCGCCCTGATCTCGCTGTATCGCCCGGGGCCGATGGACCTGATTCCGCAGTACTGCCGGCGCAAGCATGGGCAGGAACCGGTCAGCTACCTGCATCCGGACATGGAAGGGGTGCTCAAGCCCACGTACGGCAACTTCGTCTATCAGGAGCAGGTGATGCAGATGGCGCAGGTGCTGGCGGGCTATTCGCTCGGCGGCGCCGACCTGCTGCGTCGCGCGATGGGCAAGAAGAAGCCGGAGGAAATGGCGCAGCAGCGCGGCATCTTCGAGAAGGGCGCGGCCGACCGCGGCATCGACACCGCCACTGCGTCGGCCGTGTTCGACCTGATGGAAAAGTTCGCCGGCTACGGCTTCAACAAGTCGCACGCCGCCGCGTACGCGCTGGTCAGCTACCAGACCGCGTGGCTCAAGGCGCATTACCCAGCCGAGTTCATGGCGGCGGTGATGTCGGCGGAAATGAGCCACACCGATACCGTGGTGGTGATGCTCGAGGAATGCCGTCGGATGAAGCTGACGGTGCTGCCGCCGGACGTGAACTCGTCCGAATACCGCTTCACCGTCAATGCCAAGGGCGAAATCCTGTACGGGCTGGGAGCGGTGAAGGGCGCGGGCGAGGGCGCGATCGACGGCATCATCGGCGAGCGCCGGGCGAACGGCCGCTTCTCGGACCTGTTCGACTTCTGCCGCCGCATCGACACCAAGAAGGCCAATCGCCGTGTCCTCGAAGCGCTGATCGGCGCCGGCGCGATGGACTGCTTCCAGCTCAATCGCCCGAGCCTGATGAAGACGCTGCCGAAAGCGCTGCAGCTGGCCGAGCAGACCGCCGCCAGCGCCGGCGCCGGCATCGCCGACCTGTTCGGCCTCGGCGCGCCGGCGACCGCCAGCGACAGCGGCAGCGTTGCCGCCGAACTGGAACCGGACTGGGAGCCGAACGAGCGTCTGTCGGTCGAGAAGAAGGTGCTCGGGCTGTACCTGTCCGGACACCCGGTCGAGGCCTATCGCGGCCTGATTGATCAGGTCTGCTCCGGCACGTTCCGGCAGCTGATCGACGAGGCCGGGCCGCCGCCAGAGTTCGCGCCGAGCGGCGGTGGCGATGACGAGGACGGCGCACCGGCACCGCGCCGCCGCGGCGGCTTCCGCAAGCAGGTGATGCTGGCCGGCTGGCTGACCGACATCCGCACCATCATGGGCGACCGGCCGGGCAAGATCCTCGTGCTCGACGACCGGACCTCGCAGCTGGTCTGCTGGCTCGACTTCCAGGACTGGCAGCGCTTCCAGACGATGCTGAAGCCGGATACGCTGATTTTCGCGACTGGCTCGATCAATGCATCACAACGGGAAGGTCGCGAGCTGGAATACCGGCTGAGCCCGAAAAGCTTTTACGATCTCGATGCACTGATGCGGGAGCGGGCCGAGCGCGTTACGCTGACCTGGAAGAAGCCTGCGGCAACGGTGCAGGCGCTGCCGCAGCGTCTGGCGCCGTGGCGGAACCCGAATGGCGCGGCGGTGTCGGTGGATTACTGGAACGGTGTGGCGCGAGCCACCCTCGATTGGGGCGCGGACTGGCGTCTCAGATTTGAAACGGCGGCCGAAGCAGAATTGAAACGCCTGCTCGGCCCGGACAGCATTCGTGTCGACTATCGCCGCTGGGTGGCGCCGGTATCGACAAACGCAAGGTCTAGGGCAGAATACGACGATGGCGAATAACATGACGTATCTGGACTTCGAGCAGCCGATTGCCGACCTCCAGAAGAAGATCGAGGAACTCCGGTTCATGACCGGCGGCAGCGAACTCAACCTGACGGACGAGATCGCGCGCCTCGAATCGAAGATCGGCGAGGCCACCAAGGCCATCTTCGCGAACCTGACGCCGTGGCAGGTTGCGCAGCTTGCGCGCCACCCGCAGCGTCCGTACGCACTGGACTACGTGCACGGCATCTTCACCGAATGGGAAGAACTGCACGGCGACCGGCATTACGCCGACGATCCGGCGATCGTCTCCGGCGTTGCCCGGCTCGATGGTCGTGCCGTCGTCGTCATCGGCGAGCAGAAGGGTCGCGACGCCAAGGAACGCGTCTACCGCAATTTCGGCATGCCGCGTCCGGAAGGCTACCGAAAAGCCTTGCGCGTCATGAAGTTGGCCGAGAAGTTCAATCTGCCGATCGTCACCTTCATCGACACCCCGGGTGCCTATCCGGGCATCGGTGCAGAAGAGCGCAACCAGTCGGAAGCGATTGCCCGCAACCTGTTCGAACTGTCCAAGCTGCGTGCGCCGATCGTCGCCACGGTGACCGGTGAAGGCGGCTCCGGCGGTGCGCTCGCGATCGGCGTGGCCGACCACGTGATGATGCTGCAGTACGGCATCTACTCGGTGATCTCGCCGGAAGGCTGTGCCTCGATCCTGTTCAAGAAGGCCGAGCGGGCGAAGGAAGCGGCCGAGGCGATGCGCGTCACGTCGAAGGACCTGCTCGAATTCAAGCTGATCGACGAGATCGTGCCGGAGCCGCACGGCGGTGCCCATCGCGACCCGGCGCTGATGATGGCGACGATGAAGGAACGCCTGACCAGCCATGTCGAGCGCCTGTGCCGCGTGCCGATGACCAAGCTGCTGTCGGACCGCTACGCGCGCCTGATGTCGTATGGCACCTACGAAGAGACGGCCGAGGTTGCACCAAGTTCGGTCGCCGCGGCCTGAGTCGCGGCTGTCGAAGCACCGAAGAAGCCCGCCACGGCGGGCTTTTTTGTGGGCGAGACTTACACTCCGTCGATGGCTTCCCGACGATACACCCACCTGATTCCTGCGCTGCCGGCACTGCCGACGGGCGCGCGCATCGTCGTCGCCTGCAGCGGCGGTCTCGATTCCACCGTGCTGCTGCACGCGCTGACGATGCGCGGCGTCGACGCGCTGATCGCAGTGCACGTCCATCACGGCCTGCAGGCGGCGGCGGACGATTGGGCGCAGCACTGCCAGGCGTTGTGCAACCGGCTCGGCGTGCCGATGCAGCTGCGCCACGCGGCGATTGCCGACGGCGACGACGCCGGCCCCGAAGGCGCGGCGCGCGATGCCCGGTACGCGCTGCTGCGCGCGGCGATGCAGCCGGGCGATGTTCTGGCCACCGCTCACCATCGGGATGATCAGGCTGAAACCGTGCTGCTGCGGCTGCTGCGCGGCACCGGCGTGCATGGCCTGGCGGCGATGCGACCGCTGATCGATTTCGCACCGGGCCGGCTGTGGCGCCCGCTGCTCGATCAGCCGCGCGCGGCGATTCGGGACTACGCGCTGCAACAGGGTCTGACATGGATCGACGATCCGCACAACCAGCACCTGCGCTACACCCGCAGCTGGCTGCGCGGGCATGGCTTGCCGCCGTGGCGCGAACGCTTTCCGGGCATCGACGAGCGTCTGGCCCGCACTGCGCGGCTCGCGGCCGGTGCCGCGGAACTGCTCGACGAGCGCGCCGCCGAGGACCATGCCGCGATCGCGGCCGGCAGCGAGCTGTCGGTGTCCGGGCTGCTCGCGCTGTCGGTCGCGCGTCGCCACAACCTCGTGCGCTGGTGGCTGCAGCAGCGCGGTTTTCGCCCGCCGTTCGCCGAGCACCTTGATCGCATCGATCGCGAAATCCTCGGCGCTGGGCCGGAAACCGAGCCGCTGCTGCAGTGGCCCGGCTGCGAACTGCGCCGCTATCGCGACCGGCTGCATGCGATGGCGCCCTTGCAACCGGTGCCGGACGGCGTCTGGGTCGAGTGGACGAGCGGCACTCGGATCGAACTTCCCGGCGACTGCGGCGTGCTCGAAGCGGACCTGCCACCGCCGCGGCCGGTTCGCGTGCGCGGGCTGCGGCTGTCCGAGCGCATTCGTCCGGTCGGCGATGCCCACAGCCGCGAATGCCGCAAGCTGTTCCAGCAGCTCGGCATCCCGCCATGGCTGCGCGTGCGGATTCCGGTGCTGGAACTCGACGATGACGCGCGCTGCATCGCCGGCATCGCAATGACGGCGCAATGGCGTGAAAGCCTTGCTGCACAAGGCTGGCAGGGGCGCTGGCGGCATCGATTCGCGGGCCTTGCGAGTCCCGTCGTTTGGTGAGGACCCCGGCGTTCCCGTAAAATTCGGAATCTCCGCAGCCCGCATCGCCAATGCCCGACGTCACCTCGATTTCAGCCCACGCGGCTGGTCAGACCCCGCATCAGACCCACTTCATCTTCGTCACCGGCGGCGTCGTGTCGTCGCTCGGCAAGGGCATCGCCGCCGCGAGCCTCGGCGCGATCCTGGAATCTCGCGGGCTGACGGTGTCGATGATCAAGCTCGACCCGTACATCAACGTCGATGCCGGCACGATGAGCCCGTTCCAGCACGGCGAGGTGTTCGTGACGCAGGACGGCGCCGAAACCGACCTCGACCTCGGCCACTACGAGCGTTTCCTGCGCGGCAAGACCTCGCGTCTGTCGAACGTCACCACCGGCCAGATCTATCGCCACGTGCTCGACAAGGAGCGCCGCGGTGATTATCTCGGCCGCACCGTGCAGGTCATTCCGCACATCACCGACGAGATCCAGAGCCGCATTCGTGATGGCGCTCGCGGCGCCGACATCTGCCTGGTGGAGATCGGCGGCACCGTCGGCGACATCGAATCGCTGCCGTTTCTGGAGGCGATCCGCCAGATGGGCGCGGAACTCGGCCACAAGCTGTCGATGTTCGTGCACCTGACCTTGCTGCCGTACGTGAAGTCGTCGGGGGAGCTGAAAACCAAGCCGACGCAGCACTCGGTGAAGGAGCTGCGCTCGATCGGCATTCAGGCCGACGTGCTGCTGTGCCGCTCCGAGCGGCCGATCCCGGACTCCGAGAAGCGCAAGATCGCGCTGTTCACCAACGTGCCGTACCGCGCGGTGATTTCGGCGGTGGATCTCGACGACATCTACAAGATTCCCGGCTGGCTGCATCAGCAGGGCTTCGACGATCTGGTGGTCGAGCATTTCGGCCTGCAGTGCCGTCCGGCCGATCTGTCCGCCTGGGAGCGGGTGGTCAACGCCCGCGCCGAGCAGGATGTCGAAGTGCAGGTCGCGATGGTCGGCAAGTACGTCGATCTGGCCGATGCCTACAAGTCGCTGAACGAGGCGCTGTATCACGCCGGCCTGCACACCAAGACCCGCGTGAAGATCCGCTTCATCGAATCGGAGACCGTCGAAAGTCAGGGCCTCAGCGTGCTGCAGGGGGCGGACGCGATCCTGGTGCCGGGCGGCTTCGGCGAGCGCGGCATCGAAGGCAAGATCGAGGCAGCGCGGCACGCCCGCGAAAATCGCATCCCGTATCTCGGCATCTGCCTCGGCATGCAGGTCGCGGCGATCGAGTACGCACGCAACGTCTGCGGCCTCGTCGGCGCGCATTCGACCGAGTTCTCGCCGCAGTCGGCGCATCCGGTCATCGCACTGGTCACCGAGTGGCGCGATGCCACCGGCCGCGTCGAGACCCGTTCGGAGAACTCCAATCTCGGCGGCACGATGCGTCTGGGCATCCAGACCTGCCGTCTGATCGCGGGCTCGAAGTCGCGCGCGCTGTACAACTCCGAGCTGATTGGCGAGCGTCATCGGCATCGTTACGAGTTCAACAACAACTACCGCGACGTGCTGACCAATCACGGCATGAAGATCGCCGGCACTTCGGAAGACGGCGAACTGGTCGAAATGCTCGAGATTCCGGAGCATCCGTGGTTCATCGGCTGCCAGTTCCATCCGGAATTCACGTCGACGCCGCGTGACGGCCATCCGCTGTTCGAAGGCTTCGTTCGCGCTGCACGCGAGCAGCGTCTGGCGCATCAGGCTTCAGAACCGAACAAGGTGACCGGATGAAACTCTGCGGACGCGACATCGGCATCGATCAACCGCTGTTCCTGATCGCCGGCCCGGACACGCTGGAATCGCTCGATCTGGCGCTCGAAGTCGCGTCCACCATCAAGGCGATCACCGATCGTCTTGGGATCCTGTACGTGTTCAAGGGTTCGTTCGACAAGGCCAACCGCAGCTCGGGCAAGAGCTATCGCGGCCCGGGTCTGGCGGAGGGCCTGAAGATCATGGAGACGGTGAAGGCGCAGGTCGGTGTGCCGGTGCTGACCGATGTCCACGAGGACACGCCGCTGGACGAAGTCGCGTCGATCATCGACGTGATCCAGACGCCGGCCTTCCTGTGCCGGCAGACCAATTTCATGCAGAACGCCGCGAGAACCGGCCGGCCGATCAACGTCAAGAAAGGCCAATTCATGTCGCCGTGGGAAATGGGCAACGTGATCGAGAAGATGACCGATGTCGCGCCGCACCAGTTCCTGCTGTGCGAGCGCGGCTTCTCGTTCGGCTACAACAATCTCGTCGCCGACATGCGCGGGCTCGCGATCATGCGCAAGTTCGCGCCGGTGGTGTTCGATTCGACCCACACCGTGCAGTTGCCGGGCGGGCAGGGCAATGCATCCGGCGGCATGCGCGAGATGATTCCGGTGCTGGCGCGCGCGGCGGTCGGCGCCGGCGTGGCCGGCATCTTCATGGAAACGCACCCGAAACCGGACGAAGCCCTCTGCGACGGCCCCAATTCCCTGCCGCTGTCGGAGATCGGTGATCTGCTTGAAACCTTGGTCGCGCTCGACCGGCTGGTGAAAGGCAAGCCGCTGCTGGAGTCGCGACTGACGCGCTGAGCCACCGTCGGCGACGTCCCGCCAGGGCGCGTCGCACGCTGACCGCGCATCCGTCGCTCGTTCGACGAAAAAAAAGCGCCGGGCATCACGCCCGGCGCTTTTTTCATGACGCGACCGCTTACGGGCGCGCGCGCTGGCGACGACGCCCGAAGGCCGCGCCCATCAGCATCAGCAGCGACCAGACGCCCAGCGCACCGGCATTGCCGGCCGGAGGGGTCGGCGTGGTGCCGCCGGTGGAACCGCCGCCGGTCGTGCCACCGGTGGTCGAACCACCGGTCGTGCCGCCGGTGGTGGAGCCGCCCGTGGTGCCGCCGGTCGACCCGCCGGTGGTGCTGCCGCCCGTTGTTCCACCGCCCGTTGTTCCACCGCTGGTACCGCCGGTGGCGGTCGCGCAGAAGTACAGCTGCGTGTCATCGACGTACCAGCCGAGGTTGCCGCCGCAGCCGTCGTTGCCAAACTCCCAGCGGAACTTCACGCGATCGCCGTTGCGAGCGCCGAGCACGGCGACATCGACGATCGTCGTGCCCCAGCTGCCGCTCGCTTCGCCCTGATCGGAACCGGTCCATCCCGCCTGGCCGGCCAGCGGGCTGGTGTTGTTGCCGCCGAGGCCGACGGGATCCGGCACGCCCGGAATCAGCGGAGCGGCAATGAACTGGCCGCTGTGACCGTTGTAGAGGAAGGCACCGGCCGGGACGATCGTGAACGCGCCGCCGTTGACGCTGGCCTTCAGGTTGCCGCCGTCATAGCCCGCTTCGGTCTGCAGGAAGTGGGTGAACGACAGGTAGCTCGCGTTGTTGGTCACCGGCAGGTCCGGCGAATCGAGCCAGAACGAGCTGGACTGGTCGCCGCCGGCCGCGCAGGTGCCGCCGGTGTTGTTCGGCGCGAACACCGCATTGCCGGTGTGCGGCGCCGGCAGCGTTCGGGTGACGCCCCAGACGCTGGTCGACGGGAAGCTGTCGCCGGTCAGGCGGCTGTCCTGCGTCCAGCCGCTCGGCAGGCTGCCACCTTCCCAGGTTTCCCGGAAGGTCGGCGTGGCGACGAGGCCGCTGCCGCACAGTGCCGGCGTCGACGCTTCCGGACGCAGCACCGGGATGTAGTTGCACTTGGTGTTCGGACGCTGCCGCATTTCGACCGCCAGCATCGCCGCAGACACGGCGGCGCAGTCGGCCGTGGTGATGCGCTCGCTGCTGACCTGACCATCGAAGCCATTCAGCGGCTGGCCGATCAGATCGGCACAGGAGCGTTCCAGCGCATCCGCGTGCTGGGTGAAGTTGGTCGTCGGCGTCTGGTAATGAGTCTCGGCCTGGAAGTAGATGTGCAGCGCCTTGATCATGCCGATGCGCGGCACGGTGACGTTGTTGAAGGTCTTGCCGTCGACCAGCATCGCGAACGCGTGGTTCGGCACGCCGGAATTGGTGTGCACGCCGCCGTTGTCGCCGGTGCCGCAGAAATAGTTCGGGGAGGTGATGACGCTGCCCGGAGACGGCGTCGGGAAGGCGTCCGGGTCCCACATGTCGCGCAGCAGCACGGCGGCGGCGACCTGGCTGAGGTCCTCGCCGACGACCCAGCGGCTGCCGCCGTTGGCGTAGGTCTGGCCTTCGGTCAGGGTGACGCCGAGCGGGCCTTCGGTGCCGTTCACGAGGTCGTAGGCCTCGCCGAAGATGTCCGAGTAGCTCTCGTTCAGCGCGCCCGACTGGTACTGGTAGATCAGGCCGTGCGTGAACTCGGTGTAGGCGTGGCTCCACTCGTGCGACACGACATCGTCGGCATCGAAGCCGGGGCAATAGTTGGTCGACGTGCCGTCCCAGTACGCATTCGGGCAGTTCTGGTTGATCAGATAGACGCTTTCCTGCACCTGGTTTTCATCGGTGATGCCCGGCGCGCCGTCGTCGTAGCCATCACGGCCGAAGAGGTTGTTGTAGAGCAGCCAGGTGCCGCCGGCGAAGTTGTAGAGATTGCGCGGCGGCGTGTCGACGCGGCGAGCCGAGCCGGTGACGTCGCCAGCGAGCGGCGCGTTGGCCGGGGCGCCGACCTGCCCTTCACCGATGACCTGGATGTTGCGGTACAGCGGCGTGTAGATCCGGCGATTCAGGATCGAGTGGATCTCGTCGATCGCGTTCAGCACGGCGCCGGTCTCGGCGTTGAGAAAGATGCGGTCGCGAATCGCCTGCCCGGGCTGGCCCTTCACGATCGCTTCCCACGCGAGGAAGCTCTTTCCTTCGACGCCCTTCAGCAGGCCGCTTCGGTAGACCACCAGACGGCTCGATTCGACCACCAGTCCGCTCGCGTCCGGGTGGAGCTTGCGGGCGGCGGCCATCACGCGATCCCGCAACTGCACCGGAGTGAGGCGTGCGGCGGACGGCAGGTTGTCGAGGCCATCGACGAAGGCGCCGCTGACGCCAAGAATGCCGCTGCCGTTCATGTGCACGACGACGCGGGCCCCGAACACCGGCAGGCCGTTGTGGCGCTGGTCCATGTGTACGTGCGTGGCGCCGGCGGCATCGCGGGAAACGCGCACGGCTTCGAGCTCGGTCGCCGCATCGTGCAGGCCGAGCAGCGCCCGATTCTGGTTCAGGAAGTTCTGCGCTCGGACGATCGGCGAGGCCGCGACGTTGTCGCTCAGCAGCGTCGCGCGGCCGGTGGCACGCACGTTGATGTAGTTCTCGGCCGGCGTGAACTGCGCGGATATGGCCGAGCCGCTGCTGCGCTTGAGCTGCGCCAGCGCCTGATCGCGCGCCGCAGACGCGTGGGCGCTGCCCGTCAGGGTCAAGCCGGACAGAACCAGCGTCGGCAACAGGGTGGACAGCGCGGTGACAGCGGTTCCGAACGGGTTCGGACGCGGGTTCTTCATGATTCTTGAGCTCCGTGGGTGGATACAGCCGCGTCGGAACGCTAGCTGACAGACAATTCATCTACGCAAGAATATGACCAACGGATGTCAAAAACAGATCGCGGACGCCGATGGGTAATGAATTACCTACGCCGGCACCTGAATGGCGGGACCGTCCTGCGCGACGTAGAATCTTCGGATTCCGCCACTGATAGAGGGTTTCTGGATGTCCGAGATTGTCCGCGTGCTGGCCCGAGAGATCATTGATTCACGCGGCAATCCGACGGTGGAGGCGGAAGTAGTCCTCGAAAGCGGCTTCAGTGGCCGCGCAGCGTCGCCCAGCGGCGCCTCGACCGGCTCGCGCGAAGCGGTCGAACTGCGTGACGGCGACAAGAAGCGCTATTTCGGCAAGGGCGTGCTGAAGGCCGTCCGCAATGCCGAAGGCGAAATCGCCAAATGCGTGAAGGGCCGCGATGCGCAGGACCAGGCCGGTCTCGACGAAGCGCTGATCAAGCTCGATGGCACCGAGAACAAGTCGCGCCTCGGCGCCAACGCCATCCTCGCGGTCTCGCTGGCCACGGCGCATGCCGCCGCCGCCGAGAACGATCAGCCGCTGTACCGCCACCTCGGCGGCCTGCAGGCCGACACCCTGCCGGTGCCGATGATGAACGTCATCAACGGCGGCGCGCACGCCGACAACAACATCGACATCCAGGAATTCATGATCCTGCCGGTCGGCGCGGCCAGCTTCTCCGAAGCGCTGCGCACCGGTGCCGAAATCTTCCACACGCTGAAAAAGGTGCTGCACGCCCGCAAGCTGAACACGGCGGTCGGTGACGAGGGCGGCTTCGCGCCGAACCTCGAATCGAACGAAGCCGCGCTCGCCGTGCTGATGGAAGCGATCAGCGAAGCCGGCTACAAGCCGGGTGTCGACGTCTTCCTTGGCCTCGACGTCGCATCCACCGAGTTCTACAAGAAGGGCAAGTACCACCTCGAAGGCGAGGGCAAGTCGTTCACCGCGGACCAGTTCAGCGACTATCTCGCTGGCCTCGTCGACCGCTATCCGATCATCTCGATCGAGGACGGCTGTGCCGAAGGCGACTGGAAGGGCTGGGGCCTGTTGACCGAGAAGCTCGGTGCCAAGGTGCAGCTGGTCGGCGACGACCTGTTCGTCACCAACACCAAGATCCTCGCCGAAGGCATCATCCGCGGCGTCGCCAACTCGATCCTGATCAAGCCGAACCAGATCGGCACCCTGACCGAAACTCTGGCCGCCATCCGCATGGCGACCGAAGGCGACTATTCGGCCGTGGTCTCGCATCGCTCGGGCGAAACCGAAGACGCGACGATCGCCGACATCGCCGTCGGCACGGCCGCCACACAGATCAAGACCGGCTCGCTGTGCCGCTCGGATCGCATGGCCAAGTACAACCAGCTACTGCGCATCGAACGCCAGCTCGGTTCGCGCGCCCGTTATCCGGGTGCCGGCGCGTTCCCGGTCATCGTCGGCTGACAATGACGTGATCCGCCGCGTCGCCGTCGTCGTTCTGGGCGTCATGCTCACCGGTCTGCAGTACCGGTTCTGGATCGGCGACGGCGGCGTCTACGACACCGGCAAGAAGCGGGTGTCGGTGGCGGTGCAGGAACGCGAGAACGCCGTGCTGCGCCTGCGCAATGAAGCGCGGCAGGCGGAGGTCGACGATCTCCGCGCCGGCGGCGCCGCGATCGAAGCCCATGCCCGCAACTCGCTGGGCATGGTCCGGCGCGACGAAACGTTTTTCCTCGTGGTCGATGCCGGTCGTCGATGACTGGCGTGCCGGCCGCGGCAAACTGATTCGACAATGACTGCAGGCGTGTCTCAGCGCCGGGGCACCGGCCCGGATTCGCGGACGCCGCCGCGGTACTGGGCGGTGGTCGCCTCCGCCGGCGGCAGCGCCCGGATGGGGCTCGGCAAGCCCAAGCAGTATCTGATGCTGCGCGGCCGGGCACTGCTCGAGTGGAGCCTGGCGCCGTTTCTCGATGCGGAAGGCATCGATGGCGTGGTCGTCGTGCTTGCGCGAGGCGATGCCGAATTCGCTCGACTGCCGATCGCTCGTCATCCCAAGATCATCACCGTCACCGGTGGCGCCTCGCGGGCCGATTCGGTGCTGGCCGGGCTTGCGGCCGTGACTGCGGCCAGCCAGCGGTTGAGCGGGGCGATCTACACGCTGATCCACGATGCTGCGCGGCCGTGTCTGACGGTCGACGACATCGAACGCCTGCGCGACGAGGCCACTGACGACAACGGCGGCCTGCTGGCACTGCCGGTCACCGATACCCTGAAGCGCGAAGCGCGCGACCGGGCGGTCGCGACGATCGATCGCAGCGAACTGTGGCGCGGCCAGACGCCGCAGCTGTTCCGGCTCGATCTGCTGCGCAACGCGCTGGAACTCAGCCGGACGCGGTCGCCGCCGATGGACGACGAAGCCGCCGCGATGGAAGCCGCCGGCTACAAGCCGCTGCTGCTGCGCGGTCGCGAAAGCAACCTCAAGGTCACCTATCCCGAAGACCTGCCGCTGGCCGAGTTCTGGCTGTCGCGGCAGGAATACGCGCGCTAGCCGTTCGTCGCTGGCGGACGGCGGCCCGGACTAGACAAACGCCGCTTCCGCCTCGGCACGGCGCAGCGAAAACAGCCGGTAGGTGCCGAAGCGCTTCGGCAGCTCGACTTCGCCGGCATAGTCGACGACATAGCGATCCGGCGCTTCCAGTGCGAGGCGGGCAGCGAACGCTTCGGTGACGAAGATCATGCCGGGCGGCGTCACCGGCTCGATGCGCGCGGCGAACGATAACTGCGTGCCGAAATAGGTCGTCGTGCCTTCGACCGGATCGATGCCTTCGAACACTGGCGCGTAATGCGCCGACAGCCGCAGTTCCAGCCGCGCTAGCATGCCGCCGGCGGCGGTGCGCAGGCGATCGACTTCGGAATGGATTTCGGTCGCGATCCGGGCGGCAGACCGGGCGTCGACGGTGACGATATGCACGGCATCGCCCCAGGTGTGCTGGCGCAGGACCTGCGGCTGATGACGCGCCAGCGTTTCGGCAATGGCGCCGGCCAGCAGGCTCTGGAACAGCGGCATCTCGGATTCGTCGAGCCGGCTGTAGCCGGAAAAGTCGGCGAACAGCACGCCGATGACGCGGCGGCTCATCGGCTTGCCGTCCAACGATTCGACCGGTCGCGGGCGATGCTCGAAGCGCTTCAGCAATGCTTCGCTGAAGGCGTCGGCATCGGTCGGCGGTCCGGCGGCGATCGAGCCGTCGAACGCCTGCCAGCCGCAGCCCAGACGCCGCGCCATCAGCCGCGACAGGCCGCAGGCCGTGGCCGACACATAGGCCGCGCTCCAACCGTCTTCGCCATCGAGAAAGCCTTGCGCCACCGAGCTTTCGGCAGCGCGGTCAAGGCCGCGGATCAGGCGCTGGGCCCAGGCCTCGCCGTAGTGTCGCTGCCAGTGCTCGATCAAGGCCACGCGCGGCAGCGGCAGCACCAGATGGACGCGGCAGCCGTGCAGCAGGAACGGTTCCGCGATGTCCAGCTCGGCCGGCTCGGTCAGACCGCTGAACACGAACGAGGCATCGTCCGGCAACGGCGCCGATGGCGGCGCTGCGCCAGCACGCGGCAAGCCGGGTGCCGGGCGCGGCAGATACAGGACCGGAGCCATGCTGAGCGCGCTGATCAGATCGTGACCCGTCCCGAGATGGCGACAGATCAGCCGCAGCTGCGCGGCCGTGCGGCTGCGGACATTGACATCGCCGCGCAGCAGGCGATTGGCGCTGGCCAGCGTGCTGCGCGCCCGATCGAGATCCCCGAGCAGCAGCGCGGCTTCGGCCTCGGTGACGCGGAAGAAATACGCTTCCTGCTCCGTCTGCGGCAAGCGATCGCGCACCCGCGCCAGTGCCGCCTCGGCCAGCGGCCGGGCGTCGTCCGGCGCGCCGCCGAGCAGCAGCATGGTGGCGGCGTTGATGGCGCTGAAGTAGCCATCCTTCGCCATGAACGCGCGGCGATAGGCGAGGCCGGCATTGCGGTAGCGTTCGGCCGCGCGATCCGGATGGCCGGCAATCGCGAGGTCCTTCAGCAGCCGGCCCTCGAGCGCCAGCAGATCTTCGCTGGCAGTCGACGACGGCGTGTTCAGCGCCCGCAGCCGGGTCAGTGCCATCAGCGTGCTGCCGGCATTCGCCAGCGCCAGCAGCAACGCGTAGTCGAGGTCCGGAGACGTCAGACCCTGCGACTGGGCGCGTGTCGCGAGGTCGTAGCTGAGCAGGTAGTTGCCGGATTTCTGTGCGTGGCGGCACTGCTTCAGGGCTTCGGCCAGCCGCGCTTCCGGCGGCGCGTGTACCGGCCCGTCGGTGGCGAGTACCTGCATGACAGTGCGGCTGGCGGAACCCGGTCGGCGATCGGCATGGGACGTCGGATCGAGCAGCACGAGGCGCTTGCCGAACTGCCGTGGCTGGCGCAAGGCCAGCGTCGACAGCGCGTCCGGAACTCGCGCCGGATCCAGCCGCCATTCGACGACCTCGGCCGTGCCACCCGGAAGCACCGGCCGATCCGCGCGCAGCAGCGCCACCAGCACGTCGCACTGTTCGACGAGGCACGCGGCCAGCCGCCGATACTGCTGCTGCCGCGCGCTTTCATCGCGCAGATGCAGGCGCTCGCCGGTGCGTGGCAGCAGGCTGACGACGTCCGAGCACTCGGACATCACGGCGTCGACATTGCGGCGCATGGCCTCGATCTCGGACTGGTCGATCGGCCCGGTTTCCGGATGGGCCTTGCGCAGCCAGTCGTCGAGCAGCACGTCGACCGGCACCGGCAGCAGCGCCACGACATTGACGGCGATGCCGGCGCGGCCGAGCCAGTCGACCGCGACCTGCTTGAACAGCAGATCGGAGCCCGGTGCCATGCCGGTGACGAGGGTCACGCGCGACGGGGGCGACAGCCCGATGGCGGCCGGCAGCACGTCATCGCGCAGGCGGTCGATCGAGGCGTCGCGCTCGGCCGGCGACAGCAGCAGGTGACCGGTCGAACCGATCAGCAGATGGCCATCATCGGGAGGCGGCAGGCGCGACAGCCAGTCGGACAGGCTGACTTCGCGCAGCCGCCGCATGTTCAGGGGCCGGTGTAGCTGCCGGGTGCCGCGCGCAGCAGCACGTAGACCGCTCCGGTACCGCCGTCGTGGGGCCGGGCGGAGCAGAACGCCAGCACGTCGTTGCGGCGGCGGAGCCAGGAATCGAGCAGGGTCTTGATCACCGGACCGGTGTTCGGCGAGCGGTTGCCCTTGCCGTGGATGATGCGGACGCAGCGCACGTCCTTCGCCATGCACTCGGCAAGGAAGAGCGAGACTTCCTCGCGTGCCACGGTACGGTTCAGGCCATGCAGGTCGAGTTCCGCGCGCACGCGGTAGGCGCCGCGGCGCAACTTCCGCCAGACCGAGTCCTGCACGCCGTCGGCGCGATAGGTCAGGGTGTCGCCGCTTTCGATCAGCTCCGGCTCGAACATGCCGTAGTCGAGCAGTTCGTCCATCACGGCGCGCTCGTCGGCCTCGGCGTAGCGCGGTTTCGGCGGTGGCAGCTTGCGCGGCGGCGGCACGCGATCGGACGACGCCCGAGGCTGCACGCCGGCCATCGCCTCGCGGAAGGCATCGTCTTCGAACAGCGCCGGATCGGGCTTGGGAGTCGTCATCTGGCGGGCATCATAGCCCGCCGACACGTAAACTAGCGGCCTCCCCAAGACCCTTCCGGACCAGCAGCCAGACATGCGGATTCTCCTGTCCAACGACGACGGTTGCACCGCGCCCGGCCTGCTCGAACTGGCCACGCATCTGCGTGCCGCGTACCACGTCGACGTGGTCGCCCCGGACCGCAATCGCAGCGCCGCGTCGAACTCGCTGACCATCCTGCATCCGCTGCGCGTGCAGAAGCATGCCGACGGCATCATCTGCGTCGACGGCACGCCGAGCGACTGCGTGCATCTGGCGCTGGCCAGCCTGCTCGATCAGCGGCCGGACATGGTCGTCAGCGGCATCAACAATGGCCCGAACCTCGGCGATGACACGCTGTATTCGGGTACCGTCGCGGCCGCGATGGAAGGCCGCTATCTCGGGGTCGCCGCGATCGCCGTGTCGTGCGCGCAGTACAACCCGAAGCACTACGCCACCGCCGCCCGCGCCACGGTGAAGCTGGTCGAACGATTGCGGCAGGAGCCGTTCCCCGGCAACACGATCCTGAACGTCAATGTGCCGGACGTGCCGTGGGAAGACCTCCAGGGCTTCGAGGTGACGCGCCTCGGCCATCGTCATCAGTCCGAGCCGGTGCAGCAGATGCTCGATCCGCGCGGCCGCCCGATCTACTGGATCGGCGCCGCCGGCCCGGGTGCCGACTGCGGCCCGGGCACGGACTTTCACGCGATCGAGCACAACCGGGTATCGATCACGCCGCTGCTGGTCGATCTCACGCGCCACAGCGCCCTCGACAAGCTGACCGAGTGGGCCAAGGCGCTGTGAAGCGGTCGTCCGTGTCAGGAGCCTGCGGGTGATGACCGGCGCCCATCCGCACAGCCGCGGGCTGGGCCTGACCTCGCCGGTCAGCCGCGCCAAGATGGTCGACGACCTCCGCCGCAACGGCGTCGAGGACGAACGCGTGCTCGCGGCGATGCAGAAGATTCCGCGGCACGAGTTCGTCGAGGAAGCCTGGCGCGGCGAGGCCTATCGCAACAAGCCGTTGCCGATCGGACTGGCGCAGACCATCTCGCAGCCGGTCGTGGTCGGCCTGATGACGCAGGCGCTGATCCAGCCCTCGGTCGAAGCCGGGCCGCGCAAGCGGGTGCTGGAAATCGGCACCGGCAGCGGCTACCAGACTGCGGTGCTGGCCGAGCTGATCGAGCGCGTGTACTCGGTCGAACGCCTGAAGGCCTTGTCTGAAATCGCTCGCAAGCGCCTGAGCGGGCTGGGTTATCGCAACATCCATTTCGGCTACGCCGACGGCACGCAGGGCTGGGATGCGCATGGTCCGTACGACGCGATCATCGTGACCGCTGCCGCTGGCGACGTGCCGAAGGCGCTGCTGGAACAGCTGGCGCCCGGCGGCCGGCTGGTGATTCCGGTCGGCCCGCCGAACAACCAGATGCTGAAAGCGGTGGATCGGCACGGCAGCCGCTACAAGTCGGTCGATCTGGCGACGGTCAGCTTCGTGCCGCTCCTCGAAGGCCGCGCCTGAGCGTTCGCCCCCTGCCACGGAAACCCCGATGATCGACGTGTTCAAGACCTGGATGGCCGAGTGGTTGTCGCAGCTCGGCTATTTCGAGATTTTCGTGCTGATGGCACTGGAGTCCAGCCTGTTCCCGGTGCCGTCGGAACTGGTGATGATTCCGGCGGGCTATCTGGCGCAGGGCGGCAAGCTTGATCCGTTTCTGGCGACCTTGGCGGGCGGCACCGGCTCGGTGGTCGGTGCATCGGCCAACTATCTGCTCGGTCGCCATGTCGGCCGCGCCTTCCTGCTGGGCTACGGCAAGTACCTGCTGATCAACGAAAAGAAGTACCACGAGGCCGAGACCATGTTTCTCGGCAACGCGAGACTCGCGACCTTTATCGGCCGCTTCATTCCGGTGGTACGCCATTTGATCTCGCTGCCGCCCGGCGTGTTCGGCATGGCCTACCTGCCGTTCGCGCTGATCACGTTCGTTGGCGCCACCCTGTGGTGCGGCGTGCTGGTGGCCGCCGGCTACTTCTTCGGCAAGGCGGCGGTGAAGGTGATCAGCACCTACACCCACGAACTGACCCTGGCCGTGGTCGCGCTGCTGGCGATCGGCGGACTCTGGTTCCTGTTCCGCAAGCGCGCGTGATTCGTCGGCAGCTCTCGGCCTTAGCGCCGGCACTGGCGCTGGCACTGGCGCTGTCGCTGCTGGCCGGCTGCGCGAGCGACAGGGCCGGCCCGGAAGTCAGCCGATCGTCCGGCCGGGTGGCGGTCTCGAAATCGAAGCCGACGTTCGGCGAGACCTATGTCGTCAACAAGGGCGACACGCTGTATTCGATCGCGTTTCGCAACAACCTCGATTATCACGAGCTTGCCGACTGGAACGGCATCGGCCGCGATTACGCGATCCGCGTAGGTCAGGTGCTGCGACTGACTGCGCCGGGCGCCGCAACGGCCTCCGCGCCGTCACCGTCGCCGTCATCATCGGCCGCCGGCAAGGCCGCCACGCCGCTGCGCAAGCCGGTGACCGAGCCGCCGCTGCCGAGCGGCTTCGTCGGTGTCGGCAGCTGGGAATGGCCGACGCGCGGCAAGGTCGCCCGCGGCTTCGACAATGGCGGCAGCAAGGGGCTCGACATTGCCGGCGACGTTGGCCAGATCGTCGTCGCCAGCCGCGGCGGCCGCGTCGTCTACAGCGGGGCGGCACTCAAGGGTTATGGCGAACTGATCATCATCAAGCACGATGACCAGTACCTCTCGGCCTACGGCTACAACCGCAAGCGACTCGTCGCCGAGGGCGAGGACGTTGGCCCGGGCCAGCCGATCGCCGAACTCGGCATCGGCCCGGAACAGAAGCCGCTGCTGCACTTCGAGATTCGCGACCGCGGCCGGCCGATCGATCCGCGGAGCTTTCTGCCGGCGCGGTGACGACACCGCGATCTGCAGCTTCGCCAGACCCGCAGCCGTCCGCGTGCGGTGACCCGGACACGAGGTTTTCGCAACGATCGACGTCACGCGGGTTTTGACGGCTGCGCGGAAAGCGAAGCCCTTCAGCGTGCTGCTGGAGTCACTCGCTTGGCTCTGCGATCTCGGAACATCGGCCAAGCGCGGAGCACGCCGTTCGGCTCGGCATCGCCGGCCTTCGTACGTCCGTCATGCGTGGCCGCGTGCAGGGCCGCAAGCACCGAGGCTGCAATGCTGGTGACACTGCGTATCGCCGTTGCGGACCGTGTGTTCCAGCGCCTTGATGGGCTGGGCCCATCGTGATCGCGCATGGTCGGTGATCGTATGGCGCGCGGGTTGTGCACGCTTCATCAGCACTTGCGCGCTGGAACGGGATGCCCGAGGCCTAGCGCGGTTTGGGCAACGCGTCCTTCTCGCCAGTCGGCGCCGCCGCAGGTGCCACGCGCTCGCTGCCAAAATCCGCCTGCACCGGAAACTCCATTTCGCAGGGTTTGCCGTTGCATTTGCCCGGCTTGTAGGCTGGCTTCAGCATGATGAAGGCGAGCACTTCCTTGAGCTTCTGGTCCGGGATTTCGAGGAAGGACACTTTCGTGGCCTTGCCGGTGGCATCGACGGTGACGCTGGCGAACAGATGACCGTTCACGGCAACCCGTGCCTGAACCTTGACGATGTCGGCATACATCGGCGCGAGGCCTTCGACCGGATACGGCGGCTCGTCATTGATGTCGAGATTCTCGTACCAGTTCCGGATGATGCGCTGCTGGGAGTAGCTCAGCTGGTTCCAGGACTTGTCGAACTCCAGTTCGGTGGCCTTCGGTACCGGGATGTAACGGGTGCCGAGGTGCGGCAGGCCATCGTCGCGCAGGTCAGCCGGCTTGCCGGGCGCGGGGCGTTCGGACGTGGTCGCGTGAGCCGCAGTGGCGACGGCGATCAGCAGCAGCGGAGTGGCCAGCAGGGGAAAGCGCATCGGCGACGGTCTCGAATGGTGGGCGCGGCGCGCCACGAAAAGGGCGGCGGAAATCGCTTTCCGCCACCCTTGATCATCTCACGGCGCCCGATGACTCCGGGTGCCTGGTGACCGACTTCAGAAACGGGCTTTGAACTGCGCGCCGAAGATGCGCGGTTCGTTGATGAAGCCGGTCAGGTTGTTGAAGTCGATGCCGCCGACGATGCGCGTGGTGCCGGTGATGTTGCGAGCGAACGCCGCCGCCTCGTACTTGCCCTGGCCCCAGACGTAGCCGGCACGCAGACCGCCTTCGAGCAGCGACTTGCCCTTGTACTCGACCGACTCATACAGGAAGAAGTTGACCGTGCTGCGATACGCCCAGTCGGTGAGTGCGAACACTTCGGTGCCGTTGGCCAGCGGGATCGAATAGCGCAGCGTGGCATTGGTGGTCAGCTTCGGGGCCTGCGGCAGCGAGTTGCCGTCGATGATCACGGTGCCCGGCGTGACGCCGGCCGGGTCGAGCACGGTGCAGCCGCTGCCGCACGGGGCGACGGCGAGACCCGCCTGCTTGATCTCGGTGTAGTTGTAGCTGGCGCCGAGCGTCAGCAGCAGGTTGTCGACGAGAATCGCCTTGAAATCGAGCTCCGCACCCTGCAGCACGGCCTTGTCGGCGTTCAGCAACTGGTTGAAGTTGGCAGCACCGCCGACGGCCGTGAGCTGCTGGTTCTTGACGTCGGACCGGAACAGATTGAACGCGATGCGTGCGCGCTTGTTAAACAGATCCGCCTTGATGCCGGTTTCATACGACAACACTGTTTCCGAGTTCGCCTGCGATAGCGTGCTGCCGAACAGCAGGCGGCCCTGCACCGACGGCGCGCGGAAGCCGCGCGCGACGCGGGCGTAGACGCTGACCGCCGGCGTGAACTTGTACGTGCCGCTGACATCCCAGCTGACGTCGCTGTCGCTCGGATTGGCGTAGAGCTGGCCGGTCGGCGGCGCACCGATCGGCGACTGCGTCTGCTGCGCGACGAAGTTCTTGGTGTCGTCGGTGTAGCGAACGCCCGCTTTCAGCTTGAATTCCGGCGTCACCTCATAAGTGCCGGACCCGAAGATCGCCCAGGCGTTGTTCTGCTGCTCCTGCACGGCGTAGCCGTTCTGGACGCCGCCGCCGAGCGTGTCGTAGTTGAAGCTGTCGATCGTGATGTCTTCGAAGAAGTAGTACAGGCCGCCCTGCCAGTTCAGCGGGCCGGCGTACTCGGATTCGATGCGGAACTCCTGCGTCACCTGATCGTGGTTCGGCAGACCGTCGGCCGATTCGGCCGGGAACGGGATGAAGCCCGGGCCGCTCGGCTGCGCGAAGCTGGCACCGAAGCCGCCATCGATGTCGCCGCGGCTGAACGACTCGACATTCTCGTAGCCGCTGATCGAATACAGGCTGTAGTCGTCGATGTCCCAGCGCAGGCGGGCGCTGGCGCCGAATTCCTTCAGGTCCTGCTCGTTGCGGCCATCGATGGCGACCTGGTTGCGCTCGAACGTCGAGACCAGATCATTGGTGCCGGGCGCGATGATGTTGGCGCGGAACAGGCGCGCGGTGCCGTCGAGCTGGCGCGTGTGGACATTGAACAGCGCGCTGAAATCGGTCGATGGCTGATACAGCGCCTGCACGCGCAGCGCGCCTTCGTTGTAGCCCTCGAGATCGTTCTTGACGTTGCGGAACGTGTTGTCGACGAAGTCGTTCCGGTGCTGGTACAGGCCCGAGATGCGCACGGCCCATTCCTTCGTGACCGGCAGGTTGATCGCGCCTTCGAAGTTCGAGGTGTAGTAGGTCGCGGTGGAGGCATTGAAATAGCCCTCCTGCTTGAACGTCGGCTTCGCCGAGTCGAACTTGACGATGCCGGCCGGCGTGTTGCGGCCGAACAGCGTGCCCTGCGGGCCGCGATCAACTTCGATCTGGGCCAGGTCGAAGATCGGGAAGCCCTTCAGCAGCGGGCTTTCGAGCACGACATCGTCATAGACCAGCGACACCGGCTGCGAGGCGTTCAGGTCGAAATCGGTGTTGCCGTAGCCGCGGATGTAGAAGCGCGGGAAGGCGCGGCCGAACGAGGATTCGATGTTCAGGCTCGGCACGCGGGCGGCGAGCAGGCGCACGTCCTGACCGTTGGAGGTGAACACGTCGAGCGTGTCGCCGCTCAGGGTCGTGATCGAGATCGGCACGTCGCGGATGTTTTCGCGGCGGCGCTCGGCGGTCACGGTGACGGTCTTGAGCTGCGTGGTTTCGCCGGCGGTGGTGGTTTCGGCGGCGGAGTCGGCCGCGACGGCCGCGTTCTGGGCCGCTTTCGGAGCTGCTTCCTGAGCCTGCAGATGCGGCGCGACAAGACCGAGCGACAGCAGCAGCGCGTGGCGGATCGCCAGACGGCCACGGGCGGAACGATGCAGACGGATAGGCATGGTGACTCCCCAGGTGGTAGTGCGGGCCACACCCCCGTGCGGCGCCGCGATGACAGCAGGTGGACGCAAGAATCGTGCGGTTGACGACACGATGGCGACCAATGGGCGCAACCATACCGGAGTCGGTCGGCTGGATGTCACCGTGCCGCCATCGTTCGGTCATGTCCCGGCAACAGGCCGGATGTCGCTGGCGGTGGCCCGCACACTGCGGCGACCAGTGATCGCCCACGAAAAAGGCCGCAGCGAGTGCTGCGGCCTTCGGCAGTTCGGCAACGCCCGGCGAACCCGTCGCGTGCGCGGCGCCGGGTTCGTCGCCGTTCACGCCATCACGGCGTCTGCTTCGTTTTCCACTCCTTGACCGCCGCCAGCGTGTTGGCCACGTGCTTGTCCGGACTCAGCGCCGAATAGACCATGCTGATGGTCGAGTCCGGCAGGATCACGAACGAGGTGCGATCGGCATAGCCGACGAGCGGAATCTTCGCGTCGAAGGATTTCGCGATCTTCAGGCCGGGATCGGCTGCCACCGCGAACTTGTTGCGGCATTCGCTGACCGAAAACTTGTTCAGCGTCTCGATGTCGTCCTTCGACACGCCGATGACCGTGGCGCCGAGCGCCTCGAACTCGGCCGTCGCCTCGGCGAACATGTGGGCCTCGACCGTGCAGCCTGTAGTGAACGCGGCCGGATAGAAGTACAGGACTACCGGACCTTTCTTCAGCGCCGAGGCCAGCGCGAACTCGAACGGCTGGCCCGCGAGCGTGGCCTGCGTAGTGAAATCCGGCGCCTTGGCACCGACCTTCAGCGCGGCAAAAGCCGGCGCGGCGAGCCCGAGGGCGACTGCGGCGGCCGCCAGACGCAGGCGCGGACGGGAAACGGTGCGGTTCAGAAACATCGGGAACTCCAGTCAAGGCGGGTACGAATGTGCTTACGCGCCCGGGTCGTCGCCGGATTCAGCAGGGCGCGGGCGGCCGGCGTTGGCGACCGTGACCGTCTGTCGAAACGCTGCGCGCGACGGGCGTTCCGGCGCACCGCATTGCAGCATTTCGCTTGGCTGATCGGCCTGCCCGTGCTGTAATTAGCGGCTTTTTGCACCCGGATTGCGCCGTTTCAGGGCGTGAACCGGGCATTCACCCGGAGCCGCAAACCCGTTATCCGTGCCAGCCGGCACATTCCAGCCGTCGATGAGGATCCCTTGAATACCGTCTTCCCGCGCATCGAGCGCTTGCCGCCCTACGTCTTCAACATTGTTGGCGAAATGAAGAAGGCGGCCCGAGCTCGTGGCGAGGACGTCATCGACTTCAGCATGGGCAACCCGGATCAGCCGACGCCGAAGCACATCGTCGACAAGCTGGTCGAAGCGTCCGTCCGCGGCACCGAAAGCGACTACGTGCGGCCGGAAGTCCACGACGAGGACGGCACGCACACGCATCGCTACTCGGTGTCGAAAGGCATTCCGCGCCTCCGGCGCGCGATGGCGACCTGGTACAAGCGGCGCTACGACGTCGACCTGAACGCCGAGACCGAAGTCATCGCGACCATCGGGTCGAAAGAAGGCCTCGCCCATCTGGCATTCGCCACGCTGGCCCCGGGCGACACCGTGCTGGTGCCGAACCCGGCATATCCGATTCATCCGTTCGGCGTGGTGCTGGCCGGAGCCGACGTGCGCCACGTGCGCTTCCCGGCCGATGATCCGAACCACGACATCTTCTTCGAGGAACTGCGCAAGGCGATCAAGGAATCCACACCCACGCCGAAGATGCTGATCCTCAATTTCCCGTCGAACCCGACGGCGGAATGCGTGGAGCTGGATTTCTTCGAGCGTGCCGTGGCGATCTGCCGCGAGCACCAGATCTGGCTGATCCACGACTTGGCCTATGCCGACATCGTGTTCGACGGCTACAAGGCACCGAGCGTGATGCAGGTGCCGGGTGCGAAGGACGTGGCGGTGGAGTTCTTCACCTTGTCGAAGAGCTACAACATGCCGGGCTGGAGAGTCGGCTTCATGGTCGGCAATCCGATCCTGGTCGCAGCACTCGCGCGCATCAAGAGCTATCTCGACTACGGCATGTTCACGCCGATCCAGGTCGCGTCGATTGCCGCCCTGGAAGGCCCGCAGGAGTGTGTTGCCGAAATCTGCGAGATGTACCGCAAGCGCCGCGACGTGCTGGTCGACGGCCTGCTGGCCGCTGGCTGGCCGGTGACGAAGCCGAAGGCGACGATGTTCATCTGGGCGCAGATCCCGGAATCGCACCGCCATCTCGGCTCGCTGGAATTCTCCAAGCAGCTGCTCGAGCAGGCGCAGGTCGCGGTGTCGCCGGGCATCGGCTTTGGCGACTACGGCAACGATTACGTGCGCTTCGCGCTGATCGAGAACGAGCACCGCACGCGGCAGGCGACGCGCTCGATCAAGAAATTCCTCAAGGGCAGCGTCAAGACCGAAACGGCTGCGAAGACCGAGAAAGTCGAGAAGGTAGAGAAGGCATGAGCGTGATCCCGTTGAAGGTCGGCATCGTCGGGCTCGGTACGGTCGGGCAGGGTGTCGTCCGCGTGCTGGCGAAGAACGCCGAGGTCATCGCCGCCCGCGCCGGTCGCCCCATCGTGGTCACCGATGTCTCGGTGCGCACGCCGAACGCCAAGCGCGACTGCGTGCTCGACGGCATCCGCGTTCACGCCACGCCGGAAGCGGTGGTGGCTGCGGATGTCGATGTCGTCTGCGAACTGATCGGCGGCACCGAACTCGCCAATGATCTGATCATGGCCGCGCTGGCCAGTGGCAAGTCGGTGGTGACCGCCAACAAGGCGCTGATCGCCGAGCGCGGCAACGCGCTGATCGCCGAAGCCAATGCCCGCGGCCTGAGCCTGGCGTTCGAGGCCGCCGTCGCCGGTGGTATCCCGATCATCAAGGTGCTGCGCGAGGGACTGACGGCGAACGCGATCGACAGCCTCGCCGGCATCATCAACGGCACGTCGAACTACATCCTGACGCAGATGACGGCGAAGGGGCAGAGCTTCGCCGATGCGCTGGCCGACGCCCAGAAGCTTGGCTATGCCGAAGCCGATCCGACCTTCGATGTCGAAGGCATCGATGCCGCGCACAAGCTGACGATTCTGGCGAGCATCGCTTTCGGCACGCCGCTGAACTTCGCGGCGGTGGCCACCGAAGGTCTGTCGAAGGTGCATTCGCAGGACATCCAGCTGGCGCGCGAACTCGGCTACCGGATCAAGTCGCTCGGCATTGCCAAGCGTTCCGAGCACGGTGTGGAACTGCGCGTCCATCCGACCCTGGTGCCGGACGATCACTTGCTGGCGAAGACTGACGGTGCGCTGAACGCGGTCCGCGTCCACGGCAACGCGGTCGGGCAGACCGTGTACGTCGGCCGTGGTGCGGGCGGCGAGCCAACCGCGTCGGCGGTGGTGGCCGATCTGATCGACATCGCTCGCCTGAACGGTGCTGCGCCGGTGGTGCCGGCGCTCGGGTTCAGGGCTGCTGCACTTTCGGCACAGCCGGCGCTGTCGATCGAAGCGGTGGAGTCGGCGTTCTACCTGCGCCTGACCGTCGCCGACGAACCGGGCGTGCTGCGCGCGCTGACCTCGATCCTGGCCGAGGCCGACATCTCGATCGAAGCGATCCTGCAGAAGGAGCCGGGCGACAACGAGGATGCGCGCATCGCGATCATCACCTCGGTGATCAGTGGCAGCCGCTTCGATGCAGCACTCGAACGCATCCGCGCGCTGCCGTTCGTGCGCGCCGACCTGAGCCGGCTGCGGGTTGAGCATTTCGAGTAAGCGACGAGCAACAGCAACCGTTAAACGCAGAGGCGCAAAGGGAAAGGAAAGGACGCAAAGAAAAGCACGATGAAGCGGTCTCGCTTTTCATCGGTATCGTCCTGCCTTTGCGTCCTTTCTGGGCTGCTCTTTGCGCCTTTGCGTTGAACTTTTGATTTTTCGCTTTTGCCGCGCCATCGGCGGCCAGGCGGCACGACACAGGAGCACGCAGTGACCCGTTACACCGGCCTCATCGACGCCTACCGCCATCGCCTTCCGCTGCCGCCGGAGGCCAAAGCCATCAGCCTTGGCGAAGGCCGCACGCCGCTGATCAAGCTTGACAACCTCGTCCGCCGCGAAGGGGTCGAGGCCGATCTCTACGTGAAGTTCGAAGGCGCCAACCCGACCGGTTCGTTCAAGGACCGCGGCATGACTATGGCCGTGACCGAGGCCGTGCATCGCGGTGCCAAGGCGATCCTGTGCGCCTCCACCGGCAACACTTCGGCCGCTGCTGCGGCTTATGCGGCGCGCGCCGGCATCAAGTCCTTCGTGCTGATTCCGGAAGGCAAGATCGCGATGGGCAAGCTGGCCCAGGCCGTCGTCCACGGCGCGGTGATCGTGCAGGTGCGCGGCAACTTCGATGACGGCATGCGCCTAGTCAAGGAAGTGTCGGAAAACTCGCCGGTGGTGCTGGTCAACTCGGTCAATCCGTATCGCCTTCAGGGCCAGAAGACCGCCGCCTTCGAGATTGTCGAAGCACTCGGCGAAGCGCCGGACTACCACTGCCTGCCGGTCGGCAATGCCGGCAACATCACGGCGCACTGGATCGGCTACACCGAGTGCAGCGGCGCTGGCACCAAGGCCTGCCTGCTGTGCAACGGCAACTGCCAATTCGCTGTCGCCGGGGGCCAGGCCGGCGGCAAGACCAAGCGGCCAAAGATGGTCGGTTATCAGGCCGATGGCTCGGCACCGTTCCTGCGCGGCGCGGCGGTCAAGGACCCGGAAACGGTCGCCACCGCAATCCGCATCGGCAACCCGCAGAGCTGGGACCCGGCGTGGATCGTCCAGCAGGAATCCGGCGGCTGGTTCGACGAACTGTCGGACGCCGAAATTCTCGCCTGCCAGCGCCTGCTCGCCGAGACCGAAGGCGTCTGGTGCGAACCGGCGTCGGCGGCTTCGCTGTGCGGCGCACTGCGCGATCTCAAGAGCGGCAAGATCCCGGCCGGTTCGTCGATCGTCTGCACGCTGACCGGCAACGGTTTGAAGGACCCGGACATCATCCTGAAGTCCGGTGCGCCGGAGCTGATCCAGGTCGATGCCGTGCGCAGTGCCGTCGAGCGGGTGCTGGTCGATCGACTGTAAGCGCGCCTTGATTCAGCGGTGAGCCGCGCGCCGACCATCCGCCGTCGCCCGCCCGGCGAACCGCAGGCGCTGCCGGCCACGCTGTCGCCGGTGCTTCGCCGTGTTTACGCGGCGCGCGGCCTGCGCGATCCGTCGCAACTGGCGCTGGAGCTGAAGCACCTGCTGCCGCCCGATCGGCTGCTTGGCATCGACTGCGCCGCTGAACTGCTGGCGCAGGCGATTCGCGACGGAAAGCGGATCGTCATCGCCGGCGACTACGACGCCGATGGCGCCACCGCCTGTGCCGTTGCCACGCTGGGGCTGAAAGCGCTCGGCGCGGCCAGCGTCGGTTACGTGGTGCCGAACCGCTTCACGATGGGCTATGGCCTGTCGCCGCCGCTGGTCGATCTGGCGCTGGAAGCCGGTGCCGAACTGCTGGTGACCGTCGACAACGGCATCGCCAGCCTGGCCGGCATCGACCACGCGAACAGCCTCGGCCTGCCGGTCGTGGTCACCGATCACCATCTGGCCGGTCCGGAATTGCCGGCGGCGGCGGCGATCGTCAATCCGAACCAGCCGGGTTGTCCGTTTCCATCGAAGCATCTGGCCGGCGTCGGCGTGATGTTCTACGTGCTGCTGGCGCTGCGCGCGCGGCTGCGCAGCGACGGCGCGTTTGGCGCCGGCAACGGCCCGAACCTCGCCGAACTGCTCGATCTGGTGGCGCTCGGCACGGTCGCCGACGTGGTCAAGCTCGATTACAACAACCGCGTGCTGGTCCAGCAGGGCATCAACCGTATTCGCGCCGGCCGCGCGCGGCCGGGCTTGATGGCGCTGCTCGAAGCCGCCGGCCGCACGCCGGAGCGGATCAACGCCAGCGATCTCGGCTTCGTGCTCGGCCCGCGGTTGAATGCGGCCGGGCGGCTCGACGACATGGGTCGCGGCATCGAATGCCTGCTGGCGCCGGATCGCGACGCGGCGCTGCCGATCGCGCAGGAACTCGACAAGCTGAATCGCGAGCGGCGCGGCATCGAAGCGCAGATGCGGGATGACGCGCTGGCGCTGGTCGCCGAAAGCGAGGACGTCGGCGTCACCGTTCACGAGGCGGACTGGCACGAGGGCGTCGTCGGTCTGGTCGCCTCGCGAGTCAAGGACGCGCTGCACCGGCCGGTGATCGCCTTCGCCTGCGCGCAGGAGCGCGGGATGCTGAAAGGTTCGGGTCGCTCGATTCCGGGCCTGCATCTGCGCGACGCACTGGCGGCGATCGATGCCCGGTATCCCGGCCTGATCACCCGCTTCGGCGGCCATGCGATGGCCGCTGGCCTGACCATGCCGGAAGAAGGGCTGGCTGCGTTCCGCACCGTGTTCGATGCTCAGTGCCGGGCCATGCTCGATGCCGACGCGCTGCAGCAAGTCATCGATACCGATGGCGAACTGCGCGGCGCAGAGTTCTCGATCGACACCGCGAGCGAGATCGAATCGGCCGGTCCGTGGGGGCAGGGCTTCCCGGAGCCGCGCTTCGATGGCGAGTTCGAGGTGCTGGACCTGCGCCCGGTCGGCAAGGACGGCAACCACGTCCGCTATCGCCTGAAGGGCCCGGCCGGCGTGATCAACGCCGTGCATTTCAACGGCGCTGAAACCGCCGTCGAGGACGGCCGCATCCACGCCGTCTACCAACTGTCGATCAATCGCTGGCAGGACCGCGAATCGCTGGAACTGCGGCTGGAGCAGGTCGAGCGCGCCTGAAGCGATTCCGGGCGCGCGCCCGTCAAGCTCAGCAACGGTCGATGTGGTGGTCGAAAAATGCCGATGTCGTGATAGCGCAGCCAGGCGTGGGTCAGGCTCAGCCAGGTACGCGCCACCAGCAGCGGGAAAAGCAGCAGATTCAGCGTCCTGAGCATGCCGCAGAGTGGCATTGCAGACGCGCTGCGGCGGCTGCGGGTCGCCTAGACCCGGAATGGCACCGGACTCGGCTTGGCGATCGCGTGGCCTTGCAGGTAGTCCGCGCCGAGTCGGCGCCAGACGGTGGCAAGGGCTTCGGTCTCGATCTGGGTGACGATGATCCGGCTGCCGACGATGCGGGCGAGGCGCATCGCGGTTTCGGCCAGCGTCTGGTCGATGCTGTCATCGGCGATCTTCGCGAACTGCTTCGAGTCGAGCTTCAGGATATCGATCGGCAGCTGCCGCAGCTGGTCGATCACGGAAATCTGGCGGCCGACGCGCTGGTCGATCGCGATGCGGGCGCCGAGCTTGCGCAGCGCGGCGCAGAAGCGCTGGGCCTGCAGCGGCTGGTTCGCCAGCATGTCGTCGCGCAGTTCGAAACAGAGCTTGGCGACCGGCACCTGCGGGTGACTGTTCATCTGCTCGGCGATGTAGTCGATCAGCCCCGGATCGCCGAGCGAATCCGCCGACAGGTTGATGCCGCAGAACGACAGCCGACCGCAGAGCGGGGCGTCGTTGGACAAGCGGGCGAACAGCTCGCGGATCACCCAGCGATCGAGCCGCGAGCCCAGCAGATGGCGTTCCGCAACCGGCAGGAACACGGACGGCGGTGCCCAGAAGCCTTCCTCGTCCTCCAGCGACAACAGCGCCTCGAACACTTCGCCGTCGACGACATGGCTGCGCGCGGGCTGCACCGACTGCGTGGTCAGATGGAACAGGTGATGTTCGAGACCCCGCTCGATCCGCTGGACCCACAGTTCTTCCTCGGCGGCGCCATTGCCGTTCTCCTGCGACGGGTCGTACAGCACCACGCGCGGACCATTGCGGGTGTGATCGCAGGCGATGCCGGCGCGGCGCATGATTTCGGTGGCCGATTCGACGGTCGGATCGATCAGGCACAGGCCAAGGCCGGCATCGAGCTCGACCCAGTCCGGACCGGCCAGCAGGCGCTGTTCGCTGATCTCGGCGCGCAGCGCTTCGGCCACGGCGCGGGCGCTGGCCTCGTCGCTGGCTTCGAGCAGCACGGCAAAGCGGTCCGGCGTCATCCGGAACACGCGCTCGGCGCCTTGCATGAGCGCCGCCAGCCGCTCGGCGCTGCTGGCGGCGAGGGTGTCGGCCTCGGCCATGCCGAGCCTTCCGCGAACCTGGCGCAGCACCGGCAGATCGATCTTGACCAGCACCTGCGTGACTGGCGGCGCAGCACCGCTGGCAGCGCCGGCACGGACCTGCGCCAGGGCCAGCGCCTGGTTCTGCACGGCGCTGATGCGGCGCTCGCAGGCGCGGCGGCCAGCCAGTCCGGTGACCGGATCGTCGGCCTCCGCCGTGCCATCGCCACGGCCGCTGCGCACGGCCTGGCCCTGGCGCCGCAGCAGGATCAGCGCACCGGTCAGCCGATCGAGGCGGCTCATGACCGGCAGCACGGTCAGGCCGAGCTCGCGCTCGGTGCCGGCGCCGCCAGTACCGATCCAAACCCCTTCGGGATGCTCGATCCGGGCGCCGGTCTCGATCAGCTGACGCCACAGGTCCGGCAGCGCCGGGCTGTCGCCGGGGCCGCTGCGCACGGCGAACACGGCGCTGAACGGCTGACTGCGCAGGCTACGAGCCGAGGCGTTGAGCCATTGCTCGGCCACGGTGTTGATGTCGTCGATGCGGCCCTGATCGTCGAGCACGATGACGCCTTCGTCGACGCCGTCGAGCAGCCGGCCATTGCGCTCGGCCAGTCGCAGCAGCGCTTCCTGCGCGCGGACCCGTTCCGCGCTTTCGCCCGCGAGCTGGCCCGCGGCGATGCTGGCGCGATCCTGCATCTCGCGCAGGCGGGCGCTGCGCTCGTTGTGCCAGTGCGCCAGCAGGCCCAGTTCGCTGCCGGTCGATTCGTCCAGCGTCACCGCCAGCCCGTCACCGTTGCTTTCGGCCGCGGCCAGTTCCCGTGTCATCTGCCGCAGCGGCCGGATCACGGCGCGGCGCAGCAGCGCAAATGCGATCACCAGCACCAGTGCCGAGGTGCCGAGCGTCAGCACCAGGGCTTCGGTGATCAGGTAGACGGTGGTGTCCTGGCCTTCTCGCGATGGCGACACGCTGACCAGCTGCCAGCCGGTGTCGGGCAAGGTCGACAGCACCAAATACGCGTCTTCGCGCAGCACCGGGTCCTCCGGCTGCGACAACTGCACGGCGGGCTCGATCGCCCGCCGGTCGTCGCGATTCCAGGTCGCGGCCAGCGTGTCTTCGGCGTCGCGGCGCGACAGGTCGCGGCTGTTGTCCTTCAGCGACGACACTTGCCGCGCGTCGTAACGCGACGAGCGCAGCGCATCGGCACGGAACGCTTCGAGCCGCTGGTGGACGGCCAGCGCCAGCGCGTTGTAGCGATCGTCGCGCTTGGCCAGATCGGCAAGGCTGCGGCTGGCGGCGGCATCCTTGCCGACCAGCGAGCGCGCCAGCGGCGACAGCGCCAGCAGCCGGCCGTCGCGATCGGCCAGCAGTGCGTAGCTGCGGTTGTTGTCGGAGCCGCCGGCGAAGCGCGTGGCCAGCGCATCGAGATCGATCACCACGGTGGTCACGCCCTCGAACCCGCGCGGGCCGTCGACGCTGGCGGCGCAGCTGACGACGTCGCGATCGAGCAGCGGGTCGCGATACGGCGCCGACCACAGGCAGCGACGACCGCTGCCGGCAATCCGTGCGGCGACATACCAGGGCTCGCGCCAGTATGGAATTGCGCTGGCTGCGTTGTAGTCGTCGCGCAGTTCCAGCTTGATGCCGTTGCTGCCGCCGGACAGTACCCGCCAGAACTGGCTGTTGCGGCGGCTGCCGGCCGCGGTGGACGCAGGTTCCGGCCACAGTCCGATGCCGATGATCGGCAACTCGGCGCCCAGGCGTTCGCCGAGCCGTTCGACGATCTGGCTGCGGGCGGGTGACGGTGGCTCGGCAGCGATCAGCGCCAACGCCTGCGCTAGACCATCGGCACTGCTCGTGATCTGGCGCAGCTCGGCGCCGATGCGGCCATTGATCGCCATCTCGTGGCGGAAGGTGGCGCGATCCAGCCCGGTGCCGATCAGGCGCTGTCCGGCGTAGAACGCCACGCCGCCGAGAAACGCGAGCAGCACCGCAAAGAGCAGCCCCAGCTTGAACTGCAGGCTTTGATACCAGCGAAGGCCGGTTTGTCCGGCAAGACGCGAACGCTGGGAGCTCATGCGGACCAGGAATGTCACGGTGTCAGGCGTGGCCGGAAGATGACACGAACGTCTGGCCAAGACCATGGGTTTCCGAGGCACGGCAAGCCGTGCGACTTGAGTGCCACGGGTGCAAGCGCCGTGCCCGCGGCAGGTTCTGGAAAGGCAATGCTGCCAAGGGCTTCCGCGAGACTCTGCAGGTGAGTCCGAGGTCGACGCCCGGCCTCAGCGTTCGCTGCCGGCGATCAGCTGGGCAAGGCTGCCGTCGGGCCGACTCAGCGCCTCGATCGGCAGGCCGTAGACCGCGCTCAGGCGCTCGGCATCGAGCACGTCGGCCGGGGGGCCGCTGGCCACGAGCCGACCGCGATCGAGCAGGCTGACCACGTCGGCATGGCGCAGCGCCAGATTCGGATCCTGCAGGATCGCGAGCACCCCGACGCCGCGATCCGCCAGCCGCCGCATCGTGATCAGGCTGTGATGCTGGAACGCGAAATCGAGGCTGGCGGTCGGTTCGTCCAGCAGCAGGTAGCGGCCGGTCGGATCCTGATCTCCCGCGTCATCGGCAGCGATCTGGACCAGTGCCCGCGCCAGCTGCACGCGTGCCCGCTCGCCGCCGGACAGCGCGGGGTAGCGGCGATCGGCGAGCGCCGCCGCGCCGGCCTGCTCCAGCGCCAGCATCACCTTCCGTTGTTCTGCCGGCGACGCGTCGTCGCGCTGCCACGGCAAGCGGCCGAGGCCGACAACCTCGCGCACGGTGAACGGGAACGGCAGGCTTTCGCGCTGCATCATCACGGCACGGCGGCGGGCCAGCGCCATCGGCGGCCAGTCGGCGAGCGAGCGGCCATCGAGCACGACCTCGCCACGCGCGGGGTGCAGATCACCGGCCAGCAGGCCCAGCAGGGTCGACTTGCCGGCGCCGTTCGGCCCGAGCAGCACATGCAGTTCGCCCGGCGCGACGCCGAGGTTCACGCCTTCGATCCGGCGTGGCGTGCCCGGCGCGAACGCCAGCGCGTGTGCGACCAGGCCTGTCACGTCAGCCCCGCTCGGTCGCGCAGGCGCAGCAGCAGCGCCAGAAAGAACGGTGCTCCGAGCGCCGAGGTCAAGGCGCCGACCGGCCACTCCGCAGGGCTGGCCACCGTGCGCGCTGCGAGATCGGCGAGCGTCAGCAGACTGGCGCCGAGGAGGGCGGATGCCGGCAGGAGCAGCCGATGCCCCGGCCCGGCGACCAGTCGCAGCGCATGCGGAACGATCAGGCCGACGAAGCCGATGATGCCGGCGAGCGATACCGCGGCCGCCGTGGCGAGCACCGCCAGCAGCAAGGTGCGGCGTTTCAGGCGCTCGACATCGATCCCCAGATGCCGCGCTTCGGCCTCGCCGAGCAGCAGCGCATCGAGCCCGCGTGCCTCGCGCGGCAGCCACAGGGCGATCAGCAGCAGCACCGGGCCGGCGATCGCGATCTCGGGCCAGCCGGCCCGGCCGAGATTGCCGTACATCCACAAGGTGAAGCCGCGCAGGCCCGGATCGTCGGCGCGGGTGGCCAGCAGGCCGACGATCGCTGCGACGAAGGCATTCACCGCCGTGCCGGCCAGCAGCAGGGTGACGAGGCGGGTCTGCCCGTCCGTGCTCGCCAGCCGGATGACCAGTGCCGCCGTCGCAAGCCCGCCGGCGAACGCCGCCAGCGGCAGCAGCCAGGGCCCGGCCGGGTTGTCGACCCCGATCCGGGTGTAGACGATGGCCGCGGCCAGCGCGCTGCCGGCCGAAACGCCGACCAGCCCCGGTTCGGCCAGCGGATTGCGGAAGAGGGCCTGCATCGTCGCGCCGGATTCGGCCAGCGCTGCGCCGATCAGTACCGCCAGCAGCACGCGCGGCAGCCGCAGTTCAAGCAGCGCTGTGGCCGCGACGTCATCGCCACGGCCCGCCAGCGCCTGCCATAGCGCCGGACCGAGCGAGACCGTGCCCAGGGTCAGTGCCAGTGCCACCGCTGCGGTCAGCAGCACGACCAGCGCGGGCAGCAGCAGCGCGGCGGGGAGACGAAGCATGGCGGGCAGAGCGGTCGGTGGGGCAGGCGTGGCGAATGCTTGATCGAGCCGGCCGCGATGACCGGCGCTGCTCGAAGGCGCTGCAGTGTCTCAGTTTGCTGCGCCGCGATCACCCTGCAGCGTCGGCACGTGCGTTGACGCGGGCGAACGAGGTGCGCGCGAGAATGGCCGGGCGTGACCGGTCGGCGACCAGAAATCGGGCTTTCCATCGCGGGCGGCCAGCGCCTTTCGGCTGGTATACTCGGCGTCTACGTCGGATTTGCGGCCGGATCGCGAGTCTGGTGCGGGGAGAGCAGGCGAGAGTGGCGGAATTGGTAGACGCACTGGATTTAGGTTCCAGCGCCGCAAGGCGTGCGAGTTCGAGTCTTGCCTTTCGCACCATGGCTGGACCGTTGGCGTCGAACAGCGCGAACCTTTCAGGAATTCGACGCGATGCCTGCGGCCGGTCCTTCCGGCGATCGCCACAAATGCCTTGACAATCAGACCGCTACGCTAATACGGCGGCCCACGTTTCATTCATCACCACCTTTTCAAGAGTCAACATTACGATGGAAGTGCAAGTCGAATCCGCCGGCGGTCTGACGCGCCGGCTGCATGTCACGATCCCGGCCGATCGCTTCGAGCGCGAGTTCGGCGAGCGCATCAAGAAGATCGCCGGCCGCGTGCGCGTGGCGGGCTTCCGTCCGGGCAAGGCGCCGCTGAAGGTGGTGCAGCAGCAGTACGGCGCCGACGCCCGCAATGATGCCGTCGGCGAACTGGTTCGCCAGACCTGGCCGGAAGCGCTGGCCCAGTCGAAGGTGGTTCCGGCGAACTCGCCGAACTTCCAGATCACGACCGAAACCCTCGGCCAGCCGATGGCCTACGTCGCCACGTTCGACGTCTACCCGGACATCGTCCTCGGCGATCTGACCCAGATGACGCTGGTGCGTCCGCAGGTCGAGGTCACCGAAGCCGACATTGCCCGTCTGATCGACAACCTGCGCAAGGCCCGTCGCACGCTGGAACCGGTCGAGCGCGCCGCGCAGGTCGGTGACGTGGTGAAGGTCGACTTCGAAGGCAAGCTCGACGGCGAAGTGTTCCAGGGCGGCAAGTCCGAGAACACCGAGATCGACCTCGGCGAAGGCAAGTTCCTGCCGGACCTCGAGAACGGCATCGTCGGCCACGCGGCAGGCGAAACCTTCGAAGTGCCGGTGAACTTCCCGGCCGATTACCGCAATGAAACGCTGGCCGGAAAGCTGACCCAGTTCACGGTCACGATCAAGGAAGTGCGCGAGCCGAAGCTGCCGGAGATCAACGAGGAGTTCCTGCAGCAGCACGGCGTCGAGGAAGGCGGCATCGAAGCCCTGACCGCGAAGTGCCGCGAAGCACTCGAAACCGAGCGTGACAAGGCGGTGACGGCGCGCCTGAAGCGCGACGTGATGGAAGCGCTGCACACCATGCACCCGATCGACGTGCCGGCCAGCCTCGTGGCCGAGGAAATCGACCGCATGCGCGCCGAAACGGCCGAGCGCATCGGCGCCAACCGTGGCGGCAACAAGCTGAAGCCGGAACAGCTGCGGGCGATGCTGCCGGGCGAAATGTTCGAGCCGGGCGCCAAGCGCCGCGTCGCGCTCGGTCTGCTGATCGGCGAAGTGATCAACGCCCGCAACATCCAGTTCGATCCTGCCCGCGTCGACGCCGCGCTCGAGCGCATCGCCGGCGATTTCGAGGATCCGGCCGAAGTGCGCAAGGTCTATCAGTCCCGTCCGGATCTGATGCAGGGCCTGCGCGGCGTCGTGATCGAAGAGCAGGTGGTGGAAGGCCTGGTCGCGACGGCGCAGGTCAGCGACGTCCCGATGTCGCTGGAAGAATTGTTGAAATCGCAGAATCAGGCCCAAGTTGTCTGAAGACAGCGGCAAAGCGCTGCAATGGGTCCGCCGGTTGCAAGGCCGGCGGACCTTCTTGATCACCGAAACCTGGAATTCCGATGACTGACATTCGCAACCGTTCGCAGCTGGTCCCGATGGTGGTCGAGCAGACCGCCCGTGGCGAGCGCGCGTTCGACATCTACTCGCGCCTGCTGAAGGAGCGCGTCGTGTTCATCGTCGGCCCGATCGACGACTACATGGCCAACCTGGTCGTCGCGCAGCTGCTGTTCCTAGAATCCGAAAACCCGGACAAGGACATCCACCTGTACATCAACTCGCCCGGCGGCGTGATCACGTCCGGCCTGTCGATCTACGACACGATGAAGTTCATCAAGCCGGATGTGTCGACGATGTGCATCGGCCAGGCGGCCAGCATGGGTGCCTTCCTGCTGTCGGCGGGGACCAAGGGCAAGCGCTACGCGCTGCCGAACTCGCGCGTGATGATTCACCAGCCGTCCGGCGGCGCGCAGGGTCAGGCCACCGACATCGAGATTCAGGCCCGCGAGATCCTGTATCTGCGCGAAAAACTGAACAAGCTGATGGCCGACCACTGCGGCCAGCCGCTGGAAAAGGTCGCGCACGATGTCGAGCGCGACTACTTCATGAATTCCGAGCAGGCCAAGGCCTACGGTCTGATCGACACCATCATCGACAAGCGTTCGGCCGTCGCTGCACCCGCGTCGACCTGATTTTCCGCTTGCGGCGGCGGTGTCGCCGGAATGTTGACGCACCGCACGCTGCGTGCCGCAGCATGGAACTTGCAGTCATTTTGTTGTCATACAACATGATGCTATAAGTGTTGAAGAACCTTGATTGAGGTTGGAAATGCCTGACAACGTACGCAGCGGCACCCAAGGCGGCCGTGTGCTGTATTGCTCGTTCTGCGGCAAGAGCGAGCACGAAGTGCGCAAGCTGATCGCCGGCCCGTCGGTGTACATCTGCGATGAATGCGTCAATCTGTGCAACGACATCATTCGCGAAGAAGTCCACGCCAAGCCGCAGGTGAAGGGCTTGCCGAAGCCGCAGGAAATCCGCGCCGTCCTCGATGAATACGTCATCGGTCAGGATCAGGCGAAGAAGGTGCTGTCGGTTGCCGTCTACAACCACTACAAGCGGCTGAGCCAGAAGGGCTCGACCGATGGCGTGGAGCTGTCGAAGTCCAACATCCTGCTGATCGGGCCGACCGGTTCGGGCAAGACGCTGCTCGCCGAGACGCTGGCGCGTCTGCTCGACGTGCCGTTCGCGATCGCCGATGCCACCACGCTGACCGAAGCCGGCTACGTCGGCGAAGACGTCGAGAACATCATCCAGCGCCTGCTGCAGAAGTGCGACTACGATGTCGAGAAGGCGCAGCGCGGCATCGTCTACATCGATGAAATCGACAAGATCTCGCGCAAGAGCGAGAACCCGTCGATCACCCGCGACGTGTCGGGCGAGGGCGTGCAGCAGGCCCTGCTGAAGCTGATCGAAGGCACCATCGCCAGCGTTCCGCCGCAGGGTGGCCGCAAGCATCCGCAGCAGGAGTTCCTGCAGGTCAATACGGCCGGCATCCTGTTCATCTGCGGCGGCGCGTTCTCCGGCCTCGACAAGGTGATCCAGAACCGTACCGAAAAGACCGGCATCGGCTTCGGCGCCGACGTCAAGTCGCAGAAGGACAGCCACCAGGTCTCGCGCATGCTGCTCGGCGTGGAACCGGAAGACCTGATCCGCTACGGCCTGATTCCGGAATTCGTCGGTCGTCTGCCCGTGCTGGCGGTGCTCGAGGAACTGGATGAGAAGGCGCTGATCTCGATCCTGAAGGAACCGAAGAACGCGCTGGTCAAGCAGTTCGGCAAGCTGTTCCAGATGGAAGGCTGCCAGCTCGAGTTCCGCGAAGATGCCCTGAACGCGATCGCCCGCAAGGCGCGTGATCGCAAGACGGGCGCCCGCGGCCTGCGCACGATCCTCGAAACGATCCTGCTGGACGTGATGTACGACCTGCCGTCGATGCAGAACGTGTCGAAGGTCGTCGTCGACGAGTCGGTGGTGAAAGGCGAGGCGAAGCCGTTCATCGTCTACGAGAACCTGGAAGCGCCGCGCCGGGACGTCAAGAACTCGGCCTGATCGGGTCTTGACCGAAAAGCCCGCCCCGTTCGTTCGCGGCGGGTTTTTTTTCGGCCGCGGGACCGTCATTTGCAGGAACTGCTGCTTGAAACACCGGTGATCGGACGCAAGTCCTCGTTACTGCATAATCACTATCAAAGTCGTTTTCGAACCCGACCGAGGTTGCCCCAGTGCCCAGCACGACCGAAGTTTCAACGCCCGTCCTTCCGCTGCGCGATGTCGTGGTCTATCCGCACATGGCGATCCCGCTGTTCGTCGGACGCGAGAAGTCGGTCAAGGCGCTGACCGCCGCGATGCAGGACGGCAAGCGCATCCTGCTGGTTGCGCAGAAGCACGCCGATACCGACGAGCCGGGTGTCGACGACCTGTACGACACCGGCACGCTTGCCTCGATCCTGCAGTTGCTGAAACTTCCGGACGGCACGGTGAAGGTGCTGGTCGAAGGTGCGCAGCGCGCGCGCGTGACCAAGCTCGAGATGACCGGCGATTATCTGACGGCCGAGTACCGGATGATTCCGCCGGATGAAAGCGGCTCCAGCGGCAGCGAGGCCGATGCCGTGATGCGTGCGGCCGTCGCCACGTTCGAGCAGTACGTGAAGCTGAACAAGAAGGTGCCGGCCGAACTGCTGCCGAGCCTGACCAGCATGGATTCGCCGGGCCGCCTGGCGGACGCCATCGCCGCGCACCTGTCGCTGAAGCTGGAAGACAAGCAGAAGGTGCTGGAAATCGGCGATCCGAAGCCGCGTCTCGAATACGTGCTGGCGCAGCTCGAAGGCGAAATCGACATCCTGCAGATCGAGAAGAAGATTCGCGGTCGCGTGAAGCAGCAGATGGAGAAGAACCAGCGCGAGTACTACCTGAACGAGCAGATGAAGGCGATCCAGAAGGAACTGGGCGAGCTGGAAGATGCGCCGAACGAACAGGAAGAGCTGGCCCGCAAGATCGCGAAGTCCGGCATGCCGAAGGCGGCCAAGACCAAGGCCACGGCGGAACTGAACAAGCTGAAAATGATGCCGGCGATGTCGGCCGAAGCGACTGTCGTCCGCAATTATCTGGACGTGATGACGCAGGTGCCGTGGAAGAAGGCGAGCAAGACCAACATCGATCTACCGAAAGCGCAGGATCAGCTCGATTCCGATCACTACGGGCTCGAGAAGGTCAAGGAACGCATCCTCGAATATCTCGCCGTGCAGGCGCGGGTGAAGAAGCTGAAGGGCCCGATCCTCTGCCTCGTCGGCCCGCCGGGTGTCGGCAAGACCTCGCTCGGCCGCTCGATCGCGCAGGCGACCAATCGCAAGTTTGCGCGGATGTCGCTCGGCGGCGTGCGCGATGAAGCGGAAATCCGCGGCCATCGCCGCACCTACATCGGTTCGCTGCCGGGCAAGATCGTGCAGAACCTGACCAAGGTCGGGGTCAAGAATCCGCTGTTCCTGCTCGACGAGATCGACAAGATGAGCACGGATTTCCGTGGCGATCCGTCATCGGCGCTGCTCGAAGTGCTCGATCCGGAGCAGAACAACACGTTCCAGGATCACTATCTCGAAGTCGATCTCGATCTGTCGGACGTGATGTTCATCTGCACCGCGAACACGCTGAACATTCCGGCTCCGCTGCTTGATCGCATGGAAGTGATCCGCATCCCGGGCTACACCGAGGACGAGAAGCTCAACATCGCCAAGCGTTACCTGATCCCTAAGCAGATCAAGGAAAACGGTCTGAGCGATTCCGAGCTGGAAATCACCGAGGGCGCGATCCGTGCCGTCATCCGCACGTACACGCGCGAAGCCGGCGTTCGCAATCTCGAGCGCGAGATGTCGAAGATCGCGCGCAAAGTGGTCAAGCAGGTGCTGCTGAAGCCGACGGAGAAGACAGTCAAGGTCACCGAGAAGAACATCGACAAGTATCTCGGCGTGCCGCGCTTCCGTTACGGCCGCGCCGAGGAAGCGAATCAGGTCGGGCAGGTCACCGGGCTGGCGTGGACCGAAGTCGGCGGCGAGCTGCTGACGATCGAATCGGCGCTGACCTCGGGCAAGGGCAAGCTGACGCAGACCGGCAGCCTCGGCACGGTCATGCAGGAGTCGATTCAGGCGGCGCTGACGGTGGTTCGTTCGCGCGCCAAGCAGCTCGGCATCGATCCGGATTTCTATCAGAAGCACGATCTGCACGTGCACGTGCCGGAAGGCGCTACGCCGAAGGATGGACCGTCGGCCGGCATCGGCATGTGCACGGCGCTGGTGTCGGCATTGACCGGCATCCCGGTGCGTGCCGATGTCGCGATGACGGGTGAAATCACGCTGCGAGGCGAAGTGCTGCCGATCGGGGGCCTGAAGGAGAAGCTCCTGGCGGCTCAGCGCGGCGGCATTCGCACAGTCATCATTCCGCAGGACAACGTGAAGGATCTCGCCGACATCCCGGACACGATCAAGGGCAAGCTCGATATCGAACCCGTGCGCTGGGTCGACGATGTGCTGCGCATCGCGCTTGAACGTCTGCCGGAACCGAAGGCCGTCGTCGAAGGTGCTGCAGCACCAACGCCGGCCAGCAGCGAAGGCGTCCGCCCGCACTGAGCACCCGTCTGGTGCGTGACCCTTTCCACAAACGTGGCAAGGGTCACGAAGCGTGTTGGCGTTTCGTTGACGCTCCGAAACCCGCTTGATATAACGATTATTCGAGCATCTGGCGTTGCGACAGACGCTAATCCGGCTCGCACGCCGACCCGGTTCAACAGAACGGCGGGAAGGACTTCCAAGCCATCACAGGCACAAGCCGATTCAAACCAAGAGGGGATAAGAACCATATGAACAAGTCTGAACTGATCGCCGCGGTTGCCGACAAATCCGATCTGTCGAAGGCCGATGCCGGCAAGGCGATCGATGCGCTTGTCGAAGTTATCGGCAAGGCGCTCAAGAAGAATGATAAAGTCTCGCTTGTCGGCTTCGGCACGTTCTCGATTCGCAAGCGTGCATCGCGCACCGGTCGCAATCCGAAGACCGGCGCAGCGTTGAAGATCGCCGCCAGCAAAAATCCTTCATTCAAGGCTGGCAAAGCGCTGAAAGACGCAGTAAAATGACAGACCAGTTCAGGCAGACAACCTGAAGCCAGTAGGGTGCTTAGCTCAGTCGGTAGAGCATCGCCTTTACACGGCGGGAGTCGGGGGTTCGAGCCCCTCAGCACCCACCATCAAACTGGAAGTTTTTTGTAGTTCGCGGAGCGGTAGCTCAGTCGGTTAGAGTATCGGCCTGTCACGCCGAGGGTCGCGGGTTCGAGTCCCGTCCGCTCCGCCATGTAACACCCAGGGCGCTCCTAGTGAGCGCCCTCTTTATTTACGAGACCGAAAGCCATGATGCAGCAGATTCGCGACGGACTGAATGGTCCGGTCATCATCGGGGTGCTGTTGTTGATCATCGGTATCCCGTTCGCTTTCAGCGGGATCGAGGGCTATTTCCAGAGCAATGCGGATCCCGTCGCGGCCAAGGTTGGCGACGTCAAGATCACCAATGCGCAACTCCGTCAGGCCTACGATCAGCGGTATCGCCAGCTGCAGCAGTTGCTCGGCGAGAACTTCCGCGCTGACCAGATCAATCCGCAGCGGATGAAGGAAGGGGTCCTTCAGGATCTGGTCCAGGAATCGCTGCTGCGTCAGCAGGCTCGTTCCAGCGGCTTCCGCGCCGGCGACGTCGCGCTGCGGGATTACCTCACGGTGATTCCGGCATTTCAGGAAAACGGCAAGTTCTCCGCGCAGAAGTATCGCCAGTTGCTGGCGCAGGTCGGACAGACGCCGGATGGCTTCGAATCGCAGCAGCGCGAAGCCCTCATCGTCGAACAGCTTCGCGATCTCGTTCTGGGCACGTCGGTGGTGACCACGGACGAAGCCGCGCTCGCGACGCGTCTGGCCAAGCAGGAGCGCGAATTCGCTTATCTGCAGTTCGAGCCGGCGAAGTATCTGCCGGCGGTCGAGGTTTCGGCCGAGCAGGTGCAGGCGCGATATGACGAGAAGAAGGCAAGCTTCCAGGCGCCGGAGCGAATCAAGCTCGCGTTCGTCGAACTGGCGTTGAGCAAGCTGCCGAAGGCCGCGCCACCAACGGCCGAAGTCCTGAAAACCCTGTACGAGTCTGAAAAGGCATCGCGCTTCACGACGGCTGAGACGCGCAAGGCCAGCCATATCCTGATCAATTTCGGTGCCGACAAGGCTGCCGCCAAGAAGAAGGCAGATGATCTGTCGGCACAGCTGAAGGCGGGTGGCGACTTTGCGGCGTTGGCCAAGACCAGCTCCGACGATGTCGGCAGCAAGGACAAGGGCGGCGACCTCGGTACCGTCAAGCGTGGCGACAGCGTGCTCCCGCCGAAATTCGAGGCGGCGCTGTTTGCGATGGCGAAGGCGGGTGATGTCAGCGAACCGGTCGAGACCGAATTCGGCTTCCACCTGATCAAGCTGGAAGAACTGGTGCCGGGACGCGTTCAGGCATTTGAAGAAGCCGAAGTGCAGAAGACGCTGACCGATCTCTACATCAACAAGGAACAGCAGGCGAATCTGCAGGAAAAGACCAAGCTTCTCGAAGATCTGGCGTTTCAGAACGAAGGAACGCTGGAGCCGGTCGCCAAGGAACTGGGCCTGACGATCGAGACGACGGATTGGTTCACGCGTGCCGGTGGTGCCGGCATCGCTGCCACGCCGGCCGTGGTCGAGGCTGCGTTCGGTCAGGACGTGCTCAGCGACAACGTCAACTCGAAGCCGATCGCGATCGATGGCGATCGTCTCGTCGTCGTGCGCAAGGCCGAATACGAAGCGCCGCGTCAGCGTGAGCTTGCCGAAGTTGAGCCGGCCATCCGCGAAGAGCTTCGCAATGAACAGGCGAAGGCCAAGGCGGCCGCGGACGCGGCGACGGCGCTGGCGGAACTGAAGGCCGGCAAGAGCATCGACGACGTCGCCAAGGCGATGGGTGCGACCGTTCAAAATCCTGGCCCGAGCACGCGCGATCGCAGCGGCATTGGCCTGGAACTGCTGAAGTCCGTATTCAAGCTGCCGCGCCCGAAGGATGGCGGCAGCAGTTTCGGCGAGGCAACGCTCGAGGGCGGCCCGATTGCGGTGGTCGTGCTTACCGCCGTTCGCGATGGCGCGGCGAAGTCGCCGAGCGATACGGGCAGCGAAGTGGCGAGCATCCGCGATGCACGCGCCGGTGCCGAGTTCAATGCCTATCGTGAAGCGCTCAAGAAGCGCATCGCGGTCGACGTCAAGCCGCTGGCTGCCGAAGAACCGATCACTCCATAACGCTGCCGCCTCATCGGCAGCGGCCACCACTGACGCAGCAGGGATCGCATGAAACTTCACTGGCAGATTGCGATTGCACTGGGATTGGCGGTGGCCGTCGGTTCACTGGTTCCGGCTGACAGCGATGTGATCCGCTTCTGCGGCTTCATCGGCGGCCTGTTCCTGAACGGTCTGAAGATGGTGGTGGTGCCGCTGATCGTGTCGTCGATCATCGTGGCGCTGCTGGGCTTCGGCGACGTCAGCTCGCTGGGCCGGATCGGTGTGCGGTCGATGGTGTACTACATCGTCACCTGCTTCCTCGCGGTCGTCACCGGCCTGGTGATGGTCAACCTGTTCGAGCCGGGCATCATCGATGGCAAGCCTGCCGGCGAACTGCTCGGGTTGTCGGCGGGGGCCTCGAAGGTCAGCGAACAGGTGTCGAGCGCCAAGCTGGCCGACATCGGCGACGTCTTCTATCGGATGGTCACGCCGAATCCGATCAAGGCCGCGGCGGAAAGCGACCTGATCGGTCTGGTGTTCTTCAGTCTGCTGTTCGGCTTCTTCGCATCGCGCCTGCCGGGCACCATCGGCAAGACCCAGCACGAGTTCTGGGAAGGCGTGCGCACGACGATGATGGGCATCACCGGATTCGTGATGCGCTTCGCGCCGCTCGGCGTGTTCGCGCTGGTGGCGAAGGCCTTCTCGACGACCGGCATCGAAGCGATCCGCCCGCTGGCCTGGTTCTTCGTCGCCACGCTGTGCGGTCTGGCCATGCACATGTTCGTCATCATGTCGCTGGTCCTGTGGGGCGTGGCGCGGGTGTCGCCGCTGCGGATGCTGCAGGCGATGTTGCCGGCGTTGCTGACCGGATTCTCGACCTCCAGTTCGGCTGGCACGCTTCCCGTGACGCTGGACTGCCTGCGCAACCGCGCGCACGTGTCCGAGCGCGTCACCGGCTTCACCCTGCCGCTGGGGGCCGCGATCAATCTCGACGGCACGGCGCTGTACGAATGCGCCGTCGCAATGTTCCTCGCGCAGGCTTATGGGCTTCATCTCGATTTCACGACGCAGTTCGTGATCGTCTTCCTCGCCGTGATCACCTCAATGGGGGTGACCGGCATTCCGTCGGCCAGTCTCGTCGCGATCGCCGTCATCCTCGGCGCCTTGGGCTTGCCGCTGGAAGGCATCGGCGTGATTCTTGCTGTTGATCGGGTGCTCGACATGTGTCGCACCGCGGTCAACATCTACGGTGATGGCTGCGGCGCGGTGGTCATCGGCCGGCTTGAAGGCGAGCAGGACATCCTCAAAGCGCCGGCTTGACCCGCGGTGCGTGGCGCCGCCACGCACGCGCATCCGCGATTCGATGTTCGATCGCGTTGACCGTTGTTCCGGTCATTGCTGCCGCTGCGTCTATATGACGTTCTGATTAAGCGGCATCAATTGCGCGCTTGATCACTCGCAGTACTCTCCACGGGTAGGTTGTTTAAACCACCGGTTTTGACCGTTTCAAGCTTGAAATTGTTCAGGTTTTGTGAACGTCTTGATTCCGGCCAACGACACGCCAGTGATTAGGGAGAAACCATGGAACAGTATCATCAGGCCCCGCAACGGGCCCAGCGGCGGACAGCGTCACGCGGTTTTGCCGTAGCAGCAATTGCAGCTGGAATTTCGATGTTCAGCCTGTCCGCAGCCGCCAAGGACGGATTCCCGCAGCAGATCATCGTCAAGTACAAGGACAGCGCGCTGGTCTCCAAGAAGCAGGAGACGGCGATTGGCGACAAGCTTCGCGCCATTGGCGCGCGCCGCGGCATGCTGCTGCAGCGCATGCGCACGATGGGCACCGGCGCGGAAGTGATTCGCGTTGATCGCGATCTCGACGCTCGCGACCTCGCCGATGTGCTGGCCGAGTTCAAGTCCGACCCGCGCGTCGAGTACGCCGAGGAAGACATCATCGTCAAGCCGTTCCTGACGCCGAATGACACGCGCTACAACGAGCAGTGGCACCACTTCGAGAACGCGGCCGGCATTCGTTCGCCCACCGCCTGGGACGTCAACACCGGGACCGGCGCGACGATCGCGATCATCGACACCGGTCATCGCCCGCATGCCGATTTCGCGGGTGCGATCGTTGGCGGTTACGACTTCATCTCGTCGACCACCAACAATGACGGCAACGGTCGCGATTCCGATGCCAGCGATCCGGGCGACTACAACTCGGCCGGGCAGTGCGGTGTGGGCTCGCCGGCTTCGAACTCGAGCTGGCACGGCACTCACGTGACGGGCATCGCCGCCGCGCGCGGCAACAATGCGCTCGGTGTTGCCGGCGTGGCCTACAACGCGCGGATCGTTTCGGTCCGAGCGCTCGGCCGTTGCGGCGGTTCGATCTCCGACATCGCCGACGCCATCATCTGGGCTTCCGGCGGCACGGTCTCTGGCGTTCCAGCCAACCCGAACCCGGCGCAGGTCCTGAACCTGAGCCTCGGCGGCGGCGGCGCTTGCAGCGCAACCTCGCAGGCGGCCGTGAACAGCGCCCGCAGCCGCAACTCGACGGTCGTCGTGGCCGCCGGCAACTCGAACCAGAACGCTGCCAACTTCAATCCGGCCAGCTGCACGGGCGTGATCACGGTGGCGTCGCTGGGTCGTACCGGCGCGCGCGCGGGCTATTCGAACTTCGGCGCAACGGTTGAAATCGCGGCCCCGGGCGGCGATCAGTCGACGGGCACGGCGAACGGCATCCTGTCGACGCTGAACAGCGGCACCACGGTTCCGGGTGCGGACAGCTACGCGTTCTACCAGGGCACCAGCATGGCATCGCCGGTGGTCGCTGGCGTGGCCGCGCTGCTGTACGCGCAGAATCCGTCGATCACGCCGGATCAGGTCCTCGCGCGCATCCAGAGCACGGCCCGCGCATTCCCGGTGACGTGCAGTGGCGGTTGCGGCGCCGGTGTCATCAACGCGACTGCAGCGCTGACCGGCACCACGCCGCCTCCGCCACCGCCGCCGAGCTGCCCGACCGGCTACACCAGCTACACCGGCACGGTCAGCACGGTGAACGGTTCGGTCTACGCGCCGAACACCACCGGCTTCACTGTGGCCACGGGTACGGCGCTGAACGGCATCCTCACGGGCCCGGCCGGCACCGACTTCGACCTGTATCTGCAGCGTCGTTCGTCGACGGGCACCACCTGGTCGAATGTGGTGTCGGCGACGACGACCTCGTCGTCCGAAACGATCAACTCGACGGGCGGCTCGGGCTTCAACTACCGCTGGAGAATCTACTCGTACGCCGGCACGGGCACGTTCACCTTCTGCGGTCGTCCGCAGTAAGGCTCCAACGCGCTGAAGTGGTTTGAAAGACAAGGCCCGGGACAGTTCGCTGTCCCGGGCTTTTTGTTGCCCGGCAGTTCTTGCCGCGGCCGCTGCACGCTTCACATGCAAAACAAAAACGCCCCACCGGTTTCGCCGGCGGGGCGTCGGATGCTGCAGGCGTTTGAGGCGCTGGATCAGCCGGCGGCGATCGCGTCGAGCGAAAAGCCCATGATGCTGAAGCCGGCGTCGACATAGATGATCTGACCGGTGATGCCCGAGGCCAGATCCGACGACAGGAACGCCGCCGTGTTGCCGACTTCATCGGTCGAGACATTCCGCTTCAGTGCCGAGCCTTTCTCGGCATGGCTCAGCATGCCGCGGAAGCCCTTGATGCCGGCAGCAGCCAGCGTCTTGATCGGCCCGGCGGAAATGCCGTTGACGCGAATGCCTTCCGGACCGAGCTCCGCCGCCATGTAACGCACGTTGGCTTCGAGACTGGCCTTGGCCGGCCCCATCACGTTGTACATCGGCACCGCCTTCTCTGCCCCGAGATAGCTCAGCGTCAGCAGACTGCCCGCGCGACCCTGCATCAGCGGACGAGCCGCCTTGCCGAGTGCAGCGAACGAGTAGGCGCTGATGTCATGGGCGAGGGCATAGCCTTCGCGGGTCACCGTTTCCAGATAGCCGCCGGCCAGCAGTTCGCGCGGCGCGAAGCCGATCGAATGGATGACGATGTCGATGCCGTTCCACTGGCTTTTCAGCGTGTCGAACACGGCGCTGATCTCGGCATCGCGCGTCACATCCAGCGGCAGGACGATGTTCGAGCCCTGCTCGTGGGCGAATTCCTCGACCCGGCTCTTGAGCTTGTCGCCCTGATAGGTGAATGCCAGTTCCGTGCCTTCACGACGCATGGCTTCGGCGATGCCGGTTGCGATCGAGCGCTCGCTGGCAACACCGGTGATGAGTGCTTTCTTGCCCTGAAGGAAACCCATGCCGCTCCTCGTTCTTGCTGTTCTTGTGGGGTGCCGCGCTGCAACTTACTGCGGAATGAAGTAGATCGGGTAATCGGTGGTGTACACCGGCACGTTCTTGGCGCCGAAATTCAGCAGCTTCGCCCGCTGGACGATCTTGTTCTCGAAGTCCGGCTCGTTGTACGTGCTCGACACCAGGGTGCACGAGGTCACGGAGCCATCGGGGGCGATCACCAGCTTGATCCGGATGGTGCCGCGCGCGATGTTCGGATTCTCGCGCGAAAACCGGTTGAAGATCGCGTAGAACGGGCCGGCATTCTTGTCGAAGGTCAGCTTGATCTCGTTGAGCGTGCGGCCACTCGGCGGCGGCCCGCTGCCTTTGGGACCCGTGTTGCCGGTGGCCAGAGGACTCTTGACCGTGCCGGTGCGCCGACTGCCGACGCCACTGCCGCTCTGGGTCGACGTCACATCGCCGCTGCCGGCGCTGCCGATGCCGCCGCTGCTGGACGAGGCCGAAGCGGCGATCGCGTCGGCCGACGCGCCACTCGCGGCGCCAATGCCACCCTTCGACGTGATGGCCGACGTATTCAGCGGCTGATCGTTGGTCGCCGTCGACAGGCTCTGGTCGCGCAGCGTGCTCAGTTCCTTCGACAGCGCCAGCAGGCCGGACTTGGCCGCGACATCGCGGGCGGTTTCGACCGGCTTGGTCGGTGCCGGCGGCTTCTCGACCGGCTTGACCTGCGGCTTTTCCGGCGCCTTGGCCTGCTTCGGCGGCTCCGGATCATTGCGCTCGGCTGGAGCCGGCGTTTCCGGTTCCGGCGTGACTTCGCCGGCATCCGGCAACAGTTCCACGTACTGCGAGGTGTCGAACTGCGGCGTGGCCGAAACCGCGACATCGCCCTGGAACACGCGGCTCAAGATGACCAGCACGATGGCCGGAATGCCGACGTACAGGACGATGCAGCGGAAGCGACGGTCGGCTTCCTCGCTGAGCTGCCACGATTCCCAGCGGATCGTGTGATCGAACAGGCGGGCGTTCATCGAGCCGCTCCCTTGGCCAGCGAGCGATGGTTCACCGACAGCGAGATTCGCGCGAACTTCGCTTCGCCGCAGGTGGACATGATCTTTTTCAGCAGGGCATACGGGATGCCCTTGTCGGCGAGGATGTTGATCTCGCCCCGGGTCAGGGCCCCCGGCGCGCCGCCTTGAATCGAGACCAGCGGCGCCAGCAGCAGCTGCGCCTTCAACGGCGCCAGGACATTGCCGGCGCTGGCCTCGGCATCGGCCAGACTCATCACGGGCGTGCCCTGCCACAGGATGCCTTCCGGGGTCACCGTCAGCACCGGCGTGTCGTTCGGCGGCTGGCTGGTGGCCGACAGCGGCAAGGTCAGCGACTTCGGACTGCGCAGGGTCTGCACCGTCGTCGACGTCAGCATCAGGAAGATCAGCAGTGATGTGAAGATGTCGATCATCGGCACGAGGTTCAAGCCGACCGAATCCGGTCGCTCGGCCTTGCGCAGGATTCGCTTGCGCTTGGCACCGCTCCGCAGGCTCATGGCGTCACCTTCGCAGCATTGGCCGGCGCATCACCGAGCGAGATCAGTGGAAACAGCTCGACCGTCTGGGAACCGGTGGCAGTCAGATCGACGCGGACTGCGTCCATCGCCGACACCAGCACCTCATACGAAATGCCCGGCTCGGACAGCAGCGTGATCTTGGTTTCGCCCGGCAGTCGCTTCTTGGTTTCGCGCATCAGGTCGGCGAGGCCCGGGAAGTTGTAGGCGCCGTTCGCCGACGGCACGGACTTCACGATGAAGCCGTTGTCGGTCAACGTCAGGTCGTCCTTGCGGATCAGCACCGCAAGGTTGTGGGCTGGCGGTTCGGCCGACGAGGCATTCGCATCCGGCAGGTTGATGCCCAGGATCGAGACGCCGATCGAGTTCACCAGCAGGAAGAACATCAGCACGGTCAGGATGTCGATCATCGACACCAGATTGAGTTCGGTGCTGCGCTTGCGCTTGACGCGGCGCAGTGCGCGCCGCGTTTCGCGGGAAATTCCCTGCATCATCGGCTGATCGCCTTCAAGGTTCCGGGGGACCCGCAGGCCATTACTTCTTCAGGCCGAGACTGTTCAGGAACTTGACCGACGCCATTTCGAGGCTGTCGACCAGTTCGTCGGTCTTGGTCACGAGCCAGGCGTGAATCAGCAGCAGCGGGATCGCCGTCATCAGGCCGAACGCGGTGCAGTTCATCGCGATGGCAACGGCGGACGACAGCTGGTCCTGCTTCTGCGCCGGGTTGACGCCGGACACCGCTTCGAAGCCATTGATCAGGCCGATGATGGTGCCGAGAAGGCCGAGCAGCGTGGCGACGTTCGCGAACGTGGCGAGGTAATGGGTGCGGCGCTCGAGCTGCGGCGTGACTTCCATCAGGCTTTCTTCCATCGCCAGCTCGACGTCTTCGCGCGAGGTCGCGCCGCGCGAACGGGCGAGGCCATAGCCCAGCACGCGGCCGATGGCGGTGGTGGACTTCGAGGCCACGTTTTCGGCTTCGTCGTGCTTGCCGGCGTTGACCAGCGGCATCAGCGTCGACCAGACCTCGCGGTTCTCGGCCAGCGCCCGGCGCAGATACAGCACGCGCTCGATGGTGATGGCCAGACCGAGCACCAGCACGGCCAGGATCGGGTACATGAACTCACCGCCGGCCTGGAAGAAGCGGATGACGGTGGAAAAGAACTCCATGGGGATTCCTCGTTTGCAGGTTGCGGTGACGAAAGGGGACAGCGGAAGACGCGGACAGCTGGAAGCGTTCGATCAGGGGGCCGGTGCCGCATCCGGCGCAGCGGCAGGCGGTGCGGCCGGTGCCACCGCTTCGCTGGCCTGCTGCTGGCCGCGCCGGTAGGCGGTGATCGTTTCGTAATACTTGATCTGGCGGCGGAACGTCGCCGGATCGATCGGCTCCATGGCTTCATCGAGCAGACGAGCAGGCCGGTCGAGGCCGCGTTCGGCGAACTCGTCCTTCCACGGCGTGATGTACAGACCGATCGGCGACTCGGTGTCGCCGATGATCGTCGTGCCTGGATCGGCGGGGGTGCTGACCGTCTCGTCCGCCGGCTTGGCTGGCGAAGCCGCGGCCTTGGCCGGCTTGGCTGCGGCAGGCTTGCCCTGTGCCTGAACCGCGGCGTTTGGCAGTGCGATCAACGCGGCGAGGATGGCGATTCGGATCGGCATCATGGCGTGGCTCCAGCGGCAGGTGCGGGGGCAGCGGTCGGCGCCGCAGCCGGGGCGGGCGGCGGGACCTGGGATTCCAGATCGCGGATCCACGCGGCCACGATCAGACGTTCGCCATTGGTGATCCGCTGGTATTCGCGATAGTGCGTCAGCGCCGTCTGCGGACGACGGAGGTAGACGTCGTTCAGGATGCCGAGGTTCAGGTGAGCGGCGGCGTAGTCAGGCTTGATTGCGAGCGCCGATGTGTAAGCGGCCTCGGCTTTCGGGAAGTCGTTGCCTTCGCGGTACAGCGTGCCGAGCCAGTTCCACGCCAGCGCGTTTTGCGGGTTCAGGCGCGTCGCCTTCTCGAAGTTGGCGATCGCGAGCTGCGGCTGCTTCGCCTGTGCCTGGACGATGGCGAGGTCGGCGAACGGTCCGGAAAACTCCGGGAAGTCCTTGGCCAGGTTGAAGAACGCCTCGCGCGCTTCCTTCGACTGTCGATCCTTCAGCAGCTTCAACGCCGCCTTGAAGCGTTCGTCGGGATCGCCTTTCGACGGCGCGGCCGGCTTCTGGACCGCGACCGGCGGGCTTGGCTCGGCCTTCGGTGCTGCCGGCTTGCTCGCCGGCGCCTGGCAACCGGCCAGCACCGCGGCAGCCACGACGGTCAGCAGCCAGCGACTGGCTGCCGGATGACGCGAAGCGATTGGAAAGCGCATCGTTGGCTCAGCGCAGCGTGTCATAGGATTCCTCGCGGCTTTCGCGCTTGCCGTACTTGGCTGGCGCCAGTTCGCCCAGTGCCTTGGCACTCTTCGCGATCGATGCATTCCACAGGTCCTGCTTGACGCGCTTCAGGTTGGCTTCGTGGGCTTCGATCGCCTTCTGGTCGAACGGATCGGCCTGTTCCTCGAGCAGGATGTTGTACTGCTCCAGTTCATCGGCCTTCAGATTCTTCGGGCGCTCGGAGTCGAGCAGCGCGCGGCTGAAATCGCGATAGACATTGCCGAGTTCGTAGGTCGCCGCCGTCGTGGTGTCGGCATAGCCGTAAGCGGCGGCACGGGTCAGCGCCTGCACCGCAAGTTCGGTTGCGCCCTTGCGAGCCGGCAGACTCTTTTCGACCGGCAGGGTCAGCTTGATGTTGCGGGCATCGGCCGTCGCGATCAGCGCGAGTTCCAGGCTGGCCTGGGCGGCGGCGAGCTTGCTCACTTCGCTGCGGCCGGCACCGGCGTTGTTGTCGGCCGTGACCAGGTCGCGCAGCCAGTACTGGTAGCGGGCGCGGTCGTTGGTTTCCTTCGCGAGATCGGCCAGGCGCCGGCGTCCGGCGACACTGCGGTCCAGGGGCTGCGGGAAGTTCGTGACATAGAACTCGTAGGCACGCGCCATCGCCGGGCGATCCTTGGCCTGATCGAACAGCGTGGCCGCGAGCCACGCCGATTCGCGCCGGGTATCGACCGATTCCGAGGCCCGATTGGCGATGCGCGAATAGGCCGCCGCGGCCTGCGCCGGCTTGTTGTCCTTCTGGTAGGCCGCAGCCAGTTTCTTGTCGACATCGGCCAGCAGCGGGTTGGCCGGATAGCGCGTGCGGAAGGCTTCGAGTGTTGCCGTGGCAAGCGGCCAGTCCTCGAGCGACAGGTAGGCACTGGCGGCGTCGTAATCGGCATTCGGTCGGATGGCAGCATCCGGAACCGTGCTGCCGACACGCAGGAAGGCCTCGGCGGCGGCGCGCAGGTTGCCGGCATCGCGCGCGGCTTCACCCTGCTTGTAGATCGATGCGGCCAGCTGTTCGACCACCAGCTTCCGCTCCGGCGCGGTCGGCGCCAGCAGCTTCAGCAGCGTGCCGTAGGCGACTTCCGCTTCCGGATACTTGCCCTGTGCGTAACGGGAGTCGGCCACGACGCCGAAGGCGATCTTGCGCTCGTCGGCGGAGGCCGGCGGCGTGCGCGCGATCAGGCGTTCGGAGACGGCAATGGCTTCGTCCAGTGCCTTGATTTCGTAGAGATCCTGCGCGGCACGAGTGACATCGAGCGTCCACTGCGGATGTGCCGGGAACGTATCGGCGAGCTTCAGGCTGGCATCGATCGAGCGACGCAGCGCCGCCGGACGATCCGCCGCCGGCACTTCCTTCGCCAGCTTCTGCAGCGACTGCACGGCGGCATGTGCGGCCTCGGTCGCCTTCGGATGTTCGCCGTAGCCATAGGCGGTCTTCAGGTACTGCTCGGCGGCATCCGAGGTCTTGCCGCCATCGAGCAGCGCATCGGCGTACAGGAGATTCACTTCCGCGACCTTCGGATCGGCCGGGAAGTTGACCAGAACCTTGTTGTACCAGCCGGCGGCTGCGAGGAAATCGGCCTGCGCCGCCGGACGGTTGCCGGCCTGGGCACGCGCCTGATAATGGCGGCCGAGGTCCTCGAAGCTCTTGCGCAGTTCGGTCAGCACCTCGGGCGTCGGCTGCCGGCCGGCCCAGTACGCGGCCGATGGCTCGTAGGCGGTGACGTAGCGTTCCTTCTCGCGAATGACGTTGTCGTTGAAGCCGCCCTGATCGTAGGCGCCGATCACGCGGGTCTGGAACTTCGGCGCGCTGGGATGCTGCGGATAGCGCTCGATGAACGCGGCGTAGCTCGCCGCGGCATCGCTGAAGCGACGCTTCTCGGCGAACAGGCCGCCGAGCGCGTTGTAGATCAGCGCGTAGAAGCGTGGCTCGCCGCCGTTGCGCTTGAAGGTGTCGTTGATGGCCGAACCGCCGCCCTGCGCCGCGAACGACAGGCTGCAGACGCGCAGGCTCGAAGCCGCAAGATCGGCCTTGTTCTTGTCGACGGCCGCCAGCGCCGCATCCGGATCCTCGAGCTCGCCCGGCGGCAGTTCGCGATCGAGGATCGAGAAGAACACCGGCAGCGCCGTGTCGTACTTCGCCTGCTTGAACAGTGTCCAGCCGTACTTGTACTGCGCGGACTCGAAGAAGCTCGCCGTGTTGCCGAGGCCGAGCACGAACTCGTATTCCTTCTCGGCTTCCGCATAGCGGCCGAGGTTGTACAGCAGCTCGGCATTGCGGAAGCGGGCATCGCCGATCAGTGCGGAGGTCGGATACTCGTCGGACAGCTTGCGCAGCGTGGCGATCGCGTTGTCGGTCTGGCCGCTGTTCTCGTAAGCCCGGGCAAGCCGGTACAGCAGGCGGTCATTGTTCCTGTCGCCCGGGCGCTCGGCGATCAGCTGCCGATAGGTCTCGATCGAGCCGGTCAGCGCCTTGCCATCGGCATTCCCCTTGCTGTCCTCGACCTGCACCTGAAGGTCGGCGAGGCGGCGCAGTGCTTCCACGCGGGTGTCGTCGTCCGGCTTCAGCTTCAGCAGTTCGCGGTAGTTCGCGAGCGCCTTGTCCGGATCCGGCGCCAGCGGCTCGGAGCGGATGATCGGCAGCTTGTCCTGCGACGGTGCCGATTGCTTGGTCAGCGTCTTGATCGACGGAGTTGCCTTCTGGTCGACCGTGGTCGCGCAGCTGGCAAGAAACAACGCGGCAACCGAAACGGTCAGCGGCAGTCTGAGTCGGGCGTCCGGCCGCATCACTGAGTGTCTCCCTTGAGGTTGCGGTCGTAGATTCGGGCCAGCGCGAAGCGGGCTTCGATCAGATACTTCTCGGTCGTCCGGCGCTGTTCGGCAAGATCATCGAGCGCGAGCTTTTCGATCAGCTTGGCCTGCTGATCGGCAGCGGCCGAGACCTTCGGACGAACGGCAGCAATCCGATCCTCGATCTTCTGCAGGCGCTCGAAGATCCCGTCGAAAGCCGTCGGTGGCGGCGTCTCCGAGGTCTGCAGCGCAACGGCAGATTCCGGCGTCGGCGCCGGCGTGGCCGGTGCATCCGGCACCGTCAGATCCTCGGCCGCCTTCAGCTCGACCGGCGGGGTTGCCACCACCGGCAGGTCGGCGGCGTCATCGGCCGCGCCACGCTCCAGCTGGCGCGTGACCAGCACGTCGGCCGGCACGGCGGGCTGTTCGCGCTTGGCGTAGGACGCCTGCAGTTCGTCGATGCGCGCCGACCAGGCTTCGAGATTGCGCCGCATCAGCAGGCTGTCGCGATAGTTCTTCAGCGGTTCCTGGAAGCGGTTCTCGGAGATCAGCGTCTGCAGGAAATCGGTTTCCTGCGCGTCCGGCAGATCCTTCAGCTCCCAGGTCCAGCCGGATTCGGCGTCAGCCGTGCGCCGGACCATGGTCGTGATCATGCGGCCGCTGCGGACGTAGGTCGCGGTTTCGTCGATGCGCTTGCGACCGGATTCCAGCGCTTCGATCGCGCGCTCGTAGAACTCCTGCGCCTGGATGTGCGCGCCCAGACGGTCCAGCGTGTACGGAATCGCGAGCAGGCCTTCCTGCACGGCGGGGTCGCGCGGGTCACGGCTGACCAGTTCGATCCACGGCACCAGCGCACGCTTCAGCGCCGCTTCCTCTTCCTGCGAGGCCTTGCTCAGGCGGAACGATCGGAGACCGGCACGGCGGTAGATGTCGTCGTCGAGGAACCCCGGCCGCAAGAGCACGCCGATGGTCGAGAACGACTTGAAGGCATTCAGCTCGTTCGGCACTTCGTCGCCGACGGCCTGCTTCTTCTGGCGATTGCCGGTTGGCGCCAGATAGGCCCAGCCCAGGCCGAGCAGCGCCCGGTTCGACAGCGGCCCGTCGCTGCGGATGCGTTCGAACACCGGCACCGCGGTTCCGCCCTGCTGCTGACGCAGGAAGTGGTAACCCAGCGCGAGGTTCGCCTTGTCGCGAATCGCGAGGTCGTCGTCGTCCTTCGCCGCCATCTGGCCGATGCGGTCCAGCACGTTGATGCCCTGCGGCGCCTTGCTGTCGTTGATCAGCGCGACACCCAAGTTGAACCGCGTATAGGCGCGCTGCGGGCCGGCATCCTTGATTTCCAGCAGCACCTGCGCGGCGTCTGCGTAGCGACCCTGTGCGAGCAGCGCACGGCCGAGCGTGTCCTGCCATTCGAGGATCGCGGCCTTCGGCAGACCCGGACGCAGCGCGTTCAGGTCCTGGATCGCTTCGTCGTAATGGCCGCGCTGGTACAGGAATTCGGCGACGCGAATGCGGGCGCGGGCGAGCGCGACCGGATCGGTCGAATTGGCGCCGAGTTCCCGGTAGATGGTGTCGGCGCGCTGCTGCATGCCGAACGACAGCGTCGCCTCGGCCAGTCGCCGGTAGAACGCCGGTGCCAGCTGGCGATCGGGCTGTTCGCCGAGCTGCTGCAGCAATTCCGCGGCGGCGCTGAAATAACGTTGGTCGCCGATCAGGAAATCCGCTGACCGGACATGGGGATCGTTGTCGCTGCCCGGCACGTACAGATCGACGGCCTGCGCGCTGCCGGCCGCCACGAGGGCTGCCAAGGCGGCGGTGACAAGCCGTTTGACCGAGCCGGTCCCGGCGCGCGTTGGTGCGATCACTGAGCCGTTCTCCAGTCGCGCAGCTTGATCACGGGGACCTTGCCGTAGCCCTCGACGGCGATCAGCACTTCGAGATCGCTGGGCTTCGTGGTCTTTTCGAACACCGCTTCGTAACGGCCGCGAAACGGCGGCGTGTTCGGCTGGGCATCGGCATAGCGGGCGGAGAATTCGGCGCGGATGCGGTGTGCGCCCGGTGCCGCGTTCAGGCGCACGGCGCGGTACAGCCCCTTGCGCTGCAGGGCGATGGCTTCCAGCGTGTCGAACTTGCGCTGCGTCGGGGTTCCGTCATCGACGGTGATCGTCAGATCCTCGATCAGCAGGCCCTGCGCCTTGACGCCAGCGTAGATCGTCACGCGCGTTGCATCCGGATACAGGAATGCCGCCTCGGTGCTGAGCGCCCGCTGGTTGATGTCGAGTACTTCCGCCTTGAGCTCCTGGATGACCCGATCCAGTTCCTGCGATCCGGGATCGACCGGTTCCACCGCGGCTGCATGGGCCAGACCCGGCAGGCATGCCATCAGTGCGCACCGCATCAAGCGGTTCGACGGGGTAAAAACCATTTTGGTCCGGGGGCGGAAACGAGGAGGGCGCGAGTCTAGCAAATGGCCTGCGGACGACGGAAACCGACGTTCAGTTCACCGGACGCGTGGTCGATGTCCGTCTTTCCAACGGCGCAAGGCACCAAAAATCTCGATCGGATTCCCCAACTTTTGGCTGGCCTCCTCGCCAGCCTGCGCGACGACCGCGGCAGTCACCTCGGCGCTGCGCGCCCGGAGGAACGGATTCAGCCGGCGCTCGTGCGCGATCGTGCTCGGCACGCTCGGGACCCCGGCTGCCCGCAGTGCCTGAACGCGAGCCATTTCTTCGGCCAGCGCAAGGTTGTGGGGCTCGACCGTGGTCGCGAAGTCGAGATTCGACAGCGTGTACTCGTGAGCGCAGTAGACCGCCGTCTCCGGCGGCAGCGCGGCGAGGCGGTCGAGCGACTCGAGCATCTGCGCCGGCGTACCTTCGAACAGCCGGCCGCAGCCGCCGACGAACAGCGTGTCGCCGCAGAACAGCAGACGCTGCGTCGGCTCGAAGTAGGCGATGTGGCCGAGCGTGTGACCGGGCACCGCGATGACCTGCAGCGTGATGCCGAGCGCGTCGAGCCGCACCTCGTCATGGTCATCGAGCAGATGCTGCAAGCCCTTGATCTTGCTGCTTTCAGCGCGCGGTCCGTAGACCGCAGCGCCGGTTTCCGCAGCCAGCGCCAGCAGTCCGCCGATGTGGTCGGGGTGATGGTGCGTGATCAGGATGGCGGCCAGCCGAAGGCCACGGGCGGCGAGGCCGGCGCGAACCACCTCGGCATCGCCCGGGTCGACCACGGCGGCATGGCCACCGGCATCGAGCAGCCACAGGTAGTTGTCGGTAAACGCGGGCAGGGCAGTGACGGTTATCATGGCGGCATCCTGTCCACGCTCGTGCGGTGCGTCAACCATGCCCAACCGACTTGCGGTCAGCGGCGGTCAGCCGTTCGATCGCCAGGCCCTGCAAGCCTGGCTCACCAGCCCGCGCGGCAAGCGCCTGCTGGACCTCGAAAATCAGGAACTTCAGCGGGTGCTGCCGTCGTTGTTCGGGCGCCACATCCTGCAGATCGGCAACTGGGGTGGCCAGAGCCTGCTGGCATCCGCCGACATGCTGCACCGGGCCGTGCTCGGCACGCTCGATGACAATATCGGCGACACGCAGGCCGTGACCCAGCTGGAGTCGCTGCCGATCCTGAGCCAGAGCGTCGATGCCGTGCTGCTGCCGCATACGCTGGAGTTCACGCCGTCGCCGCACAACCTGCTGCGCGAGGTCGATCGCATCCTCACCGATCGCGGCCGGTTGATGGTGCTGGGCTTCAACCCGTGGAGCCTGTGGGGCCTGCGCCGCGTGCTCGGCCTCGGCTATCGCGCCTTCCCGCCGGGCGCCCGCTTCCACGCGACCGGCCGCCTCGGCGACTGGCTGGAACTGCTTGATTTCGAGATCAGCGAAGTTCGCCGCTTCGGCGTGGGCTTTCCGTGGAACCGGCCGCGCAGCGCCGGCGCGCCGTTCGATCTCGGCAGCCTGACCATGCCGCTGATGGAGTGCTACCTGATCGTCGCGAAGAAGCGCGTGATCCCGATGTCGCTGGTCACGCGCCTGCCGCGCGCCCAGGTGCGGCAGCTCGTCGGCCGCGCGCTGGGCGGCGTGGCCACCACTCCGGGTCCGACGCCGGACCTCAAGACCCCGGCTGAATGAAAGAAGTCATCGCGTACACCGACGGCGCCTGCCGCGGCAATCCGGGCCCCGGCGGTTGGGGCGTCTCACTGAAATACGGCAATCACATCAAGGAGTTGTGCGGCGGTGAAGCGCCGACGACGAATAATCGCATGGAGCTGATGGCGGCGATCTCGGCGCTGGAGAGCCTGCGCGAGGCCTGCGCCGTCAAGCTGCATACCGATTCCAAGTACGTGCTGCAGGGCCTGACCGAATGGCTGCCCGGCTGGAAGAAGCGCGGCTGGAAGACGGCCGACAAGAAGCCGGTCAAGAATCAGGATCTGTGGCAGCGCCTCGATGCCGCCGCGGCCCGGCACACGATCGACTGGTGCTGGGTCAAGGGCCATTCCGGTGATCCGGGCAACGAGCGCGCGGACCGTCTGGCTAATGAAGGGCTGGAAAAGCATCTGGCAGCGCCGGCAACGCCAGCCGCGCCGTCCGGAGCCCCGGCATGAGCGACCTGCGCCAGATCGTGTTCGATACCGAGACCACCGGCATCGAGAACAGCGAGCACCGGGTGATCGAGATCGGCTGCGTGGAGCTGCGCAACCGCCGCTTCACCGGTGACCAGCGCTGGTACCTGAACCCGGACCGCGACAGCGACCCGGGCGCGCTGGAAGTGCACGGCCTGACCACGGCGTTCCTGGCCGACAAGCCGCGCTTCGGCCAGTTGGCGGACGAGATCATCCAGTATCTGCGCGGTGCCGAGCTGATCATCCACAACGCTGCGTTCGATGTCGGGTTCATGGATCGCGAGTTTGAACGTGCCGGGCGGCCGGAACGGATCGCCACGCTGTGCACCGTGACCGACACGCTGCGCATCGCCAAGCGTCTGCATCCGGGCCAGAAGGCGAGCCTGGACGCGCTGTGCAAGCGCTACGGCGTCGACAACTCGCATCGCGAACTGCACGGTGCGCTGCTCGACGCGCGGCTGCTCGCGGAGGTCTATCTGGCGATGACTGGCGGCCAGTCGGCGCTCGGGCTGGTCGACGAGTCGTCGGCAGGAACCGCTGCGGCCAGTGCACGCCTCGGCATCGTGTCGTCCGACAACAGCCAGCCGCTGCGCGTGATCCGTGCCAGCGATGACGAGATCGCGGCGCATCTCGATCGCCTCAAGACGCTGGTCAAGAAGAGCGGCAAGTCGCTGTGGCCGGGCGAACTGCCGGATCCGCCCGCCGTTCACTAGGGCACCGGTCAGGGCCGGCAACCGCAGGATCGCCGCCTGAAACGAAAACGGGCGGCCCGAAGGCCGCCCGTCCTGTGCCGCGTGAAGGCTTACTTCGGCAACAGCACCTTGTCGACCACGTGGATCACGCCGTTCGACTGGTAGACATCGGCAATCGTGACCTTGCCCTTGCCGCCGTTCTCGTCGGTGATGATGACGTCCTTGCCCTCGATCGACGCGCTGAGCTTGCCGCCGGCCACCGTGGTCAGCGAAGCCTTGCCGCCGCCGGCCTTGATCGCAGCCACCACGGCCGTCGAGTCGAGCTTTCCGGCAACCACGTGGTACGTGAGGACGCCGCTGAGCTTGGCCTTGTTCTCCGGCTTCAGCAGCGTTTCCACGGTGCCGGCCGGCAGGGCGGCGAATGCGGCGTTGGTCGGCGCAAACACCGTGAACGGGCCTTTGCCTTTCAGGGTTTCAACCAGACCGGCCGCCTTCACGGCGGTGACCAGCGTGGTGTGGTCTTTCGAGTTCACGGCGTTGTCGATGATGTCCTTGGTCGGGGACATCGGCGCGCCGCCGACGATCGGATCAGCAGCAAAAGCGGACATCGACAGCATCAACGATGCCGCCGACAGCAGTACGAGCTTCTTCATGGGAGTATCTCCGGGATGGTTTCACGCTCTAGCGAAGGCGGGGGCCAGCGCTGTGTCATGGACACATCCGGGATTACGCGTCGCGTCGGCGATTGGACGCGCTAAATCCATGAATCTTTTGTGACTTTTGCATTTTCATTCACGGTTTCTATGCGCCGTGATTGAGCGTTTCTACTGCGGCTTCTGGTGCGGCTTCTGCGCCAGTGCGGTCACCACCTCGAAGTATGGCGGCCGCGGATCGCGCGACGTCACGCGGCACGATTCGACCACCAGACCGGCCTTGCGCAGCCATTGCTCGAGCGTCGCGGCGGTGACGCCGAGATTGACGTGATCGTAGGCCTGCATCGCGGCTTCGTGGCCGTGCTCGTTCAGCGTGGCGACGATCAGCCGGCCACCGGGCCTGAGGCAGCGCGTGGCCTCGACGATCGCCGCCTGCGGATCGCGGGCATAGCTCAGCGCGTGCATCAGGAACACGTGATCGAAGCGCGCACTCGCGAACGGCAGCGACGCCATGTCGGCCTGCGTGAAGTCGACGTTCGGCAACTCGCCGATGCGCCGCCGGGCGGCCGCCAGCACCTTGGCGCTGACGTCGGCGCAGGCCACGCTGCGGGCGCGTTCGGCGATCAGCTCGGCCAGCACGCCGTCACCGGACGCCACGTCGAGCACGTCGCCCAGATTCAGCAGGCCGATCAGCGCCCGCGCGGTCGCTTCCCAGGTCCGGCCCGGCGAATAGTGCAGTTCCATGCGGCCGGCGACCGATTCGGCCCAGGTCTGTCCATGCTTGCGCACCCGCACCACTTCGCTGGCGCGTTCGCGATCGACCAGCGCCTGCGGGTCGTCGAGGCGCTCGCGCATCACTGTCCACAATTCCGCGGCCCGCCCTCGATCCGGGTTCAGGCTGTACAGCGCGCCACCGCCGCTTCGGCTGGCCTGCACCAGGCCGGCGCGCTTCAGCCGCGCGAGATGGGTCGAGACGCGGCTCTGCGCAAGCCCGGTGATCTCGGTCAGCTCCGCCACCGACAGCTGATGCGCTTCCAACAGCAGCAGCAGGCGCAGGCGGCTGGCATCGGCCAGCAGACGCCACAGTTCGGTGCTTTGGGCGATGCTCAGTTTCATGCCGTCGGGTTAAGGGGCGCTGCAGACTTCATCGGAGCTTCATGCCTTGCATCGGAATGGCGAGTGAAACAAAAAGCCTGCCGACGCAGCGTCGGCAGGCTTCCGGTACGGCGGAATGACGGAGCTCAGCCCTGCGATTTCACGGCATCGGTCACCGTCGTCACGGCCTTGTCGACGGCTGCACTGGCGCTGTCGACAGTGGCCTTCGCCGCTTCCACCGCATTCGAGGCCGCGGCGCTGGCGCTGTCCACCACCTGCGTGACGACCTTCTTCGCGGCGCTGGTCGCGCGGCTGGCGCGCGAGTTCGGCGATGGCGTCGGCACGCGGGCGGCGATCTTCCGGGCCTCGGCAACGCCCGCCTTGGCGGTATCACCCACCGCCTTCTCGACCGACTTTGCCGCGTTCACCACCTTCTTCTCGACTGTCTTCACAGCCTTCTTCGCGGCCTTGACGTCGGTCTTGATCGTCTTCTCGATCTTCTTGACCTCCGCCTTGACGTCCTTCTTGACCGACTTGGCATCCGCCTTGAGCGTCTTCTCGACCTTGGCGACTTCCGACTTGATGTCTTTCTTCGCGTCCTTCACGGCCACGCTGGCCTTCTTGCCGGCTTTCTGAGCTTCGGCCTTGACCTTCGCGAGCGCCTTCTGCGCCGGCGCGATCGCCTTTTCCAGCTTCGAGACCGACACCGCGGCGCCATCGGCGCTGCCCTTGACCAGCTTGGCCAGCTCGGCGCGGGCATCGGCGACCACGGTCAACGACGCACGGGCGTTGCCGATCAGCTTGTTGACCGCTTCCTGCAACAGATCGGCCTGCTTCTGCGCCGTCGACTTGATGTCCTTGCCACCCCGCGCACTCTTGAGCGACGAGACCGCCGACTTGTAATAGTCGTTCAGCGCCTTCAGTTCCTGATCGGCGAGCTTCTGCACGCCGCCGTAGACGATTGTGTTGGCATTGCCCAGCGTGTCCAGCGATTGTCTGGCCAGCGCCAGCAAATCATTGATCGGCTTGGTGAAGGTCTTCTTGTCGGCCATGTCGCGTTTCCCCCGGCGGTGAACGAGCTTTGATTCTAGGGTGGCGCTTGCAACAGCGTCAAAATCCGGTTTTCGAACGGAAATCCGGGGTGAAGCCGGCTTCCGACGCCATTTTTCAAGCCTTCCGGTCGGCCGGCGCGCTGCCCGTCGCGATTCGGCCATCCGCCGGGCTGCGCGGCTTGCGGATTTCACGTAACCCGGCTTCGCGCGGCCAGGTCTTTCCGCGACCATGCTGCGGCACACCATCGTCGTCATTGCGCCGGTCGAACATGGTTATAATCCGCGCTCCATACGGTACCGAATGGCGCATGCACTGCCGCCGCGCTGCCGACCCGAACAACCCCACGAGGACGTACGCCCCATGTTTCAAGGCAAATCCATCCAGGTCACGCGGCTCGACGGCGATGTTGCCGAGCTGAAGTTCGACCGCACCGGCGAATCGGTCAACAAGTTCGATGCCGCGACGCTGGCCGAACTGAAGGAAGCGGGCAGCCTGCTCACGGCGGACACCTCGCTGAAGGGCCTGATCGTGACCAGCGGCAAGGACGTGTTCATCGTCGGCGCCGACATCACCGAGTTCGGCAAGAGCTTCCAGTTGCCGGAAGCCGAGATCGCCGCGTGGGCGGTCGAGACCAACAAGATCTTCTCGACCATCGAAGACCTGCCGTTCCCGACCGTCACTGCGATCAATGGCATCGCGCTCGGCGGCGGCTTCGAGATGGCGCTGTCGACCGACTACCGCGTGATTTCGGCCAAAGCCGCGATCGGCTTCCCGGAAGTGAAGCTCGGCATCATCCCGGGCTTCGCCGGCACCGTTCGCTTCGCCCGTCTGTGCGGCGCCGACAACGCCATCGAGTGGATCGCCAGCGGCGACCAGAAGAAGCCGGAAGCGGCGCTGCCGATCAAGGCGGTCGATGCCGTCGTGCCGCCGGAAAAGGTCCGTGAAGCCGCGCTCAAGCTGCTGGCGCTGGCCCAGAACGGCGCCTTCGACTGGAAGGCCCGTCGCGAGCAGAAGAAGGGCAAGCTCAAGCTCGGCCCGATCGAGTCGGCGATGGTCTTCGAGACCGCCAAGGGCTTCATCGCCGGCAAGGCCGGCAAGCATTTCCCGGCGCCGCTCGCAGCCGTGTCCGCGATCCAGAAGGCCGCCGGCAAGACCCGCGATGACGCGATCGCGATCGAAGCCGCCGCTTTCGCCAAGCTGGCCAAGACGCAAGCGGCCGACTCGCTCATCGGCCTGTTCCTGAATGACCAGCTGCTGAAGAAGAAGGGCAAGGCTTACGCCAAGATCGCCCGTCCCGTGAAGCAGGGTGCCGTGCTCGGTGCCGGCATCATGGGTGGCGGCATCGCCTACCAGAGCGCGGTCAAAGGCACGCCGGTGGTGCTCAAGGACATCGCCGATCCGGCGCTGGCGCTCGGCATGGGTGAAGCGAACAAGCTGCTGTCGGCGCAGGTCGGCCGCAAGAAGCTGACCCCGGAAAAGGCCGGCGCGGTGCTGGCGTCGATCCGCCCGACGCTGAACTACGGCGACTTCAAGGGCGTCGACGTCGTCGTCGAAGCGGTCACCGAGAACCCGAAGGTCAAGAAGATGGTGCTGGCCGATGTCGAGGCCGCGGTGCGTGACGATGCGGTGATCGCCTCGAACACCTCGTCGATCTCGATCGATGTGCTGGCCGAAGGCCTGAAGCGCCCCGAGAACTTCCTCGGCATGCACTTCTTCAATCCGGTTCACAAGATGCCGCTGGTCGAGGTCATCAAGGGCGCCAAGACCTCGCCGGAAGCGGTCGCCACGATCGTCGGCTACGCCTCGGCGATGGGCAAGACGCCGATCGTGGTCAACAACTGCCCGGGCTTCCTGGTCAACCGCATCCTGTTCCCGTACTTCGGCGGCTGGAGCCTGCTGCTGCGCGACGGCGGCGACTACCAGAAGATCGACAAGGCTGCCGAGTCCTTCGGCTGGCCGATGGGCCCGAGCTACCTGCAGGACGTGGTCGGCATCGACACTTCACACCACGTCGGCGACGTGCTGGCCGAGGGCTATCCGGACCGCATGGGCCGCGAATTCCGCACCGCGCTCGACGTGATGTACGACGCCAAGCGCTACGGTCAGAAGAACGGCATCGGCTTCTACAAGTACGAGACCGATCCGAAGGGCAAGCCGAAGAAAGTCGTCGTCGCCGACACCTACGAGCTGATCGCGCAGGTGCAGCCGAACGGTCAGAAGGACTATTCGGACGAGGAGATCATGGAGCGCCTGATGCTGCCGATGATCATCGAGACCGCGCGCTGCCTCGAAGAGAAGATCGTCGACACCGCGAACGAGGCCGACATGGGCCTGATCATGGGCGTCGGCTTCCCGCCGCATCTCGGTGGCGCGCTGAAGTACGCCGACGCCATCGGCCTCGCCAATGTCGTCGAGAAGTGCGCGAAGTACGCCTCGCTCGGCAAGCTGTACGAGCCGACCGCGACGATGAAGGCCATGGCTGCTGCCGGCCAGCGCTACTACCCGCTGTAAGCGCGGCCCCGAACCGAATACTGGAGACAAGAAATGACTGATGTCGTCATCGTTGATGCCGTCCGCACCCCGATGGGCCGCTCGAAGGGCGGTGTGTTCCGCAATGTCCGCGCCGAGGCGCTGTCGGCCGAACTGATCAAGGCGCTGATGAAGCGCAATCCGTCGGTGAATCCGAAGGAAATCGAGGACGTGATCTGGGGCTGCGTGCAGCAGACCAAGGAGCAGGGCTTCAACATCGCCCGTCAGGCGAGCCTGCTCGCCGGCCTGCCGATCGAAGTGTCGGGCCAGACCGTCAACCGCCTGTGCGGCTCGTCGATGACCGCGATCCACGCGGCCGTCGGCAGCATCCAGGCCGGTGCCGGTGACATCTTCATCTGCGGCGGCGTCGAGCACATGGGCCACGTGCCGATGGACTACAACTTCGACGGCAACCCGGAACTGTCGGTCACCACGGCGAAGGCCGCGGCGATGATGGGCCTGACCGCTGAAATGCTCGCCACCGCATTCCAGTTGCCGCGCGCCAAGCAGGACGAGTTCGCGCTGGCTTCGCACCAGAAGGCGGCGGCTGCTCTCAAGAACGGCGGCTTCAAGAACGAGATGATCCCGGTGGCCGGCCATGATGCCGACGGCCTGCCGATCCTCGTCGACTTCGACGAAGTCGTTCGCGCCAATGCCAACATCGAAGACCTCGGCAAGCTGAAGCCGGCGTTCAATCCGAAGGGCTCGGTCACCGCCGGCAACAGCTCGGCGATTTCCGACGGCGCCTCGGCGGTGCTGGTGATGAGCGCCGAGAAAGCCGCGGCGCTGGGTCTGAAGCCGCTGGCGCGCATCGTGTCGATTGCCTCGGCCGGTTGCGATCCGTCGACGATGGGCCGCGGCCCGGTGCCGGCGACCCTGAAGGCGCTGAAGCGCGCCGGCCTGACCCTGGCCGACATCGACTACTTCGAGCTCAACGAAGCGTTTGCCGCGCAGGCGCTGGCGGTGATGACGGAACTGAAGATCCTCGATCGGATGGACCGCGTGAACCTGAAGGGCGGCGCGATCGCCCTCGGCCACCCGCTGGGCTGCTCCGGTGCCCGCATCACCGGCGCGCTGGCGCATGTGCTGAACGAGAAGCAGGGTCGCTATGGTCTGGCGACGATGTGCATCGGCATGGGTCAGGGCGTGGCGACGATCATCGAACGCCTGCATTGATGCCCGGGCGGCGGGCGCGATGCCCGCCGCCGTGACGGCTTCGAACGGCCCCCGCATCGCAGGATGCGGGGGCTTTTTCGTGGCGGTGCAGGTTTGGAATCGGGAATCGGACGCCGGAATTCGAAGCTGCTCCAACATCCTTCCGCAACTATCTGATCGGGCAGGCGATGTACGGAGGTGACAGTTCGTACATTCTGGCGCTCAACTTGCTAAAGTTTCGATTGAGCCCATCGATCAACCGCCCGAACCGAATCCGCCGTGATTGCTCAATCTTCCGCTCGGCGACTGATTCGCCTGCTGTCCCGGTCGCTGACCTCGGCCGCCTTCATGCTCGTCGCGATCAGTGCCGCGCCGGTGGCTGAAGCCGCGTCCGTCGCCGCGACGTCGACCAAGGCGACGACGTCAGCTGCGCCGGGATCGTCGCGCAAGGCGACCTCCGTGCGTTCGACGTCGAAACGGACCGCCGCCAAGCCTCGCGCGTCGGCGTCCAAAGGCAAGAGCCGCGGCAAAAGCCGTCGTGCGCGCAAGCCGAGCACGCAGGCGACACTCGTTCCGGCCAATCTCGACAAGGACCTCGCGCTGAAGTCGAACGCGGCGTTCGTGGTCGATCAGGACACGGGCGAGGCGGTCGTCGCGAAGAATCCGGACACCGTGCTGCCGATCGCCTCGCTGACCAAGCTGATGACGAGTCTGGTCGTGGTCGAGTCGAATGCGCCGCTGGATGAACTGCTCGAAGTCACGCAGGACGATGTCGACACCGAGAAGCGCACGCACTCGCGGCTTGCCGTCGGCACCAAGCTCAAGCGCGAGGAAATGCTGCTGCTGGCGCTGATGGCGTCGGAGAATCGTGCCGCTTCGGCGCTCAGTCGGCACTATCCGGGCGGCCGTCCGGCATTCATCGCGGCGATGAATGACAAGGCAAAGGCGTTGGGCATGAGCTCGACCCGGTTCGCCGATCCCGCTGGCCTGTCGAGCCAAAGCGTGTCGACCGCGCGCGACCTGAGCCGTCTGGTCAGCGCGGCCTACGCGCAGCCGATGATCCGCAACTTCAGCACCCATCTCGAAACGACGGTTGCCGTTCGTGGCCGCGCCACGACCTTCGGCAATACCAATCGTCTGGTGCGGAGCGAAGGCAACTGGAACATCGAACTGCAGAAGACCGGTTTCACCAACGAAGCCGGCCGTTGTCTGGTGATGCAGGTCACGCTGGCCAGCCGCCGACTGGCGATGATCTTCCTCGATTCCGACGGCACGCTGACCCGGTACGCCGACGCCGCCCGCGTCCGGCGCCGGCTGGAACTGGAAGCGCTGCAACCGAAGTCGGTATCGACCTCGACGTTCTCGGCGAGCGGTGCGCCGCCGACCAAGGCAGCCCTGGCCCGCTGATCCTGCGGCCGTCGCACGCCGTCGGGTCTGCTGACGTCGCAGCGCGGCGCCGGCTGAACGGTGTCGGCGCGTTGCGCGCCGAGCCGTGCCATCGCGGCGCTGGCATGCTGTAGCGCTGATGAACTGCGAACACTTCCGCGCCGGCCGCTGCCGCTCGTGCACCGAGCTTGCGCAGCCGTATGCGATGCAACTTGCCGGCAAGCTCGAACACTGCCGCGCGCTGCTGGCATCGCATGCTTCGATCGACTGGCTACCACCGGTGGCGAGCGTGGCGTCGGGCTTTCGCAACAAGGCCAAGATGGTGGTCAGCGGATCGGCCGTCGCACCGATCCTCGGCATTCGCGATGCCGCCGGTCACGGTGTGGATCTGGGCGACTGTCCGCTGTATCCGGCGTCGTTGCAGCAGTGCTTTCCGGCGATCCGGGCGTTCATCAGCCGGGCAGCGCTGGATCCTTACGATCTCCAGACGCGCCGCGGCGAGCTGAAGTTCGTGCTGCTGACCGAGGCCCCGGATGGTGGCCTGATGCTGCGCTTCGTCCTGCGTTCGGAAGCGGCCATCGCCCGCATTCGCAAGCATCTGCTGTCGCTGCACGAGGACTTGCCGCAGTTGCAGGTGGTATCGGCCAACCTGCAGCCGGAGCACAAGGCGGTGCTTGAGGGCCCGCGCGAAATCCTGCTGAGCGCGCAGCCGCGGCTGCTGCTGCCGGTCAACGAGGTGCTGCTGCATCTTCGTCCGCAGAGCTTCTTTCAGACCAACACGGCGGTGGCGGCTGCCCTGTACCGGCAGGCGCGCGACTGGATCGACGAACTGCAGCCGGCGGCGGTCTGGGACCTGTACTGCGGTGTTGGTGGCTTCGCGCTGCACGCGGCGCGTGCAGGCCGACGCGTGACCGGCATCGAGATCGAAGCCGAAGCCATCGCAAGCGCCGAGCTGGGGCGGCAAGCCGCCGCGCAGGCCGGACATGCAGGCGCTGCGTCGCTGTCGTTCGTCTGTGCCGATGCTGCAGTCTGGGCGTCGGCACAAGCGACGACGGCGCCGCTGGTGATCGTCAATCCGCCGCGACGCGGCATCGGCCCGGTGCTTGCGGACCTGCTGGAGCATGCAAGCGACACGCGCCACGTGCTGTATTCGAGCTGCAACGCGGAGTCGCTGGCGCGTGACCTGGCAGCGATGCCGTCATTCACGGCGCGTCGCGCACGCGTGCTCGACATGTTTCCGCAGACGCGCCACTACGAGGTCATCGTGCTGCTGGAACGCAGCGCTTGAGCGCTCAGACAGCGGGCGGTCCGTGGCTCAGGTCTGGACCACCGTCATGCCGGGCGCGATGCCCGGGCCCATGCGCGAGCGCACGCCGCTGAGGCCGAAGGTCTGGATGCCTTCGGTCAGCAGGCGTGTGGCGAACTGCGCGGCCTGATCGGGATCGCTGCGGCCCTGTTCGCAGATCACGCGTCCGATCTCGAAGCCGATGCCGTACAGCGCCGCCGCCAGCAGATCGACATCGAGCTCCGGAAACAGGCCGCGCATCATCGCGTTGCGCAGGTCATCCTTCAGCGTCGACAGCGGAATGCCGACAACGGTTTCCTTGAACAGGCCGCGCACCGTGTGCTCGTTGCGCAGGATCAGTTCGAAGAAGCACGGCTCTTCGACGATCTTGGCGAACAGGGTGCGGAAGGCGCCGAAGACGAACTGTTCGAGCGTCGTCGCCGACTCGCGCAACTGGTGCATGCGCTCGGTGATTTCGCTGATCCGCTCTTCGAGAATTTCCCGGAACAGGGTTTCCTTGTCCGGGAAGTAGTTGTAGAACGTGCCCTGCGACAGACCGCTTTCGCGAACGATGTCGCGCACGGTCACGGCATCGAAGCCCATGCTGATGAAGCAGCTTCGCGCCGCCGCGATCAGCGTCGAGCGATTGGCCTGCTTGTTGTTCTCGCGCTTGTTGTCGCGCAGCGCGGCCGGCAGTGGCGTGCCCATGAAGCGCGCGCCGGCTTACTGGAACTTCGAGAAATCCGGTTTGCGCTTGCTGATGAAGGCCGTCATCGCTTCCACCGCTTCCGGCATCCGCAGCATCGGAATGAAGTGATCGGCTTCGAGCTTGATGGCATCGGTCACTTCCTTGTCGGACCAGCGCTTCATCAGCATCTTGGTCACGCGCAGCGCATTCGGCGGCTGCCCGGCGAGTTTCAGCGCGCGCTCGAGCGCATGGGCTTCGACCTGATCGTCCGCCAGCACTGCATTCGCGATGCCCCCGTCGACGGCAACCTGCGCGCTGAACGGTTCGCCCAGCAGCAGCAGTTCCGCCGCCTTCACGTGGCCCATGAAGCGCGGCATCAGGAAAGTGGACGCGAACTCGGCACAGATGCCGATGTTGACGAACGGGAACTGCAGGCGCGCCGAGCTTCCGACGTAGACCAGGTCGCAATGCAGCAGCAGGGTGGCGCCGATGCCGATCGCCGGGCCGTTGACGGCGGCGACCACCGGCTTGGCGAACGTCGCCAGCGTGTTCATGAAGCGGGCGACCGGGTTGTCGCCGATCTTGTGGTCGAGCTTCAGGAAATCCTGGAGGTCGTTGCCGCTGGAAAACGCGCTGGGCGCACCGGTGAACAGGACCACGCGAACCTCGGCGTTCGACGCGGCATCGTCGAGTGCTTCCTTCATCGCCACGTACATGTCCTGCGTCAGGGCGTTCTTCTTGTCCGCCCGGTTGAGCCGGATGGTCATCACGCGATCCTTGACGTCGGTCAGGACTAGCGGGTTCTGGGGCTGGGTCATTCGAAGCTCCGGTAACGAAAATATCGAATCCGAATAATGCCTCAGCGTTGCACGAGGCGTCATTCGGTAATGTGGCTAACCGTTGATGGAAGCGACCTTGGACGCGGTGGAACGCGCGGCGGCCGGCTTCGGCGACACGTACATGCTGATGTCGGCTTCCATCACCACGGTGCCGGCGGTGTCGCGCACACGCACGGGCAGCACGACGTCGCCGCTGTAGTCATCGCCGAGGTCGGGCGTCCACTCGGCCACGGCCACGAGATCGGTCTCGGCCTTGCGCAAGTAGCGAACGGTCATGCCCTTCGGAATCAAGCGCAAGGCCTTCGGCAGACTGGAATCGATCATCAGCCCGCCAGCCATCTCGCAGAGGTTGCACATGGCGATCGCGTGCACCGTGCCGATGTGGTTCTGCACCGCGCGGCGCTTGGCCATCCGCACTTCGCAGCGGCCGATCTTCAGATCCTGCACCAGCGGCTGAATGCTGGCGAAATACGGCGCCTTGCGGCACACCGCCCAAGTGAACAGGCGGCGGCCCATCGGTTGCTTCGACAGCTTTGCGAAGATCTGCGCAGGTGTCGGCATCCGAAAACTCCGAGTGGGGCAGGGCGTCAGTCGACGTACAGCGAGCTGACCGATTCCTCGGCGCTGACGCGGCGAATGGTTTCGGCCAGCAGGCCGGCAATCGACAGCTGGCGAATCTTCGGGCAGGCCTTCGCTTCCGGCGTCAGCACGATGGTGTCGGTACAGACCATCGAATCGAGCTGCGAGTTCTGGATGTTGGAAATCGCCGGGCCGGACAGCACCGGATGCGTGACATACGCGACGACCTTGATCGCGCCATGTTCCTTCAGCGCCGCGGCGGCCTTGCCGAGCGTGCCGGCAGTGTCGACGAGGTCATCGATCAGCACGCAGGTCTTGCCGCTGACGTCGCCGATGATGTTCATCACCTGCGATTCGTTGGCGCGCGGGCGGCGCTTGTCGATGATCGCGAGGTCGGCTTCGTCGAGCTGCTTGGCCAGCGCACGGGCGCGGACCACGCCGCCGACGTCCGGCGACACCACGATCAGGTTCTCGTACTTCTGGCGCCAGATGTCGCCGAGCAGCACCGGGCTGGCGTAGACGTTGTCGACCGGAATGTCGAAGAAGCCCTGGATCTGGTCGGCATGCAGGTCGACCGTCAGCACGCGGTGCGCGCCGCATTCGCCGATCATGTCGGCCACGACCTTGGCGCTGATCGGCACGCGTGCTGAACGCGGGCGACGATCCTGACGAGCATAGCCGAAATACGGGACCACGGCCGTGATGCGGCCGGCCGAGGCGCGCTTGAACGCGTCGAGCATCATCAGCAGTTCCATGATGTGCTGATCGGTCGGGGCATGCGTCGGCTGGATCACGAAGACATCCTTGCCGCGGACGTTTTCGAGGATCTCGATCTGGACTTCGCCGTCGGAGAACCGGCCGAGCGCCATCTTGCCGAGCGGGAGGTGCAGATAGTTCGCGATGTCCTGCGCGAGTGCGGGATTGGCACTGCCGCTGAACAACATCAACTGGGCTGAACTGTCAGGCATGGGGCTCGAAAGTGGTGTGAAGCTGCGTGGCTTGCGGGAATCGGCGGGGCTCCGGTATTCGCCGGAGCAGTTTCCCTATGCAGCCGAAGACTTTGGCTGCATAGGGAAATTGGCTGGGGCGGATGGACTCGAACCACCGAATGGGAGGATCAAAACCTCCTGCCTTACCACTTGGCGACGCCCCAATTGTGCGGCGGATTATAGCTGCGGCGCCGGGCCGCTTCGACCGATTGCAGGTATTTTTTGCCGCGCTGCATCAGACCGGCGCGGCGACGGTGGTCACGGCGTGCCGGACCACTCGTCGATGACGATGCGGAAGCTGCGGCTGCCGTTGTTCAGCGTGAGCTTGCGCGGCAGCACCAGCGAGTTCACCGGCTGGTATTCGAGATAGTCGATCTGCCAGCCCGACTGCTTCAGCGTCAGCGCGCGTCCGGCGTCGTCGAGCTTCACCATCATCGGCTTCGGCAGCTCCCGCATCGGGGCCGGCACGCCAAGCGCCCAGTAGCGAAGCAAGCTCAGCGGCAGGCTCCAGCCGAGCTTTTCCTGCATGTAGGCCTCGGGCTCGCCCGTGACGATGACACCGTTCTTGCTGCGAATCTCGACCCCTTTCGGATCGCCGCTGATGGCCAGCGCACCGACGCCCAGCGGCCCGGAAACGCGGAAATCGAAGCGTTCACCGCTCTGGGTCCAGTCCAGATCACCGCGGGCGCCCGCGATGCCGGCTTCGGCCAGGCGGCCCTTAAGCGCAAAGCTCTGGACCCCGGAAATGTTGGCCTGCCGGATGCCCCAATTGCGCTCAGAAAAGTCGGTATTGAACGGCTTGACCGGCACCGAACTGCAGCCGCTCATGCCCATCGCAATGGCCATCGCCAGCGTCGCCGCGACGGCGCGCAGCGGCAGGCGCGGCAGCGAACCGCCTGCGCGAGACGCCATGCAAATCGTCACGGCATCAGCCGCTTGATCGTTTCGCGCAGCACGCCGTTGTTCGGCGATGCCTGCAGCGCTCGGTCCCACACCGCCTGGGCCTTGCCGCGATCGCCGCCGACCCACAGCGCTTCGCCGAAGTGCGCGGCGACTTCCGGATCCGGGAACACTTCATAGGCGCGGGCGAGCAGCAACAGCGCCTCCGACTGCCGGCCCTGACGGAAGCGCAGCCAGCCCATGCTGTCGATCACCGCCGGCTCTTCCGGCGTGATTTCCAGCGCCTTGGCGATCAGCTTCTCGGCTTCGTCGAGGCGGCTGCTGTGGACCACGAGCATGAAGCCGAGCGCGTTCAGTGCGCGGGCATCGGCCGGCGACGCCGTCAGCACCGTGCGCAGATCGGCCTCGGCTTCGTCGAGGCGCTTCAGACGCTCGAACACCAGCGAGCGGGCGTACAACAGATCCGGCTCGTTCTTGTGTTCCTCGAGCGCCCGCGAGTACAGCAGCAGCGCTTCGTCGGGCGTGCCGGCATCGTTCAGCAGCTGACCTTCGGCGAGGTAGAAGCGCGGCGACAGCGGCGGATACTGCCGCCGCAACTGCTCGAGCGTGACGCGCGCTTCGTCCAGCTTGCCGGTGCGGTACAGCATCTCGGCGCGGCGCACCGAGGCATCGAGCACCTGATTGCCGGCGTTGACCTGCGTGTATTCGCTCAGCGCATCGGCCCAGCGCCCACGCTGCTCGGCAATCCGGCCGAGGTAGTAGTGCGCCTCGTTGGCCCGATCCTTGGTCTTGACCAAGGTGCGGAACTGCGGCTCGGCCTCGTCGACATTGCCTTCGTCGAGGTTGATCAGACCGAGCAGATACAGCGCATCGGTGTTGTCGCCCGTGCCCTTCAGCACGCGCGTCAGCTGCAGGCGCGCATGCTCGCGCTGGTTCGATTCGATCAGCAGCCGGGCGTAGCCGAGCCGGATGTCCGACGCGATCGGATTGTTGCGAGTCTGGCCGTCGATGATCTGGTCGGCACCGGCGATGTCGCCCTTGCGGACCAGCGCGCCGGTCAGCAGCAGCGGCGCTTCCTTCGACGATGGATCGAGCCGCAGCGATTCGCGAGCCGACTTCTCGGCTTGTTCGATGTCGCCGAAGCGCAGCGCCAGCAGACCCTGCGCCTGCCAAGCGCCAGCCCGCTTCGGGTACTGCGCCACCAGCTTCGCTATCAGCGCCAGCGCCGCCGGGCCCTGCTGTTCTTCCTGTGCGAGCAGCAGCGAGACGTGGCGCAGGCCATCGTCGAGACCGCCCGGGTGATCCTTGACGATCGCCACGCACTGTTCGTACGCCTGATCGGTCAGCCCGGCGCGCAGAGACAGGCGGGTGATGACTTCGCGTGCTTCGAGGCTGGTCGGCTCGATGGTCAGCCACTTGCGCGCCGTGCTCAGCGCGAGCGTCGCGTTGTTCGAAGCCAATGCCAGCGACGTGGCGCGCGCGGCAAGCGCCGCATCGGGCGCGAATTCGAGCGCCTTCAGGAACTCCTCGGCCGCGACCAGTGGCTGATTGCGGCCGGCCGCCACTTCGCCCGCAAGGATGTGGTACTGCGCCTCGGCTGCGCCGGAACCCGACGAGCCCCGCCCGGAAACGTCCGCGGCGGCGGCAGCGGTGCTCAGCACACAGGCCCCGACGACAGACAGCACGACGCTCAACGAGGGCTGCAACGACTGACGGGAGACGTGCACGTGAGGGCTGGCTCGGCGGGAGATATCGGAAATAGTGTAGCGCCTGCACCGACGGTGCGCCGTCGGTCCGATCACGACCGGCAGTAGCCGCGACAGCAGCGGCGCAGGTCTTGCAAAATGCTGCGCAGATGCGCGCGCCGGTGCCAACTTGTCACGCGCGCTTGAAAGTTGGAAAATCAAGAGAACTGGACACTCGTAGCCAATGGCCCTTTTGACACTGGGACTCAGCCACCACTCCGCGCCGGTCGAAACGCGCGAGAGACTGGCGTTCACGGCCGCGGAGATCCCGGACGCGCTGACGCGTCTGCGAGCGCTGCCCGGAGTCTCCGAAGCCGCCATCCTGTCGACCTGCAACCGCACCGAAATCTTCGCGGTGGCGGCACCCGAGGAAGAAGGCCGCCTGCTGGACTGGTGGCAGCGCGAGCGGCAGGCGCCGGCCGGCACGGTTGAAAAGCATGCCTACGTGCTGCGCGATCGCGGCACCGTCCGCCACTCGCTGCGGGTGGCGTCGGGGCTGGATTCCATGGTGCTCGGCGAGCCGCAGATCCTCGGCCAGATGAAGACCGCGTTTGCACAGGCGCAAGGCGTGCGCGCGCTCGGGCCGGTGCTGTCGCGGCTGTTCCAGCATTCGTTTTCGGTGGCCAAGCTGGTGCGCAGCGAGACCGAGATCGGTGCCCATCCGGTGTCGATCGCGTATGCCGCGGTGCAGATGGCGAACCATATCTTTTCGGACCTGCGCAACCAGTCGGTGCTGCTGATCGGCGCCGGCGAGACGATCCAGTTGCTGGCGCGGCATCTGAAAACGCACGGTGTCGGCCGCATGGTCGTCGCCAACCGCAGCCTGGAGAAGGCGCAGGCACTGGCGACCACGCTCGGCGGCTACGCGATCGGCCTTGCCGAACTGCCGACGCACCTGCCGGAAGCCGATGTCGTGATCTCGTGCACGGCCGCGCGCGGCTTCATCCTCGGCAAGGAGCCGGTCGCGAACGCGATCTCGCGCCGCCGGCGCAAGCCGGTGCTGATGATCGATCTCGCGATTCCGCGCGATCTCGACCCCGCGATTTCCGGGCTCGAAGACGTTTACCTGTACACGCTGGACGATCTGAAGGCCGTGATCGCCGGCAACATGAAGCACCGCGAGAACGCCGCGAAGCAGGCGGAAGTGCTGGTCGAGGATCAGGCCGTCCACTTCGAGAAGTGGCTCGAAAGCCGCGATGCCGGCGTCACCATCCGCCGCCTGCGCGACCATGCTCGCGTCAGCCGGGACGACGTGCTGGAGAAGGCGCGGCGCAAGCTCGCCAACGGCGAATCGGCCGAAGCGGTGATGGCCTTCGTCGCCGACACCTTGACCAACAAGCTGCTGCACGCGCCGTCCAAGGCGCTGCGCTCGGGCGATGCCGTCGAGCAGTCGCAATTGATGGATGCGGCGGAAAAGCTGTTCGACCTGCCGCCGGTCGACGCGTGATCGTGGCGAGGCATCCGGCGAGTGGAATGAGGCGCACAAGCGACCAGGCTTAGCGAGCTTCGGCCCGCTGCTTCGCTGTTTGCCGTCTCCTGCTGCACGCCTGATCCCTGCACGCCCATGAAACCCAGCCTCCTCCGCAAGATCGAGACGCTCGCCGAGCGCCGAGCCGACATCGCTGGCGAGCTGTCATCGCCGGAAGTGCTCGGGGACTCCGACAAGTTCCGGCGCCTGTCGCAGGAATACGCGGCACTCGGCCCGGTGGTCGACGCCTTTGACGGCTACCGCGCCGCGCTGGACGAGATCGAAAGTCTGGAACTGCTGCGCAACGATGCCGATGCCGAAATGCGCGCACTGGCCGAGGCCGACCTGCCGGCGCTGAAGGCGCGCGCCGAGGCGCTGCAGGCGGAGCTGGAAAGCTATCTGGTTCCGAAGGATCCGCTCGACAACAACAACGTCTTTCTCGAAATTCGCGCCGGCACCGGTGGTGACGAGGCCGCGATCTTCGCCGGCGACCTGTTCCGCATGTACCAGAAGTACGCGGAAGCGCAGGGCTGGGCGCTGGAAGTGCTGTCCGAGAACGAGGGCGAGCACGGCGGCTACAAGGAAATCATTTCCCGGATCGCCGGCTTCGGCGCCTACTCGCGGCTGAAGTTCGAAAGCGGCGCGCATCGCGTGCAGCGGGTGCCGGAAACCGAGGCCCAGGGCCGCATCCACACGTCGGCCGCGACCGTCGCCGTGCTGCCGGAGATCGAGGAAGCGCAGGCGATCGACATCAACCCGGCCGACCTGAAGATCGACACCTATCGCTCGTCCGGCGCCGGCGGCCAGCACGTCAACAAGACCGAGTCGGCGATCCGCATCACGCACATTCCGAGCGGTGTCGTCGTCGAATGCCAGGAAGAGCGCAGCCAGCACAAGAACCGCGCGAAGGCGATGAGCCTGCTCGCGTCGCGCCTGCTCGACGCCGAACGCAGCAAGCAGGACAGCGAAATGGCCGCCACCCGCAAGAAGCTGGTCGGCAGCGGCGACCGTTCCGAGCGCATCCGCACGTACAACTTCCCGCAGGGCCGGGTCACCGATCACCGCATCAACCTGACCCTGTACCAGCTCGATCGGGTCATCGCCGGCGAACTCGATGGCGTGATCAAGCCGCTGCTGGCCGAGCATCAGGCCGAGCTGATGGCCAGCCTCGGCGATCAGGGATGAGCGAGGCGCCGTCGCCGTCGCCGCCCGCGGTCCTGCCGAGCGATGCCACGCCGCGTCCGGTGCCGGCCGTGCAGGGGCTCGCACCCGGCGTCATTGCCGACTGGCTGCGCTGGGGCACGTCCGAGCTGGACGCAGCGTCCGACAGCGCCCGCGTCGATGCCGAAATCCTGCTCGCGGCCTTGCTCGATTCCGAACGCGCCGCGCTGCGCCTGCGCCACGACGAGGCGATCGAAGCCGCAACGGTGCTGCGCTACGCCAGCTGGATCGAACGGCGCAAGCTCGGCGAGCCGGTGGCCTACATCGTCGGCCGACAGGGCTTCTGGACACTGGATCTGGTCGTCGACACCGCAGTGCTGATTCCGCGTCCGGATACCGAAACGCTGGTCGAGTGGGCGCTGAGCCTGCTGCCGGCCGGAAGCTCGGCCCGGGTGCTCGACCTCGGGACCGGCAGCGGCGCGATCGCGCTGGCCGTTGCCAGCGAGCGGCCGGCGGTGTCGGTGCTGGCGACCGATCTCTCCGAGGCCGCCCTCGACATCGCACGCGAGAACGCGCGGCGGAACGGCGTCAGCAACCTTTCCTTTGCCTGCGGTGCCTGGCTGGCGGCGCTGCCGGCCGAGGCCGCGCCGTTCGATCTGATCCTGTCCAATCCGCCGTACATCGCCGAAGGCGATATCCATCTCGCCGCGCTTCGCTACGAGCCGCGGCTGGCGCTGACCTCGGGCATCGACGGCCTCGACGCGATCCGCGAGATCGTTCGCGAGGCACCGGCGCATCTGACATCAGGCGGCTGGCTGCTGCTCGAACACGGTCATGATCAGGGCGCTGCGGTGCGCGCGCTTCTGACGGAAGCAGGTTTCGGGAACGTCGAAACCCGCCGGGATTTCGGTGGCAACGACCGCGTGACCGGCGGCGGGAAGCCATGAGCGATTACGCCCGCTACAGCCGCCAGATCATCCTGCGCCAGGTCGGGGTCAACGGCCAGAGCGTGCTGCGCGATTCCACCGCGCTGATCGTCGGCCTCGGTGGCCTGGGCGCACCGGCCAGCCTGTATCTGGCCGGCGCCGGACTCGGCCGCCTGATCCTGAGCGACCGCGACCACGTCGAGCGTTCGAACCTGCAACGGCAGATCGTCTACCGGAATGCTGATCTGGGTCGAGCCAAGCTCGACGCCGCAGCCGACAACCTGCGGGCCCTGAACCCGGACTGCCGGATCGAAACCCGGCCGGGGCCGCTCGATGATGACGCGCTGCTGGCCGCCGTCCGCGACGCTGATGTCGTGCTCGACTGCACCGACAATTTCCCGGCCCGTTTCGCGATCAATCGCGCCTGTGTCGCCGCCCGCAAGCCGCTGGTCTCCGGTGCGGCAATCCGCTTCGAAGGCCAGATCGCGCTGTTCGTGCCCGGCGGCCCTTGCTACGCCTGCCTGTTCGGCGAGGGCGGGGAAGCGGCGGAAACCTGCGAGGAGGCCGGCATCCTCGGCCCGGTGGTCGGCGTGATCGGCGCCATGCAGGCGCTGCTGGCAATCAAGGTCCTGCTCGGCATCGGCGACGACAGCGCGCGACTGCATCTGTGGGATGCGGGCAAACTGTCGTGGCGCAGCCTGACTGTGGCGCGTGACCCCCACTGCCGCGTCTGCGGCATTTACGACTGAATACGATGCCGACTCCGACCATCCCGATCCTGATTCCGCGCCGGTTCGCGATCCGCCTGCTGCATGAAGCGCAGATCGCCACCACGCCGTTCCTGAGTGCGGTGGTTGCCGACGAAGCGGGCGGCAGCGTGCCGAATGGCTGGATGCCGATCGTCGAAGGTGCCTCGGTGGCCGAGATGCAGGCGATGCTGCGCCAGCATGGCAAGCGCGTCTGGGCGCTGTACCGGCACCGGCCGGAGCTGCCGAATCCGCCACTGGCTGAGGATTTCGCCGATCACCCGGAACTGCTGCGCCTGACCGCCTCGCTGGCAATCAAGGGTGTGCTGCAGCTGCGCGGCTGGTGGTCGATCGACGGCGCGATCGTCGAACAGGAACTCGACGTCGAAGCCTGACGTCGCGGCCCACCATTCCTCGCTGCGATCAGCCGCCCGCCACTGCGCCGGGCTGGCAGAATATCGAAACGATTGTTCACAACGACAAGACCACCGAGAGGAGCCGTCATGACCGAAGTCGCCGCCGCCGCCCCGAAGATCCTGACCGAACGCCGCGGCCATGTGCTGCTGATCACCTTCAACCGGCCGGAAAAGTACAACGCCTTCGACCTGGAGATGCACCACCAGCTCGCCGCCGCTTACGGCCTGCTCGATACGGATCCGGAACTGCGCTGCGCGCTGGTCTCGGCCAACGGCAAGGCATTCACCGCCGGCCTGGAACTGACCCAATGGACGCCGGCGTTCGCCTCCGGCAAGTGGCCGGATCTTGCCGAGCACGAGCGCGACCCGTTCGGCCTGATCCCGGAAAAGCGCGTCTCGAAGCCGATCATCTTCGCGATGCACGGCATCTGCTTCACGGTGGCGATCGAACTGGCGCTGGCCGCCGATATCCGTGTGGCCGCAGAAGACTGCCGCTTCGGGCAGATCGAAGTGAAGCGCGGCATCTACGCGGTCGGTGGCGCGACGGTGCGCATGGTTCAGGAATTCGGCTGGGGCAACGCCCAGAAGTACCTGCTGACCGGTGACGAGTTCAACGCCGCCGAAGCGCTGCGCATCGGCCTCGTGCAGGAAGTGGTGCCCGTCGGCCAGCAGTTCGAGCGTGGGCTGGCGATTGCCGAGCGCGTCGCCGCGCAGGCGCCGCTCGGTGTTTATGCATCGCTGAAGTCGTCGCGCATCGCCATCGAGCACGGCGATCAGGTCGCGATCGAGCGGCTGGTGCGCGATCTCGCGCCGATCATGGGCAGCGATGACGTCAAGGAAGGCGTGGCGTCGTTCGTCGAGCGTCGGCCGGCGAAGTTCACCGGGCGCTGATCCGCAATCTTGCGCGAGCCCTGCTCGCGCGCGGATCAGCGCGCCCGGCCAGGGATGGCCGGGCCGGGGCCAGCGGGAAGAGGACATGGCCTCGCCATGGATGGCATGACGCGACACATCGACTGAGGTGCGCGAGCCCTGCTCGCGCGCGGATCAGCGCGCCCGGCCAAGGACGGCCGGGCCGGGGCCCCCCGAACAAGGACATCGCCCCGCCATGGATGGCATGACGCGGCGCATCGACTGGCGAGCATGAACCCTGCTCGCGCGCGGATCAGCGCGCCCGGCCAGGGATGGCCGGGCCGGGGCCCGCCGAACAAGGACATGGCCTCGCCATGGATGGCATGACGCGGCACATCGACTGGGGTGCGCGAGCCCTGCTCGCGGGCGGATCACCGCGCCCGGCCATGGAAGGCGAGGCCGGCGCTGGCCAGACAGGGGCGCGCGCCACGCAAGCACGACGCCCCGCCCATCGTTGCGCGTGGCAACGCGAGCAGACCTCGCACCCGCAGACACGGGGCGGCACCGGCGCGCGAACGTTACAATCCGCGCCGGTCTATCACCGCACACCAGCCCCCATGCGCCTGTCCCGCTTTCCGCTGTCGACTTCGAAGGAAACCCCGGCCGATGCCGCCGTCGTCAGCCATCAGCTGATGCTGCGTGGCGGCTTCATTCGCCAGTTGGGCTCGGGTCTGTATTCGTGGATGCCGATCGGCGTGCGCGTGCTGCGCAAGATCGAAGCGATCGTCCGCGAGGAAATGAACGCCGCCGGCGCGATGGAGATCGTGACGCCGACGGTGCAGCCGGCCGAGCTGTGGCAGGAGTCCGGTCGCTGGGCGCAGATGGGCGACGAGATGCTGCGCATCAAGGACCGCCACAAGAACGAGTTCTGTTTCGGCCCGACCGCCGAAGAAGTGGTGACCTTCCACGTCCGCCAGGACATCCGCAGCTACCGTCAGCTGCCGGTCAACTACTACCAGATCCAGACCAAGTTCCGCGACGAGCGCCGTCCGCGCTTCGGCGTGATGCGCTCGCGCGAGTTCGTCATGAAGGACGCCTACAGCTTCCACATGACGGAAAGCTCGCTGGCCGCCGAGTACGACAACATGCGCGCCGCCTACGCCAAGGTGTTCACCCGCGTCGGCGTCGACTTCCGCATCGTCAAGGCCGACAGCGGCAACATCGGCGGCTCGCGCTCCGAGGAGTTCCACATCCTGGCCCAGTCCGGCGAAGACCTTTTGGCGGTGTCCGATGCCGGCGATTACGCGGCCAATGTCGAAGCCGCCGAGACGCGCGCCAGCGGCACGCCGCGTGCGGCCGCCACGGCCGCAGTCGAGAAGGTGTCGACGCCGGGCCAGAAGACCTGCGAGCAGGTCTCGAAATTCATGAAGGTGGCGCTCGATCACAAGGTCAAGCTGCTGGTCGTGAAGGGCGCCGAAGGGGGCTTGGTCGGCATCGCGCTGCGTGGCGATCACCAGCTCAACGAGATCAAGGCGGCCAAGCATCCGAAGATCGCCGATCCGTTCCAGATGGCCACGCCGGAAGAGGTCAAGGCCGTGTTCGGCTGCGAAGTCGGCTACCTCGGCCCGGTCGCTTGCCCGATTCCGGTTATCGCCGATTTCGCGGCCAGCGAGGTCGCCGATTTCGTTTGCGGCGCCAACGAGGACAACCATCACCTGAGGGGTGCCAATTGGGGCCGCGATGCCGCCGAGCCGGAAACGGCCGACCTGCGGATGATCGTCGAAGGCGATCCGAGCCCGGACGGCGTCGGCACGATCAAGCTGTATCGCGGCATCGAAGGCGGTCACGTGTTCCAGCTCGGCAAGAAGTACACGAAGGCGATGAACCTGACCGTGCTCGACGAGAACCAGCAGCCGGTGACCCCGGAAATGGGCTGCTACGGCATCGGCGTGACCCGCATGGCCGCCGCGGTGATCGAGCAGCGCAACGACGCCAATGGCATCCTGTGGCCGGACGCGATCGCGCCGTTCCGGGTCATCGTCTGTCCGATCGGGCTCGACAAGGCCGATACCGCCGGGGCCGTGAAGGCGGCCGCCGAAACCCTGTACGCGGAATTGCTTGCTGCCGGCATCGACACCGCGATCGACGACCGCGGCCTGCGCCCGGGCGAGATGTTCAAGGACGCCGACCTGATCGGCATCCCGCACCGGATCATCGTCGGCGCCAAGGGTCTGGCCACGCAGCAGTTCGAGTACAAGCGCCGCGACGCCGCTGGCGCCGAGATGATCGCCGCGACGACCAGCGCCGTGCTGGAGAAGCTCGGCGGCTGATCGCGCCGGGCGACGGCGTGCTGGAATAGCGGCTGACCATGCCAGCGCCGATCACTCGCCAGCCGCCGTTGAAACCCGCAAAGCCGCTGCGCTGCGTCGTCTGCGCAGCGGCTTTCCTGTTCGCGCTGAGCGCAAGCGCAGCACCGACCCGCGAACCCGAGCCCGAACTGCGGCTCTTGATGAAGCAGGCGATCGAGTCGGCCACGAGCTTCGATGATCCGCAGCTGGCGGAGATCTGGCTGACCGACATGGCGGGCCGCATGGCGCGCTACGTGCCGAAGGCGATGCCCGATCTGGCGACCCGGTTGCGCTTCCTGCGACTGCTGCATGCGGAAGCGACTCGAGCCGGCGTCTCGCCGGAACTGGTGCTGGCGACGATCGATGTCGAATCGCGCTTCGAGCGCTTCGCGGTGTCCAGCGTCGGCGCGCTCGGCTACATGCAGATCATGCCGTTCTGGATCGAGGAGATCGGCCAGAAGGGCGACAACCTGTTCCACACGCCGACCAATCTGCGCATGGGCTGCACCATTCTCAAGTTCTATCTGGACAAGGAAAAGGGCAGCTACGTCAAGGCTTTGGCGCGCTACAACGGCTCCATCGGCAAGCCGGACTACCCCTATCTGGTGCTCGATCGCCTGACGCGGCGCTGGTCGCGCTGACGCGGCGGATCGCGGCTGCGGCGGTCCGTCAGCGGCGATCCAGCGGGTTTCGGCGCGCGTAGTCCAGCGCTTCGGCAACCGCGCTCAGGCTCGGGAAGCGCGGAATCCGGAGCTTCTGGCCGCGCAGCACGCGCGTCGGGTCCTTCAGCGCACCGGCGTTCGCGCGCCAGATCAGCGGCCACAGCAGCGCGTTGCCATAGGTTTCCGGCTGCGACGCGATCTGCCACAGCCCCTCGCCGCGGGCGACGACATGGCTGCTGGCCGCGTTGTCGAACTCCGTGTTCAGCGCCGCCAGCGCCCGCAGCGCACCGGAACTGTCGCCGGCGGCGATTTGCTGTTCGATTGAACGGATGCGCGTGAGTTCGGCGTCGCCCAGACCGGTGCGCTCGCTCGCGCGGCGCAGTTCGGACGCCACCGAGCCGGTTTCGATCTTCGGTTCCACCGGTAGCGGGTTGCCGGCGGCGTCCAGCGGCGGTGCCGACAGCGACTCGCCCGGCGCAACGATGCGTGGCGGGATGCCGGCGGCGGCCGGTGCCGGCGTGACCGCGGCAAGCTCGGTCGGCGCGGCCTCCCGAACCAGATTCGGCAGTCGCGGCAGCGGAATCGCTGCCAGCGCCCGACGTTCGGCGTCCGAAATCGCTGGCTGGGCCAGCGGGTCCGGCGCAACGGCGGCCGGCGCTGCGGATGCGGGAGGCGTCGTCGCCACCGTCGTCGCGACTGACGGCACCGGCACCGGCATCGGCGCTGGCGCTGGCGCTGGCGCGACGTCGGCCGGTGCCGAAGTCGCGTCCGGAGCCGCCGTCACCGGTTTGGCCGAGGCCGACGACAGGACCGGCGGCGCGGCAGGCGGCGGGATCGCGGCGCTGCTCGGCTCGACCTTGTCTTCGGCCTTTACCGCATTCGGCGGCGGCGGGACTGCGGATACGTTCGCCGGCTGGGTTGTCGCTGCCACCAACTCGGCCGCAGCTTGGGGCGGCTCGGCGACGTTCGTCGCGACGTCCTGTTTCGGCTCGGGGGCCGATGGCAACGTGGGCTTGGGCGCTGCCGCAGGGGCCGTCGGTACCGGCGCCGGTGGCGAGCCTGCGGCGGTGACGGTGGCGGGTTCCGGCCGCGGGGGCGCCGCCGCAGTGGCGGCCGACAGCGCTGGCGCCGGCTTGCTCGCGACGTCCGGCACGTCCTGCGCCGGCGTGCGGGCGGGGTGCGCGGCGGCTGCCGTCGGCGCTGCCGCGCTTGCCTTTGTCGCTTCGCCGCCGACGGAAGACTTGGCCGTGGCTGCTGCCGTGCCCGCGGCGGGGGGCGATTTCGTGTCGGCGATCAATGCAGATGGCGCGGACGTGCTTGCTGCGTCGGTTTTGGGCGCTGCGGCGGCCGTCGGCGAGCCGCTTGACGCGGTGGTCGCGGCCGCCTCGTTGGCGCTGCTGGCGGTCGATACGCCGGGATTGCGCGGAATGACGATCGTCACCGACGGCAGCCGCTGGTTCGATGGCGGCGAGCGCGGCTTCGTTGCCGCAGCGTTGGCCACGGCGGTCGGAGCGGCGGCGATCGGCGGACCGATGTCGAGCGCGGACGGCGCTGCGACGCCGGCATTCGGTGCCGGATTCGGCACGGCCGCCGCCGGCGTCTTCGGCTTGGTCGTCGCCGGCTTGGTGGCGGCCGTGGTCGGCTTGGCTGCCGCCGGCTTTCCGGCGGCCGGTTTGGTCCCGCTGGCAGCCGTGGTGCCAGCTTTCGGTTTCGCCGCCGTGGTCGCCGGTGGCTTTGCGGCCGCCGGTTTCGGCTTCGCGGCGGGGGGTGATTCCACACGCGCCGGCACTGCGGAACACGACACGAGGGAGCCGAGCAGCGCCAGAAGCGCGAGCTTGCGAAGGACGGAATGTGACATGGCGGCGAGCCTAGCCAGCGGGGCGGGTGGGGTCAAACCGCGCGAGGCTGCGGAGCCTGCGACCACAGGATTTTCGAGTCGGCGCAAAGCCTTACAATCGCGCTCTCCTTTTGATCGCGCATCGCGCCCGTCCTTCATGATCGACATTCTGGTCCTCTATTACTCCCGACACGGGGCGACGCTCGCGATGGCGCGGCAGATCGCCCGCGGCATCGAAGCGGTGCCTGGCGTGCAGGCGCGGCTGCGAACGGTGCCGGCGGTCTCCCCGACGATCGAAGCCACGCAGCCTGCGGTACCGGACGACGGCGCGCCGTTCGCCACATCGGCGGACCTGCGCGAATGCGCCGGCCTCGTGCTCGGCAGTCCGACGCGCTTCGGCAATATGGCGGCGCCGCTGAAGTACTTCATCGACGGCACCTCGGACCTGTGGCTGTCCGGCGCGATGGTCGGCAAGCCTGCAGCGGTGTTCACGTCGACCGGCAGCCTGCATGGCGGCAACGAGTCGACCTTGCTGACGATGATGCTGCCGCTGCTGCATCACGGAATGCTGCTGGTCGGCCTGCCGTACAGCGAGCCGGCCCTGTCGGCGACCGAGACCGGTGGCACGCCGTACGGCGCGAGCCATGTCGCCGGCACCGGGGGCAAGCCGCGGCCGCTGAGCAAGGACGAGATCGCGCTGTGTCAGGCGCTCGGCAAGCGGGTGGCGGAAACGGCCGCGAAGCTCGCCGCATGAAGACGCCATTGAGTCAATTCGCATGGGCTCTGGCGCTGGTGCTGCACATCGCGCTGATTGGCGGCATCTGGTGGTGGGCTGGCCTTGCCGTCGGTTTCCTGCTGATCCTGCCGCTGATGGCCGCAGTTCGCGGCCTGATCCGGAAAAGCCGCTATACGGCGGGCTGGATGACGCTGCTCGTATCCGGCTACTGCGCGGCGCTGTTGGGCGAGGCCTACGCCGTGCCGTCACGGCATCAGGTCGGCGTGGCGCTGGCGCTGGTCGCAGCGGTCGAGTTCGCGGCGCTGACGCTGTTCGTGCGCTGGTCGGCGCGCGAAAACGGTGTGGCGCGAATCTGACGCCGACTGATTGATTGCCTGCGGAATCGTGTCGTCGGTCCGGCTAACGCCGGACCGACCGTCGTTGCTGCGTTCAGCGCTTCGCTGATGGCGCTGCGCGTTTCAGATCGACGCGGCCGAGGTCCAGATCGTCCGCGGCGATCACGGTCGGTTCGAAGCCGGCCTGCTTCAGGCCGTCGACGAACTGCTTCGCGTCGCCGACGACGACCAAGGTCATCGCATCGAGCTTCAGGTGGCTTTCGGCGTAGGCCTGCACCTGCGCGGCCGTGATGGCATTGACGTGGCCGATGACCTTGCCGATCTCGTCCGGCGCGACGCCCAGCGCGACATTGCGGGCGATCAGCCCGGCGAGCCCGCTCGCGGTTTCCAGCCCGCGGGCGTAGCCGCCGAGGTAGCTGGCCTTGCGCGCAGCCAATTCGGCATCGCCGACCGGCTCGGTCGCCAGCCGCTGCAGTTCGCCGCGGATCAGGCTGGCGACCTCGGCCGCCGACGGATTCTTGGTCAGCGCACTGGCGTATAGCGCGCCGGCATCGCGCTGCACGTCGAACTGCGCGCCAGCGCCATAGCTAAGGCCGCGCTTGATCCGGATCTCGCTGTTCAGGCGCGAGGAATAGCCGCCGCCGAGTACGTTTCGCGTGACCAGACCGGCGTAATAGTCGGCGGCCGAGCGCGGCGGCAGCGGCAGCGCTGCCATCACCGAGGCCTGACCGGCGTCCGGCAGGTCGATCACGACGACGCGGGCGGTCTTCGCAGTGGCTGCGGCATCCGCAGCCGATTCGGGTGCTGCGAGCGTCGGCAGCGGATCCTTCGGCGTCGGCCAGTCCCCGAACACCTGACCGGCCAGCGCGAAGCCCGTATCGGCGTCGAGTCCGCCGGTCAGGATCAGCACCACATTGTCCGGACGGTAGTGGCGGCTGTGCAGCGCCCGCAGGTCGCCGGCCGCGATCTTCGCGACCGATACCGGCGTGCCGCTGCGCGGGTGGCCGTAAGGCGCGTCGCCGTGGATCAGCCGGGCGGCGACCAGCGGCGTCAGATCGGCCGGATCGCTGAGGCTGACCCGCAACGCGTCCAGCGTCTGCGCGCGGTAACGCTCGACTTCGGCCTTGGCGAACGCCGGGCGACGCACGACGTCCCCGAGCAGGTCCAGCGCGGCGGCGAGCTTCGGCGTGGTGACGGTGATGCCGACGCGCGACGCGTTCCAGCCGGCCTGCGCCTTCAGGCTGCCGCCGAGCGCCTCCGCCGCCTGCGCCAGCTGCGGCGCGGATTGCGTCGTGGTGCCCTGCGTCAGCAGCGAGGCGGTGAAATCGGCGAGGCCGGCGCGATCCGGCGGATCGACTTCGCCGCCGGACAGCACCAGCAGTTCGGCATCGACGAGGGCGGCCCCGGCGCGCGGCAGCACGATCACGCGCAGGCCGTTGGCCAGCCGCTGTTCGATCGCGCTCGGAATCACCGCCTCGCGCGCCGGGCCGGGCGCGGGCGGCTGTTCGAGCGCGGTGGCGGGTGCGGCGGTGGCCGCCTCGGCATTCGGCGCTGTCTTCTGGCGACAGGCACCGAGGGCCAGCGCGGCCAGAACGATGGCGGTGACGGCAAGCGGCCGAGTGGCTGCATCCACCCGCGTCAGGTCAGGGCGCGTCATTTCGCGGCTCCGGTCGAAGCCGGGGCTTCGTCGAGGTATTCGAGCGTCAGCCGGCGATGGCCGAGGATCTGCTGCTTCAGCACGCGCTGGACATCGGCTGCGGTCACCGCGAGCAGCGCGGTCAGCGAGGTGTTGGCGGCCTTGGCGCTGCCGGCCTGCAGCCAGGCTTCGCCGATGGCGTAGGCCCGGCCCTCGACCGTTTCACGCTGCGTCAGCAGCCGCGTCAGCAGCACGGTGCGAGCCTTGTCCAGCTCGGCGGCCGGAATCGGGCGATTGGCGAGGCGATCGATCTCGTTGAGGAAGGCCGTCTCGATCTTCGCCAGCGGCTGGCCCGAGGCCGCGACGACCGACGCCATCACCAGCCCGCGGTCGACGTTGTCGAGGTAGGTGACATCGACCTGCTGCGCGACCTGCAGACGGTAGACCAGCGCCTGATGCAGCCGCGACGATTCGCCATCGGACAGCAGGCTGGCGGCCAGCTTCAGCGCCGGAACGTCGGCATCGTTCGGCGGTGGTGCGAGCCACGAGAAGCCGAGCGCCGGCAGCGGCACGTTCGGTGCGCGCACGGTGACGCGGCGATCGGCCATGCGTTCCGGCTCGACCGCGGTCACGCGCTTGATCGTGCCGGCGGGCTTCGGCAGCTTGCCGAAGTAGTGGTCGACCCAGGCATCGAGCTGCTGCGGGTCGAAGTCGCCGGTGACGACGAGCGCGGCGTTGTCGGTGCGGTAGTAGTCGCGGTGGAAGGCGCGCACGTCATCGAGCGTGGCGGCGTCGAGATCCTCGATGCTGCCGATGGTCGAGCGCTGGTACGGGTGCACGGCCCACGAGTTCTGCTGCATCGCGTATTCGAAGCGGCCGTACGGCGGCGTCAGCACGCTGGTGCGGAATTCCTCCTGCACCACGGCGCGTTCGGACTTGAAGTTGCCTTCGTCGACGGTCAGGTTCGACAGCCGCTCGGCCTCCGCCCACAGCAGCCGTTCGAGGTGGTTCGACGGCACGACGTTCAGGTAGTTGGTGACGTCGTCGCCGGTCGAGGCATTGTTGGCGCCGCCAACGTCCTCGGTCATCCGGTCGAACTGCTCGTCGACGAGGTTCTTCGTGCGCTTGAACATCAGGTGCTCGAACAGGTGCGCGAAGCCGCTGCGGCCCTGCGGATCGTCCTTGGCACCGACGCGATACCAGACCTGGATCGCCGTCGTCGGGCTGGCGTGGTCTTCGAGGCTCAGCACGGTCAGGCCGTTGGCGAGCACGCGTTCGCGGACGTCGAGCGGCGGGATGTTCAGCGCCGGCTCGGCGCGCGCCGCACCCGCCAGCGCGGCGAGAACTGCCGCCGCGAGCACGCTCGACAGGCGGCGCATCGTGTTCATCGACATCAGTGAACGCCTCGGAAGTGTTGGATATGGCTCACGGGATTTGGATGCGAGCGAGGACTGGACTGCGTTGCGTCGGCGGGCTGTCGACCATGGGTCGAGGCTAGCGCGTTTCCGGCTGGGGTTGAGCGCTTGCAGTCAGCACCTGCTGCACGAACGGCAGGGTCGGGCGCCGACGGGCGGCGAGCGCGGCACGGTCGATCCGGGCCAGCGCGGCGAGCAGGCTGGAGGTGTCGCGCGGCAGGTGCGTCAGCATCCAGTGGATGGTCTCGTGCGGCAGCGCGAGGCCGAGGCGCTGGGCCCGCGCTTTCAGCATCGCGGCGTGTTCGTCGTCATCGAGCTTGCGCAGCGCGAAGCTGGCGCAGGCCGACAGCCGCGTGCGCAGGTCGGGCAGGCGCGCGATCGCGAGGCGATCCGGCGGCACCGCGGCACTCAGCAGGCAGCGGCCGCCATGGGTCTTCACCGCGTCCAGCAGGCGCAGCAGGCCCTGTGCCCAGTCGCGGTCCTGCAGCGGGGCGTCGACGTCGTCGAGGCAGACCAGATCATAGTGCTCGAAGCCCTGCATGACGGCGGGCTGCTCGGCCGCGAACGAGCCGAGCGGCAGATAGGCCGCGCGCTGGCGCCGGGCCAGCGCATCGCGCGAGCAGGCCTGCAGCAGGTGCGTCTTGCCGCAGCCGTGCGGACCGTGGATCAGCGTGGTGCCGCCTTCGCCCAGCCCGAGCTCGCGCAGCGCCGCGAGCGCCTGCGCGTTCGGGCCGGCGTGGAAGTTGTCGAAGCTGGCGCTGTCCGGCAACTGCACCGACAGCGGCAATTGCTCGCCGATCACGGGATGGCCGATGGTTCCGATTCGCGGGAAGCGGGATCGACCGACCCTGACGGTGCAGGCGGCTCGTGAGTATCGATATACAGCGGGCTGCGTGCCCAGCGGCGCAGCGCATGGCGCACCAGCACCGCGAGCACCGCCGCCACCGGCAAGGCCACCAGCACCCCGACGAAGCCGAACAGCTGCCCGCCGGCGAGGATCGCGAAGATCACCGCCACCGGATGCAGGCCGATGCGGTCGCCGACCAGCATCGGCGTCAGCACGCCGCCTTCGAGCATCTGGCCGACCGAGAACACGGCCAGCACCCAGACCACCGGCAGCGCCGCCTGCTCCTGGATCAGCATCGCGATGCTGGCCGACAGCAGGCCGCCGACGAAGCCGAGATACGGCACGAAGCTGACCATGCCGGCGACGATGCCGATCAGCAACGCGACCTTCAGCCCGACCAGCCACAGCCCGAACGAGTAGATGAACGCCAGTGCCAGCATCACCAGCAGCTGCCCGCGGATCAGTGCGTTCAGCACGTCGTTGGTTTCTTCGGCGAACTGGATCGCGTGCGGCAACACGCGGCGCGGAATCAGGTCGCGGACCTGGTGCACCATCCGGTCCCAGTCGCGCAGCAGGTAGAAGGTGACGATCGGAATCAGGAACAGGTTGGCGACGAAGCCGAGCAGCGCGGGCGTCGACCGGCCGACGTAGCTGAACACGATCAACGCGACATCGGTGGCGCCATCCCAGTGCGAGGCCACGAACTTGCGCAGGCCGGCGGCGTCCAGCTCGATGCCGCGCGGCAGGCTCAGGCCCAGCTTCGGCAGCGCAACGGTCTGCACCCACTGCAGCATCGCCGGGAAGTTGTCGATCAGCGACAGGATCTGCACCTGCAGGATCGGCACCAGCAGCACCAGCGCCAGCACCGCGAGGCTGGTGACGACGAAGAACACGACGGCGACGCCGGCCGTGCGCGACAGCTTGAACCGCTCCAGCCGGTCGACGATCGGATCGCCGAGGTAGGCGAAGGTGGCGCCGATCGCGAACGGCGCGAGGATGGGCCCGAGCGCGATCATCAGCGCAAGGATCGCGGCCACCAGCAGGTACCAGCCCCAATGGTCGCGCAGCAGCGACAGCGCCGATGGCGAGGCATCGCGGAGGATCGAAGCAGGCTCAGTCGGCATGGTGGTCGGGCAGGGCGCGGGGAGGGGCGCGGGAACGGGTAAAATCATACGGTTCCCAGACTGCCTTCGCTCATGACCGCTGCCGAAAAGAACAAGAAGTCCAAGCCTGCCGCCGCTCCGGCGCCCGTCAAGGCTCCTGCCAGGGGCTCCGCCCCGCGTAAGTCGATGGCGAAGCCGGCAGCCAGCAAGTCGCTGAGCTATGCCGACGCCGGTGTCGACATCGACCGCGGCGATGCGCTAGTCGATGACATCAAGAAGATCGTCAAGTCGACGCAGCGGCCGGAAGTGATGGCCGGCGTCGGCGGCTTCGGCGCACTGGTGACGATTCCGACCAAGTACCGGCAGCCGGTGCTGGTCTCCGGCACCGATGGCGTCGGCACCAAGCTGCGGCTCGGCATCGACAGCGGCCGGGTCGAAGGGCTGGGTCAGGATCTGGTGGCGATGTGCGTCAACGACGTGCTGGTCAATGGCGCGGAGCCGCTGTTCTTCCTCGATTACTACGCCACCGGCAAGCTCGACAACCGCGTCGCCGGTGCCGTGATCAAGGGCATCGCCAAGGGCTGCAAGCTGGCCGGTGCCGCACTGGTCGGCGGCGAAACGGCGGAAATGCCGGGCATGTACGCGAAAGGTGACTTCGATCTGGCCGGCTTCTGTGTCGCCGTGGCCGAGAAGAAGAAGCTGATCGACGGCGCCAAGATCAGGCCGGGCGACGTGATCATCGCGCTGCCTTCGAGCGGCCCGCATTCCAACGGCTACTCGCTGATCCGCAAGATTCTCGAGGTCAGCAAGGCCAGGCATTCCACACCGCTCGACAAGGGCACCTTGATCGACGCGCTGATGGCGCCGACCACGATCTACGTCAAGCCGATCCTGGCGCTGCTCGATGCCGGCCTGCCGATCCGCGGCATGGCCCACATCACCGGCGGCGGCATCACCGGCAACCTGACCCGCATGTTTCCGGCCGGCACGGCGGCGGCGGTGGATCTCGCGAGCTGGCAGCGTCCGGCCGTGTTCCAGTGGCTGCAGGCCGCCGGCAACGTCAAGGAAGACGAGATGCGCCGCGTGTTCAACTGCGGCGTCGGCTTTGTCGTCATCGTGCCGCGCCTGAAGGCGGACGAGACGCTGGCCGCGCTGAAGGCGCAGAAGATCAAGGCCTGGATGCTGGGCGAAGTGGTCAAGGGCCAGCCCGACGACGTTCACTACGCTTGAACGACGCGGATTCGATTCCGGGAGCGCCACGCGCACGGCTCGTCGTCGTCATCTCCGGGCGCGGCCGCAACCTCGCAGCGCTGATCGCCGCGATTCGCGAGGGCCGGATCGCGGCCGATCTGGTCGCCGTGATCAGCAATCGCGCCGACGCGCCGGGGCTGGCGATCGCCGCGGCGGCCGGCGTGCCGACGACGGTCATTCCGCACGTCGACTTCCCGGATCGCGCCGCGTTCGATGCCGCGCTCGCGTCGTGCTTGCGCGCCTGCCGGCCGGACATCGTCGCGCTGGCCGGTTTCATGCGCATCCTCACCGAAGGCTTCGTGCGCGAGTTCGAAGGCCGGATGCTGAACGTGCATCCGTCGCTGCTGCCGCGCCACAAGGGCTTGAACACGCACGCCGCCGTGCTGCGCGCAGGCGATGCCGAACATGGCGCGACCGTGCATTTCGTCTCGCCGCAGCTCGATGGCGGACCGGCGGTGATTCAGGGTCGATTCATCGTGCCGGCGCATGATGATGTCCAGCAGTTGGCCGAGCGCGTGATGGACACGGTGGAGCGGAAGATCTATCCGCAGGCCGTGGCCTGGATGGCGCGAGGCGAGCTGCAGCTCGAGCAGGGCGTCGCCGTCTTTCGCGGCCGTCCGTTGCGGGAGCCGCTGACGCTCGATGATCTCGAGGAAGGATTCCGATGAACCGCCGCTTGATGTGGAAGTCCGTGCTGGCCACCAGCGCATTGTCGGTCGGCCTGCTGGTGCAGGCCGCCGATGCGCCGTTGCCGCCGATCCATCTGGTCTACAGCGTCAACTACGCCGGCATCGGCGCCGGTGATGCCACGATCAGCCTGAAGCCGGATGCGGTGGCCGGCTGCTACCGCTACGAGACAGTCACGCGCCCGAATGCCTTCGTCCGCGCGCTGTACGGCTCGCCGAACCAGTCGAGCCGCTTCTGCGTGAAGGATGGCGTCGTGCGCTCCCAGCGCTATGAGTCGGTGCTGGAGAACGACGACAAGCAGAGCTACGTGCTCGATTTCGATTACGCGAAGAAGACGGTCACCGACGAGAACGGCCTGGTGCGCGAGATTCCCGGCGACGCCGTCGACAGCTTCGCGCTGCAGCAGGCCGTGCGCCTGTGGGTGGCCAAGCACGCGAGCGATGCCGAACCGCCGCTGGCCGAGTTCACCATGGTCGATCGCAAGAATCTGACGCATTACCAGCTGAAGCTGGCGGGGCGCGAAACGATCGGCACGCCGGCCGGCAGCTTCGAGACGATCCGTCTGGAGCGCATCGACAATCCGGACAAGATCGGCCGCTTCTGGCTGGCACCGTCGCGCGACTTCATGCCGGTGCGGATCGAGACCAAGAGCGGGAAGAAGCCGACGGTGCTGCTGAACCTCAAGCAGTAGGCGGCACTTCGACGCGCCGCTCGCGGCTCAGGCCGCGAGCGCGCCTTCCGCCCGCAGCTTGGCGAGATGACTGTCGATGTTCATCCGCGCCAGCGGCACGAGGCGCGGATCGAGCCCGACATAGACCTCGTTCAGGATCTCGTCGAGCGACTTGCCGGCTTCGAACAGCGCCTTGACCTGCGCTTCACGCAGGCGCCGGTGCTTGAGCGTCTGCTCCAGATAGAACGTGCCGCCGAGTGCGCCGCCGTGCGACGGCCAGATCACTTTCGGCGCCAGCGCGATGATCTTCTCGAGCGACGCGAAGTACTTCGCCATGTCGCCTTCCGGCGCGGCGATGACCACCGTGCCGACACCCTGGATCAGGTCGCCGACGAGACAGAAACCCCGGTTGTCCGGCATCAGCGCGAGCTGGCCTTCGTCATGGCCGGGCACGGCGATCACGCGCAGCGGATGACCGAGCCAGGTGCCGACGACATCGCCATCGGCCTTCAGATCGACGGCGATGCCATCGAACCACGCCGGCTGCAGCCGCGAGATGCGCTGGTGGGTGTCGGCGCTGAGCTGCATCGGCACGCCGAGGTGCCGCGCCAGATCATTCGCGAACTGCCGATGATCCGGGTGGTGATGGGTCAGGAAGACGGCGGTTATGCCGCGGCCGGCCAGATGCGTGCAGAGCTTGTCGAACTCCGCCCGGTTCGCCGGCGACGGGTCGACGATGATCCGCGGGCCGCCGTCGTCGCCGAGGATGAAGGCGTTGGTGCGATCGGCCGGCGGCAGGGTGTTCGATGGAATCGGGCACTGGTAGACGCCGCGCAGCGGCTCGATCTGCGGTGTGCCGACGAACTCGTTGTAATCGCCGAGCTGCGTCACCCGGCGACTGTCCGGGTTCGCGGCCAGCGCCACCAGCACGTCGTGGGTCGGCGGGGCGACCAGCAGATCGCCTGCGTTGTAGCGGGCCATCCACTCGGCAGGAGTCGCCCAGGCGCCACCGGACAGCTCGCCGATCTCGATCGTGAAGGTGGGCTTCGCGCGCAGCTCGATCCGAAAGAAGCTGGTATCGAAGCGCACCGCGATGATCGGCGGCGAGATCGCGCTGCCCAGCTTGTCGATCGCCAGCACGTCGCCGGCGGCGAGCGCCGCGTCGAGATCGAAGCTCAGTTCCTCGCGCAGCTCGCGCGCCAGCGCATGGACGTGACGCGGCGTGAACGGGGCGAGAAGGGGATGAGCGTGCGCGTGGTCGGCTTCGCCCTTGTCGACCTTGCCGCCCGGGAATGCCTGGAAGCCCGGGAACGCGGTCAGGTGCGGTTGTCGATGGGTCAGGAAAATCTCGCCGTTGCAGACGAGCACAGCCGTCACGGCCTCGATGATCTTCATCGTCAGCCCGCCTTACTTCGGGGTATCGGATTCAGTCTCGAACGATTTCAGCGCCACCGAGTCGTTGCCGTAGGTCACCGTCAGCACCTTCTTGCCGGCGTGCCAGCGTTCCTTGCTGAGGCTCAGCAGGCCGCCGATGTCCTCGGCGTTGACGTCGTCCGGCTTGCCGAGAATCGCGTGCACTTCGGCGCGACTCATGCCGGGGCCGATCTTGTCGTAGTTCTCCGGCGTCACTTTCGATGAGCAGGCGGCGAGGGCGAACACGCCGGCGAGGGTCACGGCACGAAATGCGTTCATCGAAATCCAGTCAGGCAAGGCAGACGCTCAAGCATGCCACAGGCCGGGCGGCGCGCTGCCGGCCCGGCCTGCGGCGATCGTGCAATGCCGGCCCGTGGTCGATGCCGGCTCGAAGCGATCAGTGGTGATCGTGATGGCCGCCGTGATGCCGGCCGCCGCGGTAGCCGTCATGGCCCCGACGATAGTGCTCGCGATATCCGTACGCGCGCGGGTAGTAGCCGTAGCGCGGGCCGTAGTAGCGCGGTTCGTAATACGAGCGGTAGACGACGGTCGGGCCGTAGTAGGCCCGCGGCGGCGGGTAGTAGTACACGGGCGGCGGCGCGTACAGCGGCACGCCGATGTTGATGCCGACATCGACGCGAGCCTCGGCCGTCATCGGCGTCACCAAGGTCAGCGAAGCCAGCGCAAGACCGGCGACGGCAGCGAGCTTCGGAAGGGACAGGTTCATCGCGTGCTCCGGGTGTGACGATTCAGTGCGTCGAGGCTAAGACCGGGTCACTGAATCGTCCCTGAACCGTTCCGTTCAGCTTCGCAAACGTGTCGGCGCGCCGATCAGGCAGCCAGCGCCTGCCGCAGATCGTCGATCAGGTCGTCGGCATGTTCGAGGCCGACCGACATCCGCAGCAGGTCCTGCGGTGTCGTCGTGTGCGGGCCTTCGACCGACGCGCGATGCTCGATCAGGCTTTCGACGCCGCCCAGGCTGGTGGCGCGCGTGAACAGCGCGACCTTGGCCGCCACCGCCAGCGCCGCCTCCCGGCCCCCATGGAGCTGGAACGACAGCATTGCGCCGTAGCCTTTCATCTGCGCGCTGGCGAGCGCATGGCCAGCGTGGCTGGAAAGCCCCGGATAGTGGACGACGCTGACCGCCGGGTGGGCGGCGAGAAATTCGGCCACGGCCTGGGCATTCGCGACCTGCGCGCGCACGCGCAGCGGCAGGGTCGCGATCGAGCGCTGCAGCAGCCAGCAGTCGAATGGCGACGGCACCGCGCCGCCCTTGCCCTGATAGTCGCGAACACGGCCGAACAGCTCGTCCTGCCGACGCGCGATGACGGCGCCGCCGAGCACATCGCTGTGGCCGCCGAGATATTTGGTGGTCGAATGCATGACGTAGTCGGCCCCGAGCTGCAGCGGCTGCTGCAGCACCGGGGTCGCGAATGTCGAGTCGACGACGAGCTGCGCGCCGCTGGCGTGCGCAAGCTCGGCCAATGCAGCGATGTCGCTGACCTTCAGCAGCGGATTCGACGGCGTTTCGGCCCAGATCAGCCGCGTTTCCGGACGAATCGCGGCACGCACGGCGTCAAGCCGGGTGAGATCGATCAGCGAGTGGGTCAGGCCCCAGCGCGCCAGAAGCTCGCGCAACTGGGTTCGCGTGCCGTGGTAGACATCGTCCGGTGCGATGACGTGATCGCCCGGCGCAAGGCCCTGGAAAAGTGACAGCGATGCGGCGGAGCCGGACCCGAATGCCGCCGCGGCGACACCGCCTTCGAGCGCGGCGAGCAGCGCCTCGAGCGACGCGCGACCCGGATTGCTCGAGCGCGTGTAGACGTGACCGTGCGGGTATTCGCCGTGAACATCGCGGGCGAACGTGGTCGACAGGATCGGTGACGGGGCGACGGCACCGGTGGCGATGTCCGCCTCGCGTCCCGCATGAATGGCAAGCGTCTCGAATTTCACGGCGTCGGCAGGGGCCTGAGAATGGAGCGCAAGGCTACCGCGCCACAGGCCGCGGAACGAGACCGATCGGCAAACGCCTGCGTTTACCGCGACTTCACTCGGGCGAGGCGATGCACGACGCGTCCGGCTGCGGGCCGACAGCGATGCCCGATGCGCACTGGGCGGACGGTCCCGTCGAGCACGACGCCGGGCAGGCGCCGCAACGGTCAGCGCTGGACGCGGTGCAGGCGGCACTGTCATCGGTCTGCAGCTCAGGGCGGGTGTCGGCCTGTTGCTGAACTTGGGGCTGGAGGACCACCGCCTTGTTCGGCGCGGCCAGCGCGACAGCCCAGCACGAGACGAAGACGAGGCAGGCGAGGTTGCGGGATGAGGTCATGGCAGTTCGTCCGTCGAAGATGGTCCGAAAGTGCCGCGACTGTAGGCCGCAAGCGCTGAACTCAGAATGAACGGTCCGCGCCGGGGGGCGACGGCAGCGTGGGCGTTACAGCGTGCCGAGCGCCAACCCTGCCGCCAGCATCGCGCCGCGTTCACGCGCCTGCGCCCGTGCGTTGTCGTCGGGATCCGCACGAACAATGAGCGGCTCCGCGACCCGCTTCCAGCGGTAGCCGGCGGCAATCCGTTCGAGCGCCCGCACCGCACCACTGCCGTCGTTGCCGGCGCTGACCAGCATCAGATAGGGCAGGCCGTCGACCTTGCCCTCGGCCGGATAGTAGGTGCGGTCGAGAAAATCCTTCACGGCGCCGGAGAGATAGCCGAAGTTCTCCGGGCTGCCGATGATCAGGCCATCGGCCCACAGCAAGTCGTCCAGCGTGGCCGCGAGCGCGGGCTGACAGCGGGTCTCGACTTCGTCCGACCAGTCGGCAGCGCCGGCACAGGCGGCTTCGATCAGCGCCGCCGTGCGCCCGGTCTGGGTGCTGAAGACGACCAGCAGATGCTTCATCCGCGCCCGAGCGAGCGCTTGAAGCGGTGGATCAATCGTCGCTGCAGCTTGTTCGGCCGATCGCTGAACTGCTCGTCCGCAGCCGCGCGGAGTTCGGCTTCGCGGGCGCGTCGTGCCAGGCTGGCGTCGGTTTCCGCATACAGCAGGCGCGCGAAAGGCGCGCCGAGGCGCTGGTCGGAGCGCTCGAGGACCGTCACCTGCATCTCGTCCTGGCCACGTCGAATGCTGATCTCCGCCCCGATCGCGACGTCCTTCGCGACCTTGGCCCGGCTGCCGTCATAGCGCACATGACCAGCTTCGATGGCTTCCTTCGCGATGTTGCGCGTCTTGTAGAAGCGGGCCGCCCACAGCCACTTGTCGAGGCGGACCGAGTCGACCGGCTTCGGATGGCGTGCCGGCGCCTCGCCGTCGTCGGCCTCGTCATCGGCCTCGTCGAGGTCGTCGTCCTGGTCATCGTCGTCGATCATGCATGTGCTCGTTCAATCGCTCGTGGGGCGGCGGCAAACCGGACCTGCGATCACCGGCAGGCCGAGGGCGAAGCGCAGTCGCCGTTGTGCCAGTGCCGTGGCCGCCGCCGAGCCGCCGTAGTCGCGGACCCAGGTCAGCAGCGCGTCGATCTCGCGGACCTGGGTCCTTGCAAGCTCGCAGGCGCGTTCGAGCGCGGCGCTGTCATCGTCGTCGAACCAGGCCGAGAGCGCCGATTCGAGCGCGGGTGGCAGCGCCGGCTTCATGCGGCCGCCGGCAGCGCCGGGCGCGTGAACACGCGGGTCAGCAGCAGCGCGCTGAAGGTCAGCGTGGCGGCCAGCAGGAACGGCGCGCCCGGCAGATGCAGGCTGGCACCCGGCCCGATGAACCACGCGAAGCTGACCGTGAACAGACCCGGCGCGACCAAGCCGGCGATGCCGACGAGGCTGGTGTTCGCACCCTGCAGCTGGCCCTGCTCGGTGGGCAGCACGCGGCGCGTCATCAGGCTTTGCAGGCCCGGGTTGAACAGGCCCATCAGCGCGAAGATCGGCATGCCGGCCCAGAACCAGATCTGGTCCGGCGCCAGCGCCATCCACAGGAAGCCGGCAGTCCCGCACGACAGTCCGGCGAACATCGAGATGCGTTCGCCGAAGCGTGCGACGAACGGCCGCACCAGTCCGCCTTCGACGGCTACGTTCAGCAGCCCGGTGAAGGTCAGGGTCAGCCCGGTGGTCTGCGCGTCCCAGTGGTAGCGGTAGCTCGTGTACAGCACGAAGACGCTCGGCAGCACGTAGCGCGCGATCTGGAACAGCAGATTGATCGCCGCGAGTCCGGTCAGGCCCGGATAGGAACGCAGCAGCTTGAGCGCGCCGATCGGATTGGCCCGCGCCCAACGGAACGGCGAGCGCCGCTCCGGCGGCAGCGATTCCGGCAGCACGAACAGGCCGTAGGTCGCGCTGATCAGCGCCAGGGCGGCGGCGGTCCAGAACGGCAGGCGTTCGCTGATGCTGCCCAGCACCCCGCCCATCGCCGGGCCAATGACGAAGCCGACGCCGAATGCCGCACCGAGAATGCCGTAGCCGGCGGCGCGCTTTTCCGGTGGCGTGATGTCCGCCACATACGCCGCGGAGACCGAGAAGCTCGACGCGGTGATGCCCGACAGGATGCGCCCGACGAGGAGCCAGCCAAGGCTCGGTGCCAGCGCCATCACGATGTAGTCGAGCCCGAGGCCGAAGCACGAGATCAGGATCACCGGGCGACGGCCAAAGCGATCCGACAGCGCGCCCAGTACGGGGGAGAACAGGAACTGCATCAAGGCCCAGGCCGTGGCGAAAATGCCATAGGTTTCAGCGGCGTAAGCGGTATTGCCGCCACGGAACTGCTCGATCAGCCGCGGCAGCACCGGAATGATCACGCCAAAGGCCAGAACATCGAGCACGACGGTGACGAAGATGAAGGCGAGGGCGGCGCGTCGGCGCGGCGCGCTCGTGAGGGAGTCGGTCATGGCGCAACTTTAGAGGATGCGCGCGGCTCGCGGCATCGCCCGTCCGGATTGGCTCGCGTCGATCGCCGTGATCGCCGCGGCCCTCCGGGCGGCGAGCACAAAAAAGGCGCGAGGGTTGCTCGCGCCTGGTGGTTCCGCCGTGCAGTCGCGTCAGGCGGCCGCATAGATCTGATGGCTGTGATGGGTCTTCGGCTCCCACAGCAGGATGCCCTGCTCGATTTCCGGCGCTCGGATCAAGGTGTCGCCGCCGCGCGTCGTGGCGGTATCGACGAACGCCGATTCGAGCACGCGGACCACGCCGCGGATGTTGCCGTGCCAGCGGCAGTCCTTGATCGTGGCCCAGGCTTCGGAGCTGAGGCCGGTCGGCGCCACCCAGTTCGAGCATTTCGACGCCAGCCGGCTCAGACAGGTGGCGACGACGGCGATCATGTCTTCCTCGCGGCGCGACAGCTCCGGCACCTGCAGGGTCGAAGCCCCCAGCCGCGTGAACTGATCGAGATTGACGGCGTTCTGCAGGAAGGTCCAGCTGCGATTGGTCGCGTACAGCACGGCGCATTCGAGCGGCTGCTTGGCCGATGCGCCGTACGGCAGGTACTGGCCGTTGTCGAGCGCTTCCATCAGCACTTCCATCACGGCACCGCTGATTTCATGGCTTTCGTCGAGGAAGCAGACGCCATCGCGCGCGTGCTGGAAGGCGCCGGTGCGGGCTCCGGCACCCGGAAACGCACCCGAGACGTGGCCGCACAGCAGCGACTTGATCGCCGCCTTGTCGCCGACGTTCTCGGCAGCGAGGTTGATCGAGACGAAACGGCCCTTGCTGCGCACCAGGAAGTAGTAATAAGCCAGCGTGGTCTTGCCGCTGCCGGGGCCGCCGAGCAGGCAGGCGCGGCTGACGCCGTTCTGGGCGAAGCCGCGGATGCGGGCGACCAGCGCCTGCAGTTCCGGGCTGAACACGAAGAAGTTCTTGAACGCCGTGTTGTCGACTTCCGTCGTCGCCGGCATCCGGATGACGTTGTCTTCGGTCACCGGCCGCAGGCGCTGGATCAGCTGCTGCGCCACGCCATCGACATCCGACGCCAGCAGCAGCCGCGTGCCCTGCAGGCGACCGGTCGGCGCGCGGCGCTCCAGCCACTGACCCAGGGCAACCAGCTGGGTCGAGTTGATCGCGACGATCAGCACCGTCTCGCGTCCGGCACCGCGGGCCGCCACGACCTGATCGGCCAGCGCGTCGAGATCGAGCGGATTGTTGAACAGGCTCAGCACGTAAGGACTTTCGATGCCGCCGGTGGCCCGCGGATCGGTCAGCGACACGGTCTGCACGCGGCGGTCGGCCGGAAGCTGCAGCGCTTCGGCGCTCAGGCGGTCGCGGAGGTAGGCCTCGGGGGCCACGACGAGGACGTCGGCGGCAGGCTCGCGGGATGCCATGTCCTGCGCCTTTCTGGAATCTGCTTTCTTGGCTGAGCCGAACACGTTTCTCTCTCCTGGGTCAGTGATGCTGCCGGGCCGACCGTACTCCGGGACACCGGCCTGCCAGCGCCGGTCTGACGAGCAGGCCGGACGATCCGATTGGCGGCGCTGTCTGGGCGGCGCTCGCGGGATTCCGGCAGGCCTCTATCATTGCAGCCGAAACGCCTGCCGACAAACCGATGACCGACGTGAAACCCGATTCCGATCCTGCGAGCGAGGCCGAGACCTTGTTCGAACTGTTGGGCGGCGAGCCCGGCATTCGGGCGCTGGTCGACGACTTCTACGCGATCATGGACGCGGATCCGTCCGCGAAGACCGTCCGCGAACTGCATCCGCCGATGCTGAACGGCTCGCGTGACAAGTTCTTCTGGTTTCTGTGCGGCTGGAGTGGCGGGCCGGATCACTACATCAGCCGATTCGGTCACCCGAGGCTGCGGGCGCGGCACCTGCCGTACGCGATCGGCGAAGCGGAGCGCAACCAGTGGCTGACCTGCATGCTGCAGGCGCTCGAACGTCAGCCGTATCCGCCGGCGCTGCGCGAACGTCTGATGGCCAGCTTCTTCGAGACCGCCGACTGGATGCGCAACCGCCCCGGGTGACCGCGTCCTGAATCGACGGCCGGCGTCAGGTCGCCCACTGGCTGGTGCCGGGCTTCAGCCACCACCACAGCAGCGCGCCGATCAGCAGCAGCGGCAGCAGTGCCGGCAGCAGCACCAGACCCAGGATCGGCAGCGCGATCAGGGCGACGCCGACGCCCAGCGGCAACAGCAGCGCCAGCAGCAAGGCCCCGCCGATGATCCCGAGCACGCCGAGCACGAGGCAGACGATCAGGTTCAGCACCAGCCCGAGCACGGTGAAGAACAGCCAGACGGCGGCGCCGATGCCGAGCACGGCCAGCAGGATCAGGATCAGGGATTCGATCATCGGGCCGCTCCGGAATGTGTATCCCGGTTGGATGCGGTGAAGTCCCGCGCCGGATGCAGTCGCGCGTCCGCTGGCGACCCCTCGGCCGTCGCGCGTCTCAGGATCGCGCCTTGAACTCCAGCGTCACGGCCTGCGAGTCCGGTGGCAGCGGGTCGCGCGAGCTGATCAGCAGCAGGTCGTTTTCGGCCAGCAGTGCGGCGCGGTCGTCCTTGAACCGGCGCATCAGGGTCTGGAACGGCGTCTTGGCGGTGAACCGGAACGCAGCCCAGCCATTCCGGCCGGTTTCCTTGACGTGGTACAGCGCGCGGTCTGCGAGTTCGACCAGATCCTGCCAGTCGAGCGATGGCGGCGTGTTGCGCAGCGGGTATTCGGCGAAGCCGACGGAGCAGGTCAGCCGCAGCGGCGTCGGCGCGCCGACCGCGAACGGATGCGCCGAAATCACGGTGCAGATGCGCGAGGCGTAGCTGATCGCATGATGCTGCGACAGCGGCCGCGACACGATCAGGAATTCCTCGCCGCCCCAGCGCGTCACGTAATCGCCCACGCGCACCAATTCGCTCAGCAGCGCACTGAACTGCTGCAGCACCAGATCGCCGCCGCCATGGCCGTGGCTGTCGTTGATCTGCTTGAAGTGATCGATGTCGACCAGCAGGAACAGAAGGATGGTGTCCTCGTCGTAGCACTCGACGCCCTTGCGCCGGTAGAACGCCAGGTCCTGCGGCAACTGGTTCAGCAGGTATCGGCGATTGCGCAGGCCGGTCAGCGGGTCGGTATAGCTGGCCTGCTCGAGCTGCTGGTTGGCCAGCGCCAGCGCGTCGGTACGCTGCGCGACGATCGTTTCGAGCACGGCGCGCCGCCGGGTCAGCGAACCGAGCCGCCAGCGGTGGATGCCGTACGCCAGCGTCAGGACGATCACCGCGATCATCAGGTAGAACCAGATGGTCTCGTAGAAGAACGGTGTGATCCGGAACGCCAGCATCGCCGGCGTTTCGCTCCAGACCCCGGCATTGTTGGCGCCACGGACCTCGAACACGTACTCGCCGGGTGGCAGATTGGTGTAGTCGGCGTAGCGGCTCAGCGAATCCTTCACCGGCTGCCAGTTCTCGTCGTAACCCCGCAGGCGATATTCGAGCTGCACCGCATACGGGTCCTGGTAGCTCAGCGCCGAGAACTTGAAGCTCAGGTCGCGCGCCCGAGCCGGCAGCGGTGCTGCCAGAAAGGCGCTGGCGCTGATCCACTTGCCGCCGGTGGACACGCTTTCGACCTTGACCGTCGGCGGCACCGGATTGCGCACCAGCGTGTCGGTCGGCACGGACAGCACGCCATCGCGTGTCGGCAGCCACAGCACGCCGCCGGCCATCAGCCCCTTGCTGTTGCCCGCACCGTTGCAGCACTCGCCGCGCGGCCCGGTGGTGCGCGCGCTCAGCTCGTTGCCGTACGGCTCGCTGCGCACCGGGCGGCGGACACCGTCCTTGGGCAGACGCAGGTCGTCGACCGGAACCCGGTACAGCCCGCGCAGCCCGGCTACCCAGAGATAGCCCTTGTCGTCGTTGGTGATGAAGAACGCCGAGTTCTGCGGCAGGCCATGGTCGTGGTTGAACTCGATCCAGCGGCTGCCCTCGTAGACATACAGCTGCTCGGTGGCGGTGCCGACGACGAGCCGGCGATCCGGCAGTTCGTGGATGGCGGTGACGTCGATGTCGTTCGGCAGGCCTTCGCCAGCGCCGATCGCCTGAACCTCGCCATTGAGCCACTCGGCCAGCCCGAACTGCGTGCCGAGCAGCAGTCGGCCATCGCGGGTCTGGTACAGCACCCGGACGCTCGGGTCGCTCAGGCCCTCGTTCTCGCCGAAGCGGGTCAGTGCGCCGCCGGCGTAGCGGAACAGGCCGTTCGAGGTCGCGAACCATAGGCGCCGGGCGCGATCGCGCAGGATGCCGTTGATGCGCAGACCTTCGAGCCCTTTCAACGCCGACAAGGCCACCAGTTCGCCGCGCCGCATCAGCACGGCACCATGCGAGGTGCCGATCCAGATGTCATCGCCTTCGACCAGCAGGCTGTAGACGCTGGGATCGGGCAGGGCGCTGCCCGGCAGCACCTGCCGGAAACGGTTGCCCGATAGCTCGCTCAGGCCGTTGTCGGTGCCGACCCAGAGCCGGCTGTCGCCCCGGTTCAAGCTGTCGCGCTCCACCGACCAGACCAGCGGCGAACTCAGCCCTTCCTGCAGGCTGTAGCGCGTGGTCAGGCCGTTCCAGAACCGGGTCAGGCCGCGGGTGCGGCTGCCGAGCCAGAGGTTGTTCTCGCGATCCTCGAACGCCGTCAGGTACTCCCAGCGCGTGCCCATGCGCTCGTTGTCGATCTGTTCCACCAGCTCGCCGTTGCGCATGCGCACGAGCCCGCTGGACGTGCCGACCCACAGATTGCCGCTGCGGTCTTCGTACAGCACGCCGATCGATGACGAGGCCAGCGTCGGCAGGCGGTCGTAGCGCTGCCAGACGCCGCCCTCGCGCACGAACAGGCCGGTGCTGGTGCCTGCCCACAGCCGCGATCCGGAAATCACCAGATGCTGCACCGTGTCGTGCAGGCTCAGGCCCGGCAGCATCTCGAACGCGAAGGTGTTGCCATGCTGCTGGTAGACGCCGCCCCAGCCGCCGATCCAGCGGTTGTCCTGGCCGGATTCGATGATCGAGAACAGCGGCCCCGGCACGGCACGGTCCTGCTGCAGCTTGTCATTGACCACCCGGAACAGGCCGGCCGTGGTCGCCACCAGCACCTCGCCGCTGGCGCTCGGCAGGATGTCCTGCACGTCCATTTCGGCACTGGCCACCGGATTCTCGACCGGCACGGTGACGAAGCGACCATCGCGGTAGACGGCGACACCCTTGTTCGTCGCGATCCACAGCCGCCCGTCGCGGTCCGTGTGCAGCGCCTGGATCGTGCTGCTCGGCAGCGCCGGCGTATTGCCGGATTGAACGTGGTGAAGCGCACGCCGTCGAAGCGGGCGAGGCCGCTCAGGGTGCCGGCCCAGATGTAGCCCTCGTGATCCTGCGCGATGGCCTGCACTGCGATCTGCGGCAGGCCTTGCTCGATCGACCAGGAGTCGCGGACGAAGTTGTGGAACGACTTGTCGGCAGACAGCGCGGCGGCGGGGCGAGCGAAGACCGCGGCGAACGCCACCAGCAGCGCCCACAGCGAGAGCACGCAGACGCGCGGCGACGACGATGCTGACGCACCGGATGTCGTTCCGCGATAGCTCAATGCGCGATCCTCGTCGATGTATCCGGGATGCCCCGGCCGCCGTCGCCAAGGTCCCCTGCTCACAAATCCCTGAAAATTGCCGGTACGAGTGTACATCCGCGCTGATCGGCGATTCATCCCCGCCAACGCGTCGTCAATGCTGTCGCTGTGCGGCTCCGCCATCGATGCGATGTCGACGTTCGTCGACGCGCGTCCATGTGGATTCCAGCAGCCGCGACGACCGCTGACTCCGGGACTTCCCTGCGCCGTGCGCGTCCGATGATAACGCCCGTCGGCCGCAAAAATTGTGATCAAGCTCAATAATCTAGCGATGCCTGCAGGTTGTCCCCGCTGCGCCTCCGGATCGATCGGCGTCCGGCCGGCGGTCGCTGGCGCCAGATGATCACGGTGTCGGGTTGGTGCCCGCTGCGGCTCGGGCGTTCGTCGCAGGTCACGGCCCGTCACCATCCGGATGGCATCATTCGGTGCGGCAGCGTGCCGACCACGAGATGCCGGCCGTCGTCGGACGAGGCGAGCCGGCCCCGATTTCCCTGACCCTGGACTGTTCAACATGCGCTTTTCGGACGTACTCGACACCCTGACGCCGGCGGCTGCGGCCGGCACCTTCACCGCCACCGTCGGCGACGAGTGGCTGCAGGGCCGCAGCGTGTTCGGCGGCCTGCAGGCGGCGCTCGCGGTGAAGGCGATCCGGCAGATCGCGCCGGAGGCGCCGCTGTTACGCACCTTGCAGACCACGTTCATCGCACCGGTGCCGGCCGGAACCGTGCGGGTCGAGGCGCGGGTGCTGCGCGTCGGCAAGTCGGCGATCCACGCCGAAGCGCGGCTGTTCGACGGCGAACAGCTGGCCTGTCTGGTCATCGCGGTGTTCGGTGCGGCGCGGCCTTCGGCCATCGCCATCGAACTGCCGGCGATCACTGCGTCGCCGCTCGAAAGTGCACGACGCCTGCCGTACGTTGCCGGCATCGCGCCGGCGTTCATGCAGCACATGAAGCTGTCGTGGGCGCAGGGTGCCTGGCCGTACTGCGGTGGTTCCGAGGCGCGGACGCAGGTCTGGGTCGCGATCGCCGACGAACCGGTGATCACCGAGGCGGTGGCGATCGCGCTGGCCGATGCCATTCCGTCGCCGGCCCTGTCGACGTTCAGGAAGCCGACCGTCGCCAGTTCGCTGACCTGGACCCTCGAGTTCCTCGGCCAGCCGCTCGATGTGCCGCAGGCGCCGTGGCTGATGGATGCCGAGGTCAACGCCGGCCGCGACGGCTACCTCGCACAGACGGCGACGCTGGCCGACCAGCATGGCCGGCCCGTGGCGCTGACGCGGCAAAGCGTCGTCGTGTTCGGCTGAAGCGCGTGCGCGCCGGCGGCGTCGGGCGGACGCAGGCCGCCACGCTGGTGCCTGCGTTCGCGTCCAACGGCGACGAAAATCGTCGCGAAATCAGCGGGAAAGGCGCGCGTCGGGCGGTCGAGCGCGCGGCCGCCGGCCGATGATCGCCGGGTTTCCGGATTGGCGATCCGCTGATCCGGGCTGACCCTGCGGCCTCGTGCTGGCATCATTGCGCGCCGCACAACCCGCGGTGGATGCAAGGCCCCATGAAAAAAACCTCTTTTCCGAAGCAGGACATCAAGATTCTGCTGCTGGAAGGCGTGTCCCAGACCGCCGTCGAACACTTCCGCGCTGCCGGCTACACCAACCTTGAATTCCATGAAAAGGCGCTGCCGGAACCGGAGCTGATCCGCTCGATCGCCGATGCCCGGATGGTCGGCATCCGCTCGCGCACGCAGCTGACCGCGAAGGTCATCGCCGAAGGCAAGCGCCTCGGCGCCATCGGCTGCTTCTGCATCGGCACCAACCAGGTCGATCTCGAAGCGGCACAGGCGCGCGGCATTCCGGTGTTCAACGCGCCGTACTCGAACACGCGCTCGGTCGCCGAACTGGTGATCGCCGAGGCGATCATGATGATGCGGCGCATTCCGGAAAAGAACGCCGAATGCCACCGCGGCGGCTGGTCGAAGACCGCCGTCGGCAGCTTTGAAGTCCGCGGCAAGACGCTCGGGCTGATCGGCTACGGACACATCGGCACGCAGGTCGGCGTGCTGGCCGAAAGCCTCGGCATGCGCGTGATCTATCACGACATCGAAACCAAGCTGGCGCTCGGCAACGCGATGCCGGCGGCGAGCCTGAACGACCTGCTGCATCGCTCGGACATCGTGTCGCTGCACGTGCCGGAAACCCCGGCGACGAAGCTGATGTTCGGTACGCCGGAGATCAATGCGATGAAGCGGGGCGCGCTGCTGATCAACGCGTCGCGCGGCACCGTCGTCGACATCGACGCGCTGGCGGACGCGCTGCGCAGCGGTCAGGTCGGCGGCGCGGCGGTCGACGTCTTCCCGGTCGAGCCGAAGGGCAACGACGACAAGTTCGTCTCGCCGCTGATCGGCATGGACAACGTCATCCTGACGCCGCACATCGGCGGTTCGACCCTGGAAGCGCAGGAGAACATCGGCGTCGAAGTCGCGGCCAAGCTGGTGCGCTACAGCGACAACGGCTCGACCCTGTCGGCCGTCAACTTCCCGGAAGTGTCGCTGCCGGAGCATCCGAACAGCCATCGCCTGCTGCACATCCACGAGAACCGGCCGGGCATGCTGTCCCGGATCAACGACCTGTTCTCGAAGGGCGAGGTCAACATCGAAGGCCAGTACCTGCAGACCAGCGGCAACATCGGCTACGTCGTGATCGACATCGCCGCCGCCGATCATCAGGCCGAAGCACTGCGCGAACAGCTGGCGGCGATCTCCGGCACCTTGCGCACGCGCCTGCTGTACTGACGCGCCTCGGCAGCGACGCGGCCTGCGCTCAGGCCGCGTCGCTGCCCGATTTCAGCGCCGGCGGCGGCTCGTCGCCGGCATGGCGGACCGTATTCCGGCCGGCCGCCTTGGCCCGGTACATCGCCTGATCCGCCGCCCGCACCAGCTGCAGCGGGGACGCGGCATCGACCGGATACAGCGCTGCGCCGATGCTGGCGCCGACCTTGACGGCCCCGCTGGCCAGTTCGACCGGCTCCGCCAGCCGGTCGATGATCCGCTGGGCGACGCGGGCCGCTTCCGTGCGATCCGGGCACTTCGGGCAGATCACGGTGAATTCGTCGCCGGCAAGGCGGGCCACGAGATCCTCGCCGCGGACGGTCCCGGTCAGCCGCCGCGCCACCTGACGCAGCAGTTCGTCGCCCGCGTCGTGACCATGTCGATCATTGACTGCCTTGAAGCCGTCGAGATCGATGAACAGCAGCGCTGCCGGCTGCCGGGTGCGTTCGGCTTCCTCCAGGGTCACGCGCAGCCGTTCGTTGAACAGGCGGCGGTTCGGCAGGCCGGTCAGCAGGTCGAGATTGGCCTGCTCCCAGACCTTGCGCTCGCGTTCGCGGCGTTCGCTGATGTCGCGGATGATCAGCACCACGTGGTTGACGGTGCCGCGGGCGTCCGGCGTCGGCATGAAGGTCAGCTCGCACCACAGCGGCGTGCCGTCGCGCCGCTGCATCGGCGTTTCCACCACCTGCGGCACGCGCGACGAGAAACCCTTCGCGATCCGTTCGGACACGTCCGGTGCCGGGTCCGGCATCAGCAGGGCGTCCATCGGCTGGCCGATCACCTGCAGCGGCGTGTATCCGAGGATCTGGGTGAACGCCGGATTGATGTAGGCGAGGTGATCGCTGGCGCCGCCGGGCGTCAGGCTTTCGAAGATCACGATCGGCTCCGACGAATTGACGAACGCCGATTCGTACATCCGCAGACGGTGCTCGCGCTCGCGCCGCTCGGTGACATCGCGGCCGGACAGCAGATAGGTGCCGCCGGTGTGCGGTGCCAGCTGGTATTCGAACGGGAAGCTGCTGCCGTCGTCACGCCGGGCGGTTAGTTCGTGCAGCTGATGGAACGCTGCCCGGCGCACCACGGCGCGCACCAGGCGGGTGGCGTCCTCGGCCAGCGCGGTCAGCGGTTGATCCTGCAGCGCGTCGAGGTCGCGGTCCCACAGCCGAGCCGCGGCGCGGTTGCTGCGCCGGATGACGAGGTCATCGTCGAGCACGAAGACCGATTCCGGGATGCCGTCGAACACCGATTCCAGCTCCAGCCGCGCGTCGTCGATCTTCGCGTGGCTGCTGCGCACGGCAGCGACCATCGGCCGGAAGATCAGCAGCGCTTCGCCGAGCAGAGTCAGCAGCACCACGGCCAGCAGCCCGTTCTGCAGCAGCGCCAGCTGATCGACCTGCTGCTGGCTGTCGGTCTCGTAGCGGCGGGTGACGGTGTCGAGCGCAGCCAGCAGCGGCGACTGTGCGGCGTCCAGCACTTGCTGCAAGGCGTCCGGACGCGCGGCGAGTGCCGATTTCGGCATCGCCAGCAGGTCCCGCGCGGCGCGGGTATAGGCCTCGATCCGGCGGTTGAGATCGACCGGTGGCGCGTCGTACATCGCCTGCAGCTCGGCCGAGTGCGGCGGGGCGATGCCGAGCCGCAGATTGCCGCGGCTCAGGGTGTCGTGCGCGGTGGTCAGCGCGGTCAGCGTTTCATCGAGCAGCCGGGCGCTGCGGGCGCGGTCGTCCGCAGTCGGCGCGGTGCTGTATTCGAGGGCGAAACGCGACACCCGCTGCGACAGCATGCGCTGGCGTCCGGCCAGGTTGATGGCCGGCGCGTAGCCGCGCTGCGTGTCGAGCAGATGGACCAGCAGCAGGTGCGAGCCGAGCGACAGCAGCGCGATCGCGGCGAGGGCGATCAGGTAGCCGCGGGTGATCCGGCGCGACAGCGCCTCGCGACCGCTGGCGAGCACGGCGGTGGCTGTTTTCTGCGATGACGACATTGCGAAAAATTCCTTTTCAGCGCCCATAGTTGCGAGCGGTCGACCACGACGGGGCCGGAGTTCAGCGCCGCGATGTTGCGCGCTATAGTCCGGCCAGCCAGTGGTATTCCTTTCCTTGCCTGCCGCCTACCGATGATCGAACACGCAAGACCGACCGATGGTCGCGTCGACCCGTCCGCAGACTGTGCCCGGTCTGCATTTTTCGTGCGCGCGCGGCCCGATCGAGTCCTGTCATGCCCGAGTTGCGCACGCGTTTCCTCGCCATTGCCGTCTCGGCGGCCACGGCCATGCTGACGTCCGATCCCGCCGCCGCTGCGGCAAAGACGCCGACGGCCGCGCCGTACGGCAGCTGGCCGTCGCCGATCACGTCGGATGCCATCGTCGCCGACAGCCTGCGGCTCGGGCAGGTTGCCATTGATGGTGCCGCGATCTACTGGGTCGAAGGCCGGCCGAAGGAGGGCGGTCGCGGCGTGCTGATGCGGCGCCGGGCAGACGGTGCCTTCGACGAACTGACGCCGGGCGACTACAACGTGCGCACTCGCGCGCACGAGTACGGCGGCGGCGGCTTCGTGGTGAAGGGCAACATCGCCTACTTCTCGAATTTCAAGGATCAGGCGCTGTACCTGCAGCCGCCGGATGGCCCGCCGCAGTCGTTCCGCGCCGAGCCCGGCTCGCGCTTCGCCGATGCCACGATCGATGTGCCGCGGGTGCGGATGATCGCCGTGCGCGAAGCCCATCCGGCCAATGGTGGCGAGGCGGTCAACACGCTGGTGGCGATCGATCTGGAAGGCGAGCACACGATACGCACGCTCGCATCCGGGGCGGACTTCTACTCGTCGCCGAAAGTCAGTCCGGACGGCAGGCGGCTGGCGTGGCTGTCGTGGCGGCACCCGAACATGCCGTGGGACGGCACGACCTTGTCCGTTGCCAGCTTCGATGCCGATGGTTTCCTGACCGGCATCGAAACCGTTGCCGGTGGTGCCGACGAGTCGGTGTTCCAGCCCGAATGGTCGCCGAGCGGCGAACTGGTGTTCGCGTCCGACCGCAGCGGCTGGTGGAACCTGTACGGCTGGCACGGCGGCAAGACCCGGCTGATCCTGAAATCGGCCACCGAATTCGGCGAGCCGCAGTGGGAATTCGGCATGCGCCGCTACGGCTTCACGCCGGCCGGCACGATCATCGCCAGCGACATCGCCAACGGCGAGGCCCGGCTCACGGAAATCGATCCGAAAACCGGCACCCGTCGTGACATCAAGACCCCGTTCAAGGAAATCAAGGAGTTGCAGGTCGGCGACGGCTTCATCGCGTTCCTCGGAGGCTCCGATACCGAAGCCCGCTCGCTGGTCCGGCTCGATCTGAAGACGCAGCGTTTCGAAGTCCTCCGACGCGGCAGCAGCCTGAAGCTTGATGCCCGCCAGCTGTCGAAGCCGCAGGCGATCGAATTCCCGACCACCGGAGGCAGGACGGCGCACGCGTTCTTCTACCCGGCAATGAATCCGGCGTTCGTCGGCCCGCCGGGCGAGAAGCCGCCGCTGGTGGTGCTGAGCCACGGCGGCCCGACCAGCCAGACGACGATGACGTTCAACCCGTCGATCCAGTTCTGGACCTCGCGCGGCATCGGCGTGGTCGACGTCAACTATGGCGGCTCCAGCGGCTACGGCCGGGACTATCGCCGGCGCCTGAATGGGCAGTGGGGCATCGTCGACATCGATGACTCGGTCAACGCCGCGAAGTATCTGGTGTCGAAAGGGCTTGCCGACGAGAAGCGGCTGGCGATCCGCGGCGGCAGCGCCGGCGGCTACACCACGCTCGGTGCGCTCGCGTTCCGGCCGGGCGTGTTCAAGGCGGGTGCCAGCTATTACGGCGTCGGTGATCTCGAAGTGCTGGCGCGCGACACCCACAAGTTCGAATCGCGCTACCTCGACAGCCTGATCGGCCCGTATCCGGCCGAGAAGGCGCTGTACGAATCCCGCTCGCCGATCCACGCGGTGGATCGCATCGACAGCGCGCTGATCCTGTTCCAGGGTCTGGACGACAAGGTGGTGCCGCCGAACCAGTCGCAAATGATGTTCGATGCGGTAAAGCGCCGCGGCCTGCCGGTGGCGTATGTGCCGTTCCCGGGCGAAGGACACGGTTTCCGTGCGTCGGCGGCGATCAAGCGCAGTCTCGAGGCCGAGCTATATTTCTACGGCAAGGTCTTCGGCTTCACGCCGGCCGATGCCATCGAGCCGGTGGTGATCGAGAACCTGCCGAAGCCGTGAGGGAGGCCGGGTCGGGCCGATTGGGATGAGGCTCAGTCGGGGCTGGCAGATGTCGCCAGCATGACGGTCATCGCGCTGGGACTGGCATCGCGCGGATACCCGGCGCTGTTTCCGGCCGCGCTCGGCAAGTACCCGGGCGATGCGCTGTGGGCGCTGTTGGTCTTCTTCGGCTGGGGCTTCGTCAGGCCGGCCGCGTCGACACGGACCTTGGCGATGCTGGCGTTCGCGACTGCCGGTCTGGTCGAGTTTTCGCAGCTTTGGCAGGTGCCTTTGCTGAACGCGATTCGGGCCACCACGGCGGGCCACCTCGTTCTCGGCTCGCGCTTTGCGTGGTTCGACCTCGCGGCGTATGGCGTCGGTGTGGCCGTCGGTGTTGCCGTCGGCGCGGTGATCGAACGGTTCTGGCACGCCCGTCGGGTGATGCATCGTGAGACGCGTGCTGGCGGCGATCGCCGCTGAATCAGGTATTCAAGCGGCCAGAAAGATCGGTGAATAGATTCGCTAATTCATATAGATAAATAATTTTATCTATTCATTATCCATGCATTTCTTTATGCTTTCGGCATGGAAAACGACCTGATTCCGTACCTGGTGGCCGGTCCGCGCACGGCGGCGGAGATCGTCGAGCGCCTCGGCGTCAGCCAGCCGACGGTGTCGCGCCTGCTGCGACGCATGGCCCCAGAAGTCATGGCGCTGGGCCGCAGCCGGGCCGCGCGCTACGGCCTGCGCCGCGAGATTCGCGGCCCCGGCCGTGTTCTGGGCGGCGATCTGCCGGTCTATCGCGTCGACCACGACGGCCGCGCGCACGAGATCGGTCTGCTTGCCGTGCTGCACGGCGGCGGCTGGTACGAATCGCTCGAGGGCGGCACCTCGGCGGTCTATGACGACCTGCCGTGGTTTCTCGACGACATGCGGCCGCAGGGCTTCGTCGGCCGGGCGCTGGCGCAGTCGGCGCAGGATCTCGGCCTGCCGCCGCGGCTCGGCGACTGGAACAACGACCACGCGCTGGTCTGGCTGGTGCAGCGCGGCGAGGATGCGATCGGCAACCTGATCGTCGGCCATGAATCGCTGCGCCGGTTTCAGGCGCGGCCCGAGCCCGCGCTGCAGTCGCGCGAGGACTATCCGGCGCTGGCCGAGCGGGCGCTGAGCGGCGAGGCCGGCGGTTCCTCGCCCGGCGGCGAGCAGCCGAAGTTCACGGCCTTCGTTGCCGACGATGACGGTCGCGCGCGCCACGTGCTGGTGAAGTTTTCGGAGCCGCTGACCACACCGTCCGGCCGGCGCTGGGGCGATCTGCTGATTGCCGAAAGCCACGCCAGCGCCGTGCTGCGCGAGGCCGGCATCGACGCAGCGCCGAGCATCGCGATCGAACGCGGCGGGCGAATGTTGCTCGAAGTCGAACGCTTCGACCGCATCGGCGCGCAGGGCCGGCGCGGCCTGTTCTCGCTCGGCGTGATCGATGCCGAGTTCGTCGGCCAGCGACGCGACTGGCTGGCCACCGCGATGACGCTCGCCACCTTGCGCAAGCTGCCGCTGGATGCGGTTGAACGGATTGCGTGGCTATCTGCCTTCGGTGGGCTGATCGCCAATACCGACATGCATTTCGGCAATTTGAGCCTGTGCTTCGACGGCCGCTGGCCGCTGTCGCTGGCGCCGGCCTACGACATGCTGCCGATGCTGTACGCACCGCAGCGCGGGGAGGTGCGTACACCGGACTTCATGCCGCGCCCGCCGCTGACCCGGCATCTGGCGCAGGCGCAGGCGGCGCAGCCGTGGGCCGTGCGCTACTGGCAGCGGCTGGCGGACGATGCCCGCATCACGCCGGAATTCCGGGCCGTTGCCGCGCTCAATGCCGAGCGGGTCGCGTCACTGCGCGTCTGAAAGCCGTTGCGTCCGTACACTGCCGCATGACTTCTTCCAATCGATTGCACCGGCCGCGCCTGCCGCGGACCGTTGCCGGACTGGTTCCGACCCTGACCGGCCCGCTGCAGACCCGCCTGCGCGACTGGGTCGTCGGCGTGTTCCCGCGCAACGAGCAGTTGGCGATCGAATACGACCAACCGCTCGGTGATCCCGGCCTGTTCGGTCCGGACAGCGTGACCTGGCGCATCCACTCGGATTTCCCCGGCATGATGGCCGGCGGCATCGGCGCCTTGATGCTGCAGACGCTGCACCCGGCCGCGTTGGCCGGCGTCTGGGATCACTCGAACTTCCGGCACGACCTGATCGGCCGCCTGCGCCGGACCACCGCGTTTGTCGCCGGCACCAGCTACGCGCCGACCGGCGAGGCTGAACGCCTGATTGCCCGCGTGCGCCGCATCCACGCGAAAGTGACCGGGCGCACCGAGGACGGGCGGCCCTACGCGGCGAACAGCCCGAAACTGCTGACCTGGGTGCATGTCACGGAAGTGTCGAGCTTCCTGCGCGGCTATCTGCTGTACGCGAATCCGGAGCTGCCGCTGGCACTGCAGGATCGCTACTACGCCGAGAACGCCCGCGTGGCCGAAGCGTTGGGTGCGCGCAAGGTGCCGAAATCGGTCGCCGAGGTCGAAGCCTACTTCGCGAGCGTGCAGGGCGATCTGGCATTCACGGTGCGTTCGCGTGAAGTGCTGGCCGTGCTGGCCGGCATGTCCCTGCCGATTCCGATGAGCGGGGTGTCCAAGCACCTGTTTCTCGGGGCGGGTGCGGCGCTGCTGCCGGACTGGGCTGCCGCGCGCATTGGCCGCACTCGCGTCGAACGGCTGCGGGACGCCGCCGCCGAACGCACGCTGCGCGCGCTCGGTCCCGTGTTCCGCGCCGCACTGCGCGATGGCATCGGCGCGCGGGCCTGCCGACGGGTTGGGGTGCCGGTGGAAACGCTGCATCAGTTGCCGGTCGATTGACGCCGAATTCGCGTTGGGGCCCACTGAACCCGTTATGAAATTGAAAGACGTTCTGACAAACGAGTTCACCGTCCGCTACGACCCAGCGGAACAATGCCTGCTCATTTACCCTCAGCTCAATCCGCCTGCAGGCACCGTTCCAATTCGACATCGGCTATCGGTGCTGCAAGAAATGTGCAGTGCGGAGGCCGCAAAATTTGTCGGCCAAACAATTCTTTTGCTGATCCCCGAGCTTCGCGCGAAGGTTTTCGGTGAGCCAGAAGAGTGAGTCCCTACCAATTTGCTCCAGCCGACCCGCAACCCATGTGTTCGTTACGGGCTGATGGTTGATTGACGCTGCATCCGCGCTAGACCAAATGGAACCTGACTTGAGCGAGTTGAAACTCCCATGAAGCCACTAGTCATCCCGCCAGCGGCACAACGAGACGAGCACTCAATTCAGATGTTGAGCGCGTGGATTGCTGAGCGTGGCCAACATTGCACGATCAAGATTGGCTTCTGGGAAGAGAACGGCCATGACGAGGCAAAAGCGTGGGGCGTCTTCCTTGCCGACACAGTTCGGCACATCGCCAATGGACTTCAAGAGAAGCACGGAAAACTCGCGCCTGAAACGACCGCTGCGATTATCGCTTCGTTCCATCAGGAACTTGGCAAGCCATCGTCGGAAGCCACGGGAAGTTTCAGCGATGGGCACCACTAGCAAGTCGAACTCGTCGTCGACGTGCTTGAGTCGGTATCAGGCCGCCACGGCCTCGCTTGGCCACGGCAGGCTGACGGTGAAGCGCGCGCCCTGACCGCGCTGCGAGGCGACCTCGATCCGGCCGCCGTGGCGTTCGACGATCTCGCGCGACAGGGTCAATCCCAGGCCGGCGCCGCCGCTGTTGCGGCCGAACTGCACGAACGGATCGAACACCCGCGCCAGCTGCCGGCGGGTCATGCCTTCGCCGCTGTCGCGGACTTCGATACGGATGGCGTCTGACCCGGCGACCACGGTGATGCCGACTTCGCCGCCCGGTGGCGTGTGGCGGATGGCGTTGCCGACGAGATTGTCCAGCACGCGCGAGAACTGCGACGGATCGAGCTGCAGTTCCGGCAGGTTGTCGGCCGTGGTGCTGACGATGCTCAGCCGACGCTCCAGTGCCATCGGCTCGAAGCGGGCGCGGGCGTCCTCGGCGATCTGCGCGAGCTGCACCGGCTCCAGCTTCAGCGGCGTGTCGGCATGACTCAGGCGCGAGACGTCGAGCAGGTCGTTGACCAGATCGGCCAGACGCTTGGTTTCCGTGTGCACGGTGTCGAACAGGTCGGCCTCGCGCGTGTCCGGCGCAAACGTCGCGCGCTCGGCCAGCAGGTCCATCGCCATGCGAAGGCCGGAGACCGGCGTGCGCAGCTCGTGCGAGGCGCGCAGGACGAAATCCATCCGGAGCTTTTCCTGCTCGCGCTCCTCGGTGACGTCCCGGATCATCACGACGAGGCCGGGCCGGGTTTCGTCGGTGAATGGCGTCAGCGCCACTGCCAGCGTTCGCTGCATCACGCCTTCGCCGATCACCAGATCCGGCTCGTTGTCCTGCGACAATTGCTGGCTGGCGATGTCGTCGATGATCCGCTGGTCGAAGCGGTCGCCGCCGAGCAGGTCGTCGAGCGTGCGGCCGATCGCTAGTTCCACCGTCGTGCCGAGCTGGCGCGCGGCGATCGGATTCAGGCGCTCGATCTGGGCGCGCTCGTCGACGATGATCAGGCCGTCGTCGATGGAGCCGAGCACCACGTCGTTGCGGCGCTGTTCGGCCAGCAGGCGGTCGATGCTGGTCGAGTTGTAGGCCTCCAGCGCCGCGGCCATCTCGTTGAAGCTTTCGGCGAGGGCGGTGGCCTCGGCGAGGTTCGAGCGCTCCAGCCGCACGTCGAAACGGCCATCGGCCACGGCCTTGGTCGCGGCGGCGATCTTCTGCAGCGGCGCGCTGGTGGCTTTGGCCTGGGCGATGCCGAAGCGGATGCCGACCACGCTGACGAACAGGCCGCTGGCGCCGAGCAGCCCGATCTCGTACCACGGGCCGGTGGCGAACTTGGCCCAGGCCAGCGCCATCAGCGCGCCGCCGACGAAAGCGAAAACGACCAGCGCGGCGTAGCTCAGCAGCAGGCGATGCAGGATTTTCATGAGTCCGTTCAGTGCGTGGTGCAGCGAAAGGGATCGCGGAGATCCCTGAAAAAAGGGGCCGGAGCGATCCGGACCCACGAAGCGGCGCCGGGCGTGACCTTCAGATGCCGTACTGCTTGCGCTTGCGATAAAGCGTCGAGGCGTCGATGCCGAGCTGCTTGGCCGCCGCTTCCAGCGTTTCGGCTTCGCCGAGCACGGTCAGGATATGTTCGCGTTCCAGTGCCTGCAGGCTCAGGCCGCTGCCGGTCTGCCGTGACGCAGTGCCGGCAGGTCCGGCACCCGCTTCACCCAGCGCGAGATCGCGCGGTTCGATCAGCTCGCCGCGACACAAAATGCTCGCGCGCTCAATGACATTGCGCAGCTCGCGAATGTTCCCCGGCCAGCGGTGGCGGCCCAGTGCCGCGAGGGCGTCGTCGCTGAAGCCGCGCGCGCGGCCGCGGTGGATGCGGATGAATTCGTCGAGGAAGCCGGCGGCCAGCTGCGGCAGATCCTCGATCCGCTCGCGCAGCGGCGGCAGGTGGATGCGGATGACATCGAGCCGGTACAGCAGGTCTTCGCGGAACGTGCCGGCGCGGACCATCGCGTTCAGGTCGCGGTTGGTCGCGGCCACCAGCCGCACATCGGCCTGACGGGTGACCGGATCGCCGACGCTTTCGTAGGCCTTGTCCTGCAGGAAGCGCAGCAGCTTCGCCTGCAGGCCGATCGGCACTTCGCCGATTTCGTCGAGAAACAGCGTGCCGCCATCGGCCTGCGACACCCGGCCCGGCGAGTTGGCCACGGCACCGGTGAACGCGCCTTTGCGGTGGCCGAACAGCTCGCTTTCGAACAGCTCCCCCGACAGGCCCGGGCTGTTGATGGTCACGAACGGCGCGGCGTGTCGCGCACTCCAGCGGTGGATGGCCTTGGCGATCACGCCCTTGCCGGTACCGCTTTCGCCCAACACCAGAATATTCGCTTCGCTTTCAGCGACTTGCTTCGCAGTATCGAGCAAGGCGGCCATCGCCGGCGCCAGGCTCACCAGCTGGGCATCGCCGGCGGGCCGGCCCTGCTCGCGCTCCAGTTCTTCCAGCCGCAGGTCCAGCCGGCGCGCGTGCAGATGGGTGGCGGCGGCAATGCGCAGCTGCTCCGGCGAGCACGGCTTCACGAGGTAATCCATCGCACCCAGCCGCATCGCCTGCACCGCGGTATCGACCGACGAATGCGCGGTGACGATGACCACGCGCAGCCACGGTGCCGCGGTCTTGATCGCCGGCAGCAGCGCCAGCGCATTGGTGTCGCCAAGGCTCAGGTCGAGAAAGCAGACATCGAACACGCGACTGTGGATCAGCGCCATCGCCTGTTCGCCGCTCGCGGCCGTGGCCACGGTGTGGCCGTCGTCCTCGAGGCAGTAGCGAAACGTCTTCAGCAGCGCGGCTTCGTCATCGACGACGAGCACGCGGCCTCCGCTCTTGTCAGCCAAGTCTGGGTCCTCCGTGATGGCGCGGGCTGCGGTTCGGCCGCAACGGTCGTGATCCTGTGCCGAAACCACCGTGATCAGCCTGCATGTTCGTCGATCCCGCCGAATCGTGCCGAATCAGGCCGGACCGTTCGCGTTTTTGGTCGGTCAGCATTGCATTTTGCAAGACCTGCATGCCGGCATCTTGCAAGATGCCGGATCGCGGCTTCCTTTCGATCTTACAAACTATTGAAAAATATAGGAAAAATAGTTGGCACGGCTTGTGAGATGTAAAGGGCACAGGCAGCCGATTCGCGGCGCCACCGCTTGAAGCCGAAGGTCGTGACGGCCGACCCCGCAGCGAACTGCCGGGAACGTCGTCATCGGCTCCGGCCACACCAGGAGAAACCGGATGCTCCATTACGCCGTCGTCTTTTTCGTCATCGCCCTGATCGCGGCCGCCCTCGGCTTTACCGGCATCGCCGGCAGCGCGGTCGGCATCGCCAAGTTGCTGTTTCTCGTCTTCCTCGTGCTCGCGGTCGTGTCGCTGCTGTTCGGCCGCCGGGTCAAGGCCTGACGACCCGCGGCAGCAGGCGTCCCCCGCCGCGCTGCTGCCGCTTCGCTTGAAAACACGCTGAAACCCGCCCGAAAACCTGCCCAGAAAATCAGAGGTAACCCCATGAACAATCGCAACAAGACACCGAACACCCCGCGCAACCTGCTGATCGCCGCCGCGCTCGTCACGGCCTTCGGCGTCGCCGCCTGCAAGAAGACGGACGGCCAGCTGTCCGACAGCGCTGCCGCCGCCGCACCGAAGGAAAGCAGCTCGATCGGCAAGGCCATCGACGACACCGCGATCACCGCGCAGATCAAGGGCCGCATCGCCAGCGATTCGCGCACCGAAGGCTCGGACATCTCGGTCGAGACCAACAACGGCGTCGTCACCCTGAGCGGCACCGCGACCAAGAGCGCGGCGAAGGAAGCGGCCGAGGAACTGGCCCGTTCCGCCAGCGACGTGAAGGGTGTCGACAACCGCATCTCGGCGCCGACCGCACTCGATACCTTCGCCAAGGAAGCCGACAAGGTGGCCGAGAACACCGGTGACGCGATTGCCGACACGGTGATCACGACCAAGCTGAAGGCGGCGCTGATCGCCGATGAAACGACCAAGGGCACGGCGATCAACGTCACCACCCGCGATGGCGCCGTGACCCTGAGCGGCGATGTCAGCAGCGGCGCGGAGCGCGAGAAGGCGATCTCGATCGCCACCCGCACCAGCGGTGTCCGCAAGGTCGACGCCGGCGCTCTGAAGGTCGCCAGCCGCTGATCGCGGCGGCCGCAGCCTGAACGCAGCGAACGCCGATCCCCGTCATGAAGCGCCGACCGGAAGGACTGGCCGTGGTGCTGGACCAGCTCGGTGATGCGCGCCGGCACTGCGAAGTGTTGGCTTGCATCAGCGCCGATCCGGCCACCGGCCAGGTCTTCGCCAGGCTGGCGACGGCCAAGGCGGAACTCGTGCAGCAGATCGCGGCGCAGCTCGGGGTCGTCATCGACCCGACGGTGCCGACGGCGAGCCGCTGCCGGCGCAGCGATCGGCTGTACCGGCGCTGGTGGCCAGCCGCCGGTCGGGCGCTGGTCACGGGCGGCGATGTCGCGGCGCTGGTCGCGGCCGAAGACCGCCTGCTGCATCGCTGCGAGCAGTGGCTGGCCGGCAAGCCGGCACCGGCCCTGCGCCTGGCGCTGAAACGGTATCTGCCGCAGGTCTCGGCCTGTCATGCCGACCTGCGGCGGCTGTGCGGCGAGGGTGCCAACCCTCGCCAGAAGGCCGGATCCCGCCCGACCGCGCGCATGACCGCGCCGCCGGCGTGGCGGGTGGGGTCCGGATCGACGACGCCGAATCCATCGTCGTCGAGATAGTGGCAAACCGGGGAAACCGTCCCCGGCGAATGCAGGAAATTGTTTCTCACACAAGGAGTTGGACATGAACGAAGACATCATCAAGGGCAAGCTCAAGCAGCTCACCGGCAAGGTCAAGGCGAAGTGGGGCGAACTCACCGACGACGATCTCGTCGCCGCCGAAGGCAAGCGCGACGTGCTGATCGGCAAGCTGCAGGAGAAGTACGGCCTGACCAAGGACAAGGCCGAGGCGCAGATCAAGGAACTCGAGGATTCGCTCTGAGACCCGACCCGTTCCGGCGCATCCCCGCGCTGAATTGAAGCCGCTGCAAGGCTGATCCGGATTATCCGACAGCCGTCGTAACGGCCGCGCAGCGCATTCCCCCGACGCGCTGCGCGGCTCGCCGCCAACCGATTTCCGGGCAACGGCACCCGTCATCCACCAAAAGACCCATCGCCTGAAACAAGGCAAGGAGCTGTCATGCACATCAACACTCGTTCCCTGCGCGCCCCGTTCGCGGCCGCGATTCTCGCCACCTTCTGCGGCAATGCCGCCGCCGGCGACGGCTGGTATCTCGGCCTCGAAGGCGGTGCCGACTGGCAGCGCCAGTCGAACGACACCCTGACCCTCGGCGGCTTCGGCGGTCCGACGGCCGAATTCTCGGAGAAGTACAAGCTCGGCTGGGTCGGCGGCGTCACCACCGGCTATGGTTTTGCCAACGGCTTGCGCCCGGAACTGGAACTGGCCTATCGCCAGAGCCGCTACAAGAACATCTTCGGCAGCCTCGGCTCCGCCGACGCCGATGGCCGCAAGGACGCCCGCAGCGCCTTCGCCAACCTCTGGTATGACCTGAAGAGCGAGAGCGGCCTGTTCAAGACCGTGCATCCGTACATCGGCATCGGTGGCGGTGTCACCTCGCTGTGGCAGGAAAACTTCGGTGCCGGCGGCACCGAGCTGGTCAATGACCACGACACCGTCTTCGCCTACCAGGCCGGTGCCGGCATCGGCTTCGATCTGACCCGCCGCCTGACCGCGTCGGTCGACTACCGCTACGTCGGCACCGAGAAGGGCCACTTCGACGCTAGCCCGGCCGTCGGCGGCCGAGTTGATTCCGGCTACAACGGCCAGTCGGCCCTGCTGTCGGTGCGCTACACGATCGCCGAAGCCAAGCCGTCCGATCTCGACGGCGACGGCGTGCCGGACAAGCGTGACCAGTGCCCGAACACCCCGGCCGGTACCCCGGTGGACGCGAAGGGCTGCCCGATCGACACCGACAAGGACGGCGTCAACGACAAGCTCGACTTCTGCCCGAACACGCCAGCCGGCGCCACGGTGGACGCGAAGGGCTGCCCGATCGACAGCGACGGCGACAAGGTTCCGGATTACGCCGACCAGTGCCCGAACACGCCGCCGGGCACCAATGTCGACGCCAAGGGCTGCTCGATCGTGCCGCCGGCGCCAGCGATTGCCGACACCGATGGTGACGGCGTGGCCGATGGCATCGACCAGTGCCCGAACACCCCGGCTGGCAAGAAGGTCACCGCGAACGGCTGCGCCGTGAACCAGTCGCTGATCCTGAAGAACGTGCATTTCGCGTTCAACAAGGCGCTGCTGACCAACGACTCGAAGACTGTCCTCGACACCACGGCGAAGACGATCATCGATTCGCCGGGATTCCAGATCGAGATCGCGGGCTACACCGACAGCGTCGGCTCGGACGCGGCCAACCAGAAGCTGTCGGAGGCGCGCGCCAACTCGGTTCGCACCTACCTGATCAGCCGCGGCGTTGCCGCCAACGTGCTGACCGCGAAGGGCTACGGCGAAGCGAATCCGGTCGCCAGCAACGATGACGACACCGGCCGCGCCGACAACCGTCGCGTCGAGATGAAGATCATCCAGTAAGCAACAGAACCTCGTGACGCGGCGCGGTACCTGAGCGCCGCGTCGCGACCAGAGGCAGGCAGCAATTGGGCGATCCGAGGTCTGGATCGCTCTTTTTTTTGGGCGGGCAGTATCCTTGGCGCCTGCACGCACCGCCGCCCGCCGTGACCCGCATCGACTTCTACGTTTTGTCCGATCAGTTCGCCGCCAGCACCAACCACGTGCTGACCGCCTGCAAGCTGTGCGACAAGGCCACCGCCAGCGGCAAGCGCGTGTTCGCCTACGTGCCGGACGCCGCCACTGCCGATGCCCTCGACGCCGCGCTGTGGACCTTTCGCCAGGGTGCGTTCATCGCCCACGAAAAGCAGGGCGAGCCGCTTGAAGAACCGCTGCCGGCCGTGCTGATCGGCCACAGCGAGCCGCCGCCAAGCTACGACGGCGTGATGATCAACCTGGGCCTCGACATCCCGGAATTCTTCAGCCGCTTCGAACGCGTGCTCGAAATCGTCGATGCCGATCCGGCCGCGCGCGCCGAATCGCGCACCCGCTACAAGTTCTATCGCGATCGCGGCTACGAGCTCGCGAAGCATGATCTGTGAATCGGCCCGTCACGACTTTCCGAGCGAATCCAATGACTTCCATCGTCCGCATCGCCGTTCTGACCGTCGCTGCCAGCGCGTTGGCCGGCTGCAGCCTGTTCAGTCAGACCCCGGATGCCGGCCGTCGCGACGAGATTCGCAGCACCGTGCCGTACGGCATGGCGATCGTGACGGCGGAATCGAAGCTGTCCGGCCTCGGCTTTGCCTGCACCCGCCGCGGCGGCAATTATCTCGACGAATCCGGCACCACCCGCAGCGCCGAGCACTTTCTCGCCTGCGAAGAGCGTCCGGGGGTTGTCAGCTTCGCCTGCCTGAACCGCGATCAGGTGACGGTGGTCGAGCGTGAAGGCGTGGTCAGCGGCATCGAGGTCACCCGCGGGCCGAGCTGCACGCAGCCGGATGCGCCGAACCGCAGCGCGCCGTACCGCGCGCGTTACGAGTAGTGCCTGCGGGTGCGTTCCCGCATACGGCGTCGCACTACAATGGCGGCCCCCAAACCAGCGTCACCCCTAACATCAAACCCCACCCGGATGCCGTGATCCGGCGCGCGTTCCGCGTGCCGTGGCCGCATTCCGACAGCAGAGATTCCATGGACAAGACGTTCGACCCGAAGCGCGTCGAAGCACAGTGGTGCGCCACCTGGGAAAGCGACGGCTGCTACCAGCCGCGCGGTACCGGCAAGCCGTACAGCATCATGATTCCGCCGCCGAACGTCACCGGCACCCTGCACATGGGCCACGCGTTCCAGCACACGGTGATGGACGCGCTGACGCGCTACCACCGCATGCTCGGCGACGACACGCTGTGGCAGCCCGGCACCGATCACGCCGGCATCGCCACCCAGATGGTGGTCGAGCGCAACCTGAAGCTGGCCGGCGAGCCGTCACGGGCCGAACTCGGCCGCGACCGGTTCCTCGACAAGGTCTGGGAATGGAAGAAGTACAGCGCCGGCACCATCGGCCAGCAGATCCGCCGCATGGGCTCGTCGGTGGACTGGTCGCGCGAAGCGTTCACGATGGACCCGTCGTACTCGAAGGCGGTGATCGAGCATTTCGTGCGCCTGCACGACGATGGCCTGATCTATCGCGGCAAGCGCCTGGTCAACTGGGACCCGGTGCTGCAGACCGCGATCTCCGATCTGGAAGTGGTGCAGGAAGAGGAGAACGGCAAGCTCTGGCACTTCCGCTACCCGCTGGCCAACGGCGCGACGTACACCGATTCCGAAGGCCGCACGCTGAACTACATCGTGGTCGCGACCACACGTCCGGAAACCATGCTCGGCGATACCGCCGTGGCGGTGCATCCGGAAGACGAGCGCTACCAGCACCTGGTCGGCCAGCACGTGATCCTGCCGCTGTGCAATCGCCAGATTCCGATCGTGGCCGACGATTACGTCGACCGCGAATTCGGCACCGGCTGCGTGAAGATTACGCCGGCGCATGACTTCAATGACTACCAGCTCGGTCAGCGGCACAAGCTGGAAGTCTTCAACATCTTCACCCGCACCGCGCACATCATCGGCAACGTCACCGACGAGGAATGGACGCTGGCGGCCGACAAGAACGCCGAAGCGGCGGACGGCATCGGCGCCACGGCGCGCGCGGCCACCGCGCTGAACTGGCGCTCGATTCCCGAGCAGTACCGCGGGCTCGATCGCGTCGTGGCCCGCAAGCAGATCGTGGCCGATCTCGAAGCGATCACCGATTCATCGGCCGCGGCACCGATCACCAGCACCGACGAAGGCAAGCCGGTCTATCCGCGCGGCCTCGTCGACAAGATCGTCGATCACAAGCTGAAGGTGCCCAGAGGCGACCGCAGCGGCGCGGTGCTGGAGCCGTACCTGACCGACCAGTGGTTCGTCGATCTGACCCGCGAAACGCGCCATGACGGCAAGCCCGGCAACGGTGGCCTGCTGGCGATCACGAAGCCGGCGATCGATGCGGTGGAATCCGGCCGCATCCGTTTCGTGCCGGACAACTGGAAAACCACCTATTTCCACTGGCTGAACAACATTCAGGACTGGTGCATCAGCCGCCAGCTCTGGTGGGGTCATCGCATCCCGGCCTGGTATGACGCCGATGGCACTGTCTATGTCGGCCGCGACGAGGCCGAAGTGCGGGCGAAGCACGGTCTCGGTGCCGGCGTGTCGCTGAAGCAGGACGAGGACGTCTTCGACACCTGGTTCTCGTCCGACATCTGGCCGATGGCCACGCTCGGCTGGCCCGACAACACGGACGCCTTGAAGAAGTACTACCCGTCGAGCGTGCTGGTCACCGGCTTCGACATCATCTTCTTCTGGGTCGCCCGGATGGTGATGATGGGTCAGTACTTCATGAACGAGGTGCCGTTCAAGGACGTCTTCATCACTGGGCTGGTGCGCGATCCGGAAGGCAACAAGATGTCGAAGTCGAAGGGCAATGTCCTCGACCCGCTCGACGTCGTCGACGGCATCACGCTCGACGCGCTGGTCGCCAAGCGCACGACCGGTCTGATGAACCCGGCCACCGCCCCGAAGATCGAGGCCAAGACCCGCAAGGACTATCCGAAGGGCATCGAGCCGGTCGGCGTCGACGCGCTGCGCTTCACCTTCGCGGCACTCGCGACCAACGGCCGCGACGTGCGCTTCGACGCCGCCCGCGCCGAGGGCTACCGCAACTTCTGCAACAAGATCTGGAACGCGTCGCGCTTCGTGCTGATCAACGTCGGCTCGCTCGATGCGGAAACCGGTACTGCGACTCCGCCGATGTCGCTCGATGGCGAGGTCACGCTGTCGACGGCCGATCGCTGGATCATCTCGAAGCTGCAGCGTCTGGAAGCCGAGGCGGCGCAGCATTTCGCCGAGTATCGCTTCGACCTTCTCGCCGCGAGCCTGTATCAGTTCATCTGGAACGAGTACTGCGACTGGTATCTGGAGCTGACCAAGCCGGTGATGCAGGGCAGCGACGAACTCGCCAAGCGCGGTGCGCGCCGCACGCTGGTGCGCGTGCTCGAAGTCTGGCTGCGGCTGTTGCATCCGATCATGCCGTTCATCACCGAAGAAATCTGGCAGAAGGTTGCCCCACTGGCCGGCAAGACCGGTACGACCATCATGCTGGAGCCGTACCCGATCGCGAACCCGGAGCGCATCGATGAAGCGGCCGAAGCCGACGTCGAATGGCTCAAGGGCTTCATGCTCGGCGTGCGCCAGATTCGCGGCGAGATGGACATCCCGCCGGGCAAGCCGCTGCCGGTCCTGATTCGCGATGCGAGTGTGGCGGATGCCGAGCGCATCGCGCGCTTCGATGGCGCGGTGCGCTTCCTCGCGCGTCTGGAGTCGATCACCGTGCTGGCGGCAGCGGATGAGGCGCCGCAGTCGGCCACGGCGCTGCTCGGCAGCATGAAGATTCTCGTGCCGATGGCGGGGCTGATCGACAAGGCCGCCGAGCTGGCGCGTCTGGCCAAGCTCAAGGCCAAGCTCGAGAACGACCTGAAGATGAACGAGGCGCGGCTGGCGAGCGAGAAGTTCGTCAACGGCGCCCCGGCCGCCGTGATCGAGAAGGAGCGCGCGCGCGTGGCGCAGCAGAAGGCGGAACTGGCAACGCTGACCGAGCAGGAAGCGCGAATCAGCGCGCTCTGAGCGGCGTCAGCGGCCTCAGCGGAAGAACGTGTACAGCGCGACCTGCAGCACGTGGTTCACGGTGTCGCGGTTCTTGCCGTTGATCCACTGGTTCAGGTAGCCGATCTCGACATCGGCGGTCCTGTTCAGACGCCAGCCGAAGGCGACGTAGGCGCGGTTCTGGTCGAACAGCGGCGCGTTCAGCGCATCGCGGCCGCTGAGGTTGACCATCGCTTCGTTCTGGAATGCGAGGAAGGCGCCCTGCGTGAAGGCACCGGTGCCGGCGTTGAGCGGCAGCTGGGCGCGCGCAAACCAGCGGAAGCGATCGGAATAGACGTCCGGCGCGCCGGGCCGACCGATGAAGCGCTGTTCCAGCCGCAGCCGCTGGCTGACGTTCACGCGCTGGAGCCGATAGCTGCTGACCCACTGCTGCCAGATGCGATGTTCGACGGCATCCTCGGCGTCGCGGTTGAAGGTGCCGATGTAGGCGTAGCCCGCGCTGAGCGTCTGACCGGGTTGCACGTACCACGACAGCCCCGGTCGAATCAGCAAGGTGCGCGGGCCGGCCCATTCATCCTGACTGCGCAACTGGACATCGGACACGATCCCGATGTCTTCATTGATCGCCGCGTTGTTGAACCATGCGCCCCAGCCGGTCTGCTGGACGATCGGGCTTTCGGCGCGCACCGACAGCAGCGGCACCGTCAGCAGCGGCAGGGCAAGGCGGATCAGGACTCGGTTCGACAGCATCTGCGGCGGGCTCGGGGGGATGGCACGCCACCATCGTACGAAACCGGACGTCGTTTTTTCGTGCGAATGCCCATCGCGCGGCGCGCGGCGATCAGCGCGTGGCCACAGCCTTCAGCTCGCGCAGCGGCACGCGCTGCGATTCGCTTTCCACCTGCTTCACGCAGCGGGTCAGTGTCTGCGAGATCATCGACTGGTTGCGGATCATCGCGATGCGCTTCCAGGTCGCCCGTTCGCCTTCGAGGATGAAGCGGGTCACCGCTTCCAGCTTCGGGTTTGCGGTGACATGCGCGTACCGCCAGACGCTGACCTTCGGCAGGATCGTGATGTTGCCGCGATAGTCCTGCTCGAGGATCGACGAGGCGTTGTCGAGCTGGCGGCGGATGCCATCGAGCGGCAGGCCCAGCCGGCCGACGCCAATGGCCGAACGGGCACCACCCCGGATCGCGCTGTACGCCACGTTGCGCAGCATGCCGCCGAGCCGCACTTCCTCCGGCGCGCCGCGCAGGAACGGGATCACGTGCGGATTGGTCTGGCTGACGATGAAGTGATTGACGTTGTGAAGGCGGCGCAAGCGGATGCCGGGCAGGTCGGATTTCAGCGAGCCATCGGTCCAGCGCAAGCTCGGCATGTACGGCAGGCGGTTGCCGTCTTCGTCCCGGGTCATCAGCTGCACCGGCGGGAACAGCAGCGGCACGGCGCTGGAAGCGAGCACCGCTTCGCGCAGGTACAGGTACGGCGTCGTCAGGTAGTTCAGCAGGCGCGGCGGCTGGTTCAAGCCCGCCGGCGACACTGTGATGTTGACGATGCGGCCGGAGCGCTCGAAGCTTTCCTCGAACGTCAGGTCGTGAGTGTTGCGGGCAATGCCGAGCGCGATCTGGTTCTGGTCCATCAGCGCGCCATGGCGCCACATGTCGCGCAGCGCCAGCGGCTTCCAGAAGTGGTAGTAAGAGTTGTCCGGATCGAGCAGCGATTCCAGTTCATCCGGCGCTCGCGTGCCGACCACCGACGCCACGATCGAGCCGGCGCTAGAGCCGGAAATGACGTCCGGCAGCAGGTCTTCGCGTACCAGCGCCTTGACCACGCCGACGTGGAACAGGCCCAGCGTGGCGCCACCGGACAGCATCAGCGCCGAGCGGCCGAAGGACTTCGCGGTCTCGCCGAAGAACTTGCGCTTGGCCTCCAGCGGCAGCTCGGGGAAGCTGTGATCGGCGATCCAGCGCAGCGCATCGCAGACTTCGTGCAGGTAGGTTTCGACCAGCCGCTTGCTGCCGCAGTAGGCGTGGCTGTACAGCGCCGGGTTGGCGCTGTTGCCGAGGTTCCAGTGCAGCCCCTGCCGCAGGTGATGGACCAGCTTGGTGATCTGCTGCGTCTGCCGGTACTGGCGGATCTGAGCCAGACGGCTTCGAATCAGCTGCCAGTCGTAATCATCCGACTCGTCCTGATGCTTCCAGTCCTCCAGGCCCGAGGCCGCATCGAATGCCAGCGCCGCTTCCCGCCAGCTGGCATAGCTTCCGGCGTGGCGCATCGCCAGGCGGCATTCGCGGATCTTGGAGTTCATTGGCGGATCGAGGGTGCCCGAAAAGGGCCGGTATGGTCGCTGATGAATGCGGTTGCAACAACCGTTCTCGACGGTCGCAGCGACGGCCGCACCGCGTGCTCGTCACCGAAGTGCAGAGGGTCGGGTGGTAACATTTGATGATCGAATTTCAGACGCCGGCCGACGCAAGCACGCGTGGGCCGGAGATCGCGGGCGTGGATGGCCCGCGGCGGGCACTCACCACAGGACGCAACACTCTTGAACATCACCATCTTCGGCTCCGGCTATGTCGGCCTTGTCACCGCTGCCTGCTTTGCCGATGTCGGCAATGACGTGCTGTGCGTCGATGTCGACCAGAAGAAGATCGAAGGACTCAAGAACGGCATCATCCCGATCTACGAGCCGGGTCTGACCGAGCTGATCCTGAAGAACGCCGCCGAAGGCCGGTTGCGCTTCACCACCGATGCCGCCGAAGGCGTGGCGCACGGGCTGTACCAGTTCATCGCCGTCGGCACGCCGCCGAACGAGGATGGCTCGGCCGATCTGAAGTACGTGCTGGCGGTGGCCAGGACCATCGCCACGCACATGACCGAGTACCGGCTGGTGATCTCGAAGTCGACGGTGCCGGTCGGTACGGCCGACAAGGTCCGTGCGCAGATGAAGGCGACGCTGGCCGAGCGTGGCGTGAGCCTGGATCACGATGTGGTGTCGAACCCGGAATTCCTGAAGGAAGGCGATGCCATCGGCGATTTCAACAAGCCGGATCGCATCGTCATCGGCGCCGACACTGCGCGTGCCGCGAAAGCGATGCAGGCGCTGTACGCGCCGTTCAACCGCAATCACGACCGCGTGCTGGTGATGGACGTGCGCTCGAGCGAGCTGACCAAGTACGCCGCGAACGCGATGCTGGCGACCAAGATCAGCTTCATGAACGAGCTGGCGAATCTTGCCGAGAACCTCGGTGCCGACATCGAGAAGGTGCGCATCGGCATCGGCTCCGATCCGCGCATCGGCTTCCACTTCATCTACCCGGGCGCCGGCTACGGCGGCTCGTGCTTTCCGAAGGACGTCAAGGCGCTGGTCAAGAGCGCGGCCGACGCCCACTTCGACGCCGAGATCCTGAAGGCGGTGGAATCGGTCAACAACCGCCAGAAGACGACCCTGCATGCGAAGCTGGTGAAGCATCTGGGCTCGCTCGAAGGCAAGACCATCGCGATCTGGGGGCTGGCGTTCAAGCCGAAGACCGACGACATGCGCGAAGCGCCGAGCCGCGTGCTGATGGAAGCGATCTGGGCCGAAGGCGGTCGCGTGCAGGCGCACGATCCGGTGGCGATGCATGAAACCGCGAAGCTCTATGGCGAGCGCGCCGATCTGAAGTTGGTCAACTCGGCACTGGAGGCTGTGGCAGGGGCCGATGCGCTGGTCATCTGCACCGAATGGCGCGCGTTCCAGAGCCCGAATCTGGCCAAGCTCAAGGCCCTGCTGAAGCGTCCGCTGATCGTCGACGGCCGCAACATGTACGACCCGGCGTGGGTGCGCGGTGAAGGCTTCGTCTACGACTGCGTGGGGCGTCCAGCCAGCGTCTGATTTGCGCGGCGGCTGTCACAATCGCCCGACGCCGCGGTCGCGTCCGAACAAGGCCCGCTCGATGTTCGAGCGGGCTTTTTCATGGGTGGCCGATCTGACAAAGATCAGCCAATTCAATGATTTGACATCCATTCCGCAAGCGCTGGCGACACGTCCCGCCGGCAGCATCGAGGGGCTTTCAGGCGGGCGCTAGCACATCAATGTGACAGTAATATTTCAATTTGTTGACTGATTGATGAAGGCCGTCTACACCTTTCACATCGGGCCGCGAAGCAGCGTGCTGCAGCGGTCGCCCCGATGGTCCGGAATGGAGTGGCGAACATGATCAACAAGACGATGCAGGCCGCCGTCGCGGCACTTTCGATGCTGGGGCTGGCCGCTGCCGCGCAGGCGGACGAATCGTCTTATCGCGTGCTCAAGCAGGTCTCGGTCACCGGCAGCCCGGCAGCGCCGGTCAGCTACCGGTCGCTGCCGCTGGACCGCAGCTGGGCCAACCTGTCGAGCAGCGATGTCGAACTGGTCCGCAGCCAGTACGACGACCTGCGGGCGCACGAGGAGCCGCCGTTTCCGGCCGGTGGGCTGGCGCAGCTCGCCAGCGAGCTGTCGGCGCTGCAGCGCAAGCAGAACCTGTCGGGCGAACTGCAGGCGATGATCAACGTCGATGCCAGCGGTCGCGTCACGGCGGTCAGCTGGCAGATCAGCCCGAACCGGGGTTCGGTGGCCGGACTGAACGAGGTCCTGGAGCGCACCCGGTTCGAGCCGGCCACCTGCGCCCACACGGCCTGCGCGATGGCGTTTCCGCTGCACGTGGAGTTCCGCGACACGCAGCTGGCGTTCAACTGACGCAGGGATTGTCGGATCAGCCGTCGCGACGTCGAACGTCGCGACGGCTTTTTTCGTGGCGCGCGGATCGGCCGATCAGGCCCGGCTGAACACCCGGCCTTGCGGCAGGCTCGGTCGCAGGCCGCTGCGGCCGTAGGTCGCCGGTGCTTCCGGGGCCATCGCGATCAGCGCGCCGCGCACCTGCTGTTCGCGCACGTCGAGCAGCGCGCCGTTGCGACGATTGGCGTCGGACAGGCTGCGGGCGAGGGTGGTGAGCTGGCGCCAGGCGGCAATCAGCGCCTCGGCGCCGTGATGCTGAGCCAGCCAGGCCTCGAATTCGGCGCCGGAGCGGCGTGGGCCAGCGAGAATCTGCAGGCGATCGCCGAGTCGCTGCAATTGCTGCGCGGCGGCCGATTTCGCGCTGCAGGCGGCTTCCAGGGCATCGAGCGATTCGGGCGAGCGCTCGGACAGCGCGGCCTGTTCCTGCTCGAGAATGGTGATCAGGTCTTCGGCGCAGCGGATCTGCGCGTCGATGACTTCGGCGAGATTGAGACTGGATTCGTTCACGGCGGCGCTCCGTCAGAGGCCGCCAGCGGTCAGGCGGCCGAAAGGTCGAATTCGAATCGCGCGAGCCTGGCGGCGATTGCCGCCGGGTTCGGCTGGTAACTGCCTTCGGCAACCTTGGCGCGCAACTGCTGCACCTTGGCGACGTTGGTATCCGGCACGCTGGCCAGTGCCTTTTCGTACTGCTGCAAGTTCACGGCGTCCCCGGTCAACTGCACGCGATCATCGGCGGCGACACCGGCCACCGGCGTGCCGCTGCTGGTGCCAGTCGCGCCATAGGCGGACTTGACCGCCGCGCCGGACGCGATCGGCCGCGGGCCACTGCTGGGGAATCCATCGATCTTGGTGGTCATGTCGGGCTCCGCGGCGCAGGTGATTGCGCCGTCGAACCCGTATCGGCCCTCCGTCTGGAAACTTGAGTGTCGGAATGGCGTCGCGCCCGACGAACGGCACGACGTTCGGTGGCGACCGCCTCAGAGACCGACCTCGACCGTGCCGCCGTCCTTGACCACGCCCTGCACCACACGTCTGGACGACAGGTTCTCGACCGAAATCCGCTCGCCGCTGCCACCATCGGCCAGTGCCTTGCCCTGGGCGCGGACCTCCAGCGCGCCGCTGCGGCCGACCAGCATCACCAGCGCACCGCGCTTGATCACTTTCTCGCTCAGCAGCACGTCCGGCGTCAGCGGTGCGCCGGGCGTGACCGGCCGCCGCAGCATCTGGCCGGCAACGGCCTTCGGATCGCTGACGTAGCCGAGGCTCAGGGCCGCGACATCGCGCGATTCGATGCTCAGCGCATCGAGTGGAATCGGCTGGTTCGGTGCCACCGGGCGCGACAGCACCACGACCGGTCGCAGGTCGAGCACCTTCACCGGCACGAAGATCGACCACAGCGGCGTGCTGCCATCGCGGCAGTTGACAAGGATGCTCCACGCGCCGCGGTTGGCCGGCGTGGCGGCACTGGCTTCCAGCGGCTGCGGGCAGCTGGGCAGGCGCAGCCGATTGTCGAGCGTGGCGGCTTCCACCGTCGCGGTCGCCGGCGACTGCGTCTGCACGAACTTCACCGCGGTCTCGCGAATGCGATTCGCCGATTCGAGGCTGACCGCACCGGCACCGGCATCGGCGAACGCAAGCACCGGCAGCACGACCAGCAGCGCCAGCAGCACCGCGAACAGACGGGCATTCGGGGAAGGTTGAACGATCATGGATGGCCTCAGGCGATTCGGGACGAGCGGGGTGTTCTCGTCGCCAGCCTCGCTACAAGCCGCGTGCCACGGCGCCGCTCGACCACGAAAGGCAGGAACCGAAGTTGCAGCGGGCGACCGTCTGCCCCTCAGGATCACGGAAACCCGACATGGCCACCGGCTTGCTCGAAAGCATCGACCGCAGCACCCAGCTTGCCGGCCACAACCGGCTTGCGCTCCTGCTGTTCCGGCTCGATGAGCGCCAAATATTTGGCATCAATGTCTTCAAGGTGCAGGAAGTGATTCCGCGGCCTTCACTGTCGTGGCTGCCGTCGTCGCATCCGCTGGTCAGCGGGGTGGCCGACATCCGCGGCCGGATGATTCCGGTGATCGACCTGAGCCGCGCGATCGGCCAGCCCAGCGATGACCGCGCGGCGCACGTCATCGTCACCGAGTACAACCGCTCGGTGCAGGGCTTTCTGGTGCGCGCGGTCGAGCGGATCATCCACATCAATGTCGAGCATGTGCGGCCGCCGCCGGATGGTGCCGGCGAAGGCGGCTATCTGACCGCGATCACGCACTACAACAACGAGCTGGTCGAGATCATCGACGTCGAGAAGGTGCTGAGCGATGTCGTCGGCGTGCAGGCGGCACTGTCCGATTCGATTCGCGACCAGGCGGCCAGCATGGGCCGTTCGCGGCGCAAGGTGCTGGTGGTCGACGACTCGCGCGTGGCCCGCAACCAGGTCGAGAAAACCCTGAACCAGCTCGGCATCGAATGCGTGCTGGTCAACGACGGCCGCGAAGCGCTGCGCTACCTGCAGGCGCTGGCGGCGAAGGACGAACCGATCAACGATTCGCTGCTGATGATGATCAGCGATGTCGAAATGCCGGACATGGACGGCTACCGTTTGACGACGGAAATACGACGCGACGAACGCATGCGCGATCTCTACGTGATGCTGCACACGAGCCTGTCCGGCGTGTTCAACAACGCGATGGTCGAACGCGTGGGCGCCGATCGCTTCATCGCCAAGTTCAGTGCCGATGAACTGGCCACCGGCGTGCTTGATCGGCTGAAGGAAGTGGCATTGCAGACGGCGTAGGCGCGCGTTCGTGACGCGTCAGGCGCAGGCGTGAGGCGCGGAAAGCGCGTCGCAGCCGCCCGGATTGACGCACCCCGCCGTGCCGTCCCCTGCCTGCCGCTTCGCGGGCACCACCAGCAAGGCGCCGCTTTTCCGTCGCGAATCGTCACTGGCACAGGCCTTGTAAAGACTCCCTCGAACGTACTTGCGGGAGGATGCAATGGCCAGTCTCGATGCGGTTTTCGGCATCCATGCCGAAGCACTTGCGGTGCAGCGTCGGCGCATGGAGGTGCTGTCCTCGAACATCGCCAATGCCGACACGCCGGGCTTTCAGGCCCGAGATGTCGACTTCGCCAGCGTGTTGTCGGCCGCGGCCAAGGGCGATGCCACGGCCAACCCGGGTCAGTTGGCGAACCTGCGCACGCTGACCACCGATGCCCGCCACATTCCGCTGTCGTTCACGTCGTCCAGCGATGGCAACACGCTGGCCTATCGCGTGCCGATGCAGCCGAGCGTCGATGGCAATACCGTCGACGTGCAGGTCGAACAGGGCAAGTTCGCCGATGCCGCACTGCATTACCAGGCATCGCTGAGCTTCGCCGATGGCCGCGTGCGCGGCCTGATGACCGCGATCACCGGCCAGTAAGCAGCCCATCCAGCAACTCCCGGAGCGCCTCGCCATGTCCAGCTTCCGCATCTTCGACATCGCCGGCTCCGCGCTCAGCGCGCAGTCGCTGCGACTCAATACCGTGGCTTCGAACCTCGCCAATGCCGATGCCGTTTCCGGCACGGCCGACGGTGCCTACAAGGCGCGCCTGCCGATGTTCAAGGCCAGTGCCGATGCCGGCAGCCCCGACGCCGCCGGCGTGCAGGTGCTGGGCGTGGTCGAAAGCGAGGCCCCGGCGGACAAGCGCTACGAGCCGGGTCATCCGCTGGCCGATGCCGATGGCTACGTCTACGCGCCGAACGTCAACGTGGTCGAAGAGATGGTCAACATGATTTCCGCCTCCCGCTCGTATCAGTCGAGCGTGGAAGTGATGAACACGGCCAAGGAACTGGCCAGCCGCACCTTGACGCTCGGTCGCTGAGCGCCGGTCGCCCGCCAGTCCCTGCCTTCATCGAGCCCGCCATGACCACTGCCGTCGCCAGCAACCCCTACGCCGACCTCGGCCTGACCCAGAAAACGACGGCCAAGAAGGCCGATTCGCTCGGGCAGGCCGATTTCCTGAAGCTGATGACGACGCAGTTGCAGAACCAGGACCCGCTGAAGCCGCTGGAATCGAACGAGTTCCTCGGCCAGATCGCGCAGTTCTCGACCGTTTCCGGCATTCAGGATCTGCAGAAATCGTTCACGTCGCTGTCGACCTCGCTGACGTCCAGCCAGTCGCTGCAGGCCGCGGGTCTGGTCGGCCACGGCGTGCTGTATCCGTCGTCGACCGGTTTCCTCGATGGCCAGAACGGGCTCAGCGGCGGTGTCGATATACCGGCCAGCGGACAGCTCGTGGTCGAGATCGTCGACGGCAGCGGACAGGTCGTGCGCCGGCTCGATTACGGCACCCAGCCCGCCGGCACCAGCTACTTCAACTGGGACGGCAAGAACACCAGCGGCGAGACGCTGCCGTCCGGCAACTACGGCATTCGCGCGTCGCTGACGCAGGGCAGCAACGCGCAGGCCGCGAGCACGCTCGCTGCCGGCGTCGTGCAGAGCGTGTCGCTCGGCGCCAATGGCTTGAGCCTGAACCTTGCAGGCTTGGGCCCGATCGCGTTCGACAAGGTTCGCCAGATCATCTGATCCCCATCGCCAGCACCGCATCGCCAGCATCCGACTGCCGAATTCCGATTCCACCCGCTGCCGCCAACGCCTCCGATCCTTCGAGACTTGCCATGAACGCCACTTCCCATCGCTCGCTCGGCACCGCTTCCGGACCGGAAGCGCGCGCCGCCTCGCATCGCATCCCGGGTCTGTTCGATTTTCCGCAGGCCGGGCATCGCCGCCGTTCCACCGTGCTGTCGCAGTTCGTCGAATCGCTGGTCGCGCCGCAGCGCCATGGCCAGCGCCCGCAGTCCACGCTGTCCGGAGTGAATTGACATGTCCTTCAACATCGCATTGACCGGGCTGAATGCGGCCTCGGCCGATCTCGGCGTCACCGCGAACAACATCGCCAACGCCAACACCACCGGCTTCAAGGAATCCCGTGCGCAGTTCGCCGATTTCTTCCTGTCGAATCCGTATGGCACGACCGAAACCGCCGTCGGCGGCGGCGTGCGCGTGGCCAAGATCGCGCAGCAGTTCTCGCAGGGCGCGATCAGCGTCACCAACAACTCGCTCGATCTCGCGGTCAGCGGCACCGGCTATTTCACGCTGTCGAAGAACGGTGCCACCAGCTACACCCGCGCCGGCCAGTTCGGCACCGACCGCGATGGCTACATCGTCAATCCGTCCGGCGCGCGGCTGCAGGCCTATCCGCCGATTGCCGGCACCGGCGCCTTCAATCTGGCGACGCTGTCGGACGTGCAGCTGTCGACCTCGGACAACCCGCCAAGCCCGACCACGCTGCTGAAGACCGGCCTCAATCTGCCGTCGACCGCCAGCGTGCCGGCCACGACCCCGTTCAGCGCGGCCGATCCGACGACCTACAACAACACGACCTCGGTCACCGTCTACGACTCGCTCGGCACCGCGCACCCGGCGAACCTGTACTTCGTCAAGGACGCCACGGCGAACAACTGGACTGTGCACACGCAGATCGACGGCAATCCGGTCGGTCCGGGCCAGCCGATCACCTTCAACGCCGATGGCTCGCTGGCCACGCCGACCAACGGCCAGCTGGTGCTGCCGGCCTACAACACGACCAATGGCTCGAACCCGGTCACCTTGACCGTCGACCTGACCAAGAGCACGCAGTACGGCGACACGTTCTCGGTCAACAGCTTGTCGCAGGATGGCTACGCCACCGGCCGCCTCAGCGGCATCGAGGTCACGCAGGAAGGCATCGTGCAGGCGCGATTCACCAACGGCCAGGCAACGCCGCTGGGCCAGATCGCAATGGCGAACTTCGCCAATCCGCAGGGTCTGCAGCAGCTCGGAGACACCTCGTGGGGCGAAACCTTCGCGTCCGGTCCGGTGATCCGCGGCGAAGCGAATGCCTCGAACTTCGGGCTGATCCAGAGCGGCGCGCTCGAGGGTTCGAACGTCGACATCACCAAGCAGCTGGTCAACATGATCGTCGCGCAGCGCAGCTTCCAGGCCAACGCGCAGGTGATTTCGACCAGCGACCAGATCACGCAGACGATCATCAACATCCGCTGATCGCGTCTGCCTGCCGCGCCCCACGCCCGCCACCGGAACCTGAAACGCCATGGATCGAGCCCTCTACGTCGGCATGTCCGGCGCCATCGCCACCCTGCGTGCCCAGACCGCGAACAGCCACAACCTGGCCAATGCCGGCACCGTCGGCTTTCGCGCTGAGTTGGCAGCGGCGGCGGCCGTCAATGTCGACGGGCCGGGCTTCCAGTCGCGGGTCAATTCCCGGCTCGGCGACAACGGCTGGGACGACGCGCAGGGCGCGATCATGCAGACCGGCAACGAGACCGACATCGCGCTGAAGGAAGACAACTGGCTGGCGGTGCAGGCGCCGGATGGCAGCGAGGCCTACACCCGCGCCGGTGATCTGCGGATCGACGCGAATGGCCAACTGCGCACCGCCAATGGCCTGGCCGTGCTCGGTGATGGCGGCCCGATCGTGCTGCCGCCATCGACCTCGGTCAGCATCGGCAACGACGGCACCCTGTCGACGGTGCCGCTCGGCCAGAGTGCCGCAACCCAGATCACGGCCGGCCGCTTGAAGGTGGTGACCGGCAACCAGAGCAGTCTCGACCGCGGGGTCGATGGCCTGATGCGGGCCAAGCCCGGCGTCACGCTGAACCCGGCAGCCGGCAACGTGCTGACCAGCGGCGTGCTCGAAAGCTCGAACGTCAATCTCGCCGGCGCCATGGTCAACATGATCCAGCTGGCGCGGCAGTTCGAGCTGCAGTCGAAAGTGATGCGCGCCGCCGAAGACAACGCACAGGCGGCGACCAGCCTGACCCGGCTGGCCTGACGCCCGCCGGTCGTCACTCAGGCCGGCGCATCGCCCCACAGCGCACGCACCGCTTCGGCCAGTGCCAGAATCGAGCGCGGTGCCGATCCCTCGGCCTTGTTGTTCAGCGTGATGAACGCGTTCTGGCCGCCTTTCGTGGTGCCGGCAATGACCCGCGCCAGCGTGTTCCGCGTGTCCGGGTCGGGATCGATGATCCGGTCGAACGGCGCGTATTGCTGCTTGGCATCGGCGTACCCGAATGCGCCATGCACGGCATTCAGGTTCCAGCGACAGACCAGCGGCCCCGGCCACAGTGCACGCAGCAGCGGCAGCTGGCCCGCGATCGGCGGCAGCTTCGCGTGCAGGCCGAGACAGACCGTCGCGCGGTGGCGCTTCAGCACGCGAATGAAGTCGTCGGCCACCGATGCCTGCAGGAATTCCGGATCGCGAAACTCGATCGCGTAGACGCCATCCGGCGCGACGGGCGATAGCGGCGGCAGCGCCGCGAGCATCCGGTCCAGCTGGCCCAGCAGCTGCGGCATCCGGGTCAGCCAGGCGGTCGGCAACGGGCTCAGCTGGAACACCAGCGCGCCGATCTTGGGGCCCAGCCCGAGCAGCGCCGGCTCGACGAACTCGAGGAACGCCCGTTCCGGGTCGAGAAAGCTGTGATTGACCATCAGCCCGCGGCCATCCTCGTTGCGGATCATCGCGTCGGTGACCAGACTCGGCGCCTTCACCACGAATCGGAAATCGTCCGGCACCTGCGCCGCGTAGGCCGCGTGCTGCGCGACGGTCATCGGCCGGTAGAAGCCACGATCGACGCTGACCGTACGCAGCAGCGGGTGCTGCGCGTAGGCCGGCAGGCCGTGCTTCGACAGCGTGGCCTCCGGGTAGTCGCCATTCCAGACCAGCCCGTTCCAGCCCGGAAAGTGCCAGGACGAGGTGCCGAGCCGCAGCGATTTCGGCAGGCCGGCCGCCAGCTGCCGCAGCGCGGAATCGACCACCGCCGGCAGCACCTTCGCTCCAGCGCCGGCGCGACCGGGCTTCGCCGGCGCCGGTCGGATGGGTTCAGGATCGCCGAACAGGGAGTCTTGCATCGGCGAAGGCTACGCGAGGCGGACCGGCGCGCGTCAAGATCATTGTCCTCCGTGCGCCCGGTGCCCGCGAATTCGACCGCAAGCGACGGAGTGTCGCGTCCAGGCTGGCTGCCTAAAGTGCCGCCATCGCTCAAGATGAGTGCGGAGAACGACGATGAACGCAGTCCACAAATCTCAGGCCGCGAGCGGCCGCGACGCCCGCGCGGCGGCCACGATGGCGGATGCCCGCTGGCCCCGGGTGCAGGCGCGCGATGCCGCTGCCGATGGCAGCTTCGTCTACGCCGTGCGGACCACCGGGGTCTATTGCCGGCCCTCGTGTGCGGCGCGGCCGGCACGGCCGGAAAACGTGACCTTCCACGCGACGATCGACGAGGCCCGCGCGGCCGGCTTCCGGGCCTGCAAGCGCTGCCGTCCGGATGACGTTGGCCAGAGTGGCGAGCAGGCGGCGCTGATCGCGCGCCTGTGTCGCGAGATCGAGCGCGCCGAACGCGAGCCGACCCTGGAGCAGCTGGCCATTCAGGCCGGCGTGAGCCGCTTCCACCTCCATCGCGTGTTCAAGGCGGTGACCGGGCTGACGCCGAAGGCCTATGCCGCCGCGCACCGCGCCCGCCGGGTGCGCGGCGAACTGGCGCGCGGCGATGGCCGCGTGACCGACGCGATCTACGACGCCGGCTACAACTCGAATGGTCGCTTCTACGCCGAGTCGAACGGCGTGCTCGGCATGACGCCGTCGCGCTTCCGCGCCGGGGGCGCCGATACCGCGATCCGCTTTGCCATCGGCCAGTGCTCGCTCGGCGCGATTCTGGTCGCCGCCAGCGACGTCGGCGTCTGCGCGATCCTGCTCGGCGACGACCCGGAGGCGTTGGCGCGTGACCTGCAGGACCGCTTCCCGCGGGCCCGGCTGGTCGGCGGAGATGCCGCGTTCGAGCAGCGCGTGGCGCAGGTCGTCGGCCTGATCGAAGCCCCGCGACTGGGCCACGACCTGCCGCTGGACGTCCGTGGCACGGCATTCCAGCAGCGGGTCTGGCAGGCGCTGCGGCAGATACCGCCGGGCGAGACCGCGAGCTATCGCGACATCGCCGAGCGCATCGGCGCACCGACGTCGATGCGCGCGGTTGCGCAGGCCTGCGGCGCAAACGCGCTGGCGGTCGCGATTCCGTGCCATCGCGTCGTGCGGCAGGACGGTGCGCTGTCTGGCTATCGCTGGGGCGTCGAGCGCAAGCGTGCGCTGCTCGAACGCGAGGCCGAGGCGTGACGGCGACTCGCGCGGAGGCAGTACTGGCATCGGTGGACTGGCCGCGCGTCGAGCAGGATCTCGATGCCGCCGGCTGCGCCGTGATCTCCGGTCTGTTGAACGTGGCGGACTGTCACGCGCTGGCCGCGCAGTATGCGGAGCCGTCCGGCTTCCGCAGCCGCGTGGTGATGCAGCGCCACGGCTACGGGCGCGGCGAGTACCGCTACTTCGACTATCCGCTGCCGCCGACGGTGCAGCGCCTGCGCAGCGCCCTGTATCCGGCGCTGGTGCCGATCGCGAACCGCTGGTACGCGACGATGGGTCTGGCGCCGCGGTTTCCGGACCGGCATGCGGACTTCCTCGCGCGTTGTCACGCCGCCGGACAGACCCGGCCGACGCCACTGCTGCTGCAGTACGGTGCCGGCGACTACAACTGCCTGCATCAGGACCTGTATGGCGAGCATGTCTTTCCGCTGCAGGTGGCGGTGCTGCTGTCGGCGCCGAACGAGGATTTCAGCGGCGGCGAGTTCGTCCTCACCGAACAGCGACCGCGCATGCAGTCGCGTCCCGAAGTCGTGCCGCTGACGCAGGGCGATGCCGTGATCTTCGCCGTGCGGGAGCGACCCGTGATCGGCACCCGCGGGCCGTATCGCGTCAACCTCCGGCATGGCGTCAGCCGCATCCGCGGCGGCCAGCGGCACACGCTGGGCATCCTCTTTCACGACGCGCTCTGACGGTCCGATCGCGCGACGTCACGCGGAAGTCCGTCCTCCCGTTCAAGCTCGGCCGATGCAAGCCGATAGCAGGAGCGGGAGCACGGAGGTTCCAGTGGATGCAGGCACACGCCCAAGCATCGACAATGACGTCATGACGGCTGACACCCCTCACTCGACATCGACTGCCGACGCGGCTGCGGGCGCGTCGCCGGCGCCGACCGTGCCCGGCATCACGGAGGCGGACACGCGCTGGATGCGCCACGCGCTGGCGCTGGCCGAGCGCGCGGCGGGCGAGGGCGAGGTGCCGGTCGGCGCCGTGCTGGTCGCGGCCGACGGCAGCCTGCTGGCGGAAGGCTGGAACCGGCCGATCACGCTGCATGATCCGACCGCCCATGCCGAAATCGCCGCGATGCGGGCCGGCGCGGTCGCGCTCGGCAATTACCGGCTGACCGGCACCACGCTGTACGTCACGCTCGAGCCGTGCCCGATGTGCGCCGGCGCCATCATCCACGCCCGGATCGCCCGGCTCGTGTTCGGTGCGCGCGATCCGAAGGCCGGCGCCGTGCATTCGCTGTACGACCTGATCGCGGCACCACGGCTGAACCATGTCGTGGCCTGGTCCGGCGGAGTGCTCGAAGATGAATGCGGTTTAATGTTGCGCGCCTTCTTCAAGGCGCGGCGGAACGCCCGAACTAGTTCATTATGGTGACTGCCGAACGCTTCTTCAGGCGGTTTAAGCTCCTGAAAGTATTGGGTTCGCGTCCGTTCGAGCCGATTGGCAGGGGGAGTTTCCGATGCAGAGATTTTCGTTGAGCAGACGGTCTGCTCGTCGCGAGATCCACGGATGGATTCGCCCGCTGAAGCTGGTCGTCGTGGCCATGGCCGCCACACTGGCGCTGTACGCGCAGACGGTATCGGCGATCGGCGTCGGCGAGCCGCGTTATCTGTCGAGCCTGTTCCAGCCGTTGCGGATCGACATCCCGCTGGATGCCGATGGCAGCGATCCCGATCGCGTCCATGTCGAGGTCTCGATCGTCGGCGACGGCGCCGGCGAGGGCGCGCCGACCACGGCGACGCTGCGCCGCGAGTGGCTGGTCGACGAGCACGGTCATCCATTCCTGCGCGTGACCTCGCCGCAGGTGGTCAATGAGCCGATGCTGACCTTGCGCGTCGATGTCGGCGATGCCTCGCTGCAGGTGCGGCGCGACCTGACGCTGCTGTTCGATCCGCCTTCCGCACCGGTGGCCGTCGCGGCGCGCGTGCCGGAAGCCCTGCCGTCGCCGACGGCCGAGATCCAGACGGCGGCAGCGACGGTCTCCGCCGATCCGCTGGCCGCGCTGCCACCGGATTCGACGCCGAGGCCGGCAGCGCCAACGGCGAGTCCCGCCACTGACGCGGCGACGGTTGCGCGCTCCGACACGCCCGCCAGCAATCCCGCGAGCAATCCGGCCAGCAAGCCAGCCGTCAGGACCGAGACGGCGCGTGCCGCGCCCAGCACGGTCCGGAAAGCGGCGAAGTCGACCGCATCGGCTCCCGATCGCCAGTGGCAGCAACTCGGGCCGGTCGAGCCGGGTGACACGCTGGAGATGCTGAGCAAGCGCGTGCGCAACGGTGCCGATATTCCGCTGCCGCTGGTCAGCGCCCTGTTGCGCTGGCTGAACCCCGAGGCGTTCCAGTCGACCACCGGCGAGCCGATTCCCGGCGCCGCGCTGAAGTTCCCGAAACCTGAGCTGCTGGCAGCGCAGTTGACCGCCACCGGCAGCGTCGCGCTGCAGCTCGATTCCGTGGCCGCTGCCGCGCCGGCGGCATCGTCGTCGCCGGAACCGGTGGTGCTGACCGGCGAAGGCCTGCGGATGGCCACGGCGCTGTCGCCGCAGTCGCTGCAGCTGGCGCTGGAAATCGATGCCCGCCGGCTCGCCGAGCCGGCGCTGGCGCAAGCCCCGGCCGAACTGCCGGCAGCAGCGATTGCCGCGAGCAATGTCGTGGCCGCACCACCGGCTGCGCCACCGCTGTCACCGGCGACCGGCAATCTGGGCACCTGGTCCAGCGGCCTGACGCTGACTGCCGTGATGGCGTCCGGTCTGCTGGTGTTCCTGATGCTGAAGGTCGTCGCCGGCACGCCGCTGGCCATCGGCACCACCTATTCGCCGTCGCAGGCGCTGTCGCACGCGGCGGCGCAGGAATCGGAACGCCTGTTCGGCGATCACGAGCGACTGCCGCAGGCGGTCGTCGCTGAAGGCTTCGATGTGCCGCTGGTGATCCCGAAGAAGGCGGCATCGGCGGAATTCGTCGCAGCGGCCGCGCCGACGCCAGCCCGCGAGGTCGAGCCTGACGAGACGCTGCTTGCGGCCAGCGCGTTCAAGCCGGTGGTGACGCCGCCGGTCGTGGCCGAGGCACCCGCCACCTGGGATCTGGCGCAGTTCGATCTGCAGGAACACGACGACCTCAATCCGCCGGACAACCGCCGTACCCACTGACACCTGCAGCATGGCCGTCCAGAACCCGTCGATCCCGGTGGCAGCGCCATCACGAACGCGCTTTGCAGTCCTCGCCTTGCTCTTCGGCGCGATCGGGGCGCTGCTGATCGACTACGTGGTCAGCGAGCAGGTCGGCATCAGCATGATGGCGCTGATTGCCTCGATCACGATGGCCATGACCAGCCTCGTGGCGATCTGGGTGTTCCGCCGCCTGCAACTGCCGCTGGAAGCCGCACAGGCGGTCACCGAGGATCAGGCTTATCGCCTGCAGGTGCTGGAGCAGGAAGTCGCGGTGAACCGCGCAGCGCTGCGGGCACGGCAGGGTGAATCGCTGACGCCGCAGCGGGCGCTGGAGGAAACGACGCAGCTGCGCGAAGACCTGCAGCAGGCGCAGGAAGTCGCCGAACTGCAGCGCCGCAGCAGCGAGGCCATGCTGGCGGCCAGCGACGACCGTCTGGTGCTGGTCGGCCTCGACGGGCAGATCATCGCGGCCACGCGCAATGCTGCGGCGCTGCTCGATCTGATGCCGGCAGAAACCGTCGGCCGACCGTTCGGAACCGTCTTCGCCCTGTTCGACGTGACGCAGGACGAACCGCTGCAGCATCCGCTGAACGCCCGCGTGCTGGCGGCGCTCGACGAACAGGCGCCACCGGTTCCGGCCTTCGAGGCCCTGCTCGAACGGCGTGCCCGCTTCTCGATCAAGGTTCGGGTCGAGTGCCTGCCGATCCGGGATCGCCGCAGCCGCGCCGCGCGTCTGCTGGTGGCGCTGCACCTGACCGACGGCGGCGCGGCCGTCGGCGGGCCCGAAGCACTCGAAGGCGGTTCGACCGGGGACCCGCTGACCGGCGCCGCCGGCGCCCAGCGCTTCGAGCGACGCATCGAGGAATTGCTCCAGGAAGCGCGCCGCAGCGGCAATTTCCACGGCGTGATGCTGATCGCGCCGGACGATTTCGAAGCGGTCTACGACCGGCTCGGCTACGCGGCAGGCGAAGAGCGGTTGTGGCAGGTCGCGTCGCTGATCCGCAGTCATCTGCCGCCGGGTGCGGAGTTCTATCGGCCGTCGGCCAAGCATTTCGCCGCGCTGATTCCGGAGCAGCCGGACAGCGCCTGCCGGGCGCTGGCCCAGCAGATGTGTGCTGACGTTGCCGCGCGCCCGTTCTATCGCGACAACCTGACCGTCAGCAGCAGCCTCAGCATTGGTGTCGTGTCGATCGGCCTCGCCAACACGTCGTGCCAGGACATCATCGACCGGGCCACGCACGCGCTGAAGCGGGCACGCGAACTGGGCGGCGGCCGGGTGCACGTCGAATCGCTGGTGCAGTCGATGGAGGAGCAGGCGCGCGAGCAGTCGCTCGGCGAATGGCTCGAGAACAAGCTGCTGACCAACAAGCTGCGACTGGCGGCGCAGCCGATCGTGCCGGCGGCGGCCAATGCCGGTGCGCCGCCGTGGCTGGAACTGCTGCTGCGGATCGAGGATGACGACGGCGTCTGGCTGCCGCCGGATCACTACATCGACGTGCTGGAAAAGCTCGGGCTGACGCCGCTGGTGGACCGCTGGGTGGTCGATCAGGCGCTGAAGCCGAGCCCTCGCGCCACGCAGATCAAGAACAGCGGCGGACGGCTGTCGATCAACATCTTCGGCTCGTCGCTGCTGCGCGACAGCTTCCTGCAGGAGATGCGCGAACTGCTGGTGCGCAGCGCCGTGCCGACCACGCAGCTGTGCTTCGAGATCGAGGAAAGCTTCATCGTGCAGCACCAGCAGCACGCCGCTGCGTTCGTGTCGATGGTCGGCGAGTTCGGCTGCCAGATCGCGATCGATCGCTACCGCGGCGGCGTCGGCCTGACCGCGCTGCGCCATGTGCCGGCGACCTACATCAAGCTGCACGAGTCGCTGGTGACCCGGCAGAACTTCGATGTGATCGATCGGGCCCATCTGGATTGGCTGACCTCGGCCGCGAAGCTGGTCGATGCCAAGGTCGTGGCCTGCGCAGTCCGTGATGACGAGATGCTCGAACGGCTGCGCGCCGCGAAGGTCGACTTCGTGCAGGGCTTCGCGATCGCGTCGCCGAGTCCTTACTCGATCTGATCGATCGGCGTTCCCCGGTCCAGTCGAGAAAGCCCTTCATGCGAAGGGCTTTCTCGTCATCGGCCGCGGATCACGCCGCGCGGGCTCAGCCGCGTTCGAACACGAGGCCGCCCTCGCTGGACTCGACCTTCACCTTGTCTCCGGCCGCGAACTTGCCGGTCAGGATCAGGTTCGCCAGCGGGTTTTCGATCAAGGTCTGGATCGCACGCTTCAGCGGTCGGGCGCCGTACACCGGGTCGTAGCCGGCTTCGGCCAGCTTCGCCAGCGCGGCATCGCTGAAACGGATGCCGATCGAGCGCTCGGCCAGCCGCTTGTGCAGGTACGCGGTCTGGATGCCGGCAATCGCGCGGATCTGCGCCGCCGCCAGAGGCTTGAACACCACGGCCTCGTCGATGCGGTTGATGAACTCGGGCCGGAAATGCTGGCCGACCACGTTCATCACGCCTTCCTTGATCGCGGCGTAATCGTCCTTCGTGGCGGCATTGCCCATCAGATCCTGGATCAGATGCGAGCCGAGGTTCGAGGTCATCACGACCACGGTGTTGCGGAAGTCGACGGTACGGCCCTGACCATCGGTCAGACGGCCATCGTCGAGCACCTGCAGCAGCACGTTGAAGACATCGGCATGCGCCTTTTCGACCTCGTCCAGCAGGATCAGCGAATACGGCCGACGGCGCACGGCCTCGGTCAGATAACCGCCCTCGTCATAACCGACATAGCCCGGCGGCGCGCCGATCAGCCGGCTGACCGAGTGCTTCTCCATGAACTCGCTCATGTCGATGCGGACCATCGCGTCCTCGGTGTCGAACAGGAAGCCGGCCAGCGACTTGCACAGCTCGGTCTTGCCGACACCGGTGGGGCCAAGGAACAGGAACGAGCCGATCGGCCGGTTCGGATCGGAGAGGCCGGCGCGCGAGCGGCGAATCGCGTTGGCGACCGACGTCAGCGCCTCTTCCTGGCCGACCACGCGCTGGCGCAAGGTGTCTTCCAGCCGCAGCAGCTTGTCGCGCTCGCCTTCGAGCAGCTTCGACACCGGAATGCCGGTCCAGCGACCGACGACCTCGGCGATCTCTTCCTCGGTCACGCGCGTGCGCAGCAGCTCGAACTTGGTCTGCGTCGAGGCGTTGGCAGCGGCCAGCTTCTTCTCGAGTTCCGGAATCCGTCCGTACTGCAGTTCCGCCATCCGCGCGAGATCGCCGGAGCGGCGCGCTGCCTCCAGCTCGACCTTGACCCGTTCCAGCTCTTCGCGAACGCCGGCACTGCCGGCGACGCTCGCTTTCTCGGCCTTCCACTTCTCGTCGAGATCCGAGTACTCGCGTTCGAGCTTGGCAATCTCGGCATCGAGCGTTTCCAGCGAACGCTTCGCGCCTTCGTCGGTCTCGCTCTTCAGCGCTTCGCGCTGGATCTTGAGCGAGATCAGCCGGCGTTCGAGCCGATCCATCGACTCCGGCTTGGAATCGCTTTCGATGCGCACGCGGGAGGCGGCCTCATCGACGAGGTCGATCGCCTTGTCCGGCAGGTTGCGGTCGGTGATGTAGCGGTGACTGAGCTTGGCGGCGGCGATCAAGGCACCGTCGGTGATCTCGACGTTGTGGTGGGTTTCGTAGCGGTCCTTCAGGCCGCGAAGGATGCCGACGGTGTCCTCGACGCTCGGTTCGCCGACCAGCACTTTCTGGAAGCGGCGCTCCAGTGCGGCGTCCTTCTCGACGTACTTGCGGTACTCGTCGAGCGTGGTCGCGCCGATGCAGTGCAGCTCGCCGCGCGCCAGCGCGGGCTTCAGCATGTTGCCGGCGTCCATCGAGCCTTCGGCCTTGCCGGCGCCGACGAGCGTGTGGATCTCGTCGATGAACAGGATCACTGTGCCATCGGTCTTGCCGAGGTCATTCAGCAGCGCCTTCAGGCGCTCCTCGAACTCGCCGCGGAACTTGGCACCGGCGATCAGCGCACCGAGATCGAGCGACAGCAGCCGGCGGTTCTTGAGCCCTTCCGGCACTTCGCCGTTGACGATGCGCTGCGCGAGGCCTTCGACGATCGCAGTCTTGCCGACGCCGGGCTCGCCGATGATCACCGGATTGTTCTTGGTGCGCCGGCTCAGCACCTGGATGACGCGGCGGATCTCCTCGTCACGGCCGATCACCGGATCGAGCTTGCCGCTCAGCGCGCGGGCGGTGAGGTCGATCGTGTACTTCTCCAGCGCCTGGCGCTGATCCTCGGCATTCGCCGAATCGACCTTGGCGCCACCGCGCATCGCGTCGATCGTGCGCTCGATGCTGTCCTTCTTCGCGCCGGAGTCGCGCAGTGCCTTGCCGAGCGCAGACTTGTCGTCGATCGCGGCAAGCACGAACAGCTCGGTCGAGATGAACTGGTCCTTGCGCTGCTGCGCCAGCTTGTCGCAAAGGTTCAGCAGACGAGCCAGGTCGGCACCCACGCTGACCTCGCCGGTCGGCGTGCCGAGCTTCGGCAAGCCATCGAGCAGCGCGCTGACGCGGCTGCGCAGGCCATCGACGGTGATGCCGCTCTGCGCCAGCAGCGGCGTGGTCGAGCCGCCATCCTGATCGAGCAGGGCCTGCATCAGGTGTGCTGGGTCGATCTGATTGTGATCGCGGCCCACGGCCAGGCTCTGCGCATCCGACAGCGCCTGCTGGAACCGGCTGGTGAATTTTTCCATTCGCATCGGGGAACCTCGTGATCGCTGCCGTACCGAACGGCGGTGCCGGCTGATGCAGCTTAGTTGCGGACAGCACACCGGCTTTCAAGCGTGTTGGCGCACACTTGAACTGCCGGCTGCTACCGCCCATATCCGTGGTCAGGGCAAGGTTGCTGCGCGATTGCCCCTTAGAATTCCGCATTGCTGAATCGAGAACTGCCGTGATCAACACCACGCTGGACCCCTCTGCCGCCGACCCGGCGTTTCCGAACCGCGTGCCGGTGACGGTGGCGTCGGTCGCCGACTATGTCCGCGACTCGATCGATGTGAAGCAGCAGTTGCTGGCCGATGCGGCCCTGCTCGGCAAGATCGTCGACGTGGTCCGCCTGTGCATCGACACCTTCCGCGCCGGCGGCAAGGTGCTGGTCGGCGGCAATGGTGGCTCGGCGGCCGATGCCCAGCATCTGGCGGCGGAACTGGTCGCCCGGTTCGAGTTCGATCGCCCCGGCCTGCCGGCGATCTCGCTGTCGACCGACACCTCGGCGATGACGGCGATCGGCAACGACTACGGCTATGAACACCTGTTCGCGCGGCAGATCGAGGCGCTGGCGCGGCCGGGTGATCTGTTCATCGGCATCACCACCTCGGGCAATTCGAAGAACGTGCTGCGCGCGTTCGAGTCCGCCGCGAAGCTCGGTGTCACCCGCATCGCGCTGTGCGGCGCCGGCGGCAAGGCGCGCGACATCGCCGAACACGCGCTGTGCGTGCCGTCGACGCACACGCCCCGGATTCAGGAATGCCACATCCTGATCATCCACATCCTGTGTGCGCTGCTCGAGGAAAACCTGTTTCCCGAGCACAAGGCGCCGAAGCCGGCGGTGCTTTGAGTTCGTTCCGGCGCGGCTGAGCACGCGAGCACGGTCCGGAACCCCATCTGCGCGGAACGATCCTTGCGCGGCAGATGGACGCGGCCGCGCAGCGCGGTCTTGACCGGCATTGATCCGATGCAGCGGCGCTTTGGATTATCGTTGCCGATCTACCGACAAAACCAAGAACAAGAAGGATCACATGGCCAAGATGACCAAGTCGTACTCCAACATGGAGTTTCTGATGGGCGAGGAAGCGCGCGGGGTGCGCATCCTCTGCGAGTACCTGGAGCCGAAGTCTCGGCTTGAGCGCAACGGCGTCAAGCGCGCGATCATCATGTTCGGCTCGGCTCGAACCCGGCGTCTGAAGCCGGCGGTCGGCGCCAAGGCGGCGCCGGACTACTACGCGTTGGCGGCGGATCTGGCCGAGCGCTTCGCGCGCTGGACCATCGACACCCATCCGCCGGAGGAGCGCTATTTCCTGTGCACCGGCGGCGGCCCGGGGATCATGGAAGCGGCGCATGAAGGCGGCGCGCGCGTCGATCGCAACCTCAACGTCGGGTTCAACATCTCGCTGCCGTTCGAGCAGCATGTGAATCCGTTCGTGAAGGACGATCACGCGTTTGAATTCCATTACTTCTTCATGCGCAAGTTCTGGTTCATGAACGTGGCGGAAGCGTTCGTCGTGTTTCCGGGCGGCTTCGGCACGCTGGATGAACTGTTCGAGGCGCTGACCCTGACCCAGACCGGCAAGGCCCGGCCGATGCCGGTGGTGCTGTTCGGCAAGGAGTTCTGGGACGGGCTGGTGAACTTCGATCGTCTGGTCGAGCGCGGCCTGATCTCGCAGCAGGACGTCGATGCGCTGGTGATGGTCGAGACCGTCGACGAAGCGTTCGAGGCGATCACCACCGGGCTGGCCGGGCCGCGCCGCGAGCGCCGGAAGTAGCCGGAAGTCGTCGGCCGACCGCGGGCGTTGCCGATCAGACCGCGAGAGTGACCGTGACGCGCGCGCCGCCAAGCCCGGGCGCGCCGTTCGGGGCATCGCCGGCGCGGCCGAGTTCGATCGTGCCGTCGTAGACCTTCACCAATTCGGCGACGGCGCCAAGGCCGATGCCCTGGCCGGGCGTGATGCTGTCGGCACGGACGCCGCGGCTCAGCAGTTTTTCGGCGTCTTCCGGGAAGCCGGGGCCGTCGTCATCGATGATCAGCCGCAGGCTGCGTGACTGGTATTCGGCGCGGAAGCGGACTTCGCCGCGACACCACTTCGTGGCGTTGTCGAGCAGGTTGCCGAGCAGTTCGTAAAGATCGCCTTCATCGGCGCGAACCTTCAGGGTTTCCGCCGCCTCGATCGCGATGCGCGGCCGCTTCGAGGCGTAGACCTTGATCAAAGCACCGCTGATCTTGTCGGCCAGCGGCTTCAGGCGGACCGGCTCGGCCAAGGTTCGGCGTCCGGCGGCAGCGGCCTTGCGCAGCTGGTGGTTGGTGATTTCCTGCATCCGGTCGACCGGGTCGCGCATGCGCTCGCGGGCGTCGGGCTGCAGCGTTTCGTCCTCGACCAGCCCGCGCAGCACGGCCAGCGGCGTCTTGAGACTGTGGGCGAGGTCGTCGAGCGCGTTGCGGTAGCGCGTCTGCTGGTTGCGTTCCGCCGCGATCATCGCGTTCAGGCCTTCGGCCAGCGGCGTCAGTTCGTCCGGATAGCCGGCCTCGATCCGCGACTGCTGCGCCGCCTCGACACCGTGCAGCTCGCGCACCAGCTTGCGCAGCGGCGCCAGCCCCCAGCTCAGCACCAGCACCTGCACCAGGATCAGCGCCACCGCCGCGCCGCCGAGCCAGGTCCACAGGATGCGCCGGAAGGTCTGCAGCTGCGCGAGGTAGTCGATCTTGTCCTCGAGCACGGCCACGGTGTAGCGCTGCGGCTTGGGCTTGCCGCTGAACAGGCGGATGCCGCCGGAATCGGCGACCCAGCGCACGCCATAGGTCATCGCGAAGCGGTCGCCGAGATCGGTGAACAGCGTGCTGCCGACCTCCGGCGCCAGCAGCTCCGGCACCTTGCCGACGAAGCTCGGGCTGCGCCAGATGACCTTGCCGCTGGCATTGAAGATCAGCGCTTCGAGTCCGGACTGCACGCGGCCGAAGCGCGGGTCGGGCAGGGCGCCCTTGCTGATCGTCAGTTGGTCGCGGTCGTCGGCGTCGGCGGCGCCGAGCAACGCGAAGATCAGGCCCTGCTGCTTGTCGCGCTGCGCCTGCACGGCGCTGCCGCGGAACGCCTGATCGAGACCGGCGCCGCACAGCAGCATGAAGATCATCAGCACGAACGTGGCGACGATCAGCAGACGGGTTCGCAGCGATTTCATGGCGCGAGTGTCGGATGCGCGGGCTCGGCGCGCCAGTCCGTGCCGTCATCGAGGCGGGCCGATGCCCGTCGCCGATGACGGCGTGCCGGCCGGTTCAGGCGCGCGGCAGGTTCCAGCGGTAGCCGCTGCCGCGCTGCGTGGCGATCGGATTCAGGCTGCTTTCGGGATCGAGCTTGGTCCGCAGGCGCCGAATGAAGACTTCGATGACGTTGGAGTCGCGCTCCTCGTCCTCGTTGTACAGATGCTCGGTCAACGTCGACTTCGACACCACTTCGCCGGCGTGCATCACCAGGTATTCGAGCACGCGGTATTCGTAGGCCGTGAGATCCACCGGCAGACCGTGCAGGGTCACGGTCTTGGCGGCGGTGTTCAGGATCACCGGGCCGGATTCCAGCTGGGGCGAACTCCAGCCGCCGCTGCGCCGGACCAGCGCGCGGGCGCGGGCCAGCAACTCTTCCTTGTGGAACGGCTTGACCAGATAGTCGTCGGCGCCGGCCTCGAGGCCTTCGACCTTGCTTTGCCAGCCGTCACGCGCAGTCAGGATCAGGATCGGATAGCTGCGTCCAGCCTTGCGCACCGCCTTGATGATCGCGATGCCCGGCGTCTTTGGCAGGCCGAGGTCGATGATCGCGAGATCCACCGGATACTCGACCGCCATGTACTGGCCCTGCTCGCCATCGGCTGCGGCGTCGACGGCGTAGCCTTCGTCGGCAAGGTGGCGGCAGACCTGCTCGCGCAGGGCGGGATCATCTTCAACGACGAGCGCACGCATCGGGGGACTCCGTGTCGGTGGTGCCGCAAACCGCGCGGCGAGAAATTTACTGCACGTAGACGACGCGAACTTCGCCGTCGCGCAGCAGCTTGACGCGATAGCCGCTGCCGCTGGGCTCGACCGACAAGACGCGACCGCCGCCGTTTTCAGCCTGCGCGCGCCGCGCCGCTTCGTTCGGCGTCATGCCGCGCGGAGCGACATCGCGATCCGGCGCATCGCGGCCCGGCGCCAGAAACGGCGTGTCGAGCCGCAGGCCGCCGCGCCGATCTGCCTGCACGGGATGGCAGATCGCCATCACCGACAGGGCCACGAGCAGGGAGGCAATCACGGCGCGCATCGTCAGGGTCCGAAGGGCAGGTTCAGGGTAGAAGTCGAGATCAGTACGAGGCCGGCGCCACGTTCACGTTGACCGGCAGCCGGTCGCCCGGATCGTACGACAGGCGAGTGTCGTAGATACGACCGTGGTAGCGATAGCGCACGTCGTAGCCGTCCACGCGCTGTTCGAAATGCGCTTCGTCGACCGTGCGGCAGCGCTGCTCGTAGCCGTAGCTCGGTTCGCGGCGGCCGCCGCCGTTGTTACGGCCAATGCTGGCACCGGCGCTGGCACCGACCACGGCACCGGCGGCGGTGGCGACGGCGCGACCCGAGCCCTGACCGAAGCGGTTGCCGACGACGCCACCGACCACCGCGCCCAGCAGCGCGCCAACGCCCTCGTTGCCGCCGCCGCGGTAGCCGTCGTCATACACGACGCGTTCGTCGCGGCAGACTTCGCGCGGTTCGACGACGCGAACTTCGCGGTAGATCGGACGGCTGTCGAGAACCTCGGCGTACTCGACGCCGTCGTCATCGTAGCGGTCGTCGTGATGGCGACCGGCTTGCGCCGAGGCCGAAACGCCGAACACGGCGATGGCCGTCAGGATCGAAGTGAGCTGGGTCTTCATGATCAGAATTCCTCGTGGGCCGGCACCGTTGCAAGGTGGAAGGGTGGGCGGTGGTACCGGTGGCGAGGCTCAATCTACGCAGGCTGGCTGAACTCATGCTGAATCTTTCGCCAGCCTGCCGGCCATCCGGTCCCGGTCAGTCGGTGCCGTCCTTCGGATAGCGAAAATCCACCAGCTCGCCGGCGTCCGGCACGATGTCCTGCCAGCGATCCACCTGGAACGCGAGCGTGACCACGGCGCAGGTCGGCATCTCCGCGAACGGCACGACCGCCAGCAGCTGCGCCAGTTCGGTGAAGCCCGGGTTGTGGCCGAACATCGCGACATGGCCATCGCGATCATCCAGCGTGTTGACCAGATGCAGCAGCGTGCCTGGCGTGGCCTCGTAGATGCGCGGTTCCACGCGGATGTCGCGCAGGGTCTGACCGAGCGTTTCGGCAAAGATCTGCGCGGTGGTGATCGCCCGGAGCGCTGGGCTGGCCACGAGGCGCGGCGGCTGCTTCAGCGTGTGGCTGAAGCGCTGCGCCATCACCGGCGCATCGCGCCGGCCGCGCGGGTTCAGCGGGCGCTCGAAGTCTCCCAGCATCGGAAAATCCCAGCTGGACTTGGCGTGTCGAATTAAGGTCAGTTGTTTCATCGGTGCAGGTTAACGTAGCGTCCGGTCATGCTGGTGACGAACGATCGGATGCGCGAGGCAGAATGAACCGGAAATGGCTGAAGTACGTGGCGCTGGCGCTGATTCCCCTCGGCGTCTACTTCGCGAATGTCGAATATCAGACCTGGCGCGGCGAAGCGGCGCTGACGGCCACCGCGCTGAACTTCCGGTCGCTCGATCAGGCGCTCGCGGAGGCACGCGCCACCGGCAAGCCGGTGCTGGCCGATTTCTCCGCGATCTGGTGCCCGGCCTGCCGCGCGATGCATGCCGACGTGTTCACCGATCCGGCGGTCAAGGCCGCAATCAACGCCGGCTATGTGCTGAGCCGCATCGACTACGAATCAGCGGAAGCCCCTGCGTTCATGGAAAAGTACGGAGTGCGAGGCTTCCCGACGCTGCTGGTGCTCGATGGCGATGGCAAGTTGCTGCGACAGGTTCCGGTCGTGCTGGATCCGGCGGCATTCGCGCGCTCGCTGTAGGTGTCGCGGAAGATTCCGCAGGTCAGCCGTTCGGCTGCCGCAGGTAGACATCGAAGCGCAGCTGCGTCCCGTCGAAGCTCAGGGACGGCTTTCGGCCGGCGAGCGGCGGCGCTTTCGCTGGCCGCTTGACCACGACTCGGCGGGACGCGGCGTGCAGCGCCGGTTCGAGCAGCGCGTCGGCATCGGCATCTCCGCCGGTGAGATCGCGCAGGAGCTGCATTTCCTTGGACGGCAGCGCCGCCTTGCCATCGTCCGGGTACATCGGGTCAAGGTAGACGACGTCCCAGCGGCACCGATGTTCGGGCAGCGCCATGAAGGCCGACGAGACCGCTTCGATCACGCGGATCCGTTCGCCGATGGCGGCGGCGCGGGGATCGTCCAGCACCCGGCGTCGGGCATCCTGCAGCAGTGCGCAGACCGTCGGGTTGCGCTCGACCAGCGTGACCTCCGCGCCCAGCGCCGCCAGGGTGTAGCCGTCGCGGCCGAGGCCGGCCGTGCCATCGAGCATGCGCAGCGGGCCGATGCCGGGCTCTCGCGGCTTGTGGAGCCCCGCGGCCTTGGCCATCGGCTGCCGGCGACCGGCGGCGATGCGGCGGGCGAGATCGGGCGTCAGCCAGTCGGCGCAGATCGAGCCGTACTGCGGCCGATGTACAGCGCGCAAGGTGAGCCTTTCGCTGCCACGGTCGATTTCAGGACCCAGCACAAACGAAAAACCCCGGGCCAGAAGGTCCGGGGTTTCGATCACGACCGGCAATGTAGGCCGATCGGACAAGCGTCAGCCGAGCTTCGAGGCGTCGAAGAAGCTGGTCATGCGCTGGGCGAGCATCATGTCGCCGTCGAGCTGCAGCTTGCCGGTCATGAACGCGGTCATGCCGTTCAGTTCGCCTTTCAGCAGCGCGACGAGATCGTCGTCTTCCATCGTCAGCGTCACGTCGGCGTTGCCGGCGGTGCCTTCGACGAGCTGGGCGGCGCCGCCCTTGATCACCAGGTGAGCCGGCGACGAGATCGCGAACTGGACGACGGCATCGGTGCCGCTGGCGGCGCTGGCGTCAAACGCGGCGGGGAGTTTCTTCAGGAAGTCGAGGGCGCTCATGGGGTGCTCCGTAAAAGGAAGGCGAATCGTACCGACGCCAATGCTGCAGTGCAATCTTTCGGTAAGGCTCGTTACTGTGCGGATGAGCGGCTGTCGATCACCCCGATCGCGGCGCGCACGCGTGCGGCGGCCTCCGGTGCCAGCAGCACCGGCGTGACCGAGCCGCGATAGAGCCTATCGCGCGCATGCAAGGCTGCAGCGAGGCCTGCGTGCGTCTGATGATCGAGCACGAGGAAGTCCTGACCCTCGATCAACTGTGCCGCCAGCTGCTTGAACGCGCGAAACGCGGTGCCCTTGGCAACACCGGCTTCGACATCGAGTTCGCGCATCGAACGCCAGTCGGAGTAATCAGCTGTACCACGATGCACGATCGTTCACTCCCGAGCTCGGGTGCTGCCTGACGACGGCAGCACGACACGGCGAAGACCGTCGTCGTCGACCTGCAGATACTCGCAATGGTCCGGCCGCCAGTCCGCCAGCACGATGCGTTCGCGGCCGGCAGCATCGAGATGGTCGGCCGGTCGATGGGTGTGGCCGTGGATGATGCGCCGTACGCCGGACTGCGCGAAGGCGGTCGTGATCGCGTCAGCATTCACGTCCATGATCTCGGCCGGCTTCGCTCGTTTGTCGACCTTGCTGCGCTGTCTTGCGGTGCCGCCGATTGCCTGCCGCCAGCGCGCCGGCAGCCGCCGAAAGATCGCCTGCGCGAGCGGGTTGCGCGAAAAGCGCCGCCAGCGCTGGTAGCCGATGTCGTCGGTGCACCAGGAGTCGCCATGGCTCAGCAGCGTTGGCGTGCCGGCGAGGTTGACGACGATCGGATCGACGAGTCGTCGCAGACCGGCGACCTCGGCGAAGGCGGAACCGAGCAGGAAGTCGCGATTGCCGGCCATGAACGCGACGCTGACGCCGGCGTCGTGCAGCGCGCGCAATGCACGCGCTTCATCGGCATAGGCGAGCAGCCCCTCGGCGTCACCGACCCAGACCTCGAACAGGTCGCCGAGCAGGTATACCGCCTGCGCCTGCCGCGCCGGTCCCGTCAGGAACTCGAGGAAGCGCTCGCGCAGCGGCGACGGGGCATCGGGCAGATGCAGATCGGACAGCAGCAGGATCGGCGACGTCATGGCGTCAAACGCCCGCAGCCGCGAACGGTGGCGGGCGTGGTGCCCGGCCGCCGTCTCACGCGGCGGCTTTGGAGTTGCTGGCGTCGGTGGTCCGTTCGACCTGCGCCAGCGCGGCCTCGATGGTGTCCCAGTCCGGGTCGCGGCTGGCATCGTGTTCGCTGAGCACGCGGCGGAACTGCTTGCCACCCGGCTGGTTGCGGTACAGGCCGAGCATGTGCCGGGTGATGTGATGCAGGTTGTTGCCGGCGGCCAGTTCGTCGTGAATGTAGTCGTACATCGCATCCACGACCTCGACCCGGCTCGGCGCCGGCCGGGTATCGCCGAAGAGCTTCGCGTCGACTTCCGCCAGCCGGTACGGGTTCTCGTAGACCTCGCGTCCGAGCATCACGCCGTCGACATGCTTCAGGTGGGTCAGGCATTCATCCATGGTGTGGATGCCGCCGTTGATGCAGATCGTCAGCGTCGGGAACTCCTGCTTCAGCCGGTAGACCGTGTCGTAGCGCAGCGGCGGAATCTCGCGGTTTTCCTTCGGGCTCAGGCCGCTCAGCCAGGCCTTGCGGGCGTGGACGATGAACGTGGTGCAGCCGATTTCGGCGATCGGTTCGACGAAATCGCGGAGGAAGGTGTAGTCCTCGCTGTAGTCGACACCGATGCGGCACTTGACTGTCACCGGCAGACCGCTGGCCTTCTTCATCGCCAGCACGCCTGCGGCCACCTGCTTCGGGCCCATCATCAGGCAGGCACCGAAACCGCCATCCTGCACGCGATCGGACGGGCAGCCGCAGTTCAGGTTCAGTTCGTCATAGCCGTACTGCGCGCCAAGTTCGGCGGCATTGGCCAGCAGCGGCACGTCACTGCCGCCGATCTGCAACGCGACCGGATGCTCGGCCTTGTCGAAACGCAGGTGGCGCGGCACATCGCCATGGCGCAGGGCGCCGGTGGTCACCATCTCGGTGTAGAGGCGGGCGTGACGGCTCAGCTGGCGGTGGAAGTACCGACAATGCCGATCCGTCCAATCCATCATCGGCGCGACGCAGAAGCGCCACGGGTTCACGTCGCTTGCCGCAGCGGGCCCAGCCGCAGGCGAGGCGACTGATGTCGTCAGGTCCATCCCGATTCCTTGTTGCAGTGTGCGAAGCGTTGCGCCTCGACACGTCGCGAGGCGTGACTCCGACTCGGGCGGACCGCCATCCCTGCGGCCCGCGCGATGCGGAGGGCCCGCAGCTGTCTGCAAGGCCAACCCTCAGGATAAAGGCAAACGCCTGCCGCGGCCAGCGAGCATGAATCGGGCGGTTGACGAGGCTTTCTCGGTTTGCCGATTGCTGCGTCGGAACCGGCGATATCCGTGGAGCGATGTGAAGCGAAGCACCATGTTCGAATCCGTTCGGCCAACCCGATTGACTCGACAAATGTTGGAAAAGCGAAGCGAATGTGAAATTGAAGCGAATGTCACCTGATTTGATGATCAGTTCGTCATTTTCATGTTGCACAGCAGCATGTTGCCATTCGTCAAAGCTCAAGACTGCCCTATGGTTTTTGACGAATGCTGTGATAGTTTCGTGACAAGACGTGCGGGATAGACCGGAACCGGATGGATTTCGGCGGCGCACGATCAACGAGCGGCTTCGGGGAGATTGTTCATGCACCAGTCACAGCGATCGATCGCCGGTGCGGGGCCGCGCCAGGCCTTGCTCGATCGGCTGAAAACGTCGCGAAACGCGCGGCGCATCCCCTTGATCCTCCGTTGAACAGCGTGGTCGTTCGCGACCACTTCCGGTCGGCTGCCCGCCGACCTGCCGGATCGGTGGCCGGCCTCATCACCGACGGGACCAACCGCAAGGATTTGGCCCGTCATCGCAGCACTCGCGGTTCGTTCGGGGTTCACTCGGGAGAATAATGATGACGATCAAAGAGATGGCGAATCGGATCTGGCGTCGCTGCACGGCGTCCAGCCGATTCCGGCCCAGCGCCTCGGCGCGACGCCTGCTGTTGCCGGTGGCATTGGGGGCGTTTGCGTCGATGTCGACCATCGGCCATGCCGGGCTTCCGTCGAAATCGCTAGCTGCCAAGGCGAGATCGGCACCTGCCGGTGTTGCGGCCCCGGCGCAGATCCAGCCTTCAGCGGCGGCGCAGATCGCCATGCTGCAGCAGATCAAGGCCTCGAAGACCAAAGCGCAGGCCAAGATCGATTCGCGGCTGTTCATGGCGATGATGAAGCAGAAGGGTGATGCGCGAATGGCGGCGCTGCCGGACTTCCGCTTCGTCAAGCCGGAAGCCGATGGTCGCGTGGCGGTCGAAATCGCCGTGACCAAGGCCACCGGCGCCCGCGCCGTGCTGCAGAAACTGCGCTCGATCGACGCCGTCATCGTCACGCCGAAGCGGGTCATCTTTGATTGGCACACGGTGCGTGCCCGCGTGCGGATGACCGATCTCGAGTTGCTCGCCGCGATGCCCGAAGTCCGCAAGGTCCGCCAGGCCATTCCGGCGGTCACCCACGCGTCGAAGACCTTGGGTCCGGTCGTCGTGCCGCAGGGTCGTCCGGGCCGCGTGCCGTTCCGCAACGCGCTGACGCGCTCCGAAGGCGTGCAGGCGCACGGGACCGATGACGCGGCCTCCCTGTACGGCGCCACGGGTGCCGGCCAGCGCATCTGCGTGCTGTCCGACGGTATCGACTCGCTGGCGGATTCCCAGGCGTCGGGCGACCTCCCGGCCGACATCCTCGTGCTGCCGGATCAGGCAGGCGGTGGCGATGAAGGAACGGCGATGCTCGAGATCATCCACGATGCCGCGCCGGACGCGGAACTGGGCTTTGCCACCGCGTTCAACGGCGAGGCGTCGTTCGCGCAGAACATCCTCGATCTGGCAGACGCGGGCTGCACGATCATCGTCGACGACATCATCTACCTCGACGAATCGCCGTTCCAGGACGGCCCGGTCGCACAGTCGGTCAACACGGTCACCGCCAATGGCGTGCTGTATTTCTCGTCGGCCGGCAACGAGGGCAACCTCGCCGACGGCACCTCGGGCACCTGGGAAGGCGACTTCGCGGTCTCGGCTGCCGCAACGCCGACCGCGCTCGCAGGCGCCGGCGAGCTTCACGACTTCGGCGATGGCGGCGTTTCGATCCGCGTGGAAGGCGGTGACGGCGGCACGCCGGTAATCCTGATCTGGGCCGAGCACGCCACCCTCGACGAGGGTTTCGCCTCCACCGATTACGATCTCTACGATCTCAACGGAACCCTGACCACGGTGTTCGATGCCAGTGCCGACAGTCAGGACGGCGTTGGCGGCGACGACTTCCCGATCGAGTTCATCGGCGGTGGCGCCTTCACGGGCGAACGTCTCGTGGTCGCGCGCTTCGCCGCCGGCACCACCACCAGCGTGCCGGCCTTCAACCTGATCCTGTTCCGCGGTCTGCTCGATGCCACCCTCGCAACGACCGGCGCGACGCGCGGCCACAGCGCTGCGGCAAACGCGTTCAGCACGGCGGCGACGCCTGCCGCTGATCCATTCGATCCGATCACGGTGCAGGGCCCGTTCCCGAATCTGTTCACCGGTGCCAACGAAAGCGAAACCTTCAGTTCCGATGGCCCGCGCCGGATCGTGCTGAGCCCGACCGGTGACGAACTGACGCCCGGCAACCGCACCTTCAATGGCGGCGTGCTGCGCCAGAAGCCGGACATCACGGCAGCCGATGGCGTTTCCACGTCGGCCCCGGGCTTCGCCACGTTCTACGGAACTTCGGCGGCGGCACCGCATGCTGCCGCCATCGCCGGCATCGTTCGTTCGGCGCTGCCGAATCTGACCATGCCGGAAGTCCGCAACCTGCTGACGTCGACGGCCATCGATATCGAAGTGCCGGGTGTCGATGTCACGACCGGCGTCGGCATTGTCATGCCGGTTCCGGCGCTGCAGGCCGGCGGCGCGGTCGGTCAGCCGTCGCTGCAGGCGGGGGCCGGTGTCGTCACGCAGATCGTCGGTGACGGCGACGGCACCATCGAATCGAATGAAATCTTCTCGATCAGCCTGCCGGTGAGCAATGTCGGCCTCGCAGCAGCCTCGCCGGTTTCGGTGCAGCTCGCCACCACCACGCCGGGCGTGACCCTGCTCAGCAGCTTCTCGGGCTATCCGGACATCGCGGCCGGCGGCACCGCCAGCAACAGCACGCCGTTCCGGTTCCGGGTTGATCCGAACTTCCTGTGCGGCACGCCGATCAGCTTCACGGCGGCGCTGTCGTCGAACAACCCGACGAGCCCGCAGTCGGCCACGTTCAGCAAGCCGACGGGTACGCCGGCCACTCCGGCTCGCTTCAGCTACACCGGTGCGCCGATTCCGATTCCGGACAGCGGCGTCTCGGTGAACGCGCCGATCGTCGTCTCCGGCGTCAACGGCGCTGTCGGCGATCTCGACGTCAGCATCGACGGCGCGACCTGCAGCACGGCCATCGGTGCCCCGGGTGTCGGTATCGACCACACCTTCGTCAGCGACCTCGAAGTGCGCGTGGTGTCGCCGACCGGTCAGGTCATTCGCGTCATCGACAACGCGGGCAGCAGCGGCAACAACTTCTGTCAGACGGTGCTCGATGATGAAAGCACCGGGCCGACGATTCAGTCGCAGGGTTCGGCCGCCGCGCCGTTCACCGGCACGTTCCGTCCGTCGTCGGCGCTGTCGGGCTTTGACGGCACGCCGGCCAACGGCACCTGGCAGTTGCAGGTGCAGGACGGGTTCGCGATCGACACCGGCAGCATCCGCGCGGTGTCGCTGATCATCACCGGCCCGGCAGCGTGCAACGCACCGGCCCTGGCAGCGCCACCGTCGGTGGTCAGCGTGACGCGTGTCGGCAGCAGCCCGGTCAATGTCGCCAACGTCAGCTACACGGTGACCTTCAGCGAAGCGGTGTCCGGTGTCGATGCTGCGGACTTCGCCGCCACCACCACGGGCGGCACGCTGGCTGGCGTGGCGGTGACCTCGGTGACCGGCTCGGGCACCACCTACACGGTGACGCTCGGCACCGGGACCGGCAGCGGCGGCGTGCGGCTGGATGTGATCGACAATGACAGCATCACCAGCATTGCCAACACCCAGACCCTGGGCGATGTCGGTGCCGGCAACGGCAACTTCGTTGCGGGCGACGTCACCATCATCGATCGCATTCCGCCGACGGTGGCACTGACGGTCGGCAACGGTCAGGGCTCGCCGATCACGACGCCGTTCGTGCTCTTCAACGTGCAGTTCGACGAAGCCACCGGGCAGTTCACGCCGGCGGATGTGGTCATCGGCGGCACCGCGCGTCCGACCTCGGTGGTCGTCACTGGCACGGGCAGTGCCTACACGGTGGCGGTGTCCGGCATGACGGCCAACGGCACGGTGACGGCGAGCATTCCGGCGGGCGCGATCACCGATGCGGCCGGCAACCCGAGCACGGCGTCGACCACGGCCACGGCGAACTCGGAAAGCATCCGTCCGACGGTGGGCTACACGCTGGCGACGCAATCGGTGGCGGAAGGTACCGGCGCGGGCAGCACGACGGTGACGATCACCGCGACGCTGGATTTCCCGATCTCGTCGGCGTTGACGGTGCCGGTCGTCGTTGGCGCAGCCAGCACGGCGACCAATGGCACGGACTACAGCCTGAGCGCCACCCAGTTCAGCTTCCCGGCCGGAACGACCACCGCCAGCATCACGGCGACGATCGTCCGCGATGTGCTGGAGGAAGCGAACGAGACCATCGTGCTGCAGTTCGGCACGACCACGGGTGCCACCGTCGGCTCGCCGGCCTCGCAGACCATCACCATCACCAACGATGACGACGCCACGCCGGACGCGTTCAGCTTCACGGCCGCAAACAACGCCGCGCTCGGCTCGGTGCAGACCAGCAACACGGTGACCCTCGCTGGCTTCAACACCCCAACGCCGATCACGGTCAGCGCCGGTGGCAGCTACAGCATCAATGGCGGTCCGTTCGTCAGCACGCCGGGTACGGTCGTGGTCGGCAACACGGTGGCCGCGCGGATCACGGCAGCCACGTCGACCGCCACGGTCAGCGGTGCCACCGTGACCATCGGCGGCGTCAGCTCGACGTTCACGGTGACCACTCGTGCGGCGATCGCGCTCGCCGGGCCGATCGACTTCACGGCGGTGGTTGACGCCGAGCGCAGCACGGTCTTCACGTCGAACACGGTGACCATCACCGCGCTCGAAGTGCCGGTGCCGATTGCGGTTTCCGGTGGCGAGTACAGCCTCAACGGCGGTCCGTTCACGACCACGGCGGGAACCGTGCGAGCGGGTGACACGGTGGCCGTCCGCGGCAGTTCGTCGGCAAACGCGGCGACCAACACGATCGTCGGTCTGTCGGTGGGAACCGGTCCGAACCTGCGCGCGGCAGTCTTCTCGATCACCACCGCGCCACCATCGGGCGGCGGTTCGGCGGGTGCGGCGCTGCTGGCCGCGTTCGGCCTCGCCGCACTGCTGCGGCGTCGGAAGGGACTGCAGGTGCGTCGGATGAAGTAACGCACGATCCGGCGGATCTGGCGGCCGGCAGGTGGATGACTGCCGGCGGCCAGAACGCCCGGGCTTGAGCTTCGGCTCAGGCCGAATTGGAAGAGCCAGCTTCGTCTCGAAGCTGGCTCTTTTTTTTGCGGTGCGTGGACAGCTGCCCTCGCGGTTCGGCGCCTGCGCCCAGCGGTGATCGCGATCGGTCCGGTTGTCCGCATGGTCCGGTCAAGCGGAACGCGGCACGGTCGATGCTAAAGTCCGGCAGTCATCGTCTACCCGAAAACCGTACCTCCATGTCCTTGCGCAAAGTCGTCGCTGCCCGGTGTTCGTCCCTGCTGATCAGCCTCGCCGCCGTGTTCGGCGTTGCCGGCACCGCGCAGGCGGCGGATCAGGCGCTGTGGGAAAAGTCGACGCTGAACCAGATCCTGAAGCGTGGCGAGCTGCGAGTCGGTCTGGAAGCGGGCTACATCCCGTTCGAGATGCGCGACAAGCGCGGCGAGATCATTGGTTTCGATGTCGATCTGGCCAAGCTGATGGCGCGTTACATGGGTGTCAAGGTGACCTTCGTCAACACGCAGTGGGACGGCATCATCCCGGCGCTGCTGACCGACAAGTTCGACATCCTCATGTCCGGCATGACGATCACGCCGGAGCGCAATCTGCAGGTCAACTTCGCCGACCCGTACATCATCATCGGCCAGACCATCCTGCTGCATCGCAAGAATGCCGATGCCGTGAAGTCGGTCAAGGAGCTGAACGATCCGAAGTACGTCGTGGCGACCAAGCTCGGCACCACCGGCGAGATCGCCGCGCGCCGTTACCTCGGCAAGGCCAGAATCAAGACTTTTGAAACCGAGGCGGATGCGGCGCTCGAAGTTCGCAACGGCCGCGCCGACGCCTTCGTCTACGACCTGCCGTTCAACACCGTCTACATCGCCCAGTACAAGGACACGCTGATCCATCTGAAGGAACCGTTCACCAAGGAGCCGCTCGGCTGGGCCGTGCGCAAGGGCGATCCGGATTTCCTGAACTGGCTCGACAACTTCCAGAACCAGATCCGCAACGACGGCACCTACGACGCGCTCTACAACAAGTGGTTCGAAGGCACGGCCTGGCTGGCGAACGTGACCGGAAGCTGAAGCGATACTGTCTGAGCGCACTCGGCGGTCGGATGTCCGCACCGTCGGGCACCCGGCGCTGCGTTCGCACTCTGTCCGCACGGTCCTCCGCAGTTGTCCGGGCAGTGTCCGCGGACAGTTTCACATGATCGGCCTTTCGCAGATAAAAACAATAATAACAATGACTTGAGCACTTTCGACATCCCGGCACGCGGATTGCGCATCAGATGTGGCGCAAACGGGAGAGGGATGATGTCGAGCACGAAGCGAAACCGGCTGGCAGCGCTGCTGATGGGTCTGGCTCTGAGCCTGCCGGCGATGTCGGCACTCAGTGATCGCGGCGGCAGCGTGGCACCCGACGATGGCGCGAAAGGCCCACCGCGGCCGATCCGCACCGGCAGCGATGTCGAGCCCGGTCACATTCCGAACAACGGCATTCCGTGCCGCCGCAGCGCCACCGACGCGGCGGCCGACGGGCTGCCGCCGTCGACCACGGTCTGCAACCTGCGGCTGGTGAAGCGCCAGCGCAGTCGTTCGATGGTCTGGGTCTAGCGGGCACGGCAGCCAGCCGGGATCGGACACGCCAGCCCGGCATTCAACGTTCACATCCAACACGATGGCCGCCGACGCGCGGTCAGGGGAGCGGCATGTTCAGAGAAACCACGGCGCAGGATCGAGTGATGGCAGCGCCGCCCGCATGGCGACGGTTTGCGCCGTGGATCGCAGCCGGAACCGCGCTGCTGATCGGGATTGCGCTGCTGGTGCCGGGCGCGCGCCGCGTGCTGTCCGCCGACGCCTCCGTGGCCTTGAGCCGGCTGAGCGTGGCGACGGTCGAGCGCGGCGATTTCGTGCGCGACATCGCGGCCGAAGGCCGGATCGTCGCCGCCGTCAGCCCGACCCTGTACGCACCGGCCGCCGGCATCGTGCAGTTGAAGGCGAAGGCGGGTGATCGCGTCGAGAAGGACGCCGTCATCGCCGTCATCGACAGCCCGGAACTGACCAACCGCCTCGCGCAGGAGCAGGCCGCGCTGGCCGCGCTCGACATCGACTGGCAGCGCGCCAAGCTGCAGGCGCGCCGCCAGCAGTTGACGGTGCAGGAAGCCGTGGACCGGGCGCAGGTCGACCGCAACACGGCGGCGCGCGAGGTCGAACGCAGCCGCAAGGCCTTCGAGCAGGGCGCGTATTCGGAACTGCAGGTGCTGCGCAACGAAGATGCGCTGGAGAAGGCCGAGTTCGCGCTGACCCGTGCCCGCGAGGACCTGAAGCTGGAGCCGGAGCAGATCCGCTTCGATGTCGAATCGAAGAAGCTGGCGCGGGATCGTCAGCAGCTGCTAGTGGCCGATCTCTCACGGCAGGTGTCGCAGCTGGCGCTGCGCTCGCCGGTGGCGGGCCAGATCGGCCAGCTGCTGGTCGCCGAGCGCGCCAGCGTCGCGCGCGATCTGCCGCTGATGACGGTGGTCGATCTCAGCGCGCTGGAGCTGGAGATCAAGGTGCCGGAAACCTTCGCCAAGGATCTGGCGACCGGCATTCCGGCCGAGATCACCGGCGGCGGAAAGTCCTGGCCGGGCGAGATCAGCGCGGTGTCGCCGGAAGTGGTGGCCGGGCAGGTGTCCGCCCGCGTGCGTTTCAGCGGGTCGCAGCCGGAAGGCCTGCGCCAGAACCAGCGGCTGTCGTCGCGCATCCTGCTCGATGAGAAGAAGGGCGTGCTGCTGGTGCAGCGCGGGCCGTTCCTCGACACCGGCGCCGGCCGCGTTGCCTACGTGGTGAAAGACGGCGGCGCCGTGCGCACCGCGATCGAAGTCGGTGCCACCAGCCTGAACAAGGTCGAGATTCTCGGCGGTCTGGCCGAAGGCGACCGCGTCGTGATTTCCGGAACTGATGATTTCAACGGCGCCGAGCGCGTCGTCCTGCACTGATACGCAAGGAGAAGCCCATGCTCAAGATGAACCACCTGTCCAAGGTCTACCGCACGCATCTGATCGAGACCCACGCACTGCGCGACTTCTCGATCCATGTCCGCGAAGGCGAGTTCGTGGCCGTCACCGGACCCAGTGGCTCGGGCAAGACCACGTTTCTGAACATCGCCGGCCTGCTCGAGGAATTCACCGGCGGCGAGTTTCTGCTCGACGGCATCGACGTGCGCGGCATGAACGATGACGCCCGCTCGCGGCTGCGCAACGAGAAGATCGGCTTCATCTTCCAGGGCTTCAACCTGATTCCGGACCTGAACCTGTTCGACAACGTCGACGTGCCGCTGCGTTACCGCGGCTTCAACGCTGCCGAGCGCAAGCGCCGGATCGAGGAGTCGCTGGCGCGCGTCGGCCTGTCGGCGCGCGTGAAGCACTTTCCGTCGGAGCTTTCGGGCGGCCAGCAGCAGCGCGTGGCGATTGCCCGCGCGCTGGCCGGTTCGCCGAAGATCCTGCTGGCCGACGAGCCGACCGGCAATCTCGATACCCAGATGGCGCGCGGCGTCATGCAGCTGCTGGAAGACCTGCATGCCGAGGGTGCGACCATCATCATGGTCACGCACGATCCGGAATTGGCGGCGCGGGCGCAGCGCAACGTCCATGTGATCGACGGGCAGGTGGTCGACATCCAGTCCGAACCGCGGATGCGCGGTCTCGGCGTGGTGCAGTCCGCCGTGGCCGTCGGCTAGGCGCGCGCCATGTTCGGCTACTACCTGACTCTGGGGCTGCGCTCGCTGCGCCGGCACTCGGTGCTGACCGCGCTGATGGTGTTCGGCATCGCGCTCGGCATCGCCGCCAGCATGACCTCGCTGACCGTGTTCTACCTGATGGGCAGCGATCCGATTCCGTGGAAATCGGACCGCCTGCATGTCGTGCAGCTCGACAACTGGGACATCAACGAAGGCTTCGATCCGAATCCCGACATCCTGCCGGATGCGCTGACCTATCTCGACGCCACGGCGCTGATGGCGGCGTCGAAGGCCGACAAGCAGGCGGCGATGTACAAGGTCGTGCTGCCGGTGCAGCCGGACAATCCGGAGGTGAAGCCGTTCCTGTCGCTGGCGCGCGCCACCGGTTCCGATTTCTTCGGCCTGTTCGACACGCCGTTCAAGTACGGCAGCGGCTGGGACAAGTCGGTCGACGAGCAGCACGGCCGGGTCACGGTGCTGACCCAGCCGATCAACGAAAAGCTGTTCGGCGGGGCCGACTCCACCGGCAAGCGCGTGAAGTTCGACGGCATCGAATACACCGTCGTCGGCGTGCTCGACACGTGGCGACCGCGCGTGAAGTACTACGACGTGAGCAATGGCGCCCTGAACGAGCCCGAGGAAGCGTTCATCCCGTTCACGACCGCCATCGAGCTGCAGATGGGCTCGGCCGGCAACAACAACTGCTTCAAGAATTCCGAGCCCGGCTGGGAAGGCTATCTGCGCTCGGACTGCATCTGGATCCAGTTCTGGGCGCAGCTCGACACCCCGGCGAAGCTTGCCGACTACAAGGCCTTTCTCGACGCCTACATCGGCGAGCAGAAGAAGCTTGGCCGCTTCGAGCGCCCGCTGCGCAGCAAGCTGCCGAACGTGACGCAGTGGCTGGAGGAACAGAAGGTCGTGTCGAGCGACGTCGAGATCCAGGTCGGCCTGTCGTTCGCGTTCCTGCTGGTCTGTCTGGTCAACACCGTCGGACTGCTGCTCGCGAAGTTCATGCGCAAGAGCGGCGAGATCGGCCTGCGCCGCGCGCTCGGCGCCAGCCGCGGTCAGCTGTTCCTGCAGCATCTGGTCGAAGCCGGCGTGGTCGGCGTCACCGGCGGGCTGGTCGGCCTGCTGCTGACCTGGCTCGGGCTGCTCGGCGTCCGCGCGCTGTACAGCGAGTTCAAGGCCGTGGCCCAGCTGGACTGGGTGATGGTCGCGACCACGCTGGTGCTGTCGATCGTCGCCGCGATGCTCGCCGGCCTGTTCCCGACCTGGCGCGCCTGCCGCGTGCAGCCGGCCGCCCAGCTCAAGACCCAGTAACGGAGCGCAATCATGGAAATCCGTCCCATCCTGTCGGCGCTGATGCGCAGCAAGGTCTCGCTGGTGCTGATCGGCCTGCAGATCGCGCTGACTCTGGCGATCGTCTGCAACAGCCTTTTCATCATCAGCGAGCGCGCCGCGCTGATGCAGCGCCCGAGCGGCATCAACGAGGCCGATACCTTCACCGTGTCGAGCATCGGCTTCGGTGAAGGCTTCGATGATGCCCGCACCTTCGCCGAGGATCTGGCGATGATGCGCAGCCTGCCCGGCGTGGTCGATGCCACGACGATCAACGCCATCCCGATGAGCAACGGTGGCTGGAGCGAAGGCCTGTCGCTGACCCAGGAACAGAAGACCTCGACCGCGCCGACCGCGATCTACTTCGTCGACGACCACGGCCTGAACACGCTCGGGGCGCAGCTGATCGCCGGCCGCGATTTCCGCCCCGATGAAGTCAGCGAGCGCAATCGGACCACGCAGGGCTGGCCGGCCGGCGTGATCATGAGCAGGGCGCTCGGCGAAAAGCTGTGGCCGGGGCAGGCGGCGCTCGGCAAGCAGGTGTATCTCGATACCGAAAAACCGCCGGTGACCATCATCGGCGTCGTCGACCGCCTGCAGTCGCCATGGCCGCATTCCAAGCGGCTGGCGGAATTCTCGATCCTCGTGCCGCAGCAGCTGGTCGGCGATGGCCGCATGCGTTATCTCGTGCGCACCGCGCCGGGGCAGCGCGATGCGTTGATGAAGCAGATCGAGGCGAAGCTCGGCGAGATCAACCACAGCCGCATCGTCCGCGAAGCGCGCAGCATCGAGCGCATCCGCGGCGAGGGCTATTCGCAGGACCGCGCCATGATGATCATCCTGACCATCGTCATCGCGGCGCTGCTGATCATCACCGCGCTCGGCATCGTCGGCATGGCCAGCTTCTGGGTCACGCAGCGCACCAAGCAGATCGGCACACGCCGGGCGCTCGGTGCCACGCGCGGCATGATCCTGCGCTACTTCCTGACCGAGAACTTCGTGATCACGACCCTCGGGCTCGCGATCGGCGCGGCGATGGCCTACGGCTTCAACGTCTGGCTGATCCAGAATTACGAGGCCGCACGCCTGCCGTGGTACTACGTGCCGGCCGGCTGCGTGGCGCTGTGGATCCTCGGCCAACTGGCCGTGCTGGGGCCGGCACGGCGCGCATCGCGCGTGCCGCCGGCGATGGCCACACGCTCGGTCTGAGTGTCCGGATCGCTCGGCAATGCGGGCGCGGCGTCAGCGCAGCTTCTTGAGCTGATAGACCGCTTCCAGCGCCTCGCGCGGGCTCAAGCTGTCCGGATCCAGGCGATCGAGCAGCGCCAGCGCTTTTGATTCGGGGGCGGCGAACAGCGACAGCTGCGGCGCGGCCGGCGCTGCGGCTTTGCTGGACGCCGGCACCGCTGGCCTCGCCGGTGCGGCATCGGCCTGCGCTTCGAGGGTCTGCAGGATCGACCGGGCGCGCGCGATCACCGGGGACGGCACGCCGGCAAGTGCTGCGACCTGCAGGCCGTACGAGCGATTCGCCGGCCCGGGCTGCACCCGATGCAGGAACACCAGCTGTTCGCCGGCGGCCGATGCGTACTCGGCGGCATCGAGATGCACGTTGACCACGCCCGGCAGCTCGTCGGCGAGCGCGGTCAGCTCGAAGTAGTGCGTCGCGAACAGGGTCCAGGCCCTCGACGTGGTGGCCAGATGCTCGGCGCAGGCGCGGGCGAGCGCGAGACCGTCGTAGGTCGAAGTACCGCGCCCGACCTCGTCCATCAGCACCAGGCTGTGGGCAGTGGCGTTGTGCAGGATGTTCGCGGTTTCCGACATCTCGACCATGAACGTCGACTGCGCGCGCGCCAGATCATCGGCCGCGCCGATGCGGGTGAAGATGCGATCGACCGGGCCGAGCACGGCGGCATCCGCCGGCACGAAGCTGCCGGCATGCGCCAGCAGCACGATCAGCGCGGTCTGGCGCATGTAGGTGCTCTTGCCGCCCATGTTCGGGCCGGTGATCACGAGGAGCCGCCGGCGGTCGTCGAGCACGCTGTCGTTCGGCACGAACGGGCCATCGAGCGTCGTTTCGACCACCGGATGCCGGCCGTTGACGATGCGGATGCCGGGTTCCGCGACCAGTTCCGGCCGCGTCCAGCGCAGGCTCGCCGCGCGCTCGGCGTAGGCGGCCAGCACGTCGAGTTCGGCGATGGCGGCGGCGGTGGCCTGCAGCGGCGCGAGGTCGGCGGCAACGCGGTCGAGCAGCGCGTCGTACAGCTGCTTCTCGCGCGCCAGCGCCTTGTCGCGCGCGCCGAGCACCTGGTCCTCAAAGCGCTTCAGTTCCTCGGTGAGGTAGCGCTCGGCATGGGTCAGCGTCTGTCGGCGCTGGTAATCGGCCGGTACGCGATTCGAATGCTGCTTGGTGACTTCGATGAAGTAACCCTGCACGCGGTTGTAGCCGACCTTGAGCGAATCGATGCCGGAGCGCGCCCGCTCGCGCTGCTCGAGATCGAGCAGGAAGCCGTCGGCATTGGTCGACAGATGGCGCAGCTCGTCCAGCGTGGCATCGAAGCCGGGACGGAACACGCCGCCGTCACGCGCCAGCAGCGGCGGCTCGTCGATGATCGCCCGCGCCAGTTCCGCGGCCAGCGCCGGGTGCTCGCCGAGCCGGGCGGCCAGCGCGCGCAGCAGCGGCGCGTCGATCTCGGCGAAGGTCTGCGCCAGCGCCGGCAGGCCGGACAGCGAGGCACCGAGGCCGGCCAGATCGCGCGGCCGGGCCGAGCGCAAGGACACGCGGGCGAGGATGCGTTCGATGTCCGCGATCGGCCTCAAGGCTTCGCGCAGCGCACGGTGCGCGCCGCTGTCGAGGAGCAGCTCGACGGCGTCATGCCGCGCGCCGACGGTCTCGCGATCCCGCAGCGGCCGTGACAGCCAGCGCCGCAACTGCCGGCTGCCCATGCTGGTCACGCAGGTGTCGAGCACGGCCACCAGCGTGTGCGGCGCGGAGCCGGACAGCGAATGCTCGATTTCCAGATTGCGCCGGGTCGACGGGTCGAGGGTCAGCGCTTCGTCGATGGTCTCGACCCGCAGGCCGGTCAGATGACCGACGCGCGACTTCTGCGTTTCCTGCACGTACTGCAGCAGCGCGCCAGCGGCGCCGAGTGCGGCGCTCAAGTCGTCGGCTCCGAAACCACGCAGGTCGCGGGTGCCGAACTGCTCGGTCAGCAGACGCCGGGCGGATGACGGATCGAAGTGCCAGACCGGGCGCGAGCGCCCGTGCAGGCCTCCGAGGTCAAGCGCTGCGTCTTCCGGCACCAGCAGTTCCGACGCCCGAAGCCGATGCAGTTCGGCACGCCAGTCGCCGGCGCTGCCGGTTTCCAGCACGCTGAAGCGCCCGGACGACAGCTCCAGCCACGCCAGTCCGTAGTGGCCGCCGCCGACGCAGGCCGCGGCCAGCAGGTTCTGGGCGCGTGAGTCGAGCAGCGAATCCTCGGTCGCCGTGCCCGGCGTGACCACGCGAACCACTTCGCGCCGCACCGGACCTTTCTCGGCACCCACCTCACCAACCTGCTCGACGATGGCGGCCGATTCGCCCTGCCGGATCAGTCGGCCGAGGTAATTCTCGAGCTGGTGATACGGCACGCCGGCCATCGCGATCGGAGCGCCGTTGGACTCGCCGCGCTTGGTCAGCGTGATGTTCAGCAGGCGCGAGGCCTTGCGGGCATCGTCGAAGAACAGCTCGTAGAAGTCGCCCATCCGGTACAGCACCAGCGTGTCCGGATACTGGGACTTGATCGCGAGGTACTGCTGCATCATCGGCGTGTGTTCGCCGGTCTTGTTTGCGGTCATGAACGAAAGGGTTCAGCGGCAGGTTCGCCGCCTCGGCAAGAACTCAGGATGAGACTACGGACCAGCGATGCGACTACCCCGGGAATGAAGCGGCTCGCTCACCGCACGCGGAGCTTTCGGACACTGTCGCGTCCGAAAATCCTGCTCCCATCGGCCGAAGCCAGACGACGACTTTCCCGCGCCGAGTGCGTGCGATCGATCCGCCGCGTTCGACTCGGCGAGGCGGCTCGCGCAACTCCGCCAGCGCTTCGGTAATCGTAATCAGCGTGCCCGTTTCCGACATCAGCAACCCCGCAGTTTCACCCGGACAAAGTACCACGCCGCCTATAATCCGCTCCCCGTTTCCCTCCGCCGAACCCCGATGACCTGGACCCCCGAAAGCTGGCAGACCCGGCCCGCCGTGCAGCAGCCCGAGTACCCGGACCGCGCCGCGCTCGACGCCGCGCTGGCCGAACTGCGCCGCCTGCCGCCGCTGGTCACGTCGTGGGAAGTCAATGCGCTGAAAGCCAAGCTGGCGCAGGCGCAGGCCGGCCACAGCTTCGTGTTGCAGGGGGGCGACTGCGCCGAGAGCTTCGCCGACTGCGAATCCAGCTTGATCGCCAACCGCCTGAAGGTGCTGCTGCAGATGAGCCTGGTGCTGGTGCACGGCCTGCGCATGCCGGTGGTGCGCATCGGCCGCATTGCCGGGCAGTACGCCAAGCCGCGCTCGGCCGATGTCGAGACCAGGGATGGCGTGACCCTGCCGTGCTACCGCGGCGATACCGTCAACGCGCCGGAGTTCACCGCGGCATCCCGCATCCCGAACCCGCAACTGCTGCTTGAAGGCCACAAGCGTTCAGCGATGACGATCAACTTCGTCCGCGGCCTGATCGATGGCGGCTTCGCCGACCTGCATCACCCGGAATACTGGGATCTGGACTGGGTCCATCACGCGCCGCTGGCCGAGCAGTACTCGAAGCGCGTGCAGGCGATCACCGATTCGGTGAAGTTCATGGAAACGCTGGCCGGCCAGACCATCGGCGAGTTCAACCGGGTCGATTTCTACACCTCGCACGAAGCGCTTCTGCTCAATGCCGAAGCGGCGCAGACCCGCCGCGTGCCGCGCCAGCCGGGCTACTACAACCTGTCGACGCACCTGCCGTGGATCGGGCTGCGCACGGCGGCGATCGATGGCGCCCACGTCGAATACATGCGCGGCATCCGCAATCCGGTGGCGGTGAAGGTCGGCGCATCGATGAGCGCGGAATGGATCGCGGAGCTGTGCCGCGTGCTCAATCCGGACCGCGAGCCGGGCCGCCTGACGCTGATCCATCGCCTCGGCGCCGGGAAGATCGACGCCGGCCTGCCGAAGATCATCGACGCGGTCCGCGCCGCCGGCCATGACGTGCTGTGGCTGTGCGATCCGATGCACGGCAACACCCAGACCGCCGGCAATGGCCTCAAGACTCGGCGCTTCGACGACATCCTGAGCGAGGTCGAGGCCTCGTTCGCGATCCACGCCGCCTGCGGCACGCGCCTCGGCGGCGTCCATCTGGAACTGACCGGCGAGGACGTCACCGAATGCCTCGGCGGCGCGCGCGATCTGACCGAAACCGATCTCGAGCGTGCCTACCGCTCGGCCGTCGACCCGCGTCTGAACTACGAGCAGGCGCTGGAACTGGCATTGAAGATCGCGGCGCACGGCGGCCACAAGCTCTGATCCGGCGCACCGCGCCGCAATCCGTGAACCGCATCTCCGGATCGCCCGATCCCGCGGCTTCCACGCGAGACGACGACCCGGTGACCGGCTAGCATCAAGGCGTCGACGGACAATCGATCCCGGAGTGGAACATGCGAAGGTACGCGATGCTGGTGGCGGTGCTGGTCGTGGCGCTCGCCGCCACCGTGTGGGCGACACGGGCGCGCTGGTCGGATGCCGCGGCCGGCCCGGATGGCGATTTCGACTACGCGAGCGCGTTCGAATCGCTGGACCCGAAAAGCACCGCGCCGCTGTTCCGCATGGCCGACGTCGCCGGCAAGACCGAGGACGAGCTTCGCGCCGCGCTCGGACCTCCCGAAAGCTGCGAAACCACGCTGTATTCGCGCCGCTGCCGCTACTCGCCCGGGAACACCGAAGTCGTGTTCATCGACGGCAAGGCGGACTGGCTGACCGTCAACGAGCTCGGTGAAACGCCGTTCGATGACGCGCTGCTGGGCCGCATCGGCCTGCCATCGTCGCGCGCCCGCAATACGGACAGCGGCGACAAGCGCTGGACCGGCGTGTCCGGCCTGCGCGAAGTCACGGCACACGGCAGCGATGGCCGCGTGGCCTACATCCGCATCAAGGTGAAGTCATGAGTCGCCGTCTGGCGGCATTCGCAGGGCTGCTGGCGTGGGGGCTGAGCACGGCTGCGCCGGTTCCGGCGGTAGCGGCCACTGCGGCCACTGCGGCCGCTGCTGGCGGCGAACTGAAGCTGCTGCGGATCACGCCGGAAGGCGAGGACGTCGAGCCCGGCAATCAGATCGTGTTCTCGTTCGATCGCGCGGTGGTGCCGCTCGGCCGCATGGAGCGCAAGGCCGACGAGATTCCGATCACGATCACCCCGGCGCTGCCGTGCGAGTGGCGCTGGCTCGATCCGCAGGCGCTGGCCTGCCAACTGCCCGAAAATGCCGAAATGCTGCCGGCCACGGTCTACGAGATCGACGTGCGACCGGAATTCGTTGCCGACAGCGGCGCGAGGCTGCTGCGCGGTCGTGAACACCGCTTCATCACGCAGCGTCCGATCCTCGAATACGCCTCGGTCGATCACTGGCAGTCGCCCACCGAGCCGGTGATCCGCGCGCTGTTCAGCCAGCCGGTGACGGCAGCATCGATCGTGCAGTCCGGACGCATCGCGGGCGAAGCACTGATCGTGCAGCCGGACCCGGACGATCGCGACACGCCGTACTACGTGCCGGCGCAGGGCGGCGCACCGGCCAGCGAGGCGCGGCGGCAATGGCATCTGCGGCCGGCCAAGCCGCTGAAACCGGATCAGGACGGCTTCCTGAAGCTGTCCGCGGGCCTCGTCTCGGCACTCGGCACCGAACCGGGCGTGGCCGACGACGAGGCGGCACGTTTCCACACCTTTCCGACGCTGAAACTGCTTGGCCTGCGCTGCAACCGGTCCGACGGCCGGGATGGCCTGTTCGCACCGGGCGACAGGACGCCGCTGGAATGCGATCCGCTGTCGCCGGTCTCGCTGGTGTTCAACGTGCCGGTGGTCCCGGCCACGGCCGCGAAGCATCTGACGATCACGCCGGACCCGTCTGGCGGCCGCAAGGATTACGACCCGTGGGCCAACGCCTCGAACAGCGTCTATGTCGGCACCAACAATGTCGATAACGGTCGCTACGCGGTCTGGTTCCCGTTCACCCTGAAGGCCAATGCCGAGTACCGCGTCGAGGGTACCGGCGACATCCGCGACATCTTCGACCGCAAGCTCGGCAAGGCGATCGATCTGCGCTTCCGCACCGCGCATCGCAGCCCGGCCTTGAGCTTCGAGCATGACACCGCCGTGCTCGAAGCCGGCATCGACTCCGAAGTGCCGGCCATCGTCACCAACCTCGACCGCCTGAAGCTGAACGTGACGCGGACGACGGCCGATGGCGTGCAGGCTGGTCTGCGGGCGGAGCGGCCGGTCGCCGCGGTCAAGGATGTGGCCTTCGCGATGCCGCTGGACATCCGCAAGCTGCTCGATGGCCGCTCCGGCGTCATCGACGGCTGGCTGACGACAGCGCCCGCAACGGCGATCTACAGCGCTGAACGGCCGGGACAGCCGCTGTTTGCCGAAGTCACGCCGTGGCAGGTGCATGCCAAGTTCGGCCACTACAACACGCTGGTCTGGGTCACCGAATTCGCGACCGGCAAGCCGGTGGCCGATGCCGACGTGACGATCTTCGGTGCCGCCCCGCCACGCTGGCAGCCGAGCGGCGACGAGGCCGTGACCGTCCGTACCGATGCCGCAGGCCTCGCCGAACTGCCGGGTTCGTCGACGCTGGATCCGCAGCTCGAACGCAGCGGCTGGGATCCGAAATCACCGCTGGCGGTCGAGGTCCGGAAAGGCGGCGACATCGCGGTGCTGCCGCTGACCAGCACGTTCAGTGTCGACACCTATCGCGCGTCGAACTACCGCATCTACGCGTCGCGCCAGCGGCGCCACGGGCATCTCAAAAGCTGGGGCACGACGGCGCAAGGCGTCTATCGGGCCGGCGATACGATCCAGTACAAGCTGTACGTGCGCAACAACGACAACCGGGCGCTGGCGCCGGCCGAGCGCGGCCCGTACCAGCTCGTGGTGCTGGACCCGGCCGATCAGGTCGTGCACGAGCGCGATGACGTGAGCCTGTCCGAATTCGGTGCCATCGACGGGGCGTTCACCGTGCCGAAGCAGGGCAAGGTCGGCTGGTATCGCTTCGAACTGCACGCGACGTTCGCCGGGGCCCGCAAGCCGGGTCAGGAAGAGGACGACGCGGCTGGCACCACCTTGAACCCGATGCAGGTGCTGGTCTCGGACTTCACGCCGGCGCCGTTCAAGCTGGCGACCGAAATCCGCGCCAAGCGCATCGAGCCCGGCCAGCCGTTCACGGCCGTGCTGCGCGCCAGCCTGCATGCCGGCGGCGCGTTCGGTGATGCGCCGGCGACCTTGATCGCGCGCGTCGAAGGCCGGGCGTTCGAGCCGGAAGGCCCGCTGGCCTCGAAATTCAGCTTCGGTGCCGATGGCGGCGACGGCAGCGATGGCAGCGATGCGCGGGGCAGCCGCAGCATCACCGAAAAGCATGCGGCGACCGACGCGCAGGGCGAGTTCAGCGCCAGCTTCACCGCGCCGGAAAGCGATATCGCGTACGGCGTCGTGCAGGTGGAAGGCAGTGCGCAGGACGATCGCGGCCGCAGCATCGCGAGCGCGGCCAGCGCACCGTACGCGGGGCGTGATCGCTACATCGGCCTGCTGACGAAGGACTGGCTGCTGACGCAGGGCAAGGCGACGTCGGTCGACACGCTGGTGGTCGATGGCGATGGCAAGCCGGTGGGCGGCGTGCCGCGCTACGTCAAGATCGAGCGCCGCGAAGTGCTGGTGGCGCGGGTCAAGGATGTCGGCAACGCCTATGTCGCGCGCTACAGCGAGCGCTGGGTCGATGTCGCGATCTGCAAGGGCCGCTCGGCAGCCGGCGCGCAGTCCTGCGCGTTCACGCCGGACGCCGGCGGCTCCTACCGCATCACCGCACTGGTGCGCGACACCCGGAATCGCCTGCATCGCTCGCAGCGATGGCTGTGGGCCGCCGGCAAGAACAGCTTCGTCTGGGAACAGGGCGACGACTACGGCCTGTCGCTCGAAGCGGACCGCAAGACCTACAAGGTCGGCGATGTCGCGCGGGTGCTGGTGAAGAATCCATACCCCGGCGCCACCGCGCTGATCACGACCGAGCGCTACGGCGTGATCGAGAAGCGCACGCAGGTGCTGGAGGGCTCCACGCCGGTGATCGAGGTGAAGATCACGCCGGATCATCTGCCGGGCTTCTACCTGTCGGTTGTCGTGCAGTCCCCGCGCGTGGCGAGCCCGCCGCCGGAAGGCGATGTCGATCTCGGCAAGCCGACGTTCCGCATGGGCTACACGACGATCACGGTCGACGATCCGTACAAGCGCATCGACGTCGAGGTGACTGCGGACAAGCCGCGCTACCAGCCGCGCGAAACGGCGAAGGTCAGCCTGAAGGCGGTGCCGGTGGGCGCCGCCAATGGCGAGAAGATCGAACTGGCGGTGGCCGTGGTCGACGAAGCGGTTTACGACCTGATCCGCGATGGCGAGCTGTACTTCGATCCGTATCAGGGCTTCAACGCGCTGGATTCGCTGGACCTCGCGAACTACAGCCTGCTGACCCGGCTGGTCGGCCGGCAGAAGTTCGAAAAGAAGGGCGCGACGCCGGGTGGCGATGGCGGGGCCGACCTGAGCCTGCGCTCGGTCGACAAGTTCGTGGCCTACTGGAACCCGGCGCTGGTGACGGATGCGGCCGGCAACGCCAGCATCGCGTTCTCGCTGCCGGACAACCTCACCGCGTGGAAGGTGCTGGTGCTCGCGGTGACGCCGAACGATCGTTTCGGACTCGGCAGCGGCAAGCTGATCGCGACCAAGGACACCGAACTGCGGCCGCTGATGCCGAATCAGGTCACCAGCGGCGATGCCTTCGCCGCTGGCTTCTCGGTGCTCAATCGGGCCGATGTCGCGCGCAGCCTGAAGGTCGTGCTCGATGCCAAGGGTGCGGCGACCGCCCACCTTGATGAAACCGTCACGCTCGCGCCGTTCGAGCGCAAGGTGGTGCGCTTCGACATCGCCGCCGAACTGGCCGACAACGCGCCCGGCAGCATCGAGTTCACCGCCACCGCAAGTGACGCCAGGGACAAGGACGGCCTGACGCTCGCCGTGCCGGTGAAGCCACGCAAGCCGACGGTCACGGCGGCCGATTTCGGCTTTCTCGCTTCCGGGCAGTACACGCAACCGATCCTCGTGCCCGACGGCAGCCTGCCGGGGGGCGCGATCTCCGTCACGTTCACGCCGACCGTGCTCGGCAATCTCGATGGCGCCTTCCGCTACGTGCGCGATTACCCGTACGGCTGCTGGGAGCAGCGCCTGACCACCGGCGTGATGGCCGCGCAGTTCGGCAAGCTGAAGCCGTATCTCGATCCGAAACTGGCATGGCCCGAGGCCAGTACGATCACACCGCAACTGTTCGCCGATGCCGCAAGCTTTCAGGCGCCGAGCGGCGGCATGACTTACTGGGACGGCGACGAGGCGCATGTCAGCCCCTACCTGTCGGCGTACACCGCGCTGGCCTTCGAATGGCTGCGGGCGGAAGGGCAGACACCACCGGAAGCCGTGCAGGCGAAGCTCGACCGCTATCTCGATGGCCTGCTGCGTCGGGACATCGCCGGGCAGTCGGCCGAAGCCTCGAGCACGGTGCGGGCCGTGACGCTTGCGGCACTCGCCCGGCGCGGCAAGCTCAAGGTCGCCGATCTCGAACGGCAGCTGCCGTCGGCGCCGCGCATGGGCCTGTTCGGGCAGGCGCTGTTCCTCGATGCCGCCCGGCATGTCGACGGCGGCGCCGCTCCGGCCAAGGCTGCGCTCGACCTGCTGCTGGCGCGCGGGCAGGAGAGCGCCGGCCTGTTCACCTTGCGCGAGACCGACGACCGCGGTTGGGCCGCGCTGCTGGGTTCCGAACTGCGCGGCAATTGCGCCGCGCTCTCGGCACTGGTCGGCGGTGCCGACCGCGCCATCGACGGCGATCCGGGTCTGGCCGAGATTCCGGCCAAGCTGGTGCGCTCGATCTCGCAGGCTCGCGGCGGCCGCGATCACTGGGAGAACACGCAGGAAAACGTGTTCTGCTCGAATGCGCTGGCAGCGTATTCCCAGCGCTACGAGTCGACCGTGCCGGCGTTCAGCTTGAGCGCGCTCCTCGATGCCAAGCCGCTGGGATCGGCCCGGTTCAAGGCGCTGCGCGATCCGCAGGCCGTGCTGTCGCACCCGATCGTCGCGGCGGACATCGGCAAGCAGCAGTCGCTCGACATCCGCCACGAAGGGCAGGGACGCGGCTACTTCGCGGCCCGCGTCAGCTATGTCGAGCGCGACGAGAACGCGCGCGCCACCAATGCCGGGCTGACCCTGAAGCGCCGTTACGCGGTGCGGCGCAACGGCGCCTGGGTGCCGCTGCAGTCGCCGATGACGATCACGCGCGGCGAGACCGTGCGCATCGAACTGACGATGACCACGCCGAGCGACCGCAGCTTCATCGTCGTCGACGATCCAGTGCCGGGCGGGCTGGAGCCGCTGAATCCGGACCTCGCGACGTCCAGCGGGCTCGATGCCGAAGACGCGTCGCCACCGGGCTCCGGTGATCCGTACCCGTTCTACCACCGGGAACTGCGTTTCGAGGCCGCTCGCTGGTTCGCGGACCATGTCGAGGCCGGCAGCTACACGCTGTACTGGATCGGCCAGGCGGTGTCGACCGGCACGTTCGCCGTGACCGCGCCGCATGCCGAAGCGATGTACGACCCGGATGTCTTCGGCAATGACGTGCCGGCGAGGCTGGTGGTGATCGAAGCGGCAACGCCGGCGCCGCCAGCGCCGGCTGCTCCCGCGTCGCGATGAACGCGGCGTGAGCGCGCGCCTTCTGGAGGTCCTGATGCAGCCGGATCGCACCGCCGTCCGGCGTGGTTGCCGCCGCGTTGAAGCGCGACCTGCGGCGGCAGATTCGAGTTAGCGTCGACGCTTCCCTGGCACGTCGATCCAGTCGAAGCCATCGCGGTTCGGCATCCGCACCTGCGGCAGCGTGCGTTCGTTCAGTTCGGCGTCTGCGCCGATGATCCCGCCGAGATTCAGCAGGTAGGCGGTGACGGCGTAGGTCTGGTCGGCGGTCAGCGAGCCGGGTGCGGTCATCGGCATCGCGCGACGGTTGAAGTCGAACAGCGTTGTGGCATACGGCCAGTAGGTGTTCGTGGCGGGGTCCGGATCGGGCCCGGTGATCGCGCCATCGCCGATCAGATGACCACCGCTGCCGCCGGTACCTTTCGGGCCATGGCAGGCCGCGCACTGCGCGTCGTAGATCGCCGCGCCTTCACGCGCCGTGCCGCGGCCGATGGGCAGGCCGCGACCATCGGGGAAGATGCTCGGCGGCAGCTTCGCGAGGTCGCCCGACGACAGCGGCTGGCCGAGCCGCGGTACGGCGGCGGTCGGCTGGCTCGCCGCCCAGGCGCTGCTCGCCAGCAGGCAGGCAAGGGCGGCCGCGAAGACGGCGCGATGCGTCCGCCAACGCAAGGCATCAGGCGTAGACATGGTGGAGCTCGCCGTCTTCATCGACCTGCCACGACACGATCGCGTGGTAGTGGAAGTAGCCGGCGCGTCCGCGTTCGGCAACCAGTGCCGCGCGCGTCGGCTGCACGCGGCCAGTCTCGTCGGTGGCGCGGCTCTGCAGCACGGCCGGACGCCCGTCCCAGACCCACGGGATGCGGAAGCGGGTGAAGCTCGTCGGCAGTACAGGGCCCTGCAGCTCGGCGCTGCGCCAGGTTTTGCCGCCATCGGCGGAGACCTCCACCTTCCGGATGCGGCCGTGGCCGGACCAGGCCAATCCCTTAATCGGATAGAGCCCGCGCTCCGGCAGTGACTGGCCGGGCGATGGCGACGTGATCAGCGATTTCACGTCCATCACGAAGGTGAACTGTCGCGCCCGGCCGTTCGGTTGCAGCTCGGTGTAGCGACCGGTCTCGTTGCGGCTCATCACCGGCTCGCGCGCGAGTTCGATGCGGCTCAGCCATTTGACGTTCAGCACGCCTTCCCAGCCGGGCACGATCAGCCGCAGCGGATAGCCGTTTTCCGGACGCAGGCGCTCGCCGTTCTGGTACAGCGCCAGCAGGCAATCGTGCCGTGCCTTGGCCAGCGGCAGCGACACGTTCATCGCGATGGCATCGGCCGCTTCCAGCACCAGCCATTCGGCCTCGGGATCAACGCCGGCTTCGTCGAGCAACAGCTTCAGCGGCACGCCCGTCCACTCGCTGTTCGAAGCCAGACCATGCAGGTAGCCGGCGCGGGTCTGCAGCGGTTCGGCATTCCAACTGCTGTTGCTGTTGCCGCCGCATTCGACGAAGCAGATGCGGGACTGCATCGGATAGCGCAGCAGATGCTCGATCGAGAAGCCCAGCGGCTGCTTCACCAGACCGTGGATGGCCAGCCGATGCTGGCTGGCATCGATCTGCGGCACGCCGTTGTGGTGGCGTTCGAAGTGCAGGCCGCTCGGCGTGATGATGCCTTCCAGATCGTGCAGCGGCGTCCACGACACCCCGTTGCCGGTGACGGCGCGGTTCGCGGAAATCCAGCGGATCGTGCGGTTTTCCTGCGGCGACGGCTGGCCGTAATTGCTGAACGGCTGGCCGGGTGAGCGGGTCGTCGGCAATGCGTCATCGGCGAGCGCCAGTGCCGGCGCGGCCGCAGCGACCGCGCTCCAGCGCAGGCCGCTTTTCAGGAACCATCGACGGTCCAGCAGGCCGGCGCGATGCGGTGGCGTGTCGTTCGGTATCCGGCTCATCGTCCCCTCGCAGGTGCTGCGACATCGTCGAAGGCCGTCTGTTGCGGCGGGTCGCGAGCAGGGTCAGACGGTAACGCGATTCGGCAAGGCGTGCCAGCCGCTGGCATCATCGCTCGGCGTTCGGAAATCCGTCATGTCGATCACCCGCCGTTCCGTCATCCGCCTGCTGGCCGTGCTGGCCGTCGCCCTGATCGGGGCCACGGCGCTGAGCCAGCGCGCGCTGCCGGATCGGCTGCTGCCGGAGGCCGACGCGGCGACTCGCGCCATCGTGCTCGACCGCAGCGGCGCACCGTTGAACGTGCGCTACCAGCAGCGCTGGAACACGGCGGATCGGCTGCCGCTGTCCGACGTGCCGGCGTTCCTTCGGCAGGCGATCGTCACGGCGGAGGATCGCCGCTACTGGCAGCACGGCGGCATCGACTGGCGGGCCCGCATCAGTGCCATCGAGCAAAGCCTGCGCGCACGCCGCGCCGTGCGCGGTGCCAGCACGATCAGCGAGCAGGTGGTGCGGCTGCTGCATCCGCGGCCACGCACGGTCTGGTCGCGCTGGGTCGAAGGCTTCGAGGCGATGCGGCTCGAAGCGCGCTTTTCCAAATCCGAGATTCTCGAGTTCTATCTCGATCAGGTGCCGTACGGCGCCCATCGCCGCGGCGTGGTGCAGGCGGCGCGCCATTACTTCGGCCGCGAGCCGGCGACATTGAGCGAGCCCGAGATGCTGGCGCTGGCGGTGATGCCCCGTGCGCCGAGTCGGCTCGATCCGATCCGCGATCCGGCGCGGCTGGCCGGGCCGATGCAGCGCGTGGCTGCACGGATGGCGGCCGATGGCCTGATCGCGGCTGATCGGATCGTGCCGCTCGCCACGCCGCCGCCTGCGCTGCGGGCGGACGACGACGAGGTGCCGGCCGCGGCGTTCATTGCCGAGGTGCTGCGCCGCGCGCCGCCGGCGCTGGCAGCGCGGGGCGCCATCCGTAGCAGTCTCGATCGCCCGTTGCAGCGCGAGGCGCAGCGGCTGCTCGATCAGCGGGTACAGGAACTGGCGCGGGTCGGCGTCCGGCAGGGCGCGCTGCTGGTGATCGACCGGATCGGCAATCGGGTTCGAGCCTGGAACGTGGCCAATCTCGACGCCGCGCCGGGCGAAACCGGGATCGACACCGTGCAGACGGCTCGGCAGCCGGGCTCCGCGCTGAAGCCGTTCGTCTACGCGCTGGCGCTGGAATCCGGCTGGACCGCGGCGACGGCGATCGAGGACGACCTGCTCGCCGCGCATGTCAGCGACGGCATCCATCCGTATCGCAACTACTCGCGGCTGAGCTACGGCACGGTCACGGTCCGCGAAGCGCTCGGCAACTCGCTGAACGTGCCGGCGGTGAAGGCCCTGCAGTTCGTCGGCGGCGATCGCTTCCTCAACCTGCTGCGGCAGCTCGGCATGAAGGGCCTCACCGCGCATCCGGACTGGTACGGCGACGGCATCGCGCTCGGCAACGGCGAGGTCACCCTGCTCGAACTGGTCAACGCCTATTCGACGCTGGCGAACCTCGGCCGGGCGCGGCCGCTGACGGTATTCGAAGGGGCGATCGAGGCGCAGCCGGAGACGCCGGTGATCAACCGCGAGGCGGCGTCGATCGTGACCGACATCCTGTCCGACCCGCATGCCCGGCTGCTCGAATTCGGCAGCGGCGGCCTGCTGCGTTTCCCGGCGCAGACCGCGGTCAAGACCGGTACGTCGAGCGACTATCGCGATGCCTGGTGCGTGGCGTTCAACCATCGCTATGTGGTCGGGGCCTGGATGGGCGCGCTGGCCGGGCAGCCGATGGATGGCGTCACCGGCTCGATCGGGCCGGCGCTGCTGGTGCGTTCGGTGTTTGCCGTGCTGAACCGCGACCTCGCGCCGGAGCCGTTGCCGCGAAGCCCGTTGCTGATCGCGCGGATGGTGCCGGCTGCCGACGGCGGCGAGTATCGCGAATGGTTCGCGCCGGATGCCGCGGACCCGGCGACCCCGGTGCCGCCCGAGGGAACGGCAGGCGCCACGCCGCAATGGCTGCAGCCGTTCGATGGCCTGCGCATCGCGATCGATCCGCGGGTGCCACCCGCGCAGCAGGCACTGGAATTCCGACTGGATGCCGCGGCCGATGCCGGGCCGGTGCGCTGGTTCGTCGACGAGCAGCCGGTCGGGCGCAGTGAGGAGCCGCGCTGGCTGTGGCCGCTCGAACGCGGCGATCACCGAGCCCATGCCGAGGCAAGCTCCGGACAATGGCGAACATCGACGGTGCAGTTCCGCGTCAAGTGAACGACGAAACTGGCAAATGCAGGCGCATTCGATGCCGCGCACGTTCGGGCCTGCGATTCCGGCGCTTATCCCGGACTGCCGACCGGCAGAGGCCCGCTGCCACGTGCTTCTGAGCCCCGTTGACGCGGACTGACGTCAAGCTTCGGCAGCCATTCCGAGTCCACGGCGCGGTAGCAGCCTGCCGCTTTGCGGCATTTGCGCCAGACCTGCGGCCGAAGGCCTTCGTTCGGGCATAATCGCGTCTGGCAGCAGTTCTCCTGCGGCTGACCATGGAGCTGCACGCGACGGAGTTGCTGATGGATCGACGCCCGATGGATCGACGCCTGCTGTCCGGACTGGCTGCCGTTGCCGTCGGGGTGCTGGCGCTGGCGTGGATCGGCATCGCGCTGACCCGCGAGACCGACCGGGTCGCGTCGATCTGGTTCGCGAACGGCTTTCTCGTGGCCATCCTGCTGCAGGTGTCGTCGCGTCGGTGGCCGGCGCTGCTGCTGGCCGGCCTGGTCGGCAATGTCGGCGCCAACCTGCTGACCGGCGATCCGGCCGGCCTCGCGCTGACGCTGAGCCTGTGCAACAGCCTCGAAGTCATGCTGTCGGTGTGGCTGGTGCGGCGGCTGGTGCAGGAGCCGATCGACCTCGCCGATGGCCGCCATCTGGCGGTATTTCTGGGCCTCGGCGTTGCCGTGCCGGTGCTGATCGTGTCGGTGACGGCCTCGGCAGTGCTCGTGGCGATGCTTGGCGAGGACTTTCTCGCCAGCTTCCGGGTCTGGCTGCCCGGCGACCTGCTTGGCCTGCTGGTGGTCGTGCCTCTGGGGCTGATGCGCGGCGGCAGCACCCGCTGGTACGCCCAACTGCTCGATTGGCGGCTGCTGCTGCCGCGGCTGGCGCTGCTGATCGTCGTCTCGTTCGCCGTCTTCTACCAGACGCGCTATCCCTTGCTGTTCGTCGTGCAGATTCCGCTGCTGATCCTCGTCTACAGCCACGGCAAGCTGGGTGCCGCGATCGGCATCTTCTTCGTCGCCGTGATCTCGGTGGCGATGACCACGGCCGGCTACGGGCCGATGGCGCTGGTGCCGACCGAATCCGGCTACGAGCGCATCCTGTTCGTTCAGTGCTTCCTGCTGTTCGGCGTCGGCGTGACGTACTTCACCGGCGTCCTGCTCGAAGAGCGCACCAAGCTGGTGGCGACGCTGCGGCAGTCGCAGATGCAGTTCCGGGCGATTGCCGACAACGTACCGGCGATGGTCGGCCATGTCGACGCCAACGAGGTCTACCGCTTCGCCAACAGCCATTACCAGACCATGCTCGGTCTGAAGCCCGAGAGCCTGGTCGGGCGTTCGATGCGCGAGGTCTGCGGTGAGACCGTCTACGCGGTACTTCGCCCGCACATTCAGGCCGCCCTGGCCGGCAACGCCGTGCAGTTCGAGCGCCATGCCGCCGAAAGCGAGCGCGGCCTGCACCTGATGCTGAGCTTCATCCCGGATCTCGATGACGACGGTCTGGGCCACGGCTTCTACATCTTCGTGCTCGACATCACCGCGCGGAAGCAGTACGAACTGCAGTTGATGGCGAGCGAAGCGCGTCTGCGGGCAATCGCCGACAACATGCCGGCGCTGATCACGCAGATCAGCCGCGAGGGTTCGGTGACGTTCTGCAACGCGACGTATGACAGCTGGCTCGGCTTGGACCGGCACGCCGTCATCAGCCGGCCATTCGATCAGGCCTTGCCGGCGGCCTGGGTCGAACCGCAGAAGGCGGCAGTGATGCAGGCGCTGGACGGCCGCCGGGTCGAGGTGACCTTCGAGTATCCGCATGGCAACGGCCTGCGCAGCTTCCGTTCGACGCTCGTGCCGCAGCCCGACATCACCGGCCGCACGCAGAGCGTCTATGTGCTGACGTCCGACGTGACGCAACTCAAGCAGGTGCAGAAGCAGTTGATGCTGCTGGCGCAGTTCGACTCGCTGACCGGGCTTGCCAATCGACGCGAGTTCGAGGAAGGGCTGGATCAGGCGCTGGCTCGCGCCCGACGCACGCGGCTGCACGTGGCGCTGCTGTTCATCGACATCGACCGATTCAAGTGGATCAACGACACCCTCGGCCATGGCGCGGGCGACGAAGTGCTGCAGGAACTGGCGCTGCGCATGCGCAATGCCGTGCGCGAGACGGATCTGGTCGGCCGCTTCGCCGGCGACGAGTTCGTGATCCTGGTCGAAGGCATCCGCTCCGATGCCGAGCCGCGGTTCCTCGCCCGCAAGCTGCTGGTCGCGGCCGGGCGGCCGTTCCTGCTTGATGACGGCGGCGAGATCGAGGTCGGCATCAGCATCGGCATCGCGATGAACTGGAGCCACGAAGCCACGCCGAAGGACCTGATGAAGGCCGCCGACAGCGCCCTGTACGACGCCAAGCGCAGCGGCCGCGGCACGTTTTCGCTGTCGAGACCGGTGTCGTGAAGCCGCGGACTGCCGTGCGGACGGCGGGTTTCGGTCACAGCCAACAAAAAGGGCCTGAGCGTTTTAGCGCTCAAGCCCTTGATTTGCTTGGTGGACAGTACAGGGCTTGAACCTGTGACCCCCGCCGTGTGAAGGCTAAAGCTCTACTTGAAGCCTTATAAATCAGTTACTTGCAACGCCGCCTATGGCCGGAAAAGGACAGAAAAGGCCACAAAAGCCCCTTTTATCCCTGCTCGCTGTCTAAATTCTGTCTAAGTGCTTCGGGCGGTCGAATGCCCTTGAGCACGGCATCCATCCGGTTGATCAGCTTGCGCCCTGACTCGCGCGCCAAATGCGCGTAGATCATGGTCGTGCGGATGTCGGCATGGCGCATCAAGTCCTTCAATTCCCGGATGTCGACGCCGGCCTGCGTCATCTGCGCGCCGAAGGTATGCCGGAAGGTGTGCGGCACGACGCGCTGAAGTTTCGCCCGCCGCGCGGCCGTCTCGATCGCCTTCTTCAGCGACAGGATGCGCTCCCCGGTGCTGTGGCAGAACACCCATGCGGTGCGCGGGCAGCGGGTGTCGCAATAGGCGCGGCGGGCCTTGAGGATGTCGACCGCCGTCGAGTTCAGGGGGATCGAACCGGGCACGCCGGATTTCTGATCGTCGTCGTCGAAGTAGACCATCCCGCGATCAAGGTCGACGCGGGACCAAGTCAAGCCCAGCGCTTCGCCGGGCCGCATGCCGGTCGCGATCATCAGCAGGACGTAATCGACGACCAGCGGCGATGTCCGGTGCCGGTTCGCCGCGATGCCGACGGCCGCGTCAACAAACGCAGCGATCTCGTCCTGCCGAAGCCATCGAGGGGCTTTCGTCCTGATCTTCGGAGCGCGCCCCTTGACCGGGTTGTTCACGTCCCATTCGAGCTGCACCTGTGCGTAGCGGATCGCGGCGCTGAACAGGTACAGCTCTTTCGCGATCGTCGCGGCGCTGATCGGCCGACCATTGTCCTGAATCGTGGCCGCGCGCTTGGCCCGGTACCCGATGATGTCCTCGCCGCGCAGTTCGTTGACCACCCGGCCGGTGAAGTAGGCCGTCAGCGGCACTGCCGATGTCAGGTCGCGGCTGTGCGACTTCTTGTCTTGGTTGTCGTCGAAGTAGCGGCCCAACAGCTCGTCGAAGGTGTGCTGCTTCGACGCGCCCCACTTTTTTTGTTCGTGGACCGCTAACCGGTGCTTCGCTTCGAGGGCGTCGGCTTCGGCTTTAACCGTCGTGCCAGATGTGACTTTAAGCCGCTTGCCGTCGACATCTGTGTAGCTGATGTACCAGAAGGGCGAGCCTTTTTGACGGTGGGGCATGGGGGGGCAGCGGTCGCCTTGGTCATGAAAGCGGTAAGGGAGGCATGCGTCACGCGGCGCGACCGGCCGACCTTGATGGCGACCAGGTCTTTGCGGGCGACCATGCGCATGACGGTCTTCGGGCTGATTTCCAGCCGGTCCGCCACGGTGTCGTAGGTGTAGGCGAGCTTGTCATCGTTCGCCGGAATCTGCGAGGCGTCGAGTTCGTTCATGACGGGTCGTACTTCGTGATGTTCAGGGTCGCCAGTTCCTCGCCGTCCGCGCAGCGCAGACTGACGCTCAGGTCGCCGTCGTCGGTCCAGGTGATTCCGTCGCGAAGCATGCTTCCGGCGTCATCGCCAAATGCAATCTCTTGCGTCAGTAGGGCGTACAGCAGCCCCCGGACACAGTCTTCGCGCCGGTCGGCCGGCACCTTCAGCAGATCGGCGATCGTGGTCAGGCGATACGTCTGCAACGGCTGTAACGGCTCGCCGGTCATGATTCGTCCGCCGGTTCGTCTGCCGAGGGCCAAAGGGGCAAATCAATCGTCTGCCCGGCCAAGGCGTGCGTGCAGTCGTTTAGGTACTGAATCCGGCCGTCGGTCACGAAGGTGTGACAGACCTTGTTGACCCTTCGCTGAACGATCTCGCCGCTTCTGATCTTCGCGGCGATCTCCGGGTCGGTTGCCGGCGGCTCGCCTTGCTCCCAGCGAACGAGGATCGACGGCGAGAACGTCGGCTTGATGGCATCGCCGTTCCACGTCCAGCGGGGGCCGCTGCCGGGGCCGTGCGCGACGTGGTGCGGCATGTCGCATCCGAGGCACCAGAACATCAGCGTGTTGTTTTCGGCGCTGCGTAGGGTCGGGGATAGGCGGCTCATCGGGTCGTGCCTGAACTGCCCGTCGGCCATCGGCTCGTCGGCGAGCACGACGCGCAATTGCACGTTCAAGCCGATGATGCGGCCCTTGACCAGATCGCTGATCCGCATGTTTCCGTCGAGCGTTATGGACTGGCCGTGCTTGTCGGTGAACACGATCGGATGCGGCGTGCTGGTCGACGGCGGGGGCGAGGGCGGCGCAGGCTTCTTCACGCTCGGCGGCGGCGGATTCGTTCCTTTGCGGCTCATCAAGCGCGCTCCGGTGCGGCGGCGAGCAGCCATCCAATGCACCAGCGGACGTGCAATTCGTCGAGCGGATGCACTTCGTGCCCGCAGTTCCAGCATACGTAGGGGGTCATCGGGGCGTCTCCGGGCAGCTTGGCTTCATGAATACCAGCCAGTGCGTGCCGGCGCGCTTGCCGGACGTGTGTCCGAACAGCGGCGCATGCGGCGTCAGCGCCAAGACTTCGCGGACCTTGACTTGCGTCTCGTTCCACTTGAACACCAGCACTCCATTGTTGGCCAGCACGCGGAAGCATTCCGCGAAGCCTTGCCGCAAGTCGTCGCGCCAGTTATCGCTCAGTCGCCCATATTTCGCGGCGAGCCAGCTTCGAGGCCCTGCATGGATCAGGTGCGGAGGGTCGAACGCCACCAGATTGAACGAACCATCCGGGTAGGGCATGGCGCGAAAATCGAGCAACGTGTCGGGGTCAATTCGGATCGTGCGCGTGCCGCTTGCGTTGCCGCGACTACGATCCGTCACAGTCAACGTCTCGGATCGACAGTCTCCGAAAACAACGTCGGGATGCTCACGGTCGAACCACATCATGCGACTACCACTGCACGGGTCGAGAATGCGCGGTTCAGCCACGGTTCACCCCCGGCATGTTCAGAAAGATGCCGATCATCACCAGCGCCCGCAAGATGCACGTCGGGGTGCGGTCGCGCGGGGGCAGGTTGGCGGCTTTGCCGCTGAAGCTGTCGATGTGGGCGCGGCTGATCATGATGCGATCTCCAAGATGGTGAATCGGCCGCAAATCGCTTCGGCAAGCGCGCCGGCGCCCATCGAATGATTGCCGTCGACCATGCGGATGAACTGCGCGAGGGCGTCGACAGGCGCGGCTTGCGGATGCACTGCGCACGGGTTCCGCAGCGAGCCGTTGCCGGACGGGCAGGAACACGCTTCACGCAACACGTCGACATCGTGGCCAACTGCCGCGCGAATCTGATCAAGGTTCGCCCCGCCCCGAAGCGCGGCTTGCACAAAGTCCCGTAGCTCCTGTTTCACTTCCGCCCCCTCGGCTTGAAAATCCAGTCGAACGCCACGGCCAGGCCCAACACGATGACGATCCATTCGGCGATCTCGTTCATTGCTTCCGTCCGGTCGGCGCAGCGCGAAGGGCGAACTCGGCCGCGAACTTCGACAATTCGGCGTCGATTTTTCCGAGAGCACTAAGGTCGGCGGCAGTCGGCTCGGATTCCGGGTCAAAAACCGCCATGAAAGAAGCGAACAGGTGCTGCGCGCCAAGGAAGAACGCCATGCGCATTTCGTCGACTTGCGTCTTCGACGCCGATGCCGGGATGACTTGCAGGCGTAGCGCCGCAAACCCGGCTTCGATCAGCTTGCCCTTGTCGGTGTACGCCTTGACCAGTGCATCGTGCTGCTGACGCTGTTGAGGGGTCATGAGCGAATTTCCTGCAATGCCTGATCGCGCGCCGCGTTGATTTCGGCCATCCGGGCATCGCTGCCGCCCGGCTTGTCCGGGTGCGACATCGACGCGGCCTTGCGATACGCCTTGTCGATCAGCGCGGTCGACGGCCGATCGCCTTCGTCGAAGCCCAGCACCGTGCGCCAGCCGCGCGCCGTGTCTTGGCCGGGGGCGGGCAGGGCGGCGAAACGGAACAGCTCGCCCATGTCGGCGACGCCGTAGCGCTCGATCGCGCGCGTCGCCTCGATGTGCGCAGCGATGGCGGCGATGTTCTGTTCGACCTCCGTGAACCGATCGCACGGCAGGGCATGCGCCTTGCCCTTGAGCTTGAAGTAGACGCACACGCCAGGATCGGCCGGTGCCGACTGCCCGCCGCGCGGCAGGCCGTCGAGTCGCAAGGCGACGTTCGTACTCAGGATGAAGTCGGCTGCACCAAGGCGGTCCAGCTCGTCCTGCAGGCGCTTTATGGCTTCGGACAAGGTCACCGACTCGTTGGACTTGTAGCCGCGGCCAGCTCTTTCCCGGCGCGTCACGAAGCGGCCGAATTGGCGGCTGCCGTTCGGCGTGCGCGGTTTGGCGTTTGGCCACTGTAGGGGGTATCGCTGATCGTTCATGGCTTGCTCGTAGAAAGTTCGTCGGCAAGGAAATAGACGTATTTCGCGTCGCCGTTGTAGAAGTAGCGGACGTAGAACTGCACGCTTTTGCTGTCCTCATAAATCGCCATCACGCGCCCTTCGACGACCAGCGGGACAATCCAAACCTGCTGGAAAATCGCGAATTGCTGACGCACTTCCAGGGTCATGAATTCAGTTCCTTCAGGGTCTTGTCGAAAAGCGATCGACCGATATATAGGCCAGACGCGCTCGAAGCCTTCGCGTGCATCAGCTTGCCAAGGCAGACCACGCGGCCGTCGGCTGCGAGCGAACGCAATGTCGTGCTCACGACGGATGTAGACACGCCCATTGCTTCGCGAAGATCAATCGGCGTTGTCGCGCGCAGCTCCAGCAGCGCGCAGAACTCGTCTTCGCGAACCCGCGGCGTGACTCGCTGCCTTCGATCCTTCCGTCGAGCCGGCGGGGGCTCGTACAGCGCGCTCAAGGCGGTGGCGACACGCTCGATTTCGTCAGGGGTCGGCTCGCCAGCAAGCCACACGACATCGGTGCGATCGGCGATGGTCACCGGCCTGATTGCTTGTCGGTCGATCAGGTCGCGCAGCACCGCCGCGCCAGCCCGCCGGCCGATCCCAAGGCGCTGAACTAGGCCAGTCATCGACAGCGGCGCGGAAGAGTTGCGCAGCAGGTCGAGGGCTTGATCGTGGTGCGACAGGCGCGGCATCGGAGCGTCTAGGGCTTCAAGGCTCATGACAGCCCCCGCGCGATCACGTCGTCGACGTTGGCTTTGATCGGCTTGAACGTCAGCACCCACACATGGGGGTTCTCTGGCCACGAACTGAGTCCGTGTAGCGACTCCCACAAGCGAATGAACTTCGGCACCTTGCAATCGCGCGTGACCGGCGAGCCGCAGCCTTCGGCCACAGCGTCACGCTCGGTGATCTTCTGCAGGCGCTCAATTCGGACGGCTGTGAGCCTCAGCGTCGTGCGCGAAGCCCAGCGCGGCATGAACCGCGCGACCTTGTGTCGCCAGCCCCAGGCGTTGCCGGTATCTGGCGACACGATGCTCGTGGTCGGCTTCGGGCCGTCGGCGGCATAGTGAATCGGCGCGTCGCGCATCGGGACATAAAGCCACTTCGGCCGGCCGGTCGGCGTCGTGCCATTCGGCCGACGCTCGCACCACATGAATGCGTCCTCCTTGACATATAGCAGGTCGCCGGGCTCGCCAAAGGGACATCCATTCTGGTCCGGGAATCGCCGTAGGATGGCGTCAAGATCATCACGACCGGCAAACTCTTTCGCGATTCGTCTCGTCTGCGTCTTGCGTCCCTCGTCGATCGCGACGATGTTCGTGCCGTTGAAGCTGATCGGAGTGACCTTCATGCCGTCACCGCCGGGAATTGGTTGTGTTCGACGCCGTCGAGCAAGCGGCCGGCGGCTTTTTTGCCGATGCGGCGCATCGGGGCGGCGTTCGACTCGATCCCGCATCCCAACGTCTCGTCTAGCACCTGTATCCGGCCATCTGCTGCGATCATCGTGTCGCCGACCCACACCATCGCGGGCTTGCCGAGTTGCTCATTGCGCGGCACTGGTGCGAACTCGCCCCACTGTTTCATCATGAATGCCACGCCGGCCGCTTCGCACTGGTCACGCAGGCTGCGGACCCAATCCGGGTGCATCGGCCGGGCATGCGGGCCGGACTCGCCGCCGGCGATGATCCAGTCGATGCGTGGACCGCCGTCGATCTCGTGCAACGCATTGGCCGAAAAACAGTTCGACAGATCAATTGCCCCAAGCATCGGCTCGATGCTCAGGAACCGGACGCGCGCTGGCACGGCCAGCAGCTTCGGCACGTCGCGGTCGGCTTCGGCTTGGTTGATGACAGTGGCACCGAGCCAGACGTTGGCGCTCGCTTCCCCGGCGTGCCACGACTCCAGCCAAGTCCGCAGCGCGTCGCGATCAACGATGCAATCCGCCGGATCGGCATCGTCCAGGCATTCGATGGCTGCATCGACGCGTGCGCGCCAGTTACCGATCCGCTTCGTCAGCAACAAGAAATCAATGTTCGGGCAGCGCCGGATACGGTCGAGCAAGTCGACAAGCCACTCGATCGGCACTTCGTTGTCGAGCCAGTCGGACCAAGAATTTACGAAGACTCGGCGGCGGGCGGGGGCTGAGGTTCCGTGCGTTCCGCACTCGGGACAAAATGTCGACTCGCCGATCCGATCAAGGCCAGCTCCGCGTCGGCCGCATGCACTGCACTCGTAGAACTGCACCTTGTTCCACTTATCAGCCTGTGCCCGCGTCGCTTCGGCCATCTGCTTCCGAGGCTTGCCAGTCCCCCATTCGGCGGATTTGAACCGCGCTGAATCGCGCTCCGCGTAGCAGTGATCACAGGCCGGGCTGACCTTCGTGCAACCAGCCCAAAAATTCAGTGTTGAGTCGCACCAGGCGATTCCAGTCGTTGCACTCACAGGGAAGGCTCCATGTCGCCCATGTTGGTATCGCCGCCGACGGCATCCGTCAGCGACAGGTCCGCGCGATTGATCGTCGCGGTGATTTGATCGGCGATGCCGACCAGCGCGGGTTCGCTGTTCAGTTCCCGGACGAGCTGAATCAGCTCGCGTCGAACGCGATTCCAGATGCGCCGCTGACGCTTCGTGACGGCCGTCATGCCACGAACTCCGCAGCGGCGACGCCCTTTGCTTCGAGCCGCTTCACCAGCGTCCGAAGCTCCGCCTCAAACTGAAGCAGGCTGTCCAGCATTTCGGCGATGAACGAGTCGTCGCGCTTGATCCGCTGCCGGTACAGGCGCAGGTTTGGTGAAGTGTTCGGGTGCCACGAACAGAAGTCCCACCATGCGGCCCCGGTACACATCATTCCGCCCTGAACCTGCCAGCGATGTTCTTTCGGCATGCCGTCGAGCCAGGTGCGGACGTGTACCCCTTCGTTCAGCGGCGACTTGATCTCGCCGCCGCCCTTCGGCGGCACGATGAAGTCCGGACTGGCACCGATGAATGGGTAATCCGGGTGCGGGGTGAACTCCGCTTGCAGGGCGATGTTCCCGGACTGGAATTCATACTCGCGCCGGGCTTCCTGTTCCTGCGCTGTGCCCCACTTCAGGGATGCGGCGCTGATCTCATGTCGCGGCTGTCCGGAAAGCCGCTCGAATGCGAGCACGCACATCAGCGACTCACGAGCGACCGGTGTTCCGTCGCAAATCGTCTGGAACTCGCTGGCCGTGAGCTTGCCGGCGCGCAGCGCGCGCCAGCCCTCGCTTCCCTGTTCGATGATCCGATCTTCAGCCATTGGCCGACAGGGTCCGTGCGCGCGACTTGCATGCCGCAGCGATCTCGCCCTGCATCTGCGGCGTCAGATGCGATGCGTCGGACTGAATCTGGAGCAGCTCGTCACCGGTTGTCGCGATGTGAACCTGTGACATCAGCCAGGCATAGGACGGAGCGTTCGGATCGGCCACGGGGCTTGCGCCGGGCTCCGCTTGCGGTGTCGGGGCGGGGGCATCCGGCGAGCCGGTACCGCGCGGCGATGCCTTCGCCTTGTCCGCCTCGACAGCATCGATCTTGATCCGCGTCCAGTCGGCGTTCGGGATCAGGCGGCGCTGTTCCGCAGTCATGCTTTTCCAGGCCGCGTCGACGGCAGCGAAGCCATGCTTCGACTCGCGCTCAAGCGAGCCGATCAGCGTCTTCAGCAACAGATCGATCGACGGGTCAGGCGCATTGCTTTTCGGTGTCACGTCGATCTCTTCGTGACGATCCTCAAGCTCGTCGCGGGTGTACACGCCCATGATCACGTCCGGGCAGTACAGCCGCGACCAGCGCTTGATCGCGAGGTACGCAAGCTGCTGCTTCGGATCGTCGGCCCACAGCGTCGAATTGCGGGTGCGGGCCTGGGTCATCAGCAGCGTCAGTTCACGCGGCTCTTTCTCGCCCCGGAACACGGCCGAAACAGTGACGCCGCAGCCGGCCTCGTCCTTGATATCCCACGCTGGCGCGCGGTACTTCTGTGCGTCGCCGTGGTCGTCTTTCTTCGTCTTGCTTTCACGCTCGACGAACTTGCCGACGATCTTTTCCCATGGTCCGAACCATTCAAACTTCGGACGATTGGCCACAGGCGCGCGGGCGATGATGACGGCGTTGACGAGCTGCGCCTCGTATCCAAGCGTGCCGCTGACCAGGTGCGTTTTCTGTGCGACGGTGAACGGATTCAGCCCCCACTGCATGCTCTGCATGATGACCGCCAGGCAGTCGCCCTTTTTGCCCCTGAAGTGCACGGGCACAGTGGCGACGGCGGTGGCCATCACTTCGGCAAGCGTCAGCATCTGCGACATCGCGTTGCTGTCCATGACGAGCGACGTGGTCGACATGAACGCATCGGGCAGCATTGGCGGCTCCGCGGATGTTACGGCTGCAACGGCTGTTACGGCTTCGGAACTCATGTGTGATCTCCGCCCGGCTCGCACCGGGCTTCAGGTGTGGTTAGTGCTTGGCGCGATCGGCTTCGTACTGCGCCTCGGTGATCGGTTCAATCCGGCCCTGTTCCTTCGCCGCAGCGTCAAGCTGCGACTTCAGGAACCGGTCGCGATCCCAGACGCGGTACCGGGCGACGTGCCGCTTGCCGTCCTTGTCGACGTGCCGCAGGTAGGTGTCGATGCTGGTCATGTCAGATGGCGGCGAAATTGATGGCGCGAATCCAGCCCTTGGCGATGGCGGAGTCGACATGGAAGGCATCCGCGACGGCGCGGACGATCTCCGTATCCGTCGGGCGCTTCGGGATCGCGGGGCTGGCCGGAAGGTCGGCAACGCCTGCGACGATTTCGGCAACGTCAGCTGCGGCAACATCCGGGGCGTCGTCGAATGCGCGGTATTCCTTCGTGGCGGTGAACTCGACAACCGCGCTGACGGGTTCCGGCGGTGCGGCAGCGGTGGGCGCTGCTTCGCGCTCGCTGGCTACGCGCTGCGCGGCAGCGAGTTGTTCGCGCAGCTTTGCGTTCTCGCGCTCGGTCTCTTGCTGCTTCGCACGCTCGTCGGCCAGGCGCTGGCGCTCAGCCTCGGCCTTGGTCGCAGCAGCTTGCTCACGATCCATCGCGGCTACCAGCGCGACGTTCAGCTTGTCGCGGACGCCGTTCAGGACGAGCTGCGCGATCTCTACCTGATCGCCGAACGAGTCTTCGGATGTGTCGATCTCGAAGGCCTTGGCGATGCGAGCCTTGATCACTTCCGACGCCGGCGCGGGTGACTCGAATTCGGCCAGCGACTTCATGCCGGTAATGCGCTCGCGGATCGCGGCGGCGCGTTCAGCCTTCGCCTTGTCCTCACGGAGCCTTTCCAGTTCCAGGCGGTTACGCTCCGCTTCCTCGTTCTTGCGCTGCTGCTCGACAGCGGCGGCATGCAGGCGATCCAACTCGACCAGCGTTTCACGCTGCACGCGCAGCGCGGCACCGGCAAGCTCTTCGTACTCGGCTTCGGTCGGGTCGATCGCCATCACTTCGGCGCGGATCGCGGCGATCTCGTCAGGCGTCTTGCCGACGGCTTCGGCAGTTCGTGCACCGATCGCGCGTACCTTTTCCTGCAGCGCGGCGACGCGGGCGGCTTCTTCCTGCCGCTTCGCTTCGGCAACCTGTTCCTGCCGCTTGTTCTCGGCCTCGATCTCGGCATCAAAGCGCGCCTCGAACGGCTCGACTTCGGCCTTGAGCTTCGCGAACTCTTCGATCAGCCGCTTCTGGATTTTCGTGACCGGCTCGGTGCGCAGCTTGCGTTCGGCGTCGCCCTCGGTGCGAATCTTCCGGAACAGGGCGCGCAGCTTTGTTGCGGTGGCCAGTCCGGCCTTCGTGGTGATGTCGTAGACCGGCGTTTCGGCAACGGTCTGCTTCGCAGCCTTCACGCGGGCAACGAACGGGTTGAATACGGCGGCGGTGTACGCCTCCGGGTCCAAGGTGACCAGCGCGCTGGGCGGCGGCGCGGGGGTCAACGAAGTGCTGTCGTCATCGGCGCGAGCGCTGTCGCCCCGCTCAATCAGTTCGGTGGTCATGGGATTCCGTAGGGGTTGGGTGCAGCGCCGGCCTATCCCGGCGCTGCGTGACGGGAGTCGATCAGGCGAGCGCGACGCTGGCGCGGATCGGGGTGATGCCGGTCTTCATGGCGATGTCGGCAAGCACCGCCTTCAGGGCCAACTCGACAACCTTGTCGGGGCGCACGATCTCGTACCAAATCTTCAGGTTGGCATCGCGAATCGAGTGCTTCAGACGGGCCTTCAGGTCGTACTTCGTGCCGTTCACGAACACCGGGATGGCGACGACGATCTCCGTCGGCAACGCGGCCTGCTGTGCGTTGTTGTCCGACTCGGAATAGGTGAACTGCGTCAGTCCGTCGGACAGCCGCTGAGACGAACGGAACTCGACCTTGCGTGACGAACTGAAGTTCAGCGCGGCAGCGAGCAGGGCATCCGACTGCGGCTCGATGATGTCTGGCAGGTTTTCTTCCAGGAACTCGCCGAACTCCTTCTGGCTCATGTGCCGATTGCTGGCACCAGTCCAGCGGCCCCATTCGTCGCTGTACGTCAGCGGACAGGTGATGTTGTGCTCGCAGTGCGACGGCGCTTCGTCGCCTTCACCGGCTTCGTGATAGTCGATCTTGCCGGTGATGCTCAGGGCCTGACCGACGGTCGTCGCGAACAGCCGCGTGCGCGGCAGCTTGTATTCCCTGACGTAGTCGACAAAGCCGCCGACATCCATCGCCGTGAGCTTCGCCTTTGTGCGCTTCGGCCGGGGCAGCAGTTCCGGGAACTGTGTGAATTTCTGACCATCCTGAATGATCAGGGTCGGGACGCCCTGAACGTCCTGCAGCGTCGGCCGTGACAGGTCGCGAACGATCGCCGCAGCCGACTGGTTTTCTTCTTCCATTGCTCTACTCCAAAAAATGCGGGTGGATTGCTACTTAGGCGTCGCGACCGCCGACGGCGCGCAGCGGAGCCTGTTCCTGAGCCGCCGATGGCTTCAGTTCCATTTCCTTCTGCTCGGGCGGGGTGATGACCAGGCTGTTGCCGTTCGCGACGTACAGATGCGCGACTGGCGAGTCGAAGCTCGGTTCCTTGACCTTCGAGTCGTAGTCAACGGCCATCGTCTGTCCGCCGCCCTTTCCGGGCTTGAGTTTCAGCGTGATCGTCATCGCGCCCGACTTCCCGGTTGCGACGCATGCGGCCACAAGATCGCGAAACTCGTCGTCGAGTCGCTTCGCGAATTTGCCTCCGTTGAACTGTTCCAGATTGGCTTTCAGTGACATTGGGGTTACTCGGTGAACTGCAGGGTGATGGCCTTACGGCCGGTTCTCGGGGGGGATTGATGCGTTCGCGACCGCAGCACGACGGGTGCGCATGTCTTCAAACGCCTTGATCAGCGCCGACGCGGTATCAAGTAAGTCGCGCGCATTTTTGATGTGGATTCGACCGTCGCGCAGCCGAGTGACCGCCACGACTGCGGTACACTCGCGCCCGTTCGGCGCGATCTCTACGCCAATGAACGCGCCAGCTTCCGCGTGCACTGCAACTGCGGGTAATTCGAGGGTTTCCGGGAGCCAGCAGCTTTCGTTTTCGGCTTGATTCAACGGATTCCCCGCGTGCGTGCAAAAGCTGCACGGCGGGGAAACGAAACAGGTGCAGCCGCGACTGGCGAGTGTCGAGTCAAATTCGACCCGATCAGCTTGCGCATCGGGAGTAAGCTCGCGGCCGTTCATTGTTTCCCGCCGCTGATCAGCCGCAGAAAACCGGCAACGGTATTGCGCGCGCTCTTGACAGGCCTCGACAAATGGAACGAGTCGCCAGCGTCTCCACTCCGCCGACATTCCAGGTTGTGCGCACGCGCAGTCGCTAGAACGGCGCGCTCAATGTCTGAGCGATCTATGTCGTCAGGCATGCTGATCGTGATGGTGCGATACGACGTGACGAGGCTCACGAGTCAAGTTCCTCGTCACCGACGAGTGCGACCGTCATGTCTAATTTCCTTCGATCGTAGTGTCCAACGCGCTCGCAGATACGCATCATCTGGTGCGGTCGATTGCGCCGTTCGTTGAAGATCAATGCGCCAGCGCAGTGGGGTGTCTTGTCGTTTCGAGCCACGAAATTGCCTTTGCTGTCGACCTTGCAAGCCTTGTGGCAAGGGAACTCGCCGCGTGCGAACTCTTCAAGGCGCTCGACTTGAAAGTGCATCTCCGGAAGAAACGGGCACTCGTCGCACGGCTTCGTCATGTCGTAGTTCACCGGATCGCACCTTTGATCTCAGTGCCTTTCACGGTGCGGTGACCTGGCAGTTCGCGAGCGCAGTACACAATCGGCGCGAGATGCTGGACTCCATTCGAGTCGGTCACGCACTCGTGTCGGCGCGCGATCTGTTCGGCGCGCAGGGCGGTACGGTTGGTTGCTGGTTCGGCTGCGGCGCGGCGCTTGTTGAACGCGAGGCGTAGCAGGATGCGGGCGTTCATGACTGCCCCGTCATGGCCAGCGCTTCGTCAGCACGGTTGCGCAACGCCACGATGGCCGGGCTGGTTCCCAGCATGCGTTCGCGGGCGTCTTTCAGGACGGCGGCAAGCGCTTCGTTCTGTTTGGTGAGAACTACGTTCCGGCGTCGCAACGACTCAATGTCATCGCGCTGTTCTTCGAGTCTTTCGTTCAGCATGTCGCCCTCCAAAAAAGCCCGGCCTAAACCTCCGGCCGGGCAAGGCTCAGGGTTCGGTTTCAGGCGTTCGCGAGGGCTTCGGAACGGCGGCGGTCGTGCGGTCCAAGGGAGCACCACGACCAGCGAATCAAACTGCCCGATCGGGTCGGGAGCGACATCAGTACATCGGTGATTCCGTCGCGCGGCACAACTCGGACTGCTTCCCGATGCTTGTGGGCCGGCGGTAACGCGGCGCTGGTGGACTGCTGTTGCATTGCGGTGCTCCCGTATGCCGCGTGTTGCGGTACGGGAGAAAGACTAGCGAACGCTATTTGAATATGCAATAGCAAACGCTAGTAATTGCTGACGAACGGTAAAACCTTTGATCGCGGTCAACGGATCACGGGTACAGCGGGCAGGTTTAGCGGCGAACCGGGTCGCGCATGAGTGCCTGAGCTTCCAGCACGCTCGACAATGCGGCGGCGCGCGCTTCGTCGGAAACGGCGTCGTCAATCGGCCGATCGCGCAGTCGCTCGGCCGCGCCTGACAGCTCGGCGTAGAGCTTGGCCGGGGCAGGGTGGCTTGCGATCAGCGCGTGAAGCACGGCCCGGTGCCCGGCCATCTCGCCGTTCAGTAGGTTGATCGCGCCATACACGATCTCCATGCCGATTTTGTGCGCCTGGTCGTGGTCGGGCGGCGTGATGTCGCGCAGTTCGGCGATCTCGTCGGCAGTCAGTTCGTCGATGTCGGGCGGCTCGATCGGTTCTTCCGGGGCATCTCGAAAGATCGTCACACCATCGTCGTCGAAGCCGGCGACACCCATCGTGTCCCAATCGTCCGCGTAAGGCGGGTAGCTGCGCAGGCACCTGAACGAGTGCGGCAGGCCAAGCGCGAGCTGCGCGCGGCCGTGCCCGCCAAGCCGCAGCGCCTTGCCATCGAGTTCGAGCCAATCGGCAGTTTGCAGCTCGCCGACGACGTTCTGAATCCGGAAGTCGAATAGGGATTGCTTGCGCTTCACGCCGGGCCGCAGCGGCGCAAGGTCAGCATCCGACAGCTTCAGCTTCGCGGCGACTACGGCGGCGATTTCCTTGATGGTCAGCCCCTGCGTCTCGCTGACGGTGCGGACGATCGGGGTGATCAGCAGATGCGCGGCCGGCAGCGCCATGCAATCAGTTCACCAGGGCGGGCGGCGATTCCTGTGGGGCATCGTCAGGGTCAAGCGAATCAGCTTCGTAGTCATCCGCTTTCGTGCTGCCAAGCGACAGTTCGCGTTCGGCCGCGCTGACGGCCGCGATGTACTCGCCGACCCACAGGGCGATGCCCTTCGCGCGGTCGGTGCTGACGACGATCTGTTTCCGATCGGACGTGAAGTTCACGTCGTATTCGATGCGCCACGTCGCGGCACCGTTCGCGTCGTCGGGCAGGTATTCCAGCACTGGCGCGAGCCGCTTCGCACGGATCAGCCGATCGCCGAAAGCGTTGCGCTCTATCGCTCGCTGCACGAAGGCGACAGCTTCTTCGCTGACGGCGGCGGGCGTGACGGCAGCATCGCCGTACGGCAGGGATAGCGTTGCCTGGCACGCAATGCCGCCACCTTCCCGCCGCTCGCGCTCGACGATGCCGGCCAGCGCCAGAGGGTGCGAAGTCGGGAATGCGCTGACGGGTTCCCGAAGATCGCTCGAATCGACCGCTGCAATTGCCGCCGGCAACGCCTCGCGATAGATTGTTTCGGAGATGAGCGCACGAACGTCGTCGTCGTGACATTGCAGGGTGCGTTCCGACAGCCCGCAACCGGCGAGGACCGCGCACACCGCGACGGCCGCTGATTCCACGATGCCCCTGCTGTTCATCCCCGCCTCATGATGTCGACTACGCAATGGATGTACTCGATGTCGGCCTTGGCGATTGTTCGCCGCTCGCCGTTGTTGACGCTGGTGACGACAATTTCGTCATTCCGCTCGACGAGCAGTTCCTTAACCATGTACTCCCCCGACTTCAGCATCACGACCACATCGTCTTCGGGCGCGTAAACCGTGTCAGGGTCCGCCACGATGATCTGCCCGCTGCGAATCCTGGGGCGCATCGAATCGCCCCGCACTCTGAGCGCGTAGGCGTTCGTGCTCCGCGTGTAGAACGGTACTTCTTCCCCGGCAACATGGCCGATGATCTCGAAAAAGCCATTTGGCCCTGCCTGAACCATTGCCACGATAGGCACCATCCGCACAGGGGCAAGGGCTGGCCCCGGTTCAACATTGGCGTCCTGTTGCGACTCAAAGTATCCGTCGGGAATCGACCCGATTTTCGCGCGCAGATTGCGTGCGGACTTTTCCCCAAAGCTCGAAAAGCCATTCAGAAGCTGGCCGATGTAACCCTCGTCTAGCCCGTATCGCCTGCAAAAGTCGGCTACCGAGTCGTAGCTCGACACAAGGTCGCGGAGCTTCCGCCGCCGATTGGCCGTGATCGGATCGTCTGGTTTGCGCGGTTTTGCCATCCACTTATTACCGCGCACCGCTAGTGAAAACTAAACGAGTGATCGCTATTGACGAGAAGACTAGCGGACGCTAGTCTCACGGCACTATGAAATTCCGCGAATTCTGGTTGCCCTTGTCCCGCCTCGACCGCGAGGCGTTTGCCAAAGCCGTCGGATCGACGGTCGGCTATCTGATGCTGGTGTCGAGCGAGAACGCGACGCCCGGCGAGAGCCTCGCCATCAACATCGAGCGCGAGACGGAGGGGAAAGTGCCCGTCGAAGTCACGCGCCCGGATGTCGATTGGGCGGTCGTGCGCGGCACCGGCTCGCAGGCGGCTGCCTGACATGGGCGCGCGACCGGCGATTGCGGTTTGGGTGCTGATCATGACGGCGCTGCTGCTGTCTCGAAATGATCGCGTTGTCAGCGCGATCGTTTGCGCCGTAGGGGCTGCCGTCATTTGGGCACTCGCGCCAGACCGGAAGAAAGGCCCGTGATCGCCCCTTCCGCACGCCCCGACTTCCACGACGTTCGCCTCGCCGAGCCGATCGTCTTGCCGCGCGACGCCACGAATTCCACGGGGGTGGCGCAGGAACAGCCGTCGTCGCCCGCACAAGGCACGGTGCCGGGCGACGGCGGCGGCGTTCTGGCGCTTGCCTTGGTCTTGATCGTATTCGTCGTTTCCGTGATTTGGGAGGAACGGCGGTGACGCTGTGGCAAGCCCTGATCCTCGCCGCCATCGCGATCGTCGCGGTGTTCATCTACCTGATGCGTGTCGCACCGGAGCGCAAGTAATGGCCCGGTGCATTCCAGTCCCGCCCCTCCGGGGCAAATGTGGAGAGAGTGATGCACAAGACGAAATGGGTCTTGCCGATCATGGCGGTCATGTGGGCGGTATGCCTGCTGGTCGCACCGCCGCTGATTCAGGGCGGTGCGGCGCACGAACCGAAGGACGACTACGCGATGACCGAACTGGCACCGGCTTCGGCCGTTCTCGCCATCAAGGGGCTGGAAGCGGCCCCGGTGGCTACGAACCCCGGAACGGCCGTCACCCTGGTCCCCGTTCAGCATTCGAGTCGTGCCGGCCTGAAGCCCGGCCGCATCGCCGTGACGCCCGCGCGGCAGTGGCCGGAGGCCGCTGCGCGTGTGCCGATACGACCGCGAATGTGGTCCATCTGAAGCGTAGTTCTGAAATAGAGCCGACGGCGTTCGCGCCGTCGGCTTCTCGAATGTTTTGTGATGCTGCGGCGTGGATGGACACGCGGGCAGGGGTGCTACCAGCGCGAACTCAGCCGACAGATTCAGCGTGCGGCGATCAACCGGATAGCCGGCAAGCCCGGCCAGCATCACAAAGCGTTTGCGAATTGACGGGTGGCGGTCGCGCCTCCCTGAACGGGTGGCCTGGGAATCAGGGAACTGCCGATCTGAGTGTTCTGCGGCGAGCGCACCCCTGCGGTGGCCGTGAAGCAGTGCAACAGTGGTCGGAGCAATACCGCGAGAACAGTGGGGCGACTGACAGCCGGGAACAGTTCGGCACCTATACAACCCTGGTGAAACCGAGGCTGCGCGACGGCCGGCGGGAACAGTCTGCATTCGAGTCCTTGCAGCCAGCACAAGCGGATATGCACGGGGGCGTGTCGCGCCGCCCCCCACGTCTCTCACTTCAATTGATCGGTCGCCAAGCGGTAAGGCAGCGGTTTTTGGTTCCGCCATTCGATGGTTCGAGTCCATCCCGATCAGCCAGTTTTTGTATGCGTTGTTCATCGGCCTTCAGCGTGCCCGTGAACAGACCTTCCATGACACTCCATTCCTTGGAGGCTGATTGTGAGTCACGTTGAAATCCCATTGACGAAAGGCTTTTTTGCCCTCGTCGATAGGCAGGACGAAGCATTAGTTGCCGCGTACAAGTGGCATGTCGTCGAAATGCCTAAGCATCGTTATGCAGCCACCACTGTGTCCGGTCGACGGGTGCAGCTTCACCGGATGCTGCTTGACGCGCCGAAGGGCGCTGTGGTCGACCACATCAACAACAACGGCCTCGACAATCGGCGTAGCAACATTCGTGTTTGTTCTGCCAGTCAGAACGCATGGAATTCGGTTTTCCCGAGAGCGGGGAAGTACAAGGGCGTTTATAGCCCTAAGCCTGGAATCTTCGTTGCGAAAGCTGGCTGCAAATACATCGGCAGTTTCTCGACCGAAATAGAAGCTGCGCTTGCGTACAACGAAGTTGCGCAAAGGTTGGGCGGCGAATTTGCCCGACTCAATGAGATCCCCGTCGAAGTGTTGCACGCGCATTTTGCCGCGCGCGTCACTGCGCTTGAGAGCGAGCTTCGTCAGGCACGCGAAGCACTACAGAAGGTGATCTATGGGAACCCTTGACCTTCGCGTGGTCCGGCCTGCTGTACCGGTCAACCTAGCCGACATCCCGCTGTGTCATTCGCTCGCGCAAGCCTGCGCGAAGTGCGCGGAGATCGCCGGATCGCAAGACAAGTCGGTCGCGCTCGACACGGGCCTTGACGCGGCGACCTGGTCGAAGCTGAAGCAGGGCGAGGCCGGTATCAAGGGCGACTTCCTTGATCGGCTCATGGACGCCTGCGGCAATGAGTTCCCGATGCTGTGGCTGCTGCACTCGCGCGGCTACGACCCGGCGTCGATCCGCAAGCGGGAATCCGAGCTGGAACGCCAGCTTCGCGAACAGACGGAAAAGCTGCATGCCGCTGAATCAAAGCTCGCGACGATCACCGAGTTCTTTGCCAAGGCGCGCGCGGCATGAGCGCGCTGTCCATCGAACTGCCGTTGAAAGTGATCAGCGCCCTGAACGCGCGCGAGCACCACATGGCCCGGTCGCGGCGGGTGAAGGCGGAGCGCAAGGCTGTCGGCCTGGTCCTGCAATCGAAGCCTCGTCCCGCTTTGCCGATCAGCGTGCATCTCGTCCGGCGGTCGCCGCGCACGCTGGATTCGCACGACAACCTGTGCAGCGCATTCAAGGGGACGGTCGACGAGATCGCCCGCGTCTTCGGCATCGACGATCGGAGCGATCTGATGTCGGTGACCTACGCGCAGGAAAAGACAAAGGCCGCGCACGGCATCCGAATCGTCATCGCGAGCCGTGACAACAACTCCACATCATTGAGGGCAACGCCTTGAGCGCTGATGGCCGCAGTTTTGAGTTCGATTTCCATGAATTGGTTGTTGACTCCTTCGCGGGCGGCGGAGGCGCGTCGACCGGTATTCGGATAGCACTCGGCCGCTGCCCCGATGTCGCCGTGAATCACGACGGCGAAGCGCTCGCGATGCACGAAGCGAATCATCCGCTCACCCGACACATCCGCGAGGACGTGTGGGCAATCGACCCTGAAGGCGCAATGGGCCATCGACAGGTCGGCCTGCTGTGGGCGTCGCCGGACTGCAAGCACTTCAGCAAGGCGAAGGGCGGGAAGCCGGTCAGCAAGAAGATTCGAGGGCTTGCCTGGGTAGTTACGAAGTGGGCGGACAAGGTCAAGCCTCGCGTAATCATCATGGAAAACGTCGAGGAATTCCGGTCCTGGGGGCCGCTCATTCAGCGGACGGTCGTGAAGATCGACGTTGCTGGCAAACCGTACACGGTTAAGGAATGGCACCCCGATCCTGATCGCAAAGGCGAATACTTCGAGAGGTTCTTGGATCGGTTTCGCAAGCTCGGCTATGCAATTGAGCACCGCGAACTGCGCGCCTGCGATTACGGCGCACCGACGATCCGGAAGCGGCTGTTCTTGATCGCCCGGCGCGATGGCTTGCCGATTGTCTGGCCTGCGCCGACGCATGGCGACCCGAAGAAGCTGCCGGCGCAGTCTGGCAAGGTGCGGCCGTGGCGCACGGCTGCTGAGTGCATCGACTGGTCAATCTCATGTCCGTCCATCTTCGAGCGTAAAAAGCCGCTTGCGGAGGCAACGCTTCGCCGGATCGCGCGCGGCGTCATGCGCTACGTCGTCAACTCCGCCAACCCGTTCATCGTGCCGATCGCGAATTACGGCTCTGGCCTTCGGGTGAATGACGCCGACGAGCCGCTGACCACGATCACGGCGAACCCGAAGGGCGGCGCGCATGCCGTTGTCGTCCCGCACATCACGAAGTTCCGGAACGGCGCGACTGGCGCTGGCATTGATGAGCCGTTGCCGACTGTCACGGCGAACAGTTACATCGTGCGTCCTGGTGGCTCTGCGCCGATCGGGCTTGTATCGGCGCATGTTGCTCCGCTGACGCACCACGGTGACCGCCGGGGCACTGCGATGACCGATCCGATGCCGACGGTCACCGGGGCGCATCGCGGCGAGCAGGCGCTGATCTCGGCGACGCTGATTCAGGCTGCGCACGGCGAGGGCAAGCCCGGCGGCGTGCAGCGGTGGGGCGATGGCACCGCCGACATCAATCAGCCGGTCAAGACGGTGACGGCCAGCAACGGGCAGGCGGTTGTCGCTGCGACGCTGGTGCAGACCGGCTATGGCGAGCGCGAGGGGCAGGCTCCGCGCGCCCTGGACATCGAGCAGCCGCTCGGCACGGTCGTCGGTGGCGGCGCGAAGCACGCGGTCATCGCCGCGGTTCTTGACCGTCAGTTCGGGGCCAGCGCCTGCAATAGCGTGGAGGAGCCTGTCGGCACAACGACTGCCGGCGGCAGCGGAAAGACAGCATTGGTCGCTGCCTTCCTCGCGCAGCACAACAACCATCGCGGCGGCGTGCCGAACGTGGGCCGCGAGGTCGGCGAGCCGATCAGCACGCTCTGCGCCAGCGGCAGCCATCAGTCAGTCGTCACGTCGCACCTGATCAAGCTGCGCGGCACCTGTCAGGACGGCCAGCCGGTCGACCAGCCAGCCCCGACGATCACGGCCAGCGGCACGCATGCCGGCGAGGTCCGGGCTTTCCTCGTCAAGTATTACGGCAACGAGCGCGACGGGGTTTCACTCGACGAACCGATGCACACGATCCCGACCAAGGACCGCCTCGGCCTGGTGATGGTGCACGGCGAACCCTACGAGATTGTCGACATCGGCATGCGGATGCTGACCCCGCGCGAGCTTGCGACGGCGCAGGGGTTCCCAGCCGACTACATCATTGATCGGAAGCCTGATGGCACCCCGCTGACCAAGACGGCTCAGGTTCGCATGATCGGTAATTCGGTCTGCCCGCCTGTCGCAGCAGCCCTTGTGCGCGCGAACTTTTCGCATGAATTGCAGCGCCCGAAGCTGAAGGCTGCATGAACGTCCAGCACTTCGCCAGCAACGAGCGCGGCCGTGACTTCGTCGTCGGCGACATGCACGGCCAGCTTTCGATGTTCCTTCGGCTACTGGAACTCGCGCGCTTTGACGCGGCATGCGACCGCGTCTTCAGCGTCGGCGACTTGATTGACCGAGGGCCGGACTCGCCGGGCTGTCTCGCGTTGCTGGCGCAGCCGTGGTTCAAGGCCGTGCGAGGCAATCATGAGGACATGCTGATCCGCACCTGGATCGGACGCCCGACGAACTGGATCGCGAACGGTGGGCGCTGGTGGTCTTCGGTCTCGGACGCACAGCGCGCGCTGATGGCGCAAGCCTGCGAAGCGCTGCCACTGGTGATCGTAGTCGGCGGGGGCAGCCGGCGGTTCAACGTGCTGCATGCTGAATGGTTTGGCGACGACTTCGATCTTGATGCCGGCGCGTTCCTCCGCGACGAGATTCAATCCTTGCTGTGGGGTCGACTTCAGATAGGCGGATTCCCGCCTGACGCAAAGCCGGGCCTGTCGACGACCTACGTCGGACACACGCCCGTCGACTCAGTGAAGCGTATTGGCAGCCACGTCTACATTGACACCGGCATCAGCCAGTTCGGCGGCAACCTCACGATGATCGAGCCGCTGACCGGTGCGACGTTCACGACTCCGCGCGAGGTCGCGCCGTGAACGATCTTCCGACCTTCATCCTGGGTCCGCACGCGGACGAAAAGTCGTTCTGGCGTCGCGTCTACGACTTCGCGAATGGAATCCTGAAAACCGGCAGGCTTGTACAGGTCGTCGTCAAGACTTTCACCCCTCGCCGCACGCTGCGCCAGAACGCGCGCATGTGGGCGATGTTGACCGACATCTCGGAGCAGATTCCCTGGGTGGTCAATGACGAACTGGTGATGATGTGCCCGGCCGACTGGAAGCTCGTGCTGACGGCCAGCCTTCGACACGAGATGCGCATTGCGCGCGGTATCGATGGCGGCATGGTGCTACTGGGCATGGGGACATCCGGAATGGATGCCGAGACCATGTCGAACCTGATTGAACTCCTATTCGCGTTCGGGAACGAGCGCGGCGTGAAGTGGGGCGATGACGCGAAACCGGAAGCGTTGCCAGCACCTAAGCCCGATCCGGCCGAAGTGGAGGCAATCGCCGCATGAGCTTCATGTCCCAATCTCTTCCTGATGCGACCCCTGCCGAACGCGAGCGTTTCCGGCTGATCAAGGAACTCGGTTGCGTCCCGTGCCGAATGCAGGGACTCGGTATCAATCCTGGCGAGGCGAATCATCTGCTTTCGGCCGGACGCCGGCGCGGCCATCGCTTCACCGTTTCGGAGTGCCCGTATCACCACCGCGGCGCTGTTCCGGCCGGCATGGGGGAGCGCGCTGCGTATGGCGTGTTTGGACCCAGCCGGGCGAAGCACCCGCGAGAGTTTGAATCCCGCTTCGGTGATGACGAGACCCTGCTGAAGATGCAGGACGACATCCTGCGGCGGCACGGGTCATTGCGCGTCGGCGGGAGGACGGTCGCATGCTGAGGCTCGACTATCTCGCCGTCGAGGCGCAGATCGCCTACTGGCGCGACGTTGCCGCTGACGCACGCACTTCCGACGCGGAAGTGTTCGTGAAGGCGACTGCAGTTGTCGTCGCCCTGAACGCACTGCGCGATCCGGCGATCGTCGCGCAGCTCGAAGCGGAGCGGTTCGAGCGCGTCCGCGTACAGCCGTCGCTGTTCGCCCTGCAGTGACAGGTCATGGCGATCACTTTGCCGCCGCGCGTCGCTTGGCGCGAGCGCGAGCCCGGCGAAGACATCCGGAGCTATTCGTCGGCGATCGAGTGGCCGGCGCGCTTCTGGTCGATCGCCGCCGATCTCGCTCCGCGGGCCAACGCCGACGTGAAGGCTCGTCTCGCGGCGTACGGCGTGAAGCACGGCGAAGAAGCGCGCCTGCGCCTACGCGAAGCGGTTCTTTGCATCCGGTCTGAAGCACAGCAGAAGTCCAACAATCCCGACCCTACCCATTGATCATGCGCAGTCCTGCAATCCAGCTTTACTTCGGCGACTGGCGACGCAACAGCAACCTGATGCGTTGCTCGTGGGCTGCCCGCGGAGCGTGGATCGAGATCATGGCGTTCATGCACGACGCCGACCGCTACGGCGTGCTGCGGTGGCCGCTGAAGGAGATCGCCCAGGCCGTCGGCTGCCCGTTCTCGCTGGTGTCCGAACTGGTCAGCAAGGGCGTCCTGAAGGGCTGCGACAAGGGCGTGTGCGAGCCCTATGTCTACACGCCGCGATCTGGCCGGCGTGACGGCGATCCGGTGACGCTGATTGGGGCGGAGGAAGGCCCGATCTGGTACTCGTCGCGCATGGTGAAGGACGAGCATGTGCGCACCAAGGCCGGCGCATCGACGCGGTTCGGTGCAGCGCAAAGGCACGATGACGACGACACTGGTCCACCGGCAAAGGGCGCATCAAGGTCTTCACCAAGCCGACGGCATGGTGAAAGCCAAGGTGACGAGCGGGGTGATGGGAAGGGTGTCGGGCAAGGTGATCGGCAGGGTGACGGCTCTTCTTCTGCATCTGCATCTGCTTCTGCAATAACAGCTATTCCGACTACGTCGGGCGGCAAGCCGCCGGCAACTGCTGATTTTTTCGCCATCGAGGAAAGGCAGCCTGTCGTGCACGGTCAGCCATCGGGGGTGTCGAGCACAGGGTCGACACCCGCTGTCGACCTGACGAAGACGGTCTTCGACACCGGCATTGCCCTGCTGACGGCTGCGGGGAAGCCGGCGCGCGAGGCGCGCTCGCTGATCGGGAAGCTGCGGGCAGCGTGCGGCGATGCGGCGGCGTTCGAGGCCATCTCGAAGGCCCAGCGGGAGCGCGCCGTCGATCCTGCCGCGATGCTGATGGCGGCATGCAAACCGCGCCCGCTGAGCCCGCATTTCGGGTTTGCTGATCGCGATTACCGCGAAGGGCTGGACGAGCACGGGCGAATCATCCAGTGACCGGCTCGACGATCCTGGCGGCACTACGCGGCGAGATCGACCAGACGACCGTGCCGGGCCATTGCGCGGTGCATGGCGAATTCGTGATCCGGCAGTTCCTGGGGAGCGACGGCTCCGTGGTCGGCGAACTGGCCCGCTGTGCCCAGTGTGCCGAGGACGCCCGTGTCGCAGACGAGAAGTCCCGGCAGGCCGAGGACAGACGCAAGCGATTCGCTGATGCCGACGTGCCCTTGCGGTTCCGGGCGTGCACGTTTTCGAGCTTCGACCCGGCGCGTGCTGGCGACCAAGCGCCCATGGCGGCGACCGTGTGCGACGAGGTTCGGTCGTATGCGCGAGGGCTTCCCGGTCACCTGAAGACCGGTCGATCGATCGCGCTGATCGGGAGCACCGGCACGGCGAAGACACACCTTGCGGTCGCTGCGCTCAAGCTCGCGATCCTGCAGGGGCTGACGGCGCGCTACGCGACGGTTGGCGACATGATCGCGACCATCCGCGGCACCTGGGATCGCGATGGCGATCTTACCGAGGCTCAGGCTCGCGCGCTGTTCCAGACCCCGGACCTGCTGGTGCTCGACGAGATCGGCGCGGAGCAGAAGGGCAGCGATCACGAACTGGGGTTGTTGGCGGGGATCATCGACCACCGGTACCGGAATCTTCGGCCGACGATTTTCGTCAGCAATGTCGGGCTCCCGGAACTGCGCAAGTATCTGGGTGAGCGCGTGCTGAGCCGCTTGATGGACAACGGCGGCAGGGTGCTGACGTTCCGCTGGCAGGACCATCGCGCGAACGGAGCGCGCCGATGAACGCGCCGCGGCTGGCAGCCAGCCCGAAGCATCCCCCGCACTCCATCGAGGCGGAGCAGTCGGTGCTGGGGGGGCTGCTGCTGAACAACCGCGCCTGGCATGACGTGTTCGAGCGCGTCGACGAGGATGATTTCTACACGCAGGACCACCGGCTGATCTTCGCCGGCATCGCCAAGCTGCTGAACACCGCGACACCGTGCGATTTCGTGACCCTGTCGGAGCACTTCCGGCATGAGGGCACGCTGGATGATGTCGGCGGGGTGAGCTATCTCGGAACGCTGTGCGCGGATACGCCGTCGGCGGCGAACATCAATGCCTACGCCGACATCGTGCGCAACCGGGCGATGCTTCGGCGGCTGATTGCCGCTGGCCAAGACATCGCGGAGCTGGGATTCACGCCGGAAGGGAGAGAGACGGCCCTACTGATCGCTGAAGCCGAGCGCGGCCTGTTGGCGATCCGCACCGGCGCTGAGCGCTCGTCCGGCGGTATGCAGGCCATGAGCGATCTGGCCGAAAAAGCCGACATAGCGATTGACCGCGCTGCGAAGTCGGACGGCACGATTGCCCTGCCATTCGGGATTGCAGACCTGGACCGGATGACGCAGGGCATGCAGGCCGGGCAGCTGATCATCGTCGGCGGTCGCCCTGCCATGGGCAAATCGGCCCTCGCGCAGCAGTTCGCGGAATCCGTGTCGGACGCACGGGCGGTGCAGTCGGCGATGTTCAGCATGGAAATGAGCGGGGAGTCGATCGCGCTCCGCAGCTACGCCCGGCGGGCGCGTGTCGACCTGTCGAGCCTGATTTCGGGATCGCTCAGCGATGGCGACTGGAAGCGCCTCGCCAGCGTCGGGCAGGCGATTCGCGAGTGCCAGATGCACGTCGAGGACGCCGGCAGCCTGTCGCACCTTGACGTGGCCTCGCGAGCCCGCCGGCACAAGATCAAGCACGGCCTGTCGGTGCTGATCGTTGACCACCTGAACCTGATGACCATCCCCGGCTACAAGGGCGGTCGCACGAACGAAGTGTCCGAGATCAGCCGCGGCCTGAAAGCGCTGGCGATGGAGCTGCAGATCGTCGTCATCGGCCTGACCCAGCTCAGCCGGGCGGTCGAACAGCGCCAGGACAAACGCCCGCTGCTGTCCGACCTGCGCGAGTCGGGTTCGATTGAGCAGGACGCCGACGTGGTCCTGTTCGTCTACCGCGACGACTACTACAACAAGAACAGCGAGCAGCCAGGACAGGCGGAAATCATCGTCGCGAAGCAGCGCAACGGTCCGACCGGGAAGGTACGCACGATGTTCCACGGCAAGTACATGGCGTTCGATGCCATGGCTCCGATGAATGTCGACCCGGAGCACTACGCGGACCACGAACCATGGGACGGCATCTGATGAACTCGAAAACGTCGCGAATCCTGAGCATCAATCGGAACGCCTTGCGGCCGATGATCGCCAAGCGCTTCGAGAATGGCCGGAGGATCGCCGGCATGACACAGGTGAGCGCAGCGGTTCGGCTCGGATACCGGAACAGCAGCCCGCTGTGCAAGATCGAAAAGGGATTGGCGGTGCCGCCGCCTGAGCTGTTTGTCCGGGCGGCGATCCTGTACGCCGTCAGCGCGGACTACCTGATGGGCCTGTCCGACTACCCCGAACGCGACGCCGCAACTATCGAGCATCTCGCGATGATGCGCTGCGTTCGCGAGCAGCTGGCGGAGCACAGTGCAGAGGCAGCCCGGAGGATCGCGGCCGCGTCTGGTGATTCGGCTGCGCTGGGTGCGCATCTCGACACGCTGCAGCGTGCCGTCGGCGAAGTCTGGAAGCAGGTGTGCGCCGTGCCCGCGCCGGCCCAAGGGCAGGCCGCAGTCATGCCGCCGCCGCTGCGCGAAGCGATCGAGACGGCCGTCGAAGTCGCAGAGGGAGCGTACGACTACCTGCGCCGCCGAAAGATGCTGCGGGCGCACGAGTATTTCGACGAGATCACGCCGGAAATCCAATACCCCCTCCTGCTGATGTTCGACCAAGGTCAGGTCGGGCAGGCGGCATCCCAATCGCACCTGATCGCTGAAGCCGATGCGATCCAAGCACAGCTATTCGAGGCCACCCGATGACCCTGAAGCACCCCCTGCCGCCGGCCGGCAAGACGTTCGCTGCACCGGAGCCGGTCGATCTGGCCCCGTTCGCGAGCACGGTCAAGACGCTGCGCGACCGCGGCGTCCCAATCTGGAAGATCGCCGACTTCCTCGTGTGCACCCGCGACGAAGTCATTTCGGAGTGTTCCTCGTGGCACGCCTGACGGAGCGCCAATGGATTGAGGCCCGCGCCTACTGGGAGGTCGATGACCGGGTCACGGCCGCAGATGTCGCCAAGAAGTTCGGCACGAGCAAACAGGCGGTCGCGAAGCAGATCAAGTCGAAGGGGTGGGCGAAGAAGCCGACGTTGTCGCAAATCGCCCAACGCGCGCACGTTGCGGCAGACGCCAAGCCCCTGATCGAAAAGAGGATCAGCGAGGAAAAGGCCGCGAAAGATGCCGCCCGCGCTGCTGCGGAAGTTGTCGGGAAAGTTGTCGGCGAGGTTGTCGATTCGGATCAAGTTGTCGCCGACAACATCAAAAGAATTGTCGATGCCGCCACGAAAGCCGCTGAAGAGCAGGCAGTCGATGCGCGCGCTGAAGTAATCGCCCGGCACCGGAAGGAATGGGACGACCACAAGCTGTTGCTGACCGCCGCGATCGAGAACTCGAACTTCGACAAGGCGAAGCTGGCCAAGATCACGGCGGAGACGACCATGATCCGGCAGACCGGCGAGCGGAAAGCCTGGGGCCTAGACGCCTACACGGAGGCCCCGAAGGAAGCCCTGCCGCAGATTCCGGATGACGCCTACGCGAAGGTCCGGCAGCGCGCGGAGGCGAAGCGCATCGAGATGGGCGGCTCGCCGGAAGTCGAGGGCGACGATGACTGACCTGGCGATTGCCGCCGTCGGCACCATCAAGCTCCCGCCGGACATCCGGCGGCACAGGCGCGTCCGAGAGGCGCTGGCGTCGGTCAAGCGGCTGACCGACTTCATCGACGGCAGGGTGCTCGGCACGTCAAACGACGATGGCCCGGTGACGCAGCTCTACGCCTGGAAGAAGAACGTGCAGCCGCATGCCGACAGGACCGGTTTCGTCTATTTCGCGCCTCTGGTAATTCCGCGCGGGGGCTCGTTGGTGTGCGCAGAGGATGCGAGCGACGTTCTGCTGAAGGTCGGCGGGGTCTACCGCTTGAACGACTTCATCACGCATGGAACGTACGAGAACGGCTCCGTGGTCTGTCTGTTCCGGGGGCCTTACCCTGCGCCGAACGACAGCGAGGCCTTGGCAGAGATGCAGGCCGGGGCGGACCGCCTTGCCGTCGCAGCGCCCGACCAACCGCGCGTGTCGCCTGGGTTCCGGATTGTCGGCCGCGGCGAGTGCTACGCCTCGGAACTGCACGAAGACGGACGCCACAGCGTGCTGATGTCGATCGCTCAGGCAAAACGCGAGGGGATGGAGATCGCGCGGTGCGCGCACTGCGGCCGGCGGGCGGTCGACCTTGACCACCATTACCCGTGGGAGCAGTCAGGCAACCGGTGCGAGCGCCATTGATGGCCTGCACCTACTGCGGCAGCAACGACCACAACATCGTTCTGTGTCCGAAGACCGTAGGTGGATCGTCGGCCCGCCGGCACCTGCGCTGTGCCTACTGCGGCAAGACCGACCACGACATCAAGGCTTGCCCGAAAACCTACAGCGGCAGTGCCGCACGCGCTTCGCATCCCGAAAGCGTCGCAGATCATTTCATCAAGGACTGAAAGTGCCTTATTCATCAAGAAATCAAGACGATGCCTTGCGGGTTATTGGCATCGGCACACGATATGACAACGACCCACGTCGCCCGACCGCGGCGGAGTGCAAACCGGCTTTTGATGTCATTCCTCGAAAGCAATGCCGGTCGTGTAATCAAAGAAAAAACGTGCTGGGCGGAAAGCACTCGAAAGGGGCTTTGGTCGCATGCAGCGATTGCCTTGCAAAGCGTAGGGAGCGGGCGGCATTGAGGGCTGCGCCATGACCAATACCGCGCTGGCGAATCAGCTCCGTGACCTATCTGCGCACATGGACTGCGTCGCGCTCGACATGCTGCGCTTCAGGGCGGTGCGGTGGCGGCATGACGATCCCGCAGAAATCGCCGCGAGGGCGCGCGAGCTACTCGGCACATCCGGCGTCGCGTTGACCTGGGCGCGGCATCTCGACGAGACGGCCGACGACAACCGCGATCCGGGGGACGAAGCGACATGCGCGTGAACACCTTTGATGTCCGGAATCACACCAGTCTCGACGGCATGAAGTCGGTCGCCGCTTTCAGCCTGTGCGGCGCGTACCGCTATTGGCTGGCGCGGCGCTGGGCAGATGGCCCGATGGCGGTGCTCCTGGCGATGAACCCGAGCACGGCGGACGAGCGCGACAACGACCCGACGATCGAGCGCTTTTACCGGCGCGTGATGCAGTGGAACGCGGCCGGGGCCAATTTTGGCGCGGTCGGCGTCGTCAACGTCTTCGCGATCCGAGAGACCGACAGCAAGAAGTTGCCTGCGATGATCAAGGCCGGCGTCGACATCGTCGGCCCGGCGAACGACGACATGATCTTCAGCCGGTGCCTCGACGCCGGCATCGTGCTGTGCGGCTGGGGGCGTCCGGGAAACCTGCTGAATCGCGGGCGACAGGTGCGCGACATGCTGGTGAAGGGCGGCATAGCCTTGCATGCCCTGCGGATCAATGCCGACGGCTCGCCCGAGCATCCGCTGTACGTCGGTTACGACGTGGCCCCGGTGCGGTATGAGGGATGGCGGCTTGAGCGACGCTGAAGTCTACCTGCTGTCTTACCTGTTGCCGGGCGTTGCGACTTGGCTCGCCGACTTCCGTTGGAGTCCGGGCAAGCTGCAACGGCTTCAAGAATCCGTTCGAGATGACATGCCAGCCGAGTCGTTGCCGTCCCCGGCGTTTCAATTCATGTCGACTGTGATCATCGACTGCATCATGTCGATCGCCTTCTGGCCTTTGCTGATTTACGGCCTTCTCGTCCAGGCATTCGACGACGGCCGATGATCCTGCTTCCCAACCGCGAGCTGCACGCCGCCTTCCGCGAACGCTACGCGCCTGACGCCGGACGCTTCGCTGTGGAGGTCTGCAATCAAGAGCCGACGCACCAGCAATTCCAGCTCTACGACGCGGTGAGCGAAGCCGGGTGTCGCGTGTCTGCAGTCAGTGGCCACGGTACCGGCAAAACCCGAGGATTCGGGATCATCGCCTTGTGGCACCTGACCTGCTACTTCAGCAACAGCAATCAGGGCAGCGAGACGGTGATCAGCGCCCCGAAGGTCGATCAGGTCCGCAAGGGTGTTTGGCGCGAGATGGCGGTCGCACTGAATGAATTGCAGCGCGGCTCGCATGCCTGGCTGCGGCCTTACATCGTCATGAATTCGCAGCGCGTCTACATCCGCGATTTCAAGGAAACCTGGTTCGTTCACGCCAAGACAGCGCCGCGCGGATCGCCGGACAACGTATCAGGATCGCACGCGGATTGGCTGCTGATCCTGACCGACGAAACCGCCGGCATCCCGGACGGCGTGATGTCGCGCTTCACTGGTGCGCTGACGGACAAGCGCAATCGCATCGCCTGCGCGTCGCAGGGGAGCCGCAACAGCGGGTTCTTTTGGGAGACGCACCACAAGACCAGCACGAGGCAGGGCGGCGCTTGGAAGGCGCTGCACTTCGACGGCGAGAACTCGCCGCTGGTGTCGCGCGAGAACTTGCGCGAGAAGGAAGACGAGTACGGCGGACGCGATTCGGTCGAATACAAGGTGCGCGTTCGCGGGCTGTTCCCGGTCGACTCCGAAAACTACTTGCTGGGGCGGACTGAGATCGAGCGCAGCTACACGCTCGGCCGCATCATCGCGGCGTCCGACAATCCTGGCTGGCTGATCGGCTTCGACGTGGCCGGCGGCGGCTGGCGCAACAAGTCCGTTCTGATCATCGCGCGGGTCACAGGCAGCGAAGAATTCGGCCCGGACGCGCGGCGTATGGAGATCGTCAAGATCATCCGTCGCGGTGGCACCGACCCAATCGCGATGGGGGGCATTGCGCTTGCTGAAGCGCGCGAGCTGACGAACAGCGCGGTCCTGATCGACGCTGTCGGGCAGGGCTGGCCAGTGTTCAAGAACATGGAAGAGCAGGGCATCTCTATCCACCCCGTCATGTGGGGCAAGCCGAACTTCCGGAAGAACTACAAGGACCGGTTCCTGAATCAGCGCGCGCAGGCCAATGCCTTCGCAGCACGCGCCGTGCGCGAGGGGCGTCTGAGCATCCTCACGGACGAGTGCAAGACCGACCTGATCCTCGAAGCGTCGCGCATCCCGCGCAAGTTCGACGGCCGCGGCAAGCAATACATCATGTCGAAAGAGGACATGGAACGAGAAGGCATCCCGTCGCCCGACTTGTGGGACGCGATCAGCTTTCTGTTCCTCGAATGGGCGCACTACACCCCGAGCGGTGAAGAGATTTCCGGCGAGACCGGCACTCGAATCAAGCGCGCCGTCAAGGAAGCGGAAGACGCCTTCGCCGACGTGCCCTAGCGCTTCGGCTTGGCCTTGCTCGCTGCGATCTTCAGCAGCTCGCGCCGCGCCCATGTGCTTTCGTCATCGGGAGCGGCAGCGGCCTTGATCGCGTCGTGTTCAGCCTGGTTCACGCGAATCTGAAACCGATGGTCGCGGCGTGATTCGGGCGGCACGGGCGGTCGGGTCATAGGGGGCTTGCGTCTGTACGGAAAAAGGACTAGCGTTCGCTAGTGAATTGGATGTACAGACACTATCACGGGAGCGTCGAAACGTGGCGATGAACAAGGCGGAGAAGGCCGAGCTTGAAGTGGCCTTGAAGGCGCGGAGCATCGCGTTCGCGCTTCGGTGGAGTGATCCGACGCAAGTTCCGAAGCCAACCGTGCGAGCGAATGACGGTCCCGGCATACAGAAAGCGTATGGCTGGAAAGTAAATGTTCATGAGTCGTCATTCGTGACTCTCCCCGGAGATGTTCGGCCCGCATGGACGAGTTCCGTCCATCACGGCGACTGCGATTCAGGATCAGCGTCTCAGAATCCTCGCCTGCTGTTCGGGGACCGGTTAGCTGGTCTGCGCGCCATGCGCGCCGAGTACGAACTGATCGCCGCCAAGCGCCTCGCCGCGATTGACGCCGAGATCAACGCCGAGATCAGGGAACCGACGGTGCATCCAGAACTGAAGGCCAAACCGTGAACGACGAATCCATCTGGCGCGCTGTGCATCGAATCGAAGCGGCAGCTGACCGCATCTGCCGCGCAGGGCAGCAAGCCGAAGAAGCAGCGCAGCGCATTGCGGGGATGCTTGAACCTGGCTATGGCGGTAACGGCCTGCGGCTGATCGAGTTGCTGGAAGAAGCCGCGCCGCCGACGCCGAAACTGTCGGCGGATCATGCCGTGCTGCCCCTTCGGCTGACTGCGGAGAACGGCGCGAAGGGGCTGATGATCGGCGAGTTCTTTGTTTCGACGCGCGTCGTCTGTGATGCGTGTGAGGGCACAGGGGATCACCCTGAGCGTCGAGCGACGGCCGCGAAAGATGTCGACGAAGATTGCCCGGACTGCGCCGGCGAGGGTTGGACCGTCGGCAAGGTCGAAGTGGACTGGACGACGATCAAGGCCATCTGGCGGAAGGCCGTCGAGCATTTCACCGCAGCGCCGGAAGTGCCGCATGGCTAAGCCGACCCCTGCCCCGAAGTGCAAACACGGCAACACTCACTACCGCAGCCTGTGCGTCGCGCAAAAAGAAGTCGACGCCGGCCGCGTGTGCAAACACGGGACGCCGTTCTACTGCGGATTTTGCAATTCGAGTACCCCGGCGGAGCCGGAGGTGGCCCGTGGCTAATCGCCCGCTGAAGGTCTACGGCTGCAACCTGGACGGCAGGCATCGCGGCATCGTCGCCGCAACGTCACAAGTCGTCGCGGCGAAGCTGCTGGGGCTGACGTTGTCGCATCTGCGGACCTACGGGTGCGAGACGGGCAACAAGGAAGAAGTCGAGCTTGCGATGCGTGAACCCGGTATCGCGTGGCAATGCGTCGACCGCGTCAGTTCGCAGTGGTCCCGAATTGAGAAAGCTCATGACTGACTCCCTGACCGTCAAAAAGCATGACAGCCGCTGGGTCATCTGGAATGAGGCCCGACAGTGCCGCGTCGTCGGCCCGCCGCAGCGCTTCGAGCACCCCGATTTAGGGGTGACGACGATCAGCGGCGCAGTGTTCTTCAACACGAAGAAAGCGGCGGAGGCGGCGCTGCAAGAACTCCGCGACATCCTGGCCGCGATCAAGGCGGCTGCAAGCAAGACTCCACAACCGAGTGACCAATGATGACCCTCACGACAAACAAGCTGGTGCTGACCCTCGCCACCGAACTGAACGGCCGCGAATACCTCAAGGAAATTTCTTTGGCCGAAGCCAACAGCGCCAAGCGTGACGGGCTTGTCGTCGTGTTCGGCGCATCGGATGACCTGATGGAGTTCCGAGGCGCGATCCATGACGAGATCGGTGCGTACGATGGCACTGAGGCATGCCTGACGAGCGCCGGGCTGGTCGAGAACGACTGCGACAACGACGACTGCCCGCACTTCAAGCGTGCGAAGAAGGCCGCGACGAAGATCAGGGCGGTATGGCACGACGACGGGGGCCATTCGTGGACGTTCGAGACGGACATCCCGCACGCCACGTTCGAGATCGTCGAAGACGGCTCGCCGTACTGCCGTGGCATCGTGTTCGCGCTCCGAGATTTGCCGGCATGAGCGGCCTTCGCTACCGCGTCGCCTATGTCCCCTGGTGGCGTCCGATACGCCTCGCGCACTGCACGCCTGACGGCTTCGAGTTCATCGGATGGGTCTGGCGCGCGAAGGCGCGACAAGTAAACAACCTGCATCACGGATGGATCGCGTTCGTCGAAGATCAAACGCCGGAATTGCTGGCGAGCTGCCCGCACTGCAACCGGCCGATGGATAGCGCCCGTGGCGCGCTTGTCGATAGAGTGAGTCGGCGGCTTCGCAAGGCCGATCAAACCCCGGCCGCGCCTACGCCGTCGCCGCCGTTCCCGCGGAACCGGCAGACCTCATGACCCCGCGCCTCACGCAAGCCGAACTGAACCATCTGCGCCGCCTGCTGGGATGGGTGCGGTGCGAGATCGGCCCGTCGCCGGAAGAGCACAAGGCGATCGTCGGGAACATTCTCGACAAGATCGGCCCTGATGAAGTGTCGGACGCCGGCCGTGCGCGGCTTGTCGACGCGCATCGGCGAATCGAATCGGTGCCTGGCTACGTCCGCGCGGCCGTCGAGTCGCTGTCGAAGGTGCTGGAACCGCATGTCGGGCGAACGCTAGACTCCGACCAAGCCGCCCTGATTGTCGAGATCAAACATGAATGACCAGACCGTTTCATCCTCGCCGACGGACAGCACGCCACGTCTGACCGGTTATGGGTCGGCAGCGTCGTCGACGGCTTCCGCAAGAGCGTATGCGGACACAGCTAATTCGGCGAGTAATTCAGCCTGGGAGGCAGCGTACATCGAGTCTAATGAAGCGGCCTTGCAGCGTGCTAAGGACAGAATGCAGAGGGCGCACGATACCGCCCGAGCGGATATTCTCCGGGAGTTTGATAGGCTGCTCTTGAAGTGCGCGCTGGCCTTCGCTGTGCTGGCTTTCGTTACCCTCGCTGCTGTCTTCTACTTCGGAGATTGAGCATGGGCGACATGGCGCAATCATCTTCGTCCCCGGCAGCGGTAGCGGCGACGCCTGCGGTAGCCTCCCGGAATGATGCGACTCCCGCTTCCCTAGAACTTTGGACGTCGATTCACGAAGAACTTGCACGCATGCCGCGCCCGAAACGAAGCGGGGACCGAGGCGAGGCGCTGTTCTTGCTCGCGATTTCAGCGGTGTTCGCCGTTGCATCCGCCGCAGCTTTCTTGATCGCCGCCTATTCCCAGCAGTAGAAATGAAATGTCCTGAGTGCCAAGAGGCAATGATTTTTTCTACCATGACGGACGAAAAGTCCGATGGCTCCCGTTTCGACGAGAGCCATCAGGATTGCCCTTCATGCGGATTCCGGATTGCAGATTCGGATGATGCTTTTGAATGGCCGTCCGAAGTGGCTTAGGCTCAAGCTCTTCCCGGCAACACGGAGCGTTCGCCATGCTGATCCTCACTCGCCGCGTAGGCGAAACCATCCATATCGGCCCTGACGTGGTCGTGACCATCACCGACCTGAAGAACGGGCAAGTCCGCGTCGGTATCGACGCGCCGCTGAAGTCGTGATCTTGCGCGGTGAGCTGGTGCCGCATGAGGCCGACCAGCCCGGCTAGGGTCTGACGCCGGGCGGAAAACCGCCCCCGGCCTGAGCCGGCCCCGATTCGACAATGGCTGCATGAGTCGAATCACCGCATCGGAAGTGCAAAGCATGGTGTCCCACTGGCTGGGATGCCCGCCGAACGGCTATTTCGGCTCCCTGTATGGGTCGGACATCCGGGCCATGCTGCAGGCCCCCCAACGATCCGGTATCGCGGAATCGTTCATCCGCAAGCTCCGCAACGACGTGCCCGTGCTGTCGGCGATCAGTGCGGCCGACGTTCAGATCGGGTTCACCGACGAAGGGCCGGACCGCCGAAACATCGTCATCGGGATCGGGTCGCAATTCGCCATCGAGGCGCAGCCGCGTGCGACCGCGCCGCCCCAATCAATCGTCACGTCCCTTGGCCGATCGCGTCGCAGCGGGTTCATCAGCTTCGCGTCGGGCGCGTTCTCGTTCAACGAGGATGACGGGCAGGCCCAGGTTTCGGTCATGCGAACTGGGGGCAGCCGCGGCATCGCCACGGTCGATTACGCGACATCCGGCGGGACTGCCGTCGTCGGCCGCGACTACATCAGCGTCACCGGCACCCTGACATGGCTTGACGGTGATTCCACTCCCAAGCTGATCGCCGTCCCCCTCGTTGACGACGACCTGCTGCTGACTGGCCAAACCCTGACGCTGACCCTGTTCAACCCGGTCGGCGCGTTCCTTGGCGTGCAGCCGACGACCACCCTGACCCTGAGCATAGATGCCGGCCAGTTCGCCGAGCTGCTGAGGCTGCGGGGGCAGATTGATCAAGCGCTCTACGTCGAATACCCGCGAGTCGAATCATGAGCGCCAGTCAAGAGCAGCTCGAAAACGCTATTGCCCTGATCCTCGAATCGGCGACGGCGCTTGATTCCGTTTTCCGTGGTGGGCCGAACACCGTCATCAGCAACGGAGTCGTTGCGCTGCCGTCGATCGCCAAGCTGATCGCGGATAGCCAGGCGGCGATCAATCAGCTGCTGGCCGGCGGGACCGGGGCCATCAGCGCCGAGATCAGCGAAGCGATCGTTCAGGTCCAGATCGCGCTTCAGCAGTCGCAGACCGCGCGCGACCAGGCAGTGATCGCGTACGAGCAAGCCGCGATTGCGGTCGAGCAGGGCGAAATCGCACAAGAGCAAGCCGTAATCGCGGCATCGCAAGCCGATGTCCAGCGGGCCGCTACCGTTGCCGCCGCCGCTCAAGTCGAGATCGCACGCCAACAGACGGCGCTTGCCGCGCAGTCGGCGGCGGATGCGCTCACCGCCATCCAGCAGGTTCAGGCGCTGGTTGCAACGGCGGCAGAGCAGGCGGAAGTTCAGCGAGAGCAGGCCGGGCTGCAAGCCGGGCTCGCGACGACGGCCGCAGAACAGGCCGAAGTCGCGAGCGTCAACGCCGCACTGGAACGCACTGCCGCAACGACCGCGCGGACTGCCGCAGAGACGGCGGCGACCCAAGCCGGGGTGCAGTCGCAGCAAGCGCAGGTCGCGCGCGACGCTGCCGCCGGGTCGGCGGCGCTGGCAGAGACGGCCCGCGTGAACACCGCCGCCGCCGCCGCGTCAGCCGCCACTGCCGCCGCGAGTGCTCAAACCTCGCGTGACCAGACCGCCACGGCGGTACAGCAGGCTGCTGTGTCGGCGCAACAGTCGGCCGCGTCAGCGACCCTTTCCGAGACCGCGCGGCAGAACGCTACTGCCGCACTCGCGAGCGTCAACACGGCGAAGACTCAGGTCGACGTTGCCGCCGCGCAGACCGTCGCGCAGGTCGCGCTTGCGCAGACCGCCGCGACCCAGGCGCAGACTGCCGCCGGCCTCGCCGAGACGGCCCGCGTCAACACCGTCGCCGCCGCCGCTTCGGCCGCGATCGCACTCGAACAGACGCAGGTCGCGCAGCAACAGACCCAGGTGCAGGCCGGGCAGGTCGCAACCGCTGCGGCCTCGGCTGAATCAGCGCGTGCGCTCGCGGTAGCAGCGAAAGACGGCACGCTGACGGATCGCAATGCGGCGTCGGCGTCGGCGGCATCGGCGCTGTCATCGGCAAACTCGGCAACCTCATCAGCAAACAGCGCGGCGTCGTCGGCGGGGTCAGCTACGAGCGCCGCCACGTCGGCCGCGAACGCCGCCACGGCTGCCGGGGCTTCACAGACTGCGGCTGCGTCCAGCGCCGGCAGTGCCGCGTCGTCGGCAACATCGGCCGCGTCCAGCGCGTCGTCCGCGACATCAAGCGCTGCATCTGCAGTCACTGCTGCGAATTCTGCGGCGGCTGCCGCGACCGCCGCAGGGGCGTCCCAAACCGCCGCCGCGTCGTCGGCAACATCGGCCGCTGCAAGCGCATCATCGGCGTCGTCCAGCGCCGGATCGGCTGTGTCGTCTGCGCAGTCAGCGGCCAGTTCGGCAACGTCGGCCAGCCAGGCCTCTACCGCTGCCGGGAATGCGCAAACTGCCGCTGCAGCTTCCGCGACTTCGGCCGCATCAAGCGCGACAAGCGCTTCGGGGTCGGCAGGATCGGCCGTGTCGTCGGCCCAGTCCGCCAGTTCAAGCGCGTCGAGCGCGCAATCGTCGGCGCAATCGGCCAGTTCGAGTGCAGCGAGCGCGCAATCGTCGGCCCAGTCGGCTACGTCGTCGGCACTGTCGGCGGCAAGCTCGGCCCTGTCTGCCGAATCGGCCAGGCAAAGCGCCGCAACCGCTGCCGCGCAGGCTGTCGCTTCGGCCGCTTCTGCCGCCAGTGCTGCCACATCCGCCAACACTGCCTTGGCCGCAGCGAGCCCGCTTCGGATGTCGGCGAACGACCCCGTCTACTCGCCGGCCGGAAACACCGGGAGCACAGCGCTCGTCACCTTGGAAGTCCCGTCGACCTATCCAACCGCCGGAGAGTCTTTCGCGATCGAGGCCTTCGGGGTGCAGCAGCAGGCCAACGCGACGAACGCCATCACGGTCGACATCATCAATCAGGCGGGGACTGTGCTCGCCACCGCCTCAGTGCAGGCCGGAGGGTCGGCGCAGGCCGCGCCTGGTCGCGGCTGGCACTTCCGTGGCCTCGTGCACGTCCGCAGCTACGACGTCAACACCCGCGTCGCGAACTTGGCCGCAGGGGCCAACCTTTCGATTTCCGGGCTGCCGCCGGGCATCGGTTCAGGGCTGGTCGATTCGAGCGCCATCACGCAACTGTCGCTGCGCATCCGCTCGTCGCAAGGCAACGCGGCGCAGTCCATTTCGTGCTTCGCAGCAACCATCACCGAAGTCCGGCCTTTCTTCACCGGCACCCTCGGATAATCACCGGAGCTACCCGTGGCCTTCATCGTCCTCGCTTTCGTTTGCATCGTCGCCGCCGTCCTCGTCGCCGTCCGCTCGCCTGCCATTCGGCTCGAACTCATCGAGGACTGGCGAGTCGTGCATCGGAAGTCATCCGCGCTCCTGGCGCTCGTCGCGGGGTTCTTGGCGCTGCTCCCGCCGATCGCAGAACAGGCCTTGGCCGTACTCCCGCAGCTCCATGCGATTGACGGGCTGCCATGGCTGACGGTGGTCCTTGAGTCCGAACGCTATCGGATGGCGGTCGGCCTCCTGACGCTGCTGATCGTCGTCGCTCGCGCCGTTCGAGTCCCGCCGCGGGCTGATGAGTAGCGCAGGACAACCCCGGCCGGTCGCGTCATGGGCGCGACCTATGCTTCGCCTGTCATCCCGACCTCGCGCCGCGCCGTGATCACCATCCTTTCTACGTTCCTCGCCAAACGATTCGGCACCGCTGCTGCCGCCATCCTCGTGCCGGCGGTGCTGCTGTTGGCCGCTGCGGCTGCCTTGGGCGGGGCATACGCACTGGGGAGCTATCAGCGCGGAGTGGCCGAGGAATCCCGCGCGGTGCGCGCGAAAGCGAGCGAAATCACCGCCGCTGCCGCCATCGTGATCAATCAAGCCCGCAAAGACATCGCCCTGACCTATGAAAATGCCGCGCGACGAGCAGCCGTTGACGTTCCGCCGACCACGATCGCCGACGATATTCGTCGTCGCGCTTGTGGTCCTACTGCCAGCGTGCGCCAGCAGGCCAGCGCCGACGGTGGTCTACCAGTGCCCGCGGGAAATTCTGGAACACCCGCTGATGAAGCAGCCGCCGCGGCCGACGCCCACGATCGATTCGTTGACGATCTCGCCGCCGACGCCCGCGCCGCAACGCTGAACCGGATCGACTACGAAGACCTGCAGAAGCTGGTGCGGGCGAACACGGCCCCCGAATGACCGCGAGGACGAGAAGCGAATATCTGGACCTGATCCGAAACTCGATCAGCGAATATCCAGACGCCGCGCTGCGGTACCAGGCCGGGGACCAGCGCCTATTGGCGTCGCTTGGGGCCATCGCGTCGATGTGCGCAGCGCTGTCGCAGCAGATCGAAGTGAGCAGCGCGGAGCCTTTCGAGAAGGTGCGCGACGCGACCATCCTCGCCGACGCCGCGCTCAAGGGCATCCTGCCGATGGCGGTCCCGGCGACGGTCCGAGTGCTGATCCGGAACAACTCTGCAGCCCCGTTCACGCTGCAGGCCGGCCGGGCAATGCTGGATTCCGCCGGCAACCTCTATTTCGCGCTGACGCCGGTCACGGTGGCGGTCGGCGGGACTGGGGTCGCGGTGCTTCAGCAGCGCAGCACCCGCACGCAGACGTACACGGTCGCCCAGTCGGTGCCGTTCCTCGCAATCGAAATTGCCGCACCGGCTGACGATCGGCTGATTTGCGGGATATCGGTCAGACGATCCGACGGCCAGGTGTTCATCTACACCCCTGAATTCTGCAACGTCGGCATCGGCGACTTCATCTATCACGTCGAGTCGGACGAGCTGCGCCGCCTTTCGGTGCGCTTCGGATATGACGGCATCGTTGGGTATCAGCCGGCGGTCGGCGATCAGTTCATCATTGAGATCGGGGAGTGCAACGGCGATGTTCGGCCGGGCATTGGCAGCCCATTCGCTCTGCAGTACACCTTCACGCCGCAGGACTCGCTGATCACCGTGGAGATGGATGCGTTGCTTGAAAGCGGCGCGGCCCCGATGGACATCCCGACTATCCGCGAGATCAGCAAGTACCCGTCGATCTACGATTCGAGCGCCGTTTTCCGAGGCGAATTCGACTTCCTCGTGCGTCGCAACGTCCCTGGCCTTCGCTTCCTGAGCGTCTGGAATGAGCAGCGGGAAGAGATCGCCCGCGGGCCAAGCGTGGACAACATCAATCGCCTGTTCGTCAGCTTCATCGAAGCGCAGGGCGATGACCGCGCGACTGTGCAAGCGCGAATCGCCGCTGTGATTCGAGACGCCGACGACGGCTACAGCATTCGGTTTGTTCCACCGGTCGATGTGCCGATCGCGGTGCAGATCGAAGCATTCGTGTCCCTGGTGCACGACCCAGTTGCCGTTGCGAATCAAATCCGCGGCGCGGCGCTGAACGAATACGGCATCGACACGCCGGCCGCGCGCCGCGGTTCGGTCGAGCCCCAGTACAAGCGCCTGTATGACCGCGTTCGGCGCGACGTGCCGGCCGTCGCCGACTCCGAAGCCGATCTTCGCGTGGTGATCACTCCGCCTGCCGGGCCTGTGCTGCCCGAACAGCGCCGCGCGGTCACGGCCGCGAGCCTATCGGTGACGGTGACCCCGCGTACGCAGCAAAGCGAGGGCTGGGGGCTCTGATGTCGGTCGACCCGCCTGACCTGTATCCGCTTCGAGCGAGCTACGACGCCGACGCCGTAGAGGCCGACCTGAAGCAAATCTTCATCGACCTGTTCGACGACACGCTGCGCGTCCCTGAGCGCGACATCAATGTCTTCGGCATGGCGCATCTCGGATCGTTTTCGCTGATCGAGCGCGTCGTGACTCAGGAAGGTCTGGCGCTGTATCGCAAGGCTGACGAGTACGCCATGCGATACCTGTATCGGGCATGGCGCGCGCGGAACCCGAAGCGCGGCCTGCACTTTCTCCGAACCTATCTGCAGCTGCTGTGGCCAGAAGGCAACCGCGCCGACCAACTCTGGCAGCGCAAGTCGCTGCCATACCCGACCGGCCTGCTACAGCGGGAATTGATCCCCGACACCGACCCGCATGAGCGCTTCATCCTGACCAGCCGTATCGGCGTCGAGATCGACGAGCCCGGCGAACAAGGTGCGGGATTGCTGCGCGTGCTGCCCGCACTGCGGTCGGTCGTTGCGGCACGCTTCATTCTGGTGATCAGCATCGCTCGATCGCTGGCCAACGCCGACGACAATGGCCTGGCGCTATCAAATGGCGGCACTGCCGTGGTCATGTTGTTCCTTGCGGGAGAAGCGACCTTGCCGCCACCACCGTCCCCAGCGCCCAGCTCGTGCGATGCCATCGCCGCCGGCGGATTGACCCCGGAAGCGCTGCCAGCCGTCGTCACGGGCAGCAGCTTTTACCCGGTCGTGAGCGCGACGATTGATTGGTCGGCGGGCACCCTGGCGTATTCGGTGACGGAATCGCCGCTGTCGGGCGTCATGATCACGGTGAACATCTCCCACCTGAATCTGCCGACGGACACGAACTGCAGGCAGTTGTCGGTCACGTTCCCGACGAACACCGGTAGCGTCCGAATCCAGTCTGGCGCACCGTCGGTAGACTCGGTGATCTACAGCGGATCGGGCACGCGGACAGTGGTCTTTACCGCGTCCGGCGGCGCGATCACGGGGCTCGCCTGATGATCGACGTGCACATGCTGATCGGCCTCACGGAGCGCGCGGAGTGGCGGCGCAAGATGCACCGGCAGATGCTGGCTGAAGGCGTCCCGCTGCACGTCGAGCAGGCCATCCGAGATCAGACCAACGCCGCGCGGCTCGCCGCGTTCGAGCACGGCATCTGCGATTGGGTTTCCTGGGTCGACCCGGACGATGAGATCATTCCTGGCATTTTCGAGACGCTGGTCGGCGTCCTCGCATCAAGACCGGATGCCGTCGGCGCGTTCACCTGGGAGGCGCACATCAGCGAAACCGGCAAGACATTGATGGCGTCGAACTCGGGCCAGCCGCTGCCTCAGCGCGCGCATCATCTCGTCGTCGTCCGGCGCGACCTGATCGCGCAAATCAGGGCCGAAGCCAGCGCGGCCGCGCACGGCATCGAGCAGATGATCGTCGCAGCAGCTCGGCGATCGGACCGCGCATTCATCGAAATCCCGCGCGTGGGCTACCGCTGGCGACTGCACCGAGACAACGCGCACGCGAACTACGGCCGTCTGGCACCGGGCGGCGTACCCGGAAAACGGCACGCTCGCTGACCGGCGCGCGTCGCACTATTGACCTTGTCCTAGACCGTAGACAGCCCCATGCCGCAGCAAACGCCAGTCATCTCCTTCAGCCTTGCCGACATCGGTCGGCGGCACACCGGCAAAAAGCGGAACTGGAACATCCCGCGCTTGGTCGACGCCATCAATAGCCCCTCGACGCAGGAACGCATCCGGAACCGCGACATGCTCGGCTACTACGGCCACTGGCCGCGCCAGCGGCTCGGAATGGACCTTGCCGAAGGCGGCGTGATCGACGGGAAGGTCGTGATCATCGAGCCCGCCCACGTCACGACGATGATGCGCGCCGATACCGACGGCACGGTGCACCATCAGGCGGAGTTCTTCGACAACGCGCCCGGCCGCGCCGCGTCCGGACTGTTCGCAAACAAGGCCGGCGGATTCTCGTCCGCGATCAATCACGACAAGCCCATGGTGTACGGCTTCGACTACGTCCTCGAACCCAACTTCACTGCGAATCGTCCGTACACGCTCGACAACGCGGCGGAGGATGATCCGGTCACGTTCGACGAAGTGAATGAGTACCTCGGTTCGGTGAAAAGCGTGGCGGGCGTGATCGCGACATTCGACAGCGCCCGCGAGGCGATGCAGGCGGAGATCGCCCGCCTGAACGATCGGCTGAAAGAGGCCATCGACGCAGCCGCCGGCCGGAAGTCGACGCTGGACAGCATGCGGTCGCGGAAGACGAAGTTCGATGACGCCGATCGGCTCGTCGAGCAGGCCGGAAGCGGAACGCAAGCGCGCCGCAGCGCTCAGCCTGCGCCGATGGCGCAACAGACGGAGTACATGGCTCTCGTGCGCGGAACCTTCGGCTGATGTTCGACGAGACCAAGGTCGGCTTCGGCCGCTATCTCGGCCGTTTTCATGCCCAGCTCGTGCCGACGACTCGCGCGCTCGAAGAGTTCTGCCGACGCGATGTCGCCAGAGCGATTGCGTGGACGCCAGCGCGCGTCTTGGACAGCGCTGACGACATGCTTTCCCAGTGGCGATCAAACGACAACAGCGGCCTGCCTGGCACGTCAGCGACGCTACCGGTGATCCTGGTCGCAATAAGCCGCGAGCCGTCGCTTTCGCCGGACTGGCAGCTGCAGGGCGGCATGCCGACGGATGTGACCCTGCCGGAAGACCCGAAAGCCCGCGTGTTCCGAATGCGGCAAGCCCAGCTCGACGTGCGGGCGCAGATCGTGATCTTCGCGTCGGACGATCCGACCGCGCGAAGCCTCGGGATTCAGTACCAGATGTGGGTCGCGGATTTTGCCAATCGGCGCTTCGACTGCCCGTATCAGTTCAGCGGCATCCGCTTCGACTACCCGTGCATGATCGAAACGCCCGACATCCTGTTCCAAAGCGTTCCGAGCGATCAGAAGAACCTCGTCATTCTCGTCGCGGACGTGACGCTTCGGGCGACGGTGCCCCTGCTGCAGTCGCCCGGCTTCGCCGCGGCGAACGATGGCCAAGGCGTACCGTCAGATGGCTTCACGCCGGACGATCTGCCTGGCTTCCGAACGCTGCGGATGATCACGCAGAACGAGACCGGGGTGCCGGTGCACATCCTGCTGACCGAGCAGCCCGACGGTACCGTCGCAGAAACGAAATCGGCCGTTCCCTTCCCATGAAACTGCAGGTCACCATAGGCGGGTACGCGGGCGGGATGGTCACGCTGTATGCGATTCATGACCAGTCCACGGACGTGATTACGGTCGGCAAGGTCGGCGAGTTCAACCGCGCGCGGTTCAAGGACAGCCTGGTAGTCGCGAACGTCGATGTCGATGCGTGGGACTCGCAGTTCTCGGACCTGAGCATGCAAGAGGCGGTTTCTGCCTGGCACAAGCGATACACGACCAACCGGCTGATGTTCAGCGATCAGGCCCAGCGTGCGAACCCGCTGAACGCAATTCAGGTGCTCAAGATCGAAGAGCGCGGCCGGAAGTACGAGATCAATGAGAGCGCGACCTCGGCGCAGATTGCCGCCATCGCGGCGTGCTGGCAGGCCGATTTGTCGATCAAGATCACGCAAGCGCAGGCATTCGGCGACGACCTGCAGACGCTGCTGAGGGGCGGCATGCTGTCGATCTGACGAGGAAAACAACCGCAGTGCGTTCGATTGGAGTGCCGACAATGGCCCATCGTCCGCCCCGGTTCCTCTACCAATGCCTCAATCCCTGCCGTTCGCCCCCAAGATCACGCAGGCGGGCCTGAACGCTGCGGTATCGGCAGCCGGGCTTCAAGTCAGCGTGCAGGTCACGCACATCGCCCTCGGGACCGGGCAGTACAACCCGGTCGGTACGGAAACCGCGCTGCAGGATCGCCGGATCGTCTCGCCGATCGCGGGCGGCGGCGAGATCGCGCCGACCCAACTGCGGCTGCACGCAGCCTTCCAAGCGAACCCCGGCCAGTCGTTCGCATGCGGAGAAGTGGGCTTCTACCTCGGACATCCGGACAGCGGCGGCACCTTGTTGGCGGTCTACAGCTCCGCCGACCCGGCGCTGCAGCCGGTGGTCTACGTCTCCGATCAGTTTCTGGTGACCACGAGCTACACCCTGGGACTGTCGGCCTTGCCGTCAGGAAGCGTGACCGTCCTCGTCGATCAGAATGCACAGGCCATCCTGCTGCTGATCGGCAATCACGAGCAGGCTGACGACCCGCACGGCGATCGAGCGTTCGCCGTGATGGCCGATCGGCTGCACACGGCCGCAGATCATCCGCACCAGCAGTACCTTCGCTCGACTGACCTTGAAGCCATCGCGATCTACACGCTGAAGAAGGAATACAGCGGCGGCGGCGTGTACACGACATACGACGACACGCGGAGCCCCGCCGAAATCTTGGGGTTCGGAACCTGGGTGATGGTCGGAGTCGGGCGAGTTTTCGTCGGGCAAGACCCGGCAAACGTCGCTTTCGCGACGATCGGACAGCAGGGCGGCGAGGAAACGCATACGCTGACGGCGGAAGAAACCCCGGCGCACACGCACTTCACGCTGAACGCCGGCACCGACAGCAGCATCGCCGTCTCGGCGGCGAACACCATGGTGCAGCGAGTCGATACCGGCGGCGCGTACAGCTACGAGGCGCGCGCGAACGACGGAGCGACCATATCGCGCAGTTCGTCCGTCGGCGGCGGGGCGGCGCATAACAACCTGCAGCCGTACGAAGTCGTCCGCAAGTGGCGGTGCACGTCGGTCAGCAACGTCGGCGGTGGCGGCGGCGGCGGTGGCGGCGGCGCGGTTGTGCCGCCGGCCGCTTTCTCGTTCAGCCCGGCCTACAACCAAGCGCTCGGAGCGACGGTCACGTCGAACACGGTGGTCATCTCGGGCCTTGCTGCGCCTGGTGCAATTTCGATCATTGGCGGCAGCTACAGCGTCAACGGTGGAGCGCCGACCGCGGTCAGCGGGTCGATCGCAAATGGCGACACGCTGGCCCTCGTGGCGACAGCTTCCGGCACCTATTCGACGACGACATCGGTCAGCGTCACCGTCAACGGCTACTCGACGACATGGCAGATCGCGACGCAGTCCGCCCCTGGCGTCGACACGGTGCCGAATGCTTTCAGCTTTTCGTCGCAATCGGGCGTCAGCCGCAACGCGGCGATCACATCGGCATCGCAGAACATCAGCGGCATCAATGCGGCGACGCCGATCAGCGTCAGCGGCGGCAGCTACAGTGTGAACGGCGGGCCGTTCACGTCGTCGGTCGGCACGGTCGTGGCGGGGGACTTCGTGCGCGCACAGGTGCAGTCGGCATCCGGCGGGCTCGTCTCGACCTCCGCAACCGTCACCATCGGCGGCGTTTCGGCAACCTTCACGGTGACTACCAGTTCGTCAGGCTCGTTCAGCGCGACCGCGTCGCCGAATCCGGTCAGCGTCAATCGCGATACTTCGACCGGGCCTGGCTCGATCGTTTCGAGCGTGACCTTGAACGTGGTCAACGGTACCGCCCCGTACACCACCACGGTGACGCTGCTGGAAGATCGCGGCGGCGCAGACCTGATCACGGTTTCGCAGACATCGCCGACCTTGATCCGCTTCTCGTCCAGCGGGAACGGCAACCTGACGCGCGAGGGCACATACCAGATCACCATCAGCGACTCTGCTGGCAACAGCATGGCGATCTCCGTCCCGGTTTATCACACGTACTTCAACTATCAGTAGCCCGTGAAAGCCGCCCGCTTGTATCAGTCCGTGCGCGACTTCTCGATCCGCGTCCCGGTGTGGGCGCAGGCGATCCGGTACCAGACGCTTCCTGATGAGCGCTACGACCTCACCTTGGTCAGCCGGCGCGTCTACGGCAATCCCGACGAGTCGCTGGTCATCCAGGCGGCTGCGGGCCTTGAGTCGACGGAGAACGAACTGTTGGAGCAGTTGCTGACTCTTCCCGGACCGGATCAGCTCCGCGAAATGAAACGTCGAGCAGGCTATGCCAATCGCGAAATCGGTAGCTGAAGCGCTGAAGAAGCGCACCGCCTCGCTGATTCGGGGGGCGGCAGGGGAGCGCGACGAGCGCCAAGCGGCCGACGTTGCTGCGCGGAAGTCCGATCGCAAGCAAATCCTTTCGCCGGACGATGTCCTCGGCAAGTACAACGCCAAGCGGCTGCTGTACACCACGTTGGGCGGGACGCTGCGGCCGATCACTGATCAGGACCTGCGCGAGTTCCAGCGCAACGCGAAGGCAGCCGGCCGGCGCTATCGGGCGGGGATCACTGCGCAGACCGTCATCGACCATAGCCGCGCCGAAGACCGCAAGCGCGCCCAGCGCGAGATCAAGTTTTCTGTGCCGCTGTCGCACGCGGCGGGGATGTTCCAGTTCGCAACGAACGCGAGCCCTCAATCGAACGTGCGCCGTCACTACGTCGCGATCGACTTCATCAATTATTCGGCGGTGCTGGCCAGCCCGCGCGCCGCGGCGAAGATGGCCGACTACCTCGTCAAGTCCTACCTGAAGTTCGACTGCGACTGCGGCCGGCATCGCTTCTGGTTTCGGTACATCTCGACGATCGGCCGGTTCAATGCCGGCCGTGATGAAACCGGGTTCCCGAAAATCAGAAATCCCGGACTGACCGGGGTGGCCTGCAAGCATGTGCTGCGGACCATGGCGGTCATTCAGCAGCCCGCGTTCAAGGCCTTCCTCGCGCGTGCCATCACGAAGGACCGCGAGCGCGTCGGGCGTGCGAAGGTCACGAAGCTGCGCGGGAAAGACATCGAGGCCATCGCGCAAGAGCAGCTGCGGCCGGCGGCGATCAAGGCGCGGGCGCTTCCGAAGCCGTCGCCGGCCGCAATCCGGAAGGCTCAGGCGAGCATTCAAGCGGTGGCTGCGAAAGTGCCGCGAGGCAGCGCAAAGGCGAAGATGCACGTCGATGCGCTGCTGGCACTCAAGGTCATCAGCGCGAAGCAACATGCCGCGATCGTGGCGCAATTGAAGGGGTAGACCGAGATGCTTCCGAACGTACCGCGGCAGATCAATACAGCCGCCCGCGCGGTCACGCTGCGGCACCCGCAGGCTATCCCGTGCGTGATCTTCAGAAAGGTCACGCGGCGATCGGATGATCCGCCAGGCCAGCTCGGGAGCCTCGCGACGCTTGGGGGCTTGGGCGTGCTTTCGTCGGAAGATGAAAGCGACTTCGACTGGGACGATCTCGGCGAAGGCCGCATCCTGTTCACCGGCACGTTCCCCGGCAGTGCGCAGGCTGAGCGCGCGGACGGGCTGGTTCCGGTACCGGAAGTCGAGGCGCTGGTCGAGGCCGTCGCGGCGATCGACTCACCGGGCTACTTCGTACCCCGCAGGAATGACGTGATCTACGTCCTGATCGGTCAGGACGTGCACCTGCCCTACGAGATCGCCGGCATCGAGGGGAACGTCAACATCGCGCCGTACACGCGCCGGTTCGTGCTGCAGGCGCGTGACGACCTCGCATTCCTCGCGAACTCCGTCACCGAGGGCCTTGGGCGAGCCCCGCAGGGATAGGCACGCGCAGCGCCTTGTACTGCCACAGCTCCCACAGTGCCGGCGGCATGTTCCGCGCGCCGCTTTCCCAGTTCTGCCAGGTCCGGAAGGTCGAATAGACCAGCGCTGCGGCTTCCGTCTGCGTCAGGCCAGACTTGGCTCGGGCGGCGGCGACTTCGGCCGGGGCGGGCGATGGCGGGAAGGCGCTCATGCCTTTTTCCTCGCCTGCATCGCCTGTCTTGCCTTTGCTACCGAAACCCCTGAGTCCCGGCAGGCCGCGCGCAATTCAGCATCGTCAGACTTCTGCAAAAGCCATGCGGCAACGCGGTGGCAGGCGGCGGCGTCCTCGGCACCCTCATAGATGTCTAGCCACTGCGCTGCAATGTGCAGATCATCAGCGCTCGGCGTGGGTATCTTGGCCATCAGAGCAGCGCCGCCCGGTACCCGGCGCGCAGCAAGATCAGCGCGTCGGACTCGCGCGTGCGCTGGTCAATCGCTTGGGTCGCTTCATCGTGCATGGCGGTCCTCATGTTCCTCGGGCATGACATCGTCAACATGGATGCCAGCTTCGTGGCAAAGCTCGCTGACGTAGTCGATCAGGTTGTCGCGGCCGTGGCCATCCTCGCAAAGCGAATCGTTGCCGATCTCGCGTTCCGCTATGGCGCGGAGGGCGGCATCGTCCGGGGCGGCGGCGATTTCAAGATACAGCGCGCGGTAGGTCGCGCGGAGATGGTCGAGGCGGGCGGTCATGAATCCAACTCGGCATTGCGCGCATCATCGGCGTAGCCCTGCGCGCTGACGGCGGCAGTGCAGATCGCCGCCGAATAGGTGGCGTCGTCCATCGCCGGATCGTCGAACACGGCCTGAAGGTCGTCGTAGAACTTGGCGCAGAGGGCTTTCACTTTGCGCTCAAGGGCGGCGTTTGCTTTGGTTGGCATGTCAGTTTCCGTTGGCGCGCAGCATCATCCGCTGTTCGCCGATGTGGGGATAGGCGACGGTCAGGGCGATGCCGTCGTTCGCAGCGACGCGCATGAACGCGCGGACCTCGGTCGAATCGACGGGCTTGCCGGTCGCCTTGGCGACGAACCGGGTCGCCTCGGCTTCGGTCACGTCGGCGATCGGAGCGCCGACGCCGGACAGGGTATAGGTCTTCGTCATGATCACAGCCCGAACGAGACGGCCAGCGATTCGGACTCGGCCAGCGGCACGGCATTGATGCAATCGGCGGCGATCTTCGCCTCGCGCCGCAGGGTTTCGATCGGCAGGCTCCCCAGCGTCGCGTATTCGAGCCGGACATAGGCTTCGACATGGCGCGGGTCGCACTTCGGTTGCAGCTTGCGGAAGATTTCGGCGTAGGCGGACATGGGCGCTCTCGTTCAGGGAAACAGCGGGTTCAGTCGGCCCGGCTTGGCAGCGGCCGGGTGATCAGCGTCGAGTCGGGTCGTTCCCCATGCCATCCACCATGCGCGCGGGTCGATCTCGGTGGCCTTGTCGCGGGCCTTGTCGACCATCGCCAGTGCTGCGGCATGGTCATTCACGAACGGCCCCAGCATCGGCCAGAAGGTTGCGCCGTCGTCCGACCGGGCGGTCACGAAGTAGGCACCGGGTTGGGTGTCGGGGGTCTGCATGTTCGGCTCCGATCAGGCTCAAGGGTGTGGCTTGTGGATGCGCCCGCAGTGCAGGCGCATCGGCAAGCCGGGTCAGCGTTGCGAGAAGCGGGGGGAAAAGCAGTCCAAGAGCTTCCCGGTGTTCCGGTCGATGTGCCGGCGGATGCCAAGCACGTCATGGCTGAAATTGAAGTCGTCGGCGTCTACCAGCCGGGCGAAATCCAGCGGGTTGCCATTGGCGTGGCACGCGGTCAGGTCCATGTGGCAGTCCATACGCGGATAGTCCAAGCCCATTTCATCGGCCAGCTTCATCGCGCGGTCGACGGCCTTCGCGATCAGGGCGGATTCATCCTTGGTGCAAGCAAAACTGAGGGTCATGTGAGGCTCCAGTAAGTCGCCCGGCGCTCGCCGGGCTGGTGGTTAAGCAACGTGGTCCGGCCAAACGCCGGTCAAGATGAAAGTCCACTCCCCGGCGATCAAGCCGGCGGCGACCCCGCGCGTACGGACTTCCCGCACCCGCTTCATCGTCAGGCCGAACTCCGTGGCGATGCCACGGATCGTCTTGCGGTGCTTCCGCATGAGGCTGCGGACCGTGCGGCCGGTGATGGCGGGGGTGGATTCGAGGGGGGTCATGGTTGGTTCCGTGTTCAGGCGGCAGCAAGGACAGCGGCGATCTGCGGAGCGATGTCCCAGCCCTGATGCTCGGCCGTGGCGACGGCGGCGCGCAGGCTGGTCAGCATCTGTTCGTACGACAGGCCCAGCACGCGCGCCATTTCGATGCCCGTGATGAAGGCGATCTGATGGAGCGAACCCGACTCAGCGGTGACGGCGATCGGCCATGTGTGGCAGATGCCCACAACGCCCTCGTCGGCAATGACCAGCACGTCGCCGTCCTTGATGCGGTCATCGCATTGGGTGGAGTCATAGGCTTCGGTGGTGTCGCTGAAAAGAAAAGTGTTCATCGGTTTGCGTCCTGTCCTGCGAGTTAATGTACAGACAAGATAGCACCCAAATTTCATAAGTCAACTGTTTCCGTCCGGACCGGAAAAACACGGCCGGAAGGGGCGGGCCGGGGCCGGACAATGCTTCACACCCAAACCCCTGCCCGTCATGTCCTGGCTACGCGGCCGATTCCTGAGCGAGTCCGAAGCAATCGGCCTGAGCGCACCCGACGCCGGGCAGCGCCAGTACGGCGCTTTCGCGCATGGCGATCCGGTCACGCTGCTGATGTGCGACTTCGAGGGGCAGCCGGAAGGCTTCGAGCACTTCCACTGCCTGGGCTTCGTGGTCGGCTGCGAGGCGGGGCGCTACGACATCGCGGTGCGCATCCCGCCATCGGCTGAACAGAACAGCGGCGCGGCCCTGTATGCGGTGCTGCGCGACATCCCGGAAGGCCGGTTGACCGCCTACAGCGGCACGGACGCGGGCGAGGGGGCGGAAGGGGTCGCTTTCGACAGCCTGAGCGACGGGCAATGGTCTGCACTCGCCGGAGGCCGACAGCTCGTCGTCACGTTCGACGCGGTCGAGCAGCCCCGCGACGAACTCGGTCGATTCGCGAGCGCCCTAGCGGCGGCAAAGGAGACGTTCAGCAGCGTCGTCGGCCAATGGCGTCGGAAAGACTTTTCAGGGTCAGCTAAGCCGCTTATGGGCGTCTCGGATGCGGTTGTCGGCGCGGCCAAAGGCTTCGGCTTGGACCTATCCGGCTACGTCCATGCGGTTGATGTCTATGCCTTGCAGCACATGCACAAGGCGCACAGCAACCCCTCTGCCGAGCGCGCGCGCGGGCAGCTTCCGATCACCGAAGACGACTGGATGAAGTTCCCCGAAGTGACGGCCGCGCCTGACTACGTCGCGTGGGGGCCGAAGACGCGAGAGGGGAAGGATTTGTTGGTCAGCCTGAAGACTCAGGCCGACGGGTCAGTGCTCGTTCTGGAAGAGATTCGCACTGGCAATCGCCAGTTGGCGTTGCATTCCGCAAGGAAGTATCCCGCTACGATTCATGCCGACGCACTGCTGAAGGCCGAGAATCTCAACGCCCGAAGCGATAGCGGGAATGCGCTGATCGTAGTCAAGCTGACGGATTCCGGCAAGTCCGGCGCGAATTCGACCGACAGCACAACCTGCGCCCCTTGGGCCGTGATTCACGAAGCCGCGCACGACAGCGCGTTCGGCGATCGGTCCCCAAAGCCGCCGACCCCGGCGCAGTGCGAGGCCGGGAACTACAAGGTCGGCCGCGCGAAGGTGCAGGGCTTTCACGTCGCGATCGAGAACCCGGCAGGTTCCATCCGGCGCGGCACCGATCCGAACGGCGTCGCCTGGGAAACCCGGATGCCTGCCCACTACGGCTACCTGAGCGGCACGACCGGCGCGGACGGCGACGGCATCGACTGCTTCATCGGGCCGTGGCCTGAGCTGCCCGACATCTACGTCGTGAACCAGTGGCTGAACGGCCGCTTCGACGAGCACAAGGTCATGTTTGGCTGCGTTGACGAGGCCCATGCCCGTTCCACTTACCTCGCGAGCTACAGCCCCGGATGGCAGGGCTTGCGGGACATCGTGCGCGTCACCCCGAAGCAGCTTCGGGCGTGGCTTCGCACCGGCAATCCCAACAAGCCGCTGACCAGCGGCGATCTTTCACCAGAGAGCACCAGCATGGACAAAGTGATGTGGGACGGGCTGCAGCCGATCGGCAAGGGCATGGCCGAAGTGCTGTATGCACTGCGCGCGAGCGACGCAGACGAGGGTCTGCTGTTCGACAGCTTGACCGAGGCTGACCTCGCAGCGGAGTTCGCGCCAGGCGATGTTGACTCCGTCACCTTGGACGCCATCGCGATCGAAAGCCGCCGCATCGAGTCGACCGCGAAAGCGCTGCAACGTGCGCTGAACGCGCAGGCCGGTGCGGTGAAGCCGGTCGACTTCACCGTCAGCAAGCCGCGAATCATGCAGGGCGTGCTGAACGTCACGCTGATGTACCGCCTGAGCGACGGGCAGACGCTGACGATCTTTTTCAACAACCCGGACGCCACCCCGCGCCGCCTGAAGCCGGAAGACGTGCTGGTGTCCTGGAAGTGGCTGTTGAACCGCAAGGACGTGACGATCGTCGTCGCCCCGGAGCGCGGCCGCGACCTGAACCTGAACACCGTCGCGCTGCGCGTCATGGCGCTGGCCGAAAAGAACAGCGCTGCGTTCACCACCGCCCAGGCCGGAGCCGCCGCTAAGGAAGCGGTGATCGCCGACCTGAAGGAACAGATCAAGGTCAAGACCGAGGAATTCGAGGGGCTTGAGCGGCAGATTGCGGCGATCAAGGGTGGCGCGACGGTGCCGGCGGTCACGGAACCGGCCGAAGTAATCGCCTCGCGCGACCTGCCGTTCTTGCAGAAGGACGGCAGCGTGTCGAACGCAGCCGGTACCGAGAACCTCCCGAATGACTGGACCGGCATCGCGGTCGATTACAGCGACACGAACAAGTTCTGGCTGATCGGCTGGGAGAACGGGGAGCGGTCATTCACGCTGCTGAAGGCAAATACCTACGAAGCAGCCAAGTCGGCAGCTGACCGCGATGCGATCATCGCCGACATCGTGTCCGCTATGGATTGGGGTGCGCTTGGCGTTACCCGCCCGATCGCGGGCGGCGACTTCACCTTCGAGCGTGATGGTGGCGGACGGATGACCGTGACGCCTGAGCTGCGCGCCGCAGTCGAGGCGAAACTCGGCAGCTCGCTGGCAGAAGAGGACTTCCCAAGCGATGGTGTGACAGCGCTGATTCCCAAAGCGCGGTCGAGAGCGACCCCGGTACCGATCCCCGAAGGTTTCTTCGAGTTCGGCGACATCACGGCCCCGGCTCGCACGCTGCTGGCGATCAGCGCCAGCCTTCCCGATCAGCGCGGCACCGCCTACACGACCGCCGTGGAGATCGAAAAGCAGGCCGCGTTGCGCGGATTCAAGGTCGCCTGGTCGACCGCGCGGAACGCGCCGACGATGGACGGCGCATCGCTGGACGACTCGTCGGCATCGCTGTTCCCGGACGCCCTGTTCAGCGAGCTGGGTTCGGACGGCTACCTTGTCGGCTCCGTCATGAAGGGCGAGAACGTCATCGTGACCGTCACCGTGCGCGGCGATGGCATGGCCTATTTCGAGGCTACGCCGTGGCTCGAAGCCAACTCGTTTGAAGCGGCGGACCTGCTGGCAAGCGAAGAGCTGAACGTCTGGACGCGCACGCCGATGGGCGCGTTCATCCTGGTGGAAGAGCACGCCGAATCGCCGGAGGAATACGAGGCACGCGACGCCGCCGAACGAGCTGCGGCAGAAGCGGAGCGCGAAGCCAAGCTGAAGGCGCAGCAAGAGGCGATGACCGCGAAGGTCGACAAGATGCTGGCAGAGGCGCGCGAGTTCGGCGCTGGAAAGCCCGGCTTTGCCGGCGCAATCGTGGGCGTCGACGGCGTGAACGATGCGCTGGTCAATCACCCCGAAGGCGCGTTCGTCTTCGTGATCGAGCGCGGCATGCCGGAGATGCACTTTTCCATGCACTCGAATCAGAAAGCGAAGAAGAAGGGCGCGCGGTACGTCCTGGACCGGAATGGCCGACTGGCGCGGATTCAGGTGGCGCGCTCCGCGAATGTCGGCCGGACTTACGATCACGGCATCGCCGCGATCAAGGAACAGGGTGGCGTCCTGCCCGCCGAACAGCCGCCCGCCCCGGCAGCCGGCGGCTTCCGCTACGCAATGGTGAACCGCCCGCCGATGGTCGGCAGCATGCCGAAGGGCATGTTCACGGTGGAGCCGCGCCCGGCCGCAGGCCAGCCGCATCACGATATGGCCCGGCACGGCGTCGCGATCTTCGAGCGCGAGCTGACCGACGCCGAAACCAAGTCGTACGAGCTTGCGCCGATGCTGGACGGCGATGCCATCACCGCCGTCGCCAACAAGATCGCCGACCAGATGAGCGGGTATGCCGACCAGTACGTCGGCATGGCCGATGAAGAGCCGGCGGAGTTCGAGAACGCCGTCCGTGTCCGGATCGAGCGCGTAACCGTCGGTCACCCCCCGTCGATCGGCGACTTCGTGCAGCTACGGAGCGACGTTCTCGCCAAGCTGATGAGCCTCGCGCGCAAGGACGAGCCTGCCCCGCAAGGCGACGAAAAGGGCGCTGACTACCCGCTTTCGGCGACCTACGCCAATACCGGCGGCAGCATGCCCTTGACCGTGCGCATCAAGGACAAGACGGTGCGATTCCACATCGCCGCGACCGATCAGTTCGTCGGCGATTACCTGTTCAGCACCATGCAGGAAATGGCGGCAGGCCGTGGCCTGGCCATCTTGAACTCCATCACGGCTGACGGCGAGACGATGAACAAGGTCCGGCAGCAGATCGCCGACTTCGGCGCGAAGACCCCGGCCAAAAAGGAACCGAGCGCCGAATTCCTCATGCTCGCGCTGACCCCATTCATGGGCAAGGCGCAGATGTCGGCCGTGCGATCCGGCTTGAAGGGTGAAGAGGGCGGCTACTTCCGTACGACCCTAGCCGAACTGTTGGGCGTGATCGACGCCATGCCGAAGACCGGGGAAACGGATGGGCAGGGCGATGAAGCGGTCGCGCGCCTGCACTACTTCCGGGGCGGCAGCGACTGGTACATCACCGAAAAGGATGTCGGGTCGGACGAAGACGAGGCCGCGCGGTATGAAAAGGCTCGCAAGGCCGGGGCGCTGATCACGACCATCAAGCGCCCCGCGCGTCAGATGCAGGCATTCGGCTACACGATTCTGAACGGCGATCGGCAGAACGCGGAGCTGGGCTACATCAACATCGAGGAACTGACCGACCACGGCGTCGAACTGGACTTCCACTTCACGCCGATGACGATCGGGGCGATCAAGAACAAGGGCAAGCGCGCCCCCGATAAGCCCACCCCGCCGGAGAAAAAGTCCGTGGAACCAACGAACCCGGCGCGCGACGCCGCCAAGCAATTCCTGATGGACGCCAAGGCCGGCGCGCTGGACTTCGCCGACCCGGCGATGACCGAAAAGCTGGAAGCGGCATACACCCCGTTCGCCGAAGACGCAGAGATCGCGGAACTGTTCAACGACGCCGTCAATGCGTTCGTGGACTTTGAAACCGCGCGCGCCGCGACCATCGCTTGAGGCCCGACATGGATACGCTCGACGCCGCACCGTCCCCGCTGGTCCGCCTGCGCCTGGCAGGCCAGCTTTCCACCCTGAACCGCGACATCGCGGCCATGCCGCGCGACGCCAAGAGCGCGCTCGCGCGCCTGAAGCTGAACCAGCAGCGCCGCGACGTGCTGGCGCAGCTCGGAACGGCCGCACTGACGCCGCCGGCACCGGAGAACGAGCACGTCCGCACGCTGCGCGAGATCGTGACCGGCGCGATGGACCGCATCGGCGTGATCGACCTGTTCAGCCGCATGAACGCGGCGATCATGGCCCTGAACGACGGCGGTCTGCTGTCCGGCGATGCGGAGTCAGCGGCCGACGCCGCGATCACGCATTGGGCCAAGCTGGAATCGGCCGGTGGCTGATTCAGGCGGCTCGCCGCCAAGCATGGTCACCCGTCGGCTGGCACTTGCCGCCGACTTGATCACGCTGCGCGCGCAGATCGGCCATGCGGAGGCGTCGAAGGCCGACACCACCCGGCGCGCGCTCGCCACCCGGATCATCCGGCTTCGGCAGGCCGCGACCCGCCGCAAGTTGCTGGGGCTGCCCGGCGAGGCCATTGACGGCGCGGTCACGGTGACCGGCGTCGCGAGCTACCTGGCTGACCAGCTCGCGCAAGCCGAAGCGGCCGGGCCGGTGGAATTCACGAAGGCGAAGGTTCAAAGGGACTTGCTGCGGCAAATGCTGCAACAACTGAGCAACGCCGAACTTGCCGCCGGAGCTTTCAACTCGCCGGAGCTTGTTAACCTGAGCGCCGGGGCGCTGCCGTCAGATGATGACCTGACGGCCGTCGCGGAGTCCTACGTCAAGGCCGCGAAGCTGCCGCAAGCGTTCATCGACGACGCCAAGGTCGGACTGATGAAGGCCGACATCGCGACAAAGGATGTGTTCCGGCAGCTTTCGATTCTTGAGCCTGACCAGCAAGAAAAATGGCTTGAACTGAGCAGCAAGATCAGCGACATGCGCCGTCGCGCGGACAAGCTCTACACCGAATCTTGGAAGAGCTGGGATGCCGTCGCCGCCTCCAAAATGCGTGATGAATCTTCGGCGATCTACAAAGAAGCCCGCGCGATCAGCGAATCACAGACGGCAGAAAGCGCCGCCGTTCTCGAAAAAGTGCAGGCGCTCGCAGCCGAAGGGAAGGCCGAACTCGTCAAGGCCGGCGGCGAGCTTTACGACCGTGTCCTGTCGAAGTCCCGCGTCACCGCCGAACAGGCTACCGCCTGGGCGACGGGCATCCCGATCAGCACGTCGGCGCGCGCGCGACTGCGCAAGATGGGGTACTTGCCGGATCAGGCCCGGATCGACATGGCGGAGTTCTATCGCCTGGTCGACGGGAAGATCGGCGCGGTGACCATCGTCTCCGAAGGCGGCAAGCGCGCCAACACATCCGGCGTCGGGAGCTTCGGGACCGACGGCATCATCCGCATGGGGTCGCAGTTCGACAAGCGGGTGCTGTGGCATGAACTGGCGCATCACCTGGAATCGGACCCGGTCGCGAGGGCTGCCGCCAGCCGCTACATCCGGATGCGCGCCATCAGCCCGGATACGAAATCACTTCGGTCGATCACGAAGAACACCGGCTACCGGCCGAACGAAACTGCATTCGAGGATCACTTTTTCGACGCCTACGTCGGGAAGGATTACGGCCACGGCACGACCGAAGTGTTCTCGATGGGCATCGAGTCGTTCAGCGACAAAGAGATGCTGGGGCGGCGGATCGCGATGGACCCGGACACATTCGAGTTCGTCGCCGGCTACATGCTGACTCCGCAGACCGCGATGGGCGACGCCATCAAGGGGCTGAACGACATCCTGCAAGACAACACGCGGGAAGCACTGGAAGAGGGCGCGGATAATCGTCGTGAGCTTGCGATCAGGGCCGCAAAGACCGTGACCATTGATACGCAGTCGCCCCCGCACCCGCAGGTTCACGCGCTCTACGGCGAGTATTACCAGCGCGCCCTGAAGTCCAAGTACATCGGCCGGTTCAGTGATTCGGTCTATCTCTATTCGGGAATGGTGAAGGCCCGCCTTGGCCGAAAAACGTCGGGGCACTTGGCGATCGTTGTGAAGCCGCAGACCGGGCCGCATGGCGAGGCAACCGACCGCGTTTCGATGTATCCGAACTACATCTTCTCGAAAGACCTGAACGAAGTGAAAGCGATCTACGCGAACTATCTTCGATCCGGGCTTTTCGTTCGCGAGATTCAGAGCGTCGACGAAAACAGCCTGGCGGAAGTCGCCAACGGAGCCGCCTGACCATGTCGACCTACACCGTCCTGACCCCGTTTGGCGTCGCGACCGCGACGTTCCCGGAAGACGAGGGCGTCGAGTGGGCAGGCAGTGAAACCGCCATCCGATTCCTGCGCGACTCCATTGCAACCCGGATCAATGGCGAGGGCTATTCGCTCACGGCCGACATGCTTGAACCGGATGACCTGTTTTATTTCTGCCAGCCTGAAGGGAGTGGCATCGTGATTCTGAAGCCCGAAGAAGACCTGATCGCCGACGCGATCGGCATGCAGGACGATGGCGGCACGCTTGACGCGGCCACCCCTGACGACGACGGTATCGACGCGCTCCGCAAGAGCCTGGCGGAGACGCGCGGCGTGCTGGCGCGGCTCGGCATCGCCGCGCAGATCGTCGAATCCCTGCTGAACGATGTCGACGACTCCGAAGACGCCAAGATCACGCGAGGCCAGCGCCAGCGCGACAACAATTCGGCCGTCGAGCTGCTGGAACGCATCGAGCGCGAAGGGCTGGAAGTCGGCCCGGCAGAGCGGGCAATCCTCGCCAAGTACAGCGGCAGCGGCGGCGGGCTGACCCGCTACAACGGCCGGCGCGGCAGCCCCTACGAGTATTACACCCCGAAGCCGGTCGCGGCCGGGGTCTGGAACCTGCTGAACGAACTCGGCTTCGCTGGCGGGCGCGTGCTTGATCCGAGCGCCGGTACCGGCATCTTCGGGCAGACCGCCCCGGAGAACACCGTCATGGACGCGGTCGAGCTTGACGACGTGTCCGGCCGCATCAATGCCGTGGTCAACAAGCGCGACGGCTACGCGGTGCGTGTGGCCCCTTTCGAGGAAGTCGCGGGCGAAAGCGAAGACGAGCAGTACGACGCCGTCGTGACCAACGTCCCATTCGGCGACGCGGGCCTGCGCGTGCATGCGAACAAGGACAGCAAGTACCGCCGTTATGACCTGGGCAGCTACTTCGTGCTTCGCTCGCTGGACAAGCTGCGGCCGGGTGGCCTGGCCGCGTTCATCACGCCGACCGGCCTGATCGACGCGATCAAGCATGAGAAGTTCCGGCAGGCCGCGAGCCTGAAGGCCGAATTCCTCGGAGCCTACCGGCTGCCGAACAAGGTCTTCGACACGGCCGGTGCGGACGTGATCACCGATGTCATGGTCTGGCGCAAGTTCAGCCGCGATGCGGCGGAGCGGATCGCAGAGTGCCGCGAGCAATCGCCAGACACCCTGACCGAAGCAGGCGTGCTGTGGCCTGAGTTCATCCGGGGCAAGTATTTCCGCGAGTCCGGCCGGCGCTTCGTGCTCGGCGAAGTGGTCGAAAAGCCCGGCCGCTTCTACGTCGACGGCAAGCTGAAGATGGTCGAAGCCGTCGTCAACGAACAGAGCATTGCCAATATCAGCAAGCTGCTGACGCGCTTCCCTGACTCCCGGATCAACTGGTCGCTGCTAGACGCGGCCGAAACCGTGCCGCTGACCTACGAAGAAGGCGACACGATGGTTCAGGACGGCGTGACCCTGAAGTTCACCGATGGCCGCTGGATTGCCCTGCAATCGAACCCGGAAGTCGACACCGATATGTCGTCGGTGCAGGCCGCGCTGTCCGACCCGCTGGTCACCCTGAACGAGCGCACGACCTGGGCGAATGCCAGCCGTTTCATTCGCTACAACGCCGCGCAGAACACGTTTCATCGCAACGTCCCCGAATGGGTCCGGCCACTGTTCTACGAAGTCGAAGCGCAACCGGAAGGGACGCACGAAGCGGTCTGGTTCGCGCTGATCACCGGCTGCGCCGTGCGCGACGTGCGCGAGGCCAATGCCGGCGTCGACGCCTTCAACTTCTACTCGACCTATCCCGACATCACGAACGCGGCCCCGGCGGCATCCGCCACGGCGCGCAAGACGACCGCCAAGAACAAGACCTGTCGCGAAGCCTTGTCGGAGCTGGAAACGCTCTACACCCGTAAGGGTGGCTTCGCGGACTGGTGGAACGGTGCGGCCGGTGAAGAGGCCACCATCCCGACCGAGACGGCCGCGAGCAAGTACGAGCGCCTGGCCTATGGCGCGACCGGCGGCGATCTTCAGTTCGTGCCGATCGAGACGATGCGGGCGGCTCAGATCGACTTCGATCCGATGGCCGATGACGAATGGTGCATCGACGCGGCCGGTACCGGCGTGATGCGCGCCGATGACTACTACTTCGGCAAGTACACCGATTTCCTCGCGCGGATCGAGGCCGACATCAAGGCGGCGGCGAACGATGACGTTCGCGCCAAGCTGCTGCGCCAGCGCATCTACGCGGAGTCGCGGCTGCTGAAGGTCGACCCGAAGCGCGTCCGCTTCGCGCTCACGTCGCCTTTCGTGACGCTTGAGCAGAAGCTCGCGTTCGCGCAGCAGTACCTGTCGCCCGCGTTCGCGCTGGACTACGACGGTCCGGACGGCAAGCCGCGCATCAAGGCCGATCTCGGCAGCAGCGACATGCCGGACCGGCGGTCTCAGCGGTACGTCGACGCCAAGGCACTCGAACTGTTCTGGTCCTACTTCGAGAAGGGCAAGTTCGACATGCGCATGCCGAAGGACATCGACCCGGATGTTCGGAGTCGCATCGTCCTGAAGCTGCGCGAGCTGGCCGAAACCGGCAACGTGCAGTTCAACGTCTGGTGCAAGTCGCACCCAGGAATTCAGGCAACGATCTCCGCGCTGGCAGACGACCCGGCCAAGCTGCGCTTCCGGCCGACCACGAATCAGGCCTATCTCGACATCCCCGGCCTGAAGAAAGGCATCGACCCGGATACCGGCAAGCCACACCCGTACCCCCATAGCTACCAGTTCCAGACGATTCGCCGGTTCAGCCGCGAGTTCAGCGGCATCCTTGGCGACGATGTCGGTCTCGGCAAGACGTTCCAGGCGCTGTGGACCGTTCAGCACGTCCAGAACATCGGCGTGAAGAAGCGGACCATTTTCGCGGTGCCGAAAGCTGTGCTGGCGAACTGGTACCGCGAGGCGAGCCGCACCTATGAATCGCTCGACAAGTGCCTGTTCGTCGGCATGACGCGCGCGGTGGACGCCAAGACTGGAGCCGTCACGAACGACCGCGGGGACGGCGCGGCCGTTCGCCGAGACCTGAAGCGGATCACGTCAGGCAAGTTCAACAAGATTTTCATGACGATCGACGATCTGTCGCTCATTCCGCTTCGGAAAGAAACGATTGATGGCTACGTCGAGTACCTTCGGAGCATTGACGAGAGCTTGAAGTCTCAGTCCTCGGAAGAGGGCGAAGAGCGCGTCCGGAAGTCGCTGAATTCGTTCTTGGAGGGATTCGACTCGCAGGATAGGTCGATCACCTATTTCGAGGATATGGGCGTCGATTCCCTCGTGCTTGACGAGGCTCACAACTACAAAAACAGCCGCTTCAGCGTCGACTACAAGGCCCCGCGCTTCCTTGCCACCCCACTGCCGTCGGGCCGAGGGGTCGACGCCCAGGCAAAGGCATGGGTGCTGCGCAGCAATCACGGCGACGGCGTCATGCCGCTTACCGCGACGTGGATCACGAACTCGCCGCTGGAAATCTACAGCATGCTGTCGCTCGCGATGGGCGAGGAACGCATCCAAGAAATGATGCTCGGCATCAAGGGTGCCGACGACTTCCTGAAGACCTTCTGCGATGTTCGCCAGGATGAAGAGACAACGATCACGGGCGACCCGCGGCCGGACGATGTCTTCGACGGCATCAATAACCTGAGCATGCTGCAAACGGTCATTGCCGGTTCCGTGCTGGGGCGTAACGCAAAGCAGGTCGGCGAGCAGATTGTGGTCCCGGAAACATCCGAGGACACGACCGAAATCGTGTTGGATCGGCACGTCATCGAACGGCTGATCAAGTACAAGGGCGCGTACGCCGCAGCTCGCGATTTGCCCGGCGGGGACGGGGCTGCGTTGGCCGAAATTCTTCGCGACGAGCCTGGCGCGACGCAGAACCTGATCGGTCACCCGTTCAATCTGATCAATCGCATGGAGCGACTGATCATGGACCCGGAACTGGATCGGCAGCAGAGTCGATTCACCGTGCCGCGCGCGCAGGTGGCGGCGGCGATTGAAGTCGTTGGGAAGTTCAACGCGCTGAAGATCACCGAAGAGCGGTCCCGGCACTCGCCGATGTCGACCGACGAAGACGTGGTCCGTCGCAAGGTCACGCTCAACGACGATGGCGACGAGGAAGAAGTCCTGATCGTCCGAATCAGAGGCGTCTTCGACGACGCAGCTCGCGCGATTATTCTCGACACGCTGGACCAGCGGACTCAGCAGAAATTCATGGCGTTGGCGCAAAAGGCCGGCCTTGACCTTGATGTGTCGATTCCTCCGAAGCTCGCCGCACTGATCGCGAACGTGCAGAAGGAGAACGAGCACCCGCGCAATTTCGGGGGCGACGGCGTGCCGCGCAGCAAGGCCAAGCAATTGATTTTCTGCGACGCCCTCGCGATGCACAACAAGATCAAGATCGCCCTGCACAAGCGGTGCGGCATTCCGATGAACAAGATCGCGTTCATCACCGCGCCGGCCGCACCGAATCCGGAAGACGTTCAGGAGATCAGCGACGGGTTCAATCTCGACGGCGACGCGAATCAGTATCAGATCGTCGTCGGCAACAAAAAGGCTGAAGTGGGCATCAATCTTCAGAAAGGTGCTCAGGCGATCCATCACATGACGCTCGGCTGGACGCCGGACAGCGAGCACCAACGCAACGGCCGCGGCATCCGGCAGGGCAACACGGTCGCGGTGGTCAACGTCTATTTCTACGAAGCGGAAGGGACGTTCGACAAGTACCGCCGCATGCTGGTCAATCGAAAGGGCGACTGGATTTCGACCGTTCTGACCGATGACAACGCCGACCAGGTCAAGGTCGGCGGTAGCTACTCGGAAAAGGACTTGGAAGCCTTGATCGACACGACCGGCGATGCAGACGCATCGGAGAAGTTCCGTCGTGAACTGGCTGAGCGCGAGGCAGCAGAAACGCGCCGCGCGCTGCGCACCCGGCAGATCATCAATCTGGCGACGATCAAGAAGCAGGGGACCGCGCTACGCCAAACCTTTGATGCGTTCTACAGGCAGGAAGCGAAAGCAACCTTCGAGTTCGCGAAGTCGCTCGCCCAACTGCGGAAGCGGCTGACGAATCCCAAGCTGGCGCAGAGCGCTCGCACGAAAATCGGCCTGACGGTCGAACTGAACGAGGCGTCGCTTGTCGGGAAAATGGAGCGGCTGCGCGAGGTCGGGCTCAATCCCGTGCTGATGCGAACCATCGAGCAGCTTGATACTCGGACGATGGACCGGTATGTGCCGGTACCCGAAGCGAGCCGAATTAACCCGGCCAGCGAGATGTATCAGGATTGGGAGGCTGGCCGCGCACAATCGCAAGAACTCGTCGACGCATCGCGCAAGGACTTCACGGACGCGGCGAAGCTCGGCGGGGGCGCGCTCACGCCAGCGTTTCTCGAAGCCGTCGAATCGGGAGACGCCGATGTCGTTCTTGGCGTGCCGGTGCGCGTCGGTGATCTCGTGCGCCTGTCGGGTACTGCGCGCGGGCTGGCGCGCGTTGGGGTTCGTGACCGCAAACTGCTGTGCTTTTCCGAAGCGTTGCGCTATCCGCAGCCCGTGAATGACGCGATCGGGGCCGGGGCCGTTGTCATCGAGCCTGGCAGCGCAGCGTACGAGTCGGCCCTTGATGAAGCTGCAGCCCTGGATGAAGCGCTGATCCTGTCGGCAGGACTGCACAGCGAATCAGGTGAGACAGCATTGTCGGCGCTGTTCTCGACCTTCATTCCGCCTGTCGCGGAACGCATGAAGTCGAGCTTACCCGTGGCGATGGATATTGAGGTTTCCGTCCTCCCAGCGCCGCTATTCCCGAAGTTCATTTCGGATTCAATCAGCGGCAATCTCGTTTCGGAGCTGGCATCGGCTCAGCGGGCAGCCGGTTTCGTCAAGGTCGGCGACTCATGGCAGCGGCTTTTCGGCGGTCCTGCCGGCGGCGTTCGGCAAGTCGCGACACGCGATGCGTTGAATGAGCTTTGCGCGGCCTACCTGTGGCAGCTCGCGAAGGTGAAGGGCTACACGTTCGACGCCGGCACGCTTTCGCCGTTGTTGGGGGCATGGCAGACAACCTGGCTCGTGCAAGCCTTGAAAGATGACCCGCAGTTCGGTGGGATTGTCGAAGCAATCAAAGCCGCCTCGTCGAAGTTTGAAAGCAATGATCACATCGATTCGTGGCTTATCGAGTTCACGAAAACGGCCGTTCCGTCAGCGCCCGTCACGAACGGCATGTATGCGAACACCCTGCGCCGAAAGCTGAATGATGGCGTGCCGGGACTGGACGCCGCGCTCGTCGCGATTTACCAGTCGCTGTCCGACCGCGCGCAGGAGATTGCCGCGAAGCGCTTGGCCGAAGAGGCGGCAGCAAGAGCAGCGGCGGAGGCTGAGCGACTGGCGCGGATGACCGCAGAAGAGGCTGCCCGAGCCGCAGCGCTTGCCACCAGTCCGTTTGTTGGACTTGCGGGGAGCGGGACCATGGCGATGAAGGAGCGCTTCAAGGAGGCGGCGATCAGCGTCGGCAGTAAGGCCGAGTTCAAGTCATCGCCGCAGCCGATGTGGACGGTGCCGCGCGCGGCGTACGAGAAACTTCAGGCACAGTATCCAAACGGCATGCCGGGCATTCAGGTCGTCCCGCCGCACCCTGATTCGGTCAAGAAGATGACGCGATGAACTACACAGCTTTCAAGATTGATCGGGTCGCGCTGGACAAGCACATCGCGGAGATCATGGCGTCGACCGGCCGCACTGCAGAGGAATGCGCTCAGGTCGCGGCCGACTCGATCGCCGGGAATCTCCGCGCGAAGCCCGGCCGCTACACCCGGTTCGGGCCTTACTGGTACGCGGTCAAGGCGGCGCTCGCGGCGCAGGGCCACGATTTCGGGCCGGAAACCAGTCCGGAGATGGTCGCGGCATACGGGCACTTCGACGGCGAGGACATCGCGGTGATGCCGACCCTCGTTGCCGGCGACGATTTCTATTCGATGGCAGGGCAAAGCTACTTCGAGGGCAACAACGAGTTCACGTTGTCGGCCGACGATGACGTGCCGCCCTACGTGCTCGCCGATCCGGACATGGCGACGCGCTGACGCGGGAAAAGCGGACACGGCCGGCCGACGGCGGCAGGGAACAATGAGTCCTGCCCGTCCGTTCATGGTCCGCGATGCCAACGAAGCGCCCGCTGCTTGATTTCATCGTCCAGTCCCTGACGCCATCTGACTGGATTCTCGCGTATGCCTACTGGCTGATCGCCGTTTTCGCTTCGACCGTGGCCGTCGTGCTCGCTGCGGCGTTCGTGACCTGGACCGAGCCGACCGCAGACATCTCCGAGTGGCCGGCGTACTGCCGCGCATTGTTCCTCGCCAACTGTGCGCTTTGCGCCTGGGTCGTCATGCGGGGGCTTTCGGCGTTTCGACAAGCGGCTGAATCCGTCGAATTGAGCTAGGTCGATGCCACCTGTCTCGCCCCGGCGCAGCTTCGCGATCACCGACATTGCGCGCGGACTAAAGCCCCGTCGTGCTGCGGCTGATACAGCCGTCGGCCGGCTGCAGGCCAGCGATGCCGCCGCAGAAGCCGTTCCGCTGGCCGATGCATACGGCTACGGCGACGGCCTCATCAGCGCCGCCTACACGCTGTTGGGCTCAGGACGGCGGAAGGCCCGCAGTCGGCAGCAGATTTATGAGAAGTGGGCGTTCATGATGGGCGATCCCGTCGTGAGCACCGCCATCTCGCTGCTGTGCACTGCGGCCCTTGGCGGGCACGAGACGACTGGCGACGTGGTGTTCATCGAGGCGACCGCAGAAGCTCAGAAGGACAAGGGCAAGATGGCGATCGTCGACGAGATCAATCGCGACATAGGCCCGCTGCTAAACAAGGTGTCGTTCACGGCCTGCTACAACGGAGCCGGGTTCGGCGATTCCTACGCGCGCGTGTACACGTCGCCGAAGCGGGGTCTGCTGGACCTTTACGTCGACGAACTGGTCAGTCCGCCGACGATCCTCCCATTCGAGCAGGGCAATCGCACCGTGGCGTTCGCCACTGCGATCGGCGAAAAGCAGCTCGACCGCATTTCGATAAAGCAGATGATTCGGCTGAAGATGCCGCGTCGAATCTTCGTTCCGCAGCTGAGCGTCACGGAAAAGGCATGGCGGGCGAACATGCGAACGGACGAGATTGGCGAACTGCCGATCATCCCGTCCGCCGCTGGCGGCTCGCTGCTGTATGAGGCCGAAAGCGCATTCGACAACATGCTTGCAGCGCTGGTCGGCCTGGTCGGGCAGCGTGTGAACGACTCGATCGACGAAAAGGTCATCGGCGTCCAGATGGCCGGCGCATCGAAGGAGCAGCAGGAAGCCTTGCTGGGCTCGATCGTCAACATGCTGAAGACGACGAAGGAACGTGCATCAAAAGCCGTTCTCGAAGGGCAGCCGATCCTTGAGCGCCTTCGGTACATTCTACCGATCTGGAACGAAAAACAAGTCGTCAACTTCGACGTGGGGTCAGCCGCGACATCCGCGCGCGCGTCCACCATTACGGTTGACGACGTGATGTTTCACGCGAAGATGCTGGCTGGCTGTTTCGGTACCGATCTGTCAAACATCGGCTTCGCCGATCAGATGGCCGGCGCATTCGGCGACGGCGGCTGGCTCCGAACGTCGGCACAAGCCGCGCAGCGAGCACGGGTGATCCGATCCGCGTTCGCAGAATTCTGCAACGACGCGATCGACCTGCACACGTTCACGAAGCACGGGGTCGTGTTCGAGCCCAGTGAGCGCCCGTGGAAGATCAATTTCTTCGGGAGCATCTCGGCCCTTGAAAACGAGCAGGAAACGACGCGCGGCACGGCCGCAGCGACGGGGGCGGCTTTGGTTCAGGCGATGGATCAAGCCAAGAACATGGGCTTCACCGAGGCGCAGATGGCGCATTTCCTGTCGAAGACCCTGAAGATCGACGAGGAGTCCGCCAAGCTCTATGCCTCAGTCGTGAACGTCAAAACCGAGCCGGACCAAGACGGCGGCGGCGGCGGCGGTTTCGGCGGCGGCGGTTTCGGGGGCTGACGTGCCTTCATCAATCCTGACTGGCAGTGCCCTGATCGCGCTGTCCGCGTACCGGAATCTGTCGCCCTACGCGCAGGCCGCAGGCAGCGCGAGTGCCCGCCCACCACCGCCGGGCATTCCGAACTCGCAGACCACTCCGCACCCGCTGTTGGGCGGGATCACGCTGGACAACGCGCGTGAACTCGCCCGCGAGTTCGCTGGGTACGAGATGGCGCAGAAGGGCATGTTCCATCTGGAAGTGACGACAGAAGCGAGCTACCGCGGCGACGCCAGCGATATCCCGCGAAAGTTTTTCCTGTTCGCCACTGGGGTCAGCTACAACGCCGTCGATTTGGTCGCCGATCGGAAGAACGTCGGTGGTGCGCGTGTCGATGGCGTGACCGGGCACGACCCGGTTGAAATCCGCATCACCACGATGGATGACCGTCACGGAACTCTCAAGCACTGGTTCCACGACCTGTCGGAAAAGGTCGCAAACAACGACGGCACGATGGGCCTTCCGGCCGATTACTGCGTTCGCATCGCAGTCCGGCACGGTTACGCCTTCGACAACATCGCCGGGGCGGGCAGCGCCTACAAGGACAGCTACCTGATGCGCCCGCAGAGCGTCGAATTCGACTTTGACCGTAGCGCGCGATCCGAACTTCAGACGATTCAGTTCGTCTTCACCGAGTTCGACACCTTCATGCCGGTCACGCGAGGCTGACGATGGCTTTCACCGATCGCGACGGCTTCATCGTTACGTCCCGCGTGCAGTTCGACGCGGAGGCAAAAAAGACCGACGAGATTCGGCGCGAGGTCATGCGCATTCGTCGGTTGCTGGAAGGAACACAGCAGCCGCAACGCCGCACCGCGGCGGTAGCGCGCAGTCCGGGGCGTCAGACGGTGGCCGGCGTGAATGGGCGCAGCGAGCCGCCTCAGACCGGCCGTGCATTCCGAAGCGGACCGGCCGCAACCAGTCGTGCAGCCCCAAGCGGATCGGCCGCAGGCGGCAAGGTCGCCATCGCGCGGCCGGTCCGTGCAGCTGCGGCTGACCGTACTGTTCAAGAGCGCGTACCTGGCTCACAGCGGGGCGGCTCGCCAACCCGCACAGCCGGAGCGGCAACCCGCGACGGCGTATCGACCCCCGCATCGCGCGGTCGCGATCGACTGGGGCGATTCACGCCGGGCGCTCGGCTTGATCCTGGCGGTGCGGCAGGTTCCGGAACTGCCGCTGACGACGCTGACGATCGGCGCATGCGCGAGCGCCAGAACTCCGACCTGATCGACGCGATCAAGGGAGTGTCTGAGGGCGCAGACAACATTGATCCGGCGGTGACCGCTGCGAACGAGGTCGCGCGCGCCGTTCAACCGGTTGCGCGGGGTATCTCCAAGCTCTTCGGTAAAGACCCGCAAAAGCAGCAGGTTGGCTGGCTCAAGAAAATCTGGAAGACGCTGTCCGAGCGCGACGCGATCGGAAGTCGGGCTGCGGTTGCAGGGCCTATCGGCAGCCTGCTCAGCAGGGCGTCAAATTTCCTGAATGGTGATCTTTTGGAAGGCGGGCTTGGGGGCCTTCTCGCCGGCAAGACGAAAAGCATTTTTGGCGCGCTGAAGAAAGCGCCAGCGTTCCTCAAGAGCATCGTCGTCAGCGCCCCCGGCGCGCTGGCCAGCGCCGGCCGTACTGCGGCGGCGCTCCCCGGTCGCATCGGCGGCAACCTGTTGTCGCGCGGCGCGGCTGGCTTGCGCGCCTTCGGATCGCGCGGAGGAATCCTCGGGGCGCTGATCGCGGCCGGGTTCGGAGTGTCGGATGCGATCAGCACCGCGCGCGACAAGTCGCTGACGCCGGAACAGCGTCGGGACAAGCAACTGACGAACGCGGCCAGCACTGGCGCGAACATCAGCGGCGGCTTGTTGGGTGCCGCACTCGGTACGGCGATCTTGCCTGGTCTCGGAACCATCGTTGGCGGCGTATTGGGCGCTACGTTCGGGCCTGGCCTGATCAGCTCGATCTCCGATTCGCTATCTCCGCTGATCGGAGCCGGGATCGACTTCATCAAGGGCGTGGCCAACAAAGCGGTCGGCCTTTACGACAAGGCCGTCGATGCGACCAGTCGCGGCATCGAGGTCGTGGCCACGAGCGCGCCTGTGCGCGCGATCAAGCGCGGCTATGACGCCGCAGTAGACATCACCAGTAGGGGAATCGAAGTGGCAGCCAACGCAGGGAAGTACGCGATCGGGCATATCAGCGCGCTGTTCGAGACCAGTGGTCGTGGGGTCGGTACCATCTCGAAAGGTACCGGGGATTTCGGAGGGAAGAGCTATGGCGCGTATCAGCTCGCCACGAAAAACGGGTCGCTCCAAGACTTTCTGCGATCGTCGCCATTCGGCGCGGAGTTCGCGGGCCTGCAGCCTGGATCGCCCGAATTCGATGCGAAGTACCGGCAGGTCGCAAAAGACCCTGCTTTCGCTGACGCTCAGCACCAGTACATCACAAACACGCACTACGCTCCCCAACTCGCAAGGCTTCGCGCGTCGGGGATCGACTTGGGCTCGCGCGGGAAGGCTGTGCATGAAGCCGTGTTCTCGACGGCGGTGCAGTTCGGGGCGAAGACTGGTGTCATTCAGAAGGCGCTGAAAGGTAGCGACATCGCTCAGCTCAGCGATGCCGACATCATCGGGCTGATCCAAGACTACAAAGCCAAGAACAACAGCACCCTGTTCAAAAGTTCAAGTGCGGCCGTGCAGGCGAGCACTCTGCGGCGCGCCGCCGACGAGAAGGCCGAACTGCTGAAATTGGCTGCATCGGGCAGCGCGTCGGCGCTGGGTGCATCAGCGCCAGCGGCGCGCGGTTCGTCGCCTGCAGTCGCTGTTCCGTCGCCGCCAAAGCCGCCGGAAGCCCCTCGCATTCCACTCGCGGCAGCCGTGAACCCGATCGCCCAAGGCGACGCTCTCCCGCCGCAGGACATCAGCCAGAACCTGAGCGACCGCCTGCTGGCGCACATTCAGACCGGTGGCATAGGGTCGAAAAGCTGACGAGGAAAACTGCGCCTGGATCGACTGGGGCAGTGGGCAACGATAGCAGCGCACCCACTGCCGCCGGTCGCGTCCCATGCCCTTGAACTCCGCTGATTTCCTGAAAGCCCAGTACCTTGTCAACAAGGCGCTTGGGAACCGTTCCCTCGCGAGTGACGCTCGTATCGTGATTTCGGGCTTCGAGCACTTGACGGTGCTGATCAAGGATTTCACCTGGCCGGTATTGAGCCCCGCCGGCGAAGTCGAAGTCTGGCTTCCGGGCGGGCAGAAAACTTGGCAGGCGCAGGTACTTGAAACTGCGATGCAGGGCCAGATCACCATCACCGAAACGGTATTGGGCCATGGGTACGATGCCATCCACCGGCTGAACGGCCGAAATGTCGACTGCACGCTTTTCGAGGGCTCCCCGGAAGCGTTTTACCGGTCGGTGAAGATTCGGGATGCATTCCTGAAGATGGACCCGGCAGAACGCAGTTTCGAGTCGCGCAGCCAGGTCACCCAGTACACCGGCACGATGTTCTACAACTTCTTCGGCGAGACCGTTCTCGGCTCTCTCGTCGGTTAAGCATGGCCGCGTCGATCGCCCGACTTGCGTCCGAGTACATCGAGAATTCGCGCTCGGTGGGCATCGTTTTGGAACTTGCGCAGGTTCAGCAGCAGGCGATGGACGCGCTGCGCTTCTACGCCGCATACGGGCCGGTTGCGTCTATTCCCGGCGGCGCTGCGAATTCAGCCGAACTGCGGACCCTGACGGAAGACACCGTATTGACGGTCGGCGAGTGGGGCATCGTCCGTCCGCTGTTCGTGCTCTACGTCGAGCGTGAGAACGCATTGCACCTTGAATCGGCGGAGTCGCTCGGGGTGCAGGTTTACGGGCGGCGGAGCAGCGAGGTCACGCAAGACATCACCCAGGCTGAAGAGCTTGTTCGATTCAGCGCTTTTTCGCGGCCGATCATCGGGGTCTGAAGGTGTCTGCGTTCGTTCGAGCTGGCGATTTCGAGGTTCCGGGCGATTCGATCGTCTCGCTGACGCTGCGCTCCGACCTGACCCCGATCCCGCTGACGGTCGAAGCGAACTTCATCCGCGACGAGCGGCTTGCCGCCGAACTCGTTGAAGGCGGGGTCATCACGGTTGGCCGCGGCGTCGAATACCGGATCATGAAGTCGGTGCCGAGTTTCGCCGCTATCGGTGAGCAGCAGGGCCGGTCGACCGCCGCAATCCAGATCGTTGCCTACCTGAACCGCGCGCACGAGATTTCGTATCGGCGGCGGACGGCCGTCGTCAAGGAAAACGCGACGCTGGGCGGCATCTATGCAGCTTGCGGCGCTCAGGTGCCAATCGCCCAAGACTTCCGGGTGCCGCGATTCGCCTGCTATGTCGGCGAAACCCCCAGCTATCAGATAGCGGCGCTGCTGCAGGAAGAGGGCGGGGCGATCTTCTGGCGGGAGGGCAGCATCCGGTTCGCCCGGCTGCGCGATCTTCAGGCTGGTGAGCCGGTATCGCGAATTGCAGCGTCCGCGACCACGCTGATCGACAGCCAATTCCTTGAACGGCATCAAGTGCCCTGGTTCTACTCCGTGCGACCCGACGGCGCGCTCATTTTCGGCAATCGATCACGCGAGCGCGCAGTGATGTACTCGCCGCGCAAAGATGAGATGACGCTTCGGAGCATGACCCGGTGCCTGATCACCCGGCGCACCGCGACCGGCCTGTTCCGCCCCGACATCAATGCCGGCGATGTGTTCGAGGTCGACGGCCGGCCGCAGGTTGTCGTGACCGCTGCGCACCACGTCGCCAGCGCGGCAGATGGGAGCGCAACGCGCACATTCAGCAAGTTCTGGCTTGGCGAGGTCGACGAGTGAAGACCGGAACCATGGTCGGCAAGTACCCGGCATTCGTTGCCGCCTACGACCCGCAGACGCGGCTTTGTCGCGTCGAGATACCGGGCGTGACCGACGGGGCTGACGTGTTCCCGGAAGCGGACTTCGAGTACTCGATCGGCGACAAGTCCGAGCACACCGAAATCCGCATCCTAGTCGGGGACCGCGTTTGGATCGAATTCGAGGCGGGCGATCCGCGCTATCCGATCATCACCGGCTACCGGCCGAAGCGTGTCGGGAACGAGGTCGGAACCCGGCGCTGGCACCACGCCAACATCGAAACCGACGCCGATCAGGCGCAGGCGCACACCGCCGGCACGAGCTACGCCATCACGGTCGGCGGCACGACGGTTGTGATTGAGCCCAGCCGGGTGACCGTCACAGCAACTGCAGAAGTCGCGATCGTCGCCCCCGTCACAGCGATCGACGGCGATGTGACGGTATCCGGCGACGTGACGGTGCAAGGCGATGTCCGGGCCGGGCCGATCAGCTTGCGCACCCACCGAACCAGCCTCGTCCAGTCCGGAAACGGTACCGGTGGCCCCCCCGTCCCATAGGAGTCAGTCCCATGCTTGCCCTTGACCTTTCATCCCCTGCCGCGACCGCGAAATCGCTGGGCGCTGCAGCGCGCCAGTTTCTGAAGCTGGGGGCACCGCTTGCGCAAACCCCGGAAGTGAGCAAGGCAACCCGTCGCAGCAACGGCATCAGTTTTCGAGAGGCGCACTTGCTGTTCAAGGACGGGCAGACCGTGAAGCTGCTCGTGAAGCTGACGGGCGACATCTTCCAGGTTCTGCTGAACGGCCGGCCGTTCCCGATCAAGCGGCAGGATGATTTGGATGGCGCGATTCGCGAGATCGTGGACGGGCTCAACGCGCGCCGCGCTGCGCGACAGAAGCGCCTCGCTGCGTCGAAAACAGCGGCCCCGGACGGCGTTCGGGCATCACGCCGGATTCGCGAAGTCCATCTGCGTGCGCAGCTCGCAAACATCACCGAGGCGGTCGAAATCGCCAAGGAAGAGCTTGCCGAACTGACTGCGTAAGCGTCAGGAAAACCGGCCCGAAAAGCGAAACCAGACCCACTAGATTCATCTCGCACAGCCAATCGCGCATTTCGCGCACTCGTTGAAACCCGGAGAAGCCATGTCGAATCATCCCACCCTTGCGGATCAGCGTCGTGCCGCACGATTCACCACTGAACTGCGCGCTGTCGCTGCCGGCTCGAACGGAACGCTTGATTCCGCCGCCGCCGCCGACTTCGTGACCGCTGCTGAAAGCCGGCCGGGCAATACCCCGGTGCCGGAGGCGCTTGCCGCAATCCTCGACTCGACGCCGCCGACCAAGCGCGAATCCCTGCTGTCCAACTTCCTCGACGGCGTCAGCAACTACGAGAAGGAGCACGGCCGCGCGCCGGGCGGCGATCTGATCCATTACGCGCTGCACATGGGGCACAGCCTCGTGCCGTCCCAGCGCAAGCTGATCGGCCTGGGCAACACCCTCGACAACACCCTGGATTCGGCCGAGTCGGGCCATCACGACCAGATCAGCTTGCACCCGAACGCCCCGGCGATCGGCATCATCACGTCGTTCGTGCAGGCCATTCCGTTCGCGGGCTACGTCTCCGCCGACATGAAGTCGAACGAAGGCCGCGTGATCATCATCAGCCACAACGCCGAAAACGATGCCGGCGAAGTTCTGGCTGGCGACTCGCTCGACGGCGTGCCGTCCGGCGACGTGTTCATGACTTCGGAGCGCTCGATTGCGCTTGCCCCAGGCGCGACCATGGCGGGCAACTTCCGTGCGCGCATGACCGACGACCAGACGGTCGACGGAGCCAGCCCGCCCGTGCGCATCCTGAAGGGCCGTACGGCGGTCTATGTCAACGGCAAGATCGCGGCGCGCGAAATCGAATCGGCTGGCGCTGCGCAGACCATCGTCGGCTCCGTGATCCTCGCCGGCACCACGTATGCAATCGGCGGCACCGTCACCCCCAGCACTGGCGCATTCGCGATCACGTCGGCCCCGGCGCTCCCGGCCGGCGCGCTCGTGCACATCACCGGTTTCATCGACTTCGAGGACAACCAGTCGGCCCTGACCGCCCGGTTCAGCACGAAGGCTGAAGTCTTCAAGATTTACGCCAATCCGGACCGCGGCATCGTGCGCGCGAGCGTCGACGCGATCGGCCAGTTCGAGGCCGAAGTCGGCCTGTCGCCGCTGACCATGTCGAGCGAGGCCGCGCGTATCCAGTTCATGAACGAACGCCACTACCGCGCGCTGCGCAAGCTGTATCGGATCGCCCAGTCGAACGGCAACGTCGAGACCTTCAACTTCGACTGGCCGAATGCCAGCCAGCAGAAGATTCGTTCGATGGTCTGGCTGGACTTCCTCGCAGTGCTGGGAATCACCGGTCAGCGCATGGCTGAAGCGACCAAGGACCATGGCGTCACGCAGCTGTATGTGCCGCGCAACGTCGGGGCGCAGATGAAGTACCTGCCGCGCGATATGTTCACGCCGGCGGGCATCACCGAGCGCGCGGGCATCTATCGCCTGGGCAGGTTCATGGATGTCGTCGACGTGTATTACTCGCCGAAGGTGGTTTCGCAGACGGCGGACAACAAGGGCGCGACGATCCTCGCGATTGGCACGTCGATGACCGCGGCGCGTAACCCGATCATCATCAGCGACGCTGTCGCGCCGAGCTTCTTCCCGCTGTCGACCGGCAACGACATGAATTCGGGCTACGGCTTCTACGCGCGTACCTACACCGAGACCAACCCGCACGACCTTTCGGCCGTCGGCGCGGCCCTGATCGAAGTCACCAACCTGTTCTAAGCAGACAGGCCGACCACTTCAGGAGCCGAACCGATGCCGAAGTCCACTCAAAACCCGTCGAGCGAGCCGACCGCTGAAGAGCAGAAGGCCGCTGCCGACGCTCAGGCCGCTGCCGATGCGAAGACCGCTGCCGACGCTCAGGCCGCTGCCGACGCGAAGGCCGCTGCCGATGCGAAAGCCGCTGCCTCTCTGTCGCCGCCGGAATGGCCAAAGGTCATGCGCGTCGTCAACAACACGGCGCGATCGCTTTCGTTCCCGGCCGTATCAGCAAACATCGCTCCGTACGGCGGCGTTGCCGACGTGACGTTCAACACGCCCGACGACGAACAGCGTCTGCGCACCGATTTGAAGCAGCTTGCTGAACTGCACCGGTGGGCCGATTCAGCCGTCGAACTCACGCCGCTGTAAGCCCCCTAACAGGAAGCTACGATCATGGTCAAGGCATTCGTCCGACAGCTTGGCGCGCAGCCTGGCGTTCAGCTCAGCCCCCTTCGCGATCTGAGCGAAGGCTTCGCGCCTGATCAATCGGACCAAGTGTTTGCAGTCCCGATGCGATCAAAGCGCGGGCGCATTGATCGCCCGTTTCTGGTCAATGCCGGCAACGCACTGCGCCGCCTCGGAAGCGGCGAATCCATTCGGGCCTCGGCACTGAACGAGGCGCTCGTACAGGTCAACGAGGCGCTGAACAGTGGCGCGGCAGCGGCGGTCGTGCACCGACTCACCACTGCCGGCGCATCCCTGAGCTACATCATCGTCACCGCTGACGCCGTCACCGGCAATCTGGCGTTCAGCGTGTCGGCCAGCTTGCCTGGCACGGCGTACCTGATGGCGATTCGGCACATGGATTGCTTTGCCGACGGCATCCGGGTCGAAGTGCACGCCGACGCGCTGATGATGAATGGGGCGCAGGTCGATGCCACGTCCGTGACCGTGCAGCTGCGCGATCCGGTCGATGGGGAAATCCTGTTCAGCGTGACCGGATCGCTGAACGCGGCGGCGCTTGATGACTTCGGCCGGTCGCTGTACCTGCCGAGCGTCGCCTCGCAGTTCGACGAGAACGAGTCGGTGCAGTTCGTCGTCCCGCCGGGCGGGACGATCCGCGTAGGGTCGAACGCCTATGGCCGCGACGCGAACGGCCTAGATCGCACCGCGCAATCCGCCGTCCTTTCGTACTTCCTGGAAGGCAGCACGGGGTACATGGCGGCGGATTACACGCTCGCACGAACCCGGCTGGCCGAAACGACGCTGCAGTTCGACTACATCGCGTCGGGCGGATCGCAGTCGACCGCCCTTCTCGCGCAGATGGCGCAGCTTGCCTACGACACCGGCCGCCAGTTCCGCTTCGACGTGGCCGGCACTCTGCTTCCGGATCAAGCCATCGCGTTCGTGAACCAGCTCGCGATCGACAGCCACTACTGCGCGGCATTTTGGGCTCCAATCCAGTCCGATGACGCCCTGAACGGCGGGCGCGCAGTCATCGGCACTGCGGCCTACAACATCGCGCGCGCATGCGCTCGCAACGCTGTGACGAACGCGCAGGGACTCGCTGCGAAGAACCGGCCGATCGCCGGCCGCGGGAACCCGATCAATCGAACCGGTATCCGTCAGCTCGTCATGCCGACGCAGGCCGACCTGTCGAATCTTGCGAACGCGCACATCAATCCGGTGCTGTTCGAGCGCTTTGACGGCGGAGGGCAGTATGTCTTCGCCGACTCGCTGACCTTGGCACGCACGAATTCGAGCTTCCGCAAGCTGATCGCGGTCTCGGATATGTCGACCGATCTCGACAACCGAATCACCGAATTTCTTCGGGGGGTCATCCATCTCCCGATTTCAGAAGCCACGCGAAAGGCCCGCGACTACATGCAGGCGCTGTTTGAATCTGCGCAGGGCGCTGGCTGGCTCGTTCCGAGCGCAGACCTCGACGGCGCGGCTTTCCGCTTCACGGTTGAACCGAATCGGCAGAGCCCGGAAGACCGCATTGATGCGGCCTACGCGCTGCGCTACGACGGGACGACTCGCCAGATTTTCGCCACCCAATCCATCGTCCGCTGACTGAGACAAGCACCATGAACAATGGCATTCCCGATTACATGCAGCGCATGAGCGACCGTGCGACCCTCGACAGCGCGGTGGATCGCGCTGCGGCGGACATGGTCAACACGTTCGACGCGGCCGAAGCCGTCGCCGACTATGTCGAAACCGATCTGCGGATGACCGCCATCAAGATCGTGATGTCCTGGGTCGAAACGGACATGGCCGATCTCGACGAGGGTGAAACCTTGTCCGATCGCCTGATCGCGATGCTGATCGAAAGCGTCGATGAAGACGGCGACGACGATCTGAACGACATGGAAATCGATGCGCTGAACATCGCGATCGAAGGCGCATGGGATTACATCACCGGCAAGGGCGTGTCTGGCGAGGACGCCGACATGCTGCTGAACGATGCGGACGAAGAGGCCGGCATGCGCGTGCGCGACATGCTCGTCGAGAAGATGGCCGACGGTGAAACTGAGTACGACAGCGCCTACACGACCGCCGTGCACGGAATGGACGGCATGACGGTCGACGCGATCAGCGCCAAGCTGCGCGGCAAGATGACGATCGGCCACAAGCACGGCCGAAAGAAGATCGTTCACCACATGCTCCGGCGCATTCGGCGCACCGGCAAGCAGCGAGCCGCGTTCCAGAAAGCCCGCCGGCGGGCGCACTCCGGGAACGCGCTGAAGCTCAACATGCGCAGCAACCGGCTGACCCGTCGCATCTTCGGTGGCCGGCGCAAGGTCGTCGGATAACCGGTGGCGGCACTGGGATCGCGTTGGGATGGGCTATCAGAGCACCTGATAGCCCATTTTTACGCGCTCGACAAAGACGGCAACGTCGACACGTCGGAGCCGGAAGTCTTCGCCCCGTTCGCCGAAGGCGCAGAAATGGCGATGCAGTACAACTGGCAATCGCCGTTCGAGCACATGGGGCCTGAATCAAAGGCCCCGGCGATCACTGCTCTTCTGCAGTCTGGTGCGCTTTCGGCGTTCAGCTCGCAAGCTCGCGGAGTGCTCAATTTTTTCGGATTTTCGGCCGATGGCCAGAATCAGAGCGCGTATGACCGGTTCGTCGATTCAGCGAAGGGGCGCACGGGGATCACGAAAATCAATTCGACGCAGATTTTCAACGGCATGCCGCCGCTGCGCTTGACGTGCACCGTGCTCTTCCGGGCCTGGGCCGATCCAGAACGGGAAGTCGAAGCCCCGATCCGCCAGCTCATGCGCTGGGCCGCCCCGAAAAAGCTGGCTGAGCGCGGAATCTTCAGCGGCGCAAGCGACGAGCGAAGCGGGATCGAGTACCTGTTGCCGTCCGAAGCGCCGACGCGAATTGCGATTGCATACGCCAATCGGACGTTCGCCGACATGGTGATTGAGTCGATCAGCGAGCCGCTGACTTCGCCTCGTGCGCGCGACGGCAGATACACGATGGTCGCGCTCCCCATGCAGATCGCAAGCCTGGCCGCGCTCGACCGCGGCGATATGCAGCGCCTGCTGCGCGGTGACGGCCGAATTGGTACGCGAGAGCCCTGATGATTTCGATAGCACCTGTGCGCACCCGGCGAATGTCGATCCGGATGCGGGAGCTTCCGATGGGGGAAGCCATCCGGCTTCTGTCCATGCACCCGACCCGGTATGAAGCCGCCGCGACTGAGTTCCTGCATGCGGTGATAACCGAAGCCGCGCAGCCGTCCTCGTCGTTCGTCGCCGATCCGCTTGCGATGACGGTTCAGGAACGCACCTTCTTGGTCTGCCATTACCTCGCGACGATGTCCGAAGAGGGCGATTTCGCCGTCGGTGACGATGCGCGCTACAGCGACTACCTGCATGTTGGCCGCGACTTCCCTTTGGAGCCTGCGATCAGCCTTGGCGGCATCGCTGGGGCGACGTGGACGCTGCATCCGCTTCTTGGCGCGCATGCGGAGGCGATCGAGCGACTGCAACTCGAAGACCCCGCGTCGTCGCGGTTCCACTGGGTCACCGGGGCGATGGCAGCCCAGCTGCGAAAAGCCGACGAGCGCGCGCCGGACGCTGTCATAGCGCACGCGGAGTTCTTGGACTGGCTGCGCTCGCGCATGGCGTGGATGAAGCTGCTTGCCGAATCCGATTACGCGGAGCTGTTTGGCGCGTATTGGATCGCCAACCAACAAGCCGCGCACTTCTTCCAAATCGACTTCGACCGCCATGGCGTTCTGTGCCAGCCGGTCAACGAACCATCGGAAGGGGCTGGGGTGGCCCCGGCGCGATTTCCCGCCCTTTCCAACATCGGCGCGGTTGCGGTCGGACTCAGCGGAAAATCTCACGTCGATGGCGGGTGACCTGGCTCTAAATTGCAAGGCGTGTTCCTACCCCGAAGCCTTGCAAATGCCGCAGTCAGCGATCAATGACCTGCTGAAGTCGAAGAGCTTCCATCGCTTCACGAAAGCCCGCGAGGCTGAAGCCAAGATGAGCGTCGCGCTGATTGAGCGCATGGATGCTGTCTCCGTCAACATCGGGAAACTCGGGGAAGGGCTCTTCAAGGCGCTTGCCGCTGCGCTTTCGTCGCGGGGCCGCAAATGAGCTACGGACGAATTCCCCTTGCTCAGATCGACCACGGGAGCACCTATCCCGCCTGGTACTTCGACTGCCTCGACGATGCCGATCTTCCCTATCGCTTTGGCGAAGACGCATCGGTTGTCGCCGAGATTCGGACATCGCTCGGAGACCTCGTGTACCGCTACTCCACTGCCGGCGGAACAGCCGCGGCAGTCGGGCAGCGCGTGTCTTTCGCGGAGATCGACGCCGCCACGACGGCCGCGCTGCGGCCCGGCACGCACACCTTCACCGCGCGCGTGACCAATGCGGACGGCTACGCCCGGACGTTTCTGGAAGCCCGGAAATTCAGCATTGCCGTGAGGGGAGCGAACTGATGGGCCGCGTGATCGTTGTTCAGCCTGGAAGGGCGGTTGTCGAAATTCCTTTGGCGCTCCCGTTCGTGCCGCTCCCGCAAGACGATCGTGCGGGCATTCAAACCGCCGTTGCGGCCGATCGCATCGAGGCTTACCGCGCGGTTCGCTTCGTCTCCGAAAACTCGGTGGCGCATGCGGCGACGCCAAGCGCTCAGCATGCAGGGGCTGTCCGCGGGGTCGCGATCGAGCCGGCAAATCCTGGGCAGTACGTTCGATTCCGCACCGACGGCGTCGAGCGCATCCGCGGCGCGCAGTTTGTCCCTGACGAGCCTGTTTTTTCGGGGCTTGCGGGGGCGCTCACGCAAAGCACTTCAGGCCTTGATGCCGACGTGCAGATTGGGACCGCGATCACCGCTGAAGCGATGCTGGTCCGGATCGAGTTGCCGGTCTACCGGGGAGTGCTCTCATGACCGCTCGCTTACCGCTGGTTCGATCCGGCATGAGGACGACCGAGCTTCCGCTTGGCGATTTCATCGCGATGACCTTGGTCGTCGCGATGCACGGCGACACGCGGCCAGACCCCGGCGGGCTGGACGCGATTGGCGTTACCGGCTGGTCAGCAGTTGCCAAGACGCCGATGCACTGGGACGGCCATGCTTGGCGCTTCTCGTCGGTGCCTGCCTCCCTGAACCACATCCGGCATGGCCAAGTCGTGGCCATCCCCGCGGATCACAACCTGCTTATCGCCGGCACCCTCGTGATTGAGGGTTCCGGTGTGCTGCTCCTGCAAGGCAATGCCATCGCTTTCGAGATCAACTGATGCCTATCGAACAAAACATGCTGTCCGACGAAGCCGCCCCGCGCCCGGCGCGGCCCGGTGCGTTCATGACGTTCCTTTCCACCGAAGGCGTCTGGAAGAAGAAGGATTATGCCGGCGTCGTCACGCTTGCATCGCCGCCTGGCGGCGGTGGGTCAATCCCGGCACCGGTTCTGTCGACGCTCTCGCTGTCCGCCGCGACTATTGATTCCGGTTCTGCAAACGGCACCCCAGTCGGCATGATTCTCGGGGCGACGGCCGGCTCGACGCTGTCGCTGACCGACACGGCCGGCGGTCGCTTCGCGCTGTCGGGCATGAACGTCGTCGCCGGCTCGACGCCGACCGACCGTGCCGTCAGCGCGGTGCACACAATCACCGTGCGCGAGACGTTGGCGGGGGCTACCGGTTCGCCTCGCGATACGACGCTCATGATCTCCGTCGCCGCAGTTGCAGTTGCGCCGACGCTTGCGCAGCTTGCTCTGTCCGGCACCGTGGTTGCCGAAGGGGCCGCGGCCGGCACTGCGGTTGGCACGCTGTCGGGGCGCACTGTCGGCTCGACGCTGTCGCTGATCGACACGGCCGGCGGACGTTTCGCGCTGAACGGCCTTGCGATCGTGACCGGAACCGTTCCGACCGATTACGCCGCATCGACGAGTCATCTGATCACGGTCCGCGAGACGCTGGCCGGCGCATCCGGCTCGCCGCGCGACACGGCAATCACCATTGCGGTGACCGACGTTGCCCCGGCCGTGTCGCTCGCTGCGCTGACGCTGAGCAACGCGACCCTGACCGAAGCCAGTCTGGCCGGCACGCTTGTCGGCGCGATCGTCGGCCGCACGCTCGGATCGACCCTGGCGCTGGCGAACGATGCCGGCGGTCGTTTTGCCCTGAACAGCGGCAACCTGGTTGCCGGTGCGACCGCGACCAACTTCGATGTGTCCCCTACGCACGAAATCGTGCTGCGCGAGGCGCTGGCTGGTGCATCCGGCTCGCCGCGCGATACCGCGATCACGGTCACCATCGTGGACGCGACCGTGCTCGCTCCCTTGACCCTCGCTGGTGGCTCGATCGTCGAGGGCAGCGCGCCCGCCATCCTGGTCGGTACCATTTCTGGCATCACGATTGGCTCGACGCTGTCGCTGACCGATACGGCCGGCGGTCGCTTCGCGCTGTCGGGCATGACGATCGTGACTGGGGCGGTCGCCACAGATTTCAGCGAGGCGCAGACGCACTCGATCACGGTGACCGAAACCCTTGCCGGTTCGCCGAATTCGCCTCGCGCGTCAACGCTGCAGGTCACGGTGACTGCCGCTGCCCCGGCGGTGCCGCTGACGCTCGCGACCGCTGCTCGGTTCCTGAACAACGCGACGATGGGAGCGAGCCCGACCGAGGCTGAAGCCCTTGTCGGCGTGACGAACCTTGACCCGTGGTTCGCTGCGCAAGCCGCTGCGCCTCCGTCGACCACGGGTATCACCGCAGTCAACCAAGGCCAGCGCGACGGGCCATGGATGCGCGGCGCGCTCCTGGGGACGGATCAGCTTCGGCAACGCATGGCGTTTGCCTTGTCGGGCATTCTGGTGTGCGCAGATTCCGGCTTTTTCGTCGAGAACCGTCAGCCCCTCGCGGTTTACGGCGATCTGCTCGTCACGCATGCGCTGGGCAGCTTCCGCAGCTTGATCGGCGCTGTTTCCCGCAACGAAACGATGGGCGTGTTCCTGTCGCACTTCAAGAACCAGAAAGCCGACCCCGCCACTGGCCGCCGGCCTGACGAAAACTTCGCGCGCGAAGTCATGGAACTGTTCACGATCGGCTTGTACCGGCTGAACTCGGATGGCTCGCGCCAGCTCGACGCCAACGGCCGGCCGATCCCGAACTACACGCAGCCGATGGTCACCGGCTCCGCCGCAGTTTGGACCGGCCTCGGCCCCAACCCGAATGGCGCTCCGTTTTCGTCCGACTACGAGCGCGGGCTGATTTGGGAGTACCAAACGTCGCCGGCCGAACGTCGTTTGTGTTCGCAGATGGCGTCCTATCCGGCATATCACGAGACCGGAGCCAAAACGATCATCGACGGCATCGTGATCCCGGCCGGCGGCACTGTGGACAGCGACATCGACGCCTTGCTGGATGCCCTCGTCGCGCACCCGTCGTGCGCGCCGTTCATCTCGCGCCAACTGATCGTGAAGCTGGTCACGTCGAACCCGTCGCCGGCCTACATCTCGCGCGTGGTCGCCGCCTGGAACGCAACGAACGGGAATCTTCTGCAGGTCGCGCGGGCGATCCTGACGGATACCGAGGCCATGAATCCGACGCCGGGCACTCCGAGCGCAGCGGGCAAGGCGCAGGAGCCCATGCTGGCTGTGCTTCGTATGTATCGGGCGTTCTCGGCGACATCGGAGAACGGCCTGTACGACAGCGATCAGATGCACATTTACTTCAACAGCGAGCTGCGGAACCGCTTCCTGTCTGCGCCGTCGGTTTTCAATTTCTATCAGCCGGCGTTCATCCGGCCGGAAGTTCCCGGCTACTTCATGCCAGAGCTTCAGCTCGCGACCGAATCGGCGCTCACCGCCGCCGCCGACGAAATGGCCCGACTGGCATATCAGTTCCGCGACGCCGCGGGCGTGCGCTATGCCAGCGAGTTCTACAGCGTTGTCCCTGCCGGAACGAACGTGGGCGTGGCCTACCTGAACACGGCGTACTGGGAGCCGTATGCGGCCGATCCTGCGGCGCTGGTGGCGCGGATGTCGGACATCCTCACCGGCGGCAGGATGTCACCGCAGAACCAGGCTGTCATCGCAAACGCGCTGACCGGCATCCCGAATCCCGCACGTCGCGCCGTGATGGCGATGTCGATCTTCATTACCTCGCCACAGTACACGGTGAACTGAAATGTTTAATGATTACAAGGCACTGGTGTACGTCTATCTGAACGGTGGACTGAGCCCGTGGGCTTCGGTTGTTCCGCTTTCGGGCTACTCGACCTATGCGGCTCGCCGCGGTGCGTTGGCGATCCCGCAAGGCTCAGCGCTCGTCCTGAACGGCACCGCGAGCGATGGCGGCATGTATGGCCTGAACCCGAATCTGTCCGCGCTTCACACCCGCTTCAACGCGGGCAAGGTCGCGCTGATCTGCAACGCCGGGAATCTCGTGCAGCCGACGACGCTGGCCCAGTACAACGCAGGGGTTTCACTGCCGCCGCAACTGTTCTCGCACTTCGAGCAGACCCGGCTTGTGCAGACCGGCACCGGGGACGCTTACGACGGCTTCGGCTGGGCCGGCCGTCTTGCGGACTACCTCGCCGCCCAAGGCCTCACGCAAGCGCTGCCGGTGAACATCAATATCGGCGGGAACCCGACTCTGCAGGTAGGCGTAGACACGTCTCCGTACGCGGTAACGGCCAACGGCGCGATCTCGCCGCGCCTACACGGCGGCGTGTTTGGCGGCGGGCCGTCGACCGCGGCCAATGCGCTTCTGGCCAACGCGCGCACCGAGACCAATCCGATCACGAGGACGCTGGGGAGCGTCTATGACAGCGCCATCAGCAAGCGCGACATCTACAACAGTGCCGTGGCTGCAGCCGGCGACGTTGTGACGACTTTCCCCGGATCACAGCTTGGCGTTCAGCTTCGCCAGGTGGCACGAACGATCAAGGCGCGCACCCAGGTCAATCCTCCCGACGGGTTCGGCCGCGAGATTTTCTTCGTGCAGCTCGGCGGATTCGACTCGCATGATTCGGAAATTGCGAACTTGCCCGGCCTGATGGCGCAGTTCTCGACGGCCGTCGACGTGTTCCTCACCGAGATGACCGCTCAGGGCGTCGCGAACAACGTGATGGTGCTCGAACAGTCCGACTTCGGCCGAACGCTCACCAGCAACGGCGACGGCTCGGACCACGGCTGGGGCACGTTTTACTTCGCCGCCGGCGGGCCGGTCATCGGTGGCTACTACGGCCAGATGCCCAGCCTCGCGATCGGCGGGCCGCTGGATGTCGGGCAGGGCCGGTACATTCCGACCACGTCGATCGATCAGATCGCCGCGACGTGCGCGAAGTGGATGGGCGTCCCGGACAGCGCCCTGAACGGCATTTTCCCCAACCTGCCGAACTTCGCGACGCGCGACCTCGGGTTCCTCGCGTGACCCCGCCCGCTCATCGCTCCAGGAAAGCTGAAATGGCGAACGACGACCGCAGGCAGACGGATTACCGGATGACCGCTCACGAGCGAATTTGCGAGGAACGGCACACGACGATCAATCGACGCCTGCAGAACGTCGAGGAAGCGGTTGCGCCGATCCCGGTGATGGCTGACAACCTGCGAACGATCACCCGAATCATGTGGGTGATCGGTATCGGCATCCTTTGCGCGGTCGGCACGCTGGTTTGGGACGCCGTAGCGCGTCACGGCGGCGGCGTCTAAATTCCGTCTAAATGAAAAAAGCCCGGTGAAAACCGGGCCTAAGTCATTGAATTTGGTGGACAGTACAGGGCTTGAACCTGTGACCCCCGCCGTGTGAAGGCGATGCTCTACCACTGAGCTAACTGTCCGAGGCGCGCATTGTAGGGAGCGATTGCCGGTACTGCAACGCATTCGCGACAATTCCGTTTCGGCGGCCGCAGCGCCGTCCCGGTCCTGCCGGAAATTCGCCTCATCGATCCGGTGGGCGTCCTCCGCGTTCTCTACAGTTGCGGTTCCAGCAGCCGCAAGGCCGCCCCTTGCCAGGAAGTCACCCGATGAACCGTGTTGCCGCCCTGCTGCGTTTCCCGTTGCGCGTCACCATGGCCAGCGTGCTGGCCGGCGGCCTGCTGAGCGGCTGCGATGACGACAGCGAAGGCACCGCGCAAGCGGCCGATGCGCCTGCCGCTGCGGCAGCGGTGGCCAAGGTCAGCGCAGCCACGCGCTCGGTGCCGGATTCGCTGAAGGCGGTGCCGCTCGACCTGCACATCCTCGTCGATCAGTTCGGCTATCGGCCGGGGGATCCGAAGGTCGCGGTGATCCGCAGCCCGGATGCCGGCTTCGACGCCAAGGATCCGTACGTTCCGGGCGAGGACTACGAGGTGCGGCGCGTCGCCGACGGCGAGGTCGTGTTCACCGGCAAGCCGCTGCTGTGGGAGTTCGGCAAGACGCAGGATTCGTCCGGCGATCACGGCTGGTGGTTCGATTTCAGCAAGCTCGACGCGCCGGGCGAGTACATCGTGTTCGACACCGAAACCAAGCGCCGCTCGGCGATCTTCTCGATCAAGCCGGATGTCTATGCCGACGCGCTGAAGGCATCGGTCCGCATGTTCTTCTACCAGCGCAGTGCGTTCCGCAAGGATGCGAAGTTTGCCGGCGCCTGCTGGGCCGACGAACCGGCCTACATCCGCGAGTTTCAGGATGTCGAGGCGCGCGACATCAACGATCCCGGCAACCCGGCCAAGGCGCGTGACCTGAGCGGTGGCTGGTTCGATGCCGGCGACACCAACAAGTACGTGACCTATGCCATGCAGCCGGTCCACCAGTTGCTGACGTCCTACGAGCTGAACCCGAAGGTCTTCTCCGACGACTTCAACATCCCGGAGTCCGGCAACGGCATTCCGGATGTGATCGACGAAGTGAAGTGGGAGATCGACTGGCTGAAGAAGATGCAGAACCCGGATGGCAGTGCTGCGCTGAAGGTCGGCGCGATCGATCTGACGCCGGCGGATCCGCCGAGCCGCGACACGGCCAAGCGCTATTACATCGGCAGCTGCACGTCTTCGACCATTGCCGTCGCCAGCATGTTCGCGCATGCCGCGCAGGTCTATCGGCAGTTCCCGGCGCTGGAGAACGAGGCCACGGCGCTGGAAATCCGCGCGATCAAGGCGTGGGAGCGGTATCAGGCGACGCCGGAGAAGGAAACGGCCTGCGACAGCCAGAAGATCCACGCCGGTGATGCCGACCTCGATGTTGGCCAGCAGCAGGGACTTGCCGCAGTCGCGGCGGTCTATCTGTACGCCATCACCGGCGAGAAGGGCTACGACGACTATCTGAAGGCCAACTACCGCGATCTGTACGCATACCGGGACAGCGGCTGGTCGCGCTACTGGCCGTATCAGGGCGAGGCGGCGCTGGCCTACACGCGGCTGCCGCAGGCCGACCCGGGTCTGCGCAAGACCTTCCTTGCCGACAAGCTGGCCGACGTCAAGGCCGGGCACGGCATCTACGGCTCCGTCGCGGGCGATGACCTGTATCGCAACTTCCTGCACGAGCCGCAGTACCACTGGGGCAGCAACAACCCGCGCGCCGGCTATGGCGCGAGCAACATCGATGTCGAGCTGTTCGACATCGACATCAAGGACAAGACGCCGTATCGCACGCGTGCGCTCGACACCTTGCATTACTTCCACGGCGTCAATCCGCTGGGCATCGTCTACCTGACCAACATGGCGTCGTACGGCGCCACGCGCTCGGTGAACGCCGTCTTCCACAAGTGGTTCTGGGAAAAGTCGAAGTGGAGCACCGCCGGAGTTTCCGAATGCGGTCCGGCACCGGGCTACGTGCCCGGCGGCCCGAACGCCACGGCGTCGACCAACGGCGTGCCGCCGACCTTGCAGCCGCCGTCCGGTCAGCCGCCCCAGAAGTCGTTCAAGGACTGGAACACCAACAGCGACGCGCCATGGGTGGTGGCGGAGCCGGCAATCTCGTACCAGGCCGGCTATGTCCGGCTTGTCGCGGCGTTTGCTGCACGGCCGTAACACGTCGCCGGCGCTTCTGTTTCGCGAGATCGTGGCTGGGATCAGCCCCGCGTCAGCGAGGCGTCATCGGTAGCGCGAGCTTCCGCTCGGCGGCGCCAACGCTCAGCCCGGCGCGGCACGGTCCCGATGAATCCGGACCGACGACTGCCGCCGCGTAGCGCCGGCCAGCATCGATGGCGCAACGACGGGCACGTTCGTGTGCCCGGCAGGCGGCGTTTCGAGGCTCAGAAGTGCGCCAGCACGCCGGCGATCGTCGCCGTCATCAGCGTCGCCAGCGTGCCGCCGAGCACGGCGAGCAGGCCGAGGCGGGCGAGGTCGGCGCGACGCGACGGGGCCAGTCCGCCAATGCCGCCGATCTGGATCGCGATCGACGAGAAGTTGGCGAATCCGCACAGCGCGTAAGTCGCGATCACGCGGCTTTCCGGCAGCAGGTTGCCGAGGTTCTTCGACAGGTCGACGTAGGCCACGAATTCGTTGATCACGATCTTCTGGCCGATGAAGCTGCCGACCAGGGTTGCGTCCTGCCACGGCACGCCGATCAGCCAGGCCAGCGGCGCCAGCACATACCCGAAAATCGTCTGCAGGCTCAAGCTCACGTCGCGGCCCGCCCAGCCGGACAGCACGGCATTGATCGTGGTGCCGCCGAGGTCCAGGGTGCCGAGTGCTGCAACCGGCGCGTTGATCAGCGCGATCAGCGCGACGAAGGCCAGCAGCATCGCGCCGACGTTCATCGCGAGCTTCAGGCCTTCGCCGGCTCCGGCCGCGGCGGCATCGATGACATTCGCGGTGTGCTTTTCGACCGGCACGCGGACATCACCGCGGGTCAGCGGCTCGCCGACTTCAGGCCGCAGGATCTTGGCGATCAGGATCGTCGCCGGCGCCGCCATCACGCTCGCCGCAAGCAAGTGCTTGGCGTAGAACGCCGATTCCACCGGATCACCGCCGCCGAGCAGGCCGATGTACGCCGCCATGACCGAGCCGGCGATGTGCGCCATGCCGCCGATCATCACCGTCATCAGCTCGGATTCGGTCATGCGCTCGATGTACGGCTTGATCGTCAACGGCGCTTCGGTCTGGCCGACGAAGACGCTGGCGCAGACCGAGGTGGTTTCAGCCCCCGACACCTTCATCACGCGCGTGATCGCCCAGGCCATGCCCTGCACGATCTTCTGCATCACGCCGAGGTGATACAGCACGCCAGTCAGTGCGGCGAAGAAAATGATCGTCGGCAGCACCTGCACGGCGAAGATGAAGCCGAGCGTGTCGCTCGAGGTCAGCGAGCCGAAGATGAAGGTCGAACCGACCTTGGCGTAGCCGAGCAGCGCGACGAAGCCACCGGCGAGGCTGTCGAAGATGTCGCGACCGAGCGGCGCCTTCAGCACGAAGGTCGCGAAGACGATCTGCAGGGTCACGCCGGTCAGCACCAGCTTGCGGTCGATCGCGCCGCGATTGTTCGAGAACAGCACGCCGATCGCGATCAGCGACGCCAGTCCGAACAAGCCGAATGCCACATGACCCAGAAGCTCCAGCATGAAACCCCTCTCCCGTGAATTTGCTTTGAAACCGTTCGATGACCCGGCCACCGCCGCGATGGCGCGCGTCGCACTGACTGCGACGTGGCGCTCGCGAACTGCCGGATCGTGTCACTGGCGCAACGCACGAACCACACCAGCTGGCGGCGAAACGCCAGTGGAAGTGGCACGACATTGACGAAACCCGCGATCAGCGTCGAGAAAACGCAGCTGCAGCCCGATTCTGCAAGAAATCTCCCCGATGGCCGTGCAGGGGCGCCACCTTTGCGCGAGGCGTAGTGGTCTGCTGCAGGCCAGACTCGGCACTGTGCGGATTTCGCCCGCGTGGCGCAAGCAGCGCTGAAGCGTGATCAAGCGCGATCAACGGTGACGGAACAGCGGACTGCGACGCGGCCGTCGCCGCGTGCGGTCGCGCTTCAGCCGTGCGGCAGACGCAGGCCCAGTTCGACGATCTTCTCGCCATCCATCTTGCGCACCACCAGTTCCATGTCGCCGAGGCGCAGGCGATCGCCGACCACCGGCTTGTGCAGCACGCTGGAAACGAACGCGGCCAGCGTCTTGCCTGGCGCGCCGGATGGCACATCGAGGCCGTAGGCGGCCACCAGATCGGCGAGCGGCGCATCCGGACTCACGACGAATTCGCCGAAGAAGCGCTGTTGTTCCGCTGCCTGCACGCCGCGGGTCGAGGTGAACAGCTTGTCCATCTCGGGCAGTTCGGACTTCGCGACGATCAGCGACAGGTAGTCGCCGCCTTTCAACGTGCCCCACTCGCGGTACGGCACGAGCCTGCCGGCACGGGTCAGGCTGACGATGCGCGAACCATCCTCGATCGGCAGCTGCTTCGGCTTCTTGCCGATCAGCGCGCTGCCGCGGGCCAGACGGTAGCTGACGATCTCGTAGCCGCGCGTGCCGGGCAAATCGATGTCGGCACGGCGAACACGTGTCGACAGCGGCGGCATCTGCAGGTCAAGCAGCCGCGCCGCGGGCGCCACGGTCCAGCCCTGCACGACCAGCGACACCAGCACGATGACGAAAGCGACGTCGAAGAACAGCGTCGAATTCGGTAGCCCCGCCAGTAGCGGAAACGTTGCCAGCACCATCGGCACCGACCCGCGCAGGCCGACCCAGGCCAGATAGACCTGCTCGCGCCACGGGAAGTGGAACGGAAGCAGCGACGCGACCACGGCAATCGGTCGCGCGACGAAGATCAGCGCGGCCGCGGTCAGCAGCGCCGGCTGCAGTGCATCGACCATCCGGCTCGGCGTTGCCAGCAGGCCCAGGGTCAGGAACATACCGATCTGCGCCAGCCAGGCAATGCCGTCGTGGAAGCGCTTGATGCTGGCGTAGGCCCGCAACGGCTGGTTGCCCAGCATCAGGCCGGCGAGGTAGACCGCCAGAAAGCCGCTGCCGCCCAGCGTTGCCGTCACGCCGTAGATCAGCAGCCCGCCGAACATGGTCAGCAGCGGGTACAGCGAATCGCCGAGTTCGACCTTGTTGATCGTCAATATCAACAGCCGGCCACCGCTGTAGCCCAGGCCGACACCGAGCGCCAGTTGCGTGACCAGCAGCAGCGCGATGTCTTCCCAGCTGTAGGTCGCCGGCGCCAGCAGGTAATGAACGAGACCCATGGTCAGCATCACCGCCATCGGATCGTTGGTGCCGGATTCGATCTCCAGTGCGGAGCTGATGCGGTTGTTCAGGCGCACCGAGCGCGTCGACAGCAGCGAGAACACTGCGGCGGCATCGGTCGAGCCAACGATCGCGCCGATCAGGAAGCCTTCGGCCAGAGGCAGCTTGAACAGCGAGGCTGCGACCGCGCCGACGATCGCCGTGGTCAGCAGCACGCCGACCGTCGCCAGCGACAGCGCCGGCCGCAGGCCGACGCGAAAATTCGACAGCGGCGTGCGCAGGCCGCCGTCGAACAGGATCACCGCGAGCGCCGCGGTGCCGGCGATATTCGCCAGCTTGAAGTCGTTGAACACGATCTTGCCCGGGCCGTCCTGACCAGCCAGCAGGCCGACGATCAGGAACACGAGCAGCAGCGGCACGCCCAGCCGCGGCGTCATCGCCGTGGCCAGAATGCTGATCAGGAACAGCGTTCCTGCGACAAGAATGGCGTGGCTGGCAACTTCCATGCGGGACAGCGGGTTCCGGTGGGCAAGGGCAGGGCGGCCGATCGCGGAGCAGGCGCGGCCGTCGGAAGAGCGGGCGAATGCGACGATGCTAACGGATCGACGACATCGAGTCCGCGTGATGCGTCACGGCGCGATGCTGCACCTTGTCAGATCCGGGTCCGGTCGTTGATCCGGGCAGGCGCGCTGAACCGTCCGGCAGGGTTTTTGTCATACTCGGACACACCCTTTCGCCGGACCTCGTCGCATGAAATTCTCTCGCCTGGCCGCCGCCGCGCTGGCCATTCTCGCAACCGGATTCTCCTGGGCGGCCGAGGACGCGGTCAGCGACGCCACGCGGGATCGACTGGTCAAAGCACTCGGCATCAAGCCGGAAAACGTCCGGCCGTCGCCGATTGCCGGCATCCTCGAAATCCAGCACGAGCGGGATTTCGCCTATGTGACTGCCGACGGCAAGTTCCTGTTCCGCGGCGACCTCGTGAACCTCGAAAATGGCGAGGAGCTGACCGAGAACCGCCGCCGGGTCGATCGCCTCGCCGTGCTCAGCACCTTCGGCGACCGCAAGTACATCGAGTTTGCCCCGTCGCCGCCGGTGGTCGCCAAGTACACGGTCACCGTGTTCACCGATGTCGACTGCGGCTACTGCCGCAAGCTGCACTCGGAAATCGCGCAGTACAACGCCAAGGGCATCGCCATCCGTTACGCGTTCTACCCGCGTTCCGGGCCGGATACGGAATCCTGGCGCAGCGCCGAAGCGGTCTGGTGCTCGGCCGACCAGCAGAAGGCGCTGACCGAGGCCAAGAGCGGCGCCACCATCAAGATCAAGGGCAAGGTCTGCGAGAACCCGATCGCGGCCGAATACGAGCTGGCGCAGTCGCTCGGCATTCGCGGCACGCCGATGCTGGTACTGCCGAACGGCGACATCTTCCCGGGTTACCTGCCGCCGGCCGCGCTCGCGAGCAAGCTGGCGGAAGTCAGCGCGAAGAAGGCGCCGACCAAGGGCTGATCCGCGTCGCCGGGGCGGTCGCAGGCGGCGTCCCAGCGCCGCTTGCGCATTCGCTGGCCTGTTCGCCGCGAGCGCTGACGGCCTGCACGGATTCGCTCGCTCCGCGTTCGCGGGGTCGCGACCGTGTCGCTTCATCAGTGCGCATCGCCCGCCGCCGCGCACGGCGGTGGGGTGCGCGACCGTCGCGCCGTGATTGGCGGGCGTCTTGCGTGCACGAGAACGGGCCGCGCCATCGTGCGGGTTTCATCCTTCCGGAGATCGTCGTCGTGAACCTGTTGCGCGCTTGTCGCGGGCGGCTCGCCTGCCTGTTGTGTCTCGCCGTAGTCCTCGGGATCGGTCCGGCGGCCGCGGCCGCACCGCCAGCGCCGAAAGGCGGCCGGTATCCGGGGACGATTGCCGTCGCGGTCGACCTGACCGACACCAGCCGTCGCTTGCTGCGGGTTGCCGAGTCGCTGCCGGTCAGGCCCGGCCCGCTGACGCTGTGGTATCCCGAATGGCTGCCCGGCAATCACGCACCGCGCGGGCCGATCGAGGCTTTGGCGGGACTCATCATCACGACCGACGATGGTCGACGGGTGGAGTGGACGCGTGATCCTGTCGATTCCTTCGCTTTCCGAATGGTGGTGCCGAAACGGGCGAGTCGGCTGAATCTCGAGTTCCAGTACGCCTCGCCGCTGCTGAAGGATCAGGGCCGCTTCGTGGCCACGCCGGAGATCGTCGGGCTGCAGTGGAACGCGGTGGTGCTGTACCCGGCTGGGTTCGATGCCCGGCGCATCGAATTCGAGCCGAGCATCACGGTGCCTGCCGGCTGGCAGTTCGGCACGGCACTGGACGTCGCGCATCGCGACGGCGATCGCATTCGCTTCGCGTCAGTCTCGCTCGACGCACTGATCGATTCGCCGATCTTCGCCGGCCGTCACTTCCGTCAAGTGCTGTTGTCGGATCCCGACGCGAAGGTTCCGGTTCGCCTGAATGTCGTCGCCGACGATGCGAGAAGCCTCGAGATCACCGCGGAGCAGCTCGCCGCGCATCGGGCGCTGGTGCAGGAAGCGCTGCTGCTGTACGGCTCGCAGCATTACGCGCACTACGACTTCCTGCTTGGCCTCAGCGGCAACTTCAGCGGCATCGGGCTTGAACATCATCAGTCCAGCGAGAACGCGCTGGATGCCGACTACTTCAGCGACTGGGACAAGTCGGCCGTCAGCCGCAGCCTGCTGCCGCACGAGTACACGCACTCGTGGAACGGCAAGTTCCGCCGCCCCGCGGACTTGTGGACGCCGCACTTCAACACGCCGATGCGGAACAGCGGCCTGTGGGTCTACGAAGGCATGACCCAGTACTGGGGACAGGTGCTGTCCGCGCGCTCGGGCCTGTGGAAAGAGGAACTCGCACGGGATTCGATCGCCGCCATCGCTGCGAGTCTCGACCGCGGCCGGCCGGGACGTCGCTGGCGGGCGTTGAGCGACACGACGAATCAGCCGCTGCTGACGCCGCGTCGCCCGCTGTCATTCGCCAGTTGGCAGCGCAGCGAGGACTACTACAACGAAGGTCTGCTGATCTGGCTAGATGCCGACACGAAGTTGCGGGAGCTGACGCAGGGGCAGCGCTCGCTGGACGACTTTGCCCGTCGCTTCTTCGGCGTCAACGACGGCTCGTCCACGCCGGAACTGTACGGTTTCGAAGACGTGGTCGCGGCCCTGAACGACGTCGCGCCGTTCGACTGGTCCAGCTTTCTCGATTCACGCCTCGAAGGCCATGGTCCCGGCGCGCCGCTCGACGGTCTCGCTCGAAGCGGCTGGATGCTGGTCTACACCGACAAGCCTTCCGAGTTCACGAAGGGCGTCGACGAAAGACGCAAGACCAAGGACTTCAGCTACTCGCTCGGCATCGTCATGGGCAAGGACGGCGAACTGTCCGACGTGCTGTGGGACAGCCCCGCGTTCAATGCCGGCCTCGCCAAGGGCATGACGCTCGTCGCGGTCGATGGCCGCGCCTACAGCTACGAGCTGCTGCGCGACACGATCAAGGCTGCCAAGTCCGGTGCTGCTCCGATCGAGCTGCTGATGAAAACCTACGATCGCTACAGCACGGTCAAGCTCGACTATCACGACGGCCTGCAGTACCCGCATCTTGAACGGATCGACCACACGCCGGATCGTCTGGCCGACATCCTCCGACAGCGGCGTCCGAATCCGTAAATGGTCGCCCGCCGCGTCCAACCGTGCGCGGTCGCACGAGGGCGACCGATCAGCCGCGGAGCCGATACCCCACGCCCGGTTCGGTAACGATCAGCGACGGCTGCTCGGGGTTGTTTTCGAGCTTGGCGCGAAGCTGGCGGATGTAGACGCGGAGGTAGGCGACGTCGCCATCGGAATCCTGTCGCCAGACTTCGCGCAGCAGGTGTCGGTGGGTCAGCACCTTGCCGGCATGCAGGACCAGTTGCTGCAGGATTCCGTATTCCTTCGGCGAGAGCTTCACCTCCATGCCATCGCGAAGGACGATCCGCCGGACGAGATCGACGCTCAAGGCGCCGCTGACGAACAGTGGTTGCGTCCCCTGGCTTTGCATGCGGTGGCGAAGCGCAGCGCGTATGCGGGCGAGGAGTTCGTCGACGCTGAAGGGCTTGGTCACGTAGTCGTCGGCACCAGCATCGAGCGCACGAACCTTGCCGCGGTCGTCGGTACGGCTGGAGAGGACGATGATCGGGATCGCAAGCGAAGTCTCGACCGCAGGATCCGAGCGATCGCCGGAGCTGGCGCCGGACCGTTTCACCCGCCCGCCGCGTACGGCTTCGATCACCGCCTGTCCATCGCCATCCGGCAGGCCGAGGTCGAGCAGCATCAGGTCGGGTCGTTCTTGGCCAACCATCGACAGCGCTTCCGCGACGCTGCCCGCTTCGATCACCTGATAGTCGTTGACCTGCAGCGTGTTGCGCAGCAGGCGGCGGATCGGCGCTTCGTCGTCGACGATCAGGACCTTTCCCAGCGTCAGGCTCATGTTGCGCGGCTCATGGCGATGCCGGCTCATCGCGGTCGGGCGCGGTTTCGGCGATCAGGTCGGGCGAGAACTCGATCAGGAATTCGGCGCCTTGGGCCGGCTGGCCATCGGTGCGGTCGGAGCGGTTGCGGGCGTGGATGCGGCCGCCCATCGCGATGATGAAGCCGCGACAGATCGCGAGCCCCAGACCGGTGCCGGCGCGCGAACGGTCGGCGTCTTCACGCACGCGGTAGAACTTGTCGAAGATGCGGTCGAGGTCGGCAGCCGGAATGCCCGGGCCGTTGTCGCGCACGCTGATGACGATGCTGAAGCGATGACGGACGACGCCGATCTCGATCGTGCTGCCGGGCGGCGTGTACTTGGCCGCGTTGTCGAGCAGGTTGACCAGTACCTGATCCATCAGACCTTCGTCGAGCAGCAGCAGCGGCAGGTTCGCAGGGACGCTGAGCTTGACCTTGTGCGCCGCCAGCGCCACCTCGCTGCGGCGCAGGGCCCCGGCGATCAGATCGGCCAGATCGCAGGGTTCGCGCTGCGGCTCGAGCGCGCCGGCATCGAGCCGGGTCATGTCGAGCAGGTTGGCGACGTGGCGATTCAGACGCTCCGCTTCATCGGACGCCGTACCGAGCATGTCGCTGCGTGTCGCGCTGTCATAGCGATCGCCATAGCCGCGCAATGACGCCAGGGTGCCGATGATCGACGCCAGCGGCGTGCGCAGATCATGCGAGATCGAGGTCAGCAGCGAGGCGCGCAGCTTCTCGGTCTCGGCCAGCATGCGGGCCTGATCGACGTCCTTGGCCAGCCGGATGCGCTCGGTGGCGATGGCGGCGAGATCGACCAGCGCATCGAGCAGGCGCCGCTCGTCCGGATCGAGCCGGAAATTCGCGCCGGGACGGCTGACCCCGACGACCCCCAGCTTGCCCTGACCGGTCCGCAGCGGCAGGAACAGACGGCGGCCGCCGGGCAGGGTGTCGGTACCGCGTCCGGTCGGCTGGTTGTGGTTCCAGCACCAGGTGGCGGCAGCGAGATCGGCTTCGTCCAGCGCCGCACCGGCGGGCGCGCTGGCCATCGGCATCAAGGTGCCGGCGTTGTCCGGCAGCAGCAGCAGCGCTTCGACCTCGAGCATGTTCGCGATCTGGGCCGCGCTGGCGGCCATCAGCGTGTCGAGCTTGCGGATGCCGGCCAGCTTGCGGCTGAACGCGAGCAGGGCCGCCGTGGTGCGCGCCTGCTCGTGCGCCGTATCCGCCTGCTGGCGTTCGCGAGCGGTCAGCGTGCTGGTCAGCACGGCGGCCACGCAGAAGAACACGAGTGCCAGCACCTGTGCCGGATCGGCCACGGTGAAGGTGTACAGCGGCTCGATGAAGAAGAAGTTGTAGGACGCCGTGCTCGCGATCGACGCGAAGATCGATGCCGCCAGTCCATAGCGCGTGGCACTCCACAGCACGGCCGCCAGATAGATCAGCGAGATGTTCGGGATCTCGACCAGGGACAGCAACGCGCGGCCCACCACCGTCGCGGTGGCGACCATCACGGCGGTGGCGGTGTACGCCGTGACTTCGCGGCCCGGCGTGCGCCGTGGTTTCGGCGCGACGCGCTCGCCGTCATCGCTCGGTGCGGCGAGGGCTTCTTCGGCCAGGATGTGGATGTCGATGCCGGCCGCGTTCGCCATCAGATCGCGCACCACCGACCCGTGACGCCACTCGAACCAGCGGCTGCGCACCGACTTGCCGAGCAGAATCTGGGTGATGTTCTGGTCTCGCGCATAGGCCAGCAGGTCATCGCCGATGCGGCGCGTGCCAGGCAGGGTCAGGGTCTGCGCGCCGAGCGATTCGGCCAGCCGCAAGGTATCGGCAATGCGGGTCTGGGCCTTTTCGCCGAGCTGGCGCGTGCGCAGCGTCTCGATGTGCAGCGCGATCCACGGCGCGTTCATGCGATCGGCGACGCGCTTGGCGCGGCGCACCACTTCCGCCGCTGCGGGGGATTCGTTGACGCAGACCAGCAGGCGCTCGGCCGCAGCCCAGGGGCCGCGGATGGCATGGCTGCGCATGTAGCTGCGCATCTGGTCGTCGACGCGCTCGGCGGTGCGGCGCAGCGCCAGTTCGCGCAGCGCCGTGAGATTGCCGGGCTTGAACCAGTTCTTCAGCGCCGAGCGGGCCTGCGGCTCGGCGTAGACCTTGCCGTCGTTCAAGCGCTCGATCAGTTCCTGCGGCGTGAGGTCGACGATCTCGACCTCGTCGGCCGTGTCGAACACGCTGTCCGGCAAGGTTTCGCGGACACGCACGCGGGTGATGCGGGCCACGACATCGTTCAGGCTTTCGAGATGCTGAATGTTCAGTGTCGACCAGACGTCGATGCCGGCGGCGAGCAGCTCGGCCACGTCCTGATGCCGCTTCGGATGGCGCGAACCATCGGCATTGCTGTGCGCCAGTTCGTCGACCAGCGCGAGCTGCGGGCGGCGGGCGAGCAGCGCGTCGAGGTCCATCTCGTCGAGCGTGCGGCCCCGGTACGGCAGGCTGCGGCGCGGCAGCAGTTCCAGACCGGCGACCAGTGCCTGCGTCTCGCGCCGGCCATGGGTTTCGACCACGGCGACGACGACATCGACCCCTTCCTCGCGCTTGCGCTGCGCCGCCTTGAGCATCGCGCAGGTCTTGCCGACGCCGGGGGCAGCGCCGAGGAAGATTCGCAGCTTGCCGCGCGCATCGAGGCGGGAGCGTTCGAGCAGCGCCTCGGGCGACGGGCGTTCCGGCTCGTCGGCGCTCATGGGCTCAGGCCGCTGCTCGCCGCATGACCTTGATCCGCTCGATGCGCGGGCCGGTGACACGCTGCACGGTGATGTCGACATCGCCGATGCGGACGGCATCGCCGCGCACGGCGATGCGGTCCAGCTTCTGCATCACGAGGCCGGCGACGGTGTCGACCTCGTCGCTGCCGTCGATCTCGGCACCGAGCACGCGCTCCAGCCGGTAGACCGGCGTATCGCCGCGCAACAGCAGGCTGCCGTCGGCGAGATGGACGATGCGGCGATCGACCTGTCCGGCACGGCGCGGCTCGTACTCATCGACGATCTCGCCGAGCATCGCTTCCAGCACGTCTTCGAGCGTGACGAAGCCTTCCATCGTGCCTTCCATGTCTTCGACCAACGCCAGATGCGGCGCGCCCTGACGGAAGCGGCGCAGCACTTCGAGCGCCGGCGAGTCTTCGCGGAAGCGGTGGATGTCGCGAGCCAAGCGGCGCAGGCGCAGGCTGAAATCCTCGCCCGGCGCTTCCAGCAGCAGGTCCTTCACGTGGACCACGCCGATCACGGCGTCATCGTCATCGAGCAGCGGATAGCGGCTGTATCCGTATTTCTGCACGATGCGGCGAACCTCGGCGTGGCTGTGATCGGTGCTCAGCGACACCAGATCGCGGCGCGCCCGCATCAGGTCGCTGGCGACCAGATCCTGCAGTTCGAGCGTGTGCGCCAGCATGATGTTGAGGTTCGATTCCGGCTTGTCGCCAGCGGCATGGCTCAGATGCAGGATCATCTTGAGCTCGTCATGGGTGTAACTGTTGTCGCCGTGACCGCCGTGACCGCCGTTAGTGCCTTCGAGGCCGGCGGCCTTCAGCGCGACATTGGCGCTGCGGTTCAGCAGTTCGATTGCCGGGTACATCAGCCAGTAGAACGCGTACAGCGGTGTCGCCGTCCACAGCGACACGCCTTCCGGTCGACGGATCGCCATCGACTTCGGCGCCAGCTCGCCGATCACGATGTGCAGGAACGAGATCACCGAGAACGCGACGACGAACGAGATCGTGTGCACGGTCCGTTCGTTGTCGATGCCGACAATCGTCAGCAGCGGCTCCAGCAGCCCGGCAAACGCCGGCTCGCCGACCCAGCCCAGCCCCAGGCTGGACAGCGTGATGCCGAGCTGACAGGCCGACAGATAGGTATCGAGACGGCCATGCACCTTGCCGAGGATGCGGCCGCGCCAGCCGCTTTGCGTGCTCAGTTCCTGCGCCCGGGTCGAGCGCAGCTTCACCAGCGAGAATTCTGCGGCGACGAAAAAGCCGTTCAGCACCACCAGCGCGCAGGCCAGAGCGACCAGCAGCGCGTTGTCGAGAGGGGACATGAGTCCGCAAGGCATGCACCGATACCGGTGCCGGACGGAGTATATCGTTCATGTTCATCGCTTCCGCGCAGCCAAATCCGGCCTCGATCGGACGCCGATCGGGCGCTTTCCGGATCAGTGAATGGTCGGAAACAGCGTGTCCAGCGCCAGATTCAGCGCCAGCACGTTGACCACCGGCTCGCCCAGCAGCCCGAGCACCGGCACTTCGCGGTGCTTCTCGATCAGCGTGCGCAGCAGTTCCGCGTCGACGCTGCGGGCGCGGGCGATGCGTGGAATCTGGAACTCGGCGGCGGCGATCGACACGTGCGGATCGAGCCCGCTGCCGGACGCCGTGACCAGATCGACCGGAATCACGCGGTGCGGATTCTCGATGCGAAGTCTGTCGACGTCCGCCTTGACCCGTTCCAGCAGCGCCTTCGAGGTCGGGCCCAGATTCGAGCCGCTGCTGGACGAGGCGTTGTACGGCTCGGGACCGGTCGCCGACGGCCGGCCGTGGAAGTAGCCGGGGCTGGCGAACGATTGGCCGATCAGTTCCGAGCCGATCGTCTTGCCATCCAGCACAACGAGGCTGCCGTTGGCCTGATGTGGGAACAGCGCCTGTGCCACGCCGGTGATCGCCATCGGGTAGGCGACGCCGGTCAGGATCGTGAACAGGGTCAGCAGCACGAGGGCGGGGCGCAGGTGTTGCAGCATGGTTTTGCTCCTGGATTCGGTGTTCTGGAGGGTGGGTCGCGACCCGCTTTACGCCAGACCGAGCGCGGTGATCGCCAGATCGATCAGCTTGATGCCCACGAACGGTGCGATCAGCCCGCCGCCGCCGTAGATCGCGAGGTTCCGCGCCAGCAGTTGTCCGGCGCCAACCGCGCGGTACGCGACCCCGCGCAGCGCCAGCGGGATCAGCACGATGATGATCAGCGCGTTGAAGATGATCGCCGACAGGATCGCGCTCTGCGGGGTCGCCAAGCCCATCACGTTCAGCGCATCGAGCTGCGGATAGAACGAGGCGAACAGCGCCGGCACGATCGCGAAATACTTGGCGACGTCATTGGCGATCGAGAACGTGGTCAGCGCGCCGCGGGTCATCAGCAACTGCTTGCCGATGCCGACGATCTCGATCAGCTTGGTCGGATCGGAATCGAGATCGACCATGTTGCCGGCTTCACGGGCCGCGACGGTGCCGGTCTGCATCGCGACACCGACATCGGCCTGGGCAAGGGCTGGCGCGTCATTGGTGCCGTCGCCGCACATCGCGACCAGCCGGCCACCGGCCTGCTCCTTGCGGATCAGCGCCAGCTTGTCTTCGGGCGTTGCCTGCGCCAGGAAGTCATCGACACCGGCTTCGGCGGCGATCGCAGCGGCAGTCAGCGGGTTGTCACCGGTGATCATCACCGTGCGGATGCCCATGCGGCGCAGTTCGGCGAATCGCTCGCGGATGCCGCCCTTCACGATGTCCTTCAAGTGGATGACGCCGAGCACGCGTTCATCACGGACCACGGCCAGCGGCGTGCCGCCGACTCGGGCCACGCGCTCGGCGATCGATTTCAGCTCGGGCGGTACCGAGTGGCTCCCGGCGATCCGGGTCATGTAATCGACGACCGAATCGACGGCACCTTTGCGGATCTTCGAGATTCCGAGGTCGACGCCGGACATCCGCGTCTGCGCCGTGAACTGGATGAAGCTGGCGTTGGCCCCGGCCAGATCGCGCCCGCGCAGTCCGAACTTCTCCTTGGCCAGCACGACGACACTGCGACCTTCCGGCGTTTCGTCGGACAGGCTGGCGAGCTGTGCGGCTTCGGCCAGTTCGCGCTCGGTGACGCCGGGCACCGGGATGAACTCGCAGGCCTGACGATTGCCGAGCGTGATGGTGCCGGTCTTGTCGAGCAGCAGCGTGTCGACGTCACCCGCGGCTTCCACCGCACGACCCGACAGCGCCAGCACGTTGAAGCGCACCAGCCGGTTCATGCCGGCGATGCCGATTGCCGACAGCAATGCACCAATCGTGGTCGGGATCAGGGTCACGAACAGCGCGACCAGGACAATGACGGGGACATCGCCACCGGCATAGGCGGCGAAGCTCGGAATCGACGCCACCGCCAGCACGAAGATCAGGCTCAGGCCCGCCAGCAGGATGTTCAGCGCCAGCTCGTTCGGTGTCTTCTGGCGCGAAGCCCCTTCGACCAGCGCGATCATCCGGTCGAGAAAGCCCGAACCGGGTGCGGCGGTGACGCGGACGACGATGCGGTCGGACAGTACCCGCGTGCCGCCGGTCACGGCGGAGCGATCGCCACCGGCCTCGCGGATCACCGGGGCCGATTCGCCGGTGATCGCCGATTCGTCGATGGTGGCAATGCCTTCGATCACTTCGCCATCGGCCGGCACCAGATCGCCGGTTTCGGCCACCACGCAGTCGCCGGCTTTCAGTGCTGTGGCCGGCACCTTCAGCTCGTCGGTCATCGTGCCGTTCAGCTTGCGGGCGATGGTGTGGCTGCGGGTCTGGCGCAGGCTCGCGGCCTGGGCCTTGCCGCGACCTTCGGCCAGCGCTTCGGCGAAGTTCGCGAACAGCACGGTGAACCACAACCAGACGATCACCTGGCCGGAGAACAGCAAAGGCGCGCCAATGGCAGCATCCCGGACGAACAGCACGCTGGCCAGCAGCGACACGAGTGCGGTGATGAAGATCACCGGGTTCTTCGCGAGGCTCGCCGGATGCAGCTTGGCGAAGGTGTCGCGCAGCGCCGGGGCCAGCAGGGCCCGGGTGAACATCGGAGTGGCTTGGGTGTTCATTGCGATTGATCTCGAACGGTCATCGCGGCGAAAGCCGGGATCCAGAGCCAGCAAAGCGCGTTGTCTTCGACGCTGGATGCCGGCGTTCGCCGGCATGACGAGAGGGATGATTCAGAACGAGGAACCGGCGAGCATCGCCAGATGCTCGACCAGCGGCCCCAGCGCCAGCGCCGGGAAATAGGTCAGACCACCGACGATCAGCACGATCGCCACCAGCAGGCCGATGAACAGCGGGCCATCGGTCGGGAAGCTTCCGGAGGTCGCGGGCGATCGGGATTTGATCGCCAGCGAACCGGCCACTGCCAGCATCGGCACGATCACCGCGAAGCGGCCGATCAGCATCGCGGCGGCCAGGGTCAGGTTCCAGAACGGCGTATTCGCGGTGAGTCCTGCGAAGGCGCTGCCGTTGTTGCCGACGGCCGAGGCATAGGCGTACAGCATCTCGCTGAAGCCATGCGGACCGGCGTTGGCCAGGCCCTTCAACGCAACGGGTGACACGCTGGCCACGGCCAGGAAGCCGAGCAGCGCCAGCGGCATGCACAGGATCGCCAGCACCGTCAGCTTGATCTCGCGCGCCTCGATCTTCTTGCCGAGGTACTCCGGCGTGCGGCCGACCATGAGGCCTGCGATGAACAGCGCCACGATCGCGAACAGCAGCATCCCGTACAGGCCGGCACCGACGCCGCCGAACACCACTTCGCCGAGCAGGATGTTGACCAGCGGCACAGCGCCGCCGAGCGGCGTGTAGCTGTCGTGCATCGAGTTCACCGCACCACAGGAGGCATCGGTGGTGACGGTCGCGAACAAGGTCGAGGCGGCGATGCCGAAGCGCGCTTCCTTGCCTTCCATGTTGCCGCCCGACTGCACGAGGCTCATCTGCTGATCGACACCGATTGCGCTCAGCGCCGGGTTGCCCTGGCTTTCAGCCCACAGCGTCGCGCCGGCGCCGGCGATGAACAGCACCGCCATCGCCGTATAGATCGCCCAGCCCTGCAGCTCGTTCTTCACCGCGCGGCCGAAGGTATTGGTCAGCGCCGCACTGATCAGAAAGATCGCCAACATCTGCACGAAGTTGCTGAGTGCCGTCGGGTTCTCGAACGGATGCGCGGCGTTGGCATTGAAGAAGCCGCCACCGTTGGTGCCGAGCATCTTGATCGCGACTTGCGAGGCGACCGGCCCTTGCGCGATCAGCTGCTTCGCACCCTCCAGCGTGGTCGCTTCGCTCGCGCCGACGAAGTTCTGCGGCATGCCTTGCCAGACGAGGTACAGCGCCATCGGGATCGACAGCGGCAGCAGCACGTAGAGTGTGGCGCGAGTCAGGTCGACCCAGAAGTTGCCCAGGCCCTTGCCCTTCTCGCGCGCGAAGCCACGAATCAGCGCGATCGCCAGCGCGATGCCGGTGGCCGCCGACAGGAAGTTCTGCACCGCCAGCCCGACCATCTGGGTGAACAGCGACATCGTCGATTCGCCGCCGTAGCTCTGCCAGTTGGTGTTGGTGACGAAGCTGATCGCAGTGTTCAGGCTCAGGTCGCCGCTCAGTGCGCCGTAGCCGAGCGGATTCAGCGGCAGCAGGCCCTGCAATTGCTGGATCGCGAACAGCAGCAGGAATCCGCCGAGGCTGAACACGAGCATTGCGACGGCGTAGTCCGTCCACGGCTGGTCTTCATCGGCGCGCACGCCGGCCAGCGCATGGAAGCCACGCTCGACCGGGCCGAGCACTGGCGACAGGAGCGTGCGTTCACCGTCGAACACCCGCTGCAGATAGCCACCGAGCGGGCGCGTCAGCACCGTCAGCAGCAGCAGGAAAACGACGATCAGCAGCCAGCCTTCGATCGTCACTGGAATTTCTCCGGCTTCAGCAGTGCGTAGCCGAGATAGGCCAGCAGCACGATCACGGCGAAGCCGCCGAGCAGGTGATCAAGCGTCATGGCCCGGCTCAGATGCGATCGCAGAACGTGACGTACGCGATCAGCACGACAAAGCCGAGAACGCCGAGACAGCCGAGCAGGATGGCCATGGCGAAACCAATGACGCTGGAACATTCCAGCCCGCACATTGGGCGCCCGGTGACCGTTGGGATTCGAGAGGGAACGGCCGCCGGAAAAATAAGAAAACCGTAAAGATTTCGGGTTCAGCCGGTGGCCAGTGATCGCTGCAGCGGTCAGCCCCGGCAAGCAAACCGTCGCAAGTCCGGCTTCAGCCGGACTGCGCCCCAACGTCAAGGGTCCGTGCAACCCTGCGGATGCCGAACCGGCAAGTTGCTTCGGGCCACAAAAAACCCGGCGCGGGGCCGGGTTCGTTGGTGTTGCGTGTCAGTTGCTGCTCAAGCGCGCTGGGTCCGCATGATGACGTCCCACAGCGGGCTCGACACGCCGTAGCCGGTCGCGCCGCTGACGAAATGGTGCTGCATATGGTTTTTCTTCAGCGTCTTGAACAGCGGGTGCTCGAACGCGTGGTGATGCAGCGCGTAGTGCAGGGTGTCATAGACGACGTAGCCGAGGATGAAGCCGCTGAACACGCCTTTCAGCGTGGCATCGGCAAACACGAGGCCGAACAGGCACCAGAAGCCATACGCGAGCGGCACGCTGACCGACGGCGGCATCACCAGCCGCAGCGCGTCGTTCGGGTGATCGTGATGGACGCCGTGCCAGATGAAGTGCAGGCGCTCGCCGATCTTGCCCGGCGGCGTCCAATGGAACAGGAAGCGATGCAGGAAGTATTCGGTCGCGGTCCAGATCGCCAGACCGCCGGCGAAACACGCGAGCCACAAGCCGACGCCCAGACCGTCGCGAACCGCGGTGATCGACATCCAGGCGAACACCGGCAGGAAAATCGCCATCGGCACCCAGTACGGAATCTTCGACAGCGCTTCCATCCAGTCCGCCTCGAACATGCGGATGGACTCGTCGCTGCGGCGGCGCACGGGGCGGGCGCTCATCGCGCGGAACTCCGGACAGCGTGGAAACGGCAGACAGGCATGGCGGCAAGACCCGGTCGCATCACGTCGGACGCCCGTGACGGTGAAAGAATTGTTGCAATTCTAGGCCAATTCGCGGACCCGCTTGCAGGCGAAGCCGTTCGGGAACTGCCGCGCATTGCCGATCAGCCCGGGAACAGCGCGTTCAGCAGCGCGGCCAGACGCAAGCCCGCGAGGTTCAGGCGCTCGTCGACGGTCGGCTGCCAGCGCGTCAGATACTCCGGGCCGGGTTTGGCATTGGCCGGATAGAAGCCGTCGCTCGCGACGATCGCACAGGATTCCAGCGCCCAGTCGAGGCCATCGAGCGTCTTCAGGTCGACATACGCCGCTTTCGGGGCCAGCCGCAGCACGTAGCGCCGCCAGTCCGGCTCGGTGCTGGCGATCAGCCCGGAATCCCACAGCGCGTGCAGGTTGCTGCCGGCGCCCGCCCACTGCAGCTGCACGGTGTTGCCGCCACGGTCCTCGCCGAGCCCGGCATGCAGCGGCTGGTGCACGTCGCCGGCAAAGTGGACGAGGTTCTTCAGCGCCACATTGCGTTCGGCCGGCGTGGCGCCGCTGTATCGGAGCGTGGCGATCGACTGTTCGATGCCGCCGATCACGCAGCGGCCATCCGGGCAATCGCGCTTCGGCGTGAACTGGCAGGTGCCCCGCGGGAAATTGACGTAGTGGAGCGGACCGGTTTCCTTGGTCCGAACCTCGTCGGCCCAGCTCGAGACGCCGGCCAGCGTCGGTTCCGGCTCGCCGGCCAGCAGCAGATTGACCGACGATGCCGCCGCCGGCGTCAGATGATCCGCGGCGATCTGCGCCACGATCCGGTGGCCGTCCTTGCCCCAGGCGAAGCTGCCGGGGGAGACGATCAGCGAACACACCGCCAGCGCTGCGCCGATGATGCGGCGCCCGATACGGTGCTCGAGGCGATTCGGCACAGCGCTGACGGGCATGCTCAGGCGTCCGTCTGGTCGTCGAACTTGGCATCCGCCGCGTTCTTGCGCACCGATTCGATGCCGTTCAGCGCCGATTCCTTGCTCGCATACATCTGCGACGAGGCAATGACCTGCCCGTTGCTGGCCTTCAGGTTGAAATGAAACTTGCCGCTGTCCGTCTTCTTCAGTTCGAACGTGCCCATCGCACCTCTCCTTTTCTCGCTGCGGGATTGAACCTCGGGGTTTCAGCCGCCGCCGGTCCAACCCGGCGACGGCACGGCATCGGCGCGCAGGTTCAGACGCGCGCGAGCTTGGTGATCACGACCGGCGTCACCGGCACGTCCTGCCCGAACGGACGGATGCGCCCGGTCGGCGTGGTGCCGATCTTGTCGAGCACGTCGAGCCCGGCGGTCAGCTTGCCGAACACGGCGTAGCCCCACTGGCCCGGCTTGCCGTCGAGGAAGCCGTTGTCGGCGTGGTTGATGAAGAACTGGCTCGTGGCCGAGTGCGGATCGCTGGTGCGGGCCATCGCGATCGTGCCGCGCAGGTTCTTCAGGCCGTTGTTGCACTCGTTCTCGATCGGCTTGCCGTTCTTCTTCTCGGCGTAGTCCGGGGCGCTGTAGCCGCCGCCCTGGATCATGAAATCCTTGATCACGCGGTGGAACGCGAGACCGTCGTAGTGGCCGGCATCGACATAGGCCAGGAAGTTCGCGACCGTCTTCGGCGCCTTGGCGGCATCGAGTTCGATCGTCATGTCGCCGAGGCTGGTCTGCATCAGCACGGAGACGGTTGCGGCATCGCTCATCAGGGTTTCTCGCTTGTTGTTCTGGGGGTTCAGGTGGCGCGATTCTAAGCGGCCGGGCGGGGCACCGGTAGCGGCGGCGCCACGACCTGTCGTCCGCCTTCGGACCGGCTGCACGCGTTCAAGTTCGCGCGACCTTGCCGATGCCTGCCCGACTTGGCGCTAATCTGGGCACCTGTCGCGTCATCGCCTGCCGATCGAGTCCGCCATGGCCGCTGCCCGCCCTGCTGTCGTGTCGAACACCGCCGCGTTGCGCCGCGACGAGGACTATCTCGACCTCGTCGCGAGCCTGATCGAGGAATTCGCCCACAGCGAAGACCTGCAGGCGTCGATGGATGCCGCCCTCGCGCGGATTGCCGAGGCACTCGATGCCGACGCCGCCGTGATGTTCCTGCTCGACGGCGATTTCGACGCCGACGGCACCCGGCTGATCTGCCGCAGCTGCGTCGGGCCGCTCGACGTGCTCGGTCTGGAATTGCCGGCGCAGGCCAGCGTTCCGGGCCGGGTGCTGAAGCACAACCAGGCCGAGCGTGTGGCCGACACCGCGATCGATCCCGATTTCGTCGCGCCGCAGACGCTCGGCATCGACTACGACATCCGCTCGCTGATCTGCGCGCCGCTCGGTCATCGCGACGAGCGCTACGGCGTCATCGAGATCCTGAATCCGCGCGAGCCGGCGCGGCGCTTCTCCGCACGGGACGAGGAAGCGCTGTCGGCGATGGCCGCCGCCGCCGGCTTCGCCATCCGCAACACGCGGCTGACGCAGGAACTGCTGGCTCAGAACCGCCTGCGGCAGGAACTGGAGCTGGCGGCTGCGGTGCAACGCAACCTGCTGCCGGCCGCGGCCGATCCGGAAGCGCCGGTGCAGGGGCTGAACCGCCCGGCGCGTGGCGTCTCGGGCGATTTCTTCGACGTGCTGCCGCTGCCGGACGGCCGCGTCGCATTCGCGCTGGCCGATGTTTCCGGCAAGGGCATGAATGCGGCGCTGATCATGGTCAAGGCGGCGACCCTGTTCCGCAGCATGGCCAAGCGCGTGCATGAACCGGGGCTGCTGCTGTCGCGGATCGAGGCCGAGCTGTGCGAGACAATGGCCTTCGGCATGTTCGTGACCATGGTGGTCGGCGTCCACGACCCGAAGACCCATGCCGTGCGAATCGCCAACGCCGGCCATCTGCCGCCATTGAAACGCGACGCCGACGGCCGGTTCGAGGAGTTTCCGGCGCTCGACCCGCCGCTCGGCATCCAGTGCCGGCTGGAGCGCAACCGCTACCGCGAGCAGACGTTCTCGATCGAAGGCGGCTGTCTGTATCTGTACACCGACGGCGTCAGCGAGGCGCGGGGTAGCGCCGGCGACATGCTCGGTGTCGACGGCCTGAAGGCGCTGATCGATGCGAACGCCTGCCAGCCGCCCGGTGCGCGGCTCGCGGCAATCGCTGGCGCGCTCGGTGACGATGTGCGCGACGATGTGACGCTGCTGGTGATCGAAGACAGTGTCGCGACGGCCGAACGTCAGGCCGCGCGGCTCAGGCCGCCGCGCAAGCGCCGCGACGCCGCGCAGCTGGTGGCGCAGAGCATTCCGGCCGAGGCCTCGCAATTGAAGGTCGTGCGCAGGCTGGTCGAGGCCGCGGCCCGCGAGGCCGGTGCCAGCGTCGAGTGGGCGCAGGACCTCGTTCTGGCGGTCGACGAGGCCTGCCAGAACATCATTCGTCATGGTTACGGCGCCACACGGCGCGATGCGGCAGCGCCCGAGGCTGGCGTTGGCGAGACGATCACGCAGGCGATCGGCGAGACCTTGGGACAGACGCTGGCCGCGCCGTTCGGGGCCTCGTTCAGCCGTTCGGTCGGCCGCTCGCTCGGCGGCACGATCGGCCAGACGCTGGGCCGGACCGTCGACGGGGTGCTCGATGGTGCGCTGGCACCGTTTGCCGGAAGCGCTGCCGGACGCCGGGCGACGGACGGTGACCGGATCGAGGTCTCGATCCGGCGCAACGGCGATGGTCTGGAAGTCGAACTGGTCGACTATGCGCCGTGCGTCAATCCGGACCGTTGTCAGGGCCGCGCACTGGACGACGTCAAGCCTGGCGGTCTCGGCACCTTTTTCATGCACGCGCTGACCGACCTCGTGCAGTTCCGCCCGCCGCCGACAGGGGCCGGCAACCGGCTGGTGCTGACCAAGAAACTGATCGGCGAGCCAGCACCGCCGCCGTCGCCGGTGCGGAAATCGCGGCGCGGTGCGGCATCATCCGCGCGGTTGACCCCGAACACGAAGGGGCACAAGAACAGGAGCGGGAAGGGATGAGTTTCAGGATCAGCGACAACGCCGGCACCTCCACCGTGTTCCTCAGCGGCGAGATCGATCTCGAACGCTCCCCGGCGGCGCGCAAGACCTTGCTCGACACGCTGGCGCGCAAGCAGGCGCTCGTGGTCGATCTCGGCGGCGTCACCTATATCGACTCGTCCGGCATCGCCAGCCTGGTCGAGGCCTACCAGAAGGCGCGGACCTCCAATCTCGGCTTCACGCTGGCCGAAGTCGGCCCGCCGGTGATGCGCGTGCTGAGCCTCGCGCGGCTGGACAAGGTGTTCCCGATCACGCCGGGTGCTTCCCATCCGGCGTAGGCCTACCAAAAGTTCTGAATCGTTTAACCCCGTTTTGCCGATCGCTCCGTTTACATCATCACCACCCACGGAGGTCGATATGAAAACCGGATTCCCGCGTTCCCGATTCCAGCACCTGGCGGCGGCAGCGTTCCTCGGCGCTGTTGCAGCGCTTGCGGCCTGTTCGACGCAGGCGCCAGCGCCGACACAATCGCCGCCGCCCGTTGCCGAGCCCGTTGCAGCGCCCGCCGCAGCGAATGCTGCCGACAGCGCGCTGGCGCAGCGGATGAAGCAAGCGCTGTCAGATGGTCTGTACCAGCAGCGGAATACCGAGCAAGAAGCGGCCATTGCGGCAGCGCCAGGCCCCTCCGCAGCGAAGCGTGCTGCCGCGCCCGTGTCCAGCGTCGCCGTGACCGGATCACGCGTGCCGGCGCTGGCACCGCCGCCGCCACCGCCGCCACCGGCCTATCCGTCGGCACCCGAGGAGCGCGAGCGCTACGAGGCTTTGAAGGCGAATCCGGTGTTCGTCGCGGCTGAAACGCCGGTGTCGACCTTCAGTATCGATGTTGATACCGGTGCCTATTCCAACGTCCGCCGCTTCCTGAACGAAGGGCGGCTGCCGCCGGCGGACGCGGTGCGGGTCGAGGAACTGATCAACTATTTCGACTACGCCTACGCGGGCCCGCAAGATCGCAAGACGCCGTTCGCGCTGCACACCGAGCTGGGCCCGAGCCCGTGGAACTCGAACACCGAACTGCTGGCGATCGGCATCCAGGGCTGGAAGCCGGCTGATGCCGCGATCCGGCCGTCGAACCTCGTGTTTCTGGTCGATGTATCCGGCTCGATGATGGACCCGAACAAGCTGCCGCTGGTCAAGGCTTCGCTGAAGCTGCTGGCGACCGAACTGACGGCGAAGGATCGCATCAGCCTCGTGGTCTACGCCGGCCGCACCGAGGTGGTGCTGGAGCCCACACCCGGCGATCAGACCGCAACCATCGTCGCGGCACTGGATCGCCTCGAAGCCGGCGGTTCGACCAACGGCGCCGGCGGCATCCAGCTGGCGTATGCGATGGCCGAGAAGGCCTTCATTCCGGGCGGCAACAATCGCGTGCTGCTGGCCACCGACGGCGACTTCAATGTCGGCATCAGCGACATCCGGCAGCTGAAGTCGCTGGTCGAGAACAAGCGCCGCAGCGGCGTCGCACTGTCGACGCTCGGCTACGGCGGCGGCAACTACAACGACGCGCTGATGGAGCAGATCGCCGACGTCGGCAACGGCCATTACAGCTACATCGACACGCTGAACGAAGCGCGCCGCGTGCTGGTCGACGAACGCGCATCGGCGCTCGAGACGATCGCGAAGGACGTCAAGATCCAGGTCGAGTTCAACCCGGCCGTGGTCGCCGAATACCGGCTAATCGGCTACGAAAATCGCGTGCTGAACCGCGAGGACTTCAACAACGATGCCATCGACGCCGGCGACATCGGTGCCGGCCACCGCGTGACCGCGCTGTACGAGATTGCCCGCGTCGGCAGCGACGGAGCCAAGGTCGATCCGCTGCGCTACGGCAACGACAAGGCGGCATCGTCGAAGCCGGCCGGCAAGGCATCGGAACTCGCGTTCCTGCGCCTGCGCTACAAGCATCCGGATGATGGCGAAGCGGCGAAGAGCAGGCTGATCGAACGCGTCATCGGCGCCGGTGACGCGGTGGCCGCGAATCAGACCTCGCCCGGCTTCAAGCTGGCGGCGGCCGTGGCCGCGTACGGCCAAATCCTCCGTGGCGGCGCGTATACCGATCGCTACGCGTTCCGCGACGCAGCCGCGCTGGCGCAGTCGGCACTTGCGGCCAGTGCCGACCAGGCCAGCGGTCGCACGGCGGAATTCATCGAACTGGCCAAGCTGGCGGGCGGCCTGCAGAGCCGTCAGGCTTCGAACACCGTGCGCGAAGGCGTGGATTGACGGGAAACCGGCGAGCCGTCGGCGGCAACGCCCCGGGACTGTCATCATTGACGGGGCTCGTTGCGGCGAAGGTCTTTTTCGCCCAGTGCGACTCGATCGGAGCGGCCAATGCTCTTGCCGTTGCCGCGACGAGCGCGGCAGCTATGAGCAAATCGATCCCGCCCCGAAAGGGTTGCGGCCAGAATGTCGCCGGACTTCGTCGCGAACCTTGACCATGGTCTGGCCATGGCCTGCGTTTCGCGCCTCGCCCGGCGGCTTTCCGACCTGCAACGCAGCGACCCACGCCATTGATGACAGGCCCTAGCGATGAACAGCTGATGCAACGCTATCAGGACGGCGATGCCGCGGCCTTCGAGCCGCTGTACCGGCGGCATCGCGATGCGGTCTATCGTTACCTACTACGCGGCGTGCAGCAGCCGGCGCTCGCCGGGGAGCTGTTTCAGGACGTCTGGACGGGCGTGGTCCGGGCGCGCGGCGACTGGCAGCCGCGTGCCCGCTTCGCGACCTGGCTGTACCGCATCGCCCACAACCGGCTGATCGATCACTGGCGCAGCACCACGCAAGGCAAGGAAGCGCTGCCGGACGAGGCCGACGACGATGGCAGGCCGCCACCGCCGGAACTGTGGGCACCGGCGCACGAACGGCCGGACCAGCGCCTGCTGCAACAGGAGCGGGCGGGGCGCCTGCAGCAGGCGCTCGCGGCACTGCCGCTGGTGCAGCGCGAGGCCTTCCTGCTGCACGAGGAAGGCGGGTTGACCCTCGACGAGATCGCCGAGCTGAGTCAGGTCGGCCGCGAGACGATCAAGAGCCGGCTGCGCTACGCGCTGGCCAAACTGCGGGAGGCCCTCGCCGATGTCTGAACCGACCGCGCCCCCATCGCCCGACCGGCCCACCGGTGCCGGCGACGATCGCCTGCTCGACGACTTCCTGGCTCGCCGCAGCGAGCTGTCGCGGCTGTATCGGGAATCCCCCGCGGAAGCGCCGGCCGCGCTCGATGCCGCGATCATCGCTGCAGCACGCGCCGCGGTGGCGCCGGCAACGGTTGCCTCGCGCGACACGGAAGCGCCGGGTCGTCGCGCGAATCGGCGCGCCGTCCGTCGCTGGACCGTTCCGCTGTCGCTCGCGGCTTCGCTCGTGCTTGGCGTCGGCGTCCTGCGTCAGGTGCAGCAGGACCCTGCCGCGCGGGCGGTGATCGCGGCCGACGCCGCCAAGGCCGAGTCGGCGAAGGCAGCGGCTGCCGACTTGCAACGCCATTTGCCGATGGCGGCGACCAATCCCGATGCCGGTCCGGGTGCGACCTTGCCGGTGGAGTCGATCCTCGAGCGCACAGCGGACGCGGAGTCGGCCCCGACTGCTGCGCCCGATACCCGCAAGTCCGCGATGCCGAAGCCGGCCGCGGAGGCGGCAACCGCACCGGCGCGATCCGATGCGCCGCCCGCGATCGCGCCGCCACCACCTGCGGCGCCGCCAGCACCGCCACCGCCATCGCCACCACCACCGCCATCGCCTGCGCCACCGCCGCCGGACGTTGCGCTGACGGCGCCGGCATCGCCGGTCGCGCCGGCGGCATCTGCACCGGTGGCCGAGGTCGGGGCCGGTGACAGTGACGCGTCGTCGCCGGCTGCGTCCGTGCGCAAGTTGCCACCGCTGGCGCGCCCCTCGGCGGAACCTGCCGAACGTCGCGTCGACGCGATCGACCGTTCGGCCGAGGTTGCCGCAGCGCTGGCGGCCAAGCGCCAGCGTGCCGACGCCGCGGCGAAGCAGGCGGCGGAAGCGGACCGGCACGATGCCGAATCGGCCCGGTCGCGTGCGGCATCGGTGGCGGCGGGTTCGGCCAACGACCATGTGACCGCGACCGGTTCGCGGATCGGCTGGCAGGCTGCGCGATACCGCGGCCTGAGTTTCGGATACGCGACCGAGGACGATGTGCTGCGGCGACTCGGCGAGCCGGCGCAGATCGCCGACGTGTCGTCAGACATCACCCTTCCGGACGGCCGGCGGGCGCACCGGTTGTTCGAATATTCCGGTGCTGCCGAGCCTCGCGGTCGTCTGCAGCTGTATTTCGACAAGACCAGCGCCGCGCTTGCCCACGGCCAGCTGGTGCTGTCGCCGCCGCTGACGCTGGCGGCCGTCGCCGTCAGCGAAGGCCTGCGTGGCGACGGCGTGGCCCGCGCGACCGACGCGCCAGCCTGTGGCAGCGAGCCCGCGCCGCCGTCGCCGCCGTTCTACCCGCAGGTTCGCGTGCATCGGGAGGCGGGTGTACAGCTGCTGCTGACCGCCCCCGACCAGGTGGTCGAGATTCGCTATTTCGACCACTGCCCGTAGCCGGGCATTGATCCGGATTCAGGGCATCCGCAGCCGGGATTGTCTCGACATTTCTTGAGAAATGGGGCGATCCGGCGCGATTCCTGCTTGAGTCATCCAACGGAAACAAACTATTTCCGCGCAGGCCAAGACGACGAGCCGTGGCTGGGTAATAATCCCCACGTGCAAAAGACCCGTCTGCAAAGGGTCAACCAGGGAGCCACCATGAGTCTGTTGCGTCCGCTGATCAGCGGCACGTTGTTGTTGTGCGCGGCATTGTCTTCGCAGCCGGCTGCGGCCGAAGACCTCATTGCCGTCTACACCCGCGCGCTCGACGGAAACCCGGAATACCAGTCGGCCGTGGCGGCCTACCAGCAGGCGCTTGAAGCGAAGCCGCAGGCGCTGGCCAAGCTGCTGCCGCAGATCGGCGTCAGCGGCGAGGCGGCCACCGCCAGCCAGACCCTGAGCGGCCGCTTCTTCGTCGGCTCGGCGTTCGCCGGCGGCGACGGCAGCGATGTCAATCGCACCGATTCGTTCAACAGCGTCGGCTATCAGGTCGGCCTGACTCAGGTGCTGTTCGACAAGGGCATCTACCTCGGGCTTGGCATCGCCGAACTGGAGATCAGCCGCGCGGGCCTGCTGACCTATGACGCACAGGATCAGTTGCGAATTTCGGTCGCCGAGGCCTATTTCGGTGCACTGGCGGCGGACGAGGAACTGCGCTTCGCCCGTGCCGAGAAGGACGCCATCGCCGCCGTGCTGACGCAGACGCAGGCCAAGGCCGCGACCGGTCTGGTCTCCGACGCCGAACTGAAGACCGCGCAGGCGCAGCTCGATCTGGCCAGTGCCGGGCTCATTGCGGCCGAGAACGGCGTTGCCGTCAGCCGCGCGCAGCTCGAACTGCTGACTGGCGGCCAGAAGTTCGGACCGCTGAAGCCGCTCGCGCCGACCTACCTGCCGGTGCCGCCGGAGCCGAACCGCATCGATGCCTGGATCGACCGGGCCGCGAACCAGAATCTTCAGGTCAAGGCGCAGAAGCTGGGGACGGAGCTGGCGAAGAAGAATGTCGACAAGGCCTACGCGCTGCGCTGGCCGAAGCTCAACGCGCTGGCGTCGTACAGCTACCAGTTCGCCGAAGGCGGCATCAGCAATGGCATCGGTGCCGAGAACAATCGCGCCCACGACGAGCGCGTGGGCCTGTCGCTGAAGATTCCGATCTTCACCGGCGGTGCCATCGATTCCGGCATCCGCGCGGCCCAGTCCGGCGTCACCCGCGCCGAGTACGACGAGTCGTCGAAGAAGGGCGAAGCACTGCGCAAGGTGCAGGTCGCGTTCCTGAATTCGAGCGCCGGCATTGCTCGAGTCGGCGCCCTGAAGCAGGCGGTGGAGTCGACGCGCGCGTCGGAAGAAGCGACGCGCGTCGGCTACGACGTCGGCACCCGGACCAACGGCGAACTGCTGCTGACCCTGCGCAGCCGCTACAAGGCCGAGCGCGACTACGCGACCGCCCGCTACGACACGATCCTGAACACGCTGCGTCTGCGCGCGGCGGCCGGCAGCCTGAACCACTCCGACCTGCTGGCGATCAACCGGCTGCTCGAGTGACTGCCGCGGCTGCGCGTTCCGCCGATTCTTTCGTTTCTTGACTGACCCGAATCCCGAGTTCCTCGATGGAAAGCTCCCGTCATCCGTTTCGCAAATTCATCTTCGGTTCGGCGGCGAAATCCGCCGACGGCCTGTACTACGCCCTGACCGGCGCCCGTCATGGCCGGCCGATCCGGCTTGATCCGGCGGAGTTCGAACTGGCACGGCTGATGGACGGCACGCGCGATGCCGCGGCCGTGCGCAAGGCCGCGCTGGAGTCGCTCGGCGTGGAACTCGGCGCGGCCGACCTCGAACGTTTCTGCAACGATCTGGCGACCGGCGACCTGCTCGCCGCCGGCAGCCAGGAGCCGCTGCCGGTGCCGGCGCAGACCGACGGCGAAGCGGCACTCGCCGGCTGGAAGGCCGGACCGAAGCCGGTCGGTGTCGGTGCCGAAACGCAGGCACCGTCGACCGTGCCCGGCTCGCTGACGGGCCCGGGTCTGCCGGGCTCGCTGACCGGGCTCTGGGGTGCGGCGCGCGGTGTCGTGGCGCCGCCGCGCGTGCCGCTGCCCGTTGGCTGGCTGTATCCGGTCGGCTTTCTGCTGAACCTGCCGCTGCTCGGCACGCTGACCCTGCTCGGCCTGGTGGCGCTGGTGATCGCCGCGGTCGTGGTGATGTGGACGCACCGGATCGAGATGGGCGTGGACCTGGTGCGACTGATCGAGCCGTGGCCGCTGGTGCTGACCCTGCTCGGCGGGACCTACCTGATCAACCTGCTGTCGGAAGGCGCACGGGCGACGATCATCCAGACGCTGACGCGCTCGAAGCCGGCGTTCGGCGTCCTGCTGGGCACGGCGCTGATTCCGCGCTTCCATACCGATACCGGTGGTGCGGCGGAAGCGGCGCCGCGTGACCAGCGGCTGCGGATCGTGGCGTCCGCGATGGTGGCGCAGTTGAGCCTGTTCGTGATCGCGGTGGTGCTGTGGCTGGTGTTCCAGCACAGCCAGTCGATCCTGCCGTCGCTGCTGGTGGCACTGGCGCTGCTGTGCAGCGCGTTCTTTTTCCTGCAGGCCAACCCGCTGACCAAGCGTGACGGCTACAACTGGCTGGTGCAGTGGTATCAGGCTTCGGACCTGCGCGAGCAGGCCCTGTACGCGATCTTCAGCCAGGACCGTCCGTGGAACGAGCTGAAGAAGCTGTCGCCGGGCGTGCTGCGCTTCTACGGCTTCCTGTGCGTGGCCTACACCTTCTGGCTGGTGATCTGGCTGGTGCTGTTCCCCGGTCGCTGGCTGCAGGGCGCGTTCGGCACCGTCGGCATCGTCATCGTCGCAGCACTGTTCGCGTGGTCGGTCTACACCACGGTGCGCAAGAGCACGGTCAGCCGCGGCTCGATCGGCGCCGGCAAGGTCAGCCTCGAGGCGCCGAAGAAGCTGGACTGGGCGATCATCGCGGTGCTGGTCGTGATTGCGCTGTTTCCGTACACCTACGAACCGAGCGGCGAGTTCACGGTGCTGCCGTCCGGCCGAGCCGATGTCCGGGCACTGACCTCGGGCGACGTCAAGGAAGTGTTCGTCAAGGAAGGCGATGTCGTGAAGGCCGGGCAGGTCGTGGCCCGCATCACCGACGACGAGGAACGCACCGCCGTGGCCACCAGCGAAGCGAACCTGGCCCGGCTGCGCGCCAATCTGGCAATTGCCAAGGCCGGCGCCAAGCCCGAGGAAATCGAGCAGGCCCGTCAGGAAGTGGCGACGGCCGAGAAGAAGCTGCAGTTCAGCCGGGTCGAGGCGGATCGCCTGAAGGCCGCGAACGCCAAGCGCGCGGTGTCGGATCAGGAATATCAGCGCGTGCTGTCGGTGGCCGAGCTCGATCAGCAGCGGCTGCTCGAAGCGCGCAAGCATCTGGCGCTGGTCAGCAGCCCGACGCGCACCGAGCAGGTGCAGGCGATCGAAGCCGACATCGTGCGCGAGCAGGTGCTGCTCGAACTGAAGCAGAAGACGGTCGAGAACGCGCAGATCAAGGCACCGATCGGTGGCCGCATCCTGTCCGGCACGCTGCGCTTCGCCGTGGGCGATTTCCTGCAGCGCGGCGAAAAGCTGGCGACGGTCGAGGACTCGACGCAGCTGCTGGTCGAAATCCGGATTCCGGAGACCGATGTCGGCGAGATCGAGGTCGGTGACAAGGCCTGGGCCAAGGCCTGGGCGTTCCCGAACGGCGGCTATGCCGGTGTCGTGCGCGAAATCGCGCCGAGCGCCGAGAAGAACGAATACGGCAAGGTCGTGCGTGTGGTCATGGCGATCGATCAGACCGATGGCAAGCTGCTGCCGGAGATGACCGGCTACGCCAAGGTGCAGGCCGAGCGTTATCCGCTGATCGTGGCCTACACGCGGCCGATCATCCGCTTCTTCCTGGTCGAGTTCTGGTCTTGGCTGCCGTAAGCGAGTCCGGGATCGAAGGCGGTCCGTTCGGGCCGGTGTCGCCGCTGCGGCGGCGTCCGCCGGCACCGCAGAACGGCCGTCTCGACGAAGCCGACTTCCGCCTGACCTGCGACAGCGGCTTCGGCGACGGCTGGAATTCGTATGCCCACAGCATGGCCTGGTTCGAAGGCCGGCTGTATGTCGGCACCACGCGCGCGACGATGCCGGGGATGAAGCTGCTGTTCCCGCCGCCGGACATCAAGCCGTGGCCGGTCGAATCGCCGGACGACATCTACGACATCGACCGCCGCGTGCAGGTCTGGCGCTACACGCCGGAAATCGACCGCTGGGATCTGGTCTACCGCGCGCCGGAAGTGCCGGGCCGCACGGTCAAGCGGCTGGTGCCGCGCTATGTCGGCATGCGTGGCATGACCGTGTTCCAGGGCCCGACCGACGCCAAGCCCTGCCTGTACATGTCGACCTGGGCGCCGGCGCAGGCGGAGCCGCCGGACATCCTGCGCAGCGAGGACGGCGTGGAGTACACGGTGGTCAAGCGACCGCCGTGGGATCCTTCGGTACGCTCGTTCCGCACGCTGCAGGTGTTCAAGGGCCGCGTCCATACCAGCCCGACCGGCTCCAACCGCGGCGGCAAGGCGCAGGAATGCGTCGGTTCGGAAGCGGTGATCTATTGCAGCGACGACCTGCAGACCGGCATCTGGCAGGCGTCGAATCCGGAAAGTTTCGGCAACCCGCGCAACCTCACCGTGTTCGAGATGGTCGAGTTCAACGACCATCTTTACGCCGGCACGGTGAATCCGTTCACCGGCTTCGAGCTGTGGAAGACCCGCGGCGACGGCGGCCCGCCGTACCAGTGGACGCGCGTGCTGCAGCGGGGCGCGTGGCGTGGCCCGTTCAACGAGGTCGTGGTCAGCCTGTGCGAGTTCAACGGCGCGCTGATCGTCGGCACCGGCATCGTCAACGGGGGCTACCACCGGGCGTTCAAGCTCGGGCCGGCCGCCGCCGAGATCCTGCGGGTCTACCCGGATGACAGCTGGGAGATCCTGGTCGGCCAGTCCAGGGTCACGCCGGATGGCCTGAAAGTGCCGCTGTCCGGCTATTCGGCCGGCTTCGACAACCTGTTCAACGGCTATGTCTGGCGCATGTGCGTGCACGGCGACTATCTCTATGCCGGCACCTTCTCGTGGGCCAATTCGCTGCCGTACCTGCCGGCCGACAAGTGGCCGGAAGACGTGCTGAAGATGATGAAGCACTGGGGGCTGGAACATCTGACCCGCAACTTCGGCGGCTTCGGCCTGTGGCGCACGCACGACGGCATCCGCTGGGATTGCGTCACCGCCTCCGGGTTCGGCAACAAGTACAACTGGGGCGTGCGCAATTTCGCGTCGACCGAGCACGGCCTGTTCGTGGCCTCCGCCAACCCGTTCGGGCCGCGCGTGGCCGTTCAGCAGGACGGCGAGTGGAAGTACGTCGACAACAACCGCGGTGGCTGCGAAGTCTTCCTCGGCGCGCCGCGTGCGGCGTCCGTTCCGCCGCGGAGCTGATCGATGCTGGCCACGCCGCTGTTGATCCTGGCGCCGCCGGGCGCCCATGCCGCCCGGCTGGCGGCGATGCTGGGCCAGCATCCGGCTGCGCAGGACCTGCCGGAGCTGAACCTGTTCCTCGCGCCGACCTTGGCCGGGCTGTCGGACATCAGCGCGCTGGCCGATGGCCGCACGGCCGAAGGCCTGCTGCGGGCCGTCGCCGCGGTCCACTTCGGTGCCCAGCGGGACGCGACCATCGTCGAAGCGCGGCGCTGGCTGGCGCGCCGGCCGGACTGGACCGGTGCGATGACGCTGGACGATTTCGCGCGCCGGTTGGCGCCGAATCTGCTGGTGGCCGCCGATACCAGCGTGGCGTGGCGGCCGGACATGCTCGACCGCCTGCTCGAGACCGTGCCCGACGTGCGCGTGCTGCACCTGACCGAGCATCCGCGCAGCTGGTGCCGCGACACTGCCGCCGCGCTGCACGACCGGCTGTTCATCGCGCCGGACTACAAGGATTACGAAGCCAATCCGCCGGCGCTCGATCCGCAGGTCGCGTGGTTCCGCGTCCACGGCAACATCGCGCGCGCGATGTCCGGGAGCTCGCCGTCGGAGTACCGGCTGCAACGCGTCGAAGCGTTGCTGGCGCGGCCGGAAGCAACGCTTGCATCGCTGTGCGATTGGCTCGGGCTGTCGAGCGGCGCAGCCGAGATCGATGCGATGCAGCAGCCGGAGCGCAGCATCTTCGCCGGCTTCGGCCCGAACGGCGCGGTCTACGGTGCCGACGAAGGCTGGCTGCGCGATCCGGCGTTCGCGCGTCGGCTGGCTTCCGGCGAGCGCCTCGAAGGACCGCTCGAATGGCGCCGCGACGGCAAGGTCTTCGCACCGGAACTGATCGCGCTGGCCAACATGCACGGCTATCACTGACGGCTGCCGGGCGTCTGCGCCCGCAATGTCGCCGCGCTGCTGGCGGCCGACCGCGACGCGGGACGGGCAGTGAGTAAGATGGCGCGTCCCGATGTCCGCCCCCATGGAGCCACACATGCACCCGGAAGCCCCCGATGCCGCCGCACAAGTTCTCGCCGATGCCTCGCGCCGGCGCTTTGTCGTGACCACGCTGGCCAGCGGCTTCGCGCTGTCGGTCCAGCCGATCGAAGCGCAGAGCCTGATCACCACCGGCACCGCCGGCATCACCGCCGGTGAAGTGAAGATTCCCGCCGCCGACGGTTTCATTCCGGCGTACCGCGCCCAGCCGAACAGCGGCGACAAGCTGCCGACGGTGCTCGTGGTGCAGGAAATCTTCGGCGTGCACGAGCACATCAAGGACGTCTGCCGGCGCTTCGCGCAGCTCGGCTATCTGGCGATTGCGCCGGAGCTCTACGCGCGGCAGGGCGATCCGACGCAGTACAAGGAAATCAAGGACCTGTTCGAGAACGTCGTGTCCAAGGTGCCGGATGCGCAGGTCATGGCCGACCTCGACGCGACCGCATCATGGGCCGCGGCGAACGGCGGTGATCCGGGCCGTCTCGCCGTCACCGGCTTCTGCTGGGGTGGCCGCATCACCTGGCTGTATGCCGCGCACAGCCCTCGCGTGAAGGCCGGCGCGGCCTGGTACGGCGCGCTGGTCCGGCCAGGCACGGCGCTGACGCCGAAACATCCGATCGATCTGGTCGACGAACTCAAGGCGCCGGTGCTCGGCCTGTACGGCGCGGCCGACAGCGGCATCCCGAACGACACGGTCGAGCAGATGCGGGCGAAGCTCGCCGCATCGAAGAACCCGGCCGCGAATGCGTCGGAAATCGTCCTGTATCCGGACACGCCGCACGGCTTCCACGCCGACTACCGGCCGAGCTACCGCGAGAAGCAGGCGAACGATGGCTGGGTGCGGCTGCAGGACTGGTTCACCCGCAACGGCGTCTGACGCGCGCTCGCCACGGCGAGACATGAAAAAGCCCCGGTGCGCGCGATGCGCACCGGGGCTTTCTGCCGCTGGCGGCGTTCAGGCCTTCGCTGCGTACGAGATGCACCAGCCCTTGGCGGACACGGCCTTGCCGGCAAAGATGCCGCAGGGACCGCTGGCGGCACCGGCAGCGCCCGAATACAGCGAGCACTTCGCACAGGCGCTGCCCGGCTTGAACGTCGGCGCGCTGGCCGCCGTCAGCTTCGAGGCATCCGGCACGTAGTTCAGCGATTTCGCAAGCGGATCATCGGCGGCCAGCGCCGGCAGGTCGGCCGCGACTGCACGGGTGGCGATCAGGCCGCTGGTGCCGGCCGCGGCGAGGGCGGCCAGCGACAGGAAACGACGACGGGACAGCGTGTTCGCATCACTCATCGACAGACTCCAAGGACAAGGGTTGCCGGAGAATAAGCCGATCCATTTTCCGATGACGAAACGAAACTGATTCCGATTTATACAAAAGTTTTACAAATGATCGCCGAGACGTTGACTGCATCGCAGCAATCCGGAATCGCGCGACGGCCGACGGATCGAACGGGAGCGCAGGGCGGTCCTCCGCTCGCGATCAGCTTTCGGCCGTGCCGCCGGGCAGAGGTGCGGCAGCGGTTTCTTCGGTGATTCCGAGAAACGGCTTCAGCCAGCCCATGACGATGGCGGCATCGCTGATCGGGAAGAAGTGCCCGCCTTTCGGCACGATCCGGAACTCATCCGCCGCGCGCAGCGCCGACAGCGCCCGGCAACTCGGCATGCAGCGCGACCATTCGCCGTAGATCCACAGGCAGGGCATCGGCAGCGCCGCGATCGCGGGGCCATCGATGCCGGGCAGCACCATTTCCGCCAGGGCGGTCGTGGAATCGATCAGTTCGAGATACTGCTTGGCCGTGCGCTGGGCGCCGCGTCCTTCGCCGAACGGCGTGAACACGTCCTTCAGTTCGGCACCGCCGCCGCCGGTGCGCCAGCGCGCCAGCACTTCGAGAAACAGCAGACCGACCTGCTGTTCCTGCTCCCAGTCGTGTCCGGACTTGTGCGCGACTTCGACCTCGAACGGCGACAGATACGGTGAGTCGCTGAGCCGCTGGCTGGGCTGCAGTGCATTGACCTTGGTATCGAGCACGGCCAGGCGGTTGACCCGTTCCGGATGGGCGCCGGCGAACTCGAGCGCGACACCGCCGCCGTAGCTGTGGCCGACGAGAGCACAGTCGGCAATGCCGAGATGATCGAGCAGGCCGAGGATGTCGTCGGCCGCGCGAATCGCTTCGTAACCGCTCGGCGGCATGCTGCTGTAGCCATGGCCGCGCAGATCGAACAGCGTGATCCGGAAGTGCTTGGCCAGCGGCATCGCGTACTGCAGGAACCAGAAGGCGCGGCTGGCTGCGAGCCCGTGGACCAGCACCAGATCAGGCCCTTCGCCGAGTTGCTGGTAGGCGATGGTGACACCGTTCAACTGCACTTCGGCCATGCGTTCTGCGGGTTCCGGTTGGCGTGGATCGACGAGCGCAAAGGATATGTCGCCCGGCACTGATCTGAAGATGTAGTCGTCGCTGCGGCGAGGACATCGACCGCCGGCATTAACATCCGGTGCGCTGTCGTTCTCCCAGCATGCCGCTCCCGTATTGCCAGAGCTTGACATGGGATTGACATTGGCGACGACGTATCGCCCTGCGTCGCGCCGAATCTCCGGAAAGCCGACGAAAAGCAGGCTCGGGGGGCGACATGCGGCAACGATAATGCAATATTCATAGCGTCTTCAATTTCCATGCCGCACGTTCGTTTCTGACTCTGCCGCCAGTCGAATTCAAGCGCTCGCCGCGGTTCCAGCGGGTGCTGACGCCGACTGGAAAGGCGCACCGGATCGAACGGCAAACGGCATCGCTGTGCCGTGATTTCGTTGTTCTCGTGCGCTGTATTGCTCAATACATTCGACTCAGGGAGATACTCATGAAATTTGCGTCATCGACAACCTTGATGGTCATCGGGCTGGCGAGTGCACTCGCCGCGCCGATGGTGCAGGCCGAAGCGCCTGCCGACACGGCAGCGCCGGTCGCCTCCGACGGCCTGCGTGTGGTGCGCGATGCGGTCACCGGCGCGCTGCGTGCGCCGACCGCCGCAGAACTGGCGACGATGTCCGCCGCCGAGCGCACGGCGCCGTCCGCCGCGCTGGTCGTGCGCACTGCGCCGAACGGCATGAAGTCGGCCCGGCTGACCGAGGAATACATGGTCCAGCTCAACGCCAGCCATCAGGGCGACGGCAAGCTCGCGGTCAGCCATTCCGAAGGCGGGCTGGAACAGCCGGCCGCCCCTGCCGCTGCCCTGCCGACGGAGTGAGCGCCATGATCCGGAAACTTGCGATCGCCGCCCTCGGCGCGGCGCTGCTGGCCACTGCCCCGGTGCATGCGGCCCAGCTGATTCTCAACAACACCGACGCGCCAGGCATCGGCTTCAACGACCCGACCCCGGCGGCACCGGTCGGCGGCAATGTCGGCACCACGCTCGGCGAGCAGCGTCTGATCGCGTATCGCCGCGCGCTGGAACTGTGGGGCAGCGTGCTCCGGAGCGATGTGCCGATCATCGTGCGCGGCTCGTTCGCGCGCCTGAACTGCACCGCGACCGGCGGCACGCTGGCTTCGGCCGGCGCGCTGTCGATCTTCAGCGACTTCCCGAACGCACCGCGTGCCGGCCGCTGGTACGGCTCCGCCGTCGCCAACTCGATTGCCGGCGTCGACCTCGACCCGGAAGGCGATGATATTCAGGCGAACTTCAACGGCGCGGTCGGCCAGGCGGACTGCATTGCCGGGCCCGGTTTCTACTACGGCCTCGACAACAACCCGCCGCCCGGCGCGATCGACTTCCTCAACACGTTCATGCACGAAGTGGCGCACGGTCTGGGCTTCCAGAACTTCGCCAACGAAGCCACCGGCGCACTGCCGGCTGGGCAGGCCGACATCTACATGGCCTTTACCCGCGACCTGAATATCGACCTGCAGTGGGATCAGCTGAACGCACAGCAGATCATCGCGTCGGCGATCTCGAACGGTCGTGTGGTCTGGAGCGGCCCGAACGTCACCGCCAACGCCCGTCGCGTGCTCGGCGCCTATGAAGGCGTGCGCCTGACCGGCACGGTCAATCGCGAAATCGTGTTCGGCACGGCCAGCTTCGGTGCGGCGCCGTCCGCCGCCACGCTCAACGGCGCGATCGTGCCGGGCATCGATGGTGGCGGTCCGAGCATCGATGACGGCTGCGAGCCGTTCACCAATGCCGCCGCCGTGGCGGGTCGTGTGGCGCTGGTCAATCGCGGCACCTGCGGCTTTGCGGTGAAGGCGCTGAATGCGCAGAACGCGGGCGCCCGTGCCGTGATCATCGCCAACAACGTGGCCGGTGCCGGTGCCATCGGGCTCGGCGGCACCGATCCGGCGGTGACGGTCGCCACGATCGGCATCTCGCTCGAAGATGGTGCGGCGATCCGTGCGGCGACGCCGGGCGTCAACGTCGAGTACTTCACCGATCAGAATCGTCGTGCCGGTGCCGAAGAAGGCTTCGTCCGCGTCTTCGCGCCGACCGTGGTCGCGCTCGGTTCGTCGATCTCGCACTTCGACACCACGGCTGCGCCGAATCTGCTGATGGAGCCGGCGATCACCAGCACGCTGCGTGCTTCGCAGACGCTCGATCTGACGCCGTCGCTGATGCAGGACATCGGCTGGCAGCTCGAGAACGTCACGCTGGGCCGTTGCGAGACGCAGGTGCCCGGCGCTCTGGCGGACGGCACGCTGGTGCTGCCGGCCGTGCAGCAGTGCGTGGCGGCCAATGTCGGCCGTCCGCTCGGCTACAGCGCCTGCATCACCCAGGTGGGCCGCGGCTATGAAGCGGCCGGGCTGATCACGACCCGTCAGCGGATCTCGTTCGGCGCCTGCGGTCTGTCCGACGCACTGCGGAGCTTCTCGCCGCGCCCGTAAGCCGGTTAGTCGATCGGGCGACGCCACGTCGCCCGATCGACCGCCGGTCTGCATGAAAAAGCCCGGGGACTCAGGTCCTCGGGCTTTTTCGTTGCGGCGGAAAGGCTGGCGAAGTCAGGATGCGGCGCGGCGTTCCAGCAGATCCCACTTGTTGCCGCACAGATCGAGAAAGACCGCCACCGTTCCGTAGGCCTCGTGGCGCGGCGCTTCGAGGAAGCGCACGCCCGCAGCAACCATGCGCGCGTGGTCCCGGGCAAAATCGTCGGTGTTCAGGAACAGGAACACGCGGTCGCCGGCTTGCCGGCCGATCGCGGCCCGCTGTTCGTCCGTGGTGGCACGCGCCAACAGCAGACCGCTTTCGGCGTCTGCGGACGCCGCCACCAACACCCACCGCTTGCCGCCCCCGAGATCGGTATCGGCGATCCGATGGAAGCCGAGCGCGGTGGTGAACCAGTCGATTGCCTCGTCGTAGTCGCGCACCAGCAAGGTCAGCGCGCCGAGGCTGCGCCGCGCATCGCTGCCAGCGGCGGCCATCGACGTCAGACGAACGCGATCAGGAAGTCTGCGATACCGCCGATGGTGAGGTCGTCGACATAGCGGCCATCCTTCATCAGCAGCTTGTCGAACGGCACCTTCTTCTTCGAGATGTCCTCCTCGATCGCGACGACGAGCTGGATGATGTCGATCGACTCGAAGCCGAGATCGCCGAGCAGCCGCGTTTCGGCATTCATGCGGCCTTCGAATTCATGATCCCAGTCCTGGGTGAAATCTTCGAGCAGGACAATCAGTTGCTGGATGTAGGTGTCGCGAGTCGTGGTCATGAGGTCGGGTAGGGTGCAGCCGTTTCAGTAGAGGCTTTCCGGCAACTGCTGCGCGGCAAAGGTCTTGCCTTCGCGCACCAGCCGCCAGGTTTGCGGGCTCAGCGTCGCCAGTGCGCCATCGGCCTGCAGGGCTTCGAGGCGATCCAGCGTCGATTCGATGTTCGAGAAATCCAGCGTCTTCTTGTGGGGCGCCAGATCGTATTGCCACCATTGCAGCTTCAGCAGGCGCTCGATGATGGGCTCCGGGAAGCGCAGCTTCAGCACCCGTGCCGGCATGCCGACGACGATCGCGTACGGTGGCACGTCGCGCGTGACCACGGCATGGGCCGCAATGATCGCGCCATGGCCCACCGACACGCCGCGCTTGACGAAGGCGCCGACGCCAACCCAGACATCGTGGCCGATGCGCGTGTGCGGCTCGGTCAGCGGCATCAGCGGCTGGCCGCTCGCCGATGGCTGGCCATCCGGCGCGAGCCGCGCGAATTCCGGAACCTGGTAGAACCCCGGCACATGCTCCGGCCGCGAGAATGCGAACGGGTGGGTCGACAGCCAGCTCACCGGATGCTCGGGCGGCCCCAGCACCGCGTCCTCGCCGATCGAGCAGAAGCGCCCGATGTGGCAACGGTAGATGGCGGTCGAGCCATGGCCGTTGATGTAGGTGTGCGCGCCGAGCGACGAATCCTTGATCCGCCGGGGATCGAACGCCATGGCGGGCCGCTCGAACTCCAGCGTGCCCTGTATCGACTTGCCGACGGTCAGCGTGATGCCGCTGAGCCCCAGTCCGGGCAGCGCCGCCACGTCAACTCCGGTTAACGGTTCCATCCTGTTCCTTGCTCGTGATGCGCCGGTTCTGTCCGGTCTCATGACCGGTCCGGCATCAGACGCGAGTCTGACACCGAACCGGGGAATTCCGCAGCCTCGTTGTTGCCCCAGCCTTATTCCATGTAGCCGAGCATCTGCAGCTGCTCGATGATCTGGCGCTTTTCCTCGTCATCCATGTCTTCGGACTTGGCCTTCTCGCCACCGCCGACGGTCGCGCGGCCGATCTTGACCGGATGTTCGGCCAGCCAGTTCTCGGTGAAGAACGGCTCGGCGGCCTTGCCTTCGAAATCGCTCGGCACCGGCAGGCCGAGGCTGTACAGCAGGGTCGGGCAGACATCGCGGATGTCGAGACGATCGACCAGGCCATTGGCCGCAATGCCCTTGCCGTAGGCCATGAAGATGCCGTCCGGATGATGCGTGCCGGCCGGGTTCGGGCGCTTGACCACTGCCGGCTTGATGTTGCGGATCGACACGAAACCGTTGTCGCGCAGCACCAGGGTCAGGTCGCAGGCGCGTTCCATGTGCTGGCCCGGGAACCATTCCTCGCGCTTGAGCACGTCGACGATCACCGGCTCGCCGTCGTCGTTCTTCAGCGTCTTCAGATCGGCGATGAGCTTGTCGCGGAACGGGATGTAGTCCTTCGGATCGATGCCCGGCTCGCCCGGCTTGGTCGACTGACGGATGTGGATGCCGTTCGACGACGGCGTCCGGCAGTACGCCGTGGTCTGCGACCAGTCGAGGTTCGCGAAGTCGCTGGCTTCGCGGCGCAGCGCCTGTTCGCTGCCGTCGTTGACGGCCCACTTCAGGTAGCCGAGATCCTCGAGGAAGCTGTTGATGCGCAACACTTCGACGGTGGCGGTGAAGCCATGGTCGGAGGCGAAGAACACCTGGCATTCCGGACCGGCCATCGTCACCAGCTTCTCGATGTAGCGGTCGACGTTCGCGAAGTACTCGCGGCAGACGCCGCGCATGCGGTTGTAGAACTCGCTGCGCTCGGCCGGGACCAGGTTCGGATCGACGAACTGCCAGGCCTGATGCTGGATCTTGTCGGTGCCGTCGAACATCACCGCCATCAGGTCCGGTGCGTCGTTCTGCAGGATGTATTCGGCGATGTTGAACCACTGCTCCTCGCGCGGCAGGTGATAGCGCACCCACTGCTCCATGTCGTTGTCGTTCAGCACTTCGAGCGCCTGCTTCTCGTTGTCGAAGTCCCAGGCCAGTTCCTTGGCGTCGAAACCCGGAATCGCTTCCTTCAGGCGCTCGAACAGGCCCGGCGTGGAATTGCGGCGCAGATGCTTGGCCGGAATGAAGCCCGGCACGATCGAGCCGTTGACGTCCTTCGGCGGCGGCGCGGTCAGCGGGAAGTTCAGCGCGGCGATCGACTTGCCCTGACGGCTGGCGATCGACCAGATCATTTCCGAGTCGACGTCGCGCGAGTCGTACAGGGTCCAGTAGACCTCGCCGCCCTTGTCTTCGGCACGGATGAAGTCGAACACGCCGTGCTGGCCCGGGCCGCGGCCGGTCATGATCGACGTCCAGGCCGGCGGGGTCAGCGGGTTCGGCGTCGAACGCAGGTTCGCGCGCGAGCCCTTGGCCATCAGGCCGGCCAGGAAGGGCATGGTCACGCCTTCGCCCGGAAGGTCGCGGGTCATCTCATTGAGAACGGTGAACGTGCAGCCGTCCATACCGATAAAAAGGGTCTTGGTGGTCATCCGATGGCTCCGCTCAGGTTCTGTTCAACGGTGAAGAAAGTAGTGTTGCAGGATTCGATTTCGATCACGCCGTGGCCGCCAGCGCTGCGACACTGGCATCGCCCGGTGCCCGGCAGACGGCGAACACTTCGCTGTCGCCGATCTGCAGCTCAACCCGGTAATCGATGCCGCCGTGATGCACCACGGCCGATGCCGGGGCAGCACCGCGACGTTCAAGCACGGCATCCGTGATCCGCCAGTCCTGCGGGCGGGCTTCGAGTCCGGTGCCGGCAGCCTTGCCGGCCGCTTCCTTGGCGCACCACAGGGCCACTGCAGCGCGCTTCTGCTGCGCCTGCGGCAGCGCGCGCAGGAAGGCTGCGGTTTCGGCTTCCGAGAACGCGCCCGCGATCAGATCGGCCGCGTCGACCCGGTCCAGGTGCTGATAGTCGGCGCCGAGTCGCGAGCCGCCTGCGGCGCAGATGCCGACCGCCCAGCGGCGGCTGTGGCTGATCGAGATCGCCGGCAGCGGCACGCTCGGCGGCAGGCCGTCCGCCCGGACCACGATCGGCTCGCCGCGCGTGCCGGTCATGATCACGACGTCGGCCGGCGCCAGCTTGATGCCATGTGTCGCCAGCGCCCAGCTGCGAACGGCATCCTTCGCCGCCACACGGCCGATCAGCCAATCCTCGCGGCGCGGTCCGGTCGTCGGCAGCTCGCGGTAGAACACGCGCCGCTCTTCGGCCGACAGCACCAGGTTCGCCAGCATCCGCTTCCAGACGCCCCAGCCCTGGTCCATGAAGCCTTCCTCGAACGGCTGCAGCCTTCGCAGGAACTGGCCTCGGGCCGCCATCGCGTCCGGCAGCCAGTCTTCCGACATGAAACGCACCTGCGGATCGAGGCGGAAGTCGTACAGGTGCTGCGGCACCGAGAACTTGCGGTCGTCCCAGTTCGCGGCGCGGAACAGCAGGCGACCGGAGTCGTCGAACAGATCGAAGTGGGCTTCGATGCGCAGTTCGTCGCTCATCCGCACGTCGCCCCGGCAGATCATCCTCGTGCCGGGCGGCGGCGGCGGTCCGTACTGCGTGTAATGGCCGAGGTGATACGGGAAGCAGTTGAAGCCCCAGGTGTGCTTCTCGGTCAGCCAGTACCCGGCGAGCTGGCCGGCGGCGTCGAGCAGCGCGGAGTCGATCCGGAACTTCGGCGTCGTGGTGAAGCTGAAGTAGTCGTGCGTCGGGATCGTGATCATGTCGGCCTCGATCGCTTCGTCGGCCCAGCGACGGATCGAGGTGACGCCCTGCAGGCGCGGCCCGTGGAACATGCCGTGGCTGTACAGCTCGCCATCCGGATTGTTGCGGGCCGGGAAGTCCTGCGTCGCGGTCCACGGCCTCACGGCCGGCGGCTGCGGGTACTTCTCGGCCAGCAGCACCTGGCCTTCGAACACCAGCACGCCGGTTTTCGGACCCGCCTCGGTGGTCTGGAACAGGCGCACCGATACCCGCTGGAAGTCCGGCTGGGTCGACGGCAGCTTCTCGGCGACGATCCGCAGCGGCAACCGGCCATCGTCGAGCCCGAGCCAGCGGTGGCCGCGCGAGCTGTCGACGCCGATCACCTTGAGCTGGTTGCCGGTCAGCAGGCACGCCGCTTCCGCAAGGATCTCCATGCTGAAGGTGAACGGGATCACCGTCAGCGGCAGCAGATGCGGCTGGCGGTCGGTCGGACGCGAGCCGATCGCATGATCCTGCAGGAACAGGTCGAGATCCGAATCGTAGGTGCGCTCGCAGACGAGCTTCGATGCGCTTTGCTCGATGACGCGACCGAGCAGCGGGAAGTGATGCGGGTTCGGCTGATTGCTGTCGATCAGCGGCAGCACCGGCACGGCCGTCGCGGCCGGCGCTGCGATCGGCATCTCGCCGGGCACCAGCGCCGGCGGCGGCGCAAAGCCACCGAGCACGCGCGACTGACTGTCGAGGAATTCCTGCATCAACGCGAAATGCGACTTCAGCGCATCCAGGCGCGGGTCGCTGGCCGGTGCGGCAACCACCGGTTCGACCCGGCGCGGAGCGCCACGGTCGATCGACACGACATTCGGATGCGGATCGCGCTCGACCGGGGCCGGCGCCGCCGCGTTCGCGGCCACGGCCGGCAGCGCCTGCGGCATCGGCTTGAAGCCTTCCGGCAGATGCACCAGCGGCATCTGCAGCTTGAGACGCGGCTTGGCCTTTGGCGCCGCCAGCGGCGGTGCCGCGAGGTTCAGCGCCGGGATGTCGCGATGCACGAACAGTGCTTCCGGCTTGAACGGCACGCCCAGCGCGAACAACTGCGCCAGCGTCTGGTGCAGGTGGGTGATGCCGGACTTGCGACGACTGTTGGTGCTGAGCGACACGACATCGTCGCGGTCGCGCAGCGTATCGCCGATGAACGACGTCAGATTGCCGCTCGGGCCGATCTCGATGAACACGCGGACCCCATCGGCATACAGCTTCTCGATGGTTTCGGTGAAGCGCACCGGGTTCTCCCACTGGGCGCAGGCGAGTTCGCGGATGTCGTCGGCGTTTTCGGGGAACGGTCCGACACTGCGCGCGCTGTACAGCAGGCTGCGGCCCGGCCCGAATTCGAGTGTCTGGTAATACGCCCGATAGGCGTCAGCCACCGGATGGAACAACGAAGTGTGGTAAGCACGGCCAAACGGCAGCTCTGCGCAGATCGCGCCATCGGCCGACAGCTGTTCCTTCAGTTCCGCAATGTCGAAGCGCGAGCCGAACAGCACCAGCTGGTTCGGGCAGTTGTCCATTGCGACCTTGACTGCGCTGTCCGGCGCGCTGTGCCGGCTCAGCAGCTGCGCGCGGACGTCGGCCTTCAATGCGCCGATGGTCAGCAGGCTGCCTTCGACGATGCGGCCTTCGCGGTCGAGCTCGCGATAGATGTGGTTCAGATCGCGGACGGTATCGGCAATCTCTTCGCGCTTCTCGTAGCGGCGCACGCCGCTCGCGGTGATCGCGGTGTTCTCGCCGGTGGAATGCCCGAGCATCGTGTCCGGCCGGAAACCGAGTTCGTCGAGCAGCGTGAACATGCCGATGCTCGCCGCGAACACGGTTTCGGCCGCGACATCCATTTCGAACAGATCGGATTCGAGCTTGTCGCGCGTGCTGCCACTGATCGCGGTCGGCGCCGGAAACACCACCGGCGCGCGCAGCGGGCTGCTGCGTCGGACGGCAGTTTCCTCGATGAAATCGAACCATTCCCGAACCTGCGGAAAGTTCAGACTCAGGTCCGCCAGCATGTTCGAGTACTGCGCGCCTTCTCCCGGAAACACGAAGCAGGACCGGCCCGGCGCCGGACCGCGACCGTAATGCACGCCCGCACGGATCTTGAACGGCGAGACTTCCGGCCGGTTCAGCTTGGTGATTGCCTGTTCGAGCTTGGCGACGAGATCGACGACATCGCTGGCGACGATCGCGAGTCGGTGCTCGCCGACGGCAGCGCTGCTGCTGGCCCGCGCCAGCATCGCCAGACTCGGCTTCGAGGGGCCGCGCGCATGCGCGAGCAGTTGCTGCGCCAAGGTCACCAGATCACCGGTGGAGCCGGCGGCCAGCGTCAGCAGTTCGGAGTGGCCCGGGGCATGCAGCAGCCCGGTCGCGCCGCGCCGCGCGATGCCGTCAGCGACATGCTTCGGCCGGTATTCCTCGAGGATCACGTGGGCGTTGATGCCACCGAAGCCGAAGGCGTTGACGCCGGCGCGACGCGGATACGGCCCGCCGTGGATCCACGGCCGTGCCTCGTTGTTGATGTAGAACGGCGTCTTCTCCATCTGCAGGTCGGGATCGACCTCGTTGCAGATCATCGGCGGCAGCACCTTGTGGTGCAGCGCCAGCGCGGTCTTGATGATCGAGGCACTGCCGGCCGCCGGCAGGCAGTGCGAGATCATCGACTTGACCGAGCCCAGCGCGATCGTCGGCAGATCGCCGGTGCGCGGGCCGAAGCACGCGGTGAGCGACTCGATCTCGGTGCGATCGCCAACCCGCGTGCCGGTGCCGTGCGCCTCGATCAGGCCGATGGTAGTCGGATCGATGCCGCTGGATTCGTAGGCGCGCTTCAGCGCCAGGATTTCGCCTTCGAGGCGTGGCGTCAGCAAGCCCTTGGCCTTGCCGTCGCTGGCCGAGCCGATGCCCTTGATCACGGCGTAGATGCGGTCGCCGTCGGCTTCGGCGAGTTCGAGCTTCTTCAGCACGAGCACGCCGACACCTTCGCCGAGCAGGGTGCCGTCGGAGCCTTTCTCGAACGGCCGAAGCTGGCCTTTCGACAAGGCGCCGAGCTGGCAGAACTGCATGTACAGCTGCGGCGGGCACTGGGCCTGGACGCCGCCGGTGATCATCATGTCGCAGCGGCCGGACATGATCTCTCGCGCAGCCAGCTCGATCGCGATCAGGCTCGAGGCGCAGGCCGCGTCGACGATGTAGTTCGGCCCCATCAGGTCCAGCCGGTTCGCGATCAGGCCGGCGATCACGTTCGGCGTCAGCAGGCCGACCATTTCCGCGTTGTACGGCGGCAACTGCTTCTTGAACGCGGCCTTCAGGCTGGCGAGTTCGGCTTCGGTCAGATCGGGACGCAGTCCGCGGATCAGTTCCATTGTCTGATCCATGATCATGCCGTGCTGCACCATGGTCAGGATGCCGCGATTGGCATAGGTGCCGCGGCCGAGCACGATGCCGATGCGCTCGCGATTGAAGGCCTTCTTCAGGTAACCCGAATCGGCCAGGGCATCGCGGGCAAAGCGCAGCGCCAGCATGTGGTCCGGTTCGCCGCCGTCGAGCGTGTTCGGCATCACGCCGAGTTCGCTCAGATCGATTTCGGCCATGTCGCGCAGGAAGCCGCCGCGCGTGGTGTAGATGCGATCGTTGGTATTCGCAGTCGGATCGACGTACGGGCCAGCCCATTCCGGACCGGCCTCGTCGACGGCATCGACCTTGTTCAGGATGTTCTGCCAGAACGTCGCGGCATCGCGTGCGCCGGCGTAGGCACCCGCCATGCCGATGATGGCGATATTCATGCGCTGGTTCATCGGATGCGCTCGATGGTTCGTTCGATGGCCGCGCCGGACCGTCCCGTTGCCGATACCGGCGCCGGCATCGGCGCCAGTTCAGGCGCTGGCGAGGGCGCGGTTCGTGACTCGCAGTCGCTGGCAGGCATCAGGAATTGCCTGCCAGACGGTTCAGCGCCGCACTCATCGTGCTTTCGGCATCCGTGATCGCCAGCCGCACGCGACCCTTGCCGTCGATGAACTGCATGTCGTAGCGCACCCCGGCGTCGTGCGTCGCCGGCTTGATCCGGATGACCGTCCGCAGCTGGCCCACGACGGGGTCGGTGCCGTAGCGCGCCACCTTGCCGAAGCTCGACGGCAGCGCCGTCTTGCCGTGCAGCAGGCGAGCCCAGACCAGCGCGAGCTGCGGTGCGGTGTCGACCAGACCGAAATCGAACAGCCAGCGCGCACCCTGCGTCCCGGCGCCAAGCAGGCTGGCCGGGGACGAAGCGTTGACCACCGCTTCGACCCCATCGGCCGAGATGTTCGTGACCTTCTTGACGAACTGGAACTGCGGGCCATGGAACAGATGATCGGCATACATCTGCTGCGCTTCCATCGACTGTCCGGGTGCCAGCGGCGAGGCATCGGCCATCGGCGCTTCCGGCACGGCCGGCAGCAGCAGTGCGGTGCAGCGATAGTTCGGCGTCTTGCGCGGCGGATCGAACAGTTCGACCGTGACCGCCTGCGAGCCGGCATCCGAATGCGTCGACGAGCGTGCCCGCAGCAGCAGCGTCTTCTCGGCGCCGTCGTTGTCGAGCACGATGCCCGAGAACGCGCGCAGGTCGCGAATCTCGACCACCTGCCATTCCGGCCATCCTGCGGCCACGAACTGCGCCATGTATTCCAGCGCCGTCGCCGCCGGCAGCACCGGCTTGGAATCCAGGCGGTGATCGGTCAGGTACGGATCCGCCTTGAGGCTGAGACTGTGTTCGAACACCACGGCACCGCCGGCACCAATGCGCAGCGGACGGCGGATCAGCGGCAGCGCCGGGACACCGGCACCGGTGCTGTCGTTCGATGCTCCCGACGAATCGGCACTGTCGCTGCCGCGGTCGATGTCCCAGGGACCGGCGCCGGCAACCAGTTCGACATCCTTGCGCGGACCGAACGCCAGTTCGTCGACGAACCAGCGACGACCGGCCTTGACCGGGATCGGCTCGATGCTGCGGGCGCGGAAGGCATCGCGAACCTGCTGGCTGGCCATGCCGGCATCCCACGGGCCCCAGTTCACCGAGATCACGCGGACACCGGTCCACCGGCGGTGCAACTGCCACGCCAGACGGTTCAGCGTCTCGTTCGCGGCGGCATAGTCAGACTGCCCGGTGTTGCCGAAGCGGCCTGACACGCTGGTGAACAGCGCCAGCAACTGCAGGCTTTCCGGCTTGAGCTTGGTCGCGAGGGTCCAGGCACTGTCGACCTTGGTGTCGTAGACGCGGTCGAACGAATCCGGCGTCTTGTCCGGAATGCGCTTGTCCTCGATCACACCGGCGCCATGCAGCACGCCGTCGATGCGCCCGTACTGGGCGTAGACCGCATCGATCAGCGCGGCGAACGCCGCGGTGTCGCGAACATCGCAGGCGCGGTAATCGACGACGGCGCCTGCCGCGGTCAGCTTGCCGACATTGCTGCGAATCTCGCGATCCGCCAGCACGGCGCGGAGTTCGCGTTCGAGTTCGACCGGGGTCGGCTTGCGGCCGGCCGCAAGGGCCGCCGCCAGCAACGCCTTCTTGAGCGCCGCCACATCGTGGATCGACGCCGTAGCGGACTGTTCTGCACCCGGCAGTGGCGTGCGTCCCAGCAGCACCAGACGCATGCCCGGCTTGACCATTTCCTCGACCACTTCGGCGGTGATGCCGCGGGCACCGCCGGTGATCAGGACCACCCAGTCGCTGCCCGGCACCAGATGCGGCGCAAACGGGTTGTCCGACACCGGTTCGGCCGCGTGCGTGTAGCCATAGCGCAGGCCATCGGCATAGCCGATTTCCGTCCGAGCCTCGGCCACCTGCAGTTCATCGAACAGGGCATCGACGATGGCATCGACGGTTACGGCGGCCTCGAAATCGACGAGGCGTGCGCGCAGCGTCGGAATCTCCGCCGTGGCGCAGTTGAACAGGCCGACGGCAGCGCCCGCCTGCGGCAGGGCCGGGCCCTCGGCTTCGCGGCCCAGGCTGCCGCCGAAGCGGCTTGCCGCGAGCGCCACGGACGGTGCCGACGCGAGATCCGCCATCGTCTGCTGCAGCAGCCAGAACAGGCTCTTCGCCTGCAGCGCGCTCTGCTGCTTCCAGGCATCGATTCCGCTCACATCGGCGCTGATCAGCGAGGCCAGGTGGATGATGCCGGCAACCTTGCCGTGCGCAGCGCGCAGCGCCGTCAGCTGCGACGCCAGCTGCGCCGGGTCGGTGGCAGCGGATGCCGGCAGCACGGTGGCGTGAGCCCCGGCAGCCACGATGCGCGCCGCGAGCTTCTCGGCGACACCGTCGGCATCCGCCGTCAGCACATACAGGCCAGAGACCGCATGGCGCTGCTTCGGAAGCGGCACGCGCTTCGCGCGCGGTGCGTAGCGCGGAATCGTCTCGCTGACGGCAGCAGCGGCTGGTGCGGCGCTGGCCGCGAGCGTCGACGCTGCCGGAGTCGCCGCCGATACTGCCAGCGAGGTCACGGCATCGAGAATCGCGTTCAACGAGCGGGCGCGGGTGAACTTCTCCATGCCAGCCTGCATGGCATCGGCATGGGCGCCCGGCATTGCCTTCTGCAGCGCGCCGAGGATTTCGACCCGCTTGATCGAGTCGATGCCGAGTTCGGCTTCGAGGTCCTGATCAAGGCCGAGCATGTCGGTCGGATAGCCGGTGCGATCGGCAACGATGTCGAGCAGCAAAGCGCCGATCGCTGCACGGTCGAGGGTGACCGGCGCTGCGGTGGTCGCCGGAGCGGCAACCGCGGTCACCTGGACCGCCGCCTGCTGCGGCGCTGCGACCGCCATCGCGGCATCGAGAATCGCGTTCAGCGTGCGCGCGCGGGTGAACTTCTCCATGCCAGCCTGCATGGCATCGCCGTGCGCGCCCGGCAGCGATTTCTGCAGTGCGCCGAGGATTTCGACCCGCTTGATCGAGTCGATGCCGAGTTCCGCTTCGAGATCCTGATCGAGGCCGAGCATGTCGGTCGGGTAGCCGGTGCGATCGGCGACGATCGTCAGCAGTTGCGCCTGCATCGATGCGCGGTCGATCGTTGCCGTTGCTGCCGCCACCGGAGGGGCCGTCGACGCCATCGCCACGGTCACGGGTGCCGCAGCTGCCGGCATCAGCGACACCGCGGCATCGAGAATCGCGTTCAGCGTGCGGGCGCGGGTGAACTTCTCCATGCCGGCCTGCATGGCATCACCCTGCGAACCCGGCAGCGCCTTCTGCAGCGCGCCGAGGATTTCGACGCGCTTGATCGAGTCGATGCCGAGTTCCGCTTCGAGATCCTGATCGAGACCGAGCATGTCGGTCGGGTAGCCGGTGCGATCGGCGACGATGGTCAGCAACTGCGCCTGCATCGACGCCCGGTCGATCGTCGGAGCTGCGGCCTGCGCGACCGCCTCTGCGACAGCGACCGGGGCCGGTGCCGCCATCGCCGATGCCGGAGCCAATGATGCTGCCGCATCGAGAATCGCGTTCAGCGTGCGGGCGCGGGTGAACCTCTCCATGCCCGCCTGCATGGCATCGCCCTGCGCGGCCGGCAGCGCCTTCTGCAGCGCGCCGAGGATCTCGACGCGCTTGATCGAGTCGATGCCGAGTTCGGCTTCGAGGTCCTGATCGAGCCCGAGCATGTCGGTCGGGTAGCCCGTGCGATCGGCGACGATCGACAGCAAGGTCGCTTGCGCTGCGGCGCGATCGAAGGCGCTGACCATCGGCGCCGACGACGTCACCGCAGCGGACACTGCCGCCGGCGCTGCAACGGCCACCGCCGGAATGATCGCTTCGGCCGCATCGAGAATCGCCGTCAGCGTGCGGGCGCGCGTGAAGCGTTCCATGCCGCCCTGCATCGCATCCGATGCCGAACCCGGAAGCGACTTCTGCAACGCCCCGAGGATTTCGACGCGCTTGATCGAGTCGATGCCGAGTTCCGCTTCAAGATCCTGATCGAGACCGAGCATGTCGGTCGGGTAACCGGTGCGGTCCGCCACGATCGCGAGCAGCGTGCCGGTCAGCAGTGCGCGATCGATGGCGGGTGCCGCCGCTGCCGACGTCACCGGTGCCGAGACCGCCACCGGTGCCGCGCCAGCGCTGCCGACGCCGAGCTTCGCAAGATCGGCCTTCGCCGTTTCAAGAATGGCGTTCAGCGTGCGGGCGCGGGTATAGCGCTCCATGCCGGATTGCATCGAGTCACCGACCGCGGCCGGCAACTTCTTCTGGAACGCGCCGAGGATTTCGACGCGCTTGATCGAATCGATGCCGAGTTCGGCTTCGAGATCCTGATCGAGCCCCAGCATGTCCTGCGGGTAGCCGGTGCGATCGGCGACGATTTCGAGCAGCGCCGCCGTCGGGTCGAAACTGACGGTCGGTGCGGCTGCCCGTACCGGCGTCGAAACGGGCGCTGCGACCGGCTTCGGCGCTTCGACGCGTGCCGGCGCCATCGCCACCGGTGCGGCCGGTGGTGTCGCAGCCATCGGCCCGGCAACCGGCGTCGGGACCGACACTGGCATCGGCACCGACGGCAGCGCGGGGGCCGCTGGCATCGGCACGACGGCACCCGTGCCGCCGGTCAGGAACTGCGACACGACGCGCTCCTGCAGCTGCAGGAACTGCCGCATGGTCTGCTGATACGCCGCCAGTGCTTCGGCGCCCAGCGCCGGATTGGCCGCCGCCAGCGCGGGCTGAGCGGTCGGAGCCTGCACAGCCTGTGGTGCAGGCGCGGCGGCCGCGAGAGCCTGCACGATGACCGTGCGAGCGGCCTTGAGCTTGGCCTGCGCCTCGGCCAGCGTCTGCACGTCGTACGCTGGCAGCTTGCCGGTGCGGAACGTGGCATCGGTCTGCTCGCGCGCACAGCCGCCGCTGACCATCCAGGCATGTTTCGGAATCGCGTCCGGCTTGACCAGATCGGCGAGCTTGTTCAGATCCAGCGTCTGCGGATCACGGCCGTCGAACAGGCGGGTCAGCGCCAGCGGCACGCCGGCGGCCGTCAGTTCGGCAAGGCCGAGCAGCAGGCCGCGCAGGCCGCCACCCTGACCATCCAGCGACACACAGGTGAATGAGCCCTGAGCGTCCTTGCCGGCGAGCGTTGCCTTCGCCATGTTGGCGCAGGTGCCCTTGGGGCCGAGTTCGACGAACACGCGGGCGCCCGCGACATACATCGCTTCGATTTCGGCAACGAATTCGACGCTGTTCAGCAGATGGCCGTCGAGCGTGGCCTTGATGCCGGCGGCATCGGTCGGATACGGCTTGCCGGTGGTGTTCGAGTAGACCGTGCACTGCGGCGTCGACACCTCTGCAGCGGCAATCGCCGCCGACAGGCCGGTCTGCGCACTGGCAACGAGTTCGGTATGGAACGCCCCGCTGACCGCGAGCCGGGTGACGCGCACGCCGGACGCTTCCAGTGCCTTGGCTGCCTGTTCGACACCCGCGGCAGGGCCGGAAATCACTGCCTGTTCCGGTGCGTTGTGATTCGCGAGCTTGACGCCGGCGATACCGGCGATTGCCGCGGCCACGACGTCGCGACGCGCCTGTATCGCGGCCATCGCGCCCTTTTCGCTGGTCGCCGCCGCTTCGGCCATGCAACGGCCACGGACAGCGGACAGCGCGAGGAAGTCGGCAGCGTTCAGCGCGCCGGCGGCATGCAGTGCCGCGTATTCGCCGTAACTGTGACCGGCCACGGACTGCGCCTTGAGGCCGAGGCGGCTGGCGAGGCGGGTATAGCCCAGCGCCAGTGCGCCGATCGCCGGCTGGGCGACGCGGGTATCGGTCAGCGCCTTGTTCTGCGCCGCTTCGGCATCGGCATCGAAAGTCGCCGGCGGCAGGATCGTGCGCGACAGCAGGGTCGGGAACTCGCTGCGCAGCGTCGCGTCGGCAAACTCGAGCGCGCCACGCAGTTCGTCGACATACAGCGCGGTCTCGCGCCCCATGTTGACGTACTGCGAGCCCTGGCCCGGGAACAGGAAAGCGACGTTCGGCGCGGTGGCTGGCAGATTGCGGCCGAGGCGCACCGCCTGCGGCAACGGCTTGCCATTGCCGGCGAGGCTCGCGATGGTCGCTTCGAGATCGGCGAGCAGGCCGGTGAAGTCCTTGGCGACCAGCGCGATGCACAGCGGTGAGCCGACGCGGGCTTCCGCCTGCTTGGCCAGCGAATAGGCGAGATCGCGGAACTTGACGTTGCTGCCGATGCGCAGCGCCGACACGAAGCGACCGAGATCGGCAGCAAGTGTCGCCTCATCCTTGGCGCGGAACACGAACAGCTCGAACGGCCAGCGCGCGGCACCCGCCGGCGAGGCCGAACCGAAGCTGCCCTTGTACTCCTCGAGCACGGCATGGAAGTTGGTGCCGCCGAAACCGAATGCCGAGACGCCGCCGCGGCGCGGATGATCCGGATGCGCCAGCCACGGCCGGGCATCCTTCAGCAGATAGACCGGGGAATTCGGATCGGCGATCGTGTCGATCGGCTTGTCGACGCCGTAGTGGGCCGGCAGCGTGCGGTGATACAGCGACAGGGCGACCTTGATCAGGCCGGACACGCCGGCACTGGCCTTGGTATGACCGAGCAGGGTCTTGACCGAGCTGATCGCGACGGTCTTCGGCGCAGCGCCTTCGCCGGCGAGCGATTCGGTGATCGTCCGCGCTTCGGCCTTGTCGCCAACCGGCGTGCCGGTGCCATGCGCTTCGGCCATGCCGAGCGTGGCCGGCGAGAAGCCGGCGCGTTCATACGCGCGCTTCAGGGCGAGCTTCTGGCCTTCCGGACGTGGTGCGGTGAGGCCGAGCGCACGGCCATCACTGGAACCGGCAACGGACTTGATGACGGCATAGATGCGGTCCCCGGCAGCTTCGGCATCGGCCAGGCGCTTCAGCACGACCACGGCAAGCCCTTCGCTGATCGCGATGCCATCGGCGCCCTGATCGAAGGTGCGCGGCTTGCCGTTCGGCGACAGCGCCTGCGTCTTGGAGAAACACAGGAAGCCGAACGGGCTCTGCACGGTATCGATGCCACCGGCGATGGCGACATTGGTACGGCCGGCTTCCAGCTCGTTGACGGCGATCGAGATCGCGGCGAGCGACGAGGCGCAGGCCGCATCGATCGTGAAGTTCAGGCCGCCGAAGTCCATGCGGTTGGTCACGCGACCGGCCGCCACGTTCAACAGCGTGCCGGCGAACGATTCCTCGGTCCACTCGGGCAGACGTTCCCACACGGTCTTGTCGTCGATGTCGACAAAGCGCGGCAGCTCGGCGCGAACGGCGTACTGCGTGCCGAGGTCGCCCAAGCCACCACCGGCACCGAGGATGACGCTGGTGTTCTCGCGGTCGTAGTCGCCATCGGCCATGCCGGCGTCGCCGAGCGCGCGACGCGTGACTTCGAGCGTCAGCAGCTGCATCGGATCGATCGACTTCATCGACTTCGGCGGAATGCCGTAGCTGATCGGATCGAACGCGACTTCATCGAGGAAACCGCCCCAGCGCGAGTAGACCTTGTCGCGGGCGCGGCGGTCGGCGTCGAAGTACATCTTCCAGTCCCAGCGATCCTTCGGTACTTCGCCGATCACGCAGACCTGGTCAAGGATGTTTTCCCAATACTTCTCGGCGTTCGTCGCCTTCGGCAGCAGCGTGCCGATGCCGACGATCGCGATGTCCGACGGCTTCGCGACCTGTGCCTTCGACTTGCGCGAGCCAACGGCGGACTCGAGCATCGTCATGGCGTCGACGGTCACTTCGCGGTGCAGGGCGTCGATCGTGACCACGTCGTCGCGCATCGTCGCGACCTGGCCGATCATAAACATGCCGTCCTTGTACTGGTCGGCTTCGGACACCGTGACGATCTGGCCCGAGGCATCGCGGTTCAGGCCCTTCGAGGCCACGCGCATGCGGCCCATGTTCATGTCTTCGAGACGGTCGCGCAGTTCTTCGGCCGTTGCCCCCTCGCGCAGCAATTCCTTGCGTGCTTCGCGGAATTCGCGGAAGAACGGGGTATCGACGCAGCGCGTCGAATGACCGGGGCCCGTCTCGAAATTGACGGTCTTGTCGCAGGAGATCGCGGCGTCGCGGAAGCCCTTGACCACGGCACCGCTGTCGACGATTTCCTGCGTGAACAGATAGGCCGTGCCCATGATGCAGCCGACCTTCATGCCGCGCGCGGCGAGCGGCGCGGCGAGGGCGGCGAGCATCGCGCCGGACGCGGCGTTGTGGATGCCGCCAGCGAACAGGATGTGGTAATCGCCTTCGCTGCCCGGCTTCACGTCGGCCAGCAGCACCTCGATCATCTGCTCCCACAGCGGGAAGCTGGCGAGCGGGCCGATGTGACCGCCGCACTCGCGGCCTTCGAACACGAAGCGCTTGGCGCCCTGCTCGATGTACATCCTGAGCAGCGCCGGCGCAGGGGCATGGATGTAGGTCGGGATGCCTTCCTTCTCGAAGTGCGCAGCCTGATCCGGACGACCGCCCGCGATCAGCGCGAATGTCGGCTTGCACTTCCAGACCGCGGCAATCTGCTCTTCGCGCAGCGAGTGCGGCACGAAACCGAGCATGCCAACGCCCCACGGCAGTTCGACGCCGCCTTGCGTCATCTTGGCCTTGGTTTCCTGCAGCATCTCGAGCACCTGCGGGCCGCGCATCAGCGCCAGCGCCAGGAACGGCAGCGCGCCGTTCTTCGAGACCTGATAGGCGAACTCCGGCGAGTCCGACACGCGGGTCATCGGACCCTGCGCGATCGGGAATGTCGTGCTATGCGACTTGGCGAGCGCACCGTTCGGTGCCATGAAGCCGGTCGCGACGGCGGATTCGATGTGCTTGAGGCTGGCCTTGCGTACGGCCTGGATGAAGCGACCGACGCTGCGATACTGGCTGCGATAGGTCGCGGCCATGCCGATGCCCTGGCCCACCGGCATCAGCTGCTCGCCGCCCGCCCAGCCCAGCATCGGCGTCAGGCGAGCGCGCCAGTCGGCAAGCGACAGTTCGCCGGCCTCGACCAGTCGGTTGTCGTTGTCGGCAGCCTTCAGCGTGGCAGTGCCCGGACGCGTGTAGACGCGACATGGCTGATCCACCAGTTCGCCAAACAGGCGGGTCTCGGCACCATTCAGCCGCGACAGTTCGTTCTGCAGCGTTTCCGGCAGCGGCGATTCGGCCAGCAGCAGCAACTGGTCTTCGAAGACCACGCCAGCAGCGCCCATCGCGCGGCACGCCGCGGCGCTGTGCACGCCGATGCCGCCCTGCATGTAGATCGGCAGCGATGTCGATGTGACGGCCTTGCCGAGCAGCTTCTGGGCGAGGATGTAGCTCGTGTCAGCGCCCACCCATCCGCCGGCTTCGTGGCCTTTGGCCACCAGACCGTGATGCGCAAAGGTGAAGTGGCCCACGTCTGTGACATCGATCACTTCCGCCAGCACGCGGTGCTGGCCAGACAGCGCCAACAGGGCGGACACTTCCGCCTGCTGCGATGGGGTTCCGGTCAGGATCACCGTCAATGGCCGCGCACCGGATTCGGCCAGCAGTCGGCCCGCGAGTGCGGCGTGGGCGATGTCGATGCGCAGGCCGATGCGCGCATCGGTCGCTTCGCTCAGCTTCAGGAAGTTGGCAGCGCTGCGATCGTCATCGCGGCTGAACTCGAGATCCAGCAGGCCCGTGCCGCCTGCTCGTGCTGCGGCGACGGCGACGCCGGGGTGGGCCGCGTCTGCGGGCGCGATACCGAATACATCGAAGCTGTCGTGAAGCACTGCCGCTCTCCCCATTGATGACTCAGCAGAATGACGCGTTGGTTCGTGGTCGAAGCCGTCGCGTTATCGCTTTTTCCCTTCCAGGAACGGTACTTCAAGAACCTTTTCGTGAACGATGGGGCCGTGGCCGAAGTAGCCGCCTTCGCCGAAGCACTCGCCGTGATCGGCGGTGATGACGAAATGCGTGCCGACCGGTGCCTTGGCGATCAATGCGTCGAGTACTTCGTCGATGTATTCGACGCAACGGATCTGCTGCTTGTGCAGGTCGCGCATCTGCTCGTCATCGAAGAACTTGTCTTCGGTCTCGACGCCCATGTTGTCGTCCATGCGCTTGAACACCCCATGCACGCCGGAGATGTGCGGCATGTTCTTCGGGTCCAGCATGAAGGGGTAGTGCGTCTCGCCCAGATTCAGGAAGTAGAACTGCGGCTCCGACTCGTCGAACTCGATCTGCTTGACCATGCCGGCGAAATCGTTGTGATTCGCCATCAGCTTGTAGTCGTCGAAGTGCTTGTTCAGGTGCGAGAACGGATTGAGCACCGGCAGCGAGACCTTGGCCGAGGTTCGATAACCGTTCTGCTGCAGCACGTGCGGCAGCGACAGCTGGGGGACGAAGCTCTTGAACGACAGGTCCTTGATGCCGATACGGTCGACCCACAGCGAGAAATCTTTCTTGTAGACCTCCGACGCGAACACGCCCTGCGGGCTGGTGTGCGGGATCATCCCCATCAGGTAGGTGTAGTGCGACGGGCTGGTCCAGGACGCGAACGAATAGCGCTTCTGCCCACCTCCCAGTCGGTCCATGTTCGGACGCTTGGCGGCGAGGTAGCTGTCGTAGCGGCAGCTGTCCATGACGATGAAGACGAGATTGTTGGCCGTCATCGCTTACTTTTTTGTTGATTGATCGAATAGTGGTTGAAATCAGCTACTCGGCTTCCCCAAGCCGTGGTGAAACAGCGCTGCCCCGTGAAGACTGCACGGGATCGCGAACAAGGTGAAAAGGGTGTTGATTGACATTCGCCGGTGGCCGGCGGCGCAGACTTCGCGGTTCACCGCAAATCGTCGGAATTCTCGCCGTGGGGTGTTGGTCTTTGATGACGGACGTATGGCCATTTCACGAAAAGCGTATGCACCTTCCATTTAGCAATAAGTGCACCATGAACCAGCCTCATAGCCCAATGCCGACCGGTATGACCGACCGGCACTGCTGTTCCGATGACCGGTTGACACCGGCCGCAGCCGATGTCAACCGTGGATTGCGGCCGCAATCCCCGAAATGGTGGAGGTGGCGGGAATCGAACCCGCGTCCAACAACCTTCCGTCCTTCGCTCTACATGCTTAGCCAGTCTTTAGTTTTCATTGATTGCTCCCGGACGGGCACGGAACGCAATCACCTATTCACTTTGGGTTTTAGCGTATTGGCCAGTGACCTGCCTTTATCGCGAGTTGATGAGAGTCGACGGCTGCTTCCGGGGCATCAACACCACCGGGGCAACCGCTCACCGCGATTAAGCGGCGAGGGCGTAGTTAGCGTCGTTCGCAACTAGCTTGGTTGCTTTCAAGTTTTACGAGGGAGGAAAGCACCTCGGCATGCACGTTGGATTTCCAGTCACTGTCGAGACCATGTCACCCCCGTTACAGTAGAAATATACCACTGTTCGTTCTGACAAATCGTTCGGGATTGACGAAAATCAAGCCGACCGCAAGATTGTCGCGCAGTCTGTTGAAAACGCTTGCAATCGTTGCCGATCAAGAGCCTGCAAAACGCCTCCGGCAACTTGATTCTGACAGGACCGCGCGCACGGTTCGACGGCCAACTTTGCTAAGTGCGGTATCCGGAATCGATGTGTTCGATAATCGGGTGAAAATCCCAATTTTCGGTTTACGTGCGTACCGGTGGCCGGAATCGGAAAAAGCAACTTTCTCCGCCCGCGGAAGGGGCGTGCAGACGTCGATCCTGCGTCAATACAGTGCGAAGCCGGTGTCAATGCACAAGCTGGCGTCGACGGCAGTGCATGGCGGCTCAGGCGTCGTGGCGAAGGGCGCGGCCCTTCTCCCGCTGCCAGTCTCGATCCTTCTCGGTCGAGCGCTTGTCGTGCAGCTTCTTGCCCTTGGCGAGACCCACGGTCAGCTTGGCGCGGCCTCGTGTCCAGTGCAGGTCCAGCGGCACGATGGTGTAGCCGGCGCGGTCGACCTTGCCCATCAGCAGGTTGATCTGCTTGCGCTGGAGCAGCAGCTTGCGGGTGCGCGTGGCGTCGGGCACGACGTGCGTCGATGCCGACAGCAGGGGGGTGAAATGCGCGCCGAGCAGGAACGCCTCGGCGTTCTTGATGATCACGTAGGCTTCGGTGATCTGGGCCTTGCCGACCCGCAGGCTTTTCACTTCCCAGCCCAGCAGCTGAATGCCGGCCTCGAACGTGTCTTCGATGAAATACTCGAAACGCGCGCGCCGGTTCTGCGCAATGTCGCGATCCGCCTCGTCTTCCTTGCGCTTGCCGCCCTTCTTCGCCTGATTCATCGTTGCATTATAGGAGTGTTGAAGGCGCCGCCGATGGCCCGCGTGACGGCGAGTGTCGCGCTACATCGCGGCAGGCTCGGGGAGTTCGCGGGTGACAGATCGACTGCAGGTGGAAGTGGTTCAGGATCGCCCGGGTGCCCCGAGGCGGATCATGCTGGCGTTGCCGCCGGGTGCGACCGTGGCCGATGCGGTGGCGGCGTCAGGCTGGATGCCGGCAGGCGAGCAGTGGACGGCCGGCATCCATGGTCGCCTCCGCGTGCCGGGCGATCGTCTTGCCGATGGCGACCGGGTCGAGCTGTATCGGGATCTGCTGGCGGATCCAAAGCAGGCGCGCCGGCAGCGCGCACGGCTGTCGCGGCGCTGAGCAGCGTGGCTGCGCAGACCGCCTGACGCTCAGGGCGCAGCCGGCTCGGCTGCAGGCGGCGTCTGAACCTCGATCGCCTCCTTCTTCTGCTGCTCGGCCTGAATCCGCTCGACGTCGGGCGAGTCCAGCGGTCGCGCGGCCCCGGCGATCTGCACGCCTTCCATCCGGGCGAGCTTGTCGGCGTCGAAATACAGACTGATCGTGCGGCTCGATACCTTGCCGCGCGGGTCCTTGTAATAGCCGAAGTAGTCCCAGCGATCGGTCCGGAACGGCGAGGTGGCGATCGGTGTGCCGAGCAGGAACTTCACCTGCTCGCGGGTCTGACCAACCTTCAGCAAATCGAACTGCTTCTGGTCGATGACATTGCCCTGACGCGTCGGCAGCTTGTAAACGATCGAGCAGCCCGAAAGGCCGAGCACCAGCAGGGACATCAGGATCAGACGCATGGACAGGACTTGGTGTTGTGGCTGAAAAGCGAGGTGCGATAATAGCCGAACCTCCGCCCCCCGCACGCCAGCCGGCCCCAGACGCCGAGCGCGCCGCCATTCGTCGCCCAGGAAGCCCCATGGAATCACAGGATTTGCGCAATGCCGGACTGAAGGTGACGCTGCCGCGCCTGAAGATCATCGAAATGCTGGAGCACAGCCCGACGCGGCATCTGTCTGCCGAAGAGATCTACCGGCGGCTGATGGACGGCGGCGAGGACATCGGTCTGGCGACGGTCTACCGGGTGCTGACGCAGTTCGAAGCGGCGGGTCTGGTCACCCGCCACCACTTCGAGGGCGGTCACGCCGTGTTCGAACTGGAACGCGGTCATCACCATGATCACATCGTCTGCATGCAGTGCGGCCGGGTCGACGAGTTCGAGGACGAGATCATCGAAAAGCGCCAGCGCGAGAAGGCGGAATCGCTCGGCTTCAAGCTGATCGAGCACAACCTGATCATGTACGGCGAGTGCCAGAAGAAGGACTGCCCGCACCTGAAGACCGCGAGCAACCGTCGGCTCTGAGCGACGAGTGACGCGCCGGCGACGAATCAGCCGGCCGCGCGCTTCAGCAGGTCCCGGGCCAAGGTCACGGTGCTGCCGCCGCTGCCGTCGCCGCCGAGCATTCTTGACAGTTCGACGACACGGGTCGCGGCATCCAGCCGCCGCACGCGCGTGAAAGTGCTGCCGGCTTCGACCGCTTTGGCAATGCCGAAGTGGTCGACACCCTGGGCGGCAACCTGCGCCAGATGGGTGACGCACAGGACCTGGCGGCGTCCGCCCAGTTCGCGGAGTTGACGTCCGACGACGTCGGCGGTGACGCCGCCGATGCCGGCATCGACCTCGTCGAAGATCTGCGTTGCCGCTCCCGCGTCGGACAGCAGGCTGACCTGCAAGGCAAGGCTGATGCGGGACAGTTCGCCGCCGGACGCGACCTTGGCCAGCGGCCGTGGCGGCTGGCCCGGGTTCGCCGAGAAATCGAAGCGCACCAGATCGGTGCCGTGCGGCAGCGGCTTGTCGCGACCAAGCGCTTCCACTGCGATCACGAACTCGGCATTCGGCATCCCGAGCTCGCGCACGCGGCGCGTGACATCGGCCGACAGCGCATCCGCCGCCTTGCGCCGGGCAGCGGTCAGCGCCGAGGCCGCCGTCGCAAAGGCCGCCAAAGCTGCCTTGCGCTGAGCCTCGAGCCGTTCAAGCGCGCTGCCGGCATCTTCGAGGCCGGCCAGTTCCTCGCGCAGCGCGGCATGACGGTCCGGCAGATCGTCGGCACGCACGCGATGCTTGCGCGCCAGATCGTGGATCGCGGTCAGACGATTCTCGACTGCGGCCAGACGTTCGGGATCGAGGTCGAGCTTGTCGAGCAGCCGACGCAGGCTGTCCGCGGCCTCGCGCGCCTGCGCCTGCGCGCTGGCGGCCAGTGCTTCGGCTTCGGCAAACCCTTCATGCAGCGGCGTCAGACCGCGCAGCGCCGCGACGGCACTCGACAGCTGGTCGTAGATGCTGGCGTCGCCGCCGTACAGCAGCTGTTGCGCGCCGAATCCTTCGTCGAGCAGCCGTCCGGCATTCGCCAGGCGACGGTGCTCGGCGTCGAGTTCCGGCAACTCGTCGGTGTTGAGCGCCAGGGCGTCGAGTTCCTGAAGCTGGAAGCGCAGGTATTCCAGCTGGGCCGGATCGCGGCTCTGGGCTGCGTGCAGCTTCTCGATCTCGCGCTCGATCTGCTGCACTGCCTGCGCCGCGGCAGCGACCGGCGCCAGCAGCTGCGGATGGCGGCCGAACTCGTCGAGCGCGCCGCGCTGGGCGTCGGTCAGCAGCAGGCTGCGACTTTCGCCCTGCCCGAAGATCTCGACCAGCCGTTCGCCGAGTTCGCGCAGGTCGGTGGCCGACACCGGGCTGCCGTTGACGAAAGCACGGGTGCGGCCTTCGGCATAGACCACGCGGCGGATCGTGCAGTCGTCGTGATCGGCACCGTCGCCGAGCAGTTCGCGCTCGGCCAGCCAGGCCCGGGCGTCGAGGCAGTCGGCAATCGAGAACTCGGCCGAGACCTCGGCCTTGTCGGTGCCGGCACGCACCAGCGAGGAGTCGGCGCGCAGGCCGATGACGAGGCCCAGCGCGTCGATCAGGATCGACTTGCCGGCGCCGGTTTCGCCGGTCAGCACGGTGAAGCCGGCGTTCCAGTCCAGGCTCAGCTCGTCGATGATCGCGAGGTTGCGGATATGAAGATGGCGAAGCATGCGGTCAGTTCTTGCCGGGCACCGAACCGGACGCGGCACCGGCAGGGGCGCGGCCGGGCCCGTTGCCGGTCGGGTGGCGACCCCAGTCGAGCTTGTCGCGCAGCAGTTCGAAATAGCTGTAGCTGCGCGGATGGACCAGGATCAGGTCATGTTGCGAGCGGCGGATTTCCACCGCATCGCTCGGATTCAGCGCCGTGCCGATCTGGCCGTCGCAGGTCATCGTGGCACCGCTTTCGTTCACGCCGAGCACGATGCGCACGGTGCGCGACGCCGGCACCACGATCGGGCGATCGGACAGCGTGTGCGGGCAGATCGGCACCAGGGCCAGCGCGGCCAGCGCCGGATGCACCACCGGGCCGCCGCCGGACAGCGCGTACGCCGTGGAACCGGTCGCGGTGGAGACGATGAAGCCGTCGGCACGATGCTGGCTGATGAACTCCCAGCCGCCGGCGTCGCTGGCGAGGTAGGTCGCGAATTCGACCATCCGGATCGCAGCCTGATTGCGCACGACGACATCGTTGACCGCGAGCAGCGGCAGGCTCAGGCCGCCATCGGCCCGACGCACGCTGGCTTCGAGCACGACGCGGGATTCCTTGATGTATTCGCCTCGGAACAGGGCATCGAGCGTGTTCGACATGTCTTCCGGGCGAACATCGACAAGGAAGCCGAGGCGGCCCTGATTGACGCCGAGGATCGGCACGCCGGCGCTGGCGAGACTGCGGCCGGCATCGAGCAGGGTGCCGTCGCCGCCGATGACCACGACCAGATCGCAGCGCGAGGCCAGTTCGTCACGGCCGACGGCGGTCCCGGTGCTGGCCGGCACCAGGCGCGCGGTTTCGGAATCGATCAGGATGGTCCGGCGATGCTGGCGCAGCAGCCCGCACAACTGGATCAGCGTGTCGGTCACGCGCGGATCGCGCCGCTTGCCGATCACGCCGACGGTCTGGAAAGGGCTCTGGGGCACAGGGCTTGCGTGGGAGGCCGGGGGTGGGCGACGGGCGCGCTTGATAAATGCGTGAGGTGCGCAAATTATCATGCTCATGCGGCAAACGCTGCCCGGCTTTCAGGCGTCTGCTGCCGGCCTCGCGATCGCGAAAAAGCCCGTATTGTCAGGAAATCCTATCGTCATCGATGTCGTTTCGAAGCCCGCCATGTCCGTCAATCTCGATCCCCGCGCTGCCGAACTGCTGAAACTGCTGATCGAACGCCATCTGCAGGATGGCCTTCCGGTCGGTTCGCGGACGCTGGCGCGCGCGTTCGGGGTCGAACTGAGCCCGGCGACGATCCGCAACGTCATGGCCGATCTCGAAGACCTCGGCTTCGTCGCGTCGCCGCACACGTCCGCGGGACGGGTACCGACGCAGGCCGGCTATCGCTACTTCGTCGACACCTTGCTGGCGCCGGAACCATTGTCGGCAGTCGAGCAGTCGCGCATCGCCGAAGAACTGCTGCCGGGCAACAAGTCGCCGGCCGACATGCTGCAGACCGTTTCCGGCCTGCTGTCCCGACTGTCGTCGATGGCCGGCGTCGTCACCGTGCCGCGGCGCAACGTCACGGTGCTGCGGCGGATCGAATTCCTGAACCTGTCCGGTGGACGCGTGCTGGCGATTCTGGTCGTCAACCAGCGCGATGTGCAGAACCGCGTGCTCGACATGGGCCGCGACTACACGCCGCAGGAACTCGAACGCTGCGCCAACATCATCAACGAGACCTTCGCCGGGCGCGATCTCTACACCCTGCGCCGCTCGCTGGCCGAGGATTTCCAGGAAACCCAGAAGCGCGTGCAGCAGGTGCTCGGCGAGGCTGCGATGCTCGCCGAAGCCGCGCTGCGCGGCGACGAGGCCGAGGATTACGTGCTGGCCGGTGGCACCAACCTGCTGGCGTTCCAGGAACTGGCCGACATCAACCGGCTGCGACGGCTGTTCGACGTGCTGGACCAGAAGCGCGACCTGCTGGAACTGTTCGACCAGTGCCTCAACAGCACCGGCGTGCAGATCTTCATCGGCGGCGAATCCGGCTATCAGGTGCTCGACGGCTGCAGTCTGGTCACCGCGCCGTACACGATCGACGGGCAGGTCGCCGGCGTGCTCGGCGTGATCGGGCCGACCCGGATGGCCTACCAGCGGATCATTCCATTGGTCAGCGAGACCGCGCGGCTGCTGGGGACAGGCCTGGGCACCGGGATGGGACCCGGGCTGGGCTCGGGCCGGGTTCAGGGCTGAAGCTGCCGGCCGGCGGGGCCGCGCTCGCGCCAAAAGCGAGGCCGGAGCGCCCGTCACGGCGGTTTTGCCGCCGCGCGCGGGCTTGAAACCCGTCGCGGCATCCCCAACAGGTTGTCAGGGCAGGGCGCGGGGGCGCTCTGACCGCCACCCCTGCATCCAGAAAATCCAGTGGAATCAATCATGACGGATCAATCCGAAGCGACACCGGCTGCGCCTGACAATGACCTGCCGGCGACGGTGTCGATCGAAGAATACGAAGCGCTGAACGCGCGCCTGACCGAGGCAGAAACCGCCGCCGCGACGGCGCGAGACAGCCACCTGCGTGCCGTGGCCGAACTCGACAATGTCCGCAAGCGTGCCGAGCGCGAGATCGACAGCGCCCGCAAGTACGGCGCCGAGCGCGTGCTGGGCGACCTGCTGACCATCGCCGACAGTCTGGAACTCGGTCTGAAGGCAGCCAGCGCGCCGGAAGCGACGGCGAAGTCGATTGCCGACGGCATGGCGATCACGCACAAGCAGCTGCACCAGATGTTCGAGAAGTTCGCGGTGGCCGTGGTCGACCCGGCGGGACAGCCGTTCAACCCGGACCTGCACGAAGCGGTTTCGGCGATCCCGAGCAGCGACGTGCCGCCGAATCACGTGCTCAGCGTCATGCAGAAGGGCTACCGCCTGCACGACCGACTGCTGCGACCGGCGATGGTGATGGTCGCCAAGGCGCCACCGGCCGCCTGACGTCTCGTTTCGGTCTCTGTGACACGCCGCGCTTGAATTAGCCCGGCCCGTCAACAGATTGCCTTCATCTATAACCCAGCTGCATTCACGAATACCGGAGCTCACAAGAACATGGCCAAGATCATCGGCATCGACCTCGGCACCACCAACTCCTGCGTCGCGATCATGGAAGGCGGCACCGCCAAGGTCATCGAGAACGCGGAAGGCGAGCGCACCACCCCGTCGGTCGTCGCCTACCAGGAAGACGGTCAGACCACCGTCGGCCGCCCGGCCAAGCGCCAGGCCGTGACCAACCCGCACAACACGCTGTACGCCGTGAAGCGCCTGATCGGCCGTCGCTTCGACGACGCCGTGGTCCAGAAGGACATCGCGATGGTGCCGTACAAGATCGTCAAGGCCGCCAATGGCGATGCCTGGGTCGAGGCGCGTGGCAAGGCGATGGCCGCCCAGCAGATCTCGGCCGAAGTGCTGATCAAGATGAAGAAGACCGCCGAAGACTATCTCGGCGAGAAGGTCACCGACGCGGTCATCACGGTGCCGGCCTACTTCAACGACGCGCAGCGCCAGGCGACCAAGGATGCCGGCAAGATCGCCGGTCTCGACGTCAAGCGCATCATCAACGAACCGACCGCGGCCGCGCTGGCATTCGGCATGGACAAGGTCAAGGGCGACCGCAAGATCGCCGTCTATGACCTCGGCGGCGGCACCTTCGACATCTCGATCATCGAGATCGCCGAGGTCGATGGCGAACACCAGTTCGAAGTGCTGTCGACCAATGGCGACACCTTCCTCGGTGGCGAAGACTTCGACATGCGCGTCATCGACTACATCGTCGAGGAGTTCAAGAAGGAATCGGGCATCAACCTGAAGAACGATCCGCTGGCGCTGCAGCGCCTGAAGGAAGCGGGCGAAAAGGCCAAGATCGAGCTGTCGTCGACGAGCCAGACCGATGTCAACCTGCCGTACATCACGGCCGATGCCACCGGCCCGAAGCACCTGAACATCAAGCTGACGCGCGCCAAGCTCGAATCGCTGGTCGATGACCTGATCAGCAAGACGCTGGAGCCGTGCAAGATCGCGCTGAAGGACGCCGGCCTGTCAGCTTCGGAAATCCAGGAAGTGATCCTCGTCGGCGGCCAGACCCGCATGCCGAAGGTGCAGGACGCCGTGAAGAGCCTGTTCGGCCGCGAACCGCGCCGTGACGTGAACCCGGATGAGGCGGTCGCCGTCGGTGCCGCGATTCAGGGCGCGGTGCTGTCCGGCGAAGTGAAGGACGTGCTGCTGCTCGACGTCACCCCGCTGTCGCTCGGCATCGAGACGCTCGGCGGCAAGATGACCAAGCTGATCGACAAGAACACGACGATCCCGACCCGCAAGTCCGAAACCTTCACCACCGCCGACGACAATCAGGGCGCGGTAACGGTGCACGTGCTGCAGGGCGAGCGTGAAGTGGCCGCGGCCAACAAGTCGCTCGGCAAGTTCGACCTGACCGACATCCCGCCGGCGCCGCGTGGCGTGCCGCAGGTCGAGGTCACGTTCGACATCGACGCCAACGGCATCCTGAATGTCAGCGCCAAGGACAAGGCGACCGGCAAGCAGCAGTCGATCGTGGTCAAGGCGAACTCGGGCCTGTCGGACGAGGAGATCAAGAAGATGATCAAGGACGCCGAGGCGCACGCCGAGGAAGACCGCAAGTTCAACGAGCTGATCACCGCCCGCAACCAGGGCGACCAGATGATTCACGGTGTCGAGAAGTCCCTGAAGGATCTGGCGTCGGAAGTGCAGGACGACGAGAAGAAGCAGATCGAGGACGCGATCGCCGCCCTGCGTGAAGCGATGAAGGGCGACGACAAGGACGCCATCGCCGCCAAGACCGAGGTGCTGGCGACGGCGTCCGGCAAGCTCGCCGAGCGCGCGTACGCCAAGGCCGGCGCCGCGGCTGGCGCACCGGGTGCCGATGCCGGCGCCGGCGCCGCCCCGGGTGCGAAGGACGGCGACGTGGTCGACGCCGAGTTCACCGAAGTGAAGGACAAGAAGTAAGGCTTTGCGCGGGAGGCGGGAGGCGGGAGGCGTTGGGCGTGAAAAGCCGAACTCCTTTCGACTCCCGCCTTTTGCGTTGACCGGGATCTACCAGGGAATTTTCGCGATGCCACGTCTTTACGTCTCACGCCTCACGCCGCACGTCGCACCAACAAAATGAGCAAGCGCGATTACTACGAGGTGCTTGGCGTCGCCAAGACCGCTTCGGACGACGAACTGAAGAAGGCTTATCGCAAGCTCGCGATGAAGTACCACCCGGACCGCAATCCGGGCGACAAGTCGGCGGAGGAGAAATTCAAGGAAGCCAACGAGGCTTACGAAGTCCTGACCGACGGCAACAAGCGTGCGGTCTACGACAAGTACGGCCACGAAGGCATGCAGCGCGGCGGCGGCGGCGGTGCGGACTTCGGCGGCGGCTTCGCCGACATCTTCGGCGACGTGTTCTCGGACATCTTCGGTGGCGGCGGCGGGCGCGGCGGCCCGCGTCGCGGCGCCGATCTTCGCTATCGCATCGAACTGTCGCTGGAACAGGCGGTGTTCGGCGCGACCGAAACGATCCGCATCCCCACCGTTCGCGACTGCGAGCCCTGCCATGGCCACGGCACGGTCGACGGCAAGGCGCCACCGACCTGCTCGACCTGCCGCGGACAGGGTCAGGTGCGCGTGCAGCAGGGCTTCTTCGTGCTGCAGCAGAGCTGCCCGGCCTGCCGTGGCCGCGGCACGGTCGTTGCCGATCCGTGCAAGACCTGTCGCGGTGCCGGCAAGACGCGTTCGGAAAAGACGCTGGAAGTGAAGATTCCGGCCGGTGTCGACACCGGCGACCGTATCCGTCTGACCGGCGAAGGCGAACCGGGCGAAAAGAATGCCCCGGCCGGTGACCTATACGTGCAGGTGGAAGTGAAGCCGCACGAGATTTTCGAGCGCGACAACAACGATCTGCACTGCCAGGTGCCGGTCGGGTTCGTCGTCGCTGCCCTCGGCGGCGAAATGGACGTGCCGACGCTGAACGGCAAGGCCAAGCTGACGGTTCCGGAAGGCACGCAGAGCGGCAAGGTGTTCCGCCTTCGTGGTCTCGGCGTCAAGCCGGTGCGGGGTGGTCCGCAGGGCGATCTGCTGTGCAGCGTCGTGGTCGAGACGCCGGTGCACCTGACGCGCAAGCAGAAGGATCTGCTGAAGGAATTCGGCGAGACCGTCGACAAGGGCGGCGAACGCCACAGCCCGGCGGCAACCTCATGGCTGTCCAAGGCCAAGCAGTTCTTCGACGAGCACATCAAGCCGGGTTGATGGCGCTGCCATCCGCCGCGTGACCGATGATCGAGGTCAATTCCGGTGCCGCTGCGCGGCGGATTCCCGCAAGGCTGGCGAAGGCGCGTAATCTAACGCGCCTTCGCTGACTGCTTCGTCATTCGTTCATGAATCCAGCTTTAGCCGTCGCCATCCTCGGCGCCTCCGGGCGCATGGGGCGTGCGCTGATCGATGCCACGCTCCGCTCCTCCGAACTGACGCTTTCCGCTGCGATCGAGCGGGCCGGCAATCCGGTCGTCGGCACTGACGCCGGCGTGATGATCGGTGCCGCCGCCGCCGGCGTGCCGGTGACCGATGCCCTGTTGCCGGCGCTTGCGCAGTCGGCCGTTCTGGTCGATTTCACCGCACCGGCCGCCACCCTGGCGGCGCTCGAGGCGTGTGTCGAGATCGGCCGGCCGATCGTCATCGGTACCACCGGCTTCACGCCGGAGCAGAAGGTGCTGATCGGCAAGGCCTCGCGCAGCATTCCGGTGTGCATTGCGGCCAACTACTCGATCGGCGTCAATGTTGCGCTGAAGCTGGTCGAGGTCGCGGCCCGGACCTTGGGGCCGGAGTACGACGTCGAGATCGTCGAGGCGCACCATCGGCACAAGGTCGACTCGCCGAGTGGCACGGCACTGGCGCTGGGCGAGGCCGCGGCCGCCGGGCTGGGCCGCGATCTGCGCAGCAATGCCGTCTATGGCCGCGAAGGCCAGATCGGGGCGCGCAACCCGAACACCATCGGCTTCGCCACGGTTCGCGGCGGCGACGTCGTCGGCGATCACACGGTGATGTATCTCGGTGACGGCGAGCGGCTGGAAATCTCGCATCGGGCATCGAACCGCGCGAACTTCGCCACGGGCGCGCTGCGTGCTGCGGTCTGGATGGCCGAGCAGCCGCCCGGCCTCTATTCGATGCGCGACGTGCTGTCGCTGAACGACTGATTCGCGTCTGATCCGCACTTGAACGCGCCGATACCGGCTGTCGAGCCCGAGGTGATTGCCGATGCGCGGTGATCGCAAGACCCTGAGTCTGGGCATTGCCGCGCTCGGCGTCGTCTACGGCGACATCGGCACTAGCCCGATCTACGCGCTGCGCGAATGCTTTTTCGGCGAGCACAGCATCGAGGCGTCGTCGGCCAACGTCCACGGTGTGCTCAGCCTGATCACCTGGGCGCTGATCCTGATCGTCACGCTGAAATATCTGGCGATCGTCATGCGCGCCGACAACCGCGGCGAGGGCGGCACGATTGCGCTGGTCGCGCTGCTGAACCCGTGGCGCTCGCGACCGGGTTCGACGCGCAACATCCTGATGATGGTCGGCCTGTTCGGTGCCGCCTTGCTCTATGGCGATGGCGCGATCACGCCGGCGATCTCGGTGCTGTCGGCGCTTGAAGGACTCAAGGTGGCGACGCCGGCGTTCCAGCCGATCATCCTGCCGCTGACCGTGATCATCCTGATCGGCATCTTCTTCATGCAGAAGCGCGGTACCGGCGACATCGGTGCCCTGTTCGGCCCCGGCATGGCGATCTGGTTTGCCACGCTGGGTGCGCTCGGCATCGCCGGCATCATCGGCAATCCGGGCGTGCTGAAGGCAATCAACCCCTTGTATGCGCTGCACTTTTTCACCGACAACGGCTTCGCCGCGTTCATCATCCTGAGCTCGGTATTCCTGGTCGTCACCGGCGCCGAAGCGCTGTACGCCGACATGGGTCACTTCGGCCGCTCGCCGATCCGCCGCGCCTGGGGCTGTCTGGTGCTGCCGGCGCTGCTGCTGAACTACTTCGGGCAGGGCGCACTGATTCTGGGCAACCCGGACGTCCACAATCCGTTCTATCAGCTCGCACCCGGCTGGATGACCTATCCGCTGGTCGCGCTGACCACCTTCGCGACGATCATCGCGTCGCAGGCGATGATCACCGGCGCGTTCTCGCTGACGCGCCAGCTGGTGCAGCTCGGGCAGCTGCCGCGGATGAACATCGTCCAGACCTCCGGCGAGGAGCAAGGCCAGATCTACATTCCGGCCGTGAACTGGCTGCTGATGCTGGCCTGCATCACTTTGGTGCTGGTGTTCCGCTCGTCGTCGAACCTCGCGGCCGCCTACGGCATCGCCGTGTCGTCGACGATGGTGGTGACGACGATCCTGACTTTCTTCGTCGCTCGCCGGTACGACTGGCCGCGCCGCATCGTCTATCCGCTGGCGGCCCTGTTCCTGGTCATCGATCTCGGATTCTTCAGCGCGAACCTGTTCAAGATTGCCGATGGCGGCTGGGTGCCGCTGATGATGGCGGCGCTGATCTTCACGCTGATGACGACCTGGAGCCGTGGCCGCAAGCTGTTCCACCTGCGCATTGCCACCGCCGAGGACACGACCGACGAGCTGGCGCGGCGCGTCCGCGAAGACCCGCCGCACAAGATTCCCGGCACCGGCGTCTACATGACCGGCGACGATCACGCACCGGCCTATCTGCTGCGCCACCTGGAGCGCAACCGCGTGCTGCACGAGCGCATCGTGCTGCTGACGGTGCAGACGGTCGACGAGCCGCGCGTGCCGGCAGTCGAGCGCCTGCGCGGCTATGGCATCGCGCCCGGCATCTACCGGCTGGTGATCCGCTACGGCTTCATGCAGACGCCGAACGTGCCGGTGGCGCTGCGCTTCAGCGAGCAGCTCGGCCTCGACATCGACATCGACAACGTCACCTATTTCCTCGGTCGCGCGACCCTGATCCCGTCCGACGATCTGCCCGGCATGCCGCTGTGGCGCGATCACCTGTTCGCCTTCCTGGCCCACAACGCCACCCGCGCGACCGATTTCTACGGCCTGCCGCCGGAAGACGTGGTCGAGCTGGGCTTCCATGTCGAGATCTGAGCCATGTTCGCGATCACCCCCGCCACGGTCGATGACGTGCCGACCATCCTGCGGCTGATCCGGGCGCTGGCCGACTACGAAAAGCTGTCGCACGAAGTGGTGGCGACCGAAGACGGCCTGCGCGACGCGCTGTTCGGCGATCGCCCCGGCGCCGAATGTCTGATCGGCCGCGAGAACGGCGAGGCCGTCGGCTTCGCGCTGTTCTTCCACAACTTCTCGACCTTCCTGGGCCGCCGCGGCCTGTATCTGGAAGACCTGTTCGTCGATCCGGACCATCGCGGCAAGGGCTATGGCCGCGCACTGCTCCAGGCGCTGGCACAACTGGCCGTGGCCCGGCAATGTGGCCGGCTCGAGTGGTCAGTGCTGGACTGGAATGCGCCGGCGATCGGCTTCTATCGCAGCGTCGGCGCCGTCGTGATGGACGAGTGGCGCATCTGCCGGCTCACCGGTGACGGCTTGCGGACGTTTGCCGCAGACACCGGCAAGGCCACACGCTAATCTCGCGGCTGATCTCCTTCAGCCGGTTCCCACGATGATTCGAAATGCCCTGCGCGCAGCCGTCTCGGCTGCGGCGATGCTGTCGGTCTGGCCTGTGCTCGCGATGCAGAATCCGCGCAGCCACGATCTCGATGATCTGGTCGACAGTGTCACCGACCAACTGATCACCGATCGCCGCTACCTGCACGAACACCCGGAACTGTCGAATCGCGAGTTCGAGACCAGCCAGTACGTCGCCGGCAGGTTGAAGGCGATGGGTTATCAGGTTCAGACCGGCGTCGCCCGCACCGGCGTCGTGGCGGTGCTGCGCGGCGGCAAGCCCGGGCCGGTGGTGGCGCTGCGTGCGGACATGGACGGACTGCCCGTGGCCGAGGAAGTCGACCTGCCGTTCGCCTCGAAGGTCAAGAGCACCTATGACGGCAAGGATGTCGGCGTCATGCATGCCTGCGGCCACGACTCGCACATGGCCATCCTGCTCGGTGCCGCGAAGATCTTCGCGCAGCGCAAGGACCGGCTGCCGGGCACGGTCAAGCTGATCTTCCAGCCGGCGGAGGAAGGCAAGCCGAAGGGCGAGGAAGGCGGCGCGGAGCTGATGATCAAGGAAGGAGTGCTGAGCCAGGCGCCGGTCCCGGAAGTGATTTTCGGCCTGCACGTGCTCACCCAGTACGAATCCGGCCAGTTGGGCTTTCGCGCCGGTGGCCTGATGGCGAGCGCCGACAACTTCAGCATCGTCGTCCACGGCAAACAGACGCACGGTGCCATTCCATGGGGCGGCATCGATCCGATCGTGGTGTCGTCGCAGATCGTGCTGGCACTGCAGACCATCGTCAGCCGTCAGGTCAACATCACCGAAGCGCCGGCCATCGTCACCGTCGGCAAGTTCGATGGCGGCGTGCGCAACAACATCATTCCGGAGTCGGTGACGATGAAGGGCACGATCCGCGCGCTGGATCCGAAAGCGCGCGAGCAGATTCACGAGGCCGTGCGCCGCACCGCGACCAGGATCGCGGAAGCGTCCGGCGCCACCGCCGATGTGCTGATCGGCGACGAGACCGCGTATCCCGTCACCTATAACGACCCGGCGCTGACCGCGAAGATGCGGCCATCGCTCGCGCGGATCGCCGGCGCGTCGAATCTGGTCGAGACCACGCCGCAGACGGTGGCCGAGGATTTCTCGTTCTACCAGCAGAAGATCCCGGGCCTGTTCGTGTTCGTCGGCGTGCGCAAGCCCGGCGGCTCGCCTGACGAGTACGCCGCCAATCACTCGCCGCGCTTCAAGATCGACGAAGCCGGACTGCCGCTGGGCGTCAGGACGCTGGTCGGACTGACCCTGGACTACATGAATTCCCCGCTTCCCAAAACCACGAGCAAAACCCCATGAAAGCCATCTGGAACGGAACCGTCATCGCCGAAAGCAATGACACCGTCGTCGTCGAAGGCAACCACTACTTCCCGGCCGATTCGATCAAGCGTGAATACTTCGCCGACAGTGCCACGCACACGGTCTGCGGCTGGAAAGGCACGGCCTCGTACTACTCGCTGAATGTCGATGGCGCCGGCAACAAGGACGCCGCCTGGTACTACCCGGAACCGAAATCGGCCGCCGCCGAGATCAAGGGACGGGTCGCGTTCTGGAAGGGCGTGAAGGTCGAGGCCTGAGGCTTCGATGGCGGTGCTGCGCAAGGGACGCGGCGCCGGCTCGAACGACGAGGGCCGCTTCGAGTCGCGCAGCATCGAGAAGGTGGACGACGGCTGGCAGCGGGAAGAAGAACCACTGCCGTCGTTCGAGACCATCGTGCGGACGGTGCAGGCGAAATCGGTCCTGACCCGCAACGAGTCGCCGGACATCGGCTTCGACCAGTCGATCAATCCGTATCTGGGCTGCGAGCACGGCTGCATCTACTGCTATGCGCGGCCGAGCCACGGCTACGCCATTAAATACATGGCGAGAGTTCTTCGACACGCATAAAAAAACGACATCAGCTTGGCATAATGGCCAGTCGCCTTATGCCATTGGGTCATCCTCGCATAAGACTTGACGACGAACAGCGTTGACGTTCTTCCTCGTACCACTGAAAGGCAGACACCAAGCAGGTCATTGCCCGGGACTTTTGGGGATCTTCTAGCGGAACCATTGAGCTATTGCTGGTTTAGCAAGGAGGCCTCGTGACTTAGTGCACCGAGTCACATCCCTTCAGGGAGAATTCAAAGAGCAACATCTGGTCAAATACCGCGCATGTAGGCATTGGCCTTTTTTAGGATGGCCCGACCCCGAAAGCGTAAGGAAAAGCAAGTGAACGCAGTTGAGATCGAGCAAGCCATCACCGACCTCGCGGATCGGCCTTTTGAGTCCGCTGAGTTCCCCTACGGATTCCTTGAAGCATTCGGTAACAAGGAGACGACCATCAAACGTCTCCGCGCGGGGGCGTCGAACAAGTCTGACCTCGGCGGTGTTCTCCAAACCAACAACATCCACATCCTGACCTGCGACGCAGGGCGGGTCACGCAGACGCTGGCCGCCCTCAAGGCCAGCCCGGCGACGGCCAAGGCCAAGGCCAAGTTCATCCTCGCCACGGACGGTGCGGACTTCGAGGCAGAAGACCTGTCCAGCGGCGAGACCGTCGCCTGTGCTTTCAAAGACTTTCCCGACCACTTTGGCTTCTTCCTGCCGCTGGCGGGTATCAATACCGTCCGGCAAATCAGCGAAAACGCTTTCGACATCCGGGCCACCAGCCGCCTGAACCGCCTGTATGTCGAACTACTGAAAGACAATCCCGAGTGGGGCATGTCAGAGCGCCGCCACGACATGAACAAGTTCATGGCGCGGCTGATCTTCTGCTTCTTCGCCGAGGACACCGACATCTTCAGCGACGCCTTCACCGACACTGTGGCGACGATGAGCGCCAAGGATGCATCCAACACGCATGAGGTGATCGCCACACTGTTCCGAGCTATGAACATTGAGCGCGAGGACCGGGCCACTGCGGGGATTCCTCGTTGGGCTACCGATTTCCCCTACGTTAATGGGCAGTTATTCTCAGGCAGTGAAGAGGTGCCTCGATTCAGCAGAATCGCTCGATCCTACCTGGTGCACGTCGGCGGGCTGGACTGGACCCTGATCAACCCCGACATCTTCGGTTCGATGATCCAGGCCGTTACCGAGGACGAGGAGCGCGGCGAACTGGGGATGCACTACACGAGTGTCCCCAACATCCTGAAGGTGCTGAATCCGCTGTTCCTCGACGATCTGCGGGAGAAGCTGGAGGAAGCAGGCGATAACGTCCGAATGTTGCTAAACCTGCGCAAGCGCATCGCCAAGATCAGGGTCTTCGACCCGGCCTGCGGTTCTGGCAATTTCCTGGTCATAGCCTACAAGGAAATGCGCGCAATCGAGGCCGAGATCAACCGTCGGCGCGGCGAACCAGATATACGCTCATTGATCCCGCTCACGAATTTTCGCGGTATCGAGCTGCGCGACTTCCCCGCAGAGATCGCCCGCCTTGCGCTGGTCATCGCCGAGTACCAGTGCGACGTCCTGTACCGGGGTAAAAAGTTGGCGCTGGCCGTTTTTCTTCCCCTGCGCAACGAGAACTGGATCACCTGCGGTAACGCTTTACGGCTCGACTGGTTGGCAATTTGCCCTCCCACGGGGAGAAGCGTGAAGGTGCTTGCAGATGACCTGTTCGGTACTCCTTTAGATCAAGCAGAGATCGACTTCGAAAATGAAGGCGGCGAAACGTATATCTGCGGAAATCCTCCTTACAAAGGCAGCAATTGGCGAACCAAGGAGCAAACGCAGGAATTGAGTGATCTCTTTAGCCATCGAACAACGACGTGGAAGGCACTAGATTACGTCTGTGGGTGGGTAATCAAGGCTTCCGATTACAGCCGCTACGTTGCCGCCGCGAGTGCGTTTGTGATGACAAACTCGGTTTGCCAAGGTCTTCAAGCTTCGATTCTGTGGCCCCTCATTTTCGAGACCGGCCAAGAAATTGCTTTTGCACACACCTCATTCAAATGGTCAAACCTAGCGAGCCATAATGCTGGTGTTTCTGTGGTCGTCGTTGGCCTTGCGACTAAGATCATTGGTGAACGCAAGCTCTACGAAACGAATAGCGAAGGACAGCTTCACAGCAGGCAGGTAACGAATATCAATGCCTATTTATTGAACGCGAAAAATGTGTTCGTGGAAGGCGCTAAGAAGACCCTCGGATTTGATGCTGAGATTACAGATGGTAGCGGCGCATTGGACGGCGGGTTTCTGATTCTGGATCGCCATGCGCGGGACCAGATCATCCAAATGCAGTCGGGCCGATTTGCCAAATATGTGCTGCCTTACATGGGCTCCGGGGAGTTTATTAAAGGCACCCTACGCTGGTGTCTCTGGATCGAAGACCGACACCTCGATGATGCATTGCAATGCGAAGAAATTGCCCGTCGAGTCGCGGCCGTAAAAGCGTACAGAATCGCCGGTGGAACGCGAGCCAAAACGGCAGTATCGCGCCCGCACAAGTTCGCTTGGATAAATAAGCGCAACACACCGCAGATCATCGTACCAACAGTATTCTCGGAGAAACGTGAATACGTAACAGCCGGCTATTTAGATAATACGGTGGTCGTCAATAATGCGGCAAACATTGTTCAGAACCCACAACTCTATGTGTTTTCAGTCGTCTCTTCGTCACTACATATCTGTTGGGTAGAGGCAGTTTCAGGCAAGCTCGAAGATCGTATTAGGTATACCTCTGCTACTTGCTACAACACTTTTCCCTTGCCTGAGCTGACCGAAAAGAACAAAGCCGACCTCACTCGCTGCGCCGAGGAAATCATACTTTCGCGGGAGCGCCACTTCCCGGCGACTATCGCCGAACTCTACGATCCCGATGCCATGCCCGCCGACTTACGGATGGCGCATGATCGCAACGACGAAGTACTAGAGCGCATTTACATCGGCCGCCGCTTCAAGAATGATACCGAGCGGCTGGAAAAGCTGTTTGACCTCTACACCAAGATGACCGCTTCGGCTGCACCGGCCAAGGGCAAGAAGCGCAAGGCGGGAGCCAATGCATGAGCGACAGTACCAAGGCTGTACCGACCGTTTCCGTCACCTACGCTCGCAATGGCGCATCGGCTAAGGCCAATACCCTTGGCATGCGCCCCATGCAGGAGCGTGCCTACGAGAAGCGTGGAGAGCAGTACCTGCTCATCAAGTCGCCACCCGCCTCGGGTAAGAGCCGTGCGCTGATGTTCGTGGCACTCGACAAGCTCAAGAACCAGGGCATCAAACAGGCCATCATCGTTGTGCCCGAGAAGTCCATCGGGGCCAGCTTCAACGACGAGCCGCTGTCGAAGTATGGCTTCTGGTCCGACTGGCACGTTGAACCTAAGTGGAACCTGTGCAACGCACCGGGCAACGACAACGGCGGCAAAATCAAGGCGCTGGGCGCGTTCCTCCAAGGCGATGACAAGGTGCTGGTCTGCACCCACGCGACATTCCGCTTCGCAGTCGATGTCTACGGCGTAGAAGCGTTCGACGATCGCCTGATCGCGGTTGACGAGTTCCACCACGTTTCAGCGAGCCCGGACAACAAGCTCGGCTTGCACCTCGGGCAGTTCTTTGCACGTGGCAAGACCCACATCGTCGCTATGACTGGCTCCTACTTCCGCGGCGACGCCGAGGCCGTGCTCGCGCCTCAGGATGAGTCGAAGTTCGATACCGTCACTTACACGTACTACGAGCAACTGAACGGCTACGAGTACCTCAAGCAACTCGACATCGGCTATTTCTTCTACAGCGGGCCTTACATCGACGACATCCTCAATGTCCTCAATCCTGCAGAGAAAACCATCATCCACATCCCCAACGTCAATTCGCGCGAGAGTACGAAGGACAAGGTGAGGGAGGTGGAACACATCATCGAGGCTCTGGGGGAGTGGCAGGGCATCGACGCCGCCACTGGCTTCCAGCTCGTCAGGCGCCCTGATGGGCACATGCTGCGCATCGCCGATCTGGTCGATGACGATGGAGCGAAGCGGGACCGGGTGTCCGCGGCTCTGAAAGACCCGGCGCAGAAGAACAACCGGGACCATGTAGACATCATCATCGCGCTTGGCATGGCGAAGGAAGGTTTCGACTGGATTTGGTGCGAGCACGCACTGACCGTGGGCTACCGCGCCAGTTTGACCGAGATCGTGCAGATCATCGGCCGCGCTACTCGTGACGCGCCTGGTAAGACCCGCGCGAGGTTCACCAACTTGATCGCCGAGCCGGATGCAGCCGAGGAAGCTGTTGCCGAGGCCGTCAACGACACGTTGAAGGCGATCGCGGCGAGCTTGCTGATGGAGCAGGTTCTTGCTCCGCGCTTCGAGTTCAAACCCAAGAACCCCGATAGCGGCCCGACGCCGGGATTTAACTATGGCGAGGGGGGATACGACCCGGACCGCTGCAATGTCGGTGTCAACGAGCAGACAGGGGCGTACCAGATTGAGATCAAGGGCCTCGCCGAGCCCAAGAGCAAGGAGGCGGCACGCATCTGTCAGGAAGACCTGAACGAAGTCATCGCTGCTTTCGTTCAGGACAAGCCGACTATAGAACGCGGCCTGTTCGATGAGGAGCTGGTGCCTGAGGAGCTTACGCAGGTTCGCATGGGCAAGATCATCAAGGACAAATATCCGGATCTAGACGCCGAAGATCAGGAGGCCGTTCGCCAGCATGCCGTTGCCGCCCTCAATCTCACCCAGCAGGCCAAGCGGCTCGTCACCGAAGGCGAGAGTGACGGCTCGCCCAACACCGCCCTGATCGACGGTGTGCGCCGCTTCGCGATGGACGTGCGCGAGTTGGACATTGATCTCATCGATCGCATCAACCCCTTTGGGGAGGCCTACGCCATCCTTGCCAAGACCATGAGCGAGGACAGCTTGAAGCAGGTCGCGGCGGCCATTTCTGCCAAGCGCACGTCAATCACACCCGAAGATGCAAAAGTGATCGCCAAGCGCGCGGTGGAGTTCAAACGCGAGCGTGGGCGTACCCCATCGGTTACCGCACAGGATGCCTGGGAAAAGCACCTTGCCGAAGGCGCGGCCGCGTTCATGCGCTTCAGGGCGGAAGGACGCTATGAGTAACTCCGATCTTGACGACCTCGCGGCAGAGCTGGCCGAGTTCGCACCGCCTGAGAAGAAAAATGGACGCCCGGCCGGCGAGGAGCGCGTCATCGCTGGCTTCGAGGAAATTCAACGTTTCACCGAGGAGCACGGGCGTGCGCCGGGGCATGGCGAAGACCGCGACATATTCGAGCGCCTCTATGCCGTACGGCTCGACCGTCTACGCGCGCTCCCGGATTGCCGCGCCTTACTTGAGCCGTTAGACCATCAGGACTTGCTTGCTGGCGCGCCAACCGTAGCCGCTTCGGCGGACGATTCGATCGACATCGACGACCTGGCTGCCGAGCTGGCGGACGTGGCCGACGCAGACGACATCACGGTTCTGCGCCACGTCCGTACCAGCGCCGAAAAGCGTGCAGCCGAAGAGATCGCGGATCGCAAGCCCTGCGAGGACTTTGAAATCTTCCGCCCCTTGTTCGAGCGCGTGCAAACGGAAGTCAAGACTGGCTTGCGCCAATCCCAGTCCATCGAGGCGGGCCGCCGCGCGATCGAGGCCGGCGACTTTTTCGTTCTCGATGGCCTTACGCTCTACGTCGCCGAGGTCGGCGAGCCACTGAAGACGACCGCGGGGGAGGTGGACCGCCGCCTGCGCCTCATCTTCTCCAACGGCACCGAGAGCAATCTGCTGTTGCGCTCGCTCCAGCGCGCGTTCTACAACGACTCCGCCGCACGGCGGCTGGCCTCACCTGAGAGCGGGCAACTCTCCTTCGGCGGCGAGCTTGAGGCCGATGATGTCGAAAGCGGGACGATCTACGTCCTGCGCTCTCTGTCTGATCATCCCTACGTCGCGCAGCACCGCGACGTCATCCACAAGATGGGCGTGACCGGCGGAAAGGTAGAGACGCGCATTGCCAACGCCGAACACGAGTCCACATACTTGCTCGCGAAGGTCGAAGTGGTGGCGACTTATAAGCTCGCGGGCATCAACCGCACCCGGATGGAGAACCTGTTCCACAGGCTGTTCGCACCTGCGCGCCTGAACATCACCATCAATGACCGCTTCGGTCACCCCGTGCAGCCCGAAGAGTGGTTTCTCGTTCCGCTGTTCGTCATCGACGAGGCCGTGGCGCGCATCAAGGATGGCAGCATCACGGGATATCTCTACGATCCCAAGGCTGCAAAGCTGGTGACTGCATAGACATATGACTACGGAAGCCGAGGCGCTCGCGAACATCCTCGTTTGGTCTGCTGACGGCCCCGGCTGGCAGCGAGACGCGTTGCGCCGACTGGCAACGCAAGCAACTCTGCAGCCGGGCGAGACCGACGAACTAGCTTTCATTTGCAAGGGTGACCGCCAGGCGGTTCCACTACAAGCGGCGCACCTTCGCGGCCAGCACCGAGATCAGGGTGTAGTTAACCTACGTCAGGTGCATGGGGTGAGAAACGTCAACGCCCTTGCTCCCGACCAACGGCTTACGCTTCACCGGCTTGGATTAACGATCATCTACGGGGACAACGGATCGGGAAAATCTGGCTACGCGCGGATTCTCAAAAAGGTGTGCCGCGCGCGCATGTCCGGACGAACTGAGGAAATTGCAGCCGACATATATGACGTTTCGCCTGGCACCCCGAGCGCAACGATCGAATACTCGGTCAACGGTCAGAACCGTACTTGCGCTTGGCAGCTCGGACAGCCTGCTGATACTGCGCTTTCAGGCATCAGCGTGTTCGATGCCCGCACCGCGAACGTCCACGTAGACGAAACGAATGATGTGGCTTACACACCGGCACCGCTCAAGCTGCTTGGCGGGCTGGCGCAGCTTTGTAGATCGGTCAGGGACAAGCTGGCAGCCGAGATCGAGCAGATAAAGGACCAAACTCCCGAAGCAATAAGTACACCGGCATGCGGCAGGGATACAGCGGTCGGTAGGCTTCTGTCTCGGCTTACAGCCGGTACTGCTCCTGCGACATTAGAAGTATTGACCACGCTCACGCAATCAGAGCAAGACCGATTGGTTCAGCTGACGGCGGATTTGGCAGGTGATCCGGCTCGTGCCGCGCGCCAGCTTTCGGCGTTGAAAGGCAAAGTTGATGGATACGTTGCGAGTTTGGACCGGCTGTTCGCGTCAATTGGTGACGCAGCCGCTAATGACCTGCACCGTCTTGCCGTGGATAGCGATTCCGCGCGCCGAGCTGCAAGCGCCGCCTCCGATGCACTTTTCCGCGACGAACCATTGCCGCAGATAGGCTCGGAGGTTTGGCAGGCGCTATGGGACAGCGCCCGAGCATTTTCTGATGCGGATGCCTATCCAGAACTGCACTTCCCCGTAACAGCCCCCGGCAGCGTATGCGTGCTTTGCCAGCAGCATTTGACGCCCGTCGCCGCTGATCGTCTCAATCGCTTTGAGGCTTTCGTGCGCAACGATAGTCAGCAACGTGCCGAGGCTGCGCGCGTCGCTTACGACGCGAGGTTGGCAACTTTCGAGGGTGGGGCGATTTCGTTGGTCGAGCTTGCGAGCATCGTGGCGACCGTCCGCGATGAACTGCGTCAGGACGCTTTAGCGATGGAGATTCGGAGGGCGACCCTATGTGCACTGTGGCGTCATCGCAAGATCAGACGGTGCCACGCAAAGCTAGGTGCCGTTCTTGGCGCCGCTGTTGGGGGATATCCGCGAAATGCGCTTGTCGAACAAGCAGCGGGCATTGAGACTCGGGCGGCTGCCCTAGCTGCGGAGGCTGGTTCTCCAGCTCGTGCCGCCTTGCTTGCCGAAAAGTCCGAGCTTACGGATCGGAATTGGCTTTGTGGCATGAAAGCCGACGTTCTTGCCGAAATCGAACGCCATAGACGAATCGCCCGGCTTGAGGCCGCGCTACGGGACACTGCTACCAACCGCGTTACCACCAAGAGCACCGAGATCGCTCAGGCTTTGGTGACGGACGCTCTTCGTACACAGTTCGCTCGTGAGGCGGCGAGCTTCGAAATTGCTGGCCTTGCCGTGGAGCTTCGCCAGCAAAATAGCGTGCAGGGCATTCCCAGATTTAAGGTTGCCCTCACACGAAAGCCTAACGCTGCGGTAGGACAGGTCTTGAGCGAAGGTGAACATCGATGCGTCGCCTTGGCAGCCTTCATGGCTGAACTCACCACCACCGAAAACAAGTCAGGCATCGTCTTTGACGATCCCGTTTCATCGCTCGACCACATGCATAGGGAAGCAGTGGCAAAGCGATTGGTTGCCGAAGCCGCTCATCGCCAGGTCATCGTGTTCACTCACGACCTCGCATTCTTATACGATCTGAATCGTGCGGCAGACGATGCTCAGCCCAAGCCGCTGGTCGCGATTAGTTCTATCAGTCGGGGGGCTGACAAGGCGGGCTTTTGCCGCACCGAGCCGCCATTTAAAGCGCGTCGGGTCAATGACATAACCGCAAGCCTGAGCAACCAGCTTGCCGGTGAACGCTACCACTTTGACCAAGGCAATCACGACGAGTGGCGAAAGTCTGTCAAAACCATCGCAACATCATTACGCGATACGTGGGAGATCGCAGTCGAAGAAGCCGTAGGTCATGTCATTCGGCGCCTTTCCAACGAGGTGAAGACCCCTGGCTTGGTAAAGCTGACCGCGATTACTGTTCCCGACTGCGAGGGAATGCGCGATGCATATGGTCGGTGCTCCGAACTGTTGCATAGCGCCGCCGCCACGTTAAATCGTCCTTTGCCGAGACCGGAAGCACTTTCTGCCGAGATTGAAATGCTGGCCGCATGGTCAGAGAGCCTTCGGCAGCGTCAAGGTGCCGCGAAACTGTCCTGAGCCTGTGGTGTTGCAAACAGCACTGCTCCGGCGGCGAATTCTGCCCCTTCTCGGGGCTCATCCGTTGCACTGCAACTTTTGTAGCTACCCTTGCGGTGTAGGCCATGGCGCATGACCTTTGCCATCGTCGGTTTTGGGCGGCTCGATCCCGCCGGATGCCATGTCCGTGATGAGGTTGACGAGCAAGTTGGTATCGCGTGACCGCGCTGTCGCACCGTAACGGCGGCGACTTGAGATGGGCGTTCTGAGTTGCCAGTCCCCGCCACGACCCTCCTAGCCCTATTTCGACAGCGCCTCGCCAGTACGGGCGACCAACACCTCAGCCGCCACACCTAGCTGCTGTGACAGGGCAAAAAGAGTACTCAGGGTGGGCTGGCGTTCCCCGCGCTCAAGCAGGGACACATAGGTGCGATCCATACCACAAGCAAGGCCCAGGGCTTCCTGTGAAACGCCAACCCGCGCCCGGGCGGCTCGAAGCACATCACCGAACGCGATGGCAACAGGGTTGCGTTTCTCTGACTTGGCCGGCATCCGCCGACAGTGACTCGCCGACGACTATTGATCTACGGACTATAGTCTGCGACGCTATGGGGATACCTGGGCCTGCTTTGTCCCTCGGCGGTAAGTTTGAGGGCGGGAAGCTCAGTTTCTCGACGCACAGCGGACAGTCCGAATTGCGAGAGGAGCACGGCGGGTGCGTGCTTCGTGAACTTTCGACAAGACTGAGGGTAGCGCGTGTGCTTTCGATTGACATATGACGATTCTGAAATTTGCTTGGCTCTCCGCTTCGATGGGCACATCGAAGAACGCCTGCTTCAGATCATCGGCAAGGCTGAGCCACAAGCAGCAGCCGAACGGGGGCGGGTTGATTTGTCGAGGCGCATCGTCGATTTGGTGACCGCTTTGCTCGAAGGAGAGTTGCTGCCGCCTACCGAAAAGCAGCTCAAATATGCGGTAGCGATCGCTCAAGAGCTGTCACTTGTGCTTCCAGCCGAGGTGCTGCAGTACCGCGAGACGATGAAGGCATTTCTCGACACCCATGCAGAGCACTACCGTCGGCGTAAAGGCTACCTTGGACCAGATGCAGCGATTCGGCCGTGAGCAATGAGTCTCCGGAAGAAATCGCAGTGCGAGTCCGCACCGCACTCATTGACGAGGCGGCCAGTGACTACGGATCGGACTTTAAAGATAAGGAATATCCCGAAATCGTATGGTCTATGTACGGCCTGCTGCGTACCAATGAGATCGCTGTCATCGCCGAGGTTGGATCGTTGAAACTGGGAATGGCGCGTGTTTCCTCGGTGGTATGGCCGGCAATGATTGATCGAATCTTCGGCGTAGACATTGAAGATCGAAACCTAGCACTATGGCTGTCGAAAGAACTGTGGGACGTTCGCTCCAACCAGTTGGTTACGGAGGCGATGCGAGTTCGTCATTTATCGAAAATCTTGGGACAAAATCGATAGAGCGACAGTCGTTCTTCTGCGGAGCCTGGGATACAAAGCATGAAAATTAGCGACCAATTACTTAACCCGGTTGATTGGTACAACTTTGCCACCGACAAACTGCTTCTTGAGTAAAAGGACCTCGGTCTCAAGCTCTTTGATACGAGCATGTGCGGTGGTCAATAGCTCTATTTGCTTCGCTTGCTCAATATGATAACGGTGGACCCAGTCCGAGCTCGCTTTGAACCGCTGATGCCAATAATCAGCACGCTCGGTTACTCTTTGACGAACCACACGCTTCCCTGTAATAAGGCGGAGACTGACTTCTTTCAACCATGTGTGCACAGATCTAAGGGTCGTGCTTTTGTGAGTAGGACCATGAAGAGTTACCTCATGCACACCCGCCCGCCGGCAAAGTTCAGCTGCCGATAAGCGTCCGCCGTTGTACGGATAGACCCCTTCATTCTGCTCGATGTCTAGCTCGATCACCGATTTCGCTGTATGAATCCGCGCTAGGACAGTTTTGGTTCGAGATTTAGCATAATCTTTGAGAGGATCACGCTTTTCGCTCATTTAGTTGCTCCCCCGATTAATACTGCGGGATCTCCAAACCGGATAACCATGGGATGATCGGCCCAGGCCTGATAGACCTCATCCCATCGATATAGCCAATTTCGAAGTTGTCCTTGCCACATCGTAACCGTGATTGAGTCAATATCAACTGCGCGTTGAAGTTGCTCAACGATAAATTCAACCGTGTCGTGGCATTCCGTCTTATGTCGGGCAAGCAAAAGTTGATGCCCGCAACCTGATTGACAGTGTCCGGGATCTCGTCCCCCTTGCCGTAGTCCGCATGGACCAGTAATACCCATCGGCAATGTACAAATGACGCCCGGCATTACGATGGCCCACGTGCGGCCATCAGCAGTCAATGATTCTGCGAGCTCAAAAGCGTCGTTAGGATCAAGACAAGACTTCCGGCGTACCCGAAGAAAAGAGGCTTTGGCCTCACGTACCTTACTGGCAACAGGGCCACCAAGCTCATCTGGACTAAGGATGGCATCACGTGCCATAAGAACTACCAGTTCTCTCTGCATTCTAAGAGCATCGCCAATGATTGCTTTGTCCGCCGTCATGTATCCGAGGGTCATTTGAGGGTCATCGTGACCAAAACAATCCATCAATATCAACTGTGCATCCGTGAGCGCCAAAGCAATAATTCGCGCAAGAGTTTTTCTGAATCTGTGCGAGTGAAGTCTGCGACCGTCGAGAAGGTGGGCAAGTTTAAACGTATGAACTAACCCGTCCAGATCTTTATTAAGCCCTGCAAGCGGATCACCTAATCGACTCAAACGGCTGCTTCTAAGCATCAGCCATATTTGTCTATCGTCGTCTTGCACGCTGTTAGGGTCCGACATTGTTCTCGCCAGTGCTGCAAGACGGATCTGTTGTTTGAGCGCTTGCGCGACACGTGGTGGTGCTGGCCAATCACGAAGCCGACCCGATATAGCTTGTTGCGTTTTGTATAGATGAGCTTCAACTCTTGCAACGCCAAACGATTCAGTATACGAACTACTCGTGTAACTCAATAGTGTTGACACACGTGGTCCGCTTGCAAGAAGAAGAATCCACGCATGGCATGCTTGAAGAATTTTGCAGAGCCTTATTACCTCCATCCAAGAGCGGGGCGGCCAAGAAAACTTTGTAAAAACATTCCTCGATATAGTCCTCTTCATTACCAAATCAAAAGTCAATTCCTGAATTGGTGTACCTTGGAAGTCAATCCATACCCATTCAGATATCAACTGTCCTCGTGCTTTAATGACAAGCTGCTCTGTATTCCTTGCAGTTCTTCCGCCTCGGTCAGAGTGATAAAAACGATCTGGTGGTGCCTTCACACGTAGGCATGCGTCGACGCAATCCAAAAGCGTCGGACCAATATTAGTAATAAACCAAAGTACCCGTCGCCCGCACTGTGCCACGAACTCGTCAGGCAGAGGCTGATACTCGTCTGGATCATTTACCATGTTTTCTGGAGCGGACTCGCCGAATCGATTACGTTCTATTGAATTTTCATCAAATGTCCGCTTCCTCGGTGATTCCGAGAGAAAGCCACGGTGATGTAGGCCGCGCAGTCGAGTAGCAATGTCGGTCCCTTTTCGGCCCAGGACGGAGATAATTTGGCAATCGGTTAAATAGCCCCACCAAGAACTGCTCTGCGCAGTTAAGTTTGTGGAAAGTAACGGAAGCAATCTCAGAGCAGATTTTCCGTTGTATATAACCGTAGTTGCTTTGTCAGGTCTGCCTTTTCGGCCGCAAACGAGAGAGCAAAGCAACATGAATCGAAGTACCTCAGTCCACATTCGACAACCAAGATCGGTTGAAGTGTCAATAGAAACGGTATGGCCTGCAGGAGTCCTGAATGTCGGTGGCAACCAAGTCAGCGGGACTTCCCATACTCCCCAACGGTCGCCATAGCCAAGCATAGTCTGAGTTGACAGAAGTTCCCGTGGACTTGCATGTTGAATAGCAAATAGATCAAAGTTCGTTGCCAAACAGTGATCACGCCGGTGCAAAAGGTCTGGATGAATAGCATTAACCCTTTGCATTGCGCTCACTGCTTTGCTCCGAAACGTATGACTTTGTGCCTACCCGAAGCGATCTCTGCGCGCCAGTATTCCATCCACTTATTCACCTGACTAACATCCCATTGCTTCAAGCTTGCGTTAAGAACTTCGAGATCTGCTGCGTAGTGGGATTCAGCCCAAACAAGGCCGGTCGTTTGTCGTTGAAGCCAAGTAAGTTCCGCGGCCCTGCGCGCTAACGCGCTTCCGTCGACAGCTCGCCCTGATGGGCAACCGGCACATCGTTCTCCCGAACGGCAGTTCATCGAGCCATCGCGAGGATTGCCTGGGTCAATTTCGGCGGGAGGATGCGTCAAGTCGCTGCAAATATGGCCCGAGTAAGTAATTTCGCTTTCCGCGATGACTCGTCGATGAGCGGCTAGACGGCATAGATCAGATTCGGATGGATCAAAATCAAACTCTACTTTCGCACGCAAGATTACCGCGTCTACCCGTTCGTTTATTTCGATGCCATCAATGAGGACCGTTACTAGCCTATTGAGCTTGCGTTCGCTGGCGTGACGCCAGAGGCGATTACGAAGGTAGTGTCGCGTCGATGATATATGCTTATGGCCAAGTGCCCATTGGACGATTACCCAGCTATACCTAGAATCCGCGAAAACGTATGAAGCATAAATATCTCTCCAATCGCTTGCGGTCATTGATTCAGGTATTTTCCGATGTTCGGCTGCTTGGAGGTTATGCGCATGCACATGTTGTTGCCACCACACGCAAACTCGGCCTCCCAGAGTTATTACGCTCCCTTTGCCGGTGCTGTCGGCGGCAATCCAAGGTGATCGTTCCGCAATCTTGGGTTGTAATGATCGCGAAGGGTCGCTTTTGACGAGTTCACGAAGTACTGCAGTTCGATCTCGAAGTCTTTTAACTATTTGAAACGGGCCAGTCGTTGTTTTCTCCAAACTTACGGTCCATTGAAATTCCCTTGATCTTTCTTTCCATGCCGTAATCATCCACAGCTTCGAGCTTGCGGTCTCCCCGTGTGGTGTTGCCCAGTGAGCGCCGCTTACGTCAAGCGATGCGACTGTCGCTTCGTTCCATCCAGTCCGTGCCATGTAAAGAACTGCTAAGCATGCGATATCATTCGCATTGGGATACAGCCCATCCTGAAGCTCGTTGAGTGAAATATTCTTACCGGCGTTTCGATGACCGGCTGGATACCGCGGCCACCAACGAGGATAATTGTTTTTTGCGTCTGTTTTGAATCCAAGCGCTCTACGAAGGTTGCCGATATTGGGAAGCGGAGACCGCGTTTCATTAATAATGGCACGGTAAGTGGCGTGTGCATCTGCCAGCGTTGTCGGTGCGATGCCTCGAATTAGCTTGCCGCGCCCGTTTCTTGATGCTTGAAGGAGGTTTCGACCTATTGCTGCAAGGCGATCGGCATCTTCCCAGCGATCAAATATGTTGCGGGCCTCGATCTTCAAGCTGTGCATGGCCGTCTTAATCTCCTGCTCAGACGGTAGATCTTTTGTTGACGTTATGTCGGCTTTTGGAAACGGCTCCCAGAGCCATATTCGAGACTGGCCGACATTGTTTTGCCATGTAGATCTCAAGATTCGCCCCGCCATTCTGTATGCCTGGCCATCTGGTACAGGCCAAGCCTGCGTTGGTGGACGCAACCAGAGTGTGGAAAATGCGGGTGGGAGATCGTCGATCTTCTTTATTGACGGCCAACCTCGTTCTTCGTAGGCGTCGAGAAATCGAAATAGACTGCGCAAAGCAGTCCTAGCACTTTCGCAAATGCCGGGTGATTTACCATTTAGGTAAGAGGTTAGGACAGGCCATATTTGTTCGGCGAGCTCGGGGCGACCGCTAAATTTACCTTTCCAGCGTGCTTGCCCTTTTGCAACTTCGTTTGGTGCTCCTTTCCAAAGATCATTGAAATCGAAGCTTCGATGAGATTGGTTGGGGTATGAGCAGGCGATAACACCGTTTGAATGAAATTTATTCATCAAACGGAGGCAACTCGCCGTCATCACAAAAGCTTTGCCAGCGTAAAGCTGGGTGCCCGAATTCTTCTAGTAGTCGTAGATGCACTGCTCGGAGATAGATCATCGTTGTGTCGTCGTCTATATGTCCAAGTAGTGGGGAAAGTAGAAGGCGAACTTGGTCTCTCATCGCACCTTGAAGCCAGCTCAGTTCGGGTGTTCCCTTATAGGAATAGGCTTGATAATGCTCCCGAACATATTTGACAATTGTTTCAACGGCAAAATACTCGCGACCCACATGTGGATGCCAGCCATCAGGACATCCTGCGGTGTTGGTCCAAGCGGCATAAAACTGCTGGTTTGCAAACGGCTGTTGGCTATATTCAGACAACCAAAGACGCGTTGGCTTTTCTTTCCGTTCACGTTGTGAGCGCTCGCTCTTCGTAGCTGCTGATCTTACCCAGCGCGCAAGTTGCATGGGTCTCGTCGTTGATCGGTAGTGGTCAATCCGATCAGCTAGTTCAATCGGAACGAGAACCTCCCGGGGGTTCACTGATTCCATGCTGTTTGGCGATATCTTTGAGCCCTTTATTCCGTACCGAATTTTCATTGGCAGAAAGCCGGCCCTTAATATTTTAGGCCATCGGTCCCGTGAAGGAAGATCGTTTAGATGGAGTTGATTTACCTCCGATATTCGCATTCCTGTTTCGATGATCAGTTCTGCCATCAAACTTTTTACTGGATAGCGGATTCGCATTGCGTGTATCCAGGGACCTACCTCCTTCGGCGATGGGATCAGTAACTCGCTAGGCCGTTGGCGAATTGACCCAACTCTCACAATAGAGTCGACAGATGCTCGTGAACCTTTCGAGCGGCCCCTGTTTGTTCTTGCGGACCGGTCTGAGTACACCGGGATCAAGATAGGGCTTCTTATCTTCGAGCCTGAAGCTGAAGGAATTTCTGAAGCCCATGTTAGGAAAAAGCAACATTCCGAAATGAGCGCGTTGACTGTAGCTGGTATCAATGCTTTGCCCGATGCGGAGGAGTTGCCGAGTTGAAGGCCAATCTGCCATTGCATCACATCAGTTGAGTAGTCAATAGTTTTCCAATCTCTTCCGGTCGATTGACACCAATTCAGGAAGGCGGCGAGACGCCGCGCGATCGCCATGCATGTCGGAGGGGTTAGAAACTTCTTCCGTGATTCGATTGCCGGCCCACCCGTTCCTATACGAAGCCCCCATTCACACATCGCTCTTGCCCGTAGGTAACGGTTTGCTTCCGCCGGATAAAAGGCGTCTTCACCAATCAGGTACGGGACGTGTGCGAGCGAAGGAAAGCCTGCGCTAATCAGATCGGGCGCGTTTGGCAGCATTACGAAGATCGCCATAAGACTCAGGTAGGCATGAGCATTCACCGGATCTTAGGTCGAAACGCAACCTCCAAGCTCCGTCGCATAATGTCTGGTCAGGCATGCATATATCTGAACCTGTCGGCCGGACTCGATTTCGAGACCCGGCTGTTCGTCAAGGCCAACGCCGCCGACGTGCTGGAGGCCGAGCTTCGGCGGCGCAGTTACCGGCCGGTCTTCACGATGATCGGCGCCAACACCGACTGCTACCAGCCGATCGAGAAACAGCACCGGGTGACCCGCGGCATCCTCGAGGTGCTGACGCGCTTCCGGCATCCCGTCGGCATCATCACCAAGGGCACGCTGATCGAGCGCGACCTCGATCTGCTGGCCGATCTCGCGCGCGATCAGCTGGTGACGGTCGGCATCACGCTGACGACCCTCGAGCCGGCTCTGAAGCGGACGCTCGAACCGCGGGCGGCGTCGCCGGACGCGCGGCTGCGCGTGATGCGCAAGCTGGCCGACATCGGCGTGCCGGTGCGGGTGATGTTCTCGCCGGTGATTCCGTTCGTGAACGATGCCGAACTCGAGCGCGTGCTCGAAGCCGGCCGCGATGCCGGTGCAACCTCCGCCAGCTACGTGCTGCTGCGGCTGCCGCACGAGGTGAAGGACCTGTTCCGGGACTGGCTTCAAACGCATGCGCCACTGAAGGCCGCACACGTCATGAGCCTGATCAATCAGAGCCGCGGCGGCAAGGATTACGATTCGGGCTTCGGCACGCGGATGAAAGGCGAGGGCGCCTTCGCCGATCTGATTGCCCAACGCTACCGTCTGGCCTGCCGCAGGCTCGGCTTGGACCGGCCACGATTCACGCCGCGCTGCGACCTGTTCCGCGTTCCGGCCGCCGGCGGACAGGCGGAACTCGGCTTCTGAGTGCGCCCAGCGCGCGGCGCCGCTGCACCGATTTCGGGCGCGTCTGGATGGACGCAATCGCCCCCGGCCCGTAAAATGGCGTCTTAATCCTGCGAGGGGGGCCAACCATCAAAAGTCCGGCCCCCCTTCGCGTGTGCGCGACAGGAGAAACCTTTAGATAAATCAAGGACCTCAGCCGCCTCATGCTCCAAACGACTCCGGCCCTCCTCACGCTCGCCGACGGCAGTACCTTCCACGGCGTCTCCATCGGCATCGAGGGCTCCACGGTCGGCGAAGTGGTTTTCAACACTGCCATGACCGGGTACCAGGAAATCCTCACGGATGCCTCGTACCGCGAACAAATCGTCACGTTGACCTATCCGCACATCGGCAACGTCGGCGTCAATCCTGAAGACAACGAATCGGAGAAGACCCAGCTCGCCGGTCTGATCCTGCGCGAAGTGCCGCGTCCGCCGTCGAACTTCCGCTCGAAGCAGTCGTTCAGCGACTACCTGCGCGAACAGCGCGTCGTCGCGATCGCCGGCATCGACACCCGCCGCCTGACCCGCATCCTGCGCGACAAGGGCGCGCAGAACGGCACCATCGTGGCCGGCCAGACCATCGATGAAAAGGCCGCGCTGAAGCAGGCGCAGGCCTGGCCGGGCTTGAAGGGCATGGACCTCGCGAAGGTCGTCACCACCGCCGCACCGTATGCGTGGACGCGCGGCAGCTGGGAGCTGAAGACCAATGCCGAGCCTGACATCACCGGCGGCGCGCGCCATGTCGTGGTCTACGACTTCGGCGTCAAGCGCAACATCCTGCGCATGCTGGTCGATCGGGCGTGCCGGGTCACCGTGGTACCGGCGAAGTCGACGGCGGCCGACGTGCTCAAGCTCAAGCCGGATGGCGTGATGCTGAGCAATGGTCCCGGCGATCCGGAGCCCTGCGATTACGCGATCGCCGCGGCCCGCGAATTCCTGGCGAGGAAGCTGCCGACGTTCGGCATCTGCCTCGGTCACCAGATCCTTGGCCTCGCGGCCGGAGCGAAAACCCTCAAGATGAAGTTCGGTCATCACGGCGCCAATCACCCGGTGCAGGACCTCGACACCCGCCGCGTGCTGATCACCAGCCAGAACCACGGCTTTGCCGTCGATGAAGGAACCTTGCCAGCCAACGCCGTGGTCACCCATCGCTCGCTGTTCGACGGCTCGAATCAGGGCATCCGTCTGACCGACGCGCCGGCGTTCAGCTTCCAGGGTCACCCGGAGGCGAGTCCCGGGCCTCATGACGTCAGTTATCTGTTCGATCGCTTCGTCACGCTGATCGATGCCTCGAAGGAGAGCGCCCGTGGCTAAGCGCACCGATCTCAAGAGCATCCTGATCATCGGTGCCGGTCCGATCGTCATCGGTCAGGCCTGCGAGTTCGACTACTCCGGCGCCCAGGCCTGCAAGGCGCTGCGCGCCGAGGGCTATCGCGTCGTGCTGGTCAACTCGAACCCGGCGACGATCATGACCGACCCGGAAATGGCCGACGCCACCTACATCGAGCCGATCCGCTGGCAGACCGTCGCGCGGATCATCGAGAAGGAGCGCCCGGATGCCGTGCTGCCGACGATGGGCGGCCAGACTGCGCTGAACTGCGCGCTCGATCTGGCGCGGGAAGGCGTGCTCGACAAGTTCAACTGCGAGCTGATCGGCGCCAACGCGCACGCGATCGATCTGGCCGAGGACCGCCAGAAATTCCGCGATGCGATGACCGAGATCGGCCTCGGCTCGGCCCGTTCCGGTGTTGCCCACTCGATGGACGAGGCGCGCACGATTCAGGCGACGATCGGCTACCCGGTGATCATCCGCCCGAGCTTCACCCTCGGCGGCTCCGGCGGCGGCATCGCCTACAACGTCGAGGAGTTCGAGGAGATCGTCACCCGCGGTCTCGACCTGTCGCCGACCACCGAAGTGCTGATCGAGGAATCGCTGCTCGGCTGGAAAGAGTACGAGATGGAGGTCGTCCGCGATCGCCTCGACAACTGCATCATCGTCTGCTCGATCGAGAACCTCGATCCGATGGGCGTACACACCGGCGACTCGATCACCGTCGCCCCGGCCCAGACCTTGACCGACAAGGAATACCAGATCATGCGCAACGCGAGCATCGCGGTGCTGCGCAAGATCGGCGTCGATACCGGCGGCTCCAATGTGCAGTTCGCGATCAACCCGGACGACGGCCGGATGATCGTCATCGAGATGAATCCGCGCGTGTCGCGCTCGTCGGCGCTGGCGTCGAAGGCGACCGGCTTTCCGATCGCCAAGATCGCCGCCAAGCTGGCGGTCGGCTACACGCTGGATGAGCTGCGCAACGAGATCACCGGTGGCGTCACCCCGGCGAGCTTCGAGCCGAGCATCGACTACGTCGTCACCAAGATTCCGCGCTTCACGTTCGAGAAGTTCCCGACCGCCGACTCGCGCCTGACCACGCAGATGAAGTCGGTCGGCGAAGTGATGGCGATCGGCCGCAACTTCCAGGAATCGCTGCAGAAGGCCCTGCGTGGTCTGGAAGTCGGTTCCGACGGTTTTGACCCGGTCGTCGTCCCCGAACACGGGAGCTTCTCGGAAGCCAATCTTACGAAGATCCGCGAGGAACTGGCCACGCCGCGCGCCGGCCGCATCTGGTACGTCGGCGATGCCTTCCGCGCCGGCATGAGCATCGGCGAAGTGTTCCGCTACTCGAAGATCGATCCGTGGTTCCTCGAGCAGATCGAGGAACTGATTCGGACCGAAGGCGAAATCGCCGCCGAGAAAGTCAGCAAGATCACCCGCGACGCGCTGCGCCGCTACAAGCGCCTCGGCTTCTCCGATCGCCGCATCGCCACGCTGCTGGGCGTGAAGGCGGCGTCGGTGCGTGCGCGTCGCCTGAAGCTGGGCATCCGCCCGGTTTACAAGCGAGTGGATACCTGCGCTGCCGAATTCCCGTCGTCGACGGCCTACCTGTATTCCTCCTACGACGAGGAATGCGAAGCCAAGGTCAGCGATCGCAAGAAGATCATCGTGCTCGGCGGCGGCCCGAACCGCATCGGGCAGGGCATCGAGTTCGACTACTGCTGCGTGCACGCCGCGATGGCGCTGCGTGAGGACGGCTACGAAACGATCATGGTCAACTGCAATCCGGAGACCGTGTCGACCGACTACGACACCTCGGATCGCCTGTATTTCGAGCCGCTGACGTTCGAAGACGTGATGGAGATCATCGAGCTCGAAAAGCCGGTGGGCGTGATCGTGCAGTTCGGTGGCCAGACGCCGCTGAAGCTGGCGCGCGCGCTCGAGGCGGCTGGCGCGCCGATCATCGGCACCTCGCCGGATTCGATCGACCTGGCCGAAGACCGCGAGCGCTTCCAGCAGCTGGTCGACGAGTTGAGCCTGAAGCAGCCGCCGAACGGGGTCGCGACCTCGCTGAAGGCCGCGCTCGCGGTGGCGCAGAAGGTGGGCTATCCGCTGGTGGTGCGCCCGAGCTACGTGCTGGGCGGCCGCGCGATGGAAATCGTCCACGACGATGCCGACCTGCAGCGCTACATGACCGAAGCGGTCAAGGTCTCGAACGATTCGCCGGTGTTGCTCGACCGCTTTCTCGAGAATGCGATCGAGGTCGATGTCGATGCGCTGGCCGATGCCGACGGCAATGTCGTCATCGGCGGCATCATGGAGCACATCGAGCAGGCGGGCGTGCATTCGGGCGATTCGGCCTGTTCGCTGCCTGCGTACAGCCTGAGCCAGAAGGTGCAGGACGACATCCGCACCCAGATCTTCAAGCTGGCGCGGGCGCTGAACGTCGTCGGTCTGATGAACGCGCAGTTCGCGCTGCAGGGCGAGACGGTCTATCTGCTGGAAGTGAATCCGCGCGCCTCGCGCACCAGCCCGTTCGTGTCGAAGGCGATCGGCCGGCCGCTGGCGAAGATCGCCGCGCGCTGCATGGCCGGGCAGTCGCTGCCGAGTCAGGGCATCGTCAAGGAAATTGTGCCGCCGTACTTCTCGGTCAAGGAGTCGGTGTTTCCGTTCGCGAAGTTTCCGGGTGTCGACCCGCTGCTCGGTCCGGAAATGCGCTCCACCGGTGAAGTCATGGGCGCCGGCCGTCATTTCGGCGAAGCGTTCAACAAGGCGCTGCTCGCCGCCGGCATGACGCTGCCGTCGACCGGCACCGCGTTCGTCTCGGTGCGCGAGGCCGACAAGACGAAGGCTGTCGATCTGGCACGCCTGCTGGTCGCCAAAGGCTTCAAGGTCGTCGCGACCGAAGGCACGGCGAACGCGATCGTCGCGGCCGGGCTCGCCTGCGAGCGCGTCAACAAGGTCAAGGAAGGCCGCCCGCACTGCGTCGACATGATCAAGAACGGCGAGATCCATTTCATCGCCAACACCACGGAAGGCAAGAAGTCGGTCGAGGAATCGCACTCGATCCGCGCCGCCGCCATCACCCAGAAGCTGTGCTACTTCACGACGATTGCCGGCGCCTATGCCGCCGCGATCGCCATGGACCACCTCGACAACGTCGACGTCAACCGTCTCCAGGACCTCCACCAGCAGATCGCCGCATGAGCACCAAGACCCCGATGACCCTGCGCGGCGCCGAGGCGCTGCGCGAGGAACTGCGCCACCGCAAGAGCGAACTGCGTCCGAAGATCATCGCGTCGGTCGAAGAGGCGCGTGCGCATGGCGATCTGAAGGAAAACGCCGAGTACCACGCGGCCCGGGAGCAGCACGGCTTCAATGAAGGCCGCATCGGCGAGCTGGAAGCGAAATTGTCGAACGCGCAGATCGTCGATCCGGCCACCTTGCCGAAGACCGGCAAGATCATGTTCAGCACCACCGTCGAGCTGGTCGATGCCGATTCCGGCGAGGAATTGCGCTACCAGATCGTCGGCGAGGACGAGGCCGACATCAAGAAAGGCCTGATTTCGGTGAACTCGCCGATCGCGCGCGCGCTGATCGGCAAGTCCGAAGGCGATGTCGCGCAGGTCCAGACCCCGCGCGGCGTGCGGGAACTCGAAGTCGTGAAAGTCAGCTACCTCTGAGACGGGCTTGAGCAAGCCGCGCAGCAAGAGCAGCACCCAATGGCTCGCCGAGCACGAAGCCGACCCGTATGTGCAGCTCGCACGCAAGGAAGGTTATCGCTCGCGCGCGGTCTACAAGCTCAAGGAAATCCACGAACGCGACAAGCTGCTGAAGACCGGCATGACGGTTGTCGATCTGGGCGCGGCGCCCGGCGGCTGGAGCCAGTACGCGCGGCCGCAGGTTGGTAAAACCGGACGGGTCGTGGCGCTCGACATCCTGCCGATGCCGCCGATCAATGGCGTCGAATTCATCTGCGGCGACTTCCGCGAGGAATCGGTCTTGCAGCAGATCGAAACCGCGGTTCCGGCGGGGTCTGCGGACCTTGTGTTGTCGGACATGGCCCCCAACATCTCCGGCATCGACATTGCAGATCAGGCGTCGTCGATCTACCTGTGTGAACTGGCACTCGATTTCGCGGTCCAGCGTCTGAAGCCCGGCGGTGCGTTTCTGGTGAAGCTGTTCCAGGGGCCCGGATCGGAGGTGTATCTGAAAGACGTCAGGAAGCAGTTCCGGACCGTGCAGATCCGCAAGCCCAAGGCTTCGCGGGCGCGCAGCCCGGAGGTCTACGTGCTGGCGCGCAATCACCGCGTCGTGTAGTGTCAAATGTGGTAACGCGATACACCCATTGAGGAAAATCCGTTGAACGATCTCGCCAAGAATCTGATGCTCTGGTTGGTCATCCTGGTCGTGCTGGTTCTGGCGTTCCAGAGTTTTTCCTCGCGCAACGGTGCTCCACCCAAACTCGCGTATTCCGAGTTCCTCGAGCAGGTCAAGGGCGGTCAGGTCGATACGGCCGAGATCGAAGGCCAGAACATTCGCGGCAAGCTGAAGAGCGGCCAGCCGTTCACGTCGACGAGCCCGGAAACGATTAACAGCGGCCTGATCAAGGACCTGATCGACAACAAGGTGAAATTCGACGGCGCGCTGCCGAAGGAAACACCGCTGGTCATGCAGATACTGTTCAGCTTCGGTCCGATCCTGCTGTTGATCGGCGTCTGGATCTACTTCATGCGCCAAATGCAGTCCGGTGGCGGTGGCGGCCGCGGAGCGATGAGCTTCGGCAAGTCGCGCGCCCGCATGCTCAATGCCGATCAGGTGAAGATCACGTTCAATGATGTCGCCGGTGTCGAGGAAGCGAAGGCGGAAGTTTCCGAACTCGTTGATTTCTTGAAGGATCCAGGCAAGTTCCAGAAGCTCGGCGGCAAGATTCCGCGCGGCGTGCTGATGTGCGGCTCGCCGGGTACCGGCAAGACGCTCCTCGCAAAGGCCATCGCCGGCGAGGCGGGCGTGCCGTTCTTCACCATTTCCGGTTCGGACTTCGTCGAGATGTTCGTCGGCGTCGGCGCCAGCCGCGTCCGCGACATGTTCGAGCAGGCGAAGAAGCATGCGCCGTGCATCATCTTCATCGACGAAATCGATGCCGTCGGCCGTCATCGCGGTGCCGGTCTCGGTGGCGGTCATGACGAGCGCGAGCAGACGCTGAACCAGTTGCTGGTTGAAATGGACGGCTTCGAGGGCAACGAAGGCGTCATCATCATCGCGGCGACCAACCGTCCAGACGTGCTCGACCCGGCGCTGCTGCGCCCGGGCCGCTTCGATCGTCAGGTGGTCGTGCCGCTGCCGGATGTCCGCGGCCGCGAGCAGATCGCGAAGGTCCACATGCGGGCGCTGCCGCTGGCCGATGACGTCAAGCCGGAAGTGATCGCGCGTGCAACGCCGGGCTTCTCCGGTGCCGATCTCGCGAATCTGGTCAACGAGGCGGCGCTGTTCGCTGCCCGCGGCAACAAGCGTCTGGTCAGCCAGGAAGATTTCGACCGCGCCCGCGACAAGATCATCATGGGCTCGGAACGCCGCTCGATGGTCATGAGCGAGGACGAGAAGCGCAACACCGCGTACCACGAGGCGGGCCATGCCATCGTCGGCCTGTGCGTGCCGGATCATGACCCGATCTACAAGGTCACGATCATCCCGCGCGGCCGTGCCCTCGGCGTGACGATGTTCCTGCCGGAAGAGGATCGTCACTCGCGTTCGAAGGAAAACCTGAACAGCCTGATTGCGGTGATGTTCGGCGGCCGAATTGCCGAAGAACTGACGCTTGGGCCGGACAAGGTCACGACCGGTGCCTCGAACGACATCGAGCGTGCGACCGAAATCGCCCGCAACATGGTCACCAAATGGGGGCTGTCCGAGAAGCTGGGTCCGCTCGCTTACAGCGAGAACGAGGGCGAAGTGTTCCTCGGCCGCAGCGTGACGCAGCACAAGAACATGTCGGATGACACGGCGAACGCGATCGACCGCGAAATCCGCCAGATCATTGACATGAACTACGCTCGCGCCAAGAAGATCCTCGAAGATCACATGGACAAGCTGCATGCGATGTCCGATGCGCTGATGAAGTACGAGACGATCGATCTCGACCAGATCCAGCGCATCATGCAGGGCAAGGACCCGGGTGCTCCGGGCTCGTGGACCGATGGCACGCGCGTGCCGCCGGTCAACAACAAGCCCAGCGGCCCGACCATCGCCCCGCCGCCGGCCACGCAGAAGCCGGCCAGCCAGAACTGATCGGTGTGATGCGAAACGAGGCCGGCGCAAGCCGGCCTTTTTCGTGGGCGACCGCACGATGAAACTTGAACTGCCCGGGCACCGCGTCGACCTGTCGGCGCCCTGCGTCATGGGGATTCTCAATGTCACGCCGGATTCGTTTTCCGACGGCGGCCGGCATGTCGACCTCGATGCCGCGCTGGCGGCAGCACGCCGGATGCTCGACGACGGCGCCACCATCATCGATGTCGGCGGCGAGTCGACTCGGCCCGGCGCGGACCCAGTCGATGAAGCCGAAGAACTGGCCCGCGTGATTCCGGTGATCGAGCGGCTCGTCGGCGAGACCGGCTGCGTCATCTCGATCGACACGATGAAGCCAGCCGTGATGCGCGCGGCGTGCCGGGCTGGTGCGGCAATGATCAATGATGTCAATGCCTTGCGCGCCGATGGCGCACTGGAGGCTGCCGCCTCCGGCGGAGCGGCCGTCTGTCTCATGCATATGCAGGGCACGCCGCGAACGATGCAGCAGGCACCGGCTTATGGCGATGTCGTTGCCGATGTTCGGCGGTTTCTTGCGCAACGGCTGCGGGACTGCGTCGATGCCGGCATCCCGGTGGATCGCCTGCTGATCGACCCCGGATTCGGCTTCGGCAAGACGCTGGAACACAATCTCGCGCTGCTGGCGCGACTCGCCGATTTCCGCACGATGGGTCGACCACTGCTGGTCGGCATGTCGCGCAAAGGCATGCTCGGACAACTGACCGGTCGCGCAGTCGACGAACGCCTGGCGGCAGGCGTGGCAGCCGCGACGGTCGCTGTGCTGCACGGCGCAAACATCATCCGGACACACGACGTTGCGGCGACGGTCGATGCCGTCCGCGTGGCATCGGCGATCCTGACTTCGGCGCAGGGTCGGCCGGCAACGTCATAATGTCGCGATGAGTCGACAATATTTTGGAACCGACGGCATTCGCGGCCGGGTCGGGCAGGCACCGATGACGCCGGAGTTCGCATTGAAGCTCGGCTGGGCGGCCGGCAGCGTGCTCGCGAGGACGGCTGGTGCGCGGGTCTTGGTGGGAAAGGACACGCGGCGGTCCGGCTATCTGTTCGAATCCGCGCTGGAAGCGGGCTTCGCGGCAGCCGGCGTTGAAACCTATCTGCTCGGACCGTTGCCGACACCGGCTGTGGCCTATCTGACCCGCGCCTTGCGGGCGCAGGCCGGTGTCGTGATTTCGGCCTCGCACAACCCGCATTTCGACAACGGCGTGAAGTTCTTTTCGGCCGAGGGCGACAAGCTCAGCGATGCGCTGGAAGCCGAGATCGAATCGTTTCTGGAACGCGATCTCGTGTGCGTGCCGCCGGAACTGATGGGGCGCGCGCGCCGTATCGATGATGCCCAGGGTCGGTACATCGAATTCTGCAAAGGGGCGTTCGCCGGCGATTCGCTGCGGGGCCTCAAGCTCGTCGTCGATTGCGCGAACGGCGCGTCGTACAAGGTCGCCCCGGCGGTGTTTGCCGAACTCGGTGCGCAGGTCGTGCCGATCGGCATCAACCCGAATGGCCTGAACATCAATGAAGGCTGCGGCTCGACCCATCTGCAGGCGCTGACCCGGGCTGTGGCCGAACACGGCGCCGATCTCGGCATCGCGCTGGATGGCGACGGTGATCGCTGTCTGATGGTCTGCGCCAGCGGGCAGACCGTCGATGGCGACGAAATCCTCTACGTCATCGCACAGAACCGGCATCGCGCCGGCCTGCTTCGCGGCCCGGTCGTCGGCACGGTGATGAGCAACTTCGGCCTCGAAAAGGCTTTGACTGACGGCGGCATCGATTTTCGTCGGGCGGCCGTCGGAGACCGACATGTGCTGGAGATGTTGCGTGCGACCGGCGGCATTGTCGGCGGCGAGACCTCCGGGCACACGATCTGCCTCGACCGTGCCCGGACCGGCGATGGCATCATTACCGCGCTGCAGATTCTTGAAGCGATGCAGGCGAGTGGACAGAGCCTGTCGGGCCTCGTCGCGGGAATGACCAAGCTGCCGCAGGTCCTGCTCAATGTGCCGGTGACCGGCAAAGCGAAGCCGGTGCTCGATCAGCCGAGACTGAAACTGGCGCTGGGCGACATCGAAGCGGCGCTGAGCGGTCGCGGTCGCGTGCTGCTCCGGGCGTCCGGCACCGAGCCCGTGATCCGCGTGATGGTCGAGGCCGATCAGGCGCTCATGGCGCAGCAGGCCGCGGAATCCTTGGCCGATGCGGTACGCGCCAGCGCAGCTGGCATGGCGATGTGAACGAATAATCGAGACTGGAACAGGGGAGTGGGCATGGCACGCGGTTATCTGGTGGCGGGCAACTGGAAGATGAATGGTTCGGCGGCGTCGAATGCGGCGCTGCTGGAAGGACTGGTCCGTGGTGTGTCCGAATGTCCGGCGATCGACGTGCTGGTCTGTCCGCCGTCGGTCTATCTGGATTCCGCACGCCGACATCTGAGTGCGTCTCCGATCGCGCTGGGTGGACAGAACCTCAGCGATCAGCCGCAGCAGGGCGCGTTCACGGGTGAGATCGATGCTTCGATGCTGCGCGATGTCGGCTGCGGCTACGTGCTGGTCGGCCATTCCGAACGCCGCACGCTGTACGGCGAGGACGACGCCTGCGTCGCGCGCAAGTATCTGCAGGCGCAGGCGGGCGGCCTGATTCCGGTGCTGTGCATCGGTGAGACGCTCGCCGAACGCGAATCCGAACAGACCGAGGCCGTGCTGGCGCGTCAGCTCGATGCCGTGATTGCCGCAGCCGGCGTGCGCTCGTTCATCAATGCCGTGATCGCTTACGAGCCGGTCTGGGCGATCGGCACCGGGCGCACGGCCAGCGTCGAGCAGGCGCAGGCCGCGCACGCATTTATCCGTGGCGTCATCGCGAAGAACGATGTTAAAATCTCAAATTCAGTTCGCCTGCTGTACGGCGGTAGCGTCAAGGCCGACAACGCGGCGTCCCTGTTCTCCTGCGAGGATGTGGACGGTGGCTTGATCGGTGGCGCATCGCTGAAAGCGCCGGAATTCCTGGCGATTTGTGCCGCAGCCCAGGTGCTCGCGGCGGCACAAGACGCCTGAACAAATAAAACGATCGGGTTTCATGTACACAATTCTGGTAGTCGCTCATGTGCTGGTATCGCTTGCGCTGATCATTCTCGTGCTGGTTCAGCACGGGAAGGGAGCAGACGCGGGCGCTGCCTTCGGCAGCGGTGCCTCGGGCACCGTCTTCGGTTCGCGCGGCTCGGCCAACTTCCTGACCCGCCTCACGGCTTGGCTCGCGGCCGCATTCTTCGCGCTGAGCCTGGCGCTGGCGTATTTCGTCACGGGCCGTCACGCGGCCAGCGGCAGTGTCGTCGACGGCATCCCGGCGGCTGCCGACACGGGCGCACCGGAGATCAAGCAGATCGAGTTGCCGCCAGCCACGGCCCCTGCCGGCGACGCGCCGGCGGCAGGCACCGAACCGCAGGTTCCGGCAGCGCCGGCTGCCGCGGCACCGGCTGCCGAAGCTGCTCCGGAACCAGCGAAGCCTCAGGTTCCGTGAATCGGAGCGTGAATCTCGATTTTCCAAAGCAACATCGTTGAACCCGCGTTATAATGTTCGACGCGGTGAGTGAATCAAGCGGTTAGTTTCATGTTTCAAGCCGACGTGGCGGAATTGGTAGACGCACTACCTTGAGGTGGTAGCGGGGAAACCTGTCCGAGTTCGAGTCTCGGCGTCGGCACCAACGTAGAAGAAGTCCCGGCGAAACCGGTATTTGTTCTGAAGTGAAACAAATTGTTGCTTGAGAGGTAGAGGCTCGTTATACTAGCTAACTGAACGGTGCGGGGTGGAGCAGTCTGGCAGCTCGTCGGGCTCATAACCCGAAGGTCGTAGGTTCGAATCCTGCCCCCGCTACCAATTCAGGTTGTACGCTGCATTCGGGCCCCGTGTGGGCCTTTTTTATTGGCTTTTTGTGGCTTTTGCTGACGATTTTGAAGGAAAGGTCTCGATTCGAGACCCATTCGACGAGGATGCTGGGTGCTGCGAGACCGTTTGATCGAATTGCTGGAGCCGGTGGTCAATGCCATCGGCTACGAGCTGATATTGCTGGAATACAGCCCGCGCGACGGGTCCGGCATGCTGCGGCTGTTCATTGACGCCGAGGCCGGCATCACGCTTGAAGATTGCGAAAAGGTCAGCCGCGAAGTCGCGGCGACGCTCGATGTCGAAGACGTGATCCAGCAGGCCTATCGCCTCGAAATCTCGTCGCCGGGATTCGATCGCCCGCTGGTCAAGCCAGCGCACTTCGAGCGATTCAAGGGCGAAATCGCGAAGATCCAGATGCTGGCACCGGTATCCGGTCGCCGTCGTTTTCAGGGCGTGCTGCTGGGCGCCACCGAAGATGCGGTGATGATCGATGCCGGCGATGGTCCTATTACCCTGCCGTTCGCCGATATCGACAAGGCGAAGCTGGTTCCGAATTTTGACAAGGAGAAGACGGGTTCATGAACAAGAACGTATTGCTCATGGTGGATGTCGTCTCCAACGAGAAGGGCGTCGAAAAGGAAATCATTTTCCAGGCGCTGGAGGCGGCACTCGTGTCCGCCAGCAAGGAACATTACGGCTCGGAGTGGGATATCCGAGTCACGATCGACCGCGACACCGGCGATTACGCGACGTTTCGCCGCTGGACCATCGTCGACGACGAGGACGAGAACTTCGAGACGCCGCTGCGGCAGATCCTGCTCGCGCGCGCTCAGGAAACCCAGCCGGACGCCGTGCCGGGCGATGTCCGGGAGGAATCGCTGCCGTCGATCGAGTTCGGTCGCATCGGCGCGCAGAAGGCCAAGCAGGTGATCTTCCAGCGCGTGCGCGACGCTGAACGTGCGCGCATCGTCGACGCCTACCAGGACCGGGTCGGCGAACTGATGACGGGGCTCGTGAAGCGCATCGAGCGCGGCGCGATCATCGTCGATCTTGGGGGCACCACCGAGGCGATTATTCCGCGCGAGCACGTGATTCCGCGCGAGCCGGTGCGCCCGGGTGACCGCGTCCGCGGCTACCTGTACGAAGTCAGCCCGCAGATGCGTGGCCCGCAGCTGTTCCTGAGCCGCACGCTGCCGGCGTTCCTGATCGAACTGTTCAAGCTGGAAGTGCCGGAAATCGCGCAGGGTCTGATCGAGATCAAGGGCGCGGCCCGTGATTCCGGATTGCGCGCCAAGATTGCGGTGCAGGCGAAGGACAAGCGCATCGACCCGGTCGGCGCCTGCGTCGGCATGCGGGGTTCGCGCGTGCAGAGCGTGTCGAACGAACTGGCCGGCGAACGCATCGACATCGTGCCGTGGGACGACAACATCGCGCAGTTCGTGATCAACGCGATGGCGCCGGCGGAAGTCGAGTCGATCATCGTCGACGAGGACTCGCACGCGATGTCGATTGCCGTTGCCGAAGACAAGCTGGCGCAGGCCATTGGCCGCGGCGGCCAGAATGTGCGTCTGGCATCCGAACTGACCGGCTGGACCCTGAACGTGATGACGGCGGCGGAAGCCGAGTCGAAGAAGGAACAGGAAAACCAGACGGTGCAGGCGATGTTCATGGAGGCGCTCGAAGTCGACGCCGAAGTGGCCACCATCCTCGTGCAGGAAGGCTTTGCCTCGATCGAGGAAATCGCCTACGTGCCGGATGAGGAATTGCTGAACATCGAGGAATTCGACGATCAGATCGTCGAGGAACTGCGCACGCGCGCGCGCGACTGGCTGCTGACCAAGGCGTTGGCCAAGGCCGAGCAGGCCGCGTCGGTGCAGCCGGCGGAAGATTTGCTGGCGGTGCCGGGTGTCGATGAAGACCTCGCGTATCGCCTGGCCGCAGCCGGCGTCGTCACTCGTGACGACCTGGCCGATCTCGCGACCGATGAACTGACTGAAAAAGTGCCGATGGACGACGAAGTCGCGGCCCGGTTGATCATGACCGCCCGTGGCCTTGAGTCACAGAAGTCCTGAACCACTCCGGAGCCCGCCGATGAGCAGCCTTACCGTGTTGGACCTCGCCGCCGAGCTGCGAAAGTCGGTCCCTGAAATGCTGACGCAGCTCAGGGATGCCGGCGTCGCCGTCGCCAGCGAAAAATCACCCATCAGCCCGGCCGACAAGGTCGCGCTGCTGCAGCACCTGCAGAAGCTGTCGCGCATGCCGGCGCCGTCTGGTGCCGCGCTCGGCGCCGGTGCCGCGAGCCGCATCTCGATCAAGCGCAAGGAAACCACCGAGCTGAAGCTCGGCGGCGGACGTGGCGCGCCGACCAAGACGGTCAGCATCGAAGTCCGCAAGCGCCGCACCTACGTCAAGAGCGACGAGCTCGACGTGCCAGAAGTCGTGGCCGCACCGGCTGCGGCAACGCCGGTCGCCGCACCGACGACGGTTCCGGCTGAACCGGTTGCCGTTGTCGAAACGCCCGCGGTCGAGACAGCCGCTGCGACTCCGCCGCCAGCACCGGCTCAAGACTCTGTCGTGTCCGAAGCGGCTGCCGCCAAGGCGGCTGCCGAAGAAGCGGCGGCCAAGGCTGCCGCGGAAGAAGCCGAGCGCGTTCGCGCCGCAGCCGAGGAAGCCGAGCGGGTCAAGGCCGCCGAAGCGGAGCGGATGCGCACCGATCCGATCTACCGCGCCCGCATGGACGCGGAGTCCTCGCGTCGTCGCGCCGCCGAGAACCTTCGCCGCGCGACCGAAGTCAAGATCATTCCGACGCCGGCCCCGGCAGCGCCGGCCGCAGCCGCCAAGAAGCCGGATCGCGCCGATCGTGACAAGGATCGCGCCGGCGGTGGTGGCGATCGTGGCCGCGAGCTGCATCTGGCGGCGGGCAAGGGCGGCAAGCGCGACAAGAAGACCAAGCGCAAGCCCAGCGGTCAGATTCATGTCGAGAACGCGCATACCTTCGAGCGCCCGACGGCGCCGGTCATCCGCGAAGTCGAAGTGCCGGAAGCGATCACGGTTGCCGAGCTCGCCAACCGCATGGCGGTGAAGGCGACCGAGCTGATCAAGGTCATGATGAAGAACGGCCTGATGGCGACGATCAACCAGATCATCGACCAGGACACCGCGGCGATCATGGTCGAGGAAATGGGTCACAAGATCCGTCTCGTCAAGGACAGCGATGTCGAGGACGGCCTGATGACGGCCGCGACCGGCGAGGTCACGGAAACCAAGGCCACGCCGCGTCCGCCGGTCGTGACCATCATGGGCCACGTCGATCACGGCAAGACCTCGCTGCTCGACTACATCCGCAAGACCCGCGTTGCCGCGGGCGAGGCCGGTGGCATCACGCAGCACATCGGCGCGTATCACGTGCAGACGAAGAAGGGTGTCATCACCTTCCTCGACACGCCGGGTCACGCCGCGTTCACCCGCATGCGTGCCCGCGGCGCGCAGCTGACCGACATCGTCATCCTGATCGTGGCCGGCGATGACGGCGTGATGCCGCAGACCAAGGAAGCGATCCAGCACGCGAAGGCGGCTGGTGCGCCGGTCATCGTCGCCATCACCAAGATCGACAAGCCGGATGCCGACGTGGCCCGGGTCAAGACCGACCTGCTGAAGGAAGAACTGGTTGCCGAAGATTTCGGCGGCGACGTTCAGGTCGTCGGCGTGTCGTCGGTCAGTGGTGCCGGCATCGATGAATTGCTCGACGCGATTCTGCTGCAGGCCGAAGTGCTGGAACTGAAGGCCCCGGTCGACACCATGGCACGCGGCACGATTGTCGAAGCCTCGATCGAGAAGGGCCGCGGCCCGGTCGCGACCGTGCTGGTTCGCTCCGGCACGCTGCGTCAGGGCGACGTGATCATCTCGGGCGCCCATTACGGACGTGTCCGCGCGATGTTCAACGAAGCCGGTCAGGCGGTGAAGGAAGTCGGTCCGTCGATTCCGGTGGCCGTGCTTGGCCTGTCCGGTGCGCCGGAAGCCGGCGACGACATCGTTGTGGTCGCGGACGAGCGCAAGGCACGCGAGCTGACCATCCTGCGCGAATCGAAGCAGCGCGAAGCCAAGCTGGCATCGAACCAGGCGGTTCGCATGGACCAGGTCTTTGCCCGCATGGGCGATGGCTCGGCCGAGCAGAAGTCGCTGAACCTGATGATCAAGACCGACGTGCAGGGCAGTGCCGAAGCGCTGGCCGAAGCGCTGCGCAAGCTGCCGAGTGCCGAGGTCAAGGTCACCGTGGTGTCGAGCTCGATCGGTGGCATCAGCGAGTCCGACGTCGATCTGGCGCTGGCGTCGCGCGCGATCATCATCGGCTTCAACGTCCGTGCCGACAGCGTCGCCCGCCGCCGTATCCAGGATACCGGCATCGATGTCCGCTACTACTCGATCATCTATGACGTGCTGGACGACGTGTCCGACGCCATCGGTGGCCTGCTGGGTACCGAGACGCGCGAGCAGATCGTCGGCATCGCGCAGGTTCGCGACGTGTTCCGTTCGTCGAAGTTCGGCGCCATCGCCGGTTGCTTGGTGATGGACGGCGAAGTCCGCCGTGGCCTTCCGATTCGCGTGCTGCGCCAGAACGTCGTCATCTTCGAAGGCGAACTCGAATCGCTGCGTCGTCACAAGGACGACGTCACCAAGGTCGTCGTCGGCACCGAGTGCGGCATCGGCGTGAAGAACTACAACGACGTCAAGGCCGGCGACCAGATCGAGTGCTTCGACCGGGTGCAGGTCAAGCGCACCGTGAAGGCGGAAGCTTAGTGCCGAGGGAGTATTCGCGAACCCTGCGGATCAATTCCCAGCTCCAGCGCGAGCTGTCCGAATTGATCCGCGACGAGTTGACCGACCCGCGCATAGGCCGATTGACGATCACCGACGTGGTCGTCGCCAAGGATGTGCGAAACGCCAAGATCTCGGTCAGCCAGCTTGGCAGCGACGACGAGCTGAAGCAGGCGGTCAAGGCGCTGAACGGCGCTGCCGGTCGCCTGCGTCATCTGCTGGTCGATCGACTGCGCATTCGGCATGTGCCGACGCTGCATTTCTCCGCGGACATGGCGTTGCGCGATGCCGATCGCGTTGGCGGGCTCATTCGCGCGGCCATCGCCAGCGATCTGGCCAGTGAACAGGCTCACGAGCGGCCGAGCGGCGACAACGTCGCGCCGCAGACTCCGGATGACGATGAGCAAGCGGCATCGTGAACGGAGGCTGATCGACGGCTTCCTGCTGCTCGACAAGCCGGCTGGCGCCAGCTCCAACAACGTGCTGCAGCAGGTCCGGCGGCTGTTCGATGCCGAGAAGGCCGGGCACACCGGCAGTCTCGATCCATTCGCGACCGGCCTGCTGCCGATCTGTTTCGGCCAGGCAACCAAGCTCGGCGGCTATCTGCTTGAATCGGACAAGCGCTATCAGGCGGTGGTGCGGCTCGGCGAGAAGACCACATCGGGCGATCCGGAAGGCGAGGTCATCGAGCGTTCGGATCCGACGACCGTGACCCGCGAGCAGGTCGAAGCCGCGCTGCCGAAGCTGCTCGGCGAAATCGAGCAGATTCCGCCGATGTTCTCGGCGATCAAGCGCGATGGTCGGCATCTGTACGAACTGGCGCGGGAAGGCATCGAGATCGATCGCGAACCACGCCGGGTCACGATTCATGAACTCCGCCTGCTGAAGGTCGATTCTGGTGGCTTCGAGTTCGAGGTGTTCTGCTCGAAGGGCACCTACATCCGCACGCTGGCCGAAGACTGGGCAGCGCTGATCGGGCAGTGCGGGCACCTGGTCGGCCTGCGGCGCCTCGAAACCGGGCCGTTTCGCAAGGTCCGGATGGTGACGCTGGCGGAGCTCAATGACTGCAATTTCGATCTCGACCGCCTGTGCAGCCATCTGCTGCCGCTGTCGGCGGCGCTGCAGGACTGGCCGCGGCTCGATGTCGATGCCTTCGATGCGGCCCGCCTGCGTCGCGGCCTCGAATGCGGGCCGTATCCCGCGGCGCAGCCGGGCGAAATGGTCGCCTACAACCCGGAAGGACTGGCCTGCTGCATGGTGCGGGTTGGCCCGAATCGCCGGGTTTCGTCGAAACGCTGGATTGGCCCGGAACCGTCGGCCGAGATGCTGGCCGCCACTTTTTTGCCCAGAAGCACCTGAACCTCCGCCCCCGAACGGTGCGGTTGTGACCCATGGTCACGACCGCTACAATAGCGGGCTTACAGAACCGTAAAGCAATTATTGGAGTTTGATGATGTCTCTTTCCGTTGAACAGAAGTCCGCTGTTGTCTCGAAGTTTGCCCGCGCCAAAGGCGACACCGGCTCGCCGGAAGTGCAGGTTGCCCTGATCACGGAGCGGCTCAAGACGCTGCAGCCGCACTTCGAAGCCAACAAGAAGGATCATCACTCGCGCCGCGGTCTGACCATGATGGTCAACCAGCGCCGCAAGCTGCTGGATTACCTGAAGCGCGAAGACGAAGGCCGTTACTCCAAGCTGATCGCCGAACTCGGTCTGCGTCGCTAAGCCGACGCAGCACCCGCGGTTTCCCATCCGAGTTCGACGGAGCCAGTCATGGTCTATCCCGTAGCGCCCATCAAAAAGTCATTCCAGTACGGTGCCCACACCGTCACCTTCGAAACCGGCGCGATCGCCCGTCAGGCGTCCGCCGCGGTCATCGTCACGGTGGATCAGACCGTGGTCATGGTCACCGTCGTCGCCAAGAAGGATGCGAAGGAAGGTCAGGATTTCTTCCCGCTGACCGTCGATTACATGGAGCGCACCTACGCGGGTGGCCGTATCCCGGGTGGTTTCTTCAAGCGTGAAGGCCGTCCGACCGAAAAGGAAACGCTGACCTCGCGCCTGATCGACCGGCCGATGCGTCCGCTATTCCCGGAAGGCTATTACAACGAGATTCAGGTCGTTGCGATGGTCATGTCGTCGAATCCGCAGATCGACGGCGACATCCCGGCGCTGCTCGGCGCGTCCTGCGCCATGTCGCTGGCCGGCGTGCCGTTCCAGGGCCCGATCGGCGCCGCGCGCGTCGGCTACATCGATGGCGCGTACGTGCTGAACCCGACCCACAAGCAGCTCGAGGAATCGAAGCTCGACCTCGTCGTCGCCGGCACGTCCGATGCGGTGCTGATGGTCGAATCGGAAGCCCAGCAGCTGTCGGAAGACGTTATGCTCGGCGCCGTCCTGTACGGCCACGAGCAAATGCAGGCCGCGATCAAGGCGATCAATGAACTCGTCGCCGAGTGCGGCAAGCCGAAGCAGGCGTGGACTGCGCCGGCCACCAACGGCGACCTGACCGCTGCACTCGAAGCCTACACGGCCGATGTCACCGCCGCGTACGCGATCACCGACAAGCAGGCTCGTCAGGATGCTGTCCGTGCGGTTCGCGACGCCGCGATTGCCGCGCTGGCCGCAGGCGAGACGCCGAAGTTCGAGGCCGCGAAGGTCAAGACTGCGTTCGGCGATCTCGAATACAAGGTCGTCCGAGACCGGATTCTATCGGGCGCGCCGCGCATCGACGGTCGCGACAACAAGACCGTGCGCCGCCTCGACATGGGCGTCGGCATCCTGCCGCGTACCCACGGTTCGTCGGTGTTCACCCGCGGCGAGACGCAGGTTCTGGGCGTGGTCACGCTCGGTACCGGCAAGGACGCGCAGCTGATCGAGAACCTGCAGGGCGAGTCCCGCGATCAGTTCATGCTGCATTACAACTTCCCGCCGTACTGCGTCGGCGAAACCGGCCGCCTGAACGCGCCGAAGCGCCGCGAAATCGGCCACGGCCGTCTGGCCAAGCGCGGCGTCGCTGCCGTGATGCCGGATCTGGTCAAGGATTTCCCGTACGTCGTCCGCGTCGTTGCCGAAGTCACCGAATCGAACGGTTCGTCGTCGATGGCCTCGGCCTGCGCCGCCAGCCTGGCGCTGATGGACGCCGGCGTGCCGATCAAGGCGCCGGTGGCCGGTGTCGCGATGGGCCTGATCAAGGACGGCGACCGCTGGGCCGTGCTGACCGACATCCTTGGCGACGAGGATCACCTCGGCGACATGGACTTCAAGGTCATCGGCACGACTTCTGGCGTCACCGCGCTGCAGATGGACATCAAGATCACCGGCATCACCGGCGAGATCATGAAGCAGGCGCTGGAACAGGCCCGCGCGGGTCGTCTGCACATCCTCGAATCGATGACCGCGACGATTGCCAAGCCGCGTGCCGAGATGTCGGAGTTCGCGCCGCGCATCACGACGATCAAGATCCACCCGGACAAGATCCGCGACATCATCGGCAAGGGCGGCGTCACCATCCGCTCGATCACCGAAGAGACCGGTACCTCGATCGACATCGACGATGACGGCACGATTCGCATTGCCGCCATCGACGGCGATGCCGCGAAGGCCGCCATCGCGCGCATCGAAGCGCTGACCCGCGAAGTGCAGGTCGGCGAAGTCTACGAAGGCAAGGTGGCCAAGCTGATGGATTTCGGCGCCTTCGTGACGATCCTGCCGGGCAAGGACGGCCTCGTGCACATCTCGCAGATCTCCGAGAAGCGCGTCGAGAACGTGGCGGACGAGCTCAGCGAAGGCCAGACCGTCAAGGTCAAGGTCCTCGAAATCGACAAGCAGGGGCGCATCCGCCTGTCGATGAAGGCGGTCGACGTCGCCTGATCAGGCCACGACCGGCGGGCGGGCAAACCGTCCGTCGGTCTTCGAAACCTGTGCAATCGTCGGGCTTGAAACAGACGAATCGTTGGTAGAGAATCGCTCCGCCGTCACCAAGATTGATCTAAAAAACGACGGACAAAAAAAACCCCCTGTTGCAGGGGGCAAGGTGCGAGAAAGGCGCTAGGCCTTTCTGGAGGAGACATTCAAGGCGCAGATAATAATAATTTGCTGCGCCTTTTCATTGTTGGGTAATTGTTGCGGTGCAGTATAAGTGCGTGATTTCGGACTGTCAATTTGGCAGTACTACGTCAAAGCAAGAAAAATCAGCAGCTTGCGGAACCAGTAAGAAGTTTTGACGGCCGTGTCAAATATCCGGACGAGTGGTTGACCGCCGTTACCGTCTAATCTTGCCCGCCTCGGCCTCATAGACAACCAATTCGCGTGCCAATCACTCGCGGCCAGCCGTCGCGGCCTTGGCGCGCGTCAGGTTCTTCAGGAACTCCTTGCGGACCGTGCGCCAGATCGGTACCTGACGTTCGGCCAGTTCCTTCAGACGCTGGACGGGTTGCTGAGCCTGACCCAGCAGGTCCTTCAGCTGCTCGCTGAAATGGGTCTGCTGCTGCAGGAACAACTGCAGCGACATCTCCAGATAACGGCTGATGCTCGGCTGCATCGGATCGCCATAGAAGCGGATGATGTGGGTCAGCAGTTCCGAACTGAAAATCGGATTGCCGCCTTCTTCCTGCTCGGAAATCACCTGCAGCAGGATGCTGCGCGTGATGTCTTCCTTCGTCCGCTTGTCCTCGACCCTGAACTTCACGTTGCTCAACACGAGCTGGCGCACCTCTTCCAGCGTGATGTAGCGGCTGACGTTGGTGTCGTACAGGCGACGGTTCGGATACTTCTTGATGACGCGGATGTCGTTCATGCGATTCACGATGTTGCGGTGCGCAAAGAATGCCAGAGTGAGCCGCCGTTCACCATTCGGACAATCAATCCCGGTGAATTCAGACGACGCTACGCCGCCGACAACGACAGTACGTGCGGAATCAGGCGTGGATTCCAGCGCCGGATCGCTTCGCCAAGAATCTCGTCGACCCGGCCCCGCCAATCCGCAGCAAACGGGATCTGGCCGAGCAGCGTCAGGCCGCGGATCAGGTTCTGGGCGGCTGCCTCGGCATGGATCGGGGCCGCGTGGTTCTGCTTGCTGAGCTTCTGACCGAAGGCGTCGATCAGCACCGGCACATGCAGGTAATGCGGCACCGCGTGGCCGAAATGCTGCATCAGCAACTGCTGTCGCAGGCTGGAGCCGATCAGGTCGGCACCGCGCACGACCTCGGTAATGCCCTGTTCGCGCTCGTCGACCACGCAGGCCAGCTGGTAGCCGATGCGGCCGTCCGAGCGGCGGATGACGAAATCTCCGACATCCCGAACGAGGTCGCGACGGATCACGCCATGCAGCGGATCTTCAAGCGCGATCTCGCCAGCACCGACGCGTACCCGCCAGGCCACCGAGCTGCCCGGGGAGTCGACAATGCTCAGGCTTCGGCAAGTGCCTGGATAGACCGGACCGTCGATGCCGGCGGCCGAGGTTTCCGCCAGTCGGGCACGGGTGCAGCTGCAGCGGTAGCAGTGGCCATCTTGCCGCAGGTGTTGGAACGCCGCCTCGTACGCCGGCAGATGCTGCGACTGGTAGCGCTCGGCTTCATCCCAGTGCAGGCCATGCGCGTCGAGTTGGCGAAGGATCGTCGTGACATGTTCCGGCTTGCACCGCGGACCATCGATGTCGTCGATCCGCAGCAGCCAGCGCCCGCCGGCCTGCCGCGCGGCAAGAAAGCTCGCCAGCGCCGTGGCAAGCGAGCCGAGATGCAGCGGCCCCGACGGGGTCGGCGCGAAGCGGCCGCGATAGCCGACCGCGGGAGCGGCAGCAGACGGGACGTCGGCGGCAAGCGGGGAGAGAGTCACGGTGGGAACGGGCAGGCCGGGTCAGAAGGCGGATCGCACGCTGTGCATGGTCGATGCTGCTGTCATCGGCGGCAAGGTCGTCCGACCCGACCCGACACTTCGCGGCAACCGGGCCGGACGATTCGCGGATCGACGACCACAAAATCGCGTGATTCGCCGCCAGACTGACGCAGAATGGCAAGTCACGGCGGTACGCCAACCTCACGCACCCTCGATCACGCCAATCAACGCTCATGACGCAGAAATCCGCCGTCGGCTTTGCCGTGCTGTACCAGTGGGAGGTCAAGCCGGGCAAGGTCCGCCAGTTCGTCTCGGCCTGGGCCGATCTCAGCGAGTCGCTGCGCGCGGAGCGTGGCGCGCTCGGCTCGCGGCTGCACCGTTCCGAGCACGGCACCTGGATGGCCTATGCCCAGTGGCCGACGCGGGCCGCCTACGAACGGGTCGGCTCGCTCGATGCGGTCAATCAGGACGCCCGCGAACGCATGCTCGATGCGATCGAAGACACCTGGCCGCCAGTGTTCCTGACGCCCCACGACGACCGACTGGACCCGATCGACTGAGGGCGCAGGCGGCAGCCAGCGCGCGTGGCGGCCGCAGCAGCCGGATTCAGTGACCCTGGAAGCCGTTCCACATCGCCGGCGGCAGCGAGACCACGTCGGCAAAGTCCGGCTTCCACGACGGATCGCGATGCTCGACAGTGACGTGCGTGTAGATGCCGCCACGGACATACCAGTCGGCGGTCAGACGCATGAAGCGCGGCTGGGTGACGGCCACCAGATCGTCCAGCAGCTTGTTGGTGACCTTCTCGTGGAACGCGCCTTCATCGCGGTAGCTCCACAGGTACAGCTTCAGCGACTTGAGCTCCACGCACAGCTCGTTCGGGATGTATTCGAGATACAGCGTCGCGAAATCCGGCTGGCCGGTTTTCGGGCACAGGCAGGTGAATTCCGGCATCCGCATGCGGATGACGAAATCACGGCCCGGATTCGGGTTCGGGAAGTTTTCCAGCTCGCGCGACGGCTTGGTCGACATGGTTCAAGGCTTGGGGTTGGGATTCGAGGCGCGCATTGTGCCAAATGACCGCACGGCCGACCTGCGAGCGCGTTTCCGGGCGCACGTCGCTGCCGCGAATCTGCAACACGGGCGCGATCCATTAAACTTGCGGCCGCTGCAACGGGCTGGCACCGATTTCCGGAAAGCCCCGCGGCGCATCCCACCGCCTGCTCTACGAATCCCTGAATGCGTCTGTCCGGAATCAAACTCGCCGGGTTCAAGTCGTTTGTCGACCCAACCAGCCTGCCGCTGCCGTCCCGGCTGACCTCGGTCGTCGGTCCGAACGGCTGCGGCAAGTCGAACCTGATCGACGCCGTGCGCTGGGTGCTCGGCGAGGCCAGCATCAAGAACCTGCGCGGTGCCGATTCCGAGGACGTCATCTTCAACGGCTCGCGCAGCCGCAAGCCGGCCGGCCGCGCCAGCGTCGAACTGACGTTCGACAACAGCGATTTCCAGGTCACCGGGCCGTTCGCGGCGTATGCCGAACTGGCGGTCAAGCGCGAACTGACGCGCGACGGCGGCAGTCAGTACTACCTGAACGGCACCAAGTGCCTGAAGCGCGATGTCACCGACCTGTTCCTCGGCACCGGTCTCGGCGGCAAGAACCAGTACGCGATCATCGAGCAGGGCATGGTCTCGCGGATGGTCGAAGCCAAGCCCGAGGAGCTGCGCCAGCTGCTCGAGGAAGCGGCCGGCATCTCCAAGTACAAGGAGCGCCGCCGCGAAACCGAGTCCCGGATCAAGCAGACGCGCGAAAACCTGAGCCGTCTCAACGACTTGCAGGGCGAACTTCGGGCGCGGCTCGACGTCCTCGCGAAACAGGCCGCCAATGCCGAAAAGTACAAGCAATTCAAGGAAGAAGAGCGACGTCTGAAAGCCGAGGTGCTGCTGCTGCGGCTGCGCGCGCTCGAAGCCCAGGCGGTTGCGCAGGAAGCGTCGATCGAAGGCTTCGACGAAGCGCTCGAAGCCGCCCGCGCCGCGGTGGTGACGGCCGAGGAAGCGCGCGATGCCGCCGATGCCCGGCTGCGCGAGGCGAGCACCCGGCTCAATGCCGAACAGGGGCAGGTCTACGAGACCGAAAGCGCGCTGGCCCGCCACGAGCAGAATCTGGCGCATGCCCGCGAGCTGAAGAATCTTCGCGTGCGCGAACTGGAGCAATTGGAAGGGCAGTTGTTCGAGCTGACCCGGCGGCGCGATCAGGAACAGCTGCGCCACCAGTCGCTGACCCAGGCCGCTGCCGCCGCGCAAGCGCGCGCCACCGAGGCCGAGGAGCGCGAGCAGGCGCAGCAGTTCGCGCTGGCCGATGCCGAATCGAACGTCGCCGAAGAGCAGAGCCGCTGGGAGGCGTTTTCGCAGCGCTCGCAGGCGCCGATGCTTGCGGCTGAAGGCGAGCGCGTGCGCGTGCAGGGTCAGGAGCGGGCGCTGACTCAGACCGAGGAACGGCTGCGCCGGCTGAGTGCCGAGCACGCCGCGCTCGATGCCACGCCGATCCGCGATTCGCTGAGCGAGGTCGAAGCGGAACTGGCCGGGCTCGATGACGAGCTGGCCGAAGCGCAGTCACGCCTGCAGTCGGCCGATGCCGAACTGCAGGCCGCGCGCGAGCAGCGCACGGCGGTCGAAACCGGCCTGCATGAAGCCCGTCAGGCGCTGCAGAGCGCTCGCGGCCGTCAGGCCTCGCTCGAAACCTTGCAGCAGGCGGCCTTGCGCGAAGACGACGCCGATCTCGGCCACTGGCTGCGCAGCAACGGTTGGGCAAACCTGCCGCGTCTGAACACGGCGCTGCAGGTCGAAACCGGCTGGGAAGCGGCGGTCGAGCACGTGCTGAGTGGCCTGCTGCAGGCACCGCTGCTGCCGGAATGGCATGACAGGCTGACCGCGACCGGTCCGAAATCCGGCGCCACGCTGCTGCATGCCGAGGCCGGCGCACCGGGATATGACGGCACGCTGGCGGCGCGTGTGACCGGGCCGGCCGCGGTGATCGATTGGCTGTCCGGCATCCGCGCCGCGGCGTCCGCTGACGAGGCCGCGCGGCTGGCGGTGACGCTCGGCCCGGGCGAATCGGTGATCACGCCGGATGGCACCTGGCGGGGGCGCGCGTGGATTCGCTACCCGAAGCTCGATCCGCAGCACAGTGGCGTCATCGCGCGCGGGCTGCTGCTGAAGCAGCTGAAGGCTTCGGTCGAGGAGCTGACCGTGGCGGTCAAGACCGGCGAACAGCAGCTGATGGAGATGAACACCCGCCGCGTGCAGCTCGACAACGAGCGTCGCGGAGTCGCAGCCCGGCTGGACCAGACCCGCAGCCGTCATGGCCAGCGGCTGGCGCATCGGCAGGCGCAGGCGGTGCGGCTGGAGCAGACCGAGAACCGCATCCGGCAGCTCGGGCAGGAGGTCGAACTGCTCGCCGCGCAGCGTCAGCAGCAGGCGGATGAACTCGACGAAGCCCGCGCGCGGCTGCTGGAACTCGAAGACACCGCCGAGCGCCTGCGTGCGGAGCGCGCCGAGCGCAGCCGCGTGCTGGCAAGCAGCCGCGAAGCGCTGACCCAGGCACGCAGCGCGGCACAACAGGCGGCGAGCCTGCGCAATCAGGCGCAGATTCAGCTCGCCAGCCAGAACAGTGCGCTGGCGGCGGCGAATCAGTCGCTGCATTCATTCGCCGAACAGCGCGAGGCGCTGGAACAGGCGCTGCAGTCGCGCCGCGCGGCCGGCGAGGAACTCGATGCGCCGATCGCCCAGAAGACCGCGGAAGTCGAAGCCGCGCGCGCGGCCGTGGGGGAAGCGCGGGATCGCTTGCGGGTCGCCCGCGAGGCGCTGACGGCATCCGAAACCGCGCAGGCCGAGGCCACGCGGACGCTGCGCGCCGCCGAAGGCCGCAAGGAAGCCGCGCAGGAGCGGCTGCAGAGCGCGCGTCTCGAATTCGAGAACCTGCGCGCCCGGCGCGAGGGTGCCGACGGTCTGTTCGCCGAAACCGGCTTCACCCGCGAGGAACTGGCCGAAGACCTCACCCCGGATGCCAACGGCAACCTGCCGCTGGAACTGTGGGAGGAAAAGCTCGGCGCGATCGGCCGACGCATCGACCGACTCGGCGCGATCAACCTCGCCGCGATTCAGGAACTCGAGGAAGGCCGCGAGCGCGAGGCCTACGTCAACACCCAGCACGCGGACGTCAGCGCGGCGCTGGCCACGCTCGAAGAAGCGATGGGTCAGCTCGATCGCGAGACGACCGACCGCTTCAAGACCACGTTCGATCAGGTCAACGACATCTTCAAGGCCCGCTTCCCGCAGCTGTTCGGCGGCGGCGAGGCCTATCTGGAGCTGACCGGCGACGCGCCGGAAGGCGAGACCGCCACCGTGCTGAACCGCGGCGTGAAGGTCATGGCGCGGCCGCCGGGCAAGCGCAATTCGACGATTCAGCTGCTGTCGGGTGGTGAAAAGGCGATGACGGCGGTGGCGCTGCTGCTGGCGCTGTTCCAGCTCAATCCGGCGCCGTTCTGCCTGATGGACGAGGTCGACGCACCGCTCGACGATGCCAACGTCGGCCGCTTCTGCGAAGTCGTGCGGGAAATGTCGCAGGGCGTTCAATTCATTATCATTACGCACAACAAAATCACGATGGAGCTGGCCGAACATCTCCACGGCGTGACGATGCAGGAACCGGGCGTGTCGCGACTGGTCAGCGTCGATGTGCAGCAGGCTGTTGCGCTCGCCGGTTCGCCCGAGGAAGCGGCGGCCGAAGCGGCACCGCCGGCAGCGTGAGTTCGGTCAGCGAATCAGGGCCAAAGGCGAAACGATGAGTCCATTGCAGTGGGCGTTGCTGATTTTCGCGGTCATCGCGGTCATCGCGATCTATTTCCTGTCGCGTCGCGACCGCCGCGCACTGAACAGCGATGACGAGCCGGCCGGCGAACTGCGTCCGGGCAGCGGCCGCGAGCGGCAGCTCGACATCTTCGGTGCCGAAGGCCAGCAGTTCGACGAATTCGGGGTCGGCAAGCCGCGTCGCGTGGAGCCGCGCTTCGATGCCGGCATCGCTGCCGACGCCCCGGCCGCGCCGGTGCCGCCGCGCGGACCGTCGCTCGCCGCACCGATCCCGGCACCGCCGGTCAAACCGCTCGTGGCGGACAAGCCGCAACAGCAGAAAATCGTGTCGCTGCTGATCGCCGAACGTGAAGGCGTGCAGATTCTCGGGCCGGAACTGCATGCGGCGCTGGAATCGGTCGGCCTCGAATTCGGCGCGCGTCAGATCTATCACCGCCTGTCCGGCGGCGAAGCCGTGTTCAGCGTCGCCAGCCTGCTGAAGCCTGGTCATCTCGATCCAGCGGCCGCCGACCATTTCTCGACGCCCGGCTTGACGCTGTTCATGGTGCTGCCGGGGCCAGTCCGCGCCTCGGACGCGATCCGCGACATGATCGGCACGGCGGAAAAGCTGGCTCGCGCGCTGAACGCCGAGGTCTTCGATTCAAAGAAGCAGAGCTTCACGCCATCGTCCGCCCGGGCGCTGCAGCAGGAAGTAGAAGCCTGGGCACGCCAGCACGCGCCGCACTGACATGACGACGGCGGCGACGCGCGCCGCCGAACTGCGGCGGCAACTGGAGCGGGCCAACCACCGCTATTACGTGCTCGATGATCCGGAGCTTCCGGACGCCGAATACGACCGGCTGTTTTCCGAGCTGCAGAAGCTCGAAGCCGACCATCCCGAGCTGAAGACGCCGGATTCGCCGACCCAGCGCGTCGGCGGCGCGCCATCGCCGGCATTCGCGCCGGTGCGTCACCGCCAGCCGATGCTGAGCTTGCGCAAGGCCGACGATGAAGCGGCGTTGCAGGATTTCGACCGTCGTGTACGCGAGGTGCTGCTGAAGGGCAGTGTCGACTACATCGCCGAGCCGAAGCTCGACGGTCTGGCGGTTTCGCTGATCTACCAGAACGGCGTGTTCGTGCAGGGCGCGACCCGCGGCGATGGTGAAACCGGCGAGGACATCACCGCCAACCTGCGCACGATCCGGTCGCTGCCGCTGAGGATTCAGGGCGAGGCACCGCCGCTGATCGAAGTGCGCGGCGAGGTCTACCTGCCGCTGGCCGGCTTCCGGAAGATGGTGGCGGACGCCGAGGCCCGAGGCGAGAAGCCGCCGGTCAATCCGCGCAATGCCGCGGCCGGCAGTCTGCGGCAGCTCGAATCGGTGATCACGGCGAAACGGCCGCTGGCGTTCTACGCCTATGCCGTCGGCGTGTCCGAAGGCTGGGCGGCGCCCTTGCAGCATCGCGACGTGCTGCGGCAGCTCCGCGACTGGGGCTTCCCGGTGTCCGAGCTGATCGAGCCGGTGACCGGCGCCGATGGCTGCCAGGCCTACTTTGAGCGGATGGGCGCGAAGCGCGCCAGCCTGCCGTTCGACATCGACGGCGTGGTGTTCAAGCTCGATGACCTCGCCGGTCGCGAGGAACTCGGCACCGTGTCGCGCGAGCCGCGTTGGGCGGTCGCCTACAAGTTCGCGGCCGAGGAAGCGGTGACGGTGCTCGAAAACGTCGAGTTCCAGATTGGCCGCACCGGCGCCGTGACGCCGGTCGCGCGGCTGAAACCGGTGTTCGTCGGCGGTGCCAATGTCAGCAATGCCACCCTGCACAACATGGACGAGGTGCAGCGCAAGGACGTGCGCATCGGCGATACCGTGGTCGTACGCCGTGCCGGCGACGTGATTCCCGAGGTCAAGGAAGTGGTGCTCGCGCTGCGGCCGGCCGATGCCCGCATCGTCAGCCTGCCGGCGGCCTGTCCGGTCTGCGGCGGCCAGATCGCCCGAGAGGAAGGCGAGGCGATCGCCCGCTGCACCAACGGCCTGTCGTGCCGCGCGCAGCTGCACGGCGCGCTGATCCACTTCGTGTCGCGCAAGGCGATCGACATCGACGGCCTCGGCGAAAAGCTGCTGGCGCTGGTGATCGACGAACGGGGTGTCGCCACGCCTGCCGACATCTATCTGAAGCTGAATGCGGAGAATCTGGCCGCGCTGGAGCGGATGGGCGAGAAATCGGCCCAGAACCTGGTCAAGGCGATCGATGCCAGCCGCCACACCACGTTCGGCCGCTTCCTGTTCGCGCTCGGCATTCCGGTGGTCGGCGAAACCACGGCGCGTGACCTCGCGCAGCATTTCGGCACGCTGGAGGCGCTGATCGCCGCGGCTGAGAGCGACGCGAAGCACGCGGAAGCGCGCCATCGCCTGCGGATCGAACGCGAAGCCGAAGAGCACCGCACCGAGAAGAAGATCCGCCGCAGCGACGCCGAGCGGGCGCCGGCCTATCCGCAACTGCAGGCGGTGCCGGATGTCGGCGAGACCGTAGCCGCGTCGATCGCCCATTTCCTTGCCGAGCCGCGCAATCGCGCCGTGATCGACACGCTCGTCGCCCCGGTCGAGGCGGGGGGGGCGGGCATCCACTGGCCAGCCCCGAAGGCGGCAGCGGAAGGTGCCCTGACCGGCAAGACCTTCGTCATCACCGGCACCTTGCCCGGTATGAGCCGCGAGGACGCCTCGGCACTGATCGAGGCCAACGGCGGCAAGGTCAGCGGCAGCGTCTCGGCCAAGACCGACTACCTGCTGGCTGGCGAAGCGGCAGGCTCCAAGCTCGCGAAGGCCGAGAAGCTCGGCGTGCCGGTGCTGGATCTCGACGGCCTGCGTACCCTGATCGCCCCGTAAGCCGCCTCAGGCAGCACTTAATGGGGGTCAGATACACATTTATTGACGTGTATTCGACCCGGATTCAGAGGTGACCCCGTCAGCGCGCTGACTTGCGCCGCCACAGCTGCCAGATGACGGCGTAGCCGAGCACGGTCACGCCGATCGCCGGCAGCGCCGCGCGCACGGCGCGGGTCAGCACGGTGCGCCCCGCGAATGGACTGTCGTGGCCGCTGGCGGCGGCCAGCGCGAACGCGGCAATGGCGAGCGAGGATACGGCGATCAGGCTGATCCGCATGGTGATCGGCAGGATCAGCGTCGGGCGCACGGCCGGCGGCGTGCGTTGCCACCAGCGCAGCAGCCACAGCGCCAGCAATGCCAGCCCGATCATGGCGCTGCCATGACGCAGCAGGTCCTGCGGATAGATCGGCACGCCGCGGATCACGGTCAGCGGCGCAATCAGAGAGGCGGTGTACGGCAACGAGAAATTGATCGTCGTCATGCGATCCCAGACGACGTGGGTCAACCAGCCGAGCACAAGACCGAGCGTGATCCGCCCGACCTCGACGAACGTGCGCGGCAGCGGCGCTTCCGCCGGCAGTCGCGCCGCGAATCCGGTAGGTGCCAGTGCCAGCAGCGGTTCGCGCAGCAGACGCTGGAAGATCAGCCAGACCAGCCAGCCGGCCGGCACGCTGTACATCAGCAAGCCGCGCCGGCCATGCGTGAAGCCGCGCGGCAGGTCGATCGACAGGAAATGTCCGGCATCGGCAACCATGCTGCCGATGACGAGAGCGGACAGTGGCGCGAGGCGGCGCAGCGGAACCACCGCAGCGGGATGAGCAAGCGTGAACGGCATCGGGGAGCGTGAAAGATCGAGGCAATGCGGCCGGTGCGCAGGCTGCAGGTTTCAGGCCGATATCGCCAGTAGATAGAGCGCACCGATGCCGCGAACTGCCAACCCGTTCGCAATGCGTTGCAACGTGCTGGCAGGTCGAATCGCGGGGCCGCATGCCGGGGTCTGGCAAGGTGTTTGCCAGAGCGTCGCGTGAGCGCGATTCCGGCCGAACGACGCGGATCGCCCGGCAACCGCGCCAGATCATGGTCTTTGCCAGCGCTTTCCCGTAAAACACGCGTTCGCCGCGTGCCGGCACCCCGAAAATCGACTCGAATGGCGCTCAAGGCCACCATCTTCAAGGCACAACTGCAGATCGCCGACATGGATCGCGGCTATTACGCGGAGCATGCGTTGACCATTGCCCGCCATCCGTCGGAGACCGACGAACGCATGATGGTGCGCGTGCTGGTGTTCGCGCTGCACGCGCACGAGCGGCTGGAACTCGGCAAGGGCTTGAGCGATCCGGACGAGCCCGACCTCTGGCGCAAGGATCTGACCGGCCTGGTCGAGGAATGGATCGAACTCGGCCAGCCGGACGAGAAGAACGTGATTCGCGCCTGCGGCCGCGCCGGGCAGGTCTTCGTCTATGGCTTCAATCGTGCGGCGGATCCGTGGTGGCAGCTGGCGGAGCCGAAGCTGGCGCGGGCGAAGAACCTCGGCGTGCGCAAGGTCAATGTCAGCGGCGACGTGACCTTGGCGCAGCTGGCACAGCGGACGATGCAGCTGCACTGCACGATTCAGGATGGTCAGGTCTGGCTCGGCGATGGCGAACGCACCGTCGCCGTCGACCTCGTGACCCTGCGATGAACTCGGCCGCCCGCGTGCGCATCGGCATTCTCTACGCGATCCTGGCCTGCGCCGGCTGGGGCTTTGCCTTCGTCGGCCCGCTGATCCTCAGCGACTGGCCCGGACTCGCGGTCGCCGCCGGGCGCTACATGGCTTATGGCCTGGGTTCGATCGTGACCCTGTGGCTGCTGCATCGGCGCGGCCGCGTGAATCTGCGGGATGCCGCGTTGTGGCGCGAAGCCGCGGTGCTGACCTTGTTCGGCAATCTTCTGTACTACGCGCTGCTCAGCGTGTCGGTGCAGAAGGCTGGCTACGTGATGCCGACCCTGATCATCGGGCTGCTGCCGGTCACCGTCTCGCTGGCCGCACGCATTCGGGATCGGCAGCCGCTGACGGCGCGCTATCTGTGGGCGCTGCTGCTGATCCTCGGCGGTCTGTGGCTGGCGCAGGCCCCGACGGCCGCGAAGGGCAGCACGGCCTTCGTCGATGGGCCAACCCGCGACGAGCTGATCGGCTGGGCCTGCGCCACCGGATCGCTGCTGCTGTGGACGGTCTACGGCGTGATGAATGCCGAGCGCCTGAAACTCGCCGTCGCCAGACCCGGCGGCATGACCGGCCTGCAATGGACGTCATTGCAGGGTGCCGCGGCGCTGCCGTTCTCGCTGCTGCTGTTTGCCGCCACCCAGCCGGCCACCATCCCCGTGGCGCAGGGCTGGTGGCTGTTCGGCGGCATCAGCCTGTTCCTCGGACTGGTCACGTCGTGGGCGGCGAATACCCTGTGGAACATGTCGAGCCACAGCCTGCCGTCGTCGCTGCTCGGCCAGATGATCGTGTTCGAAACCATTGCCGGCATTGCCTACGGCGCGGTCTGGAGCGGTGCTGCACCACCACTGACCGTGCTGATCGGCACCGCGATCCTGATTGCCGGCGTGATCGTCGCGGTCAGCGAGCGCAGCCGTGCGGCCGCGCCGCAAGCCGCCTGAGCAGCACCCCTGACTACCGAGACTGACGATGACCTTCAGCTACGACGCAATCCTGATCGGCGGCGGCCACAACGGCCTGGTCTGCGCCACGACCCTGGCCAAGGCCGGGAAGAAAGTGCTGGTGCTCGAACGCCACACGGTGGTCGGCGGTGCCGCGGTGACCGAAGACATCGCGCCCGGTTATCGCGCCTCCACGGCGTCCTACCTGATCAGCCTGCTGCTGCCGGAAGTGGTTGAGGAAATGGAACTCGCGAAGCACGGCTACAAGGTGCTGGGCCGCAACCCGTCGTCATTCACGCCGCTGCCGGACGGCCGCTCACTGCTGATGGGACCGGACGAAGCGCTGAACCATCGCGAGATCGCGAAGTTCTCCGCCCGCGATGCCGAGGCCTACCCGAAATACGAAGCTTGGCTGACGCGCGTCGCCGAATGCATCGAGCCACTGCTGACCGAGCCGCCGGCCGATCTGCTGCCGCTGCCGGCCTCATGGCGCGCGCGGGGCTGGCTGTCGCGCCTGCGCGAGCTGCGCCGCAGCCGCAAGCTGTATCGCGCGATGCAGGCGCTGGGCGACGAACTGCCGCAGAGCATCGAACTGCTGACCGGCGCGGCGCGGCCGATCCTCGATCGCTGGTTCGAGTCCGACGTGCTGAAGGCCACCCTCGCCACCGATGCCGTGATCGGCGCGCAGCAACCGATTTCGGCACCGGGCACCGGCTACGTCCTGCTGCACCACGTCATGGGCACGGCCGGCGGCGCCCGCGGCGTCTGGGGCTATGTCGAAGGCGGCATGGGCGCGGTGACGCAGGCAATGGCTGCGTCCGCGCGCGCGGCGGGTGTCGAGATTCGCCTCGGGGCGGAAGTCGGCGAAATCGTGGTCGAAGACGGCCGTGCGGTCGGCGTACGGATGCGTGGCGGCGACGTGATTCGCGCGAAGACCGTGATCTCGAACGCGACGCCCGACGTCACCTTCCGCAAGCTGCTGCCGGCCACGGCGCTGCCGAAGCCGTTCGCCGACGCGGTGGCCCGCATCGATTACGCCAGCGCCTCGATGAAGATCAATCTCGCAGTGTCCGAGCTGCCGGATTTCACCGCGATGCCGGGCAAGGCGACGGTCGGCCCGCAGCATCGCGGCACGATCCACATCAGCCCGACGATGGAATACCTCGAAGCCGCGTACGACGATGCCCGCCGTGGCCAGCCGTCGACGGCGCCGATCCTCGAACTGACGATTCCGACCTCGGTCGACACCACCTTGGCGCCGCCGGGCCATCACATCGTGCAGATGTTCGTCCAGTACGCGCCGTACCAGCTTGCCGAAGGCCTGCACTGGGATGCGATCCGCGAAGACTTCGCCGACCGCTGCATCGCCGCCGTCAACGACTATGCGCCGAACTTCGCCGCCAGCGTGCTGTACCGTCAGATACTGACGCCGCTGGACCTCGAACGTCGCTTCGCCCTCACCGGCGGCAACATCTTCCACGGCTCGATGGCGCTGCACCAGCTGTTCTCGATGCGCCCGATCCCCGGCTGGGCCGACTACCGCACGCCGCTGCGCGGCCTGTTCCTGTGCGGCTCCGGCAACCATCCGGGCGGCGGCGTGACGGGTGCTCCGGGACGCAACTGTGCGCATGAGGTGCTGCGCGGCGGCTGATCGCGGCGTACCGTGCGGCGGTTCGCGTCCTGTCTCGCGGATCGCCCGGGCAGGGCAACAGCCCGTGCCGACGGGCGTACCATGCGCGCCTGCCTTTTCGAGAATTTTCCGTGAATGCCTTGCCTGCCGCCTCGGGGCGGCTGCCGCTGTTGGTGTGGCTGTCGCTGGCGGCCGTGTATTTCGTCTGGGGGTCGACCTATCTGGCGATCCACTTCGCGCTGGCGGAGTATCCGCCGCTGTTCTTTCCGGGGCTGCGCTTCGTCATTGCCGGCAGCGTGCTGATGGCGTTCCTGCGGCTGCGTGGCCATGCGCTGCCGACACGTCGGCAAGTCGGGTTTTCGATCGTGATCGGCTTCCTGTTGCTGAATGTCGGCAATGGCGCGGTGGTCTACGCGCAGCAGTCGGTCGGGTCGGCGCTGGCGGCGACGGCGGTGGCGACGATGCCGCTGTGGGCGAGCCTGTTCGGCGGTATCTGGGGCGCCTGGCCGAAGGCCTTGCAGTGGCTCGGGCTGCTGGTCGGCTTCTCGGGCATCGTGCTGCTGAATCTGGATGGCGATTTCGCGGCCAATCCGCTGTCGGCCAGCCTGTTGATCATCGCGCCGGTGAGCTGGGCGTTCGGCTCGGTCTGGAGCCGGCGGATCGATCTGCCGAAAGGCGCGATGAGCACGGCCTGCCAGATGCTGTCGGCCGGCGTCGTGTTCCTCGGTGCGAGCCATGCCGCCGGCGAGTCCTGGCAGCTCGTGACCACGCCGAAGGCGATGCTGTCGGTGGTCTACCTGACGCTGGCTGGCAGCGTGCTGGCGTTCAGCGCGTACATCTATCTGGTGCAGACGGTGTCGCCATCGCTGGCGACGAGCTATGCCTACGTCAATCCGGTGATCGCGCTGCTGCTCGGCGTGACCTTTGGCGGCGAAGTGTTCACGGCGACCGAGTTGGCCGCGATCGTGCTGGTGCTGGCCGGCGTGCTGCTGATCGTCCTGTACAACCGGCCGGCGCCTGCGCAACCCGTGCCGACGGCATCCGGTGCCGCGAAGTCGCCGTAAGCGAGGCATCGGCATCGTCGCCGTGGCTGCCGATTCGCGGGCACTTGCTGGCCGATCGGCGGTCTACCGCTGCCTGATGCCCGACGCTGGACGCGCCCGGTGCGTTGCCCGACCCGAGAATCCGTTTGAAGCTGCCTGACTCCTCATCGATCCTGCCTCCCGAAACCGGCTGGGAACTCGCGGGCCGCCTGCTGCGCGGCAACCTGCTGTTCGTGCTGGTGGTCAGCGCCTGGCTGGCGTCGCTCGCCGGTGCGGCCAGCCTGAGCGGCCTCGTGGTCTGGGCGGCCGGCCTGCTGTACGTCAGTTACGACACCTCGCTGCTGCTGTACGTCGCCTGGCAGACGCGCGGGCTGCGCTTTGCCGGCGGGCACAAGGCGGCGACCGCCACAGCCGCGCAACGGGTGACCGTCGGCGTGATCGTGGCCGCGCGCAACGAGCGCGAGATCCTGCCGAGTTGCATCCGCGCGCTGCAGGCGCAGACCGATCCACCGGACCTGATCTTCATCGCCGATGACGGCTCCACCGACGACTCGCTGGCGCGGCTGCGCCGCGAGTTCGCGTTGGTCATGGGGCCGGATGGCATCGAACGGGCGGGGCGGCTCGCCGTGCTGGCCAAGCCGCACAGCGGCAAGGCGCGGTCGATGAACGAGGCGCTGCCGCGGATGACGACCGAGGTCGTCGTCACCATCGATGCCGACACCGTGCTGGCACCGGACGCCATCGCGGCGCTGCGCCGGGACTTCGCGGCGAACCCGAAGCTAGTCGCCGGCTGCGGCGTGCTGCGGCCGCGCTGCGCGCCGGGCGTGTCCGGACGGCTGTTCGAGTGGTTCCAGACCTTCGAATACCTGCGCGCGTTCATCTCGCGCGAAGCCTGGGTGCGTTCCGATGCCCTGCTGCTGGTGTCGGGCGCGTTCGCCGGCTACCGCCGCGAGCCGCTGCTGGCGGTCGGTGGCTTCGACCCGCTGAGCCGGGTCGAGGATTACGAACTGATCCATCGTCTACATCGGCACTCGTACCGGCACGGGCTCGACTGGCAGGTGCGCGTGTTCAGCGAGGCTCATGCCGAGACCGATGCGCCGGCAACCCTGCGCCAGTTCCTGCGTCAGCGCAGCCGCTGGTTCGGCGGCTTCCTCGAAACCATCTTCGAGAACCGCGACATGGTCGGCAGCCCGCGCTATGGCAAGGTCGGCGTGCTGATGCTGCCGGTGAAGGTGCTCGACACGATGCAGCCGGTGTTCGGTGTCACCGCGTTCGCGCTGCTGTGCTGGTACGCCATCAGCGGCCAGCCGGTGATCTGGCAGATTCTCGCGACGATCGCGACCAAGCTCGGCATCGATCTGGTCTATCACGCGTGGTCGGTGCATCTGTATCACCGCTGGCTGGGGCAGCGCGTGAGCCTGAAGACCTGGGGGCTTGCGCTGGGTGCGGCACTCGCCGAACCTTTCAGCTTCCAGCTGCTGCGTCATGCCGGAGCCACGCTCGGCTGGATCAGCTTCCTGCGCCGCCGCAACGACTGGGTGCCGACCCTGCCGCCGCCAGCCGCATCATCGCCGAATCCCTGAACTGCTCGAACCCTTGCCGCCATCGACATGAGTACCCTGCCCGAGAAGTACACCCGCGTCGCCGTCGCCCTGCACTGGCTGATCGCCACGCTGATCGTGGTCAACGTGCTGCTGATCTGGTCGGTCGATTTCCTGCCGGATGCCTGGGTGCGGCCAGTGATCGATACCCACAAGTCGACCGGCATCACGGTGCTCGGTCTGGCGCTGATGCGGCTGTTGTGGCGCGCCACGCATCGGCCGCCGGCGCTGCCGGCCAAGTATCCGGCGTGGGAGAAGATCGCCGCGCACATGGCGCATGCGCTGCTGTACGTGGTGATGATCGCGCTGCCGCTGTCGGGCTGGATGCACGACTCGGCATGGAAGGATGCCGCCGAGCATCCGATGTTCCTGTACGGCCTGTTCGAATGGCCGCGAATCGCGGCGATCAGCAGCGTCGAGCCGGGCTTCAAGGAAGTGCTGCACGACCGCTTCGGCCTCGTGCACGAGGTCTTCGGCTTTCTGCTGTACGGGCTGTACGTGCTGCACGTCGGCGCCGCACTGAAACACCAGTTCCGCGACAAGGAACCGGAAATCCAGCGGATGCTGCCGTAAGGACTCGCCCCGACGCCTTCGCTCGCGCGAGCCGAAGGCGTTCGAGTCGGCTCAGACGATGGTCAGGATGTCGGCCATCGCCTTGCGCCGGATGTCCGGCACCTTGACGTCGTCGGCCGGGTAGCCGGTCACCAGCAGCAGATACGGCGTCTCGTTGACCGGGCGCTGCAAGATCTCGCGCAGAAAACCCATCGGGGACGGCGTGTGGGTCAAGGTCGCGAGTCCTGCCTGATGCAGGGCCGCGATCAGCAGGCCGGTGGCGATGCCGACCGATTCCGGCGCGTAGTAGGTCTTGAACTTCGAGCCGTCCGGCTTGACGCCGTGGCGCTCGTAGAAGATCGCGATCAGGTACGGCGCCGTTTCGAGGAACGGCTTGTGCTCGTCGGTGCCGAGCGGGGCGAGTGCGGCCAGCCACTCGTCCGGCGCGCGGCGGCCATAGAACTCGCGCTCCTCGGCTTCGGCACCTTCGCGGATCTGCTTGCGAACGTCCGCACGCTCGACGATCACGAAATGCCACGGCTGCTGGTTGGCGCCGCTTGGCGCCGATGCCGCAGCCCGCACGGCATCGACGATCACTTCGCGAGGCACCGGCCGCGGCGAATATTCGCGCACGGTGCGGCGACGATGCATGTCATCGGCAAACGCAGCGGCGCGCAAGCGCATCTCGTCGTGCGGCAACTCGCGCCAGGTTTTCAGCGGTACGAAATTGGCTTCCGTGCTCATCGACTCAGGCCTCCGCCTTGACCTTGAACCCGGCACGCGGGAAATGGACGACGACATCGCCGGCGCGTTCGTCGACGCGCTTGATCGCGATCTCGAACACCGAGGCGTGCATCAGCACGCCGTGCACCGGATCGACCCCGTAGTCGGTTGCCGCGACGACGACCTTCGAGCCGATGCGCACGCCTTCCGGCTCCAGCAGCGGGCCGTCCGGGGGCTGCAGGCCGGTGCTGCTGCGGGCGATTTCGATGGCATCGGCGCCGGACAGATCGGTCGGCTGGCCATGACCCAGCGCCTTGATCCGCTCGGCCCAGGCCAGCAGGTTCTTGAACGGATCGAGCAGCGGCGCAACGCCCGAGTTGCCGAGAATGAACCAGACCGGGTGGTACGACGTGAAGTCGGCCAAGGTCGGCGCTTCTCCGAGCAGGAACGGCGACGTCGCGAGCTGCTGGTCGAGCGCATTCATCAGCGGCAGGAAATGGGTCTTCCCGAACTCCGGTCCCGGACGGGATGTCGTGCCGCCGGTGAACAGGCCAGCACGGTCCTTGGAAAAGGTGTCGAGCGCCTGCGGCCCGAGGCGTTCCATCATCACCTTCAGCCCAGCCGGCTGGAACAGCGTCGGGACGGCCGCGAAGAACAGCGTCTGTTCGAGCGCGGCAAACGCGGCGCAGCTGGCCTTGTGCGCGAGCGGCATCAGCGGCGGCGTCGGAAACAGGCGATCGAGCACGCGCACCATCAATGCGGTATCGCAGTAGATGTCGCGGCCGATCTGCATCACCGGTGCCTTGCGGTAACCACCGGTCAGCGGCATCAGGTCCGGCTTCGGCATCACGAACGGCGTGATCACCGATTTCCATGCCAGCTGCTTGTATCCAAAAATCGCGCGCAGCTTTTCGCTGAACGGCGACATCGGATAGTGGTGCAGGATCACGTCGGACATCGAATCTCCTCGAATTCTGGGAATGAAGGACGCCGTTCGGCGGCCATTGCGGTCATCGCCGCGATCAGCGCCGAAGTATAGCGGCCGGGTTCCGCATGCCGATTGCCGGACCGATCACGATCAATTCCGCGCGCACCCATCCGTTCGCCAGCGCACGCAAGGCATCAGCTGCGTGACGATGCGCGCAGTCCGCGTGGCGTCAGCAGCCGTTCCAGTCCGCTGAACAGGGCAAGCACCAGCAGCGCGAGCGCCGATGCCGGGATCGCGCCTTCGAGGATCAGCGGAATGTTGTCGAGGCGGATGCCGGTGAGAATCGGCTCGCCATAACCGCCGGCGCCGATCAGGGCGCCCAGGGTCGCCGTGCCGACATTGATCACGGCGGCGGTGGAGATGCCGGCGAGGATCGTCCGCAGCGCCAGCGGCAGTTCGATGCGGCGCAACTGCACGGACCACGGCAGCCCCAGTGCAGCGGCCGATTCGCGCAGGTTCGGCGCGATCGTCGCAAGGCCGGTCTGCGTGTTGCGGACGATCGGCAGCAGGCTGTACAGGAACAGCGCGGCGATGGCCGGCTTTGCACCGATGCCGAGCAGCGGAATCAGGAACACGAACAGGGCCAGTGACGGCAAGGTCTGCAGCAGCGCCGTCAGTGCCAGCGTGATCTGACCGACGCGCGGCAGCTTTGCCGCGAGCACGCCGAGCGGCAGGCCGATCAGCAACGCCAGCAGCATCGAGATGCCGACCAGCCGCAGGTGCTCGGTGGTACGCGCCAGCAGGCGTGCGGTGCGATCGTCGGCCGGCGGCGTGCCGGTGGCGGCGAGGCCGAGAAAGGTCTGCGCCACGTCGGTTTCGCTGCGCTTGCCGAAGCTCACCGCCGAGTTCAGGCGGCTCATCTGCTCGCGCGTGATGCGGCCGGCCAGTGCCTCGATCGCCTGCTTCAGCGCGGGGCGTTCCTCGGCACGGTCCAGCCGATACAGCCAGTGCGCCTCGTACGGCGGAAAGTAGTGGCGATCATCGTCAAGCACGGTGACGCCGTAGGTCGAGATCTCGGCATCGGTAGTGTACAGGTCGATGACATCGGCGGCCGCCGAATTCAGCGCGCGATAGGCGAGGCCATGATCCATGCCCTGGACGGTGCTGTTGCGCAGGCCGTACGCAGCCTTGAGGCCCGGCCAGCCGTCGGCCCGGCTCATGAACTCGTTCGACAGCGCCAGCCGCAGTTCCGGGTGGCGCACCAGATCGCTGATCGACCGCAGTCCGAGCGTGGCGGCGGTATCGCCGGACACGCCGAGCGCATAGCTGTCATCGAAGCCGAGGCTGGGGCCGATGCCAAGACCACGCTGCTTGAGCGCGGCCGCCAGTTCATCGACGTGGGCCGTCGCCGGCACGTCGCCTTTCAGAAGTTCCTGCGTCAGCGTGCCGCTGTATTCCGGGTAGGCGTCGATGCTGCCGGCCTGCAGCGCCTGCCACAGGATCGCGCTGCCGCCCATCGCGCGCCGGTGCTCGATCGTGGCGCCGGCGCGCGCCGCTTCCAGCCGCAGCACTTCGGCCAGCACGATCGACTCGGTGAAGTTTTTCGAGCCGATGGTCAACGGCCGCTCGTCCGCCCGCGCGAAGCCGATGGCCAGCAGCATGGCGAGCGTGGCCAGCAGGTGCCTCATGCCGCGCGCTCCGGCAGGCCGCGCTGGGCTTCGACGAAACGGCGGACGAAGTCGCTGGCCGGCCGTTCGATCAGGTCGGCCAAGGTGCCGTCCTGCACCTGCTTGCCGTGCTGCATCAGCACCAGTCGCGGCGCGAGGAACGCGGCCTCCGGCAGATCGTGCGTGACCAGCAACACGGTCTTGCCGAGGCTCGCGAACAGCGCCTTCAGCTCGTCCTGCAGATCATGGCGAACGATCGGATCGAGTGCGCCCAGCGGCTCGTCGAGCAGCAGCGCCGGCGGATCGGTCATCAGCGCCCGCATCATCGCCACGCGCTGGCGCTGGCCGCCGGAGAGTTCCGACGGATAGCGTCGCAGCGTGTCCGCCGGCAGCTGCACCAGCGCGCGAAGCTCATCGGCACGGCGGTCGATGCGGGCATCGCTCCAGCCAAGGTGACGCGGCAGCAGCGCCACGTTGTCGCGCGCGCTCAGGTGCGGGAACAGGCCACCGTCCTGAATCACCGTGCCGATGCGCTGGCGAATCGCGAGCCGGTTGCGCCGGGTCACCGGCTCGCCGCCGACCCGCACCTCGCCCTGATCCGGCCAGTCGAGCCCGAGCAGCAGGCGCAGCACGGTCGACTTGCCCGAGCCGCTGCTGCCGATCACGGCCGTGACGGTGCCGGCCGCGAACGACAGGCTCAGGTCATCGAGCGCGACGACTGCGCCGTAGCGTCGCGACACCTTGCGCAGTTCAAACAGGATCGTTCTCCGGTGGCATCGGCCGTTGCAGCGCGCGCGCCTCGTGCAAGGCCAGCAGCAACGCTTCCGCCGCGCGCGACAGCGTGCGCCGACGATGGCTGACCGCGCCGAGCTGCCGTTGCATGCGCAGCCCCGGAATCGCGACCGCGCGGATCGTGTCGTCGATCATCGACGCCGGCAGCACGCTCCAGCCCAGACCGATCGCGACCAGCATCTTCAGCGTTTCCAGATAGTTGGTCGCCATCCGCACGCGCGGCGCCACGCCATGCTCGCGCAACGCGGCCGTGACGATGCGATGGGTGTAGGTGCGATCGTCCGGCAGCACGGCGGGGTGTTCGGCCAGCTCGATCAGGCGGGGCGCGGCCTTCAGCGCCAGCGGGTGGCCGGGCGCGGCAACGACCGCAAGCGGGTCATCCCAGATCGGCTGGACCACGAGATTGTCGATCTCGACCGTCGGCAGGGTGACGATGCCGAGTTCCAGCTTGCTGTGCACGACCGCCTCGCAGGCGTCTTCGGAATCCATGAACTGGATGTCGAGATCGACGTCGGGGTACTGGTTGGTGAACGCCCGCAGCACCGGCGGCAGTCGATGCAGGCCGATGTGATGGCTGGTGCCGATCGACAGCCGGCCGCTGACCGCGCCGGACAACTGCGCCAGCGCCCGCCGCCCGTCCTCGATCTGCTGCAGCACCTGCCGCGCATACGGCAGCAGGGTGCGACCGGCATTGGTCAGGCCGATCTGACGACCGACGCGGTCGAACAGCGGCGCGCCGATCGAATCCTCGAGTGCCGCGATCCGCTTGCTGATGGCCGGTTGCGACAGGTGCATGCGCTCGCCGGCCTTCGAGAACGAACCCGATTCGGCCACTTCGAGAAAGGCGCTGAGGCCGTGGGTGTCCATCGGGGATCGGCGGCCGGTCGCGCGTCAGTTCGCCGGCGGCGAACGGCCGAGCCGCGCTTCCAGCTCGCGGGCGCGCTGCGACGCGGCCCAGTACTTGTCGAGGTCGAAGCTGCAATAGACGCAGAACGGCGTGTCGACCTGGCGATAGCGGCAGCGCGGGCACTGGATGCGGCCGAGCGCATCGACTTCCTTGGCGATGTGCAGCACGGCCTGCGGTGGCGGAATCGCCGACGGCACGTCCGGCCGGCTCTCGGCCTTCGGCACCGGCGGTGGCTCCGGCCGTGCGGCCTTGGTCACGGTCGGCGAGAACGCGGAAACCGGCGGTGCCGTCTTCACCACCGGGGCCGAGACCGGCAACGGCGGGATGTCGGTCGCGAGCAATGTCGAGACGTCGGTGGCCGTCTCCGCCGCGGGCTCCGGCGTCGGCACCACATCGACGGCGACGGGCGCGGTCTCCGCGACGGGTTCCGGAAGCGCTTCGGACCGTGTTTCGGGTGGCGTCTGCTCGTCGTGCGACGCCCCGTCGGGTTCCGGCGAGTCGATGGGTTCGAAAGCGGGCGTTTCCGCCGCGGCCTCGGCAGAGCCTGCAGCCGCGCGCTCGGCGACGGTATCCATGTCGATGATCGCCGAATGAGGCACCGCATCGGCTTCGGCCGCAGCGACCGAATCGTTGCCGATCGCATCCACAAATTCGGCCACGGCAGTCGCTGGCTCGCGCGGCACTGCGGCGGGCTCGCGCAGCGCTGCCTCGTCGCGATCGACACTGACGGCGGCCAATGGCGATTCGGCGACGAGCTCGAGGTCATCGGTGGGCGGCGCGAGGTGTACGCCTTCGATGTCCGTCGCCAACGGTGGAGAGGCGATGTCGCGGGCGGGTTCGACCACCTCGGACTCGGCGCTCGTGACGGCGGTCGCCGCCGGCGTTTCTGCTTCGAAAGCGGGCGCGGCGTCGCCATCGTCGGCTACCGGGTGCTGCATTCCGGACGACGTCTCGGGCGCCGCAAGCGGCACGACGGGCTCGATCGCTTGGCCCGCGTCCAACGCCGGCGCGGGCTCGGCGGCGGTCGAGAGGTCAGTCGACGGTTCGGTCGACAGGTCGCCGGACGCCATCGCGCCCAAGTCCTCGGCGGCCCTGACTGTCACGTCGATCGGGGCAGCAGGCGCTTCCGTGATCGGCGCATCGAGCCCCATCTCGTTCAGCACCACAGCCGGTATCGCAGGCGGGTTGGGCAGCGTCGGCAGCACCCGCTTCGGCACTGGCGCCGGCGGGAACGGCAGCGGCACGCTCGGTCCCGGCAGGTTGACGGCGCTGATCGGAATCGGGCGCGCGGCATCGACTTCGGCGGCATCGAGCAGGCTCAGCGCTCGCAGCCCGAGCACCGCCACCAGCCCGAACAGCGCGTGCACGGCGATGCCGAACGGCAGCAGCGGGTTCGGCACGCTGACGCCACGTTGCGCGATCAGCACGGCGAGCAGCAGGTGCAGCGCGCCGGTCACGATCCACGCGACGCGCGAGCGCCGGGCGCCGCGCTGAGCGAGCACCGCGAGCAGCAGGGCCAGCATCGCGGACACGGCCACTTTCGGTTCCAGCGCCAGCAAGGCGTACGAGCTTGCGGCCGTCGCCGGACTGCCGATCGCGAGAATCAGGGCCAGTCGCCGCAGGCGTTGTTCGGCAATTCGCAGGGCGTCGAGCAGGGCGGACACGGTCGGCGGGCGGACGGGAAGCGGAAACGGGATGGGCGAGTTGCAGCGTCATAGCGTGCGGGACGGCGATGTGGCCAGCAAGCGAGGCCGCGACGATGCCGAGTCCGATCAATGATAACCAACGCGACTTCAAAGAATGAAGACGATTCATTGGAGTTATTAGGGGGGCGCTCCTACACTGCGCGCCATTCAAGACCCGGTTGCGCGCGCTGCGACGTGCGGAACCCGCTGCCAGGAAGACCGACGATGACCACCTCGACCCGACCGAGAACCCTGTACGACAAGTTGTGGGATGCCCATGTGGTGCTCGACAACGGCGACGGCTCGGCACTCGTCTACATCGATCGCCAGTTGCTGCACGAAGTGACCAGCCCGCAGGCCTTCGACGGCCTGCGTCTGGCCCAGCGCCAGCCGTGGCGACTGTCGGCCAACCTCGCGGTGGCCGATCACAACGTGCCGACGACCGATCGCTCGGTCGGCATCGAAGACCCGATCTCGCGGGCGCAGGTCGAGGCGCTGGACGCCAACTGCGCCGAGTACGGCATCACCGAATTCAAGATGAATGACGCCCGTCAGGGCATCGTCCATGTGATCGGGCCGGAACAGGGCGCGACCTTGCCGGGCATGACCGTGGTCTGCGGCGACTCGCACACCTCGACCCATGGCGCGTTCGGCGCGCTGGCGTTCGGCATCGGCACGTCGGAAGTCGAGCACGCGCTGGCCACGCAGACGCTGGTGATGAAGAAGTCGAAGAACATGCGGGTGACGGTGCGCGGGCAGGTTGCGCCCGGCATCACGGCGAAGGACATCGTGCTGGCGATCATCGGCAGGATCGGCACCGCCGGCGGCAACGGTCACACGATCGAATTCGCGGGCGAAGCGATCGAGCGGCTTTCGATGGAAGGCCGCATGACGGTCTGCAACATGGCGATCGAAGCGGGTGCGCGCGCCGGCCTGATCGCGGTCGATGCCACGACCATCGCCTATGTCCAGAACCGGCCGTTTTCGCCGACCGGCGAAGCGCTCGCCAAGGCCATCGCCTGGTGGAACACGCTGCAGTCCGATGATGGCGCGGTGTTCGATCGCGAAGTCGAGATCGATGCCGCGTCGATCCAGCCGCAGGTGACCTGGGGCACGAGCCCGGAGATGGTGCTGCCGGTCTCCGGCCGCGTCCCGAATCCGGCGAACGAGGCCGATCCGGTGAAGCGCAACTCGATCGAACGCGCGCTGCACTACATGGGCATCCGCGCCGACCAGCCGATCACCGACATCGCGATCGACAAGGTCTTCATCGGCTCCTGCACCAATTCGCGGATCGAGGATCTGCGCGCCGCCGCCAGCGTGCTCAGAGGCAAGCGCATCGCCGGCAACGTCAAGCTGGCGCTGGCGGTGCCGGGTTCGGGGCTGGTCAAGCGGCAGGCGGAAAGCGAAGGCTTGGACAAGGTCTTCATCGACGCCGGCTTCGAATGGCGCGAGCCGGGCTGTTCGATGTGCCTCGGCATGAATGCCGATCAGCTGTCGCCGGGCGAGCGTTGCGCGTCGACCAGCAATCGCAACTTCGAAGGTCGCCAGGGTGCCGGCGGCCGCACGCACCTCGTGTCACCGGCGATGGCCGCCGCCGCGGCCGTTGCCGGGCGTTTCGTCGACGTACGCCACATTTCCGCGGGGAACTGACCATGCAGCCCTTCACCATCGTCACCGGCAAGGTTGCGCCGCTGGATCGCGCCAATGTCGACACCGACGCCATCATTCCGAAGCAGTATCTGAAGTCGATCAAGAAGACTGGCTTTGGCCCGTTCCTGTTCGATGACTGGCGCTACCTCGACAAGGGCGATCTCGACATCGACCCCGCCACGCGCCGCAAGAACCCGGATTTCGTACTGAACGACGCCCGTTTCGCCGGCAGCACCGTGCTGATCGCGCGCGAGAACTTCGGTTGCGGCTCGTCCCGCGAGCACGCGGTGTGGGCGCTGACCGACTACGGCTTCCGCGCCGTGATCGCGCCCGGTTTCGCCGACATCTTCTTCAACAACAGCTTCAAGAACGGCTTTCTGCCGCTGACCCTGAAGGCCGAGGAGGTCGACGCGCTGTTTGTCGAAAGTGCCTCGGCCGCCGATTTCCGGCTGACCATCGACCTGCCGGCGCAGACGGTGTCGACGCCGGGCGGCTTGCGCTTCTCGTTCGAGATCGACCCGTTCCGCAAGGATTGCCTGATCCGCGGACTCGACGAGATCGGCCTGACCCTGCAGCACGCCGACGCGATCCGCGCCTATGAAGCGCGGCAGAAAGTCAGCGCGCCGTGGCTCGCGGCCTGAGGTGGTCAGTGGGCAATTCCCGCCGGAGTGCGGGAACCGGCGCGCGCCGCACTTGCCCAAGGCGGGCATTCCGCGCGAGCCTGCGCGCCTTTTCCGTTGCCTTGCAAGGAGCTGACCGATGCGTGCCCTAGTCTGGTTGTTGTTGATGTCGTCCTCGCTGCTGGCCCGCGCTGCCGGGCCGGATCCGACCTGGGTCGCCAAGGGTTTTGCGCAGCCGGAATCGGCGCTGTACGTCCCGGAACAGGACCTGATCTACGTCAGCAACATCGACGGCGAGCCGGGCGCGAAGGACGGCAAGGGTTTCATTTCCCGCGTCGCGCCGGACGGCACGATCGTCAAGCGGGCGTGGATCAGCGGCCTGAACGCGCCGAAGGGCATGGCCTACAAGAACGGCCTGCTGTACGTGTCGGACATCGATCAGCTTCTCGTGATCGACACCGGCAACGGCCGCGTGATCAAGCGTTATCCGGCGCTGGGTGCCAAGTTCTTCAATGATGTCGCGGTCGACAAGGCCGGTCGCGTCTATGTGTCGGATACCGGCACCAATGCGATCTGGCGGCTGGCCGGCGAGCGCTTCGTGATCTGGGTGCAGGAAGCCCGCCTGAATCATCCGAACGGCCTGCTGGCCGAACGCGGCCTGCTGGTGGTGGCCCCGTACGGCACGCAGGGCGAGAACGGCGAGGCCGGCTTCCTGCTGACGGTCAATCTCGAAACGAAGGAAATCAACTACCGCTTCGGGCCGATCGGTGTCGGCTCGCTCGACGGGCTGGTGCCTGATGGTCAGGACGGCTACTACCTCAGCGATTTCGAGCACAGCAACGTCTATCACGTGCATGCCAACGGCGATCACCTGCTGTGGGTGCTGCAGGAGCCGCCGGGCACGGCGGACCTCGGCCTGATCCCGGGCAAGCTGGTGCTGGTGCCGCACATGAAGGAAGGCACGCTCAGCGCGTACAAGGTTGAGCGGCTCGAAAAGCCGGCAGCCGCGAACTGATCGGCCGGCATCCGCAATTTCTCACAGATTCAGCCACCTGCATTCAACGACGATGACTCAGAAGATCCTGCTGCTCCCCGGTGACGGCATCGGCCCGGAAATCACGGCCGAGGCGGTCAAGCTGCTGACCGTGCTGCGCGACCGGCACGGGTTTGACGCCACCTGGAGCAGCGCCCCGATCGGCGGCGCCGGCTATGACGCTGCCGGCCATCCGCTGCCGCCGGCGACGCTGGAAGCCGCAAAGGCCGCCGATGCGATTCTGCTGGCCGCGGTCGGCGGTCCGAAATACGACAGCTTGCCGAAGGAACTGCGCCCGGAGCGCGGCCTGCTCGGCATTCGCGCGGGTCTGGGCCTGTATTCGAACCTGCGGCCGGCGATCCTGTATCCGGAGCTGGCCGACGCCTCGTCGCTGAAGCCGGACGTGGTGTCCGGGCTCGACATCCTGATCGTCCGCGAACTGACCGGCGGCATTTACTTCGGCAAGCGCGAAACCGGTGTCGAGACCGACTACAAGGTCGGCAGCCATGTGATCCCAAGCGCCCGCGTCGCGCGTGACACCGAGGCCTATTCGGACTTCGAGATCGCCCGCATCGCCCGCACGGCGTTCGAGGCGGCGCGCCTGCGCGGCAAGCGCCTGTGCTCGGTCGACAAGAACAACGTGCTGGAGTCCTCGCAGCTGTGGCGCGAGGTGGTGATCGAGGTGTCGAAGGAGTATCCGGACGTCACCCTGAGCCATCTCTTGGTCGACAACGCCGCGATGCAGCTGGTGCGCGCGCCGAAGCAGTTCGACGTGCTGGTCACCAGCAACATGTTCGGCGACATCCTGAGCGACATCGCTGCGGAACTGACCGGCTCGATCGGCATGCTGCCGTCGGCCTCGCTGAACGAGCGCGGGCAGGGCCTGTACGAGCCGAGCCACGGTTCGGCGCCGGACATCGCCGGCCTAGGTGTGGCCAATCCGCTGGCGATGCTGTTGTCGGTGGCGATGATGCTGCGCTACTCGCTCGGTCGCAGTGATCTGGCCGACCGGATCCAGGCTGCGGTCAAGACGGTGCTGGCCGCGGGTCTGCGCACCGGCGACATCGCCAAGCCGGGCGAAGCGCGCATCGGCACTGCTGCGATGGGCGATGCCGTGGTGGCCGCGCTCGGCCACTGATTCATTGTCGTAGTCCCCGCGCAGGCGGGAATCCCGTTCTCGCACCCGGCACGCCTGTCGTGAACGGCGCGGCGATGTCCTGATGCAACGCGGTTTCGTGGAGAAGCACTGATGTTGAAGAAGCTTGGAATGGTCGGCTGGCGCGGCATGGTCGGCTCGGTGCTGGTGCAGCGCATGGTCGAAGAGAACGACTTCGCCGCCGTCGAGACGCATTTCTTCTCGACCTCCAACCCCGGCGCGCCGGGTCCGTGGCTGTACGGCATCGAATCGCCGCCGCTGAAGGATGGCAACAGCGTCGAAGCGCTGAGTGCGATGGACATCATCATCACCTGCCAGGGCGGCGACTACACCAACGCCGTCTACCCGAAGCTGCGCGCGGCCGGCTGGAATGGCTACTGGATCGACGCCGCCAGCGCGCTGCGGATGAAGGACGATGCCGTGATCATCCTCGACCCGGTCAACCGCGGCGTCATCGATGACGCGCTGGCGAAGGGCATCAAGAACTTTGTCGGCGGCAACTGCACGGTGTCGCTGATGCTGATGGCGCTCGGCGCGCTGTACAAGGCCGATCTGGTCGAGTGGATGTCGGCGATGACCTATCAGGCCGCGTCCGGCGCCGGTGCCGCCAACATGCGCGAACTGCTGTCGCAGATGGGCGCTCTGGAATCGGCCGTTGCCGCCGAACTGGCCGATCCGGCGTCGGCGATCCTCGAGATCGACCGCAAGGTGGCCGCCACCCAGCGCTCGGCCGAGTTCCCGACCAAGAACTTCGGCGCGCCGCTCGCGGGCTCGCTGATTCCGTACATCGACAAGCAGCTCGACAACGGCCAGTCGAAGGAAGAGTGGAAGGGCCAGTCGGAGACCAACAAGATCCTCGGCCGCGAAGCGAACCCGATTCCGGTCGACGGCATCTGCGTGCGCATCGGCGCGATGCGCTGCCACTCGCAGGCGCTGACCATCAAGCTGAAGCGCGACGTGCCGATTGCGGAGATCGAAGCGATGATCGCGGCCGACAACGAATGGGTGCGCGTGGTGCCGAACACCCGCGAAGCCAGCATCCGCGATCTGACGCCGGTCGCCGTCACCGGCACGCTCAATGTGGCGGTCGGTCGCCTGCGCAAGCTGAACATGGGGCCGGAGTATCTCGGCGCCTTCACCGTCGGTGACCAGCTGCTGTGGGGCGCGGCCGAGCCGCTGCGCCGCATGCTGCGCATCCTCGTTCAGGCCGGGGTGCCGGCATGAGCGCCGGTGACGGGCGCAAGTTCGATGTCGCCGTCGTCGGCGCCACCGGTGCGGTCGGCGAGCAGCTGCTCGACATCCTGAAGCAGCGCGAATTTCCGGTCGGCAAGGTCTACGCGCTGGCGTCCGAGCGCAGCGCCGGCTCGACCGTCAAGTTCGGCAACCGCGATCTGGTGGTCGAGGATCTGGCGACCTTCGACTTCGGCAAGGTACAGATCGGCCTGTTCTCGCCGGGGGCGGCGGTGTCCGCGGTCTATGCGCCGAAGGCCGCGGCCGCCGGCTGCATCGTGATCGACAACACGTCGCAGTTCCGCTACGTCGACGACATTCCGCTGGTGGTGCCGGAGGTCAATCCGGAAGCGATCGCGCAGTACAAGAACCACGGGATCATCGCCAACCCGAACTGTTCGACGATCCAGATGCTGGTGGCGCTGAAGCCGATCCACGACGCGGTCGGCATCGAGCGGATCAACGTCTGCACCTATCAGAGCGTGTCCGGCACCGGCAAGGACGCGATCGAGGAACTGGGTCGCCAGACCGCAGCGCTGCTGAACTTCCAGGACGCGGTGCAGACGGTCTACCCGAAGCAGATCGCGTTCAACGTCATCCCGCAGATCGATGCCTTCCAGGACAACGGCTACACCAAGGAAGAGATGAAGATGGTCTGGGAGACCCGAAAGATCCTCGGCGATGACGCGATCATGGTGAACCCGACCGCCGTCCGAGTGCCGGTGTTCTACGGCCACTCCGAAGCCGTGCACATCGAGACCCGGAAGAAGATCACGGCGGACGAGGCGCGGGCGCTGCTGGAACAGGCGCCCGGCGTGGTCGTGATCGACCGTCACGAGGACGGCGGCTACCCGACCGCGGTCAGCGATGCCTCGGGCGAGGATGCGGTGTTCGTCGGCCGCATCCGCGAGGACATCTCGCATCCGCGCGGGCTCGACCTGTGGATCGTCTCGGACAACATCCGCAAGGGCGCGGCGCTGAATTCGGTCCAGATCGCGGAACTGCTGATCCGTTCGTACCTGTAGCGGCTACGGCTGTCATGTCGACCGGTTGGTTCGCCTTGTTTCGTAAGGTATAAAGGCAGTTGGCGCCGATTCCTGAAGTGGCGCAGCCGGTTTCCGGCCGATCAGACAAGGGGAACATCATGTTGCGTACTCTGGCATCCGCGCTGGGCCTGGCTTCGATGCTGTGGCTCTCGTCGGCGCAGGCGCTGGGCCTTGGCGATATCGACGTTCGCTCGCGCCTGAACCAGCGTTTCAGCGCGAGCATTCCGGTGCTGTCGGCGACGCCGGCCGAACTGGAAAGTCTGACGGTGCGCATCGCCGGCGCCGAAGAATTCGCGCGCTCCGGCATCGAGCGCTCGGACTATCTGGCGTCGATCAGCTTTGCCGTGACCGGCAGTGGCAGCGCCACGCAGATCAAGGTCAGCAGCGACCAGGCGTCGCGCGATCCGTTCTTGAACTTCATCGTCGAAGCCCGCTGGAACGGCGGCAAGCTGCTGCGCGAGTACACCGTGCTGCTCGATCCGCCGGGCGGCGCACCGACCTTGGCGACGCCGGCACCGTCGGCTGCGCCGAAAACCGCGGGCCCGAAGCAGCCGCTGGCGGAATCGCCGAAGCCGACCGCGGCCGCGTCAGCCGCAGTGCCCGCGCAGGCGACGAAATCGTATGGCCCGGTGCAGGCCAGCCAGACCCTGTGGAGCATCGCGAAAAACCTGCGCATCGATCCCAGCGTGACGATGGATCAGATGCTGCTGGCGCTGTATCAGGGCAATCCGCAGGCCTTCGAGGGCGGCATCAACGGGCTGCTGACCGGCAGTCGGCTGAAAGTGCCGTCGACCGAAGAGGCCAAGGCGGTCGACGCTGCCACCGCCAAGGCACGCGTCGCCGAACTGCGCGGCCTGCCGACCGCAACGGCGCCGACCCCGGCTCCGTCACCTGCACCAACGCCGGCACCCGCTGCGGTGACACCGGCGCCAGCGGCAAAGCCGGTCGCGCCGGCGTCGGCCCCGGTGCCGGCCCCGTCCGCACCAGCGCCCGCTGCGGCCCCGGCCCCGGCCCCGGTACCGGAGCCGGTTCCGGCAGCTGCGCCGTCGCCGGCGCCGGCAGCGACGCCGGAAGCCGGTGCCGCGGTGATCGAAGCGCCGTCGCCTGCCGCACCGGCAGCAGGCGGCGAGACACCGGCACCGGCCGAGGCGGTCACCGAAAAGCCCGCGGACGCTGCGCCACCAGCAGCTCCCGCCCCCGCACTGACCCCGGCACCGGCACCGACCTTGGCCGAACCTTCGGTCTTCGACGACTTGCCGCTGCCATTGATCGGCGGCCTGCTTGCCCTGATCGCCGGCCTCGTCGCAGTCATCGTGCTGCGTCGGCGCAAGGCCGAACAGGCCGCGGCGCGCAGCGAGCCGAAGCTGATCCGCGCCGCCGAAGCGCCGTGGCTCGATTCCGGCACGGCGGATCCGCTGCTGGAAACGGTCAAGCCGGTGCCGGCAGCGAAGCCGTTGACCGATGACACGCCGACGGTGATCGCGCCGGTGGCTGCGGCCGCTGCTGCTGCCGCCGCTGCGGACAGCATCCGCGATGACGAGGAAGCCGAAACGCCGGCCAGCGTTGCCCGTTCGATCGCGTTGAATGTCGACGCCAGCGATCCGCTGACCGAGGCCGATTTCCATCTGGCCTACGGTCTGTACGACGAAGCGGCGCAGATGCTGAAGCAGGCGATCGCACAAGACCCCGAACGCACCGAACTGAAGGTCAAGCTGGCGGAAACCTATGCCGCCGCAGCCAAGCCGGTGGAATTTCAGGAAGTGGCGGAGGAACTGCGCGGGCAGATCAGCGATTACGAATGGCAGAAGATCGCGACCATGGGGCGCAGCCTGAGCCCGAATCTGGCGCTGTATGGCGCCACGCCGGAAACCCTGGCGCCGATGCCGCCGGAAGCACCGCCCACGCCGCTGGAAGAACTCAGCGTCATCGACTTCGACCTCGACGCCGACACCCGCACGCCCGATCCGATCGCGCCGCCGCCGCCCGTCGCACCGGCGCCGGAGCCATTCCCGGTGCTGCAGCCGTCGGTGCCGGCGTCGAACGGGCTCGGTGACATCGATCTCAGCAGCTTCGATCTCGACAGCGACTCGGCGGAAGCCAAGGCCGACGCCAACCGCATCGACTTCAATCTCGACGAACTCGATCTCGACAAGGTCGAGGACTCCGGCGACCTGCCGGCGATGGGCGACGAGATCGACACCAAGCTCGACTTGGCGCGCGCGTATGCCGACATGGGCGACAACGACGCCGCGCGCGGCCTGCTGGCGGAAGTGATCGACGGCGGCAACCCGCAGCAGCAGCAGGAAGCCCGGGCGCTGTCGCAGCGTCTGCAGGGCTGATCCGGTCGCGGTTCCGGCACGATACCGGCACGTGACGCGCTGGGTCGCGGGGGTCGAATACCACGGCACCCGGTTTTCGGGCTGGCAGGTGCAGGCCGGGCGACCGAGCGTGCAGGGTGCGCTGGAGGACGCGCTGTCATCGGTCGCCGCACACCGGGTCGAGACCATCTGCGCCGGGCGGACCGACGCCGGCGTGCACGCGTTCGGTCAGGTCGTCCACTTCGACTCGGATGCGGCGCGCATTCCTTACGCGTGGCTGCTCGGCACCAACTCGCGGTTGCCGCCGGAGGTGTCGCTGCGCTGGGTGCAGCCGGTGGAATCGCCGGATGGGGCAGAGTTCAGCGCGCGCTTCAGTGCCGTGTCCCGTCGCTATCGCTATGTCATCCACAACCATCGTGCGCGCTCGGCCCTGCTGGCCGAGCGCGCGACCTGGTTCGCCCACACGCTGGATGCCGACGCGATGCACCGCGCCGCACAGGTGCTGGTCGGCGAGCATGACTTTTCCGCGTTTCGCGCCGCCGAATGCCAGTCGACGACGCCGATGCGCAATCTGCAGTCGATCCGCGTCTGGCGCAGCGGCAGCTTCGTCGTGCTCGACATTCGCGCCAACGCCTTCCTGCATCACATGGTCCGCAACATCACCGGCACCCTGCTGGAGGTCGGTACGGCGCGAAAGCCGGAGACCTGGGTGGCGGAACTGCTGGCCGAGCGTGACCGGACGCGATCCGGCATGACGGCGGCCGCGCAGGGCCTGTATTTTGTCGGCCCCGATTACCCCGCCGCGTTCGGTCTGCCGACGCCGCAAGACCCGTGGTTTCCCGCATGAGCGATCCGCTCGCCCGCCGCACCCGCATCAAGTTCTGCGGCATGACCCGCGCTGCCGACATCGCCGAGGCCGTGGCGCTGGGCGTCGACGCGATCGGCCTGATTCTGGTACCTGCGAGCCCGAGGGCGCTGACGCTCGATGCCGCCGTGATCCTGAGGCGGGCGATTCCGCCGTTCGTGACCACCGTGGCGCTGCTGCGCAATCCAGACGAGGCCACCGTCCACGCGGTCATCCGGCAGCTGTCGCCGAACCTGCTGCAGTTCCACGGCGAGGAAAGCGCGGCGTTCTGCGCCAGTTTCGGCCACCCGTACCTGAAGGCGATCGCGATGCAGCACCAGACGCGGCCGCTGTCCGAGATCGCTGCCGAGTACGCCAGTGCCGCGGCGCTGCTGCTCGATGGCCACGCGCCGGGCGGGCTCGGCGGGCAGGGCTTGTCGTTCGACTGGGCGCGAGCGACCGAATCGGTGCCGCTGCCGGTGATGCTGGCCGGCGGCATCCGGCCGGACAACGTTGCGGCCGCGATCCAGGCGGCGCGGCCGTATGCGGTCGATGTTTCCAGCGGGATCGAGGCGGCCCCCGGCCTCAAGGATTCAGGCAAAATGCGGGACTTCGCGCGCGAGGTTCGCCGCGCTGACCAGATTCCCTGAAATCGAGCCGCCACCGCCTGATGATCTACGAAAACCTGCCGGACACGAGAGGCCATTTCGGCCCCTACGGTGGCCGTTTCGTCGCCGAAACGCTGATGGAACCGCTGCGCGAGCTGGAAGTCGCCTACAACCAGCTGAAGAACGATGCGGCATTCCGCGCCGAGCTGGACAAGGATCTGGCGCTGTATGTCGGCCGTCCCAGCCCGCTGTATCCCGCGGAACGGCTGACCAAGAAGTGGGGCGGGGCGCAGATCTTCCTGAAGCGCGAAGACCTCAACCACACCGGCGCGCACAAGATCAACAACACGGTCGGTCAGGCGCTGCTGGCCAAGCATCTCGGCAAGACCCGCATCATCGCCGAGACCGGCGCCGGCCAGCATGGTGTGGCGTCCGCGACGATCGCGGCGCGTCTCGGCCTGAAGTGCGTGGTCTACATGGGTGCCGACGACGTCGAACGGCAGAGCCCGAACGTGTACCGCATGAAGTTGCTCGGCGCCGAAGTGATTCCGGTGCAGAGCGGCACGAAAACGCTGAAGGACGCGCTGAACGAAGCGCTGCGCGACTGGGTCACCAACGTCGACGATACCTTCTACGTGATCGGCACCGTTGCCGGCCCGCATCCGTACCCGATGCTGGTGCGTGATTTCAACGCCATCGTCGGCCGCGAAGTGATCAATCAGTCGCGCGACATGCTCGGCCGCCTGCCGGATGCGCTGGTCGCCTGCGTCGGCGGCGGCAGCAATGCCATTGGCCTGTTCCATCCGTTCATCGAGCACGACGGCGTCAAGATGTACGGCGTCGAGGCCGGTGGCGACGGCATCGAGACCGGCCGTCACGCCGCACCGCTGTCGGCCGGCAAGCCGGGCGTGCTGCACGGCAATCGCACGTATGTGATGGCAGACGACAACGGCCAGATCATTGGCACGCATTCGATTTCCGCCGGCCTCGACTATCCCGGCGTCGGCCCGGAGCACTCGTGGCTCAAGGACATCGGCCGCGTGAACTATGTGTCCGTGACCGATACCGAAGCGCTCGAAGCCTTCCACGAATGCACGCGCACCGAGGGCATCATCCCTGCGCTGGAGCCGTCGCACGCGATGGCCTACGCGAAGAAGCTGGCGCCGACCATGCGCCGTGACGAGATCATCGTCGTCAACATGTCCGGCCGTGGCGACAAGGACATCTTCACCATCGCCAAGCTCGAAGGCATCAAGCTGCTGTAATCGACGAAGACATCAGACCCATGAGCCGTATCGAAGCCACGCTTGCCGCGATCAAGGCCAGCCAGCGCAAGGCGCTGATCCCGTACATCACCGCCGGTGATCCGCATCCGAGCCACACCGTGGGCCTGATGCATGCGTTGGTCGCCGGCGGTGCCGACATCATCGAACTCGGCGTGCCGTTCTCCGATCCGATGGCCGATGGCCCGACGATCCAGCTCGCCTGCGAACGCGCGCTGGTGCACAACACCAGCCTGTGGAACTGCTGCGCGATGGTTGCCGAGTTCCGCAAGACGGATGGCCGGACGCCGGTCGTGCTGATGGGCTACCTGAACCCGATCGAGACGCGCGGGCTGGAGGCGTTCTGCCAGCTGGCGAAGGATTCCGGCGTCGACGGCGTGCTGATCGTCGATCTCGCGGTCGAGGAAGCGCCGGATTTCGCGCCGAAGGTGCGTTCGTTCGGACTCGACCTGATCTTCCTGCTGGCGCCGACCAGCTCCGACGCCCGCATCGCGGCGATCGCTCGGGAAGCCAGCGGCTATCTCTACTATGTGTCGCTAAAGGGCGTGACCGGCTCGGCCGCGCTGGACATCGACAGCGTCTCGGAAAAGCTGGCGCAGATCCGGCTGCACACCGATTTGCCGCTGGCCGCCGGCTTCGGCATCCGCGATGCCGAATCGGCCGCGAAGGTTGGCAGCGTGGCGGATGGCGTCGTCGTCGGCAGCGCGCTGGTCTCGCAGATCGAGAAACATCAGCACACCCCGGAAGTGCTGCCGGAGCTGCTGAAGGCGCAGCTGCACGGGATGCGGGTGGCGCTGGATGCGCTGCAGGCGTCGCCCGAACCGGCACTGGCCTGATCGTTGCTGCCGCTTTTCCGCCGTCGCGCTATTGTCTCAGCCCTGAAACACGAGATCGGAAACTGTCCATGAGCTGGCTCGAAAAAATCTCCGGATCGAAACTGCTGACCGGCGGCGTGCGCAAGAAGAGCGTGCCGGAAGGTCTCTGGATGAAGTGCGACTCCTGCCAGTCGGTGCTGTATCGCGCCGAACTGGAACGCACGCTCGAGGTCTGCCCGAAGTGCGGCACGCACCGCGCGATCTCCGCGCGAGCCCGCATCAATCACCTGCTCGACGCCGAGCCGCGGGTCGAGATCGGCGGCCGCGTTCGCGCCACCGATCCGCTGAAGTTCAAGGATTCGCGCAAGTACACGGAGCGTCTCGCCGAGGCCCGCGAGGACACCGACGAAGAAGACGCGCTGATCGTCGTTCGCGGGCAGCTGATCGGCCTGCCGGTCGTCGTCTGCGTGTTCGAATTCGGCTTCATGGGCGGCTCGATGGGCTCCGTCGTCGGCGAAAAATTCGTCCGTGGCGTCAACGAGGCGCTGGCGCACGGCTGTCCGGTGATCTGTTTTGCCGCATCCGGCGGTGCCCGCATGCAGGAATCGCTGTTCTCGCTGATGCAGATGGCCAAGACCAGCGCCGCGCTGGCCAAGCTCGCCGAGCGCGGCCTGCCGTTCGTCTCGGTCCTGACCCATCCGACGATGGGCGGCGTGTCGGCGTCGCTGGCAATGCTGGGCGACATCCACATCGCCGAGCCGAAGGCCCTCATCGGTTTCGCCGGTCCGCGCGTGATCGAGCAGACCGTCCGCCAGAAGCTGCCGGAAGGCTTCCAGCGCGCCGAATTCCTGCTGGAGAAAGGCGCGATCGACATGATCGTCGACCGCCGCGAACTGCGCGAAAAGCTGCACCGCCTGCTGGCGATGCTCACGCACTTCGCGCCTGGCGTGCCGCCTTCGGCCGGTGCCGTTGCCGCCCACTGAGGCGGTTTCGGGTTCCGCAGGCGGCGGTACCCGTCCGCAACCGGACTGGCCGCTGGCCGACTGGCTGGCCTGGCAGGAGCGGCTCAATCCTCGCGCGATCGAACTGGGCCTCGAACGCTCCCGGGTCGTTGCCGGCCGCGTCGGCCTGCTGACCCCCGCCGCCGTGACCGCCACGGTCGGCGGCACCAACGGCAAGGGTTCCAGCGTCGCGCTCGCCGATGGCATCTGGCGCGCGGCGGGCTACCGCGTTGGCCGTTACAGCTCGCCGCACCTGCTGCGCTACAACGAACGCATCGTCATCGACGGCCACGAGGCTACTGACAATGCGATCTGCCGCGCGTTCGCGGCCATCGATGTCGCGCGCGGCAGCCTGCCGCTGACCTATTTCGAGTTCGGCACGCTGGCCGCACTCTGGCTCTTCCGTGAGGCCCGCTGCGACGTGCAGGTGCTCGAAGTCGGCCTCGGCGGCCGTCTCGACGCCGTCAACATCGTGGATGCCGATGCCGCGCTCGTCACCAACATCGGGCTCGATCATCTGGACTGGCTCGGTCCGGACCGCGAGGCGATCGGCTTCGAGAAAGCCGGCATTTTCCGCAAGGGCCGTCCGGCAATCTGTGCCGAGCAAGCGCCGCCCTTGAGCCTTGGCGCGCATGCGGCCGCTATTGGAGCGGACTGGCGTCAGGCTGGCGTCGCGTTCGATGTGACGCGCGGCGCATCGAATTGGCACTGGCGCAGTGCCGTCACCGCCACCGAATGGCGCGATCTGCCGCCGCCCGCATTGCCGGGCGCGATCCAGATCGACAATGCCGGTGGCGTGCTCGCGCTGGTGGACGCACTGTCGGACCGGCTGCCGGTCACGCGCGCCGCGATCGACTGCGGCCTGCGCACCCTGGCCCTGGCGGGCCGCTTCGAGCGCCGCGGGCAACTGATCTTCGATGTCGCGCACAACGCCGAATCGGCGCAGGTGCTGGCCGACAACCTGCGGGCGGTGCCAGTGTCTGGTCGGACGCGACTGGTGCTCGGCATGCTGAGCGACAAGCCGGTGGCGGAGGTCTGTCGCGCGCTGGCGCCGGTGGTCGACGATGTCTACTGTGCGCGCTTGCCGCCGCCGCGCGGGCTGGGTGACGATGCCCTGCGGACGGCCGCCCACGCCAGCGGGATGGTGGCGCGAGCGTGCGGTACGGTCGCCGACGCCTTGCGGGCCGCGCGAGCCGACGCGGCGGGCGACGATCGGATTGTCGTCTGCGGATCATTTCTCACGGTGGCGGAAGGCATGCAACTGCAGGGCGGATCACAGGAATGAATGAGGTGTTTCGCCGCCGCCTGGTCGGACTCGCCGTGCTGCTGGTGCTGCTGTTCGTGCTGTCGTTGCTGCTGCCCGGCGCGCCGACGCCGGAAGAATCGCTGCCGTCCGAGACCATCAGCCTGAAGGCGCCGCTGCCGGCGGCACAGGCTGGGGCGACGTCCGAGACGCCGCCGGTCGCTACCGACGCCCCGGCTGCGCGTGAACCGGTTGCCGAGGTCGCGATCTCCGATGTCGAGCGTCCGCCGGCGTCGTCGGCGCGCGTCGAGCCAGCGGCGAGGCCGGAACCGGCACCACCCGCGCCGAAGAACGCGGAGCTGAAGCTGTCGCCGAAGGTCACGCCGGCTCCACCGAAACCGGCCCCGGCGCCGCCGGTGACGAAGCCGTCGCCGAAGCCGGAAGCCACCGTCGCACCGAAGCCGAGACTGGCGGAATCGGTCGCGAAGCCGCCGAAACCGGCCGACAAGGCGACGCCCAAGCCGGCTGACAAGCCTGCGGCGTCCGGCTGGTATGTGCAGGTCGGCAGCTATTCCGACGCCGGCAAGGCCTCGACCATCGTCAGCCTGCTGCAGAAGATCGGCTATCGCGCGGAGAGCTCGAAGATCGTCAATGCCCAGGGCAAGACCTTGCACCGCGTTCGGCTCGGGCCGTATCCGTCGGAAGCAGCGGCGAAGGCTGCGCAGGACAAGGTTGCGAGGCAGGGTTATCCGCAAACGCGGCTGGCACAGGAAGGCGGGCGCTGAGCGCCGCTCCCGGCGCCACACTGGGCCACGCCGGGCAATTCGCCTAGAATGCGCGGCGCGAGCAGCATCGCGGAGAGATGGCAGAGTGGTCTATCGCGGCGGTCTTGAAAACCGCTGACCTTCACCGGTCCGGGGGTTCGAATCCCTCTCTCTCCGCCACTTTTCCAAAAGACCGACTCAATGTCGGTCTTTTGGAAAAGCGAGACGGAAAACGAGGGAGGGATTCGAAGCCGCGGCAGCGGCTGGGCCCGAAGGGACGAATCCCAAGCGGCAGGCAGTGAGCGAAGACCGTCCTGACTCAATGTCGGTCTTTTGGAAAAGCGAGACGGAAAACGAGAGAGGGATTCGAAGCCGCGGCAGCGGCTGGGCCCGAAGGGACGAATCCCAAGCGGCAGGCAGTGAGCGAAGACCGTCCCGACTCAATGTCGCTCTTTTGGAAAAGCGAGAGGAAGGACAAGAGAGGGATTCGAAGCCGCGGTAGCGGCTGGGCCCGAAGGGACGAACCCCAAGCGGCAGGCAGTGAGCGAAGACCGTCCCGACTCAATGTCGGTCTATTGGAAAAGCGAACAATCTGTACCTGACCCCAATTAAGTTTACAAACCGAGTTCAGAGCGCCCGTAGCTCAGTCGGATAGAGCATCGGCCTTCTAAGCCGAGGGTCGCAGGTTCGAATCCTGCCGGGCGCGCCAGTTTCGAGTCGCATCGCTCCGTCCTAGACTTAGGACCATCAGGGAGGATGCCGATGCCCGTCACCGAAACGCGCGGCGAGTTGCTCACCAGCGGCCTGATCACCGATTCGCGGCTTGACGATCACCCGCCGCACTTCCGCGTGGCGTGGATTCCGTGGCATTCCGGCTTTCGCGGCAGCGGTCTGCGCGTGGGTGACCGGATCGTCGCGGTGCAGGGCGTGCCGGTCGCTCGACCTGACGATGGCCGCGAACTGCAGCGATACACGCAAGGCTTCGTCGGTCAGCTGTCCGAAAGCCGGACGTGGGCCGAGCAGGGCCTTGCCGATGACGCTGCGCTGTCGCTGACCGTGCGTCGTCGCAGTCCGGACGGTGTGAGCTGGCAGCACCTCGACATCACGGGCCGCGTCCGGCTCCAGCGCATCTGGCGCGATGACAGCGGGCGGCAGTGTCTGGGTGTCGATGGCCCGTCGATCTTCGAGCGCGATGGCCAGCCGGAGCCGTGGGGACGCTGGGTCGACGAAGTGCTGCCGCGCGTGCTTGGCAATGCCCTGGACGGCATCTGGCAGCAGGCCGGTGCCAGCACCCGCTACGAATGGCAGGAACTGCAGAAGCTCGGGCCGCAGGTGCAGTGCCTCAGCGCACGCTATCCGGGTGCTTGTGCGCGCGCCGTGCAGGAGGATTACGACGCGGCGCTGGCCATGCTCGATGCACCGCGCCCGGCGCTGACCGAAGCCGAGCTTGCGTGGCGCAAGGCGGGGGACGAGCGGGTGGCGGAAGTGCAGCGGATGGCGCAGGCCGCGTGGAAGGCCTGTCTCGATGCCCATGCGGCCGAGATCATTCCGGCGTTCCCTGCGCCGAATCCGTTCGTCGATGATCCGGACCGTGTCGTCGGCCGCTGCCTCGTGCTGCCGCCGATCCGCAATCGCGACTGGGTGGTCGAAGGCCATCACAACTGGTGGGCGGCTCGTGAAGGAAACGGCGTGTGGCTGTGCGATACCGAGCATCCGCAGGCCCTGCAGGTGCGACTGGCGGCGCGGCGCTACCAGCGCCGGGTGTCGCCCGACCTGCCGGCCGAGTATCGGCTGCTGGCCCGCGTGCTGCCGGAGCCGCGAATGCTGTTCGCGAGCAACATGATCTTCAAGGGCTACGCCGTCGAACCGATCGCGGCGCTGGTCGGTGATGCGATGTTTGTTGCCTGCGTGCCGACCGGCGAACCGGCCTTTGCCGGCGAGGACAGCACGCAGCCGCATGCGGCCGTACCTGCGGACGATGCCAGTCCGCGCGAGGTGATCGAAGCCTTGATTGCCGCCGCAAAGCTCGGCGATCAGGCCGGCTTCAATGCCCTGTTCGCACCGTGGCGGCTTTCCACGCGCAAGGGCCAGACGATGGTCTTTCCGAATCCGGCACCGGTCTCCCATGATGACTGGGAACGCACCCGGCGCTGGCTGTCGCAGCGCGTCGCGGATGTTCGCGTGGTCTGGGTCGACGAAGTCACGAGCGTCTCGACCGCAGACGGCTTTCCCGGTGCGCCGGTCATCGATGCGACCGTCGTCGAGGTCGAGCACTGGGGCGTGTTCGATGGCCAGACCCATGCCTTCATGAACACCGGCCTCAATCGCCGCTGGCCGCTGCAGCGGATCGATGGCGGGCCCTGGCGCATTGCGCGCGGGCAAAGCATCTGATGCCGCGCCGCTCGATCCGCGGGCTCGCATCCGCCGCGCTTTTCATCCGCCATCGTCGCAGGACGCTGACATGACCACGCAAGATCGCCGCATCCGCGAGCTGCAGGATCGGCACACGACGATCCAGGGCAAGCTGCTGGCCGAGGAAGTGCCACGGGCACCGCAGGCGATGGCCGCCTACTTTCCAGCCAAGGTCGAGCATCTCAAGGGACTGCTCGGCATTCTCGGCGGCAGCGAGGAAAGCCGCGCCAAGGGCTTCGCCGATCGGATCGCCGAGGCCACGCGCACGCTCGATGGCTCGCTCGGCGCCATCTATCGCGACGTGCGTGATCCGAGTCTGACCGCGCTCGTGTTCGAGACGCAGGCGCATACCGAAGAGCGCCGCTATTTCGAGAGTCTGGCCGCATTGAAGCTCGGCGAGATGCGCGACGAGCTGCTGGGGAAGGTTGCAGCCTTGAAGACGTTCACCGACGGCCTGCAGCGCAAGTGGGACGAAACCCTGGTCAACAATCAGAGCCTCGTGCGGGTCGAGCAGGAAGCCACCGCCGAGATCGGGCGTGCGGTCGATGCCGGTGTCGAGCAGGCCAAGCGTCTGACGGTTGCCCTGCAGGGCCTGCCGGCAAAGTTCGAGGACCGTTTCAAGGACGTGAAGAAGGCCGGCGAGCAGGCCATCGCGGACCTCTGGAAGCTGCACACCGGAGACGACCGGTACCACGAGGCAGTCGGCAAGGAAGCGCTGTATCTCGTGGTCGAGAAGGCGAAAAGCACGTTGACCGCACTGGTCGCCGCGCAGGTGCCGGTGATGCTCGATGGCGTGACCAAGTCGCAGCTGGAGAGCGCCAAGCTGTTCGCCGAGCAGGAACTGGCGATGTTGCGATCGCGCTCGGCCGAGCAGCTCGAGAAGTACCGGCAGGGCATCCGCCAGCAGACGCAGGGTGTCGCCGTGCTGTTCTCGGTGACCCGGAAGGACACCGAGGAATTCGCTCGCCAGAACGACTTCGAAGCCGGCAAGAAGATCTACCAGGAGATGCGCGAAGCGCTCGATCGCTGGGTTGCCGGTCTGCCGAGCGATGGCCTGAAAGGCGATGCCGGCGAGTTCGCGCAGGCCTGTCTCGATGCGGTCAGCATCCACCTGAAGCGGATGGAGGAGACGTACAACGATTTCGTGTCACGCAACCGCGCCCGGTTCTATGGCCCGGTCGGGCCGGAGATCACCGAACAGCTGGCCCAGAAGGAAAGCTGGCGCAGCCATGAGGACACGCTGTGCGGCAAGGGCCTGGAAACGCATCTTCGGTACTTTCGCGATGCCAGTCGCCAGTTCCTCGACTACGACATCCAGTACGTGTTCGAACGCAACGCCCGCGCGCCGGACGCCATGCCGGCCGAGCTGAAGCAGGCCTACTCGGTCTACCTGTCGGCGATGCGCGACATGATCGTGGCCGAGGTCAAGGCCAAGGTCGGCGAGGTCGATCGCAAGGCCGAGGAAGCGGCGAACGCCCTGTCCGAGCAGAAACTGCGCGAGGGCCTGAGCCGCAGCGAACTGGCTGCTCGGATTGCCGCCGGATGACGCCGGTTTTCCACTGGATCGATCGTGAACGCCGACACCGCCGCGCATTGATGCAAGCGCTTGCGACGGCCGTGAAACGGGCAGGGCCGGGCGATGCTTGATCCCGTCACCGAGCGGCACTACCGCGATCTCGCTGGCTGGATCGCGCTGCGCCATGCCGCATCGGCTTGGCGTGTCTTCGGCGTGCACGGCGCGCAGGGCTCCGGCAAGAGCACGGCGGTTCGCTTGCTGCAGCAGCAACTTGCGGCGGACCACGGCCTGCGCGTGGCCACGCTGGCGCTCGATGATTTCTATCTGCCGCGCGCGGCGCGGCAGGCGCTGGCGGCGAAGGTTCATCCGCTGCTGGTCACGCGTGGTGTGCCCGGCACCCACGAGGTGTCGTTGGGCGTGGCCACGATCGACCGGCTGCTGCGGCTCAAGCCCGGCGAGACGCTGCCACTGCCGCGGTTCTCGAAGGCCGACGACGATCGTCTGCCGGCCGATGCGACCGACCCGGTCACCGGGCCGATCGATCTGGTGCTGTTCGAAGGCTGGTGCGTCGGCACGCCGGCGCAGACGGCATCGGAGCTGGCAGCGCCGGTGAACGCGCTCGAGGAAACCGAGGATGCCGACGGGCGTTGGCGTACCTGGGTCAATGCGCGTCTGGCCACGGACTATCGGGCCTGGTTTGCGTGGATCGATGCGCTGATCGTGCTGCAGGTGCCGGATTTCGACTGCGTACGCCGCTGGCGCTGGCAGCAGGAGCAGGAAACCGCGCGGGCCGCTGGCGCAACGGGCGCCGGGTTGATGTCGGAGCCGCAGCTCGAACGCTTCCTGCAGCACTATCAGCGTCTGACCCTGCACGCGCTGCGAACTTTGCCGGCGCAGGCCGATGTGCAGGTGATCCTGCGCCGCGATCACGGCATCGACGAGATGCGGTTCCGGTCGCGCTGATCGGCTGCCCTGGCTGCGCATCGAATGGATCGCCGCGCATTCAATCCAAAACGGCCGTTGTCAGCATCCAACGCGTTGACGGGCGCGGCACGGCGAACTCCCGTGCGCAGCCGCCGAAGACCCGGTTCTCCCGCCTTGACCTCAGGATCAACCTCATGCGCTTACCGTTCACCTTGCTGGGCCGCGGCCTGATCGCCGCGTTGCTGTTCTGTGTCAGCGCGGCATGGGCCGCCGATGGCAGCACGCTCGAAGCCCGCCGCAAGGCGCTGAACGATCTGCTGGCCGAGCAGTGGCAGTACACGCTGGCGCAGAGTCCGGAGTTCTCGACCATTCTCGGCGACTACAGCCTGAATGACCGCTGGGGCGACAACTCGCTCGCGGCCATCGCCCGTCGCCAGAAAGAGTCGGAAGCGTTCCTGAAGCGCTTCGAGGCGATCGACACCACCGGCTTTCCGGAGGTCGAGCGCCTGAACAAGACGCTGATGGTCGATCAGCTGAAGGATGGCCTTGAGCAGCAGCGGCTGGGCCTGCACCTGCTGCCGCTCGATCAATCCGGCGGCGTGCATCTGCAGTACCCGCAGTTCGGCGCGCTGGTGCCGACCGACACGGTCAAGCATTACGAGGACTACCTGGCGCGCCTGAACACGCTGCCGGAGCAGATCGACCAGCTGATCGCGATTGCCCGCGAAGGCATGAAGGCCGGGCTGATGCCGCCGAAGTACCTGCTCGGCAAGGTCGTGACCCAGTGTCAGGCGATTGCCCGGCCAGCCGGTGTCGACAGCCCGTTCGCGTCGCCGCTGCAGAAGTTTCCCGACGCGATTTCGGCCGCCGATCAGGCGCGGCTGAAGGCGGCGATGATCAAGGCCATCGATACCAAGGTGCGGCCGGCCTACGACCGGCTCGCGAAGTTCGTCGAGAAGGAATACGCGCCGAAGGGCAGAACCGAGCCCGGCCTGTGGTCGCTGCCGAACGGCGATGCGCTGTACCGCTTCCAAATCCGCTCGCAGACGACGACCACGATGGACCCGCAGGCGATCCATGACCTCGGTCTGGCCGAAGTGGCGCGGATCGAAGCCGAGCAGGCCGAGATCGCCAAGCGCTTCGGCTATCCGGATCTGAAAAGCTTCCGCGACGACCTGAAGCTGGACCGCAGCACGTTCGCCAGCTCGCGGCAGCAGATCGTCGACCTGTACACGAAGTACAACCGCCAGATGGAACCGGAGTTGCCGAAGCTGTTCGGGCTGCTGCCGAAATCGAACGTCGAAGTGAAGGCCGTCGAGGAATATCGCGAGAAGGAAGCGTCGGCCGCGTCGTACACGCAGGGCACGCCGGACGGCAAGCGCCCGGGGCAGATCTACGTCAACACCGGCGACTTCCAGAACCGCTCGCTGCTGACGATCGAATCGACCGCGTACCACGAAGGCTCGCCGGGCCACCACATGCAGATCGCCATCGCCCAGACCCTGCCGGAACTGCCACCGTTCCGTCAGCAGGGCGGCTACACCGCGTATGTCGAAGGCTGGGCGCTGTACTCCGAGCGGCTCGGCAAGGAGGTCGGTTTCTATCAGGACCCGCTCAGCGACTACGGCCGGCTGTCCGATGAACTGCTGCGCGCCAACCGTCTGGTGCTCGATACCGGCGTCCACTACAAGCGCTGGACCCGGCAGCAGATGGTCGACTGGTTCCACGCGCATTCGTCCGACGACGAGCCGGACCTGCAGTCGGAAACCGATCGCTACATCGTCTGGCCGGGCCAGGCGCTGGCCTACAAGCTCGGCCAGTTGAAGATTCTTGCGCTGCGCGAGGATGCCAAGGACAAGCTCGGCGACAAGTTCGACATCCGTGCCTTCCACGACACCGTGCTCAGCGGCGGCGCTCTGCCGCTGGACATCCTCGATGCCCGGGTCAAGTCGTGGGTGGCCGAGACGCTCGCCAAGTGAGCATCGGGGTCGACTCGGCGATCCGCCGTGTCGACCCCATCACGGCTCGGCCGTGCAGACAGGCTTACGCCTTCGCCGTTCGACCGTTCAGTGCTTGCGACGCAGCGCTTCGAGGATGCGCAGGCCGGTCAGCGCGGCCGATCGGCTGCTGACATCGGCGCCGATGACGATGCCGGCGCCGGCCTGCTCGTGGAAGATGCGGCCACTGACATGGACCACGAGGTTCGGATTGCGCGAGGCGCGGCGCAACTCGGCAATCGTCACCGCCATCCGCGGCAGCCAGTGCTCGCGTCGGAACGAACTGCTGAGCGTCAGGTCGACGGCATCGAACCAGGATTCCGACACCAGCGACTCCAGTGCGGCGTCGTCGGCCGGTGCTTCGAACTGCGTCTGCCATCCGGCCTGCCACAGCATCTCGGCATCCAGCGCAGCGCCGAAGCGGTGCAGTTCGCCCGGCTGCGGCACGACCAGCACCGACGGCAGACCGTGGATCGTGGCGCGTGCGGCCGGTGCCATCAGGCGATGCAGCATCGACTGCAGGCGGCACAGGCCGATGGTCATCGCCACTTCCGTGCAGTCGTCGTGCTGCCACAGGTCGCCGAGCGCGCGCGCCGCCGGTTCCAGCAGGCGCAGGCAGCGCGCGGCGCTGCTCAGACGGCCGGTATCGAGCGACTGCATGTGGCGAATCGCGGCGGCAGGGTCGTCTGCCACCAGCAGATGGACCAGTGCATCGATGTCATCCGTATCCGGAAGCGTGATCGGCAGCGGCGCTTCGGTGCCGATCAGCGCCGAGAGCCGCGGCAGCACCAGCGTCTCGACCACCTGCTGCAGATGGCGCGGATCGAGCGCGCGCTTCGGCGCGACCCGCACATGATCGAAGCGCGGGAAATCGGCGCTGCCCAGCGTCTGCAGCCACTTGCCGTGACGATGGAGCAGCAGTTCGGCATCCTGCGGCCGTCGCTGCAGCTTTTCGATCAGCTCCAGCTGCGCCGTCATCGCGCGGCCGAGCCCATCGCTGGCCACCGTCGCGCGGGTCGACAGCTGCAGGTTCCAGCCTTCGAAGCTGCGGGCATCGACCGGGTGATGGCTCATCAGCTCGATGTCGGTATGGCGCGGGTCGCGGCTGACCGAGGCCCAGATGCGTTCCAGGCTGTCTTCCGGGCCTTCCAGGCACTGATAGAAGCTGCCGGCGTCGTAGATCACGAGGCCGGTGACCCCTTCCACGCGATTGCGCGACTGGGCCCGCTCCTGCAAGCCGCGCAGCGCGGCGTCGGACATCGGGGCAACCGCACGGCTGTGATAGATCAGCGTCCAGAGCGGCACGCGGAGACTGGTGGCAGTCGCGGCGGTCGGTTCGGAACTTGCGGCGTAACGGGCTTGCAGCATGGCGTGCACCTCCGCACGGTCGCCTCTGCCAAGCACCACGCGGGAATGCGGGGCTGCTGCAGGCTCGACGCCCGGCAACGCCCGTCATTCCATCGGTGCACCCCGCCCGAGGTTCATCAAGAGCTTCGGCAGGTCTCCTGGCTTGCGGGTCCGCGTTTGCGATCCGCCTTCCCGGTAGCCTCACCAGTGGCGCGTCCGTCACGACGCATCGATCGCCAACTCGCCGCTTACAGTTGCGGGGGCAGCCCCGGAATTGCCGTACCGCTGGCGCACCGGATTCCCTCTTCGCCGCCCATCCTGTCTGTGCTGCCGACAGTCCGGTCGGACCGAAGCTGAACGAAGATTGCGACGGCATCACGGCACTGTCAAGAAAAACTGTCATAGCCGTGTTCAATGAAATTGACATCTGGCGTTGCCAGAAACGCAGCGGATTCCAGCCCGGCAACGTCAACCTCTGCATTGCGTGCAAAGGCGGCCGCGGAGCCCCCGGCAACCGAGCCGCAAGCGCGCTACGGCTCGACTCCGCCACGCCATAATCCCGCCATGCGCACGATCCTGATCATCGACGACAACCCCGGCGTGCTCGACGCGCTGAGCCTGATGTTTTCGCTGCACGACATTCGCGTGGTCACGGCCTTGTCGCCGCAGGCCGGGCTCGATTTGTTGACGCGTGAGCCGATCAGCCTCGTCATTGCCGACATGAACTTCACCGCCGATACCACCAGCGGCGAAGAAGGGGTGGCGCTGTTCCGCGCGATCCGCGATCGCAACCCGGACCTGCCGGTGATCCTGCTGACCGCGTGGACCCACCTCGCCACGGCGGTGGAACTGGTCAAGGCCGGTGCCGCCGATTACCTCGCCAAGCCTTGGGACGACGCCAAGCTGCTGGCCACGGTCGAGAACCTGCTGGAGTTGGCCGAAGCCGCGCGCGAAGCCACTGCGCGCCGTGCCGAACGCCGCCGCCGCAGGGATGCCTTGGCTGCACGCTTCGATCTCTGCGGCATCGTCTACGGTGCCGACAGCACCGAGCGCGTGGTCACCATGGCCTGCCAGATCGCCCGGTCCGATGTGCCGGTGCTGATCACCGGCCCGAACGGCGCCGGCAAGGAACGCATCGCCCAGATCGTGCACGCCAATTCCAGCGTCAAGGCCGCCCCGTTCATCGCGGTGAACTGCGGCGCACTGCCGACCGAACTTGCGGAAGCCGAACTGTTCGGTGCCGACGCCGGGGCCTACACCGGTTCCAATCGCAGCCGCGAAGGGCGCTTCGAGATCGCCGAAGGTGGCACGCTGTTTCTGGACGAGATCGGCAACCTGCCGCTGTCCGTGCAGGTGAAGCTGCTGCGCGTGCTCGAAACCGGCGACTACCAGCGACTGGGCTCCAATCGGGTGCGCAAGGCGAGAGTGCGGGTGCTCAGCGCCACCAACTCCGACTTGCCACAGATGATCCGCGACGGCCGCTTCCGCGAGGATCTGTTCTATCGCCTGAACGTGATCGAACTGAGCCTGCCGCCGCTGACCGAGCGCAGCGACGACATCGACCCACTCGCCGAACACTTCCTGCGCGACAGCGCCGTGCAATTGTCCCCGGACGCCCGCGAGCTGCTGCACGCCCATCACTGGCCCGGCAACGTCCGCGAACTGAAAAACGTGCTCGAACGCGCCCGCCTGCTGTGCCAGAACGGCGTGATCCTGCCGAGCGATCTTGGCCTTGTCGTGCAGCCGCGCCCGGTCGCCCGGTCACTGGACGACCCGAGCAAGGAAGCGATCGAAGCCGCCCTGGCCAAAGCCGGCGGCATGGTGAGCCGCGCTGCGCAGGCGCTCGGTCTGTCCCGTCAGGCGCTGTATCGGCGCATGGAACGATTCGGCATTGCGCAGGACGATCCAGCGCCGTGACGGTCAGGCCGGGCCCCGCCGGTCCATCAGGGAGGCTGGCCGCGAGATGGCCGAACGACCATCAGTGCACGTCACCGGCGGCTTCACGGCCAGATGTCGGCAAGCCAGCCGCTCGGCATGTACGTGGCGGTGCGGGGCGGGGGATGGTCATCACCAAAACTCGCACGACTGACCCCTTCCACCCCCGTCATTATCCTGCATACCCCCGTCGTTCCCGCGAAGGCGGGAATCCAGCGCGATCCGCATCACGCAGAATTTCCGTGAGTTGAATTGCACCGGAATCGGTTGACGGTTGGCACCCGCGCCGACCAACAACACCAACGAACAGCGCGATGCACCGGACTGCGCGCAGTTTCAGAAGCTGCCGACATCGCGTCTGACACCTCTGACCACTCATGCGCGCGGCCTGATCGCGCGTCAGCAGGTCAAGACAACCGTTCCAACACGCCCGCACGCACTTCCAATGACTGCGACGCACGTTCAATCACAGCCGCAATAGCTTCCGCCATGCCAGTCGGGCCGTGCGATAGCGACGCGAAATGGCGAAACCCGCTGACCCAGCGTGCAACCGATCACGGCACCGGTTCAATCGACTGCGCGATCAGTGAAGACGATGAAAACGCCGCATCAATCTGCATAACGCGTCGATAAAACGTCAAATCCAGCGGTTGCGTCGAGCACCACGATACGGACAGCAGATATCGCTGCCGATGAATCAACGCCGTCGATACTGAAGATTGAACAAGTCCCCGCTCCGACGGTGCCAACAGCGATCGGGGCGAGCCGATATCTGCAGCAATGGTCATCGACCCACCGATTGATCACGCAAAACCTGAATGCGCGGTAGCCATTCAATGACACATACCGCCGCGATCGCTGCAGTAGGCGAAGCCATCGAAAACGCACCAATTCGGCAAGCCCGCAAGTCTCGAATTCGCCATTGGAAACCAGACCTGCGTCACAGTCGCGGCTGGACAGTGCGGAAAACGAGTTTCACGCTTGAATCTGGAGACAAGGTTGTCCCAGTCCACATCCCAGCAAGGAGGCACCTGCATGAACAACCGCGACCTGCGCCGCTACGACCGCCTGACCCGTGTCCAGACTTTTGGCCGAGAACGCATCCGTGATTTCAATCCGACTAGCAAGGCCGGCGCCTTGTTTGCACGCATCGACCGCTATCTGGTCGATGTCGATGCTGCCCGCATCGAGCAGGTGCCGAACCGTGTCGACAAGGCCGGGCTGCTGACGCGCATTCGCCAGAACTGTCGCAACATCACCCGAACCGCGCAGGCCATTGCCGTCAGCGAGCCGGATTTCATTGCCGCGTTCAAGCCCAAGCGCACGGTGTCGGAAGCCGCCGTCGCAGCGCATACCGATGCGCTGCTGGCCCAGCTCGAATCTCAGCCCACTGACAACGCAGACGCCCAGAGCGCCAAGCAGGCTTTGCGCGACCGTTTCATCGCCTACGAAATGGAAGCGGAATTCGTCACCAACCTCCGCGCCGACCGCGAAGCCCTGCGCATCATCATCCAGCAGAACCAGGGCGAAACGCAGGAGGGCATCGAAAACACCGCAATGATCACCTCGCTGTTCGACCGTGCCGGCGACGACATTCAGGAACTGAACGCCCTGATGATCAACCGCTACCAGCGCGAACCCGAAAAGCTCAAGACCTGGCGCGCCGCCAGCCGCATCGAAAGCGCACCGCAGCGGGCAGGGCGCGCTACACCCGCAACCGGGCTGACAACCGCGGCCTCACGAGACACCAACGCAACCGACGCTTCGAGTCGCTGAAACCCATGACCGGATCGTTGATCGACACATTCATTCGCGTCATTCACCTGGCGGTGTGTCGACTGCGATCCGGTCATTCCCTGCGACGATCGCAGACAGAGGCAAATGTTAGTTGGTCGGGTGCCCGGTGCGATGTTCAGCGTGTTGTGTGTCGTCGGGGACTGCCGATGTGTTTTGATCTGCATCAACGAACCTAAGATCAATGATTAGTTACACACATACGCGATATGTCGAAAGCCATGAGTCCCATAACAAAGCGTCGGCTGCCCATCCGCTTGCTTTCAGCATCGTCGGCGTACGATGCTCGCAAGACCAGCTGCCCTAACATTTCACGTGCGCGACGACTTACCTGACACCATAACGAATGTCGTTGACTCTGACGTGTTATCCGACAAAATGACGCCTAACGCAGCAAGGGCGAGTTTATCCGACAAATTTGTAGCTAATTGGCGTTGGTAATCAGGCAGAGACGAAGTCATAGACTCTTCTCAAAGCCTTCGATGATGCACGAATTAGGAGGGGTTTATACATGGCCGCTGTTTATGCTATTTCAAAGCCTTTACCGCAGCGACGTATAACGAGTTCATCCATCGCTGCGGTAAAGGCTTTGAAAGGAGCGTCCATCGCGAAACGGGTTCCCTTTTTGGCAATCGGGGGCGTCGCGAATTCTGAGTTAGGCGATGGCCTGATTTCCAACCAGTCGTTGAACCGTACATTTTTGCCGGCAGGTGTTTGCGCAATGATCGATCTAGGCGCTACGGCAAAAACGACGGTTAACTTCATGCGTTGGACCTCATGAAAGGAATGAACGGAATCATCGGCGCGTTTGGCGTCGCAATCGCTCTAAGCGCATGCGTGTCTGCAGAAAGGCGCAAAGAATCGGCAGGGTCTGTTGCAGCTGAATGTGTCTCGGTTGGCGCGCCTATATCGGCCGTAAAGCCGTGCCTTGCCGGTCATGGCCTGCCAAGTGTTGGCACGCCTATCCGAGGGGAGTATTCGTTTCAAAAATGCGGCCCATATTGGGGCTGGCCGTTCATGGCATCGTGCGGTGGCATCATCATCGCCACCAGATCGGAGGCTGTTGTTTCTTGGCGTTCGTGGGGTGCACTAGATGGCGTGTGAGGTCCAACTAGCGGTTCCACGCGACGTCCACGCCTTCGGCGTGGCCGCGCGTGAACGTGGGCGTTGGGCACCATGAAAGTGAATCAGCTCACTCGCGGCCAGGTGCGTCGCGTCATGTACATCGAAAACAAAGACGGGTTACTTGAGGGCACGCACGCCAGAATCGGCTGGGTCGCCTTCTCAAAGTCTGGGCGCACCATCTACTACAAGGGCCGCTCACTCACTGCCATCGGTGGCAGAGGGATACGAGGCAACTTCATGGACGCAGAGACACATGAGGAGTTTTGGGTGTCTGGTGTAAAGCAGCGGGGCTCCAATGTTCATCCTGCGGAGTCAGCCTCCGTCGTGGTTGATGATGACGCCAAGCAGGAGTACGCACGTCTGCGCGCTGGTGCCCAACCAACGGTTCAAGCCGACGCGGCTTCGCCGCGCGGCTTAACCTGAGCGTTAGGTTTGAAAAGCATGGACTCAGCAACACTCACTGAGCTTCGCAAATTGCAGAGGTCGCGTAGCGAGTCATCGCCGTTTGCTTCTGCCGTCGACTTCGATGCATGGGCAGACAAAGCATTGCCGCTGCTCGCATTCGAGCCACGCCTGCAAAATGAATTCAAGAATCTAGTTCTTTCCATGGGGACGTGTCGCGCTTTCAAAGCGCATCAGCAAGAAACAGAAAACATCAACAGCGCCATTGGCTTGGTCAACCAAGCCGTGTCACTACTTGAAATAAATCCCAAATCAAATACCGCAGGCCAACCAGCCGAACGCCCAAGCAATCCAGAAATTCAGCAGTGGCATCAAAAGCCACTTGGTTCTACGTGGCTCACCATCGTCGGCGGCGTGCTTACTGCGCTTGCGGTCTCCGTCATCGGCAAGGTTCTTGGCATTGAGTTCTAAATCTAACAAGGCATTCAAGCGGACGGGCTTCGCCCCCCCCCCCGCTTAACTTAAGCGTTAGCGCCTCATGACCTCGTACACACTCGAACGTTCCGTCCTCGTTCCAACACCGCTAGGGCAATTGCGGTGTCGCTCGCTATTAAAGAGCAAGGAGCCTCTCGAGTCTTACGAGCCTCCACTGCTCCTAGCTCGATCCTTCGTTCCAGATCTTCCCGAAGGAATGTCCGTTGAGGGGTGCGTTGGAGTCCTCTTCCAATACGAAGCCAAAGTGCAGCTCTCGGGTCTTCGGTACGAGTGTGAGTGGGTTCGGCGGACTGCCGCGTGCACAG
>NZ_JAKFUM010000003.1 GCF_021732705.1 Nevskia sp. | reverse complement strand
CGCAATCTCGTCGAACGGGTTCACGCTGTGCTTCACACCGTCCACCACCACACCCGATCCGTCAGGCTTCACCTGAATCCGGACGTTGTAGTCGATCACTCTCTTGACGCTGACCAGTGCTTTCATCGGGGTGTTTCGTATCGAAATGGCGGCGTGAATGTGGACGTGCGCGGCCGGCGCGTCGCTCGGCATCCGGCATCGGCCCGTCATATGGCGGTCTCGACGCAGGCCGAGCGTGGCGCCGAGAATGGAACGAACGACGGACGGCGACAGGGGCCGCCGCCAGCTTGCAAATAATAGTATGGACCCCTACTATTTTCCGCAAGCGGCCGGCACTCCTGGCCCGCACATAACAAGCGTCAGTGGGGGAGCGATGGGATTTCTGAAGTCGATATTCGGCGCGAAGGAAGCGAAAATCGTCGAGGTCGCGCCATTCGGTTCGCGCTACGAGGTGCCGAGCGGCGAAACGATGCTCGAGGCGGCGCTGAAGAACGGCGTGCCGTTCCCGCACAACTGCACCGTCGGCACCTGCGGCTCGTGCAAGTGCAAGCTCAAGACCGGACGGGTCAGCGCACTGTCCGATTTCGGCTACACGCTGTCGCAGCAGGAAATCGCCGCTGGCTTCATCCTCGCCTGTCAGGCCATTCCGAAGGACGCGCTGACTCAGGTCGAGGTCGAAAGTCAGGCGCTGGACATGCCGAAGCCGGAAGCGTTCAAGGGCCGCATCAGCGCGACTGAAACGCTGACCCATGACATCGTCCGGATCACGGTCGAACTCGATCGGCCGATCCACTTCATCGCGGGCCAGTACGCCAACCTGAATTACGAAGGCCTGCCGCGCGCCCGCAACTATTCGTTCGCCGATGCGCCCGATCGCGATGGCCGTCAGCAGGTCAATTTCTTCGTCCGCAAGGTACCGGGCGGGGCGTTCACCGAAGCGCTGTTCCGCGGCGAACTCGACAACCGTCCGCTCGACGTCGAAGGGCCGCACGGCAACTTCCACCTGCATACCGGCAACGAGCCGATGGTCTGCATCGCGGGCGGCTCCGGGCTGGCGCCGATCCTTTCGGTGCTGGAAAAGGCCCGCAAGGACCGGGTCAAGCGCCCCTGCGTGTTCCTGTTCGGTGCCCGCACGCAGGCCGATCTGTACGGGCTCGAGCAGATCCATCTGATCAAGGCGAACTGGGCCGACAATTTCGTGTTCCTGCCGGTGCTGTCGCACGAACCGGACGACAGCGCGTGGACCGGCGCCCGGGGTCTGGTGACGCAGTTCATTGCCGACGCCCTGCCCGGCATCGACTGGAACAAGGCCGAAGGCTACATGTGCGGCCCGCCGGGGATGATCGATGCCGGCATCTCCGCGATGACCCAGATCGGCGTGCCGCTCGAAGCGATCTTCTACGACAAGTTCACCGACGAAAGTCACAGCGCCAAGTCAGCCTGACGCTTCCTGCCGCGCGGCGACATGCTTCACGGCGCGCAGCGGACTGGACTTGCAGCATCGACACCGACCGGCCGGCGGCTCCGAAAGGACCCCGGCCTTTTGTCTGGCCTTCACCAGAACCCGGCCGCCGACACTCGATCGAGGTGCTCCGGTCGACACCGTCTGCCACCCTCGCTCAGGAGATTCAGATGACCCAGAACATCAAGCACGCGCTGTTCCTGCTCCTCGGCATCGTGGCCATGCTGCTGACCTGGCCGCACGCCTTCGACTGGATGCGCAACGGCGGCAACATCCTGAATCCGGTGCAGTTCTTCGCCGATGCGATCAACGCCGGCGGCACCGCCGCCTTCCTCAGCATCGACATGGCCGTGGCCTGGGTCGTGTTCATGATCTGGGTCGTGTTCGACGCCCAGCGCATCGGCATGGGCACCCGCTGGGGCTGGTTCTTCGTCGTGCTGTCGTATGTCGGCGTGTCGTTCACGTTTCCGGTCTACCTGATTGCCCGCGAGCGCTTCCTCGATCGTCGACAAAAGGCTGGGCAGGCAGTGCCCGTCCCCGGCTAGGCTCGGATTCCGGGTACGCGTCATGGGGAGATGACGCGCATCCGTCGCACATCATTCGAACGATCACCATGAATCGACGCCTGAGTTGCCTGGCAATCGCGCTGGTCGCGGCCGTTCCGTTCCACGCGCGGGCGACGCTCGGCCCGTTCGAGCATGGCACCGGCATCAAGGGTCTGGCCTTCGGCGGCGTCAGTTACATCGGCACCGACGAGAGCACGGCGATCAGCGCCAACCCGGCGCTTGCGATCGGTCTCGGCGGCCGCTTCGATGTCGGCTCCAATCTGCTGATCGTCGAAGGCGGCACGCGCATCACCGGCAACGCCGCCGGGCCGGACGACTTCTACCCGTCCAACGGCAAGCGCCTGTTTCCGATCCCGCAGTTCGGCGTCACCGTGCCGCTGGCGCCACGCTGGGCCTTTGGCGCCTCGGCGTTCGCGGCCGGCCTGGGCCCGGATTACCCGCGCAGCCCGTACGCCCGCTTCGCGCAGACGCCGGAAGTGGCCGCGCGCTCGGCCACCGCGCTGAACTCGCTGAAGATCGCCGGCATCTCGCTGGTTCTGGCGCATGAAATCGTCAAGGGCCAGTCGATCGGCCTGTCGGCCAACGTCCAGAACCAGTCCCTGTCGACGGAAGGCACGGCACCGTTCGCGGCCCTGTCGGAAGCGCCTGAGTTCATCGGCAACCAGGGGCAGCACAGCGCCTTCGGCACCAGCTTCACGCTCGGCTGGACCGGCACGTTGACGCCGTGGCTCAGCGGCGCGCTGTCGTACCGTTCGAAGACCTGGACCCAGCGCATCGAGCAGTACCGCGGCCTGCTGCCGGATCAGGGGCGGCTGGAACTGCCGGTGATCTTCGGCGGCGCACTGCAGCTCACGCCGGCAAAGGACTGGCGCATTGCGGTCGAATACCAGCACTTCGCGTACGGCGACAGCCACGGCTTCGGCAATCGCATCGATCTCGTGTTTCAGGGCCGGCCGCTCGGCTCGACCAATGGTCCGGGCTTCGGCTGGAGCGACCAGAACGTCTACAAGCTCGGCGTCAGCCACCGGATCATTCCGTCGCTGAACCTGATCGCCGGCTTCAGCTACGCCACGCAGGTCATCCCGCGCTCGCAGACGCTGTTCAGCGGGCTGGCGCCGGCCACGCCGAAGCTGCATTTCACCGGCGGCTTCACCTATGCCCTGAACGCGGTCTCCGAGATCACCGGTTATGCCACCAGTACCGACCGCAACATCCGCCATGGCCAGAACTCGATTCCCGCGGCGCTCGGCGGCGGCGAAGCCGATGTCCGCTTCCGCGGCATCAGCGCCGGGCTGTCGTACGGACGCCGCTTCGGCGCAACCCGATAGCGGTGTGACCGGAGCGCGATCGATGCCGAACTGCCTGCCCGCACGATGGACCGTCGCCGCCGTCGCGATGGCGCTTGCGACGTTCATCTCGACCGCGGCCGACGCTGCGCCGATCGATCGACGCCTGCACCTGGTCGCCACCGTCGAGGCGACCCAGACCTGGAAGAAGAACGATCCGAAGTACCCGGGGGATCAGTATTCGAAGGGCAGCACCACGCAGCGCTACGAGTTGACCCTGGACCTGCGCTCCGACGGCCGCCGGGAAGTGCGCAACCTGCTGGCACACGATCTGAACGAACGCCTCGAAGCGAAGACCATCCATCTGGCGCGACAGGCGAAACGCAGCATCGAAGCCAAGGGCGGCAAGCTGGTGCTGCCGGAAACCGAGGCCGAACAGAAAGCCTTCGACAAGCGCTTTCAGGAAGCCATCTACGGCTGCAAGGGCGATGCGATCTGCAACCGCGACACCAACCTGCAGTACGCCGCGATCCTCGCCGCGCGCGATTACCCGGAAGCGCTGGAGGAAGATCCCGAACCCGGCCAGTACCTGTACTTCCTGCCGTTCAAGGGCTGCACCAGCCGCTCGCGGGTGACGCTGAAGCTGGCGATCGACGGCGTGCGCTACAACAAGACCAGCGACAAGTTCGTGCCGTTCAGCGAACGGCGCGAAGCCGATACCGTCGATGCCTCGGACGGCCTGCCGCTGTGCGATCACTTCACCGTCGTGCTCGATACCGCCGACAAGGTGCGCGGCCTGCTGGTCGAGAACGTCCACATTCCGTCGCCGGTCGGCGTGACCGAATTCACCGAGAGCGGCCACACCTCGCGCACCACCGAACCCCAGCCGATGCCGACGGCCGCGCTGGAATGGATCACCGCGACCCTGCGTCAGGCCCCGGAGCGCGGCACCGCCAGCGCCACCTTGCCGCTGAGCCTGCCGCTGAACGCAAATTCGACCTGGCTGGGCTTGTTTACCGGCACCGCCAAGGTCACGCTGTCGTGGAGTTTTTCAGCGCTGCCCGCGGCCCCGGCCCGGCCAGCGCCATGATGCCGGCCTGACCGGCCAGAATTCGTCATTGCGAGGGGCTGGAGCATGAAGCAGCGCGCTGTCGTGGCCACGACCGTGGCCGTGTGGCTGGCAGGAATCGGATGCACGGCCGCGCCACCGCCGAAGCCGACGCTGGTCGAGATCACCGGCTTCTACAAGGAGCTGAAGTCCTGCCGCGATCGCTATGCCGAGATCGACGCGAGGATCGACGCTGCCGGGGTCCGCGACACCGCGTTCCATCGCGTGCCGGGCTTCCCGTACCTGCGCACCGACCGCCTGACCGCGTCGTTCCGCGACGATACCGAAGACTTCGGCGTGCTCAACGGCTGGATTCGCCGGATGCGCGAGTTCGATCAGGAAGCGCGCGAGTTCGAATACCAGAACCTCGGCCTGAGCCAGCAGGAAGCCGCGATCCTGCGCTTCGAATTCCTGAACTGCGGCCGCGGTCTGGCCGGCCTGGAACTCGAGAATCCGGACAACGTCGCGCTGGTCAAGCAACTGGCGGTGCCACCGGACGACTACTCGGACAAGGCCCGCACCTGGGGTTTCTATGCGCTGACCAAGCCGCTGCTGCGCGCCGACATCGCCGACCACGAGCGCCTGGTCCGTGCCGAATTCGCGAAGCCGGCCGCGGCCCTGCTCGACAACACGCCGGCGGTGCGCTGGCAGGTGGCCGAGGTCGAAGACCTCACGCTGATCCCGAAGTCGATGTACGACTCCTACCCGGACGAGTTCGGCCTGCCCGGCTTCGTCGACTCGACCTGGCGAGCGCTGGCCGAAGCCAATGCGCCGCAGGTGCTGACCACTGCCGATGCCACGCGGCGTCAGCTCGGCGCGCCGATGTGGACCGCGCAGGGTCTGGATGTCGATACCACGAAGCCCGAGGTCAACTACCAGATCGGCTTCACTCGGCTCGGGCCGCTGAATCTGGTGCAGGTCAACTACTTCTTCTGGTTCCGCACGCCGAACGCGGCAAGCGGCACGGCACCGGTCGACGGCCTCGTGTGGCGCGTGACCCTGGACGACCACCTGAAGCCGCTGGCCTACGAAAGCCTGCGCGCCTCCGGCCGCGATCATTTCTGGTTCCCGGTGCAGCAGCGGCTCGCCCGCAAGCCCGCCAGCGCGGCGGCCCCCGCCGACGAGCAGCCGGCATTCTTTCCGCAGGATGGTCTGGCGCCGCCGCAGGCACTGCTGATGCTCGATGCCGTGCACGGCGGCGTGCGCCGGGTCGGCGCCGCCGGCACGGAAGTCAGCGTCGGCAGCCCGGCAACGCCGCGGCAGTACACGCTGAAGCGCTATGAGGATCTCTACACGCTGCCGCTGCCGAGCGGCGGCACGCGCAGCCCGTTCCAGCTCGACGGCCTGATCGCCGGCACCGAAAGCGACGCTCCAGGCTGGCGGCTGGCCAGCGGCATCACGCGTCCGGGCAGCCTGCGGCATCTGTCGCACCTGCCGATGGACTACATCGGCCGCCGCCATTTCGACGAGCCGTTCCTGATGCAGTCGGCATTCATGCCGCTGGATCTGCCGCCGCCGGGTTCGCCATCGACCAAGCAGGCAGCGGATGCCGGCCGCGACGACGCCGTGCCGCTGGCCGTGGCCAGCGGCCGAAGCGCAGGCCGCTGAACGGCGCGCGCCAGTCGGCCGTCCGCTGGCGTTATCGTTCGCGTCCCTGAACCCTGCCCCAACTCCATGCAATTCACCAGCAGCCTCCGCCGCGCCGCCCAGCAACGCCCGAACGGCATGGCGATCATCCATCGCGAGCGCGGCAAGACCTACCGCCAGCTTGAAAGCCGCGTGGCCTGCCTCGCCAGCGGCCTGCTCGAACTCGGCATCAAGCCGGGCGATGTCGTCGCGCTCGTCGGACACGCGAATGATCGCCAGCTCGAAGCGCAGTACGCGCTGGCCTGGGCCGGCGCCGTGGCGGCGCCGATCCTGCCGACGCTGCCGCTGGAAGCGCTGGTGCAGCGAATGAATCGCCTGCAGGCCGTCGCGGCGATCATCGATGACGCCGCGCTCGAACACGCCGATGCCCTGATCGACCACTGCCCGTTCGTCCGCGTGCTGATCTTCAATGGTCAGGGCGCGCTGCCGGAACTGGCGAAGTCGCAGGAGCAGCTGGTGATCGATGCCGATCCGATTGCCGACAGCGACACCGGCGGCGATGCGCCGCTGATCGTCTACTTCGCCAGCGCGCTCGCCGGCGACGCCAGCGCCGTGCAGCTGTCGCATCGCAATGTCTGCGCCGCGAGCCTGCTGCACGCTGCCGAAGGCGCATTCGCCGATGAAGCGATCGGCCTCGTCGCGCTGCCGTCGGGCAGTTCCACGCACGGCCTGATCACGGCGGGACTGGTCAACCGTGCCGCAGCGCAAGTGTTCATCGAGCGCTTCGAGGCCGCGGCGATCCACGACGCGATCTACGACCACGGCGTGACCGATCTGGCACTGACCACCTTGCTGTTCCGGCAGCTGCTGGCGCATGCCGGCGACGACTGGAGTCCGCTGTCGAGTCTGCGGCGGATCACCTATGTCGGGCCGACGCTGCCGGAAAGCCTGATCGCGCAACTGAACGACCGGCTGCCGAATACCGGCCTGTTCCATGTGCTGTCGATCGTCGAGCTGTCCGGGCTCGCCGCCGTGCTGCCGGCCTCGCGCCATGGCCCGAACTGGCGCGGCAGCGATGCCCAGCGCTCGGCCGGCCGCGCGCTCAGCCAGGTCGAGCTGCGGATCATCGATGACCGGGGCCAAGAGCTGCCGCGCGGCGTCGCCGGCGAGCTGGTGGCGCGCGGCCCGACGGTGATGCTCGGCTATCTCGATCAGCCCGACGAAACCGCCGCCGTGCTGCGTCACGGCTGGCTGCATACCGGCATCACCGCCACGATGGATGTCGATGGCTACCTCCACTTGTGACCGCCCGAAGCCGCTGACACCGACACCCGAAAAGCCGCAGCTCATCTGAACGAGGAGAACTCCGAATGAAGCTCATCCGATACGACCGCGGCTATTCCCGCCGCAAGTTCCTGCAGGACGCGGCCACCGGCGTGCTCAGCACCGGCGTGCTGGCACCGCTGGCCGAGGTCATGGCCGCCACCGGCGATGTCAGCAAGGCCTACCCGGACGAGCTGCTGTCGATCGAGAACTACACCAAGGGCCGGATCAAGACCGGCGACATGATCGACGCCTCGAACGTCGAGGCGGTGAAGGATCTGATCGAGCCGGTGCGCTACGAGCAGATTCTGAAGCAGGGCCGCAAGCAGAAGATCGTCAAGACCACGACCGACATCATGCGGCTGTCGCCGTGGGAATACGTCGAGGCCACGCTGCGCAACAGCGGCAAGGCCGGGTTCGATGCCCGCGGCAACGTCATCAACAAGGCCGATGGCGGGCCCTGGATCGGCGGCAACCCGTTTCCGGACCCGAAGACCGGCGTCGAACTGTTCGCCGCGCAGACGCTGAACTGGGGCCGGCACGATGCCTCGTTCTACGCGATGAAGCTGGCCACCACCGATTCCGACGGCGGCGAGCGCTTCAACTATTCCGGCGGCTGGGCCGAGATGTCGCCGGTCGCCCGCGTGTCGATGGAGCCGAAGCCGTACTGGCCCGCGCACAAGGACAAGCTGCGCTTCCAGTCGGTGTTCTTCCTGACGCCGCAGGCCTTCCGCGGCACCTCGTTCCTGAACATCTGGGACTACGATCACTCGACGTTTCCGCAGCTCTACGGCTACGTGCCGGAGTTCCGCCGCGTGCGCCAGTTCCCGACCAACCAGCGCTTCGAACCGCTGGTGCCCGGCCTGACGCTGTACCTGTCCGATGCCTGGGCCGCGGGCGATCCGCTCTACACCTGGGGCAACTACAAGATCGTTGGCCGCGGACCGTTCCTCGCCGGCCTGTCGGACAGCTGGAACTACGCCGACGACAACTGGGAACACACCACCCACGGCGGCAAGAAAGGCAAGAGCTTCTGGGATTCCACGGTGCAGCTGGTGCCGGAAGCGATCATCGTCGAAGCCGAGCCGACCGGCTTTCCGCGCGCGCCGATCTCGAAGAAGCGGGTCTGGTTCGATGCCCGCAACCAGGTCGTCATCGGCATGGTCACGTTCGATCGCAACGGCAAGCCGTTCCGCTCGTTCGACGGCGCGTACTCGCTGTACGAAGGCGGCGGCAAGGCGGTGATGGACGGCAAGCATCCGTACTGGAGCTGGGCCCATGTCACGTCGAGCGACATCCAGAGCAACAGCGTCACCCGCATCCAGCAGGTACGCGCGGTCGAAGGCCAGCACATGAGCGGCGCCAACGACCCGAAGATGTACGACAAGTATCTGACGCAGAGTGCGCTGCAGCGGCTCGGCGCCAGCTGACGCGCACCGCGCGCCCCGGGTGGACGACCGTGTCGCCGGCGCGCCACGGTCGTCACTGACGATCTCCTGATTTCCGGTAGCTGACAGGCATGGCTGGTCCCTACTCGCTGCGGGCGCGGCTCGCGATGTTCGTTCTGGCCCATCGCGGGCTGTCGTACCTGCTGTTCGCGCTGATCACGGCGTTCTTCGCCGCCGGCCTGCCGAAGGTCAAGCTGCAGACCATCTTCTCGGACCTGCTGCCGACCGACGATCCGTTCGTGCAGGTGTTCCGGGATCACCCGAACTTCGGCAGCCCGCTGACGATGATGGTGATGATCCGGCGCACCGATGTCGCGCCCGGATCGGCCGATGCCCGGCCGACGATCTACAACGCCGAGACGCTGGCCAAGGTCTGGCAGATGACGCGCGACATCGACCTCGCCCCCGGCGTCGACCACGACCAGATCCTGTCGATCACGACCGAGAAGGCGCGCTATTCCGAAGCCACGCCGGGCGGGATCGACATGCGGCCGCTGATGTCGGATCACCCGCCGACCACGCCGGAGGAACTCGCCGACTTCCGGCTGCACGTCGACCGCGCGCCGAAGGTGCGCGAATTCCTGATCTCGCGCGACGACAGCGCCGCCATCGTCATGGCCACGTTCATCGAGGAGCGCGTCGATTACGGCACCGCGTTCGAACACGTGCAGAAGCTGGTGGAAGCCGCGCGCGACGCGCATCACGAGGTCCATCTCACCGGCCAGCCGGTGCTGTTCGGCTGGGTCTACCGCTATGTCTGGCAGATGCTCGGCATCTTCGCCGTGACCATGGTGCTGTTCGTTGCCGCCCTTGCGTTGTACATGCGCAATGTCGTCGGCGTGCTGACGCCGATCATCACCAGCACCGTCGCCGGCATCTGGGCCTTCGGCCTCGTCGGCTGGCTCGACATCTCGATCGAGCCGCTGCTGATGGTCGTGCCGTTGCTGCTGACGGCGCGCTCGTTCTCGCACAGCGTGCAGTTCACCGAGCGCTACTACGAGGTCTATGCCCAGCTCGGCGGGCAGCCCGAGCATCGCCGGAAAGCGGCCGAGTTGACCATGAGCGTGATGCTCGCGCCGAGCGTGCTCGGCATCCTGACCGACATTCTCGGCATCGTCGTGGTGATGGCCGCACCGATTCCGGCGATGGTGCGACACGCCATCTTCTGCGGCATGTGGGCGGTCTGGCTGATCCCGACCGGCGTCGTGCTGATCTCGCTGCTGCTGGCCACCTTGCCACCACCGAAGAACGTGGAACGGCTGATCGGCCGCGATCGCCAGCACAGTGGCGGCGTGCATCGTCGCCTGCAGGCGCTGCTCGCCGGCATCGCCGCGCAGGTCACGGGCCGTGCGGCGATGCGGACCACGGCGGTGGTCGTGCTGGCGTCGGTCGCGATCGTCGCCACCGCGTCGCGCATCCGCATCGGCAATCCGGTCGAAGGCACGAACCTGCTGTGGGACCACTCCGAGTTCAACGCCGCAGTTCGCGCGATCAACGCCAACTTCCCCGGCGTCAACACGCTGGAAATCGTGCTGGAAGCGAAGGACCCGACCCGCCCGGACTGGACCGGCCAGCGGGTCGACACGATCCTGACCGAGATCCGGCTGCAGTCGCTGCTGGAGCATGGCGAGGCCCCGCCACGCGCCACGCTGGCCTTCGCCGACTACCTCAGCGAAGCCAGCCGGCTGTTCAATGGCGGCAACCCGAAGTGGCTGCCACTGGATGCCCGCGAACGCGCGATCAGCGCCGCCGCCGTCGGCGCGATGATGGGCTCGAGCTCGAAGAACTTCGGCCATGTCGTCGACTCGGGCCTGCAGCACTCGACGGTCTCGCTGTGGTACCCGGACAACAAGCAGGAAACGGTCAATGCCGCGTTGAAGGCGGCCGGCAAGGCCGTGGCCGATGTCGGCGTCGATCATCCTGAATTCACCGTGCGCCTCGGCACCGGCACCATCGCGCTGCAGGAAGCGGTCAACCGGGTGGTCGAGCGCTACCACGTGCTGGTGGTGCTGGCGGTGAACCTGATGATCTTCGTGCTGTGCAGCCTCGCGTATCGCTCGATGGTGGCGGGCGTGCTGCTGATCATCCCGGTGAATCTCGCGAACGAGGCACTGATCGCGGCGATGCACCTGCTCGGCGTCGGGCTCGATGTCAACTCGATGATCGTCGCAGCGATTGGAGTCGGCGTCGGCATCGACTACGGCATCTATCTGATGTCGCGCATCTGCGAGGAACTGCAGGCCCGCGGCGGCCATTCGGATCGCGACTGGCAGGCCGCGATCACTGCGGCGCTGCAGACCACCGGGAAGGCGATCACCTTCACCGCCACGATCATGGCCCTCGGCATCGCGCCGTGGTACCTGATGTCCGGCCTGAAATTCGTCGCCGACATGGGACTGCTGCTGATCGCGATCATGGCGATCAACATGGTGCTGTCGCTGGTGGTGCTGCCGCTGCTGGTCTGGTGGGTCAAGCCGCGTTTCGCGCTGCGGCACAACGCGCTGCTTGGCGAAAGCGTCGAGATTCCGGCGGCGTCGTGATGCGGCCGCCGGTGTTCGCCGGGCCGCGCAGCGTCAGGCGAACACCGCGCGCACCGAACCGAGTCCCTCGATCGTCGCCTCGTAGGATTCACCCGACTTCACCGCCACCATCGGGCCCAGTGCGCCGGACAGAATGATGTCGCCGGCCTTCAGCGGCCGGCCGACCTCGACCATCTTGCGCGCGAGCCACAGCGTCGCGTTCAGCGGATGACCGAGACAGGCATGGCCGACGCCGGTCGACACCACCTCTCCCGCGCGGGTCATGTTCATGCGGCAGTTGCGCAGGTCCAGCCCGTTCAGCGAATGCGGCGTGTTGCCGAGCACGAACAGGCCGCTCGAGGCGTTGTCGGCCACGGTATCGACGAGGCGGATGTCCCAGTTCGCGATGCGGCTGCCGACGATCTCGATCGACGCCGTCGCGTAGGCAATCGCACGCGTGACGTCGGCCATCGTCGGCTGTTCGATCACCAGATCGCGTTCCAGCACGAACGCGATCTCGGCTTCGACCTTGCCCTGCAGCACGCGGCCCGCTGCCACGGCTTCGCCATCGCAGACCGCCATGTCGGCGAACAGCATGCCGAAGTCCGGCTGGTCAACGCCGAGCTGCTTCTGCACCGCGAGCGAGGTCAGGCCGATCTTGCGGCCGACCAGACGACGGCCGTCCTTCAGCCAGCGCCGGGTGTTGCTGTCCTGAATCGCGTAGGCGGCGGCCACATCGCCGGCCGGCAGCCGATCGCGGATCGGTGCGATCGGCACGAGGCTGGCATAGGCGTCGCGCAGCTCGTTCGCGATCTTCAGACGCTCGGTCGCCGGCTTGGCGACGATCTTGCGCGCTGGTGCCACGTGGCCGGCGCGGCTCACGCGGCCACCCCGCTGCGGCTGGCGAAGAAATCCCGCGCCACCTGATTGAACTCGTCCGGGGCCTCGTACTGCGGCCAGTGCGCGCCATCGGCCTTCATCACGTACAGCGTCGAACCCGGGATTCGCGCATGGGCCGCTTGCGCGCATTCCAGATCGTGGATCGGATTGTCGCGGGTCCACAGCAGCATCGTCTCGGCCTTGATCTGCTCCAGCGGCACCAGGAATTCGTCATGTCGCGGCAGCATGCGGTTGACCAGCGGCGAGACCTCGCGACCCTCGGGCATCAGGTAGTAGTGCAGCCGCAGATTGACCAGTTCGTCGGTCACCAGATGGTGGTTGTTCGGATGGATCAGCCAGGCGATGCGGTGCTTGACCATCTCGAAGGTAGGCTGAGCGCCCGCGGCCTTCTTCGAGCGCTCCATCAGGTCGAGCATGTCGGCCCGGCCCTTCTCGGACACGATCGGGATACCGGCGCCGGTGTTCAGCATCAGCTTCAGCACTCGCTCGGGATACTTCACCGCGAAGTAGCCGGAGACCCAGCCACCCAGCGACTCGCCGGACAGATGCGCCTTGTCGATGCCCAGCGCATCCATCAATTCGCGCAACTGTTCGGCCAGCACCGGCGGCGTGTATTCCATGACCTTGCGGTTCGACATCGCATGGCCGACATAGTCGAACGCGATGCAATGGAACTCGTCCGACAGCGCGACGAGGTTCTTGCAATAGGCTTCCAGATGCCCGCCGATGCCATGCTGAAACAGGATTACCGGCGCTCCTTTGCGGCCGGCCTCGGCAATGCGGATGCGCCCGAAGCTCGGGGTGTCGATCATGCGAATCTCGCTGCCGACAAAATCCTGCCAGAGGCTCATCGTGGGGCTCCTTTCGTTTTCGGTGTGATGTGGGTGTAGGCGCGCAGATGCTCGGCGACGATCAGCTTCCACTCATCGAGCAGTGACTTGAACAGGGCCTCGTCGCGCTGCCACAGCGCTCGTACGGCAAGGCCGCGGATCAGGCTGATCGTCAGCCACAGCACCTTCTCCGCCTTCGCGCGCGGCACGCCGTGTTCGACCAGCAGGCCGAGCCAGGCTTCCTCGACACCGAGACGGCTTTCGCGGGCATGGGCGTAGATCTGGTCGCGCAGGCCGCGGCTCTTGCTGCCGGCCAGCACCAGATCGAGCACCACGCCGAAATCCGGGCCGAGAAAGAACTCCATGCCGTCGGCGATGATCGCGTCGATCGGATCGGCAGCGGCAACGGCGCTGGCCGCGCGATTCTGGCCGCGGGTCAGGCTCGCGCGCAGCAGGTGTTCGGCAGTTGCGACGACGAGGCTGTCCTTGCTCGGATAGTGATGCTGCAGGGCGCCGCGCGAAACCTTGGCGGCGCGCGCCACTTCGTCGGTGCGCAAGCCGGCATACCCTTTCTTGCGCAGCACCGTGGCGGCGGCTTCGACCAGCCGCTGCTGCATCTCGTCCGAGCGCTCCGCCTGCGTGCGGCGCCGTGGCGGCTTGCCGGCGATGGTCGGCTTCGCGGGTGCACGGCTGCGGCCGGCCCTTGCGATCACAGGTTCAGTAGTGGACATGGAGCACCCCGTCGACGCGCGTGACCGGGTAGGTCTGCAGCGGCTCGCTGCACGGCGAATTCAGCGCCGTGCCTTCGATGATCGAGAACTCGCAGTAGTGCCAGGTGCAGATCACGCGATCGCCTTCGACCTGGCCTTCTTCGGTCAGCGAGGCGTTCTCGTGGGTGCAGGTGTCCTGCGTGGCGTAGAACCCGCCATTGACGTGGTACAGCGCGATGCGCGTGCCATCGGGCAGGAACCAGGTTTTCATCTCGCCGTCGAGCAGCTCGGACTCGGCGATCGTGGCAACGGACTGGGGCATGGGCGGGTGATGGAAAGGAAAGAGGGATTCTGCGCGGCTCAGAGCATCGTCGTGCCGCCGTTGACGCTGATCACCTGACCGGTGACGAATGCGGCTTCGCGGCTGCCGAGGTAGGCGACCATCGACGCGATTTCGTCCATCGTGCCCGGGCGGCCCATCGGCACCACGTCGATCACCTTGCGCACCAGTTCCGGATCGCGCTTGGCGACTTCATCGAGCTGCGGGGTCTGCACCACGCAGGGCGCGACGGTGTTCACGGTGATGCCTTCGCGGGCGTATTCACGCGCCAGGCCGGTGGTCATGCCGTGCATGCCGCCCTTGGCCGCGTTGTAGGCGGCGTGGTCGAACAGGCCGTTGCGCACCGAATCGGCACCCAGATTGACGATGCGGCCGTAGCCCTGCGCGCGCATCGTCGGCAGCGCGTACCAGCAGCACCAGATGCACGTCCACAGGTTGCGGTCGATGGTCGCCTTCAGCGTTTCCGGCGTGTGCGCGAGGAACGGCCGCAGGATGCCGCCGCCGGCGTTGTTGACCAGCACGTCGATGCGGCCGTAGTGGTCGAGCGCGGCCTTGATGGTCGCTTCGGCGACCGACTGATGCGACAGGTCGCCAGCCACGCCGACGACCTTCACGCCGTAGTCGGCGATCAGTTGACTGACGGCCGCATCGACCTGCGCCTGATCGAGATCGCCGATCACCAGATTCGCGCCTTCGGAGGCGAAGCGCTCGGCGCAAGCGTAGCCGATGCCGCGGCCGGCTCCGGTGACGATCGCCACCTGTCCTTCGAAGCGCGGGCCGGTGCTCATGACCGTTCGATCGCGCCAATCTTGCCGAACGGCGGCGTGGCGACACTGCCCCAGGTATCCAGCGTGGCCGGCACCGGTTCCAGCAGCCGCGCTTCGCGGGCACCGGCTTCTGGGAAGGTTTCCATGCCGAAGCTGTATTCGACGGTCATGCCGTCCGGATCGAGGAAGTACAGGAAGATGCTTTCCGACGGCAGGTGCCGGCCCGGCCCGAACACGATCTCGACGCCGGCGGCCTTCATGCGATTCATCGCCCGGCCGATGTCGTCGATGTCGCTGACCATGAAGTTGACGTGGTTCAGATGGTCATCGGCACCGCTGAGCACCGCCAGCGAGTGATGCAGCGGATTCGGGTGCGCGCGCAGGAAGGCCGCGAAACCGGGCACGAAGTCCGAGGTGCGGAAGCCGAGCTGGTCGTTCAGGAAGCTGACCGTGGCATTGAAATCGGCGACGTTCAGCACGACATGGCCAAGCCGCTCGATCTTCGCCAGCCGCGCTTCGAACGGCTTGGCCATGAACATCATCTGCACGAACAGCTCGATGCACAGGCCACAGCCGGGAATCCTGAAGCGCAGCGCATCGACCAGCCGCAGCGTCTTCTTTTCGTCGGCCGAGACCGCTTCCACTTCCAGCCCGAGGCTGACCACGTAGTCGCGCGCCTTGGCCAGATCGGCCGCCGATTCCAGTTCGAAGGCGATGCGCTTCAGGCCCGGCTGCGCGGCCGGATAGAGCAGCATCGCATGATGGTCGCGCGAGCAGCGCAGCGCGACACTTGCGTCACTGGAATCGCTGACATCGAGCCCGACCAGATCGCGATAGAACGCGGCGCTGCGCGTCAGATCGGTGACGTTCAGGGCGACGTAGCCGAGGCGCTTGTAGCGGAAGGGAGGGTTCATCGGCCTGATCTCAGAGAATGATGCTGATGCGACCGTTGGGTTTGAGGCCATCCATGTCGAGAATGCAGCGCTTCTCGCGGATCAGCAGCCGGCCGTCTTCGACCACCAGCCGGTAGCGATAGCTGCCGATGTAGGTTTCGGTCAGGCCCATCTTGGTGCGGTAGGTCAGCACGGCGGCACCGACATCGAGTTCGGTTTCCGAGCGGCTGCGAATGCGCACGTTCGACACCAGATGCCGCGTCTTCGAGCGCGGGAACTCGGCATGGGCGGTGCGCTTCAGCAGGCGCTCGACCCGCTGCTCGAGCCGGAAACGATCATCGGCGACGTAGAACAGCGCACTGTCCGGCGAGGCGTTCGGGGCCACGTCGGTGGCCGGCACGTTGTAGGTGGCGTCCTGCGTGAACAAGGTCAGCCATTCCTTCAGACGCCACTCGTCGAGGATTTCCGCTTCGAGAAACATGAAGTCCTCGACCTGCTCGCGGGTGACGGTGGCGAGGGTCAGCGTGCTCATCAGCGGTCTCCCGTGCGAGGCGCCGCGGTGGCCTTGGTGCAGGCCTGCCACTGGGTCCAGAACGTGCGCATCTGCAGCTCGTCGTCGTAGTTGACCTTTTCTTTCTTCATGCCCTTGGAGATGTCGCTCCACGGCGCTTCGAGCATCGACTCGAAGCCGCGCTGGCACTGTTCCAGCGCTTCGACATCATCCGGTGTCGCGAAGCCGCCCGGGCCGAGGAATTCGAGGAAGTTCGACAGTCGATACTTGCGCGCCCACGCGCTTTCCTCGTTCGGCGCCAGCGCCCAGCCGAAGACATTCATCGCATCCGGCGCGGTCGGGTAATAGGTGCGCACGGTGATCGCCATGATGTCGTTGATCACCAGGTTCGGGAAAATGAACATGTTGCGATTCGAGAACGCGATGCGGTCGGCGCGCGCCTGTCCGAAGCGCTCGACCAGCCGCGCGTGGACCTTCGCCAGCTCCACTTTCCCTTCCTCGCCCCACAGCGGAATCCACTGCGCGACCGGACGCCCCCAGGGCGCGCGGTACTCGATCACCGCGTGGCCGTTGCCAAGGTCGTAGCCGGTGCCATCGAACGGCACCGGACTCATCGAGCCCTGCGAGTTCTTCAGGTAGTCGACGTACGTCGCGTGAGTGTTCATCGCGTGGTAGCCGTCGATCGAGTTCTCGGTCAAGAGCTTCCAGTTGGCGCGAATCTGGTACTCCTGCGTGCCGCCGACCAGGGTCATCATCGTTTCCGACTGGTCGGCGACGATGTCGATCCACTCCTTCGCGCCGGCCAGATAATCCGGCAGCGACTGCACGTTGGCATCGAAGCAGATGAACCAGAAGCCGCGGTAGGAATCGAGCCGCGGCACCGGTACCAGATTGGCATCGCCGTCGGCGTTGAAGTCGTCCGGATAGCACTCGGCACCCGGCTGGCTCTTGAGCTTGCCGTCAGAGCCGAACACCCAGCCGTGATAGAAGCACTGGAACGACTTGGCGTTGCCCTTGCGCTCGCGGCAAACCTGCGCACCGCGATGCGGACAGGTGTTGAACATCGCATTGATCTTGCCGCTGGCGTCCCGGGTGAACAGGATGCTGCGCTTGGCAACGATGCGGGTCACGAAGTCGCCCGGCTTGGCAAGTTCCGACTCGTGACCGAGGTACAGCCAGCACTTATTGAAGATCGTCTCGTATTCGGTCTTCAGGATGTCCGGGTCGACGAAGCTGCGCCGGGCGACCTTGAAGCGATGCTTTTCCTTGTCGGTCCAGACGACCGGCAGTTCGGACAGCGGAATCGGCTTCGACTCGGGCGTGACGGGTGCGTTCATGGCGGTCTTCCGGTTCAGATGATGCGCGGCAGTTGAGCGGGGCTCAGGCGCGTCGGGTATCCAGCAGCTCGGGGAAATCGGTGTCGAAATACTCGTGCGGACCGCGGGTTCCGGACGCACGGCGCTCGGCTTCGGTGGCGCGCAGTTCGTTGCGCTTGACCTTGCCGGACACGGTCTTCGGCAGCTCGCAGAACTCCAGCACGCGGATCTTCTGGTACGGCGCCAGCCGCTCGCGCGCGAACTGCAGGATCACTTTCGCGGTGTCCGCTGTCGGTGCATGGCCGGGTGTCAGGATCACGCAGGCCTTGGGCACGCAGAGACGCTTCGAGTCCGGGCTTTCGAACACGGCCGCTTCGGCGACCGCCGGATGTTCGAGCAAGGCGCTTTCCAGCTCGAACGGCGAGATGCGGTAGTCCGAACTCTTGAACACGTCATCAGTACGACCGACGTACCAGTAGTAGCCATCAGCGTCGATCGACGCGACATCGGCGGTGCCGTAGTGCGAGCCACCGAGCGCTTTCCGCGTCTTCGCGTCGTCGCCCGCGTAGCCGGCCATGATCGCGGTCGGGCGCGGGCTCAGCCGAACTGAAATCTCGCCTTCCCGGGCCACCGTGCCATCGAGATCGAGCAGATCAATCTGATAACCCGGCAGCGGCCGGCCCATCGAGCCGTAACGCACCGGCTGACCCGGCGGGTTGCCGAGCATCGCGGTCGATTCGGTCTGGCCGAAGCCTTCGCGGATGGTGATGCCCCATGCAGCTTTGACCTGTTCGATCACTTCCGGATTCAGCGGCTCGCCGGCGCTGGTCAGCTCGCGCAGCGCGACCGGATAGGCCCTCAGGTCTTCCAGGATAAGGCTGCGCCAAGCCGTCGGCGGCGCACACAGGCTGGTGACGCCACAGCGGACGATGGTCGCCAAGGTCTTCGCGCCATCGAAGCGGCCCTGGTTGTAGATGAACACCGTCGCACCGACCTGCCAGGGCGCGAAGAAGCAACTCCAGGCGTGCTTGGCCCAGCCCGGCGAGCTGATGTTCAGATGCACGTCGCCGGCCTGCAGGCCGAGCCAGTACATCGTGCTCAGATGACCGACCGGATAGCTGGTCTGGGTGTGCAGCACCATCTTCGGCTTCGAGGTAGTGCCGGACGTGAAATACAGCACGCAGGGATCGCTGCCCTCGGTCGCGCCATCGGCGGTGTAGCCGTCTGCGGCATGTGCCGCTTCCGAGTACGCAGTCCAGCCCTCGGCTTCGCCACCGACGACGATCTTGAGCCTGCCGTCGGCGATGCCATCGAACTTGGCCGTGCTGGCCTCATCGGCGATCACCGCGCGCATGTCGCCGCGCTCGATGCGGTCTTGAAGGTCGGCCACCGACAGGATCTGCGTCGCCGGTGCCAGCACCGCACCGAGCTTGATCGCCGCCAGCATCACTTCCCACAGCTCGACCCGATTCGGCAGCATCACCAGCAGGCGATCGCCACGCCGCACGCCGAGTGCGCGCAGCCAGTTGGCGGTGCGATTGGAAGCGATGCGCAGTTCTTCGAACGAGCGCTTCAGCTCGTTGCCGGCGTCATCGACGATCCACAGCGCAGTGCTGCCGTTGCCGCGCGCCAGATCATCGAAATGGTCGAGCGCCCAGTTGAAGCTGGGCAACTGCGGCCAGGCGAACTCGCGCATCGCGGACGTGTAGTCGCTGCGATGGCGCAGCAACAGGTCGCGCGCCGCGCGGAAGGTGGTGGTGGCCTTGTTCACGATCTCAGGCTGCCAGCAGCCCACGCTCGCGAGCCATGTTGATGGCGGTGTCTTCAATCATGTCTTCCTGACCGCCGACCATCTTCAGGCGGCCCAGCTCGATCAGGATTTCTCTTGCCGGCACGCCGTACTTGGCTTCGGCGCGGCGGGCGAACAGCAGGAAGCTCGAGTAGACGCCGGCATAGCCGAGCGTCAGCGAGTTGCGGTCGATGCGCACCGGGAAGTCGAGGATCGGGGTGACCAGGTCTTCTGCAACATCGGTGACCTTGAACAGGTCGACCCCGGTCTCGATACCCATCCGGTTGGCCACCGCGATGAACACTTCGAGCGGCGTGTTGCCGGCACCGGCGCCCATGCCGCCGCAGGCGCAGTCGATGCGCCGCGCACCCGCTTCGATGGCGGCGAGGCTGTTCGACACGCCCATCGACAGGTTGTGGTGACCATGGAAGCCGAGTTCGGTGTCCGGGTTCAGGTGCTGGCGCAGGTGGCCGATTCTGGCCGTGACATCGTCCGGCAGCATGTAGCCGGCCGAGTCGGTGACGTAGATGGTCTGGGCGCCGTAGCTCTCCATCAGTCGGGCCTGCTTGAGCAGCGCTTCCGGCTCGCTCATGTGAGCCATCATCAGGAAGCCGACGGTGTCGAGGTTGAGCTTTCTGCCCGCGACGATGTGCTGCTCGCTGACATCGGCCTCGGTGCAGTGGGTGGCGACCCGGACCGTGTGGATTCCGCAGTCGGCGGCCACTTTCAGGTCGTCGACGGTGCCGATGCCCGGGATCAGCAGGGCGGAGACTTTGGCCTGCTTGAGAAGCGGGATGACGGCGCGGAGGTAGTCCTCGTCGCTGGCGGCGGCGAAGCCGTAGTTGACGCTGCCACCGCCGAGACCATCGCCGTGGGTGACTTCGATCAGCGGCACGCCGGCGGCATCGAGGCCAGTGGCGATCTTCTGCATCTGTTCGATGCTGATCTGGTGGCGCTTCGGGTGCATGCCGTCACGCAGCGACATGTCATGGGTCTTGACCGCGATGCCTTTCAGATTCATGGCTTACTCGTGAGGGGTGAGGGGTGAGGAGTGAGGCGGAACAGCCGCAGGGTCAGGCCTGGTCCTTCGCGACGGCGTTGCTGTCACGCCTCACGCCTTCCGCCTCACGCCTCTCGGCGGCATGGATTTCTTCGGCGAACATCTCGGCGGTGCGTGCGGCGGCGGCGGTCATGATGTCGAGGTTGCCGGCGTACTTCGGCAGGTAGTCGCCCAAGCCTTCCACCTGCAGGAAGGTGGTGACGCGGTTGCCGTCGAAGACTGGGCCGTTCATCACCCGGTAGCCGGGGACGTACTTCTGGACTTCGGCGAGCATGTCGCGGACCGATTCCTCGATCTCTTTCTGCTTCGGCGCGTCGACCGTCAGGCAGTGGACGGTGTCGCGCATGATCAGCGGCGGCTCGGCCGGGTTGACGATGATGATCGCCTTGCCGCGCTCGGCACCGCCGACGCTCTTCACGGCCGCAGCCGTGGTGCGGGTGAACTCGTCGATGTTCTTGCGGGTGCCGGGGCCGATCGACTTCGAGGCGACCGTCGCGACGATCTCGGCGTACTTGACCGGCTGCACGCGGGAGACGGCGTAGACCATCGGAATCGTCGCCTGGCCACCGCAGGTGACCATGTTGACGTTGCGCTCGCCGGAGCCGGCATGGCGCTTCAGGTTGATCGGCGGCACGCAGAACGGGCCGATCGCCGCCGGCGTCAGATCGATCATCAGTACGCCGAGCGCGGTGAGCGCGTCGGAGTTGGCCTTGTGGACGTAGGCGCTGGTGGCATCGAAGGCGATCTGCACGCCATCGGCCAGCACGTGCGGCAGCAGGCCGGCGACGCCGTCGGAGGTCGTCTGCAGGCCGTATTCGCGAGCCCGGGCCAGACCTTCGGATTCCGGATCGACGCCGACCATCCACACCGGCTCCAGCACGGCCGAACGCTTCAACTTGTACAGCAGGTCGGTCCCGATGTTCCCGGGGCCGATGATCGCGCAGCGGATCTTGTTGCTCATGTCGGCTTGTCTCGTTGGTGTTGCCATGGCGACAGCAAAAGTTCAACGCAAAGGCGCAAAGGGAACAAAAAGGATGCAAAGAACAGCTACAGAAAGTAAGGGATCGAAACTGCAGGGCCGCTTTTACTCGAAGCATTATTCTTCTTTCTTGGCTTTCCTTTGCGTCCTCGTTTTGGCCGTTCTTTACGCCTTTGCGTTGAACGGTTGCTTTTGACGTTGGGCGTCGGCTCGCAGCGCACTCGCCACCCGTCAGGCAGGTACCGTACTATCTCCCGACACAGCTTTCAACATTCCGGCTGTACGGCTTGTAAGTTACAAATCGAACCTCTTGATCGGTCAGGAAATGAATGTCGTGAGCGCGTTCCCGAATACCCCTGTCGCCACCGAAAACACCGAACGCGCGCTGCGCCAGGCGGCGCGCGCGCTGGCCCGCAGCGGCCTCGTCCATGCCTACGGGCATTGCAGCGTCCGGCTCGATGTCGAGCACTTCCTGGTCTGTGCCGCGAAGCCGATGGGCACCCTGCTGCCGACTGACACCGGCAGCGTCGTCCGCACCTCCGGACCGCTGCCGGATGGCGTGCTCGGCGAAGTGCGCATCCATCAGCAGGTCTATGCGCGCCGGCCGGAAGTCGGCGCGATCTGCCGGATCATGCCGCCGCAGACCGGCCTGCTGGCGCTGCTGAAGCGCACGCCGCGCGCGCGACACGGCTTCGGCGCCTACTTCGCCAAGCCGGACGGCTCCGGCCCGGTGCTCTGGGACGACCCGCGCCTGCTGCGCGACGATGCCGCGGCTGCGCGGCTGGCCGAAACGCTCGGCAGTGGCAATGCGCTGGTGATGCGTGCCAATGGCGCAGTCGTCGTCGGAATCGACCTGGTCGAAGCGCTTGCGCTGTCGTGGTTTCTCGAAGAAGCCGCAAGAGTCGAGACAGGATTGATGAGCCTGGGTCAGGATGGTGACCACACGCTGCTGACGCCGGACGAAACGGTGGCGCGCCAGGTCACGGCCGGCCGCGTCTACGAGCGCATGTGGGAGCACCTGACCTTCGGTGACATCGAACTGGCTTAAGGGACTCGCAGTTCGGTCGCCGCCGCTCGAGCTTCCTTGGATGCGAACCACCGCTGCACTTTACAGCTTCCTGTCTGCGAGGCATTGACCGACGTGACCCTCAGTCGCGGGGCGCCGCGGGAGTTCGTGACAACTCGCGATCGACTACGGCGACGCACGTCACGGCTCCCAGAAGCCGCAGTCGGCATACGCGTTGACTCGGCCGCATTGGAGGCCGGTATCGAACCGTACCGGGAGCCAGCTCACGCAGCGCTCAGCGACACTGGATGTCGGCGAGGCGCGGCCAGCACCTCCGTGCAGCCGAGTCGCCCGTCGGCCGATGCGGTTGCAGATCAGTCGCTGGTGGATGACACCCGCGAATTGCGGATGCTCCGTGCGGGGTCTGTCTGCTCTGCTGGTCGACCGGCTGACCGATGCCCGGTTCGATACGCATCGGCCAATCGAAGCGCGCATCCGCGCGATCGGACAGTGTGCCGATCTCCCGCGCATTCCGATTCGCATTGCGCCATGACGTCGAGACCACCACCTCCCGCGCAGGCGCGAGTCGGCGTTGATCCGGCGAAGAAGGCCGGCGCGTCGATCAGGTCTCGGCCGCAGAGGACTCGCTCAGCGCCTTGAGCAGTGCTAGCGCCTTCGGCCAGGCTTCACTGATGTACTGCTCCCATTCAGCCGCAACGTCCTGATCAACCACCATCTGGGTGCCTTCGCGCAGGGCGACGAACGTATAGGTCTCGAACGCCGGCGCCCAAGCCTTGACGGCATCACTGGTCGTGTCTTCGACTCCATTCATGATGAAGCCGAAGTGGCGAATGGAAATGCGCTCGTGCGCGATGTTCTCGGCGATCTCGGCCACCATGCCATCTCCGGTTGGAGACAGGAACCGAATTCCCGAACCCTGCGCCCAGGACCCCTCGAAATGTGATCCTTCCGAGAAGGCTGCCGCCCAATGCCTGTAGCTATCGGGCGAGATGACATGACGCCAGACGACGGCTACCGGAGCGTTGATGATGGTCGTGAACTGGATACGCTTCTTCGATGACATCGAGTGCTCCTACAGCTTGGGATGTGCAGGTCGATCCTGCCTGCATGACAGCATCCATCACACATAGCCGCGTCACAACATGGGAGAGTGAGCTGAGCGCTCGGCCATCGCACGCCGAGAATTCACCAAGAAGTTGAATTCTCGCGGCAAGCGCCCGGCGTCGTGATCGAGGCGACTCAGACGATAGCTCGAAGCAGGCTGCACTCCAAGTCCCACACGCGTTGCGGCACGCTGAAGCACCATCGCTCGTGCTGCCGGCAGACCAGCCGAACCATCGATCGAGACGATCTCGATCCGGCCTGCCATATTCACGCACCCGATCGAGTGACGCGCATCGAGCCGGTATCGCTTCCCGTCGAACGGGGCTCCACGGATCAACTGCTTCTTGTCTTCGGTAGCAAGCTTGGTCTTGCGCTCGGTTTCCTTGAACCCTGCGCGCGCTTGATCTGCGAGTTTCGCCGGGCCTAGACCGAATCATCGACATCGTTGACGATGATCTCCCAGAACCGCGGTTCCATCACGTGCTCCACCTCCCGCGTGCGCTGGCATTCGAACAGAGTCAGTGGCCAGCGTGCGGGGCGGTGATCAGCCGTTCGAACTCGGCCGCCGTACGTGTCCGCAGCTCGGCGAACCGATCATCGACCAGCAGCCTGCCATTCCGGAATACCGGCCGAAGCAGATTTTCACGGCCGGCCAGTTCCTCGATTCGTACACCCTCATAGCCATTGGCCTTGCGTACCACGGCCCAGCGTCCCGCCTTGCTGCGCTTGCCGGGATCCGTCACCGGGTCCTTGAAGATGTCGCGCGGCTGACCGTTGATCACGGCCTGACTGGCCTTCATCGCCCACTTCATCGTGTCTCGATCAACCTTCTGCAACAGGCCACCGCCCATGCCGAATGCGGCATTTTCGGTGGCGATACCGCGAATTTTCAGCGCTTCGAGAATCCGGGGCAGGCTCTCCAGATTGACGCCATCACCCTGAATGACGCGGATGAAGTCCGGCAGCACGCGATAGCCCTTCCCGTTCACGCGATGGCCGAAGCGCTTCATCAGGTGCTCGATCAAGCGCGGAAGCACGGCGATCGGATCGCCGCTGTCCGGACGGATCACGACGCGGCCGCCGGTGCTTTCGATCAGCGACTTGAGTTCGACGCCAACGATGTGATCGACCGCGTTCCACAGGTCATAGCTGTCGACCACGAAAGCGACGATCTTCCCGGGCCCGGCGAAGCGCTCGATCATGTTGCGATAGGCCTCGGCTTCGCCCGGCTTGCCCCAGCTGGTCATCGTGCTGTGCTCGCTGGCCGGAATGCTGAAACCGGCCAGCGGCTCGTCGTAGAACTCTCGCGCGACCGACAGCGCCGCAAGCGTGTCCGTGCCGAGGAAGTTCAACAGATGGCCGGCGCCGCCAAGGCCGGCCGCCTCCTCGGAGGCTGCGCCGCGCGCACCAAAGTCATGCAGCTGGAACGGCAGCGCGGCGGCCGGATCATCACTGGTCTCGTCGAGATATCGCCGCAATTCCTTCTTGCAGGCAAAGCTCAGGCTGGCAACGGTGGTCGGGTACCAGACGGCACGCAGCAATGCCGTTTCGAGGTAGCTCGGCAGCCACGGCAACGTGGGATCGCTGTTCCGAATCTGCACCACGGGAATGCGGGTGTCGAGCACGGTACCTTCGGGAACCGCCTCGATCTCCAGGGGCAGGAAGCCCTCGTGCCTTTCGAGTATCCGTTCCCAGCCAGCCCGGTTGAAGTAGCCGACATGCGCCATCGCCAGTTCCTCGGCCTCGTCGATGGCCGCCCGCGTGATGGGCTGGCTCAGATACGCCTTGACGAACGCCTGAAGGCCGAAGAAGACGACGTCCTTCAGGCCGCCGCCACGCGGCTCGATGTAGCTGTTGATGACCTCCGTGCCCTCGGGATACTGGAGGAAGTGGCTCAGCTTGTAACTGTCGGTGTTGAGAATCAGATTCTTGCGATCGTGAAGCGTCATCGTAGAACTCCTCTACGTTGATGGATGGCCGCCGGGTCTATCCCGACGGATTGAACAAGCTATCGTGCTACAGGCCCACCAACTTCTGAAGGATGAAGTAGTGGTCCTCGTACATGTCTGCCGGCTGTACCTGTGCCAGCGGCACCCAGAAGGCTTCCCTGGCGTCGTCGCCGCCCTTGACCTTCGGAAGGGTGGTGTCGGGCCTGAGGTCGAAGCGAAATGCCGTGGTGAACGTGCGACCGCGGACGGACCGGAACGGATCGTCGAACTGGCACTGATCCGTCAACGAGCCGCGCAGCACCGGCTCGGGAATCTTGAGCCGTGTTTCCTCGCGCAGTTCGCGAAGGCAGGCATCGAGTGCGGTCTCGTCTTCGTGGATGAAACCGCCCGGCAGTGCAAGCTGGCCAAGACCGGGGCGCGCGCCACGGCGAATCAACAGCACGTGGCCGCTCTGGACAACGACGGCATCGACCGTGTTGAAAGTCGGCGGATACTTGAGGCCGGCAAACTGCTCGCGATACCGATTGACGAAATCCTGCTCCGCCTTGAGTTCGGCGTAAGCGGACGTGCGGGCGAAGGCCAGCAAGCTTTCGTAACTTGCGCTCGGCATGCGCTGTTCGAAGATCAAGGCCACTTCGGCAGGTACTCTTCCCTGCTCGAACGGGTGCGTGAAGTACAGCTTCCGGAGATCGGTCGCGCTGATGCCCTCGTGGTTCGCAACATTGACGGCGCCCCAGGTCGGGAACAGCCGCAAGTAATACGAGCTGCGATCCTTGCTGTGGCCCACCAGACCAATCCGCAGGCCTTCCGGCTTTCGGCCCGGAAACATGGTCTGAAGACAGCTGAAGATCGCCGCCTGCACGTTGCGGATCCAGATCGCGTCGTTGTACGTCGCGTCACGCAGCGGCGCGATGGAGACGCGCGATTGCTCCTCACGTGTGAGGCACGCCAGAATCATCTGGGCGCGCTCGTCCGCGGTCAGCGGATCACGGATATTGCGGGGGCGGTCGGCCGAACCGGCCAACACCAGGACATGCTGTCCTTCGGCAAGACCTTGGCGGACGACAGCAAGGTGGCCGTTGTGAAAGGGCTGAAATCGCCCGATGAACACGAGTAGATCAAACTGCATGGCGATAAGCTCCTTATCGCGTTGCCAACGATCCGTTGGCGAGTGTCCGCGGTCTATCCGCTGACGGCGAAATTACGCTCCCGCGGAGCAGAAGCCGTCAAGTGAGTGGCGACGAACGGCGCGACGCATTGCCCTCAGTGCACGCATGTCGGCACGCGTGGATGTGGCTTGATGTGCCTGGGATGACGGTGCGCAGGCTGGACTGATTGCCTGTTTCCACATGTTCGACGACGTTGGGTACACGACCGCGGACCGACCCCATCAGCAGCAAGGGCGCACAGAAGAACGGGCCCAGACATGTCCACCGAACACTTGCGCCGCGGCTTCCATCCTCACCTCAGGCGTTGGCGAGATGCGCAGGCCAAGAGCAGGGCCGAGAAACGCGAGGCTCGCGTTTCCGTTTTCTTGGCAGAGGCAATCCAGTGAAGGATGACGCGCCTGTAGCTGGGCGGCGTTGACTCGAAGTAGTGCCACGCTTCGGCATCCCGCTTGAACTCCTGCAGCTCCTCGGGCGACAACTCAGCGGTTGATGCCTGTTCATAGGCATAGACCTTCGACTTGTGCGCGGTGCGACGTGCAAACGCCTTCATGCCGGCATCTGTCATTCGTCCTTCAGCCACGAGCTTTTCGACTTTCGCGATATTGACGGCGCTCCAGATCGAGCCGGCCTTCCTCGGCGTGAATCGGATCGAGTAGGAATGATCGTCGATGCGCTTGCGGACACCGTCAATCCATCCGAAGCACAAGGCTTCGTCTACCGATTCAGGCCATGACATGCTCGGCTGGCCGGAGCCAACCTTGTGGAAGCCGACCAGCAGCTCGGTTCGAGATGCAGCGTGTGCTTCCAGCCACGAACGAAAGGCGGATGCGTTGACGAAGAACTGCGGTGTGGACATCGGACTTTGGAGGAGGACTAAAACAGGAACCCGGCACCAGCCGCGATCGCGCGGCGACTGATCAGCCGGCTTGCGGGAGCAGTCGGTAACTGCGGCCGCCGGGTCATGGATCACTCGGCATAGGGGCTGCCGGCGGGCTTGCCGGCCAAATCGGTCCAGATGTCTTCGGGCTGGCTTCGATCACGAACACACACTCGCTCATGATCAGGATAGGTCACGCGATCAAGCGGTGCACGCGTGCCGACAACCAGACACCGCACGATCGAATCAGTCTGATTCCACAAACAGTGGCCTGCCGGCACACCTGCCTTGAACGTTGCGGCATCGCCTGGACCGATGACGAAGCATGTCTCCCCCTCGATGACTGTCAGCACACCGTCAAGCACATACACGAGTTCATCCTCGGCGCTGTGCCAATGCTTGATCGACGAACGGGCACCAGGCTGTATCTCTTGCACAAAAGCGCCAAACTGGGTGAGGCCGCCGGGCTCGCTGATCCACAGATCACGGTTCGGAGCCGAGACGCTGCTTGACGACGTTTCCTCCACGAGAAAACTTTCGGATCTGATGACGGGCATCTACACGTCTCGCGAGGTTGGAGAACTGCGTCAGGAAACAACAAGTTTACTGCCCGTGATCACGCCACGATAAGCGCCGTCCGAGCGAGCACATGGGGCATGCATGAGTATCGGCATATCTCGCAATTGTCAGCCGCGAGTCATGTCATCGCGCCATGCCGTCAAACTGCCCAGCAGCATGCCGCCGACCGAATGCTGCCTTTCGGCCGCGGGAGATCATCTCCCTCGCACGGAAACTTGAGGTTGGCCTGCAAGCGTTCACGCGCTTGACCGTATGGTCATGCCATGCACTTCGCTGCACGTGAATCGTCGTTACCGAGTTGCTTCAAAGCGAAGTTTCCTCGTTCAGAAACGGACGGACTGACATCGGAAGCTGCTTTCTGCGCGAGCGCAAATGCATGATCGCCCAGTGTGTGAAGTTCGCGGATGAGAAACTCGGCCGCAACTCGACGGACCATCGGCGATGGGTCCGACATCGCGGCGTCAAGCGTCGTCATGAACGATGGTTTCACTGGAATGGCTTGGGACTCCAGCATGGCTTCGAGCCTTCCTTTGCAGTAGGCGTGATCGGTCCATTTCCACTGGTAACCCACGACCCAATCGGTTCGCCCCATGAGCAGCCACCGGAAGGCGCGTGCCCGTACCGCCGGCTGGGCTGCGCCTTGAGCGAATTCGTGAATGCCATGCTCGAAACAACCGATGCGTGCGCATTGAGACAGAACGAAAGACGCTGGCCCCACCGTTGCTCCCATCACTCTGGCACGAAGTGCGCGCGAGACACGGTCGAATGCGGCAATGGCGGCAACAGTGTCTCGATCGACGGCCTGCATTCGGCCCCAGTTATTCCAGATGGGCAACAGGCTCCAAAGCACATCGGCGACGTCCTCGGGCTTGGAGTTCAAGGCCAGGTCCGGAATTGCCGCTCTCGCGGCAGCCCTGACTTCGGGGACCCAGTCATTCAACCGCCTGAACGCGAGTGCAAGCAGGAAAGCGCTCGGTGCGCCGCCCGTGGTCATTCGCAATGCGGCCTCCCGCTTGCGACCATCGTGGCTGCACAGGTCGATCCACGAGATGAATCGACGCGGGCGAACCCAGAACTTCCAGCGTTGTTTCCCATCGCCAGGTTCAGCTGTCCACGCCTCCGCTCGCAGTGTGTTTTCCCACAGGTCCATTCGCCGTATCGGTATCGATTGCGTCTCCGAACCGACGCGGGCCATCAGGTCCGCAGCCTCTTTCGCAGTCACCTCGGCCGACACAAGCCTTCGGACAGCGGCAGCGAGCGCAGGATAATCATCGAGCATCTTTCTCATGGGTTGCTGCCTCCCGAAAGCGCGCGTCGCGTCACATCGACCGAGCGGTTTGGCCGACGTGATGCGTTCCACTCACGCGTGTGGCGACATTCAGACAGCAGCGAATCGACATTGGCCCGAAACAGTCCGAATCCGATGCCGATCAGGCTGAGCAAGTCAGTCATCGAGCCATACGCTGCGCGCTGTCGCGGACCTCACTGGCCGTGCACGGCAGAGACAGGGCATCGGCGCATTGCATGTAACGCGAGCCTCCGCTCCTGATCCTGCCGTTGCGTCGAATGAGAAGCCGGTCAGTCATGAATCGGCAAGACTGTCCTGAACCTCGCGATCACGAAGTATCTTCTGGGCTGCATCGCTGCGCTTCGGCGGCATCAGTTCTTGAGAAACGTGACCCGGACAATCTTGCCGGCGCTGACCTCGTAGACAGCGACTGCTTCCAGCGTTCCCTTCGCTGGAGGCGCTGCCACGACGCGCTCGTGATCGATGACGAACCTGCCGAAGGTCACGCGTTCGATGATCTCAGCGTGAACGTCCGGGTGACTGAAGCGCTGCCGGTATCTTGCGCGGATTTCGGCCTTGCCGGTTTGCGTGACCTGATCGGGGTGATTCGCAAGGATCGCATCCTCCGCGTAGAAATCGAGAAACCCCTCGAGATCCCGTCGGTTATAGGCGGCAAGCTGGGCGTCGACGATGGCTTCGGGCGACGCATTCGGAGCGGGTTCTGTGGCCGTGTTGGTGTTGCCGGCGAATGCCGGCCCCATGGTCAGGCATGAGATGCTCAGGAGCCCGGTAATCGCGATACTGCAGACGGCCTTGATGATCGACATCGCCCTGTCCTGCGGTTGAATGATTGGCGTCAGCGGCCTGAACCTGCTCGACGGCACATGCCCTCTTGCGAGAAGCAATGGTATGCCTGCAACGGCTGGTCGAACGAATCTTCCACAGTGCCCCGATTTCCACACCTGCGATCGTGGAGGAGCGTGCTCGCCACTGGTCAAAGGCGCGTACCAGTGCTTGGTGTGCGCAGCCGAGAGACTGAGGCAATCGGTGATACCGAGCTTAGCGACTTCCTCGGCGTTGTTCATGCGCGACTTCGCAGGCTCAGCACGTCTTGGTCAGGCCTTCCAAAGCAACGGCTCGGATGTGCGACACGCCCACGATAGAGCGACCGGTTCCGATGGGAGAGGCGTTTCTCCGCGTGGCCGATCAGATCGCGGCGCCCGCGGATTCCGAGCTGCGGACCGCGATGGGCTGCGATCGGCGTTCCGGGCCGATCCAGCGGCGTGTGCCGTCGACACGACAGCAAACCTCGACGCTGCGGATGAGCTGCGCACTTGGATGCTCGTTCAACCACCGGCATTGAGGCTGCCTATGAGACAGCCCGTGGGCCACGGCGTGGCATCCGCGATCACGGTCCGGCCGTAACGCCGTGCAACTTCTTGCCCTTCCGACCCATGTCTACCCACCCTGAAGCCCTGACCCCGAATCACCAGACAGTCGTCGCTGCCGATACGCTGTGTGTCTACTACGACGGCGGCTGCCCGTTGTGCCGCGCCGAGATCGCAAGCTATCAGCGAACCGAAGGCGGAGAATCACTGCGCTGGGTCGATGCTCATGCCGGCAGCCCAGCCGAACTCGGCCCCGATCTCGATGCCGCCACTGCACTGGCGCGAATGCATGTCCGCCGTGCCGACGGAACGCTGTTGCGGGGTGCCGCAGCCTTCGCGGAAATCTGGTCGCACCTGCCGCGCTGGCGCTGGCTCGCGAGGCTGGCTCGGCTGCCCGGGATGCTGCCGGTGCTCGATCAGCTGTACACGGTTTTCCTCGTGATCCGACCGCTGTGGCGCGGCCGATCCGGCGCGACCGTCTCGGAGGCCTTTCCTCGCGAACTGCTACGCGAACTCCGAACCGACCATGCCGGCGAGACCGGCGCCGTGATGATCTATCGCGGTGTGCTGGCGATCACGCGAAAGCCCGAGTTGCGCGCCTTCGCCCGGCACCATCTCGAAACCGAACAGCGGCACCTCGGCCTGATCGAGGCCGTCGTGCCGCCGCGTTCCCGTAGCGCATTGCTGCCGTTGTGGCGACTGTCCGGCTGGCTGACCGGTGCCGTGCCCGCCTTGTTCGGTCCGCGCGCCGTCTACGCGACGATCCAGGCAGTCGAGACGTTCGTCGATCGTCACTACGCCGCGCAGATCGAGCAGATCGACGCGTTGACGGAGCCCGATCCGTCCGCGAGCGCGAATGCGACTGCCATTGCCGGCGACGCGCGCGTCACGGCCCATCTCGAAAAGCTCGAGCAGCTGCGCGACTTGCTCGTCTCCTGTCAGGCCGATGAAGTCGCGCACCGCAATGACGCGGGTTCGCGCTGGAACAACAAGCCCGGCCCATTGATGCGCCTGTGGCTGGGCATGGTCGGCCACGGATCGGCGCACGCCGTGCGGGTTTGCCGTTATGTGTAGCGCCCGCGTCCCGCGTCACGACAGACACCGGGTGGACCGCGAATGATCGCCGATCTGGCAGGGTCAGTCGCGCTGCTGATCACCGCATGGCTGTTCGGCGGGATGCTGCTGTTCGCAGCGGGCTTTGCCGCATTCCTGTTCAAGGTCATGCCGGTGGCCGAGGCGCGGCTGTTGATTCGCAAGGCCTTTCCGCCGTTCTACTTGTTCGTGATCGGTACCAGTGGGGCGGCTGCAGCGCTGCTGATGCTGGCGAGCGCGGAGGCCTCAACCGCCGTGCTCCTCGCGCTGATCGCCGCAACGACCGTGCCCACGCGTCAGATCCTGATGCCGGCCATCAACCGCGCCACCGATCGCGGAGATCGCAAGCAGTTCGCACGGCTGCACGGCATATCCGTGCTGATCACGCTGGCCCACATTGCCGCGGCTGGCGCCGTGCTGCTCAGGCTCGTCACATGAGCGCGTAGCCTGGACGAGATGCGGGACGTGCACCGCTCGCGCCATGACTCACAGAAAAGGCCGCACACGGCGGCGCGAACACCCGAGAAGACTTGGAAAGATGCGTCACGTCGCGCAAGCCATTGATTTGATGGTGCCGACTGTCAGGATCGAACTGACGACCTACTGATTACAAATCAGTTGCTCTACCAACTGAGCTAAGCCGGCGACGCGGGGCGAGGCGCTGAGTCCTGCGGCGCGCAGTTTAGGGCAGAGGACTGCTGCCGCCAATCGGCGACAACGGAGCAGGCAGCCCGCACGGGCCATAATCGGGGCTGGTGTTCCGTCCCGATGCCCCGATGGCCGCTGACCTGGCAAGCTCGCCGCTGATGATGGATCTGCTGACGACGGTCGTGCGGCCGGTGGCGCGCGCGCTGTTCTTCTTCCTTGATCGGTCGTCGCCGCTGTACTGGCCCTATCTGCTGGCGACGCTGCTGCTCGGCTGGCTGGGCTGGCGCTGGTTCGAGCGCGGCACGCCGGGCAGCTTCCGCAGCCGGCACTTCAGCCGCGGGCAGTGGTGGCATCCATCGGCACGGGCCGACTACCGCTATTACCTGGTCAACGCGCTGGTCTTCGCAGTGATCGTGGTGCCGCTGGTGCTGTCGTCGGCCTGGCTGGCGGACGCGGTGGCCAGCGCCCTCGCCTTCGGGTTCGGGGCGTCACCGGGCTGGTCGGCCGGTGTCGGCACGAAGCTGGTCTACACGCTGCTGTTCTTCGTTGCCTACGACCTCGGCCGCTGGCTCGCGCATACGCTGCTGCACGACGTGCCGCTGCTGTGGGAGTTCCACAAGGTGCACCATTCGGCCGAAGTGCTGACGCCGATCACCGCATTCCGCGTTCATCCGGTCGACTTGCTGCTGACGCTGACCGTGACGGCCGTGCTGACATCACTGGTAACCGGCCTGTTCCTGTACCTGTATGCCGATGCCGTGACGGCATTCACGTTCCTCGGCGCGAACTTCGTCATCGGCCTGTCCGGACTGATCGCCAACCTGAAGCACTGGCAGGTCTGGTTCCGCTACGGGCCGCTCGATGGCTGGTGGATCAGCCCGGCGCATCACCAGATCCACCATTCCGCGAACCCGGCGCACTGGGGCAAGAACCGCGGCTTCGAACTCGGCATCTGGGATCGCTGGTACGGCTCGCTGCATGTGCCGGCCGCGACCAACGAGGTGACCGCGATGGGCCTCGGCGACGGCACCGATGGCCAGTGGCATTCGGTCCGCACGCTGTACTTCGCCCCCTTCGTGGCGGCGTGGAAGCGGCTGACGCGCCGGGGTGACGCGGCGACGGGCACGGTGGCCTCCACCATCCTGATCGCGGTCATGCTGATGGCCGCGCCGCGCGTTCAAGCGGCGGCCGAAGCTTCCACCGTTCAGCTGGATGAACTGACCTGGCCGGAGCTGGCCGAGCGGATCAAGGCCGGCGCGACGACGGTGCTGATCCCGATCGGCGGCATCGAGCAGAACGGCCCGGCGATGGCGTTCGCGAAGCACAACGCCATCGTCCGTGCGGCCGCCGACACCATTGCTCGCCGCGTGGGCCAGACCCTAGTGGCGCCGGTCATTCCGTTCTCGCCCGCCGGCGGCACCGCGCCGCGCACGGCGCACATGCAGTGGCCGGGCACGATCAGCCTGCGCGACACCACGATGACCGCCGTGCTCGACGACGCGGTGACCAGCCTCGCGCTGGCCGGCTTCACCCGCATCGTGCTGATGGGCGATCACGGCGGCAGCCAGCCGCTGCAGGCGGCGCTCGCGCAGAAGCTGAACGCGACCCTCGGGACACGCGGCGTGACCATCGTCCATCTGGATCGCTACTACGAGCCCGCGCCGCTGGCCGAGCGGGTCAAGGCGGCCGGTGCCGATCCGGCCGATGCCGGCGATCATGCCGGGCTGGTCGACACCTCGGAACTGCTGGCCGTGGCGCCGGCACTGGTGCGGCGGGATCGGCTGGCGCCGGAGCGCTGGGCGCCGTACCGCACGCCGCCCGGCCCGGGCTCATCCGGACGGCCGGACAAGGCCAGCGTCGAACTGGGACAGCGGCTGCTGCAGCAGAGGATCGACGCGGCGGTGGCACAACTGCAGGCCGGCAGCGCCAAGCCGTCACAGCCCTAGGCCGCGCTTCGAAGAATTGGGGTCAGATACACATTGATCGCGGCGTCAACGGCTCAGAGCAGCGCCGACGCCAGCGGCAAGGTCAGCAGCGACAGCACCGTGCCGACGCCGATCACGAGGTTGGCGAGCTTCGGGTCCAGGTTGTTCTGCTCGGCGAGGATGCCGGCCGTGATCATCGGCGGCATCGCGCACTGCAGGATGCCGGCCACGGCGTTGACATTGCCGCCGAGCCCGCCGACCAGCGCGATGCCGAACACCAGCAGCGGGGCCACCGCCATCTTCCAGCCGAGCCCGGCGATCAGCTTGCCGCGGCTTTCGCCGATGCCGCGCAGCTGCAGCTGCAGGCCGACCGAGAACAGCGCCAGTGGCGTCAGGGTCTGGCCGATGCGGGTCAGCACTTTCTGCAGCACGTCCGGCAGGCCGCCGAGCGGCCACAGCGCCAGCGCCACCAGCAGCGCGAGAAACGGCGTGAAGCCGAACAGGCGGCGCACGATCTCGTCGAGCCGCGGCGGCGCGCCGGCATAGACCGTGGCGACGACGACGGCACCGGTCGACAGCGCGATGAACGAGCCGAACTGGTCCGCGATCACGGCCGGGCCGACCGCCATCGGGCCGCGCAGCGATTCGACCATCGCCAGCCCCATGTAGGCCGTGTTGCCGAGCCCGCAGGTCAGGATCATTGCGCCGGTGGTGCCGCGGCTCCAGCCACGCCGCGGGCCGATGAAGCCGAAGATCGCCACGGCGCCGAGGAACACCAGCCACGGTGCCAGCGCCGGGAACAGTAGCTCGCGCGAGAATTGCAGCTTCGGGATCTCGACCAGAATCAGCGCCGGCAGCGCGACATTGACGATCCAGAAGTTCAGCGCCTGCGGGGCACCGGCCGGCAGGCGTTCGTGACGCGCCATCGCGAGCCCGATGCCAAGGCACAGCGCCAGCAGCAGGATGGCGCTCATCGGCGCGTGGCAACCAGTCGAATCACGGGAGCAAGTGTTCCAGAAGCGTCATCGCCGCCCTGCGCCGGTATTCCGTTGCCAGCATCGCAGGCATGACCACGATGCAGCACACGGAACCGGAACAGCGCGAGGAGCACGCGGGAGGACGGACAGCGCTTCGGCTTATGCCAGCAACAAGCGATCCAGCGCGAAGCTGCGCGGGCTGAGCGTGGCCTGCGGATCATGGCGGCGCTTGGCCGCGACCAGCGCCGTATGCGTGGCCGCCGGCGCACGCGCGATGAACTCGTCGCCCCATTTGGTGCCGACACCATGCTCGGCGCTGAACGTGCCGCCGAAATCCTGCGTCACGTCGAACACGATCTTGACCAGCGCCTTGGCGTGCTGCGACACCGGCGCGTCCTTCGTGCCGAGGATGTGCAGGTGTGCGCCGCCGACGCCGGCGTGACCGAACGCGATCAGCGCCACGTTCGGAAATTCCGCCTTCAGCTCGGCTTCCAGCACCTTGAGGTAATCCCCGAACACGGACACCGGCGTCGCCGTGTCGAAGCTCAGGCGGCCGCCACCGAGCTCGCGCATGCGGTGGTTGCTGGCCTCGGTGATCGAATGGCGGATCTCCTTCAGCGCCTTCAGCGGCGCGTAGCCGATCTGCTCTTCCGGCAGGCTGACGTCGTCGGCCAGGAATTCGTACAGCATGCCGGCCAGATCGACATGCGCCTTGTGCGACTTGACCTGCAGCAGCAGGTAGTACGGCGCGTCATGCCGCGCGAGCGGGCTGCGGAAGGCCTCGCCCTTCAGGTGGCGCACCAGTTCCAGCGCCGGCTTGCCGATGAATTCGAATTCCTCGACATCGGCGCCGAACAGCGCCCGCGCCGCCGCGAGGATCCGCATCGCGGCCGGCATGTCGGCGACCGGAATCAGCGCCGCCTCGCGCTGGCCCGGGATCGCGTAGGCGCGCAGCCGCACGCGGGTGATCACGCCGAGCACGCCCTGCGTGCCGATCAGACCCCACTCCGGGTGCGGCGCCGCCGAATTGATCGCCAGCAGATCTTCCGGCACCGCTTTCCAGGCCGGCGCATCGCTGACGATGGCCCGACCGTCGCCGCTGAAGCCGAATGCCTGCACCGCGAGATGGGCCGCCGTGCCGTAGCAGACGGCGTTGGCACCGGCCGAGGCATTGGCCACGCAGCCGCCGACGCTCGCGGCGCTCGACGAACCCATCTCCATCGGCCACATCAGGCCAAGCGGTTCGAGGATGCGGTTGACCGCGTCCACGGCGATGCCGGCCTGCGTTTCCAGCACGCCGTCGGCGCACGGCGGCGCACCGCGCGCCCGCCACCATGCGGCCAGGGCATCGGCGTGCGTTTCCGGGGCGGCGCGTTCGCCGAACGCGAAGACGTCGCCGTCCGGCGTGGTGAAGCGCAGCGGCTGGTCGAGCTTCTCGAGGCTCAGCACGCACTCGCCATCCGGACGCTGGGCTTCGACGAGGCCCGTCCGCCCGGCGCTGATCACGAGCTTGACGCCGTGCGCGCTGCACGCCGCGAGCAGCTGGCCGACTTCGGCCTCGCTCTGCGGCAGCAGCAGGCCGCTGGCCTTGCCGGGCTCGCCGCGCTCCGGAATCTCGTAGCGGCGCAGGCGGTCCGGATCATCGAAGCAATGCGGACCGAGCAGGCTCGGCAGCGACGCGGGATTCTGGACAGCGGTCATGGCGGTGATCGGGTCAGCGTGAGTCAAGACGCGCATTGTAACGGTCGGGCCTGCGGGCACCGGTCACCGGGTGCCCGCAGGGCCCCGCCCCGCGGTTAGCGCGCCGGGTCGATGAGCGCAGGCTGGATTCCCGCCTGCGCCGGAATGAGGAGGGCGGTGGAACGGCTGGCCGCTACTGCCCGCTGTTCGCCAGCGGCCCGAGCAGCGGCATCCAGACCTGGCCGGCGATCCGCACCGTGGTGATCGTCGGGCTGGCGACGTTCAGGCTGCCGGTGACGTGATACTGGTCGTGGCCGCCGTAGAACAGCAGCGCCAGCTCGTCGCCCGGCAGCAGGCGCTCGGCGACGCCGATCAGGTCGACATCGTGCACGCCGTAACCGCGCAGCGGCGTGACCTGGTTGTCGACCAGATCCCAGGACCGCAGCGGGCCGGCAGCGCGACGATGGCCAACGCCGACGAACACGATCGGATCGCTGTTCAGCACCGGGACCGGCAGCGTGTCGGTGACGGTCACGCGCAGGTGCGGAATGCCGCCAAGCACGGTGCCAGCGGCATCGGCCGTGATGCCGAGCGGCGCGATCACCGGCACGTCGATCAGCCCGGTGACGACCTGCGTATCCGGAATCGTGATCGGCGTGCCGCCGGTGCCGCGCGCCACGGTGTCGACCTGCACGGCATCGGTGCCGGACAGCGACAGGCAGACCCGGTTCGGCACCACGGCATTGGTCGCGCCGCGCTGGCCCTTCAGGTACTCGTTGAAGAAGGCGATGGTCGCATCGCTTTTCTGGACCACGCCGCACTGCGTGCGCAGCGAGTCGCCGAGCGGCTGGTGCAGCAGCGCACCCGGGTCCGGAATCAGCGGAATGGCGTTGTGGCCGAACTGGTAGGTCAGCAGGCGCACGTCGCCGCCGGCCTGCCGGTAGCACTGGTAGTTGGCGAAGCCTTCGTTGAAGTTGAACAGCGTGTCGCGGAAGCCCTGCCAGAACAGCGCGTTGACTCTCGGCGGCGGCGTTGGCGAGAAGCCCGGCGTGGTGCCGGCGCCGCCGTTGGTCGCCACCCGCTGGCCGTTGCAGAAGTACGCGTTCGAGTGATAGCGGAAGAAGTCGAGATGATCGGGCGCGATCTGGTTGGTCAGCAGGTCGGTCGTGAACAGCCGCTGGATGTACGGATCGAAGTGGCCGCGATCGAGGCCGCTGCCGGCGGTGTTGCCGAGCAAGAACAGCGCCGAATCCCAACCGGCCTTGATCGTGCCGTTCGGGAACAGGCTGTAGGTCAGATCGTTCGGAGCGATTTCGGGCACCAAGGCATCGAGGCGACGGCGCGGGTCGATGTTGTTCAGCAGGAACTGGTACATGCCGCCGTAGGAGCCGCCGATAGCGCCGACGACCAGATTGTCCGGATCGCGGCCGTCGGCGCTGCGGCCGCGGGCGAGCCAGTCGAGACGGACTTCGGCCCAATCGAGCACGGCGATCAGGTCACGGCCTTCGAAATCCGGGTCCATCACCCGGATCGTGCCGCTGGATTCGCCGTGGCCGCGCTCGTCGATCGAAATCACGCCGTAGCCCTGGGCCACCAGCATCGGGATTTCCGCCGTGCCGGGGCTCAGCGCGCTGGTCGCCGAATTGCTGGCGAGCGAGGTCTGGCGGCTGGCCGAGAACCCGTGGCTGTGCAGCACCAGCGGATAGCGCCGGCCGCCGGTGACGGTGGCCGGTTCAAACACGGTGAACACCATCGTGTCGCCGGTCGCCGGCGCCCGGATGCTGACGTTGTAGACCTGCCCTGCGCGGCTCTGGCCAGCGCTGGGCGTGGCCGGCACCGTGTTGGTGACGCCGGGCGCATCCGGCGGCGCCTGCAGGGGGCTGCTCGATGCCGTGTCCGGGGCGGAGCTGCCGGAACAGGCCGCGAGCAGTCCGACCGTGGCGGCGCACATCAGCGCATGCACTGAAACCTTCAAGCTTTTCAACACGATGGACATCCGATCACTCCGTCGGAACACGACTGTTCACGCAGAGTGTAGGGATGACTCGTCGCGGCCGCCACAGCAAATGCAGCCCAGTCCGGTGCGCCGCGCACCGTTGCCGTGCGGGCAGAACGCCGTCGCAGGCGATCAGGTGCGAAAGCGCGCGATACCTTCGTCTTCGTAGGACCGCGGGTCTTCCGACGGCTCCAGATGGGCGTTGACTGCCAGTTGCGGCAGCTTTTCGCCGAGCGCCTGCTCGATCCGCTCGATCAGGTCGTGGCCGCGCTGCACTGACCACTCGCCGGGCACCAGCACGTGAAAGTCGACGAAACGCAGCGCGGCGGCCTGCCGCGTGCGGATGGCATGGAACTCGATCTCGCCCGGCGCGCCTTCGGCCCGGAAGGCGTCGAGCACCGTGTTCAGCTCGGCCAGTTCGGCATCCGGCCACGCCGCGTCCATCAGGCCGCTGGCCGCTTCGCGAACCAGACTCAAGCCTTCCAGCAACACATGGGCGGCGACCAGCAGCGCAATCGCGGCATCGAGCCACAGCCAGCCGGTGACCACCACCAGCAGCAGGCCGACGAGCACGCCGACGGTGGTCCAGACATCGGTCATGAGGTGCCGGGAATCGGCATCCAGCGTCAGGGAATTCAGGCGCTTGCCGGCGCGCTTGAGGAGCCGCGCGACGACCAAGTTGATCACCGTGGCGACCACGGCGATGCCGAGACCGAGGCCCGGCGCCTCGATCGGCTGCGGCGCGAACAGGCGCGGCACGGCTTCGATCGCGATCAGGATCGCGGCCACGAAGATCAGCATGCCTTCGAAGCCGCTGGAGAAGTACTCGGCCTTGGCGTGGCCGTAGGCGTGGATCTCGTCCGGCGGCTGCATCGCCAGCCGCAGCATGGTCAGCGCCATCAGCGCGCCACCGACATTGGTCAGCGTCTCTAGTGCATCCGACAGCAACCCGACCGAGCCGCTGACGTACCACGCGGCCAGCTTCAAAGTCAGCACCACGCAGGCCGTGGCGACCGACAACGCGGCGAACCGCAACGGCGAGTTGTTCATCATTCGGAAATGGCAACCCCCTGCTGCCGCAGGAATTCCGCCTGCGATTCGAGCAGGCCGCGCGGCCGCACCAGCCGCAAGCCTTCGACCTGCGCGGCCAGCCGCTTGCCGTTGGCGAAATCGCGATAGAAGCGGGCCGCCGACAGGAAGCTGTCGACCATGACGGCACCGCGCAGGTCGGCGCCGGCGAAGCTTGCGCCCTCGAGATCGGCCTTGGTGAAATCGGCGCGCTGCAGATCGGCCCCTTCGCAGTTGCTCAGGCTCAGGTTGGCCCCGCCGAGATCGGCCTCGGCCAGGCGGGCATTGCGCAAGCTGCAGGACTTGGCCTGAATGCCGCGCAGATCGCGGGTCTTCGGCGTCCAGCCGCCGAGCCGGGCCTTCAGCAGCACGGTGTCGCGCCACGGGGCGAAATCGGTGGCGTCGCGGAATGCGGCGACGGCGTCCGGCGCGGTGACGCGGGCATCGTCGAAGCGCTGCTCGGCGCGGAAATCGGCCTCGTTGTGGTACGCGCTTTCCCGTTCCCAGTAGCCGAGCCGGTCTTCCGCCATCAGTTCGATCTTCGCAAGCCATTTCAGGCTCTTGTAGAAGTAGCGGCTCGGCGTGACGGTGCGGATCGGTCCGCCGTGTTCGGCACTCAGCGGTGCGCCGTCGACGCTGTGCACGAGCCAGGTATCGGCCAGCGCGAAGTCCAGCGGCAGCGAGGTGTCATGCGCCCGCAGGCTGTGCGCGACGAAGCGCACATAGCGCGCGTCCGCGTGCACGCCGGCACGCGCCAGCACGGCGGCCAGCGGCCAGCCGCGCAGGCGCAAGCTGGGGCGCGACCAGCCGGTGACGCAATGGATGTCAACGATGCGTTCGGCATCGGGCACGGCCATCAGCTCGGCAAGGCTCAAGCTCAGCGGTGTAGCCACCAGCCCGCCGATCTCGATCCGGCAGCTCGCGGCACTCAGCCCCGGTGCCGCCGCCAGTTCGCCGACCAGCGGGAACTTGTCGGTCAGCACCTGCCCGGGCGGCAGCGGGGGCGCGATCAGCGAAAGCGAAGGATTGGACATGCAGCCATTATCGACTGCCGGAAGGCGGGTGGGTCGATCCGCTACCATTTGCCTACTTTCCCGCCTCCCGCGAACCGATGAAAACGCTAGGCATCGTCATGGACCCGATCGGGTCGATCAAGCCGTACAAGGACACGACGCTCGCCCTGATGCTGGCGGCGCAGAAGCGCGGCTGGGCGCTGCGCTACCTCGAACAGGGTGACCTCTGGCTGCGCGACGGCATCGCCTATGGCCGCACCCGCGCCGTCACCGTGTTCGACGACAATAAGCACTGGTTCGAGTTCACCGCCGAGCCGGAAGTCGTGAAGCTCGGCAGCCTCGACGCGATCCTGATGCGCAAGGACCCGCCGTTCGACATGGAATTCGTCGCTTCCACCTACATGCTCGAACGCGCCGAAGCGCAGGGCGCGCTGGTGGTCAACAAGCCGTCGTCGCTCCGGGACTGCAACGAGAAGGCGTTCACCGCCTGGTTCCCGGAACTGTGCCCGCCCACCCTGTTCTCGCGCGATGACCGGACCCTCCGCGCGTTCCACGCCGAGCATCGCGATGTCATCTACAAGCCGCTCGACGGCATGGGCGGCAGCGGCATCTTCCGGATCGGGCCGGATGCGATGAACCTCGGCTCGGTGATCGAGCAGCTGTCCGACAACGGCCGCCGCACCATCGTCGCGCAGCGCTACCTGCCGGCGATCGTCGATGGCGACACCCGGGTGCTGGTCGTCGATGGCGTGGCCGTGCCGTACGGCCTCGCCCGCATTCCGCAAGGCAGCGAGACCCGCGGCAACCTTGCCGCCGGCGGCAAGGGCGTGCCGCGGCCGCTGACCGCGGCGCAGCAGCGCATCGCCGAAGCGGTCGGTCCGGAACTGGTGCGGCGCGGGCTGCTGTTCGTCGGGCTCGATGTCATCGGCGAAGCGCTCACCGAGATCAACGTCACCAGCCCGACCTGCGCGCGCGAGATCGATGCCGAATTCGGCACCGACATCGGCGGCCTGCTGATCGACGCGATCGAGCGGCGACTGCTCGCACGCTGATCGCGCGTCTTGTCAGCCCTCGACGCGAACCGGATACTGCCGCCATGGCCGATGACAGCTATTTCAGCAACCAGTTTCTCGTGGCCATGCCGGGCCTCGAAGACGAGAATTTCCGTCATTCGGTGACCTTGCTGTGCGAGCACTCGGAGAAAGGTGCGCTCGGCCTCGTCGTCAACCGGCCGACCGACCTGCGGCTGTCCGACATGCTGGACCAGATCGGCGTCGATCACGATGCGATGGACAGCGATCCGATCGTGTTCTGGGGCGGCCCGGTGCAGCCGGAGCGCGGCTTCGTCGTCCACACGGCGCCCGGCGGCTGGGATTCGACCCTGAAGGTCGACGAGGACCTGTTCATCACCACCTCGCGCGACGTGCTCGGCGCCATCGGCCGCGGTCAGGGCCCGAGCCAGTACCTGGTGCTGCTCGGCTACGCCGGCTGGAGCGAAGGCCAGCTTGAAACTGAAGTGCTGGCGAATTCCTGGCTGAACGCGCCGGTGAAGCCGTCGGTGCTGTTCCAGACCCCTGCCGCCGAACGCTGGATCGCCGCCACGCGGCTGATCGGCGTTGACATCTCCCATCTTGCGAGCCGCGCCGGACATGCCTGAGGCCCCTGTCGATACCCCCGTCACTTCCGCATCTCCGGTCCCGACCAAGACCCGGGTCTATCTCGGCTTCGACTACGGCCTGAAGCGCATCGGCCTCGCCGTCGGCGATGACCTGACCCGCCTCGCCCGCCCGCTGCCGGTGCTCAGCAACGGTCGCGAACCGGACTGGCAGGCGATCGACAAGCTGCTGAAGGAATGGCGGCCGGATGCGGCGATCGTCGGCCTGCCGGTCAACATGGATGGCGGCGACCAGCCGATCACCGGCCCGTCGCGGCAGTTCGCCGAAACGCTGCGCCGCCGCTACGGCCTGCCGGTGTTCATGGTCGACGAACGCATGTCCTCGCGTGCGGCGGACGATGAAATCCGCAGCGCCCGCGCTGACGGCCGCAAGAAGAACCGCGTGCAGAAGGGCGAGCGCGATGGCGTCGCCGCGCGCCTGATCCTGGAGCAGTACCTGTCCGGCGACACCGCCAAGTTCTGGGCCGTGCCCGGCCCGACGCCGCTGAAAGCCGAGGCGTCATGAGTCATCCGCTGCAACTGACGCCGGACGGGCGTCTGCGCCACCTGCTGAGCATGGAAGGCCTGTCGAAGCCGCTGCTGACCGACATCCTCGATCAGACCGAACGCTATGCCGGCGGTCGCGGCAGCCGCGGCCGGAAAGTGCCGCTGCTGCACGGCAAGACGGTCGTCAACCTGTTCTTCGAGGCCTCCACCCGCACCCGCACCACGTTCGAGCTGGCGGCCAAGCGCCTGTCGGCCGACGTGATCAACATCCAGGTCGCGTCCAGCAGCACGGCCAAGGGCGAAACCCTGCTCGACACGCTGAAGACGCTGGAAGCGATGCAGGTCGACATGTTCGTGATCCGCCACGAAGCCAGCGGTGCCGCGCATTTCTTCGCGCAGCACGCGGCTCCCGGTGTCGCGATCCTGAACGCTGGTGATGGCCGCCATGCGCACCCGACGCAGGCGCTGCTCGACATGTTCACGATCCGCCGTCACCGCGGCGAGTTCTCGAAGCTGAAGGTCGCGATCGTCGGCGACATCCTGCACTCGCGCGTCGCCCGCTCGGACATCCACGCGCTGCGCACGCTCGGTGCCGCCGAAATCCGCGTCGTCGGCCCGCGCACGCTGATTCCTGCCGGCATCGAGGCGATGGGCGTCACCGTGTTCAATGATCTGGATGCCGGGCTCGCCGGCGTCGACGTGATCATGCTGCTGCGACTGCAGAAGGAGCGCATGGTCGGTGCCTTCCTGCCGTCCACCGGCGAATTCCATCGCGACTTCGGCCTGACCAAGGCTCGCCTCGCGAAGCTGCCGAAGGACGTGCTGATCATGCATCCGGGCCCGATCAACCGCGGCGTCGAGATCGAAGGCGATGTCGCCTACGGCGACCAGTCGCTGATCCTCGAACAGGTCGAGCACGGCATCGCGGTGCGCATGGCCGTGATGGCAATGATCCTCGGTGAAGACGTCAGGCGGGAGGCGTGAGGCGTGAGGCGTAACGACAGCAGCAGCATGACTCCGCCGGACGCGCCAGTCGCTCCCACGCCTCGCCCTTCCCGCCTCCCGCCTCACGGCGGCACACTGATCCGCAACGTCCGCCGTCTCGATCCGAGCAGCGGCAGCGATTCGATCGGCGATGTTGCGTTCCGCGACGGCGTGATCGTCGATGCCGCCGGCGGCGACTTCGCCGAGGTCATCGACGGCAGCGGCCACTGGCTGCTGCCGGGTGTGGTCGACCTCTGTGCGCGCACCCGCGAACCGGGCGCCACGCAGAAAGGCACGATGCGCTCGGAAACCCATGCCGCGCTGGCCGCCGGCATCACCGCGATCTGCCTGCCGCCGGACACGCGACCGGTGATCGATTCGACCGCGATGGTCAACCGCGTCAACCGCATCGCCAAGGCGGCGGCCGGGACCTACGTCCACATGCTCGGCGCACTGACCAAGGGCCTCGATGGCGAGGCGCTGGCCGAGATCAGCGCGCTGAAGGCCGCCGGCTGCGTCGGTGTGTCGAACGGCCTGACGCCGATGGCCAGCGCGCTGGTTGCGCGGCGGGCGCTGGAATACGCCGCGAGCCTCGGCATGACCGTGCACGTGGTGCCGCTCGATGCCGCGCTGGCCAACAACGGCTGCGCTCACGAGGGCGCCGTCGCCACGCGGCTGGGGCTCGCGCCGATTCCAGTCGCCGCCGAAGCGGTGGCGATGCGGCAGTGGATCTCGCTGGTCGAGGACACCGGCGCCCGCATCCACTTCGGCCGCCTGAGCAGTGCCCGCGGCGTCGAGCTGCTGGCCTCGGCCAAGCGGCGCGGCCTGCCGGTGACGGCGGATGTCGCGGCGCATCAGCTGTTCCTGAGCGAGCACGATCTCGAAGGCTTCAACGCGATGGCCCACGTGCTGCCGCCGCTGCGCGCGCGGGCCGATCGCGATGCGCTGCGCGCCGCGGTCGGCTCCGGCCTGATCGACGCGATCTGTTCCGATCACCAGCCGCACGAAGTCGATGCCAAGACCAATCCGCTGCCGCTGACCGAGCCGGGGATCTCCGCCGTCGACACGCTGCTGCCGCTGAGCCTGCGGCTGGTGCACGACGGACTGCTGTCGCCGCTGGCGCTGGCCGAACGCCTGAGTGCGGCGTCGAGCCGCATTCTGGGCCTTCCCGCCGCGAGCCTCGCGCCGGGCGCGAAGGCCGATCTGTGCCTGGTCGATCCGACAAACGATTGGCGCCTGACGCCGGCTACGATCAACAGCGTCGGACGCAACACGCCGTTCATCGGCGAGCGCTTCGAGGGCCGTGCCGTCCGCGTCTGGCGCGGGTAAATAGTCGGCCGGAACCGCCGTCTCGGGCATCCGGGGCGGCTGGTTTATAGTCAGGCCGCAATGGTCTGCCCGCAGTCCAGCAACAGCCGGAGCCCCGCATGGCACGCGTGATGGTGGTCGACGATTCACCGACGGACAAGGAATTCCTCAAGGCCGCGCTGACCCGCGCCGGACACTCGGTGTTCGAAGCCACGTCCGGCCAGGATGCGCTGGCGCTGGTCCGGACCCTGAAGGTCGACTGCGTGGTGATGGACGTCGTCATGCCCGGCATGAACGGCTTTCAGGCCACCCGCACGATGACCCGCGATCCGGCCACGGCCGCGATTCCGGTGATCGTGGTGTCGAGCAAGAGTCAGGAAACCGATCGCGTCTGGGCGCTGCGGCAGGGCGCGCGCGAGTACATCGTCAAGCCGGTGCAGGAAGCGGAACTGGTCGGCAAGGTCCAGCACGTGCTCGGCGGCTGAGCCTGCGGCCAGCCTCGCCTCGAAACACGGTCATCAGCGGCAACAAGGGACGCACATGGCAGACAAGAGGACCGGCAGCGCACGCGGCACCCGACCGGCATCGGCCCGGCGCGACGGCATCCTGCTCGGCGTGGCCGCCGCCGGCCTGCTCGTCGTCGGCATCGTCTTCGCGCTGCTGCAGACCCGGCAGGTCGCCAATCCGGTGCTCGCGGCGCAACTGCGCGAACTGACCCGCAGCGCGCTGGCGATCGGCAGCACCGCCGAGCGCGCGGCGGCCGGCCTGCAGCCGGACTTCGCGGTGCTGAGCACCGCGGCACAGAACATCGATGGCCTGCTGCCCGGCGTGATTGCCGCGGCACCGGCGTCGGCCCGACCCGAAGCCGACGCGGCCGCGGCCGCGTGGTCCGGCCTCGGCGGCGCGATCGACGCGATCCGCATCGGCAGCGAGCCTTACCAGCGCGTCGCCGAAGCGATGCGCTACGTCGGTACGGCGATCCATGCCTCGGACAATCCGGCCGCCGATGGCGGGCTCGCGCGCAATGTCGCCGCGCTGATCGAGAAGATCGCCGCACGCCCGGCAGCATCGGCCGCCCTGCTGAGCGCGGCCTCGCAGCAGGCAGTGGCACTCGAACGCCTCCACGCATTGGCCGGCGGCCTGCTCGGTCGCGGGGCCAACTTCAAGGCCGCGGTGGCCGATCTCGATGCCCAGATTCGCGTGCTGCAGTCGAACAACGACAGCCTGCTGGCCGATCCAGCGCTCGCGTCGTCGGTGCAGTTGCTGAAGGAAGACGTGAAAGGCCTGGCGCAGGCCGCGCAGGTCACGTCACAGCAGGCCGAACCGGTTGCCGCACTGCTGACCGCCGCTGCCGGCACGCCGGCGGCGATCGTCAACCTGACCAGCACGCTCGCCGCACTCGACGACAAGGCCGGTTCGGTCAGGGACGGCCTGCCGACCTGGCTGCCGTGGATCGCCTATGTCGCCGGCCTGCTGTCGCTCGGGGCGATCGCGCTGTTCGTGCGGCTGCGCCAGCAGGCGGCAGCGGAGGCGGCGCGTCTGGCGGCCGAGAAGGAAACCCGCCAGCAGCAGGCGATCCTGCATCTGCTCGACGAGATCACCAATCTGGCCGACGGCGATCTCACCGTCGACGTGACGGTGACCGAAGACTTCACCGGTGCGATCGCCGATTCGATCAACTACACCGTGCAGACCCTGCGCGGCCTCGTCGGCACGATCAACCGCACGTCCGAGGACATCGTCGGTGCCGCGGCCAGCACGCAGGGCACGGCGCTGAAGATGAGCGAGGCGTCCGAGCGTCAGGCGCAGGAAATCACCGCGACCTCGACCGCGATCACCGCCACCAGCGAATCGCTGCGGGCCGTTGCCGCCCGTGCCGAGAACATCTCGCTGGAAGCCGAGGGCTCGGTGCAGATCGCGCACAACGGCGCCAACACCGTCGGCCGCACGATCCAGAACATGGCCGCGCTGCGCGAGCAGATCCAGGACACGGCGAAGCGCATCAAGCGGCTCGGCGAGTCGTCGCAGGAAATCGGCAACATCATCGAGGTGATCAACGACATCGCCGAGCAGACCAACACGCTGGCGCTGAATGCCTCGATCCAGGCGGCGATGGCGGGCGAAGCCGGTCGCGGCTTCTCGGTGGTCGCGCATGAAGTGCAGCGATTGGCCGAACGCGCCGGCTCCGCCACACGCCAGATCGAGACTCTGGTCAAGACCATTCAGGCCGATACCAACGAAGCGATCATCTCGATGGAGCGCTCGACGGCAAACGTCGTGTCGGGTGCCCAGTCGGCCGAGGAAGCCGGCCAGGCGCTGACGCGGATCGAAGCCTCGTCGCAGGAACTGGCGCGGTCGATTCAGGACATCGCCATCGCCGCCCGTGGCGAATCGCAGGCCGCCACGCGCATCGCCGATACCATGCTGTCGATCCGCCAGATCGCGATGCAGACGTCGGAATCCGCCGGGCTGACCTCGCAGGCGGTCGGCGAGCTCAATGCGCTGTCCGACAAGCTGCGCGAGTCGGTATCCGGTTTCAAGCTGGCCGACGACAACGAAGCCGGCGCAGTCACCGCACCGATCTGAGGGACGGCGGTCTTTCCGCCACCGTTGCCTGCGATCGCGGTGATTGAAACGGCGCCGCGGCGGTCGCCCCGTAAAAATGAACCCTCCGGCCCCTATTCGGCGCCGTTTCCGTAAAATGCACGTCCCGCAGCGCAACATTTTTCGGCGCGCGACCCTCTCCCTCGCAGAAAGTGGTAACGAAACCAATGGATGATCAGAAAAGCGCCGCGACGAGCTTCCAGGCTGACCTCGAGAAGCTGTTCGGTCTCACCTCCGTCACCTACAAGTACGAGCTGAGCAAGGAACAGCTGTTTCACGAGGCGATCGCCAACGATCGCGGTCGCGTTTCTCGCGAAGGTCCGTCGGATGCGCAGAAGGCGTTCGCGACCAAGCTCGGCGTCAACGGCCCGCTGGTCTACTACACCGATCCCGACTGCACCGGCCGCCGCACCAAGGACACCTTCGCCGTGAAGTGGCCGGAAGTCGCCGACGAGATCTGGTTCAAGGCCGATCTCACGCCGTACGACCCGACCAAGTACGAAGGCCTGCTGAAGCGCGTCGTCGCCCATCTGAATGACAAGCAGGCGACGCTGTACGTCAAGGACCTGTTCATGGGTTCGGACGCCGATTTCGCCGTGCCGTACCGCTTCGTCGGCGAGTACGCGACCCATGCGTTCTTCTGCGACAACATGTTTCCGAAGAACCTGCCGGGCGTGAAGGATGTCGATGCCCGCCGCTGGACCATGCTCAACGTGCCGAGCTTCGTCTGCGAGCCGGAGCGTGACGGCAGCCGCGCCGAAGCCGCCGTGATCATCGATACCCGCAACCAGATCTGCATCGTCGCCGGCCGCGCCGACTACTGCGGCGTCAACAAGAAGACCATCTTCACGGTCGGCAACTACCTGCTGCCGAAGCAGGGCCGCCTCTCGATGCACTGCTCGGCCAATGTCGGCGAGAAGGGCGACGGCGCGATCCTGTTCGGCCTGTCCGGCACCGGCAAGACCACGCTGTCGGCCGACGCGTCGCGCCGCCTGATCGGCGACGACGAGACCATCTGGTCCGACAACGGCCTGTGCAACCTCGAAGGCGGCTGCTACGCCAAGCTGATCAACCTCGACAAGAACGCCGAGCCGGTGATCGCGGGAGCGCTGTCGAAGCCGGGCACGATCATCGAGAACGTGCCGCCGCTGCCGGGCAGGACGATGGCCGAGTGCCATCCGGACGAGCTCGACCTCAACGACGGCTCGATCGCCGAGAACACCCGCTTCAGCTACCCGCTGAGCGTGGTGCCGAACACCATGCCGAACGGCCAGGGCCCGCATCCGGAAACCATCGTGCTGCTGACCGCCGATGCCTTCGGCGTGCTGCCGCCGATCTCGATCCTCGAGCCGGAAGACGTGATGTACCACTTCGTCTCGGGCTTCACGGCGCGCGTGGCCGGCACCGAAGTCGGCGTCACCGAACCGCAGCCGACGTTCTCGGCCTGCTTCGGCGGCCCGTTCATGGCCCACAAGCCGAACGTCTACGCCAAGCTGCTGGCGGAGAAGATGAAGAAGCACAAGTCGCGCTGCATCCTGCTGAACACCGGCTGGAGCGGCGGCCCGTACGGCACCGGCAAGCGCATGTCGCTGAAGGTGACCCGCGCGCTGCTCAACGCGGCACTGAACGGCGAGCTGGACGGCGTTGAAACCGAAACCCAGCCGATCCTGAACCTGAAGATGCCGAAGTCCTGCCCTGGCGTGGATGCCGCCATCCTCAACCCGCGCAACACCTGGCCGAATCCGGCGGACTACGACGCGACGGCCACCAAGCTGCGCGACATGTTCCGCAAGAACTTCGAGACCAAGGGCTTCGCCGCGTTCGGCATCGAGGCGCGCATCTAGCGCAACCTTCGCTGCACGAAGAACCCGGCCTCGCGCCGGGTTTTTTGTGGCCGGTGGCGGTGGATAATCGGCCATGACAGGGACGCCACGAGGACACGGGCCGTGACGCAGGATCGGAGGGATGCCGCTGCCGCGAACGCGGGCGAGTCGCTGACGCGGCTGGCGAGCGCGTTGCTCGACATGCCGCACGTGCGCCTGCTGCCGGACGCCGGACCATCGCAGCCGATTCTGGGCATCGATGTCGACCCGCTGATGACCGCCGCGAAAGCGATGCCGGACGGCCTGCTCGAAGTTCAGGATCCGCGGCAGGACGAGCGCGGCGCGCAGCCTTCGCGCCCGATTCGCTACTGCGCCATCGCGCCGCTGAACGACCGCGGCGGGCGAACGCTCGGCGCACTGTGCCTGTTCGACGAAAGGCCTCGCGTGCTGACATCGGCGCAGCGCGATCAACTGCTGGCCCTGATCGGCGTCGCCGCGGACCTGCTCGAAGCGCGCGCCGCCGCCGCCGAAGCGGCGGCTGCCGGCCGTGATGCCGAAGCCCGCTACCGCGCGCTGGCCGCCGCGGTGCCGATCCAGATCTGGAGTTCGGGGGCCGACGGCCTGCTCGATTTCGTCAACGACGTCTGCGTCGACTACTTCGGCCGCACGGCCGAGCAACTGATGGCCAACGGCTGGGAGGACAGCGTCCATCACGGCGACCTCGCCCGCGTGCAGGCCGAGTGGCAGCACTGCCTGAATACCGGCGAATCCCAGCCGATGCTCGTGCGCATGCGCCGACACGACGGCGAGTACCGCTGGCATCAGACCGATCGCCGCCCGCAGCTCGACGATCACGGTCGGCCGATCCGCTGGTTCGGCACGCTGGTCGATGTCGAGGAACTGAAGCGCAGCCAGCAAGCCGCCGAGGCGGCGGCAGCCGCCAAGAGCCAGTTCCTCGCCAACATGAGTCACGAGATCCGCACGCCGATGAATGGCGTGATCGGTATGACCTCGCTGCTGCTCGATACGGTGCTGAACGCGCAGCAGCGCGATTACGTGACCATCATCCGCAGCAGCGGCACCCATTTGCTGACCGTCATCAACGAGATTCTCGATTTCTCGAAGGCCGAGGCCGGCCGGCTGGAACTGGAGCGCTACCGCTTCGTGCTGCGCAGCTGCCTGCACGAAGCGCTGCAGCTGGTTGCGGCCAGTGCGCTCGACAAGCAGTTGCCGGTGACGCTCGACCTTGCAGCCGACCTGCCGCAGGCCGTGTTCGGCGATGCCGCGCGCCTGCGCCAGATCGTGGTCAATCTGCTGTCGAACGCCGTGAAGTTCACCGAGCACGGATCGGTGGTACTGAAGGTGGCATCGGCCCCGCCCGCCGAAAACCTCGGTGACGCCGGCAGGCGCCTGCGCTTCTCGGTGACCGATCCCGGCATCGGCATCGCCGCCGAGCACATGCATCGCCTGTTCGGCGTGTTCAGCCAGCTGGATCCGTCGCACACGCGGAACTACGGCGGCTCCGGCCTCGGGCTGGCCATCGCCAAGCGGCTGGTCGAGCGCATGAACGGCCGCATCTGGGCCACGAGCCAGCCGGGGCAGGGGTCGACCTTCAGCTTCGAGATCGACCTCCCGGCCGCGCCCGACGTGCTCGACGACGGGCCGGAGTCGGCGGGAGCCGAGGCGCTGGCCGAGCAAGATCGCAGCGCATGGGCGAGCCAGCATCCGCTGCGCATCCTCGTGGCCGAGGACAATCGCGTGAACCAGCAGGTGCTGCTGCACTGGCTCGAACGCTTCGGCTATCACGGTGCGCGGGCCGCCGATCTGGCCCGTGATGGCCGCGAAGCGCTGCGGATGGCGACGGCATGCGCCTACGACCTGATCCTGCTCGATCTGCAGATGCCGGAGATCGATGGCTTCGCCGTGGCGCGCGCCCTGCGACAGCCGGGGGCAGCGCGCGATGCTCGGCCTCGCCCGTGGATCGTTGCCGTGACCGCCAGCGCGCTGGTTGCGGACGAGCAGCGCTGCCGCGAAGCCGGCATGGATGACTACCTGCGCAAGCCGATCGACGTGCACGAACTCGCCGCCGTGCTGCGACGAACGCCGGACCGTCCGGTGGCTGGCCCGGGCCTGGTGCCGGATGCCGCCGGAAGTCACGTCGCAGGCATCGGCGAGCGCCTGAAATCAGCGTACGGCGCCAGCGATCATCAACAACTGATGCAGGCCCTGCTCGACGAGTTTCCGGGCCAGCAGCAGCGCTTCAAGGCTGCGCTGCGCACCCGCGACGTCGCCGCGCTTGGCCGCGTCGCGCACGATTTCCAGTCTGCCGCGTGGCTGCTGGGCGCCGATGCGCTGGCGCAGGCCTGCGCCGCGCTGGAACAGGCGGCACGCAGCGGCGATGCCGCGCTTGCGCTGCACGCCGCGCCATCGGTGCTGGCGGACTACCAGCGGCTGGTGTCGATGGTGCGCGACAAGCGCGGCCGTTGAGCCCGGCTCGGGAGCACCGCGCGCAACCGGCGCAGCGCCGCCACCGGCCACGGTGCCTTGCCGCTGCGGCAGGGCACCGTGGCCGGCGCGGCGCTCAGTCCGCGAGGTCCGGCATCACCGCGCCGACAGGCCGCCATCCATGCTGACGATCTGGCCGGTGATGAACGCGGCACCGGCGCTGGCCAGATAGACGATGGTCGACGCGACTTCCTCGACCGTGCCGGCGCGCTTCGCCGGCACCATGCCGAGGAAGCCGGCCTTCATCTCGGCGCTGCGGCCGGTGAAGCGATCGAGCATGTCGGTCTGGATCGGTCCCGGCGCCACGGCATTGACCCGGACGCCGAAGCCGGCGACTTCGAGCGCGGCGCTGCGCGTCAGGCCTTCGACCGCGTGCTTGCTGGCGACATAGATCGACGCACCGGCGAAGCCGACATGCCCGGCCAGCGACGACAGGTTGATGATGCTGCCGCTGCCCTGCGCGGCCATCGGCGGCAGTTCGTGCTTCATCGACAGCAGCACGCCCTTGACGTTGGTCTCGAACACGCTGTGGTAGACCGCCTCGTCGACGGCGGTGATCGGCCCGCCCTGCCCCTCGGTACCGGCATTGTTGACGGCGACATCGAGGCGGCCAAAGGCATCGAGCGTCTTCGCGACGAGCGCGGCGATGTCGGCTTCGTGGCGGACATCGGCCGGGACGAAGATCGCCTCGGCGCCGAGGCCGTTCAGTTCGGCGATCAGCGCGGCCCCTTCGGCCTCGCGGCGGCCGGACACGACAAGCCGGGCACCGCTGCGGGCGAACGCGAAGGCCGTGGCGCGACCGATGCCGGTCAGGGCACCGGTGATGAGGACGACGGGTGTGGTGGTGGTCATGGTCAGGCGCTCCAATGCGGCCGGCTCAGGCGGCCTGCCGCGGCGCGGGCGTCCACGCGGCGGACTGGAAGGCATCGTCCAGCGCGACGCGGGCAATGTGGTCGGTGTAGTTGGTCAGCGTCTTGGCCGCGACCCCGAGCAGCACTTCCAGCACCTGCGCCTGGCTGTAGCCCTGCGCGAGGAAGCGCTGCAGTTCCAGATCGTCGACGAAGCCGCGCTTCGCCACCACCGCCACCGTGAACACGCGCAGCGCTTCGAGCCGGGCATTCTCGAGCGGCTGGCCGGCACGCAGCGCGGCGATCTGGACATCGCTCAGGCCGGCTCCCTTGCCCATCAGGCTGTGGCCGGCGGTGCAGTAGCCGCAGGCGTTCTCGACGCTCGCGGCGATCAGCACCAGCTCGCGCTCGGCCGGCGTGAACGATGACTGCTGGAACGCGCCCAGCAGACCCCAGACGCCCTGCAGCGTAGCCGGGCTGTTGGCAAACGTGCGGATCAGGTTCGGGGTGAAGCCCCAGGCCTTCTCGACCGCGACCAGCGTCGCGCGGCTGGCTTCGGGAGCGGTTTCAGCGGTGGGCAGCGGGAAATGGAGCATGGCGGTTCTCGTTCGGTACCGAATCGTTTCGGCGTGGACCGCACTATCGACTCATGCGCTTTTGGCGATAAGCTAACCAAAACACATATGGCTCATGCGCGTGGCGCATGAATCCGGATGAATGATCGGAGCCCCATCGCATGGACCGCCTGCTGTGGATGCATTGCTTCGCGCGCGCCGTGGAGACGGGCAGCCTGTCCGCCGTCGCTCGCGAGCTGGGCATCGGCCAGCCGAATGTCAGCCGCCATCTGGCGTCGCTCGAAGCGCAGGTCGGCGCCCGGCTGATGCACCGCTCGACCCGCAGGCTGACCCTGACCTCGGAGGGCGAGCGTTATTACGCCGAGCTGCGACCGGCGCTCGATGCGCTGCGCGAAGCCGAATCCAACGCCCGCGGCGAGGATCACCCGGCCGGCCTGCTGCGCGCGACTGCCCCGACCGCGCTGGCGCGCTACAAGATCCTGCCGCTGGTCAAGCCGTTCCTCGCGCGATATCCGGAGATCGATCTCGATCTGCAGATTGGCGACCGGATGATCGATCTGGTCGAGGAAGGCGTCGATGTCGCGATCCGCGTTGGCGATCTGCGCGATTCGGCTTTGCGCGCGCGGCGCATCGGCACGGCGCGGCGCGTCTGTGTTGCCAGCAGCGACTACCTCGCGGCCCACGGCACGCCGCAGACGCCGCTCGACCTGCCCCGGCATCAGTGCGTGCTGTTTTCGCTGCTGGCCACCGGCGCGGTCTGGCCGTTCGAGCGGGCACCGATCACCGTTGGCGGACGCTTCCGCGTCAACAGTCCGGAAGGCGTGCGGGCCGCCGTGCTCGACGGTCTGGGCATCGCGCTGATGCCGCGCTGGCTGTTCGCCGACGAGATCGCATCCGGCCGGGTTCAGGTGCTGATGCCTGACTGGGGCATTCCGTCGCTGCCGATTCATGCGATCTACGCCGAAAAGCGCCTGCTGCCGCGCCGGGCCCGCGTGTTCATCGATTATCTCGATGCCGAGTTTTCCGCCGACCCGCTGCTGCGCACGCTGCCAGCGCCGTGAAACAGAGCGATTGTTGACAAAAATCACCTCGTCGTCATGGTCGTCACGGCCAGCATGATCGGCGCATCGATCGCCACAAAGCAGCAGAATTTCCGGCGATTCGGAGCATTCTGACGACCAGAATTCATTATTTCCGGGCCTTTTTTCGCCACCGCCATTGATCGCCGCCGCGCGCCCCCGTAAGGTCAGCGCTGGACTCTTCGCCCACAGGGACAGGCGCGATGCCGAATGCCGACTCTGCTTCAGGCCCGGACGCCACCGCGCTGCGCGTCGGCCTGCTGATGTCCGATGCCGTGACCCGGCAACTGCTCGGCCTGCTGCTGCAGCGCCTGGAAGCCGCGCCGCCGGTCATCGTCGAGGACCTCGACGCCGCCGGCCGGTTCATCGCCGAGGCCACGCCCGCGCTGCTGATCGTCGGCATCGACCCACCAGGCCATCCTGACGTCGACGCCGACGCCGATGTCGCGCGCCTCGCGCCGCTGGCGACGCTTGCCGCCGTCGGCCGCGCGCAGGCCCCCGGCGCCATCCGCCTCGTCGCGCTGATCCGCGATCCGGCCGATGACGAGCGCTGCCGTGCCGCGGGCGCCGACGCAACGCTTCCGCACCCACCGCGGCTGGCCACGCTGCGTGCAGTGATGGCCGCGTCACCGACCGTCGAACCGCCCACGGATTTCGATCCGGGGGCGCTGCACGACCTGCAGCGGCTGTACGGCGACGCCGGACTGGCCGAAGTGGTCGGCGCGCTGATCGCCGATCTGCCCGTGCAGCAGGCGCGGGCAGACGCCGCCATTGCTGCCGGCAATCTCGCGGCGCTCGGCCGGATCGCCCATGCGCTCCGCGGCACCAGCCTGCAGCTCGGGGCCGACGCGCTGGCCGCACGGTGCGCGGAGGTGGAAGCGCAGGCGAGTGCCGGCGATCGCACGCGCACCAGCGCCGACGTGCGCGGCCTGCTGGCCCGGCACGCGCGGCTGGTCGCCGCCGTGTGGCGGCACGGCGCGATCCTGGCCGCGGCCCCGACGACGGCAGCCGCGTCGGCGGCAGCCGCGTCGGCGGCAGCGGGCGATATCGGCCGATGAGCGAAGCGCCGACCGACGGGCCACTGCTGTCGCGATCCGCCCTGGCGCTGATCGCGGTGATGCTGGCCGCCGGCCTGCTCGGCGGCTGGCAGACGCAGAAGCTGGTGCAGGAACATCAGCGCGCCCGGTTCGACTACGAACTGCAGCGCATCGTCGCCGCCGTCGAACAGCGGATGGCGGCGTACGGTCAGGTGCTGCGCGGCGGCCTCGGCCTGTTCATCGCGTCCGACGAGGTCAGCCGTGCGGACTGGCTGCGCTACGTCGAGACGCTGCGGCTGGACCAGCACTACCCCGGCTTCAAGTCGCTGAGCTTCGCCGTGGCCGTGCCGGCGGCCGAGCTGTCGGCCTTCGTCGCATCGGTGCGCCGCGCGCCGCTGCCGGAAGGGCTGGCGGACCCGGCGCTGCTGCGGGAATTCACGCCGCGGCCGCCGGTCGAGCCGGGCCGGCCGGCGGCGGTCGAACCGCCGGCGATCCATTCGCCGATTCTCTACGTCGCGCCGTTCACGGCCGAAAACCAGCGCGTGCTCGGCGTCGACATGATGCAGGAGCCGACTCGTCGCGCCGTGATGGAAGCGGCGGTCGCCAGCGGCGAAGTCACGATCAGCCCGCGCCTGCGGCTGGCCGCCTCGAACGGCGCGCAGGCCGGCTTCATCGCCTATCTCGCGATCCAGCGCGAGGGCCGCCTGCTCGGCTGGCTCACGGCGGCATTCCGCGCCGACGATTTCATGCTCGGCCTGCTCGGCGACAGCCCGAGCCCGATCGCGTTCGAGGTGTTCGACGGCCCGGCCACCGCCGGCGCCGCCCGGCTCTACTCGACCGCCGGCCGCGACGCTGCCGGCAGCCCCCAGCCGCTGGCCGGCGCCGACGATCCCGGCGTCGGCACCGGGCTCGACGGCACCGTCGGCATCGCGATGCCGGGGCGGGCCTGGACGCTGCGCGCCCATGCGCTGCCCGGCTTCGTCACCGTGGCCGATCGGCTGGCGCCGTGGCTGGTGGCGCTTGGCGGCGCGCTGTCGGCACTGCTGCTGGCCGTCGTTGCCCGCGGCGGCGCCCGCTGGCGGCGGCAGGCGGTGGCGCTGCAGCAGGCGCGGTCGGCGGTCGAGGCGGCCAACCGGGCCAAGAGCGAGTTCCTGGCGAACATGAGCCACGAGATCCGCACGCCACTGAACGCCATCCTCGGCACCGCCGAGCTGATGGCCGATGCGCCGCTCGATGCCGACCAGCGCGCCAGCCTCGACACGATTCGCCACAGCGGCGACCACCTGCTGCACGTGATCAACGACATCCTCGATTTCTCGAAGGTCGAGGCCGGGCAGATCGAGCTCGACGAGCAGGTGTTCGACCTGCCGCACACGGTCGACGAAGCGCTGGAGCAGGCCGCCGTCGCCGCCGCCGCGAAAGGCCTCGAACTCGCCTGCGAGATCGACGACGGCGTGCCGGTGATGATCCGCGCCGACCGTGGCCGCCTGCGGCAGGTGCTGGTCAACTACTTGTCGAACGCCGTGAAGTTCACCGAGCGCGGCTCGGTGCTGGTCTCGATCCGGGCCGAGGCGCTCGATGCGCAGCGGCTGCGCCTGCATGTGGCCGTGCGCGACACCGGCATCGGCATCGCGCCGGAACGGCTCGATCGCCTGTTCCGCAGCTTCAGCCAGGTCGATGCCTCGACCACGCGCCGCTACGGCGGTACCGGGCTGGGGCTCGCGATCTGCCAGCGGCTCGCCCAGCGCATGGGCGGCGATGTCGCGGTCGACAGCCGGCCCGGCGAAGGCTCGACGTTCTCGTTCCACGTCGCCGTCCAGCATGATCCGGCGTGGCCACCGCCACCGCAGCCGGACGCCTCGGCGCTGGCCGGCAAGCGCCTGCTGGTGGTCGACGATCACCCGGTCAATCGCCGCATCGTGCTGGCCGCCGCGCGCGACTGGCAGATGACGGCCGTTGGCTGCGCCAGCGCTGCCGACGCGCTGAGTCGGCTGACGGCGGGCGAACGCTACGACCTGGCCGTGCTCGACTACCTGATGCCGGAGATGGACGGGCTGGCGCTGGCGGCGGCGATCCGCGCCCGTGCCGATGGCGCCAACCTGCCGCTGCTGCTGCTCAGCAGCCTGCGACTGCCGCAGGCGACGCCGCTGGTCGACCGCGTGCGCCTGAAGCCGCTGCGCCGCGCGGCACTGCTGCAAGTGTTCACCGAACTGCTGGCCGCGCCGGCCGCCGCCAGCACATCGACGCCCCCTGCGCCGCCCGGGACACGGCCATCGGCCCTGCGCGTGCTGCTGGTCGAGGACAACCCGGTCAATCAGAAGGTCGGGCTGCGCATGCTGCAGTCGCTGGGCGTGGCGGCCGATCTCGCCGAAGACGGGCTGCGCGCGGTCGAGATGGCCGCGGCCGGCGACTACGACCTGCTGCTGATGGATGTGCAGATGCCGGGGCTCGACGGTCTGGAGGCCACGCGCCGGATCCGGGCGCTGCCGCTGCCGCGTCAGCCGCGCATCTTCGCGATGACCGCCAGCGTGCTCGACGACGAGCGTCAGGCCTGCATCGCCGCCGGCATGGATCGGCACCTCGGCAAGCCGATCCGCCGCGCCGAGCTCGATGCCGCGCTTCGCGAAGTGATGCCGGCGGCTGGCCGTTCGCCGGTGCAGCGCGCCGATGCACGACCCGAACCCGCGGCGCCCGCGCATCCGGCCGACCTGCCGGATGCCGCCGTGCTCGACCAGTGGCGGGACGATCTCGGTCCCGACGGCCTGCAGGCCATGCTCGACGGCCTGCGCGGCCAGTCCGAGCCGACCATCGCGGCGCTGCTCGCGGCCCGGCAGTCGGGTGACGACGTCGCCTTCCGGCAGGCTTCCGCGACCCTGCAGGGCCACTGCGACTGGCTCGGTGCGCAGGCGCTGTCGCGGTGCCACGCGACCCTGACACCCGCTGCCGATGACGCGGAGATTGCCGCCGCCGTGGCCCGTCACCGGCAGTTGATCGCGGCACTCGATCCCGCATCCCCCCGATCCGACTCGTCAACCCTTTCCCGCACCGACCGCTCCCTCCGGCCATGACCGACCGTACTTCCGCTGCGCCCATCGTGCTGATCGCCGACGACCATCCGCTGTTCCGGGTTGCGCTGCGTCTGGCGGTGAAGGCCGTGGCCCCCGATGCCACGATCGTCGAGACCGATTCGTTCGAATCGCTGACCACCGCCGCCGCCGCGACGCCGCCAGCCGACCTCGTGCTGCTCGATCTGCTGATGCCCGGCGCCGAAGGCCTGTCATCGCTGCAATACCTCAGCAGCCAGCATCCGGCGCTGCGGGTGGCGGTGGTGTCGTCGCTGTCGGAACAGGTCTGGGTGCGGCTGGCGCAGACGCTGGGTGCGGTTGCGTTCATCCACAAGTCGATCGGCCCGGACGAGATGCAGACGATCATCCGGCGCCTGCTCGATGGCGAGAGCTCGTGGGTCATGCCGGCGGCGATGGACGACCGCGCCAAGCCGCGCGATGCCGCCGAGGTCCGGCTGGGGCGGCTGTCGCCGCAGGAGCTCCGGATCATGCTGCACCTGCGCGATGGCCGGCTGAACAAGCAGATCGCCAGCGATCTCGGCATCAGCGAATCGACGGTCAAGACCCACATCAGCACGCTGCTGCGCAAGCTCGATCTGCAGACGCGCACGCAGGCGGCGGTGCTGGCGCAACGGCTGATGGCGAATCCCGAGCGCGGCTGAGCCGCGTTTGGGTCAGCCGATCGGCACGAACGGGACTAGTCCTTTCGTACCAAGCCGATCAGCCGATTGAGGCACATTCACGTGGCATCAACAATCCCGGGGCTGTTCCGGCCTCGTGTGCCGGTGTCGGGTCCGCGGCGCAGCCGCGCATCGGGGATCGGTCGCGAAGTCGGAGGTACCCTGAGCTTGCGGCCACCGAAGTACCGGGGTGGTGGCCGCTTTTTTTTCGTGCGGCGACGGCTTGCGCAGCGTCGTCCACAAAAAAGCCGCCGGATTTCGCCGACGGCTTCCGATGACACGCGCGATACGGACTCAGCGCGAGACCGGCACCACGCGTACGTCTTCGTCACCGGCGCGCACGCCGCTGCCCTCGCCGCCGCCGAAGATCGCGCCGAACGAGTAGCGCAGGCCGATGGTGACGACACTGCCGCGATAGCGGAACGCGGCGTCGACCGGCGCGCCGCCGACGTCATAAGTGAACACCGGACGATCGAAGGTGCCGGTGAAGCGATAGTCGACGCCGACCTGCAGGTTGCGCGTGGCCGCAAAGCCCAGACCGGTGCCAGCGCTGTAGACCGCCTTGTTCGCGGTATCGCCGCCGGCCTCGTCGAGGTAGGCACGCAGGTTGGCGTAGCCGCCACCACCGCCGACGTAGAAGTAATAGCCCTTGTTCGAGAAGTTGTAGTACAGGCTGGCAACGCCGGACGCGGTGCGGACATTGCCGCCGCCGCCATCGAAGCGGTTGCGCCGGTAGGTCACTTCCAGTTCCGGGCGCAGACCGTTGGCGAAGGTGTAGCCGGTAACGATGCCGCCGATCGGGCCGTCACTGAATTCGAGCGTGCCGGTCGTCGCCACGCCGCCGCTGCTGACGGTCGCCGCCGTGTCGTTCAGCAGTCCGACGCCGCCAACGAGGCCGATGTAGGCGCCTTGCTGGTCGGCACCGACTGCACCGGATGCGAACAGGCTGCCGGCCGCTGCCATCACCACACCGAGCTGCCACTTGCGATGCTTCATGCTGACCTTCTCCGTTGGATCGAATGGTGGGCCGCCACATCCCTGCGGCAGCACGCTTAAAGTATCGCCGACACCGCCGCGTTCGCAAAAGCGCAGGCCCCCTCCCTCTTCCGTCAGGCACTCGATGAAGGTCAACCGCATTTTCTGCATCGGCAAGAACTACGCCGACCACGTCGCCGAACTGGCGCACCTCGGCCACAAGCCGGATGGCGAGTGCGTGGTGTTCATGAAGCCGGCCTCGGCGGTGGTGCCGCTCGGCGACGTGATCGACCTGCCGAAGGGCCACGGCGGCGTTCACCACGAAGCGGAACTGGTGGTGATGCTGACCGGCGGCGGCCGCGACATCGCGCTCGAAGACGCGCTGGACTCGGTCGCCGGCGTCACCCTCGGCCTCGACCTGACCCTGCGCGACCTGCAGACCGAACTCAAGAACAAGGGCAAGCCCTGGGAGATCTCGAAGTCGTTCGATGGCTCCGCCCCGCTCGGCGATTTCAAGCCGTTCCTCGAACAGGACCTGCAGGCGCTGGAGTTCACGCTGCACGTCAACGGCGAACTGCGCCAGCACGGCCTGACCCGCGAGATGCTGTATCCGGTGGCGCAGCAGATCCGCATCCTGAGCCAGTTCTGGAGCCTGGAACCGGGTGACGTGATCTACACCGGCACGCCGAAAGGGGTGGCCGAACTCAAGCCCGGCGATCACTGCCTGCTCGCCAGCCCGAGCCTTGGCCGTTTCGAGTGGACCTGCGCGTGAGCGATGGCTTTGCCGCCGTGCTGGCGGCGCTGGTCGCGGTCGATCCGGGCGAAAAATGCCGGCTCGCGGCCGCCATCGATCCGGCAGCCGATTTTTCGCACGCCGATGCGCCAGCCGCGGATGCCCGCATCCCCGGCCGGCCGGCCCGACCCGAGCTGATCCATCCGCGCGATGTGCCGACGCGCGGCCTCGGCACCGTGGCGGGCCGCGCCGCGCTGATCCATGCCGTGGCCCACATCGAGTTCAACGCGATCAATCTGGCGCTGGACGCAGCCTGGCGCTTTCGCGGCCTGCCGGCCGACTACTACCGCGACTGGATTTCGGTGGCGCAGGACGAAGCCCGCCATTTCGCGATGCTGCGCGCGCGGCTGAAGGAGCTGGGCTTCGACTACGGCGACCTGCCGGCGCACAACGGCCTGTGGGAAGCGGCCGAAAAGACCGCGCACGCGCTGCTCGATCGCATGTGCTGCGTGCCGCGCGTGCTCGAGGCGCGCGGCCTCGACGTGACGCCGGGCATCATCCGGCGGCTGACCGAGATCGGCGACCGCGACACGGTCGCGATCCTCGACGTGATCCTGGCCGAGGAAGTCGGCCACGTCGCGATCGGCACGCGCTGGTACCGCTGGGCCTGCACGCGCGAAGGCGTCGATCCGATCGCGACTTCGCAGCGCCTGCTGGCCGAGCAGGGCATGAGCATCCGGCCGCCGATCAACGACGCGGCGCGGCGCGAAGCCGGGTTCAGCGACGAGGAACTGCGGCTGATCCAGCACGCGCTCGATCAACGTCCCGAGCGCGCCCCGAAACCGCAGCCGCGGCGCGCGGCGACGGCGCGGCCGGCTTGATCAAGCCGACGGCGGCCACGCCGCCGTCGGCATGTCATGCGCTCTGCCGGGACTTACTTCGCCTTCGCCTGATTGGCGACCGCTTCCGCCGCCCGCTTCGCCGCTTCCGGATCGCCGAGGTAGCGGTGGCTGACCACCTTCAACTGGTCATCCAGTTCGAACAGCAGCGGGATGCCGGTCGGGATGTTGATCTCGAGGATCTCGGCTTCGCCGATGCCGGTCAGGTACTTGTACAGCGCGCGCAGACTGTTGCCGTGAGCGGCCACGAGCACGGTCTGGCCGGCCTTGAGCTGAGGGGCGATGGCGTCATGCCAGTACGGCAGCACGCGGTCGAGCGTCGTCGCCAGCGATTCCGTGCCCGGCAGGGCGGCGGCGTCGAGCTTGGCGTAGCGCACGTCGTTGGCCGGGTGACCCGGGTCGTCGAGCGTCATCGCCGGCGGCGGGATGTCGTAGCTGCGGCGCCAGATCTTGACCTGCGCCTCGCCGTGCTTGGCCGTGGTCTCGGCCTTGTCCAGACCCTGCAGCGCGCCGTAGTGGCGCTCGTTCAGGCGCCAGGTCTTGGTCACCGGAATCCACTGCTGGTCCATCGCGTCGAGCGCGGCATTCAGCGTGCGGATCGCGCGCTTCAGCACCGAGGTGTGGGCGCTATCGAAGGTCAGGCCTTCGGCCCGCATCAGTTCGCCACCGGCCTTGGCTTCGGCGCGGCCCTGCTCGGTCAGGTCGACATCGACCCAGCCGGTGAAGCGGTTTTCGAGGTTCCACTGGCTCTGGCCGTGGCGCAACAGCACGAGTTTACGGGTCATGTCCTGACGGGGCTCTTCGGTGACGGATTGCGAAATGACGGGGCCGGATCAGCCCTGCCGGTAAAAATTCTTGACCCGGACGTAATGCTCGGCCGAGTAGCGCAGGTTTGCGATTTCCTGCTCGCTGAGCCGGCGGGCCGCCACGGCCGGGCTGCCGCGATACAGCCAGCCGGATTCCAGGCGCTTGCCCGGCCCCACCAGCGAACCGGCGGCCAGCAGCACGTCATCCTCGATCACGGCGCGGTCCAGCACTTTCGCGCCCATGCCGATCAGGCAGCGGTTGCCGACGGTGCAGCCGTGCAGGATTGCCTGATGGCCGATGGTGACATCGTCGCCGATGATCAGACCCATGCCGCCCGGCAGCAGCGGGCCATCGTGGGTGACGTGCAGCACGGCGCCGTCCTGCACGTTGGTGCGCTGGCCGATGCGGATGAAGTTGACGTCGCCGCGAACCACGGCCATCGGCCAGACCGAGACGTCGTCGCCGAGCACGCAGTCGCCGATGACGCAGGCCTGCTCGTCGATGTAGACGGCCTCGCCAAGCGTCGGCGACCGGCCGCGATAGCTGCGGATCACGGCGTGCGCGCGCCGGAATGGCGAGCCGGCATCAAGGCTGCGGAACGATCGTCTGCAGCCCGCCCGGCGCCTGCTGCTGGACCTGACCGGTCGCCGGGCCGCTGGTCACGCGCTTGACGAACTCGTTGACGTACAGCATCACGTCGGCCTGTGGCTGCAGGCGCGTGGACAGGGTCTCGACGATCTTGTTCTGGCTCATTTCCGGATAGAACACGGTCTCGACCGGACCATTGGCGCTCTTCAGCCGCGCGGCCAGGCTTTCGGAATTGCGGATCGGCACGAACTTGTCGTCGCGGCCGTGCATCAGCAGCATCGGCGGGTTCTTGCCATCCGGGTATAGCACCGGCTGCGTCTGGTCGTAGTTTTCCGGCGGCCCGAACAGGTCGCGCAGGTCCGGATCGGTGATCGGCAGGAAATCGTACGGACCGGCCAGGCCGATCATGCCGCGGATGTACGCGCGATCACCGCCGGCCTGCTTCAGGTAGTCCGGATTCAGGGTCAGCATTGCTGCGTTGTAGGCGCCGGCCGAGTGGCCGAGCACGACGATCTTGGCCGGGTCACCGCCGTACTGCGCCCCATTGTCGTGCGCCCAGCGCACGGCCTTCGCGGAATCGATCAGGAAGCCCGGGAAGCGAACCTTCGGATACAGCCGGTAGTTCGGCAGCACCGCGACGAAACCCTTCGCCGCCAGCGCCTGGCCGACGAACTTGTAGTCAGCCTTGTCGCCTTCCGACCAGCGGCCGCCGTAGAAGAACACCACGACCGGCGCATTGCGGACGCCGGCCGGGCTGTAGACATCGAGCTGCAGGCCGGTCGCGTTGTCGAACACGATGTTCGACGCGAGGTTGTAGCCGTCATCGCTGGTCAGCGTGTTCAGCACTTTCTGACGGGTACAGGCCGACAGCAACAGCAGGGCAGCGAGAACAACGACGATCTTGCGCACGGGTGGGAGGTCTCTCGATCGAAAAGGGCAGCGGGCGGCGTAGCCCGGCGATTCGGGTTGCAGGACGGCTGTCATGATAACGCGCAGGCCCGTCATTCCATGCGACAAGCCCGCCGGATCACCCACAGACGGACAGTGCCGGGCCGCGCGCCGCGGACATCCGGCGGCGGCGATCTATCGACACGGTCGGAACAATTGATTGTTCGCCGAAAAAGCCGGCGTGCGACGATGCGGTCCGCTGGGCACGCCGCCGACTTGATTCCGGCCCCGTCGCCAGCATTGATGATCGACCGGCGTGCTGCCGCCGACCGCCTGCCCCACCCGACTTCCGACGCGCCCTGCCATGACCAATCCGCTGCTCGCACCGACTGACCACACCTGGGCCCCGAACACGCTGCCGGCGTTCGACGCGATCCTGCCGGAGCACGCCGAACCGGCGATCGACGCCGTCCTCGCCGGCAATCGCGAAGCGCTGGACGCGCTGCTGGCGTCCGGCAAGGCCACGCGCTGGGAAAGCCTGATCGAGCCGCTGGAAGACCTGAGTGATCGCCTCGGCCGCGCCTGGGGACCGGTGCAGCACTTGTTCGGCGTGACTTCGACCGGCGACTGGCGCAAGGCCTTCAATGCGGTGCAGCCGAAGATCACCGAATACGGGCTGGAGCTGTCGCAGAACGAGGCGCTGTATCAGGCCTACGAACAGCTGGCCTCGAGCCCGGCCGCGGCCGGCTTCTCGCCGGCCCGCCGGAAGCTGCTGACCGACGCCATCCGCGACTTCAAGCTGTCCGGCATCGCGCTGCCGCCGGAACAGAAGGAACGCTTCAAGGTCATCGCGCTGCGTCTGTCGGAACTGCAGACGAAGTTCGAGGAAAACCTGATGGACGCCGTGCAGGCGTGGTCGAAGCACGTCACCGACGAATCGCTGCTGGTCGGCATGACCGTCGAAGGCAAGGCGCAGGCCGCCGAGAAGGCCAAGGCCAAGTCGCTCGACGGCTGGCTGCTGACGCTCGACTTCCCGAGCTACGACGCCGTGATCTCGTATGCCGATCGCCGCGAGCTGCGTTTCGAACTGTACGAGGCCTATGCCACGCGCGCCTCCGAACTCGGCCCGCAGGGCGGACAGTTCGACAACACGCCGCTGATGAACGAGATCCTCGCGCTGCGCCACGAAGAGGCGCGGCTGCTCGGCTTCGGCAACTTCGCCGAACTGTCGCTGGCGACCAAGATGGCGGAATCGCCGGACGCGGTCGAAGCCTTCCTGCTCGATCTGTCGGCCAAGGCGCGGCCGTTCGCGCTGGCCGAACTCGACGAACTGCGCGCGTTCGCCAAGGCCCGCGACGGCCTGACCGATCTGCAGCCGTGGGATGTCGCCTACTACTCGGAAAAGCTCAAGGAACAAAAGCTCGGCTATTCCGAGGAAGAGCTGCGGCCGTACTTCCCGGCGCCGCAGGTGATCCAGGGCATGTTCGATGTCGTCGAGCGCATGTACGGCGTGACCATCGAGGCTGCGTCCGGGATCAAGACCTGGCATCCGGACGTCACGACCTATCGCCTGAAGGAAGCCGATGGCGCGGAGATCGGCCTGTTCTACCTCGATCCGTTCGCACGTACCGACAAGCGCGGCGGCGCGTGGATGGACGAATGCCTCGTGCGCCGACGCACCGCCAGCGGCCTGCAGCGACCGGTGGCCTACCTGACCTGCAACTTCACGCCGCCGCTCGGCGATCAGCCGGCACTGCTGACGCACGATGAAGTGCTGACCCTGTTCCACGAGTTCGGCCACGGCCTGCACCACCTGCTGACCCGGGTCGACGAGGCCTCGGTGTCCGGCATCCGCGGTGTCGCCTGGGATGCGGTGGAACTGCCGAGCCAGTTCATGGAGAACTGGTGCTACGACCGCGCGACGCTGAACGGCTTCGCGCGCCACCACCAGACCGGCGCTGCGATTCCGGATGCCCTGCTGGCCAAGCTGCAGGCCGGCCGCGGCTATCAGGCCGGCCTGCAGACCCTGCGTCAGGTCGAGTTCGCGCTGTTCGACCTGCGACTGCATCGCGATACCGAGGCGGCACGGGCGGCCGGACAGTCGATCCTCGACACGCTGACCGCGGCCCGCGCCGAGGTCAGCGTGTTCCCGCCGCCGGCCTGGAACCGCATGCCGAACTCGTTCGGCCACATCTTCGCCGGCGGCTACGCGGCCGGCTACTACAGCTACAAGTGGGCGGAAGTGCTGTCGGCCGACGCCTTTGCCGCGTTCGAGGAAACCGGTTTCGCGCCGGAGACCGGCCGCCGCTTCCGCGACACGGTGCTGGCCAACGGCGGCTCCGCCGATGCCATGGACCTGTTCGTCGCGTTCCGCGGCCGCAAGCCGGAAGTCGACGCGCTGCTGCGGCATTCGGGCCTGGTGGCCTGAGCCGATCGCCGTCGCGCCGACGGACCGCAGTCGGAACGCCGCGCCGTGCGGTGTTCCGCGCGCCGTCGTCAGTCGACGCGGGTGACGCGGCCGGTTTTCGGCACGTCGACCGGCTCGCTCGCCTTCAGATAGGCGATCAGTGCGTCGCGATCGAGCACGCCGGTCACGCGATCGGTGCCCGCCAGGAACTGCGTGAAGCCATCACCGCCGTCGGCGAGGTAGCGGTTGACGTTGACCCGGTAGATCCGCTCGGGCTGCACCGGCTGGCCTTCCAGTTCGACCGATCCCGGCACGATCCGGGCACCGACCGGCGCACTGGCTGACCAGCGATAGCGGAAACCGGCCGATGGATGCAGGAAGGTCTCGATCAGTCGCCCGTCCTTCATGCGCCATTGCTGTTCGAGCACGGCGATGAGCTGGGCGCCGCTCAGCGTCATCGTCACCAGGTCGCTGCCGAACGGCTGGGCGGTGTAGATCTGCCCGAAGTTCACCTGACCATCGGACGGACGCCGCAGCAGATCGGCGCGCACGCCATCGCGGTTCATCAGCGCCAGCTGCGCGCCGCCCTGCGCCGGATCACGCGCCGACGCGAGCTGGGCATCGGCGATCACGTAGCCGAGCGCCGTCTCGCCGGCGGCATCGACCTTGCGCAGCAGATCGGCCTTGAGCCGCGCCACCGGCGTGTCGCCGACCGGCGCCGCCTTCGCCGCGTAGAACGCCGCCTTCGCCGCGATCGCGGCATCCGGCACCAAGGTCGGGTAGCGGTCCGGCGCCGGGTTCGGCGCGCGGTCGTTGACGATCGGGATGTTGCGCGCGCGGCTGTCGAGCACCTCATCGCTCGCCGGGTCGATCGTCAGATCGATGTCGGTGACGAAGCGCCCGCCGTGACCGGCGCTGGTGACCAGAATCCGGTGCGCCGGGTCGCGGCTCGGCAGGCGGCAGCGATAGGTGCGATGCGTGTGCGCGCTGATCACGGCGTCGACCGCCGGATCGAGACGCTTGACCACGTCGACGATGTCGCCGGTGAAGGTCGAGCATTCCTCGTCGTTGTAACCGGCCTGCGTGTAGCCGCCCTGATGGATCAGCACGACGATGCTGCGCACGCCCTGCGCCGTGATCTGCGGCACCAGCGCGTTGACGGTGTCGGCTTCGTCGGTGAAGCGCAGGCCGCGAATGCCGGCCGGTGCCACCAGCGTCGGTGCGTCTTTCAGCACCAGTCCGATGAACGCAATCCGCACCGGACCGCTGGCGGTGGGCAGGGTCTTGATGTCATAGGCCGGCAGCAGCGTCCGGCCGCTCGCGTCGTCGATCACGTTGGCGGCCAGCCACTGGAACTTCGCGCCCGGATAGCGGCCGTCGAGACAGGTGGTCGCCGAGGCGGCGGGCCCGGCGACCTGTCCCGGCGCGCAGCCACCGCGCTGCATCCGCAGCAGGGCGTCGCGACCCTTGTCGAACTCATGGTTGCCGACCGACGACAGGTCGAGCCCGAGCGCGTTCAGCACGTCGACCGCCGGCTCGTCGTTGAACAGCGCGCTCTGCAACTGGCTGGCGCTGATCAGATCGCCCGCGCCGACGACCACGTTCAGCGGATTCGCCGCCTTCAGCGCGCGGATCTCGCTGGCCAGGTAGGCAACGCCGCCGAGCGACAGCTTGACTGGCGGCGAACCATCGGCCTCGACCACTTCGGTCAATCCGTCCGGTGGCAGCAGATGACCATGAAAATCGTTGATCCCGATCAGCTTCACCGTCACCGCCGAAGGGCGCGAACTGACGGCGGCGGCAGGTGAATCCGGCACCGTCGTCGCGGTCGGCGCACAGGCCGCCAGCCACGCAGACATCGCTGCGGCAAGGGCTGCAGCGGCTCCGACGCGTTTCCGTTGCGGATTGCGGATCGCGCAAGGCGCGCCGCCATGAGCCGAAATCCACACCGCCGGTCGCACCCTCCTGCTGACTTTCAACTTTTAATCTCGTTTATCATGACGATGCCTGAGCATAAAGCGACCGCAAGCACGGCGCATGCGGGCTGCGGATGATGGTCCCGCTTCGGGAATCCGGCAGACCCAGGCAGACAACGGCAGGTTTTTTGCTGTTGGATTCAATCCGGGATATCGACTCGTCCAGACGAGCCGTCGCGACAAGCATGGCAGGGCGTCGTCGGCCGATCAGGTCGACAATTTCAAGAAAATTCATCGATTCGTCATCGGGGGCGTGGATCATCCACGCCTTTGTCAGGGGCCGTTCATGCGTCATTGGGACCAAGCGAAGAAACCGCGCGCGCGCATCGAGATCATCCCGATGATCGACGTGATGATGTTCCTGCTCGTGTTTTTCGTGCTGATCAGCATCAACGTGATTCCGGCGCTCGGGGTGAAGACCTCGTTGCCGACGTCGTCCGAGACTCAGGATCTGAAGACCGTCATCAATGCCATCGTCACGATGGGCAAGGACGGCGAGCTGCAACTCAACGGCAAGCCGACGACGCTGGAAGGGCTGACGCCGGGCATACGCGCGATGGAGCGACCGGACGCCAAGGTCACGATCATCATCAACGGGGACAAGACCGTCGAGATGCAGCGCCTGCTCGACGTCATGGACGCCCTCAAGGGTGGCGGCTTCGAGTCGATGTCGATTGCGGCCAAGAAGAAGTAACGGCGCTCTGCGTGCATGAATTCCATCTACCGCCATCGCAACTGGATCGCGTTCGTTGCGGCGATCGTGCAGCTGTCGTTCGCGTGGCTGATCGCCTCGCGGCCGCTGATCGAGCCGAAGAAGCCGGTCGTGCGCGACGAGATCGTCGTGGTGCTCGCCGAGCCGCCGCCGGAAGCGCCGCCACCGCCGCCGGAACCGCCGCCGCCGGAACCGCCGCCACCAACGCCGCCGCCGCCGACACCGACCCCGCAGCGCCCGAACCCGCCACCGTCGCCGGTGCCGAGTCCGCAGCCGGTGTCCGAACCGACGCCGCCGCAGCCGGCACCGGTGCCGCCATCGCCGGCGCCGCCGCCGGATGCGCCGCCGCCGCCGCCGGCTCCGCCGCCTGCCCCGCCGGTGAACGTGAATCTGGAAAGCCAGTACGTCGGCCAGGTGCGCAGCTATCTGAATTCGACCAAGCGTTATCCGACCGGACGTGAGGCCAGCCTGCAGCGTCCGCAGGGCACGACGCGGGTCTGGTTCGTCCTGAAGCGCAGCGGTGAGCTGGTCGAAGCCGACATTCAGGAGTCATCGAACTCGATTCTGCTCGACAAGCAGGCGCTGGTGACGGTTCGCCGGGCCAGCTACCCGCCATTTCCGTCCGACGCCTGGCCGGGCGAGCTGACGCATCGCTTCACCGTCGACCTCGATTTCAAGCCGGCCAACTGAAGTTTTCGCCTTTCTAACGAGCAGTTGCTGCACCTTGCTGTCATTCATGAGCCAGAGACTTAGGGAGATCACCATGCCACTGAAGCCCACCCGTTTGCCGTATTGCTCGCCGGCTTCGTCGCCTCGTACGGCGCGAATGCCGACGGCCCAGTCGCCATCGCAGAGTCCGCCGCCGCCAGTCTGGCTGTTGATGCCGAGCTGATCGCCACCTCGCAGGCCGCATCGTCCACGACCGACATCGGCAAGATCCAGGTCGAAGGCACGGAAGGCCCGTCGGCCTCCGGCCTGATCGCGCCGGAATCGACCCCGAAGGCGCGCAGCGCCGTCGACAAGGCCTACATCGAAAAGAAGAGCCCGACGGAAAACCCGTTCCAGAGCTTGAGCCTGCTGCCGGGCGTGGCCACGAACTCGACCGATGCCTCGGGTCTGTTCGGCGGTGCCATCCGCGTGCGCGGCTTCAACTCGGACCAGCTGGGCTTCACCGTCAACGGCGTGCCGGTCAACGACTCCGGTAACTTCGCGGTGTTCCCGCAGGAATACACGGACTCGGAAAACCTCTGCAACATCTTCCTGACCCAGGGCGCAGCCGATAACGACGCGCCGCACACCGGCGCCAGCGGCGGCAACATCGGCCTGTCGACCTGCGCCCCGAAGGACACCTTCGGCGTCAAGGTTGCGCAGACCGGCGGCTCGCTGAAGCTCAGCCGCACCTACGCCAAGATCGAAACCGGTCTCGTCGGCGGCATCTGGAAGAGCTACGTCTCGTATTCGCGCGCGCTGATCGACAAGTTCAAGGGCGATGGCCGTGCCGACCGTCACCACGTCGACTTCGTCACCACCGTCGATCTCGGTCGCGGCAGCCGCATCACCGGCAACTTCCTGTACAACCGCGCGCTGAACAACAACTTCCGCACGCTGACGCGCCCGCAGATCAATACCTTCGGTCGCGCGTATGACTTCGGCCTCGTTGCGCCGCGGCATCTGACGCCGTCGAGCGCCGCCGGTGCTGCGGGTGTCCAGAACGAAAGCCTGACGATCGCGCAGGGCGGCAGCACGCCGAACAACGGCGACGGCTACTTCGGCTTCAACCTGAACCCGTTCCGCAACTACATCCTGTCGGTCAACGCCGGCTTCCAGCTGACGCCGACGTTCCGCTTCGACCTGACCCCGTACCTGTGGCATGGCTACGGCACCGGCGGCGGCCAGCTCGCCAGCCAGACCGAAGCGGTCGGCGCCAACATCCAGGGCGGCGGCGTCGGCGACCTGAACGGTGACGGCGATACCCGCGACACCATCCTGATCTATCGCTCCAACGTCACCACGACCTACCGTCCGGGTGTCACGGCGCAGTTCACCAAGAGCTTCGAGCATCACAAGATCGTGTTCGGCTACTGGGCCGAAAAGGCGCGCCATCGCCAGACCGCTCCGGGACAGCGCATCCTGTCCGGCGATCCGAGCGATCCGCTCCGTGCCGACACGGTGGTCGACCGCTACTTCGACAGCCCGTACGCCTGGATCCGCAACCGCGACGGCTCGGTCACCAACACGCGTGACCAGTTGACGCGTTCGACCGGCAAGTCGCTGTTCATCTCCGACACCATCACGCTGTTCGACGACAAGCTGACGATCACCCCGGGCTTCCGCCACAGCGGCCAGGACCGTGATTTCAACAACTTCCCGAACATCGGCGCAGCGGGCGTTCGCAACGGTTTCGGCGCGTACCGCATTCAGGTGTCGGCGATCGAGAACCTGCCGAGCCTCGGCATCTCGTATCAGCTGAACGATTCGAACCAAGTGTTCGCCAACGGCTCGCGCAGCTTCCGCGTGCCGTCGAACTTCATCTACCAGAACCTCGCCACCGGCGGCACGTTCGTCAACGGCGTGTACACCAACTACCGGGTGGAGGATCTGAACCTGGTGCCTGAAACCACCAACAACTTCGACCTCGGCTACCGTTTCGCCGGCGAAAAGGTCACGGCTTCGGCGACGGCGTTCTACAGCCTGTTCCAGAACCGTCTGGCGGTGGCGTTCGATCAGGAAGAGCAGCGCTCCACCGACACCAACGTCGGCGGCTCGAAGGCCTATGGTGTCGAACTCGAGGGCGCCTGGAACTTCTACCGCGGCTTCACCGCGTACGCCTCGTCGTCGTACACGCGCAGCCTGATCAAGGAAAACCTGCGCACGGCCGCGAACACGTTCGAGAACACCGCTGGCAAGACCTTCCCGGACACGCCGGTCTGGCTCGGCGCGCTGAACCTGCAGTACGCGCGCAACAACTACTACGTGTTCATCGAAGGCAAGTACACGGGTCGTCGTCAGGCCACGCTGGTCAATGACCAGAGCGTGGCTGGCTACGCCCTGATGAACATCGGCGCCGGCTACACCTTCGCACCGATCGGCCCGCTGAAGAACGTCAAGCTGGTTGGCGTCGTCAACAACGCCACCAATCAGGAATATGACTACCTGAATGCCGGCAGCGGCAGCAACTTCACCACGCGTTCACAGGGAACCGGCGGCGCCCAGCCGAGCTACTTCATCGGCGCTCCGGTGTCGTTCGCCGTCACCCTGTCGACGGAATTCTGATCCGGCGCCACGCCGGGGGATAACCAGCATGAATCTGAATCTGTTTCACGACATCACCTTCTACGCGCTGTATGCCGGACTGGCTCTGACGGCATTCGTCGCGGTCGAACGGCTGATCTTCTACGTGATGACCAACAAGAAGACGGCCGAACTGGAAGATGCGCTGGCCCCTGGCGCAGCGGCGCCGGCAGCAGGTCTGCTGGCAGCGAACAACGTGCCGGCGAAGGTTTCTCGCCTGCTGCTGGATCGTCTGCCGAAGATCAAGAGCCGGCATGATCTCGAAGACGCCTCGGAAGAGGCGTACATCGAGGCCCGCCTGGAGTTGAACAAGAACCTGTGGCTGCTCGACACGATCGTCACCGCGTCGCCGCTGCTCGGGCTGCTCGGCACGATTCTCGGCATCATCGACACCTTCACGGTGCTGGCCAGCTCCGGTATTTCCGATCCCAGCGGCGTGTCCGCCGGTATCGGTACCGCGCTGATCGCCACCGCGCTCGGTATCTCGGTGGCGCTGACCGGTCTGCTGTTCTTCAACTACTTCCAGAATCGGGTGGAGTTCCTGTCCGACCGGATCAAGGTGCTGATCCTGCGCATCAGCGAGACCCGCCAGCCGGCGTAAGTCTCGGCAGCCTGGCGGTACGGTTTGTGCAAAGCCCGGCTTGACGCCGGGCTTTTTTGCGCCTGATTCAAGCCGGGCCCGCGGTTCGACGCTCGTCGAAACGACGGGGTAAACTCGGCATCACACCGGGACTTGACGCTGGGGCCGCGCGCGAGCGGCCGCCCCGCGGAGTCCGACTCCGAAATTGATTGTTCGAGGAAGCAGATGAGCAAGAAACGCGTGGGAACCATGGGTGGCGACGAAGAGCTGGGCCCCGTCGCCGAAATCAACATCACGCCGATGGTCGACGTGATGCTGGTGCTGCTGATCATCTTCATGGTGACTTCGCCGCTGATGATGTCGCAGCTGCCGGTGACGCTCCCGAAGGCCAGCTCGGCACCGAGCGACAAGCCGAAGGAACCGCTGGTGGTGTCGATCGACAGCTACGGCAACTACTTCATCGACGCCGGCGACGGCCAGGGCCCGATCCAGTACGCGAACGAAGCGCTGCAGCCGAAGCTGATCGAGCTGTCGAAGATCGATCCGGACACGCTGGCGTTCGTGCAGGGCGATGCCAAGGTCGACTACGGCCGCGTCGTCGACCTGATCGGTCTGGTCAGCCTGTCGGGCTTCACCAAGGTCAGCCTGAAGTCGAAGAAGCTCGAAGGCGGCGGTGCCGAAGCCGGCCTGACGCCGGTTCCCTGAGTCGACATCGGCGATCAGTGCCGGCAGCGACGCTGCCCGGCACTGGTCGCTGAACCCCGCCCGTGCCTCAGGCCGGGCGCGGCGCGGTGCCCGCCAGCGCATGCAGCAACTGCTCGCTGGCGGCATCGGCGGGATACAGCGTTTCCACCCGCAGGTCCTCGGTCGTCAGGTCCTGCGGCATGTCGAAATGCGTGATCATCGCGAACATCCGCAGATCGACATCACCCACGCGGAAATGCGTGGCCAGTACCGGCTGCGGCCGGCTGCCCGGCTCGATCGAGCGCCAGCGCGGATGGCTGCCGGGAAACGCCAGCACTTCCTCGCGCAGTGCCGCAGCTTCGGGAAAATCCTGACCTTCCGCGCCCAGCCGTGACAGCAGCGCCGCCGCCATGTCGTCGAAATTGACGATCAGCGGCCGCAGGCCTTGCGGATGGAAGCTGAGCTTGACCATGTTGCGCGCGCCGTCGGGGCAGATGCGCCGCCAGACCTCGTCCGGCGGCCCGAGCAGGCTGATGAAGCGCTGCGTCGCCTCGTTCGCCATCACCAGATTCCAGCGCCGATCGATCACCATCGCCGGGAACGGCTCGTGGTGCCGCAGCATGCGGCCGAGCGCATCGCGGATCGGCGCCATGTCCAGCGCATCGATCGTCCGCCGTTCGTAAACGGGCGCAAACCCTGCCGCCGTCAGCAGCGCGTTGCGCGTGGCGAGCCCCAGATCCAGTGCATCGGCCAGCCGCAGCAGCGCGGCGCGGCTCGGCCGGGCCCGACCGGATTCGAGGAAGCTCAAGTGCCGCTGCGACAGGTCGGCTGCCAGCGCCAGATCAAGCTGACTGCGCCGACGGGCCATGCGCGCGGTCTTGAGCGCCGCGCCAAAGGCGGTCGCGCCGGGAGGTGACGTTGGAAGGGTCGCGTTCATGGCCGGATTGTGCCGCGCGCTGCGGCACCCGGCGATGACGTGCGAAGTAATTGCCGCATGCACCGCAGGCCGGGATGCTGGCGTCACTGACCCACCGCTGCGCACCACCGGAGATCGCCGATGTCCACCGTCACCACCCGAAACAGCCCCCGCCCGCTCGGCGCCAACGCATCCGCTGCCAGCGATTCCCTGCCGACCTGGCTGCTGGTCGTCGTGCTGCTGCCGTTCTCGCTGTACTCGACCTACGCCGTGATCGAGGTCGGCTACCTCGGCATCATCACCAGCCATTTCCATGTCGCCGGCATGCAGGTGTTCGCCGATCTGGTGATCGCGCTGCTGCTGGCCTGCGCCTGGATGGTGCATGACGCTCGCCAGATCGGGCGCGCGGCCTGGCCATTCGTGCTGCTGACGTTCGCGCTCGGCAGCATCGGCCCGCTGCTGTACCTGGTCACCCGTCGCGCCGGTTGAAGCCGATGCGCGACGCGCTGTTCGCGCTCGGCTTCGCGCTGCTGACGACGCACGAGCTCGATGCCGTCAGCCGCCGCGAATGGCGCGTGCTGCCGGGCTTCGCGCAACTGCCGGAGACCATCGCCGAACCCGCGTTCGTGCTGGCGCACGTACCGCTGGTGGCGGTGCTGCTGATGCTGCTGACACACCGGCGTCGCCGCATCCGGGTCGGGACCCGGCGCGGCATCGCCACCTTCCTGGTCGTGCATGCCGGACTGCACCTCCTGTTCAGCAGCCACCGTCACTACGATTTCCATGGAGCGACGAGCAGCGCGCTGATCTACGCGGCGGCAGCGTGCGGGCTGGCCTGGCTCGCCAGTGCCCGCGCGCCGTCGCCGCCGGTCGATCAGAAGTTGTAGCGCGCCGAGAACTGCAGGCGGCTCAGGTCGCCCGACAGGTTGCCGACGGTGTCACGCCGTGCGTAGCGGTACTCGATGCCGAACGTGATCTTCGGGATCGGCGAGTACAGCAGGTTGGCCGTGGCACTGCGGACGTTGCGCGACACCCCGGCGCCGTAGATCGACCCGGTGGCCGCCTGTCCGGTGTTGGCGTGGAACGCCGACAGCGCCACGTTGCTGCGCCACTGCTCGTTCCACGGATGGCGGTAGGCCACGAAGCCGTTGTAGATCTCCACCGTCTGCAGCTTGCCGCGGGCATCGACGATCGCGTCACCCACCGTGTTCAGCGCCAGATAGCGACCGAAGCCGTCGCCGCCGCTGAAGGTGAACCGCAGGTCGTCCTTACCCCACAGCGGAATCTTGCCGGCGAAGCTCAAGCCGTAGCCGAGCGCGGTATCGTTGCCGTTGCCGATGGTGCCGCGGTCGCTGATCTGGCGCACCGCGCCCGACAGCGTGTAGTCGCCCCAGCTGGCGGTCTTCAAGGTGTAGCGCCAGACGAAGTCCGGCAGCGTGTTGTCGTCGGTCACCGTGAACGTGTTGCCTCCGAAGGCAGCAACCGTTGATTCGGTGTTTTCCAGCGCCACGGCCAGCGGACCCCAGGTGTAGCGAATCTGCGGCTGACGTCCGAACACCGTGCCTTCGCTCGGCCAGTTGACCAGATCGACGATGTCCGGCAGCGCGACGAGGTTCTGCAGCGTCGTCCAGTCCTGGCCGATGCGGAAGTTGTCGAAATCGATGTAGCCGAGCCGGAACGCCGGATTGTAGGCATTGGTCACCGCTTCGTTCGGCGCCCCGCCGATGCCCTGACTGAGCTGGCCGCTGATGAAGTCGAACTCGGCGTTGACCGCCACCTTGTGGCCGTACAGCAGGCCCGAGCCGCGCAGGTACAGCCGGGTTTCCTTGGCGTGCAGGTCGGTGTAGGTGCGGGCGTTCTCGGCCGCGTTCGCGACCACCGGCACCGAGTTCGGAATGTAGGCATCGCGGCCCAGGCTCTGCGCAACCGGCGCGTCGCTGAAGCGCGACACGATGGCATCGGCCTTGATGTAGCCACCCCAGGCCAGCTTGAACTCGTTGCCGGCAGCCGCCGGAGCCGGCGCGGCGGCGGCTGGTGCCGGTGCCGGCGCGGCGGCCACGGCGGCCGGTGTCGCGGGTGCGGCCGGCTGGTTCGCGAGCTGCTGTTCGAGGGCCTCGATCCGACGTTTCAGCTCCTGGATCACGGCGGCAGTGTCGTCACTGGCGGCCATGACCGGCACGCTGGTGACGCCGAATCCGGCCACCATCACGGCGGTGGCAAAACGGCTGCGGGAAAGCCTCATCTCCTCACTCCTCCACGTTGTTCGGGTGCCCGACATCGGAAGCCGGGGGCGGCATCGAAGGCCGCAGACGTAGCGTGGAGAACGGGCATCGCCCGGAACATTCACCTTAGGTCGAATCGCGACCAAGGTCGTACGGTGGTTGAATGCCGCCACTGAAATCGAACGGACATTCGCCGATGCACCGCCTGCTGATCGCCGATGACCATCCGCTGTTCCGCGCAGCCCTCACGGCCGCCGCCGCCGATGCCGTGCCCGGTGCCACGGTCGAAGCCACGGCGTCGATGATCGAACTGCTTGCCGCACTCGAACGGCAACCGGACTGCGACCTCGTGCTGCTCGACCTGCGGATGCCCGGCAGCAGCGGCTTCTCGTCGCTGATCCAGCTCCGCGGCCTGCGGCCCGATGTGCCGGTGGCGATCGTGTCCGGCGAGGAAAACCCGCTGGTGGTGCGCCGCGCGATCGACTTCGGCGCCTGCGGCTACATTCCGAAATCGGCCTCGCTCGCCGTCATCGGCGAAGCCATCCGCGCCTTGCTCGATGGCAACGAATGGCTGCCCGAGGGGCTCGTCGATGTCGTCGATCAGGGCGAGGCCGAACAGGCACTGACGCGCCAGATCGCCACGCTGACGCCGCAGCAGTTCAAGGTGCTGATGGCGCTCGCCGATGGTCGCCTGAACAAGGAGATCGGCTACGAGCTGAACGTCACCGAAGCGACGGTCAAGGCCCATGTCACGGCGATCCTGCGCAAGCTCGGCCTGTATCGCCGCACCCAGGCCGCGCTGCTGGCGCGGCGCCTGCTCGATGCCAGCGCCGACACGCTGACGCCGCCGCTCGACAATTCTCAGTCCGACGTCGCCGACGAGGACTGAGCCTCGGCATCGGCATCCGCGCTGTCCGCCGGATCAGCGTTCAGGATGCGGATGGTGCGGCCCATCAACGCCCGCAGCGCCGCCGGCTTCACCGGCTTCGGCAGGCGCGCATGGCCGGCGGCGGTTGCGGCATTGCGCGCGGCCTCGGTCGGATCGGCGGTCAGCACGATGGCCGGCACCGCGTGGCCCCAGCGCTGCCGCAGTTCAGCCATCAGCGCAATGCCGGTCGGGCCTTCGCCGAGATGGAAGTCGATCAGCGCCAGATCCGGCACCTCGCTGCCCGGCTGCGACAGCCGGCGGGCTTCGTCGGCGTTGCGCGCCGTGATCACCCGGCAACCCCAGCGGCCGAGCAGGGCCGTCAGCGCGTCGAGCGTGGCGTACTCGTTGTCGAGACAGAACACCAGCCGGCCATGCAGGCGATCGGTGGAGCGCGCCACCGGCGCCGGCCGGAGCGGCGCGATCAGGGCCGGGTCGCCGAACGGCACGCCGATCGAGAAATTGCTGCCGCGACCGACATTCGAGCGCAGGCCCAGCCGGTGCTTGAGCAGCTTCGACAGGCGGTCGGCAATCGACAGGCCGAGCCCGAGGCCGTGATCGAAATCGCGGCCGACATCGAGCCGCCGGAATTCCTCGAAGATTTCCGGCTGGCGTTCGGCCGGAATGCCCGGGCCGGTGTCGATCACCATGATTTCGAGGCTCCCCGGCCGTCGTCGGCAGCCGAGCAGCACCCGGCCGCTGCGCGTGTAGCGCACGGCGTTGGACAGGAAGTTCTGCAGGATGCGACGCAGCAGCGCCGGATCGGTCTCGACGATCGCCGAACACGGCACGAAGCGGAACTCGAGTCCCCGGGCACTGGCCAGCGCGGCGAACTCGTTGGCCAGCGGTGCCAGCACCCGGTCGACCGGAAAATGCTCGCGGCGCACCGCCTGGGCATCGGCATCGAGGCGGGAGATGTCGAGCAGCGCGCTGATCAGGTTTTCGGCCGCGTGCAGCGCACTTTCCACCTGCCCGACCACCTTCGCCGTGCCCGGCGGCACCGTGTCGCGGTCGATCGAGGTGACGAACAGTCGCGCGGCATTCAGCGGCTGCACGAGGTCATGGGTGACGGTGGCCAGAAAGCGTGACTTGGCGCGATTGGCGCGCTCGGCCGCGCCGCGCGCTTCCTCCAGCGCTGCCGTGCGTTCGCCGACGCGCTCCTCCAGCTGCTCGTTGACCACTTCCAGCGCGGCTTGCGCCTGCTTGTAGGCGGTGACGTCCGAATAGCTGGTGACGTAGCCGCCGCCGGACATCGGGCTGCCGCGCACCTCGATGACCCGGCCATCCGGCATCCGGCGCTCGTGGCTGTTCGGCGTGCCGGCGCGCAGATGGGCGATGCGCCGCTCGATCTGGGTCTCGATGTCGCCCGGCCCGAGCAGGCCGCGTTCGGCATTGAACCGGAACACGTCGGCGATCGGCCGGCCGACCTTGATCAGGCCTTCCGGGTAATCGAGCAGTTCCAGATAGCGACGGTTCCAGCCGACCAGGCACAGGTCCTTGTCGACCACCGACACGCCCTGCGACAGATGTTCGAGCGACGCGCGCAGCAGTTCGCGATTGAACTGGATCTCGTGCGCGGTTTCGTCAAGCAGCCGGATCACGTCTTCGAGCTGCATGTCGCGACCGCCGAGTGCGGAGCCGAGCACCAGACGCGCACTCGACGCACCGAGCGCGCCGGACAACAGCAGTTCGACATGCCGCGCCTGCTCGGAAGACACCCGATCCTCCGGCTTCGGCGTCGGCCGGCCGAGGCGGCGAGCGTGCAGTTCCAGCTCGCTGCGGGCGCGCTCGGCGCCGAAGAAGCGCTCCAGCAGCACGACGAGATCGCCGACCGTCGCGGCGATCCGGATCGTCGATTCGCGCACCGTGCGCGCCGCCGACGGCACATCGAGAAAGCGCCCGGCCTGCAGGCGTTCGCGCAGGCCGGGCTTGAGCGCCAGCGGCACCAGCAGGTAGGCCAGCGTGTTGACGCCGAGGCTCCACAGCGTGCCGTGGGTGATGTCGTCGAAGCCGGTCAGGCCGAACAGCGCCTGCGGCCGCAGCCAGCCGATGCCGAACGGCCCTTGCGCCAGCAGGCTGCTGTCGGTGCCGGCCATCAGCGCCGGCAGCAGCAGCGTGTAGATCCACAGGCCGAAGCCGAGCAGCAGGCCGGCCTGCGCACCGATCCGCGTGCCACCACGCCAGACGACGCCGCCGATCACCGCTGGCGCGAACTGGGAAACGGCCGCGAATGACAGCAGGCCGATCGCGGTCAGCGAGCCGGGCCCGGTGTAGACCCGGAAATACAGGTAGGCGGCAGCGATGATCGCGACGATCGCCGTGCGACGAATGTTCTTGATCAGGCCACCCAGATCGCCGCTGGCCGCCATCCGGAAGCGCTTCGAGCCGAGCACCACCGGCAGCACCAGTTCGTTGGAGATCATCGTCGACAGCGCGATGGTTTCGACGATCACCATGCTGGTCGCCGCCGAGAAGCCGCCGAGATAGGCGATCAGCGCCAGCCAGCCCTGCCCCTGCGCCAGCGGCAGGGCCAGCATGAAGGTGTCGCCGGAGGCCCCGGGCGGCAGGCGGTCGAGACCGGCAGCGGCGATCGGCAGCACGAAGATGCTGATCGCGACCAGGAACAGCGGGAACACCCAGCGGGCGCGGTTCAGGTCGCGGGTCGAGGCGTTTTCGACCACGGTGACGTGGAACTGCCGCGGCAGGCACAGCACGGCGGCGGCGGCGAGCAGGGTCTGGATGGCGAAGCCGGCCTGCCAGCGGCTGTCGCGCTCGTCGGCCTGCGTTTCCAGCCGTGCCAGCGCATGCGCCCAGGCATCGCCGAAGCCGTCGTACAGCTGGTAGCAGACGAACAGGCCGACGGCGAGAAAGGCCAGCAGCTTGACCGTCGATTCGAACGCGATCGCCAGCACCATGCCGTGATGGTTCTCGCTGGCCACCACCTGCCGGGTGCCGAACAGGATCGCGAAGCCGGCCAGCAGCACGGCGATGAACAGCGCGCCGTTGTCGAACACGCGCTCGTCGAAGCGCACCTCGCCGGCGCTGTGCGCCAGCAGCTCGAAGCCGAACGCCACCGCCTTCAGCTGCAACGCGATGTACGGCACCACGCCGAGCACCGCGACCACGGTGACGAACATCGCCAGCCGCTGGCTGCGGCCGTAGCGGGCGCCGATGAAGTCGGCGATCGAGGTGATGTTGTGGCGCTTGCTGATGTCGATCAGCCGCGCGACGAAGCCCCCGGCGAACAGGAACACCAGCAGCGGCCCGAGATAGATCGGCAGGAAATCCCAGCCGCTGGATGCCGCCCGGCCGACCGCGCCGTAGAAGGTCCACGAAGTCGCGTAGACGCCGAGCGCGAGGCCGTAGGTCCATGGCTTGGCGCTGGCGGCCGGCCGCTTCAGCGCCTGACGATCGCCAAGCGCGGCGACGCCGAACAGCACGGCGACATAGACCGCGGAGATCAGGAACAGCGACCAGACCTCGAGCATCCCGGCATCTCCTGCCGGTCGCGACGCCGGCTGCTTGCTGGGCGGGAGCATAAGTCAGCGCGCGGCGCGGCCTCCGCCGCCTGCGACCAAAGTCGAAGCGGCCGGGACACCGTGTTTAGACCAACGTCGGATGGAGCCTCACGGCGCTGCCCGATAGGCTGCGTCAACAGCATCGGGGTACCCACGATGCACGTGCGAGGAGACACCATGACAACCCAGAATCAGACCCGCGACGGCAGCGATCCGTCGAACGAGGTCGCGGTCGCACCGGAAATCCGGCGCATTCTCGAAAGCCCGGCATTCGCGGAGCTTCGCGCCAAGCGGCGGCGCTTCTCGGCGATCCTGACCGTGATGATGCTGGTGATCTATTACGGCTTCATCGTCGCGATTGCGTTCGCGCCGGGCTGGCTGGCCACCCCAATCGATGGCGTCATCACCCTCGGCATTCCGCTGGGCCTCGGCGTGATCGTTTCCGCGATCGCGCTGACCGGCGTCTACGTCAGCCGCGCCAACGGCGAGTTCGACCGCCTGACCGCCACCGCGATCCGGAGCGCCCAGTCATGAGCCTGCCGCTGATCCGCAAGACCGTCGCTGGCATCGCGCTGCTGTCCGCGCCGCTGGCCAGCATCGCCGCCGCCCTCGAAGGCCAGGCCGCAAAGCAGCCGCTGAACGTCACGGCGATCCTGATGTTCGTCGCCTTCGTGGCGCTGACGCTCGGCATCACCTACTGGGCGGCGCGCCGGACCCAGTCGCGCGCCGATTTCTACACCGCCGGCGGTGGCATCACCGGCTTCCAGAACGGGCTGGCGATCGCCGGCGACTACATGAGCGCCGCGAGCTTCCTCGGCATCTCGGCACTGGTGTTCGGGTCCGGCTTCGACGGCCTGATCTACTCGATCGGCTTCCTCGTCGGCTGGCCGGTGATCATGTTCCTGATCGCCGAGCGCCTGCGGAATCTCGGCAAGTTCACCTTTGCCGATGTCGCCAGCTACCGGCTGGATCAGCTGGCGATCCGCAAGCTGGCCGCCGCCGGCACCTTGATCACCGTCGCCTTCTACCTGATCGCCCAGATGGTGGGCGCCGGTCAGCTGATCAAGCTGCTGTTCGGGCTCGACTACAACGTCGCCGTGGTGCTGGTCGGCGTGCTGATGATCGTCTACGTGACCTTCGGCGGCATGCTGGCGACCACCTGGGTGCAGATCATCAAGGCGATGCTGCTGCTCGGCGGCGCCAGCTTCATGGCGTTCATGGTCATGCGCCATGTCGGCTTCTCGGTCGAAGCGCTGTTCGAACAGGCCACCGCCGCGCACAAGGACGGCATCGCGATCATGGCGCCGGGCAAGCTGGTCAAGGACCCGATTTCGGCGATCTCGCTCGGCTTGGCGCTGATGTTCGGCACGGCTGGATTGCCGCACATCCTGATGCGCTTCTTCACCGTCAAGAACGCCGCCGAAGCCCGCAAGAGCGTGTTCTACGCGACCGGTTTCATCGGCTACTTCTACATCCTGACCTTCATCATCGGTTTCGGCGCCATCGTGCTGGTCGGCACCAACAGCTTCTATCTGGACGACAAGGGCCTGCGCGGCGGCAGCAACATGGCGGCGATCCACCTCGCCCATGCGGTCGGCGGCGACGTGTTCTTGGGCTTCATCTCGGCCGTGGCCTTCGCGACCATCCTCGCCGTGGTCGCAGGTCTGACGTTGTCCGGTGCCACGGCAGTGTCGAACGATCTCTACGCCCACGTGTTCAAGCGCGGCAAGGCCAACGAGAAGGACGAGATCCGCGTCTCCAAATACGCCACCGTCGCGCTCGGCATCCTCGCCATCGTGCTCGGCATCGTGTTCGAGAAGCAGAACGTCGCCTTCATGGTCGGGCTGGCCTTCGCGATCGCCGCCAGCGCCAATTTCCCGATCCTGCTGCTGTCGATGGTCTGGCGCGGCCTGACCACGCGCGGCGCGCTGATCGGCGGCAGCCTCGGGCTGGTGTCGGCCGTGAGCCTGACCGTGCTTGGCCCGGCGGTCTGGGTGAAGGTGCTCGGCCATGCAACGCCGATCTTCCCGTACGACGCCCCGGCGATCTTCTCGATGACACTGGCCTTCGTCGGCTGCTGGCTGGGCTCGGTCACCGACAACAGTGCGAGAGCCAGGGTCGAGAAATCTCGATACATCGAACAGCTGGTCCGAGCCGAAACCGGATACGGCGCAACCGGCGCATCAAGCCACTGATACACCCCCTCGGCCCGCGGCGAAATCCGCGGGCCGAAGGCGTTTGCAAGCAGCCTGCAGGACCGGGCGCGATGTTTGCTTGAGCGCGACACCGCCCATGGGGGTGTGCCGAGGCTGGCACACTCCGGCCGGAGGAGACGCTCCAGACAAGGAGCCACGACAACGAGGATGAAAAAACCATGAGCAGCGACAACTTCCAGTCCGTGCTGACCGAAACCCGCCTGTTCCCGCCATCGGCGGCGTTCGTGGCCAAGACGCGGGTCAACGCCGAACAGCTGAGCCAGCTGCGCGCCGACGCAGCGGCCGATTTCCGCGGTTTCTGGGGCAGGTTCGCGCGCGAGGAACTGAGCTGGGCCACGCCGTTCCAGACCGTGCTCGACGAGTCGAACGCGCCGAACTACCGCTGGTTCCACGACGGCACGCTCAACGCGTCCTACAACTGCCTCGACCGCCACCTCGCGACCAAGGGCGACAAGATCGCCATCCGTTACGAGGGCGAAAAAGGTGACACGCGCCATTACACGTATCGCGAACTGCACAGCGAGGTCTGCAAGCTGGCCAACGGCCTGAACAGCCTCGGGCTGGTCAAGGGCGACCGCGTGACCTTGTATCTGCCGCATTCCGCCGAAGCCGTGATCGCGATGCTGGCCTGCGCCCGCTTGGGCCTGATCCATTCGGTGGTGTTCGGCGGCTTCTCGGCCACCGCGCTGCGCGACCGCATCGAGGATACCGGCGCCCGCGTGGTCATCACCGCCGACGGCAACCAGCGCGGCGGCAACTTCATCGAGCTGAAGAAGGGCGTCGACGATGCCCTCGCGCTCGGCTGCCCGAACATCGAGAAGGTGATCGTCGCCAAGCGCACCAGCAACAGCGTCGGCATGACCGCCGGCCGCGATGTCTGGCTGCACGAGCTGACGGCGAACCTGCCGGCCACCTGCGAGCCGGTGATGGTCGAGGCCGAGCATCCGCTGTTCCTGCTCTACACCTCGGGTTCCACCGGCAAGCCGAAGGGCATCCAGCACTGCACCGGCGGCTATCTGCTCGGCGCGATGAAGTCCGCGCAGTGGGTGTTCGACCTGAGGGAAGACGACCTGTTCTGGTGTACCGCCGACGTCGGCTGGATCACCGGCCACAGCTACGTGACCTACGGCCCGCTGGCCAACGGCGCCACGGTGATGATCTACGAAGGCGTGCCGACGGTTCCCGATGCCGGCCGCTTCTGGAAGATCTGCCAGGACCACGGCGTGACCATCTTCTACACCGCGCCGACCGCGATCCGCGCGCTGATGAAGTCCGGCGAGGAATTCCCGAACAAGTACGATCTAAGCAAGCTGCGCCTGCTCGGCAGCGTTGGCGAACCGATCAATCCGGAAGCCTGGATGTGGTACCACCGGGTCATCGGCAAGGGCGAGCTGCCGATCGTCGATACCTGGTGGCAGACCGAAACCGGCAGCATCATGATGAGCCCGATCCCGGGCGCGATGGCGACCAAGCCGGGTTCGTGCACGCAGCCGCTGCCGGGCCTGTTCGCCGATGTCGTCGACGAGCTGGGCGATCCGGTGCAGGGCAAGACCGCCGGCGGCTATCTGGTCATGACCAAGCCGTGGCCGTCGATGCTGCGGACGATCTGGGGCGACAACGAGCGCTATAAGAAGGCCTACTTCGGCCAGTTCCCGCCTCGCCCGGACGGCTCGCTGCTGTACGTTGCCGGCGACTCCACGCACCGCGACGAAGACGGCTACTACTGGATTCTCGGCCGTGTCGACGACGTGCTGAACGTCTCTGGCCACCGCCTCGGCACGATGGAAGTGGAATCGGCGCTGGTGTCGCATCCGCGGGTGGCGGAAGCCGCCGTCGTTGGCCGTCCGCACGAGATCAAGGGTGAAGCGATCTGCGCGTTCGTCATCTGCAAGGGCACGCGCCCGATCGGTGCCGAAGCCGATGCGCTGATCAAGGAACTGCGCGAGCACGTGGCGAAGGAGATCGGCCCGATCGCGAAGCCGGACGACATCCGTCTGGCCGACGGCCTGCCGAAGACCCGCAGCGGCAAGATCATGCGCCGGCTGCTGCGCTCGATCGCCAAGGGCGAAGAGATCACGCAGGACATCTCGACGCTTGAGAACCCGGGCATCGTCGCGCAGTTGAGCGGCAAGGCCTGATCGACCCGCCACGGCCCTCGATGGCGGCCTGCTGTCTGGCGCTGATCGTCAGACAGCGGGCCGCGTGGCCTCACGGCGCTTCGACGCGCGGTCGCGGACGGATGGCGGCAAGCTCGGTGCCGACGTGCTGCGTCAACGCGACGACGACATGGCCGCCGCCATCGATCGCGACTACAGCGCCCGGCTAGTGGCCGTCTCGACGACGCGTGTCGAGCCGGTCGGCACACCGTCTGCGCGGTAGCGGCGCGCCATCAAGCGTGCCGATGTGGTGCGGCACGACGCATCATCAGAAGCCCTCGTCCACTGGCGAGGCATCGCTGCCGTAGCGCCGCCAGGCGCTGACGCCCGGTCGCCCAGACCACTACGACCTTTCCGTTGCGGGAACAGCCAACGGACACATCGGACCTCACGCCATCGGCGACGCGGACAGGCAAATCAGCCGCCGCGGCCGATGCCATCGGCAGCGGGCACGCCGCCGACCTTGCGGATGTCGCCAACGCGGCAACGAAGCACTGCCGAGACTGCCGCGGCCTTGCCGATCCTTCGACATTGCTGACCGTTCCGATTCGAACTCTGGGCCGATGCGACGGGCACGAGGACGCAAAGCCGGCTGCCGCCGTCGAATGCCGCGTCATTCACGCAAGGACGGGACAGCAGCGTGCGTACGGTCGAACCCGGCGACGGATCGGGAGAGATCGCACGGCGGTCGCGTTCGCCTCCGTCCCGCGCGCCGCCCCACACGGCACTGCGACGTCGCGATGTCGAGGCTCGCATCAGCACCTGCGGGCCGAGCACTTTGCGCGTGTTTGAAATCGATTTACGTAACGCAGTTAAGGCTTTGATCCTGCAACGCCTGACAGCACAATGAAGGCGAATTCGCTCGGGCCGTGCAGGATGATCCGCTGCCCCTTTCGATAGTCCGCGCCCAGGAAGTTCCGTGACCGCAGCGCCGTTCAAGTACTGGGCCTTCATCAGCTACAGCCACCAGGATTCCGAGTGGGCGCTTTGGCTGCACCGGTCGCTTGAAGCTTACGTCGTGCCGCGCCATCTGGTCGGCCGCGATACCGGTGCCGGCGTGCTGCCGCGCAAGCTGTTCCCGATCTTCAGGGATCGCGATGAACTGTCGAGTTCCGCCGAACTGGGCGGCGTGATCAACGAAGCGCTGCGTCAGTCGCGCTATCAGATCGTCATCTGCTCGCCGCGCTCGGCCGCGTCGCGCTGGGTCAACGAGGAAGTGCGGTACTTCAAGTCACTGGGCCGCAGCGACCGGGTGCTGGCGCTGATCATCGACGGCGAGCCCGGAGCATCGGGTGGCCATGATCCGGCACAAGAATGCTTTCCACTGGCGCTGCGGCGCCACGTGGCGGCCGACGGCGTGATCAGCGATACGCCAGTCGAGCCGATCGCCGCCGATGCGCGTCGCTCCGGCGACGGCCGGGCCGAAGCGCGTCTGAAGCTGATCGCCGGCCTGCTGGATGTGCCGTATGACGAACTGCGTCAGCGCGAGCGGCGTCGGCAGTTCTGGCGGCGACTGCGGATCGCGGCAGGAAGTCTGGCGTTGATCGCCGGTATCGCGGGGCTTTGGCAGATCGAGCAGGCACAACGGGCCGAGAAAGCGAGACAGGCGCAACTGGACCGCTGGTTCGAATCCGGTCGACAGGCCTTGCTGGCAAACAAGCCTGCCAGTGCTGCCACGTTCTTGAATGCGGCCTATAGCCAAGGCTACGACACGCGCGCGCTTCGGCTGCTGTTGGGCATGGCGATGGCACAAGTCGATCCGCTCTCGCCGATCCGCATTCATCAGGACAATGAGGCGGCCGGCGGTGTCGGCTGGCTTCGCGACAGCCAACGCGTCTTGAGCGTCTGGGGCAACGTCAAAGTTTGGGATGCGGCGTCCGGCCAGCTACAGGCGACGCTGGGAAGTGGGAACCTGTTTGAGTATTTAGGCACCACGGCCTCCCGTGACGGTCGGTTTCTGCTCGTTGGCGGCAAGCGTCCTTTCAACGAAGAAGCAGACAAGAGCGAACTGTACGAACTGACGTCTGGCCGTCTCCTGTTGCAGCTGGACGCGCGTGCCAGCGCGACCAAGTTTGGCTCCGCGTTTCGCAGCTTTTCACCGAATGGCCACCGCGTGACATTGATCGACAGCAACGGCCGTGCGTCGATCTATCAGACCGAAACCGGCGAGCGACTGTGGACCGCACCCGTCAACGGGGTCGGCACCGCATCGTTCAGCGCCGATGGCGAGCGTCTGGTGATCACCGATGCCGAATCCCGCATCAGCATCTGGCGTGTCGCCGATGGCCGGCCTTTGCTCAAGGTTGACAGTCGCCTGGGAACGAGTCTCGCCGCGCTCAGCCTCGACGATGACAGGATCCTCGCTAGCGATGAGAAGGGCAAGATCAAGCTCTACGAGGGTCAGCGTGGCACATTGCTCGATGCCTACGGTGGCCATGACGGAAAAATCAGCCGCTATGTGTTGTCGGCCGACGGACGTCGACTGATGACGCAAGCAGCCGACGGAACCACGGTTTGGGATCTCGCGAGCGGCGACCAGTTGCTGCACACAACCTGTGACTGTCCCGCCAACGGCAAAAGCGACATGAATCCTGCCGGCCGGTGGCTGATCGCCCGGCTCGACCGGGTGCGCCTGGGACTTTGGGATATCGACGAGCGGCGGATGATCGCGACCCTGGAGGGGCACAACGGCGAAGTCAACGAGATTCACTTCAGCCCTGATGGCGAGCGCGTGGTCACGGCAGGCATCGGCGGCGCCGTTGTGCTGTGGGACGCCACGCGCTTCCACACGACGCCAGCGCTGCGTCTTCCGCACGATGCGCCGATCACGCCCGGTAGTGAGTTCGAGACCTTTGCCGGCGGCTACAGTCCGGACGGAAACGTCCTGGTCACCGCGGGCAGCGACGGCACCGCCCGGCTGTGGAACGCTGCCGATGGAACCTTGCTGCACGTGCTGCGCGGCCACACCAAGACCGTCAATTACGCACGGTTCAGCCCAGATGGCCGGACCGTGGCCACCGGCAGCGATGATCTCAGTGCTCGCCTCTGGGAGGTCGAAACCGGCGCGCTGCGCGCCGTGCTTGATGGTCACAACCGTTTCGTCCGCCGTCTTGCGTTCAGCCCGGACGGCAGCCGCCTGCTGACCGTGGCCGGGACCGAACCCCGGCTATGGCACGTGGCCGACGGCGGCCTCATCGCGCGGCTGGAAGGCCCGACTGCACCCGCCGTCGACGGCCATTTCAGCGCTGATGGCCGGAAGCTCGTGACCACCGGTCTCGATGGCGTGCCCCGCGTATTCGATGGCCTCACCGGAAAGGCGCTGCTGGCGCTCGAAGGCCACGCCGGCGTGGTCCCGACGGCGTTTTTCGTCGACGGCGACCGCCGCATCGTCACTGCCGGTGTCGACGCCACGGCGAGAGTCTGGGACGCCCAGACGGGCCTCTTGCTGACCCGCGTTGACGAACCGCTGGCCGGACCCGGCGGCTTCCGCCACGGCACACTGAGCCCTGACGGCAAACAGGTATTGCTGTCGGGCTCCACCGGCGAACTGTTGCTGTGGCGATGGTCCACTGGCCAGTTCGATCGAATGATCGGACACACCTCAGCCAGCTACGGCGCGGCCTTCAGTCACGACGGCGCGTTCGTGGTCAGCGCCAGCAACGACCGATCGACCCGGGTCTGGGATCTGGTTAGCGGCCAGACACTGGCCGTTCTGCGTACCCGCGACAGCGGCCCACGCTGGTCTGCCGCGTTTGATCCTGGTGTGCGCCATGTCGTCGTCACAGGCGGTGCCGAGCCGTCGAATGCGGAAGTGTGGGATCTGCACTACGAGACGCGCTCACCCGATGTAATTGCGCAGGTCCTGCGCTGCAAGTCACCCTGGCGGATCGACGGTGATCGCCTGATCGCGCATCAGCCGCAAGCCGAGGCCTGTGCCGCACTGGCGAGCACGCCAGCGCCGTAAGCCTTCGTGGGATGCGAGTCGTCTGCGCGCTCGCGCTCGGCGATGAATCCGACACGATCACAAGTCGTCCGCAGTCCCTGTGAACTACGTCACAGTATTGCGGCTGATCGGCAAACGGTCGGAATCGGGCGCTTCGCGGCCCCCCTACACTTTCACGCCACGATGCTGGACGAGCGACTGCCTTGAAGACCCACCGCAGCACTGTGTTCGTGCTGACCACGGCGGCTGGCATGACGATCATGGGCCTGCTGGGCACGCTGATCGTGCTGCAGACCGGCGACCTGCGCTATTCGCTGGACGACCCTTACATCCACCTCCGTGTCAGCGAGCTGATCGCCCGCGGCGGTTACGGCGTCAATATCGGCGAACCGGCGGCGCCGAGCTCCTCGATCCTGTTTCCGTTCCTGCTGGCACCGTTTGCCGGCACCGCGGTGCATGCCTACGTTCCGCTGCTGCTGTGCCTGGCGGCGACCCTCGTGTCGCTGTGGTACCTCGCCGGCTTGGCGGCGATGTCGTCCGGGACCGTGCCTCCGGCTCCCTCGGCGCTGCGTTCGCAATTAATGAATCCCGCGTTTCAAGCCGCTTTCATCGTGATGCTGGGCGGCGCGCTGAACCTGTTCGGCATCGTCTTCACCGGGCTCGAGCATTCGCTGCACATTGCGTTGTCGATCGGCATCATCGCCGGCTGCGTGCAGTTGCTGGAGCGTGATCTGCTGCCGCGCCTGCTGGTACTGCTGATCATCCTGTGCCCGCTGATCCGGTTCGAAGGGCTGGCCTTGTCCGGCGTCGCGATCCTGCTGCTGATCGCGGTCCGGCGCTGGCGCGCGGCGCTGCTGGCCGGTGGCGGCATCGGCCTGGGCCTTGCGGGCTGGGCGCTGTTCGCGCGGATACAGGGGCTGCCGCTGCTGCCGTCGTCGGTGGCCACCAAGTCGCAGCTGGTGGCCGATGGTCTGGAAGGCGGTGGCCTCTCGCGCTTCATCGCCAACACGCTGACCAACCTCGACATGACCACGATGTCGAAGGCCGGCCAGAGCCTGCTGCTGATGCTGCTCGCCACCCTGACACTGCTCGCCGTGCAGGCCTGGCGGCTGCGCGATCAGCGCAGGCCGGTCATCACCTGCCTGTGGCTCGCCTTGCTGGCGCTCGGCACCGTCGGCGCGCACGCGGTCGCGGGGCGATACGGCTGGTTCGGCCGCTACGAGAATTACGCGCGGCTGGTCTGCATCGCCATCGTGATCTGGGCGCTGTTCGGGGCTTCCGACCCGGTGACCACCCGCCCGGCGCCGGTCCGTGCCAATGGCCACACGCCCCTGCCGTGGCGCTGGCTGGCAACGGCCGCCGTTGCCAGCGTCACCGTGCTGGCGGGTCGCCGATCGCTGGAAATGCAGGCCACGCTGCTGACGCCGGCCGCCGCCGCCGAGGTCTATTCACAGCAGTACCAGATGGCCCGTTTCGCGCACGACTATGCCCGGGTGCCGGTCGCCGTGAACGATCTGGGCCTCGTCTCGTACCACAGCGACCACTACGTGCTCGACCTCTGGGGTCTCGGCTCGGAACCGGCCCGAATCGCCCGCAGCCACGCCACGGCCAATGCTGCGGACTGGATCGCGCCGCTGATCGACGCCCACGACGTGCAGCTGGCGATGATCTACGCCAAGTGGTTCCCGATGGTTCCGGACGACTGGTGCCATCTCGGCAACCTGACGCTCGACCACCCGTCGGTGATCCCGATCGAGGCACCGGTGGCGTTTTTCGCCACATCCGCGGAAGCGGCGCCGAAGCTGCAGGCGGCACTCGAAGCGTTCGTCGGCACCTTGCCGCGCAAGGCGATGTTCACCTTCGCCACGGCCGATCACCGCGGCTGCCCGATGCCGGAAGCCTCGAACCCGATCCGGCCGGAGACGGTGCTGGCGCCCGTCGCTGCGTCCGCGATCAGGCGTTGACGGCGAGCTTCTGCGGCGCGCGGTTCAGCTGCGCGATGTTCGGGCGCTCGTTCAGGTGGTCGATCTCGACCCAGCGGATCACCGAGATCTTGCCGTTGAAGTCCTCGGCGAGCGCCGTGCACGACTCCACCCAGTCGCCGCAGTTGTGGTACTCCACGCCGTGGATCGTGCGGATCTCGGCATGGTGGATGTGGCCGCAGACCACGCCATCGAGCCCGCGGCGCTTGCACTCGCGCGCCACCGCTTCCTCGAAGCTGGACACGATCGAGACCGCGTTCTTGACCTTCTGCTTCGCGAACGCGCTCAAGCTCCAGTAGCGCAGCCCGGCCATCGCGCGCAGGCGGTTGAACCAGTAGTTCGAGTGCATCATCGTTTCGTAGGCCAGATCGCCGGCCAGCGCGATCCAGCGGTGATAACGGGTGATCACGTCGAAGTAGTCGCCGTGCAGGATCAGCAGGCGGCGGCCGTCGGCGGTCTCGTGGATCGCTTCGTTGACCAGCTGGATGTTGCCGATCTCGAGCCGGTAGTCGACGAACTTGCGCAGGAACTCGTCGTGGTTGCCGGTCACGTACAGCACCTTGGTGTCGCGCTTGGCCTTGGTCAGGATCTTGCGCACCACGTTGGTGTGCTCCTGCGGCCAGTACCAGCCGGATTTCAGCTTCCAGCCGTCGATGATGTCGCCGACGAGGTACAGCGTCTCGCAGTCGTTGCGCTTCAGGAAGTCGGTCAGGAACTCGGCCTTGCAGCCGGCGGTGCCGAGATGGATGTCGGACAGCCAGATCGTGCGATAGCGGTGCACGACCTTTTCCGTGCGCTCGGCCTTGTCGGCCTTGCCGCCGGCAGGACGACCGATGGAAGACTTCTGCGGATTCGCGACCTTCGCCATGGCACTGCTCCGATGCCGATCAGATCAGCGAAGTATCGGGAGCGAGTGTTACAGCCCGGCGACTGCGCCGGCGGCGGAGCGCTCGAAGGTCAGCTTGCGCCGATGCCGGCCTTGCGGCAGAACGCAATGAAGCGCGGGTCCTTGCGGTAGGCCGCAAAAAACGGATCCAGCCGCACGCCGGTCGCGGCCGGGTCGCGCATTTCGAGCGACTTGACGAGCCATTCGAACGCGCGGTCCGGCTCCTGTCGCAGCGCGTAGATGCTGGCGATCTGGAACGCGCCGTCGTGGGTGTGGGCATCGATGAACTGACGCAGGCTGGCATCGGCCGCGCCCTGGTCGCCGAGTTTCTGCCGCGCCAGCGCCATCGCGTAGTCGCGCCAGTAGTCATCCGGCTCGCGCAGCGCATCGAGCAGTGCGGCATCCGGGCGGCCGCGCATGATCTGGATCATCGCCAGATGCTGGTACTGCGTTGCGGCGGTCGGCTGCAGTTCCAGTGCCTTGCGCACCGAGGCGTCGGCATCGTCGAAACGGCCCTGCGCCATCTGGAACACGGACAGGTAGTAGTAGCCGCGGAAGCCCAGCGGATCGAGCAGGAATGCGCGCCGCACCATCGTCACGGCATCATCGAGCCGGCCCAGCGCGCCGAGCACATAGGCCAGCCGGTGCTTGGGGCCCGCCTCGGTCGGCGCCAGTTCCACCGCGCGGCGCAGTTCGCGTTCGGCGCCATCCAGATCGAGGTCGGCAATCATCAGCAGCCAGCCGAGCGCGGCATGACCTTCGGCCAGTGCCGGATCGAGCATCAGCGCCTTCTCGACCGCCGCATGGGCCTTGCCGTAGGCCTCGCGCACCTCGTCGCCGGCCATGTAGTTGCCGGCGAGATGGCCCCAGGTCGCGCCCAGCTTGGCCCATGCCAGCGCGTAGGCGGGATCGAGCTGTGTCGCCTGCGCGTAGTAGTCGATCGCCTTGCGCCAGTTGTCGCGGTCGTTGCGCTCGTAATAGAAATTGCCGAGCAGCAGCGCGTTGTAGGCGTTGAGGTTCGCTTCGCGCGAGGCGCTGTGCGTCTCGTTGTCGATCAGCTTCAGCTTCAGCGCCTCGGCCACCGCCTGCGCAATCTCGACCTGCACCGCGAAGATGTCCTTGATCTGCCGGTCGAACGTCTCCGACCAGACCTGGCTGCCATCGCCGGCGTTGACCAGCTGCGCGATGATCCGCACTCGATCGCCCTGCCGGCGGACGCTGCCTTCCAGCAGGTTGCCGACCTTCAGCATCTCGCCGACCACGCGCGCATCGGACGGGCGATTCTTGAACTGGAACGAGGAATTGCGGCCGATCACGCGCAGCTCGCGCACCTGCGCGAGGGCGGAGATCAGCTCCTCGGTCAGGCCATCGGAAAAGTATTCGTTGTTCGGATCGTCGCTCTGGTTGACCAGCGGCAGCACCGCGATCGACGCCCGCTCGAGCTTCTCCAGCGATGCCGGCCGAGCGGCAAGCGCCAGCGGCGGTGGCCGCGCGCTGTCCTGCGCCGATGACGTAGCCGCACCATGCACGCCGAACCAGTAGCCGCCCAGGGCCAGCAGCGCGAACGCGATCGCGGCGATGGTGTACCCGCGCGCGCGCCGGTCCACCTCGGCCACGCTGTCGGCTTCCGGCAGCGCGGCGGCGGCCGCTTCGTCACTGTCCAGCCCTTCGGCTTCCACGACGAACACTTCGACCGGATGCGTGATGTTCTTCAGCTTCGGAAAGCCGATCGAGCGCCAGTCCAGATTGAAGCGCTGCCGCACCAGTCCGAGCACCGCACCGGACAGGCTCAGGCCCCCTTGCGGCGATAGCGGCAGCAGGCGCGCCGCGATGTTCACGCCATCGCCGTAGACATCGTTGTCGCGATGCTCGACATCGCCCAGATGGATGCTCGCGCGCAGCACCACCGGCGGATCACCAGCGGCGCGGGCATTCTCCTCGCGCAGCCGGCGCTGGATCGCGATCACCGCCTGCACCGCCGCGAGCGCACTGCCGAATTCGAGCAGGAAGCTGTCGCCGCCGGTCTTGACCTCGATGCCCCCGAAGCGCGGCGCCACGGCGCGCACCACCGCCTTCTGCCGGTTCAGCAGCCGCTCGCCGAGCAGTTCGTCGCGATGAACGAACGCGCTGTAGTCGACGATGTCGGTGAAGACAATCGCGGCAAGGCGACGGCTCGGCATACGCTTGTCTGCTTTCAACCCGGCCCCCGCCAGACGCTGGTTCCCGAAGAACGTTGGCGGATCCCGCTCCGCTCAGCTTGATTGACAAATGTTAACGCAAGACTCGTGACAGGCCGTGTGTTTGCGGGCCGCGCGGATCGGCATTCACCGGCATGGCGAACGGCCGACGGACCGCTTCGCTGTGAACGAAAGGTGAGGCTTCGATCTGCGGCGATCTGCCGGTCGAATGAGCCACCCACCGCGACCAGCGCGGCGGGACGGTTGGGCAGAGCGCTTTGCTGCGTGCCGCGGTGCCGGCAGCGCGAACGCACCCGGCAGGCACCACCAGACCGGTATCGATCGAGCGCTGATGGGCGATGTCTGCCGCGCGCTCGGGGTGACAAACGTCAACCCGGCTTCGTGACGAACGAAACTGCTGCCCTCGGGCCGCATTTCCTATCCTGAAAGCCGTTGGAAGCGGGTGGAAACCGGCCCTGGGTGCCTGCGTACGGGCCGGTTTCTCCCTATGCTAGCTGCACCTTTTTTTGACCCCTTTCGCAGGTTATGGACGATAAAGCCGCATTGCTCAACCAGCTCCGTATCGATCGCAGCGACGAACCGGAAAGCGGTGGTCGGCCGTGGCTGAAATGGCTGCTGGTGCTGGTGCTGCTGATCGCGCTGGCCGCCGGCGCCTATGCCTGGTTCGCACCCCCGCCGGGGGTGCCGGTGACGGTGGTGACGGCGCGGGCGATTGCCGGCAGCGGTGCTGCCGCTGGTGGTTCGCTGCTGGATGCCGCGGGTTACGTCGTGGCACGACGGGCGGCGACGGTCTCGGCCAAGGTCACGGGCAAGGTCACCGAGGTGTTGATCGAGGAAGGCAGCCGGGTGGAGGCCAATCAGGTGGTCGCGCGGCTCGATGACACCAACATCCGGGCGTCGCTGAACCAGACGCAGGCGCAGCTCGAGGCGCAGCGGGCGCAGCTGCAGCAGGTGCGGGTCAATCTGGCGAATGCCGAGCGCGATGTCGCGCGCCGGAAGGGGCTGGTGGAGCAGAAGTTCATCAGCCCGGCGGAACTGGATGTGGCGCAGACCTCGCTCGACAGCCTGCGCGCGTCGCTGGCGACGACGCAGCGCAACGTCGAGGTCGCGCAGCGCGGCGTCGAACTGGCGCAGCGCAATCTCGACGACACCACGGTGCGCGCGCCGTTTGCCGGCGTGATCACGGTGAAGGCGGCGCAGGTCGGCGAGATCGTGTCGCCGCTGTCGGCCGGTGGCGGCTTCACCCGCACCGGCATCGGCACCGTGGTCGACATGGATTCGCTGGAAGTGGAAGTCGACGTCAACGAGAACTTCATCAACCGGGTGAAGTCCGGCCAGCCGGCCGTGATCAAGCTCAATGCCTATCCGGACTGGGCCATTCCGGCGTCGGTGATCGCGGTGATTCCGACCGCGGACCGGGCCAAGGCGACGGTCAAGGTGCGCGTCGCGTTCAAGGAGAAGGACGAGCGCGTGCTGCCGGAAATGGGCGCCCGCGTGTCGTTCCTGAGCGATGCGCCGGCCGAAGGCGCGCCCAAGCCGAGCGGTGTGCTGGTGCCGGCCGATGCCGTGCTCGGCACCGGCGACACGGGCGCGGTGTTCCTGGTCAGGGGCACGACGGTCGAGCGGCGCGCGGTGAAGCTCGGCGCGAAGACCGGCAGCGACTACACGGTGATCGGCGGACTGAGCGCCGGCGATGCGCTGGCGGTCGGTGACCTCGCGAAGCTCGGCGATGGCGCGCGCATCGTCATCCGGAAAGCCCCGTAGGCCTTCTGGAATCCATTCAGCAACTCATTCGGCAACACTTGCATTTCATCGGCAGCACTCGGAGCAGCTCATGACGGCCCTGGTATCGATTCGCGGCGTTTCCAAGCGCTACACGCGCGGCAAGCAGACGGTGGAAGTGCTGCAGAAGCTGAATCTGGACATTGCGCAGGGTGATTTCCTGGCGCTGATGGGGCCATCCGGCTCCGGCAAGACCACGCTGCTGAACCTGATCGGCGGGCTCGACAAGCCCAGCGACGGCGAAGTGATGGTCGACGGCAAGCGCATCGATACCCTGTCTGCCGGCGATCTCGCCAAGTGGCGTGCGCGCCATGTCGGCTTCGTCTTCCAGTTCTACAACCTGCTGCCGGTGCTGACCGCCGAAGCCAATGTCGAACTGCCGCTGCTGCTGACCAACCTCAGCAAGGCGCAGCGCAAGAAGAACGTGGCGGCAGCCCTGGCCGTGGTCGGCCTCGCGGACCGTGCGGGCCACAAGCCGAACGAGCTGTCCGGCGGTCAGGCGCAGCGTGTGGCGATTGCCCGCGCGCTGGTCGCCGACCCGACCCTGCTGGTCTGCGACGAGCCGACCGGCGATCTCGATCGCAAGACGGCGGATGAAATCCTGAACCTGCTGCAGACGCTGAACCGCGACCACGGCAAGACCATCGTCATGGTCACGCATGACGCGAAGGCGGCGGAGTTCGCCTCGCACCAGCTGCACATGGACAAGGGCGCGCTGGTAGGAGAGGCGCCTTAATGGCGCGTCTCCTGCCAGCGCGGCCCGCACAGGGATGTGCGGGCAGGGGTTTGGACGTGAGTGCGCCGTCGCGCCAGGGATGGCAGGACGCTCATGCCGCGAGAGGCCTCGCCAACAAGACGTCCAAAAACACTGTCGGAGAACACCGATGAGATACCTGCCGCTGGTCTGGGCCAGCCTGTTCCACAAGAAGACCCGCCTGATCCTGACGCTGCTGAGCCTGATCATGGCCTTCATGCTGTTCGGGCTGCTGCAGGCGGTGAACGTGCTGTTCAACTCGGGCGCCGATTTCGTCGGCGCCAATCGCCTGATCACGCAGGCCAAGGTCAGCTTCACGCAGCCGCTGCCGCTGAGCCTGCTGCCGCGCATCGAGTCGATTCCGGGTGTCGCGCGCGTGGCCTATTCGCAGTTCTTCGGCGGCATCTATCAGGACGAGCGCAACTTCTTCCCGCAGTTCGCGGTGGACCCGGATCGCCTGCTCGACAGCTATCCGGAATGGAAACTGCCGCCGGACCAGCGCGAAGCCTTCGTGCGGACCAAGACCGGCGCGATCGTCGGCCGCAAGCTGGCCGAGAAATTCGGCTTCAAGATCGGCGACAAGGTGCCGCTGAAGTCGTTCATCTTCACCACCAAGGACGGCTCGCGCGCCTGGGAGTGGGACGTCGTCGGCATCTTCGACGGCCAGGACGATGACTGGCAGGGCCGTTCGAGCCTGATGTACCTGAACTTCGGCTACTTCGACGAGAACCGGCAGTTCGGCCAGGGCGGCGCCGGCGTCTACATCGTCCGCGTCGCCGATCCGAACCAGTCGGAAGCGATCGCGAAGGCGATCGACACGCAGTTCGAGAACTCGCCGGACGAGACCAAGACCCAGACCGAAAAGGACTGGAACCTGGGCTTCGCGCGCCAGATCGGCGACATCGGCCTGATCGTCACCGCCATTCTGGGTGCCGTGTTCTTCACCATCCTGCTGGTCACCGGCAACACCATGAGCCAGGCGGTGCGCGAGCGCATTCCGGAGTTCGCGGTGCTGAAGACACTCGGTTTCAGCGACGGCAAGGTCACCGCGCTGGTGCTGGCCGAAGCGCCGGCGCTGTGCCTGCTCGGCGGCGTCATCGGCATGGTCCTGGCGATGGGCGCGGCGAAGGGGCTCGGGGCCGTGCTCGGCGGCGCGCCGGTGGCGGTGCAGGGCAAGGTCTGGATCGAGGCACTGGTGACGATGCTGCTGCTCGCCTTCGCCATCGGCATCTTCCCGGCGCTGCGGGCGCGGCGCCTGCAGATCGTCGATGCGCTGGCCGGCCGGTGATGCTTGCACTGGTTTGCAGTCTGAATCCCGATTTCCATCGGCCGTCCGCGTGGCGCGTGTCCCCGTACGACCGGCATTGGAGTGACCGCTGATGAAATTCCTGTCGCAGACCCTGAAGCTGATCACCATCAACCTGAAGAGCGTGCCGGCGCGCTGGGGCGCGACGCTGGTCATCGTCGTCGGCCTGGCCGGTGTCGTCGGCGTGATCACGGCACTGCAGTCGATGTCGCAGGGCATGGTCGCCACGCTGCGCGCCACCGGCAGCCCGGATCGCGCGATCGTGCTCAGAGGCGGCTCGAACTCGGAACTGTCGAGCTTCTTCACGCGCGATCAGGCCATCGTCATCGAGCAGGCGCCCGGGGTTGCCAAAGGGGCTGATGGCAAGCCGCTGGCTTCCGGCGAGATCATCGTGATCGCCGAGCGCAAGCTGCGGCGTTCGGGCACGGACAGCAATGTCTCGATGCGCGGCGTCGGACCGGCCGGCTTCGCGATGCGGCCGGAACTCAAGATCGTCGAAGGCCGCGCGTTCCAGCCGGGCCTGCAGGAAATCATCGTCGGCAAGAAAGCGCAGGAGCAGTTTCTGGGCCTTGAGGTTGGGTCGAAAGTGCAGATTCGCGGCTCGGAATGGAACGTCGTCGGCGCGTTCACCTCCAACGGCGATGCCCATGAATCGGAAGCGATGGTCGACATCGAGACCGCGCAGTCGGCGTTCCGGCGCAACGGCTATTCGTCGCTCCTCGTGAAGCTCGACGATCCGGCGGAGTTCGAGGCGTTCAAGGACAGCCTGACCACCGATCCGCGCCTGCAGGTCGATGTCCAGAAGGAGGTCGAGTACTTCTCCGCGCAGTCGCGCAACTTCACGCGGACCATCGGCGTGCTGGTCTCGGTGGTCGGCGTGATCATGGGCCTGGGCGCGGTGTTCGCCGCGCTGAACACGATGTACTCGGCGATCGCGGCGCGCACGGTGGAGATCGCGACGCTGCGCGCACTCGGCTTCGGCGGCGGTGTCGTGGTGCTGGCGACGATTGCCGAAGCGATGACCCTGGCACTGATCGGTGGCCTGATCGGCGGCGCCGGCGCCTATCTGTTCTTCAACGGCTACACGGTGTCGACGCTCGGCGCCGGCTTCACGCAGGTGGCGTTCAGCTTCCGCGTGACTCCGCAACTGCTCGCGAACGGCCTGATCCTGAGCCTGTTCGTCGGCTTCCTCGGCGGCTTCTTCCCGGCGCTGCGCGCGGCGCGGATGCAGATCGCGACGGCGTTGCGGGCGGCTTGAACCGGTCGCGTCGGGGGTTCACCCGACGCGAAAGTCGATTGCCGGACTACGCCTGAAACGCGAAATCCGGCACGGCCCTGCAGATCGCCTTCAGGCTGCCGGACGCGGCACCGAACGAGCGTGCCAGCCCCGGCAGCTTGCCGATCTGCCACGGCGCCTTGATCAGGCCGCTGAGCATCACGGCCGCCTTCGGACGACCGTACGCGTCGACTCCGTCGATCACCGCCAGCGGCAAGGTCGCTTCGGCGTCATCGACGATCGCGCGCAGCGCAAGGAACGGCAGGCCGCGGGCATTGGCGACATCGCCGACCGCGGAGCTTTCCTGATCCACCGCCACCGCCTTGCTTTGCGTGTGCGCGAGGAACTTGATCCCGGCGTTCAAGAGGGTCTGGCGCGTGGTCAGCAGCGCGCCGTCGACCAGTTCGAGCTCGGCCTCGGCGCAGCGGGCTGCAAGGCGCGCGCGCCAGGCGAGATCGATGTCGACCGTGTGCGTGTCCATGAACAGCACGCGGCTCGGGCAGACGACGTCGCCCGGTGCCAGTGCCGGGTCCAGGCCACCGGCGGTGCCGAAGCTCAGCAGCGCGGCGCAGCCGGCATCGGCCAGCGCCTCGGCCGCGGCACGGGCTGCCGCCTCGCCGATCCCCGAAACGTGGATCAGCAGCTCGGGCCCGCGCTCGGTGTTGAGACCGGGCTTCGGCGAGCGCAGGCCGAGCGCCTTCGCTTCCGACAGCAGCGCCACCACGACGCCGACCGGCGAGGCAGTCATCGCGAAATCACCGGCCGGTCGTGACGCGCGGCACTCAGGCCGCGGCGCGGCGGGCGCGCAGCATGCGGTAGCGCGCCATCGCCCACAGCGGGAAGTAGGCGTCGTAGCCGTAGTACTTCATGTAGAACACGCGCGGGAAGCCCGGCGCGTTGTGGCCCGGGTCGTGCCACAGGCCGGCGTAGCGACCGTCGGCATGCTGGTTGGCGATCAGCCATTCGATGCCGCGTGCCACTGCCGGATGCTCGGCGCCGACGATCGCCATCAGCGCCAGCACGGCCCACGAGGTGCTGTTCGGCGTGCTGATGTTGCCGATCTCCGTACCCGCCGGGCCAGGCATCGTGCCGCTCAGCGCCGGGTCCAGATAGGTGTCGTTGGTCTCGCCCCAGCCGCCGTCGTCGTTCTGCTTCGATTCGAGATAGCGGATGGCCTTGGCGATGTACGGCGCCGTCGGCTTCTCGCCGACCAGTGCCAGACCGGCCAGCGCCGACCAGGTGCCGTAGATGTAGTTGGTGCCCCAGCGGCCCCACCACGAGCCGTCCGGCTGCTGCGACTTCTTCAGGTACGCGATGCCGCGCTTGATCGCGGGGGCGTCTTCCTTGCGCTTGATCACGCCGAGGAAGGCCAGCACGCGGCCGGTGACGTCCTCGGTCGGCGGGTCGAGCATCGCCTTGTGATCGGCGAACGGGATCGAGTTGATCCAGTGGTGCGTGTTGTCGGCGTCGTACGCGCCGAAGCCGCCGTTCTTGGACTGCAGGCCCACCAGCCAGTCCGCCGCGCGCGACACCGATTCGCGGTGGCGGTTGGCGCCGACGCCGTCGCGACCCGTCAGGTGCAGGGCACCGGCGATGACGGCGGTGTCGTCGAGGTCCGGGTAGTACTCGTTCCAGTACTGGAAGGCCCAGCCGCCCGGCTGCAGGTTCTTGTCCGGTGCGGATTCGATCCAGTCGCCGACGTGGTCGAGGATCTGGCGCGGCAGCAGCCAGTCTTCGGCACGGCGGATCGATTCGCGCGTCTTCGCGCGGCTGGAGCCGTCCGGCGAATCGGCGTGCATCAGCGCCATCACCGCCCAGCCGGTATCCCAGGTCGGCGAGAGGCACGGCTGCACGTAGGCGCTGCCGTCCGGGCATTCCTGCACCAGCTTCTGGATCGACTTCAGGCACGTCGCGCGCAGCGGGTGGTCCTTCGGATAGCCGAGCAGGGCCAGCGCCTCGTAGGCGTTGACCATCGCCGGGAAGATGCCGTTGATGCCGTCCTCGCCGTTCAGGCGGGCGATGAACCAGTGCTCGGCCTTTTTCAGCGCCAGCTTGCGCAGCGGCTTGGTCCAGTAGCGATCGAGCGAGCGGCCGAGGCGATCGAGCGCCAGGAACGACTTCGCGAACAGCGTGTCGTTGCGGAACCAGTCGGTCTCTTCCGACGGCGGCCGCACGAACAGTTCCGGGATGTGCACGCCGTTCGGATTCTTGGCCTTGGCCTTCAGCGAGCACAGGATGAACAGCGGCACCATGACCGCGCGCGCCCAGGTCGCGACCTTGTAGATCTCGAACGGGAACCAGCGCGGGAACAGCACGATCTCGACCGGCACATACGGGGCTGCATCCCACGACACCTGCTCGAACATCGCCAGCAGGATGCGGGTGAAGACGTTGGCGCGCGCGGCGCCGCCGAGCGCGAGGATCGCTTCGCGGGCCCGCACCATGTGCGGCGCGTTGATGTCATCGCCGGCGCACTTCAGCGCGTAGTAGCTCTTGACCGTGCACGAGATGTCGATGGCGCCGGCCGTGGCGTAGTTGCGGTACTGCGGCCAGCCGCCGTGGCCGGTGCCGGCGCTGCCATCCGGGCCATCGAGCACCTGCTGGGCACGGATGAACTTGGCAAGGCGCGCCTGCAGGCCCAGGTCGATCTCATCCATGAAATGCATCATCAGGATGTATTCGGCCGGAATGGTGCAGTCGGCCTCGAACTCGAAGCACCACTCGCCGTCCGGCTTCTGCAGCGCGATCAGGGCGTCGCGGGCGGTGTCGATGGCGGCGTTGAGCTGGGCGTCGCGTCCGGCCAGCGGGTTGCTGGCGGTCCGGCGGGAACGGGCGGCGGCGGGTACGGTCATCGTCTGGCTCGTGTTGTCAGCAGCATTCGGGGCGGGATTCGGGAAAGGACGATCCGGCCGTGTTCGCCGGTCGTCAGGCTGGAACCGGGCCCGCCGACCCACTCGCGGTGGAGTCGCGGCGGGCTCGTCATCAGGCTTCCAGCGGTGCCTGGGCAGGCGTCGTCACGATCTGCGGCAGGCCGGCGGCCGTGCGGCGGAACAGGAAGCGCAGCCAAGTGTTGCTGCGGATGCCGACGCGGGTCAGCGCCATCGTCCACATCACCGAGCGGCGCGAGATCTTGACGTCGTTCGCGGTGCGGTAGCCCGGCGTGGCGACGATCTTGCGCAACGTCAGCAGCGCCATGCCGATGTTCCACGCGCAGAACTTGCGGATGCCGGTGTCGTTCGGCGAGATCGCCAGGGTGAACTCCAGCGCGTAGCCCAGCTGTGCATGGGTCACCGCCACCAGCTCGTGCAGCGCGCGCTGCACCGCTTCGCCCTGATTCGCCGGATCGACCTTGGCCATGTCGACGCCGTGCTGCTCGAACTCGCGGCGCGGCATCCAGCTGACGCCCCGGGCGCGGTCTTCCCAGATGTCCTTGAGGATGTTGGTCATCTGCAGGCCCTGGCCGAACGCCACGGCATAGCGCGCCAGATCGTCCTTGCGCTTCGCGGTTTCCGGCGAGTACTCGCAGAACAGGTCGCGCAGCATTTCGCCGACGACGCCGGCGACGTAATAGCAGTAGCGACCGAGTTCGTTCAGATCGCGCAGGCCGTCGGGCCCGGCGTGCTGCTGGAAGCGGTGCATGCCGCGGCACATGATGCGCAGGCAGCGTTCGATGGCGCGACGCGCGTTCGGCGCGTAGCTGTTGGTCATCGTCAGCACCAGCTGCGTGTTCTTGACCAGCTCCATCTCGGTCGGCAGCGTGGCCGACGACAGCTTCGGCAGCAGCTCGTCGACGAACGCGACGACGGTGCCGCGGCCGGCGACGAGATCGGCGAACTGCTCGGTCAGCCGCACCTTGTCATCGGCGCCGATGGCCGGATCGTCCTCGATGGTGTCCGCGATCCGGCACAGCAGGTAGGCATTCGCCACCACGCCGCCGAGCGGCTGCGGCAGCTGCGGGATGGTCAGCGCAAACGTGCGCGACACGCCCGGTAGGATGTGATCCTGGAACGCGGACGCGATCAGCAACGCATCCGTGGTTGTGTGCTCAATGGTCATCAAGAATGTCGGGACGGTCGCCGGCTATGGCCAGGATCGCAGCCGCGATGTCGGTTCCCAGCGCCGAATCGAGCGGATCATGTTGCGAGTGTCGGCGTGGTGTCACGAAAACGGTGCATGCCCGCCGGCCTTTTCTGTCGACATTCTAACAATCTTGCGTGCAATTTCGTCGAATCCTTCGATCCGCCAGTGATTTGGATGAATTTCCTGCCGCAATCGACACCGATCGCAGCAAGATGATGACTGGACCGTGTGGACGGCGCGGGATCGCTGCGCCGATGCCTCAATGCTCGACGGCAACCCGGATCATCTGAAGACGACGAGGCTTTCGACCGGCGCCGACAGTCGCGCACGGCCGGAAAGGAATGCCAGTTCGATCGGGAACGCCGCGCAGGCCACGATGCCGCCGAGCCGCGCGATCAGGGTTGCCACCGCTTCCGCCGTGCCGCCGGTGGCGAGCACATCATCGATGATCGCGTAGCGGCTGCCGGCGACGATGGCATCGGCATGGACTTCGAGCCGGTCCTCGCCGTATTCGAGCTGGTAGCTGACCGATTCGGTCCTGCGCGGCAGCTTGCCCGGCTTGCGCACCACGATCAGCGGCAGGCCCAGATGCGTGGCCAGCGGCGCGCCGAAGATGAAGCCGCGCGATTCGATCGCGACCAGCGCGGTCACCCCGTGGGCGCGCACGCGCTCGCCGAGCGCGGCGATGCAGGTGCGGAACCCGTCCGGGCTTTCGAGCAGCGGCGTGATGTCCTTGAACAGGATGCCGGGCTTCGGGAAGTCCGGCACATCGCGGATCAGGCCGGTGAGGATGGCGGCGGTTTCGGCAGGGTTGTCGGCAGCGTTCAGCATCATGTTCGGGGTCGTGAGGTCGGGAGGGACAGCAGCAGGGTTCCGCCGCGCTTCGCTTGTCGGCCCGGCGGCGTTCGGTTCAAACTGCGCGGCCCTGAACGGCCCGGCAGCCGTCATGGCCTGTCATTCGCGCCGGGTCGGCCCGCGATCCGGCAGTCATCGCCTGCGAAAACCACGCCAGATCGCGCCCTGTCCGCGGCGCGAAGTCTGGCAGCTTGCCGCCACCGCTGTCAGCCCGTCGACGGCACCCACTTCCAATCAGAGCCTTGCCCGTGACCTCAGCCGCTTCGTTCCAGACCCGCGTGTCCGAATACCGCAGCCGCTTCGACCGCGTGCTCGATTCGACCCTGCCGCCGGCCTCGACCGATCCGGTGCTGCTGCACGAAGCGATGCGCTACGCCTGCAACGGCGGCAAGCGCCTGCGCGCCTTGCTGGTCTACGCCGCCGGCGAAGCGCTGGGCCTGCAGCCGGGCGATCTCGACGCGCCCGCCGTGGCGGTCGAACTGATCCACGCCTATTCGCTGGTACACGACGACCTGCCGGCGATGGACGACGATGACCTGCGCCGCGGCCAGCCGACGGTGCACAAGGTCTATGACGAGGCGATGGGCATCCTCGTCGGCGATGCCCTGCAGACATTGGCGTTCGAAGCCCTGACCCGCCGCATCCCGACCGATGGCATCGGCGCCCAGCGGCTGCTGCAGGTCGTGGCGGCACTCGGCTTCGCCTCCGGCTCGCTCGGCATGGTCGGCGGGCAGGCGGTCGACATCGAATCCGAAGGCAAGAAGATTCCGCTGGAGCGCCTGCAGTCGCTGCACGCGCGCAAGACCGGCGCGCTGATCCTGTGCTGCCTGCGGATGCCGACCGCGCTCGCCGCGCCGGACGCGGTCGTGGTCAAGGCACTGGAGGACTACGGCCGCCTGCTCGGGCTGGCCTACCAGATCCAGGACGACGTCCTCGACATCACCCAGTCCACCGAACAGCTCGGCAAGACTGCGGGCAAGGACGTGGTGCAGGAGAAGTCGACCTACCCGGCGCTGCTCGGTTTCGATGCCGCGAAGGCGCTGGCGGCGAAGACCTTCGACGACGCCCGCAACGCCCTCGCGCCGCTAGGCGACAGCGCCGAAGGCCTGCGATGGCTGGCGCTGGAAATCGAAGGTCGCAATCACTGAGTCGCCCGTCGCGGCAGATCGGCCGCGACATCTTGCGCCGCGGCCGTCGTCGGCAATGCGATCGCCTGCGCCAACTGCCGGCTCCGCACGGCGCGTGACGCCATGAGCCGCGGAAACGGATGGCGGAACAGCGACAACGGCGCCGTCGCTTCGAGACCGCCCCCGGCTTCCGCCGCGAACGCCACCGGCTGCAGCGCCAGTTCGACCCGCCGGTCGCCATCGAAATCGGCCGCCACGATCAGCGCCTGCGCCCCCGGTGCCAGCAGCGGCACTTCGGGCAGCAGCCGCGCATGCGGACTGCCGCGCGGTGCGACATCGACCCGCATGCTGACGCCACCGGCGCCGCCGTGGGCGACGATCAGTTCCGGCCGGTCATCGCCGCGCAGATCGGCCAGTGCGATGGCGCCGGGCGCCGTCGCCGCGACTTCGACCGGATCCCCGTAGCGCCCGTCGCGATTGCGGAACAGCGCGATCCGGTCATCGGCCGGTTCGACGACGACGAGATCGGGCCGGCCATCGCCGTCGACATCACCGGCCGCGACACCGGTCACGCCGCGCCGCGCCGCCAGCGTCTGGTCGACCGAGAAGTTCACTGTCAGCACCGAGCTGTTGCGCAGGACGGTGACCGTGCCGCTGCCGGCATTGGACACCGCCAGATCGGTGCGCCCATCGCCATCGAAGTCGCTCGCGGCGACGCCGTTCGCGAGGTAGCCGGTCGGGAAGCGGCGGGCCGGCGCGAACTCGGTGTCGCGACGGCTGCTGACATTGACGCGCACGGCCAGCGACATCGGCAGGTCGGTTTCGTGGTCCAGCCGCTGCAGCGCGACGAGATCGGCAAGGCCGTCGCCGCTGACATCGACCAGAAGCAACGACGACGGCGGCGTGTCGATGTCCAGCAGCCCGCCCGACCGGAACATCGGCGCACCGGACGACACGGAAACATTGATCAGCAGCTCGGTCGCCGCTGCCGATTCGCTCGCCACCACGAGGTCGACTCGGCCGTCGCCGTCGATGTCGCCCGCTGCCAGCAGGCTGGCCGGATGGCCCAGCGCGAGCGTCACCGCGTGCGCCGGCTCGAATGCCGGCGGCTCGCCGGGACCGGAGCGCGCGACGCTGACCGACAGCTGCGCCGTCCGGGGATCAGCCGTGACCAGCTCCGGCAGGCCGTCGCCATCGAGATCGACCGCGAGCGTGGCGCGGCTGGTGATTACCGGCGCACCGGGCAGCGGCAAGGCCACCGGCATCGGCACGGCGGCGGTCACCGTCGACGACAGCTGGAGCCCGCTCAGGCTGGCGTGGCTGGCCGGGCGACCGACGTCGGCCTCGACCCGATCGGGCGTGGCCTCGTGCTCGAACACCGCAACGGCCGCGACGATCGCCCCGACGGCGAGCAACCCGCCGGCCAGCACGCGAGGTTTCCGGGCCAGCCCGCCGAAGGCGATGCGCGTGTCCCGCGGGGCCCCATGCGCGGGCTCGATCACCCGTGCCACTTCATCGTCAACCATCGTGTCTCGAGTCCTGACCGCCAGCGTTCCGCGGTCTGTCGCCGCATCCGACAAGAATGACAGTTCATTGAATCGCGGCCTGACCGCCGATCATTCGGCACTTCGCAACTGCGCAATGCGTCACACATGAGCGCGAAGTTCATCTGGCGTCGTCGGAAAAATGTCCGGACGGAAAGCTGACGTGCCGCGTGTAATCCGCGTTCATCGAGCGCGCGCCTGCCAGCGCAAGGCCTCGGCGGCCCGCTTCGCCGAGGCGGCGGCGTCACGCCACAAGCGGTAAATCTGCTTTCCCAAGAACCAGTTGATCTTTCAAACCGGTTGTTGCAGAGTCGCGGCACCACGCAGCACCCAGACAACAAAAAACCCCCTTTTGCAGGGGCAAGGTGCGAGAAAGGCTCTAAAGCCTGCTGGAGGAGATCCCCGCAACGCAGTTTCATTGGTAGCGCGTTGCACTGCCCCGCCGTTGTTGCGATGCAGCAGATCAAGCACCGCCAGCAGGCTGGTCCTTCCCGTACGAGCCTCAGGTCCGGCCGATGCGCGCTCCGGGCGGCGGTGGCGTCTCCGGCGGACCGGCAAAGCATTGCGCGATCGCCATCCATTGCGTGGCGACCGGCCCGGTGACGGCCAGCGCCGTGTCGGCAATGTTCCGGCCCTGTGTGACGACGTGGCAGAACTCGCTGGCAAGCCCTTCGACGCGCTCGCTGTCCGACGGCTCGTTCCACGTCCAGATCGCACCGGACGGCGCGATCAGCCGCACATGCGGCTCGACCGTCGGCACCGGCAGCCCGCGATTGCGGAACGTGAAGCGGAAGGTCTTGATCCCGAGCGTCGCGATCGCGCGGATGTCATCGCTGTAGACGCGCGGCTGGCCGAGCAGATCGTGGATGTCCTGCCCATGCGCCCAGGTCTCCATGTAGCGCGCGGTGATGAACGAGCGCACCCCCATGTCCGGCCCGAACCAGGCCAGCCGCGCATCCGGATCGAGTTGCCGCGCCTTGTCGAGCAACGACGCGAAGCACGCCTGCCAGGATTCGAGGATCGCCCGCCGCGGCCACGCCGCGAAATGCTCGCGCGTGTACTCGCGCAATCCCAGCTTGCGCTGCATCGCCGCGAACAGCGGCACCGCCGCCTTCGAGAACGCCGCCCGACCTTCGATCGACGCCAGCGCCCATTGATCCGACAGATGCAGGTGCGCGATCACGTCCCACACCGTCCACTGCTTGAACGGCGTCGCCCGATCCCAGTCGGCGTCGGTCATCGCCGCCACCAGCCCCTGCAAGTGCCGCCCCTCGGCCGCGAGTGCATCGATTTCGACCAGCATCTGTTGCTCCTGACTTGCCCGATCACCCGGCCGCGCCCGGGATCAACCCCCGGCGGCTGCCGCCGCTTCGAATCCCACCCTCGGCTTTTCCTTCGTACAAAAGAAAAAGGCCCATTCAAGGGGCCGACTTGCCCGATCAACCGGCCGCGCCCGGGATCAACCCCCGGCGGCTGCCGCCGCTTCGAATCCCACCCTCGGCTTTTCCGTCGTACAAAAGAAAAAGCCCCATTCAAGGGGCCGACTTGCCCGATCAACCGGCCGCGCCCGGCAGCAACCCCCGGCGGCTGCCGCCGCTTCGAATCCCACCCTCGGCTTTTCCGTCGTACAAAAGAAAAAGCCCCATTCAAGGGGCTTTTTCTTTTGTATGGCGGAGAGGGTGGGATTCGAACCCACGGTGCACTTGCGTACACGCCTGATTTCGAGTCAGGTACATTCGACCACTCTGCCACCTCTCCGGGGCGCCTCGCCTGCCTGTTTTGCGCCGATGGGTCGATACCGGACGCGGGCTTTTCAGCGACAGCCCGCCTATTCTATCAATCCAGCAGACGCGACGCAGGATTTTCTTGGCAGTTTTTTCATGGCCGGATTTTCCCGACGCGCGCGATGGTCGGGGAGACGACGACATGCGTACCGGAAGCATCCGAAGATGATGAGGCGACTGCGTCCGCTCCGGACGCATCGCGTCGTGCTGACCGCGCTGGTGCTGGCGATGCTGTCGACCTGCTCGCCGAAGCCCGGTTCGCTGACCCGCGTGATCGAAGGCGGCGTGCTGCGGGTGGCGACGACCAACAGCCCGACCACCTGCTACGACGGCCCGGCCGGGCCGACCGGCTACGAGTGCGACCTGCTGCGGGCATTCGCCGAGTCGATCGGCGTCAAGCTCCAGCTGGTCTATGTCGCCAACGGCGCGCAGGCGGTGGTCCGCGTCGCCAGCGGCCAGGTCGACATCGGTGCCGCCGGCCTGAACGTGACGCCGGCCTATGGCGCCATCGTGCGCTTTACCCGGCCGGTGCAGACCGTGCGCCAGCAGCTGGTCTATCGCGCCGATCGCGGCAAGCCGGCCGACCTCGACCATCTCGACGGCCAGCTCGCCGTGCCGGCCGGCAGCTCGATGGCCGAGCGTCTGGCGCAGATGCGGATCAAGCATCCCGACCTGATCTGGCTGGAAGTGCCGGATGCCGGCGCCAACGATCTGATCAGCCGCGTGGTCGATGGCGAACTGGCCTACACCGTCGCCAACTCCGATCTGATCGCGATCAATCAGCGCACGTCCACTCGCCTGCGGGTCGCGTTCGACCTCAGCGGCACCGAGAACGTGGCCTGGGCGCTGGCACCGACGACCGATGCCAAGGCACGGGACAGCCTGTTCGCCGCTGTCCAGAACTGGCTGCAGGCCTTGCCGGAAAAGGAGCTGGCCCGGGTGCGCGACCGGCACTTCGGGAAGTTCGAGAACGACGAGTATCAGGGCGTGGTACGGCTGGTGGCCGATGCCGAGGAACGTCTGCCGAAGTACCGCCAGTTCTTCGAGGACGCCGCCGAGCGCTACGGCCTGGACTGGCGCGCGCTGGCCGCCGTCGGCTATCAGGAATCGAAGTGGAACCCGGATGCGGTCAGCTTCACCGGCGTGCGCGGCATCATGATGCTGACGCTCGATACCGCCGAGCACATGGACGTGACCGACCGCGAGGACCCGCGGCAAAGCATCGAGGGGGGTGCCCGCTATCTGGCGCAGCTGCTGCGCAAGATGCCGCCCGGCGTGTCCGATCCCGATCGCACCTGGATGGCGCTGGCTGCCTACAACCAGGGCCTGGGTCATCTCGAGGATGCCCGCGTGCTGGCGCAGAAGGCCGGCAAGAATCCGAATCGCTGGGACGATGTCCGCGCCGCGTTGCCGCTGCTGGCGCAGGAGCGCTGGTATGTCGACACTCGCCACGGCTACGCCCGCGGTGGCGAGGCGGTGCACTTCGTCGACAACGTGCGCAGCTACTACGACCTGCTGGCCTGGGTCACCGGCGGCCGCTCGGTGGCGCCGAGCCCGGCCGCGCAGGCCGCAGCGGTCAAATCCGCAAGCGATCCACAGGACGGCCCTGCTGAAGGTGTTCGCTGACGATCTCGTCGATGTCGGCCTGATCCTTGTAGCGGTACCAGATGCCTTCCGGATAGACCACCATCACCGGGCCCAGCTCGCAGCGATCGAGGCAGCCGGCCTGGTTGACGCGGGCGCGGCCGACACCGGTCAGCGCAAGCTTCTTGACGCGGCTCTTGCAGTAGTCGCGCAGCGCGTTGGCGCCGTGATCCTCGCAGGATTCGCGGCCATCCGAACGCTGGTTGCAGCAGAAGAACACGTGATGCCGGTAATGGCTGGGCGCCGCGGCGCCGACCGGCAGTTCCGACAGTTTGACCAAGGGTTCGCTCATGCGGGTCCGAAGCTGTAGCCGAGATTGATGGTGCTGATCTGGTCGACGTGGCGCGTGTCGGCCGGCACTTCCGAGTTGTAGCGGATTTCGTGATTGAACGTCGCGAACAGGTTGCCGACGATCGTCAGCTTCAGCGACGTCACCGGGTTCACATAGACGTTGCTTTCGCTGACTTCGGTGCGCAAGGTCTGCGAAAACGTCGCGTTCGGCGAGATCACCCACGCGTAGGTCCCGCCAAACGTGCCGACGACACTGGTCTGCAAGCGGTTGCGATCGCCGGGACGGGTGCGGTTGGCACCGGCGCCCACTTCGAGATCGAGCCGGTGCGCAGGGCCTTTCAGCAGGTGGCGGCCGTAGCCGCCGGTCAGCGTGTAGCGCTCGGCAACACCGGCGAAACGATCGTTGTCGTAGCTGCCGATGGCGAACACGTAGTTGTCGGGATCGAGCTGGTAGTCGGTCTTGTTCGCGAACGAATAGCGTTCGTCGGTGGTCTGGCCATCCCGCGTGCCGCTGAATGCCAGCACCGTGGCCCGATTGCCCCAGTGACCGCGGCGATACTCGAGCGCTGCGCGGGCATTCACCGATCGGGTACTGGTGTTGCCGCTGGTGCTGACGAAGCCGAGCGCCAGTTCGCCGCGCCATGGCGACGCGGCTCGCGCCACCGCGGGCGCTGCAGCAGTCGTCGCCGACGCCTGCTCGTCGCCAGCGGCGCTGCTGTCGGCCGCAGGCTGTGCCTCGTCGGCATGGGCCTGAACAGCCATCAGCGAGAGCGCAAGGGCAGCGCACCACCGTCGTCGACGGCAGCGAATGAGCGCGGGTTTCATCATCGAATGGGTTTCCATGGGCATCGAAGTGGCGCGCGACGGATCGCGCGGCGGACCGCCATGCTAAGGTTTTTGGACGATGGACCACGCTCGCGCCGCCACTTCCGCCACATCGCCTCCCGCCCCGTTTCCGCTTGCCGCGGCTGATCTGTGCGTGAAATGCGGCCTGTGCCTGCCGCACTGCCCGACCTATCTCGACAGCCAGAGCGAAGCCGATTCGCCACGCGGCCGCATCATGCTGATGCAGGGCCTCGCCACGGGCCGGATCGCGATCTCGGATTCGCTCGAAGCCCATCTCGATGGCTGCCTCGGCTGCCGCGCCTGCGAAAAGGCCTGCCCGGCCGGCGTGCCGTACGGCGCGCTGATCGACGCCGGCCGTGAGCAGCTGGCCGCCCAACGCCCGGACCGGCTGAAGCCCACGCGGCGGCTGAGCGCGGTGCTGTCGCGCGCCTCGCTGCGCGCGCTGGTGCGCGTGGCGCTGTGGGCGTACTCGGCCAGCGGCCTGCAGATGCTCGTGCGACGAAGTGGCGTGCTGGGTCGCGGCCGTCTCGCGCGGCTCGAATCGACCTTGCCGCGCGTCGCGCTGCGATCCTCACCTGCAGTGCGGGCCACCGGCGCCGAGCGCGGAACCGTCGCGATCTTCATCGGCTGCATCGGCGACATCGCCGAGCGCGAGGTCGCGAACGACCTCGCGCGCCTGCTCGCCGCGTGCGGCTTCCGCGCCGAGATCACCGCCGCGCAGACCTGCTGCGGGGCGATCGACCAGCATGCCGGTCATGCCCCACAGGCCCGTCGCCTCGCCCAACAAAACGTCGCTGCGTTCGGATCGGGCCATGCGGTCGCGATCCTGCCGTTGGCCACCGGCTGTGCGGCAACCCTGCTCGACTATCCGCGCCTCGTCGCCGACGGCGGCCAGCCGTTCGCGGCGCGCGTGCAGGACCCGATCGCGTTCCTGCTGGCGCATGGCGACGCGCTGCGCTTCAAGCCATCGCCGCTGCGGGTGGCGATCCATGATCCCTGCACGCAGAGCCACGTTATCGGCCAAGGCGATGCCCTGCGTCGGTTGCTGGCGCGCATTCCGGGGCTGGAGGCGGTCACGCTGGATGCGACGGCGCGCTGCTGCGGGGCAGCCGGCACGCATTTCGTCACGGCCCCGGAAGCCGCCGATCGCTTGCTGCAGCCGAAACTCGAAGCCGCCGCGCGGCTGGCACCGCAGGTGATCGTCAGCGGCAACATCGGCTGCTCGCTGCATCTGGCCGGCGGGCTGCTGCGCGCCGGCCGCGGCGTCACGCCGGAGGTGCTGCACCCGGTGCGTCTGCTGGCACGATGCCTGGCGTGACCGGCGGCCGCGGCACGGCATCGGCCGGCACCTGATCCGGCTCGGCGGGCGGCGCGAGACCCGGCGCATCCTTGGCCAGCAGCGCTTCGACGCGCAACAGCACGCGTTCGGCCAGATCGTCCTGGATGTAGCGGCGCAGGCGCGCTTCTTCCGCTTCCTTCGCCAGAATCTGCTGGGCGCTGAAGCTGTAGTCACGCGAGACCGACTGCGACTCCGGCGCGATCAGCACCGTGGCCTTGCCATTGACCGTGCGCCGCATCTCGAAGGTCACGCGCGTGACCAGCCGGTACTCGATGGCGCGGCCGTCGTTGCCGATCGACAGCACCTCCTGCGCTTCGGCGAGGTTCGACAGGCGCAGCACCGTATCGGCGTCTTCCGGCTTCGACTTCACCACGCCGCCGCCACGCGCGATCCGCGCCTTGATCGCTTCCTCGACCGGTGGTGCCGTGACCCGATACGGATCCACCAGCTCGACATAGACCGACTTCAGCGCCAGCGGCTGCGGCCGGCTGCCGGCGAGATGAAAGCCGCAGCCGGTCAGTGCCACTGCGACCATCGCGGCCAGACCGACCGCCGCCATTTTTCGAATCACAGGCATCAACGAGCACTCACGATCGAACCCGCACACGCCGCGCACGCGCCGGAAGCGGGCGTGCCCGGCCGGATCATCACACCACGAAATTCACGAGCTTGCGCGGCACCACGATCTGCTTCTTGATCGCGGCCCCGGCGAGAAACTTCTGCACGGTCTCGTCGGCCAGCGCGGCCGCGATGATCGCGGCCTGATCGGCATCGGCCGGCACGGTGATCTGGCCGCGGAGCTTGCCGTTGATCTGCACCACGAGCGCGATCTCGTCGGACACGCGGGCGGCGGCGTCCGGCTCCGGCCACGCGGCGTCGATCACCGGCGTGGCGTGGCCCAGCGCCAGCCACAGCTCGTGCGCGACGTGCGGCACGATCGGCGACAGCACGCGCACCAGCGCGCTCAAGGCCTCGTCGAGCACCGCACGGCCCTGCGGGCTGCGGTCGTCGAACTTCGCCAGCGCGTTGACCAGCTCCATGCAGGCGGCGACCGCCGTGTTGAAGTTGTAGCGGCGGCCGAAGTCGTCGCTGATCTTCGCCAGCTGGTCATGCAGCTTGCGGCGGATGTCGCGCTGACCCGGCGTGAGATTCGCAGCGTCGAGCACTGCCACCGCACCGAGCGCGGTGTGCTCGGCGACCAGCTTCCAGACGCGCTTCAGGAAGCGCATGGCGCCGTCGATGCCGGCATCGCTCCATTCCAGCGTCTGCTCGGGCGGCGCGGTGAACATCATGAACAGGCGCACGGCATCGGCACCATGCGATTCGATGATCGCCGCCGGATCGACGCCGTTGTTCTTGGACTTCGACATCGTGCCGAGGCCGACTGCGACCAGCGGCTCGCCGCTGCCCTTGAGCTTCGGGCCGTCCGCCGTGCGCTCGACATCCTTCGGGTTGATCCAGTCGCGACCGCCGGCGTCGGTCGTGCGGTAGAAACCTTCGGCCAGCACCATGCCCTGCGTCAGCAGGCGCTTGAACGGCTCGGCCACTGCCGGCAGGCCGCAGTCGCGCATCAGCTTCGAGAAGAAGCGCGCATACAGCAGGTGCAGGATCGCGTGCTCGATGCCGCCAATGTACTGATCCACCGGCAGCCAGTACGCGGCGCGCTCGTCGACCATGCCGGTGGTGCAGCCGGCACTGGCGAAGCGGGCGTAGTACCAGCTGGAATCGACGAAGGTGTCGAAGGTGTCGGTCTCGCGCCGCGCCGGCTTGCCGCACTGCGGGCAGGGCACGTTGACGAATTCCGGCAGCCGCAGCAGCGGGTTGCCGCGACCATCCGGCACCAGATCTTCCGGCAGGCGCACCGGCAGCTGATCGGCCGGCACCGGCACCGCATCGCAGCTGTCGCAGTAGATGATCGGGATCGGGCAGCCCCAGTAGCGCTGGCGCGAAACGCCCCAGTCGCGCAGGCGATAGTTCACACGGCGACGGCCAGAGTTGAGCTGTTCCAGCCTGGCGGCGATGCCGTCGAACGCGTCCTTGAACGCAAGGCCCGAGAACTCGGCCGAGTTGATCGTGAAGGCCTTGTCGGTGAACGCGGCCTCGGACAGATCCGGCGCCGGGCCATCAGCCGCCGGCGCCACCACGGCCTTGATCGGCAGCCGGTACTTGGTCGCGAACTCCCAGTCGCGCTGGTCATGCCCCGGCACCGCCATCACCGCGCCGGAGCCGTAGCTCATCAGCACGAAGTTCGCGGCGAACACCGGGATGCGGTCGCCGGTCAGCGGATGGATCACGTCCAGCCCAAGCGCGACGCCGCGCTTCTCCATCGTCTCCATCGCCGCTTCGGTGACATCGCCGCGGCTCGCTTCCTCGACGAAGGCCGCCACCTCGGCATTGCGCGCGGCCACTTCCAGCGCCAGCGGATGCTGCGCGGCCACGCTGACAAATGTCACGCCGTACAGCGTGTCCGGTCGCGTCGTGAATACCGTCAGCTTCTCCTCACGGCCGGCGACGACAAAATCGATCTCCAGCCCTTCCGAGCGTCCAATCCAGTTCGACTGCATCGTCCGCACCGCTTCCGGCCAGTGCTCCAGCTGCTTGACTTCCTCCAGCAGCTCGTCGGCGTAAGCCGTGATCTTCAGGAACCACTGCGGAATCTCGCGCTGCTCGACGATCGCGCCGCTACGCCAGCCGCGGCCGTCGATCACCTGCTCGTTGGCCAGCACGGTCTGGTCGACCGGGTCCCAATTCACGCGCGAATTGCGGCGATAGATCAGCCCGCGCTTCAGCAGCTCGGTGAAGAACCACTGCTGCCAGCGGTAGTACTCCGGCTCGCAGGTGGCGAGCTTGCGCTCCCAGTCGTAACCGATGCCGAGCTGCTTCAGCTGCGCGCACATCGTGTCGATGTTCGAATACGTCCACGCCGCCGGCGGCACGTTGTTCTTGATCGCCGCATTCTCGGCCGGCAGGCCGAAGGCATCGAAGCCGATCGGCTGCAGCACGTTCTTGCCCTTCATCCGCTGATAGCGGCTGATCACGTCGCCAATCGTGTAATTCCGTACGTGGCCCATGTGCAGCTTGCCGGACGGGTACGGGAACATCGACAGGCAATAGAACTTGTCCGCCCCCGGCTTCTCGACCGCCTTGAAGCACAGGTTCTCCGCCCAGTAGGACTGGGCCTGGGCTTCGACGTCGGCGGGGCTGTACTCGGGCTTCATGGGGATTCGGGGCTTCTGAGGACTGGGGACGGCTGCGGGGATTTCGGACACCGGTGCAACGCTCCGAACCGTGATCCGGACCCGATCGCCACCGTCAGCCCGATCAAGATCGAGCCCCGGCAGCATTCGGAAGGCGCACATGTTAAACGCTGGGCCTGCGCGACGCGGCTTGCCGAAGTGCTGCGGGCGTCCTCACGTGCCACCCGGCAGCAGACCCGCCCGACCCCGTCGATCAAAGCCCAAGCCGACACTTTTTGTCAGTCCACGACGCGGCCCAAGCCCAGCACGTCACTTCACGATCGACTTAAAATCCGCAAGCTATTGAAAATATGTGGTTTTAATGAAGCAGAGTCCCGTGGCACATGGGTTGCTCTTTCTTATTCGCGAATCACCCGCACCTCATTCCCCCGAAGGAGCATCCCCATGAAGAAGGCACAGCAGGGCTTCACCCTCATCGAACTGATGATTGTCGTCGCAATCGTCGGCATCTTGGCTGCCATCGCGCTGCCGGCTTATCAGGATTACATCACCCGTTCGAAGGTCACCGAGTTGGTCGTTCAGGCTGATGGATGCAAGACGGCAGTGGCTGAGGCCTATTCGGCCACCGGGACGCTGCCTACGGATACCTCGGCTGCTGGTTGCACTAGCCAGAACGCTCAGTACGTTGCCTCGCTGTCTGTCGCCAATGGCATCATCACCGTCGTTGGCACGTCAGCGATCCCGACTGGCACGAACATTATTTTGACACCGGTTGCTTCGTCGACTGATCAGCCGCTGGTTTGGACCTGCACCACGACTGGCACCAAGAAGTACGTCCCAGCGAATTGCCGCGGCGGCTAAAGCTGCATCAGCGCGACCATCTAACGTGCAATAAACGCCGCCTCCGGGCGGCGTTTTTGTTTTTGAGGCGAATTCGATATGCAGATCGCACCGTCCGCCCGCAGCGCTCCCTTGCTCGCTGGGACGTTTTTGGCAGCGCTGAACTACACGGGCGGAGCCGTAATTGCGCCGCTGGTTGTCGCGACCTTGGCCATGCTGGCCACGCTGGCGATTGCGATCGCTGAAGTGAAGGCGGAATCCGTGACGCTTCCGGTCACGATCAGTAGCTCCGCGCTGGCGGTGCTTTTCGTTGTCCTGGTTGCCACGACCGCGTCAAGCGTCCTGCCCGGCACCAGCGCAACGGTAGCCTGTGGCATCGCCATGCTGCCGCTGGCCTATCTGATGGCAGTCACGGCGCTGCGCGATGACCTCATGTGGCGCAGCACGCTTGACCTAATCGAATGGATTGCAGCGCTGGTCATGCTGCTCGGGGTTGTCGACTTCCTGCTGGTGCGGACACGACCATTTTCGGTATTTCAGGATGTCAACGCGCTCGGCGCGTTCTGCAACCTATTTGCCCTGCCCGCAATCGTGGCTTTGCATCGCCAATCGGCGCACAACGGCCTGCGGCGCGCACTGGGCTCGGCAACGGCGTTCAAGCTTGTGGTCGCCCTTGCTTGCCTGGCCGCTACGGCATCACGCGGAGCCCATCTGTCGTTCGTGCTGTCGCTGATGATCCTGACGGCACTGCTGCTGCGGCGAAACCGGCAGCACTGGCGGATACCGGCAGCGTCCGGTGCCGCATTCATCGCATTGACGCTCATCGTGATACCGCTGCAGAACCACGCCAGTTCGCTGGCCCGCCTGTCGGACCTGAGCCACGACCAATCCGCAGCGGATCGGATCGAAATGCTGAAGTCGACGTGGCACATGGTGCAGGATGGCCCGTGGTACGGCAGCGGCCCTGGCACCTACAAGATTCGATATCTGACGTATCGCAGCCCTGCCGAGCACTCGACTACCGGCGACCTTGCGCACAACGACTACCTTCAGTTTTTGGCAGAAGGCGGACCTCTGTTGCTGGGCGCATTGCTGATGCTGGCATTCACCTGCGTGCTGGCCGTGATCAGACTCTGGAAAGTCGCCCGGGTTGATGACGAAGACCACTTCCATGAGCGTGCTGGTCTGGCGGTGGCCTTGTTGGGCCTGTTCGGCCATGCAACGCTGAATTTCATCTTCTACATCCTGCCGTTGGCAATGCTGGCGGGCCTCTATCTGGGCCGACTCGATGTCATGACGCCGGCCGTTCGGCATCTGAATCCATTTCGGTACATCACTCCGAAATTTGCGACAGTCCTGATTTCCACTGTAGCGGTCATCGTTGCCGGGACACTGGGTCTGCAGGCCGCCTTCTACGAATTCACCAGTGGCCGCTGCGAGCTTCGGATGTGCGGTGAACTGGCGCGTAACGAAAAATTCACCGGTCACTTCGCGGCATTCATGGTCGCGACACAGCCGTCGTTTCTTCCGGCACGCGAATGGTTTGCGAAAACCTACACAGCGGCGGCAGATCGTGCCGCGAAGCCCGAAGAGCGCCTTGCCAACGCTCGACTCGCGGCGAAGGAAATGTCGGAACTGATCCGCTCGACGCCAGTCGTTCCATATGTTTATGCCGATCTGGGCTTGCTGCTCGAACGGTTTCCAGAAGCAGCCAGCGCCGTTGTAGCAGGCGTCTCGACCGATCCTCTGGTGCTGCTTGCGGAAAGTGTGCGCCGCAATCCGCTGGATACGACAACCCGGACGCAGTTGGCAAAGCGCCTCGATGACGCCGGCAGGACGGCAGAGGCGTTCGCGCTGGTGTTCGACGATGGCATGCGCTGGTGGGATGTCGCCGCATTGCCTGAAACCGGCCGCATAGCGCTGCTGCAGAGCGCCATTCCGATGGCGAAGAAGCTCGGTCGCTGCAAGGACGCAGCTGAAATGGCACAGGGACTGGCCGTGTTCCTGCCGAAAGACCCGCTGGCTGCTGCATCGCCAATACCGTCTGACGACGGCATAGTTGGATGCAGCGGTTAACACACAAACCCGGGCGCGTCGCCACGCAGCGCGGTTTCCACGCCTTAGCGGGCGTCAGCTTCTCCCTGTTTTTCGAAACGTCTGCGCCATGACAGACGCCTTGATCGCCTGCCGCGGTGCTGTTGCGCTGCATTGGCATCTGGGTGTGGTTTCCGCGCGCGAACATTTCGCGATGATCGGCTGGCGGACGAGCCCGCCGTCAGTCGATGGCGGTATTCCCGTTTCCGTCGTACAGGTGCTGGCAACGGCGTTGGCTTCGATTGCCGATATCGCGTTCATCGGTGCTGATGGAACAGTGATCACCGCGCGCAGCGTCGATGACGCGACGCAGGCATTCGATCTACCGCAGCAGCCGTGGACGTTGCAGGCTCAAACCATTCTGCTGCTGCAGCCTCGCTTCACTTCAATAGCGCTCGACCGCAGTGGAATTCGCCGAATCCTGTCTGATGACTGGAAGTCGCAGGTCCAGTCGCTCGCCGGTGCCGGCGTGGTTGGCGCCGTCCGGCCTGGCGTCGATGGCGACGTGGCCGGCATCTGCTCGCTCACTGCAGAGATCGAATCAAGATTGATCGACGCATTGAGCCGCGAAGCCCGCAAGGCAGGCTTCGCGTGGATCGAATGCGACGAGTCGGCGTTTGCCGAGGCGCTGGCTGCGGACTGACGACCCGCCTCACCGCCGATTCCGAACCTCCACCACCTGCTGAAACGTCGGCCGGTTGATCCAGCGGATCGCCGGCACCGGCAGCAGGCTCAGGCCGATGTGCTGGACCGCGTCGTAGTCCTCGATCACGCGGCCATCGGCGGCGTCGCTGCTGCGGGCGCTATAGACGCCGAGCGTGCTGCCGTCCCAGTTCGCGCGGTTGGCGAATCCGCCAAGGCGGGACAGGGCTGAGTCCAGCGCGGTCAGCACGGCTTGCCGGCAGACGCTGGCATCGGTGGAGTTGGCGCAGCGCAGGGCGCGGTACGGCGTGGTGTTCGGCGCGTTGACGGCCATCTGCAGCACGCGGCGCAGGTGTTCGTACCAGCCGGCCTGATAGGCCGAGCCCTGCGCGCGCGGGGCGTCGTAGCGGCCCTGGCCGACGAAGCCGTCCTGCGCGACCAACTGCGGCAGTGTGGTGTCGAGCAGGTACGGGAACCAGGCGTCCATCAGCACGGCCTGCTGGCGCTGGTCGTAGAGGCCGTTGTTGTCGCGGTCACGGCGCATCGCGCCCAGCGCCAGCGGATACGGCGTGCTGCCGCCGATCCAGCTGCGCGAATCCTGCGCGGTGAGCCAGGCCTGCATCAGGTCGGCAACCTGCGTCTGCTCCGGCGTCAGCGGGCCGCTGCGCATGATCTGCAGCAGCAGCGGCAGCACGGCCTGACCGCGCAGATCGGCGTAGGCGGCGTCGCCCATGATTTCGACCATGTTGGCGAAGTCGAACTTGCGGCCGCTGGCCTGGAACGCCTTCAGGCGCTCGCCGAGCAGGTCGACGCGATGGGTCGGGCCGAAGCTGCCGTTGAAGTCCGCCGCCCACCAGCCGGCGGCCGGCGAATTGTTCCAGCTGGTGATGAAGCCCTGCTGCGGGTTGATCGCCGTCGGGTGCGCGGACAGCGGCAGGTAGTCCGGCCATTCGAAGAAGCCGTTCAGCGCCGGGCCGCGGGCGACCGGGATCGAGCGGCTGGTGGAGAACGGCGCACCGCCTTCGAAGCGCGTGAAGTAGTCCGCCGGCAGGTTGCGGCCGCTGGCCCATTCGAAGCGGCCATCGCCCCAGGTCGGCAGTTCCGGGTGCGCGGCGGCATCGCGGCGCGGGTACAGGCCGGAGTGGATGTAGCCGACATCGGTGGCGTCGACATACAGCCAGTTGAAGGTACCGGTGACGCCGTTGAACAGCTGCTGGAAGCTCGCGGCGTCGTGCACGACGCGGGTCGAGGCCAGCGCGAACGGCGCGATGGTGCCCAGCTCGTCGAAGAAGGTTGCGCGCTGCTGGCTGATCGCGACCGGCGCACCATCGACCGTTGCGGTGGCGAACACCGGGCCGTAGTGCGTGCGCAGCACGAAGCGCTGCACGCGCTGCGGCAGCGCCGGGCCGCCGAGGGCGAGGCTGGCGACGGTCGGCACCGAGGTCCATTCGTCGGTGCGGCGGAAGAAGCGGCGGCAGCGAGGCCCGTTGCCATCCTGGGTATCGAACAGGTAGCCGTCGGCATCGGGGAAGCCGTCGCCGTTGGCGTCGGCACGCGACGGCGTGGAACCGTCGACATTGCACATGCGCGAGACGCGGGTGTCGATCAGATCCGAGCCGCCGGACGTGGCGCTCCACGCAAAATCGACGCCGCGGCCGATGTTGATGTACGGCAGGTCGGCGAAGACGATGCCGCGGCCGGCGAAATCCTGCGGCGTGCCGCCGTTCGACTGGATCGACACCTCGAACAGCAGCTGCGGCACGAAATAGCTGGCCTGCGGCCCCATCACGGCGATCGGGTGGCCGCTGGCGCTCTGGCTGCCGGTCACGGCGATGAAGTTCGACAGCGTGTCGGGCAGCGGCAGACCGGCGGCCGCCAGCGCGTCATGCGCGCCCTTGGTGGGCGACAGCGTGGCGAACACGGTCTTCGGCGCCGGTGCCGGCAGGTCGCGGCGGAACGGCACGACCACGGCCAGCGCGCCGGCCGACGCGTCAGCGTCGTTCGACGCAAGCCGACGCGTGGCCTGGCCGAAGATCGCCGGCAGCCGCAGCAGGTCGGCCGCGCCGAATGCCGGCCGTGGCGGCGCGCTGACCGGCAGCGGCAGCGTCGGGTTCGGGATCACGGCACCGCCGGACACCAGCACGGCGCGCGGCTGCACGCTGCCGACATCCCAGATCGCCGTGCCGGCCGGCAGCGCCTGCGGGCAGGCTTCGCTGACCGTGCCCGGGCTCTGCGTCGCAAACCGGGTGGCGATGGTGCGGGTGGCGTCGGGATCGTCGGCGTGGCGCACGTCGCGCCAGAACTCGCAGGCGGCGCGCGGCACGCTGGTGGCGCCCGGACGGAACGACGGATCGAGCCGCTGCAGCAGCAGCTCGGCCACGGCTTCGTTGCCGCCGCCGGTGGCGAAGATCGACTGGATCAGGATCGCGGACGCGACGATGTCGTTGCGCGTCCAAGGCCGCGGCGGGAACAGCAGGCCCTGACCGCCGAGCCCGGGAAGCCGCAGGCTGCTGTATTCCGGCGGCGTGGCCAGCAGGTTCGGGCCGGTGAGCGTGCCGATGTAGGCGTTGATGCCGGCGACCATGCTGTCGAGATCGGCAATCGCCAGTTCGCCGAGCGCGCCGAAGCGGGTGCGCGCCAGCTCCACCATCGCGGTCAGCTCGTCCTCGCTGTAGCCGGCGACCACGGCCAGATTGCCGTCGAAATCGAAGGTATCGGCGGCCGGGCCGAGGAATTCCGAGAAGCGGCCGCGGCCGATGTTGCGCAGCACGTCATGCAGCCACAGGCGGTCCTGGGCGGAGACGTAGCCGAAGCCGTACATCGCGGCCTGACGATCATCGCCGACGATGTACGGCACGCCCCAGCCGTCGCGCTGCAGGCGTACCGCGCGGCCGTTCGGCGCGGTCAGGTTGAGGGTCGAGACGACGGTGCCCGGCGTCGGATCGAGCCCTTCGCTCTTGAAGTAGTTGCAGGCCTGATTCGACGAGGCCGCATGTTCGGCGATCGTCCGTGGCGGCGCGCAGGGTGCGGTCACGAGGCCAGGCCGGGCGTAGCTCAGGTTGCCGTACAGCGACAGCTGATCGACGAAGTTGTCCGGGTAGCGCAGCACCGGCACGCCCGGCACCGGCGCACCGAGCCCTCCGGCGGAATTGCCGTTGGAACCCGGCGGCAGCACGTTCAGGAACAGGTCCGGACCGCCCTGCGGCGCCGGCGGCGTGGTACCGCCGCCGCTGCCCGGTGTCGACGAATCGGCGCAGGCGGCAAGGATCGCGACCACCGCGGCGGCGCTGGCGTGGCACAGGGCGCGCAGCGGCAGACGCCGTCGCGGACGGCTCGAAATCGGGGTCATGCGGATCTCCGGCACCGGCGCTGGCGATCGGGACATGCCCGGGCCGCGCGAATGGTTGTTCTGGTCTTGATGGCGCGTCGAGCATAGCCGCTTGGCGTGGGCGGTCCCGCAGGAAAATTTGCTCTAATCCGACCGTGACCCTGCCTGCCGACACCCGCATTGCCCCGCCAGCGTCCGAGCGATCAGCAGCGTCGGACAGCGCTGCCGTGACGCGCTGCGATGCGCTGCCCGAGCGCGCGCTGGCGATCCTGCTGGCGGACTACGGGCTGAGCGTGCGCTGGCTGCCGGAAGCGGCGCCGATTCCCGGCAGTTACTGGGGCGAGCCGGAAGCGGGGTTGATCGGTGGCGAGCTGCTGATCCGGCCGGACACGCCGGTGCATTCCGCACTGCACGAGGCCAGTCACTACATCTGCATGGATGCAGAGCGGCGGACTGTGCTGCACACCGACGCTGGCGGCACCGACACCGAGGAAAACGCCGTCTGCTACCTGCAATGCCTGCTGGCGTCGGACCTGGCCGGTTATTCAAGGCCGCAGGTGTTCGCCGACATGGATGCCTGGGGCTACCACTTCATCCTCGGCAGCGCCGCCGCATGGTTCGCCGGCGATTCGGACGACGCGCGCCGCTGGCTGCACGCGCGCGGATGGATCGATCCCGCAGGCCGCCGGATCGTGCCGGCGGCGGCAATTTCTCAGGCTGCCACCCCGTAGGGCAGCCGCAGCGGCGCGAAACGCGGCGTGCGTTCGGCCGAGCCGCCGCCCGGCAGGCTCGGCACGGCGCGGAGACGGGCGCTGATGTTGTCGATCTGCATCATCATCACCCGCTGGCTCAGCGCGATGCGCTCGAGCGTGTCGCCATCGACCAGCACCATCGCCACGTGCACGCCGCTGCCGTCGTCGCGGCGCATCAGCCGGATGTTCCCCTCGTGCTGCAGGCCGAACTGCAGGAACACGTCGGAAAGCGCCTCTGGCTGCTCGCTGCCGAGCATGACGCGGTAGATGTCGGAATCGATGAATGAACGAAGCATGGTCTTCACCTTTTCAATGCGGGGTCGGTGCCGGGCCGGGTCTTGGCGCCGGCGCACTGGCGATGGATGGATTCTGGCGTCCGACCTGCGGTTTTTTGTTGATGTGGGTCCCAGTCGCGCAGCGACCATCAACCGCTTTGTGAGCTACTGCACGCGAATACCCGGTGATTGACGAGCAGCCGCTAAGCTGCAGGCTGAACCCTTGTCCGGACGGTCCCTCATGTCGCGCAACCAGACTCCCGAATCGGCCGTGCCGGCGTCGCTGCCGATCGATCCCCACCGTCGTCGCGTGCTCGCTGGCGTCATCGGAAGTGCCGCCGCCGTGCTCGGCACGCTGCTGCCAGGCCTCGGTTTCGCCGTCGAGCCGGCCGCCGCCGACAGCGAAGCCGCGATCCGCGCCGTGCTTCAGGCACAGGCCGAAGCCTGGAACCGCGGCGACATCGACCGCTTCATGAGCGGCTACTGGCATGACGAGCGCCTGCGCTTCGCATCCGGCGGCAAGGTCAGTCATGGCTGGCAGACCACGCTCGAAGGCTACAGGACGCGCTATCCGGACCGCGCGGCGATGGGCACGCTGAGCTTCACCGAGATCGAGATCGAAAGCACCGGCCCGGATGCGGCCCTCGCGTTCGGACGCTGGGCGCTGGCGCGCGAGAACGATCGCCCGAACGGCCTGTTCACGCTGCTGTTCCGGCGCACGGCGGACGGCTGGAAGATCACGCGCGATCACACGTCGTCGGCGCGCTGAGCCGGCCGTGGCCGGACGTCGATCCGGTCGCCGATCGGCCTCGAACCCGGCTACAGTCCCACGGCCAAACCGGCCACAAGGAGCGTCACATGATCTGGACCCTGTTCATCGGCTTCGTCGTCGGCCTCGTCGCGCGCTATCTGAAGCCCGGCAACGACGGCATGGGCATCATCCTGACCACGGTGCTCGGCATCGCCGGCTCGTTCGTCGCGAGCTACGGCGGTCAGGCGCTCGGGCTGTACCGGCCGGGACAGGGCGCGGGCTTTCTCGGCGCGCTGATCGGCGCCATCGTGCTGCTGTACGTCGTCGGGGCGATCCGCAGCAAGCAGGGCAGCTGATCGCGGGTCATCGCACCGGCAGCGGCACCGGCGTGATCACGAGGTCGTAGCCGGTGGCGTGTCCGGCCGTGCCGACCGCGGCCGGCAACTGCGCCGGGCCATCGCCCTGCTGCACGAAGGTGCTGATGCCGATGAAGCCGGACTGCGCGGTGTAGACCCCATCGACGATCGCGACGACGGCACCGTCGCGGACCGCGAACAGCCGCGTGCGCGAGCCCGGCAGCGCCACCAGCGGCCCGAACACGACCGTGTTGGTGACGATGCGGCTGTCGGCATCGCGCGCCACGACCTGTCCGCGCCGCTCGCGCAGCGCCGGATGATCGACCACGCGCACCGTGACCTCGCCCGGACGGATCTGGTCGCCGAATCCGAGCCGGTCGAACGCGGTGACGACATCGGGGCGATTCGAATAGCCGCCCAGCGCGATGCCGTAGAACGGGATCGCCGGATCGCGATAGGCCGCCGGCGGATCCACCTGCACGAACGACAGCAGCTCTGCCGACGGGCCGCCGCCATTCGACGATGCGCAGGTGGAACCGGAGACCGACACCAGCGCCGTCAGCCCGGCGCCGCCAAGGCCGGTGAAGCGGAAGCCCGGCGGCAGCAGCGATCGATAGGCCAGTGCCGGGAAGCCGAGCACCGCCGTCTGCTCGGAACAGCCTTCGAAGCGCAGCGAGACCTCGTCCGCCGCGCGCGACGGCAGCGGGACGACAGCAAGGAGCAGACAGCAGGTGACGATTCCGCGGGCCGGCACGTTCATCGGGCATCTCCGCTACGGCAGGCTGGCGGCGACGTGATCGAGCCTGTCGGTCGCGCCGATCGAAGGGGCGTCGGCAACGCCGGTCAGCGGCTCCGAAACACGCGCGGCACCTGCCAGCACCAGTGCCACGGCTCGTAAAGATAGCCCTCGGCATTCCCTTTCGGGTAAGTCATGGTGAATCCGAAGGCGCCGGCGTGGCGCTGCAGCCAGGCGAAGGCGGCGGTGGTTTCGAATTCCTCTTCCAGCGGCGCACAGCCGGACGTGCCGATGTCGACCGCGCGCCCGGTGTGATGCTCGCTGCAGCCGGGCGGCGCATTGACGGTCAGGATCTCTTCGATCACCCGGCCCTTGGCCAGCTTGTTCCGGATCAGCGCGGCCTGGAACTCGAAGCTGCGGAAGGCCGAGACCATCAGCAGTTCGACGCCCTGCCCGGCCGCGGCGTCACGCATCGATGCCCAGGCTTTTGCGGCCCCCGGTACCAGCATCTTGTCGCGACCGTCCGTGCCGAGCCCGATCGGCGCCAGCCGCTGCGCTTCGGCATACAGCGGCAGACGCCGGGCATGCACGACGTCGGCGGCGATCGACAGTTCCTGCCACAGCGCCGCGATGCGACGCCGATCGGCAGCCTGCAGTCGGCTCGCCATGCGGCTCAGGCCTGCAGGCGCTCGCGCCAGCCGTAGGCCGGATCGCCGATCACGACGAAGCCCGGATTCAGCAGCGATTCCTTGGTGTTGTAGCGCAACGGCTGCCAGTCCGGCAGGCGCAGCACCGTGGCACCGGCGACTTCGGCGAGGCATTGCGCAGCGGCGGTGTCCCACTCGGACGTCGGACCGGTGCGCGGATAGAAGTCGGCGACACCCTCGGCGACCATGCAGAACTTCAGCGACGAGCCGCGGCTGATCTCGTCGTGCGCCGGCGCATGAGCGAGGAAGGCATCGAGTGCCGCATCCCGGTGCGACTTGGTCACCACCAGCGCCGGCTTGTCCGGCGTCTTGCGCGTCGCGATCGGTTGGCGCTGGCCGTCACGCACGACGAACGCGCCGAGGCCGCGTGCGGCGATGTAGCTGGACTTCGCCACCGGCACATGAACCACGCCGAGCACGGCGTCGTGACGATCGATCAGCGCGATGTTGACGGTGAAATCGCCGTTGCGCTTGACGAACTCCTTGGTGCCGTCGAGCGGATCGATCAGCCAGTAGCGGGTCCACGCACTGCGCGTGGCGAAGTCGATCGCGGCGGATTCCTCGGACAGGCACGGAATCTCCGGCGTCAGCAGCGCCAGCGCGTCGATGATCGTGTGGTGAGCGCGCAGGTCGGCCTGCGTCAGCGGCGAGGTGTCGTCCTTGGTCGCCACCGCGAAATCGGATTCGTAGACCTCCATGATCGCGTCGCCGGCCTTGATGGCGATGGCGAGCACGGCGTCGAGCAGTTCAGCGGAAACGGGGCGTTCGGAAGTCATGGCGGGGGTGATGGAGGCTGTCGGTATCATAGCGACATGACTGCCTTGAACATCGACTGGTCGCAGATCGACCAGGTGCTGCTGGACATGGACGGCACGGTCCTCGACCTGTCGTTCGACAACCATTTCTGGCTGGAACTGCTGCCGCAACGCTATGCCGCGCGTCATGGGCTGTCGCTGGACGAATCGCTGGCGCGGCTGGTGCCCGAGTTCCGCGCGACGCAGGGCACCCTGAACTGGTACTGCCTCGACTACTGGAGCCAGTTCACCGGGCTCGACATCATCGCGATGAAGACCGAGCTGCGGGCCGGCATGCGCCCGCTGCCCGGCAGCCACGAGTTCCTCGAAGCCGTGCGCGACAGCGGCCGGCCGCTGTGGCTCGTCACCAACGCCCATCCGGGCAGCTGGACCGTGAAGCTCGAGGAAACCGGCATCGGCCGCCATTTCGAGCGGGTGATCTCGTCGCACGATTTCGGCATGCCGAAGGAAGATGCGCGCTTCTGGCCGGCGCTGGTCGACGCCCATCCGTTCGACCCGTCGCGCACCCTGTTTGCCGACGACAGCCTGCCGGTGCTGCGCGCGGCGAAGCACTACGGCATCCGCGAAGTGGTGGCGATCCGCCATCCAGATTCGACCCAGGCGCCGCGCGTGATCGACGAATTCAGCGCCGTGGACCGACTGCCGGACCTGCTGCACCCGCCGCTGCCGAAGCACCCGTGCATCGCCGCAGGTCGCTGAGATTCAGCGATTGCCGGCGGCGAGTTCCAGACCCAGCCGGTAGTGGCGCGCCGCTTCTTCCGGCTGCTGGGTGTCGGCGCAGAGCCGGGCCAGATCGAGGTAAGCCTTCGGCGTCGGCGCCGTCGCGATCACCGCTTCGAGATAGCTGCGAGCCTTGCCCCACAGGCGGTTCGCGAGGCAGACATGACCGGCGACCTGCAGCAGCTCGGCCTTCTCGCCGTAGATGCTGAACCACTGCTCGACCGTCGCGAGCTGGCTGATCGGGTCGTTCGCGTGCAGGTCGCCGTACAGCAGCGCCAGCTCGGCATCCCAGTCCACCGACAGCGCCTGCGCGATCAGCGCCATCGCTTCGGAATCGGCATTCAGCCGGGCGAGGCCGCGAGCGTAGGTGCGGCGCACGTCGCGATCGTCGCGCAGCGCGCCGGCCGCTTCCCACAGTGATTTCAGGGTCGGCAGCGCGGCCTCGGCGATCGCCTGCTGCATCAGTTCGCGGATCGCGCGGCTCATCAGCTGGTCGCGCCGGCTGGTGGCGATGACGCCCTGCGCGGCGGTATCGATCAGCAGCTTGCGCAAGGCGGCCCAGTCACCGAGCGCGGCGTAGCTCTCGGCCAGCAGCTCGATGGCGAACGGATGCGCCGGGTCCTTCTCGCGCAGCTTCAGCGCGGTGAGCTTGGTCGCCTCGAACTCGCCGCGCTTGCGCTGCAGATCGGCCTGCGACAGCAGGGTGGCGAACTCGTGTTCGGGACGGTTCAGGGCCGCCAGCCGCAGATAGTGATCGCGGCGATCGGTCGCGGACTGGCGCTGCGCCGCACGGGCAGCGGCCAGATAGTTCAGGTGCGGCGCGTGGTGATCGCTGGCGCGCTTGATCAGCTCGCTTTCGGCGCGGGCCCAGTTGCCCTCGAACAGGGCCAGCAGTCCGTTCTCGAAGGCATCGCGGGCGCGATCGGCCCGACGCTGATCGAAGGCTTCGCGCAGCGTCGTCGGCAGGCGGATGGCGAAGCCGGACAGGCGCAGCACGAGATAGACCACGAGGAACCACAGCGCCACGCCGAACACCAGCACGGCCAGCGAGGTCTCGACCACCCACGGCCCGTAGTTGATCAGCACGTAGCCGGTATCCGGCCGCAGCAGCAGGATCGCGCCGAGACCTCCGGCGAAGACGACGAGCAGCACCAGATAGACGACGATCACGGGCGGTCGTGCCGGGTTCGATCAGCGAGGGTTGGCATCGAGATACGCGCGCAGCAGACCCAGACTGCGGCTCAGGTCCGGCAGCTTGGCGCTCAGCTCTAGCGTCAGCAGACGATCGAGTTCGGCGCGGGCGCCGAGCACGGCGGCATCGTCGCTGCGGTAATAGAGGTCGAGGAAGGCTTCGGCATCTTCGACCGTGGCGCGAAGCGTTGCGGTGTTGCGTGACAGCAGCGCCGCGCGCGCGGTTTCCAGCTTCAGCAGCAGCAGTTGGCCGACCAGCGACTCCTGCTCCGGCGGCAGCAGGCGATCGACCGGCTTGTCGGTGCGGCGGACGATGAACACGGCACCGAGCACCTCGCGCAGCGAATCGATGCCGCGCGCCCACGCGCCGCGATCCGGCTTCAGATCGCGCGACGGCTCGGCATCGACCACCGATGCGTGATGCGGCGCCCGCGACCGCTGCGGCAGCTGCGGCGCGCGGCGGATCAGGCCGCTTAGGGTCAGCGCGGCGTCCTCGACATCGACCTTCGGCAGCGCCTGCAGCGCGGTGCGCTCGGCCGCGAGCGCTTCGCGGATCGCGAACAGCTTCGGCTCGGCCAGCGCGCCGAGGCGCTCCTGCGCCAGGGTCAGCGCATCGATCGCGCCGACCACATCGTTCGACAGCCGCGCGCGCTCGTTGGCGATCAGCAGCAACTGCTCGACCGCCACCAGCTGCGCGCGGCCGCGGCCGCCCTGCAGGGTGGCGTTGATCCGGCCGACGGTGGCGTCGAGATCGTCGGCGCGGTCGGCCAGCGAGCCGAGCACGTCAGTGTTGCGGCGGGCGGATTCGGCGATGTCGTTCTGACGCTGGCGCAGCGACTGGATCTCGGCGTTGGCGTCGCCGAGCTGGCGGCTCAGCCGACGCAGCAACGTGTCCTGCGCGGCGACGATGTCCTCGGTCTGCACCCGTGCCTGCCACAGCTTCCAGCCGCCGTAGCCGCCGGCAGCGAGTGCCGCCAGCACCACGAGGCTGAGCAGCACCGGCCACAGCGATCGCCGGGGCTCGACGCGTTCGGGGACTTCGTATTCGGTCATACGGTTCGGGGGCGTTGGCGGGCGTTGGCGCCAGAAAACTGCAGGATCAGATCAAGATAGGCCGAATCGCTGACCCGGTGCGGCAGCAGCGGCGTGCCGATGAAGCCTGCGTCCCGCGCAGTTTCTACCACACGCGGCGACGGCACGGCCAGTTGCAGCGCCCGCAGCCGGGCACGTGCGGCGGACGGGGTCAGCGCCAGCAGTTGCCGCAGCGCTTCGCCACTCGGAATCACCGCGAGATCGGCCTGTTCAAGCGCCGCGACAACGGTCGCCGGGTCATGGGCGACCGGTATCCGGCGGTAGACCGCCAGCACCGCGACCTGCGCACCGCGCGCGCGCAATCCCGCTTCGAGATCGGGCAGGGTCTGCTCGCCAGTGACGATCAGGTGCCGCTGGCCGTCGATGCGCTGCAGCGCAGGATGCTGCAGTAGCGCCTGCGCACCATCGCCGGCCTCCGGCACCAGCACGTCACGGCCGCCCAGTGCCTGCAGGGCGGCCGCGGTGGCCTGGCCGACCGCGGCACAGGCGGGCCACGGCGGCGCGAGCAAGTCGGCGGCGTACCGCACGGCGTTGGTGCTGGTGAACAGCCAGCGGTCGTGCTTGCGGGCGGCGGCCAGCGTCGCCGCCGCGGCGGCGGGATCGGCGACCGGGGCGATCTCGATCATCGGAAGCCGGATCACGCGGCCGCCGTGCGCCTCGATCAGCGCGCACAGCGCATCCGCCTGCTGCGCCGGCCGGGCGACGAGGACGGTGAAGCCGTCCAGCCGCGCGGCGGGCGCGACGTCAGGCATGGATGCCGAGCGTGGCCAGAATCTCGCGCGCGCCGCCGGCGAGCAGGCGTTCGGCCAGCTCGCGGCCGAGCGCGGTGGCGTCCGCGGCATCGCCTTCGATGGCGTCGCGCACGCAGCGGCTGGCATCGGGTGCGGCGACGAGGCCGGTCAACTGCAGGCGGCCATCGCGGATCACGGCGTGACCGGCCACCGGCACCGTGCAGGCGCCGCCGAGCCGGGCGTTGAGGCTGCGCTCGGCGGCCAGGCGCGTGGCCGAATACGGATCGTGCAGCGGCGCCAGCAGCGCTCGGGTGGCCGCGTCGTCGGCCCGACATTCGATGCCGACCACGCCCTGCGCGCAGGCCGGCACGAAGCGGGCGACATCGAAGCGCTCCTTGATCCGATCGTGCATGCCGAGGCGCATCAGCCCGGCGGCGGCAAGCAGGATCGCGTCGTACTGGCCTTCGTCGAGCTTGCGCAGGCGGGTGTTGACGTTGCCGCGCAACTCCTTCACCACCAGATCCGGCCGCAGGCCGCGCAGCTGTGCCTGACGCCGCAGGCTCGCGGTGCCCACCACGGCACCGTGCGGCAGTTCATCGAGGCTGGCGTAGCGATTGGAGACAAAGGCATCGCGCGGGTCTTCGCCGGCGAGGAAGGCGGTCAGGATCAGGCCATCCGGCAACACCGCCGGCACGTCCTTCATCGAATGCACGGCGATGTCGGCGCGGCCCTCGAGCATCGCCGATTCCAGTTCCTTGACGAACAGGCCCTTGCCGCCGACGGTCGCGAGGCTGCGGTCGAGCAGCTGATCGCCCTGCGTCGTCATCGGCACCAGGCTCACAGCGTGGCCCGGATGGGTCGACTCCAGCAGCGCCTTGACGTGTTCGGCCTGCCACAGGGCAAGCGGGCTTTCGCGAGTGGCAATTCTCATGGGCAGCGCGGCGTGTCAGATCGACTGGACAAGGCGGCTAGTGTCGGACAAAGCGCAGCAATTTGTCTTGTCGCGGCTGCGGAAATCGACATTACGGACGCCGGACACGACAACGCCGCCGCCGGAAGCCTCGGCGGCGGCGCGGCTCGCGGCGGAGGATGCGTCAGTCGAGCGTCTTGTCGCTGCCGTCGTCGGTCAGGAAGCGGCGCACTTCGGCCAGACGGCGGCGGCTCACCGGCAGCAGGGTCGCGGCGTGCCGCACCTTCAGCCAGTGCTGCGACTCGTCGCCCTTGCCGCGCTCCAGTCCGGCGATGAAGCGGGTCGCGACCAGCGCCTTGCGGTGCACGCGCAGGAACCACGGCGAGAAATCGTCTTCCAGCGTCTTCAGTGATTCCTCGATCAGCACTTCGCCGTGCAGATGGCAGACGGTGGTGTATTTCTGGTCGGCGAGGAAATAGACGATGTCTTCGGCCGGCACACGGACCAGACCTTCGCGGGTCGTCGCCAGCACGAACTCGCGGGCCGGCTTGGTGCCCGGCAGCGCGATCGTCGGCTTCTGCGCGCGCGACAGTTTTCTGACGCGCTGCAGCGCCTCGCGCAGCTTTTCCTTGCGCACCGGCTTCAGCAGGTAGGCGTCGCCCTGGGCATCGAACGCGCTCAGCGCGTGCTCCGGGTAGGCGGTGATGAAGATGATCGCCGGCGGCATGTCCTCTTCCTTGATCGCGCGCGCCACCTGCAGGCCGTCGACCATGCCCATGCGGACGTCGAGCAGCACCACGTCCGGCTCTTCCTCGCGGATCAGATCGATCGCCGCCTCGCCGTCGCCGGCCTTGCCGACGATCTCGTAGCCCGGAAACTCGGCAATCAGGCGTTCCAGACGCTCACGGGCCAGCGGCTCGTCATCGACGATCACGACTCTCATTGCTTTACTCCTCCTGGGCGATGGGCGCGTTGATTTCCGCGCCGCTATGAATGACGTAGGGCAGGCGCAGGCGCGCTCTGAACAGCGGGCCGAACTCGTCCCGGTCTTCGCCGAGAATGAGCTTGGCGCGATCGCCGTAGATCAGCTTGATGCGCTGCGCGATGTTGTTGATTGCAGTTCCCGTACCCGCGCGCTTCGGCGCTTCCTCGGGCGGAATCGGGTTCTCGACGTCGACGATCAGGAAATCGCCCTCGCGCCGGGCGATGACATGCAGCATGCCGCGGGCGCGCAGGCGCGACACCCCGTGCAGCACGCCGTTCTCGATCAGCGGCTGCACCGTCAGGCGCGGCACCTGGGCATCGAGCGTGTTCTCGGCCACTTCCCAGTTGACGAGCAGCTTGTCGCCGAGCCGGATCTCCTCGATCCGCATGTAGCCCTTGACGATCTCGATCTCCTCGCGCAGCGGAATCAGCCGCTGGCGCGAATCGAGGCTGACGCGGAACAGGTCCGACAGGTCGATGACCATTTCCTCGGCGAGTTCCGGCTTCGACGGAATCAGCTCGGCCAGCGAGTTCAGCGCGTTGAACAGGAAGTGCGGGCGGATGCGGGCCTGCAGCGCCAGATAGCGGCCATCGGCCTCGGCGCGCGATTCCTCCTGCCACTGGTGGCGCTCCCACAGGTAGCGCAGCAGCAGCAGGGCGACGATGCCGGCGATGCAGACGTTGCGGGCGACGAACGACCACAGTTCCACGCCGGGCATCAACCCGAACGACAGTTGCGCGTTGAGCATCCACGCAGCGGAACTGACGAGGAACGTCACCAGCACCAGTAACCCCCAGCAGACGAAGAACAGAACGCCGGCACGAGCCGGCTTCAACCAGCGACGCGCGGCGCACAGCACGCCGGCCCCGCACAGCCCAATCCATTGGAGGTAGATCGACAGCAACAGCAACTGCTTCAGCGCCGCTTCCCCGGTCGCCGTCCCGGCGAGGGTCAGCACCATCGCGATCAGCGCCATGACATACACCAGCGTCAATAGCTGGGGGGCCCGACAAAATTCCGGGATGGGGCTGTTTTCCGACCGTGCGGCAACCTCGAAACGCTTCATCTTGCGAACCTAGCGGAAGTCTCGGGGCTATGGCGAGCCGCAGTACAATACTTTCGACTTTGATTCTGCGACCGGCTTCACAGCGGGGCGACGACCGCCGTTTCCCGTGGCTGCCAAACCCCGACGATTTCACAAACATGACCCCTGCCGACCCGCTGCACCCGCCGTCCGCCGCCGTCTCCAATCCGTCCGCCAAGCTCTGGGGCGGCCGCTTCGCCGAAGGGACGGACGCCCTGGTCGAGGCGTTCTCGGAATCGGTCAGCTTCGATCAGCGCCTGTGGCGGCAGGACATCGCCGGCAGCACGGCACACGCGCGGATGCTCGGCAAGGTCGGCGTGCTGACGCCGGCGGATGTCGACGCCATCGTCGGCGGCCTGAGCCAGATCCGCGGCGAAATCGAGCGCGGCGAGTTCCGCTGGCAGCTCGCGCTCGAAGATGTACACATGAACATCGAGTCGCGGCTGACGGCGCTGATCGGCGATGCCGGCAAGCGCCTGCACACCGCGCGCAGCCGCAACGACCAGGTCGCCACCGACCTGCGCCTGTACGTGCGCGACGCCATCGACGAACTGGCCGACCTGCTGACCGCGCTCGGCGACGTGCTGCTGGACCTCGCCGAACGCGAGGCCGACACCATCATGCCGGGCTTCACCCACCTGCAGATCGCCCAGCCGGTGACGTTCGGCCACCACATGCTGGCCTGGCGCGAGCAGACCCTGCGCGACCGCGCGCGCCTGCTGGATGCCCGCAAGCGCGCCAACGTGCTGCCGCTCGGCAGCGCCGCGCTGGCCGGCACGGTTTATCCGATCGATCGCCATTTCGTTGCCGAACAGCTCGGCTTCGACGCGGTCAGCGAGAACTCGCTGGACGCCGTCAGCGACCGCGACTTCGCGATCGAATTCGTCAGCGCCTGCACCCTGACGATGATCCACCTGTCGCGCTGGAGCGAGGAACTGATCCTCTGGTGCACGCCGATGTTCGGCTTCGTGAAGCTGCCGGACCGCTTCTGTACCGGCTCGTCGATCATGCCGCAGAAGAAGAATCCGGACGTGCCGGAACTGGTCCGCGGCAAGACCGGCCGCGTCGTCGGCGATCTCAATGCCCTGCTGGTGCTGATGAAGGGCCAGCCGCTGGCCTACAACCGCGACAATCAGGAAGACAAGCCACCGCTGTTCGATGCCCACGACACGGTGTCGGCGTCGTTGCGGCTGTTCGCGGCCATGCTGCCGAACGTGACGGTGGAGCGTGCCACCTGCCGCGCCGCCGCGTTCAAGGGCTATTCGACCGCGACCGACCTGGCCGACTATCTGGTCAAGCGCGGCCTGCCGTTCCGCGATGCCCACCATGCGGTCGGCGCCGCCGTCGGCCATGCCGTGGCGCGCGGCGTCGATCTGTCCGAGCTGAGCCTCGACGAGCTGCGCGGCTTCTCCAGCCTGATCGACGCCGATGTCTTCGACGTGCTGACGCTGGACGGCTCGGTCAACGGTCGCAACCACTGGGGCGGCACCGCGCCGGCCCAGGTACGCGCCGCGATTGCCAGAGCCCGAGCAGGCGCCCGCGCCGCACGCTGACCTTTCGCCGTTCCCGCCGTTTCGCGGCGCGGCCCGATCCGCCGGTCGGGCCATGCAGCGCGCGGGCGCGACGCCGCTGCACTGTTCGATCCCGCTTCCCGCCTGCCCTGCCCACCATGCCCCACCTGACCACGCGCGACGGCGCTCGCCTGCACTATCTCGACGTCGGCCGCCGCGCTGGTCCGGCCTGCGTGCTGCTGCACGGTTTCGGCATGCATGGCGCGCTGTGGCTGCCGGTGATCGCGCCCCTGCTGGTCAAGCAGCGCTTCATCCTGCCGGACCTGCGCGGCTTCGGCGGCTCGCACGGCCTGCGGATCACCACGTCGAACCTGATCCACCAGCATGCCGATGACGTGGCCGACCTGATCGAGGCGCTCGGGCTGGAACAGGTCCGTCTGGCCGGCCTGTCGATGGGTGCCTGCACCGCGATGGACTACCACGCGCGCTACGGTTTCGGCCGCGTGCACAGCTATCTGCACATCGATCAGGCCCCGCGCATTCTCAATGGCGACGACTGGTCGCACGGCGTGCTCGGGCCGGTGCAGGCCGAGCGGCTCGCCGACTGGGGCGATCTGCTGCAGCGGCTGGAGGTTTATCGCGACCTGCCGTTCGAGCGCCTGCCGGGCCATCTGCGCCAGCGCTTCTGGGGCCTGCTCGCCGAGTTCCTCGGCTTCGCATTCAGTCAGCGCGGCTGGCGCCGTGCGGCGCGTCTGACCCGGCATGACCTGCTGGCCAAGCGCCTCGTGCCGACGACCAACTGGACGGTCTATCTCGACTCGTTGCGCTCGTATCTGCGTGACGGCTTCGACTGGCGCGATTCGCTGAAGCAGATGACACAGCCGATGACGGTGATGATCGGCGGCCGCTCGGCGATGTATCCCGCCGAAGGCCAGCGCCTGCTCGGCGATCTGGTGCCGCACGCGAGGCTCATCGAATTCCCGAAGTCCGGCCACGTGATTCCGTACGAGGCGCCGCTGCGCTTCGTCGCCGAGTTCGATCGGTTTCTGCGGGCGGCCTGAGTCACCGGGTGGCCGTAAGCCCACCCTGCGCAGTGGTTTGAAGTGCCGCGAATACGATGCGCCGACGAAGCCGGCACACCCTACGCACATCGCTCAATCCAGCCACCGCAGCGTGAATAAGCGTCAGCGCATCCACCATCGAGGGTCGACCCATTCGCGGATGCGCTTTCGCTGGTCCCGCTGGCCACGCTGCGCCACTAGATGACCGGCGTGCGCGGTACGCCGAAAGACAGCATGACGCCGCCGCCGAGGCAGTCATGGGCTTGAGCAACAGCGTCCAGAGCGGCCTGGAGCTTGGCAATGCGAAGTCGCCTCGGTTTGGCCTCGATAACCCAGGAAACATGCCAGTTCTTGTTGAATTCGCCGGGTTCCTTCAGTTTTGCGGTCAAGCCGTCCGCAACCTTGGCAGAAAGCGCTTTTTGAGCCCCGTCACTCGAACGAAACGCCGCAGAAAACGAAAACTCGTAGGTCTTGAACCATTCCAGCGCGATGTCGGTGCCCGCGAAAAACATCTGGTTTTCCCACCAGTACCCAAGAGCACCTACGCCGAGAATCGCGATCGCAATACCGAAGATCATCGCTGTCGTCCTCTCAAACCGGCTCGGCCAACCCCGGCATCGCCGCGAGATCGGTCAGCCCGACTTCCAGCCCGACCTGTGTCATCAGTGTCGTCAGCTGACCGCGATGATGGGTCTGGTGATTGAACAGGTGCGTGACCAGCGTCCATGCCGGGCGGGTGAAGGTCTTGCCGAGGCCCATGCTGTGGAAGCTGAAATCGGCGGCCAGCCATGCCGGCGTGAACGACGCGGCCAGCACGATCAGATCCTCATCGAGGGTCTCGCGCCGGGCGCGCATCGCTTCGAAATCCGGAAACAGCTCGACGCCGATCGCGAGACCGTCCAGTGAGCGGCCGCTGAAGCGCCGCAGCCAGGCCTCGTCGGCGAACATCAGGTGATTCAGCGTGCCGTGGATCGACTTGAAGAATGCGCCGCGGTCGGCCCGGCGCTCGGCATCGCTCAAGGTCGCGCAGGCCGCGTACAGCTTGCGGTTCATCCACTGGTTGTAACGGGCCATCAGCCCGGCGTATTCGGCGTCGATCATCGGGGTCCTTCCCTCGTCGGGTTCGGTACGACTCAGCTCAGATAGGTGTAACCGCTCAGGCCCGCCTCAAGCTCGGCCAGCAAGGCGCTTTTCGTCGCGGCCGGCAGATCGGTCGCCGCGAACTTGCGGCGATAGCTCTGCGCCAGTTCTTCCGGGGCCAGATGGACGTAGCGCAGCAGCTCGTCGGTGCGGTCGCCGTGCTCGGCGCCTTCGAGCTTCCAGCCGTCGCCGTCGACCACGACGTTGACGGCGTTGGTATCGCCGAACAGGTTGTGCATGTCGCCGAGGATTTCCTGATACGCGCCGACCATGAAGAACGCGAGCAGGTACGGCTCGTCGTCCTTCAGCTCGTGCAGCGCGAGCGTCGAGACCACCCCTTCGCGGTCGACATACAGGTCGAGCCGGCCATCGGAGTCGCAGGTCAGGTCGCACAGGCGACCGCGGATGCTCGGGCGCTCGTTCAGCCGGTGGATCGGCACGATCGGGAACACCTGATCGATCGCCCAGGCATCCGGCACCGACTGGAACACCGAGAAGTTGCAGAAATACTTGGCCGACAGCTTTTCGCGCAGTTCGTCGATCGCTTCGCGCTCGGCGCGGATCGTCGGGTCCAGATGCGGCAGCACCGCGCGCGCCACCGCGTAGTACGCACGCTCGGCGTAGGCCCGGTCACGCAGCGGAATCAGGCCCAACGTGTACTGGGTCTGGGCGTCGGTCAGGTAGTTCGCGGCGTCGTGCAGGCATTCGATCGGCCCATCGGACGCGATTTGCTGCGGCAGCGCGTGCAGCGCATGCAGCGCGGCCTGGGCGTCCGGGTGCGGCGCTTCGAGCGCGGCACTGGGCGCCACTTCGGAATCGACCACCGAAGTGATCAGCACCGCATGGTGCGCCGTCAGCGCCCGGCCGGATTCCGAGATCAGGTTCGGCTGCGGCTCGCCGGCGGCGGCGCAGACCTCGGCCAGGGTGCGGATGATGTTGCGGGCGTACTCGCGCACCGAGTAGTTCATCGAGCAGTAGCTGCGGCTGCGCGTGCCTTCGTAGTCGACACCGAGACCGCCGCCGACATCGACCGTATCGACCGGCGCACCGAGCTTGCGCAGTTCCACGTAGTAGCGCGAGGCCTCGCGCATGCCGCGCGCCACGTCCTGCACGTTGGCGACCTGCGAGCCGAGGTGGAAATGCACCATGCGGATGGCATCGAGCCGGCCGGCGGCCCGCATCATCTCCACCGCTTCGAGCACCTGCGGCGTGGTCAGGCCGAACTTGGACTTTTCGCCGCCGGTGTTCTGCTGGGTCGATTCCGACACCGCCGACAGCCGCACGCGCAGGCCGATGATCGGCGCGACATCGAGTGCGTGCGATTCGGCCAGCACCAGCGGCAGTTCCGACAGCTTCTCGACGACGATGTAGACCGTGTGGCCGAGCTTGGCGCCGATCAGCGCCCGGCGGATGTAGCCGCGATCCTTGTAGCCGTTGCAGACGATGACGCTGCCCGCCGGAGCCAGACCGAGCACGGCCGCGAGTTCCGGCTTGGAACCGGCTTCGAGGCCGACGCGCGTGCCGCCGTGCGCGACGATCGCCTTCACCACCGATTCCTGCTGGTTGACCTTGATCGGGTAGACCGCGGTGTAGCGGCCGCCGTAGTGCTGCTCCTCGATCACCTGCGCGAAGGCGCTGGTCAGCACATCGACCCGGTCGTGCAGGATGTCGGTGAAGCGCACCAGCACGGGCAGTTCCAGCCCTTCGCGCGGCAGCTGCCGGGCGAGTTCGTGCAGGTCGATCGTGACCTTGCCGTGGCTGCCGTTCGGGCGAACGATCAGGTTGCCGGCCTCGTTGACATCGAAGTAGCCGTCGCCCCAGTGATCGATGTTGTAGAGATCGACGGAACTCGATGCGTTCCAGATCGGGGGCGAGACGGGCTTGTTCATGCGATCACTCAATTGAAAGATGCCACCGCTTATACTCCGCGCACTTTTCTGGAGCGCGAGATGTCACTGGACAACACCTGGTTTTCGGAGCCCGTCGACAAAACCGGGACGGCATTTTCGCTGAAACTCGGCGAGCGCGTGCACCATGAAGTCACGCCGTTCCAGACCATCGAAATCTTCAAGACCGAAACCTTCGGCTGGCTGATGACGATCGATGGCTGCACGATGGTCTCGACCCGCGACAACTTCCTGTATCACGAGATGATGTCGCACCCGGCGCTGAACTCGCACTGCGCGCCGGAGCACGTCGTGATCGTCGGCGGCGGCGACTGCGGCACCTTGCGCGAAGTGCTGAAGCACCCGGAGGTGAAGACCGCGACGCAGGTCGAGATCGACGAGCGCGTGACGCGCCTGTCCGAGCAGTACTTCCCGGAGCTGTGCGTCGCCAATCATGACCCGCGCGCCACGCTGTTCTTCGGCGACGGGCTGGCCTGGATGAAGGACGCGAAGCCCGAAAGCCTCGATGTCATCATCATCGACTCGACCGACCCGGTCGGCCCGGCCGAAGGCCTGTTCGGCGCCAAGTTCTACGTCGACTGCCTGCGCGCGCTGCGTCCGGGCGGCCTGCTGGTGCAGCAGTCGGAATCCCCGATCCTGCATCTGGACCTGATCCGCGACATGCACAAGTTCATGCGCGAAGCCGGCTTTGCCCAGACCCGGCTGATCCACTTCCCGCAGACGATCTACCCGAGCGGCTGGTGGAGCGGCTCGATCGCGCAGAAGACCGCCGGCCCGCTGGCCGAACGGCTGGACGAAGCGGCGATCGCGAAGCTCGACACCGAGTTCTACAACGCCGAGACCCACCGGGCCGCGTTTGCTTTGCCCAACTTCGTCAAGAAGGCCATAAGCGCCTGATCCTGTGGGCTCCGCTTCCGCGTCCCGGCCATCCGCTCGCCTTGCCGGTCACGCTGCGCGGGCCGGGTGGCTCGCAATGCCCCGCGTTTGCGCGGCCCAACGTCGTCAAGAAGGCCATCAGCGCCTGATCCTGCGGGCTCCGCTTCCGCGTCCCGGCCATCCGCTCGCCTTGCCGGTCACGCTGCGCGGGCCGGGTGGCTCGCGATGCCCCGCGTTTGCGCTGCCCAACGTTGTCAAGAAGGCCATCGCGGGCTAAACGTCCTGTGTCGAAGGCGGCGTCAATTCCTCCTTCGGCAGCCAGTACCAGCAGTCCGGCGCGCTGATCGCGAGCTTCACGTCGTCCTTCGCGAGATTCAGCACGTTCGGACGGCGGATGCCGGCGAGGAAGCGCAGGTCGTAGATCTCGCTGCAGCCGGCCGTGAAGCTCAGCAGGCCCACCCGCTGGCCGCTGCGGGTATCGATCACGGCGATGCCGCACAGCAGGTCGGCATGACGCTCGGCCACCGGCATGCCGTCGAACACTTGCTTCTCGCGAATCTGGCACAGGCCAACCAGCGCGTGGTGGCCGACGAAGCACAGCCCGCGCAGATAACCCGGCAGTTCGCAGACGGTGTCGGCGCGGCCGTCGGCCGTCATCCGAAGCAGCCGGCCTTCGCCGGAGTTCAGCAGCCACAGCGCGCCGTCATGCCAGCGTGGCGAATGCGGCATCGACAGCCCGCGCAGTGCGATCTCGCCGGAATCGACGTCGATGACGATGCCGCCGCCGCGCTTGCCGTCGCGCCAGCCGTGCGGCGTGTTGGTCTCGCCCAGGGCGGTGACGAATGCCGGCCGCGTGTCGCGAACGGCCAGCCCGTTCAGATGGCAGCGGTCTTCCGGCGCCAGATCGTCGATGAACGCCGGCCGCCAGCGCGGCACGAAGGTCTGCGTCGGGCTCGGCGTGGCGAGGCAGGACAGGCGCGTGTTGACCAGCCACAGCTCGTCGCCGGCGAACGCCAGATCGTGGATCTGCAAATCCGGCAGGTGAAACTGCGCGTGCGGCAGGTACAGCGCGTCATAGCGGCCGGGCGCCAGATAGTTCGGTGCCAGCGGCCGCGAATTGGCGAACAGCCAGATCGCGTGTCGCGTCGCCAGCGCCAGGCGATCACCCGCGACATCGAGGCCCATCGGCCGATCGAACGCGCGCGGCAGGAAACTGACCTGCTGGCCATTCCAGCCGACCATGAACAGCCGCCCGGCCTGATACGTGCTGATCGCCAGCGAGCCACCGCTCGCAGCGAGCCATGCCGCGAAGCCGGGGTCGGTGCTGGCACTCAGCGTCAGCGCGGCGTCAGCGTTCGTCATGGGCTTGTTCATGTCCTGATGATGCCGCAGACCCCGGCACCGCGGCATCTGCGCAAGCGGTGTTCAGGCGACGACCGCGCAGGCAACCAGGATCGCGATCGTGCGTGCGAACGGGGTGGCGATAGACGGCGATCCGCCCCGCTGCGACCGTCCCCTTGTTGCCGATCGGAACCCGGCGGGACAGCCGGCGCGCAGGCAACCACACCTCGATGCGCGTTGCCAGGGAGCGAGCAATGAAAGCCATGACCGCTGCAACTCCTTTGTCTACCCTTGCCGCCGCCGCGCGGTTCGCGTGCCCGGTGGCTATCGGAGCAACACCTGGCGCGAGAATCGGCCCGGAAATCTATGTCGCCGAGGCGGAAAGATCCGATCGCCCCGATATTGCCCGCGACTCTGCCGGCGGGTTTGTCGTCACTTGGCGCGCGATCGAAGGCGAGGTCAACCCGTTCTTCACTGAGCAGAACCGGTACACGGTCTTTGCACGGCTGTACTCGTCCGATGGCGTCGCAGCCGGTCCGGCGTTCCGCGTTGCCGGGCGCTGAAGCGGTACGACGGACACTGACAGAAACTGCCGGCGCAAGGCCGACGCCGCGTCGGCTGCTTGACAAGGCAAACGCGCACGGCTGCTCGACGATCGTCATCGATGGTGCAGGCAAGCTGCTGGCGTAAGCTTTCGCCCGCAATGAACTTCCTCGCCCACCTCTGGTTGACCGACCGCGCCGGCCTGCCGCTGGTCGGTGCGGTGCTGGGCGATGTCGTGCGTGGCCGGCTTGACGGACAACTACCGCCGCAACTGGAAGCCTCGATCCGCTTTCACCGCCGGGTCGATGTTGCTACCGACGCCCATCCGCTGAGCGTTGCCGCGCGTGCCCGGTTCGGTGACGGCGCGCGGCGCTACGCCGGCATCGTGCTCGATGTGCTGCACGATCACGCGCTGGCGCTGGACTGGTCCCTGAACGGGTCACTGGACGGGCCACACGCCGAACCGCTGGAACGCTTCGCTCGACGCGCGGCACGCGCGGTGGCCGACCCCGGGGCCTGGCAGCTCGCCGCCAATCGCGCCGCGCCGGACGCCGAACGCTTCGAAGCGCTGTTGCTGTCGTATCGGGAACCCGCCGGCATCGATCACGCGTTTGAGCGCATCGGTGCGCGCCTGAGCAGGCCCGAGCGCCTGCATGCGGTTGCGCGCGACTGGCGCGCGTGGCTGGCCGATGTCCGCCGCGATGGTCCGGCCTTGCGGGCCGCGCTGCTGGCACTGGAACCCTCGTTCTAAAGGACGACCCCTCAGGCAACCGCCATCAATGCTGGGGATGCGAAGACAGCCCAAGCTTTTCGCAGAAGCCGCTGTCGGCCCTTTCAACAAGGAGTGACGTCATGCCAACCCCCTCGATCCGATGGCTGCTGGTGCTGCTGACCGTGCTGGCACCGACCGTGCTGGCGGCACCCGGCGACCGGCTGGGCGCACCCGTGGTGATCGCCGCGTCCAGCGACAGCAATCCGGATGTCGCCCGCAATCGCAACGGTGCCGCCGTCGTGACATGGACCGGGCCGCTGATCGACGGCAGCACCAATCTCGGAGACACCCTTCTGGCGCAACGGATCGCGCCCGATGGCAGCCTGCAAGGGGGTGTGATTGCTGTCCGCGATCGCGACGCCCGTGGCGGTGCCGGCAATCCCCGGGTCGCGATCGACGCGTCCGGCGGCTTCGTCGTGGTCTGGGAACATACGCTCCCGTTCGTTCTGCCGTCCGTGCCGTTCGTCCTGGAACTGCCGACGCTGCGAATCTCGCCGGAGATCCGCGCTCGGCGCTTCACCCCCGACGGCGTGCCGGCGGGCAACGAATTCATCGTGGCCTTGCGCGGAAATTCACCGCACGTGGCGGTGGATGATGTCGGCAACCTGGTGGTGGTCTGGGCGGTCGACGGCACCCTGGTGAACGCCACCGACGGCTATCCCTATCCGACCAACACGCCGCGGGTGGCGCTCGCCGACCGGATCGAATCCCGCCGCTACTTCGCCAACGGAACCGCGCAAGGTCCGGCTCGCGAGATCGACCGGTCGCCGCGACGGCCCCTGCTGCTGAACGATCGCGCGCCGCCGTTGCTGGTCAATCCCAGCGTCGCGATGGACAGCACCGGTCGCCATGTGGTGGCCTGGACCTCACGCGTCGACGGCCAAGGAATCTTCGCCCAGGCGTTCGACGCGGTCGGCGACGCGCGTGGCCCGCGCTACCTCGTCAGCGAAGGCCCGAACGGCGTCAGCGCCCAACTCGTGTCCCTCGCGATGAATCGCGATGGCGCGCATGCCGCCACATGGGCGAATGGCGCGAATGTCGTCCTGCGCCATTACGACACGAGCGGCGCTGCGCTGACCGCCGCGTTCACGCCGCCACCTCGCCCGGACGGCAGCATCGCGCTTGGCGGCGAGCCCCGCATTGGCATCGACGATGCCGGCAACGTCGCGCTGTGTTCGTCGGACGGCGGCAACTTCGCGCAGCGGCGGGTATCGCTGCAATTGTTCCGGGCCAACGGCACGCCGCTGACGGCCGCGCTGCCGGCTTCTCTCGGGCCGACGCCGCCACCATCGCCGCTGCAGTACGCGTGCAGCGTCGCGATGCGCGGCGATGGCGAATCACTGCTGGTCTACGCCACCCGCGGCACGCTGTATGCGCAGCGCTTCGCCGGGCCGTGATCGGCTCAGCTGCCGTGATCCATTAGTTCGGCCACGAGCCGCGCGCAGCGCTCGTAATCACTCCAGATCAGGAAGTGATCGTGGTTCGGCAGGCGAATCACGCGGCCGTTCGGCGTTGGCAGCACGCGCTCGGCATAGTCGGCCGTGGCGGGATCGACCAGCGTGTCCTGGAGGCCTTGCACCACGATCACCGGCATCGTGAGTGAGGCCCAGCCGGGCTCCATCGCCTTCAGGCCTCGCGCCAGCGGCATGATCTCGGCATTGGAGTTGTAAAGATCGTCATCGGCGAATTGGCGCTGCACCCAGGTGCCGGCCAGCGCTTTCGCCAGCCAGGTATCGGCCATGTGGTTGAACCAGCGCGGGTGCTCGAGATCCGGCGCGATGCTCGGTGCAATCAGCAGCGCGCCGGCCACGCGTTCCGGATGATCCATCGCCAGCTTCGCGGCAATCGGCCCGCCGAGCGAATGGCCAACCAGATAGGCCTTGCCTTGCCCGCCATCGGCGAGGTCAAGCAGTGGCGCCAGCAGTCGGGCCTGGTCGGCGATGTCCGGCACCATCCGGCCGCGGCCGGAATTACCGAAACCGGGACGGTCGACCGCGATGATCGTCGCGCGCTGACGCAACCGCGGGTCGGCGAGGTAGTCGCGCCAGCCCTGCCAATTGCCCGGCGTGCCGTGAATGAAGATCAGCCGCTGCGGCCCGCCCGGCATCACGACGTAATGCACGCGCCGGCCGTCGATCTCGTAATCGCCCGCTTCGGGCTGCGGGCCGCGCGGAAACAGTTCAGGGATGTGGTCGTCGATCGGCGCGGTGTCCTGTGCGGACGGCGGTGGCTGCGCCCAGCCGGTGGCGAGCAAGGTCGCCAGCACCAGCAGCGCGTGCCGCCAACGACTCACGCCGCCGGTGCCCCGGCCAGCAGCACGGCCATCCGGGCGTCCTTCTCGGCCCACAGGTCGGCGATCCAGTTCTGGATGTGCTTGCGGAACACCTTGTCGCCCTCGTAGTCGCCGCCGTACATCTCGTGCGGGATGGTGATCTGCCGGACTTCGACGATCACGCGACGCACACGGCCGCAGAGGAAATCCCAGAAGCCGAGCGCGCCACCCGGGTAGACGATGGTGACGTCGAGCAGCGAGTTGATGTTCTCGCCGAGCGCGCCGATGGTCAGCGCGAAGCCGCCCGCCTTGGGCTTCAGCAGATGCGTGTAAGGCGACTTGGTGTCGTCGTGCTTGGCCTGGGTGAAGCGCGTGCCTTCGAGGAAATTCAGGATCGTCACCGGGATCGTCGCGTAGCGCGCGCAGGCCTTCTTCGTGGTCTCGAAGTCCTTGCCGCGCAGTTCCGGATGCTTGGCGAGATACTTCGACGAGTAGCGCTTCATGAACGGGTAGTCCAGCGCCCACCAGCACAGGCCGAGCACCGGCACCCAGATCAGTTCCTGCTTGATGAAGAACTTGAAGAACGGCGCGCGGCGGTCGAAGGCCTTCATCAGCACGTAGATGTCGTTCCACGACTGATGGTTGGAGCTGACCAGGTACTGACCCTTCATGTTCAGCTTGTCGACGCCGCGGATTTCCCACTGCGTCGGCAACAGCACGTCGCCGAGCACGGTATTGACCGACGCCCAGTGCTGGCCGCTGGCGGCGGCCGCGCGGGAAAACAGGTCGCGCAGACCGCGCACCGGCGACAGCAGCTTCAGCACCGCGAAGATCAGCAACGGTGTTGCCCAGAACAGCGTGTTGACGATCAGCAGCAGCATCATCACGAGGCCGCTGACCCAGCCCGGCAGGAAACGCAGCATGTAACGCTCTCCTCGTTGAAACGCTGCGACTCTCAGGGCGCAGTCGGTGCGGTGTTCGGATTCGGGATCGGGGGCTGTGCCGGCGTCGGCGCCGCTGGCAGCGGCGAGATCGCGCGACGCGTGCCGGACGGATCGCGCACTTCGACACGCGCGTAATCGCCGGGCGGCAGCTTCACCAGCACGCAGGGGCTGGTCAGCGCGTAGCCGCGCAGCGCATCGGGCTTCGGCGCCAGAAAGCTGGCCGTGAGTTTCAGCACACCGCCACTGAGATAGGCGCGCCGCGTCACCGCCACGCTGTAGCCGCCGGTGGTCCGCACGCCGTGCTCGACCACCGCGAACGGCCCCGCGGGCAGCGGCCCGACCGCGATCAGATCGACTCCGCGCGCGGTCTGCCAGTCGCGCACGGCCGTGGCATCAGCCAGCAAGGTGACGGCAGCGTCGCTCGACGCGCTGGCGCAGAACGCGAGCCGGCGAATCTCGGCGACCTCGACATCGCTGCCGCTGCCCGGAATCACGAGCGCCGGCACCGATTGCGGCAGCGAACCGCAGCCGGTCAGCAGCAGCACCAGACCGGCCGACACCGCCAGCGCGCTACCGACGGCAATGGGGCGGCAGCGGGCCAGCAGGTTCGAGGTCGGGACCGGACTCGGCGGCATGCAGGTTCATTTTTCAGCGAACGCGGCGGCGGGTGCCGGCGCAGGCCGGTAGTTTGGCACGAGCCGTCCGAGGGCGGCATCCTGCAGGATCAGATCGGACGCGCGCTCGGCGATCATCGTCGTCGGGGCATTGGTGTTGCCGCCGATCAGCGTCGGCATGATCGAGGCATCGACCACGCGCAGCCCCTGCAGGCCATGCACGCACAGCCGGTGATCGACGACGGCCATCGCGTCGCGGCCCATCTTGCAGGTGCCGACGGGGTGGTAGACGGTCTCCGACTTCTTGCGGATGTAGTCGCGAATCTGCTCGTCGGTCTGCACCGCCGGGCCGGGCTCGAGTTCATCGATCGCATGCTTGGCGATCGACGGCTGCGCGAGGATTTCGCGCGCTTTCCGGAAGCCGTCGACCAGCGCCTGCAGGTCGCGCTCGGTCGCCAGGTAGTTGGCATCGATCATCGGCGGCGACAGCGGATCGGCGTCGATCAGCTTGACCCGGCCGCGGCTTTCCGGCCGCAGGAAGCAGGTCATCAGGCTGAACGCGTAGTGCTTGAACAGCGGCGTCAGCGTTTGCCCATGGTTGGCGTAGACGAACGGCACCAGATGCCACTGCAGGTCCGGAATCGCCTGCTCGTCGTTGCTGCGGAGGAACCCGCCGGCCTGCGCGAAGTTCGAGGTCAGCTCGCCACGCTTGCCGAACAGATACCTGAACGTGTTGATCACCGTCTTCAGCAGACCGAGCGGCCGGAGGCTGATCGAATGCCGGGTCTCCTCGCGCATCGTGATGTGGATGTCGAGATGATCCTGCAGGTTCTCGCCGACGCCCGGCAGCTCGTGCACCGGCGCGATGCGATGGCGCGCCAGCTCGTCCTTCGGGCCGACGCCGGACAACATCAGGATCTGCGGCGAACCGAGCGCGCCGGCGGCGAGAATCACCTCCACCCGGGCCTTCAGGTCCTCGCTGCGGCCGGCGCGCTGCACCCGCACGCCGACGGCGCGCTTGCCGTCGAACAGCACCTTTTCGACGTGCGTCCGCGTCAGCACGGTCAGGTTCGGCCGCTTCTTCGCCGGTTCGAGGAAGCCGCGGGCATTGCTGCAGCGCTGACCGCCCTTCTGCATCGTGTGATACAGGCCCACGCCTTCCTGCTGTGCGCCGTTGAAATCGTCGGTTTCCGGGTGGCCGGCTTCGCGGCCGGCGGCGAGGAACGCGGTCATCAGCGGATTGACGTAGCGCGGCTCGGCCACGTTCAGCGGGCCGTCGGTCCCGTGGTACGAGCGGCCGTCGTCGACCTTGTCGATCGCCTCGAAGTTCTCCATGCGCCGGAAGTACGGCAGCACGTCCTTGTAGGCCCAGCCGTCGTTGCCGAGGGCCGCCCAGTGGTCGTAGTCCCACGCGTGGCCGCGGATGTAGCACATGCCATTGATCGACGACGAGCCGCCGAGCGTGCGGCCGCGCGGCCAGTACATCGAGCGGCCGGCGCAGTTCGGCTGCGGCGTGGTCCAGAAGCTCCAGTTCAGGAGCTTCGAGCGGATCACCGGGATGATGCCGGCCGGCATGTGGATGAACGGGCTGCTGTCGTCCGGACCGGCCTCGATCAGGCAGACCTGCCACTGGCCGCTGGCGCTGAGCCGGTTGGCCAGCACGCAGCCGGCCGAACCTCCGCCGGCGATGATGAAGTCGAAGCTGCGGCTGTCGCTCATGCGCGGCCCTCCGGCAACGGGCGGCGACTGCCGGACGTCGGTCCGGCGGGCGACGCGGACATCACGGCAGCGAAAACCTTTGTATCGTTCATCGACGGGCTCCTGCGGCTCAGGCTCCGGCACGGACGGCAGAACCGTAATCGTTCGTACCGTGGCCTGCGGAAAATGAATTGGACGATCAGTCTATTCATTCAACGGCGGGCCGTCACACCCCCAAACGGACCGTAATCCGGATTGTCCTCAGAATCAGGCTGACCATGATCGAGCTGAATCCAGCGCGCAATCCGTCACCCCCGCACAGCGGCGCCGACCAGCCCCTGACGCTGGAATCGGTGCTGTCGACCCTGGTCGGCGAAGGGCTGGCAACCGCCACGGCGGCGAAGGCACTGCTGGCCCGGCCGCCGACGCGCACCGACCACGCGCACCCGCTGGCACGCATCGGCGCCTGCGAGTGGGACCACCCGCTGCAGCCCGGCCGCAAGCTGACCACGGAAGCGCTGACCCAGTGGCTGGCGCAACGCGCCGGCCTGCCGTACCTGCGGATCGATCCGCTCGGCATCGAGGTTGCGCGCATCACCACGGTGATGCCGTACGCCTATGCCGCGCGGCTCAAGCTGCTGCCGGTCAAGGTCAGCGCCAGCGAAGTGACGATCGCGACCAGCGAGCCTTGGGTGAGAGACTGGGTACGCGATCTGGAACAGGTGCTGAAGGTCGAGATCAAGCGCGTCGTCGCCAATCCGCTCGACATCGAGCGTTACCTGGTCGAGTTCTACGCCCTCGCCCGCTCGGTCAAGGCCAGCGGCGAGGAGCGCGCGAAGCTGGTCGGCTTCGGCGGCACGCGCTCGCTCGAACAGCTGACCGATCTCGGACGCCGCGGCCAGCTGACGGCGGACGACCAGCACGTCGTCAACATCGTCGACTGGCTGCTGCAGTACGCGTTCGAATCGCGCGCCAGCGACATCCATCTGGAGCCTCGGCGCGACACCGGCAACGTCCGCTTCCGCATCGACGGCGTGCTGCACGAGGTCTACCAGATTCCGGCGCTGGTGATGGTCGCGGTCACCAGCCGGATCAAGATCCTGGCGCGGATGGATGTGGCCGAGAAGCGCAAGCCGCAGGACGGCCGGATCAAGACTCGCTCGCCGGACGGCAAGGAGATCGAGCTGCGCTGTTCGAGCCTGCCGACGGCGTTCGGCGAAAAGCTGGTGATGCGCATTTTCGACCCAGAAGTGCTGGTCAAGGACTTCCGCCAGCTCGGCTTCAACGAGGCCGAGGCCAGCGCCTGGGCCGCGATGATCGAGCAGCCGAACGGCATCGTGCTGGTCACCGGCCCGACCGGCTCGGGCAAGACCACGACGCTGTACTCGTCGCTGAAGCAACTCGCGACCCCGGAGGTCAACGTCTGCACGATCGAGGACCCGATCGAACTGGTCGATGGCAGCTTCAACCAGATGCAGGTGCAGTCGAACATCGACCTGAACTTCGCCGAAGGCATCCGCGCGCTGATGCGGCAGGACCCGGACATCATCATGGTCGGCGAAATCCGCGATCTGGAAACGGCGGAGATCGCGATCCAGGCGGCACTGACCGGCCATCTGGTGCTGTCGACCCTGCACACGAACGACGCGCCGTCCGCGATCACGCGCCTGCTCGATCTCGGCGTGCCGGGCTATCTGATCAAGTCGACCCTGATCGGCGTCGTCGCCCAGCGCCTGCTGCGCACGCTGTGCCCGCACTGCAAGGCACCCGCGCCGATCGACGACCGCCGCTGGACCGAGATCACCGGCGGCTTCGGCCTGCCGAAGCCCGAGCAGGTGTGGAAGCCGGTCGGCTGCCTCGAATGCCGCGAGACCGGCTATCTGGGCCGCGTCGGCATCTACGAGATCATGCCGCTGACCGGCACGCTGAACGCCCGCATCGGCGAGCAGACCGATCTGCTGCAGCTGCGCGAACAGGCGCTGCGCGAAGGGATGATGCCGCTGCGCATCGCCGGCTGCACGAAGGTGGCGGCCGGCGTCACCAGCGTCGAGGAAGTGCTGGGCATTGCCGCATTCACCCGCAGCGGCTGAGGCGTCCGCAACCAGCGGATCAGCCGGCCCACGCCGGCGGTGCCAGCGGCTGGAAGCGGGTCTTGATCGGCTGATGCCCGCCGCCTTCGAGTGCCTGCTGGATCGCGAGCACCACTTCGTTGTTGTGCAGGCACCAGTCCGGCGGCAATGGTGACGGCTTGCCGGCCTCGAACGCCGCCGCCATCTCGGCCGGGCCACGGCAGAACTCCATCGGATGGCTGCCGCGCTGGCGCTTGGCCGGGTTCGGATAGTCCGCAAGCGCGACCTTCTCCTTGATCGGGTGCAGGATCATCTTGCGGCGGATGTTCAGGTAGCGCTGGATCTTGACCGGCTGCCGGTAATGCCACGAGTGATCGGTTTCGAGCACGCCGGTGTCGCCGAAGAAGCGCAGGCGCTGGTCATGCGGTGCCACGATGCTGCAGGTCAGACGCGCGACCACGCCGTTCTCGAACGCGATCAGCGCACACGAGAAATCCGGCGTGATGCGATCAAGCGGGCCATCGGTCTCCTTGTCCGGATACACCGTCGAAGCGAGCCCCGACACCGATACCGCAGGGCCGAAGAACGCCGTCAGCCAGCTGACGTAATAGCCGGCATGCTCCAGCGTGCAGCCGACCTCGAACTCATCCTTCCACGGCCACGGCCGGCCGCTGTCGCTGAGCCACTTGCGATACGGCATCTTGTGCACGAGGCCGTCGTCGAGTTCGGCATAGACGAGCCCGACCTTGCCGACCTTGCGCTCGCGCAGCGCGCGCCACAGCGCCTGCGCGGTCTCGCCGAGCAGGCTGCACGGCGCGGAGGCCATCATCAGCCCACGTTCCGCAGCCAGCGCGGTCAGCGCTTCGGCATCGGCCAGCGACATCGCGATCGGCTTTTCCGAATAGACGTGCTTGCCGGCTTCGAGCGCGGCGCGCGACACGGTGTAGTGCTGGTCCGGATTGGTCAGGTTCAGCACCATGCCGATCGAGCGGTCGGCCAGGATGTCGTCGAGGCCGCGACGCAGCGCATCCAGCCCGTGGCGCGTCGAGAACTGCGTCAGGCGCTCGCCATCGCGATCATGGATCGCGACCAGCTTCAGCACCGGATACCGGGACAGCGACTGCATGTAGAAATCGGCCACGAAACCGCAGCCGATGATGGCGATGTTCATCAAGACAGGATCCTTCAGGGCCCGGCCGGAATGGCCTCACGGGCGAAGTCGTCGCGGCTGCGGGCAGCGCGCGCTGGCACGGGATTATCGCCGCTGCACCACGCAATTGCCTTGCCGTGGGGACCTTGTGATGGGGTGGCTCCGTGTGGCCGACCTAGACGACAGAGTTCGCTCGTCAGGCTTTCGTCGGCCTGCGACCAGACTTGCGACGCCGAGCGTCCATCATCGCGAGCATGCTCGCAACGCCCTTGTTCGGATCGGGTTCCACGCCATCGCTGGCGAGACGGTGTCCTTGTTCGGCTCAGCCCGGCCCGGCCGTGTTTGGCTAACTCGACGCGACATTGAGTCGCGTCTCGCCATGGCCAAACACTGGCCGGGCGTAAATCATCGCGAGCATGCTCGCGACGCCCTTGTTCGGAACGGGTTCCACGCCATCCCTGGCGAGACGGTGTCCTTGTTCGGCTGAGCCCGGCCCGGCCATCCGTGGCCGGGCGTAAATCATCGCGAGCATGCTCGCGATGATTTACCCAAACCGTCCGGTGATGTAGTCCTCGGTGCGGGTCTGGGTCGGCTTGGTGAAGACCTGACTGGTCTCGCCAAACTCGATCAGTTCGCCGAGATACATGAAGGCCGTGAAGTCGGCGACACGGGCGGCCTGCTGCATGTTGTGGGTCACGATGCAGATCGTGTAATCGCTCTTCAGCTGGTAGATCAGCTCCTCGACCTTCGCCGTGGCGATCGGGTCGAGTGCGGAGGTCGGCTCGTCGAGCAGCAGCACTTCCGGGCGCACGGCGATCGAGCGGGCGATGCACAGGCGCTGCTGCTGGCCGCCGGACAGGCCCAGACCGCTCTGGCCGAGCTTGTCCTTGACCTCGTCCCACAGCGCGCCGCGCTTCAGGGCCGTTTCGACCCGATCGTCGAGTTCCGACTTCGGCACCTTCTCGTACAGGCGGATGCCGAACGCGATGTTGTCGTAGATCGACATCGGGAACGGCGTCGGCTTCTGGAACACCATGCCGATGCGGGCGCGCAGCAGGTTCAGGTCCTGCTTCGGATCGAGCAGGTTCTTGCCCTCGAACACGATCTCGCCTTCGGCCCGCTGCTTCGGGTACAGGTCGTACATCCGGTTGAAGATGCGCAGCAGCGTCGACTTGCCGCAGCCGGACGGGCCGATCAGCGCGGTGACCTTCTTGTCGTAGATCGGCAGCGAGATGTCCTTCAGCGCCTTGTAGTCGCCGTAGAAGAAATTGACGTTGCGCACCGAGATCTTCTCGGTCATCGGCAGCTTCGACGCCGACGAATCCGGCCGAACTTCGAGATACGGCTTCTGCGTGTGCACGGCGCCCGGCAGCGAGCTGGAAGAAGTGTTCATGACGTCCGTCTGGGGTTCGGGGGATGGCCGCGGTTCAGCGTCGAAGGAATGAGGGTCAGCTGTTGGCCTTGGACTGCGCCGACAGCATGCGCGCGCCGATGTTCAGCACCAGCACCGCCATCGTCACGATCAAGGCGCCGGTCCACGCCAGTTCACGCCAGTTTTCGTAGGGACTGCCGGCGAACTTGAAAATCACCACCGGCAGATTGGCCATCGCGCCATTCATGTCGGTGCTCCAGTTCGGGTTGTTCAGCGCGGTGAACAGCAGCGGCGCGGTCTCGCCGGTGATGCGGGCGACGGCCAGCAGGATGCCGGTCAGCATGCCGGCCTTGGCGGCGCGATACGCGACCTTGACGATCACGTGCGAACGCGGCGAGCCGAGGGCCGAGGCCGCTTCACGCAGCCCGTTCGGCACCAGTCGCAGCATGTCTTCCGTGGTGCGGACCACCACCGGCAGCACCAGCAGCGACAGGGCCACGCCGCCGGCCCAGCCGGAAAAGCCGGAGCCCTTGACCATGATGCCGTAGACGAACAGGCCGATGACGATCGACGGCGCCGACAGCAGGATGTCGTTGATGAAGCGGACCACGGTCGCGAGCCGCGTGCCGAGCCCGTATTCGGCCATGTAGGTGCCGGCGAGGATGCCGACCGGCGTGCCGATCGCGGTGCCCATGATCGTCATGACCAAGGTGCCGTAGATCGCGTTCAGCAGCCCCCCGCCCGGCTCCGAGCCCGGCGGTGGCGTCATCTCGGTGAACACCGCGATCGAGACGCCGGCCACGCCGTTGTAGAACAGCGTGAACAGGATCAACGCCAGAATCACCAGCCCGGTGGCGGCTGCCGCCCAGGCCAGCAGCATCACGATCTGGTTGGTCACGCGGCGACGCGCGTACAGCGACGTGTCGAGCGCCATGTCAGTTGCCCTTGCGCTGTTCGAGGCGCAGCAGCATCAGGCGCGCGGCGGCGAGCACGATGAACGTGATGACGAACAGCGTCAGGCCGAGCAAGGTCAGCGCCGACTCGTGCATGACGTTCTCGGCCTCGGCGAACTCGTTGGCGATGCTGGCGGAAATCGTCGTGCCGGGGCTGAACAGCGAGCCGGTCAGGCGATGCGAATTGCCGACGACGAAGGTCACCGCCATCGTCTCGCCGAGCGCGCGGCCCAGACCCAGCATGATGCCGCCGATGACGCCGGCGCCGGAGTACGGCAGCACGACCTTGCGCACGACTTCCCAGGTGGTGGAGCCGAGCCCGTAGGCCGATTCCTTCAGCACCGCCGGCACCGTCTCGAACACGTCGCGGGTGATCGACGTGATGTACGGCAGGATCATGATGCTGAGAATGATGCCGGCCGTGAGGATGCCGTAGCCGTTGATCTGGCCGCCGAACACCGTGCTCAGGATCGGAATGCCGTCGACCGCGTTGTTGACCGGAATCTGGAACCAGTCGCGGAACACCGGGGCGAACACGAACAGGCCCCAGATGCCGTAGATGATCGACGGGATGCCCGCGAGCAGCTCGATGGCGATGCCGATCGGCCGGCGCAGCCAGCGCGGGCACAGTTCGGTGATGAAGATGGCGATGCCGAGGCTGATCGGCACGGCAATCACCAGCGCGATCAGCGCCGTGATCAGGGTGCCGTAGATCGCCGTGAGGCCGCCGAGATTCTCTTCGACCGGGTTCCAGCGCTGGCTGGAGAAGAAGCCGAGGCCCAGCTGGTTCAGCGCCGGCAGCGAACCGACGACCAGCGTGTAGATCACGCCGCCCAGCACCAGCAGCACCGTCAGCGCTGCCGTGCGCGTGGCATGCCGCATCACGGCATCCCAGAAATTGTGCTGTCGCAGGGTCGACAGCGAGATACCACTCGAACCGGCCATCGTCATTGCTTGCGCTGTTGTGTTCACGATCGAACGCTCCGGCGGGAGGATACTCGGGCTCCCGGCTCCTACGCGAAGGCCGGCACTTTCGTGCCGGCCTTCGTGAATCCCGAAGCCAGCCGGTCCGGCGGGGGACCGGCGTCTGGCCTTACAGCAGCGGCCGACCGGCCGCGTCGGAGATGTTGGCCTTCCAGCTGGCGCGGATCAGATCGGTCAGCTTCTTCGGCAGCGGCACGTAGTCCAGTTCGTCGGCGATCTTGGCGCCGGCATCGCCGAACGACCAGTCGTAGAACTTCAGCACTTCGCGCAGCGCAGCCGGATCGGACGGCTTCTTGTAGACGATGACGAAGCTGGCGCCGGTGATCGGCCAGGCGGCAGCGCCGGCCTGATCGGTCAGCACGACGGCGAAGCCCGGGGTGCCGGCCCAGTCGGCACCGTCGGCCGCAGCCGAGAACGCTTCGTTGCTCGGGCTGACCGCCACGCCGTTCTTGTTGACCATCTTGGTGAACGCCAGCTTGTTCTGCTTGGCGTAGGCGAATTCGACATAGCCGATGGCGCCGTCGGTCTGGCTGGCAATGCCCGCCACGCCTTCGTTGCCCTTCGCACCGATGCCGGTCGGCCATTCGACGGTGTTGCCGGCGCCGACCGATTCACGCCACTCACCATTGACCTTGGCCAGATAGTCGGTGAACAGGAAGGTCGTGCCCGAACCGTCGGCGCGATGCACCACGGTGATGCGGGTCGACGGCAGGGTCGCGGACGGATTCAGCGACTTGATGCGCTTGTCGTCCCACTTGGTGATCTTGCCGAGGAAAATGTCGGACAGCAGCGCGCCGTCCATCGTCAGATCGCCCGACTTCACGCCCTTGACGTTGACGATCGGCACGACGCCGCCCATCACCGCCGGGAACTGCGTCAGGCCGCCTTCGTTCAGCTCTTCGATCTTCAGCGGCTTGTCGGACGCGCCAAAGGTGACCGTCTTCGACTTGATCTGCTTGACGCCACCGGACGAGCCGATCGACTGGTAGTTCAGGCCGACGCCGGACTTTTCCTTGTAGGTGGCCGCCCACTTCGAGTAGATCGGGTACGGGAAGCTGGCGCCGGCACCGGTAATGCTGGTGTCGGCGGCCATTGCGACAGGTGCAAGCGCGGCGGCAACCACGCCGAACGCCAGCTTGCGCATCATCGCTGTGTTGAAAAGGCTCACGAATTTCTCCTGAAAGCGAAACGGGGTGCAAAGGGGGCAGCCAAATCTATCGTGGCAATGCGGCACGAATCGACCATCTCGTTGACATTTTCACGGCATTTCACCGCGCCGCCCACGCGCCAAGCCGCAGAGTTTTGAGGTCCAACATGACAGTCGTGTGACAGCCGCTGTCACCGAGTCCCTCTACATCAGCCCGGGAATCGGGCCGCCCGGGTTTGTCACCGTGCCGGGCTTCGAATTCGCCTGCCCTCGGCCGAACGGTCATCCCGCCGAGGCGTCACCGCCGGCGCGGCGCCGGCAATCGACTCCGCCGCGCCACCTGCCGACGGTCGTTCAGACCGGTTCGCCCAACTCGTAGTACGCGATGCCGTAATCCTGGAACGCGCCGGTGCGGCGATCGCCGACCTTGGTGATCCGGATGCCCGGCGCGCGCGGCGTGATGCCCGGGGCCGGCAGGCCATCGTGCAGCGCCTCGTACTGTTCCTTGTCCAGGTCAACGACCGGATTCAGCGCCTCGGCCAGATGGATGCGCTTCGCCGCCGCAAGCCAGCCCGGCACCACGCGCGCCGGAATCGCTTCGGAGGCGTCGCCGCTGCCGTAGCCGATCAGCAGCATTTCCTTGCCGGCCAGATCGCGGCCGCTCTTCGCCGCTTCCTCGAGCCCGGCCGCCAGCCACGCCGGCAGCGCGGCCGAGTACAGGTTGCCCATCGCCATCATCGGCTTGGAGCCGAGGCGCATCTTGTCGTCGACCACCGCCTTGTAGGCCGGGTCCTCGCGGAACGACTTCATCAGTGCCGCGGTCAGCGGATACGGCTCGGCGACCGTGCCGTCGAAGTCCGACTCGAACGCGCGGGTCGGCAGCGTTGCCATTTCGGCGTGCAGTGCCACCGGATCGACGCCCGCCTTGGCGCAGTAGCCATCGAGTTCGGCGGCGCCAGCGGCACCGTCGGCGCCGAGCGCGAACAGATAGCCGAGCGCCCAGGCCGTGACCGGCATCTTGTGATACGGGCGATGCATGAACACCGCTTCGATCTCGTGGAAGTAGCGGCTGTGGCTGCCGCCGCGCTTGGTCAGCAGCTGATCGAGCGCCGACAGCGTCTCGTCGACATAGCAGGCGGTGGAAAACTTGCCGTTGAACACCGGGAAGTCGGCCAGACGGCCGCTCGGCCCCGGCTGCTGCCCGCAGAAGCGCTGGAACGGCTTGCGGAAGTCGAGGCCGCGGAAGGTGGAGGCGCTGCCGGCGGCGCGCAGATCCAGAGTCAGGATCTTCGGATCGCGTTCGAGCAGCATGGCGACCGCACCGGCACCCTGCGTCGGTTCGCCGCTGGAGCCGCGCTCGTACTCGGCGATGTCGGCGGCGACCACGATCGCCAGCCGTTCGGCGCCATCGAACGCCAGATAGCGCAGCGCGCCCTTCAGGCCGTAGACGCCGGCGAGGCAGGCCTGCTTGAACTCCGGCACTTCGCAGTCCCGCGCGAGACGCGCCATGCCGCGCGAGGCGAGCACGCGATCGACCAGCCCCCGGACGATGACGGCACCGGTCGCATTGTCGATCGACGATTCGGTGCCGAGCGCCAGATAGCCGATGCGGCGCGGATCGATGTCATTGCGGACGATCAGTTCGACCACGGCATTCGCCGCCATCGTGTAAACGTCCTGCTCGACACCCGGCACGCGGAAGCTTTCGCCGATCACCGCGCGGGTCTTGTCCCAGCTGTTGTTGCTCCACTCGCACCACTGCCGCAGATCCACGCGATACGGCGGGACCGACGTCGCAAATGCACTGATGCCGATTGAGTTGTTGTCCATCATGGTCTTCTCGATTCCGAAAGCCCTGCGTCAGCGAGTCCTCAGGACTCCACTTCGTAGGTGCGGTTTTTCCATTGGGAGCGTACGCCGCGCCAGGTGCGGATGGCAGAGCTCCAGGTCATGCCCAGATACAGTGCGCCGATCAGCGGCGACGCCAGCGACCACACCGGCGACAAGCCGTAGTAGCGCAGCGTCGGCACATACGCGGCACACATCGCCAGCAGCGCGGCAGCCGCCAGCCACGAGCCCTGCAGCAGGGCCGCGATCGGCAGCCAGTAGGCCAGCGCGAACAGCGCGGTGACCACGAGCAGCAGCGGCGTCGAATAGCGCAGCTGCGTGAACGCCGAGCGCGCCACCATGTCGTGCACGCTCTTCAGCGTGCCGTACGGCCGCAGGGAGATGACGCCGCGACTCAGCCCGATCCAGGTCTTGTGGCCGCCGTCCTTGATCCGCCGGGCCAGGGTGCAGTCGTCGATCAGGGCACCCTTCAGGCATTCGAAGGCGTTGACCTTGTGCAGCGCGGCCGTATCGACCAGCACGCAGCCACCGGCCGCCGCCGCCACCCACTTCGACGGCGAGTTCGACACCGCGAACGGGTAGATCAGCTTGAAGTAGTAGACGAACGCCGGCAGCAGCAGGCGATCCCAGAACGAGGTGCGGCGCAGGTCCGCCATCAGACTGACGAAATGCGCGCCGGTCGCCCGCTTGTGCGCGAGCAGCGCCGGCAGCAGACCGGGTTCCAGCGCGATGTCGGCGTCGAGCAGCAGGGTCATCGGCGTGGTCACGCGGCCCTTGCCCTGTTCCAGCGCCCACAGCTTGCCGGCCCAGCCCTTCGGCAACGGCTGACCGGAGATCACTTCGACATTCGGATAGCGCCGGGCGATGTCGCCGGTGCCGTCATCGGACTGATCGTCGATCACGACGATCTTCAGACCGGTCGCCATGCCCTCGCTCTGCGCCTGCAGACCGTCGAGCGTCCGCTGGATGACCTCGGCCTCGTTTCGCGCCGGGATCAGCACGGTCACGGCGTTCATGTCGCCATGCCCGCCGTGCCCGAAACCGGTCGGTTCGATCTGCTCGCGCGTGCTCCACGGACGCCACGGCGCCAGCCAGAGTCCGAACCACATCACCGCCGCGGGTGCGGCCAGCCAGAACGCGGTTTCCATCAGATCGACGACTGCCGAGCCTCCGGCGGTGGCGCGAACGCCACCGCCAGCGCGTCAGCTATCCGCCTTTTCCGTGGCCGGCTTGGCTTTCTTCTTGATTGCGGTGACCGGGATCTTCACGGCCGCCGCTTCCGCACGGTTGCCGTAGAGAATCGGCAGATCCGGCGCCATCGGGCCGTCGATGTCCGGGCCGAACATGGCCACCTTCGCGGCCTTCAGCGGGTTCGAGAACGTGTCGTTGACGGCCGTGCCTTCAAAGCCGCAATGCGCCATGCAGTTGTCGCACTTCGGGTTGCGGCCGACGCCGTAGTTTTCCCACTTCGTCGTTTCCATCAGCTCCTTGTAAGAGCTGACATGGCCTTCGTCGACGAGCAGGTAGCACGGCTTCTGCCAGCCGAAGACGTTGTAGGTCACCGTGCCCCAGGGCTCGCACTGGTAGGCCTGGTTGCCGGCGATGAAGTCGAGGAACATCGGCGACTGGTTGAACTTCCAGTTCGACTTGCGCTCGCGGCCGATCTTGAACACGTCGCGGAACAACTGCTTCGACTGGGTACGGCCGAGGAACACATCCTGACGCGGCGCGTGCTGGTAGCTGTAGCCCGGCGACACGGTGATGCCCTCGACGCCGAGGCTCATCGCGTAATCGAAGAAGTCGGCGACCTCTTCCGGGGCTTCGCCCGAGAACAGCGTGCAGTTGATGGTGACGCGGAAGCCCTTCGACAGCGCGAGCTGGATCGCTTCGACCGCCTTCACGAACACGCCTTCCATGCACACCGACTCGTCGTGGCGCTTTTCAAGGCCATCGAGATGGATCGAGAACGTCAGATACGGGCTCGGCGTGTACTCGTGGATGTGCTTCTTCAGCAGGATCGCGTTGGTGCACAGGTAGACGAATTTCTTCATCTCCACGAGACCGGCGACGATCTTCGGCATTTCCTTGTGGATCAGCGGCTCGCCGCCCGGAATCGAGACCATCGGCGCGCCGCATTCCTCGGCGGCCCGCAGCGCCTGCTCCACGCTGACGCGCTGCTGCAGGATGTCCTTCTCGTAGTCGATCTTGCCGCAGCCGGCGCAGGCCAGATTGCACTGGAACAGCGGCTCCAGCATCAGCACGAGCGGGAAACGTTTCTCGCGCTTCAGCTTCTTGGTAAGAAGATAGCGAGCAACAGTGACCTGCTGGATAAGCGGAACGCCCATGTGTTCTCCAAACCTCTGATGGCTTCGCCGGGGACGGCAAACTGATTCGATGACGCTGCCGCCGACGTCGAGACGCGGCCGGCAACGTGGCCTATCACACAGCGTGATGCATCACGATCTGTGCCGGATAGGACCGGGATTGCGGATTTTATGCCAAAGACGCCGACGTCTGCCGGGCATAGACCCCGGCGTGCTGCGCCCGGATGCGGGCCCATTCGATCTTGAACCACGGCGTGAACGATTCCGGACGGGCTTCGATCTCGGCATCGAGGGCGTCCGGCGCGATGTAGCGGATCGCCGAAATCTCGTTGGCATTGACGGCCGGCCGCGTGTCGCTGCGGCCGGCGTAGACCCAGCACAGCTCGTGCTCGGCGCCGGTGGCGTCGAACTGCGCCTGATACTGAAACTTGAACAGATAGTCGAAGCGGCATTCGAAGCCCAGCTCTTCCTTCAGCCGGCGATGGATCGCGATGTCCATCGTTTCGCCGCGACGCGGATGGCTGCAGCAGGTGTTGGACCAGAACTGGCCCCACAGCCGCTTGCCGGCGGCGCGCTGCTGCAGCAGCAGCTCGCCATCGCTGTTGAACACGAACAGCGAGAACGCGCGATGCAGCGTGCCGCCGCCCATGTGGGCCTCGGCCTTCGGCAGGAAGCCGACTTCGGTGTCGTTCTCGTCGACCAGGATCAGCGGTTCGTCATCGAACGACACGATCTGGTGCGCAATTTCGGGGGCGTGGGCCGTCATGGATGCCGTCTTCGGGGAATTCAGGTCCGCCATCATCTCACCCAATGCGCACCTCCATGCCGGAGTAGCCGGCATCGCGCAGGGCCGCGATCACCCGTTCCGGATGTTCCGGCGCCAGCGCGATGATCGAACCGCCACCGCCGCCGCCGGTCAGCTTGGCGCCGATGGCGCCCTGCTCGCGGCAGATCTGCACCATTTCCTCGATTTCCCAGCTCGACACGCGCAGCGCATTAAGCAGGCCGTGGCAGACATTCATCAGATCGCCCAGCCGCTCGAGCTGGTAATTCTGGATCGCATCGACGCCCTGCAAGGTCAGCGCATCGATCTGCCGGAAGATGTTCTCGTACAGCTCCGGGTTCTTCTGCCAGGCCGTGCGCACGCCGCCCACGGTCTTCGCGGTCAGGCTTTCCTTGCCGGAAATGCCGACGACCAGCGGAATCGGCTTCGACAGCTTCAGCGGCTCCATCTTCAGCGGCTTGCCTTCATGCGCGCGGCGATACAGCAGCGGCTGGCCGTAGGTCGCCACCGTGTTGTCGATGCCGCTCGGCGTGCCGTGCGCGACCTTCTCGCATTCGAAGGCCAGCGCGTTGATCTCTTCGTCGGTGTGGCCGAGCTTGAAGTGCTGGTCGATCGCGCGGATCACCGCGACCGCCATCGCCGCCGAGCCACCGAGGCCCATGCCGCGCGGCACGTTCGGGAACACTTCGATGCGCAAGCTTTTCTCGGTCAGGCCAAGCTTGTCGAAGACGATGCCGAGGCTGCGCTGGAACGAGTCGCGGTGCGCCGGATCCTTGTGCAGCCGGGATTCGACACCCCAGCGCGGAATGATCAGGTCGACCCCCGGATTGCGCGTGCTGCCGTCGCCGTCCTGCACGCTGGCCTCGATCGCCAGCGGCACCGGCGCGGCGATCGCATGGCTGCCGTAGACCACCGCATGCTCGCCGAGCAGGATGATCTTGCCGTGGCCCTGCGCGCGCGGTGCGTTCGACGGCGTTTCCGGTTCGCCGGCTTCGTGGCGCGCGGCCTTGCGCACCTGCACGACGATTTCCTGCGCCTTCCAGATCTTGATGTCGCCGCCTTCGATCAGGCGCTCGACCACGGTCTCGAAGATGTCCGGCGAGGCACCGGCCGCCAGCGCCACCGAGCGCGCATGCAGGGTCATGTGACCCTGCTGGATGCCTTCGGTCGCCAGCGCCCGGATCGCCGAGAAGTTCTGGGCCAGACCGACCGTGCCCATGACCATCGCCAGTTCCCGGGCCGAGGTCGCGCCGAGCAGGCGATGGTTCAGCGCCACGGTCGGGTTCGACTGCAGCGGGCCGCCGACGGTGCCGACCTTCATCGGAATCTCGATCTCGCCGACCAGTTCGCCGTTCGGGCCCTTGTACCAGCGCGTCAGCGAGGTGTACCGGCCCGAGCGCGAGGCATAGGCGTGGGCACCGGCCTCGATTGCGCGCCAGTCGTTGCCGGTGGCCAGTGCCACGGCATCGACACCGTTCATCACGCCCTTGTTGTGGGTCGCGGCGCGATACGGGTCGACGCTCGCGAAATCGGTGGCCAGCACGATGCCGTCGCGCACTTCCTCGCCCGAAAACCCCTTGCCGGCGAGCTTGTCGACCGGGATCACGCACTTGGCACGGACCAGCGCGCGGTCGGTCAGGTTCGACAGGATGCGCAGGAACACCTTGCCGCCGGTGATCGACTCGACCAGCGAGGCCAGGCCTTCGCACATCGTGTTGACCAGATTGGCGCCCATCGCGTCACAGGTATCGACGACCAGATGCACGATCATCATGTCGCCGTGGCCATCCGGCCGCGGATGCAGATGGATTTCGACATCGCGGGCACCGCCGCCCCGCGCGACCATCTGCGGGTGCAGCGAATTCGCGAGATTCAGCAGCTCGGCCTTGCGCTGCAGCAGTGCCGACTGCGCACGCGGCACGTTCGGAATGTCGACGACCTGGATCTGGCCGATCAGCATCGACTCGTCCATCTCGGCGGTGAAGCCGCCGGCACCGCGGACGATCTTCGCGGCGCTCGACAGCGCGGCGACGATCGACGGCTCCTCGACCACCAGCGGAATCACGTAGTCCTTGCCGTTGATCAGGAAGTTCAGACCGAGGCCGACCGGCAGGCCCATCACGCCGACGACGTTCTCGATCATCTTGTCGGCGCGGTGCAGCGACAAGGTGTGCTCGCCCGAGATCATCTGCTGGTAGTCGGCTTCGGACAGCCAGCCGCGCTCGCGCATCAGCCGCACGCGGTCGGTCGGCGACAGCTTGTAGAACTCCGGGAACCGCGATCTGTCGATGGCGGCCGCGTCGGCTGCGCCCTGAACCTGTTGATCGGCACTCATGCTTCGTTGCTCTCCATGAACTCCAGCTGCAGGCCGCTCGGATCTACCGTCAGGGCCACGCAGGAAAACCCGGCTGCCGCCAGCGGCGCATCGAGCGCCGCGAGTCGGTCGGGGTCTGTTGCAAACAACACGCCGACATCACCGCCGCCGGCACCACAAGGCTTGTAGACCACGCCGGCCTGACGCTGCGCCAGTTCGGCGATCGCCAGATGCTCGGCCGAATAGATGCTGACGCCGCTGGCGTCGCCGAGCGCACGCAGATCGCCGGCATAGCGGCGGGCACAGTCGAGAAACGCGGCGGCATCGGCGCTCGCCAGCGCTTCGACCGCGGCGGTTGCGGTCTCGTGCAGGCCGTTCATCCGACGCGTGTATTCGGCTTCGTGTGTCGCCCGCCACGCGCGCAGGATCGACAGGAACTTCGGCGTCGATGCCGAGCAGCCGGACCAGACGAAACGCTTGTGCAGCGTGCCTGGCCAGGCCAGCGCGCGCGCCTGCGGCCGCTGGCCGCCATCGAACAGCTGGTAGGCGATGACACCGCCCACGAGGCTCGTGGCGACATCGACACCGCTGCCATGCCCGCCCTGGAACTTGCGATGCAGGCCGAGCAGGCGCGTCAGCCAGGCGTCACGGTCCGCGGTTTCCGCGGCATGGCCCGCGCGCGCGGCCAGCCCCGAGGCCAGCGCCACGGTCAGCGCGGCACTCGACCCGAGTCCGAGCTTCGGACGATCGGCCGCGGCGACATCGAAAAATTCGGAGGTATCGAGCGACAGGCCGAATGCCTGCGCCGCATCCGGGCCCAGCTGTTCGTCGGCCAGCCCGCGCAGCACTTCGTCGACCAGACCGAGCTTGGCGGCATCGCCGGCAGCGGCGGACCAGTCCGGCAGGCCGTTGGCGCCGAGCGTGAACGGCACGCGGGCATCGAGCACGTCGGGCGCGTAGGCCTCGCTGACGGCACCGGCGCGCGGCGCGATGCGCGCCTTCGCGCGGCGGTTCACGGCCATCGAAATGGCCGGCGCGCCTTCCAGCACCGCGTACTCGCCAAGCAGCACCAGCTTGCCGGGAGCGGACGCAATGATGTTCACGAGCGGCTCATGCCGCAGCGGCCGCCGCGGTCGGGATCAGATGCGCCGGCCCCCCGAGGCCGGTTTCGACCACGTTCAGCACGCCCGGCACTTCGCGCAGCGCGGCGGCCACGCGGCTCGCTGCCGACGGCAGGCAGACCGCCTTCAATTGCGGGCCGGCGTCGATCGTGAAGAACACCGGCACGCCCTGCGCGCGCAGGCTGCGCACGACGTGCATCGCGGCGACGGTCGCGGCGTTCCAGTACAGCAGGCCCGGCTTCGCGGCGAGCGCCAGCGCGTGCATCTTCAGGCAGCTGTGTTCGGAAATGTCGGCCAGCCGCTCGAAATCGCGCTCGGCGATCGCGGCGCGGGCTTCGGCGAGATCGGCCTCCTGGCTGTCGATCCAGGCGTCCTGGTACGGGCTGGTATCGGCCGTGCGGTTCATGCCCTCGGTCGAGCCGATCGCCTTTTCGGCGGTCGAGGTGATCGCGACGGCGACACTGAGCGGCCAGGCGTCGGCCGGCAGCAGCGGCGTGGCGACCGAATCTTCGCCATCGGCGCGGCTGCCGTGCGCCCATTCGACATAGCCGCCGAAGATCGAACGCGCGGCGGAACCGGAGCAGCGCCGCGCCAGCACCGACTGCTCGGCCGGCGTCAGGTTCAGGCCCAGCGCGGCATCGCCGGCGAGCACCATCGCGGCGAAGCCGGAGGCCGAGGACGCGAGCCCGGCGCCGGTCGGGAAGTTGTTGGTGCTGACCACGGCGGCGCGGGTCCTGATGCCGGCACGCGCGCGCAACAGGTCGAGACAGGCGCTGGTGCGCTTCAGCTGCTTCGGGTCGGACTTGCCGTTCAGCACTATCGAATCGGCGTCGAGCGCGTCGCTGAAACGCACTTCGGTGCGCGTCCAGAGCGTGTCGAGCGTGATCGACAGCGAACCGACCACCGGCAGGTTCAGCGCCACGTCGCGCTTGCCCCAGTACTTGATCAGCGCGATGTTCGGCTGTGCCTGCGCGGCCGCCACGCGGTCGTTCGGCGCGCCGGGGGAACGGTCGGAATCAAGCGTTCTGGACATCACGCTCATAAATGGTGCACGGAGGAAAATACAGCGGACGGAGGAGGCATGCGTCGCTCGAACGATGGCGGCGGCGCGCACGGAAATGGGTCAAAGATGACGGTTTCAAGGCCCAAGTTTACAAGACCCTTACACCAAGAACGAATATGGGACCTCCCATATCCGTCCATCGTCCGTCAAAAGCTGCGATTTTCGCGCCATTTTGCCGGGTTTTGGCTCGCAGTTCGTTGCCAGCGGACTTCTGGCGACTCCAGCGCCATCCCCTTTCGCCGGCCGCCCGGATATTCCGGGGGACCGGCGGGCCGGCACCGCCGTGATCAGGGGTTCGGCAGCGTCTGCACCCGTGTCCAGACCGAGGTCAGGCCGAGCAGCGGAATGCCGAAATAGCCGCGCAGCTTCAGATGCTCGGTATCGGCCAGCGACACCTGCACCGTGTAGGTGCGGCCATCGTTCGAGCTGTAGACGCGACCGTCGCGCCAGTGATCGCGACCATCGAACTTAAGCCCGGTCAGCATCGGCAGGCCGATCAACGGCCGGCTGCGCAGCGTCGGGTCCGGGTTGCGGTCGTCGAGCAGCGGCTTGCCGGCGCGCTCCGGACCGTCTTCCGCCTTGTAGGTCTTGTCCAGCAGCCAGGCGATCGAGCCGTGATATTCGCCGCCGCCGTCGCGGGCGGGATGGATGTCGATCACCGCGTCGCGCGAGGCAATCAGCCAGCGCCCGACGATCGCGTCTTCCGGCCAGATCCGCGCGTCGGCCATCGCCGCCGGGATCATCGCGATGGCCAGCGCCAGCCCGCCCAGCTGCAGCGACAGACCCCGCTTCATCGGACTTCCCGCATGCCTTCGAATCCCGTCTCAAGCCTGCCCGGAACCGTACACAAAGCAGCGCCGTGACGCACGTCCCGACGGCCGCGCTGCAACGCCGCTACCATCCTGCGGCATCAGACGATCCATCTTCCAAGGCCCGCTCAGCCTCCGTGTCCGTTTTCCCGTTCGTGCCGGCACTTGGCCTCGCCGTGCTGCTGGCCTGCCTGGTCTCGATCCTGCTGACCCTGATCGCCCGCCTCTGGTGGACGGCGAAGGCTGCGCGCGTGCCGCCGCCGGCAGTCGCGCGCCCGGTCACCGTGCTGAAGCCGCTGTTCGGCAGCGAGCCCCGGCTGTACCAGAACCTGCGCAGTTTCTGCACGCAGGACCATCCGGAGTTTCAGGTGCTGTTCGGCCTGCATGCGAGCGATGACGAAGCGCTGGCCGTGGCCGAGCGCCTGCGCGCCGAGTTTCCCGAACGCGACATCGGCATCGTCGTCGACCCGGCGGTGCACGGCATCAATCTCAAGGTCTCGAACCTGATGAACCTGATGCCGCACGCCCGCCACGACTGGCTGCTGCTGGCCGACAGCGACATCGAGGCGCCACCCGACCTGCTGCGCCGGGTCACTGCACCGCTGGCCGATGACGCGGTCGGCGTCGTCACCTGCCTGTATCGCGGCCGGGCCGTCGGCCGGTCGACGCCAGCGACGGGCGAGACGCGTGACGGCGGCTTCTGGGCACGGCTCGGCGTGCAGTTCATCGACGACTGGTTCGCGCCCTCGGTCTGCTTCGCGCGGCTGCTCGGGTCCACGAACTTCGCGTTCGGCGCCACCATCGCGCTGCGTCGCGACACGCTGGACGGCATCGGCGGCTTCGGCCAGATCGCCCACCACGTCGCCGACGATTACTGGCTCGGCGAACTCACGCGGCGAACCGGACGCCGCACCGTGCTGTCGGAAGCGCAGGTGATCACCGACGTGACCGAGACCCGGCTCAGCGATCTCGCCGCGCGCGAACTGCGCTGGCTACGCTCGATCCGCACGATCACGCCGCTGAGCTACGCCTTCGCCTTCATCTGCTTCCCGGTGCCGGTCGCCGTTCTGAGCGGCGCGGCGGCGCTGACCGGGAATGGCGGCAATGGTGGGATGGATGGCCTGATCCTGACTGCGGTCGGCGTCTCGATCGGCGCTCGCCTCGTGCTAGATTGGCTCGCGGTTGTGCAGCGCAGCGAAAACGCGATGTCTCTGGATTTGTTGAAGAATCTGTTGACCAGTACGCTGCTCGTGCCGCTGCGCGACGGCCTCGCGCTGGGGCTCTGGGTGATCGGTCTGGCCGGTCGCGTGGTGCGCTGGCGGGGTCGCCCGATGAAGATTGCCCGGCGAGCGAATCGCCCTTCGACCTGAGTGAGACTGTTCGAAACATGGATGCTGCGAATACACCACCAGCGCGGCAGAACCCGCTGAAGACCCTGTTCCTGCAGGCCCCGTCGTTCGATGGTTTCGACGGCGGCGCCGGCAGCCGCTATCAGGCCAAGCGCGAGATCAAGAGCTTCTGGTACCCGACCTGGCTGGCGCAGCCCGCTGCCCTGGTGCCCGGCAGCCGCGTGGTCGATGCCCCGGCCGACGAGCTGACGGTCGAGCAGACGCTGGCGATCGCCGCCGACTACGCGCTGGTGATCCTGCACACGTCGACCCCCTCGTTCCCGACCGACGCCAAGTTCGCCGAACTGCTGAAGGCGCAGCGGCCGGACATCGTCATCGGCATGGTCGGCGCGAAGGTCGCGGTCGATCCCGCCGGCTCGCTGAAGGCATCGCACGCGATCGATTTCGTGGCCCGCGAGGAGTTCGACTACACCTGCGCCGAACTGGCCGCGAACGACAGGCCGTGGGCCGACATCACCGGTATCAGCTATCGCCTGCCGGACGGCACGATCAAGCACAACGCGCCGCGCGCCACGATCGAGGACATGGACGCGCTGCCGTTCGTGGCCCCGGTGTACCAGCGCGATCTGACGATCAAGAATTACTTCATCGGCTATCTGAACTACCCGTACGTGTCGCTGTACACCGGCCGCGGCTGCCGCTCGAAATGCACGTTCTGCCTGTGGCCGCAGACGGTCGGCGGGCATCGCTACCGGGTGCGCTCGGCGGCGAACGTCATCGCCGAAGCGAAGTGGATCAAGGACAACATGCCCGAGGTCAAGGAGCTGATGTTCGACGACGACACCTTCACCGACTCGTCGAACATGGATCGCGTGCACGAGATCGCGAAGGGCCTGGGCAAGCTCGGCTGGACCTGGAGCTGCAACGCGAAGGCCAACGTGCCGTACGAATCGCTGAAGATCATGCGTGACAACGGCCTGCGCCTGCTGCTGGTCGGCTACGAATCCGGCGATGACCAGATCCTGCACAACATCAAGAAAGGCCTGAAGACCGACATCGCGCGGCGCTTCAATGCCGACTGCCACAAGCTCGGCATCAAGATCCACGGCACGTTCATCCTCGGCCTGCCGGGCGAGACGCTGGCAACGATCGAGAAATCGATCGAGTTCGCGAAGGAGATCAATCCGCACACGATCCAGGTCAGCCTCGCCGCGCCGTATCCGGGCACAACCCTGTACAAGCAGGCGGTCGACAACGGCTGGCTGCAGGAAAACGACGCGGTGAATCTGGTCAACGACAAGGGCGTGCAATTGGCTGCGATCAGCTATCCGCATCTGTCGAAGGACGAGATCTTCCACTCGATGGAAGTGTTCTACCGCCGCTTCTACTTCCGGCCGAGCAAGATCTGGGAAATCGTCCGCGAAATGCTCAGCGACTGGGACATGATGAAGCGCCGCCTGCGCGAAGGCGTGGAGTTCTTCCGGTTCCTGCGTGCGCGCGAAGCCTGAAGCGCCTCGCGCCGCTGGTCCGGACTCCTCCGGAGTGACCGCTGCTCGATCCGCGACCGCGCCGCGATGCGCCGGCTGATCATCAACGCCGACGACTTCGGCCTCGATGTCGCGGTGAACGATGCGGTCGAGCGCGCCCATGTCGACGGCGTGCTGACCACCGCGAGCCTGATGGTCGGCGCACCTGCGGCGGCCGATGCCGTCGCCCGCGCCCGGCGGCTGCCGACGCTCGGTGTCGGCCTGCATCTGGTGCTGGCCGATGGCCCGGCCGTGCTGCCGAAACGCGAGATTCCGGATTTGGTCGACGATCACGGCCGCTTCGGCGATCGCATGGCGCGCGATGGCTTCCGCTTCTTCTTTCTGCCGCAGGTCCGCCGCCAGCTCGAACGCGAGATCCGCGCGCAGTTCGAGGCCTTCAGCGCCACCGGCCTGCGGCTTGACCACGTCAACGCGCACAAGCATTTCCACCTGCACCCGACGGTGCTCGGCCTGCTGCTCGACATCGGCCGCGAGCACGGCCTGCGCGCGGTGCGCCTGCCGCGCGAACCCGGTACCGCGCCGCTGCTGAAGCCTTGGCTCGCCCTGATGCAACGCCGCCTGCATCGTGCCGGCGTGCGCCACAACGACCGCATCCACGGCCTCGCCGCGAGCGGCGCGATGGACGAAATGGCCGTGCTGCGCGCGATCGAGACCTTGCCGGACGGGCTGACCGAGCTGTACCTGCACCCCGCCACGCACCGCGGCCTGACCCCGACGATGCCGACCTACCGCCACGACGACGAGCTGGCCGCGCTGCTGTCGCCCCGCGTGCGTGCGGCGATCACGGCGCGCGGCGCGGTGCTGGGGCGCTGGGTCGATTTCGAGCGGACCGCCGCATCGGCCCGATGAAAGCCGGGCCGTTGATCGCCGCCCTGCTCGGCTTCGGCCTGCTCGTGGCGCTGGTGGCCACGAACGACCTCGGCGCGATCGCGAACCTGCTCGACCACGCCGGCTGGCCGCTGCTGTGGCTGATCCCGTTCCACGCGCTGCCGCTGCTGCTCGATGCCGAAGGCTGGCGCCAGTTGCTGCGGCCGCGCGATCCGGCGCGGGTCGCGACCTTGCCATGGCTGTGGTGGATCGCCACCGTGCGCGAGGCGGTCAGCCGCCTGCTGCCGCTGGCCAGCATCGGTGGCGAGCTGGTCGGCATCCGGCTGGCGCTGCTGCGGCCGCTGCCGGGGCCGGCGGTAGCGGCGAGCGTGATCGTCGAGGTGCTGCTGACGCTCGTGAATCAGTACCTGTTCACCGCGCTCGGTCTGGTGCTGCTGCTGGCGGCGACGCAGGATCACAGCCTGCTCGGCTCGCTGGCGCTCGGGCTTCTGGTGTCGCTGCCGGTGCCGGTCGGGCTGTATCTGCTGCTGCGGCGTGGCGCGCTGTTCGCGAAGGTCGAGCGCGGCCTGATCGCGATGCTGGGGCCGGACAGCCGCCTCTCCGCATTGCTCGGTGATGCCGCGATGCTCGATGCCGAAATCCGCGCCTTGAGCGCGCGTTACGCCGTGCTGACCCAGGCGCTGCTGTGGCAGCTCGCCGGCATGCTGGTCGGCGCGTTCGAGACCTGGCTGGCGCTGAAGCTGCTCGGCCACGAAATCAGCGTCGGCGCGGCACTGGCGATCGAAAGCCTGACCCTGGCGGTGCGCCACTTCGCGTTCTTCGTGCCCGGCGGGCTCGGCGTGCAGGAAGCGAGCTTCGTCGTTTTCGGCCGGCTGGTCGGCCTGCCGCCGGAGGTGGCCGTGGCGCTGTCGCTGGCGCGGCGGCTGCGCGAGCTCGGCTTCGGCGCGCCGGCGCTGCTGTCGTGGCAGTGGCTGGAGGCGCGGCGCCTCGCCGCGCGATGAGCGTTTTGCGTCAGCGCAGGTAGCCGTTGTCGCGGAACCAGATCACCGCGTCTTCCAGCGCGGCTCGGGCCGGGCGCGGCGCGTAGCCGAGTTCGCGCTTCGCCTTCGCGCAGCTGAAGAACATCCGCTTCTTCGACATGCGGATTTCCTCGACCGTGGCCACCGGCGCGCGGCCGGTGACGCGCGCCAGCGCTTCGGCGGCGTAGGCCACCGGCATCACCGCGGCATGCGGCAGGCGGATCGTCGGCGCGCGGCGGCCGGTGATGTCGGCGATGGTTTCGAGAATCTGGCGCAGGGTCATATCCTCGCCGCCGAGCACGTAGCGCTCGCCCAACTGGCCGCGCTCGAACGCCAACCAGTGTCCTGCGGCCACGTCGTCGACGTGCGCGACGTTCAGGCCGGTATCGACGAACGCCGGCATCCTGCCGCTGGCGGCATCGCGTACGACGCGGCCGGTCGGCGTCGGCTTCACATCGCGCGGGCCGATCGGTGTCGACGGGTTGACGATGACCACCGGTGCGCCCTTGTCCGCCAGCTCGCGCACCGCTTCCTCGGCGAGGAACTTCGAACGCTTGTAGTGGCCGATCATGTCGGCGACGGTCACCGGCGTGCGCTCGTCGCCGGGCCGGCCATCCTTCGGAATGCCGAGCACGGCGACGCTGGACGTGTAGACGATGCGCGCGACACCGGCCGCGTGCGCCGCCGCGACCAGCGCCCGCGAGCCGTCGACATTCGAGCGATACAGCTCGTCCGGATTCGGCGCCCACAGCCGGTAGTCGGCGGCGACATGGAACACCGCATCGCAGCCCGCGACCGCGCGCGCCAGCGATGCCGGATCGGTCAGATCGCCTTCGACCACCGTCGCCTCCAGCCCGGCCAGATTGCGGCGATCCGAACTCGGGCGGCTCAGCAGCCGCAGCGCATAGCCTTCCGCCAGCAGGCGACGGGCGACCGCGGAGCCGACGAAGCCGGTGGCACCGGTGACGAGCGCCGTGCCGCGCGCGGCGTTGGGCGTGGATGCAGCGGTGCGGGAAGCGGCGGGCATGGGGCGTCGGGAATCCGGAGGGCGGTCGTGTCGGCGAGGCGCGATTGTAGTGGCTGAGGCGGACCACCTGACGATGCCGCGGCGCTTGCGTAAAGTCGGCACATCTCGTTCATCGGCCCGACCGCCATGCTCCCCTTGCTGAATCCGCGCGCGCTGCGCGAGCTGTTCGTCCTGTACGCCACCGCCAAGTTCGCCCGCAACGTGCCGGATTTCGTGCGCCTGCAGGCCCTCGTCGCCGAACGCGGCGGCCGCTTCCTGAATGACCACGGCGCGATCCGCACGGCCGATCCTGCCGTGCGTGCGCTGTTCGTCCGCGCGGCCCGCGTCCTCGGCCTGCGACGCGAACTGGACTACCGCTTTCCGGCCAAGAAGCTGGTCAGCTTCGATCTGCAGGCGATCGGCGACGACGCGCACCAGTTCAAGATTTTCGTCAGCCAGGTCGATCTCGACGCCTTTCCGCCCGACGTCGCGCAGCGCGTTCGCGAGGATTGCGCGGCGCAGGCCGCCGCCGTCGATCACGCGCCGTTTCTGGCACTGATCGACAAGGCCGAGGCCGCGGGCGGTCTGTGCGAAGCCGATGCCGGCGCCTTCGTCGCGCATTTCGTCGACGTGCTGATGAGCCGCCCCGGTCCGCCGATGCAGCGCGCGACACTCGACGCCGTGGCCGCCGTCTCCGGCGAAGCGGCCAGCGCGCTGGCGCTGGGCCCGGACTTCAACCACGTCACCATCGACGTGCCGAGCGCCGGCTTCGGCGGCATCGACGCGATGGCCGAAGCCATGCTCGCCGCCGGCTTCACCTTGCTGCCGGCGATCCAGGGCGCGCCGAACTCGCCACTGCGCCAGACCGCGACGATGGCCGCGACCATGGCCACGCCGGTGATCGAGGCGGATGGCTCGATCGGCACGGCCGCCACCGAGCGTCAGTTCGTGGAGATCATCGAGCGCGCCCAGGCGCATGACGCGGACGGTGCGCCGCTGTGGGCGCAGGACGGCTCGCCGCTGATCTTCCGCAACTTTCTCGCCGCGAACGCCGAGAAGATCTTCGACGCCGCGTCGACCAAGGCCAGCAGCTGCTGACCCGGGGCTGGTCCGTCACGACCCGCGCATCGCGGCGGGCGAGACGGCTCGGCCCTGTCTGCGGCGGACCTACTCCCCGCCCGCCTTCTTGCCGTACAGCTGCTGCAGCCGCTGATCGCGTCCGCACTGCTCGCGATACAGGCGATAGCGCAGTTCCTGCTTGCGGTAGTAGTACTGGTGGTATTCCTCGGCGGCGTAGAACGGCTTGGCGTCGGAAATCGCGGTGGCGATCTGGGCGTTGCCGAGCACGCCGGATTTCTGCAGCGCGGCGCGCGAGGCCTCGGCCAGTTTCTTCTGCGTGGCGTCGTGCACGAAGATTTCGGTGCGGTACTGGTTGCCGCTGTCGCAGAACTGCCGCTCCGGCGTGGTCGGGTCGATGTTGTGCCAGAACACGTCGAGCAGCTTGTCGTAGCTGATCTTGGCCGGCTTGTAGATCACCTCGATCGCTTCGGCGTGGCCGGTCTGTCCGCTCGATACCTGCCGGTAGGTCGGGTTCGGCACGTGGCCGCCGGTGTAGCCGGAGGTGACGGCCACCACGCCATCGAGCTTGCGGAATGGCGCTTCCATGCACCAGAAGCAGCCGCCGGCGAAGGTTGCGCGGGCGGTGCCCGGTTCAAGCTTCGCGTCGCCCTCCGCCGCCTGGGCGGACACCGCAGCCATCGAGACGACGACACAGGACAGCAGCACGGCAAGCAGGCGACGCATGGCAAACCTTCCGGGGAGAGGGCGGGAGCAGAGCCGCGAGTGTAGCGGGCTGCCGGTGACGCGCGACGACCTCGCTGGCAGACTCGAACGCGAGCGGATGATGCGCGGTCCAAGCGCGCAACAGACCAGAAAAACATCCGCATTCCGAGGAGACATCGATGCCGCTGCGCCGCGCCCTGCTGGGCCTGCTGTTCCTGATCACCGTGTTTGCAACGACCTTGCTCGCCACGACCGCGCACGCCGCCGACCGCCTCCGGATCGCCGCCGTGCCGAGCATGGCGCCGGCCGCCGTCACGCTGAACGCGGCGTTCGCGAAAGCCCATCCGGGTTCGACGATCGAGATCGTCGGCGGCACCTCGGCCGATCTCGGCGCGGCGATCGAAAAAGGCGACGCGATCGACCTGCTGCTGGCCGACGACGAAGCGCTGCCGAAGCGTCTGGCATCGGCCGGCCTTGCCGATGGCGCGACGCTGACCCGCCTCGGCCTTGGCCGGCTCGCGCTGTGGACCAACACGCCGGGCATCAATCCGGGGCGCGGGCGTTCGGTGTTCGCCGCGCAGTACGTCAACCAGATCGCGATGGCGGATGCCGCCACCTCTCCCTACGGCCAGATCGCGCTGAGTGCGCTCGATGGCCTCGGCGTCAGCGAAGGTGCGAAGCCGAAGCTCAAGGCCTATCCCGACGACGTGGCCGCTGCGAAAGCCGTGCAGGACAAGGCCGCGGATATCGGCCTCGTGCCGTTCGCGCTGATGAAGGCGCCAGGCTTCGACGGCGTCGGCATCTACATCCTGCTGCCCGGCGGCACCTACGAACCGGCGCGCCACACCGCCATCGTCACCCGCAGCGGCAACGCCAACCCCGCGGCCAAGGCCTATCTCGCGTTTCTCGCATCGCCCGAGGCCCGCGCCATCCTCGCGGCCGCCGGCTTCGATGCGCCGGATGCGGCGACCTACTGAGGCCCGCGCGATGGCGGCCATCGTCACCGGGCTGTCATCACCGGTCCCGAGCATGGCGACAACCCGCCGTGCCCGGAGCTTGAACAATGCCGCCGCTCAGTCGCCGTGATCTGCTGAAAACCGCCGCCGCGCTGGTGCCCGCCAGCCTCGGCGGCTGTGCTGACGACCCCGGCGATGGCACCGTCGGTGGCGCGGCTCTCGCCCGCTTCGATCACGGTGTCGCCAGCGGCGATCCCACTGCCGACGCCGTGATCCTGTGGACGCGTGCCACGCCGCGCGATGCCGGCGAGACCCGCCTGCCGGTCGACTGGCTGATCACGAGCGATCCGGCGCTGCGCGAGGTCGTGGCCCGCGGCCGCGCGACGGCCGATGCGGCGCGCGACTACACGGTGAAGGTCGATGTCGCCGGTCTCGCGCCGGGCACCACGTACTGGTATCGCTTCGCCAGCGGCGAGGTCGCCTCGCCGGTCGGCCGCACCCGCACGGCGCCGGTCGGCACGGTCGATCGGCTGCGCTTCGCCTTCGTCACCTGCAGCGACTACAGCCGCGGCTACTACAACGTCTATCGCCGCGTGGCCGAGCGACGCGATCTGCAGGCCGTCGTCCACCTCGGCGACTACCTCTACGAGAACGGCCGGCAGGACGGCGTGCGGCCGCAGAACCCGCCGCGCGAAACGGTGAGCCTCGGCGACTACCGCACGCGCTACGCCACCTTGCGCCGCGATGGCGATCTGCAGGAACTGCATCGCCAGCATCCGATGATCTGGGTCTGGGACGATCACGAAGTCGCCAACAACGCCTGGCGCGATGGCGCCGAAGCCCATGATCCGGCCACCGAGGGCGACTACCGCGCCCGCCGCGCTGCGGCGTTTCAGGCCGCGCACGAATGGCTGCCGATCCGCACGCCGGATGCGCGCGACCTGTCGCGCATCTATCGCCGCTTCCGCTACGGCGATCTGCTGGACCTGCTGATGATCGATGCCCGGCAGGTCGGCCGCGATCAGCCGGCCGACTCGCTCGGCGGCACCGGCGCCGGCTTCCGCCAGACCGGCGCCTATGCCGATCCGGCACGGCAGATGCTGGGTGCCGAGCAGGAACGCTGGCTCGGCGAGCAACTGGCGACGAGCACGGCGCGCTGGCGCGGCATCGGCAATCAGGTTTATTTCTCGCCGCTGAAACTGCTCGGCGCGCCGCGCGCGACGAACCTCAGCCTGTTCGTGTCGAACGACAAGTGGGATGGCTACGAACCGGCGCGCGACCGGGTGCTGGCGATGATCGAGGCCTCGCGCGGCAACGTCGTGGTGATGACCGGCGATGCCCACGAAACCTACGCCTTCGACATCACGCCGGACCCGAACAGCCCGAACTACGACGCGCTGACCGGCGACGGCTCGCGCGCGGTCGAATTCGTCGTGACCTCGACCACGTCGCGCGGCGACGCGCCGGTCGGCGATTCGATCAGCGGCCTGCTCGAACGGCTGCAGTCCGGTGCCGAGAACCTGCTGCGGCTGACCAATCCGCACTTGAAGCACTTCAACAACCGCCTCAACGGCTACGCGCTGGCCGACATCACGCCCGCCCGCTGGCAAACCGAGTTCTGGACCGTGCCGCTGGTGTCGCGGCCGAGCCGCGAGCAGGCGCTCGACGCGGTGTGGCTAACGCTCGATGGCAGCCAGCGGTTGTCGCGCGGCGATGGCGCGTCCGCGCCGATGGCGGACGCGCCACCACCTGCGCCGTAGCCGGTGCCGCCTTCACGGGCGTACCGTCCTTGATGCGGTCAGCCCCAGCGGCTTCCGGCTGAAGCCGGCCCTGCGGGTGGCCGCTTCGTCACGGGCATGGAATCGTGTAGCGCTTGTGCACCGCTTCCAATGCGGTCAGCACGTCCCGGCTCAGCTTGATGCCGTGCGACGCGATGTTCGATTCCAGCTGCGCCATCGTCGTCGCGCCGATGATGTTCGACGTCACGAAATGCCGTGACGTGACGAACGCCAGCGCCATCTGGCTCAGGCTCAGCCCGTGCTCGCTCGCCACCTTCGCGTAGGCCTGGGTCGCGGCATCGGCATGCTCGCCGTTGTAGCGCTGGAAGCGGCTGAACAGGGTCAGGCGGCCATCGGCCGGCTTCGCGCCATTCAGGTACTTGCCGGCCAGCACGCCGAACGCCAGCGGCGAATACGCCAGCAGGCCGATCTGCTCGCGATGCGCGAACTCGGCGAGGCCGACCTCGAAACTGCGGTTCAGCAGGCTGTACGGATTCTGGATCGACACAGGTCGCGGCAGGCCGAGCTCTCGGCTCAGGCGCAGGTATTCGGAAACACCCCACGGCGTCTCGTTCGACAGGCCGATGTGGCGAATCTTGCCGGCCTTCACCAGCTCCGCCAGCGCCGAATATGTCTCCTCGATCGGCACCGAGCGGCTGTCCTCGGTCGGCTTGAAGCCCAGTTGGCCGAAGTAGTTCGTGCCGCGTGCCGGCCAATGCACCTGATACAGGTCGATGTAGTCGGTCTGCAGCCGCGCCAGCGAGGCATCGCAGGCCGCCAGCACGCTGGCGCGATCCAGCCGCGGACCGCCGCGAATCCAGCTCATCTCGCCCGGGCCGGTGATCTTCGTCGCCAGCACCACCGCATGGCGCTTGCCGCGCGCCTTGAACCAGGTGCCGATGTACTGCTCGGTGCGCCCCTGCGTCTCCGGCTTCGGCGGCACCGGATACATCTCCGCCACATCGAAGAAGTTCACGCCCTGCGCCAGCGCGAAATCCATCTGCTCGTGCGCCTGCGCTTCGCTGTTCTGCTCACCCCAGGTCATCGTGCCGAGACAGATGGCCGAAACCTTCAGATCGGTACGGCCGAGCGTGCGTGTTTCCATGGTCCGTTACTGGGCTTGTTGAAAGTGGACGGACAGCGTAGCGGGAAGCGGGCGCGATGGGCATTCATTCGCAGGCCGTTGGGGAACGGATCTCGACCTGCCGCTTCCGAAGAAGCTGTGCTGCCGAAAATCCTCAACGCCCAGCCCAGCGAGTGGCTGTCCGAATCGCTGCGTCAACGCCGGGTCGCCGCTCGCCCCAAGAGTGTCCATTACTCGGGTCAAGGGCTTCTCAAACCCGCACAAACTCCAGATCCGCCACTTCATGGCCCAACCTCAGACCGCGGTTCTCGAAGCGGGTCAACGGGCGGTCTTCCGGGCGCGGGACGAAGCGGCCGTCCGGGCTGAGGTTTTTCAGACGCGGCTCGGTGGCGATGGCTTCGAGCATGTATTCGGCGTAAGGCGCCCAATCCGTTGCCAGCCTGAAGCGGCCGCCGATCATCAGGGCGTCCGCCACGGTGGCGACGAACGCGGGCTGGATAATGCGGCGCTTGTGGTGGCGGGTCTTGTGCCAAGGGTCCGGGAACTGGACGACGACTTCGCAGAACGCACCTTTCGGTGCCGTCGTCCGCAGGAATTCGGCGGCGTCCGAGCACATGACGCGGACATTGGCGAGGCCGCGCTTTTCGACTTCCTGCAGCACGCGGCCAACGCCGGGGCGATGGACTTCGGCACCGATGTGATTGACCTCCGGATGGCGCTCCGCCGCCTGCGCCAGACGTTCGCCGTTGCCGAAGCCGACTTCCAGCGATAGCGGTGCGGCACGGCCAAAGGCGACGGCGAAGTCGAGTTCCGGCAACGGGTGCACATGCTCGCCATCCGGCATCGGACCAAGGCCGTACTTCGGCCACAGCCGCGCCAGTGCATCGGCCTGCGCGTCGGTGATGCGCCCTTCGCGGCGCACGAAGCTGCGGATGGCGCGGGCGCGGCGGTCGCCATCCGGCACCGGGAGTTCGGGCGTGTCCGACATGTTCAGCCTCAGCCGATGACGCCGACGATCGGGGACGACGCCGAGGCGTAGCGCCGCATCGGCATGCGACCCGCGAGCTTGGCCTGGCGCCCGGCGATGATCGCGTGCTTCATGGCACTCGCCATCAGCACCGGGTCGCGGGCTTCGGCGATGGCGGTGTTCATCAACACACCATCGCAGCCGAGTTCCATCGCGATGGCGGCGTCGCTGGCGGTGCCGACGCCGGCGTCGACGATGATCGGCACCCTGGCGTTCTCGACGATGGTGAGGATGTTGTACCGGTTCTGGATGCCGAGGCCGGAGCCGATCGGCGCGGCCAGCGGCATCACGGCGACGCAGCCGATTTCTTCGAGGCGCTTGGCCAGCACCGGGTCATCGGAGCAGTAGACCATCACGTCGAAACCGTCCTTGACCAGCGTTTCGGCGGCGGCGAGCGTGCCGATCACGTCCGGGAACAGGGTCTTGGGATCGGCCAGCACTTCGAGCTTGACCAGCTTGTGGCCATCGAGCAATTCGCGCGCGAGGCGGCAGGTGCGCACGGCATCTTCGGCGGTGTAGCAGCCGGCGGTGTTCGGCAGGATGGTGTAGCGGCTTGGCGGCACGACATCGAGCAGGCTCGGCTCGTTCGGGTTCTGGCCAATGTTCACGCGGCGGATGGCGACGGTGATGATCTCGGCACCGCTGGCCTCGGTTGCCAGGCGCGTTTCCTCGAGGCTCTTGTACTTGCCGCTGCCGACCAGCAGCCGCGAGCGATAGCGCTTGCCGGCGATGATCAGGCCGTCATCGGCGGGTGCGGCGGGCGGGGACAGCGGTTCGACTGGGGTCATCGGGATGCTCGATCAATGCGAATTCGTGGCGGGTTCGGGGACCGACGTAGCGTCATGCTCCCGAACGTCGTGGCTCGACTCTGCCGCGCCATCCATGGCGCGGCGTTCGACCGTTCCGGTCTCGTTGGAATGTGTTCCCTGCCATCCATGGCGAGATCGCGTCCTCGTTCGGCCGAGCCCGGCCGCGCCATCCATGGCGCGGCGTTCGACCGTTCCGGTCTCGTTGGAATGTGTTCCCTGCCATCCATGGCGAGATCGCGTCCTCGTTCGGCGGGGGCCGGCCGCGCCATCCATGGCGCGGCGTTCGACCGTTCCGGTCTCGTTGGAATGTGTTCCCTGCCATCCATGGCGAGATCGCGTCCTCGTTCGGCGGGGGCCGGCCGCGCCATCCATGGCGCGGCGTTCGACCGTTCCGAGCATGCTCGGAACGGTCTCACCCACCACCGATCGCGCGGACGATTTCGAGGCGGTCGCCCGGGGCGATCCGGCGCTCGGACCAACTGCCGCGCGGCACGATGTCGCCGTTCAGCTCCACGGCGCAGCGCTGGCCTTCCAGCCCCATGGCGCGCAGCAGGTCGGCGACGAAGCAGGCTTCGGGCGCTTCGAACGCGTCGCCGTTGACGAGTATCTGCATGGCAGCCGGGGGTGGAGTCGCGGGGCGCTGAGTTTACCCGATGGCACTCGCGGCCCCGCCCTTCGCTACGGGTGCCGCTCGGCGGGCATCCGGCGGAGGCGTCAGCGCGCGCGACGCTGCGGAGCGGTCAGCGAAAGACCGCCATGAACGTGAAGTACTGGTCGGCGGCATTGGAACTGAACAGCGCTTCCTTGAAGCCGACGCGTCCGGTGAGACTCGACGCGAACCGGCAATAGTCGAAGCGCTCGCCATAGTTGCCGAACGTGTAGGTCGACGTCATGCCAGTGCCGGCATTCGGCACGAACGGGACGGTCTGCTGCGGGTTGCGCTGCGAGACGTTGCAGGAGACCGCGGCGAGCAGCGCGTTGCGGCGGTTGACGCGGAGGCGGCCGGAGCTGATGTCGTCGACCCCCGGTCCCGACGTGAACACGATGCTCGACGCGCCGCCGAGGAATGGCGCTTCCGACACGCCGGTGATCTCGACTGCGATGACCGAGCGGTAGTCGCCAAACGGCGTCCAGGTCGCGGTGATTTCCTGCGTGCCGGCGGCAATGTTCGGCGCGTAGGCCGTGCCTTGCGCGGCGTTGACCCGGCCGTCGGTGTCGGACTGATTGTTGCCGGTGGCGATGTAGCGATTGCCGCGGTCATCGGTGAACGTCGGCAGGTTCTGCGTCTGTCCGTCGATCGACGCCTGGCTCCAAAGGAAGATGGCGCTGCCGGCCAGCGTCGGCTGCTGGAAACGCAGCTTCAGCACCTGCGTGCCGAAGTTGCTCTCGGTATCGATCGACACGACTTGCCGGATGGCGGGAACCGGACGCCGGGCATCGGCGTCGACATCGTCGTCGGCCAGCGCGTCGGTCGCGGAGGCCGGTGGCGGGGCCAGCAGCAAGGCCGGCAGCAGCAGGGTCATCAGCACGCGGATCAGGCTTTTCATCGGTCACTCATCGGTTCAGCGGGGTCGTGCACCGATATTGTGCGTGGCGGACGCCAATTTCGCGACGGCGGCGTGTCGCAATGCGCGCAGCGCGATCGCGCCCCGACCGCGCTCGGCCCGGCGCGGCGGCTTGCCGGGCAAGCCCCTGCGCGTGCATGCTCTGCACCGCCGCAGCACCCGAGCGGGTGTAGTTCAATGGTAGAACTGCAGCTTCCCAAGCTGCTAGCGTGGGTTCGATTCCCATCACCCGCTCCACTTCGACTTTCCACGGACTTCCAGAAAAGACCATGGAGTGTCGCAAGTGATTGTCACGGTTCAGCTTTTTCGCCATCGTTGAATCCAGTGACTGCCAGCGAAAACCACTGACTGCCGGTACAAAGCGGTACATCAAGTGGTACATCGGAACGCGGAGCTTCCCACTTTCGCATTCTTGCTGGAGGAGCGCGGGGACGAACAGGACCATGCAGCCAACTCGATTCTCAGGAGTTGGGCTCATGCTCTCAGACCTCATGGTTCGTCAGGCCAAGACGACCGGCAAACCGTACACGCTGGCCGATGCCGACGGCCTCTCCCTCTTCGTTTCCGCCAACGGCGCCAAGGCTTGGCACTTCCGCTTCACGTGGGGCGGCAAGCGCGATCGCATGTCCTTCGGCAGCTACCCGGCCCTCTCCCTGAAGGAGGCGCGCGAGCTTCGTGATGGAGCCCGCACGCTGCTCGCCAAGGGCGTCAACCCGCACACCGAACGCAAGCGCAAGCGCCACGCCATCGTGTTGGCGGGCGAACACACGTTCAAAGCGGTCTATGACCAGTGGCTGGCACATCGCAAGCTGTCGTTGGAGGAAGGACGGCAGACCAGCCTGGAGCAGATCGCCCGCGTCTTCAAGAAAGACGTGTTCCCGGTGCTGCACCACCTGACGATCTACGACATCACGCGCGCGCACCTGCTGGACATCATCGGCAAGGTGGAAAAGCGCGGCTCGCTGTCGGTGGCCGAGAAGCTCAGGACGTGGTTCACCCAACTGTTCACCTATGCCACGGTGGCGATCCCGAACATGCACGACAACCCCTCCAAGGACTTGGAGGTCGTCGCGCTGCCGCTGCCGCCGGTCGAACACAACCCGTTCCTACGCATGCCAGAGCTGCCGATCATGTTGCAGACGCTGCGCAAGTACCGCGGGCGCCTGAACACGCAGTTGGGCATTCGGCTGCTGATGCTCACCGGCGTGCGCACCGGCGAGCTGCGTTTCGCCACGCCCGACCAGTTCGACCTTGAGCAAGGCCTGTGGATCATCCCGGTGGCCAGGCTCAAGCAGCGCGCGCTACTCACGAAGAAGAAGCGCAAGCGCCTGGTGGACATCCCGCCCTACATCGTGCCACTGTCGGTGCAGGCCCAGGAAATCGTTCGCCACCTGCTGGACCAGTGCAAGCCGGCCCAGGCCTACCTCATCCCGGGCGACTGGTGCTTGAAGCACACCGTCAGCGAGAACACGTTCAACGGCGCGCTCAAGCGCATGGGCTACGAGGACCAGCTCACGGGGCACGGCATCCGCGCGACGATTTCGACCGCGCTCAACGAACTCGGCTACCCGAAGAAGTGGGTGGATGCCCAGCTCTCGCACGCCGACCCGGACAAGATCAGCGCGACCTACAACCACGCCGAGTACGTCGAGCAGCGCCGCGTGATGATGCAGGATTGGGCGGATCGCCTGGACCTGTTCGAGCAGAACCAGGTCGAGATCGCCAGCCGCCACCTGACCATCACGCTGCAAGGTCTGCCGACCATCGCCGGCCAGGCGGCCGTGCAGCCGCCGGTTGTCGACCTCACCGCGCCGCAGTTGATCGTGACCGCGCCGACGCCCAATATGCCCACAGCGCCGGCATCGGTGCAGCGGTTGTCGGCCGTGCGCATGCCCGAATACGCCCGGCCGCGGCTGTCGGACGCGCAGCGCGAACGCCTGCAGGTGCTGGAGACCTTCGAGGCGCCGCACAACCTTTCGGTGGCGAACTACGCCAAGCTCGCGGGCAAGTCGCGCCGCTGGATCACCTATGAGATCCAGGCCGGCAACCTGCTGTCCATCCACATGGGCCATCGGGGGCAGCGGGTGCCGGACTGGCAGCTCGATCCGCTCAAGCGCAGGCTCGTGCAGTCCGTGCTCAAGCAGGTGCCGCGGGGTCTCGACACTTGGTCCATCTACCACTCGCTCCTGCAGTCCTATGACGCGCTGGGCGGACGCTCAGCCATCGAGGCCGTCAGCCCGAAGAACCTGCATCTGGCCGCGCGGCTGGTCGCGGCGCGGAGCGTCGCGGTGGACGACCCCGCAGAGGCTTCCAACATCCCGGTGGAAGTGCGGCAGCGCGTGCAGCGGCTGGTGCGTGACGCCATTACGGCAGATGTGTCGGATGACCTGGTAGCGCCATGAGGCACAAGACTGGGCCGTACCTCGATACGGTGCGGCGCTTCATAGGAGACATAGCGAGTGATCCAGCCCAGCGTCAACCTGCTTCAGGGTCTTTGGGCTTTTCGCCCGTGGTCGCTCCTTCGCCGTAGAACTGCACGCCGAGTTCGATGCGTGGTCGGCCCGAGGCGATGCGATGACGGTTGGTGTCCCGCAGCGAGTAAACACAGCCGCAGTATTCCTGCTGGTAGAAGTTCTCGCGCTTGCTGATCTCGATCATGCGCGCCGAGCCGCCACCCTTGCGCCAGTTGTATTCCCAGTACATCACACCTGGGTACTTGGCCGCCGCACGCACGCCGCAGTCGTTGATCTGCTGCATGTTCTTCCAACGCGATATACTCAGAGAACTGGTGATCACCGGAAAGCCATGCTCATGCGCATACAGCGCCGTGCGCTCGAAGCGCATGTCGAAGCACATGGTGCAGCGCACGCCGCGCTCGGGCTCGTGCTCCATCCCCCGGGCCCGCTCGAACCAGTTGTCCCGATCGTAGTCGGCATCGATGAAGGGCACGCCGAACTGCTCGGCGAAGCGGATGTTCTCGTTCTTGCGCAGCTCGTATTCCTTGAGCGGATGGATGTTGGGGTTGTAGAAGAAGATGGTGTAGTCGATGCCAGAGGCCAGCATGGCCTCCATGACCTCGCCCGAGCACGGCGCGCAGCAGGAATGCAGCAGCACCTTGTCATGGCCGCCGGGCAGCGCAAGCGGTTTGCGTTCGATGGTGGTGTTCATCTTTTGGCTCCTCGCGCGGTGGCGGTGGCTGGCTGGCGGGCCAGTTCGATGAAGGCCCGCACGTAGTCGATGGCCGTGTCCGCCTCGCGCGCGCCCAGGAAGATCTGCTTGGCAATGCCGCGCGCACCCAGCCGCACGGGCACCACGTCCATCTTGGCCGCGTACTCCTCGACCAGCCAGCGCGGCAGGGCGGCCACCCCGCGGCCGCTGGCCACCATCTGCAGCATGATGTCGGTGGTTTCGATGGCCTTGTGGCGCTTGGGCGTGACACCGGCCGGCAGCAGGAACTGGTTGTAGATGTCCAGGCGCTCGATGTCCACGGGATAGCTGATGAGCACCTCTTGGGTCAGCTGCTGGGGCTTCACGTAAGCCGCCGAAGCCAGGGCATGGCCCTTGGCCACGACCAATACCTGTTCGTAGTCGAACACCGGCTCGAACTTCAGGCCCGGCTTGTAGAGCGGATCAGGCGTGACCAGCAGGTCGATCTCGTAGCCGAACAGCGCGCCGATCCCGCCGAACTGGAACTTCTGCTTGACGTCCACATCCACGTCGGGCCATGCGGCCAAGTAGGGCGACACCACCTTGAGCAACCACTGGTAGCAAGGGTGGCATTCCATGCCGATGCGCAGCGCACCGCGCTCGCCCTGCGCGAACTGGCCTAGGCGCTCTTCGGCCAGGTCCAGTTGCGGCAGCACACGGTTCGCCACCGCCAGCAGGTACTGCCCGGCTTGTGTCAGGCGCAGGCTTCGGCCTTCGCGCAGCCAGATGTCGGTGCCCAATTGTTGCTCCAGCTTCTTCATGCTGTGACTCAGGGCCGACTGGGTGAGGTTCAACACGCCCGAGGCAGCCGTCAACGACCCTTGCTTTTCGACCTGCTGGACGATGCTGAGGTGGATGCGCTCAAGCATTCAAATGACTCGTGCTCATGGATTGTTGAAATAAGACCATTTTACTTCATTGACTCACATCAATACCATCCGTTCCCATTGTTCGTTTGCACTCTGGGAGCGGCCATGGCAAGGCCGGGCGAATTTCCCGGCGCGGCGCGAACCCATCCTCATGAAAGCAAAGATGACACGTCCACTCCGCTTGGTCGCGGTGTCCGGCGGGCTGCAACGCCCCTCCAGGTCGGCAGCCTTGGCAGAGCACCTGCTGGACCTGATCGCCGAAGAAGTCCCGTGCGAACAGCGCCTGGTCGAACTGGGTCAGCTCGCACCGCAGCTCGCCGGTGCCGTCTGGCGCTCCCAACTGCCCGATACAGTGGAGCGGGAACTGGCGGCGGTCGAGCGCGCCGATGTTCTGGTGGTGGCGACACCGGTCTTCCGCGGCTCCTACACGGGCTTGTTCAAGCACTTCTTCGACTTCATCGACCAGGACGCCTTGGTGGACAAGCCCGTCCTGTTGGCGGCCACAGGCGGCAGCGAGCGTCATGCCCTGGTGATCGACCACCAGCTGCGGCCGCTGTTCAGCTTTTTCCAAGCACGCACATTGCCGCTGGGCGTCTACGCGACCGACAAGGATTTCTTCGACTACCGCCTGCGGGACGAGGCCTTGATCGCCCGGGCCGGACTGGCGGTCCAACGGGCATTGCCGCTGGTCGAACTGGCGCGCCATGCCAAGCCATCTCCGATCGAGGAAGTGCTTGCGGCCTGAGGCACGCATCGACCTTCATCTCCACCATCCGCGCAGCAGATCGTCATGAACGAAGAATTTACTTTCAGCCTCAAAAGCATTTGTTTCGATGAGAACTACCACCCTTCGGACAGCACACGCATCACCACCAACTTTGCCAACCTGGCCCGGGGGACGAGTCGGCAACAGAACCTGCGCAACACGCTGAGGATGATCGACCATCGCTTTAACGACCTGGCGCATTGGGACAATCCGACGGGAGACCGCTACTCGGTCGAGCTTGAGATCGTGTCCGTCGAGATGAACATGGACGCCGAGAGCAGCCATGGTGCATTTCCATTGATCGAGATCCTGAAGACCTACATCATCGACAAGAAGACGAACCGACGCATCGACGGCATCGTGGGAAACAATTTCTCCTCCTACGTGCGCGACTACGACTTCAGCGTCCTGCTTCCGGGGTACAACGCCGATCGCGCGGAATTCAGTACCCCGGACGATTTTGGCGACCTGCATGGCAAGCTGTTCAAGCAATTCGCCAACTCGCGCACCTACAAGGAGCGCTTCCACAAGCCGCCCGTCATCTGCATCAGTGCCTCGACCAGCAAGACCTACCGACGGACCGGCAACCAGCACCCCATCCTGGGCGCCGAGTACCAGCAGAACGAACTGTCCTCCACCGACCAGTACTTCGCGAAGATGGGGATGCAGGTCCGCTTCTTCATGCCGCCCAATGGCGTCGCGCCGTTGGCGTTCTACTTCCACGGCGACCTGCTGAACGACTACACGAATCTGGAGCTGATCGGCACCATCAGCACGATGGAGACCTTTCAGAAGATCTACCGCCCCGAGATCTACAACGCCAACTCCGCGGCGGGCATCTTCTACCAGCCGAGCCTGAAGAACCAGGACTACTCGCTGACGCAGATCGTCTACGACCGGGAAGAACGCAGCCAGCTGGCAGTCAAGCAGGGGAAGTTCGCGGAAGAGCACTTCATCAAGCCGTACAAGAACGTTCTTGAACAATGGGCTGCCAGTTGCGCGCTCTGACACCACCGCATTGCTTCGCAAATCGGGCAAAACGGTCCCCAAAGTACGCCCGCCACCCTCATCCTTGTTAGAAAGAAATCCTCAGATGTTTGAAACCTCCATCGTCGGCAGCCTGCCAAAACCCGCCTGGCTGGCCGAAACCAACAAGCTCTGGCCCCAGTGGCGGGCCGAAGGCGATGCGCTTGTGCAAGCCAAGGCCGATGCGACCCTGCTGTGGATCAAGGCCCAGGAAGACGCAGGCCTGGACATCGTGTGCGACGGCGAGCAGTCGCGACAGCACTTCGTGCACGGCTTCCTGGAGCAGATCGAGGGCATCGACTTCGAGCACAAGGTGAAGATGGGCATCCGCGACAACCGCTACGACGCGATGGTCCCGCAGGTGGTGTCGGCCCTGCGCCTGAAGGGTCGCGTGCATGCCTTCGAAGCGCAACTGGCGCGCGCGCACACGAAGAAGAAGCTGAAGTTCACCTTGCCCGGCCCGATGACCATCGTCGACACCGTGGCGGACCGCTTCTACGGCGACAAGGTCAAGATGGCCTTCGCGTTTGCAGAACTGCTCAACCAGGAGGCGCTCGCGCTGCAGGCCGACGGAGTGGACATCATCCAGTTCGACGAGCCCGCCTTCAATGTCTACATGCAAGATGCCGCCGACTGGGGCGTGCAGGCGGTCGAGCGCGCGGCGGAGGGCTTGACCTGTACGACGGCGGTGCACATCTGCTATGGCTACGGCATCAAGGCCAATACCGACTGGAAGAGCACCCTGGGCGACGAATGGCGCCAATATGAGGCGGTGTTCCCCGCGCTTGCCCGCAGCCGCATCGACCAGGTGAGCCTGGAATGCATCCACTCCCATGTGCCGCCCGACCTGATGAAGCTGCTGGCAGGCAAGGACGTGCTGGTAGGCGTGATCGATGTGGCCAGCGACGTGGTCGAGACACCCGAGGAAGTTGCTGACACCATCGGCCGGGCGCTGGAGTTCGTGCCGAAGGAGCGGCTGTTCCCATGCACGAATTGCGGCCTGGCGCCTATGGGGCGGGACGTGGCGTGGCGCAAGCTGAAAGCGCTGGCAGAAGGCACGAGGCTGGCAAAGGAGCGGTTCACTGGGATGTGACGCAGGCCCGGTCTCGTCACGCCCAAACTTTTGATTCCATCCGGAGTGACCGGGCAAGGCCCCTGGCTCAGGATTGCCTGGAACTCAACACCTTGTTTCTCGACCTCGTGCCCGATGGCCCGATGGCCCGATGGCCCGATGGATGTGCTCCAGAACAATTGAGCAGAATTCATGGATATGTGAGATAAGACCATTTTACTTCATTGCCTGGCTTCCCTAGGATTTGCGTCATTCCACGTTTCCTGTTTTGAGAGCAGACCATGACGACGATCCATAACCTCGGTTTCCCCCGCATCGGCGCCAAGCGCGAACTGAAGTTCGCGCTGGAGTCTTACTGGAATGGCGAGTCCTCGCTCGACGAACTCAAGGCCCTGGGTGCGCAGCTACGCCAGCGCAACTGGGAGAACCAGACCGGCCTGGACCTGGTGCCTGTGGGCGATTTCGCCTTTTACGACCAGGTGCTGGATATGAGCTTCACACTGGGCAACCTGCCCGAGCGGGTGCAGGGCTTCCACGGCGATCCGCTGGACAACTACTTCCGCGTGGCGCGCGGCCGCTCGGCTAAGGGTATCGACGACCATGCGGCATGCTGCGGCAGCGTGGCCGCTGGCGAGATGACCAAGTGGTTTGACACCAACTACCACTACATCGTCCCCGAGTTCACCGCCGCCACAGCGTTCATGCTCGACGCTTCGCGCCTGCTGGAGCAGTTAGCCGAAACCAGGGCGCAGGGGTTGAAGGCAAAGCCGGTGATCATTGGACCAGTGACCTATCTGGCGATCGGCAAGGCTAAGGACGACTCGAACAAGCTGGCCCTGCTGGAGCGCCTGCTCCCCGTGTACGCCGAGCTGCTGGACACGCTGGCGGCGCAGGGCGTCGAATGGGTGCAGGTCGACGAACCCATCCTTGTGACGGAACTCGATGCCGACTGGCAGCACGCCCTCAACACGGCTTACCACCAGCTCAAGGACGCCAAGGTCAAGCTGCTCCTGGCGACCTATTTCGGTCAGCTACAGGAAAACGCCTACCTCGCGGCCGGCCTGCCGGTAGCTGGACTGCACATTGATGCCATCAACGACCGTGAGGGCGTGCAGACCCTGATCAACCTTCTGCCGGCTCACAAGGTGCTGTCGCTGGGCGTCATCAATGGTCGCAATATCTGGAAGACCGACTTGGCGGCCGTGCTCGACTGGATCGAGCCGCTGGTCGAGCGGCTGGGTGAGCGCTTGTGGATCGCGCCGTCGTGCTCGCTGCTGCATGTGCCAGTGGACCTCGCGAGCGAGCAGAAGCTGGACGCCGAGGTCAAGTCCTGGCTGGCCTTCGCGCTGCAGAAGCTCGAAGAACTGCGCGTGCTCGGCAAGGCCCTGCGCGAAGGCCGAGCTGCGGTCCAGGACGCGCTGGCAGCCAACCAGGCTGCGCTGGCTGCCCGCCGCGCCTCGCCGCGCGTGAACAACCCGGCGGTGGAGGCCGCGGTAGCCCGCGTCAACGTCGACATGGGCCAGCGCAAAAGCGCCTACGCCAATCGTGCGGCCAAGCAGGCGGGATTCCTCAAGCTGCCGGCGTACCCGACAACCACTATCGGCTCCTTCCCGCAGACCGCCGAAATCCGCCACGCGCGCAGCGAATTTAAGGCCGGCTGCCTGGACTACCTGGGCTACCAGGCCGCGATGCGGGCCGAGATCGAGCGCAGCGTGCGCGAGCAGGAAAAGCTGGAACTGGACGTGCTGGTGCACGGCGAGGCCGAGCGTAACGACATGGTCGAATACTTCGGGGAGCAACTCGACGGCTACGCCTTCAGCCAGTTCGGTTGGGTGCAGTCCTACGGCTCGCGCTGCGTCAAGCCGCCGATCCTGTTCGGCGACATCAGCCGCCCGAAGGCGATGACGGTGGAGTGGATCACCTATGCCCAGTCGCTCACCAAGAAGCCCATGAAGGGCATGCTGACCGGCCCGGTGACGATACTGAACTGGTCCTTCGTGCGCGACGACCAGCCTCGCTCGGCGTCGTGCAAGCAACTCGCGCTGGCCATCCGCCAGGAGGTACTGGACCTTGAGCAGGCCGGTGTTCGCGTGATCCAGATCGACGAGGCCGCGCTGCGCGAGGGCCTGCCGCTGCGCAAGTCGCAATGGCAGGAGTACCTGGACTGGGCCGTCGAATCCTTCCGCATCACTGCCAACGGCGTGGGTGACGAGACCCAGATCCACACCCACATGTGCTACTCGGAGTTCAACGACATCATCGCGTCCATCGCCGACATGGACGCCGACGTCATCACGATTGAGACCTCGCGCTCGGACATGGAGTTGCTGGATGCTTTCGACAGCTTCAAGTACCCCAACGAGATCGGTCCAGGCGTCTATGACATCCACTCGCCCAATATTCCAACGCAGGAGCATATCGTCCAGCTCATGAAGAAAGCTGCGGAGCGCATTCCCGCTGAGCGGCTGTGGGTCAACCCGGACTGCGGCCTGAAGACTCGCCAGTGGGCCGAGGTGATTCCGGCGTTGACCAACATGGTCGCGGCTGCGAAGACGCTGCGTCAGTCCGTCTAAACCTCACGCGGAGCCCATCTTCCCCGGTATCCAGGGCGGACCGCCGATGCACGTCATCGCTGGCAAGGCCGTAGCCTTCAAGGAGGCATTAGCGCCCGAGTTCAATATCTACCAGGAACAGGTTATCAAGAACGCCAAGGTACTGATATGGTCGCTTTCGTCAATGCTGGCTGTTTGATCCTTTGGACAAGCGGCTTGGGGTGATGCGGCACGAGTCGGTTGCAGCGACGATGGATCAGTCTGATATCCGCGGGTTGGTTACCGCCCAGCATCGATCCGTCATGGAAGCTACCTCCGTCTAGCAGCGCAGGTTGCCCGAAGGCCTTTCTGTGGATAGTGCCGGCGAGGGTTCTTCCCGTCGTGATGCGTGCCGCATCACCGCAGGCCGCTTGCTACAGGGACGCCGCTCAATGCGGCGGGGTTGTGGGCAACGATGCCTGTTGGGCGATGGCCCAAACGAAGCCGGCCAGCTCGCGTGCCACCGCGACACAGACCTTGTTGGTCTGCACGCCCCGCGAAGACAGACGTGCGAACCGTCCGCATAGACGCAGTTGAGCCTTCCAGGCGTGTCGACACACCGCCTCGGGCAGGGCATTGCTGCGTTCGCGCAGCGCTTGGCTCAGGCGCGCTGGGAACCGGTAGTTCCAAGCCGCCTCGGTCAGCAGCCGCCTGGCGTGAGCGTTGCCGGTCTTGGTGATCGAGCCGCGACGAATGCTGTTGCCGCTGGAGTGCTCTGATGGCACGAGCCCGAGGTCTCCCATGAACTGGCGTGCCGTGCCGAAGCGGCGGAAATCCCCGATCTCGGCCACCAGGCCGATGGCGCTGACCGTGTCGATGCCACGCAGGGCACGCAGCGCCGCCACGACCGGCTCCAGCCGCCAGCCTGCAGCCGCCTCGGTCAGCGCAGTGGTCAACCGCTGCACGCGTTGTTCAGCCGACTGCTGCGCCAACTGATACTCCCCCAGGGCAATGCGGTCACCTTGGTGGTCGAAGCGTTGATCGCTGATCCAGCGCTCGTGGCTCTTGGTCCACGAGGTCTTGCCCGGATAGCGCCGGCCATGACGTAGCAAGAAGGCCTTGAGCTGCTGACGCGCCTTCAGCCGCATGCCCACTGCATCCTCGCGGGCACGCCACAGGTTGCGCATGGCCTCATGCGCTTCGTCGGGCACCCAGATCGGCTTGAGTTCGCCTGAGCGCGACAACTCCGCCAGCCGCAGGCAGTCGCGCCGGTCGGTCTTGATGCGCTCGCCGGCTCGCCGTGGGATCAGGGTGGGCGCGATGATCTCGCAGTGGTAGCCGCGCCGGCTCAGCTCGCGGTACAGCCCGTAGCCCGTCGGGCCGGCTTCGTACACCACACTCACCGCAGCAGGATCTCCTGCCTTGCCCAGTACCTTCAGCAGTGCCCGCACATCCGGCCCCAGCGTGCCGGCAAAGCGAGCCGGTTCACGTCCGGCTTCGCAAGCCGCCACCGCAATCGTGTCCTTGTGGGCGTCCAGACCGACGAAGAACTTGATACGCTCGTCCATGGCTCGTCTCCTTAACGCTGCGGCTGGCCCGCCCTGCCGCATGTGGCTCGGCACACCTCGGTGCGCAACCCACGATACTGGAGACGAGCCTTCGCCGCAGCCGGCGAGCGACCATGATGTCTAGCCAAGACGCTGATCGCGCGCGGTTTGCGCATCATCTCCGGCCGCACGGAAAGCCACGTCATGCTGGACTTGCGTGCCAAGAAGATTGCCGGCATGGAGGCAGAGAAGGCATTCGGCGAGGCGCGCATCACGGGCAACAAGAATGCGATCCCGAGCGACCCAGAGAAGCCGTTCGTGACCTCGGGCATCCGCTTGGGCACGCCCGCCATGACGACACGCGGTTTCTGCGAGGATGAGGCACGCTTGGTAGGCAACCTCGTGGCCGACGTACTGGATGCACCGCATAATGCTGACAGAATCCAGCGCGTGCGGGAACAAGTTGCTGCGCTGACGAGGCGCTTCCCTGTCTATAAATGAGTCGATGCTTGCCGGTCGCGCCAGCCAACATGATGCAGCCAAGTATGCGGGGCGCGTAGCCGCGGTGGACTGGAGCGCGGCCTTTCGCGCCGAGGTGGCACATGCGCTCGGATCAGGCCAGCCGAACCAGATCGAGCGGATCTACCGGGATGCTCTGCGCAAGAGGTATGCGAACGCAGCCCAGTTGCAACTAGGTATCCTGATCGTCTGCGCGCAACTGGGCAGCAAGCGGGCAGCGCGTCCGTGGATGGAGCGGCTCGCGCAGCGGCCAGAAGCGCTTCGGCCGGATGAGTTGGCGCACGCGATCACGATGGCAGTGGAGATGCGGCAAGCAGAATCCACTCTCCTGCTGTGCAGGTGGCTCGCAGCCACCGACCCCGGCGCCAGCGCCCTACACCGCCTCGACGCATCGCACCGGGTCATGGCGCTTGCCAAGCGCATGCGCCTGCCCCATGGGCGCAACGGTGCGTGGACTATGCACCTCCGATTGCTGGCGGTGGTGTGCGAGATGCTGGAGCCCGCGCTGCCGCGCCTGCCTGACGCTTGTCGATGCCAAGCCTGCCGGCTGCTTGATGGTGTGCGGCTGTTGCAGCCAGCATCGTCGCGTCACTGAGGATCGGAGGCTTGCGGGGTGCTGCGACGGGCACACGCGTCTTGCAGCACATCATGGAACCGTTGCGCCGCCACGTCGAGACGCCACGGCGCCCATGGCACACCGCCATACCGGGCGGCCAGCGGATCAGCGTCGATGATGGGCGCTTCGATTCGCAGGATGTCGCGAACCTCCCCGTGAGTCCAGCCCACGCAATGCACCGCTTCGCTGGCCGCCGCCGCCAGATCGGCCTGCTTGTGCAGCCGGTAGCGTTCGGGTGTCCAGGGCGGCAGTTCGTAGCGCTGTGCAACGACCTGCATAAGGCGGTTGGCAACCGCGCGGAAGGGCTCACCCAGAACTGCCTTGAGCGGCGATATGCAGTCGAACCCCAGAAACCCCTCTTCCGCGTCGTGCAGCACTTCCAACAGTTCTTCCTCGGGGCTCAGCGGGCCTGATGCGGCCATGCGCCGCAGTTCCAACACCAGCAGCGAATGCTGCGCGACTGACAGGGGCAGCGGCCAGGCGGATTCGCCGCCCCAGCGCGCCGTGCGCGACAGGCGCACCGCCAAGTCCATGTCGGTCCATGTGTCAGGACTCGGATTGATCAGATCGAGGTGTGCACCGGAGGGCAGACGCATCCAGGCGCGTGAAAGCGAGGTGCTGGAAGTCATCTATTCATTGTGACGGCCCCTGCCGTGGCGAAGCAGATTAGACCTTCTCGCTGACAAGTTTGACCACGCTGGAGAAGTCCAGGCTGCCGCGGCCAGCCTGTTTGTTCAGTGCGTAGAGGTTGCGTGCCAGCTCGCCCAGCGGGATCGTCGCACCGACGCCCATCGCCGCCTCGACCGCCAAGCCCAGGTCTTTCAGCATCAGGTCGTTGCCGAAGCCGCCCGTGTAGCCGCGCGACGCTGGCGCGTTCTCCAGCACGCCGGGCCAGGGGTTGCAGACCTCGGTGGCCCAACTGCGGCCGGTGCTGACGGCCATCATCTGCGACAGCACTTTGGCGTCCAGTCCATGCGCGACACCCAGCGCGAGCGCCTCGCCAGTGACGGCCATGATGACGCCCAGCGCCATGTTGTTGCACAGCTTGGCGACTTGGCCGGCGCTGTTGCTGCCCATATGGAAGATGTTCTTGCCCATGGCCAGGAGAACTGGCCGCGCGCGCTCCAGAACCTGGGCTTCTCCGCCGACGATGAAGGTCAGCGTGCCAGCGGCGGCTCCGGCCGTACCACCGGAGACTGGGGCGTCCAGCATCGCCACGCCGCGCGCGGCAGCGGCCTGCGACACCTTGAACGCCGACGCTGGTGCAATGGTGCTGCAGTCAATAACCAGCGTGCCGTGGGACAGTATGGTGAGCAGGCCATCGTCGCCCAAGTACAGCGACTCCACATGTCTGCTGGCCGGCAGCATAGAGATGACGATCTCGGCTGCGTCCACGGCCGCGGCGGCCGATGCGGCGATGGTGACGCCCGGCTGCCCTGCGGCCTTCGCGCAGGCCTCAGAGCTGAGGTCGAAGGCATGGATCGCGTAGCCGGCCTTGGCGAGGTTCACGGCCATCGGGCCGCCCATGTTGCCCAGGCCCAAAAAGGCGATGTGAGGTGTCGTCATGGTCTTGTCTCCGTATGTGGTGTCGTTCAGAACAAGTCCGCGAGCGGGTTAGTGCCGCGCGGCTGCAGATGGGCAGCGACGTGTGCACGCCAGCCCACTTCATCCAATGCGTCAAGGGTGGCTGGCTGCCAGCGTGGCTGCTTGTCCTTGTCGACCAGCAATGCGCGCACGCCCTCGGCGAAGTCCGCGTGCATGCAGCAACCCACCGAGGCTTGCCATTCGAGACGAAAAACCTCGGCCAGGGAGCCGTGGCGCAGCCGTCGCTGCAACGCCAGCGCCAGCTCGGCCGAGCTTGGGGAGCCTTTGGTGAAGGCGGTGCCGGCCTGGGCCAACCAAGGATCGGCATCCGCCGTCAAGGCGGTAAGGCGTGGCGCCAGATCCTGCAAGCGCTGGTGCTGACCAACCAGCTCGCGAATACGATCACGGTGCTCGCGGACCGGCGACGCCGGAAGTTCGGTCGGCCGAAGCGCTTTGGCCTGCAAGAGCCGGCTCAGCGCGGCACGATCGGTTTCGGCATCGCCTTGCCAAAGGGCGGCTGCGATGGCTTTCAGCACGGCACCCTGGTCTTCGTGCCGCAGCACGAAGTCGGCCAATTGGACCTCCAGCGCGTCGGCGGCGTTCAGCGAAACACCGGTCAGCGCCAAGAACTCGCCCAGGCCACCGGGCAGGCGCGCGAGGAACCAACTGCCGCCCACATCCGGGTAGAGGCCGATGGTGATCTCAGGCATCGCCAGCCGCGTCTTCAACGTCGCAACTCGGTGAGAGGCGCCAGCCATCAGCCCAATACCACCGCCCATCACGATGCCGTGGCCCCAGCACACAATGGGCTTGGGATAGGTGTGGATGAGATAGTCCAGCCGGTACTCGCGCTCGAAGAAGGCCGCGGGCTCGGCCGGCACCTCGCCTCGCGGCGTGGCCTTGATGGCGCCATAGAGGCCCACCACGTCGCCACCGGCGCAGAAGGCCTTGTCACCCGCCGCGTCGAGCCAGACGCCGGCAATTTGAGGGTCGACCGCCCAGGCGCGCAACTGTGCATCCAGGAGATCCACCATCGGCAGCGACAGTGCATTGAGGCTAGCCGGCGCATTCAGTGTCGCGCGACCGAAGCAGTGGCTGCCAGCGGTCGCGATCTCGGAAAACAAGACAGGCGCGTCGCTCATTAGCCGTTCTTCCACTGTGGTGCGCGCTTGGAGAGGAAGGCGCCCACGCCTTCACGCTGATCCTCGGTATCGAAGAGAGCGACGAACGCCTCACGCTCAGATGGCAACTGGCCATGCGGGCCAGCGTAGCGTGCTCCCTGGATTAGGCGCTTGCAGGCGCGCACGGCGCTGGGGCTCTGCTTGGCAACCTTGTCGGCCAGCGCGAGTGCGGTAGCCAGGCCCTGACCCTTCTCGGCCAGTTCATCGGCCAGGCCAATTCGCAGCGCCGTGGCGGCGTCTACGCGTTCACCGAGCAGCACCATGCGCTTGGCCCAGCTCTCGCCGATGGTCCAGGACAACCACTGCGTGCCGCCCGCGCAAGGCAGTAGACCCACGCTGGCTTCGGGCAGCGCGAGCTGCGCATGCGATTCGACGACGCGCAAGTCGCAGGCCAACGCGCATTCCAGCCCACCACCCATCGCATAGCCGTTGATGGCGGCGATGCTGACGCCCCGGAAGGCGGCCAGCGTCTCGAAGGCTTCTCCGAAGCGCTGGGCCATCGTCGCGGCGCGTCCCTTGTCGCCATCGGCGAAGAGCTTCAGGTCAGCACCGGCGCTGAAGAACTTTTCGCCGTCGCCAGTGACAACCAACGCATAGATGTCGCGGTCGGCGTCGAGGTCGCGCACGAGACGCGCGAGCCCGGTCAGGCTCTCGGCCGTCCAGGTATGGGCAGGCGGGTTGTGCAGCGTGATGAGAGCCGTATGGCCGCGCTTTTCGAGCAGCAGGCCGGGGTAGTCTTGGGTGGTCATGGTTGGTGGGAGTGGGTTAGCGGATCGCGTCGCCCGCGTCTTCCTGCAGCACACGGCGGGAGACGATGACGCGCATGATTTCGTTGGTGCCTTCGAGAATCTGGTGCACGCGGGTGTCGCGTGCCAGCCGTTCCAGCGGAAACTCATTCAGGTAGCCATAGCCACCGTGCAGTTGCAGGGCTTCGTTGCAGACGGCGAAACCAATGTCGGTGGCGAAGCGCTTGGCCATCGCGCAGTAGGTGCAGGCCTCAACGTGGCACGCATCCAACTTGAATGCCGCCAGGCGCACCATCTGGCGCGCGGCAACCAGCTCGGTAGCCATGTCCGCCAAGCGGAACTGCAACGCCTGCAGACTGGCCAGCGGCTGGCCGAACTGCTGGCGCTCGTGCAGGTAACGCCGCGCGGCGTCAAGCGCGCCCTGCGCGCCGCCAACGGAGCAGGTCGCAATGTTGATGCGTCCGCCGTCCAGCCCCTTCATCGCAATGCGGAAGCCCTGGCCTTCCTCGCCCAGCAGGCATTCGGGGCCGACGCGAACGTTGTCGAACGCGATGGCGCGTGTGGGCTGGCTGTTCCAACCCATCTTGTGCTCCTTCTTGCCGTAGCTGACGCCTAGCGCATCGGCTGGCACTGCGAAGGCCGAGATGCCGGCCGGTCCGGCGCCGCCGGTGCGCGCCATCAGCACCAGCACGTCGGTGACACCGGCGCCAGAGATGAAGGCCTTGCCCCCGTTGATGACCCAGTGCTCGCCGTCCCATTCCGCCTTCGTCTTCAGCGCGCCAGCATCGGAGCCGGCACCGGGTTCGGTCAGGCAGTAGGAGGCGAGTTTGCGGCCGCTGGCCAGATCGTGTCCCCAGCGCTCGCAAACGGCATCGCTGCCCCAGCTACCCAGCATCCACGTGGCCATGTTGTGGATGGTGATGAAGGCTGTCGTCGATGGATCGACCGCGGCCAGTTCCTCGAAGACGACGGTGGCATCCAGCCGCGGCAGCGCGAGGCCACCGATGCGCTCGGGCGCGTACAGCCCGCAGAAGCCCAGCTCGCCCGCTGCCGCGATGGCCTGACGCGGGAATGCCTGCTCGCGGTCCCACTGGGCCGCGAACGGCGCCAGCTCGCTGCGGGCAAACGTGCGCGCAGCCTCCCCAAAGGCGCGTTGTTCTTCGTTCAGCTCGAATTCCATCGCGGTGCCGGCTCGGGCTTACTTCAACGCAATGGTCGTGTTGACGCCCGTGCTGACGTCGTCCTCGAACCAGCGCGCGGTGACCGTCTTGGTCTGCGTGTAGAAAAGGACCACTTGTTTGCCGTAGGGGCCCAGGTCGCCCAGCTTGGAGCCGCGTGAGCCGGTAAACGAGAAGAGCGGCACAGGCACTGGGATAGGCACGTTGATGCCCACCTGGCCCACCTCGATCTCCTCCTCGAACTTGCGAGCCGCCGCGCCCGACTGCGTGAAGATGGCCGTGCCGTTGCCGTTCGGGTTGGCGTTGGTGATCGCGATGGCCTCATCCATCGTCTCGGCCTCTACGATGCACAGCACCGGGCCGAAGATTTCCTGCTCGTAGACCGACATGCCCGGCCTCACGCCGCTGAAGATGGTCGGGCCGACGAAGTTGCCTTCCTTCAGTGCGCCGGGCAGCGACGGTATGCGGCCGTCTAACTCCAGCTGGGCGCCGTCCTCGACACCTCGGGCGATCAACGCCTCGACGCGCTCGCGCGCTGCACAGGAGATCAGCGGGCCGACGTCCGTTGATGCCGAGTCGCCGGCACCCACGCTGAGCTTCTTGGCGCGCGCCACCAGGTCAGGCACCCACTTGCGGGCTTCGCCCACCAGCACGGCCACCGAAACCGCCATGCAGCGCTGGCCGGCAGCGCCGAAAGCAGCACCGGCAAGCGCGTTGAGCGTCTGCTCCTTGTGTGCGTCCGGCAGCACGATGGCGTGGTTTTTCGCGCCCATCATGCACTGCACACGCTTGCCGGCCAGGCTGGCGCGCTCGTAGACGTGCGTGCCCACACGGGTGGAGCCGACGAAGGAGATCGCTTTCACGTCCGGGTGGTCGCACAGCGCGTTGACGACGTGCTCGCCACCGTGCACCACGTTCAGTACGCCGGGCGGGACGCCGGCTTCCAGCGCCAGTTCCACAAGGCGCATCGTCACCAGCGGGTCCTGCTCCGAGGGCTTGAGCACGAAGGTGTTGCCGGTGGCGATGGCCATCGGAAACATCCACAGCGGGATCATGGCTGGAAAGTTGAATGGTGTGATGCCGGCGCACACACCCAGGGGCTGCAGCAGCGTGTAGGTGTCTACCCCGCCGGCCACGTTGTGGGCGCGCTCGCCCATCTACAAGCTGCCGATGTTGGCGGCGTGCTCCACCACTTCGAGGCCGCGGAACACGTCGCCCTCGGCATCAGCCAGCGTCTTGCCCTGCTCGGCGGTCAGCGTTGCGGCGAGGGATTTGATGTTGTCGCGGATGAGTTGCTGCAGCTTCAGGAAGATGCGCGCGCGCTGGCCGATGGGCGTCTTACGCCAGGTCTTGAAAGCGGCCTGGGCCGACGCGATGGCCGCTGCGACCTCATCGGCCGTGGCCATGGGCACGCGCGCCAGGCGTTCCTGGGTGGCCGGGTTGACCACCTCGCGCCATTCGGTGCTCTTGGATTGCACGAATTCGCCGTTGATTAGCAACGGAACATGGGGCAGGTTATCGCGGCTCATGAAGTCTCCTAGACAGGTCAATTGATTTCACACAGAATCTATCCACACGCTTCACATCGATCAACAAGTGGTTGATGTGAAAAGGAAAAACTGCAAATCACTTCGCAATCAATCCGTGAAAGCTGCGAACTTTGCAAAGTCGGATGCACCCGGCCGAAAGCTCTTCGTCGGCCCGCGCCTGCGCCGGCTGCGCGAACAACTGGGCTGGAACCAGAGCCAACTCGCGGCCCGGCTGGAGCTGTCGCTGAGCTACATCTCCCAGATCGAGACCAACCAACGACCCGTCACGGCCGGCGTGCTGCTCAAGCTGGCCGAGGTCTTCGGCGGCGACGTCGCGCAGTTCTCTGAGGAGCAGGACAAGCGGCTGCTCACCGAGCTGGATGCCGCGCTGAACGACCGCACGCTCGGCCACGACCCTCCTCATGCCGCTCAGCTTGCCCGCCTCGTTGAGCAGGCGCCCGAACTGGCCGAGGCTTATGTGGCGCTGTACCAGCGCCATCAGCGCCTGCAGGATGAGCACGCCCAACTCATCGACCGCTTCTACGGCGAGCAGGGACAGGATCTCGGTACCGGCCAGCCTCCCGCGTGGACGGCGCCGCTGCCGCACGAAGAAGTGCGCGACTTCTTCAACCGGCGCAACAACTACATTGACGGGTTGGATCGCTTGGCCGAAGCGCTCGCGCAGGATCTGGTGCTACAGCCAGCCGAGCGTGCCGCGTCGCTACGCGAGGCCCTGCTGCAACGCTGCGGCGTGACCGTCGAGCCGCTAACTGACCCAGGCGACGCTGGCCTGCTGCGTCACTACGATGCCCGCCGCCGACGCCTAAGCCTGCCGTCGCATCTGACTGATGCACAACAAGCCTTCCAGATGGCCACGCAGTACGCGCTGCTGGCTGCGGCCGACGCCTTCGCCGCCGAAGTTCGCGAAGCTGGCTTCTCCGATGATGCAACGCGCGCGCTGGCCCGCCAGGGCCTGGCCCACTACTTCGCTGGTGCGGTGCTGCTGCCCTACGGGGCCTTCCTCGACGCCGCGCGCGGCTGCCGCTATGACGTGGAGTTGCTGCAGCAGCGCTTCCACGTCAGCTTCGAGACCATCTGCCACCGACTGTCCACGCTGCAGCGCAATGGGGCTCGCGGCGTACCGTTCTACTTCGTGCGAGTCGACCAGGCGGGCAATATCTCCAAGCGCCAGAGTGCCACGAGCTTCCATTTCGCCCGCCACGGTGGCGCCTGCCCGCTGTGGAACGTACATGAGGCCTTCGCCCAGCCCGGCCGCATCCTGACCCAGATCGCCGAGATGCCCGATGGCAGCCGCTTCTTCGGCATCGCCCGCACCATCGAGCGGCACGGCAGCGGTGGCTTTCGGGCTCAGCGCAAGCTCTTTGCCATTGGCCTGGGCTGCGATCTCGCGCATGCGCGTGAGCTTGTCTATGCGGACGGACTGGACTTCGGCCGCTCAGCACAGGCTGTACTCATTGGGCCCGGTTGTCGCGTGTGTCCGCGGGAGCACTGCGTACAGCGAGCGTTCCCTCCGGCGGGCAAGCTGCTGGTAGCAGACAGCGACAGGGAGTCGCTGGTGTCGTACAGGTTCAGTCCTGGCTAACGACATGACAGAGCATTTGGCCGAAGCAGCATGGCGTGCGACTGTCAGAAATCGTATGCGGCCTGTCGGGATTGGTGTGGTGTAGCACTAGCCTCTTGTCTCCTCAGTGCCCGCAGGTTGATTCGGCCGCCAGCATTCGGGTTCAGTGCTGCTGGCCAGCGCGCGCGTCCGTCGCACTGGCACTGGGGCGCACGCCTGGCAACCGGCGCCACCCTCCCAGCGCGCTGCGCGTGTTGGACGTGTATGGCCTGATAGATGGGAGAAAACAAATATGAACATGCGTCATATCGAGGCGTTCATCGCGGTGGCCGGTGAACTGCACTTCGGCCGGGCCGCGAAGCGCCTGCACATCGAGCAGTCGCCACTATCGCGCCGGATCGGTCGCCTGGAAGCCGACCTTGGCGTGACCTTGCTCCACCGCAACGGACGCGGCGTGCGTCTGACCACAGCCGGGCAGGTATTCCTGGAAGATGCCCGGCGTGTGATGCTGGCCTGCGAGCAGGCGCAGGCCCGCGCGCGGGCCGTCGCGGCGGGCTATCACGGCACGCTGCGCATCGGGCTGGCGGGCGACATCGGGCGCACGCGTCTGGCGGCGCTGCTTGCGCTGTGCCGCCAGGAGGCGCCGGAGGTCTGCATCCGGCTGTCCGAAGTGCCGTTGGCGCAACTCCTGGACGGGCTCGCTGCGAGCTTCTTCGACGCCGGCCTTGCGTCGGTCGGACACGTGGAAGGCGAGATCGTGGCGGTGCCGCTGTGGCGCGACCCGTTCCTGGTGGCCTTGCCGGCGCGGCACCCACTGCTGGCATACAAGGAAGTTCCGCTGCAGGAAGTGGTGAAGTATTCGCTGGTGCTGTGCGACCCGCAGGTGTGCGACGGTTGCCACGAGCAGCGGGAACATCTGTTCCGCTCCGCAGGCGTGCGGCCGACGATCACCGAGTGCGTCAGCACCCATTCGCTGATGCTGGCCCTGGTGGCCGCGGGCTATGGCGTGGGCTTTTCCAGCGCGGCGCATCTCGAAGGCTGCACGCAAGCCGATGTGGTGGCACGACCGCTTGCAGAACGGGACGCCTCGTTGACGACGCATCTGCTGCGGCCGCATGGCGTCATACCGGAACCCTTGCGTCAATTCATCGACCGCGCGGAACGGGTTGCTGGCACACAAGATGCTGGCGATCAACGTCCGGTATGACATAGGGGCTTTAGATCGGATGATGCAATTTCGGTCTGACGCGAGACCCGACCTGCATCGTTATCCGACACTCATGCGTCACTGCGGTAGACGGCTAAGGACTAGGGCGATCCGCATGGCACCAGAGGCTGATGCCTGTGAACTGGCGAGGTCAGCGCGCTGACGCAGAACGCATGAGCTTTGCATGGATGCAAACCAGCTCATCCGGCAGACGCATTGACGCTTTACCTTCCCCCATTTCCTACGAAAGATTTGCCCTGGTTTTCCGGTTGAGCGCGGCACCGTCGATGGACGCGCGACATTTCAAATCGTTGCGCCGGTAACAAGATTTTTCGCAGGCGCATTATGGTGGGGCGTATCGGGCATCGCAAGAAGTGTTTGCCCCTTGTGCGACGCTCGGCTTCAGCGCCGAACCCAACGCTCACCATGTGCCGGCCGGCCCGCGCTCGATCGGGTTCAGGGCAATCGCCGCGCCCACGTGGGCCGTGCGCGCTTGCCAGTTGTCGATCCGACGATGGGAAGAGCGCGATGACGAAATCGAGTAGCCTTGCCTTTGGTGCTAAGACCTACTACCGCCCGATGGAAGCGGCGATCCGCTGGTGCGGGCTGCTGCGATTCGAGCAACGCATTCTGCAAACGCTGAGGCAGCGCGCGATGCCGGAGCCCGGCGAGTTTCCGCGCTGGCCACTGCTGCGCCTATATGCCGACCGCATCTTCGACGCGCTGACGCATGGCGAGCTGGCCGGCGGCAGGGACGGTATCGTAATGGACGGTCAACGGCCGGCGCTGGATGATCCGCAACTGACCGTGCGCCATGTGGACCTCAAAGCGTGGATGACCCACTACTACCCCGGCGAGCGGCCGGGGTTTTTGTTTGACGAGATTGAACGCGCGGTGCATCCGTTGGTGAGCGTGGACACGCTCAACATCCTGCTGGCCGACCGCGAAGCGGCGAAGGTGCAACTCGCCGAACTCTTGCAGGTGCACGAGGCGCTGCGCGCCGCGCATGAAGCCCTGGCGAAGGAGCAGGCGGCGCGCGGCGATGCCAACGGCACCTCGCGCGGGCCGGGACTGCGCAGCGAAACGACCTATCTCAACATCATCGGCGGGCTGCTGACGCTGCTGCTGGGCAAGTCGCCCTCGGGCGCGGCCTATTCGTCGTTCCACAGCCTGGATGCCGTGGTGAGCGCACTGCTTGCACACCACGAGGGCCGGCCGGGCCTGAGCGAACGCACCTTGTGGAGCAAGCTCGCGCAGGCGCGCCGCCACCTCGAAGCGTCGCGCTGACCTGCGTCCTCGGGCCCGCTCTGCAATTGCAGTCGCGCCTTCTGCAATTGCAGTGATTCCGACGGCGGCCGTCTATTCAATGCGAGGCACTTTCCGAACAGCGCCAGTGAGCGTCAAGGAGTGTCTCTCATGTCTTCGCAGACCACAGCAACGGCGGCGCCGGCCGAGCACCGCATCCTGCGCCGCGCCGAAGTCGAGGCCAAGACCGGCTTCAAGCGCGCCCACATCTACAGCCTCATGAAGGAAGGCAAGTTCCCCAAGGCGCTGCGCCTGGGCGTGCGCGCCGTGGGCTGGGACTCGGTGGAGATCGAGCAGTGGATCGCCGAACGCCTCAACGAGCGCGCCTGACGCTTCTTCCGGCACATGCCAATCAACCGGGAGAAGCCCATGCAGGTGGTTTCGATCATTTCGACCAAGGGCGGCGTGGGCAAGACCACGACGGCGGCCAACCTGGGCGGCTTCGCGGCCGACTCCGGGCTGCGCGTGCTGCTGCTGGACCTGGACGTGCAGCCCACGCTGTCGAGCTACTTCACGCTGACCGAACGTGCGCCGGCCGGCATCTACGAGATGCTGGCCTACAACGAGCAGCGCGCCGAGCAACTGGTGTCGCACACCGCCATCGCCGGGCTGGACCTGGTGCTGTCGAACGACGACCGCGGCGAATTGAACACGCTGCTGCTGCATGCGCCGGACGGCAGACTGCGACTGCGTCACCTGGTGCCCACGCTCGCGCCGCGCTACGACCTGCTGCTGATCGACACCCAGGGCGCGCGCAGCGTGTTGCTCGAAATGGCGGTACTGGCCTCGGATCTGGCACTGTCGCCGGTGACGCCGGAAATCCTCGCGGCACGCGAGCTGCGCCGCGGCACCTTGCAGCTCATCGAGGACATCGCGCCGTACCGGCACCTCGGCATTGAGCCACCGCCGCTGCATCTGCTCATCAACCGCGTGCATTCGGTGTCATCCAACGCGCGGCTGATCCAGCAGGCGCTGCGGCAGGTGTTCCAGGGACAGTCCGGCGTGCGTGTGCTCGACACCGACGTGCCGGCTATCGAGGCCTATCCGCGCGCTGCCACGCAGGGCCTGCCGGTGCATCGGGTGGAGTACCGCCAGCCGGCGGGCCGCTCCGCCCCCGCGGCGCTGGACACCATGCGCGCGCTGGCCGGCGAGCTGTTTCCGGCGTGGCATGAGCGCTTCGCGCTCGTCACCGGCCGAGGCAGCACAGGAGGCGTCGGCCGTGGCCAGCGAGCATGAACTGGCCCGCGGCCACAAGCGGCTGCGAGTGCTGATCGAGTTTGCCCTGAGCGAAGGATGGAAGGTGGTGCGCACCCGTGGCGGGCACCTGTTGTTCACGAAGCCGGGCTGCGCGCCGATCTACACCAGCTCGATGGCGAGCGACCACCGCGCCGAGCGCAATGCCCGTGCGCAGCTTCGCCGCGCCGACCGCCAGGCGCAGGCTGCCGAGGCATCGCCGCAGGAGAACGGCCATGGCTGACATGACGCCGGACGACATGGCCGCCAAGCTGCTGGCCTCGGGCTTCGAGCGCAGCGGCCCTTCTGCCGCGGCCCTGACCGACCCCATCGCCGACACGCCGATGGTCGTAACGCTGGACCAGTTACGCTCCTATGACCATGACCCGCGCGTGACGCGCAACCCAGCCTACGAGGACATCAAGGCGTCGATCCGCGAGCGCGGGCTGGACGCGCCGCCTGCCATCACGCGCCGGCCCGGCGAGCCGCACTACATCATCCGCAACGGCGGCAACACGCGCCTGGCTATCCTGCGCGAGCTGTGGAGCGAGACGAAGGACGAACGCTTCTTCCGCATCTCCTGCCTGTTCCGCCCTTGGCCGCAGCGCGGCGAGGTGGTGATGCTCACCGGCCACCTGGCCGAGAACGAGCTGCGCGGGGGCTTGAGTTTCATCGAGCGGGCCTTGGGCGTGGAGAAGGCACGCGAGTTCTACGAGCAGGAGATGGGGCGGGACAGCGGCCAGCCACTGTCGCAGAGCGAGCTGGCGCGGCGGCTCACGGCCGATGGCTTCCCGCTGCCGCAGTCGCACATCAGCCGCATGCAGGACGCGGTGCACTACCTGCTGCCGGCGATCCCGAACCTGTTGTACGGCGGGCTGGGGCGGCACCAGGTCGAGCGGCTCGCGGTGCTGCGCAAGGCCTGCGAGCGCACCTGGGAGCGGCGTGCGCTGGGCCGCAGCCTGTCGATGGACTTCGCCGCGCTGTTCCAGGACGTGCTCGCGCAGTTCGACACGCAGCCGGACGACTTCTCACCCCAGCGCGTGCAGGACGAGCTGGTAGGCCAGATGGCCGAGCTGCTGGAAGCGGACTACGACACGCTGGCCCTGGAGATCGACGACACGGAGAGCCGGCAACGTGCGCTGACCAGCGATCCGGCGCCGCCAGCGGCAGCACGACCTGCGGCGCCGACCGCACCTGCCCCCGAGCTGCGGCAACCTTCATCGGCTTCGTCGCCGGCTGGTCCTTCAGTGCAGTCGTCGGAGCCTCGTGCGTCCGTGCCGGCAGGTACTGGCAAGGCAGCACTGGCCGTTGGCGCCGAAGGCACGCAGCAGAACGAGCAGCACGACGAGCGCCTGCAGGGCCACATCGTGTCGCCGGCGCCGACCACCGAACGCCTGCAATCCATCCAGCGCATGGTCGCCGACCAGATGGGCGACAAGCTGCCCGACTTCGAGGCTGACGCGTTGCGCGCGATTCCCGTCCAGGCGGGCGGGCTCTACCCCATCTCGGACGTCTGGTACATCGAGCCGGGCCTGGACGTACCGGATCGGCTGCGCGTGCACATCGCGCAGTTCGCGCGCGAGATCGCCGAGGAAGCCAGCGTGGCCGAACAGGTCGAGCCTAGCGACGCCGGCATCGGCTTCGCCTGCGTGACGCCGCCAGCTGCGCGCGCGATGCCGCCGTTTGCGCGGGCGGTGCTGACGCTGCTGCAGGCGCTGTGCGCCGCACGTGCCGCAGCCGGACTCGATCGCGCCCGGCTCGCCGATGATCTGGCGCCCTTGCTGTATGGCGGCGGCGCCTACCCTCGCCTGAGCGATGCCGGGCTGGTCAAACTGTTCCGGCTGCTGCGCCTGGCGCGTCGGCTTCTGGATCTGGAAGCCGGCGCGGGCGCCAGCGCTTCCGGCCACGGCGCCTGAGCGGAGATCGGCCATGTCGGCACCGCACCCGCTCAACCAGGCCGTAATCGCGCAGGCGCTGCACGACCTGCGCAACGGGCAACTACGACGCTGCAAAGCGATGGGCTTCGGCGAGGAAGAACTCGATGCGCTGAAGCATCCCGAACTCGTGAGCATGCTGGTCAACGCCACTGTCTCGTGGTGCTCGGTGTCGGTCAATCGCGAAGTGCTCAAGCGATTGCTGAGCCAGGTGCATGATGTGGAGCGCGAGATCGCGACGGTCGACCGCATGCTGCGCCTGGGAGCCAGCACGGAGATGGTCAGCCGCTTCTACGGCCTGACGCATCAGGAGGTGGCCCTGCGCCGCGACATCCTCGGCCTGCCCAAGCGCAAGGGGCGCCATCCGGTGCTGGACGAGGCGCAGGACACGGCGCTATGGAAGCAGTGGAAGGCTGGCGTCACGGAGCGCGGCATCGCGCTGGACGACGAGATGGCGATGCTGGCGCTGACCATGGACCTGGCCGAGACCCTGAGCCTGCCGATGTCGGTGATCTGGTCGGCGATACGCAACTGGATCGACCAGGGGCTGGTATAGGCCATGGCGACCGGCGGCGCACCCCGGCGCGATGGCCCTGTGGCGCTGTCGGCGCTGTTCGACGATGCGCTGCGGGAACTGGTGCCACCCGCACCGCCGGCTGCACGCGGCAACGCCCCTACGTCGCCGGCCGCGCCGGTCAGCGACGGCTTTCTCTACAGCGGCAACCGGCATGAGAGCGTGCCGCGCGCGCTGTTCCTCGACCGGCGCCTGACGCCACTGGAGCGCAATGCCTGGCAGGTGTTCCGCCTGCAGCTCCAGAGCGACGGTGTGACGGCGTTCCCGACCTACGACCAGCTCCGGCCCTATCTCGCGTCGATGCCTTGTGCGGCGCAGGCCTCGCACGAGACCGTGGCTCGCGCCCTGACGCTGCTGCGGCTGACGCGCTCGCTGAGCCTGGTGCGACGACGCCGCGACCCGAAGACCGGGCGCATCCTGGGAAATCTCTACGTGCTGCACGACGAACCGCTGACGCCCTTCGAGGCGATGCAGCTCGACCCCGACTACCTCGGCCTGGTCAGCCAAGCGCTGACCCATGCCGCGAAGGCGGTGCAGATCGTCGGCGCGAACACCCTGCGCGAGATCGCCGAAGACCCGATGCTCAATGGCCGCACGCTGCCCACGCGCTTGCAGGTGCTGGCACAGCGCATGGCACGCAACGAATGGGCCGATGCGAGTTGTCCACAAGAGCCTGTGGATCACGATTCCGAAGAAGGCCAGGGCGGCCTACTTCGGAATCTCGATGGCCCGTCTTCGGATTCCGAAGCAGGGCCGAAGCCCGCGCCAGACGGCTCACTTCGGAATCCGAAGGAGGACCGTACTGTACGTATGGATCGTATAAATCAAGTACGTACAGTACCGCGCGCGAAAGCGCTGCAGCACTTGCGCCTGCCCGAGCGTCTGCTGCGATTGAAGGACGAGCAGCAGAGCGGCGCGCTCGTGGCTTTGCAGCAGGTGGACGAGCCCCTTCGGCAGGCGGTGCTGGACGAATGGGATGCGCGTTGCCGCAACAGCGCGGTGCGCAACCCGGCCGGCTATCTGTTCGGCATCATCCAGAAGGCGATCCGCGGGGAGTTCAAGGCCTGGGCAGGTGACAACGGCGCAGCGCCACAAGTCGCTCGAACACCTGCGCCGGCACACGCCACACCTGCTGCCGAGTCCCGTCCCGCCGATCCCGAGGTGGCGCGCGCCTACCTGGCACAGATTCGATCCAACCTCCGCCGCCCTTGACCGTCTGGGCTATCCCCAGGGGATAGTTGGGACAGCCCCTCTTCCGCAAGTCCGTCCCGTCAATCTGCTTCCACCTCTCCCGAGGATTCACCCCAATAGGCGTAGTTGAACAGTGCATCCAATTCCGTGAAGTCGGCCAGGCCCAGCGCCTGTCGCACCTCCTCGGCATGCTGGCAATACCTTGCGTAGTCGTCGGGACCGACGTTTTGCTTGTTTGGATGTAGGGGATATGCCCTGATCCCGGCCAATGCCAGCCCCGACACCGCGTTTTGGTTCATCACCGCGAACCGCTTGTTGTCAAGTGCGTGCAGCACCTCGGTCAGTAGGTTGATGCCTGCTCGCGGGATGTGCTCGAAGTGCGCATGAAGAACTGCGAAGGCGTCTCCAGGTGGGAGAGTGCCTTGGCCCACGATGTCTCTTACCGCTGCGACGAACTGACCTGGATGCTCCGCGATTCGGTTCTTGCCGCGATGCAAGCCACCCGAATGCAGCAGGCCGATCAACGTTTCAAATCGGGCCAGGAACCCTTGACTCGTATTCCCACGCGCGACGGCCCATTCCTCCAACATCCGCCTTGCCTGGCGAAGGTTGCCCTTTCGTAGGGCTTTCTGTTCCGTGAAGCCATGTTCTGAATCGTCGCTTTTCATCAACTCCAGAATGCCGGCCAACGTCGTGAAGTTCGGGCCAATCGCGCTGCTTGCCTTCTGCGCACGCTTCTTGGCCACCTTTCGGAAGATGTCGTGGATGACGTACTCCCGTTCATAGGCGTCAATGCGGTCCCTGGTCGCCGGGACGATGATTTCGTCATCGATCAGAGCGTCGAAATGCTGAGTGACCGAGGCCATCAGCGTGTCGCTCGTGCCCTCGACCAAGGCTGATGCCTCATAGTTGGCGTAGAGGCCTCCTTGTGTGAAATTGGCCGATCCGACGATCACCGAGCATCCCTTGCTGTGCTGAAAGGCGTAGATCTTCGGATGGAATGTCTCGCTGGAATCACTGAGGTACAGCTTGAGCGCGTGTTCTTTGGTCAGCTCCAGCAGCTTTCGGAGCACGACGGGCTCGGTCAGATAGAAGTCGAGGCCGATTGCAAATCGGGCTTCCAGTCCGCGCTCAAGCGCCTTGCGCAGTGACTTCAGCAGCCCGTTCAGGGCCGATGCCTTCGCAAAGGCCACCAAGCATTCCAGGCGCTCCGCCTGCTTCAGCAGTTTCACGAGCTTGTCGCCGTGCCCGCGTTCCTCGTTCACCAGCAGTTGAACGGCGGTCTCATCCTTCATCGTTTGACCCCCTTCTTGCGTGCGGCAGCCCCAAACCAGGGGCAACCAATGGCCATTGTCCAGGTCTGCCTGCAGGCTCGGTCCTCTCCTGCCAGGCATCTATCCCCAGGGGATAGCAGACACAGATCACCTTCCAGCGACTGGAAAACCAGGAGCGGCGCGGTTGCGGTTTGTTGACTGACGCCCTTCCGGGCGATGCCGATGCTGGCGACTCGTTCCCTTACCGCGAGTCGTCACCATGTCCAACGAATCCCAGCAGCCCCTGCAATTGAATCTCGGATCGCTGCGCAGCGCGATGTCACTGACGCTGCACACCCACCACGCTTCACGCATCTGGCATGGCCGAGCGCCCGCTGAGGGCCGGCCCGGGATCATCGGCCTCAACGGCTACATCAGCGTGATGAACAAGATGAAGCGCGGGGCCGAACAGGACGATCCTTACTCGGACTGGTGGATGCTGCGCATCGAGGACAAGCTGACGCAGACCAAGGCGAGCTTGCAGGCGCTGCGCGAGCAGGTGGACCAGGCGCTGGCCGACGTGCCACCCGCACTGTCGCTGGGCGAAAACATGAACGTGCAGCCCGTGAAGCTGCCGCTGTTCGTCAATGCGCAGCTCGGCTTCATGGCGGTGTACCTGCTGGCCGACTACGACGACCTGGCACGCAAGCTGATCCTCGCCCACCACACTGCGCTAATCGACCGCGGCACGTTGGAACGCTGGCTCAACGACGGCGCGCACGCGCTGCGCAGCCTGTTCTCCCTGGCACAGCAGTACCGCTACGCCGGCGCGACTCGCGACGACTTCGCCTCGAAGAACGCGGTGGCGCGGGCAGCGCTGGAGAAGTTCGGCGAGCTGCCGCAGGACGTGCTCGAAGGCACGCGCCGCTCGCGCTTTGCGCCACCGATCGCGCGGCGGGCGGGCAAGCCTGGTGCAACCGCTGAGGCCGCGCCCGTCGCTGGCGCAGCCGACGTGGCGGACGACGATCTGGACGGCGAAGGCGCCAAGGCATGACGGCATCGCCTTCGACCGGCCAACCGGCGCGCTTCCTGCCGCTGGAACAGGCGGACTTCCAGCGCCTGGAACACGCGGGCTACCTAAAAGGCCTTTTACAGCCTTTTAAGGGTAAGGGGAGTCTGGAGGCCTGGGCCAGCCAGTGCACGGCGCTGCGCGATGACGTGATCGGCTTGGCGCAGCGGCGTGTGCTGCAACAGGCGCGGGCCTATCCCTTCTCGCTGCTCGATGTGCAACTGGCCCAGCAGACCACTGGCGCAGGCACGACCTTCCTGCGCTGGCGCAACCACGATCGTTCCTCGATGGGCGTGGCGCTGTGGGAGTCGCTGCTCGACCGCCCGGCAACGCCGGCCTCGCTGATCGATGACCTGTACGCGATGGAGTTGCAGCGCATCGCGCTGAACATGCAGATCAGCCTCCTTCACACGCTGGGCCGCCAGGCCCAGGAGTGCGCCAGCAAGGCCGCGCAGGCCGAAGCGGCTTACCTGCGGCGTGTCCACGGGCATGCCGCGTCCGTTCCATCCACCACCCCCAAGGAGTCACCATGAGCACGCACTTCGTCGGCGAGGGCAACATCGGTTCCGCGCCGGACTATCGCGAATTCCCCAACGGCAACGACGAGCCGCGCCGGCTACTGCGCCTGAACGTCTACTTCGACAACCCGATCCCGAAGAAGGACGGCGAGTACGAGGACCGCGGCGGGTTCTGGGCACCCGTGGAGCTGTGGCACCGCGACGCCGACCACTGGCAGACGCTGTACCAGAAGGGCATGCGGGTGCTGGTGGAAGGCCGCACCGTGAAGGACGAGTGGGAAGACGCCGACGACAACGAGCGCACCACCTTCAAGATCGAGGCCCGGCGCATTGGCATTCTGCCGTACCGCCTCCAGGCTGTGACCCTCAGCGCCAGGACGCTGGAACCCGAGGCGGCAGTACCGCCGCCGAAGGAAACCAAGGGGACGAAGGCGCCGAAGGAAACCAAGGCCAAGGGCTGATTCCCCCGCAGGGGGCGGCTGTAGCAACCGTCAGACGCCCGCCATGCACCAGCTATCCCCAGGGGATAGCGCCAGGGTGTTCCACCGAGTTCCAGCCGCCCTCCCGAAACGACGCTCCCGCTGCGCCAGCCTTTGCGGTCAGGTCGTACCTGCTGCGGCAACGCATCGCCCGCCGTTCACAAAGCGGTGTCTATGCCGATCGGCTTCCTTGCTGCCGTCATCCGCTGGCCCGGCCAAGCTGGGGGCCATCCGATGAACCGCACACTTCCAAGGAGGCTTCATGCGCGTGTTCCTGTGCGAGAAGCCGTCCCAGGGCAAGGACATCGCCCGTGTACTGGGCGCGGGCCAACGCGGCAACGGCTGCTACAGCGGTGCGGGTGTCGTCGTGACCTGGTGCATCGGTCATCTGGTCGAAGCGGTTGCGCCCGAAGGCTATGGCGAGCAGTACAAGCGCTGGGCCATCGAGCAACTGCCCATTCTTCCCGAGCGCTGGCGTGTCGAACCCAAGGCGGCGACCGCGGCGCAGTTCAAGGTCGTGCAGCAGCTCGTCGCCAAGGCGGGCGAGCTGGTGATCGCGACTGACGCCGACCGCGAAGGCGAGATGATCGCCCGCGAAATCATCGAGCTGTGCGGCTACCGCGGCCCAATCCAGCGGTTGTGGCTGTCCGCGCTCAACGATGCGTCGATCCGCAAGGCCCTGGCGGCGCTCAAGCCGTCCGTCGAGACGCTGCCGCTGTACTTCTCCGCGCTCGCCCGATCGCGTGCCGACTGGCTGATCGGGATGAACCTAAGCCGCCTGTTCACGTTGCTCGGGCGCCAGGCCGGCTACAACGGCGTGCTGTCGGTCGGGCGTGTGCAGACGCCCACGCTCAAGCTGGTCGTGGACCGTGATCGCGAGATCGCACGCTTCGTCTCGGTGCCGTTCTGGGCCATCGAGGTCGCGCTTTCGCATGCGGGCCAGTCCTTCGTCGCAAGCTGGATGCCGCCGCAGGGCAGCGCCGACGACGCCGGCCGCTGCCTGCAGCAGCCGGTGGCGCAGCAGGCAACCGCACAACTGCGCGCGGCCGGCGCCGCCCAGGTGCTGTCGGTGGAGACCGAGCGCGTGCGCGAAGGCCCGCCGCTGCCGTTCGACCTCGGCACCTTGCAGGAGGTGTGCTCCAAGCAGTTGGGCCTCGACGTGCAGGAAACGCTGGACATTGCCCAGGCGCTGTACGAGACGCACAAGGCGACCACGTATCCGCGCTCGGATTCAGGCTACCTGCCCGAGAGCATGCTGGCAGATGTGCCGGCCGTCCTCGACAGCCTGGTCAAGACCGATCCCAGCCTGCGACCGCTGATCGACCGCCTGGATCGCCAACAGCGTTCGCGGGCCTGGAACGACGGCAAGATCACGGCGCACCACGGCATCATTCCGACGCTGGAACCGGCCAACCTCTCGGCGATGAGCGACAAGGAGCTGGCCGTCTACCGATTGGTCCGCGCGCACTACCTCGCGCAGTTCCTGCCGCATCACGAGTTCGACCGGACGGTGGCGCAGCTTACGTGCGGCGGGCAGTCGCTGGTCGCGGTCGGCAAGCAGATCGCGGTGGCCGGATGGCGCCAGGTGCTGGCGGCGCCGGAGCCCGACGACACGGACGGCGAGGACGCGCAGCGCGGCCAGGTGCTGCCGGCGTTGCGCGCCGGGGCCTCCTGCCAGGTCGGCCAGGTCGAACTGAAGGCGTTGAAGACGCTGCCGCCCAAGCCCTACACGCAAGGCGAACTGGTCAAAGCCATGAAAGGCGTCGCCAAGCTAGTGACCGACCCGCGCCTGAAGCAGAAGCTCAAGGACACCACGGGCATCGGCACCGAGGCCACACGTGCCAACATCATCAGCGGGTTGCTGGCCCGCGGTTATCTCTTGAAGAAGGGCCGTGCCATCCGCGCGTCGGATGCGGCATTCACGCTGATCGACGCGGTGCCGGCGGCCATCGCCGATCCGGGCACGACGGCGGTGTGGGAGCAGGCGCTGGACATGATCGAGGCCGGTCAGATGACGCTGGACACCTTCATCGCCAAGCAATCGAGCTGGGTCGCCCAGCTCGTGCAGCAGTACCGCAGCGCCACACTCGATCTCAAGCTGCCGCCTGCACCGAGCTGCCCGCAATGCGGCGCCCCGATGCGCCAGCGCAGCGGCAAGAGCGGCGCGTTTTGGTCTTGCAGCCGCTATCCGGACTGCAAGGGCACGCAGCCGATCGAAGACGCCGCGGCAGGCAAGCGCGGCGCGTCCAGCCCGCGGCATCGGCGTCCCAAGGCGAGCTGACGCCCACGTCTCCCTCTGCCACGCCGGCTGCTGCCGACGGCGGGGCAAACCTCCCGCGCCCCGCGGGACTCCCCAGCGCGCGTTCCCTTCTGCAACGGTGTGCGCGTCCTGCACGGACCGATCACGGCTTGCAGGGCGAGAAGGTCATTGCTCCATCGAATCGCGCTCGTCGCGGTTCCGTTGATCGAGGTGCTTCCGCCATCCGTGAGCGGTCTCCTGACGCCTTGGCTTGCAATGCTGCGAGGTGTCAGGAGACCGCTCGCGGTCGACGGTATTCGGTGCCGGTGCCCGCCGGCGGAACAACGGGTTCCCTTTGTGTGTGGATACACGCCAGAGGATGCCGGCCCCAGCCACGAAACGGGCCGGGTGAGATTGCTGACGCAGCGAATGGCTTTGACGACGGCCTGGCCTGCTTGCAGCCCACAGGTGGATTGATTCCTCTCCAGCCGAAGTCCCTCGGGGCTTCGGCGCCTTTGTCGTGGGCGGACGGATCGTGCACCGCTCCTGCCGGCAGTGCTCGGGCCAAATCGGACGACGCGCAGTTCCGTTTGATCGGCGACGGTGCGCTTCGGGGCTTCCATCCTTCCTGCATGTGTCGCTGACGGTCGTCAGCAGCATGCCCTGGCAGCCCAGGTCTTCAAGGCTGCAACGCGGTTCGCCACGTTGACCGATCCAGTCCGCTTCGCACCGACCACCGCGGACGCGTGTCATCACGACGCGGGTGCTTTTCATGTTCAACCCTTCGGGAAGTGTCCCGCTCCCGAAAGGGCGTGGTGCTCCCGGTCTTCAACTACCAGGAGAAACCCATGTCCCTTGCGTTCGCATCGGCACCTTTGAGTGCTGAACAGGCCCGCGCCGAATCCATCGGCTACCAGGCTCTGGCCTACGTCGGCAAGCGCCTGCCCCTGCAGGTGCTGTGCAGCGCGGCCGGCCACTACATCGGCACCGCCGATGTGGACGGCCCGGTCTCGCGCGAGTCGGTCAGCTACTTCCGCTCGCACCACGCCGCCGAGCACGCCCTGCAAACGGGCCGCTGGCAGCAGCGACTCAACCCGTGATGTCCAACCACCAGGAGCCAAGTCATGAACCGTGCCCTGCCTCAAGAGGTACTTGATCAGATTGAGCTGGAACACCAGCACTTCGCTGCCGCACCCCAAGCCTTCTTCGAGGCATGGAAGCGCGGCGTCCACATCGCCGGAGCCGAATGGTTCGGCGACGGAACCCGCGAAGGCCTGCGGCGTGCCACCACCAAGTGGGATCTGCGGCCAAAGCTGATGATGCTCAACGACGCCCTCGGCGTCCTGAGCAGCGGCCAGCGGATGTTCCTGTCCGCGATGGTGAGCTTCTACAACGCCCGTGAGGGCGGTGCGATGCTCAAGCGTTGCGGCTTCGAGGGTCTGTCCGACCTGGGCGGCCTCGACCTGGAACGGCGCAAGGTCATCGCCGACCTGACGCTGAACTACAACGGCTGGTGAGCTGCTTCGGCCCGCCAACGTTCTTCCTTTTCTCCCACCCCACGAGGGACATGCGTCCCTATGCGGGGCCATGTCCCTCCTTTCTTCATAGGAGTGAATCATGTCCCCTGACTTTTCCATCGGTCTGCTCGTGACCGACGACGACATCGATGCGGTCATCCTGGAAGGTTGGCCGGCCGACGTGCGCAAGCCGCGCATGGTGGTATTCGACTACGCCGGCAACGATGTGCAAGACGAGTATGTGCTGCATGTCAGCAGCGGAACTCCGAACACCGGATTGACCGGGCGCGAGGTTTTTCCGGTCGAGTACGGCCCTAACTGCCGTTACCCATCGCCCGCTGAAGTCCTTTCGGTGCTCGATGCACGCAAGCCGGCCGAAAAACCTTCCGCGCTGAGCATCGCCCGCAACGTACACCAAAGCATCCTTGACTTGGATGCGCGGCTTGATCGCCTGGAGCAGGCGACGACTACAACAGCCTGTACCAGCTTGCGAATGGCGGCCTGATCGACCTGTTGAAGGTGCTGGGCGACCCGTCCTCTACCGCTGCCGGCTGACCGGCTGCCACTTCATCCACCCGCTGGGGTTCAATCCCCAGCAGGGGATTGCCTCGGCCATCCTCTGCTGGAGAAATCCCATGTCCTACTCGAACAACAATCCCTTTGTCCGCGGCTACGACGGCCTGTCCGTCCAGCGGCTGCTTGCCATCTCCTACGACGACGACTGCCCGCTGACCTACCTGCCCCTGCATCCCTCGCAGTCGAATCTGCCGGACAGCCAGGTCGAACGGCGGGCCTGCATCTTCTCGGACGACTTCGTGCTGATCACCGAGGACCAAGCGGTCCCCGATGAACTGCAAGCGCAATGCCGCAGCCACGGGCTCGCCCGCAACGTTGTCTATGCCGTGATGGCCGAGGAAGACGGCAAGCCGCTGCACGTGGGCGACACCTACTCCGAAGAAGCGGCGCGGGAAGTCGTGCGGCGCCTGCGCTATGAAACGGGCTACTACAGCCGGTGCTGGGAGATCAGCAGCGCGCACCTCGACGCCGACGCGCATCGCTTCCTCTCCGAGCTGGCGGACATCGCCACGCCGACGCTGTTCCTGTTCGTCGCCTTCCGCATCCCGTACAGCCCGGCCATCGGGTTGAAGCTGATCGCCACGCCCTGGACCGACGAGAACCTGCGCGCGGTCGAAGGCACCACGGCCAAGCGGCTGATGCAGGAGCACCGCAAGAAGGGCATGCCGGAATCCCTGGTGCAGGTGCTGCACCTGGCCGCGCTCGCCGACGTGCGCATGCTGGTCTTCGATGCCGATGCGCAGGTGCTGGACGGCCTGCCGATCTACGACGACTGACACCACCTTTCGAGCCCCCACGCGGGGCTCGTTTCATTTCTGGACGAAGCCGGTGGCGGCGCAGTGCCGATTCCCCCACGACGCTGGCCCACACCCGACGCACGCTGCTCGCATGTTCGCTGGCGTTGCCGGCAAGCATGCCCAGGCAGTCGAGACCTTCGAGGCTGCGGCACGGTTCGCCGCGCTGGTTGCTTTTCCTTCCACGGGCGCATGCGCGTCCATCCACCTCACCCCCAAGGGACATGCCTCCCTTGCGGGCGGAAGTTCCTTGGATTGCCACAAGGAGCCTCCTAATGGATACCCAAGCCATCCGCGCACAGATGCCGACGCTGGTTCGCGGCCACGTGCCTTCCAACGTCCGCAGCTTCAAGTTCAACATCTTCGACGGCCAGCCCAAGGTTTCGACGCTGGGCTTCCACGTTGATCCCAAGCCTTTCGAGGGCAAGGTTATCGCCACCACCGACGAGGCCATCGTCGTCAAGACGGGCCGGGCCGAGTTCGCGGTGCTCGACAAGGCGCTCGTCACCGATGTGCCCGACGAAGGCGCCAAGGTGCAGGTCGAACCGTATGCGCGGCGCCGCTTCGACGGCATGCGCGCGGACACGCCCGAGGAGAGCACCGAGTTCACCGCCGACGGCCAGCCGTACACGGTGAAGCGGCTCATCCTGGGTTCCGCGCCGGCCAAGTTGCCGATCCCCGAGCCGCAGTGCCCCGAGCTGCAGGAGCTGATCCACCAACTGGAGCAGTTGCCCGCGCCCGATGGCTTTCGCCGCATCACGCACCTGCTGGTGGATGCCGGCGCGCGGGACTTCACGGTGGTCGATCCGAGCCCCCGCAACATCATCGCCACGCCGCCGGCCATCGGCTTCACCGTCGCCTCAGCGAAGTTCCAGGGGCGCGTCACCGTGCTCTACGAGCGCGGCCTCGACCTCTACGCGGTGGAGCTGCACCGCAACAGCAATCTGGTCGAGCGGGTCGATGAAGTGTCGTTCGACGAGCTGGGCCAGGCCCTGGAGCGGCTGATCGACGACGGGAGCTGGCGCCTCATCCGCGTGCAGCGCCTGTCCGGCCGCAAGCTGGTCCAGCACTGAGCCCCTGCGTTCCTAAGCGGCTTCCCGTCCCCGCGGCGGGAAGCCTTTCCTCCCATACCTCGATTGGAGACCACTTCCATGACTGTTCGATTCAAAGGCACCGAGCTTCGGCCCGTGCTTGCCGAGGCGGCGGCCAACCAGTGCCGCGTCGTCCTGGTCAAGGACCAGGGCGTGTATTTCATGGCCGAGCGCGGCGAGAGCCGGCCCGATGGGCGGCGCAAGACCATCGCCTATGCCGTGGGCTGCAACCCTGATGTCGATGTGTTCGACGACTGGTGGGAACTGGCGCGCGCCGAATTCGGCGGCGACGACTTCGGCGAGTTCTTCGACCTGCGGGAACGGGTGTTCAGCCGCATCCTGCACAGCGAGGACGACCTCGAAGTGTCGGCCACGGCCACGCACCTGTCGATGCAGCCCATGCCCGCTGCGCCGGCCGGCCACTGACCGTCCTGCTTCCCAGCCCCTCATGAAGGGGCTTCACTTTTTCCCGAGGACGCCGTCAATGCGGGGCGTCTCGGATACCGATTGCCGCTCGCGCGGGCGCGTGCCAGGCGCCACGCTTATCACCATGTTCCGCTGACACCCGTCAGCAGCATGCCCAGGCAGTCTCGATCTTCAAGACTGCGATGCGGTTCCGACCGCGTTGATCACCCAGTTCGCTCCGGCATCCCAGCGCGAACGGCCATCGGTTCTCCCGATGGTGATGCCACCCAAGCTGTTCCTTCAACCCACGCGGGGGTTCCACACCTTCCCCGCCTTGGGTCGGGTGTGTCTCCGCCTCTTTGTTCTCAGGAGATTCACCATGACCACTTCCACCGAAAGGTCCTTCTTCGACCTGCACATCACCGGACTCGGGTATCTCAATCGCATCCGCGAAGTGAAGCCCAAGAAAGGCGATGCGTTCCTGGCCTGCGACATCGCGGCGCTCAACGGCCCCAGCGATGATGTGGCCTACGTGCGTTTCGACACGCGCGTCTCGGGCTCCGAAGCGCAGCACCTGGTGCGCCGCTGCATCCAAGCGGTTGATGCCGAGAAGAAGGTGATGATCGGCTTCCGCCTGGGCGACCTGTGGACCGACACCTTTACCTACTCCAAGGGCAAGCGTGCCGGCGAGCAGGGGGTGAGCCTCAAGGCCCGCCTGCTGTTCGTCAGTTGGATCAAGGTCGACGGCAAGCTCGTCTACAAGGCCGAGCCCAAGCCGACCGACGCCGACGACCGCGACGAACGCGACGTGCGCGCCACGGATGTCCCCGCGACGTCCGCCGAGCCGCAAGCCGCTGCGTCCGAGCCCGCCAGGCCCGCCGCTGAAGCTGCCGATGAAGCCACTGCCGATGCGCCCGCATTGGAAGTTGCCGAGTCGTTCTGATCCGCAAGGCCCTGACTCTGAATTGAGCCCAGGGCCTTGTCTTCTCCCACTCGCGTGCGCATGCGACCGTCACCATGACAGCCGTGTGCGTGATCGCAGCTTCGTCCGCAGGAGTTCTTCATGATCACCATTCCCGGCCAATTGGCCATCAAGACCATCCACGGCCGCAACGGCGACTTCAACGTCGGGCGCCTTGCGACCTCCATCGGCGAGTTCGTCGTGAAGAACGCCGAACTCGACCAGTACGCCGAAGGCAAGTACGAGGGCGATTTCGCCATCGCGGAGATTCGCCCGTCCACGTACACCGCCAACGGTCGCATGGTCATCGAGATCCGCGCCCTCCTGGGCGGGATGACCTTGTCCAACATCGACGCCCTGAGCCGTGACGACGCCCGCCGGCTGAGTCCGCAGGAAGTCGATCCGATCGACGAGGAAGCGCAGACCGCCACGCCGACGCCGACGACCGCCCCCAAGGCGGCCGGCCGGAAGAAGGCGCGCAGCTCGCGCGACCCGCTGGTCGATACCACGCCGTTCGGCAGCGAACCGGCTGCTGCGTCTGCCGAGGCTCCGGTCCAGGCGGACGAAGACGGCGACGCGGCACTGTTCGGTGTGCTCTGGCCGCTGGGCGATGTCGTCAAGCTCGATGCCACCGTGGATCGGCGCGTGCTGCGTCAACAGCGCGACCGTCTCGGCGACCTGGGCTACGAGTTCGCTCCGCTGTCCCAGGACTGGCATCTCGCCAGGGTCTGATCCCATCGCCACTTCACGCCGCGTGCCTGCGGCTTTCCACCAACCCGCCGGGGTTCCTTCCCCGGCGGGAGGACTCCGGCCCTTTCTCACAGGAGTCATTCCATGGGCTGGACATTCGTTCGATTGACGCGCGATCAATTGATCCGCGAGCTGACCGCAACTGAGGAAACCGAGCGGTCGCGCAATGAGGTCATCGATCACACGCTGGTCGGCAACGTGCTGTGGACGGTGGTGCGCGTCACCGCCAAGCAGGCCGGTGTCCTGGGTCTCGCACCCGGAGAGTCGGCCACCTTGATTGGCTGCCATCTGCTGGAAAGCGAGGGCCGCGAATGGGGCTACAAGTCCCTGGTCGAGGCCGAGCACCCGTACTACTACTCGTGCCCGCTGCGCTATCTCGACATGGCGCCGCAGCGCTGCGCCACTTGGCGCGCAAGGGTGCATGCCTTCCATCAGCAGCATCCGGCGAGCAGTGTGGCCGGCGATGCAGCCACTGAGTGAGGCGCACATGGACACCATCCTGTCGTCCATGCGGCCCGAGCTGCTTCGCTTCGTCGAAGAACAGTTGGCCAACAACGAGGTTTCCGACGACGACGAGCTGCGCGAGCACTTCATCGCCAACGGCCTGAGCGAAGAACAGGCGTGGCAGGCACTGACCTACCGCGCCCTGTACTTGCGCTACATCTTCCTCGAAGGCTTCACGCCGATCCTTAAAGGCCAGGAAGCGCTTTGCTTCAACCCGCATAGCCGAGGCTGGGAGCCGGTTCAGAACCCATAGGCCGCTTCCCAGCGACGCGCTTCTTCATCCCTTCCATCAGGCCCTGTTCAGCAGGGCTTTTCTTCGTCCCACGCAATCCGCGCATCCGGCCTCGGCCGCTGGATGCCGATTGCTTCATTCCGCAAGGAGATCATCATGCAACTCGCTTCCCGCTTCGCTTCTCGCTCCCCGGTGCTGCGCGCCGACTATCCGCTGTCGGATGATCAGATTCGCACCGTGGCCCCGTCCATCTTCGCGGACACCCCGCACGAAAGCCGCTCCGAACGGTACAGCTACATCCCCACGGCGGCTGTGCTGACTGAACTGCGCAAGGAAGGCTTCCAGCCGTTCATGGTGTGCCAGACCCGCGTGCGGCACGAGGACCGCCGCGACTACACCAAGCACATGCTGCGCCTTCGCCACGCCAGCCAGATCAACGGCGCCGAGGCGAACGAGATCATCCTGCTCAACTCGCACGACGGCAGCAGCAGCTACCAGATGCTCGCGGGCCTGTTCAGATTCGTCTGCCACAACGGCCTGGTGTGCGGCGACACCTTCGCCGACGTGCGGGTGCCCCACAAGGGCAACGTCACCGATCACGTGATCGAAGGCGCCTACGAGGTGCTGCACGGCTTCGAGCGCGTGCAGGACTCGCGCGACGCCATGCAGGGCATCACGCTGGACAACGGCGAGGCCGAGGTCTTCGCCAAGTCGGCGCTGACCTTGAAGTACGACGATTCGGGCAAGGCCTTGCCCATCACGGAGACCCAGATCCTGCGGCCCCGTCGTTACGACGACAACCGCGCCGACCTGTGGACTGTCTTCAACAGAGTCCAGGAGAACCTGGTCAAGGGCGGCCTGAGCGGCCGTGCTGCCAACGGGCGCCGGCAGCGCACGCGAGCCGTCCAGGGCATCGACCAGAACGTCCGGCTCAACCGGGCGCTGTGGCTGCTGGCGGACGGCCTACGCCAGCTCAAAGCCTGACCCACAAGCGGATCGTGCCTCACGGCATGGTCCGCTTTTTTTTTGGCTGGTGCTGTGCTGCCAGCGCACCGCGTTCCATTTGGTTCGGTGTAACCCTAATGCGCCAATTCGCCGCTGCCTCGAAAATCGAGATTCGACTGCATACCTCCTTGGCTTTTCCTCCCTGAGCCAAGCAGTCATCTTTGCCGCCTCGGTGTCCCCGGGGCGGTTTTCTTTGGCTCAGTTCGCGTTGAGTGCGGATGGCCCGGGGCCGATGGCCAGTGCGAGCAGGGAAACCGCATCGACCCTGAGTCGCGCGTTGCGGTCGAGCGCCCGGAACCAGCCGAGGTAGTTCGGCAGGTAGTGCGTGGAAATGCCGTTGAAGCGCCGCAGCCAGGTCTTCAGGCGACTGTGATACGCGTTGACGTTCTGGACATGCCACGGCCCGCGGATGCGCTCGCCGGCAGACATGTTGATGGCTTGGTGCTCAATCGCCAGTTCCACGGCGGCCTGGTGAAGGTGATTGCTGCCGTCCGAGCACAGCACAGAGTCGTCGGCCAGTGCCTGTGGCAGCACCGCCTTGAGCGCAGCCTTGCCGGTGTTGGGCAGCACGAAGTCGCTGGTTTCGCCGGAGCGGTTGCGCATCACCAGTATGGGCACTTGTTCGGACGACACCCCGCGCTTGGCAGCTTTGCCGCCGCGCCGGCGAGGTGCCCGTTGCGTTTGTCGGGCCAGCCGTGCTGGCTGGCCCTTGTACGAGAGCAGTTGGTACGTCTCGTCAGCCTCGACAACACCGGCCATGTGCACTGCCTTGGCCTCGCGAGGGCAGGCCAGCCAGCGATGGCGCCAACGAAAGGCGGTCGTGCTGTGCACGCCGAGTCGGGTGGCCGCTTTGCGAACGCTCAGTCCTTCGTCGAGCACCTTGGCTTGGTCGAGCCACTTGTCGCGGTAGCGCAACCGCGCCAGCGGTGTGCCGGTCAGCGCATTGAAGGTGATACGGCAGTCGCGGCACTTGTATCGCTGCAACCCATTGGCAAAGCCATTGCGCACCACGTGCTCGCCGTTGCAAGCCGGGCACATCGGTCGCGCGGCCAACCGCTTCTCGATGCAGTCGGCAACTTCGTCGATGGCCTGGGCGTGTGCAAGCTCATGGAGCACCAGCTTGCGCTGGTTGGCTGTCAGCCGCCCCAGCGCATCGCGCAGCCGCTTCAATTCGTCCGCCTTCATTTGCGTCTCCCGGTGACTCTTCTGTCACCACCGACGCAGTCTCGAACTCAACAGGCTCACTGGGCGAGCCTGTCACCATTCAACGCGAACTGAGCCTTTTCTTTTGCGGCCGTCCTTCCGGCGCCGCGGGCGATGCGCCAGCGCAAACAGGGTTGGGCGCCGGGTCGGTTTTTCGCTCACGCGGTGTACGCAGCTTGGCGCAGGCTATGACTCGTGTCCGTCGGCGTAGCCGACAACATGCCCAGGTAGCCCAGACCTTCAAGGCTACGGTGCGTTGCGACGCACGGTCTGATTCTTCACAACGACGTTCACCGCGTCTTCTTCCATCCCCCTGGGGCAGTGACTGCCCTCGCGGGTGGTGCTGTCTCCGCTCACTTCGAGGACATCACCATGCCTGCACATTCTTCCCCCAAGACGCTCTATCGCATCGACGAATGCCCCGACCTGATGGCCGATGGCGTCGTCGGTGACGAGAACGGCAACCTGGTCTTCATCTCCCTCTGGGCGCGCGACACCGCCGTCCAGGAATTCCTGGCCCGTCTCACCCTGGGCCGGGACGAGCAGGGACTGGATCAGTTCCACATCATCACCGAGCAAGGCGCGAGCATCCCGGTCTTCGTCGGCAACGTCGAGAACCTGGAGAAGCGCAGCGCACGCGCCTACCGGCGCACGCTGTTCGGCTCGCTGACCAACATCTGGCTGTTCGATCGGCGCTGCGTCAAACCCGACAAGGCCAACGCCAGCGCACTGGCGCTCTTGCCTCGCGATTCCAAGTACCGGCTCGACCGGCTGTGGACGCTGGTGCGGGACACCTGCCCGCTGCCGCTTCTCGATCCCTGGCGCGACAGCGTGCTGGAACTGCTGCAGGCGAAGTCGATGCTGACGCGCCTGCCGTTCGCCCTCGGGCCTCTGGAAGGCCATCGGCTCGCCATCGACGTGCCGGCGCTGACCCAGGTGCTGGGCGGCCTGATCCGCAGCGGCGCGCTCGTCGCCGGCACGCCGGCCAGCCGCATCCCCTCGGCACGACCGCTCGAAGCGGTGGCTTGAGGTTCCTTCACCGGACATGCACGCGCGCATGTCCGCATCCTTTCATCTTCAATGCCAGGAGATTCCCATGGCCCTCATGTTCCCGCGGCTCGCCCGCAACTTCGTCAAGAACGGGTACTTCCCCACGGATGAACCCACGCTCGAAAGAGCACTCGCCGCGCTGGCGCCCGCTGCTCCCTCGGCCGGTCCGCTGTGCATCCTCGATCCCTGCGCCGGCGAAGGCGTGGCGATCGCCGAAGCCGCGCACGCCCTCGGGCGCGAACGGGTCCAGGCCTTCGCCGTCGAGTACGAGGCGGAGCGCGCACGCCACGCCCGGCAACTGGTCGATCGCTGCATCCACGGCGACCTGATGGACACGCTGATCAGCCGGCAGAGCTTTGGCCTGCTGTGGCTCAACCCGCCGTATGGCGACCTGTCCAAGGACACCAACGGCAACGTCGGCTACCAGGGCCAGGGCCGCGCGCGGCTGGAAAAGCTGTTCTACCAGAAGGCGCTGCCGCTGCTGCAGTACGGCGGCGTGCTGATCTACATCGTGCCGCACTACGTGCTCGACGCCGAACTGGTCGGATGGCTGACCCGGCACTTCGCCGAGCTGCGCATCTACCGCGCGGTGGACACGCAGTTCAGGCAGGTCGTGATCTTCGGTCGCAAGGTTCGCCAGCGCGACCAGGTGTCGGATTCGGTCAAGGCCACGCGCGCACTGCTGCTGCAGATAGGTCTCGGCGACGCCGAAGCGGAAGAGCTGCCGGTCGAATGGCCGTTCCTGCCGTACACGGTGCCTGCCACGGCCGAGCCGGAGCACTTCTACCGCGTGACGATGGAGCCCGAGCAGTTCGCCGATGAAGTCGGCCGGCTGCAAGGACTCTGGCCGACGCTCGACACGCACCTTGGCGCCGCGCAGCAGTCGCTGCGGCCCCCGGCGCGAGGGTTATCGCATTGGCATCTCGCCTTAGCGCTCGCCGCGGGTGCGATTTCCGGCGTGGTGAAGTCCAAGACGGGCCGCGTGCTCGTCGTCAAGGGCGACACCCACAAGGAGAAGACCTTGCAGACGGAGTACACCGAGCGCGACGACGGCACCGTGGCCGAGACGCGCATCCTGACCGACAAGTTCGTGCCGGTCATCCGCGCCTGGGACATGACGCCGGGCTCGTCGACGTGTGGCGAGGTGCTGACCATCCGCTGATCGCTGTTCCCTGACGATTCGCCGTCGCTTCATCCACCAACTCATCCACCCAACGGGGCCATGTCACCCCGCCGGGTGCCGTGGCCCCTCTTTCATCCGAAGGAGAAACACCATGGCACTCGCAGTTCTCAACCTGGCGTCGCAAGCACGCTTTGCCCCCGGACACCTGGTCATGACCCGCGGCATCGATGCGCTGGTCCAGCAAGGCCGGCTCAACCCGGCACCGTATCTGTCCCGCCATCTCAGCGGCGATTGGGGCGACCTCGACGACAGCGACCGGCGTCAGAACGACGCCGCGTTGCGCTCCGGCGAGGATCGGCTTTTCTCGTCCTACCAGGTCGCGCCTGACCTGAAGCTCTGGATCATCACCGAGTGGGATCGCAGCGTGACCACGCTGCTGTTGCCCAGCGAATACTGATCTTCATCCACCGCGGCCGCGCGCCGCTCTTCTCTTCCCAACCCGGGGCATGCCATCGCCCCGCAGGGGAGGTGCATGCCTCATTCCTATGGAGCATCACCATGTCCCTCGATACCAACATTGTTCCCGCCGCCGATGGCACTCCCGTCCAGGGCGACCTGCTCGAAGCGGCTGCTTCTCCCCTGGCGATGAGCCTTCAGGATTTCGTTGCCGAATTCGGCGACGAACTGCTGGACTCGCTCAACCGCGCCAACCCTCCCGTCTACACCAGCCAGGCCCGGCCGCATCGCCAGCTCGTGCTGGCCAGTCTCAAGCGCAAGCTGTTCGGCGCGCAGGCCGAGGTGGTGCATGCCGTCACCGAGCTGCTGGCCGACCGCGGCGAACGCGCCGCGATCGTCAATGGCGAAATGGGCTGCGGCAAGACCACCGTTGGCATTGCCACGGCGGCCGTGCTGCACGCCGAAGGCTACCGCCGCACGCTGGTCCTCTCACCGCCTCACCTGGTCTACAAGTGGCGCCGGGAAATCCAGGAAACCGTGGCCGGCGCGAAGGTCTGGGTGCTCAACGGCCCAGACACGCTGGTCAAGCTCATCAAGCTGCGCGAGCAGTTGGGCGTGCCGGTGCGCGGCCAGGAGTTCTACGTGCTCGGGCGCGTGCGGATGCGCATGGGTTTCCACTGGAAGCCCGTCTTCAACGTGCGGCACACGAAGCACGGCGAAGTCGGCGCATGCCCGGATTGCGGCCAGGTCATCACCAACCTCGACGGCGAGCCAATCAACCCGGTCGAACTCGAAGCTGAGGACTACCGCCGCCGGTGCAGCCATTGCGCCGCACCGCTGTGGACGCTGATGCGACCGCGCAGCCTGTCCGCCAGCGACCAGTCCACGGCCGTCTTCAAAGCCTTGCAGCGCATCCCGACCATCGGGGAAGTCACCGCGCAGAAGCTGATGAAGAAGTTCGGCGACGGCTTCCTGGCCTCGATGCTGGGCGACAACATCCACGAGTTCATCAACCTCATGGATGCCAACGGCGAGCTGGTCTTCTCGGACGCCCAAGCGCACCGCATGGAGCGGGCGATGGCGAACATGGAGTTCGGCTTCGGTGAGGGTGGCTACCAGCCGTCCGAGTTCATCAAGAGGTATTTGCCGCAAGGCACGTTCGACCTGCTCATCGCCGACGAGGCGCACGAGTACAAGAACGGCGGTAGCGCCCAGGGCCAGGCCATGGGCGTGCTCGCTGCGAAGGCGCGCAAGACCTTGCTGCTTACCGGCACGCTGATGGGTGGCTACGGCGACGACCTGTTCCACCTGCTGTTCCGAGCCCTGCCGGGGCGAATGATCGAAGACGGCTACCGCCCGACCAAGAGCGGCAGCATGACCTCGGCCGCGATGGCGTTCATGCGCGATCACGGGATTCTCAAGGACATCTATTCCGAGAGCACGGGCACGGCGCACAAGACGGCCAAGGGCACCAAGGTATCGGTGCGCACGGTCAAGGCGCCGGGCTTCGGCCCGAAGGGCGTGCTACGTTGCGTCCTGCCGTTCACGGTATTTCTCAAGCTCAAGGACATCGGCGGCAATGTGCTGCCGTCCTACGACGAGGAGTTCCGCGAGGTGGCGATGGACACGGCGCAAGCCGCGGCCTATCGCGATCTGTCGTTTCGTCTGACCTCGGCGCTGAAACAGGCGCTGGCCAAGCGCGACACGACGCTGCTCGGCGTGGTCCTCAACGTGCTGCTGGCCTGGCCGGATTGCTGCTTCCGGTCGGAGACGGTGGTGCACCCTCGCACGCGCCAGACCTTGGCCTTCGTTCCGGCTCAGTTCAACGAGCTGGAGGTGATGCCCAAGGAGCGCGAGCTGATCGAGATCTGCAAGCAGGAGAAGGCTGCGGGTCGCAAGACGCTGGTCTACTCGGTCTACACCGGAACGCGCGACACCACGTCGCGTTTGAAGGTGCTGCTGGAGCAGGAGGGCTTCAAGGTGGCGGTGTTGCGCGCGAGCGTAGACGCCAGCCGTCGCGAAGACTGGATCGCCGAGCAGTTGGACCGTGGCATCGACGTGCTCGTCACGAACCCGGAGCTGGTCAAGACGGGTCTCGACCTGTTGGAGTTTCCGACGATCGTGTTCATGCAGTCGGGCTACAACGTCTACAGCCTGCAGCAGGCGGCCCGGCGCTCATGGCGCATCGGCCAGAAGCTGCCGGTTCGCGTGATCTACCTCGGCTATGCGGCTTCCTCGCAGATGACCTGCCTGGGGCTGATGGCGCGAAAGATCATGGTCTCGCAGAGCACGTCGGGAGACGTGCCCGAGTCGGGACTGGATGTGCTGAACCAGGACGGTGATTCCGTCGAGGTGGCACTGGCCCGGCAACTCGTCGCGGCCTGATCCCACCCACCCACGCCGGCTGCCCTTCGGGGCGCCGGCTTCTTTTTTGTTCTGCGCATCGACGGCAGGCCATGAAGTCGGGCGCATGCCAGTTCCCTTTGTTTGCTGCCCCAACGCCCTGCGGCGGCGATGGTGAGGGCTCCGTGTTCCAGGGAACTGCCCCATGCAACCACTCACCTGCGTCGTTCATCGCCTGACTGCGCCTGCCTTGCTGGTTGGCTGCGTGCTCATCACCGGCTGCGCCGCCACGGGCACGGCGAGCACCCCGACTGCCCCTGACTCGATTCCCGAGCCTGCGGTGTTGGTCAGGACCATCGCCCCGGAGCCCGAGCCGAGCCTGATCCCGGTGGCCCGTTATGGGCGCTACACGCTGGTTGAGATGGTGCCGGAACCGGCGCAGCGCGACCTGCTGCGGCAGGTGATCGAGATTTCGATTCCGCCGACCTTGGACGCGAGCGTCGGCGATGCCCTGCGGCACGTGCTGCTGCGCACCGGCTACCGCCTTTGCGATGCGCCGGACGCCGCTTCGCTGTTCACGCTGCCGCTGCCGGCGGCGCACCTGCGGCTCGGGCCACTGCCGCTGCGCGATGCCTTGCTGGCGCTGGCCGGTCCGGCCTGGGATCTGTCAGTCGATGACGCGGCGCGCGCGGTGTGCTTCGCGCGCCTGACGACTGCGCGTGCGCCGAGCGCCAGCCCCATTCCTGCGGCTGCCGCATCGAGCGCGCCCGCCGCCGAACCCCACGTGCCCCAGGAGGCCCAGCCATGACCATCCCGCAGCTTCCCGACGAGAACGCCGGCCGCGCGCGCTGGTTGAACATCGCAGCGGCCGCGTGGCTGCTGCTCGTGAGCATCCTCGCGGTGGTCAACAGCGTGGGCCTGTCGCGCCTGAGCGAGCAGAGCCAGGCCAGCGCCCAGGATGCGCACGTGCAGGCGCTCAACACGCGCGTCGCCGAACTCGAACAGCAGGCGGCGGCCTCGAAGAACCAGCCCAAGCCTGTCACCCAGCCCGACTTCGAGGCCGCGCGCAAGGCGCTGGACGAGCGCCTGACGCAGGTCGAGCAGGCCCAGGCCGCAGACGCCCATACCGGCGACTTGCAGGCGCTGCAGGCGCGCATGGGCGACCTCGAAGCGCGCATGAAGCGAACCGCCGCGCCTGCCGCGGCACCCCGGCGCACCGCCGAGCCGGCCAATCCCAAGGTGCCCGAACCGCCGTTCAACGTCGTGGGCGTGGAACTGCGCGGCGGCGAGCGCTTCCTGTCGGTGGCGGCGCCCAAGGCCTCGTCGGTGCTGGACGTGTGGCTGCTGCGCGAAGGCGATGCCGTAGGCGCGTGGCATCTGCTGGCGATCGAGGCGCGCGCCGCCGTGTTCCGCGTGGACGGCCAGACCCAGCGCCTTGCGCTGCCATAGGAGCCGGCCATGAAGCACGCCGCGATCTGCTTCGCCGCCATCCTCGCCGCTGTCGCAGGCACGGCCTCGGCGCAGTCGGCGCCGGTCGCGTCCTCGCGCACCGTTCCCGCCCAGGTGCAGAACAGCAGCGACGCTGCGCTGGACGAGCGCCTGGCACGCGATTGGGGGCTGCGCCCCGAGGAGTGGGCGCGCTACCGCCAACTGATGCAGGGGCCGCTGGGCATCTATTCCCCGAACCTCGATCCGCTGACGGCGCTGGGCATCGAGGCGCGCAGCGACGAGGAACGCAACCGCTATGCAGAGCTGCAGGTGCAGGCGGAATCGAAGCGCGTGGGCAAGACGCTGGCGTACCAGCGGGCCTACGACGCGGCGTGGAAGCGGCTCTATCCGGGACAGCAGCGCGTGAACATGCCCGGTGCGAAGGTGCCGGGCGCCGGCAACCGGGGCTCGGGCCGGCTGGCGGTTTTCGTGAAGGCCGAGTGCCCGCCGTGCGAGCAGCGCGTGCGCCAGTTGCAGGCGGCCGGCACCGCCTTCGACCTCTACATGGTCGGCAGCCGCCAGGAGGACGCCCGCATCCGCCAGTGGGCGACGCAGGCCGGCATCGACGCCGGCCGCGTGCGCTCGCGCACCATCACGCTCAACCATGACGCCGGGCGCTGGCTGTCGCTCGGCCTGCCCGGCGATCTGCCCGCTGTGGTGCGCGAGGTCAACGGCCAATGGCAGCGGCAGTAACCCGCCGTGCAGGCTGCGCGGCCTTGGTCCTCGGCCTTTGCGCCCATGCCGCCATCGTCTTCGGCCAGGAGGTGCCGCCACCTGCCTACCAGCTCGCCGCTCAGCAGGCGGGCGTGCCGTCGCCGGTGCTGTATGCGGTGGCGCTGCAGGAGAGCGGCGCCCGGCTGCGCGGCCGGCTGATCCCGTGGCCGTGGACGCTCAACGTCGCCGGCCGCGCCGAACGCTACGCCACGCGGGCCGAGGCCTGCGCAGGCATCCGCCGGGCGCTCGCCAGCACGCCGGCCAACCGCATCGACGCCGGCCTCGGCCAGGTCAACCTCGGCTACCACGCGCACCGCTACGCGCATCCCTGCGAGCTGCTGGACCCGTACCGCAACCTCGCCATCGCCGCGGAAATCCTGCAGGAGCAGCACACGCCGGGCGAGGACTGGCTGGTCGCCATCGGCCGCTACCACCGCCCCGCGGGCGGCGAGCCGGCCGCCCGCTACCGCCGCAGCGTCCACCAGCACCTGACCCGCGTGCTCGGGCCAGGCGCCTCACTTCCCTCTGCCCGGAGTCCCATGCCATGAACCGCATCCTCGTTGCCGCGACTGCGGCGCTGCTGGCCACCACCGCCGACGCGCAGGACCGCAGCCCCTATACCAAGCCGGCGTCACCGCCGCTGATCGTGGTCGAGGACAAGGGCGGCACCTCGGCGCTGCCGTACTACCGCGCCTTGAACCCGCAAGATGCGCAGCCAGGCCAACCGGCCATGCCGCAACCAGTACCCCGCATCGGCAATCCTGCCGATGCCGAGGCGGCCATGCTGCCGGTGCGCTCGGCGCGGCTCACCCCGGGCGACGAGCCGCGTCGCGTGATCCGCGCGCCAGGCCTCACGCCATTGTTCCTGGTCGGCGACGATGACGCCTCGCGCGCATGGCTCAAACAGCGGGGCAAGGATTTGCAGGCGCTGCGCGCCGTGGGCCTGGTGGTCAACGTGGCGACGCCCGAAGCACTGGCCGCGCTGCGCCGCCTGGCACCTGGTTTGATGCTCTCGCCGGTCTCGGGAGACGAGCTGGCGCAGCGCTTGGGGCTCAAGCACTACCCGGTGCTGATCACCGCCACGGGCATCGAGCCCTGATGTGACGTGAAGCGCCCGCCATGGACCAGTCCCAAGCCGTCGAAGTCTTGCTGCGGCCAGCGGTGGAGCTATACACCGTCGCGGTCTGTGCGGGCGCCGCGTTTCTATGCCTGGTGGCCCCGTGGTCGCTCGCGCTGAGCCCTCTACTCGGCCTGGGCAGCGCGCTCGCCTTCATCGCCTTCGGCGCGCTGCGCTTTCACGACGCCTGGGCCATCCTGCGCTACCGGCGCAACATCCGGCGCCTGCCGCGCTACGTGATGACCAGCCGCGACGTGCCGGTCAGCCAGCAGCGGCTGTTCGTCGGCCGGGGCTTCCGCTGGGACCAGCGGCACACGCACCGGCTGATGCAGACCTACCGGCCGGAGTTCAGGCGCTACGTCGAACCGGCGGCGATCTACCGAATGGCGCGGCGCATGGAAGAGCGCCTGGAGTTCGCGCCGTATCCGCTGTCCAAGATGGCAAAGGCCCTGGCCTGGGACAGTCCGCTGAACCCGGCGCGGCCGCTGCCGCCGGTGGGGGGCCTGCCGCGGCTGCACGGCATTGAGCCGCACGAGGTCGACGTCACCCTGCCGTTGGCCGAGCGCGTCGGCCACAGCCTGGTGTTAGGCACCACGCGCGTCGGCAAGACCCGCCTGGCCGAGCTGTTCATCACGCAGGACATCCGGCGCAAGGTCAATGGGCAGCACGAGGTCGTGATCGTCTTCGACCCCAAGGGCGACGCGGACCTGTTGAAGCGCATGTACGTGGAGGCCAAGCGCGCCGGACGCGAAGGCGAGTTCTATGTCTTCCACCTAGGCTGGCCGGACATCTCCGCACGCTACAACGCGGTGGGACGCTTCGGCCGCATCAGCGAAGTCGCCACGCGCATCGCGGGCCAGCTCTCCGGTGAAGGCAACAGCGCGGCTTTCCGCGAGTTCGCCTGGCGCTTCGTCAACATCATCGCGCGGGCTTTGGTGGAGTTGGGACAGCGGCCCGACTACCTGCTGATCCAGCGCCACGTCATCAACATCGATGCGCTGTTCATCGAGTATGCCCAGCACTACTTCGCACGGGAAGAGCCGAAAGCCTGGGAGGTCATCGTCCAGCTCGAAGCCAAGCTGAACGACAAGAACATCCCGCGCAACATGATCGGCCGCGAGAAGCGCGTCGTCGCGCTGGAGCAGTACCTCTCGCAGGTACGCATCTACGACCCGGTGCTCGACGGCCTGCGCAGCGCTGTGCGCTACGACCGAACCTACTTCGACAAGATCGTCGCGTCGCTGCTGCCGCTGCTGGAAAAGCTCACCACCGGCAAGATCGCGCAGTTGCTCGCGCCGAACTATTCGGACCTCTCCGACCCGCGACCGATCTTCGACTGGATGCAGATCATCCGAAAGCGGGCCGTGGTCTACGTCGGGCTGGATGCGCTGTCGGACGCGGAAGTCGCGGCGGCGGTCGGCAACTCGATGTTCAGCGATCTCGTCTCGGTCGCCGGGCACATCTACAAGTTCGGCATCGACGACGGCCTGCCGGGCGCTGCGACCGGCGTGAAAGTGCCGATCAACGTGCACGCCGACGAGTTCAACGAACTCATGGGCGACGAGTTCATCCCGATGGTCAACAAGGGCGGCGGCGCAGGCGTGCAGGTCACGGCATACACGCAGACCCTCTCGGACATCGAGGCGCGCATCGGCAACCGTGCGAAGGCGGGTCAGGTGGTGGGCAACTTCAACAACCTGTTCATGCTGCGCGTGCGCGAGACCGCCACGGCCGAGCTGCTGACGCGGCAACTGCCCAAGGTCGAGGTCTACACGACGACGGTGATGAGCGGTGCCACCGACAGCTCCGATCCGACCGGCAACACCGCTTTCACGTCCAACACGCAGGACCGCATCAGCAGCAACAGCGTGCCGCTGATCGAGCCCGCGCACGTCGTCAGCCTGCCCAAGGGCCAAGCCTTCGCGCTGATCGAAGGCGGTCACCTGTGGAAGGTGCGTATGCCTTTGCCGGCACCGGACCCCGACGAGGCCATGCCCAAGGATCTGCAGGAGCTGGCCGGCTACATGCGCCAGCACTACGTCGAGGCCGGCGACTGGTGGGACAACAAGGGGCTTCCCGGCCTGCAGGACCAGGCGCTGCCCGACGATCTGCTCGCCGACTTCAAGCAGATGGCGAGCGCGGATGAAGGGGCCACGGCATGAGCGACCCCGCCGTCGCCGTCCAGCGCCAGCAGGTTCGCCAGCAGGGCCTGATCGCGGGCCTCATCACGCTGCCGTTCCGGCTGTTCGGGGTGTTGGCCGGTTCGCTGGTGCTGTGCATCGCGATCGAGTGCATCGGCATGCACTTCTTCTGGCCCGAGCAGGGCTGGCGCCACGCGCAGGGCATGCTGGACTACGAGTTGTCGCAGGTCTCGGAGCATTTCACGCAAAGCGTGCTGGTGCAGGAACCGGGGCGCAGTGCACGCCAGCTCGTCGAGTGGGCCTACCAAGGGCTGTTCGTGAAGACGGGCCTGCTGGACTGGATACGCGACGCGGCGGCGCAATCACGCGCCGGTGCGCACAGCCAGGTACAGGACTTCCGCCACTACATCAGTCAGCTCTACGTGCACGTGGAGAGCTACCTGATCGCCTCGGCCTACACGGTGCTGGTGTTCCTCGTGCGGCTGCTGGTGCTGGTCCTGACCCTGCCGCTGTTCCTGATGGCGGCCTTCACCGGCCTGGTGGATGGCCTTGTGCGCCGCGACGTGCGCGGCTTCGGCGCCGGGCGCGAATCGGGCTTCGTCTACCACCGGGCGAGAGCCAGCCTGATGCCGCTGGCGGTGCTGCCCTGGGTCACTTACCTGGCGTTGCCGGTCAGCGTGCATCCGCTGCTGATTCTGCTGCCCAGCGCGGCGCTGCTGGGCGTAGCGGTGTGCATCGCGTCGGCGACGTTCAAGAAGTACCTGTAGCCGCATCGGCCGCCGCCGCGGAAAGCGGTGGCGGGCCGGTTCCGATTGATTGCGGCGCTGGAAGACCGGCCGTTTGAGCATCGAGCCATCCGCATCCCTCGGAGAACGGCTCGATGGAAACCACTCGCAATCCCGCGCAGGTTCGGCGTTTCGCCGTCGCGGCACCCTGGGCCGTGCGTCTTGCCGCGCTGCTGCTTGCCGCTGCCGGATTGCAGCCCGCCATCGCGGCCGATGCCTCCGACAACGCCGCGGAGCGCGAGATGCTCGCCGCGGTGACGCACCAGCTCGACCTGCTGGACCGTCTCGCCGAGCGTGCCGCAGCCACCGCGCCGCAGGAGCGCGCCCGCTACCACTTCGACTACGTGCGGCTGCGCGCCGACCTGGAGCGTGTGCGCACCGGCGTGCGCGACTACCTCGTTCCGCAACGCGCCCAGCCGCGTGATCCCGTGCCGCTGGCCGGCGGCTACACGCGCAGCAACGCGGCGCCTGCGACGCCGGCCAAGGAGGCGCCGTCGCCATGACGCCTTCCGCCGATCAGGTCGCCGCCTTCACGGCCAACAGCGGCTTCGCGCCCGGGGCCGTCTCCACCGTCGTGCTCGGTTTCGTCTTCGCCGTCCTGCTGCTGTGGGGCGTGTGGGCGATGCGCACCGCCTATGTCGGCTGGGCCGAGCACCACCTGACCCAACGCCAGTTCCTCGGCGTCATCGTGCGCTTCATCGCGATGTACCTGGTGCTGGGCTTTTTCCTCCTGTCCTGACCCCATGAAAGGTACTTCGCCATGAACGCTCCCGCTACTTCTCCCCGTCTCACTTCGCTGCCTTTGCGGCCTTCGCGCATCGCCGCGCTGCTGATTCCGCTGGGCATCGCCGCCACGCCGCTGCCGTCGTTCGCCGACCTTCCCACGCTGGAAGACCCGTCGCGCGGCACCGGCAGCGGCATCATGCAGACGCTGCAAAACTACGGCTACGACATCGTGCTGCTGATCGCGCTGCTCGTCGTCGCCTCGATGTTCGTCGGTGTCTGCTACCACGCCTACACCCGCTACGCCGAGATCCACACCGGCCGCGCGACCTGGGGCCAGTTCGGCCTGACGGTGGCGGTGGGCGCGATCCTGCTGGTCGTCGGCATCTGGCTGCTGACCAAGGCCACCGGCGTCCTGTAAGGCCCGGCAACGATGGCCGGCGCCCTGGAGAGTCCGTCACGCGACGGGCTCGTGACCTTCCTGCCGCACCGCCTCAACCGCCACCCGGTGGTCGTGCGCGGGCTCACGGCCGACGAGCTGTGGGTCTGCGCCGGCCTGTCCGGCGCGGCCGGTCTCGTGGCCGGCGTGCCGCTGGCCTGGCTGACGCGCAGCATCGCGATGGTGCCCACGCTGATCGTCGCCGGCATCGGCATCGGTGTCTTCGTGGGCGGCGGCCTGCTGCGGCGGTGGAAGCGTGGCCGGCCCGACACCTGGCTGTACCGCCAGCTCCAGTGGCGCCTCGCGCTGCGCTACCCCGCGCTGGCTGCGCATGCGGGTGGGGGCCAGCTCATCACCCGGTCGGGCTGGTGGTCCACGCGGCGCCTGCGGCCCGATCCGTCCCTGCGTCGAGGTAGACCATGAGCCGATTCAAGAACGAGGTCGCGCACCTGCAGGCGCACGTGAAGACCTTGCGCCTGGCCGGCGCCGCGCTGTTCATCGTGGCGCTGCTGCTTGGCTTCGGCTGGTGGAGCGCGCCCAAGAGCCTGACCATCCACGTGCCGCCCGACCTGCGCTCGGGCAGCACGCGCAAGTGGTGGGACGTTCCGCCCGAGAGCGTCTACGCCTTCACCTTCTACATTTGGCAGCAAGCCCAGCGCTGGCCGACCAACGGCGAGCAGGACTATCCGCGCAACCTGCATGCGCTGTCTGCGTACTTCACGCCGAGCTGCCGCGCCTTTCTGCAACAGGACTTCGAGTTTCGGCGCAGCAACGGCGAGCTGCGGCAGCGCGTGCGCGGCATCTACGAGATTCCCGGCCGCGGCTACGGCGACGACCCGGCCGCGCGCGTGCGCACCGTGTCGGCCAACAACTGGATCGTCACGCTGGACGTGAGCGCCGACGAGTACCTGGGCGCCGAGCAGGTCAAGCGCGCGCTCGTGCGCTACGCGCTCAAGGTCGTGCGTATGGACGTGGACCCCGAGCGCAACCCCTTCGGCCTGGCGCTGGACTGCCATGCACGCGCGCCGGAGCGCATCGAAACCCCTCCGCCTGCGGCGCCACCCGGCCGGGCCACGAGCGCCGGCTCCAACCTGCAGGGAGACACCCCATGAAGTCCCTCGTGAAGCGTTCATCTGCGGCGGCCCTGGCCGGCCTGCTGCTGTGCCTGGCTTTCGTGCCTGCGGTCCATGCCGTCGAAATCCTACGCTGGGAGCGCCTGCCGCTGGCGGTGCCGCTGGTGGTCGGCCAGGAGCGTGTGGTGTTCATCGAACGCGACGTGCGCATCGGTGTGCCGCCCACGGTCGGCGAGCAGTTGCGCGTGCAGAGCGCCGGAGGCGCGATCTACCTGCGCGCCAATGCGCCAATCCTGCCCACGCGGCTGCAATTGCAGGACGTGGAATCGGGCGCGCTGATCCTGCTCGACATTGCGGCCGAGCCGGCCAAGGCAGGTCAGCCGGCGCTCGAACCCGTGCGCATCGTGGAAGGTGACGTGCCGGCGACCCGCTACGGCGAGCCCGCAAAACCTGCAGCGACTGCGGACGACGATGCGGAACGCACGGCACCTGCTGCAAAGCAGGCCACGCCGGTGGCGGTCGTGCTCACGCGCTATGCAGCGCAGAACCTCTACGCGCCGCTGCGCACCGTAGAGCCCGTTCCCGGCATCGGCCGCGTCAACCTGCGGCGCGGCCTGGAGCTTTCCACCTTGCTGCCGACGCTGCCGGTGCATGCGCAGGCACTGGCCGCGTGGCGGCTCGAAGACCAGTGGGTGACGGCGGTGAAGCTCACCAACATCTCCGCCCGCGGGCTCGACCTGGACCCGCGCGCGTTGCAGGGCGACTTCCTCGCCGCGACCTTCCAGCACCCGAACCTAGCGCCGGCCGGCCGCGCCGCCGACACCACGGTCGTCTACCTCGTTACCCGTGGCCACGGCCTGGCCGAGTCGCTGCTGCCCAAGCTCTCACCGATCGACGCGACGGTGAACCTGCCGCCGGCCGCGGCGGCCGGCCAGGCCGAAGGAGGTGCCCGCCATGAAAAGTAACCCCCTCCTGAAGTGGCTGCTGATCCCGATGGCGCTGGTGCTGCTGTTCGTCGGCATCAAGATGCTCTCCGGGGATCGCGGCGCCAGGCCGGCGCCGGCCGGCAGCGCCAACCCGCTCACGCCCGAGGAGATGAAGGCGTTAGGCATCGAGGGCGACACGCCGCGCGATACCGTCGCGACGCTGGTGGCCCAGGTCAAGCAGTTGCGCAACGAGCTGCAGACGGCGCTCAACGACAACAAGAACCAGAAGAGCGAGAACGAACGCATGCGCGCGCGGGAAAGCGCGATCGACCAACGCATCCAGTCTGCGCTCGACGGCGAGCGCGGCCGCCTGCAGCAGGACCGCGAGCAACTCTCCAGCGACCGCCAGCAGACCCAGGGCCTGCTGCAAGACCTGCAGCGGCGCCTGGACGGTCTCTCCGGCAAGGGCGGCCAGGCCGACCTGCCGGTGGGCCTCGGCCTGGAGGAAGGCGATGGCAAGGGTTTCGGCGGCACCCAGGGCGGCGCCGCGCGCAGCACCAGCGGCACGCGCTGGGTTGAGCCTGACGATGCGAAGCCTTCGGCGAAGAGCGGCAGCGGCGGCGGGCTGAACTTCCCGACCAGCTTCGGGCCGGCGCAGAAGACGCTTTCCGACACGGCCGACAACGTGGCCAGCACGGTGGCGGATGCGGGCAGCCGCGCGGTGGGCGCGTCGGCCAAGCCGGTCTACACGGTGCCGTCGAACTCGACGCTGATGGGCTCCATCGCGATGACCGCGTTGATCGGGCGCGTGCCCATCGACGGCACGGTCAACGACCCGTACCCCTTCAAGGTGCTGATCGGCCCGGACAACCTGACCGCCAACGGCATCGACATTCCCGACGTGGCCGGCGCGGTGGTCAGCGGCACGGCCTCGGGCGACTGGACGCTCTCCTGCGTGCGCGGCCAGATTCGCTCGGTGACGTTCGTTTTTAACGACGGCACGGTGCGCACGATGCCGGAGGACGGCAACCGCAACCAGAACGGCGGCGGGGGCTCGGGCGGCAACGCAAACAGCACCACGCACGGCGGCCTGGGCTGGATCAGCGATCCCTATGGCATCCCCTGCGTCAGCGGCGAGCGGCGCAGCAACGCGCAGCAGTACCTGGGCTCGCAGGCCCTCATCACCGCGGCGGGCGCCGGCGCGGCGTCCCTGATCAAGTCGGACAACGGCAGCGTGGCCGTCGTCGCCAACAGCAACGGCTCGCTCGGCACGGTGGGCATCAGCGGCAACGAGGCCATGGGCCGCATCCTCGCCGGCGGCGTGCGCGACATGGCCGATTGGGTCAACAAGCTCTACGGGCAGGCCTTCGCCGCGGTGTACGTGCGCCCCGGCGCCAAAGTCGCCGTGCACCTGGAGCAGCCGCTCAACATCGACTACGACGCCAAGGGGCGCCGGGTCAATCACCGCATCGGAGGCAAGCATGCGTCGGATTTGGATTGAATCGGCCGCGATCCTGTGCGCGGTCGTGTTGCTGGGCGGCTGCGCCACCAGCAAAGACAAGCTGCTGCCGCACGGCGATCACACCATGCTCGATGTGTGGAACCAGGAGACGGGCGGCAGCGCCGGTGGCGGGCAAGCGGCGCGGCAACTGCTCGATGCGCGTCAGGGCCTGCGCCGGCCGCTGACCGAGGCCGACGTGCAGGCGGCGCCTGCCACCGCTGCTGCCTACACGCGCACCGCGGCCAACGAGATCTACCGCCAGTTCCACCGGCTCCCCAACCCCGATCTGGTCATGTACGTGTTCCCACACCTGGCCGGCACCGATCCGGTGCCGGTGCCCGGCTACACCACCGTCTTTCCCCTGTATCAGAGGGTGCAGTACGCCATGCCCGGCGAACGCCTGGAGGACTACTGATGGCCTGGACCTTGCCTTGGCCGCGCGAGGGCCTCGCATCGGTTGGCCCTGAGCCGCATGGCGAGGACGCCTGGTCGCAGCATCTGACGTCGCTGGCGACGCACGGCATTCCCGAGCCGGGAACCGCAACCGATGACCGGCCGCGCCGTCCGGCCGCCGAGGCGGACCTGCAGGCCCTCTACGGCGTGTCGCCGTCCTTCGCCGATCTGCTCCCCTGGGTGGAGTACCTGCCCGGCTCCAAGAGCATGCTTCTGGAAGACAGTCAGTCGGTCGCGGGCTTCTTCGAGCTGGCGCCGGTGGGCACCGAAGGCCGCGAGATGGCCTGGCTGTGGCAGGCGCGCGATGCATTGGAAAACGCGCTGCAGGACTCCTTCGATGAACTCGACGAGAACCCCTGGGTCGTGCAGCTCTACGCCCAGGATGAATCGACCTGGGACAACTACCTGCGCGGCCTGTCCGACTACGTGCGGCCGCGAGCGCAGGGCAGCACCTTCACAGAGTTTTACGTGAGGTTCTTCGCGCACCACCTTCGCGCCATCGCCAAGCCCGGGGGCCTGTTCGAGGACACGACCGTGACGCGCCTGCCGTGGCGCGGCCAGGTCCGGCGCGTGCGCATGGTGGTCTACCGGCGCGCGAATGCGGTGACAGCATCGCGGCGCGGCCAGTCCCCCGAGCAGGCGTTGACGACGATCTGCGATCGGCTCGTGGGCGGCCTCGCCAACGCTGGCGTGAAATCCCGCCGCATGGAGGCGGCCGACATCCACGACTGGCTGCTGCGCTGGTTCAACCCACACCCGACGCTGCTCGGCCCCAGCGCCGACGACCGCGAGCGCTTCTATGCGCTCACGCGCTACCCCGAGGCAGCCGAAGACGGCGAGATCGAGCTGGCCAGCGGAGACTTCGCTCAACGCCTGTTCTTCGGCCAGCCCCGCTCGGATGTGGCGAACGGCACCTGGGTGTTCGACGGCATGCCGCACCGGGTCATCGTGATGGATCGCCTGCGCATGCCACCCGCCACAGGCCACGTCACTGGCGAGACGCGCAAGGGCGGCGATGCGGTCAATGCGCTGTTCGACCAGATGCCCGAGGACACGGTGATGTGCCTGACGATCGTGGCAACGCCGCAGGACGTGCTCGAAGCGCACCTGAACCACCTGAGCAAGAAGTCGGTCGGCGAGACATTGGCCTCGGAGCAGACTCGCCGCGACGTGCAGGAAGCGCGTGGGCTGATCGGCAGTGCGCACAAGCTCTACCGCGGTGCGCTGGCCTTCTACCTGCGCGGGCACGACCTGGCGCAGCTCGACAGCCGCGGCCTGCAACTGGTGAACGTCATGCTCAACGCCGGCCTACAGCCGGTGCGCGAGGAAGACGAAGTGGCGCCGCTGAACAGCTACCTGCGCTGGCTCCCGTGCGTGTTCGATCCGGCGCTGGACAAGCGCCAGTGGTATACGCAACTGATGTTCGCGCAGCATGCCGCAAACCTCGCGCCGGTATGGGGCCGCAGTCAGGGCACGGGACATCCGGGCATTACGTTCTTCAACCGCGGCGGCGGGCCGATCACCTTCGACCCGCTGAACCGGCTCGACCGGCAGATGAACGCCCACCTGTTTCTGTTCGGCCCCACTGGCTCGGGCAAGAGCGCCACGCTCAACAACATCCTGAACCAGGTGACTGCCATCTACCGGCCGCGCCTGTTCATCGTGGAGGCCGGCAACAGCTTCGGCCTGTTCGGCGACTTCGCCATGCGGTTGGGCCTCAAGGTGCATCGCGTGAAGCTCGCGCCCGGCGCCGGGGTCAGCCTCGCGCCGTTCGCGGATGCGCACCGGCTGGTCGATACGCCCAGCCAGGTGCAGACGCTGGACGCCGATGCGCTGGACGAGGACGAGGAGCCCGCGGCGCAGGCAGCGAATCGCAGCGAGGAAGCGGAAGAGCAGCGCGACGTGCTCGGCGAGCTGGAGATCACCGCGCGGTTGATGATCACCGGCGGCGAAGACAAGGAAGAAGCGCGCATGACGCGCGCCGATCGCAGCCTGATCCGGCAGTGCATCCTCGATGCGGCCCAGCGCTGCGTGACCGAGCTGCGCACCGTACTCACGCGCGACGTGCGCGACGCGCTGCGCGAGCGCGCCCGGGACTCATCGCTGCCCGAGATGCGCCGCGCGCGCCTGCTGGAGATGGCGGACGCGATGGATATGTTTTGCCAGGGCGTCGACGGCGAGATGTTCGATCGGCCCGGCACGCCCTGGCCCGAGGCCGACATCACCATCGTGGACCTCGCCACGTTCGCGCGCGAGGGCTACAACGCGCAGCTCTCGATCGCGTACATCAGTCTCATCAACACGGTGAACAACATCGCCGAGCGCGACCAGTTCCTGGGTCGGCCGATCATCAACGTGACGGACGAAGGCCACATCATCACCAAGAACCCGCTGCTCGCGCCCTACGTCGTGAAGATCACGAAGATGTGGCGCAAGCTCGGCGCTTGGTACTGGCTGGCAACGCAGAACATCGACGACCTGCCCAAAGCGGCCGAGCCCATGCTCAACATGATCGAGTGGTGGATCTGCCTCTCGATGCCACCGGACGAGGTGGAGAAGATCGCGCGCTTCCGCGAGCTGAACCCGGCGCAGAAGGCCCTGATGCTGTCGGCCCGCAAGGAGGCGGGCAAGTTCACCGAGGGCGTCATCCTCTCCAAGAGCATGGAAGTGCTGTTCCGTGCGGTTCCGCCCAGCCTGTACCTGGCGCTGGCTCAGACCGAGCCGGAAGAGAAGGCGGAACGCTTTCAGTTGATGCAGCAGTACGGCATCGGCGAGCTGGATGCGGCCTTCAAGATCGCCGAGAAGATCGACCGCGCTCGCGGCATCGAATCGCTGGCGCTTGATGCGCTGGCGTAAGGAAAACACCATGCAGGTCGCTCGCTTCATTCCATCCCGCTCAGTCGCATTGGTCTCTGTGCTGCTCATCGTTGCGCTGATCGCGGCGGCCTGGCTGGGCTTACAGCCACAAACGCCGATCGCCGAAGACGCTTCAGCGTCGGCCGAGTTCAGCCAGGCGCCCAAGCTGGCACTCGCCGCCGCGAGCGGCCCGCCTTGGCGCTATGGTCGCGACGATGCGCGCTTCACGGTAGTGGAGTACGCCGACCTCGAATGTCCGTTCTGCCGCGCGTACTTCCCGGCGCTGAAGCAGTGGATCGACGCGCACCCCGAGGTGAACTGGCAGTGGCACCACCTGCCGCTGGCGCCGCACGAGCCTGCGGCGACTGCCAATGCGCGCCTGGTCGAGTGCGTTGGTGAGGCCGGCGGCTCGGCCGCGTTCTGGCGGGCGGTCGAATGGGTCTATGCGCACACCCGCGGCGACGGCCAGGGCCTGCCCGAGGGCCTGGGCTATCCAGGCATCACGCCGGCCGCCCAGCAGTGCCTCGACAGTGATCGCCCTGACACGCTGATCCGCGCGCAGTCGGCGAGCGCCGCGCAGGAGGGCGTCAAGGTCACGCCCACGCTGCGGTTGCAGGATCGCCAGTCCGGCAAGACGCTGCTGCTGCATGGCCCGGTGGAAGGCGATGCGCTGCTGTCGGCCATCGACCTGCTGGCGGCCGGCGGCACCACCGACACTGCATCGAAGGAAATGCCTGCCGAGTCCCTCGGCGACATGCCCAGGTAGCCCCCGATCTTCAAGGCTACGCCGCGGCCTTGGCCGCGCTGATCGACCCCGTTCGCCTCGCATCCTTCGACGCGAACAGCCGCCGCGCTGCGGTGGCGGATGCCCGCTCTTCCATCGCTTGTTGTTCATCCCACGCGGGTCGCCCACGCCCGCAGGGGCGGCATGGCGTTCCGCACCTTCTATGGAGACTGCCATGCAACCCAAGACTCATGTTGTTGATGGTGTGACCTTCGTGGCCACGCCTTACCGCGCCGGAACCTTCGTCCGCGAGGATGTGTTCTGGCGCCAGTTCACGATCACCTGCCAAGGCTATATCGAGTACCCCGAGGACGATCGCGTTTTCGGGACCTGGTGGACACCTCACATCCTTGAGCTGGGCCAACACGGCCTGATCGAGGATGCCCTGGCCCTCGCAGCGGACGAGCTGTCAAAAGACGAGTTCGATCTGAGGTCGGAGATCGAGGCGCTGGACTTTCGGCCGGAACTGGTCCTGATCCGCGATTCGCTCGATCGGCTGGTTGTCACTGGCGAGGTGCAGTGCGGCGGCCGCATCCGCTGGTGCGAACCCACCGCCTCAGATGCGGAAGCCGCCGACGTCGCGAAGCAGGTCGATGACCTGCGCGGCGAGGCGTCCTACGAAGCTGGCTGGGACAACCACAGCACGGCCGAGCGCCTGCGCCTGCGCGCCCGCGTACTGGCCGGCCGGTTGGTCGATCCGTTCTGGCAAGTCCATGCCCGCCGCGCCATTCAGGCCTCGGCTGCGGGCGCCTGATTCCCACGGGAGCTTCGGCTCCCGTTTTTCCTCCTTGTGCCGCTTGCGAAAGCGGGGTGTGCGCGGTGCGCATTCCTTGTCGCAGCAGACATGCCTTCGGCGTTCGACTAGGGGCCTTGCTCTCATTTCCAGGACACCCGCCATGACGGCTCCCTTGTTCTATTCCATTCCGCGGCTGGGGGTCACGCGCATCGCGTGCGCGGGAGGACTTCTGCTGTGCCTGCTCTGCCAGACCGCATCGGCCGCCGACGTGCTCGTCGTGACCGACAGCCACCATCCCGTGCAGCCCGCTGCCGGCGCCCGCGTGGTCGAGCTGGACCTGCCCGAGCGCATCGAGGCCGAGCTGGCGGCCAGTCTGCCCAACGACCCCAACCGCGCAACCGCAATCGTGCAGCAGCGACTGCGTGATGGCGGCCAGGCTTTGCAACGACGCATCGGCAGCGCCTACCAGGGTGTGGCCGATGCCTGGGGGCTGGGCATCGCCAAGGTGCCCGCCGTAGTGGTCGATCGCCGCTACGTGGTCTACGGCGAGCCCGACGTGGCGCGTGCCGTGGCCCGCGTCGAAGCCCATCGGAGGACACAGCCATGAAGCGCCTGCTGTCGGCATCGTCGCGCCGCGCTCGCCTCGCCATCGCCTCGGTGCTGCTGGGCGGTGCGGCATCGAGCTTCGCGCTGAACACGGCCACCATCGTGTCGTCGGCCCTGTCGCCGGACTGCATCGAGTACCGCGTCGTCGGCATCTGCTACTGGCTGTTCTGCACCTGGACGGGCTGCACCGTGCGCACGTCGGTGAAGGTGCGGCACTACGTGCCGGACGCGGTGGTATCGAGCTACAGCAACACCGGCGAGAACCCCTGGGTCGAGGTGCGCGCGATGAGCACGCCGAACCCGACTGCGCAGGCTGGCGACGACGGCACGACGAACCACGACAACGAGAACAACCTCGCCAAGTTCAAGAACGCCGACGTCATCGGCCACCCCGGCGGCTACGTGTTCAGCCAATTCGCGAGTTCGTTCGGCTACTCGTGCGAGGGCGCAGGCACGGCCTTCATGCCGTACCTACTCAGCACGCTGGACACCATCGCCTGGCGCTACAACATCCCCGAAGCCTTCTACCCTGAAGCGCTCATTCCCGGCCGGCGCGAGATCGGCACGCGCACCGGCCTGAATCTGTGGGGCAATGTGTATGCGCGCGGGGGTTTCCTGCACCAGACCGATGACCACAAGAGCGGAGCCGTCGTCGCGCAACGCGCCGGCGACGTCGTAACGCGCCGCAACCAGATCCACGTGTATCAGCCGCTGCTCGCCAGCGCCCGCGACGGCTACTGGCCGGCCGGCGCGCTGATGGAGACCGATGCCTCGACGGGCAAGTGGCAACCGCTGACGCCCACGCTCTCGAACAGTTGCGTCGTCTTCCCGCACAGCGGAAGCCTCACGCAGGCGCAACAGGGCGATTACGCCTGGGCGCTGTGGCGGCCCTATGCCTGCTGCCAGCGCCGCGGCCAGGTCTTCCTCGGCAGCGTCGATTTCAACTGAGGTGTGCCCATGAAAACGTCTCTCTCCCGTCTCGTACAACGTGCCAAGCCCTACACGCTCAGCATCGCGCTCGCCTGCGCCGTCACCGCCGCGGCCGGCGTCGCGTGGGCGCAGACCCGCATCAACCCCACCGGCGTCGGCGTGAGCGGCAGCGTGATCGGCGACGACGTGCTCTACAGCATCGGCGGCGGCCGCGCCGTGTCCATGGGCGGCGCTGGGAACATGCAGAGCATCGGTGTGGGCATCGGCTGGAACAGCAACCTCATCTGCGGCGACATGAGCATCACGACGACGCTGCAGAACCAGTTGAACGGCATCACCAACGGCTTCCAGCAGATCATGAGCAACGTGATCCAGAGCGCGACCAGCGCCGTCGCCTCGTTGCCGGCGCTGATCATCCAGCGTGCCGATCCGGGCCTCTACAACCTGCTGACCAACGGCGTGCTGCAGGCCCGGCTCGACTTCGACCGCAGCAAGCTGACGTGCAAGGCGATGGCCAACCGGATGGCGGACATGGCGGGCGGCCAGGCGGGCTGGGACCAGCTCGCCGAAGGTTTCGCGCTGCGCGATGCGGTGAGCAGCACCGATGCGGTCTCCGCCGTGGAGCAAGCCGAATCCAACAAGGGCAACAACGGCGTGCCCTGGGTCGGCGGCAGCAACGCGGGCGGTTCGGGACAGGGCTCGATCAAGGTGGTTGGCGACGTGACCCGCGCGGGCTACAACCTGCTGAACAGCCGCGGCGTCACGGACACCTCGTCCATCCCGCGCGCATCCTGCGGCAACCGGCTGACGTGCCAAACCTGGTCCTCGCCGCAGGCCGCCGCGGACTTCGCAACCCGTGTGCTCGGCGAGCGCGAGCAACGCACTTGCGAGACCTGCACCAAGACGCAGACCACACCCGGCGTCGGCCTGACGCCGGTGATCCAGGAAGAGTACGAGACCAAGCTGCAGGCCCTGCAGGGCCTCGTGACGGGCTCGACGCCGATGACGGTGGCGAACCTCGAAGCCGCCGGCAGCAACTCGCTGCCGATCACCCGCGGCGTGATCGAGGCGCTGCGCGACGAGCCCGATCAAGACCTGCTCGGCAAGCGCCTGGCGTCCGAGGCCGCGCTGTCGAGCGTGCTGGAGAAGGCCTTGCTGTTGCAGCGCACGCTGCTGACCGGCAAGAAGGAGCCGAACGTCGCCGCCAACGAGCTGGCAGTGAAGGCGGTCGATCAGGAGAACAACGCGCTGGACCAGGAGATCAACAACCTCAAGACCGAGCTGGAGCTGCGGCGCACGCTGGCCGGCAATTCGGCGATGGCGATCGTGCAGCGGCACGGAACGCGCGCCGCCGGTTCACGCGGGATCTTCGAGGGCGATACCACGCGCGACCGGCTCAAGGAAGTGCAGAAGCCGAGGAACAACTGATGGTCACGCGCGCATGGACCTGGCTGCGGCCCGCCTGGTTGTTCAACCGGCGCGTGGCCGTCGCGCTGCTGTGGGTGCTGGCGGTTGCCGGCATTGCCGCGGGCGTGAACGTCGTCGGCCTGCGCGTCGTCGGCAGCATCGATGGCTGGGAGCGGTGGCTGCGCGAGCACTCGGCCCACTTCCTGATGTGGCGGCTGCTGGTCTACGCGGCCACGGCCTACGGCTGGTGGTGGATGCGTCGGCGCCTGCGCAAGCGCGAGCCTTCGCCCGAGGTGCACCAGCGCCTGCTGCGCGTCGAGATCGCGGCCGTCGTCACCCTCGTGCTGCTCGAAGGCAGCCAACTGCTGCGCAGCGGCTGAACCGCCGAAGGCGAGGAGCACGCCATGACCCTCTACACGACCGACTACCTGGAGTATTACCTGACGCTCGTCGGGTGGATCGTCAACAACGGCATCTGGAACATTCTCGTGGCCAGCGGCGTGTTTGCGCTGCCCTTCGTAGTGATCGTCGTGCAGGAGTGGCTGCGCGCACGCGCCGAAGGCGCCGACGAGGGCAACAAGGGCGTGCTGTCCTCGATGCGCATTGAGAACCGCGTGTGGGTGGCGATCGTCGTCATCCTGTTCGCCGGCATCCCCTTCATCCCGGTCGATCTCAGCACGATCAAGTTCGACACAACGCGCTCGGCGCAGTGCCAGGTCAGCGTCCCGCAGCCCAACGACACGGGCTGGTCGAACGCTTACACCACGCTGAACAACCAGAGCGCATTGGTGCCGGTGTGGTGGTTCTTTATGCACTCGATCTCGAAGGCGGTGACGGGCGGCGCGGTAGCGGCGATCCCCTGCGGCACGGACCTGCGGCAGATGCGCATGGACGTGGACGCCACGCGCATCGATGACCCGGTGCTGGCCCAGGAGGTCGGCGACTTCGTGCACGACTGCTACGGGCCGTCGCGGGCCAAGCTGTTCATGAGCCGGCCCACGCTTTCCGACGAGCAGATGAACGACGTCACCTGGATCGGGTCGAGCTACTTCTTGGGCAACACGGGCTTCTACGACACGTACCACTCCAACACGCCCCGCACGGCCTGGCCCTACGACGCGACACGCGATGCGGGGCTGGCCCAGGTGGACAGCGGCGGGGGCTACCCCACATGCCGGCAGTGGTGGTCAGACGGCAACAGCGGCCTGCGCGCGCGCCTGCTGGCCCAGGTCGATCCGGACCTGTTGACGCGCATCGGCCGCTGGGCGGGCTTCCTGTCACAGGCGGAGATGAACGACTCGGTGATCCGGGCCGTGGTGTCGCCGCGGCAGCAGAAGATGAACCAGGGTTCGGTCTACACCGACTACGGCGGGCAGATCGAGAAGACGCTGCCCAACATCGTGACGCGCGGCGCCGGCGACCTCGGGATGACGATGGGCTCGCTCGGCTTCTTCCCGGCGATGGACGTAGTGCGCCAGGCGCTGCCGATGGTGCTGTCACTGCTCAAGATGGCGCTGGTCGTCTGCATCCCGCTGGTGCTGGTCTTCGGCACCTACGAGCTGAAGGCGCTGGTCGCGGTGAGCTGTGTGCAATTCGCGCTGTTCTTCGTGGACTTCTGGTTCCAGCTCGCGCGCTGGCTCGACTCCACCATCCTCGATGCGCTCTACGGCTGGGGGTTCGGCGCAAACCGGCCACACAGCAACTTCGATCCGCTGATCGGGCTGAACAACGCCTTCGGAGACATGCTGCTGAACTTCGTGATGGCGACGATGTTTCTTGTGCTTCCCAGCTTGTGGGTCACTGCACTCGGTTGGGTGGGCGTTCGCGTGGGCGGCGCGCTTCAGGGCTTGGCCAACGGGACCAGGGAAGCCGGTCAAGCAGGCAGCAGGGGTTCAAACATGCTGATCAGCGCCGCCAAGAAGTAGCTCGGGCCACGGATCTGCATCAGTCGTCTTTGAATCGAGGGTCTGGATCATCGTCGTAAGACGCCGGGTGATAGAACAGGCCCTGACGGTGATCGACTTCCTCCGCTTTACGACCGAGAAAGTCAGAATCATCTTCGTCGTGGTCTGGTCGCGCCATCCACGCTACGGCCGCCAGACCAAGGATTAGCAGGGCCAGCCAGAACGCGCTGTAGAGCAACACAGCAAGGACAGCGAGCTTGACGACCAGCAACACGGTCTTGGCAGCGCCAGGCGCCCATCCGCGAGAGAGCAGCCAACCATTGGCCCGCCGATCTAGACGCGCACAGCCTCGCCAGGCCCGACCCAGCGTGTGGCCGAGGCGTTCTGCGAAGGTGGTCTGTGCGGCGGTCTTCACGGTGGCTACCTCATGGTCGTCCTGTGCGCTGCTCGTTTGATTGAATCCTGCATGGGTTTTCAAATCATGGTGGAAATTATGTGCAATATCTAATCATGCCAAACGCCAACCTGAATCCGTGGCCCCACCTCGTAGAACAGCACACCCTGCGGGTGAGCTGCGCAGGAGTTGAGTCCGGGATTGAGGTTGGGATTGCCGGGGTCGCCCGACAATTGGGCGATGCGCCGAATCGAAGTCAAGCAACTGGATTACGACCTGACGCCCGTTGGCGGGCTGGCCTTGGTGGGCCACTACCTGAAGGCGCTGGGGCCGCAGTGGACGGCGCTGGAGCGGGCGCTGCCGGTGCGCGCCGGCGTGAGCAACAGCGACGTGTTGCGCAGCTACCTGGGGCTGCTGGCGCAGGGCAAGAGCGACTTCGACGCGGTGGAGAACTACCGGGGTGACAAGTTTTTCAAGGAATCGCTGGGCATAGGGCTGCTGCCGTCGAGCCCAACGCTGCGCCAGCGCCTGGACGGGCAAGCCCAGGCCTTGTTCGAGCATGTGCCCGGGATGATTGAGCGGCTGCTGGGCAGCCAGCGGCCCGACTACGGCGTGCTGCCCTGCGGCTGGTTGCCGCTGGACGTGGACACCTTCGCGATGGACAACGGCGGCACGCGCAAGGAAGGCGTGGGGCGCACCTACGCCGGGGTGGACGGCTACTGCCCGCTGGCGGCCTATCTGGGCGCACACGGCTTCTGCCTGGAATTGGCGCTGCGCCCTGGCGTGCAGCACTCGGCGCGTGAGACCGACTTCAACCTCGAACGAGTGATCCCGATGGCCCAGCGCCTGAGCGCGGGCGGACCGAAGGCGCCGATCCTGGCGCGGCTGGACGCCGGCTTCGACTCGGTCGCGCTGATGCGCAGCATCGAGGCCTGCAACCAGGCCGGGCAGCCGCAGGTGGACTGGCTGATCAAGTGGAACCCACGCAGCGTGGACCGCGCCGCGCTGCTGGCGCGGCTGGACGTCGACGCCAACACCCAGTGGCACCAGCCGCGCGAAGGCAAGCGCGTGACGGTGTGGGAAGAGGCCCTGCAGATCGAAGACATCAGCCGACCACTGCGTCGCGTGCTCAGGCTGGTCGAGCGCACCATTGACCGACACGGCCAACAGTTGATCGTTCCCGAGATCGACCTCGAAGGCTGGAGCACCAGCCTGAGTGCAGAGCCGTTCAACGCCGAGAAGATCATCGCGCTGTACGCCGACCACGGCACACACGAGCAGTTCCACGCCGAGTTCAAGACCGACCTGGACCTGGAGCGGCTGCCTTCGGGCAAGTTCGACACCAACTACCTTGTGTGCCAGCTCGCGGCGCTGGCGATGGACATCCTGCGCCTGATGGGCCAGCGCGGCCTGCTGGGGCCGGATGCACCGGTGCGCCACGCGGCCAAACGCAGGCGCATCAAGACGGTGATACAGGAGTTGATCTACCGCGCAGGCCGGATCATCGAGAGCGGGCGCAGACTGATCCTGGGACTGGGCGCCAACGACCGGGCGGCCCAGGCATTCGAGCGGCTCAACGGCGAGCTGTTTGCTGCAGCCTGCGGCTGAAGCGAAGAGGCCTGGTGCCAGGCGAGCCCACTCACGGATCCCGAAATACGCGCACCGCGCACGTTGCGGCGTGGTCGATGCAGCGGGAACAGCGGCCAGACCCGCATCCGACGCGCCGCGCACGCAACTAAACGCCACGAGGCGACCGAATTGAGCACCGTCGGCGTGGAAAACAACGCTGTTCATGGCCGGCGTACGACGAACTCGCTCAGGCGGGTATCGGGGTCACGGATTCAGGGCCAAGGCAAGCGGCGTGTCAGCCTTTGTGCTGGCCCAGCCAATCGGCTTTGCTCGCTGCCACCAGCGCCGCCCAATCGTCCGGCGGGTTGCCGCGTCCCAGCATCTTCTCGAACACGGCGTAGGGGTCGGACTTGCTGCCCGCCGACCGCAAGGTCTGCTCGTCGTTGACCCAGGCGTACACGATGACCTTCGCCTTCGAGTCGTAGCGGAAGAACAGCCGATACCGTCGTCCGAGCTTGGCTCGCCGCCAGTGGCGATAGTCCGGTCCCATGGTGTTGCCCTGACGATACTCGTCGCGTGCCGGATCGCTCGGCACCACGTCTTGCATCAATTGCACCAAGGCCCGGAAGAACTTGACGTTGGCGTTGGACGCAAAGCCTTCCGAGTCGTTCTCTTGCGCACGCAGCACGGCTGCGCGCAGCTTCATCAACTGCTCGATCAGGTTATCGTGAAACAGCAGCGTCCAGCCATGCTGCTGCATCAGATTTCCACGTCCTCATCGAAGTCATCGCCCAAGACAACCTTGTGGCCTGCATGCTCCAGCATCGTGCGAGCCAAATCCTCGGGCAGGCCGCGGATGTTCCGGCCAGCCTCGATGTCGTGAGCCAGCAGGGTCAGGAACGCGGCGATGGCAGGGTCTTCATGCTCGGCATCGGCACGGGTCACGACCACTTCGCCGCCGCGAAGGTCGAACGCCACCTTGCCGCCGGTGTCCACGCCCAGCACCTGCCGGATGGACTTGGGCAGCGTGATCTGACCCTTGGAGGTCAGCGTCGCGACTTCGTGGATTTCGGGCATGGCGGCACTCCTGATGGCAATGCCTGGATGGTAAGGAAGTTTCCTTACGCTGTCAATGTGAGGGCGCATAGTGCTGTTTCCGGGTGTATGAATCCAGCTCCATCGTAGGGACGGCACAGCCAGCCTTCCCGCATCAATCCGCCTTGGGCCAGGCCCGCATTGGTTGTGGCTGGCTCGCCTCGGTTGCCCTATATCCAAAGGCTTCCAAAAGGCCAAAGGGCTGGGGAAGGGGCAAGGGAATGGGGCCAAGGGGAATGGCCCTACCCGAAAAGGCCAAAAGGCTCTCCCGACCCGCCCGCCGTCCGGGGTTCGCCATGCTCTCGCTGTTCCAACGCAAACGGCCGCCGTCTACCTCTGGCGCCGCGCCGACACCCACACCTCCCGCCAATCCCGGCAAAGGGCTGATGCGGCCGGAGCCGGCCGCATCGCTGCTGGCGACACCACGCCGGCAGCGGCTGCTGGAACACATCTGGCAGCGCACCTCGCTATCGCGCCGCCAGTTCGCCACGCTGTATCTCGGCCCGCTGGAGCGCTACGCCGAACTGGTCCAGCAGTTCCCGGCGTCCGAATCGCATCACCATGCCTATCCGGGTGGCATGCTGGACCATGGCCTAGAGATCGTCGCCTACGCCCTGAAGCTGCGGCAGTCGCACCTGCTGCCCGCCGGCACCACGCCGGAGGCACAAGCGGCCCAGGCCGAAGCCTGGACGGCCGGCACCGCCTATGCGGCGCTGTTGCACGACGTTGGCAAGGTCGCCGTCGATCTGCACGTGGAGTATGCGGACGGCACGGTCTGGCATCCCTGGCACGGCCCGCTGCGGCGGCCGTACCGCTTCCGCTATCGCAAGGAGCGCGAGTACCGGCTGCACAGCGCCGCCACCGGACTGCTCTACGCCCGGCTGCTCGATCCAGGCATCTTCGACTGGCTCGCCGACTACCCCGACCTGTGGGCCGCGCTCCTGTACGTGCTGGCCGGCCAGTACGAGCACGCTGGCACGCTCGGCGAGTTGGTCGTGCAGGCCGACCAGGCCTCGGTAGCCCAGGAACTCGGCGGCGATCCCAGCAAGGCACTGGCGGCACCCAAGCACGCCCTGCAGCGCAAGCTGCTCGATGGCCTGCGCTTCCTGCTGCGCGAGGAATTCAAGCTGAACCAGCCCCAGGCTTCGGACGGCTGGCTGACCCAGGATGCATTGTGGCTGGTGAGCAAGACCGTCTCGGACAAGCTGCGCGCTCATCTGCTGCAGCAAGGCATCGACGGCATCCCGGTCAGCAACACGGCGGTGTTCAACGTGTTGCAGGACCACGGCATCGCTTTGCCCACGCCGGACGGCAAGGCGATCTGGAAGGCCACGGTCGCGAGTGATGCCGGCTGGTCGCACAGCTTCACGTTCCTGAAGCTCTCGCCCGCGCTGATTTGGGAGGCGACCGAGCGTCCCGAGCCCTTCGCAGGACAGGTGCGGGTCGAACAAGAACAGGGCGAACCGGCGCAGCAGAGTCCCGCGCCCGGTACGCCCTACGTTGCGCAAGGACCGGCGCTGGCAAGCACGGCGCCGCTTGCGCCCGCGGACAACGGCGTCGGTGCGCTGCTCGATCTGCTGGACGCGATACCCGCCGCCTCGGTGCTACCGAGCGTGCCCGAGTTGGCGGCCGACACCGAGGACGAAGCTGTCGTTGCTGCGGTAGCCCCCACAGCTTCGGTCGCGCCCGTCGCGCAGCCCCAGCGCCGGGCCGAGCCTCCCAGCGAGGACTTCATGGCCTGGCTGACTCAGGGCGTGCAGACCCACAAGCTCATCATCAACGATGCCAAGGCCCTGGTGCATACCGTCGTCGGCACGGCCTACTTGGTCAGCCCCGGCGTCTTCCAGCGCTACGCGCAGGAACATCCGCACGTTGCGACCGTCGCCCGGCAGGAGAAGCTGGAGGCATGGCAGTGGGTGCAGAAGCGCTTCGAGAAGCTGGGGCAGCACCGCAAGCAGGCTAGCGGACTCAACATCTGGGCTTGCGAGGTCACGGGGCCGCGCAAGACTCGGCGGCTACACGGCTACCTGCTGGCCAACCCCGGCGCACTGTTCGGGGAAATACCGCCTGACAACCCATATCTAAGCCTCGCCAGCGAAGCCCCGAAGCGCAAAAATTCCCCAGGTAAGCGCGATACCGATAGCGAGCAGTAGGGATAGGGCACGGCCGCGCGTCGGGCCGACTTCAATCCTCGGACTTGGAAGCCGGTTCGGCCAGCTTGGCCTCGGTCAAGGCCATCAAGTGGGCAGAACTGCACTTCAGCGCGCGGGCGATCTTGAGGATCAGGGGGAGTGTGGGGACATGCTCGCCGCGCTCGATCTTTCCCATGTGCGAGCGTTCGATGCCGGCCATGTGAGCCAGCGTTTCCTGGGCGATGCCCTGGCTGGTTCTCTCATGGCGAACGGCGGCCCCAAACGCGATGGCAGGTTCTGCTTCGTAGGTGGTCGTGCCGCTCGGTCGGCCTCTCTGAATCGGACGCTTCTGCATTAGCAAAAGCGTCGGGCATGGCTCCGATATAAACCACGTTAAACTTAACTCAGATGGACGGCTGCACGGTTCATGCTTTCGTCGCCACCAGCTTTCTACCCTGGGAGGATGCAGCTCCGTGACATCAAGCGACGCCGCCACCATCCGGGTGGCCGTAGTGGGCGACTGGGTGCCCTCACAACTCGCCGACGTGCTGGCGCTTCAGCGCTCCCAGGAGCCCGAAACAACCGCCGCTCTGGTTGCATGTTCCGCTGCGGAGCCGGCCCGAGCGCCGTCACCAGGCAGTCGCATCGACTTCGCAGTGTCCATGATTGAGTTGGACTGGCCAGGCTGGGTGTGCGAGCCGCTGTGGACCGACAGGCTCGCGGTCGCCGTTGCCAAACGCTCCCACCTCTTGGCCTACCGCGAAGTGCCTCGCAATGAGTTGCCGAAGCAGCCAGTGATCTGCGCCCAGTCAACTGCCCGTGAACCCTGGGATGCCGTGGTGCACTGCATGCTCGTCGACACGCCACAGGACCAGGGATCGCGAGTCAGCACCTTCGACATGGCGATGACACTCGTCGCCGCTGGATACGGCATCGCCATCGCGCCCGTTGCTCGGCTGGCGGGCTACCAGTGCAGAGGCATTGCAATGCGGCCGCTTGCGAACGCACCAACGATCGTGATGGCTTACCTGCTTCACCCCTGTGCGTCATTGGCGGGCCACCAGCAGAGATTCGCACGTCGCGCCCGCTTGATGTCAGGCGCAAAGAACCAAAGCGCAGAGCAACCAAGGATGAACAAGGCCGGCAGGTCGGAATGAGCACTACCGAGCAGCATACGGCTCAGCTACCCGCTCGTTCTCGTCGATGCGCAACTGCTTGCCCAAGGCGGGAAATGCGCGTTGAGCACAGCCTTCACGATCACAGAGCTTGCAGCCGGGGCCAATGGGTGTTGCGCTGCCAGGTTCGCCCAAATCCAGTCCCTTGGCATAGACGAGTTGGCTGGCATGCCGAAGGTCGCAACCCAGGCCAATCGCAAACTCTCTACTCGGTGAGCCATAGCCGCCCGTGGGTCGAGATTCGCAATGGGCAATCCATAAGTAGCTTCGCCCATCCGGCATGCCAGCGATCTGCGTGAGTACGCGGCCTGGTCGGGCGAAGGCCTCATAGACGTTCCACAGCGGGCAGGTGCCGCCGCTGCGAGAGAAGTGAAAGTCCGTGGCCGACTGGCGCTTGGAGATGTTGCCGGCGCGGTCCACGCGAACGAAGAAGAACGGCACGCCACGGGCCTCGCGGCGCTGCAGCGTGGACAGGCGGTGGCACACCGTCTCGAAGCTCACGCCGAAGCGGCGGGCCAGCAGCGCGATGTCGTACCGCAATTCCTGGGTGGCGGCGAGGAACCGGCCGTAGGGCAGCACTAGCGCCCCAGCGAAGTAGCTGGCTAAGCCAATGCGGGCCAATGCCACCGCCTCGGTGCTAAAGGCGTTGGAGGCAACAAGCCGGTCAATCTCCGCGCCGGCCTCCAGGTAAGCGAGTTGGGTCGCGAGTTGGAACGCGCGCTGACCGGCGGAAAGCGTGTCGGACAGCAGTAGCAGGCGCTGGGCGGGCTCGAAGCGTCGCAGTCGCTCCTCCGGCAGGCTTTGCACCTGGATGCGGTGTGCGGCGAGCAAGTGGGCTTCCAACTTGGGTGCCAGGTCCTGCGTGCTGTCGGCAACGCCGAGTTGGGAGGACAGCGCCTCGGCAGCGCGATCCAATTCGTCCATGTGGTTGTGGTGGGCGTAGAAGAAGTCGCGCACCTCCTCGTGCGGCCCTTGGCTGGCCGCCAAGCCGCTGTCGCGGTCGCCTAGCCCCAAGCTCGCAAGACGTTGCTCGGCCCCACGGGCGCGACTTTGAAGACGCAGCAGCAACTGGGCCATTGCTGGCATCTGCTGCGCGAGCGTGCGCAGTTCGGCATCCGGCACGCCGCCCGGCACGGCGACCTCGGTCACGATCTCATGAAGTTGTGCGAACAGCCGGGCCTCATCGTCCTCGGAGAAGAACTGTAGGTCGATGCCCAGCGACGACTGCAGGCGCAGCAGCACGGCAACGCTCAGGGGGCGCTCGTTGTTTTCAAGCTGATTCACGTAGCTCGGCGAGAGCTTGAGCACTTGTGCCAGGGCTACCTGGGTCAGGCCACGCTGCTCTCGCAGCGTCTTGAGCTTCACGCCCAGAAAGGTCTTGCGCATAAGAATGGGGCTCTGAATATTCGCAAATATCGCAAACTGCATCAAAAACCTTCGCATTCATTGGCAATTTTAGTCATTGAGTACCAAAGAAGTGGATGCGAAGATTGCGAATAATACGACTTTCCCTCCCCACCATGGACTGGATCAAGACTTTGGCTTCCACACCGCTGAACGAGTTGAACCGCACTGAGCTGGTGCTGCCTCAGCAATCCAACCACTACGGCACGCTCTTCGGTCCTGAGGCCTTGTCGATGCTCGGCAAGACCGCGTATCTAGCCGCTGCACGCTTCAGTCGTCAGTCAGTCGTGATGGCCGCATCGCGTGGCATCGAGTTCCTGGCCCCGATCGCCATCGGCTCGCTGTTGCACCTGCATGCGCGCGTCACGCGGCTGGGCCGCAGCTCAATGACGGTGGACGTGCGCGCCGCGCTGGATGCGGCGCCCGGCACCAAGCCGCAAGAAGTGCTGCGCGCCAGCTTCGAGATGGTGTCTGTCAACGCCAATGGCCGTCCGGTGCCGCTGGAGCCCCGCGATGACGGCCTGATGCCCGCAGCTCTGAACGATCAAGCCCACTGAATTTCCTGGAGAACATGCCCATGAGCGAAACCCCGACCACCGGCTTCAAGCCGAAGAAATCTGTGGCGCTGTCCGGCGTGACGGCCGGCAATACCGCGCTGTGCACCGTCGGCCGCAGCGGCAACGACCTGCATTACCGCGGCTACGACATCCTGGACATCGCCGAGGTCTGCGAGTTCGAGGAGATCGCCCACCTGCTGGTGCACGGCAAGCTGCCCACGCGCGCCGAGTTGCGCGCCTACAAGGCCAAGCTCAGGGCCATGCGCGGCTTGCCTGCCAGTGTGAAAGAGTCGCTGGAACGCTTGCCCGCTGGCGCCCACCCGATGGACGTGATGCGCACCGGCGTGTCGGCGCTGGGCTGCATCCTGCCCGAGAAGGACGACCACAGCCTGCCCGGCGCCCGCGACATCGCCGACCGGCTCATGGCCAGCCTGGGCTCCATGCTGCTGTACTGGTATCACTGGAGCACGCAGGGCCGCCGCATCGAGGTGGAGACGGACGACGACTCCATCGGCGGCCACTTCCTGCGTCTGCTGCACGGCACGACGCCGCCTGAGAGCTGGGTGCGCGCCATGCACACGTCGCTCAACCTCTATGCCGAGCATGAGTTCAACGCTAGCACCTTCACCGCGCGCGTCATCGCCGGCACGGGCAGCGACATGTACTCGTCCATTGCCGGCGCCATCGGCGCGCTGCGCGGCCCCAAGCATGGTGGCGCCAACGAGGTGGCCTTCGAGATTCAGAAGCGCTATGACAACCCGAACGAGGCTGAGGCGGACATCCGCCGCCGCGTGGAGGCCAAGGAGGTGGTCATCGGCTTCGGCCACCCGGTCTACACCGTCAGCGACCCGCGCAACGTCGTCATCAAGGGCGTGGCCAGGAGCCTATCGGACGAGGCGGGCTCCACCAAGATGTCTGACATCGCAGAACGGCTGGAGTCAGTCATGTGGGACGTCAAGAAAATGTTCCCCAACCTCGACTGGTTCAGCGCCGTCAGCTATCACATGATGGGCGTGCCCACGGCGATGTTCACGCCTCTGTTCGTCATCTCCCGCACCAGCGGTTGGGCCGCGCACGTCATCGAGCAGCGCGTGGACAACAAGATCATTCGCCCCAGCGCGAATTACACCGGCCCTGAAGACCAGCGCTTCGTGCCCATTGACGAACGCGCATGAGTTCCCAGTTCCGCAAGCCCCTGCCCGGCACGGCGCTGGACTGGTTCGACGCCCGCGAAGCTGTTGACGCGATCCGCCCGGGCGCGTGGGCGATGCTGCCCTACACAGCGCGTGTCCATGCCGAGAACCTGGTCCGATGCGCGGACCCCGAACATCTGAACAGCTACCTGCTGCAACTCATAGAGCGCCGACGTGACCTGGACTTCCCATGGTTCCCGGTTCGCGTGGTCTGTCACGACATCCTAGGTCAGACTGCGTTAGTGGACCTGGCCGGTTTGCGTGACGCGATCGCGGCCCAAGGCGGCGACCCGGCCGCGGTGAACCCCGTCGTGCCTGTGCAGCTCATTGTGGACCATTCGCTGGCCGTGGAGTGCGGCGGCTTCGACCCCGATGCCTTCCGCAAGAACCGTGAAATCGAGGACCGCCGCAATGAGGACCGTTTCCACTTCATCGAGTGGACCAAGTCGGCCTTCGACAACGTGGACGTCATCCCGGCGGGCAACGGCATCATGCACCAGATCAACCTGGAGAAGATGTCGCCGGTGGTTTATGTCCGCGAGGGCGTGGCCTTCCCGGATACCTGCGTTGGTACCGACAGCCACACACCGCACGTCGACGCCTTGGGCGTCATCGCCGTGGGCGTGGGCGGGCTGGAGGCGGAGAACGTCATGCTGGGCCGCGCATCGTGGATGCGGTTGCCGGACATCGCTGGCGTCGAGCTGACCGGCTGCCGCCAACCAGGCATCACGGCGACCGACATCGTGCTGGCGCTGACTGAGTTCCTGCGCCAGCAGAAGGTCGTGGGTGCCTACCTGGAGTTCTTCGGTGAAGGCGCCGAGAGCCTGTCCATCGGAGACCGCGCGACCATCGCCAACATGTGCCCTGAGTACGGCGCGACCGCCGCTCTGTTCTATATCGACTCGCAGACCATCGACTACCTGAAGCTCACCGGCCGAGACGACGCGCAGGTGCGCCTCGTAGAGCACTACGCTCGCACGGCAGGTTTCTGGGCCAGCGAACTGAAAGCGGCCCAGTATGAGCGCACGTTGCGCTTTGACCTCGGCAGTGTGGTACGCAACATGGCCGGTCCGTCCAATCCACACCGCCGGCTGCCGACCTCGGCGCTCCGCGAGCGAGGCATCGCGGTGGATTTGGACAAGGCTCACGCCCAGGAGGCGCGGGGCCAGATGCCCGATGGCGCTGTCATCATCGCGGCGATCACGAGCTGCACGAACACCAGCAACCCGCGCAACGTCATCGCCGCCGGCTTGCTGGCGATGAAAGCCAACCGCCTGGGCCTCGTGCGTAAGCCATGGGTCAAGACCTCGCTGGCGCCGGGCTCAAAGGCCGTGGAGCTGTACCTGAAGGAGGCCGGGCTGCTGCACGAACTGGAAAAGCTCGGCTTCGGCATCGTCGCCTTCGCCTGCACAACCTGCAATGGCATGAGCGGCGCGCTGGACCCGAAGATCCAGCAGGAGATCATCGACCGCGATCTGTACGCCACTGCCGTGCTGTCCGGCAACCGCAACTTCGACGGCCGCATCCATCCCTACGCGAAGCAGGCTTTCCTCGCGTCTCCGCCGTTGGTCGTCGCATACGCGTTGGCTGGCACGGTGCGTTTCGACATCGAAAACGATGTACTGGGCACCGTGGACGGACGAGAAGTACGCCTGAAGGATCTCTGGCCCGCTGACGAGGAGATCGACGCAGTGGTGCGTACCGCCGTGAAGCCGGAGCAATACCGCGCGGTCTACGACCCAATGTTTGCCATCCGCCCCGTGGAGGCCGAGCGCGCCGCGCCGCAATACAACTGGCGCCCGCAGTCCACCTACATCCGCCGCCCCCCGTACTGGGACACTGAAGGCGTCGGCGCGCTGGCCGCCAACCCGCGCACGCTCACCGGCATGCGGCCACTAGCCATCCTGCCCGACAACATCACGACCGACCATTTGTCACCGTCCAACGCCATCCTGCTCGACTCGGCGGCCGGCGAATACTTGGCAAAGATGGGTCTGCCCGAGAAGGACTTCAACTCTTACGCTACCCACCGCGGCGACCACCTCACCGCGATGCGCGCCACTTTCGCCAACCCGACGCTGAAGAACGAGATGGTACGCAACGACGATGGCAGCGTGCGCGCGGGCTCGCTGGCGCGCGTGGAACCCGAAGGTCGCGTCATGCGCATGTGGGAGGCTATCGAGAGCTACCTGACCCGCCGCCAGCCGCTCATCGTCATCGCCGGCGCCGACTATGGCCAGGGTTCGTCGCGCGACTGGGCGGCCAAAGGAGTGCGCCTGGCCGGCGTCGAGGTCGTGGTGGCCGAGGGCTTCGAGCGCATCCACCGCACCAACCTGATCGGCATGGGCGTGCTGCCGCTGGAGTTCCAGTCCGGTACCAATCGGCTGACGCTGGGTCTCGACGGCAGCGAGACCTTCGACGTCATCGGCGAGCGCACGCCGCGGGCCGTCCTGACGCTGCGCATTCGCCACAAGAACGGCGAGACCGCCTCCGTGCCGGTGAAGTGCCGGCTGGACACCGCCGAGGAAGTCTCGGTCTACGAAGCCGGCGGCGTGCTGCAGCGCTTCGCGCAAGACTTCCTGGCCGCACGGAAGACCCCCTGAGGACGACATGACGCATCCCGCACAGATTCGCATTCCCGCCACCTATATGCGCGGCGGCACCAGCAAGGGTGTGTTCTTCCGCCTGCAGGACTTGCCCGAGCCCTGCCAGCAGCCAGGTCCTGCGCGAGACCAACTGCTGCTGCGCGTGATCGGCAGCCCGGACCCCTACGGCAAGCAGATCGACGGCATGGGCGGCGCCACGTCGTCCACGTCCAAGACCGTCATCGTGGCGCCGCCGACAAAACCCGGCCATGACGTGGACTACCTGTTCGGCCAGGTTTCCATCGACGGCGCCTTCGTGGACTGGTCTGGCAACTGCGGCAACCTGTCCGCCGCGGTCGGTCCGTTCACCATCGCGAGCGGCCTGATGCCGGCCGACCGCGTGCCCGAAAACGGCATCTGCACGGTGCGCATCTGGCAGGCCAACATCGGCAAGACCATAGTGGCCCATGTGCCCATCACAAACGGCCAAGTGCAGGAGACTGGCGACTTCGAGTTAGACGGCGTCACCTTCCCGGCCGCCGAGGTGCAACTCGAATTTCTCGACCCCGCTGACGAAGGCGATGACGACAGTGGCGGTGCGATGTTCCCCACGGGCCGACTTGTCGATGACCTGGAAGTGCCGGGCATCGGTACGTTCAAGGCCACGCTCATCAATGCCGGCATTCCCACCATCTTCCTGAACGCGCAGGACATCGGCTACACCGGCACCGAGTCGCAGGATGCGATCAACGGCGACGCCCTGGCGTTGTCCCGTTTCGAGACCATCCGGGCCCGGGGCGCTGTGAAGATGGGCCTCATCCGCGATGTGGCCGAGGCAGCCCAGCGCCAGCACACACCCAAGGTCGCTTTCGTGGCACCGCCGGCCAGCTACACGGCCTCCAGTGGCAAAGCCATTGAGGCCGGTGATGTGGACTTGCTCGTGCGCGCGATGTCCATGGGCAAACTGCACCACGCCATGATGGGCACGGCAGCCGTGGCCATCGGCACGGCGGCCGCCATCCCCGGCACACTGGTCAATCTCGCAGCCGGCGGCGGCGAGCGTCATGCCGTGCGCTTCGGCCATCCATCCGGCACGCTGCGGGTTGGTGCCGAGGCCCGGCAGGTCGATGGCCAGTGGACCGTCACCAAGGCCGTTATGAGCCGCAGCGCTCGCATCCTGATGGAAGGCTGGGTGCGTGTACCCAGCGACAGTTTCTAAACACGGAATTCCAGATGTCTACCCGCAAGCAACTCAAGTCCCTCGTCGGCGCGCGCCGTGGCGTGCTCGTGCCGGGCGCTTTCAACGCCTTGTCCGCTAAGGTCATAGAAGACCTCGGTTTCGAGGCTCTGTATGTCACCGGCGCCGGCGTCACCAACATGTGGTTTGGCATGCCTGACCAGGGCTTCATGGGCTTAGCCGAGATCGCCAACCACACGGCTCGCATCCGCGATGCCGTGAGCCTGCCGCTCATCGTTGATGCCGATACCGGCTTCGGCAATGCGCTGAACGTGTATCACTCCGTGCGCACGCTAGAGCGTGCCGGTGCCGACTGCATCCAACTCGAAGACCAGGTTGCCCCTAAGCGCTGCGGCCATTTCTCGGGTAAGGAGGTTATCTCCACCGAGGAGGCCGTCAGCAAGATCCAAGCTGCCGTAGATGCGCGTCGTGATGCCGACTTCATGGTCATGGCCCGCACCGATGCTGCCGCCACGCTGGGCTTCGAGGCTGCCATCGAGCGCGCACAGAAGTTCGCCGAGGCGGGTGCGGACATTCTGTTCGTCGAAGCCGTCACGAAGGAGGACGAAGTGCGAGCGTTGCCCCAGCGGCTGTCCACGCCTCAGCTCATGAACATGGTCATCGGCGGCAAGACGCCCATCTTCAGGGCCGAGGAACTAGGACGTTTGGGCTACGGCATCGTGCTGTACGCCAACGCGGCTCTCCAGGGTGCCGTGATGGGCATGCAAAAGGCGCTGACTGCGCTGCGTGACGACAAGCAGGTTCTTGAGTCGAGCGGCTTGGTTGCATCCTTCGCCGAGCGTCAGCGCCTGGTTGGCAAACCGCAATGGGACGAGCTTGAACGTCGCTACACCTGAGAGAGCCATCAAGGTGGACAACTCGTTGCCTCGCGGCGTCGCTGGCCGCGCGGCAAACAACACGATCTAAGCAGGAGGTGATCGCAACACCAGCCGCTCGCATGGGTTTGAAATCAAATGGGTTGGAACGGCGGAGCCAGAACAACGAACAAGGAGGCCGCCATGGAACTGAGACTACTGCGCTACTTCGCGGCGGTGGCCGAGGAGTTGCACCTGGCGCGCGCTGCCGAGCGGCTGGGCATCGACCAGTCGCCTCTGTCGCGTGCGATGCGTGACCTCGAAAAGCTGCTGGGCGTAGCGCTGTTCGACCGTAGCAGCCGCCAGACGCGTCTGACCTGGGCCGGCCAGGTGCTGCTCGTGGAGTGCCGCCGCGTTCTGGCGACCGTCGATCAGGCGATCAAGGCCACCAAGGGCGCCGCGCAGGGCTACCAGAACTACGTGCGCATCGCCATCTGCGACAGCTTGGCCCAGCCGCGCATCGCCACCTTGCTCGCGCGCAGCCGCGAGGAAGAACCGGAACTGGAGATTCGCGTCTTCGAGCTGCCATTCTCACAGCAGCTCAAAGGGTTACACACCGACCTGCTGGACGTGGGCTTTGCGCTGTCGGCGGCGGTCAACCATGGCTTGGTGGCCGAGCTGGTGTGGACCGATCCGCTATCGGTGATCGTGCCGGCGCGGCACCCGCTGTTGGCACACACGCAGGTCAAGCTCGCCGACGCGCTGAAATTCCCGCTGGTGCTGTGCCACCCGGACGCGGCCTCGGGATGCCACGACCAGATCAAGGCGGTGCTCGATGATGCCGGGCTGCCGCTGAAAGTTGTGGACCACGTGACCAGCCTGGGGGTGATGCTGACCCTCGTGGGCGCCGGCTACGGCATCGGTTTCGCTATCGCTTCGCAGGTGCAGGCGCTGAATCGGCCGGACATTGCGACACGGCCGCTGGCGGGCACGCCACCGATCCTCTCGACTTACCTGGTGCGTCGCGGTGGCGAGCCCTCCGAGCCGCTGGCGCGGTTCATCAAGCGAGTGAAGAGCATGAGCAAGGCACCGAATGGTGAGCCCAGCACGTACTTGAGCGAACCTTGATGGCTGCCGCTGGCCGTCACCGGACGGCAGCGAAAGTACCTCGCGTTCGAGCGAGCGGCTGCGGTACACTAAGCGGCCATATCCCGAGGAGCGAACGGGATAAATCCGTTATCAATCAACGGGTTGGATGATTGGAACTGTTCCCATCACCCGCTCCAACTTCACGGCCCCGTGCCGGCGGCTTTCCCCGTTTCACCGCGGCCCGCTGGGTCATCGCGTGCGATTGACTCGGTGAACACTTGTTCGTATACCTGCCGAGCGGCGGGAATATCGATAGGTCCATTCCCGCTCGTTCCGAACAAGAACCTCTGAGCCGATCACGGCTCGACTGCGGTGCATGGGAGAAACACGATGTCGATCCGTTCGGCGGCGCTTGCCGCCGTGACTGTCTGTCTGCTGGCGACCGTGGCGGGCGCGCAGGCTGCGTCGCTGTATACCGGGCCCGGCCCGCGGCCCGGTCCGGACATCCTGTACGCCCCGGCGTTCGATGCGCCGCAGCTGCAGAACACCGGCATCTGGCGCGCCGCGCCGATCCTGATTTCCGGTGCCAGCGCCTATCGCGATGGCGAATTCCTGTATCAGGACTATCTCTACGACGATCACGGCGCGCTCGGCGTGCCGGACCCGACCGACCCGCGTACCGGCATTCCGGGCAACCCGCTGGCCGGCAACCTGTTCTCGCGCCCGGCCGGCAGCTACACCTACCCGCGCGATCCGATCTACGCGAACAACGCAGCCGATCTGGTCGAGTTCCGGGTGCGCGCGCTGACCGACGCCACGGCGTTCCGCGTCACGCTCAACACCTTGCTCGATTCGACGCGCAGCGCCTTCACCATCGCGCTCGGCACGCCGGGAAGTGCCGCGGCCGAGGCCCCGTTCGGGGCCAATACCCGCGCCCGCGCCGACTGGTTCCTGACCGTGCACGGCAACACCGCCGTGCTCAGCAATGCCCGCACCGGCGCGGTCTCCGCCGTGGCGCCGGTCGTTTCCGTCGATCCGGTGCGGCGGCAGATCGAGGTGCGCGTGCCGCGCAGCGTCTGGAATCCCGGCACCGGCGTCGCGCGCTTCGCGATCGGCGTGGGCCTGTGGGATGTCGCATCCGATCGCTACCTGCTGCCGCTGACGGCGGCGAGCCAGACGCGCCCGGGTGGCCGCGGCCGGCTGCTGACGCCGAGCGCCTTCTTCAATGCCGGCTTCCGGTACGACGAGTTGCTGCCGGACGTCAACGCCATCGCCCAGACGCTGGTGCTGCCGGCGTGGTGGCGCGATCGTCGACAGGCCACGACCCTGGCCGGCGGCGATTTCGGCAATTTCTATGCGACGGTCGACTTCGCCAAGCTCGCCGGCAACGTCAATGACGACATGGCGAACCAGCCCGGCGGCACGCCGACCGTCGGCGCGCTGAACCGGATCATGGCCAGCCGCTTCGAGACCGCGCAGGGCGCGAACTACAGCGTCGTCTGTGGCGGCAACGAGGGCTGTCTCGGCGAACTGCGCGGCCGCCTGCAGCCGTACGCGATCTACGTGCCGAGCAAGCCGGAACCGGTCGGTGGCTACGGCCTGACCCTGCTGCTGCATTCGCTGGCCGGCAACTACAACCAGTACAGCGGCAGCCGCAACCAGAGCCAGCTCGGCGAGCGGGGACGCGGCCACATCGTCATCACGCCGACCGGGCGCGGACCGGACGGCTGGTATGTCGAATACGCCGGGGCCGATACCTTCGAGGTCTGGGCCGATGCCGCGCGCCACTACAACCTGTCGCCGGATCACGTCGCGATCACCGGCTACTCGATGGGCGGCTACGGCACGTTCCGCAACGCCACGCGGCATCCGGACCTGTTCGCCGTCGCCCAGACCGCCGTCGGCCCGCCCGGTGTCGGCTTCTGGGTCCCGCCGTTCGAGCCGACCGGCGGCGAAGCCTCGAACACGTTCCATCAGCTGGCCGGCCTGCGCCATATCCCGATCCAGATGTGGATCATGCTGACCGACCAGCTGGTGCCGTTCCCCGGCCCGCAGCGGCAGGCGAACGAGCTGGCGCGACTCGGCTATCGCTACGAGTACCGCAGCCACACGCCGGGCGAGCATCTGACCTTGGCGATCAACGACAGCTGGGCCGATGCCGCCACCTTCCTCGGCGATGCCGTGGTCGACCGCAATCCGGCGCGGATCAGCTACGTGGTCAATCCGAAGATGGACTTCGCGAACGTCGGCATGGTCGCCGACCACGCGTACTGGCTGTCCGGCCTGCGCTTGCGCAATGGCACGGCGGATGCGCCGCGCGCCAGCATCGACGCGTTCTCGCATGCCTTCGGTGCCGAGCGCGAGCCGATTCCGAGCGGCATCCAGCGCGGCGTCGGCCTGCTGACCGACGGCTTCCTGCCGGTGATCGCGTATACCCGCCAGCTGCAGACCTGGGCGCGCGGCGCGGCCACGCCGATCGAGAATCGGCTGAGCCTGACCGTGCGCAATCTGGCCGCGATCACGGTGACGCCGTCCCGCGCCCGGCTCGGCTGCGACGCCGTGCTCGACGTCGACACCGATGGCCCGGTCACCGTGACGCTCGACGGCTGCCAGCGCAGCGTGCGTTACGGCGGCTGAAAACGGCCTGCCCGGCCGCTTATGATCGAGGCTCGCCCGACCGGACGCCTCGATCATGACCGGCAAGCTGCTGATCCTCCGTCGTCGCCGCTGCGCCGCCGCGCTCTTCGGCGTGTCTGCGGCGGCAACCGCCGCCCTGCCGCTGCCCGGCCGCGATGACGACGGCTTCGCGGTCCTCCATCACAGCGCGCAGCGAACGCTGATCGGCCCGATCGCCGACGGTGGCGATGGCTATCTGTACGGCGTTGCCGGCGCGATCAGCACGGACAACGGTGCGATCTATCGCTTCCGGCTGGCCGATGGCCAGATGCAGACGCTGGCCCCGCTGTCGTACACCAACGCCGCCGCCGGCACCTACCCGGCCGGCCTGCTGCTCGCCGCCGATCAGCGCGTCTATGTCACCGCCTCGCGCGGCGGCAATGCCGGCGAGGACGGCACGCTGTGGCGCGTGAATCCGGATGGCAGCGACTTCCGCACGATCGTCACCTTCCGCCGCGGCGGCGCCGACGGCTACTACCCGAACGCGCTGGTACCGGGCCGCGACGGCCGCCTGTACGGCACGGCCAGCGGCGACTATTCCGAGACCAACACGGGCGTCGTGTTCCGGGTCGAGGCCGATGGCAGCGGCTACACCCTGCTGCACCGCTTCATCCCCGGCGACGGTGTGATGCCGTACGCACCGCCGATCCAGAGCCGCTCGGGCACGCTGTTCGGCACGACCTTCGGCGGCGGCCCGCGCGGTGCCGGCACCGTCTACCGGATCGAACCGGACGGCAGCGGCTACCGGCAGCTGCATGCCTTCACCGGCAGCGACGGCAGCTTCCCGTCAGCGACCGTGACCGAGGGCCGCGATGGCTACCTCTACGGCCTGACCTCGATCGTCAATCCGTTCGCCGGACCGATCGTGCGGCCCGGTGGCACCGTGTTCCGGGTCGCGCCGGACGGCAGCCACTTCCGCGTGCTGCACACCCTGAATGCCCGGACCGACGGCTACGAGGGACAACAGGCGCTGGTGGAAACCGGCGACGGCGTTTTCCATGGCGTCACCCGCTATGGCGGCACGCACGATCTGGGGACGATCTTCCGGATGCTGGCACCGCCGGTGGTCCGGTTCGGCAGCGGCAACGCGGCACCGAGCGATGACGGCGGCAGCGCCACCGTGGTTCGGGGTCAGTCGCTGCGGCTGCACTGGGACGCGATCCATGCCGACGCCTGCACGGCATCCGGTGCCTGGCGCGGGTCGCGGGCGACGCGCGGCAGCGAAACCATCACGCCCGCGCTGCCCGGCCAGTACCGCTACACCTTGACCTGCGACGGACCCGGCGCGCCGACCACCGAAACCTTCACGCTGACGGTGAAGGCGCGCGCGTGACGCTCAGCGCGCCGCCGCTTCCAGCGCGGCGTGCAGTTCGCGCGCCGTCCAGTCGCGACGGCCGCCGCGTTCGGCATCGCGAATCAGCGCGACCAGGGTCGCGTTGACCGGCGCCTGCCAGCCCATCGACTCCGCGAGCTTCACCACCGCGCCGTTGATGTAGTCGACCTCGGTCGCGCGGCCGGCTTCGAGGTCTTCCCAGGTCGACGAGCGCGCCAGCGGATCGATCGCGACCATCTGCTTGGCGAGCCGGGTGAACAGGAAATCCGGCAGCGACAGCAGCCGCGGCAACCAGTGCGGCGGCACCTTGGTCAGCTGCGCCACCGGGATGTTCGCGGCATCGAGCAGCGCCAGGGTCTCCGCCTGCGCGGCGGCAAGGCAGCGGCGGAAGCCGCGCTGCGACAGCTCTTCCTTCAGCGGCACGCCGCTCAGCGCGTTGATCGCGTTGTTCAGGTTCAGCAGCAGCTTGCCCCACTGCACGGCGCGCATGTCGGCATGGCAAATCAAGACAAGGCCGCTGCGGCCGAACACCTCGATCAAGCCGAGGTCCTTGAGCGCGGGGTGATATTCGGACGCCAGTACGCCATCCGAACCGTGATGGAACCGCCCCTGCCCGCGCGCCAGCACGTTGAACGGCACCATCCCGGTCAGCACGGTCACGCCCGGCAAGCCGGCGCGCAGCACGTCGGCATTGCGCAGACCGTTCTGGAAGCTGATGACGAGGGCGCCGGGCTTCAGTCGCCCGGCCAGTTCCCGCGCCGCGACGTCGGTGGCGGCGGACTTGACCGTGACCAGCACGACATCGGCACTGCGCACGCTGTCCGGATCTTCCGAAAACCGGGCGATGCCGGGCGCCACGCGATGATCGGCGCCGTGCAGGTCGGTGCAGTGCAGGCCATGCGCGGCGACCTCGGCTGCGATCCGCGCGCGGCCGATGAAGTGCACGTTGGCGCCGGTGGCGAGCAGGCGCCCGCCGAGATAGCAGCCGACGCTGCCGGCGCCGAAGACGGCGATTTCCGGCTCGCTCATCGCGTGGTGCCCGGCGCCTGCGGCGCGAAATCCCAGGTCTTCAGCCGCTCGATGCTGTCGCGGTAGTGGCGCAGGCCGGTGGCGAGCAGCGTCGCGGCACCCAGCACGGCGACGGTCGAAACGATCAGCAGGCTGTAGCGCACGGCCTTGTCGTCGTGGAACACGTAGTCCGTGCACAACGCGACGGCCGTGGGCCCGAGGCCCAGACCGATCAGATTGACCACGAACAGATAGACCGCCGAGGCCTGGCTGCGCAGCGCGTTCGGCATGATTTCCTGAATCGCGGCCGGGGCCACGCCGAACGGCATCGCCAGGCAGAACACCGACGGCGCCAGCAGCAGCGCAGCCAGCTGCGGCGTCGGCGCCAGCGGGAAGCTGACGAGGAACGGCACCGAGGCGATCGCGCCGTACATCGCCACGCGCATCGCGGCATCGTGCTGGCCGCGCGCCAGCAGGCGATCGGCGAACCGGCCGCCGAAGACGATGCCGCTGGCACCGAACACCGCGGTGATCGCGCCGTAGACCAGCCCGGTCGTCGGGGCATCCCAGCCATAGGTGCGGATGAAGAAGCTCGGCACCCAGGCCGCCGCGCCGTACGCCGCGAACGACATCAGCGCCACGCCGACGTTGTGATGCAGCACCGTGCGGCGATTGGCGTTCATCCACGCCGCGAAATCCTTCAGCGGTACCGCCACGCCGGCGCCGACACCCTTGCGCGTCGGCTCCCGGATCGCGAGCACGGCGAGGCTGAACACGAGGCCGGACACGCCGAGCACGAGGAACACCATCTGCCACGGACGCACGTCCCCGACGATCGGCAAGGTGATCTCGCCGGCGGCGGACGCGAACTTGATGACCAGCCCGCCCAGCAGGAACGCGAGCCCGGAGCCGAGGTAGATGCCCATCGAATAGACGCTGATCGCGGTCGCCCGGCGCTCTTTCGGGAAGCTGTCGGCCAGCAGCGAGTAGGCGCTCGGACTCAGGGTCGCCTCGCCGACGCCGACGCCCATGCGGAACAGCAGGAAGGTGCCGTAGCTGCGGGCCAGACCGCAGCCGGCGGTCATCGCGCTCCAGAACACGAGGCCGGTGGCGATCAGGCCGCGCCGCGATCGGGTATCCGCCAGTCGCCCGAGCGGAATGCCGCAGATCGTGTAGAACAGCGCGAAACTCAGGCCCAGCAGATAGCTCATCTGCGTGTCGCTGATCTGCAGGTCGCGCCGCACCGGCGCCACCAGCAGGTTCAGGATCTGGCGATCGATGAACGAGAAGACGTAGGCGAGCATCAGGATCGCGACCGTGGTCCACGCCAGCCGCGCCGGCGGGTATTCGGTGCCCGTGGGCTGCATCGTCTCCTCCTGGTCGTTCTCGAGACCGGCTTCTGTGAGCCGGCTTGAGCCCGATCATAAGTGACTTTCAGTGTCGCCCCGTGCCGGCCCGCCTACCATCGTCCCATCGCCCGATTTTGGCCTCTGACCGGCCCCAACCCATGCATCCGACGCTTGCCGCCGACCTCGCCAACCTCGACCCGCTGCTCGAACAGGTGCGCCGCCACGCGGTGGCGGCCCTGCACGGGCTCGACGATCGCGCCGCCGCGCAGGCACCGGTTGCGCGCAGCGCATCGGCATTGCCGCAGCACGGCGCAGGACTCGCGGCCGCACTCGCCCGCTTCGAAGCGGACTGGCAGGCCGGCTTTTCCGGCAGCGCCGGGCCGCGCTATCTCGGCTTCGTCACCGGCGGCGCAACCCCGGCCGGGCTCGCCGGCGACTGGCTGACCGGCAGCTACGACCAGAATCCGACCGCCGGCATCGACAGCGCCGCGCCGGATCTCGAACGCGAGGCCGTGCGCTGGCTGCGCGAGCTGTTCGGGCTGGGCGACGACCATCGGGGCGTGTTCGTGACCGGGGCGACGATGTCGAACGTCGTCGGTCTGGCGATCGCCCGCGAATGGCTCGGCGAGCAGCGCGGCGTGCGGATCAGCGACGATGGTCTGGCCGCGCTTGGCCCGGTCACGGTGCTGTCGGGCGCGGCGCACTCCAGCATCTACAAGGCGGCCTCGCTGCTCGGGCTCGGGCGTTCGGCGGTCAGGACGGTGGCCCTGCTGCCGGGACGTGAAGCGGTCGACATCGCCGCGCTCGATGCGGCGCTGGCGGCGCAGCGCGGCACGCCGGTGATCGTGGTCGCCAACGCCGGCACCGTGAACACGGTCGATTTCGATGATCTGGCCGCGATTGCGGCGCTGAAGGCACGGCACCCGTTCTGGCTGCATGTCGATGCCGCGTTCGGCGCGTTCGCAGCCCTCTCGCCGCCGCATGCGGGGCTGGTGGCGGCGCTCGATGCCGCGGACTCGATCTGCATCGACCTGCATAAGTGGCTGAACGTGCCGTACGACAGCGCCGTGCAGTTCAGCCGCCGGCGCGACCTGCAGCAGCGCGTGTTCCAGAACGCGGCGGCCTATCTGAATGTGCCCGCCGCCGCCGCGGAGCCCGATTTCGTTCACCTGACGCCGGAAAACTCGCGCCGCCTGCGGGCGCTGGCCACCTGGTTCTCGCTGGCCGCGTACGGACGCGACGGTCATGCCGAGATCGTGCAGCGGAACATCCGGCTGGCCGCCTCGCTGGGCGCGCGGATCGATGCCACACCCGGCCTGCGCCGCCTCGCCCCGGTCCGGATGAACGTGGTCTGCTTCACGCTCGCCGAAGCGCCGAGCGAAGCCCGCGTGCAGGCCTATGTCCGCACGGTGCGCGACAGCGGCGACGTGTTCGTCACGCCGACCGTGCTCGACGGCATCTGGGCCGTGCGCGCCGCCTTCAGCAACTGGCGCACGACCGATGCCGATGTCGAGCGCGTGGCCGCCGCGCTCGCGCGTGCCGTGCCCTAGCTGCGGAACAGCCGTTGCGCGTACACGCCGAGCCCGCGGGCCACGCTGGCGAACGGATCGCCCATCACCGTGTCGGCGTTGTCGAACGCGGCCGAGATCGCGGCGCGCAGCGCGCGGATGCCGGTGGAGCCGCCGGTGAAGTAGACGGCGTCGATGGCCGAGGCGTCGAGCCCGGCGTCTTCGACGGTGGCGATCGCGGTCTGCACGATCTTGCCGATCGCCGCGTCGATCGCGCGCGCCAGCAGGTCGCCGTCGATGTCGATGCCGAGCCCGTCCTCGATGAAATCGAGATCGAGCCGCGCCCGACCGCCGTCGGCGACCTGCACCTTGGCGTCTTCCACGAGACCGGCGATGCGATGGCCTTCGCGCTCGCGCAGCACCTTCATCATCCGCTGATGGTGCACCGGCTGGTCGTAGAAGATGTCGAGGGTCTGGGCATCGGCCAGCGCCTTGCGGGCATACAGGAAGTTGATCTGGTGCCAGGTCGACAGCTCGAAATAGATCTGCGACGGCACCTGCTTGCCGTTGCGGCCGGGCGCGCCGAGGCCCAGGCAGGTCATCGCCGAGCGCAAGCTCAGGTACTGGTCGAAATCGGTGCCGGCGATGTGAATGCCGCCGTTGGCCAGCACGTCACCGCTGCGATCGAGATTGCGGGCCCGGCCCGGGCCGAGCCGCACCACCGAGAAATCCGAGGTACCGCCGCCGATGTCGGCGACGAGTACCACGGCGTCCTTCGTCAGTGCGCGTTCGTAGTCGAGCGCGGCGGCAATCGGCTCGTACTGGAAGCACACGTCGCGGAAGCCCACCGCTTCGGCGATCTCGCGCAGCGTGATCTCGGCCAGTTGGTCGCGTTCCGGGTTGTCGTCGACGAAATGGACCGGGCGGCCGAGCACCACCCGGCTCAGCTCGCCGCCGGCCTGCGCTTCGCCCGTGCGCTTCAGGTGGTTCAGGAAGCGGCTGATGATGTCGCGATAGGCCACCGGCTGGCCTTCGATGATCGTCGTCTCGTTGATCAGCTCGCTGCCGAGCAGGCTTTTCAGCGAGCGCATCAGGCGACCGCCGTAGCCCGCCTGGTACTCGGCGATGGCCTGCCGGCCGAACGCGACGGAATGCTCGTCGGCGTTGAAGAACACCGCGGTCGGCAGCGTTTCGCGATCACCTTCGAGCGCCACGAGCGTGGCGGAGGCGGCTGCGGAATCGCCGATGCAGACGGCGGAATTCGAGGTGCCGAAGTCGATGGCAGCGTAGGAAGTCATGGCGAGGTCGGCGCAATAACCGGTCGCGACGCGAGGTCGGAGCGGGTGAGGGCCGCGCAGTTTACCGGCATCGGCCATCGTCGATGACGACCCCGTAGACTGCGCGCGCCATGACCGACCCTGCCCGCACCCCGTTGAGCCCGAAGAAACTGCTGAACACCAAGTGGACCGCCGTGCGGCCGGTCAACAAGGAAAAGCACTTCCTCGTGATCGCGGTGGTCGAGCCGATGCCGCCGGAGGCGCCGGTGGTCGACATCGACCTGCAGGCCGTGCATTCCGGCCGCGTGCAGCGGATCGCGTGGCGGACGCTGACCGATGCGGCGGTGTGGAAACGCGGCTGGGTCTGAGGCTCGGTTGGCGGCTTCCCCAGCAGCTTGCCGGCTCGCCACACACAGACGTATATTGCGTATATACAAACGAGGTGCAGCCATGCAGACGCGCGTGTTCCAGAGCGGCAATTCGCTCGCCGTCCGGATACCCAAGGAACTGGCGATCGTCTCGGCATCTCAGGATGTCGAGATTGAAAGAGTGGGCGACAGTCTGGTGATCCGCCCGATCAAGCGGAAGAAACTGGCTGGACTCGGCAATGTGCTGGCCGGCTTCAGCCCTGATTTCATGGCCGACGGCCGCGATTTCCACGATGAACCGGATCGCGACTGGGGCCTTACGGTTCACGAGCCGCCGGCACTGGGCGAATACCGCGTAAAACCTTGAGCGGCGGCGCACCGTGCTGCATCTGCTCGACACCAACATCTGCATCTACCTGATCCGGCGGCAACCGGTGGCAGTGGTCGAACGCCTGGAAGCGTTGCACGAAGGCGAAGTTGCGATGTCGCTGGTGACTTATGCCGAACTGCGCGCGGGCATCGAGATGCAATCCCGCCATCGCGAGCAGGACGAACGGGTCTTGTCGCAACTGGTCGCGCTGATCCCGGTGCTGCCGCTCGATCTGGCCGTCGCCGAAGCCTACGGCCGCCTTCGGGCAGCGGTGCCCGACCGCCGCCGCAATGCCTTCGATCGCCTGATCGCCGCCCACGCGATCGCCACGAACGCGGTGCTGGTAACCAACAACGAGGCGGACTTCGACGGCTATCCCGGCTTGACGGTCGAGAACTGGACCAGTGGCCGCTGAGGCTTCCGCAAGCAGACACGCGACAACGAAAAAGGCCCCGTTTCCGGGGCCTTCTCCTGGCTTCAGGATGCTGGGAAGCGGGTGACTTAGAAGTCGCCCATGCCGCCCATGCCACCGCCGCCCGGCGGCATCGCCGGGGCGTCGTTCTTCTGCGGCAGCTCGGCAATCATGGCTTCCGTCGTCAGCAGCAGCGAGGCCACCGAAGCGGCGTTCTGCAGCGCCAGACGGGTGACCTTGGCCGGGTCGATGATGCCGGCTTCGATCATGTCGCCATAGGTGTCGTTGGCGGCGTTGTAGCCGTACGAATCCTTGCCGCTCGAGACCTTGTTCAGCACGACCGACGGCTCGCCGCCGGCGTTCTTGACGATCTGGCGCAGCGGTTCCTGAATCGCGCGATGCAGGATCTTGATGCCGACCGTCTGGTCGTCGTTGTTGCCCTTCAGCTTTTCCAGCGCCTTGGCCGCGCGAACCAGCGCGACGCCGCCGCCGGCGACGATGCCTTCTTCAACGGCCGCACGGGTGGCGTGCAGCGCGTCTTCGACACGCGCCTTCTTTTCCTTCATCTCGATTTCGGTGGCAGCGCCGACCTTGATCACCGCGACGCCGCCGGCCAGCTTGGCCACGCGCTCGTGCAGCTTTTCCTTGTCGTAGTCGCTGGTCGCGTCTTCGATCTGCTTGCGGATCTCGGCCACGCGGGCTTCGATGTCGGCACCCTTGCCGGCGCCGTCGATGATGGTCGTGTTCTCCTTCGAGATCTGGACCTTCTTGGCGGTGCCGAGGTCGGCGATCGAGGCCTTTTCGAGGCTCAGGCCGACTTCTTCCGCGATGACCGTGCCGCCGGTCAGGATCGCGATGTCCTTCAGCATTTCCTTGCGGCGGTCACCGAAGCCCGGCGCCTTGACGGCGGCGACCTTCAGGATGCCGCGCAGGTTGTTGACCACGAGGGTGGCCAGCGCTTCGCCTTCGACGTCTTCCGAGATGATCAGCAGCGGGCGGCCCGACTTGGCGACGCCTTCGAGCACCGGCAGCAGTTCGCGGATGTTCGAGATCTTCTTTTCGTTGATCAGGATCAGCGGGTTTTCCAGCTCGACCTGCTGGCTCTGCTGGTTGTTGATGAAGTAAGGGCTGAGGTAGCCGCGGTCGAACTGCATGCCTTCGACGACGTCCAGCTCGTTCTCGAGGCCCGAGCCGTCTTCGACGGTGATCACGCCTTCCTTGCCGACCTTGTCCATCGCGGTGGCGATGATTTCGCCGATCGCTTCATCGCTGTTCGCCGACACGGTGCCGACCTGGGCAATGGCCTTGCGGTCCTTGCACGGAACCGACTGCTTCTTGAGTTCGGCGGTGACGGTTTCGACCGCCTTGTCGATGCCGCGCTTGATGTCCATCGGGTCGGTGCCGGCGGCAACGGCCTTCAGGCCTTCGGCGAGGATCGCCTGGGCCAGCACGGTGGCGGTGGTGGTGCCATCACCGGCGGCGTCGGAGGTCTTCGAGGCGACTTCCTTCACGAGCTGGGCGCCCATGTTCTCGAACTTGTCCTTCAGCTCGATTTCCTTGGCGACGGAGACGCCGTCCTTGGTCACGGTCGGCGCGCCGTAGCTCTTGTCGAGGATGACGTTGCGACCCTTCGGGCCCAGCGTGACCTTGACGGCGTTGGCGAGAATGTTGACACCGTTGGCCATGCGGCTACGGGCGTCGTCAGCAAACTTGACTTCTTTGGCTGCCATGTTTCGTTCCTCGTGTTGCGGAATTGGGGTTTGAAGCGGGTGTCCGGCCGGGGCCGGACGTGAACGCTGGCGGTGCCGACCAATGCCCGGATTGCGCCGGGCGGGCCGTCACTGCCGGACGATCACTTGGTGAAAACGGCCAGAATGTCGTCTTCGCGCAGGACCACGAGGTCCGCGCCGTCGACCTTCACTTCCGTGCCGGCGTACTTGCCGATCAGGATGATGTCGCCAGCCTTCACGCCGAGCGGCTGGGTCTTGCCGTCGTCGGTGACCTTGCCCGGGCCCACGGCCACGACTTCAGCCTTCAGCGGCTTCTCGGCGGCGCTGTCCGGGATGATGATGCCGCCCACCGACTTCTTTTCTTCTTCGAGACGCTTGACGATGACGCGGTCATGCAGGGGACGCAGACTCATGTGTATCTCCTTTTATTGGGTTCGCTTGGGGCTTCGATGACGAGTCCGAGGGGGCGTTCCGCGTCGTCACCAACGGCGTGATCGGCAGATTTGTTAGCACTCTCCCCCGGAGGCTGCTAATTCTTGTGGGGTGTCTTTCGGGATTCAAGGGGGTCGCGAACGAAATTTCGCGGCGGGAACCTTCCCGGGCCGAGCCGCGCATGGGCGCTGGCGAGGCGGGCGGTCCGTTCTATGGTCGGGCGACAAATCGGCGAAACGGCTGCAAGACTCTCCAACCTTCCTGCCGCCTGCCGCCATGCGCCCGATTCCGCTGATCCGCCGCGCCGCCGTTTCCTTCCGTTTGATCGCGGCCGCCGCGCTGCTGGGCGGCGCCTGGGCCGCGCAGGCCGCCGAACTGGCGCGGGTCGAGGGTTTCGGCCCGGCATCGCGCGGCTTTGCCGGCGGGGGCGTCGCCCATGCCACAGGCGCGGCAGCCAGTCTGCTGAATCCGGCCGAACTGCTGTCGATCGACGGCGATCACGCGTTCCAGTTCCAGTTCACCGAAATCCAGGCCCGGATCGAGGTGATCAACACCGCCACCGGCGAGGGCATCCGCAATCAGGGGCTCGGCGCCAATCGCGGCCCGTACGATCTGCCGGAAATCGCGTTCGCGCTCCGCCGCGGCAACTGGGCGTTCGGCACCGGCCTGATCGCGGCCGGCGGCTTCGGCATCGAGTTCGGCCGTGACAGCTTCCTGTCGCGAACCACCACCAACAATGTCGCGACCGGGCTGCGCATCTCGTCGCGCGTCGGCCTGCTGCGCGTGCCGTTCGCCGTGGCATGGCGGCCGCACCCGCAGTGGCGCGTCGGTGCCAGCCTCGATTACGTCAACGGTTCGGCCAACCTCGCCAGCCTGCTCGACGTGCAGCAGATCGGCGGGCTGATCCAGTCCGGCCGCGCGACCGGCAGCCTGGTGCCGGTGCTGGCCGGCATCCCGAACCTGTCCGGCGCGCATTTCGACTTCGTGCGCAACAACTATCTGGCATCGGAACTGGCCACGCAGGGCATCGGCGGCCGGATCGGCGTCACCTGGCAGCCGCTGCCGTCGACCTCGGTCGCGATCGGCTACGAATTCCGCACGCGGCTCGGCAACTACAAGGGCCGCGGCACCGTCACCGCGATCGATGGCAGCAACAACCAGATTGCGCTTGCCGGCCGCGGCCAGCTGCCGGAACTGCAGTTCCCGGATGGCTGGCTGATCGGCGTGTCGCACCAGCTGGCGCCGACGTTCAGCGTGATCGCCGACCTGCGCCACATGTTCTGGTCGCAGTCGCTCGGCAACACCGTGGTGACGTTCGCGGCCGACAGCGGCGGCGACCTGCGGGTCAGCCTGCCGACTGGGTTCCGCGACATCACCACGCTGGCCGTCGGTGCGGAGTGGCAGTTCCGGCCGGCGTGGACGCTGCGCGTCGGCGGCTCGCACGCGTTCCAGCAGCTGCAGGACAGCAGCGCGCTGAACGCCGTGTTTTCGACCACCACCCGCAACCACCTGACGTCGACCCTGGTCTGGCGGCTGGCGCAGGCGCACGACCTCGGCCTTGGCCTGAGCTACGGCTTCACGCCGGCGGTCCGCAACCCGGGCGGCAACGTCAACAGCGTGCCGGCGATCGAAGTGCGCAACCGACAGATCAATCCGTCCCTGAGCTACGGCTACCGGTTCTGAGCGATCGCGACCGGGCTCGCGCCGCATGCGCTGTCATCCAAGCTTCAAGACGATCCGACACAAGGCCTGAACGCTTGAACCTGTCGGCTGCGCAGTGGCGCACGTAGTCTGGTCAGGCTGCAGGGACGCCCGTGCTCCAACAGCGCGCGCCACTCCCGAACTGCCTTGCGGACGACCTGATGATCCGACACCTGCTGGTCCTGCTGCTGATGTCACTGCCGATGGCGAGCTTCGCATTCGATTCGTCTCACGATGCCTGGACGAAGCTGCTGCAGCGGAATGTCGTCGAGATCCGCCCGGGTCAGGCCACGGCCGTGCGCTACGCCGGCTTTGCCTCCGATCGTCCCGCGCTCAAGGCCTACCTGGACAGCCTCGCTGCCGTTTCACCGGCGGAGTACGGACGCTGGCCGAAGCCCGAACAGCTGGCTTTCCTGATCAACGCCTACAACGCCCATACCGTGGCGCTGATCCTTGAAACCTATCCGCGCCTGAAGTCGATCAAGGATCTGGGTTCGCTGTTGTCCAGCCCCTGGAAGAAAGCCTTCATTCCGCTGCTCGGCAAGACCATCAGCCTCGATCAGATCGAGCACGGCATGATCCGCAAGCCGGGCGTGTTCGACGATCCGCGCATCCACGCGGCGGTCAACTGCGCTTCGGTCGGCTGCCCGGCACTGGCGCGTCAGGCCTTCGTCGGACGCGATCTCGATCGACAGCTCGATACCGCACTGAGCGGCTTCCTCGCCGATTCGACGCGCAATCGTTATGTCGCTGCCAGCGGTCGGCTCGAAGTGTCGAAGATCTTCGACTGGTACGGCAGCGATTTCGAACAGGGCCATCGCGGCTACGATTCGCTGAAGACGCTGTTCGCGCGCCACGCAGCCGTTCTTGCCACCACGCCGGAAGGCCAGACGGCCATCCGCAGCGGCCGCTACAAGCTCGACTTCCTCGACTACGACTGGGCGCTCAACGATGCCCGCTGAGGCCCTGCCCGTCGCACTTGGCAGGCTCGATCGCCTCCGGCCGCTGATCGCGATCATCCCGGCGCACAACGAAGCACCGGCCATCGGCCAAGTGGTCTCCGCGGCTCGTGCCGCACGGGCGGCGGACGGGTTGGCATTCGACCGGATCATCGTGGTCGACAACGCCTCGTCCGACGGCACGGCCGCGCTTGCCGAAGCCGCAGGCGCCGATACCGTTTTCGAAGCGCGCCGTGGCTACGGGGCCGCCTGTCTGGCGGGCATTGCCGCGGCCGGCGATCGCGGCACGATCGTGTTCATCGATGGCGACGCCTCGGTCGATCTGGACGATCTGCCGGCCCTGCTGGCACCGATGCTGGACAAGGTCGCAGGGGCGGCGGAGCTGGTCATCGGTACACGGCCGCACCCTGATCCGGCCGCCATGAGCCTGCCGCAGCGCTTGGGCAACCGCCTGGCGACCTCCCTGATCCGCTTGCTGTGGCGCGTGCCGGTGCACGATCTCGGCCCGTTCCGCGCCATCCGCGTCGACCGGCTGCAGGCCCTGGCAATGCGCGACACGGCATACGGCTGGACCGTCGAAATGCAGATCAAGGCGTTCCGGGCCGGATTTCGCGTGGCCGAAGTGCCGGTGGCGGTTCGCGCCCGCATCGGCCACTCGAAGATCAGCGGCACGGTTCGCGGCGTCATCGGCGCGGCGATCGGCATCTTTTCCATGATCGGCCGGCTCTGGCTGGCAGATCGGCGCGATCGTCGCGCCCCCACTCCCGCTTCCGCAGTCCCACCCGCCCGGAGCAGCCTCCGATGAACGCACTGAAAACTCGCCTCCATGCCGTCTTCCTGTCGCTGATGACGCTGTCGCTGGTCCATCCCGTCGCTGTGCTCGCGTCGGGTAGTGGCAGCGGCGGCTACGGCGACAACGCCGGCGTGTTCGGCACCCATAACCAAAACTTCAACCTTTCCAGCAGCCAGTCGCTGAACGACGAGCAGAGGTACCTGCTGGGCCGGGAAATCTACTCGGCCAAGCTCGGCTGCGAGGGTTGCGAGCTCGGCAGCGAGCCGCTCAACGCCAAGCTGGCGGGCCGGGTCATGTCGGAACCGGACCTGATGGCGAAGCTCGACAAGAAGGAGCGCGCGATGGTCGAGGTCTACCTGAAGCGCCGCTTCCGGCTCTGACCTCCGCCGTGCGCTGATCGGGCGTGGTCGGCTCGGCCGCGGCACTGAACCGGCCGATGGCGCTTGCGGTCGCCGCCCTGTTCGGCGGCTGCCTCAGCTGGACCTGGGCGAGCCTCGGCGATGGCGTCAGCCCGATGCATTTGTGGCTGGTCGCCGTACCCGGCATGGCCGTGCTGATCGCCGCCACGCGCGACGCGGCGTGGTCACGGTCGGACCTGCCGCTGCTGCTGGCCGCGGCTGCCACGCTTCGCCTGCTCGGCATCGTCGGCGCGCCGATTCTCGAGGACGATCACTACCGTTATCTGTGGGACGGTTTCCGGCTGATCGAACACGGCACGCCGTACGGGGTGCCGCCGGCGGCCAGCTTCGGCGACACCTCGCTGCCGCAGTACGCCGAGGACCTGCTGAGCGGCGTCAACAATCCGGACGTGCCGACCATCTACGGCCCGGTGCTGCAGGCGCTGTTCGGCATCAGTCATCTGATCGCGCCGGGCCAGCTCTGGCCGCTGAAGTCGCTGCTGTCGCTGATCGACCTCGGCATGCTCGTCCTGCTCTGGCAACTCGGTGCCCGGCGCGGCGCCTGGCTGTACGGCCTGTGTCCGCTGGTGGTCAAGGAAATCGCCTACACGGCGCATCCGGACGGGGTGATGGCGATGCTGCTGGTCGCGGCACTCTGGGCACGCGGCAGGCCGAACCGCCACGCCGCGGTCGGCTGCGGCGTCGCCGCTGGACTTGCGGTGGCGGCGAAGATCAACGCCGTCGTCGCATTGCCGCTCCTGCTCTGGGGGCTCCCGCCGCTGGCCTGGCTGGCGGCACCGCTGGCCACGCTCGTCGCCTACCTGCCGTTTCTGGATGGTGCGACCGACTTCGCCGGCCTCCGCGTGTTCGCCCAGCTCTGGGTCTACAATCCGGCGCTGTTCGGGCTGGCGTCCGCCGCGCTCGGCGACGCCGATGCCCGCAAGGCGATGGCGCTGAGCTTCGGGCTCATCGCCCTGCTGCTGCTCGTCCGCCAGCAGCGCTGGGCGCGCGAAGACGGGCCGCGCCTCGACCTGATCTTCGCCGCGCTTCTCGTTTGTGCGCCGACCATCAATCCCTGGTACCTGCTGTGGAGCCTGCCGTTTGCGGCACTTCGTCCCAGCCGCACGGCCTGGACCGCCGCTGCCACGCTGACGTTCGCCTACGCCCACGATCCGATTCGCTACGTGCTGCCGGTCTGGGCGGTCGTCGCGCAATTCCTGCCGATCGCGATCGCGTTCGCGCTCGACTGCCGGGCTGCGACTGGCCGTCCGGGAGTCAGTAAACAGTTGTAAACAAAGCGGAGGGTCGCGCTAGAATGGTGCACCGCAATATGCTGACTATCCTGCCTGCTGCCCTGCAGCACCGCCTCGCTTGGAGAATTCGTCAATGAAACCCTACGGCCGCAAGGTCGCCATTCTTGGCGGCGCCCGCATTCCGTTCGCCCGCTCGAACGGCGCCTACGCCACGCGCAGCAACTCGGACATGCTGACCGCCACCCTGAAGGCGGTGGTCGACAAGTACCAGCTGCACGGCGAGCGCCTCGGCGAAGTCGCGGCCGGTGCCGTGCTCAAGCACTCGCGCGACTTCAACCTGACCCGCGAATGCGTGCTGTCGTCCGGCCTGTCGCCGGAAACCCCGGCCTATGACCTGCAGCAGGCCTGCGGCACGTCGCTGGAAACGGTGATGACGGTCGGCTCGAAGATCGCCCTCGGCCAGATCGAATCGGGCATCGGCGCCGGTGTCGATACCGCGTCGGACGCGCCGATCGGCGTCGGCGAAGGCCTGCGCAAGATCCTGCTCGAAGCCAATCGCGCCAAGACCGCCGGTCAGCGACTGGCCGCGTTCTCGAAGTTCCGGCCGAAGGATCTGGTGCCGCTGATCCCCGGCAACAACGAGCCGCGCACCCGCCTGAGCATGGGCGCGCACTGCGAGCTGATGGCCAAGCAGTGGGGCATTCCGCGCGCCGATCAGGATCAGCTGGCGCTGGAATCGCACCAGAAGGCGGCCTTGGCGTACGACTCTGGCTTCTTCGGCGATCTGGTCGTGCCGTATGCCGGGTTGTCGCGCGACAACAACCTGCGCGGCGACACCACGCTGGCCAAGCTGGCGACGCTGAAGCCGGCGTTCGACAAGGCCAACGGCACGCTGACGGCCGGCAACTCGACGCCGCTGACCGATGGCGCCGCCGCCGTGCTGCTGGCCTCGGACGACTGGGCCAAAGCCCACGGTCACAAGCCGCTGGCGTACTTGACGGCCTTTGAGACCGCCGCGGTGGATTTCGCGGCCGGCCGCAAGGATGGCCTGCTGATCGCCCCGGCGTTCGCCGTGCCGCGAATGCTGGCGCGCATGGGCCTGAAGCTTCAGGACTTCGACTTCTATGAAATCCACGAAGCCTTCGCCGCCCAGGTGCTGTGCACCTTGAAGGCCTGGGAAGACCCGAAGTTCTGCAAGGAGCGTCTGGGTCTGGACAAGCCGCTCGGCAGCATCGACCGTTCGCGCATGAACATCCGCGGCAGCTCGCTGGGCCTCGGTCATCCGTTCGCCGCGACCGGCGCGCGCATCGTCGCCACGCTCGCCAAGATCATCAGCGAGAACGGCGGCGGTCGCGGCCTGATCTCGATTTGCACCGCCGGCGGCATGGGCGTGACGGCGATTCTGGAAGGCTGAGCGGGACCGGCACGGTGACCCGCACCGTGCCGTCGCTCAGCGCCGCGTCAGGCGCGCGAAACTGAACAGCTCGGCGCAGGGATGCGTCTTGCCCAGCAAGGCATCGCGCAGCAGTTCGGCACCGATCAGGCTGTAGGTGATGCCGTTGCCGCCATACGCCATGGCGAAGTGGACGCGCGGCCCGTGCTGCTCGTGCGGACCGAAGCACGGCAGTCCGTCCTCGGTCTCGGCGAAGGTGCCGGCCCACGCGAACGCGATCCGCAGCGGCAACTGCGGAAACAGGCGCGACACGCGAGTGCGCAGCGTGTCGGCCTTGGCGGCGACGCGGGCATCGCGCCGCAACGGAATGTCGTAGTGGTCGTCCTCGCCACCGACGAGCAGGCGTTCGTCGGCGGTGCGCCGCAGGTACAGATAGGGCCGCGCGGATTCCCAGACCAGCGTGTTCTTGAGCATGCCGAGCTGGCCCGGCATCGGCTCGCTGACGAAGGCATAGCTGCTGCGATTCGCGGCAACGCGCTGTCGTAGCCAGGTCTGGCTTTCATAGCCGGCAGCGAGGATCAGCTGCTTGCAGCGGATCGTGATGCCGTCCTCGGTTTCGGCGCGAACTTCCGCGCGCGCGGTCGTGAAGGTCTTCAGCGCGGTTCGCGCGTGCACGTGGCCACCGTGCGTCTCGATCCGGCCGAGCAGGCGATGCGCGAGCTGATACGGATCGGTTTCCGCGGCCACCGGCGTCAGCAAGGCGCTCGGCGCATCGATGCCGAAGCGGGCGGTCATCGCGGCGCGGTCGAGCACTTCGAGCCTGAAGCCATTCGCCAGCCGCAGGGCGCCCTCCCGCTCGACACGCGTCTTGTGGAACCAGCGGCTTGCGTAATAGAGACTCTGCATCGACTGGAAGTCGACGCCGCGCAGTGACTTCGCGATCTTCCGCAGGCTGCCGATGGCCTGCTCGCACGCCTTGTAGGCCAGCACCGCATCCGCCTCGCCGTAGCGCTTGGCCAGCGCCTGCATCTCGGTGTCGATCTCGTACTGCAGCAGGGCCGTGCTTGCCGAGGTACTGCCCCAGCCCGCTTCGCGCTGATCGATCACGCACACCGTCATCCCGGCCCGCGCGAGGTGATCGCCGATCAGCGCGCCAGTGATGCCGGCACCCACCACGAGGACATCGCAGCGAACCGGCTCGACCAGGCGCGGAAACGCGTGCAGCAAGCCGTTCTTGATCTGCCAGAACGGCACACCGCTTTTCAGATCCATGGCGTGGACTTCCGGCGTGCAACACCTGCTGCCGTCGCCGAGACGATCGAGCAAGGCATCGCGTCGCGCTCCCGTTCAGCCGACCGCATGGCGATGGCAGCGGGCCTTGCGGACTTTCGCGTTGCGACTTGCATGGCTGAACTCCGGGGTTGATTGAATCAGGTGCCGCCAGAGGCTTCTCGGCCGCGCGTTTGGAGGCACGGGGATTCGGAACGGCCTGGCTTCGCCGTCGCGCGAGCTGTTCACGGGCCGTCGACGCTAAGGTTCAGCGGTGTCCGTGACGGTCTTGCCGTTCGTGCCTGCCTCGCCGCGTGCGGATTCATCGCGCCGGGTCTTGATCGCGCCACGCGTGTTCATCGCAGCAAGCAGCACCTGCATGACGATCAGCGCGGGGGCGTGAGCGTGCAGACCCCAGATCACCCACAGCACATTGCTCAGCAGGAAAACTCAGAAGCCGGCGTTGCGCTGTCGCTTGCCGCTGGATGCGACGAGCCAGGCCGCCGCGATGGTCACGGCCATCGCCGGCCACTGCAGCAGATCGGCTGCGTTCACGCGGCAATCGCATCAAGGCCCGAACGGCGCGATCAGCATGGTGATCGGGATCGGAGTATCGACGGACAGCCCCATGCCGCAGGCCGTGGCGACAAGCCCGTGGCGCACGGACGAGACTTGCGGCGCGCGCGATCGGCCGATGGCCGGCATTCGGAGCGCAGCAGCATCCGGGAAACGCAGCGGCGCAGCCTGCAAAAGCTCAGTCGGATGATTCATTCGCTTGCGAGTTCGGGTCTGGGTGGACGTTGCACAGCGGCAAACAACGCCACCGGACCGTAGCCGCGCCAAAACGCGCGTTCCGTTCCACAACGCACGCACACCAGCCTGACGTTCGAGCGCTCGCTTCGGGCCTGCTGTCATTGCCTGAATGCCGATGACCGGATCTCGGCCGACACAGCCTGCGTCAGCCGCGCGGGATGACTCGGCGATCCATCGGGGGCAGACGGCCGTGGTCGTGCACAGCCCGCACTACAGGAACCCGAGATTCGAAGTGCCGAAGTTCCGGAGATTCGGAAACACCGTGGCGAGATCGGCATCGGCGACGCCAAACCAGCGCGCCAGCGTGGCGCCGTACTGGTCGACCGAGGTCGTCGGCAGCCAGCGGCCTTCGCTGCTGATGTCGTTCGGCCCGCCGAGGCTGTGCTCCGGGAACTGACCGTAGAACGTGCGGCCGCGTACCGCGCCGCCCATGATCAGTTGGTGGTTGCCCCAGGCATGATCGCTGCCGCCGCCGGACGCCGGTTTCAGGGTGCGGCCGAAATCGGACAAGGTGAAGGTCGTCACCTGATCGGCGACGCCGAGTTGCGCCATCGCATCCTGAAATGACTTCAGGGCCGGGCTCAGCTGACCGAACAGGTTGGCCTGGGTCGCAATCTGACCGTTGTGCGTGTCGAAGCCGCCGAGCGTCACGTAGAAAATCTGGCGGGTGACGGCGAGCGTGCTGCGTGCCTCGATCATGCGCGCCACCTGCAGCAGTTGACGCGAAACCGAGTTGCTCTGACCGGCGAACAGGCTGTTGATCGCCGACGAATTCCCGCCCAGCACCGGGTTCAGCACGGCGCTGCTGGCAATGGCGGCGGTCACGGTGTCCTGTGCCGATGCCACCAGACTGTTGCCGCGATCCGCCGCCAGCAGTTGCTGCAGGGCGTTGGCGACCGCGGCGTTGGCGCTGCCGCCGAAACTGCTCAGCCCGAAGTTGCCGTTCTGCGGCACCGACAAGGCCGCCGTGTTGTTGCCGACGGTGAAAAGATCGCGCCCCACGAGCGAGATCAGCGGCGGCACCGACGCGCCGGGGTTGCGGTTGCGCACGACGTCCGCCATCCGTCCGCCCCAGCCGCTGCGCGACAGACCCTGGCTGACGGCCGACTGCCACTGCGCCTGCTGGTCGGCATGCGAGAACAGGTTGTCCGGGCGAAGCCTGGCGGTTGCGTACTCCGCCTTCGTCAACGGCTGCGCCAGCGGCCCGACGTTGAACAGCACGGCGAGATCGCCCGCGTTCCAGACCTGCTGCAGTTCGGTGAATTCCGGGTGGGCGCCGAACTGGGCGGTGCCGGATGCCGGCGGCAAGGCCAGCAACTGCGACTGCGGCAGGCCGATGGCGCCACTGCCGGCGGTGTTGTCGCCACGGATGCCGGCGTAGCGCGCGAAGCCGGCCGTGTCCGTCGGCACGATCATGTTGTTGCCGTCGTTGCCGCCGAACAGGAACACGCAGACCAGCGCCTTGTAATCGCCGCTGGTCTGGGCCAGCGCCGGGAAACTCGGCAACGCGCCCGCGAGCAAGCCGGACCCGAGGCCACCGACAAATCGCCGGCGGGAAGGATCGAATGCCGTGTTCATGTCATTGCTCCACCTGGTACTGCATCGACGACAACGCGAGATAGAGCGCAGCGCGGCTGCGGGTGGCGGGATCGCTGGCGGGTATCGTGTCGACGGCGGCGAGGATGGTGTTGCGCGTGGTCGCCGACATCGCGCCGTGGAACAGCACGCGGTCGATGCGATCGAGCAAGGCGTTGCTGTCGGTTGCCAGCGCCTGCCACGCGCTCAGATCGAGCTGGCTGCCGATGGCGTTCGGCACCGTGGTGTCCGGGCGCTGCGGCCCGGCGAGCAGGCTGTTCAGGAAGTTGCTGCGCGTGAACGCGGTGCTGGCACTGAACACGCCGAAACCCGGGCCAACCAGCGTCGTGCCCTGAACCGGGTAGTCCGGCGGATAGAAATTGAACACGGACGGCGCCTGATAGATGTTCTGCGCCATGGCATTGCTGCGGTCGCGCAGGTAGACGCCGTCGCTGCTGCCGCCGATGCCGCGCAAGGCGCCGGTGATCAGCAGGGCCGGCTCGCGCAGCTTGCCGTAGCTGGCCGCCGTCTTGGCGTCACCGCGCGCTTCCGGATCGAGCAGGATGGCGCGCACCACCGCACCGAGATTGCCGCGCCGCCCGGCGCCATCGTTGGCGAACACCGCGCTGATGCGGGCGACATAGGCCGGCGTCGGATTGCTGGTCACCAGATGCTGGATCAACTGCTTGCCGATGAACGGGCCGACGTTCGGGTGCGCGGCAATGTTGTCGAGCGCATCCCCCAGATCCTTCTCCGGCGTCTGCCCGGCCGGCAGGCTGACACCGCCGAGCAGGCGCTTGGCCTCGGGATCGTGATGCGCGGCGATCGGCTCCATGTCGCCGGCGTAATGGACCGGGTTGGTCCAGCGCGCAGTGGCACCAGGAAGGGTCGGATAGGTCCAGCCGGTGAAGGCATGCGCAAAGCCTTCCACCGTGTCCTGATCGTAGGCCGGGATGCTGCGGCCCTGACCGTCGAGGCGCGGCGTGCCGTCGGCGTTCAGTTCGACCGTGCCCAGCGAGAACAGCTGCAGCACTTCGCGGGCGTAGTTCTCGTTCGGCTCGATGCCGCGGGAGGGATTGGGCCGGTCGTTGTTGACCATGTCGAGATAGCGACCCATCGCCGGGCTCAGAGTCACCCGACCGAGCAGTTGCCGATAGCTGCCGAACGCGCCGTCGAGCAGGATCTGCTGGTACGCCGCCATCGCATAAGCGGTGCCGACATCGACGCCGGACACGACGAAGATCTGCGACAGCGCGAACGCGACCCGCTGGCGCAGTTGATCCGGCCCGGTCAGCGCGTTGCGGAAGAACTGGTTCTGCAGCAGGAACAGCGAGTAGTGGTCGCGGTTGCAGGTCGCGGGCGATCCGGTCGGGCAGCCGACGCTGACGCTCGCATCGATCACCGGATAGCCGGCATAGCCGGTGGCCGGCGTGGCCAGCTGCTGATCGATCCAGCCGGCGATGCTGCCGGCCTGCACCTGGGTGATGGCGGCGTCGGTCGGGCCGAACGTGGCCTGTTCGAGCAGGCGAGCGGCGTCCGCCGGCGTGGTCTGGGCGGTCGGCGGGGGCGGTGTCGGTGTTGGCGCTGGCGATGGTGCCGGAGCTGGCGCTGCCGGTGCCGTGCCTGCAGCCGGTTCGGCACCCGTGCCGCCGCCACATCCGGCGAGCATGCACGCTGCAAGTCCCCATCCTGCGGCGATCGATTTCAGCGACATGGCTCAACCCCGGATGGCACCCGCACCAATGTCGGCCATCGCCGTCGCTTTCCGGGGTTCAACGGCCGGTCGGTAGCGACGGCAGGATGTTCGGCCACCGGGCGCTCGCGATGTCCATCGCGATTGATTCCGATCAGGCCCCTGCTGAGACCGTTCGCGAGATCACCACGCACCGTCGATGACACCGGAAAAAGCCGTTTTGCCGCCATCTCCGGCAAGGCTTACCGAAACCTCCCTCGGTCGGCATACTTCCCGCATATGACAGCGGCACCACGCCGCTGATCCAGAAATCCAAGGGGAGCCTGACCTGATGAGCCTGTTCCGTACCAAAGCGATCGAGACCGATCTGGAAAAAAACACCGGTCTGAAGCGCAGCCTGAACGCGTTCGATCTGGTCATGCTCGGCATCGGCGCGATCATCGGCACCGGCATCTTCGTGCTGACCGGCAAGGCCGCCGCGGTCAACGCCGGCCCGGCCGTGGTGCTGTCGTTCGTCGTCGCCGGCCTCGCCTGCACGTTCGCCGCGCTGTCGTACGCGGAGCTGTCGTCGTCGATCGGTGGTGCGGGCAGCGCCTATGGCTACGGCTACGCGGGCCTGGGCGAATGGCCGGCGTGGATCATCGGCTGGATGCTGGTGCTCGAATATGCGGTGGCGGTGCCGGCGGTGTCGGCCGGCTGGTCGGAGTACCTGAACACCGGCCTGCAGTCGATCGACTTCCATCTGCCTGCGGCGCTGACGCACAGTTTTCTCGACAAGCAGCACGCCGGCTCGTTCGTGAATCTGCCGGCGGTGCTGATCATCGCCACGCTCGGCTTCGTGCTGGCGAAGGGTGCGAAGGTCGGCGCGGTGCTGAACGCGATCATCGTCGCGGTGAAGCTCGCCACCATCTTCCTGTTCATCGGCGTGGCCGTGTTCCACGTCGATCCGACGCTCTGGCACCCCTTCATTCCGGCGGAAGTGGTCGACGCCGACGGCACCAAGCACTTCGGCTGGGGCGGCGTGTTCGACGGCGCCTCGAAGATCTTCTTCGCGTACCTGGGCTTCGATGCCGTGTCGACCGCAGCCGAAGAAACCAAGAAGCCGTCGCGCGACCTGCCGATCGGCATCCTCGGCTCGCTCGGCGCCTGCACCATTCTCTACATCGTGGTGTCCGGCCTGCTGACCGGCATCGTGCCGTACACCGATCTGAACGTCGGCTCGCCGGTCGCCTACTCGCTGCTGCAGATCGGCCAGAAGACCGCCGCCGGCCTGATCTCGATCGGTGCCATCGCCGGCCTGACCACCGTGATGCTGGTGATGTTCTACGGCCTGACCCGCGTGCTGTTCGCGATCTCGCGCGACGGCCTGCTGCCGCCGTTCTTCGCGACGCTGCATCCGGAAACCAAGACCCCGGTCGGCTCGATCATCTCGGCCGGCATCATCATGATCATCCTCGGCGGCTTCGTGCCGCTCGGCGAACTGGCCGATACCGCCAACATCGGCACGCTCGGCGCGTTCGTCATCGCCTGCATCGGCGTGCTGGTGCTGCGCCGCACCCGGCCGGACCTGAAGCGTCCGTTCAAAGCCCCGTTCGGCCCGCTGCTGCCGGTGCTCGGCGTGCTGTCCTGCGGCTACCTGATGACCCGCCTCGGCCAGACGACCTGGACCGCGTTCGCGATCTGGCTGGTGATCGGCCAGCTGATCTACTTCGGCTACTCCAGAAGCCACAGCAAGCTCGCCCGCTGATCACCGTTCGCGGGGAACCCTGACATGGAAGCGTTCTGGGCGGTCGTCGACGCCATCAACAACACCCTGCTGTCGGCGCCGATGCTGATGGCGCTGCTGCTGATCGGCCTGCTGTTCTCGGTCTGGACCAAGTTCTGCCAGTACCAGTCGCTGACGCACGGCATCGCGCTGGTCGCCGGCGAGGGCATCGACACCTCGCACGGCGAAGGCGCGCTGACGCACTTTCAGGCGCTGACGGCGGCGATGTCGGGCACGGTCGGCCTGGGCGCCATCGCCGGCATGGCGATCGCGGTCGATTTCGGCGGCCCGGGCGCGATGTTCTGGATGTGGGTCGTCGGTCTCGTCGGCATGGCGCTGAAGACCAGCGAAGTGACGCTGTCGCTGCTGTATCGCGATACCTCCGAGCCGGGCAATCCGCACGGCGGCGCGATGTACGTCGCCCGCAACGGCCTCGGCGAGCTGTTCGACAAGATGGGCCGGCCGGGCCTGAAGCCGTTCGGGCGCTTCATCGGCGGCGCGTTCTGCGTGTCGCTGCTGCTGTTCGCCTTCACCGGCGGCAACATGTTCCAGACCTGGAGCGTGGCCGACACCACCCGCGAGTACTTCGGCGTGCCGACCTGGATCACCGGCGTGATCCTCGCGACGCTGGCCGGCATCGTCATCCTCGGCGGCATCCAGCGCATCGGCAACGTCACCAAGACCTTGGTGCCGTTCAAGTGCGGCGTCTACGTGATCGCGGGTCTGTACGTGATCCTGCACAACTACGAGCAGCTGCCGACGCTGTTCGGCCTGATCTTCGAAGGCGCGTTCTCGCATACCGACGGCGTCGGCGCGTTTGCCGGCGGCACGCTCGGCACCGCGTTCATGTGGGGCATGAAGCGCGCACTGTTCTCGTCCGAAGCCGGCCTGGGCACCGCGCCGATCGCCCATGCCGCGGTCAAGACGCCGGAGCCGGTGACCGAAGGCGTGGTGGCCGGGCTCGAGCCGTTCATCGACACCATCTTCGTCTGCACCGTGACCGGCCTCGTCGTGCTGTCGACCGGCATCTGGAACCGTGCGCCCGCCGCCGTCTGGTCGACCCCGCCGGCGATGGTGCAGACCGCGCAGGGCAGCTGGGCGCCGGATCTGGCGACGATTCCGGATCAGTCCGGCCCGACGCAGGAAGCCTGGAAATCCGGAGCGCCGGTGTTCGTGATGGTCGAAGCAGGCGGCGCCCGTCAGCGCCTGTACGGCGTGCTCGGCGACGATGCCAAGGCCATCGACTGGACCCCGGTGGCGGCAGCCGTCGCCCCGACCGTGCTCGACGGCGGCGTCTACGCCGACTATCGCGGCTCCACGCTGGTGGCCAAGGGTTTCGACAGCGTGCATCCGGGCCTCGGCCGCTGGCTGATCACGATCGCGGTCTGGGTGTTCGGCCTGTCCTGCATCATTTCGTACGGCTACTACGGCGAGCAGGGCGTGATCTACCTGTTCGGCCAGGCGTCGGTGCAGCCGTACCGCGTGCTGTGGTGCGTGGCGGCCGCGGTGGCGACGTTCGGCTTCATCAAGACCTCCGGCCAGCTCGACGCGATCTCGACCGTCGGCCTGGGCTTCATGTACCTGATCAATCTGCCGCTGCTGCTGATCCTCGGCAGTCGGGCGATGGCGGCCTACCACAGCTATTTCCGTCGGCTGGCGGACGGCTCGATCCGGCGCTGACCGGCGGCGACACCGGCGCTGCGGGCCGCGTGTGCCCCGGCGCCGGCACTTGAACGGCGCGGGCAGCGACTACACTGTGCGTCTTCACGTGCCGACCGGCGCGCTGCCCGACCCCGCCTGGACTGCATGAGCAAGACCCACATCGATACCGCGCATCGCGCGGCTGGCAAGACCGGCGTGCTGCTGATGAATCTCGGCTCGCCGGACGCGCCGACCGGGCCGGCGATCCGTCGCTATCTCGCGCAGTTCCTCGGCGACCCGCGTGTGGTCGAACTGCCGCGCCTGCTGTGGCTGCCGATCCTGTACCTGTTCATCATCCCGTTCCGTCCGAAGCGGCTGGTCCATGCCTACGGCTCGGTGTGGATGGAAGAGGGCTCGCCGCTGCTGGTGCATTCGAAGCGGCAGGCGGCGAAGCTGAGGCTGGAACTGGCGAAGCGCTACGGTCAGGACGTGCCGGTGGCACTGGCGATGACCTACGGCAATCCGAGCGTCGAGAATGCGATCAGCGATCTCGAAGCGCAGGGCGTGCGCCGCATCGTGCTGATGCCGCTGTATCCGCACTATTCCGGCTCGACCACGGCCGCCTGCTTCGATGCGGTGTTCGAGGAAACGCGCAAGCGCCGCTGGATGCCGGAACTGCGCACGATCAGCGCGTACCACGATCACCCGGCCTACATCGCCGCACTCGCCAGCAGCGTGCGCCGCAACTGGGCCACGCACGGCCGCAGCGAACACCTGCTGATGTCGTTTCACGGTGTGCCGCAGCATTACGTGACCAATGGCGACCCGTATTACTGCCAGTGCCAGAAGACCGGCCGCCTGCTCGCGGAAGCGCTGGAACTGCCGAAGGATGCCTATTCGATCAGCTTCCAGAGCCGCTTCGGCAAGGCGCCGTGGGTGCAGCCGTACACCGATCAGACGATCCGTGCGCTGGCCGGTCGCGGCGTCAAGTCGCTCGACGTGATCTGCCCCGGCTTCTCGGCCGACTGCCTGGAAACACTGGAGGAAATCTCGATCGGCTACGGCGAGGAATTCCATCAGGCCGGCGGCCAGACGTTCCGCTACATCGAGGCGCTGAACGATCACGACGAGCACATCGACGCGATCGGCACGATGCTCGACGCCCATCTCGCCGGCTGGCTGATGCCGGTGCCGGCAGCCGAGGAAGGAAACATCCGCGTCGCCCGCGCGGCTGCGCTCGAAAACGCGTTCTACGGCCGCGCCGCCGGCTGAGATCCGTCGCCGGCGCTGCTGGGGCGCCGCGGCGACCCTGTCAGCGCGTCATCAGGAACTGCACGCTGACCCGGCGGCCGCTGCCATCGCGACGGCGGGCATCGCTGACGGCATCGATGCGGATGCGCGACGCCGGGATGCCGGCGGCGACCAGTGCATCGCGAATCGCGGCACTGCGCAGCCCTTCGAGGATCGACTTCTCCTCGATGTGGTAGTGCCCGGCCAGCCGCAGCATCGTGCCCGGCATGCTCGCCAGCCGCGGCTGCACCTCGGCCGCCAGCGCCAGTACCCGGCCACGCGCGGCGGCGGTCAGCGTGGCGGAGTGCGCGTCGAATCCGATCTCCGCCAGTGACTCGGCAACCTCGACCGCGCCCGGCACATGCGGCTGCGGCGCGGGGGTCGATGCCTCGATTGCGGGTGCTGACGACGATGCGGGTGCTGACGACGATGCTGGTGCCGGCGCTGACGACGGTGCGGGCGCTGGCGGCGCGGAAGGCACTCTGGCCACCGTCGGCGCAGCTGCCGGAGCCTGAAGCTGCGCCGGAGCCGGCTTCGGCGCAGGCGTGACCGGGCGGGCAACGGGCGCACTGGACGGCGGCGTGGCCGTGCGCGGCGAAGCTTGAGCGGTCGAACGATTCGCAGGCTTGCCCGGCACGGTCGACCCCGGTTCGCAACCGCGGCGATCAACCCGTTCGCCGAGTGCCGTCGTCGGGCACAGGTCCAGCCCGTTCGCGATGCCGTCGAAATCATCGTCCAGCGCGCAGCCGTCGCTGTCGACCACCGCGCGCTCGTCGGTGTACGGGCAGAGGTCGGCAGCATCGGAAACGCCATCGGCGTCGGCATCGCCGGCAATGCCGCAGCCGTGGCCGTCGACCGGCTCACCGGGCAGGCTGTACGGGCAGTCGTCGTGCTCGTCGGAAACACCGTCGGCATCGCCGTCGACCACCAGAACCGGCTTGGCACCCGCGGCCATCGATCCGGCGATGAGTCCGACCAGGACCGCGGCTCGGCTTCGGGTCCAGACGGCGCCGGACGACCCCAGAGGCTGCTTCATTCAGACGATCCGGCAGGGAAGTGGCGTTCGAAGTACCACGCTTTTCGCGAATGTAACCGAATCGCCCGCTTGGCGGCAGGAACGGCGTGGCCGCCGTTCCGGCGCTGCATTGAATCCCGCGCCGCCGTCCCCATGACCTTGCATCCAGCGCCACGCAGGCGGCGGTTCGCGCGGCGATCGCGCCCGCGAGCCAGCCGTCGCTGCCGAAGCTCATCCTCCGATTGCCGCAGCACCGGCCTCCCGGCCGCCACCCGAACGACAAGACGCATCCATGCAAGACCTGCTGCTGCAATACGGCCTGTATCTGGCCAAGACGCTGACCTGGCTGCTGGCCATCGGCGCGTTGATCGTGCTGATCGCCAACCTCGTGCGCGAAGGCCGAGGGCCGGTCGGCGAGCGGCTGGAGGTCAAGCATCTGAACGAACGCTATCGCAACATGGCGGACGTTCTGAATCTCGACCTGATGGACGAGTTCGAGCACAAGGCCGAAGAGAAGAAGCGCAAGGCCGAGGAAAAGGCCAGGCGCAAGGCGGCGAAAGCGGGCGAGGAACCGGTCAAGCCACGCCTGTTCGTGCTCGATTTCGATGGCGACATCGAAGCCTCGCAGGTCGCGGCACTGCGCGAGGAAGTCAGCGCGCTGCTGCAGGTGGCCCGCCCCGATGACGCGGTGCTGGTGCGGCTGGAAAGCGGCGGCGGCATCGTCCATTCGTACGGTCTGGCGGCGTCGCAGCTCAAGCGCATCCGCGATCGCGGCTTCCGCCTGCAGATCGCCATCGACAAGGTCGCAGCCAGCGGCGGCTACATGATGGCCTGCGTCGCCGACGAGATCGTTGCCGCGCCGTTCGCGGTCGTCGGCTCGATCGGCGTCGTCGCGCAGATGCCGAACTTCCATCGTCTGCTCGACAAGAACGCGATCGATGTCGAACTGCACACCGCCGGCGAATACAAGCGCACGCTGACCATGTTCGGCGAGAACACCGACGCCGCGCGCGCCAAGTTCAAGCAGGAGCTGGAAGAAATCCACCAGCTGTTCAAGAACTTCGTGTCCGACAACCGGAAGTCGCTGGTGATCGAGAAAGTCGCCACCGGCGAGCACTGGTACGGCCTGCAGGCGCTGGAACTGGGCCTGATCGATCGCATCCAGACCAGTGACGATCTGCTGCTGGAAGCGGTCAAGACGCGCGAAGTGTTCGAAGTGCGCTACCGCGTCAAGCGCGGCCTGCGCGAGCAGCTGATCGGCACGCTGACCCGCCTCGCCCGCCTTGGCGTGTCCGGCAAGTGGGGCCCGGCGGGGCGCGTTCAAACCCTTTCGGCGCTTGATGCATCGCGCTGGAGCGGGTCTCGCTGACGCTGTCGAGATTGCGTACCGATGTGAAGCACCGGTGAAACTTGCGGCGCGGCGCATGGTCGTACCGCCACGTTCACACCGAACGACAACAAACACACCCTCCAGGACACCACCCAGATGAACATACGCTCGTTCATGAAAACGGCCGGCGTCGCGACTGCCGCCGGTCTGCTCGCCACGATGGCGACGCTGAGCCTCACGACGATTGCCCCCGCGCCGTCCCAGGCCGACATTCCCGCGCCGCTGCTCGCGCAGGCCGTGCAGGGTCAGGTGCCGTCGCTGGCACCGATGCTGAAGCCGGTGCTGCCGGCCGTCGTCAACATCGCCGTCGTCGGCAAGGCGCAGCCGGAACAGCAGCAGAACCCGCTGCTGAATGACCCGTTCTTCCGTCGCTTCTTCGACGTGCCGGACGGCCAGGGACCGCAGCAGCAGCAGCCACGCGAAGCGCCGCAGGCGATCGGTTCCGGCGTCATCGTCGATGCCGCCAAGGGCTACGTGATCACCAACAATCACGTCGTCGCCGATGCCGAAAAGATCATGGTTCGCCTGAACGATGACCGCGAGATTCCGGCGAAGCTGGTCGGCACCGATCCGGCCACCGACCTCGCCGTGCTGAAGATCGAGACGAAGAACCTGACGGCGCTGAGCATCGCCGATTCCGACAAGCTCGAAGTCGGCGATTTCGTCGTTGCCATCGGCTCGCCGTTCGGCCTGCGCCAGACGGTGACCTCGGGCATCGTCTCCGGCCTCGGTCGCCAGGGCCTCGGCGAAGGCTATGAAGACTTCATCCAGACCGATGCCTCGATCAACCCGGGCAACTCCGGCGGCGCGCTGATCAACCTGAAGGGCGAACTGGTCGGCATCAACAGCCAGATCCTGTCGCGCTCGGGCGGCAACATCGGCATCGGCTTCGCGATTCCGACCAATCTGGTCAAGAGCGTGATGGCGCAGCTGATCGAGAACGGCGCGGTGGTTCGTGGCCGCATCGGCATCCAGGGCGGTCAGGAACTGACGCCGGAGCTGATCAAGGCGTTCAAGATTCCGGATGGCAAGGGCGCGCTGATCGGCAAGATCGTGCCGGACTCCCCGGCCTCGAAGGCCGGCCTGCAGGATGGCGACGTCGTGGTCGAAGCCAACGGCAAGCCGATCAAGGACTTCGCGCAGCTGCGCTATCTCGTCGGCCTGCTGAAGATCGGCGACAAGGTCAACCTGAAGATCTTCCGCGACGGCAAGCCGAAGGAGGTCACCGTGGTCGTCGGCAAGAACGTCGACGAAGCCAAGGCCGCGGCGGACAACCTGCATCCGGCGCTGAAGGGCGCAACGTTCGGCGCGCTGGCCGGCCCGGCTGCCGAAGCGGCGCGTGCCGCTGGCGTCAAGGGCGTGCTGGTGTCGAACGTCGATCCGCGTTCCGTGGCGGCGAAGAATGGCCTGCGTCCGAATGACGTGATCCTGAGCGTCAACCGCTTCCCGACGCCGACCGTCGCCGAGTTCGAGCGACTGGCCTCGCAGAAGGATGGTCAGCTGTTGCTGCAGGTGCTGCGCGGCAGCGGCGCGTTCTACCTCGTGGTCGAATAAACCGGGCAGCGGCACCGTTTTCCCGTGCCGATGACGCGGGCGTTCCGAAAGGGACGCCCGCGTTATACTTTTTGCGCCACGTTCCTCCGCTCGCCATGCTCCAGACCGAAGTCGTCCAGCTCGAAGAAAGAGTGCAGCGCCTGATCGCGGCCTACCGGCAGGAACGTCTGGAAAAGAAGCGGGCGCTGCAGGAGCGTGATCGCCTGCTGGCGCTGAACGCCGAACTGAAGCGGCGGATCGAAGGTGTGGTCGAGCGCATTCGCCAGCTCGAATCGGACCCGAACGGATGAGCCGCGCATGAGCAATGCCCCCGACAAGACGGACACGAAGCCGGAGCCGTTGACCGTCACCGTGCGGATCATGGCGCGTGAGTACACCGTGACCTGCCCGGCCGAGGAACACGAGGGGCTGGTCGCATCCGCCGACTATCTGAACGAGCGGATGACGGCGATCCGCCGTCGCGGCAAGGCGCTCGGTGCCGAGCGCATCGCGGTGATGACCGCCTTGAACCTCGCCCGCGAGCTGCTGACCCTGAAAGGCAACCCGGCGCTGGTGCGGCCGGATCAGGACAGCATCGACAAGATCACGCAGATGTCGGCCGACATCGACCAGACGCTGAACCAGGCCGACTGAATCCGTGTTGCGCAACACCGGCTCCAGCCGCCGAACGGCCGTCGCCGCAGGTTGAACAAATCATCACGAAAGCCCTTGCAAACGCGCCTTTCGTGCTAATGTTTGGACGTGTCTCCTGCAGTGTTCGACGTCTGTTTGAAACCCTTGAGCCTAATTGCAATGCAAAGGGAGCCTCAACAGCGTAGGGAGTGCAGGCCCGCCTTGCAGCGGGAAGCCCGAATACATTGTCCGGCCCCCACTTGAGACCTCCGTCTCAAGGTCAGAACGGATGACGGCACAGGTGGGAGACACCCTTCTTGATACCGCAGCGCGCAAGTCCGCGCTGCGTCGCGAGCTGCGCCAACGTCGCAGCCGCATTGCCCCTGCAGACCGTGCCAGTGCCGCGCGCCATGCCGCGCGGCACCTGCTGCAAGCGCTGCCGCCGCGCTGCCGGATCGCGATCTACCTGTCGGTGCACTCCGAACTCTCGACGGAGCCGCTGCGTTCGGCACTCGCGCGTGCCGGCCATCGTGTCGCCGTCCCGCTGACCTTGCGCGACTGGCGCATGCGCTTCGTGCCGATCACAACCCACTCGCCGGTGCGCTGCCGTGGTTCGCTGCGGCTGCCCGAACCGGTGACGCGGCGGCATCTGCGCGGCGCGAAAGCCTTCGACGTGATCCTCGTGCCGCTGCTCGGCTTCGATGCCGCCGGCGGCCGGCTCGGCAATGGCGGCGGCTATTACGACCGGGCTCTGGCCGGCCCGCGCATCGGCCATCGGCCACAGCGCATCGGCTACGCTTACGCCGCGCAGCAGGTCGACGAGCTTCCGATGGAACGCTTCGACATCCGGCTCGACGCCGTCGTCACCGAGCACGGCCTGCGCCGCTTCCCGAAGTCCTGAATTCCTGCAACCCAAGCCCTTCGACGCCCTTTTGCCCGCGATGAACTACTGGCTGATGAAGTCCGAACCGGACTGCTTCTCGATCGACGATCTGAAGTCCCGTCCGAAGAAAACCGAAGCCTGGGACGGCGTGCGCAACTACCAGGCGCGCAACTTCATGCGCGATGGCATGACGGTCGGCGACGGCGTGTTCTTCTATCACTCGAACTGCGAGATTCCCGGCATTGTCGGCCTGGCCACGATCGCCTCGACCGCCTACCCGGACCCGACGCAGTTCATCGCCGATCACGAGCACTACGACCCAACCGCCAAGCCCGAAGAACCGCGCTGGCTGCTGGTCGACGTGAAGTACCAGCGCAAGCTCAAGCGCACCATTTCGCTGGCGGAACTGAAGGCTCAGGAAGATCGTCTGCCGGGCTTCCAGCTGCTGATGAAGGGCAACCGCCTGTCGATCATCCCCGTGCGTCCGGAACACTGGGACTACATACTCTCGCTCGAATAGCGCGGAGCCCTGCACCGGCCGTCATCGCCAGCCCGCCCGAAGCGCCAGCGCCCTGCCTGTCCCGGGCGCAGCCCATGGGAGTGCCGCATGCCGAACGCCGAACTGCTGTCGTTTCTGGTCGCTGCCGCCGCCCGGCTGTCGGGCTATCCGGAGATCCCGGTGGATGCCCTGCCGCCGGTCCGCGTGGTCTCGGTCGACACCATCGCCCGCGCCATTTGCCCGGACGAGCCGAAAGGCTGCACCGGCATCGCCGCGACGTTCGAGACCGAGTCCTACGAGATCATGATCCGGGATTCGCTCGATCTCGAAGACCCGGCCGACAACTCGTTCCTGCTGCACGAACTCGTGCACGTCATGCAGTGGAAGGCGCGCGGCGACGACATCTTCAAGGACTGCCCGACCACGCTGAAGACCGAAGGCGAGGCCTATCGCGCGCAGAACGCCTACCTCAAGCGCGAGGGCCAGTTCCTGCGCTTCGGTGAAATGCTGGCGTACACCCAGTGCGCCGAAGACACCGGCACGCTGTTCCCGCGCGACGCGATGGCCGCACCGGACACGCTGACCCAGCACAAGGACCCTGAGCTGATGCTCGGGCCGCTGCCGTAGCAAGCGCGCGGCCGCGGGCGCGCCTCAGCCGCCGATGAACAGCTTGTACGCCGGATTCTCGCTTTCGTCGTGATACTCGTAGCCGAGCGCATCGAGCGTTCGGCGGCACTCGGCGCGTTCCTTCTTCGGCACCTGCAGGCCGCACAGCACGCGGCCGTAGGCGGCACCGTGGTTGCGGTAGTGGAACAGCGAGATGTTCCAGCGGCTGCCGACAGCGGACAGGAAATCGGCCAGCGCGCCCGGACGTTCCGGAAACTCGAAGCGGTACAGGCGCTCGTCGACGATGCCCTGCGCACGGCCGCCGACCATGTAGCGGACATGGACCTTGGCCATCTCGTCGTCGGTCAGGTCGGCAACCTGATAGCCATCGGCGCGCAGCGCCTCGATCGCCGCAGTGCGCGCGCCGTGATCGTCGAAGTGCACGCCGGCGAAGACGTGCGCTTCGCGCTCGCTGGCGTAGCGGTAGTTGAACTCGGTGATCGGCCGACGGCCCAACTGCTTCAGGAAGCGCTTGAAGCTGCCGGGCCGTTCCGGAATCGTCACCGCGAGCAGCGTTTCGCGGCCATCACCCAGTTCCGCGCGCTCGGCGATATGGCGCAGGCGGTCGAAGTTCAGGTTGGCACCGCTGATGGTCGCCACCAGCGTCTTGCCGGTGGCACCGGTCTGCGCCACCCACTTCTTGATGCCGGCCACCGCCAGCGCGCCCGCCGGTTCCGGCAGCGAGCGGTTTTCGGCGAAGACATCGCGTATCGCGGCACAGATCTCGTCGACCGAGACCCGCAGGCAGGCATCGACGGTTTCGCGGCAGACGCGAAACGGCTCGGCACCCGCCTGCCGCACGGCCACGCCATCGGCGAACAGGCCGACCTGCGGCAGCTTCACGCGCCGGCCCGCTTCCAGCGCCTGCGCCATGCAATCGGAATCGTCCGGCTCGACGCTGATCACCTGCACCCCCGGCCGCACCGCCTTGATCCAGGCCGCGACACCGGCCAGCAGGCCACCGCCGCCGGTGCAGACGAACACGGCATCCAGCGCACCATCCGGGCCGATCTGCTCGAGGATTTCCTTCGCCACGGTGCCTTGCCCGGCGATGACATCGGCATCGTCGTACGGCGGGATCATGGTCAGGCCCTTGCTTTCGGCCAGCTCGGCGGCGTGGGCCGCGGCGTCGTCGAAGGCATCGCCATGCAGTACGATCTTGCCGCCGAGCGCGCGCACCGAATCGACCTTGACCGACGGCGTGGTCCGCGGCATCACGATCCACGCCGGAATGCCGAGCCGCCGGGCCGACAGCGCCACGCCCTGCGCGTGGTTGCCGGCAGACGCGCAGATCACGCCGCGCGCGCGCAGCGCCTCCGGCAGTTGCACGATGCGGTTGTAGGCGCCGCGCAGCTTGAACGAGCGGACCGACTGCGTGTCCTCGCGCTTCAGCAGCACACGGTTTGCCAGCCGGGCCGACAGCTTCGGCGCCGGTTCGAGTGCCGACACGATCGCCACGTCGTAGACCCGGGCGCGCTCGATCCGGGCGCGGTAGTCGGCGAGCAGGCGATCACGTTCGCTGGACTTCGCCGACGGCTTGCCAGCGGACTGCGCCGTGCCGTGCGCGGACGGCTTGCCGGGCTGCTGGCGGGCCGCCCGCGTGGCGGTCTTGGCCGCGGGCTTCGAAGCGGGCTTGGCGGAGGCGGGCGGGCTGGAATCGGTCACGGTTCGATCGTCGTCGCTGGGGCGGGCCTGCGCGCGAGCGGCGCAGCGGTCGCGGTTTCGGGGCGCGTATCATACCGTCCGCTCCCGCCGCCCCCGGCACGCCTGCCCCGATCGCTTCGCGCCCGTGACCGCTCCGATGACCCCAGCCCCCGCTCCCGCCGCCTTCGACCAGATCGCCTTCATCGGCGGCGGCAACATGGCGGCCAGCCTGATCGGCGGCCTGATCGCGGCCGGCCAGCCGGCCACGACGATCCGCGTGTCCGAGCCGGATGGCGAACGCGCCGCCGCGCTGAAGGCCCGCTTCGGCGTCGTGATCGCCGCCGACAACGCCGCCGCCGTGCACGGCGCCGACATCGTCGTGCTGGCGACCAAGCCGCAGCAGGTGGCGAGCGCGGTGCAGGGCCTGCGGCTGGCACCGGCGGCCACGCTGATCTCGATCTGCGCCGGCGTCCGCATCGCCACGCTGCACACGCTGCTCGGCCAGGGCGACTGGCACGGCGCGATCATCCGCACGATGCCGAACACGCCGGCGCTGTTCGGCGCCGGCATCACCGGCCTGCATGCCTCGGCCGGCGCCACGTCGCGCGCGAAAGCGCAGGCGGAAACCGTGCTCGGTGCGGCCGGCAAGGTCTGCTGGGTCGCTTCGGAAGCGCTGATGGACGCGGTCACTGCGGTATCCGGCAGCGGCCCGGCCTATTTCTTCCTGCTGACCGAAGCGATGGCGGAAGCCGGCATCGCCCTCGGGCTGACCCCAGACGATGCGCAGGCGCTGGCGCTGCAGACCTTCATCGGCGCCGCGAAGATGGCGGAAGGTACGGGTACCGATGTCGCAACCCTGCGCGCGCAGGTGACCTCGAAGGGCGGAACGACGCAGGCCGCACTCGAAAGCCTTGAAGCCGACGGATTCCGCCGCATTCTCGGCACGGCGCTGGTGGCGGCCAACCGGCGCGGCCGCGAGCTTGGCGATGAACTCGCCGCCGCGGCGTCCCCTTGATCACGACCGGGTCGGGCCGCGATCGCGAACCGATCACGACCTGACCGATGCCGGCCGGCAACGGCCAGCCGACGGCCCCCAGAACCGGAGCACGCGTCATCATCAACATCTTCTACAGCCTGTTCACCACCCTGCTCGATCTGGTGATCTGCGTGTTCCTGCTGCGCGTGATGCTGCAGCTGGTGCGTGCGAACTTCTACAACCCGATCTCGCAGCTGATCTGGAAGCTGACGCAGCCGATCACGATTCCGCTCGCGCGCTTCGTGCCGCGCATCCGCAATGTCGACACGCCGGCGTTGCTGGTGCTGGCGGCCGTCGCCGTGCTCGACATCCTGATCGTCGGCAGCCTGTACGGGCAGAGCCTCGAAACGCTGCAGATGCTGTGGCTGGCACTGCTCAAGGTGGTCAGCCTCGCGTTGAAGATCTACATGCTGAGCCTGCTGGTGGTGACGATCCTGAGCTGGGTCGGTCCGGGCGTGTCGAACCCTGCGGCGAACGTGCTGTGGAGCCTGACCGAACCGGTGCTGAAGCCGGTGCGGCGCGTCATTCCGCTGGTGGCCGGGCTCGACCTGTCGCCGATTCCGGTGATGGTGGTGTTCCAGGCCGTGCTGACGCAGCTGAGCGCCGTGCTCGGTCTGTACTTCTGACATGACCGGCACCGTGACGGGTTCGGCCGTGCTGCCGTATGCCGGGGCTTCGCTGGGCATCGTCGTGCCGCGCAAGCTGCGGATCGACACGCCGCTGGTGCTGGCCTCGGGCCGGACGCTGGCCGGCTTCGAGCTGATGATCGAAACCTACGGCGAGCTGAATGCCGAGCGCAGCAATGCCGTGCTGATCTGCCACGCGCTGTCGGGCGATCACCATGCTGCCGGCTTCCATTCCCCGGACGACCGCAAGCCGGGCTGGTGGGATTCGGCGATCGGTCCGGGCAAACCGATCGACACCAACCGCTTTCATGTCGTCTGCCTGAACAACCTCGGCGGCTGTCGCGGTTCGACCGGCCCCACGACCGTGAACCCCGACACCGGCGCGCTGTGGGGCCCCGAGTTCCCGATCGTCACCGTGCGCGACTGGGTGCAGTCGCAGGCGATGCTGGCCGATCATCTCGGCATCCAGACCTGGGCCGCCGTCATCGGCGGCAGCCTCGGCGGCATGCAGGTGATGCAATGGACGATCGACTTCCCGAGCCGGGTGCGCCACGCGCTGGTGATTGCTGCCGCGCCTCGCATTTCCGCGCAGAACATCGCGTTCAACGAGATCGCGCGGCAGGCGATCCTGTCCGATCCGGACTTCCACGGCGGGCGCTACATCGAAGCCGGCACCAAGCCGGTGCGCGGACTCAAGCTCGCACGCATGCTCGGCCACATCACCTACCTGTCCGACACCGCGATGCGCGCCCGCTTCGGCCGCATCCTGCGCGACGGCGATGGCCAGTACAACTTCAACTACGACGTCGAGTTCGAAGTCGAAAGCTATCTGCGCCATCAGGGCAACAGCTTCGTCGACCGCTTCGACGGCAACACCTACCTGCTGATGACCAAGGCGCTGGACTACTTCGACCCCGCGCGCGAATTCGGCGACGACCTGGCGCAGGCATTCCGGCAGGCCACAGCGAAGTTCCTGGTCGTCAGCTTCTCGGTCGACTGGCGCTTCTCGCCAGCGCGCTCGCGCGAGATCGTCAACGCCCTGATCGCCGCCGGTCGCGATGTCGCCTACGCCCGCATCGACTCGCAGCTCGGTCACGACGATTTCCTCATGCCGATCCCGCAGTACCACGCCGTGCTCGGCAACTACCTGTCGCGCGTGGCCGACGAGGTCGGCGCATGAGCCCCGTGCGTCCGGATCTGGCCTTGATCAGCGAATGGATGCCGTCGCGAGGCCTGCGACAGCGGCAACGCCGCGGCTCGCCAAGCCGAGTCGGCGGCAGGCGATCCAGTCAGGCGTCCGTCAGCGGGGAGCAGCCATGACGGCCCTGCGTCCGGATCTGGCCTTGATCAGCGAATGGATGCAGTCGCGAGGCCTGCGACAGCGGCAACGCCGCGGTTCGCCAAGCCGAGTCGGCGGCAGGCGATCCAGTCAGGCGTCCGTCAGCGGGGAGCAGCCATGACAACCTTGCGTCCGGATCTGGCCTTGATCAGCGAATGGATGCCGTCGCGAGGCCTGCGACAGCGGCAACGCCGCGGCTCGCCAAGCCGAGTCGGCGGCAGGCGATCCAGTCAGGCGTCCGTCAGCGGGGAGCAGCCATGACGGCCCTGCGTCCGGATCTGGCCTTGATCAGCGACTGGATCGCCCCCGGTTCGCGCATCCTCGACCTCGGCTGCGGCGATGGCGCGCTGCTCGCGCATCTGGCAGAAACCCGGCAGGTGCGCGGCTACGGGCTGGAGATCAACGATGACAATGTCGCCGCCTGCATCGCCGGCGGCATCAACGTGATCCAGGCCGATGTCGACGACGGCCTGACCGAGTTCACCGACAGCTCGTTCGACTACGTGGTGATGACGCAGGCGCTGCAGGCCCTGGTACGGCCCGATCTGGTGCTGACCGAGATGCTGCGGGTCGGGCGCGAGGTGATCGTCACCTTCCCGAACTTCGGCCACTGGCGCGTGCGTCGGGCGCTGCTCGGCGGCCACATGCCGCAGACACCGGCGCTGCCGGCGCAGTGGTACGACACCGAGAACATCCATCTGTGCACGCTGGCCGATTTCGAGGCGCTGTGCCGACGCTCGCAGTGGCAGGTGCTGGAACGGGCGCTGCTGGACCGCAGCCATCGCGCCGGCACCAGCATCCGCATCGCGCCGAACCTGTTCTGCGAAATCGCGCTGTACAAGCTGCGCCGACCGGGCTGAGTCGGCCGACTCAGCCGGCGCTGGCTCCGCGCGCCATTTCGCAGCGATTCTTGCCGCTGCGCTTGGCGCGGTACATGGCCTGATCGGCCGCCAGGATCAGCGGATCGCAGGCGTCGGCGTGATCCGGATAGATCGCGATGCCGACGCTGGCGCCGACCTCGATCAGCAGCTCGCCCTGCGGCGTCATCAGCCGGTACGGCCGGCGCAGGTCGCCGCAAATGCCTTCGCACAGCCGCAGCGCCGTGGCTTCGGTATCGATCACGTCTTCGAGGATCACCGCGAACTCGTCGCCGCCGAGGCGTGAGGCGGTGTCTTCGAGCCGGATCTGCGAGCGCAGCCGGTTGGCGATTTCCTTCAGCAGTTCGTCGCCGGCCTGATGGCCGTAGGTGTCGTTGACGGGCTTGAAGCCGTCGATGTCGATGTAGCCGAGCGCGAACGCACGCTGATGGCGGCGGCCACGTTCGATCGCGTTCTCGAGTCGATCCATGAACAGCATGCGGTTCGGCAGATCGGTCAGGGCGTCATGCGACGCGCGATGCCAGGCCTGCTGTTCCACGGCACGGCGCAGCTCGATCTCGCGCTCGAGCGCTTCGGCGTGGCGCGACACCTGATCGAGCGCATGCTGCAGCTCCACCTTGCGCTGATACAGGTCGAGGAACACCGCGACCTTCGAGCGCAGGATCACGTCGTTGACCGGCTTGGCGATGTAGTCGACGGCGCCGCTGCCGTAGCCCTTCAGGCGATGCAGATCATCGTAGGCGGCGCTGATGAAGATGATCGGCGTGTCGCGGCTCATCTCGTCTTCGCTGAGCAGGTTGGCCACTTCGAAGCCATCCATCTCCGGCATGTTGACGTCGAGCAGGATCAGCGCGAAACGATGATCAAGGCAGGCCGCAAGCGCATCGTTGCCGGAGCCAGCCTCGATCAGTTCGGCCCCGGCCTTGGCCAGCAGGCGGCGCAGTGCCAGCCGGTTCGGCGCGTGATCGTCGACGATCAGGATCTTCGGCGGCGGTGGCGGCGACGGTGCGGATGCCGGTGAATCGATCGTGGTCATGGGCAGCGTTGGTTGATCCTGTCAGCGATTCCGGCCAAGGTCAGCACCGCATCGGCACCGGCCACCTGCAGCGCCGCGCGCGGCATGCGATCGGCTTCCGCTTCTTCCGGCGATTGCACCAGCGCATGACCGCCGCGAGCGCGCACCGCCTTCAGACCGATGGCACCGTCGTCGTTGGCGCCGGTCAGCACCGCGGCCAGCAGCCGCTCGCGATAGACCGCCGCGGCCGACTCGAACAGCACGTCGATTGCCGGCCGCGAGAAGTTGACGCGGGCATCGACCGACAGCATGAACGTCTCGTCCGCTTCGATCAGCAGATGGTAGCCGGAAGGCGCGAGGTGGACGACGTTCGGGCGGACCCTGCTGCGTTCGTCCGGCTCCTGCACCGGCATCGGCGCGGCCTGCGCCAGCAGTTCCACCAGATGCTCGCGATCATCCGTGCTGCCACGATGACAGACCACGATGACCGGCGCGGCGAGGTCGGCGCGCAGTGCGCCGAGCAGGCTGCGCAGCGCCTTCAGCCCGCCGGTCGAGCAGCCGATGACGACGGCGCTCGAACGACCGCGGTCGTTCATGCTGCGGGCGGCGCGGGGAACGTGAGCGACCTCATGCCGACGGCGCGCCCAGCCGGTAGATCCGCGCCCGGCGATTCAGCGCGACGAATTCGCGCGCGTTCTCGGAATAATCGATCGACTCCTTGCTGCCGAGACACAGGAAGCCGCCGCGGACCAGCGTGTTGCGAAACAGGCCGAGCACCCGATCCTGCAACGGGTTGGTGAAGTAGATCAGCACGTTGCGACACAGGATCAGATGCGCTTCGCAGAACACGCCATCGGCCACGAGGTTGTGATTGGCGAAGGTCACGTTCCTGCGCAGCGCCGAATCGAACTTGATGTGGTCGTACTTCGCGTGGCAGTAGTGGTTCAGCGTATGCGCGCCGCCGGCGGCGAGGTAGTTCTCCGCGTACTGCCGCGCCTCGGTCACCGGGAAGATCCCTTCCTGCGCCTGCGCCAGCGCCGCGTCGTTGAAATCGGTCGCGAAGATCTGGCAGCGATCGTACAGACCCGCCTCTTCGAGCAGGATTGCCAGCGTGTAGACCTCTTCACCGCGAGCGCAGCCGGCCTGCCAGATGTTGATGTGCGGATACGACGCGAGGATCGGCAGCACCTCCGCCCGCAGGGCGCGAAACACCGGTGGATCGCGAAACATTTCCGACACCGGCACCGACATCGCGCTGACCACGGTCGGCAGCAGCACGTCGTCGCGAACCACACGGCTGGTCAGCTCGCCGATCGTGCGGCTGCCGGTCGCGATCGCCAGCGCCTGGACACGGCGCTTCAGCGACGCGCGCGCGTACTGGCTGAAGTCGTAGCCATGCCGAAGCTGCAGTCCGCGGATGAACAGCTCCAGCTCGACGTCATCGGGGTCGGGGCGGTTCAATGGCGGTTCACGATGATGTGCAGCGAGGGTCGGCATCCGTGGCCGTGCGTTCGCCGCCATGAGGAGCCGCGCTGGTCAATTCGACTGGCGGAGTTCCGCCATCGCTGGCGCGACCGCGGCCTTGTGCGGAGAGGCCGGCCCGGCCTTCCCTGGCCGGGCATTCGCCACCATCGCGAGCAGCGCTCGCTATGCATGGTGGCTCATCCAGACCCGCATCATCGACAGCAGCTTGTCGATGTCGATCGGCTTCGACAGATAGTCGCTGGCCCCAGCCTCCAGACACTTCTCGCGGTCGCCTCGCATGGCCTTCGCGGTCAGCGCGATCATCGGCAGCTTGCGGTGCTTCGGCTGCGCGCGAATCGCCCGCATCGTGTCGTAGCCGTCCATGCCCGGCATCATGATGTCCATCAGCACCAGGTTGACGTCGTCGTTGTCCTCGAGCTGCTTCAGCGCCTTGCGCCCGTCCTGCGCCATCAGCACCTTGAGGCCGCGCGCGCGCAGCATCTTCGACAGCGCGAAGATGTTGCGCATGTCGTCGTTGACGATCAGCACGGTGCGGCCGTTCAGACGGGCATCGATCTCGCGCACCGGCAACGGCGCGGCCGGCTTCAGGCTGTGCAGGAACAGGCTGACTTCATCGAGCAGCCGTTCCGGCGAGCGCGCGCCCTTGATCACGATGCTGTCGGTGTACTGGCGCAGGGCCAGGCTCTCCTCGCGTGACAGCTCGCGGCCGGAGTGGATCACCACCGGCGGCAGCGGCCCGCTGCGCGACGCCACTTCGAGAAACTCGTTGCCGCTCATGCCGGGCAGGCCGAGGTCGAGCACGATGCAGTCGAAGCGGCTCTTGCCCAGCTGTTCGAGCCCCTCCTCGCCGCTGCCGGCATCGACCAGCTCGACACCGGCCTCGTTCAGCAGGCTGCGCATCGCATGGCGCGATGCCGCATCGTCATCGATCAGCAGCACGCGCCGCACCTGTTCCTGACCGGGGTGCAGCAGGCGGTCGAAGGCCTGCAGCAGCGCCGCCTTCGACACCGGCTTGGTCAGAAAGCCGATGGCACCGGCTTCGAGCCCGCGCGCGGCTTCGTCGTTGGCGGAGATGAAGTGCACCGGCAGTTCCTTCAGCGTGTCGTCGGCCTTCAGGCGATCGAGCACGGCCCAGCCGTCCATGCCCGGCAGCATCACGTCGAGCAGCACGCCAGCGGGACGGAATTCCTTGGCGAGCTTGAGTCCGGACTCGCCGTCGCCGGCAGCCAGCACGCGATAGCCGCGGCGGCGGATCAGCTCGGCCAGGATGCGGGCGAAGGCCGGATCGTCCTCGACGATCAGGATCACCGTGTCGCCTTCGGTGATCAGTTCGCGGTCATCGGTGATCGTCGGCGTCGGCATCAGGCCGATCGATGGCGATACCGTCACCGTCTGCGCTGCTGGTGTCTCGCTGTCGTCGGTCGCAGTCGACCGGTCCATGGCCGATGGCGACGGCCGGCGGAAATCGTCGAGCGGCGAGCGCAGCTCGGTCGGCGCTTCGACCGGCAGCACGATGGTGAACGTGCTGCCTTCGCCGAACGTGCTCTGCATCTGGATATCGCCGCCCAGCCGCCGCGCCATGCCGCGCGCGATCGACAGGCCGAGCCCGGTGCCGCCGAACTGCCGGCTGGTGCCGGCATCCACCTGCTGGAAGGTCTGGAACATCTTGTGGAACTTGTCGGCCGGAATGCCGATGCCGGTGTCGCTGACGGCGATCGACAGGGCCTGCTCGCGGCCCAGCCCCGGCGGCAGGCGCTGGCCCAGCGCCGGCCGTCCGATGGTGACGGTTACGCCACCCTGCTTGGTGAACTTGAAGGCATTGCCCAGCAGGTTGTTGGCGATCTGCTCGAGCCGCGCGGCGTCGGTGCGGATGACGGCGGGCGCGTCATCGGCAACGGTGATCTCGAAGCTCAGCTCGCGTTCCCGCGCAACATGGCGGAAGTTGCGGCTCAGGCTTTGCGAGAACGCGGTCACCTGCAACTCGTCGACCATCACTTCGAGCTTGCCGGCCTCGACCTTCGACAGGTCGAGGATGTCGTTGATCAGCTGCAGCAGCTTGCTGCCGCTTTCGTGAATGACCTTGGCCGATTCGACCTCGTCCGGCGCCAGATGGCCTTCCTCGTTGTCGCTGAGGCTGCGCGACAGGATCAGCAGGCTGTTCAGCGGCGTTCGCAGCTCGTGCGACATGTTTGCGAGGAACTCGCTCTTGTACTGGCTGGCGCGTGCCAGGGCATCGGCCTTTTCCTGCGTCTCGCGCTGCAGTTCCTCGAGGATCAGCTTCTGCTCGCGCAAGGTCGCCGAATGATTGGTCAGCGATTCGTTGGTGACGCGCAGCTCTTCCGCCTGCAGCTTCAGTTCTTCTTCCGAAACCCGCAGACGGGCCGACTGCTCTTCGAGCATCCGCGTCTTGCTTTCGAGCGAATCGTTGATCGCACGCAGCTCTTCCTGCTGCACGCGCAGCGATTCCTCGGAGGCTTGCAGCTCTTCCGACTGGGTCTGGGTCTCGACCAGCAGATCCTGCGTGCGCAAGGCGCGGCGCAGGTTGTCGAACGACAGCGCGACGATCGGCATCAGCTCGTCGAGCAGTTGCTGCTCGCGCACGGTAAAGGGATCGAACGATGCCAGTTCGAGCACGCCATGCAACTGGTTCTGCACCAGCAGCGGCTGCAGCAGCACCGACGTCGGCACCGCCGAGCCCGCACCGGAGCCGATCCGCACGTAATCCGGCGGCAGCTTGTCGACGACCAGCGTCCGGTGGCTGCGCGCGCATTCGCCCAGCAGCCCGCCGCCGGCCTCGACCGCGATGCGGCGCGGCATGTCGCCGGACAGCGCGAAGCCGCCGAGCAGTTCCAGCGTCTGCCGCTCGCCCTCGTAGCCATACAGCGCAACGAAGCCGCAGCCGAGCTTTGGTGCCAGCGCGGCGCTGAGCACGCGGGCGAACTCGGCCGCGCTGCGCACTTCCTGCAGATCCGAGGCAATGTCGCCGACTTCGGTCTTGACCCAGTTCTGGGTCCGGATCTCGACCGCCATCGCCTTGAACACTTCGAGCGCCCGCGCGATGTTGCCGATCTCGTCGCCGCGCGACTGATGCGGCACGTCGATGTCGTCGTCGTGATTCGCCAGCCGCGACATCAGCGTGGTCAGCGCCGCGATCGGCTCGGCGATCCGCGTGCGCGTGCGGCGGATCGCGTAGATCGTCAGCAGCATCGCGAGCAGCAGCAGCAGCAAGGTCAGCTGCCGGGTCAGGTCGGCCGTGCCGGTCAGCTGCGCCCTGCGCTGCGCCAGCAGCCGGCGTTCGGTCTCGGTCGCCTCGGTCAGCAGCGCGCGCAGCGCTTCGCGGTAGCTCTTGCCCCTGACCGTGTATTCCACCGACTCGGCGGTGCCGCTGCCGCTTTCGATCAGCGTTCGCGTCGGCTCGGCGATCTCGAGCTGCCAGGCCTTGATCCGCCGTTCGATGTCATCGATCCGCTGCGTCTGCGCCATGTTGTCGACGACCAGCCCGCGCACGGTCGCGATCGCGCGGCGGGCGGCATCGGCGCCGGCGTGATACGGCACGAGATATTCGGCATCGCGCGTCAGTTGATAGCCGCGCAGGCCGTTCTGCATGTTGACGGTGCCGTTCTCGAGCTGCTGCAGCGCCTCGATGACCTGATAGGTGTGCTCGGTCCACTCGCGCTCGGACTCCTGACGTTCCTGGATCGCGAAGAAGGTCAGCGCGTTGATCGTCAGCAGCAGCATGATCAGGCCGAAGCCGATGCCGAGCTTGGTCGCAAGCGGCCAGTCGGCCAGCCGCCAGCGGCGCACGGCGCGCGGATGCCGGTCCGGAGCGGGCACGGGTGGAGGCGTGGTCATGACGATGGCGCCCTACGCTCGGGCCGACGTCGCCGCTTGCTCGCGGGCGAGCACGTAGTCCGACATCGGGATGTACAGCAGGTCCATCAGCCGACGCAGCAGGTGCTCCTCGTACTTGTCGATGCGGCCGTCGGCCCAGGCCACCTGCCACAGCATCTGCATCAGCTCGCGTTTGCCGTCGGCATCGAGTGTGCGGTTCAGCGTCTGCACGTAGTCGTGCAGCGACACCGAATCGCGCGACTTGCGCTGGGCATCGGCAATCAGGCCGTCGACGGCGGCCCCGTCGAGCCCGAAGCGCCCGGCCAGCAGGTCGCGGATGCGGTTGATCTCGACTTCGGAGAACTCGAAATCGGCGCGCGACAGTTCGATCAGCAGCAGCGCGGTGGCCAGCGCCGGGCTTGGCGCCGCGTTCGAGGGCGCAGCCGGTGCCAGCAGTTCACGCAGACGGTTCAGCACAGCCAAGGGAGACTCCAGTGGAAATGGGCTTACGCCGGCAGCGGCGACAGGAAGCGCAGGACGGCGTCCTGCAGCTCGCCGAGGCGGCCGTGGAAGAAGTGACCGGCGCCATCGAAATGCTGGAACTGGGGCGGCGGGTCGTAGGTTGCGAACGCGGCCACGGTTTCGTCGTAGGCCACGACATCGTCATCGGCGCTGTGCGCGGCAAACCACGGGCAATGCGGATGGGCCGGCGCCGCGTCGGACTTCAGGTAGCGGCCCATCGGCGGGGCGATCGTCACCAGCGCTCGGGTCGGCGTGCGACTGGCGGCGCGCAGCGCGACGTGGCCGCCGAACGAGAACCCGCCAAGGACCAGCGGCAGGTTCGGCGCGGTCGCGCGGATCGCCTCGGCCACGGCCAGCGCGTCCTCGGTTTCGCCCAGGCCGTCGTCGAACAGGCCTTCGCTGCGCCCGACCCCGCGGAAATTGAAGCGCGCCACACGCAGGCCGGCCTTCAGCGCGGCATTGGCCACGGTCCAGACGACCTTGTTGCCCATGGTGCCGCCGAACAGCGGGTGCGGATGGCAGACGACGCAGGTGCCGATCGGCTCGACCTTCGGCGTCGCGATCAGCCCCTCCAGACGACCGGCGGGGCCCTTGAACATCAACTCGGCGCTGCCGCCGCTTTTCAGGGCGTTTTCAGGGATGGCAAACATGGCTGCGAGTCTAGGATGGCCTGCGGCCGCGGTCGAATTCCGGGGGCACCAGCGCGCGTTTCCGGGCGATGTTCCGCGGCATTTCCAGCGCTTCGGCCGGCGGGGGCGAGCCGGGACTTCACTTGCCAGTGCCCCGAGGCGAACCTATAGTTCCGGCGCTGGTGCTCACCGGCTGAAGCAGCGCTGGATCATCGCCTGCCAGCCGCACCGGAAACTCGGCTCGAAACGGGCCGCAAACCAAGAAATCTTATCGACTCACTGGGGGATGTAATGCGGAAACTCGCAGTCGTCACCGGCGCCGCCATCGCGCTGGCAGGGACCTGGACCGCACTGGCCGGCCCGAGCAGCAACCTCGACACGCGCCCGCAGGCCAACGCCTACATCAGCGTCGATTTCGGGCATCCGCAGCCGAGCAAGGCGCTGCGCGCGCCGCTGCACTACGGCCTGCGCATGTCCTATGACAACCGGCTGCGCGCCGACAACGGTGGCGATCTGCCGCCGCTGGCCGCGTTCGATTTCGACAACCGCGGCAACCGCATCGCCTCGTTCGGCGGCGTTCCGTTCGCCGGCCGTCTGGTGCCCCTGCGCCAGAACGAGGACGGCAGCGTCGGCGGCGGCGAAGGCAGCGGCCTGACCTTCTTCGACCTCGGCCTGATGATCGCGGGTGCCGCCGGCGTCGGCTACCTGATCTTCGAAGTCGCCCGCAACGACGAAAGCCCGCGCGTCGACACCGGCACCACCACCGGTTCCAGCGGTGGCCTGCTCGGCGGCGGCAGCGGCGGCCTGCTCGGCGGCAACAGCGGCGGCCTGCTCGGGGGTGCCTCGGGCGGCCTGCTGGGCGGTCTCGCCGGCGGTGCCACGGGTGGCGCGACCGGTTACGCCGGCACCGGCGACCGCATCGCCGCCGATCGCGATGTCGAGCGCCTGAACTGGCTCGATGGCGGCACCGGCCAGATGGGCGACCTGCAGGCCGCGCCGAAGCGCTGACATCACGCGTTGACCAGTTTCTTGCGATCAGCCGATCGCCTGCGACAATCTGAGGGAGCCGCAAGGCTCCCTTTTTGTTTCCGCCGTTTCCCGTTCCCGCCACGCCCTGCCCCGAGACCCGCTGGATGATTCCGCCCTGGCTGAAACCCCGTCTGGATGCGATCTTCGGCATCGACCTGCGCACGCTGGCGCTGTTCCGCGTGATGCTCGGCACGGTGCTGTTCGTCGACCTGTGCTGGCGGCTGGTCGACCTGCAGGCGTTCTACACCGACCTCGGCGTGCTGCCGCGCGACTGGCTGGTCGCGGTCAACGGCCTGTGGCGCACGACGATCCACACCGCCAACGGCGAAACCTGGTTCGCGCTGACGCTGTTCGTGATCGAGATGATCGCGGCCCTGCTGATCGTCTTCGGCTGGCGCACGCGCACCGCGCTGCTCGTCGCGTTCCTGTTGCACAGCAGCCTGCTGAACCGCAATCCGCTGGTGCTGCTCGGCGGCGACATCCTGATCACCTGCCTGCTGTTCTGGGCGATCTTCCTGCCGGCGGCGGCACGGGCCAGCGTCGACGCGGCGTTGTCGAGCCGTCCGCCGCCGGTCGACACCCTGCATCGCTCGTGGGCCTCGGCCGGCCTGCTGCTGCAGGTGATGTCGGTCTACTTCTTCAGTGCCATCCTCAAGAACGGCGCCGACTGGCACAACGGCACCGCGGTCGACTACGCATTGGCGATCGACGGCTACGCGACACCGCTCGGCCAGTGGCTGAAGACCTTCCCGCCGCTGACCACGGCGCTGACGCACTACGTCTACTGGCTGGAACTGCTCGGGCCGCTGCTGGTGTTCGTGCCGGTGTTCAGCCGCAGCCTGCGCTTCGCGGTGATGGCGATGCTGATGCTGATGCACATCGGCTTCATCTTCTGTCTGGAACTCGGGCCGTTCCCGTACATCAGCCTGACCTCGCTGACGACGTTTGCCGGCGGCTGGCTGTGGGATGCCGCGGCCCGCGCCGGCGAGCGCCGCGCCGCAAGGCGCGGTCCGCACCCGCTGCGCATCTACTACGACCGCGACTGCGGCTTCTGCCTGAAGAGTGTGCTGATCCTGAAGACGCTGCTGGTGCTGCCACGGGCCGAGATCGCGCCGGCGCAGGACACGCCGCGGGCGAAGAAGCTGCTCGAGGACAACTTCTCGTGGGTGATCATCGATCACGACGACAAGGCCTACCTGAAGTGGCCGGCGTTCGTGATCCTGCTGCGCCGCTCGCCGGTGTTCGCGCCGTTCGGCTGGCTGGTGTCCGGCCGCTGGGCGGTGGCGCCGGGCAATGCCGTCTACAACTTCGTCGGCCGCAATCGCGGCGATTTCGGGCAGCTGAGCGCCCGTCTGCTGCCGTTCCACGAGCGGCCGTTCGAGACCGGCCTCATCGCGCAGATCGTCGCCGGCCTCGCGCTGATCGTGCTGATGATCTGGAACCTGTGCACGATCAAGGTCCTGCCGGAACCGCTGTATGCCGCGCTGACGCCGCCGCTGCGCGCAGTCCGGCTCGATCAGTACTGGGACATGTTCGCGCCGTTCCCGTCGCGCGAGGACGGCTGGTTCGTCATTCCGGCGCAGCTCAAGGACGGCAGCGAGATCGACCTGCTGCACCCGGAGCGTGGCGCCGTCAGCTACGACAAGCCGCGCTACATCACGCACGAGTGGAAGAACATCCGCTGGCACAAGTATCTGGAGCGGATCTGGGCCGCGTCGTTCGCCGACAACCGTCTGTACTACGGCCGCTACCTGTGCCGCAGCTGGAACACGCGGCATGCCGGCGGCGAGCAGCTCGATACCTTCAAGATCATCTACATGCTCGAGAAATCGGTGCCGTACGGCGAAACGCCGACGGTCGAGCAGTTCGTGCTGTGGCGCCACGGCTGCTTCGTCGCGCCGCCGCCGGCGCCGTGATCGGCCGCTGACGGGCACCGCACGGCGATGGCTGGATGGATCGACATCGGCGCGAGTGAGCCGGGGGTTTCGCGGACTGCCAGTGGCAGTCCGTGCCCGGCGAACGGGCGGTGCCTCCGGCCCGCCCTCGGAGATTCGTGACGATGGCGCTGGTCGACATCGGCGCGAGTGAGCCGGGGGTTTCACGGACTGCCAGTGGCAGTCCGCGCCCGGCGAACGGGCGGCGCCTGTGGCCCGCCCTCGGAGATTCGTGACGATGGCGCTGGTCGACATCGGCGCGAGTGAGCCGGGGGTTTCACGGACTGCCAGTGGCAGTCCGTGCCCGGCGAACGGGCGGCGCCTCTGGCCCGCCCTCGGAGATTCGTGACGATGGCGCTGGTCGACATCGGCGCGAATCTCGCCCACGAAAGCTTCGCGGCGGATTTCGACGCGATGCTGGCCCGCGCGCAGGCGGCGGGCGTCGAGACGATCGTCGTCACCGGCTCGTGCGCGGCGAGCAACGAGCAGGCGCTCGGCTTTGCCCGGATGCCGCCTGCCGACGGCCGTCCGCGCCTGTACGCGACCGCGGGCCTGCATCCGCATCACGCCGCGGACTGGTCGCCGACGCTCGCCGGCCGCATCGCCGAGCTGGCGCGGGCGACAGAAGTCGTCGCACTCGGCGAATGCGGGCTGGACTACTTCCGCGACCTGTCGCCGCGCCCGGCGCAGCGCGCGGCGTTCGTCGCGCAGCTGGAAGGCGCGATCGCCGCCGGCAAGCCGGTGTTCCTGCACCAGCGGGACGCGCACGACGATTTCGCGGCGATCCTGCGCGAGCATCGCGCCGCGCTCGTCGATGCCGTCGTCCACTGCTTCACCGACACCGCCGAGGCCTGCGCCGACTATCTCGCGCTGGACTGCCACATCGGCCTCACCGGCTGGATCTGCGACGAGCGCCGCGGCAGCCATCTGAACGACGTTGCGCGCCTGATCCCGGCCGATCGGCTGCTGATCGAGACCGATGCGCCGTACCTGCTGCCGCGCACCCTGCGCCCGAAGCCGAAGGACCGGCGCAACGAGCCGGCCTACCTGCCCGCCGTCTGCGAGGCCGTGGCCGCCGCCCGCGGCGAGCCGCCGGCGCAGGTGGCGCTGCGCACCCGCGACAACGCCCGGCGCTTCTTCCGGCTCGGCCCGGCAGGCTGACAGCGCCACAAAAGCGACATTGCCGATAGCGGTTGTCGATCACTGACCGCGCCGCCCGCGATCACCCGTCATTCCGGCGCCGATCGGGCCCGGTTCGGGCCGCGATCCCATCGCCAGCGAGCGGCACCGCGCGCCGCAGGCCGGCCAAACCGACCGGTCAGGTGCCTTCGCCGTGCCGCCGGTCGGCGGCACTTTCAGAAATCGCGGCAGCGACCATGCGCGCACACGGCTTGCAGGATCGCTGCAAATCGCTTTCCGCCGAGTGCCTTCGTGCCGTCGTCCCTGCCTTTCGATGCTCCGCTTCCGCCGCGCCGCGCCGCCTTCGGCCTGCGTGGCGAGCGGCTGGCGCTCGACGATCTGCCGGTCGAAGGGCCGGGTGTCGGCAGCTGGGAACTGGATCTGGCGGCGGACTGCGGCTGGCTCAGCGCCGGCTGGTGCGCGCAACTGGGTTTCGATCCGGCGCGGATGCCGAAGACGCCGGGCCACTGGAAGCATCTGATCCACTGGGAAGACCGCGCCCGCGTCGTCGTCGCGATCGATGCCGTCGTGGCCGGCCGCACGCCGTGCTTCGACCAGGAATTCCGCCTGCTCAAGCGCGACGGCAGCCCGCTGTGGGTGCATTCGCTCGGCCAGCCCGGCGCGCGTACCGCCGACGGCCGCCTGCGCTCGATCGCCGGCGTCCACATCGACATCTCCGCGCGGCACGCGCAGCAGCAGGCGATCGAGGAAAACGAGCGGCGCCTGCGGCTGGCGCTGAACGCCGGCGGCCAGCTGTACTGGGACTGGCACCTCGACAGCAACCGCGTGGAATTCGGCGATTTCTGGAGCGAATTCGCCGGCCTCCAGAGCGACCTGCAGTCGCATACGGTCGACAGCTGGCTGACCCGCGTCCACGCCGACGACCTGCCCGCAGTGCGCGCGCAGATCGAACGGCTGCGCCGCGGCGAATCGGACCTGCTGAATGTCGAACACCGGCTGATCGCCATCGATGGCAGCCCGCGCTGGATGCTGGCGCGCGGCCGGGTTGTGGCTTTCGATGCCGTGGGCGCGCCGCTGCGCGTGGCCGGCGTGCTGGCCGACATCAGCCAGCGAAAGCGCGACGAGCTGGCGCTGGCGCGCAGCACGGCGCTGATCAATGCCGTGGTCGAGGTGCAGCAGCGCTTCATCGCGAACCCCGATCTGCGCCAGCAGGGCGATTCGCTGCTGCGCACCCTGCTCGAATTCGGCGAGGCCGAATACGGCTTCATCGGCGAAGTGCTGCACGACCCGGAAGGCAACCCGTATCTCAAGACCTTCACGCTGACCAACATCGCGTGGAATGCCGAAATGCAGGCGCTGTACGAGCGCCATCACCGCGATGGGCTGGAATTCCGCAACCTGAACTCGCTGTTCGGCCGCACCCTGCGCACCGGCGAACTGGTGATCGCCAATCGCCCGGCGGAGCACGAATCGTCCGGCGGCCTGCCGAGCGGCCATCCGGCGCTGAACAGCTACGCCGGCGTGCCGATCCACGACGGCGAGCGGCTGATCGGCATGGTCGGCCTCGGCAATCGCGAGGCCGGGTTCGATGACGGCGTGATGGAGCTGATCCGGCCGCTGACCAGCACGCTGGCGGTGATGATCAAGGCGGTGCGCAGCGAGCGCGAGCGCGCCGGTCGCAGCAGCGATCTTCTGCGCGTGTCGATGCAAGCGATTGCAGCCGAAGAAAGGCTGCGCGACATCACCAACGGCCTGCCCGCCGTGGTGTTCCAGTTCGAGTTCGATGCCCACGGCCGCCTGCCGCATTTCAGCTTCGTCAGCCGCGGCGTGCAGCGGATGACCGGCACCTCGCCGGACCTGCTGACGGCGATGCCGAAGCTGTTCCTGAAGCGCGTGCATCCGGCCGACCGGCGCAAGCTGATCGCCGCGCTGCAGCGCTGCCGCGAGTCCTCGAACAACGTGCAGCTCGCGTTCCGCATGCGCGATGCCGACAACGCCCCGCGCTGGCACGAGGCCAGCTTCAGCCGCGGTGCCGACACCGGTCGCGGCGTGGTCTGGAACGGCTTCGTGTTCGACGTCACCGAGCGCAAGCGCGCCGAGCAGGAACTGCGCGAGGCCCGCGACGGCGCCGATGCCGCGAACCGCGCCAAGTCGAACTTCCTCGCCACCATCAGCCACGAGATTCGCACGCCTTTGAACGGCATCCTCGGCCTGATCGAGATGATGAAGCTGGCGCCGTCGCCCGGCGCGCTGCCGCCCGCGCAGGCGGACAACCTGAAGCTGGTCGAAAGCTCCGGCAAGTCGCTGCTGCGGCTGATCGACGATCTGCTCGATTTCTCGCGGATGGAGCGCGGCGCGCTCGAAATCCGCAGCGAACCGACGCGGCTGCACGAGGAACTGCACCGTGTCGTCGAGTTCTGGAGCGAGGCGGCCCGCGCCAAGGGCCTGCCGCTGAACCTGCAGATCGTGCCCGGCGTGCCGAAGCTGGTCAGCGTCGACGCCCTGCGCCTGCGCCAGATCCTCGACAACCTGCTCAGCAACGCCATCAAGTTCACGGCGCGCGGGTCGGTCAGCTGCACCGTCAGCCCGATCGAGGGCACGGCCGAAAGCCGCCAGCCGGCGCTGCGGGCCGTGCGGATCACCGTGCGCGATACCGGCATCGGCATTCCGCTGCCGGTGCAGCAGCGCCTGTTCCGGCCGTTCATCCAGGCCGATCATGAAACCGCGCGCCGTTTCGGCGGCAGCGGGCTCGGCCTGTCGATCGCCCGCGGTCTGGCCGAGCGCATGAGCGGCAGCCTGAACCTCGACAGCACGCCGGGTCAGGGCACCACGCTGACCCTCGACCTGAGCCTGCCGAGCCTCGACGAACCGCGGGCCGAGGCCAGCCCCGCCGCGACGATTCCGCAGCACCCGATGCGGGCGGCGCCGACCCGGCCGATGGTGCTGGTGGCGGAAGATCACGCCGTCAACCGCATCCTGATCGAGCAGCAGCTCAAGCACCTCGGCTACCCGGCGCAGTTCGCGGCGAACGGTCACGAGGCGCTGGCGCTGTGGCGGCAGGGCGGCGTTGCGCTGCTGCTGACCGACTGCCACATGCCGCAGATGGACGGCTTCGACCTGTCGCGGATCATCCGTGCCGAGGAACGCGCCCGACAGCTGCGGCCGATCCCGATCATCGCCTGCACCGCCGACGTCTATGCCGGCATCGTCGAGACCTGTCTCGCCGCCGGCATGAACGGCTGGATCGGCAAGCCGCTGTCGCTCGACGCGCTGCGCAACAAGCTGGCGAAATGGCTCGACGGCGCGCCCGCCTTGCCGGCGGAGCCGCTGCCGGAGCCTGCGCCGAACCCGACACCGCCGCTGGTCGATCGCCCCGCCCTGCTGGCACTGACCGGCGGCGACGCGGCACTGGCCGACGATCTGCGGGCCGCCTTCGCCGCCGGCCTTCCGGCCGAGCTGTCGGCGCTGAAGGCCGATCTCGACGCCGCCGACGAGGCCAGCCTGCGGCGCGACCTGCACCGGCTGCTCGGTGCAGCGAAATCGGCCTGCGTGCCGGCGCTGTGCGCGGCCGTCGAACACTGGCAAGGCCGGCTGCGCGCGGAATCACTGGCCGCGCTGCCGCCGCTGTGGCCAGCGCTGAACACGCTGGCGGACGAGACCCGATCCGCCCTGCTGTCCCGGAGCCCCGCATGAACCCGTCCGACTGCCGCGTGCTGATCGTCGACGACCATCCGATGCAGCGCCTGCTGCTCGGCCGGATGCTCGCCGCGCTGCCGGTGCGCGAAGTCGTGGCCGCCAGCGGCGGGCTCGAAGCGCTGGAACTGATCGAGAACGGTGCGCGGTTCGACCTCGTGATCACCGATCTCGACATGCCCGGCGTCGATGGCATGGAGCTGACGCGGCGCATCGGCGAACTGCCGGCGCCGCCGCCGGTGGCGCTGGTCAGCGCGCTCGATGCCCAGATCCTCGCCAGCGTTGGCACCCTGTCCCGCCTGGGTGGCCGCGCGCTGCTGACGATCCTGCCGAAGCCGGTGTCGATCGACGCGCTGCGCACCGCCGTTGCCGCGATTCCGGACGCCGTGGCCAGCCCGCATCCGCGCGGCACGCCGAGCACGCCGCGCGCCGACTACACGGTGGACGAGATCGCTGCCGGACTCGATGCCGGCCAGTTCGTGCCGTACTTCGAGCCGCAGATCGAACTGAACGAGGGTCACGTCACCGGCTTCGAAGCGCTGGTACGCTGGCTGCACCCGCGCGACGGCGTGATCGCGCCGGGCCGCTTCCTGCCGCAGATCGAGAACACGCCGCTGATGGCGCGGCTGACCGATGCCGTGCTGGCCGGCGCGCTCGATGCCCAGCGCGGCTGGCGCGACGTCGGCCTGACGCTGTCGCTGTCGGTCAACCTGAGCCCCGGCGTGCTGACCACGCTCGATTTCGCCGCGTGCCTGACCAGCGCCGTGCTCGATCGCGGGCTGGACCCGAAGACCATCACCTTCGAGCTGACCGAATCGAACGCCGCCAACGGCTCGGCGGTGGTGCTCGAGAACATCACGCGGCTGCGGATCAAGGGCTTCCGGCTGTCGATCGACGACTTCGGCACCGGCTATTCGTCGCTGCAGCAGTTGTCGGAGCTGCCGCTGTCGGAACTGAAGATCGATCGCGGCTTCACCGCCCGGATGCTCGATGACCGCGTCGCCCGCGCGGCCGTCGAATCGAGCCTGCGGCTGGCGCAGCAGCTCGGCCTGTCGACCTGCGGCGAAGGCATCGAACAGCCGGAACTGGTGCGGCAGTTGCGCTGGATGGGCTGCGAACGCGGTCAGGGCTATCTGTTCAGCCGGCCGATCGCGCCGGAACGCGTGCTGGCCTGGCTGGTCGACTGGCCGCAGCGGCGCGGCGCGCTGGTCGAGGAATGGCGGGTGGCGCTCGAAGCCTGAGGCGGGAGGCATCGCCGCAGCACGGCGCTGGAAACGCGCGGCCAGACACCGGACACTGGCGCATGCCCTACGTCCTGTCTCCGCTGATCCGTCCCGATGCGCCCGGCCTGTGGGCCGAGGGCGCGCCGTACACCGTCGAACCGGTCTATGACCTGTGCAACCCGGCGCATCCGCCGGTGCGCTACGGCGCCCACCGGCTGGCGCCGCACAGCCTGCCGCACGTCGATGCGCCGTCGCACATCCTCGAGGACGGCGCCGATGTCGGCGCCTATTTCGCGCCGGATCGCCTCGCCAATCTCTACGGACGGGTGCTGCTGCTGAAGCTGGCCGCGCCGATCTGGCGCGACGCTCCCGGCGGCACCCGGCACTGCGCGGTCGATGCCGCGATGCTGCGCGCCGAGATCGTGCGCGCGACCGGCCGCGATCAGGCGCCGGACAAGCTGATCCTGACCGTGGCCGCGCTGCCGGAAGCCGCGAACGGCCAGCACGATCCGGCGCATGCGCTGACCCTGACCGAGGACGCCGCCGACTGGCTGCTGGCGAACCCCGACTTCAATGCCTATCTCACGTCGTGGAAATCGACCGATTTCCAGCCCGGCTCGCGCGCCCGGCCGATCCACCGCCGCCTGCTGCCGCGCGCCGCCGTGTTCGAGTGTCTGGACCTGCGCGCCGTGCCGGAAGGCGAGTACTTCCTGACCGCGTTCCCGCTGCCGCTGGCCGGGGCCTCGGAATCGCCGGTGTGCCCGGTGCTGTTCACGTTCGCCGAACTCGCCGCCGCGCAGCCATCGCCGCGCGCCTGACGCGGCCCTACACTGCCGCGCCCCACCCTGCTTTCCCGAACGGATTCTTTCGATGCTCGCTCGTCGCCGCCTGCTTGCCGCTGTCGTTGCCGCCGCTGGTCTCCTTGCCGCCTGTTCCGGCACCCCGGCCAAGCCGGTCGAGATCGCCCCGCCGCCACCGGTGCTGCCGCCGCCGGCGCCGATCCCGCCGAAGGTGGCGCTCGCGCTCGGGGGCGGTGCGGCGCGCGGCTTCGCCCATGTCGGCGTGGTCAAGATGCTGGAATCGCAGGGCATTCCGGTCGATCTGATCATCGGCACCAGCGCCGGCAGCGTCGTCGGCGCGCTGTACGCGTCCGGCCTGAACGGCTTCCAGCTGCAGGAAATGACCTTCGATCTCGAACGCGCCGCGTTCGCGGACTGGCAGTTCTTCAGCCGTGGCCTGCTGAAAGGCGAGAAGCTGCAGAACTTCGTCAACGAGCGCGTCGGCCGCCGCAAGATCCAGCAACTGCCGCGCCGCTTCGCCGCCGTTGCCGCGAAGCTCCGCACCGGCGAAGCCGTGGTGTTCCAGACCGGCGATGTCGGCCTGGCGGTGCGCGCCTCGTCATCGATCCCCGGCGTGTTCCAGCCCACCGTCATCGACAACGACGAATACGTCGACGGCGGCACCGTCAGCCCGGTCCCGGTGCGCTTCGCCCGCGACCTCGGGGCCGATGTCGTCATCGCCGTGGACGTCTCCGCCCCGGTCGAGGAAGCGCGCGAGGACTCCACCCTCGGCACCGTGCTGAAGGCCTTCGACATCATGGGATCGAGCCTGCGCCGCGCCGAGCTGCCATCCGCCGACGTCGTCATCGCCCCCGACGTCCACGGCATCAAGGCCGCCGACTTCGAGTCCAAGCAGCGCGCGATCCTTGCCGGCGAACGCGCCGCGCTGGCCGCCGTGCCGGCGATCCGCGCCGCGATCGCGGCCAAGACCCGGTAAGGCCGTTTCGATGCGGCGCGTGGAACCGCGCAGCGCGTCCACCGTCGTTCCATCGCGTGCGCGGCCGTGCTTTCGTGCGCCGAGGGCACGAAAAGCCGTTTTCCAGGCCGCCCCCTAGCCTGCGAATCGCACCCGGCCGGACGGCTGGAAAATCCTCACGCGGGTCCCTTCGGCCCGCTACAGTTCGGTCATACCCAGAACACGCCGAGGAGAACGCCGCGATGACGAAAAAGCTCAACCCACTCGATGCCTCGTGGCTGCAAGTGGAGTCTCGCGACACGCCGATGCATGTCGCGCAACTGCAGATCTTTTCGCTGCCGGCCGACGCACCCGAGGGCTTCGTGCTGGACCTCGTCGCCCGCGCCAAGGCCTCGAAGGAGCTGCAGGAGCCGTGGAACCTCAAGCTGCGCGGGGGCCGTGCGCTGCCGGTGTGGATCGAGGACGACAACGTCGACATGGATTACCACTTCCGGCATCTGTCGGTGCCGCGCCCCGGCGGCGAGCGCGAACTCGGCGTGCTGGTATCGCTGCTGCACTCCACCCAGCTCGATCTGAGCCGCCCGCTGTGGGAGTGCACGATGATCGAAGGCCTGGAAGGCAATCGTGTGGCGCTGTACACGAAGATGCATCACTCGCTGGTCGATGGCGTGTCCGGCGCGCGGATGATGTCGCGCGTGTTCTCGCCGGACCCGAACGAACGCAACATGGTCGCGCCGTGGCGCGTGCCGCCGCCGGAAAAGACCCGGCGCGAAAAGCTGCCGACGGCACCCGCCGCCAATCCGATGCAGGTGGTCAAGGAACAGTTCGGCGCCAAGGTGAAATCCGCCTCGTCGCTGATCTCGGCACTCCGCCGCCTGCGCCGCGCCAAGAAGACGCCGGGCGATGCGCTGGTCGGCCCGTTCACCGGGCCAAAGTCCGTGCTCAATGGCCGGGTCAATCAGGCCCGCCGCTTCGCAACCCAGCAGTACGACCTTGCCGAACTCAAAAGCCTGGCCGCGAAGGCCGACTGCTCGCTGAACGACATCGTGCTGTACCTGTGCGCCACCGCGCTGCGCCGCTTCCTCGGTGAACTGGACCAGTTGCCGAAAGCGCCGCTGACCGCCGGCATTCCGGTGAACGTGCGGCCAGCCGATGACCAATCCACCGGCAACGCGATCAGCTTCATCATGGCGACACTGGCCACCGACATCGCCGATCCCATGGCACGGCTCGCGGCGATCAAGGCGTCCACGGCCCGCGCCAAGGAACACCTGCAGGCGATGCCGAAATCCGCGCTGACCCAGTACACGATGATGATCATGGGTCCGTACACGCTGCAGCTGCTGACCGGCCTCGGCGGCCGCGCGAAGCCAGTATTCAACATCACCATCTCCAACGTCCCCGGCCCGGACCGGCCGCTGTACTGGAATGGCGCAAAGCTGGAAGCGACCTACCCGGTGTCGCTGATCGCACACGGCGGCGCGCTGAACATCACCTGCCTGTCATACGCCGGCACGATGAACTTCGGCTTCACCGGCTGCCGCGATACCTTGCCGCATATGCAGCGGATTGCGGTTTATACGGGGGAGGCACTTGACGAGCTACGGGGGTTTCTCACCTCTTAGTGAGGGACCGCAATCAGCCCGAAGCGGAAGTCGCGGGCGCCAATGCCAGTGCCTCAAAGCGGCCTATCGGAACCGAGTTACTGCGCCTGTTCTCGCGTTGCGCTTATGATCGGACTCATTCGTCAGGTTCTCTCGTCAATACAGCGAAACTGATGCCCCACAGGTTGGTAACCGGCCAGGTGGTTTTGCTATTTTTTAGCGGCAAGGAACCATCTGAGTAGCTCATCGGGTCGCACGGGATCACAGCCCAAGCCGGGCAGTTGGGCCCTGCGATGTGGCCTACTCCGATCCCCAAGAATTTGGAGCTAACGGCTTCCTTAGATTAAGTTCTGTACACGGGCAATTTTGCGCCGGATCTGATTTCTGAAAGAGAGTTGATTTCGAGATGCTCGGTAGCAAAAGTTATCCCGAATAACTTTGCTATCTGCCATACCAATTCGGTGAAAATGTCGTGTCGATAAAAGACAAAATTAATGGGCTTACACCCGCCGGCTTTGAGCATTTTATATACGATCTCATGCTCCAGAGAGGCTTGAGAAATGCTACGTGGCGCACCCCTGGCGCAGATGGTGGCCGCGATATAGAGGGTGATTACTTTATAACGGATATGAGCGGCCGCGTACTACCAGAGCGTTGGTATATCGAGTGCAAAAAGTATTCGAATTCCGTTGACTGGCCAACGGTTTTTCCAAAGCTAAGTTACGCGTCCAATCACAAAGCAGACTTTTTGCTGATGTGCACGTCGAATTATCTCTCTCCAAAATGCAAGGACGAGGTAGATCGGTATAACTTTAGACGTGAGCGCCCGGCAATTCGCTACTGGGATGTTTCTGACTTAGAGAGCTTCATCGCAATTTACCCAGACATAGGCGTGAAACATGGCCTGATTGCGCCTTCCAGCATGGGGGGTCCCAGTATCAAACGATTGCTTGCTATTGGGGCGAAAGCCTCGCAAGCAGCTTGTGGAGACATCGAAGGGCTTGGCATACGCATTCCCAGATCACTTGAGTTCTCTGCGGCGATAGCAGAATTGTCGGCCGTAATAGACCACGGTGCCAGTCTAACTACGAGGATTATTAATGATGACGATTTGTATGACTGGGTAAAGGTGACGTCGGGGAGCCATGCCAAAGCTAATCCGGCCTCTTTACGAGCACTACTCGCTCTTCTTAACTTCGTCGCCCTTCCTAAAGGCATCACCCTTACGAGTAGTGGCGGGGCGGAAGTAAAACTGGAAATCGATACGCCAGGGCGCGCTGATTGGGCCTCGGTTGGAACGTATATCGAGGCATCGCAGTTGCTAAATCTGTATTGCAATGTCGAATTTAAAATCTTAGGTAATGTAATCGAGGTGCAGCAGCGATGGCCATAAATGAAAGCAGGTCTGAGATTGACATTTATTCAGAACTCATCGCTAACTTTACCCACCAGATAATCAACCCACTCAATGGTGTTGTAGGAACGCTCGACAACATCGTCGAAGGCCACGTGGCTAGTGCGAAGCGCGACCAACGTTTACGCGCCGCAGCAGCTCAACTAATTAATACGATCGAGCTCGTTAGAAATCTTGCGTTCTTATCAAATTTGAGCACAAAAGCTGGCCGTCAAAGCTTGCGGGAGCTGTCGAAGAAATCTCTTATACCGAGAGAAACTATTGACGCAATAGCTTTCTTTCAGGAACTTGCTAAGCAGGAGAAGGGCATGGAGATACAACTCCTTGACTCAACCCAATACTGGGTTAAGGGACATCCCGATCTTCTGCGCCAAGTGTTCACCAACCTTTTGGACAACGCCGTTAAGTATGGTGACAAGAACACCGCGATCACAGTAAGCGTCCATGAGCAGAAGAAGACAGGAAATCTTATTCTCGAAGTGAAAAATCTCGGTCCTGGGTTTGACTTCAATGAGAGAGCAAAAATCTTCGAACGAGGTTTTAGAGGGATTGGCGCTAGGTCTGTCAAAGCCAGCGGATCCGGGATTGGACTTTTTATTTGCAAGGAACTTCTAGAAGCCGGCTTTGACGCAAAGATCGAAGCTGAATATTCATCGCAGAGCCGAGAGACGACATTTCGCATTCGGTTCCCCTCATTCAATTTGGAAGAGAAGGGCATTTATGTCGAAGGGTAAGACGAGCACGAAAGTCCTTATCGTCGATGACGAGAGAGAATACTCCACTTGGCTAACGGATTTTTTTGAGCACCTGGGTCTTGCGCAGGTTTATGCAGCAACGGCGGATGAGGCTTTGACTGTACTGGCTAACGGCGAATTTCGTTTGCTCATCGTTGATATGAACATTCCGGCGTCGCCGTCATTATTGGCCAGTACTACACCGACCGTGATGAAGTATCCAGGGCTGCTTGTCGCACAGAAGGCGAGGAACTTGATGTACGGCGCACACTCCGTAATTGCCTATACAGTCCACGACGACGAAGCACTAGCCGCAGAGCTGGACAAACTTTATTGTCGTTATGTGCTCAAAGGACGTATCAGAGTCATCAAGGCGGTCATCAATAAGTCACTTGCTGAAGCACCCTCAAAAAATACTTAGCCGTTCATTGGCCTTCCCCGCGGAAACGGAATCGACAGTATGAAACGATGAGAGTTCGCGGCGGAAACCAAAGACTCGGCAGGCCGCCAAGTTGTGGAGCTTGCCATCGCCCTCTCGCGTAGCTGTGAAAGCGAACTTGGCAGGGTAGCCGACGCAGATGCATTCTTCAGCGGCGGCGGATAGTAATGCCCAACGGGTGCATCCGGCCGACATATCTGCCTCCGCTTAGCTAAGACAAATCCGCGGCTGATGTAGAGCGTTCCCGATAGCGGCCGCTCGCGAACGGCAGAAACTGGCACAATGTAGCCACCCGCTCCGCCGCTGCAATGTCCTGAACGAACAAGGGGCCGGTGACGGCCCCTTGTCGTTACAGTTAGCAGTAGTTCCGCAAACCTCAAGCGTCCGTAACCGCCCCCAAACTCGCCGTCGACACCAGCTTCGCGTACTTCGCCAGCAGGCCCTTCGTGTACTTCGGCGCCGGCTGCTTCCACACGGCGCGGCGCTTGGCGATTTCGGCATCGTCGACATTCAGCTGCAGCAGCTGCTGGTGGGCGTCGATGGTGATCGAGTCGCCTTCATGGACGAGGCCGATCAGGCCGCCGACGTAGGCTTCCGGGGCCACGTGGCCGACGACCATGCCCCAGGTGCCGCCGCTGAAACGGCCATCGGTGATCAGGCCGACGGTTTCGCCGAAGCCCTTGCCGATCAGTGCCGAAGTGGGGGTGAGCATTTCACGCATGCCGGGGCCGCCCTTCGGGCCTTCGTAGCGGATCACCAGCACGTCGCCGTGGTTGATCTGGTCGGCCATGATCGCGGCCATCGCCAGTTCTTCGGAGTCGTATACGCGGGCCGGGCCGGTGATGACCGGGTTCTTGAGGCCGGTGATCTTGGCGACACAGCCTTCCGGGGCGAGGTTGCCCTTCAGGATCGCGAGGTGGCCTTCCTTGTACAGCGCCTTGTCGATCGTGCGGATCACGTCCTGATCGCCGCGCGGGACTGACGGCACATCCTTCAGCACTTCGGCAATGGTCTGGCCGGTGATGGTGATGCAGTCGCCGTGCAAGAGGCCGGCATCGAGCAGGATCTTCATCACCTGCGGAATCCCACCAGCTTTATGAAGATCGGTGGCGACGTACTTGCCGCTCGGCTTCAGGTCGCACAGCACCGGGGTGCGGCGGCGCACGCGCTCGTAGTCGTCGATCGTCCACTCCACCTGCGCGGCATTGGCGATCGCCAGGAAGTGCAGCACGGCGTTAGTGGAGCCACCGGTGGCCATGACCACAGCGATGGCGTTCTCGATGCTCTTGCGGGTGACGATGTCGCGCGGCTTCAGGTCCCGCTTGATCGCGTCGACCAGGGCAGCGGCCGAGCGGGCGACCGAATCGCCCTTTTCCGGGTCCGGGTTGGCTTCGGTGGACGAGTACGGCAGCGACAGGCCGATGGCCTCGATCGCGCTGGACATGGTGTTGGCGGTGTACATGCCGCCGCAGGCGCCGAAGCTCGGGCAGGCGTTCTTTTCGATGCCGTCGAGGTCTTCCTTGCTCATCTTGCCGGCGCCGTAGGCACCGACCGCTTCAAACGCGGAGACGATGGTCAGCGGAATGCCCTTCCACTCGCCCGGCTTGATCGTGCCGCCGTAGCAGAAGATCGCCGGGGCGTTGACGCGCAGCATGCCGATCATCGCGCCCGGCATGTTCTTGTCGCAGCCGCCGATGGCGAGCACGCCGTCCATGCTCTGGCCCTGCACGGAGGTTTCGATGGCATCGGCGATCACTTCGCGCGATACCAGCGAGTACTTCATGCTTTCGGTGCCCATGCCGATGCCGTCGGTAACGGTCGGGAAGCCGAAGATCTGCGGCATCGCGCCGGCCGCCTTCAACGCAGCGTCCGCGCGGGCGGCCAGGCCGCCGATGCCGGCGTTGCAGGGGTTCATCGTCGAGTGGCCACTGGCGACACCGACGATCGGCTTTTCGAAATCCCCATCCTTGAAGCCGACGGCGCGCAGCATCGCGCGGTTCGGGCTGCGGTTCAGGCCGGCGGTGATCGCCTGGCTGCGCTTGTTCAGGGGTTCGGTCATGGCGTTCAATCCAGGTCGCTGCGGGATGCGGAGCGCGGCGAGAATACACCAGCAGTGGTGTATAGTCATGTGTATATTGGCTTGGGATCATCCTCATGCGCACCAACATCGTTCTTGACGAAAAGCTTGTTCGGAAGGCCATGAAGCTTTCGCGGGCGAAGACCAAGCGCGATGTCGTGCATCTGGCCTTGAGTGAATACGTGGCCGCGCGCGAGCGCACGGCGCGGATCATGGAGTTCTTTGGTTCGGACGTGATCGATCCCGACTACGACCACAAGGCCGCTCGCGCTGGCGAGGCCCGCTAGGCAGCATGTACCTCGTCGATACCTCGGTCTGGATAGACGCCCAGCGTCGCCAACCCGGGCCGAAAGGCCTGCTGCTGCGCGAGATGGCGCAGAGCGGCGTCGTACTGGGGTTGGCCCCGGTGATTCTTCAGGAAGTGCTGCAGGGCGTGCGTGACGCCGACAGCTTCGAGCGCACGCGTCATCGTCTGGCGCTGGAGCGCTGCTACGTGCCAGTCGATCCGGTGCAGACCTGCGCCGCGGCTGCCCTGCTCTATGCGCGCTGCCGCTGGCAGGGCTTCACGCCGCGCAGCTCGAACGACTGCATGATCGCGCAGATCGCACTCGACTTTGACTTGACGCTGCTGCATGACGACATCGACTTTGAAACCATCGCCAAGGTCGAGCCGAGACTCCGGTTGATCTGAGCCGCGGCTGCGGAAATGCCGACGCCTGAGGTTTATGCCGCTGGCGCGTGGAAAGATCAGGCTAGTGCGGCAAGGCGGCTGCGCGCGCCTTGCCGAGCAGCACTTCGCGAACGTTGCCGCGGGTCTGGCCGGTCAGCACCAGCAGATAGAGGCTGAGGAACAGGCTGCCGCCGGTCAGCGCCAGCAGGCTCAGGCCGAGGCCCGGACCGCTGAATTGGTGCCGCCACGCGACCCAGATCGCCGACAGCGACAGCATGAACATGAAGTCGAGATTGAACTGGCCGGGCCACGCCAGCTTCGCCATGTCGCCGAAGAAGATCGGGATCAGGCCCCAGCCGTGATCGGCGATCACGAGGCCGGTGTAGCTCACGAGGATGACCAGCACGCCGACCAGAAACACTCGAAACATCGTCACGTTCACGCTCCGATTGCGGCCTGACCCTCAGGCCGATGACGGCACGATACGGGTGACGGATAAGCGCCTCAATTACGTGGTGGGTAATGAGACCTGCGGCAACGGCGAGGACGCTGAGTCCTGCCGCTGCCGATGCATCTTGCGCGAGCGCCTTACTTCTTCGCTGGCGTGCCCGAGACCGTCACGGTGATCTTCTCCGACTGCACGCTCGGGTTGAACGCCTGCTGCTTCCAGTCCGCGTACAGCAACTGGATGGTGTGCGTGCCCGGCGTCAGGCTCAGGTTGGTTTCGGTCTGGCCCTTGTCGAAGTGGAGGATCTTCGGGTTGTCGAGCGGCAGCGCCAAGGTGGCGTCGTAGACCACGTCATCGATCAGCAGATGGAAGTGACCCGTGTCGACGCTCTGCAGGCCGGCTGGCGACACCCCCGCTGCCTTCAGGCCGAACTGCACGAGGAATGGGCTGGTCACCGTGGCGCCGGTCTTCAGGTTGATGAAGTAGGCGGCAGCACCGGCCGGCGCCGGGTTGGCGAGGCCCAGCGTCTGCTCGACCTTCGCACCCGCCTGCTGCTTGGCGGCGTTCTTCAGGTCCGACTTCCAGTCGGCGGCGGCAGAGCCGGTGATCAGCACGGCAGCGGTGGTCAGCACGAGAGCAACGGTACGCATGGTCGGTCCTTGTGAGTCAGGGTATGGGTTTGAGCGGAACAGCCGGCATATTGAAGCGGGTCGAGAATGACGGCGCGCTGAACGGACGGCGCCCGTCTGGGGAATTCGTCAGTCCGCTGGATAGCCGAATTTTGCGATCCACGGCTGCAGGATCGGTAGCACCGGGGCCAGCTGCTGGGCATACGCACGCCACTGGCCGCTGCCGGCGGCACGCTGCTTCGACGGCGCGGCGACATCCCGCAATGCCGGCGTCCATTCAAGGCCGAGGAAGCGGCACAGCGACTGGCTGGCGGTGTCGACATCATCGATCAGATCCTCATAGCGCTGGATCTGCACCGTGAGGCCGAGCAGGTCGAGATAGCGCTCGGTCAGCGCCATGACCTGCGCATAGAACTTCGCGGTGGATTCCAGCGCGAGGAATTCCCAGGTGGTCGGGTTGATGCCGAATGGGTGGCGGAAGCAGCTCAGCACGACATCGCGCGGGTCACGTCGCACGAGGAGGATGCGGGCGTCCGGGAACAGCTTGTCGATGATCGGCAGCGCGAGGAGATTGATCGGCAGCTTGTCGAGAAAGACCTCGCCGGTCAGCGTCGGCACCTTGGCCTGCACGCGCTGCCAGTAGGCGTCGCGCTCGGCGGCAAGCTGATCGTCGGTCAGGCGCGCGAGGCGGGTCAGACCGTCATCGCTGGAGAGGTATTCGTGGGCGGGCTCGGCCAGCGTTTCCCAGCCGTCCAGCAGGGTCACGGCGGGATGGCTGCCGAGCACTTGCGCAACCAGCGTCGCGCCGGAACGCGGGAAGCCGACCACGAAGCTGTGCCGCGCAACCGGGGATGCCACCGGCGGCGGTGGCGGAATGGCCCGCTGCCAGCGGGCGCGCTGCGCTTCGCTGAAGGCGCCGGCCAGCCGCTGCACGAGGTCCGCCCCCGGCTCGAGGCGACCGGGCCCGAAGCGAACGCCGTGCATCATTCGCAGTTGGACGTTGGCGAGCAACCAGGCATCGAACGCGGCCGCCGGCTGTTGCTGCTGATGCAGGCTGTCGCCGAGCAGTCCCTGCAGGGTCGCCTGTGTCGACGGCGGCATGCGGGCGCTGGACCCCAGCCGCTTGCGGATGCGCGCTTCGGCGTCCGCGCCCTTGCGCTCGGCCAGATCGGCCGTGGCCAGTGCCACCACGGCGGTGGCATCGCGCGATTCCAGCGCCAGCGCGGCATTGGCCAGGGAGCGCGCCTTGTCGATCTCGCCGCGACGCGCCGCGAGCACGGCGGCATTGGCGTGCGCGGCGATGTGCGTCGGCGCGTGGCGCACGGCCTGCTCGTAGGCGGCAACGGCAGCATCCGCGTCGTTCTGGTTTTCCAGCGCCCAGCCCAGCGCGAAATGGGCATCGGCATAGTCCGGCTCCAGCGCCAGCGCGTCGTGCAGGATCGCCTTGGCGGCATCGAGCTGGCCGACGCGGGCGAGGCACAGCCCGAGCGCGCCGAGTGTCGGCGCATGCGCCGGCTCCATCTGACGGGCGATGTCGAAGGCCTGCACGGCCTCGATCAGCCGGCCCTCGCCTTCCGCCCGGATGCCGCGCAGCCGGTACGGCAGCGGGTGCTCCAGCCCATCCGCCAGCGCGGCCTCGGCAGCGGCGAACGCCGCACCGAGATCGCCCTGCTGCACGGAGGCCGAAATGCTGGCAACGGTCTGCTCGTCTTTCACCACGTCTCGCACGGCGGTCCACTCATCGGGGCGGTCAGGCCGCCGATGATAGCGAAGCCGCCGGCGAGCGCCGGATCACCGGTTGCAGGCCCGGCGCTGCGGCCGTCCATGGCGCAGCGCCCGGTGAGGTGCCCGCTCAGCCCTTGGGCTGCGGCACCACGCGCAGGTACGGCTTGACCGTCTTCCAGCCATCCGGAAAGAGCTTGGCGGCGTCCTCGTTCTTCAGCGCCGGCACGATGATCACGTCTTCGCCGTGCTTCCAGTTCACCGGGGTCGCGACCTTGTGCCGGTCGGTCAGCTGCAGGCTGTCGATCACCCGCAGGATCTCGTCGAAGTTGCGGCCGGTCGACGCCGGGTAGGTCAGGATCAGCCGGACCTTCTTGTTCGGATCGATCACGAACACGCTGCGCACCGTGAAGGTGTCGGAGGCGTTCGGATGGATCATGTCGTACAGGTCCGAGACCTTCTTGTCGGCATCGGCGATCAGCGGGAAGTTCAGGGCCGCGCCCTGCGTTTCCTCGATGTCCTTGCTCCAGCCGTGATGGTCTTCGAGCTTGTCGACCGACAGCCCGATCGCCTTGACGTTGCGCTTGTCGAACTCCGGCTTCAGCTTCGCGGTGTAGCCGAGTTCGGTGGTGCAGACCGGCGTGTAGTTCTTCGGGTGGCTGAACAGCACGCCCCACGAGCTGCCGAGCCATTCGTGGAAGTGGATGCTGCCTTCGGTGGTGACGGCGGTGAAATCCGGGGCGATGTCGCCGAGTCGCAGGGTCATGGTCGTCTCTCCTGTTCAGGGCCGCTTGTTGCGGCCGCTTGTCGGGGTTGCGGGTGGGGCCGCCTTGGGCGGGAACGGACCCACATCATGCGCTCGCCGCGCGAACGATCAAGCGCCGGCCATAGCCGCTTTATTTCTGAGCTTGGACGATTTCCGGTCGAACCGTAGCGACAGCCCCAGCGCCGCCATGCCGAGACCGGCGGTCAGGCCCCACCACAGTCCGTCCGGACCGTGGCCGAGGTGGAACGCCAGCCACCACGCGACCGGCATGCCGATGCCCCAGTACGAGAGGAGCGTCAGCAGCATCGGAATCCGCGTGTCCTTGATGCCGCGCAGCGCGCCATTGGCCGTGGCCTGCAGACCGTCGAACAGCTGGAACGCGGCAGCCAGCCACAGGAAGCCGCTGGCCTGCGCGGCGATCGTCGCATCCTGCGTGTAGAAGCCGATGATCACGCCGGTGAAGATCACCATGATCGCCGCGTTCGAGGCCGAATTGAGCCCGCCGAGCAGCGACCCGACGATGCCGCGAAAGCGCGCGGCGGCGAAATCGCCGGCCCCGGCGGCCTGCCCGACGCGCACCGTCGTCGCCATGCCGACGCCGAGCGGAATCATGAACGCCAGCGACGCGAAGTTGATCGCCACCTGATACGCGGCCACCACCGCCTCGCCGAAGCGCGCCATCAGCAGCGCGGTCAGCACGAACAGGCCGCCTTCGGCCGAGACGATCGCCGCGATCGGCAGGCCGAGCTTCAGGATGTCGCGCCCGCCCTCGTTGCCGGACGGCTGGGCCGCGCCGGCCGCGAGAAAGCCGCGCAGTTCCGGCACCCGGCGGTATTGCCAGGCGAGCACGCCGGTCATCAGCGCCGTGGCGAGAGTCGAGGCGAGCCCTAGGCCGTTGATGCCGAGCGCCGGCAGGCCGAAATGCCCGAACACGAATAGCCAGCCGAACAGCGCGTTGGCGCCGAGGCCGGTCAGCCCGGCAATGACGATCGGCCGCACCTGCCCGAGGCCTTCGGCGGCGAAGCGCAGCGCGAACCACAGCGAGGTCATCAGGCCGGCGCCGGAGAACCAGCGCAGGAAACGGATCGCGTCGTCGGTGGTCGCGTCGGACAAGTCCAGCGCCCGCAGCATCGACGGACCGACCAGATTCAGCAGCACCGTCCAGCTGATGCCCACACCCAGCGCGAAACGCCGCGAGCGATGCAGGAAGCTGCCGATCTCGGCGGCCGGCCGCTGCGCGCCGTAGAGCTGGGCCGTGATCGGCGAGCAGGCCATCAGCAGGCCCATGAAGAAGATCAGGAACAGGTTGTAGATGTTGACCGCGACCGCGACCGCCGCCAGCGCCTGCGGACCGACCTGCCCGGCATAGATGGTATCGACCGTGCCCATGCCGACGGCGGCGATCTGGGCCGCGATCAGCGGCAGCGCCAGACGCAGGTTGGCCGCGGCTTCGGCACGAACGGCGGGTGTGAACAGGCGAAACATGGGGGACATCCGAAAAGACTTGAGGTGATCCCTCGCACCGCGCGAACCCGCGGCGAGCGGGCGACTGGCGGCTGCGAGGCTGGGCGGGCCGCAGACTTCGGGCCGGTACCATCGGGGCCGCACATTGTGCGCTTCGGAAGATGACGCTTCCACCGTCCGTCCGGGCAGGTCGGCCGTCCGCGGCGGTGCGCGCGCCCGGTCGCGGTCCGGTCAAGACAGGGTCGCGGGCGCGGTGCATCATGATCACGTCCCCGCTTTCGCCCATCCCTCTTGGATCTGCCCGAAACCCAGTTCGCCGCGCTCGGCGACGACCGCGTGGCCTACCAGCTGCTTGGCCCGACATCGGCCTCCGATGCCCGCGCGCCGCGCGATCTGGTCTTCACCACCGGCGTCTGGAGCCACCTCGACATCTTTGCCGAGGAGCCTGCCGTCGAGCGCCTGCTCGGCCGCATGGCCGGCTTCTGCCGCGTGATCCGCTTCGATCGCCGCGGCTGCGGCCTGTCCGATGCCCGGCCGCTCGACGGCGGCACGATGGTCGATCACTGGATCGAGGATCTGCTCGCCGTGCTCGATGCCGCCGGGTCGGCCAAGCCGATCCTGCTCGGCTCGATCGACGCCGGCCCGCTGCTGCTGGAGTTCGTCCATCGCCATCCGGACCGCGTGTCCGGCCTGATCTTCGTGTTCACCAGCGCCTGCTTCCTGCAGCGCCCGGACTATCCGCAGGGTCATCCGCCGGAAGTCGGCGAAGCGATGGTGCAGATGGTCGCGCAGGGCTGGGGCCGCACCGAGTTCGCCGCCGCGTGGGACCCGAGCCAGGCCGACAATCCCGCCGCGCTGCGCTGGTACGCGAAACTGCAGCGCGCCATGGCCAGCCCGCGCGCCGTGATCGAGAACCTGCAGATCTCGGCCGTGCTCGATGCCCGCCACCTGCTGCCGACGATCACCGTGCCGACGCTGGTCTTTGGCCGCGCCGGCCAGCAGCTGTTCCCGGCGCGCCAGAGCCGTTACATCGCCGACCACATCGATGGCGCCCGCTATCTCGAAGTGCCCGGTGCCGACGCCGACATGATCTGGGAAGGGGTCGACGAGATCCTCGCGAAGATCGAGGAATTCGTCACCGGCCGGCGGCCCGATCACGCGCCGGAACGGGCGCTGGCGACGCTGCTGTTCACCGACATCGTCGACTCCACGCAATGGCTGGCCAAGCTCGGCGACGCCGTCTGGCGCGAGCGGCTCGATGCCCACGACCGCCTGGTGCGCGAGACCATCGATCGTCATCACGGCCGTCTGGTCGACGAGGCCGGCGACGGCACGCTGGCGATGTTCGCGTCGCCGCGGCATGCCATCGACTGCGCGCTGGACCTGCACCCGGCGCTGGAAACGCTGAAGCTCGAGATCCGCACCGGGCTGCACATCGGCGAAGTCGAACTGCGCGAGGAAGGCCGCATCGGCGGCATGGCCGTGCACATCGGCGCCCGCGTGCTCGGCCATGCCGAGGCCGGCGAAGTGCTGGTGTCACGCACCGTGCGCGACGTGCTGATCGGCGCCCGCTACGACTTCACCGAGCGCGGCGTGCACACCTTGAAGGGCGTGCCGAGCAAGTGGCCGCTGTACGCGGTGGAACCGCCGGAAAGCGACGACGGCGAAGCGCCCGGCCTGCGCGAACGGCTGCGCGGCCTGCGCAAGCGCCGGCGCGGCGCCGACGGCGGCGATCACGACTGATCGCCACGCCTCCCGGCCTGCGCGCCGCGATTAATGTGTATCTGACCCCCATTATTCAGCTGCGGGTGGCGAGCATCGACGGCCGCTGGGCGAATGCCGCGTCGAACGCGGCGAGCCGAGGCGCCTGACGGCGCCATTCGAGCCGGGCGAAGCGCAGATCCAGATAGCCGAGCATGCAGCCGATGGCGATGACATCGACCCGCGGACCGATGCTCGCCGCATCACGCAGCGCGCTGGTCAGCGCGTCGACTTCGGCCTCGCACTGGGCGATGCCGCGCAGCACTTTCGCTTCCTGCTGCGCCTGCCATGCCGGCCAGCGGAACTCGGCGGGTCGCAGCGCTTCCTCGTAGCGCGCCAGCAGCGCGGCATCGAGAATGCCGTCGGCCAGTGCCTCACGGCGCAGCAGGCCCCAGCGATCGGACGGGGCGCCTGCGGCCTGCGGCGCGAGACTCAGCAGGTACTGGACGATCACGCGGCTGTCGTACAGCGTGCTGCCGTCGTCGAGTTCGAGTGTCGGCAGCTTCGCCAGCGGATTGCGGCCGGCGATGTCGGCATTGACCTCGACCGGCGACACGGTGGTCGCGATCGCCTCGATGCGGTCGTGCAGGCCGAGCTCGTGCGCCAGAACCCGCACCTTGCGCGCATACGGCGAGGCGGCGGAATAGAACAGTTTCATCGGGATTGCTCCAGGTTTCGGAACGTCGTGACCGGCCGGCGCTGCGCCGACGCCGCGGGCGCGTCTCAGATCAGCGCGAGGTTGTCGTCGGCCAACTGCTGGTCCTGCGCGCGGCGCTCGTGGGCGCGGCGCAGGTTGCGGGCAAAGGCCGGGAAATCGAGCCCGTGACGCAGCGCCAGCTTCTTCGCTTCGCGCCCGATCGCGGCCCAGTCCGGCGTCGACGACCACTGGTTGAACGCGAAGATCACCTGGTTGCCGTCCGGCACCACGCGCTGGATCAGCAGGTGGTCGTCGAAGACGTCGGCGATGGTCTGCTTGTACTGGCGCAGCGTTTCCGGCGTGACCAGAATGTTCGCGGCCAGCAGGCCGTCCGGCCGCAGCCGTGCGCGGATGTTGCGGTAGAACTGCGGATCGCCGAAGCCGCTGGCGATGCCGCCGTCGGTGTAGCCATCGAGCATCACCAGATCGACGCGCTCGCGGTCGTCGCGGGCAAACCAGTCGCAGGCATCGGCATGGACGATCTGCAGCCGCGGATCGTCGACCGGCACCTCGAACGCCGGTGCCAGCGCGATGACGCGGGCATCGATCTCGATCGTCGTGACCCGGGTCTTCGGCAGCTGCCGATGGCAGAACTTGGTCAGCGAGCCGCCACCGAGGCCGACGATGACGATGTGCTTCGGCTTCGGCACGAACAGCAGCGCCGCCATCATCTTCTGCGTGTACGCCAGATTCAGCGCGTACGGGTCATCCACCAGCATCTCGCTCTGGATGTAGTCCGGCCCGAAGTACAGGCGGCGGCTGACGCCGTCATCGGTCACCGACGGCTCGCGAATGCCGATGCGCGCGGTCTCGTGATCCTCGACCGGCACGACCACGCGCGGCGACATGCTCAACCCGAGGCCGACAGCAGCCGCGCGTTGCCGCCGACCGCCGCCGTGTTGATGGTCAAGGTCCGTTCGGTGACGAAGCGCAGCAGGTAGTGCGGACCGCCGGCCTTGGGCCCGGTGCCGGACAGGCCTTCGCCACCGAACGGCTGCACGCCGACCACGGCGCCGGTCATGCTGCGGTTGATGTAGACATTGCCGACCCGCGCCCGCGACTGGATGCGCCGCCAGGTGCTTTCGATGCGGCTGTGAATGCCCAGGGTCAGGCCGTACCCCGAGGCATTGATGGCATCGACCACGGCGTCGATCCGGCGCGACGAGAAGCGCGCGACATGCAGGATCGGCCCGAAGTGCTCCTCGCTCAAGGCTTCGACACCGCTGATCTCGACCGCCATCGGCGCCACAAAACTGCCGTGGGCACAGGCTTCCGGCAGACTCAGACGCTCGATCAGACGGCCGCCGGCGATCATCGCATCGGCATGGGCTTCGAGCTTCATGCGCGCGGCGTCGTCGATCACCGGACCGACATCGGTCGCGAGCTGCGCCGGGTTGCCGATACGCATTTCCCGCATCGCGCCCTTGAGCATCTCCAGCGTCTTGTCGGCGATGTCGTCCTGCAGATACAGCACGCGCAGCGCCGAGCAGCGTTGCCCGGCCGAGTAGAACGCCGAGGCCAGCGCGTCCTTCACCACCTGCTCCGGCAGCGACGACGAATCCGCGATCATCACGTTCTGGCCGCCGGTTTCGGCGATCAGGGTCGCGATCGCGCCCGGACGCGCCGCCAGCGTGCGATTGATCGCCCGCGCCGTGGCGCTCGACCCGGTGAACGCCACCCCCGCCACTTCCGGTGCGGCAACCAGCGCCGCCCCGAGCGCGCCATCGCCGAGCAGGCACTGGAACACGTAGCTCGGCACGCCGGCCTCGCGCAGCAGCTGCGCCATCGCGATCGCGATCAGCGGCGTCTGTTCGGCCGGCTTGGCGATCACCGGATTGCCGGCGACCAGTGCCGCGGCAATCTGGCCGGTGAAGATCGCCAGCGGGAAATTCCACGGGCTGATGCAGACAAAGACGCCACGGCCATGCAGCTGCAGCTCGTTGTACTCGCCGGTCGGCCCCGGCAGCGGCTCGGCATGGGCCAGCACGCGACGCGCGGCGGCGGCGTAATAGCGCAGGAAATCGACCGCTTCGCGCACTTCGGCCAGCGCATCCGGCAGCGACTTGCCGGCTTCGGCGACCAGCAGGCGGGTGAATGCCGGACGCGCCGCTTCGAGGCGATCGGCCGCGCGCTCGAGCATCGCCGCACGGCTTTCGACCGGCGTCTCGTTCCAGCGCTCGAACGAGCCGACGGCGGCGGCGACGACATCCGGCACCCGCGCCGGATCAAACGCCAGCCATTCGCCGACCCGTTCGCGGCGATCGGCCGGATTGCTCAGCGCCAGCACCGGGCCGGTGGTCGCGAAGCCGTCATAGCACAGCGATGCGGCGCGCGGCAGCGGCTCGGCGGCGCGCAGATCGCGCGAGAACGCGGCGGCGACGGTCTCGTCGGCCAGATTCAGGCCGGCGGAATTGCGCCGCGTCGCACCGAACAGCTCGGCCGGCAGCGGCAGACCCGGGTTCGGCTTGACCGCCAGCGCCCGGACCGTGGCGACCGGATCGGCCACCAGCTGCTCCGGCGGCATGTTCTCGTCGAAGATGCGGTTGACGAACGAGGTGTTCGCGCCGTTCTCCAGCAGCCGGCGCACGAGATACGGCAGCAGATCGGCATGGCTGCCGACCGGCGCGTAGACGCGGCACGGAATCGCGCAGTCCTCGCGCACCACGTCGTACAGCGCTTCGCCCATGCCGTGCAGGCGCTGGAACTCGTAGCCCAGATCGTTGCCAGCGTAGGTGCGCACCGCGGCCACGGTGTGGGCGTTGTGCGTGGCGAGCTGCGGATAGAAGACATCGCGCGCGGCCAGCAAGCGTCGGGCGCAGGCGAGGAATGCGACATCGGTATTGGCCTTGCGCGTGAACACCGGATAGCCCGGCAGGCCGGCTTCCTGCGCGCGCTTGATCTCGGTATCCCAGTACGCGCCCTTGACCAGCCGCACCGGCACACGACGGCCGACCTCGCGCGCCACGCTTTCCAGCCATTCGATCACGGCGATCGCGCGCTTCTGGAAGCCCTGCACGGCAAGGCCGAAGCCTTCCCAGCCGGCCAGCGACGGATCGCGGTAGACGATCTCGAACAGGTCGAGCCCGAGCGCCTGGCGATCGGCCTCCTCGGCATCGATGCACAGGCCGATGCTCGCCGCCTTCGCGGCCTGCGCCAGCGTCAGCAGGCGCGGCGCCAGTTCGGCGATCACGCGGCTGCGCTTGGCGTATTCGTAGCGCGGATGCAGCGCCGACAGCTTGACCGAGATGCTCGGCCGCGATTCGACCCCGCCGGTGTTGCCGCGCACCGCCGACGACGCGCCGATCGCCGCGATCGCTGCGGCATACGCGGCGAGATAGCGCTCGGCATCGTGCGCGGTCAGCGCGGCTTCGCCGAGCATGTCGTAGGAATGGCGATAGGCGCGCTGATCCTTGCCCTGCGCGGCATCCAGCGCTTCGGCAATAGTGCGGCCCATGACGAACTGGCTGCCCATCATCCGCATCGCCGAGCGGATGGCGAGGCGCACCACCGGCTCGGTCGAGCGGTTGACCAGACGCGACCACGCGGCCTTGAACGAGCCGGCGGTATCGGCCGGCGCGCGGACGATGCGGCCGGTCAGCATCAGGCCCCAGGTGCTGGCGTTGACGAACAGCGACTCGCTGTTGCCGAGATGCGTTTCCCAGTCGGCATCGGCGAGCTTGTCGGCGATGAGCTTCTCGGCCGTCTCGTCATCCGGAATGCGCAGCAGCGCTTCGGCGAGGCACATCAGCAGCACGCCTTCGTCGCTCGACAGATCGTATTCGCGCATGAACGCGTCGAGTGCGCTTTGCGTGTCCTTCAGCTTGCGCACGCGGCGCACCCAGTCCGCCGCCGTGGTCACCGCCTGCGCGGCGCGCTCCGGCGGCAGTTCGGCAATCGCCAGCAGGCGGTTGACGATGGCGGTTTCATCCGCGAGGTAGAGCTCGGCAATCGCGGCCCGCAGCGCACTGCGCGCCGGCGGCGGAGCATCGAAAACGAACGGAGTCAGGATTTCGGGCGCGTTCATGGGGCGGACTCGGGCTGCGCGGAACAGGTGGCCGCAGGATTGGCGCGGCATTCGATGCCGGCATTATGCTGCCGCGCCTGTCTCGAATGCCTGCCCAAACGCGCACCCTGCCTTGTCTGAATCCGCCGCCCCGACCGTCAGCGATGCCGCGCTGCTGGTGCTGATCACCTGCCCGCCCGCCGATGCCGAGGCGCTGGCGACGGCGCTGGTCGAGGCGCGCGTGGCCGCCTGCGTCAACCTGCTGCCGGGCCTGCGCTCGGTGTACCGCTGGCAGGGCGCGGTCGAATCGGCCGGCGAGACCTTGCTGATCGCCAAGACCACCGCCGACCGCTACGACGCGTTGCAGGCCGAGGTGCTGGCGCGCCATCCGTACGAACTTCCGGAAGTGCTGGCGGTCTCTGTTGCCCGCGGTCTGCCGCCGTATCTGCGCTGGCTGGCGGATTCCGTGCACTGACGCTGCCGAATTTCCCGGATGCCCCGCTTGCCATGAATCGACTTCGCTCGTTGCTGCTGCCGCTGTCCGGACTGGCGCTGGCGCTAATGGCCAGCGCGCCGGCCGCCGCCCTCGACTTCGGCCGCAAGGTCAACGGCGCGGACGACCTGCTGTCGGCCGATCAGGCGTTCAAGCTGGTCTCCGCCATCCGCAGCGCCGATGGCATTCACCTGAATTGGGCGATCGAGCCCGGCTACTATCTGTATCGGCAGCGCTTCCACGTCGAGCCGGTCGTCGTCGGGGAAGGCGCCGGCGCAGCCGCCCTGGCCGCACTGAAGCTGCCGAAGGGCGAGTCGAAGCACGACGAACACTTCGGCGATGTCGAGATCTACAAGACCCAGGTCGAAGCCGTGCTGCCGCTCGCCCGCGGTGCCGCAGCGCCCACGCAGCTGAAGGTGCGCTGGCAGGGCTGTGCCGAGGCCGGTGTCTGTTATCCGCCGGTGACTCGCGTCGTCGATGTCATCGCCGCCCCGTGAATTCCCCCGTTTGAGAGCCGCATGTCCACGAAGAACACTCTGCTGATCGCGGCCGCCTGCGCCGTGGCCGTCGCTGCCGGTGCCGGCATCTACCTGCTGCGCCCGGGTGCCGGTGCGGGTGGTGGCGCCGGCGACAGCCCGGTGATCGGCGCCCAGCCGGCAGCCCCGAACGAAGCGGTGCCGGCCGGCATCCAGCTGACCGATCTCGACGGCAAGGCGTACACGCTCGACGACTTCAAGGGCAAGCTGGTCATCGTCAACTTCTGGGCCACCTGGTGCACGCCGTGCCTGCACGAGATTCCGGTGCTGAGCGCGATGCAGACCCGTTACGGCGCGAAAGGCTTCCAGCTGGTGGGTCCGGCGGTCGATGACCTCGAGGAAGTGAAGCGCGCCGCGCCCGGCCTCAAGTTCACCTACCCGGTCGCCGTCGGCGAGCCGGAAGACATGCTCGATCTGATGTCCAAGCTCGGCAACGATCAGGGCGGCCTGCCGTTTTCGGTCGTGATCGGCCCGGACGGCAAGGTGCTGGAGCGCCAGCTCGGCGAATACTCGGAAGTGGAACTGGTGGCGCTGATCGAGAAGCACCTGCCGAAGTAGGACGGTACGGCGCCGACCGGTCGCTCTCGGGCACCGCCGAAGGGCGTCCACAGCACCCGGCCGGCGCTCACCGTTTGGCCCGATCTGTCTCGATCCCGAACGGAACGGATGTTAACTTCGTTCAAGTTGACGACTACCCGCCGCTGTCATTTGTATGGCGCGATCCGATCGTGCAGAATCCGGCGACCTGTCTTGACGAGCGCGTCGTGTGAGTCGACTGCTGCTGCTGAACGGCCCCAACCTGAACCTGCTCGGCACCCGCGAGCCGGCGATCTATGGGTCGGCCAGCCTCGCCGACATCGAGCACCGGCTCATCGAACAGGCGGCAGCGCTGGGCCATGAACTGGCCTGCTTCCAGAGCAACCACGAAGGCGCGTTGATCGATCGCATCCACGCCGCGCGCAGCGACGGCACCGCGTTCATCATCGCCAACCTCGGCGCCTATACCCATACCTCGATTGCGCTGCGCGACGCCGTGCTCGGCGTGGCGATTCCGCTGATCGAGGTGCATCTGTCGAACGTGCACGCGCGCGACGGATTCCGTCATCACTCGTATTTTTCCGATATCGCCGTCGGCGTCATCGTGGGTCTCGGCCCGGCTGGTTACGACTACGCGCTGCAGGCCGTGCACGCGCGGCTGACCCTGTCACCCAAACAACCTTGAAAATGGGGAGCAAGTTTTCCATGGATCTACGCAAGATCAAGACGCTGATCGACCTCGTCGAGGAATCCGGCATCGCTGAACTGGAAGTCAAGGAAGGCGAGGAATCGGTTCGCATCTCGCGTTATCCCACCGGCGGCATGATGCAGCCGGCACCGCAGTTCTACGCGGCACCGCAGGCCCCGCTGGCGCCGCCGCAGCCATCCGGCCCGCGCGCCGAGCTGCCGCCGGCCGCCGCGCCGGCACCGGCACCGGTCGCCGCCGAACCGAAAGCGGCCGAAACCCGCCACGTGATCAAGGCGCCGATGGTCGGCACGTTCTATCGCACGCCGTCGCCGGGCGCGAAGCCGTTCGTCGAAGTCGGCCAGACGGTCAAGGCCGGCCAGACGCTGTGCATCATCGAAGCGATGAAGATGCTGAACCAGATCGAGTCGGACAAGTCCGGCGTGGTCGTCGAGGTGCTGGTGGACAACGAGAAGCCGGTCGAATTCGACCAGCCGATGTTCATCATCGAGTGAAGGCCTGAACGTCCTGTTCAAGACCGGGAGCGGGGACATCCTGTCCAAGACCGGGCCGTCCTTGGCCCGGACTGTTCAATAGAAGAACCTCCATGTTCAATAAAATCCTGATCGCCAACCGAGGCGAAATTGCGCTGCGCATCCTGCGCGCCTGCCGCGAGCTCGGCATCAAGACGGTCGCCGTGCATTCCACGGCCGACCGCGACCTGAAGCATGTCCGGCTGGCCGACGAGACCGTCTGCATCGGTCCGGCCGCGGCCACCAGCAGCTACCTGAACATGGCGGCGATCATCTCCGCCGCCGAAGTGACGCAGGCCGACGCGATCCACCCGGGCTACGGCTTCCTCAGCGAGAACGCCGACTTCGCCGAAAGCGTCGAGAAGTCCGGCTTCGTGTTCATCGGCCCGCGTTCGGAAACGATCCGCCTGATGGGCGGCAAGACCACTGCCAAGGCCGAGATGATCGCCGCCGGCGTGCCCTGCGTGCCCGGCTCCGACGGCATCCTGCCGGACGACGAGGCCGAGTGCCTGGCGATCGCCGACAAGGTCGGCTACCCGGTGCTGATCAAGGCGGCGTTCGGTGGCGGCGGTCGCGGCATGCACGTGGTGCGCAAGCCGGACGATCTGATCGGCTCGATCAAGATCGCCCGTCAGGAAGCGCTGCAGGCGTTCAAGGACGGCTCGGTGTTCCTCGAGAAGTATCTCGAAGTGCCGCGTCACATCGAGATTCAGGTGCTGGCCGACGAGCACGGCAACGCCGTATTCCTGGGCGAGCGCGACTGCTCGATGCAGCGCCGCAACCAGAAGGTCATCGAGGAAGCGACCGCACCCGGCATCACGCCGGCGCAGCGGGCGGAGATCGGCAAGCTGTGCACCGATGCCTGCAAGCGCATCGGCTACCGCGGCGCCGGCACGATGGAGTTCCTGTACGAGAACGGCCGCTTCTACTTCATCGAGATGAACACCCGCATCCAGGTCGAGCATCCGGTGACCGAGCTGATCACCGGCGTCGATCTGATCGTGCAGCAGATCAAGGTCGCGGCCGGCGAGCCGCTGCCGTTCAAGCAGGAAGACATCCGCATCAGCGGCCACGCGATCGAGTGCCGCATCAACGCCGAGGATCCGTTCAAGTTCACCCCGAGCCCGGGCGAGGTCAAGAAGTGGCACGTGCCCGGCGGCCCCGGCGTGCGCATGGACAGCCACGTCTACGCCGGCTACCGCGTGCCGCCGAACTACGACTCGATGATCGGCAAGCTGATCGTCCACGGCCCGACCCGCGAAAGCGCGATCGCGCGCATGCGCACGGCACTCGACGAGATGATCGTCGAAGGCATTTCGACCAACATCCCGCTGCAGCAGATGATCCTGAACGATCCGGTGTTCTGCGCCGGCACGCATCACATCCACTACCTCGCGTCGATGCTCGACAAGGCGGCGGGCGGCACCGGCGACGCGCATTGAGCCGCGTCCGCTGATGTCGACCTGGATCGAGCTGGCCGTCGCGAGTCATCACCCGGAATTCGCCGAAGAGATCCTGCTCGGCTGCGGCGCGGTATCGGTGACGATGCTCGACGCCGCCGACGTGCCGGTGCTGGAACCGCTGCCGGGCGAAACGCCGCTGTGGCCGGCCACGATCACCAAGGGGCTGTTCGCGGCCGGCACCGATCTCGATACCGTGCGCGCCGCGCTGGCCGAGCAATTGCCCGATGGCGACTCGGCAACCACCGAGGTGCTGACGGTCGAGGATCGCGACTGGGTGCGCGCCTGGCTCGACCATGCCGAAGCGATGCAGTTCGGCGAGCGCCTGTGGATCTGCCCGACCGGCTGCGAAGTCTCCGCGCCGGACGCCGTGATCGTGCACCTGGATCCGGGCCTCGCCTTCGGCACCGGCACCCATCCGTCGACCGCGATGTGCCTCGACTGGCTGTCGCTGAACGACATCGCCGGCAAGACCGTGCTCGATTACGGCTGCGGCTCCGGCGTGCTGGCGATTGCCGCGCTGAAGCTCGGTGCGCGCCATGCCAAGGCCATCGACATCGACCCGCAGGCGATCACGGCCACGCTCGACAACGCCGGCAGCAATGCCGTGTCCGATCGCCTCGTTGCGGAGACTGTGGACAAGCCTGTGGATGAAGCTGTGGACATCGTGTTGGCGAATATCCTCGCGCGACCGTTGATCGACTTGGCGCCGATGCTCGCAGGCGCGACCAAGCTCGGCGGACGGGTGGTGCTCGCCGGCCTGCTCGAACGGCAGGCCGAGGAAGTCCGGGCCGCGTATTCGCCTTGGTTTGACTTCGAGGAAGACGGTCGCCGCGACGGCTGGAACCGCATCGCCGGCACCCGCGTGCGCTGAGTCCGCGGCGCGGTTGGCGGGCGCTCGACGTGCGCTGCGACACCATTGGATGCGCTGCCGGGACTACCGAGGCGAAAAGGCAGCCGGTATCATCCGCGTCCCCTTTGTGAACGAACGATGACATCGTTCGTCGGCCGAGCGCCATGTCCTTCAAAAATACTCCCGCCGCCGAGCAGGTCGTGTCCGAAGCCGCTTCCGACCCGGTGATCGCACTCGCGCAGCCGGCGCCGAAGCCGCTGTGTCACTCGGTGGCCGAGTGCATGGACGAATACTTCAAGACGCTGAACGGCCACGCGCCGAAAACGCTGAATCTGTACGACACTGTGCTCGAACAGGTGGAACCGCCGCTGCTGCGCGCGACCCTCGATTACTGCGAAGGCAACCAGTCGCGCGCCGCCGAGCTGTTGGGCCTGAACCGCGCCACGCTGCGCAAGAAGCTCATGCAGTACAACATCAGCGCGCGCTGACGCCGGCCGCGCCGATTTTCCCCGCGGCCTCCGCGGCCGCTTCGCTCTCGAAGGTTCTTCCGCAATGCTGCTGATTCCGCGCCGTGCCCTGCTGTCCGTCTCCGACAAGTCCGGCATCGTCGAACTGGCGCAAGCCCTTGCAGCGCGCGGCATCGAACTGCTATCGACCGGCGGCACCTTCAAGCTGCTGCGCGACAAGGGCGTGACCGTGACCGAAGTCTCGGCCCACACCGGCTTCCCGGAAATGATGGACGGCCGGGTCAAGACCCTGCACCCGAAGATCCACGGCGGCTTGCTCGGCCGGCGCGGGCTCGATGATGCGGTGATGGCCGAGCATGGCATCGCGCCGATCGACATCCTGGTGCTGAACCTCTACCCGTTCGAAGCGACCGTCGCCAAGCCCGACCACACGTTCGACGAGGCGATCGAGAACATCGACATCGGCGGCCCGGCGATGCTGCGCTCGGCAGCGAAGAACCACGCCGATGTCGCCGTCGTCACGCAGGCCGCGCAGTACGCCGAGCTGCTGGCCGAACTCGATCGCGAAGGCGGCATCACCCGCGCCACCCGCTTCAAGCTGGCGGTGACCGCATTCAATGGCGTGGCCGCGTACGACGCAGCGATCAGCAGCTATCTGTCGGCAATCCAGCCGGACGGCAGCCGCTCGGAGTTTCCGGCGCAGTCGAACGGCTGCTTCGAGAAGGTGATGGACCTGCGCTACGGCGAGAACCCGCATCAGCAGGCCGCGTTCTACCGCGACCTGCGGCCGGCGCCGGGCACGCTCGCGACGTTCCGCCAGCTGCAGGGCAAGGAGCTGTCGTACAACAACATCGCCGATGCCGATGCCGCGTGGGAATGCGTGCGCAGCTTCGTCAAGCCGGCCTGCGTCATCGTCAAGCACGCGAATCCCTGCGGCGTCGCGGTCAGCCTCGACGGCATCGCCCAGGCCTACGCGCTGGCGTACCAGACCGACCCGACCTCGGCCTTCGGCGGCATCATCGCGTTCAACCGCGTGGTCGATGGCGCGACCGCGGCGAGCATCGTCGGCCGCCAGTTCGTCGAAGTGCTGCTGGCCTACGGCTACACGCCGGATGCGCTCGAGGTGCTGAAGGCCAAGACCAATGTCCGCGTGCTCGAGATTCCGGAAGGCAGCGGCCGCAACACGCACGACACCAAGCGCGTCGGCTCCGGCCTGCTGATCCAGACCGCCGACCACCGCATGATCACCGAGGCCGAGCTGAAGGTCGTGACGAAGCGCGCGCCGACGGAAGCCGAGATGCATGACCTGATCTTCGCGTGGAAGGTCGCCAAGTTCGTGAAGTCCAACGCCATCGTCTACGCGAAGAATCGCCAGACCATCGGCGTCGGCGCCGGCCAGATGAGCCGGGTGTACTCGGCGAAAATCGCCGGCATCAAGGCGGCCGACGAGCAGCTCGTGGTCGAAGGCTCGGTGATGGCCAGCGACGCCTTCTTCCCGTTCCGCGACGGCATCGATGCTGCCGCCAAGGCCGGCATCGTCGCGGTGATCCAGCCGGGCGGCTCGATGCGCGACAGCGAGGTCATTGCCGCCGCCGACGACGCCGGCATGGCGATGGTGTTCACCGGCGTGCGCCACTTCCGGCACTAAAGGCCGGCGGCCGCCGTCAGCGCGGCCGGTTCAGCATCCCGAACGGGATGTGCACGCACGGCAGATCGGCAGCGGCCGGTGTCAGGTGGTGCTGCTGATCGTCGAAGAAGATATGCGGCTTCAGCACCGACAGCACCGCGCGCTTCTCAATGCCGCCGAGGAAAAAGGCTTCGTTCACGGTCACGCCCCAGTCGCGCATCGTCGTGATCACGCGCTCGTGTGACGGCGCATCGCGCGCGGTGACGATCGAGACCCGCAGCTTGCGCAGGTAGTCGCGATCGGCGAGCGCCTGCTGTTCCTCCAGCGCCTGGATCTGGCGCAGCTTGCGCAGGAACGGCGCCAGCGGCCCGGGGTTCACCGGCGTGGCGGCGTGGCGCCGCTCATGGTCGTGGAAGCTGGCGAGGCCATCGCGCTGGAACACGGCTTCCGACTGGTCGTCGGCCAGCACACCGTCGAAATCGAACGCGATCCGCAGTTCGTCGTCATCGGCCGCGTCGACGAAGCTCGACTGCAGCACCTGCCCGGCGGCGTGGCCGGCCGCGTTGGCATCGCGCACGTCGGCCTCGTCGGCCGACAGGAACAGGCTGATGCGCAGCGGCTCGATGTAGCGATGCGGCGAACGCCCCTGCAGGAACACGGCGCGGCTGATCGCGAGGCCATGTGCGGCGATCGAATCCATCACCCGCAGGCCGGTGTCCGGATCGTTCTTCGACAGCAGGATCACTTCGACCAGCGGATCGCCCGGCCGCAACGCGTTGAGCGACAGCAGACGCTTGATGAACGGGAACGCGACCCCGGGCTTCAGGATGTCGGCGCGGTGATCCAGCTGATGCTGGCGATAGACCGCCTCGCCCGCCTCGCGGAACACGCGGTCGGATTCGCTCAGCTCGAACAGCGCGCTGGACGCAAGCCCGATGACGAGACGGGATGACAGGTCGTAGGGCATCGGCAGGCGAGCGGCGGTCGGGCACCGCCGCGATCGTAGCCGATCAGCCCCGCCCGACGGCCTTACTTGCGCTCGACGCGGATGTCGCCGCTGAAGCTCGACAGCTCGATCTGCGCGCCATGACCATCGCCCCACACGTACTGACGCTTCTTGCCGCCGTGATTCTCGACGGTCTTGGCACCCTCGCAGTGGGCATCGCCGCTGAAGCTCTTCAGCAGCGCGGTGCCGGTCTGGGCCTGCGGCACGATCATCGTGATCTCGCCGGACAAGGTCTGGCCGCTGACCTTCGCATCCTCGGTCAGGCCGACATCGAGATTCATGTCGCCGCTGATCGACTTCAGCCGGATTTCCGAGAACCGCCCGCCGCGCTGCAGATCGACGCTGCCCGATACCGTTTCCAGCGACAGCGCGCCGCTCATGCCTTCCAGCCGCACGTCGCCGCTGATGCTGTTGACGCGCGTGCTGCGCGCCGACGGGGCCTTCAGCTTCAGGTCGCCGCTGACGGTCTGCACCGCCACTTCGCTGGAGGCGAGGCTCAGCGCGATGTCGCCGCTGACGGTGTTGACCTTGACCGGGCCCTTGGTGCCGCTGACCACGACATCGGCGCTGACCGTTTCAAGCTCGACCCGGGCGTTCATCGGCACGCGCAGTTCCAGCACGGTGTCGCTGCCGCTGCGGCTGCCGCGCGGCAGGCGCACCAGCACGTTCAACTCGTTGCTGTCGCCGGCGATTTCCAGCCGGTCCTGCGCGGTGCCCAGGCGGCCGCCGATGCTGACCTCGTTCCGGTCCCAGACCGCGACCTGCACGATGCCGGAAACGTTGTTGACGCTGACCCGGCCGTTCGACTTCAGCGGACGGGTCTCGTTGATCTCCGGGCCACTGGCGTCGCCACCATGATTCAGCGCGAAGCGGCTGATGGTGACATCGGCGTCGCCCATGGCCGACTGCATCGCTTCCTCGATGCCTTCGACATCGATCATCGTGGTCAGCTCGGACAGCCGTTCCAGTTCGCGCAGCGACGACAGCGATTCGAGGCTGCGCAGGCTGTCCATCAGATGGCCGAATTCGTGCGGACCCAGCCCGGCCAGTTCCGACGCCAGCGGCCCGATCGGTGCCGGCGGTGCCACGGGCGCAATCGGCGCAATCGGCGCCAGCGGTGCCCGGGCGGCCGGCGGCGCGGGGCGCTCGCTGACATCGGCCGACGCGGCAAACACGGCGGTGCCGAGGAACAGCGCCGGCAGGCTGCGGCGCAACCAGGGCGCGCGGAGGGATTCAAGGTTCATGGCGTTCAGGACTCCGGATGCATCAAGGCTGTTCGAGCGCGGCGTGCAGCTCGCCCTTCTGCTCGCGGGCGGCATCGAGCAGGCTTTCGAGATAGGCGGCATCGTCGGGATCGTCCGCCAGCGCACGCTTCAGCTGGGTTTCGGCGTTCTTGACGATCTTCAAGTTCGCGCGCATCAGCGCACGGGTTTCCGACGACATCGGACGATAGGCGGCGCGGCGCAGTTCACCCTGGCCGTCGCGGTCGCTGCTGCCATTGGCCAGCGTCGCCGCCAGCACTTCCGGCGATGGCCGCAGCGGTGCGCGTGCCGACGCCGTGCCGGCAGCGGTGGTGCCTGCGGCATCCGGCGCTGGCAGCACGACCGGCGCCTGCCGCAGCATCAGGCTCAGCCCGAGCACCAGCGAGGCAGCGAGCGCGGCAGCCGAAATCCACGGCGCGCGGATCCGGCGATCCCGGCGGCGCTGGATGCGCTGCTCGATGCCTTGCCAGAGGTCGCGGGGCGGCGCGTGATCCTGCCGTTGCCCGCGCAGTGCCTGCGCCAGCACCGGCGGCAGTTCGATCGCATCGGTCGCGGCCGGATCGCTCAGGCGGGCGGAAATGCCGGCCCACAGATCGCGCTCGGCACGGACCGGCTGCTGCAGCTCGCGCAGGGCCGCGCCAAGCGCTGCCGGCAGTTCGATCGCGCCGGCATCGGCCTGATCGGCGGCATCGACCCGCTCGACCGGCGCAGCGATGCGGGCCGTGATCCGCGCTGAAATCTCCGGCCACAGGTCGCGGCTCGGCGTTGCATCCTGCCGCAGCGCGGACAGCGCGGTGGCGGTCGACACCGGCACAGCCGGCGAGGCGCCGTCGGCGCCGCGGGAATCGTGGGCGCTCATGACAGCATCGCCTGCAGCAGGCGCCGGGCACGGAACAGCTGGGCTTTCGAGGTGCCGACCGCGATGCCGGTCAGCGCGCTGATCTCATCGTGCTGATACCCCTCGACATCGTGCAGCATCAGCACCGTGCGGGCGCCCTTCGGCAGCTTGGCCAGCGCCCGTTCGAGATCGATGCGCGTGCCGATGTCTTCCTGACGCACCGGTTCCACCGGATCGAGGCCGTCGCTGCCGTCGGAGCCGTCGCCGGCCTGCGGCTGGACATCGTCCTCGAACGTCACCCAGCGCTTCAGCAGGCGGTGCTCGCCGAGCACGACGTTGACCGTCAGCCGATGCATCCAGGTGCTGAAACGGCTTTCGCCGCGGAAGCTGCCGAGCTTCTCCCAGGCGCGCACGAAGGCGTCCTGCGTCGACTGCTCGGCGCGCGCGGAATCGCCGTGGCACAGGCGCAGGCACAGGCCGTAGACGCGATCGACATTGGCCCGGTACAGGCGTTCGAACGCGGCAGCGTCACCGGCCGCGGCGAGCCGCACCAGCGCGTGATCCTCGGGCTCGGCTTGCGGCAGGGGCGCGGTAACCGTCACGGCGGCTTCCATCGTCAGATTGAGGATTGCGGTAGTCATCGGCCTTGTGATGCGCGGGAACCACCGGGGGTTTGAAGCGGTCCCGCGCGCAACCGCCGCGCAATCCCGATAATACGGCCGCTGTTCCGGGCCGGCGCACCGCTCATCGCGCCGGCGCCGCACCGGTGTTTCCGCCTTCACCCAGGGATCGTTATGTCCGTCGTCCATCAGCTGAAAGTTGCCGCGTCGATTTTTGCCTCCAGCGCCCGCGGCTGGCGCGGCAGCCTGTCGTTCCGTCCGACCACGCGGCAGCCGGACCAGCTGCTGAAGCTGTACGAGTTCGAGGCCAGCCCGTATTGCCGCTTCGTGCGCGAGGCGCTGACCGAGATGGACCTCGATGTCCTGATCCTGCCGTGCCCGCAGGGCGGCACCCGCTTCCGGCCGGAAGCGAAGGCGCTGGGCGGAAAGGCGATGTTTCCATTCCTGGTCGATCCGAACACGGGGCGGCAGCTGTACGAATCGGCCGACATCGTCGATTACGTCGCCGAAACCTACGGGGGCCAGATTCGCGCGCCGCGCGGACTGCGCCGCAGCGGTGCCGTCGCCGCCTCGTTCCTGACCACGACCTTCCGCGCCGTGCCGAGCCTGCGCGGTGCCAAGGCAGCGCCGTCGAAGGCGCCGGCGCAGCCGCTGGAACTGTTCAGCTTCGAGTCGAGCCCGTATTCGCGCCTCGTCCGGGAACGGCTGAGCGAGCTGGAGCTGCCGTACATCCTGCGCAACACGGCCAAGGCCCGCTGGGAAGACATCGGCCCGCCGTGGATCCGCACGAAGTATTTCCCGGATCTGCCGGTCGAAGGCCGCAACCGCCTGCGCCTGCTCGAACGCGAAGGCCGGGTGCAGGTGCCGTACCTGATCGATGCCAACACCGGTGTCGCGATGTTCGAATCGGCCGAGATCCTGGCCTATCTCGATCGCACCTACGCGGCGTGAGCATGGGTTCGCTTCCCGTCGATCAGGCCCGGCGATGACCGCGCTGACACTGGCCGCAACGCCGGTCTCGCTGTTCGTGACCATCGCCACGACCCACGCGCTCGCGGTGATGAGCCCGGGGCCGGATCTGGCGATCGTCACGCGCCAGACGCTCGCCCACGGCCGCGCGGCCGGCGTGCGCACGGCCCTCGGCATTGCCTGCGGCATCACCTTCCACGTCGCCTACGGCATGTTCGGACTCGGCTGGGCGATCGAGGCCTTTCCGCCGCTGCTGACGGTGCTGAAGCTGATCGGCGGCAGCCTGTTGCTGTGGATCGGCTGGGGCGCGATCCGGGCACAGCCGGCCGATCCCGACGCACCGCCGCCGATGGCCGAGCCGGGCAAGGCCGCCGCCCGCGATTTCTCGATCGGCCTGTTCACCAATCTGCTGAACGTCAAGGCGATGCTGTTCTTCGTCGCCCTGTGCTCGGCCGTGATCACCGGCAGCACGCCGACGGCGCTGAAGCTCGGCCTCGGCGCGTGGATGATCGTCACCACCGGCCTGTGGTTCAGCTTCGTCGCGTGGACGCTTGGGCATCCGCGCATCCGCACGCGGCTGCTGCGCAGCGCCCACTGGATCGACCGCGCGATGGGCGCGATCCTGATCGCGCTCGGCGGCGGCATGCTGTGGTCGGTTGCTCAATCCCTGCTGTAGCGCAGGCCTTCATTTCCGCAACAGAACCGGAACCCCGCCGATGACGATCACGCTGACTGAAATCGAGTTCCCGAGCCACGGCACCACGCTGCGCGCCGGGCACTTCCGGCCGTCCGACACGGCATTGGCCAACGACCGCGGCCTGCCGTGCATCGTCATGGCCCATGGCCTCGGCGGCACGCGCGCGGCCGGGCTCGAACCGTTCGCGCGGCACTTCGCCGAAGCCGGTCTCGCCGTGCTGGTGTTCGACTACCGCGGCTTCGGCAACAGCGATGGCCAGCCCCGGCAGTGGGTGTCGGTCTCGCGCCAGCTGCAGGACTGGGCGGCGGCCATCGCCCACGCCCGCCGCCTGCCGGGCATCGATCCGGATCGCATCGCGACCTGGGGCAGTTCGTTCTCCGGCGCCCATTCGGTGGCCGCGGCGGTGGCCGATGGCCGGATCGCCGCGGTCAGCTCGCAGGGCGCGCTGATGGATGGCCTCGCGTCGCTGTTCCATCTGCTGCGCGAACTGGGGCCGGTGCCGGTGCTGAAGCTGACCGCGAGCGGCCTGCGCGATCTGGCGTCCGCCACGCTCGGGCGCGGCCGCGTGACCCTGCCGGTGATCGCCGCGCCGGGTGCCCCCGGCGTGCTGACCACGGCGGATTCGCTCAGCGGCTACAGCCGGATCACGCCACCGGACTGGCAGAACCGGATCACCACGAGCTGGGCGCTGACCCTGGCCACGTACCGGCCGGGCCTGTCGACGCCGAAGCTGCCGTGCCCGGCGCTGTTCTGCATCGCCACCGGCGATGTCGTGGTGCCACCGTCGGCGATGGAAGCGGCGGCGAAGCGCGCGCCGGACAAGGTCACGGTCAAGCGCTATCCGGTCGGCCACTTCGACATCTACGTGCCGCCGACCTTCAATGACGTGGTGCGCGACCAGACCGCGTTCTTCGTCAGCACGCTGAAGCCGGCCTGACGCATAGACGGCGCTGCCGGCGACCGGCGCGGTCGAATCCGATGCGCGTCGGCGCTATCCTCGCCGGAACACGCCGACGAGGACTGCGCCATGGCTGCCCGCCCGTATCCGACCCTGACCCCGTCGCTGCTGTATCACGACGCCCCGGCCGCCATCGCCTGGCTCGAACGGGCCTTCGGCTTCGCACCGCATCTGGTGGTGCCGGGCGATGCGCCGAACACCATCGCCCATGCGCAACTGACTTTCGGCAACGGCATGGTGATGCTGGGCTCGGCGGAAATCTTGAACCACCCGGGGATGATGCAGAGCGTGCGCGCCGCCGGCGGCATCGGCACGCAGGCTGTGTGCGTCTATGTCGAGAACGTCGACGCCGCGCATGACCGCGCCGTGGCCGCCGGTGCCGTGATCACCCTGGCCCTGCAGGACGTGCACTACGGCGGCCGGGCGTTCTCGTGCCGCGATCCCGAAGGCCATGTCTGGCACTTCGGTTCGTACGATCCCTGGACCTGAACCGCTGGGCCTGAACCGTTCGCGCGTCGCCCGCCGCCTCGGGCCGGATCAGACCGGCTTAGCGATCGCGCGCCACAGCATGTCGAACAGCACGTTCGCCTGCTGCGTCAGCGGCTCCTTCTGGCCGCGGTGGATGTACATCTGCACCAGCCGGGCAATGATCCCGAAGATGTAGTCGAGCAGGATCTTCTCGTCGACGGCGTCGTTCAGCACGCCCTTGGCGCGGCCTTCGCCGAGCACGCGGATGAAGGTGCTGAACAGCAGCGGGTTCTGGTAGTTGTCCTGCTTGCGCCAGGTGTTGACGTACACCGACGACATGATCAGCTGCGCCACCTTCGGGTTCTTCTCGAAGAAATCGAGCGTGACCCAGAACACCTTCCGGAACTTCTCCTTGAAGTCCTCGATGCCCTGCAGGTGATCGATCATCCGCGCCGCGAGCCGCCCCAGCCAGGCATCGAGGCAGGAAAAAAGGAGGGCTTCTTTGCTGCCGTAGTACTTGTAGATTGTCTGCAGGCTGACATTGGCTCCGCGGGCGACTTCGATCAGGCCCACCCGGTGGAATTCCCGCTCCGAGAAGATGTCGAGCACGGCCTGCTCGATCCGTGCGCGCGTGTCCGGATCCAGCGCGGTGCGATCGGCGGTAAGGCCGGCATCCCGAGGTGATTCGGCGGTCCCGATTCCAGCTTTCAAACCCATCGTCGTGATCCCGTGAGGTAACAGCGGTTACGTCATTGCCTTTGCGGCACTCCGAAACACCGGTCCCGGTTTGACGCAGTGCAGCGCAATAATTATTCTCGTCGCGTTTGGCAGACCGGACTTGCCGTCAATTCAAGCGTTTCGCGGGTTTTCGCGGACTTGAACGGTAATCCTGCCGCCAGCCGGGCAAACTGTAAGCAAGATTACCGATCGCTGCAACTGGTGTGCTGACAGCGCCAGCACAGCGATCAAGCAGCCTCCTTCAGACACCGCCATCGCAAGGCCAACACAAGAGATTACCCTGATGAACGAAGCCTATATTTTCGATGCCGTGCGCACCCCGCGCGGCAAGGGCAAGAAGGACGGCAGCCTGCACGAGGTGACGCCGGTGCATCTGCTCGGCAACCTGTTCAACGCCCTCGAGACGCGCAACAGCCTCGACACCTCGCAGGTCGATGACGTCGTCATCGGCTGCGTGACGCCGGTCGGCGAGCAGGGCGCGGACATCGCCCGCACCGCGGTGCTGTATGCCGGCTGGGCCCAGAACGTGCCGGGCGTGACCCAGAGCCGCTTCTGCGCCTCGGGTCTGGAATCGGTGAACCTCGCGGCGATGAAGGTGCAGTCCGGCCAGGAAGATCTGGTCGTCGCCGGCGGCGTGGAAAGCATGTCGCGCTGGCCGATGGGCTCGGACGGCGGCGCCTGGGCGATGGACCCGCGCATCAACGAGCAGCTCGGCTTCGCGCCGCAGGGCATCGGTGCCGACCTGATCGCCTCGCTCGAAGGCTTCAGCCGCCACGATGTCGACGCCTTCGCCGTGCGTTCGCAGCAGAAGGCCGCCAAGGCCTGGGCCGACGGCCGCTTCGCCAAGACCGTGGTGCCGGTGCGCGACCTCAACGGCATGGTCGTGCTGGATCACGACGAGACCGTGCGCGGCTCGACCACCGTCGAAAAGCTCGGCGAACTGAAGGCGAGCTTCGAGCAGATGGGCCTGATGGGCTTCGACGCGACGGCGCTGCGCAAGTACACGACGATCGAGAAGATCAACCACGTGCACCACGCCGGCAACTCGTCCGGCATCGTCGACGGTGCCGCGCTGATGCTGATCGGCTCCGGCGAGAAGGGTGCGTCGATGGGCCTGAAGCCGCGCGCCAAGATCCGCTCGGTGGCGGTGATCGGCTCGGAGCCGACGATCATGCTGACCGGCATCGCGCCGGCCGCGCAGAAGGCGCTGAAGAAGGCCGGCCTGACCGCGAAGGACATCGATCTGTTCGAGATCAACGAAGCGTTCGCCTCGGTGGTGATGAAGGCGGTACGCGCGCTCGACATCGACATGGACCGGGTCAACGTCAACGGCGGCTCGATCGCCATGGGCCATCCGCTGGGCGCCACCGGCTGCATCATCCTCGCCACCCTGCTCGACGAAATGGAGCGCCAGGACAAGCAGTTCGGTCTGGCCAGCCTGTGCGTCGGCGCCGGCATGGGCATCGCCACGGTCATCGAACGAGTGTGACGCTTCGCTTTCGTGAGGCGACAGGGGAGAGGCGTGAGGCGTAACCGGCAACAGCCACCGCCCTGCTTTCCCGCTTTTTCGCCTCACGCCTCACCCCTCACGCCTTACGAGAAGAACAAATGAGTGCAGTCCAACTGACGGTCGATGCCGACGGCATCGCCACCCTGACGATGAACCTGGCCGACCGGCCGATGAACGTGCTGAGCGACGCCCTGATGGGTCCGTTCGCCGATGCCATCGCGAAGGTTGAAGCCGATGCCGGCATCAAGGGCCTGATCGTGACCTCCGGCAAGAAGGAATTCCTCGCCGGCGCCGACATCGACGGCGTGTTCCTGATGACCGATCCGAAGCTGGCGTACGACGCCGCCGAGGCGTTCAAGAAGATCCTGCGCCGGATGGAACTGCTCGGCCGCCCGGTCGTCGCGGCCCTCAACGGCACCGCGCTCGGCGGCGGCCTGGAAATGGCGCTGGCCACGCACTACCGCGTCGCGATCGCCGATCCGAAGGCCAAGTTCGGCCTGCCGGAAGTCAAGCTCGGCCTGCTGCCGGGCGGCGGCGGCACGCAGCGCCTGCCGCGCATGATCGGCATCCAGGCATCGCTGCCCTTGATGCTCGAAGGCAAGGAGCTGAACGCCGAAGCCGCGAAGCAGCAGGGCATCATCAACGAACTCGCCAGCGACAGCGCCGACCTGCTGGCCAAGGCCAAGAGCTGGTGCCTCGCCAACCCGAAGCCGGTGCAGCCGTGGGACGACAAGAAGTTCAAGTGGCCGGGCGGTGACTCGCGCCATCCGGCCGTCGTGCAGATGCTGGCGATCGCGCCGTCGATGGCGACCGCGAAGTCGCAGGGCAACTACCCGGCGGTCACCAACATCATGAGCTGCGTCTACGAAGGCGGCATTGTCGACTTCGAATCCGGCTGCCGCATCGAATCGCGCTACTTCGCGAACCTGGTGGTCAGCCAGGTTTCGAAGAACATGATCGGCACGCTGTGGTTCCAGCTGAACTCGATCAACAAGGGCAAGTCGCGTCCGGAAGGCATCGCGAAGTCCAAGGTCACCAAGCTCGGCATTCTCGGCGCCGGCATGATGGGTGCCGGCATCGCCTACGTGTCGGCCAAGGTCGGCATCGAGTGCGTGCTGCTCGACTCCACACTCGAAGCCGCCGAGCGCGGCAAGGCCTATTCGGCCGGCCTGCTCGACAAGGCGATCAAGAAGGGCCGCGAAACGCCGGCCGGCAAGGGCGTGTTCCTCGACCGGATCAAGGCGACGACCGACTACGCCGACCTCGCCGGCTGTGATCTGGTGATCGAAGCGGTGTTCGAGGATCGTGCGATCAAGGCCGATGTGACGAAGAAGACCGAAGCGGTCGTCGGCGCCGACGTCGTGTTCGCGTCGAACACCTCGACCCTGCCGATCACCGGTCTGGCCAAGGCGCACTCGAAGGCCGAGCACTTCATCGGCCTGCACTTCTTCTCGCCGGTCGACAAGATGCCGCTGGTCGAGATCATCATGGGCGAGAAGACCAGCAAGGAAACGCTGGCCAAGGGCTTCGACTACGTCCAGCAGATCAAGAAGACGCCGATCGTGGTCAACGATTCGCGCGGCTTCTATACCAGCCGCTCGTTCGCGACCTACGTCAACGAAGGTCTGGCGCTGCTGGCGGAAGGCCAGCATCCGCGCTCGATCGAGATGGCGGGCCTGAAGGCCGGCATGCCGGTCGGCCCGCTGGCGCTGCAGGACGAGGTGTCGATGAGCCTGTCGCTGCACGTCATGGAGCAGACGAAGAAGGACTACGCCGAAGAAGGCAAGACCTACGTGCCGTCGGCCAGCGAGCCGGTCGTGCTGAAGATGGTCAAGGAGCTGGATCGCCCGGGCAAGAAGGCCGGCAAGGGTTTCTACGACTATCCGGAAGCCGGCACCAAGGGCGAGAAGAAGCTGTGGCCGGGTCTGGCCCAGGCGTTCCCGCTGGCGACCGAGCAGCTCAGCCAGCAGGAGATGATCGACCGGATGATGTTCGCGCAGGCCAACGAAGCGGCCCGCTGCTTCGAAGAGAACGTCGTCATGACCGTGGCCGATACCAACATCGGCTCGATCTTCGGCTGGGGCTTCGCACCGCATCAGGGCGGCGCGCTGCAGTTCATCAACGCCTACGGCGTGGCCAAGTTCGTGGCCCGTGCCGAAGTGCTGGCCTCCAAGTACGGCCCGCGCTTCAAGCCGGCGGCGCTGCTGGTGAAGATGGCGGCGGAAGGCAAGCGCTTCGAGTAACGCTCAGCCCGGCATCCGGGCTTGGGTGCTGAAGCCAGAGGCGCGACGGTCATCGACCGTCGCGCCTTTTTTCATGGCCCCGGCTCGAGCCGCGCGTGGCCCCGATGCCGGACCACGTCGCGAGTCACTGAAGCGGTGGATCGTCCGACCGCCGAGCCGCGCTGCGAACCGGTGCCGTCAACCGCGTCTTTGCGCCGAGCCACGGGCGCAGCGGCACGGCACTGGTCTGCAGCACGCCGCCGGTCCGACGCACGGCGAGCCCGGTCGCGCGTGCGGCGCGGATGAAGCTCTTGTGCAGGGCGGTGAACGGCTGCTCCGGAAACGCGCCCAGCGCCTCGAACTGCGCTGCCGGCAGGCAGTAGCCCTGCGGCAGCGGGGGCCGCCGGGTGAGCCGCGCCCACAGGTTGGCGGCGCTGGCCAGCAACGGCAACATCGGCGAATGGCTGCCGATGTACTGCAGATCGAACCAGCCCAGCACCGGCTCGCGCCGGCCGATCAGCCGATACGCGGCAGCGACGGCCGATGCCGTCAGCCGGGTGTCGGCCGGCAGGAACCACAGCCACTCGCCGCCAGCAATGCGGGCGCCGGCATTCATCTGGGCCGCCAGTTCCGGTTCCGCCGCGCACTGGCGCAGGCTGCGTTCGGGGGGCCAGCCGGGCGGCGTCTGCAGCGCGCGCTTGCGGGCATGGGCCAGCACGATTTCGACATCCAGCGGCAGGCTGCACAGCTGGGCCAGCAGGCCGGCCGGCACCCAGTCGCTGCAGCCGGCGGAGACGATGACGGACAAGCGGGGCCGTATCGTCACCGGAGGCGGGTCCATCGAGCCGACGCCCGGGCAGAACGTGCAGGACGGAGGCGAGGCTCCGGGGGTGCAGCAACATCAGCAGGATTCATGAAGTGGCTATGCCGTGTCAGGGACGGGCGCGCTACGATCCTTGTTGCAGCGCAACGAATTTATCACTGCGTCCGGCGTCCACGCATGATCTGGCTCAGTCTCGGCAATCGATTCCATTCAACTTGATCGCTGTCCGGAATCGCGATCGGAAAAGGAAAATCCATGCATCCTGAAATCACCGTCCGCCGCGTCGGCGGCCGTCTGCTCCGTTGCCTCGGCCGCACGCGACTGCGGCCGCGCGCCGCGTTCACCTGGGCGCTGGCCCTGGCCCTGGCGGTCGGGCAGACGCCGGTCGCGCAGGCGGTGACGCCGCGCCTGTCGACCGTCGCCGAACGCTCCGGCTATCAGCAGACCGGGCGCTACGACGAAGTGATCACCCTGTGCCGCGACTTCGCGAAGGCCTACCCGGCCGCCGTGCGCTGCGAGGATTTCGGCATCACGCCGGAAGGCCGGCCGATGAAGCTGCTGGTCGCGACTCGCAGCGGCGCGCGAAGCGCCGCCGACGCCACACGGCGTCGGCTGCCGGTGGTGCTGATCCAGGGCGGCATCCATGCCGGAGAGATCGACGGCAAGGACGCCGGCTTCCTCGCCCTGCGCGAACTGCTCGACGGCAGCGCGGCAAGCGGTGCGCTCGACAAGGTCGTGCTGCTGTTCGTGCCGGTGTTCAACGTCGACGGCCACGAGCGGTTCAAGGCCTGGAACCGGCCGAACCAGCGCGGACCGGCCGAGAGCGGCTGGCGCGTGACCGCGAGCAACCTGAACCTGAACCGCGACTACATGAAGGCTGATGCGCCGGAAATGCAGGCGATGCTGCGGCTGATCAATCGCTGGGACCCGATCCTGTATGCCGATCTGCACGTCACCGACGGGGCGCAGTTCGAGCACGACATCTCGTTCAACGTCGAGCCGGTCAACGCCGGTGACACGGCGCTGCAGCGCTTCGGCCGGCAGCTGCGCGCCGACAGCATCGCCGCGCTGACGCGCGCCGGCTCGCTGCCGCTGCCGTTCTATCCCTCGTTCGTCAGCGAGGACGATCCGGCTTCCGGTTTCGAGGATGGCGTGGCGCCGCCGCGCTTCTCGCAGGCCTACATCGCGGAACGCAACCGCCTCGGCATCCTGGTCGAGACCCATTCGTGGAAGGACTACCCCGCGCGGGTCCGGGCGACGCGCAACACCATCGTGTCGCTGGTCGAGCAGGCCGCCGATCACGGCCAGGACTGGCTCGACGAGGCCCGCCGCGCCGACGCCCGCGCCGCGCAGCTCGGCGGCACCCGCGTGCCGATCGGCTGGGAAGCGAGCGAGCAGGCGCGGATGATCGCGTTCCGCGGTTACGCCTACACCCGGACGCCGTCGGACGTGTCGGGCGGCATGGTCACCCGCTACGACGAAACCCGGCCGGAAGTCTGGACCGTGCCGCTGCGCGACGACGTGCGCCCCAGCGTCTTCGTCGAAGCCCCGCGCGGCGGCTACTGGATTCCGGCAGGCTGGGCCGAGACGGTCGCCGCGACCCTGCGCGCGCACGGCATTCGCTACACCCGGCTGGCCACGGCCCGGCCGGATGCCGCGCTGGAAACCTTTCGCGCCGACACGGTCACCCGCAGCCGGGACACCTTCGAAGGCCACACCCGATTCACCGTGACCGGCGCATGGAAGGCCGAGCGGCGCGCCCTGCCCGCCGGCTCGCTGTTCGTGCCGATCGCCCAGCCGCTGGCCCGGCTGGTGATCGATCTGCTGGAACCCGCGGCACCGGACTCACTGGCGGCGTGGGGCCGCTTCGCGACGGCGTTCGAACAGAAGGAATACATGGAGCCCTACGTCGCCGAAGCCGTCGCGCGCGAGCAGCTGGCAGCCGATCCGGCGCTGAAGGCCGCGTTCGAGCAGCGACTGAAGGACGACGCGGCGTTCGCCGCCAGCCCGGCCGCGCGGCTCGATTTCTTCTATCGCCGGCATCCGGCCTGGGATGAACGTTTGAACCTGCTGCCGGTCTATCGCTCAGCCGAGTCGCCCTGACCGCCGCAGACCGTTCGCCGTTCGTCGGCGCAGGCACGCCGCTGACGGGCGAAGCGCAACGGAATCACGGCATGTCCCGTATCCGTTGCACGGTCCGGACCCCGCCGCGCATCGCGCGGGTTCGACAGCACCGACGGCCGCCCGAATTCGAACGAACCGCCTCATCTCTCTGCCCTGCCTTCGGAAACCCGCCATGCCCTTGCGCTGCCTGCTGCGACGATCCCTGCTGCCCCTCGTCCTGACCTTGACCGGCCCGATCTGGAGCCTGCCCGCACAGGCGCAGCTGCGGCCGAATCCGCCGGCATTCCCGCGGCTGGCCCAGCTCGGCGACCTCAATCCGACGTCGCCCGGCGCGCTGCGAGTCGGCTGCCCGTACCAGACGAACACGGCGCAGGAGCGCAACACCGGATTTCTGGATTCCAACGCCTCGTACGCGATCGCCCAGATCCCGCTGTCGCTGCCTGACGGTGCGTCGATCCGCATCGAAGGCAGCTACGCCCAGGTTCGCTATTTCTCGCTGCAGTCGTACGACGGCGCCCGCGCCGGCAACTACATCGATGCGCTGGCCGATGGCCGACTGATCGCGCTCGATGGCGCCACCAGCGGCGCCAACATCGCCGCCTTGCCGCAGGATGGCCGCTACGGCGGCCGCTACACCGTTCGCCTGCGCTACGAAGCACCGCCGGCGCGGCCCGAGGATCGCGCGCCGAACACGCTGTACGTGGGCGCGCCATCGAACCGGATCAGCCCGACACGCGTGGCCAAGCAGGTGGTCTACCGCATCTACCTGCCGAACCCGGATACCGATTTCCTCGGCAACACGCCGCTGCCGCGAATCATCTATTCCGGCCCCGATGGCGGCGAAGTCGATTTCGACAACACGCCGGATCAGGCGCAGTGCGAGCGCATCCGCACCGCATCGACCACCACCCGCACGATCAATCCGGCGGTCTTTCCCGGCCGCAACATCCAGTTCGTGCCGATTTCGCAGACGCAGGACTCGGTGCTGTATCCGAACGGTGACGCCAACTACCTGCGCGCGGCCAGCTCGCTGACCCACGGCCAGGTCGTGGTGATCCGCTCCCGGCGGATGAAGACGCCACTGCTGCCGCCGGCGATCACCGGGGCCGAGGAAACGCGCTACTGGTCGCTGTGCCACTACGAGCTCGGCAGCTCGGCCGTCGTGCATTGTCTGGCCGATCGCGAGATCGTGACGCAGGACGATGGCTTCGACCTGTTCGTGATCTCGCCGGCCGCCAATCGTCCCAGCCGTGCCACCGCGGCCTACAAGGTCAACTGGCTCGAATGGGGACCGACGCGCAGCGAACTGATCGTGCTGCGGCAGCTGCTGTCGCGGCCGGATTTCGAAGGCAACTATGCGCTGGCGGTGGCCAACCCGGATGCGCCGGTCAGCCAGACCCTCGGCCGCTACGCGCCGGAAGTCAGCTACTGCGACGCCGCCACCTTCGATGCCGTGGCCGGCAGCGGCAGCGCCGCCATCCTCGCCGCCTGCCAGGCGCGCTGAGCCGATTCCGCCTCGAACACCAAGAAGAGCGGCCGATCCGGCGCATAGCCACGGCTGACCGAGGCTCAGATCGGGACGCAGGTCCCGCTGCCGGACTGGCGACGGTCCGGCATTTTTTTGCGCGCGACCCGAATCGGGCGAACTGTCTTTTAGGCTTTTGCAAGTCGTCAAAACCACCCAATGGGACAGACGACCGCGCTTGTCGGTCACGCACGCACCCGCAGACCTGCTGCCGCGAGGCTAGCCGCCAGTCGCTCGCTGACGGCACCCGAATTCCCGAGAAAGCCGCAGCGAACGTCCACCCACGGCGACGAACGCGGAGCGTCCTGCATGTCATCCCCAACACCCCTTTCGAACTCAAGTGCCGCGTCCCCGGCCGTCCGCGCCGTCGGTTCCGGCCTGGCCGCCGTGACGGCCGGCTTCGTGCTGCTCGGTGCCAGCCTGCAAGTGCAGGCCGCGCTGCCGAAGCCGTACATTTCCGGCTTCACGCCGACGTCCGGCCCGGTCGGCACGGTGGTCACCGTTTCCGGCGTCCGCTTCTCGGAGGTCAACAAGGCCTGGGTCGGCACCCGGCCTGCCACTTTCTCGGTGATCAACTCGACCACGATCCGGCTGACGGTTCCAACCGGTGCCGTCACCGCGACGATCAAGGTCGCCAACCCGCAGTTCTCATCCGGTTCCACGGCCAAGTTCACCGTCACCGCGACGCCGCCGCCACCGCCGCCGCCAACCCCGCCACCGGTCAGCGTGGCGCCGGTCGACGAGCATCTGGTGATCGACCAGTTCGGCTACCGGCCGAACGATCCGAAGGTCGCCGTCATCCGCAATCCGCAGACCGGCTACGACAGCAATCGCCGCTTCACCGCCGGCGCCAACTACCGCGTGGTGCGCAGCACCGACAACGTCGCGGTGTTCAGTGGCACGCCGACGGTCTGGAACAACGGCGCGATCGATCCGCTGGCGGGCGACTCCGGCTGGTGGTTCGATTTCTCCAGCGTCACCACCGCCGGCAGCTACTACATCCTCGATGCCGACCGTCAGGTCCGGTCGCCGACGTTCCGCATTGCCCAGACCGTGTACCGGGACGCGCTGAAGGCCTCGCTGCGGATGTACTACTACCAGCGCAGCGGGCTGGCCAAGGTCACGCCATATGCCGAAGCCTGCTGGACCGATGGCGCCGCCTTTCTCGGCACCAATCAGGACAGTCAGGCCCGCGACGTCACCGACCAGGCCAACAGCGCCAAGGTCCGCGACCTGCGCGGCGGCTGGTTCGATGCCGGCGACACCAACAAGTACGTGACCTACGCCGTGTCGCCGGTGCATCAGCTGCTTGCGGCGTACGAGGAGAATCCGGCGGTGTTCACCGACGACTTCAGCATCCCGGAATCCGGCAACGGCGTGCCCGACGTCGTCGATGAAGTGAAGTGGGAAGTGGACTGGCTCAAGCGGATGCAGAACCCGGACGGCAGCGCGCTGCTGAAGGTCGGGCAGATCACCATTCACGCGGCGACGCCGCCGAGTTCCGACCTGCAGCCGCGCTACTACGTGCCGGCCTGCACCTCGTCGACGATCGCCGTCGCCGGCATGTTCGCCCATGCCTCGCTGGTCTACGCCCGCTTTCCGGCACTGGCCACCGAAGCGGCGGATCTCAAGGCCCGCGCGATTGCCGCCTACGACCGCTATGTCGCCACGCCAACCAAGCAGACCGCGTGCGACAGCCAGACCGTGCTGTTCGGCGACGCCGACCTGCCGGTGGCCGATCAGGACAACCTGCAGACGGTGGCGGCGGTCTATCTCTACGCGCTGACCAGCGACGCGAAGTATCACGACCGCGTGAAGTCGAGCTATCGCGCGATGCGGCCGTACAACGACATCGGCTGGTCGCGCTACCTGCCGGAACAGGGCGGCGCGCTGCTGCACTACACGACCTTGCCGAATGCCGACGCCACGCTGAAGTCGACCATCCGCAACGACAAGCTGAACGATGCCCGCAACGGCTATCAGGTCTACGGCGTCAATCCGAACGACGACCTGTACCGCGCCTTCCTGCACAGCCCGCAGTACCACTGGGGCAGCAACATGGTGCGCGGCAACTACGGCAATGCGAACCGCGAAGTGGCGGCGTACGGCATCGCCGTCACCGATGTCGCGCCGTACAACGCCCGGGCGCTGGACACGCTGCACTACTTCCACGGCGTCAATCCGTTCCAGATGGTCTACCTCAGCAACGTCAACCGTCTGGGCCCCACGCACTCGCTGAACACGGTCTATCACGAGTGGTTCCACGACGGCGATCCGAAGTGGGATGACGTGCGCAGCTCCAGCTGCGGTCCGGCACCGGGCTACATTCCGGCCGGCCCGAACGCCGGTGCCGGCTACGACGTGCCGAGCTACCTGACGCCGCCAACCGGCCAGCCGGCGCAGAAGTCGTTCCTCGAATGGAACAACGTCAACGAACGCTCGTACGTCATCACCGAACCCGGCATCTACTACCAGTCGGCCTACGTGAAACTGGTGTCGAGCTTCGCGCAATAAGCCGCGCCACCAACGGTCGCGCACCGGCCGCCGTCATCCCCGATCGGATGGCGGCGGCTTCCTGCTGTCGGTCGATGCACGCACGACCTTCGATGCGAGCGATCACGACCCCTGTTCGCCACTGCACGCACGCTGCGGCGGGCTTCCGCTAGGCTCGCGTCGTTCTCCACCACGACGGCCGGAACGACGATGATCGCGATTGCCGAAGCCGCCCGCGCCGGCCTGCTGCGTCGGGAGCAGTGGCTGCCGAACCTGCTCGCCGGGCTCGTGGTCGGCATCGTCTCGCTGCCGCTGTCGATGGCGTTCGCGATCGCCTCGGGCGTCAAGCCCGAGCAGGGCCTGTACACCGCGGTGATCGCCGGTCTGGTCGTCGCGCTGTTCGGCGGCACTCGCGTGCAGATTGCCGGCCCGACCGGTGCCTTCGTCGTAATCCTCGCCGGCGTCACCGCGCGCCATGGCGTCGACGGCCTGCTGCTGGCGACCCTGATGGCCGGCGCGATCCTCGTCGCATTCGGCGCGGCCCGGCTCGGCGTCGTCATGCGCTACATCCCGAGCCCGGTGATCCTCGGCTTCACCGCCGGCATCGGCATCGTCATCTTCGTCGGTCAGTGGCCGCAGTATTTCGGGCTGCCGAACGTCACCGGCGAGCATTTCCACGAACGCTTCGTCGCGCTGCTGCGCGAGCTGCCGCAGGCCGATCTGCCGACCACGTTGATGGCCACCGGCAGCCTCGTGCTGCTGTTCGCCGGCCCGAGGATTCCGGGCCTGAAGCGCATTCCGGGCCCGCTGTTCGCGATGGCGGCTGCGACCATCGTGCAGGCGATCTTCCAGTTCGAATCGATCACCACCGTCGGCGAAGCCTATGGTGCGATTCCGAGCGGCCTGCCGGCCTTCGCGCCACCGGCGATCACGGTGCCGCGGCTGCTCGAACTGCTGCCGGCGGCGTTCTCGATCGCGCTGCTCGGCGCGCTGGAATCGCTGCTGTCCGCCGTCGTGGCCGACAACATGACCGGCACCCGGCACAACGCCAATCAGGAGCTGATCGGGCAAGGCCTGGCGAACCTGCTGACGCCGCTGTTCGGCGGTTTTGCCGCGACTGGCGCGATCGCCCGCACCGCCACCAACATCCGCAATGGCGGCACCAGCCCGATCGCCGGCGTCACCAGCGCCATGGTGCTGCTGGCGATCCTCGTGTTCCTCGCGCCGCTCGCCGCCACCATCCCGCTGTGCGCACTGGCCGCGATCCTGTTCGGCGTGGCCTGGAACATGAGCGAGCTGCACCGCGTGCGGCAGATGATCGCCACGGCGCCACGGGCCGACGTCGCCGTGCTGCTGATCACCTTCGCGCTGACGATCTTCGCCGACCTCGTCATCGCGGTGAACATCGGCGTGATCCTCGCGATGCTGAACTTCCTGCGCCGCATGTCGTCATCGGTCACGGTCAGCCGCCTCGATGCGGCGAAACGCGACGCGGCGCTCATCGCCGCCGGCGTCGAACCCGCCGGCAGCGCGATCGAGATCTGCACGATCGAGGGCCCGCTGTTCTTCGGCGCGGTCGATGCGCTGGAACGGGCGACGCGCGATCTCGGCGACGCCCGTGCCATCGTCATCCGCCTGCACCAGGTGCCGTTCATGGACATCACCGGCATCGACGCGCTGGCCGGCACGATCATGCTGCTCGAACGCCGTGGCCAGCGCGTGCTGCTGTGCGAAGCCAACCGCCGCGTGCTCGGCAAGCTGGTGCGTGCCGGCCTTGTGCGGCGCGGCGCGCCGCATGGCTACTTCCGGGACGTCGACCAGGCGCTGGCCGCCAGCATCAGCGCAGCGATCTGACGCTCAGCGCGGACGCTCGCGCCACCACAGCGCCGACGCCAGCAGCAGGAACAGCAGCGCGAACGGCCAGCGCGGCAGCGGCACGTCGCGCAGGGCCACATCATCCGCCGTCCGGCCGACCAGCCGCCGGGTCGCGGCGCGGTCGCGCGCCGCGCGCAGGCCCGGCGCATCGTCGGCCGCCCGCACGTAGAACGGACGAGACTCGGCACCGCTTTGAATGCGATGCCAGCCGGATTCGCCGGGCCAGAACGCCGCGCAGCGATCGACGCGCGGCAGCAGCGTGATCAAGGCACCGCTCGGCGCCAGCACCGCCGCGCGGTCGCCCAGCCCGCACAGCACGCTGCGCTCATCGATCCATCCGGTCGCCGGCAGCGCAGCCTCGGCTTCCGGCGCGCGTGGCCGCGTGATGGTCGCCAGTGCGGTCTGCCACAGACTGCCGTAACGCGCGGGCTCGCCGAGCAGCACGAGGCGATAGCTGTCGAGCAGCGTCCAGACGCCGATCCGCCCGCGCCCCTCGCTGCGCCACTGCGCCAGCGGCGCGCCGCGATCGTCCTCGAGCAGTCGCTCCCAGCCCGTGGCCGTGATCGTGACCGGAGCGGCCGTAAACGTTTCGCGCGCGCGCAGGCCGGTGCGACGGTCGAGGGTCACGGTACTCGGCGTGTCGAGGTTTTCGGTCACGAGCCCCAGTGCCTGCCAGTCGGCCGCGACGCCGGGCTCCAGCGGTCCCGCCACCCGCAGCAGCAGGCCCAGACCGTCGCGTACCGCAGCCAGCAGTGCCGACTTCTCGGCCGGCAGCAGCGCCAGCCAGGCGCGTTCATCGACGATCACCAGATCGCTTTCGGCCAGCGCGGAGGCGGTCAGCGCGGCATCGCCGTCGCGCAGGCTCAGGCCGTCGCTGACGCCAGCGGACACTGCAACGGCGATGCCGGCGTCGCTCGCCCAGCGTCGCCAGTACTTGAGTTCCGGATCCGGCGCGCCGGCGCGGACGATCGCGCGCAGGCCTTCGCCGGGCTCGATCAGCAACGGGATCGATGCGGCCTCGACCAGCCCCTGCGCGGCATCGAACGCGCGCAGTTCGTAGCGCGCTTCGCCGGTGGCTCGTGCGAGCGCCGACAGCCGGAACGCGCCGTCCACGCCGAGCGTCACCTGATCGACGACCGCGCCGGACGGGTCGCGCAGCTCGACCCGCACCGCCGGCAGCAGCGCACGGCCATCGAGCCGCCACTGCGTGCCGAGCAAGGCGCGCGCCGGCGCGTTCAGCGCCACCAGCCCGCGCTCGGCGCCGGGCATGAAGCGCAGCGGCAGCATTGCCGCCACCGGCTGGTCACGCGGCGGCAGGCCGTTGCCGCGCACGTCGACCGTGCGGGCCTCGGGATGACGGCGCAGCGCCGTCGCCAGATCGGGCGCCGTCTCGATCGTCTTCGGCGCCATTGCACCCGGCAACGCCACGGCCGTCGCAAACCACGGCAGCGCCTTCAGATCGGCCGCGGTCGCACCGGGCGTCAGCACCGTCACCGTATCGGCCGGCCGCGACACGCGCGGCGGAAACAGCGCGAGGGCCAGCGCTGCCACCAGCGCGACCGACAGGCCGGCGCGCAGCACGCCATGCCTGCGGGCGACTTCCCGCCGCCACGCGCGAGCGGCGCCCGCGACCGCAGCCAGTGCCAGCACGGCGAGGCTCAGATGCATCGGCGTCAGTTCGCTCGTCATCGCGGCACGCTTCCGATCGCGTCGAGCCAGGCGCTGCCGGCCGCATCCGGCGTGCGTCGGGCCTTCAGCGCGGTTGGCGGCACCGGCAGCAGCGGCCACAGCCGCGCTTTCAGGTCGGCGCGGCAGCGGCCGCAGTCCGGCTCACGCTGCACTTGGTCGGCGGCGGCCAGCACGCCAAGTGCGTCCGGCGTCGCGTCGGGATGCGCCGCCAGCCAGGCATTCAAGGTCGACAGATCCGGCCGCGTGCCTGCATCGAGCGCGGCGACGATCGCCGGCACCGGCGAGCCATCGGCGGCGGCCGTCGGCAGCACGATGCGGCGGTCACTCAAGTCCTTGCGCTCGCCGGTCAGTCGCCGCGAGAGATCGGCCTGCGGCAGTTCCAGCCCGGCGCGCTGCAGGTAGATGCGCTCGGCCTGCTGCACCTGCTTGATGTAGTCGAGCGCCTTGTATTCGTACGGCAAGGCATCCACCGGCTTGGCCTGCCGCAGGTTCAGCTCGGCCTGCCACATCTCGTCCAGCGCCCGTTTCAGCAGGCGTCGCGTCTCTGGATCGAGCAGGGTCGCGGCCTCGTCGATGTCATGCGCGTGGCCGAACTCGTGCAGCACGTCCTCGGCCTGACCCAGCCCGTTGCGCGATGCTTCGGGGGCTTCCGCCTCGCCGGGAATCTGCTTCAGCGACTCGGCCGGGGCATCGGCGCCGGTCGCGGCAGCGGCTTCTGCCGGCGCGCGTTCCGCCGCGCTTTCGAAGCCTTCGCCAAGGAACTGGCCGTAGCGCAATCGCAGCACTTTCTGATCGACGCCCAGCGTGTCGGAAGTCTCCTCGAATGCCGAGGCGGCCAAGGTCGGCCGCGCCGCGATCAGCGCTTCGGTATCGATGATGATCTGGCGCTGGCTGCGGAAATACGCGGGCAGCACCTTCTGCACCGGGCCATCGAGACCGGCGGTGTCGGTCGCGCGGCGCTGCGGCCAGCGCAGGATGTAGCTCGCCGTGCTCGCGACATTCGGCTCCGGCGCGTGATTGTCGGAAACACTGAGCCGCACGATCAGGTCATCGCCCTGCGCATAGCCGAGGGCCGCGACATCGATCGTCGTGCGATAGCGGCGCTCGCGCCGCGCGCTGCCACCGTCGAGCACGCGCGTCTGCTCGGTGACCTTGACCTGCTCGCCCGAGCCCTGCGCCAGCGTGATCGTCAGCACCGCGGCGCCGAGCGCGTAATCGTCGCGCGCTTCGATATCGAGCGGCCATTCCTTCGGCGCGGCATCGAGCAGCGTCAGCGTCTTCTCCGGCAGGCGCACGGTGATTTCCGGGGCCTGGTCCGGCACGGCATCGAGCCGATACGCCCGCACGCCGGCCGCCGGCTCAACGTCATTGAACGCGATGCGATACAAGGCCGACTGCTGCAGGGTGTCGGTCGCCGTCCAGCGCTCGCCCTGCTTCGTCAGCGGCAGCACGCGGCCATCGGACAGGCGCAGCGCGGCGGTCCGCGGCTCGCCGCTGAAGCGCAGCGACCAGGCCAGCGCACTGCCGAGAGGGGCCTTGATGTCGGCCGAGGATTCGGTCGTCGCCGACAGCCCGGTATAGGCCGGCGGCGTCACGCGGACCCGGGCATCGGCCAGTTCGATCGCGCCGGCGCTGGCTGCCGGGCCGGACGCGATGGACGCTGCGTCGCCACGGTCAAACAACCCGCGCTGCGCCGCCAGCACCAGCAGCACCAGCAGCACCAGCAGCAGCGACACAGCGGCCGACCGCGCGATGGCGGCCCGAGGCAGCGGCGCACGAAAGTCCGGAAGTCCCTGTGCCGCGAACGTCGCCGCAAGCCGCCGTTCGAGCCGGGCCTGCTGCAGCGCCTGCAGCGGCGTCGGTGCATCCGGTGGCGACACGATCAGAGCCGCGCTGTCGTCGAACTCCCGAAAACTTGCGTCGAGCCTGCGCGCGAGCCAACGCGCATCGAGCCTGCGCGCGTCGCGCCAGCCCAGCGCCAGTGCGGTGACCAGCACGAGGACGCCGAGCAGCGATGTCATCGGCAGGGCGATGCCAAGCGCCGTCAGCGCCGCCAGCGCGATGCCGGGCGGTGCTGCGACCGCCAGCGCGCGCAGCACGGCATGACGCCGTGCCTGCGTGCGCAGGGTCGGCAGAACGGACGACAGCGGCACGTTCATGCGAGCACCCGACGACGGCGCGTGGCCCGCAGGCGCTCGGCCAGCAGCAGGACCGCAGCGGCCAGCGCCAGCCCTGCATCGAGCGGTGTGGCAGGTGCCGGTGCCGGCTGATCGCGCCGCACCGGCGCCACGGCCGCGGCAGGCGCGCGATCCGGCGCGGTCGGCATCGGCAGCAGCAGCCGCGCCAGAGCTTTCGGAAACATCGGATCACGCAGGGCGGGAGTCTTGTCCGGGCGCAACGGCGTGACCAGCGACACGGCGCGGCCCGTCCCGATCAGCCGTTCGCGCAGTACCGGCTCGCCGGACTGTTCGTCGAGCCAGACCGGATCGCCACCGAGTTCGCTCGGCGACACGAACGCCGTGCCGCCACCGGCGAGCCAGGCATCAAGCGTTGGCGATATGCCCGGCACGAGCCAGATCAGCACAGCCGCTTCCGCGGGAACTGCGGCGTCGGCGTCGGCGACATCGAGCGACAGGCGACCGGACAGGCTGGCATCCGCGGTCTGCCAGGCTTGCGCGAGCGCTCGCACGACCTTCAGCGCGTCAGTCGCGTCCGCGCCATGACGCACGGCGATCGTCAATGCGGTGCGTGTCGGCGAGTCGCCCGCGGGGGCGGAGGCAGCGCCCGCAACGATCTTCCAGTCGACCTCGCGATCAAGCCGCAGGCGTTCGGCATCCAGCCCTGACAGTTCCGCCGGCACGACCACCGTCAACGCGATCTTCGGCGGCAGCTCGGCATCGAGCTGCCGCAGCAGACCGATGCCGGCATCGGACGACGGCTCGACCGGCTCGTCCGTCGCCAGCGCCGGAAACCCCGCAGCGAGCCAGCGCCAGTCCGCCGTCGGCGCATCGACCGCCGCACGGGCCGCAGCGGCGGAGACGCTCGGCAGCACGGCGATGACTTTTGCGTCATCGGCGCCCAGCTCCCGCCAGACCGGCTGCGCCAGCAGCAGCGCAAGCACCGCAAGCAGCAGCAGGCGCAGCATCAGCAACAGCCGATCATGCAGATGCAGGCGCTGGCGCGGGCGGGTGCGGTCGGCCACCCAGCGCAGGGCCGCGAACGGCGTGCGCTGGCGCTCGGAGCGGCGGATCAGGTGGATCAGCAGCGGAATCGCGAGCGCCGCGAGCGCAGTCAGGGCGACAGGCGCCAGCAGGTCGATCATCGCCGGCGCGGCCCGAACAGCGTGCGCAACACCTGCGCCGGTGATTGATCCAGAAAATGCTCGACATGACGGATGCCGCTGGCGGCATAGCGCCGCGCGAGTGTCTGGCGCGCGGCAGCGAAGCGCGCGAGGAAATCGCTGCGCACGCCGCTGGCATCGACCAGCCGCTCGACGCCGGCCTCGACGTCCTCGAACAGATGGCCGCCGTCGAACGGGAAGTCACGCTCGTCCGCCGTGATCAGCTGGATCGAAATCACGTCGCGCTGCGTGCGCGCGAGACGCTCGGCCACCTCGACCACGTCGTCGTCGAAGCCATCGCTGAGCAGCACCACCAGCGATGCCGCCGGAATGCGCTCCCACAGCAGCCGCAGGCCGTCGCGCGCAGGCACCCGGCCCTGTGCGCGCAGCGCCTGCAGGCCGAGCTGGAAGCGATCGCGATGGCGCAAGGTATTGCCGGCGGGCACGCCGGTGACGCCGTCGCCGCCGATCGCGGTGAAGCCGAACCGATCGCCCTGCTGCAGGGCGATGTCGCCGATGCACGCGGCGATCGTCCGCGCCGCATCGAGCTTGCCGTAGGCCGGACGCGCGCGATCGGCCTGTGCCATCGAGGCGCTTGCATCGATCAGCACGCAGGCGTTCAGCGGGCTGTCACGCGTGGCATCGCGCACGAAGTAGCGATCGGACCGGGCGAACAGTTTCCAGTCGATGCTGCGCGGCTCGTCGCCCGGCTCGTAGGCGCGGTACTGCGCGAACTCCAGCCCGGCACCGCGGCTGTTGCTCGCGTGCTGGCCGATGCCCTGCCCGGTCGGCGTCAGCCGCGTGGCCAGGCGCAGGCCTTTCAGCCGCGCGCGCAGTTCAGGCGCCAGCAGCATCGATCAGGCCTCTCGCGTCACGCGGACAAGCGCCGGCATCACGACGGGAACGGCACCGCTTTCAGCAGCACGGCGACCACGTCGTCGCTCGAGCGGGCCTCGGCCTCAGCGGCAAAGCTCAGCAGCAGACGATGCCGCAGCACCGGCGCGGCGAGCGCGGCCACATCGTCGCGCGTCGCGGCGAAGCGGCCGTGCAGCAGCGCACGGGCCTTGGCCGCAAGCACCAGCGCCTGACCGGCGCGCGGGCCGGCGCCCCAGCGAATCCATTCGCGCACCTCGGCCACCGGCGTGTCCTGAGGGCGCGTGGCGCGCACGAGGCGCGTGATCCAGGTCAGCACATCGGCACCCAGGTGCACCTCGCGCGTCAGCTTCTGCAGCGCGATGACATCGTCGCCGCCGATCACGGCGTCGACCTTCGCGCTCGGTGCGCCGGTGGTCTGGCTCAGGATCATCTGCTCCTCGGCCTCGGTCGGGTAATCGACGCGAACGTGCAGCAGGAAGCGGTCGAGCTGCGCTTCCGGCAGTGGATAGGTGCCGGCCTGCTCCAGCGGGTTCTGCGTGGCCAGCACGAAGAACGGCTCGGGCAGCGCCCAGGTCGTGCCGGCGTACGACACGGTGTGTTCCTGCATCGCTTCGAGCAGCGCGGCCTGCGTCTTCGGCGGCGTGCGGTTCAGCTCGTCCGCGAGCAGCAGATTGGTGAACACCGGGCCTTTCTGGAACTTGAAGTGACGCTTGCCGGTGCCGTGATCCTCCTCGAGGATTTCGGTGCCGAGGATGTCGCTCGGCATCAGGTCCGGCGTGAACTGGATGCGTCGGAACTCGAGCTTCAGCGCAGCGCCCAGCGAGCGCACCAGCAGGGTCTTGCCGAGACCCGGCACGCCCTCGAGCAGACAGTGTCCGCCGGCAAGCAGGCCGATCAGCAGCTGCTCGACCACGGTGTCCTGCCCGACGATGCTGCGGGCGATCGCGGTGCGAACCTCGGCAAGCTTGGCGAGTTGTGCCGTGATGGCGGCTTCGTTCAGGGGCGGTGGAGTGGCGTCGTGCATGCGGTTCCGCTCGAAAGGTCGATTCAGGATCAAACGTTGATGGCTGCGTGACTCAAGGGCGCGACGACGAGGCGGCGACGCGATGCCACGCAGGCTGTGGCCGGTCTGGCGCGGCGTGGTTCGGACCCTCGTCGCGTCTGCAGCCGTGCTCAGGCGCTCAGCGCGTACATGACGATGTTCACGGCGAACTTCGTGACGTCTTCGGCATTGAAGCGCTTGTTGCGCCAGTCGAAATCCCACTCGCAGCCATAGTCCTTGTTGCTGTACAGCAGGCCCAGACGACCGTTGACGGTGATGCCCTTCAGATAGTCGTGCACCAGGTCGTCGCCCCAGCCGTTCAGCTCGATGCTGGTCGGCGGCGGGCCGTCGAAGGTGAAGAAGCTCGAATAGATCGGATGCGTCTTCGGCAGCTTCTGCAGCGCGTCCTTGCCGAAAATCGACGCGATCTCGCGCTCGAAGCTCTTCGAGAACAGGCCGTCGACATCGTGATTGCAGTCGTCGACGAAGACGAAGCCGCCGTTCTTCACATAGCGCTCGAAGTTGCGCCGCTCGTCCGGGTTGAACTCCACCAGCTTGTGGCCGGACAGATAGACGAACGGCGCGGTCAGCATCCGCGGATCGGCGAGCGGAATGATCCGCTCCTCCGGGTCCACGCGCAGCGTCGTGTACTGCAGCAGCGTGTCGACGATGTTCGACGGCATCCGCTGATCGACATCCCAGTCACCCGAGTCGTACTGCAGCCGGGTGAACCAGAAGTCGTGGACGCCGCCCGTCGAACCTGCTGAACTGGCTGCGGGCGTGGCGGGCGGCGTTGGCGGCATCGTGTGCGGGGCTCGGCTTCAGACCGCGTCGGACAACGAGGTGAACGTGAAGTCCCGGATCTTCAGCGGCGGGATCATCATCGTCAGCGAACTCTCGTCGGAGCCGATGCGGATCGGCCTGCCGATCTCCTCGACGTTGTTGAGCATGATCACCGGCGACTCGTTGAAGCGGAAGTTCTTGATCGGATACTTGATCTCGCCGTCCTCGATGTAGAACGTGCCGTCGCGGGTCAGGCCGGTCAGCAGCACGGTCTGCGGATCGACCATGCGGATGTACCACGTGCGAGTCACGAGGATGCCCTTCTTCGTGGTCTTGACCAGATCCATCGTCGACTTGTCGCCGCCGACCATGATCAGGTTCGCCGGCTCGCCGATCGCCTTCTTGCCCTTGAGCTTGGCCCAGTAGCGTGAGTACTGCAGATACTCGACCTTGCCCTTGGTGATGATCGGCACGCGCTCGCGCGCCAGACCTTCGCCATCCCACGGCAGCACGGCAGCCCCCGGCTCGGCGGGGTCCGAGTATAGGGTCACGCGCTCGTCGAACACCTGTTCGCCGAGCCGATTGCCACCACCCTTCTTGGTCAGGAAGCTGCGGCCTTCGTCGGACTCGCGGGCATCGAAGCCGCGCAGCATGAAGCCGAGCAGGCCGGCCGTCGCCGCCGGTTCCAGGATGACCGTGTACTTGCCCGGCTCCAGCGCTTTCGCGTCGGCCGACTTCGTGGCCTTCATGATCGCGGTCTGGATCGTGCTCTTGGCATCGAACTGCGAGATGTCGGCGACGTTGCTCGCCACCCAGCCCGAACCGCGGCCGTCCTCGGTGCGCACGGTGCAGGTGAAATCGGCCGTGGTGCTGCGCTGGTAGCCGAAGTTGCCGTTCGAGTTCGCCGTGGCCGAGAAGCGGTTGCCGTCGGTGAAGAAGCCGGCGGCCACGCACTTCGCCGCCTTCGACGGCGCGATGCAGTCGTTGGCGATCTGCGCGCGCTGCTCGGCGGTCATGTTCGCGGTCTTTTCGACGAACGTGTCGGTGGCCTTGTAGGCCTGCTTGCCGATCGCCGGCACGAACTCCGGATTGTCCGGCGCCAGCTTGGCCAGTTCCTCGGCGCGCCGCACGACGCGCAGCAGCGAGTCGTCGTCGAACTGGTTGATCGTCGCCGTGCCCACCTTCTTGCCGAACGCGACCTGCACGGCCAGTTCGGTGTTGCTGATGATGCCGCTGGTCGATACGCTGTTCAGTGCGTAGCGGATGTTGCCTTCGACCGAGCCTTCGAGCGACGCCGTGCACTCGTTCGCCTTCGACAGCTTCACCACCTTGGTCAGGATGGCCTTTGCTTCTTCTTCGTTGAAGATCGTCATGACTGGATTCCCTTAACCGAGGCTGCGCGCGGTGTTGATGACATTGATGCCGTTGAAGCGCGCGGTGCTGGAACCGTGCGAGACCGCGGAGATCTGCGGCGGCTGACCCTTGCCATCGAAGAACGAGCCGCCGAAGCGGTAGTCGCTTTCGTCGCAGATCGCCGAGCAGGCATTCCAGAACTCCGGCGTGCGGATCTGGTACGCCACGTCCTCGATCTGCTCGGTGATCTTGCCGTCCTTGATCTCGTAGAACAGCTGCCCGCCGAACTGCGCGTTGTAGCGCTGCTGATCGATCGAGAACGAACCGTTGCCGACGATGTAGATGCCGTTCTCGACACCCTTGACCATGTCGGCCGGGCTCAGCTTGGTCTTGCCCGGCGCCAGCGAGACATTGGCCATGCGCTGGAACTGCACGTTGGCCCAGGAATCGGCATAGCAGCAGCCCTGCGATTCCTTCTCGCCGATGATGTGCACCTGGTCGCGGATCGCCTGGTAGTTGACGAACACGCCGTCCTTGACCAGATCCCAGCGCTTGGTCTTGACGCCCTCGTCGTCGTAGCCGACCGCGCCGAGCGTGCCCGGCTGGGTCTTGTCGGCGAACAGCGTCACGATGTCCGAGCCGTACTTGAAGCTCTTCGACTTCCACTTGTCGATCGTCGCGAAGCTGGTGCCGGCGAAGTTCGCCTCGTAGCCGAGCGCGCGGTCGAGTTCCAGCGGATGGCCAACCGATTCGTGGATCGTCAGCCACAGGTGCGACGGATCGAGCACGAGGTCGTACTTGCCCGGCTTGACCGAGCGCGCCTTGAGCTTCGCCCGCGCCTGCTTGGCGGCGGCGATCGCGTCTTCCTTCATGTTGTACGAGCTGGTGTACTGCACGGCACCGCCCGGCAGCGCCACGCGATGCTCCGGCTTGCCGTCGAGATACTCGAAGCCGAGGCCGGACGGCTCCGAGAAGCCATCGCGCTCGCGGAACTTGCCGCTCTTCTTGTCGATGGCCGTGACCGTGAACGGCGACCAGATGCGGTGCACGTCCTGATCGATGTAGGAACCGTCGGTCGAGGCGAAATACTTCTGCTCGTTGACCAGGAACAGGGTCGAACGGATGTAGTCGGCACCGGCCTTGAGGGCCGCGTCGTTCACGCCGAGCAGCAGGTCGACCTTGTCCTTGATCGGCACTTCCATCGAATTCTTCTTGATCGGCGTGGCCCAGCTGACTTCGCCGACGCCCTTGTTCGGCGCGAGCTGCACCGGGGTCGACTGGAACTTGGAATTGGCCTTGGCAATCGCCGCCGCCTGCTGCGCGGCCTTGGCCACGGCATCGTCGGACAGGCCGCTGCTGGCCGCGAAGCCCCAGGTGCCGTTGACGATCACGCGGACGCCGACGCCGGTCGACTCGGTGTTCACCACGTTCTCGACCTTGGTCTCGCGGGTGATCACGAACTGCCGCAGGTAGCGGCCGATGCGCACGTCGCAGTACGACGCGCCGGCCTTGGTCGCGGCATTCAGCGCGATGTCGGCCAGCTTCTTCTTGAAGGCCACGTCCAGCTTGGTGGTCAGCACCTCGGCTGCCACCGCATTGCCATACACCGGCAGCAACAGCGCGCCGACACCGGCGCCCGCCGCCTTGATGAAATCACGTCTATCCATTGTTCCCGCTCCGATTGGGTGGGCCTGATCCTGCCGAGACTCGACAGCTGATCGCGCCGCGTGCCGGCTGTTATCCGACACTGGCGCGCTCAGGTCAAAGGGGTTGGATCGAGGCCGCGCAAAAAGGGTTTGAAAAGGTTTTGATCGGCACGATGCATGCCGGGACGATCGGCCGACCCGTCGTCGCCGCTTCGAACCCGCGGCGCTTTACCTTGCTTTACCGATGCGGGATGGGGCCGGGTACGGGGCCACGCAAGCCGGTCTGCCGATGTCGGCGGGTCGGTCGCCGGACGACGGCTTGCGCCAGCCCAACCACGCGGTGACCGCTCCCAAGCCAATGGGCAGTGGCCCACCGGTCGGCTAGGCTGGCCGCGGGCGCGTCATCGGGCCCACCAACGACCGCCTGTGTCCATGCGAAACAGATGACGTCATGAATGCCTGCGCCAGACTGCTCGCCCTGCTGCTCGTTCCGCCAGCCGCCGCGCTGGCGGCCGATGCACGCTCGCGGTCTCGCGTGCTTGCCCCTGTCGCGCCGTCGCTCGCGGGTGCCACACCCGGCGCTTGCAGGCTCGACGCATTCGTGCGCGACACCGACCCGGCCGGGCTCAACGTCCGCAGCGAGCCGAGCACGCGCGGCAGGATCCTCGGCACCCTGCCGCCGGTGGTCGCCAGCACCGTGCTCGAGGGCTATCCCGTTCGAACCGAGCTCACGATCACCGGCCATGCCAATGGCTGGTTCCGGATCGAGGACGCGCGTGACAACCCGGAACTGACCGGCCTGCCGGCGCGGCCGGTGTTTGCCGGCAGCGGCTGGGTCAGTGGCCGCCAGCTCACCGTGAAGTCTCAGGCCGGGCACGGCTATCTGCAGCCGGACGCGACCTCGCAGGCAGTGCTGCGCCTCGGCGACGACGGCAGCTTCGACGGCGATGCGATGGTCGCGGCCGGCGCATTGATCGCGTGCCGCGACGAGTGGGCGTTGGTCGAGTTCGCCGACGCTGCCCTGCCGGCCGACTTCCGGCCGCTGGTCGTCACCGCACCCGAGGCGAGGGCCGGCCTGCCGGCTGGGCGCTTCAGAGCCTGGCTGAACCGGCTGTGCGGCATTCAGGAAACCCGTTGCGACGGCGACTAGTTCGCCCGGGGCGCGGGCTGCTCGCGCATCGCGCTTCAGATCGTCGGCCCGATCGAGAGCACGCGGCAGTTGAGCGGCGCTATCGAATCAAGGCGCTGACGTCGACCCGAAAGCCCTCGCCGCCGTCATCGCAAACCCGATGCGACACGAGCTTGCCGTCCTTGACCACTTCCAGCCCGTCCTCGAACGTCGGCTCGCCGTCTTCACCCTTTGCCACCCGGCTGAAGACACGGTATTCGTAGCCGCCGCGGGCAAAGCTGACGACGCTGTTGGCGCCGCCGTTGGTCGGCTTTTCCGATGCCGAAAATAGTGCCGCATCGCCAGTCTCGGCCTCCGGGAAGGCGAGTTCGATCTTCGCCGGCGTGCCGTAGCGATAGCGCCAAGCCTTGCCGGCATTGGCCGCTTGGCACAGCGACACCTGCTTCTTGCCGAGATGGCAGGAGAAGGCCACCGTTTCACCGATCTCGCAAAGTGCATTCGCCTGCAACGGCGCGCGCGCGCCATCGGCGCAGCCTGCCGGCAGCCAGCACGCGAGGATTCCACTCAGCAGCCAATGTCTGTTCATTTGATGTTCAACGCCTTCTTGATCTGAGTGAGACGGGCCTGGCGGTCGGCGAGGCCATTGAGGCCACCATTGACCGCCATCGTCACTTTGTTGATGTCATCGGTATCTGCCAGTGCGTTGATGCTGTTGGCATCCCAGAAATAGAACGCCGATTCCACGCCATACTTCAATTCGGTGATCAGCAGTTCCGGGGCGGCGACGAAATCACGTTGATCAGCGGGTACCTTGGCGTTGTGCGCCGTGGTGAATGCCTTGTAGTTGTTCTTGAACGTCAGCTGGATCATGCCGCGACCGCGAAACTTGTAGCCGTCCCCTGAGGCCTCGTCGCCGTTGCCACCGCGAGAGGCGTAAACATAGCCGAGCAGGTTCTTGGCGTTCTTGGCGTAGGTGGCTTCCTCGGTCCACAGCTTGTCCCGCAGCCGATCCTTGACGCATTCATCCTTGGCCTTGTCGTAGTTCTTCGGACCACCCTTGCAGCCGAAAATCTCGCGCATGCGCTTGGCGCTGTAGTTGCCGTTTTCTTCGATGATGCGGAAGCCGCTTTCGTGGCCGATCTGCGCGAGGAAATGCGCCACACGCAACTTCGTGTTGACGCTGTAGGCCTCGGCGTAGTCGTTCATGATGTTCACGATCGACGCGTAGTAGTCATCGGTCGGCTTGGCCTCCGCGGCCTGCAGCACGGCAATCGTGATCAGCCGCGTCGCCGCAGCCGCAGCAGCAGTCGCAGTCGGCACCAGGACCGCCGAGGTCGGAACGGCAGCCGGTGATGACGGACCCGGTTTCGACAGGGGCTGACGCAGGCACATCCCGCCATCGAGTCCCAGCGGTGATGCCAGGGACAGGATCGACCGGAGCGGCGTCACCCGACACGCCTGCAGGCCCGTCGACATCGGTGTCGACAGCGCAACGAGGCGGGGCGACAGCCCCCCGCCAGCGCCCAAGCCCGAGATGCCGATCCGCTCGCTCAGACCCAGCGGCCCGCTTTTGCAGAAATTTGCCATGACGTTCGCCTCCCGTCGTCCGACGCGGCCACCGTCCACCCGGAATCGGTTCGGTAGCGCATCCAAACGCCCGCAATAGGGTCAAGCGTAGCCGACAGCGAGTACGGAATGCACCATCCGGAAACCAGCCTCCCCATGGTGCAAGCGTGACGATTCCGGACTGTGATCCGTATCCGGATTGGCCCGCGAAATGTGCGCTTTGACGCTGGCGACACGCGATGCAATTGCTACGGTCGCATTGAATTTCGGCTGCGCGTGACAGGAGTCGCCATGAACCACGAGAAGTGTGAACAGTTGGGTAAAGTCGTCCTGCAGCATTTCAAGCAGGAAGACGTGCGTCGCTACAGTGTCGGGGGATTCGATGGCGATTGGGAGACCTTGATCGACCAGGTCGACGCATGGTGGGACGCCCATCAGGAATGGGCGAAGCAGGACACGCTCGCCGACGCTTACAAGGAGCAGCGCCTGATCGTCAAAGGCACGTCCGAGATGAACACGCCGATACAGGCGCAGACCCGGCCGATGGCGCCGAAACTGCGCCATGCAAAGGACGAAGACTGGGGCGCCTCGAACACCTTCGGAACGCCCATCGTGAAGACCAATGCCTCGATTCAGGCCCGGATGAATCCGAAGGTATTCGTGCCGGACGATGGCGCGCCCAGCCGCAAGACCGAACTCGGTTATCACGACCTCAGCGCCTTGCTGCTGAACCCCTTGGTCGACATCAGCAAACAGCAATACAAGACACCCGAGGACGGCCAGCTCTATGTCTTCATGCCGCTGTCTCCCGCGCTTGATCAGGCCGTCTTTCAGAACATCAACACACTGGCCAAGGCCTCGGCGCGATCGCACGAAGGCTTCTACACCCGGGTGAGACAGATTCGCAGCGAAATGACCCGGATCAAGCTCGCTGCCGAGCACGACATGGCGGTGGCATTCATCAAGGTCGGGGTGTCTGAACGCACGAACCTGCCGAAGTTCAAGTACTCGTTGATCAGCACGACCGACATCAGTGTCAACGACGAGCTTGCCAACGTGGAGGGCGTGCCGAAGGACACCTTCGAGTGCAAGCTGACGGTGCCGCGCTTCGAAGATGCACTGAAGCCTCTCAATCTGTCGCGCAGCGACCGCGAAGATCTGAGAAGCCGATTGCAACAGGCACAACTGTTCAATCAGCCGCTGCTGCCGCAAGCGTTCCGCGACCGAGTCGAAGCTGCCGTGAAACCGAAGGAAGCGAAATCGAAGTGGACCAGGGTCGAGCCATTGCCGGAAGGCGTGGTTCGCGGGAAGGAAAGAATCCTCGAGGCCATTTCTCCGAAAACCAAGCAGACCTGGCCAACGACGCCCGGCATCCTTCAGGCGCGTCAGACCGCCGCGATCAACTACCAGTCACTCGTGCTCGGCAAGATCATGCGATATGGCGAAGTCACCGTGGCCTACCGCAAGCACCCGGGCACTGGCGACCACCAGTTCCCCAAGTTCGCGAAGTTCAATCAAAAACGATCCCTTTGGGAGGTCGGCAGCGTCAACATCGACAATGTCTGGAGTGCCCTGAAGCCGGAGCAGACCTTTCCGGATCGCCCGGCCTGACCGGCGGCAGTCGCGTCGAGCCCAGCGCTAGCACGCCTTGCCCACGGCCGCAGCGTCCGGTCGACGGTGGGTGCCGGGTAAACTGTCGGTCTGTTCGTTGCAGCGACGTTGCGGCTGCCGCGCAGCCTCGCCGCTGCCGGCGGTTCGTGCGCCGACCGCCGGCCCGACCGCCCGAACCCCCATCCAGCCCCAGAGCACGCCCCCAAGCCCATGAACGGTATCTCCCTCACCCGCTACCTGATCGAAGAGCAGCGCGCCAAGGCGCAGATCGGCGCCGACCTGCGCCTGCTGATCGAAGTGGTGGCCCGCGCCTGCAAGACCATCGCCATCGCCGTCGGCAAGGGCGACCTCGGCGGCGTGCTCGGGGATGCCGGCACCGGCAACATCCAGGGCGAAGCGCAGAAGAAGCTCGACGTGCTGTCGAACGAGATTCTGCTCGAAGCCAACGAATGGGGCGGCCACCTGGCCGGTCTGGCGTCGGAGGAAATGGACCATCCGCACGCGATTCCGAACGAGTTTCCGAAGGGCGGCTACCTGCTGCTGTTCGATCCGCTCGACGGCAGCAGCAACATCGATGTCAACGTCTCCGTCGGCACCATCTTCTCGGTGCTGCGCTGCCCGGAAGGCATGACCGGCGCCGAGGACGACGCCTTCCTGCAGCCGGGCACTACCCAGGTGGCGGCCGGCTACTGCGTCTACGGCCCGTCGGCGATCCTCGTGCTGACGCTCGGCAACGGCACGCATGCGTTCACGCTCGACCGCGAGCTCGGCAGCTTCCGCATGACCGCGCGCGACATCCAGATTCCGGCCGACACCAAGGAGTTCGCGATCAACGCCTCGAACGCGCGCTTCTGGGAAGCGCCGGTCAAGCGCTATGTCGACGAGATGCTCGAAGGCAAGGACGGTCCGCTGGGCAAGGACTACAACATGCGCTGGGTGGCGTCGATGGTCGCCGACGTGCATCGCATCGTCACTCGCGGCGGCGTCTTCATGTATCCGCTGGATTCCAAGACCAAGGACAAGGGCGGCAAGCTGCGCCTGCTGTACGAGGCGAACCCGATGGCGATGATCGTCGAGCAGGCCGGCGGCGCGGCCACCACCGGCCGCGAGCGCATCCTCGATCTCAAGCCGCAGAAGCTGCACCAGCGCGTGCCGGTGATCCTCGGCTCGAAGAACGAGGTGGCGCGCGTCACCGGCTATCACCTCGAAGGCTGAGGCGGCGGCGGGCGCTGCGGGCGGGCGGATCACCCGGCGTCCGCCTGATTCACGCGGGTCACCAGGCTTGGCAAGTGCGGCGCGTCCGCCCGATCATCGGCGGACACGCCACGCCCGGAACTCGCCATGCCCGCGAACAAGACCCAGCCGACTGCCGCAAGCGTCGACGACTACCTGGCCGCCATCGCCGATGACGGGCGACGAGCCGACTGCCGGGCGCTGTCGGCGCTGATCACGAAAGCCACCGGCCTGCCGGCGGAGATGTGGGGCACGGCGATCGTCGGCTTCGGGCGCTATCGCTACCGGTACGACAGCGGCCGCGAAGGCGATGCCTGCCTCGTCGGCTTCGCCTCGCGCAAGGCCGACATCACGGTCTATCTGTCCAAGGAAGCGCTGGCGCAGCCCGAGCGTCTGGCGCGGCTTGGCCGGCACAAGACCGGCAGCGGCTGCCTGTACGTGAAGCGGCTGGCCGATGTCGATCTCGCCGTGCTGACCGATCTGGTCACCGCGGCCGTCGCGGAGCAGCGTGCGCGTCACGGCTGAGCCGGCGGGCGCGGGGCATGGGCCGCGGGGTAACGCCGGGGGCGCGACAAGCGGCATCGGGCTGCTAAGCTCCAACAAAAATAGCGCTGCCGCCCTCGTTCACTGGCGAGTCGCGCACTCCGACGGGCCCAAGGCCATCACACAGGGAATCCGCATGATCCGCACCTCCATCGCGACGGCGCTGACCGTCGCGTCCGTGACCCTGCTGGCAGCCTGCGGCAGCGGCCAGAAATCATCGGCCGCACCGGTCGCGGATCCGTTTCCGTCGACCTACACCGTGCCGACCTCCGGCCCGGTGCTGATTCGCGGCGCCACCGTGCTGACCGGGCTCGACACCCGTCTCGACGATACCGACGTGCTGCTGGCCGACGGCAGGATCAAGGCCGTCGGCAAGGCGCTGGCGGCCGGCGATGCCACCGTGATCGAGGCCAAGGGCCGGACCCTGACGCCCGGCATCATCGACGTGCATTCGCATCTCGGCGTCTATCCGTCGCCCGGGGTCTGGGCCACCAGCGACGGCAACGAAGCCACCGCGCCGACCACGCCGGACGTCTGGGCCGAGCATTCGATCTGGCCGCAGGACCCGGGCTTCCAGACCGCGCGCGCCGGCGGCATCACCTCGATGGAGATCCTGCCGGGTTCGGCCAACCTGATCGGCGGCCGCGGTGTGGTGGTCAAGAACGTGCCGGCCACGACCTATCAGGCGATGCTGTTTCCGGGCGCCAAGCGCTCGGTGAAGATGGCCTGCGGCGAGAATCCGAAGCGGGTCTACGGCCGCGATGGTGGCCGCGCGCCGTCCACCGGCATGGGCAATGTCGCGGGCTATCGGGCGGCGTTCATCAAGGCCACGGCGTACCGCGCGAAGTGGGATGCCTGGAACAAGGAGCCGAACGGCACGCCGCCGGACCGCGATCTGGCACTGGACACGCTGGCCGATGTGCTGCGCGGCAACATCACCGTGCAGGTCCATTGCTACCGCGCCGACCAGATGGTGACGATGCTCGATGTCGCCAAGGAGTTCGGCTTCAGGATCGCCGCGTTCCATCACGCGGTGGAGGCCTACAAGATCGCCAACGAGCTGGCCGAGGCCCAGACCTGCGGCGCGCTGTGGGCCGACTGGTGGGGCTTCAAGCTCGAAGCCTGGGATGCGATCCGCGAGAACATCGCATTCGTCGATCATGCGAAGGCCAAGGCCGGGCCGGGCTGCGCGATCGTCCATTCCGACGATCCCAACGGTATTCAGCGGCTCAATCAGGAAGCGGCGAAGGCGATGGCCGCAGGCCGTCGCGCAGGCCTGACGATCCCCGAGGAACACGCGATCGCCTGGCTGACCCGCAACCCGGCGAAGGCCATCGGCGTGCTCGATCAGGTCGGCACGATCGAGGTCGGCAAGCAGGCCGACGTCGTGCTGTGGAGCGGCAATCCGTTCTCGGTCTACACCCGCGCCGATCTGGTCTGGATCGACGGCGCGCTGCGTCTTGATCGCGCCCATCCGCCGGCGACACCGGACAGCGATTTCCTGCTCGGGGCCGATGTCGACGACGTGGCCGCCACCGCCGGAGACGCACCATGACACGGACTGAACCGATGAAAAGCCGTACGCGGCAGCTGACGCTGAACCTGATCGCCGCCGCCCTGCTGGCCGGCGCCGGCGCCGCCAGCGCGGCGGTCACGGCGATCCGCAACGCCCAGGTGATGACGGTGGCCGGCGCCGGCACCATCGAGCGCGGCACGGTGCTGATCCGCAACGGCCGGATCGAGGCGGTCGGCGCCGATGTCGCGATTCCGGAGGGTGCTGCGATCATCGACGGCAGCGGCAAGGTGCTGACGCCGGGCATCTTCGTTGCCCGCAGCGAACTCGGCCTGAAGGAGATCGACGCGGTCGACGAGACCAACGACGTCGCTTCCCGCCAGTCCCGCTACACCGCGGCGCTGGATGTGACCGATGCCCTGAATCCGCGCTCGGCCCTGCTGCCGGTCAATCGCATCGAAGGCGTGACCCGGACCCTCACCGCGCCGGAAACCGGCAAGGGCGGCGGGCTGTTCGCCGGGCAGGGCGCCATCATCTCGCTGGCCGGCGCGCTGGCCGAACCGGGTGCCTTCGTCGTGCGGCCGCGCGCGGCGATGTTCGCCGTGCTCGGCGAGCAGGCCAAGGGCATCGCCGGCACCAGCCGCACGTCGAGCATCGCCGCGTTCCGCGAGGCGCTGGAGGAAGCGAAGAGCAACGGCCTGCGGCTCGGCAGCGGGCTGTCGAATGACGCGCAGCTCAGCGCGCTCGACATCGAGGCGCTGCGGCCGGTGCTGACCGGCGAGACGCCGTTGGTGATCACGGCGCATCGGGCGTCGGACATCCTCGCGGCGCTCAAGCTGGCCGATGATTACCGCCTGCGGCTGATCATCAGCGGCGCCACCGAGGCCCATCTCGTCGCAAAGGAACTGGCCGCCGCGCGCGTGCCGGTGCTGATCGACCCGACGCGCAATCTGCCGGCTCAGTTCGAGGGCCTGCATGCCCGTCCGGATTCGGCCTTGATCCTGCGCAAGGCAGGGGTCGTCTTCGCCTTTGTCGACAGCGACGACAAGGGCACGCACAACGCCCGCAACCTGCGCCAGGTCGCCGGCATCGCCGTGTCGTGCGGCTATCCGAAGGATCAGGCGCTGGCTGCAATCACCTTGCAACCGGCTGAAATCCTTGGGCTTTCAACCGTGCTGGGCTCGATCGAAGCCGGCAAGATCGCCGACCTCGTGCTGTGGGACGGCGACCCGTTGGAAGTGACGACGGCGGCGACGGCGGTCTGGATCGATGGCGTCCCGATGCCGATGATCAGCCGCCAGACCCTGCTGCGCGATCGCTATCTGCAGCGAATCAAGGCTGCGGATGTAAAGTAAATGTGAAATTCTTGCTGCGCGATGCCGCCGGATTCGGCGATGCTTCGCGCGTTCCCGCCCCCTATCTGGAGATGCTGCCGATGCGCCCGACTGCCCGCCTTGCCTTGATGGCCCTGCTGCTGCCGATGTCCGCGCTGACCGCGCTGGCCGTCGAAACCAACGCGCCGCCGCCGGAGGACTTCTGCGAACTGGTACCGGACGGCGAATACCTGAACCCGAACAGTTGCCACAGCTTCATCGTCTGCAAGAAAAAGAAGATCGACGACATCAAGAAGTGCCCGGACGGTCAGGTCATCGACATCTTCAAGCCGACCTTCCCGAAGGCCTGCGTCCCGGCGGAAACCACGGAAGTGCTTCCGGACTGCACGCGCAAGCCGCTGACGAAAAAGAAGTAAGCCGCGCTGAAGAGACGCGGCAAGGCAAAACCCGCCGCCGGATCGGTTCCGGCGGCGGGTTTTGTCGTTGAAACGGCTGTGCTCAGCGACGGTAGGCGCTGGCGAACTTCCAGATCAGGCCGGTGGCGTCGACGTCCATCGTGGTGATATCGACACTGGCGGTCAGGCCGCCCGGCCAGGCATGACCGCCGCCGGTGATCGTGTACAACTGGTTCTCGGCGCCGCCGACACAGCCGGTATAGCGCGTCTGCTGCACCGTGGTCACATCGAGCACGCGATCCGGCAGCGTGTTGGCGAGGGTGCCGGCGCAGCCCTGCTGCGCGCTCCAGTACGCCATCGTCGCGCTGGCCGACTTCAGGTTGGCGACACCGGCATACGGCACGACGCCATCGGCCGTGCCGAGGAAGTAGATCTTCGCGCGCTTCTTGACCGGTGCGCAGGCATTGGCCACGCCATTGCGCAGGCTTGCCGCGGCCATGCCGAACGCCGCGATCTTGTCCGACAGCTCGCAGGCGAGGCGATCGGCCATGAAGCCGCCGTTCGAGTAGCCGGCCGCGTAGACGCGGGTGGCGTCGGCGCCCTGCGTTGCCAGCGTGTCGATCAGCGCCGAGACGAAGCGCACGTCGTCGTTGCCGCTGGTGCTCGGATCATCCTTCCAGACGCCGCCGACCGCCGCCGGAAACACCGCCCAGAAGCCCTGCGTCGCCGCGTAATCGGCCGCCTCGGTCAGCGCCGCCATCAGTTCCGGCGACACGCTGTTGGCATGGAGGAACAGCATCACCGGCGCATTGGCGGTGACGTTGGTCGGCTTGATCACGAGATAGCGGCGGCTGACGCCGGCGACCGTCAGATTGGCGCTGGCCACGGTCGTCTGCGGATTGATCGGCACCGGGATGCCGTTGACCACCGAATAGGTGCGGCGCAGCGTGCCGCTGAGTGTCTGGAAGCCGCTCACCGGATCGATGACGCCAGTGACGATCGGTGCAGGCGCCGGTGCGGCCACGGCCGGCAGCACGAGGCTGGTGACCAGCGTTGCGGCGCTGAGCGAGCGACGGAGTGAGCGACGGAGCGGGGCGACGAGGCGGGTCCGGATCTGATTCGAATAGTATGTTTTCACGACTTTCATCCGATGGTGCTTTGGTGTGAGCACAGCATCGGCAGGTTGATCCCATCCTGCAAGCGGTTTTGACGAACGGTTGCGCTATATCGATAACTGATTGAAATTTATGGATTTGCGCCAAAAAAGCGTCACTGGGCGCGCAAATGCCCGTGTGACCGTCAGCGCAGCACCATCAGACCAACGCCGAGCATCGCCAAGGTGACACCCGCCACCTGCCGCCGGCCGACCTTCTCGCCGAGAAACAGCACCGCCAGCAGCACGATGAACACGGCAGCGGTCTCGTTCAGCACGGCGGCGACGGAAGCGCTGGTGTACTTGTAGCCGGCCAGCCACAGCATCATCGACAGATAGGTGCCAGCGAACGAGCCGGCGACGATCTGTGGCCAGTGCCGCACGCGCCGGTACTGCGTCAGCAGGTCGCCGGCATTGCGCTTCCACGCCACGGTGACGATCAGCCCGGCGACACCGCCGACCACGCGCAGCCAGACCACCCACAGGAAATCGTGCAGCGCCAGCATCGGCTTGGCCATGACGATGCCGACCGCCATCAGGAATACTGACAGCACGCCGGCCGCCGCACCGCGGCGCAGACGCCGGGCATCGAGCGTGCTGATACCGGCATCGCGCACCCAGGTCACCAGCACGATGCCGCCGAGCACGCAGGCAGCACCGGCCCATTGCAGGCCGTGCAGGCGCTCGTGCAGGAAGATCGCCGACAGCACGATGACGAACGGCGAGAACAGCGTCTGCGCCACCGCCATGCGACTGGCACCGATGGTGTTCAGCGCGCCGAGATACAGCGTGTCGCCCAGACAGATGCCGAGGAAGCCGGACAGCAGGATCAGCGCCAGCGACAGTGGCGGCATCGATGGCACGGTCGGCGACAGCACCAGCAGGGTCAGCCCGAGCAGCCCGGCCGCCAGCGAATTCTTGAACAGATTCAAGGCGAACGGCGCGATGCTCTCGCCCGACTTCTTGAACAGCACCACGGCGATCGCCCAGACCAGCGCACACGCCAGGGAGAAGAATTCGCCGATGCCGAAGTTCATCTGATCAGGGAAGGTGCGGCAGCGGCGTCATCGGTCGAGGCTTCAATGGGGGGTCTGACCCCCATCATCGGCTCGGTCGATGTTCAGGCCGGCGTGATGGTCGAGACCGGAAAAGCCATCGTGAAGCGCGGCACGCGGACCGCGGTCAGCACCTTGCCGCGTGCCAGATCCGGGAACAGCGCGCTGTCGAACGCCCAGTCGGTGACCTTGGCAAAGGCGATGCTGCCCTTGGCGCTCGGCGCGTAGACGAACTGCTGGCCAGCATGGCGCTGCGCCAGGTTCAGCAGGAACTTCGGCAGCATCGACGTCGAGAACGGCAGCTTGACGCGACCGGGGCGGAAGCTGAAGCGGGCGAAGGTCTTGCCGTTCAGCGACGCGCTGAGGCGGTCCTCGCCGCCGTCACGGCCGTACTGGAAGTCGAAATCGCAGGCGTCCTTCGGGATGCCCCAGTTGCGGCGGCCGTTGACCACCGATTCGACGCTCGACACATAAATGCGGGTGATCGAGCGATGGCGCGCCGCACCGAACGCGAACGTGCCCGGGATGTACAGCAGTTCGCGGTACGGGCCGACGGCGGAATGCTCGTAATCCACCAGCATCACCATCGCGAAGCCGCCGCGGCGGGTGCCGCGCAGTTCGGCCGGCACGTGGCGCGGGTCGTCGAGCACCTCCTTCGGCAGCTTCACCAGCAGGATGTAGCCCTGCCCGGTCAGCTGCCACGGGGCGGGCGCGAGCGGAACGGTCGGCAAATCGGCATCGGCGACAAGCGTGATCATGCGGGCAACTTCAGGTGACGACGGAAAGGATTCAGCGCGGCCGGCCGCCGAGCAGGCGCGACGGCAGCAGCAGCATCGCGCGCAGGAATTCGAACAGGCCTTCGAACACGATGCCGACCAGCCGGAACGGCAGGCTGATCAGCCAGAACAGCGGGTACAGGATCAGCGCCAGCAGCGCGAGCGGCCAGCACAGCACGAACAGCAGCAGCCAGAGCACGAACTTGATCATGCCGAAATCGTGGGGATGACCGGCGCACCGTTCAATGACGCGCCGGTGCCGACCCCAAGGCCGGCGTCAATCCGGTCTCAGGCCTCGGCATCCGCCAGCTGCTTCTCGCGCTTCAGCGCATTCGCCGTTTCGCGCGCCGCGGCCACCATCGCCATGCGCGCGACGACGCCGTAGGCGTAGAAGCGGTTCGGCACGGCGTCCGGGTTCTGCGCGGTATCCGGGCAGTTGCACGGGTCGGCGAACGCCAGCGGCTGGAAGCTCGCGCCCGGCGCGTTCAGGTTTTCGGTGTTCGAACGGCCGCCGTGCACGCGATAGAAACCGCCGACGACATGCTTGTCGATCATGTAGACCACCGGCTCGGCGGTCGACTGGGCGTCGCCCCAGCGCTCGAAGGTGTAGACGCCTTCCTGGATGATCGCGCCGGTGACCTCGTTGCCTTCCTTGGCCGAGGCCATCTTCTTGCGGGCATCGCGGTTCATCGTGCGGATCTCGTCCGCGCTCTTCACCGTCATCACGCCCATGCCGTAAGTGCCGGCATCGGCCTTGACGATCACGAACGGCTCTTCCTTCACGCCGTACTCGCGGTACTTCTCGGCGATGTCCTCCAGCAGCAGTTCGACGTTCGACGCGAGGCAGTCCTCGCCTTCGCGGGTCTTGAAGTTGATCTGGCCGCAGTTGCGGAACAGCGGATCGACCCACCACGGGTCGATGCCGAGCAGCTTGCCGAACTCGGCCGCCACTTCGCGGTAGATGGCGAAGTGCTGCGTCTTCAGGCGCGTGCTCCAGCCGACGCCGAGCGGCGGAATCACCGGCTGCGCCAGCTGTTCGAGCACCGGCGGCCGGCCCGCCGACAGGTCGTTGTTCAGCAGCACCACGCACGGCCGGAAATCGCCGACGAAGACGCTGTCGCCCTCGCGCCGGATCGGCTCCAGATGCAGCGTGCGGCCGGAATCCAGGGTCAGCGTCTCCGGCTCGTGCAGGTCGGCCCGCAGCGAGCCGAGGCGCACGGTGTAGCCGGCCTTCTGGATCAGTCCTTGCAGCGTCGCGACGTTTTCCAGATAGAAGCGGTTGCGGGTGTGGTTTTCCGGCACCAGCAGCACGTCGCAGGCGCTCGACATGACGCGATCGAGCGCGGACTGGATCGCCTGCACGCACAGCGCGTCGAAATCGTGATTGAGGTTGTTGAAACCGCCCGGGAACAGGTTGGTATCGACCGGGGCCAGCTTGAAGCCGGCGTTGCGCAGGTCCACCGACGAATAGAACGGCGGCGGCGTCACCAGCCACTGGCTGCGGAACCAGCGCTCGATCTCCGCCGCGCGTTCCAGCAGCAGGCTTTCGAAGCGCAGCAGCGGGGCCGTCTGCGCCGTGGTCAGGTTCGGAACGGCGTGATGGGAAAGACTAGGCATGGCGGCATCTGCCAGCAGGGCGCGAGGTCTGCGCGGGGTCGGTAGCGTAACCGAATCTCCGATCGGCCCGGCCTGTTGTCGCGGTTGTCGGCAGGATTGGGGACGGCCGGACGAGTGTGCTACAAGTCCGACATTGCAGTCCGTCGAAACCGTCGACAAATCGGCGCTGTTCGAACGCTTTTCCGGGGCTTTCAAGGCCGTTGGCAGCGCCCATCGACAGCGCTTCCGCGCCTCGGGGCCGGTACCGCTTGACCACACGTGGCGTCTTGTTGACGCGGCCCGCGTGCCGTCTGCCTGGAAAGGGGCAGATCGGTGCTGGTCCGGCGGTTGCATCCGCAGATGATCCAGTCAGGGAGTTCGAGGGTGGCAACAGACACGCTGGCAGCCGTGAAGGTCATGGTGATCGACGATAGCCAGACCATCCGCCGCACCGCCGAAGCCTTGCTGGTGAAGGAAGGCTATACCGTGGTCACCGCTGCCGACGGCTTCGAGGCGCTGGCCAAGGTCGCCGACCAGGACCCGGACCTGATCTTCATCGACATCATGATGCCGCGCCTCGACGGCTATCAGGCCTGCGCGCTGATCAAGAGCAATCCGCGCTATGCCGGCACGCCGGTGATCATGCTGTCGTCGAAGGACGGCCTGTTCGATCGCGCCCGCGGCCGCATCGTCGGCAGCGACGAATACCTGACCAAGCCGTTCACCAAGGACGAACTGCTCGGCGCGGTGAAGGCCCACCTGGCGCGCAAGGCCGGCTGAGCGCGCGTGGACGCCCGCGTCGACCCTTCCGATCTGTCGTCCGCATGGTCGGCGCTGCGCGAGCAGCCGTTCGACCTGCTGCTGGCGATCGAACGCAGCCTGCGCAGCACCCGCACCGAAGCCGTCGCCCGTGATGACGGCGGCACCTGGACCGGCCTCGCCTTCCGCCTGCGCGATCGCTGGCTGCTGGCGCCGCGCGAGGACGTGCGCGAGATCAGCCCGCGCCCGCGCCTGACGCGCGTGCCCGGCGCGAAGCCCTGGCTGCTCGGCGTCGCCAACGTTCGCGGCGGCCTGCTGCCGGTGACCGACCTCGGCCAGTGGCTCGGCCATCCCGCCGTGACCGAAAGCCGCAACCAGCGCGTGCTGGTGCTGAACGCCGACGGCGTGCCGGCCGGCTTTCTGGTCGATGAAGTGGCCGGCTATCGCCAGTTCGCACCGGAGGACCAGAGCCCGATGGCCGCGGACGACCCGACGCTGGAACCATGGCGGATCGGCGCGTTCCAGCGCGATGGCCGCGACTGGCTGGCGATCTCGCTGCGCAAGCTGTCGCGCAGCGAAGCCTTCGTGCTGGCCGGAGCCTGAGCCATGGCCAGCCTGCGTGAATCCCCGCCAACGTTCGCGCCGCGCGCCGCGCAGCTCGCGAACGGCCTGCACTGGCTGCGTGGCGAGCTGGAACTGAGCCTGGTGCGGACCCGTGCGGCGCTCGAAGCCCATCTCGAAAGCGAAGGCGCGGATGGCGCCACGCATCTCGATGCGGCCGCCCATGAACTGAACCAGGTTCGCGGCACGCTGGCCGTGGTGCAGTGCTTCGGCGCCGAGCAGTTCGCACGCGAGATGCTGGCGCTGCTCGCGGTGCTGCGCGGTCTCGACGGCCGGCAGGACGAAGCGTTCTCGGCGCTGTCCGGCGCGACGCTGCAGCTGTCCGACTACATCGACCTGCTGGCGCACGGCGAGCAGGATCGCGCGCTGCTGCTGCAACCGGCGCTGAACGAGCTGCGCATCGCCCGCCAGCAGCCGCTGGTCACCGAAGCCGAGCTGTTCGCGAGCCAGGCCCAGCGCGAAGGACTGAGCCTGCGGCTGCCCACCGGCAGCGCGCTGATTCCGCCGCGCGAGTTCGATCTGGGCACCGCGCAGGCCCTGGCACGACGCGAGCTGCCGGGCTTCCAGTCGGCGTTCCTGCAGTGGTTCCGCGGCAGCGCGCCGGCGGAGGCGCTGAACCGCATGGCACGCATCGCCGACAGCGTGGCCCGCCATCTCGATGACCCCGAGCTGCGCACCCTGTGGCTCAGCTACTCGGTGCTCGCCGACAGCCTGCGCAGCACGGCTCCGGCCAGCGATTCGCTCGATCTCAAGCGCCTGCTCGGCCGCGCCGGCAGCCAGCTCAAGCTGCTGGCCGACACCGGCGAACATGCGGCGGCCTCGCAGGCCGGCGACACCGCCTGGCTGCTGCTGTTCCAGATCTCGCGGATGCCGCGCCCGATCGCCCGCGCCAGCGATCTGATCGAAGCGCTCGACCTTGCCGAGCACCTGCCGGCGCCGTCGCGGCTGGACGAACTGCGGCGCAAGCTGCGCAGCCCCGGCTCCGGCATTCTCGACCGCGTCTATGCCGAGATCCGGCGCGATTTCGCCGAGATCAAGGACAGCATCGATCTCGCCGTCCGCACCGGCGGCCGCGCCGTCGGCCACCTCGAGACCACGCCCGACCGTCTGCGCCGCCTCGCCAACACGCTGTCCGCGCTCGGCCTGCCGGCGCCGCAGCAGGCGCTGCTGAATCAGGCCCGCGTGCTGCAGGACGGCGGCACCGCGAACCCGCTGAACGCCGCCACCTGGATGGACGTGGCCACGGCCATCCTGAGAGTCGAGCACAGCCTCGAGGAAGCGCTGTTCCGCACGCTGGGCCGCAGCAGCGGTCCGCCGCGGGCCTATGCCGAAATCGAAGCCGAAGTGCCGCATGCGCAGGACCTGCGCAACAGCATCAAGGCGCTGCTGCGCGAATCGCTGATCGACTTCGCGCAGCTCAAGACCGAAGTCGATCACTGGCTGCGCGACAACGACTGCGCCGCGCTGGCCGACGTGCCCCTCCATCTCCACGCCGTCGCCGCCGGACTCGCCGTGCTCGGCCACGAGGCGGCCAGCGCGCAGATCGACCGGCTCGAACGCTACGTCGCCAGCGGCTGCCTCGGCGCAGCGCATGGCGATCCGGCCGAACAGGATCGCTTCGCCGATGCCGTGTCCTGCGTCGAGGTCTATCTCGAAGCCCTGCGCGACGGCTTGCCGAACCCCGGCCGCATCGTCGACGAACTGGCGCGCTACATCGCGCGGCTCGATTTCACCCGCGCTGCCGAGGCTGCCGAGGCCGCCGGAAGCGCTGATCCGGCAACGTCGGCCGCCGCTGAAATCCCGGCGGTGGCCGAACCGGTCGCTGCGGTCGTCGACGAAGGCGCCAGCGCCGGGCTTGACCCGGAGATGCGCGACATCTTCATCGACGAAGCCGCGGACGTGCTGGCCGAACTCGAACGGCAGCTGCCATCGTTCCGGCGCGACCCGGGCAACCGCGACACCCTGGGCCACGTGCGCCGCGCCTTCCACACCCTGAAGGGCAGCGGCCGCATGGTCGGCGCGCTGCGCATCGGCGATTTCGGCTGGGCCATCGAGAACCTGCTGAACCGCTGCCTCGAAGGCGCACGCAGCGCCGATGACGACATCGTTGGCGTCGTCACCCGCGCGATCAAGCTGCTGCCGGGCCTGATCGACGGCTTCCGCGCCGAAGCGGCCGGCGCCGATGCGCCGGAAGATCCGGGCGTGGCCTCGCTGATCGCGCTGGCCGGGCAGCTCGCCAGCGGCAAGCCGGCACCGGAAGTCGACATGCGCGCGGTGTTCTGCGACGACGCGCGCGAACGCCTGGCGGCAGTGCGCCAGTGGCTCGAAAGCCGCGATCTCGCCGACGGCGAATTCGAACTGGATGCCGACGTCATCCGCGCGTTCCACACGCTGCGCGGCAGTGCCGCCGTGGTCAACGCGGTGGCGATCAGCCGGCTCGCCGGGCTGGTCGAGAACGCCTGCAACGACCTGCGCCTGCACGGTCGCGCGCTGCCGGCGACCGGCCTGCCGCTGCTGGCCGATGTCGTGCAGACGCTGCTCGGCTGGGTCGACCGCTTCGCGGCCGACGAACTGCTGCCGGACGATGCCGCCGATGCCTGGGAAGCGCGCCTGGCGCGGATTGGATCCGCGTCTGATCCGGCGTCCGGGGCCGACGCGGCGGCGCCGACCGCACCTGCGGCACCGGCATGGCCGGTGGTCGACGGCGACTTCGCGATGGCCGCGCTCGATCGGCTTCAGGCACTCGAAGGCCGGCTGCGCGTCTGGGCCGAGCCCGATGCCGCTCGCGACACCGCGTTCGCGCTGTTCGAGGGCTGCACCCGCCTCGCCGCCGATGCCGAACGCTCGAACGTCCCGTCGCTGCAGCCGCTGGCCGCAGCACTCGCCAGTCATTTCGAAGCCTGGCATCAGGCGGCACCGGCCCAGCCGGACCGCGTCGGCATCAGCGCCTTGCTGGAGATCGTCGAAGCGCTGTACCAGCAGCTTGATCGATACCGCGATGGCGAACACGCGGACGCGCTGGCGCAGGTGCCGGACGCGCTGGCGCGGATCGCCGCCCTCGCGGGTCCTGAAGCGCTCGCCCCGGCACCGCTGCACGACACGCCGCCGGACAGCGCCTTCGATCTGCGGCTCGACGACTTCGACGACCTGCAGCCGGATGCCCAGCCGGACGCCCAGCCGGATGCCGAGGCCGAGGCCGTCCCCGAAGCGGACGCGCCGCGGCCGGTTCCCGAAACCGGGGAAACCGCGGCAGCGGAGCCGGTCGACGCCGAACTGGCCGACATCTTCCTTGGCGAAGCGCAGGAACTGCTCGACGAACTGGCGCTGCGCGTGCCGATCTGGGCTGGCGATGCCTTCGATGACGCGTGGCTGGCTGCGCTGCGCCGCGACCTGCACACCTTGAAAGGCAGCGCCCGCATGGCCGGCGCCGCCGGCATCGGCGATGTCGCGCACCGGCTGGAATCGCTGATCGAACAGCCGCAACTGCTGACGCCCGCGCAGCTGATCGGCGCCTTCGATGCCGGCCTCCACGGCCTGCAGAACCAGGTCGACGCGCTGCGCGCCGGTGATCGTCCATGGGCTGCTCCGACCCTGGCCGCGATTGCCGCCGCGCTGCTGCCGCCGCCGGCCGTCGTCGCGGCGATCGAGCCGTCGCCCGCGCCGAGCGATGCGGCGGCCACGGTCGCCGAGGCCGCACCGGCTCTGCAAGAGGACGCGCCGCTGGAACCGATTGCGCCGGCAAGCGACGCGCCGCCGGTGTTCGACCTGAGCCTGGAACCGCTGCTGCCGCCGAGCTTCGAGACGCCTGCGGCTGCCGACACGCCGTTCGCGTCCGATGCGCCGCTGACGGCCCTGATCGAACCCCTGATCGAACCGCTGATCGAGCCGCTGATTGAGCCCCTGATCGAGCCGGTCATCGAGCCCGTGCTCGAGCCGGTCGTCGATCCGGTGATCGACGAACCGCTCGCGTTCGCGGATCAGCTGCCGCAGGCCTTGCCGGACGCAATGCTCGACGAACGTCCGACGATCGACCTGCTGGCGACCGATCTGTCGATGGCCGCGCCGTCGCTGGTCGAGGCGCTGGCGTTCATCGAGCCGGATCCGGTGCCGCTGCCCGCGGACCCGCCGGCAGCTGTCGCCGAGGTTGCCGGCGAACCGCTCGCGCCGGCCGCATTCGAGCCGGTGCTTGAAGCCGTCGAAGCACCGGAAGCCGAGCCGGCCCGCGAATCGATCGGTGCGGATGCCCCGATCGCGGACGCGGAAGCCGCGCCGCTGCCGGAACCGTCCGCCTTCACCAGCCCGGACATCGCCGCGCTCGCCGCGGCACCCGAGCCCGCGTTCGAAGCGGCGGCGCGCAATTTCGAAACCAGCCCGGCGGTCGCCTACGACGAGGAGATCGGCGACATCTTTGCCGCAGAGGCGGCGGAACTGCTCGAAACGCTTGATGCCGCGTTCGAGGGCTGGCAGAACGGCGATGCCGGCGAATCGGTGCGGGTGTTCCAGCGCGCACTGCACACGCTGAAGGGCGGCGCGCGCATGGCCGGCATCGAATCGATGGCGAGCCGGGCGCACGAGCTGGAATCGCGGGTCAATGCGGTGACGCTCACCGGCGATTTCCCGGATGTCGACACGTTCGCCCAGCTCCGCGGCGGTCTTGAAAGCCTGCAGCAGATGGGGGACCAGCTGCGGCGCGGCGAGGCGGAGCTGCTGGCCGCCAGCTCGGCAGCACCGCCGGCGGTGATCGCGGATGCCGTCGCGGCAGCGGTGGTGCCGCCTGCGGCGGATCCGTTCCCACCAGCGCCGGCAGCGCGCCCGACCCAGTTCGCGCCCGCGCTGTACTGGCAGCCAGAGGACGAGGCCGAAGCGGCCGTCGCCCGGCGCGAATCGGCGCGCGTGCCGGTCGATCTGCTCGACACGCTGCTGAACGAAGCCGGCGAGATCTCGATCTACCGCTCGCGGCTCGAAGAACACAACGCGGCGCTGAAGAACCAGCTCGCGGAAATGACGCAGACCATCAGCCGCGTGCGCGAGCAGTTGCGGATGATGGACATCGAGACTGAAGCGCAGATCGCCGCGCGCGGCCTGACGCCGGGCAGCGGCGAACGGCCGGATGACCGCTACGCCGCCGATTTCGATCCTTTGGAGATGGATCGCTACTCGCGCATGCAGGAGCTGTCTCGGGCGCTGGCCGAGTCGATCGGCGACCTCGGTTCGCTGCACGCGACGATGGATGAAGCCGTCGGCGGTGCCGAAGCGCTGCTGCAGCAGCAGAGCCGGATCACCACCGATGTCCAGCAGGGCCTGATGGGCACGCTGATGGTGCCGTTCGCGCGCCAGATGCAGCGCCTGCTGCGCGTGGTGCGGCAGACGGCGCAGGAGAACGGCAAGCAGGCCGACCTGAGCTTTGCCGGCGCCGAAGCGGAACTCGATCGCAACGTGCTCGAACGGATGACCGCGCCGCTCGAGCATCTGCTGCGCAATGCCGTGGTCCACGGCATCGAACCGGCGGCGCGGCGCCTGGCGCTCGGCAAGCCGGCCACCGGCGCGATCCGCGTGATCCTGTCGCGCGATGGCTCGCAGCTGCTGGTCGAGGTGTCGGACGATGGCGGCGGGCTCGATTTCGCGGCGATCCGCGGCAAGGCGATCGAACGCGGCCTGATGGCGCCCGAAACCGAGCTGAGCGACGACGCCCTCGCCCGCTTCATCTTCGAGCCCGGCTTCTCCACCGCCAGCCGGCTGACGCAGGACGCCGGCCGCGGCATCGGCATGGATGTCGTCGCCAATCAGGTCAAGCAGCTCGGCGGCACGCTGGAGCTGCGCTCGCAGGTCGGCCTCGGCACCCGTTTCCTCGTGCGCCTGCCGCTGAGCCTCGCGGTGTCGCAGGCGCTGCTGGTGACGATCGGCCAGGAAATCTACGCCGTGCCGCTGCCGTCGATCGAAGGCATCGGACGCATTCCGCGCACCGAACTGGCCAACTTCTATCGTGATGACGGCCCGCTGTATCGCTATGGGGACCGCGCCTACAAGGTTCGCTATCTCGGCGACTACGTCGACGTGCCGCGCCCGGCCGATGGCGACAGCCGCTCGCTCAGCACCATCCTCGTGCGCCTCGGCGACGGCCTCGGCAGCGGTGCCGAGCGGCGCGTGGCTCTCGTGGTCGACAGCCTGATCGGCAACCGCGAGATCGTGACCAAGGCCGCCGGACCGCAGATCAGCGCGATCACCGGCATCACCGGTGCCACGATCCTCGCCGATGGCCGCGTGGTGCTGATTCTCGACGTGCCGGCGCTGGTCGCCGAACGCGATCGCCGCGCGCTGCTGGCCGAAGCGGTGCAGCGGATCGAGACGCGCGCCCGCGACGAACGCGCGACGGTGCTGGTGGTCGATGACTCGATCACGATGCGCCGCGTCGCCGAGCGGCTGCTGGTTCGCCACGGCTACCGCGTGCTGACCGCGAAGGACGGCCTCGACGCCATGGCGCTGCTGCAGACCGAAGTGCCGGCCAGCGTGCTGCTGGACATCGAGATGCCGCGTGCCGATGGCTTCGAAGTGGCCGCGTTCATGCGCAACAGCGAACGGCTGAAGGCGGTGCCGATCGTCATGATCACATCGCGTTCGGGCGACAAGCATCGCGAGCGGGCCCGCGTGCTCGGGGTCGATCGCTACCTGATCAAGCCGTATCAGGAAGACCAGCTGCTGGGCGAAGTGCGCACGCTGATCGGCCATGCGGAGGCGCGTCGCCATGGTTGATGCGAATCCGGGCGCAGCGCCCGTCGTCGCCGGCGATCAGCTGTACGCGGTGCTGATCTCGGTGCTCAACGACACGCTGCTGCTGCCGAATCTGGCGATTGCCGAAGTGGTGTCGCCGGACGCGCTGAAGGTGCCGGCGTTCAGCGATCCCGGCGCCGAAGCCGACTGGTACGCCGGCAGCCTGACCTGGTCCGGCATTGAAGTGCCCGTGGTGCGCTTCGAACGCCTGAACGGCGGCGGGCTCGAAGGCCCGGGCCGGCGCACGCGCGTGGTGATCCTCAATGCCGTCGGTCACGGCAGCACTGGCGGCGCGGCACGCCGCTTCGGCGTGATCTGCGAAGGCTACCCGCACCTGCTGACCCTGAACCGCGCGGCGATCCGCGCCACCGGGCTGCGACCGGGCGACGACGCGGAGCTGGTGCTGAATCGCGCCCGCGTCGCCAGCCAGGAAACGCTGATTCCGGATCTGGCGGCGATCGAGCGGCGCATCAGCCGCCTGCTGGCGCCGGCCGCATGACGCGCGCCGGACGGGTCTTGAACCGCGACACGTCGACCCTAGCGTTGCGGCAAGGGCGAAATGCCCATGACCCCGACCGACAGGAGACTCTCATGACCACCATGATCCGCGAACGCCACTTTGCGCCCTGGGCTCTGCACCGGGAACTGCTGAACGAACTGAACCGCTACGTCAGCGGCGATGTCGCCACCGCCAACGACGCCTCGAGCGCCGCCACCGCCGACTGGGCGCCGGCCGTCGACATCGAGGAATACGCCGACCGCTTCGTGCTGTACGCCGACGTGCCGGGCATCGACCCGGCGTCGATCGAAGTCACGCTCGACAAGGGCGTGCTGAGCCTCAGCGGCTCGCGCGAGAAGCCGGTCGATCCGGCCGGCGTCGAGCGCCGCCGCAGCGAGCGCGCGACCGGACGCTTCTTCCGCCGCTTCTCGCTGCCGGACACGGTCGATTCCGACTCGGTCAGCGCCCGCGGCAACAACGGCGTGCTGGAAGTGGTGATCCCGAAGCGGCCGGCGGCCCAGCCGCGCCGGATCGCCGTGACCCACTGATTGCCCATTGATCTTCGTCAACGGGTTGCCGTGAAGTACATTGCGGGGCATCGCGGCGCAACCTGCCGCGATGCCCCGCACCTGTTTTGACGGACGCAATGGAATACAAGGATTACTACAAGATTCTCGGCGTGCCCCGCACCGCCAGCGAGGCGGAGATCAAGCGCGCCTATCGCAAGCTGGCGCGCGAGTTTCACCCGGACAAGAACCAGGCGAAGGACGCCGAGGAGCGGTTCAAGACGATCAACGAGGCCAACGAAGTGCTCGGCGATCCGAAGAAGCGCGCGGCCTACGATCAGCTCGGTCCCAACTGGCAGAACGGCCAGCGCTTCACGCCGCCGCCGGGCTGGGGCGGCGCGCGAGCCGGCTTCGGTGGCGACAGCGGCGGCTTTTCCGACTTCTTCTCGACGCTGTTCGGCAATGCCGGCGGACCGGCGGGCTACGGCGGCGGCTTCGAGGACGTCAGCAGCAGCTTCGGCGGCGCCCGCGACCAGCAGGCGCGGCTGGCGATCTCGCTCGAAGATTCGTTCAACGGCGCCACGCGCAGCGTGACGCTCGGCACCCGCACCCTGAGCGTGCGGATTCCGAAAGGCGTGGCCGCCGGCCAGAGCATCCGCCTGAGCGGACAGGCGCCGCGCGGTGGCGACGTGCTGCTGGAACTGAGCTTCTCGCCGCATCCGGTGTTCCGGCCGGAAGGCAAGGACCTGCACATGACCCTGAACGTGGCACCGTGGGAAGCGGCGCTCGGCAGCGCCGTGCCGGTGACGACGCTTGGCGGCACGGTCGAACTGAACCTGCCGCCCGGCACGCTGTCTGGACGACGGTTGCGGCTGAAAGGCCGCGGCCTGCCCGGCTCGCCGGCCGGCGACCAGTTCGTCACCATCCAGATCAACACGCCGGCGCCGGAAACGGATGCCCAGCGGCAGATTTACACGCAGATGCGGGTCTTGTTCCCGAATTACGACCCGCGAGCATGACCCTTCGCACGTTTTGAGCCGTCCGGGCGTCAAAAAGGGCGACTTGAGGCGCAGGGCGCGGCACAATGTTGGTTTTCCCGCCGTTCGGCGGTCCGCCTGCCCGGCACGCCGGTCGCGCGGTCCGGATGGCGGCGGATTGTTCGATCGATCTTGAGACAGGGCCTGATGACGATGGCACGCGACAACTTCAGCAAGTTACTGGCGGTGACGCCGGCCGCGAGCCCGCTGTCGTTTGCGTTGAACACGCGGCGCTGCCTGCCGTTGAGCCTCGGCCCGGGGGTTGACGCGCTCGAAGGCACCGACCCGGCCGATGCGGCCGCGTTCCACCGCTGGATCCTGCGCCGGCTGCGCGCCGCCAATGCCGACTTCGCCGCCGGCGGCTATGGCGAAGACCGCGCGCTGTACCGGATGAGCGATCTCTACGGCACCGGCTCGGAAGAGCCGCGCACGATCCACCTCGGCCTCGACCTGTGGCTGTCGGCCGGCACCGTGGTCCACGCCGTGCTGCCGGGCGTCGTGCATTCGACGCGCGACAACAAGGAGTTCGGCGACTACGGCCCGACCGTGATCTTCGAGCACGAGATCGGCGGCTACCGCTTCCACACGCTGTACGGCCATCTGTCGCGGCAGTCGCTGCAGCTGTGCAAGCGCGGCCGCGAGGTGGCGATCGGCGAGCCGATCGGCTGGCTCGGCCAGCCGCACGAGAACGTCGGCTGGGCGCCGCACCTGCACTTCCAGATCATCCGCGAGCTGGATGGCCGCGAAGGCGACTATCCGGGCGTCTGCCGCGCGTCGGAGAAAGCGACCTGGCTTGCCCGCTGCCCGGACCCGAACCTGCTGCTGAGGATCGATGCGCTGAAGAAGCCGGTGCGCCGCAGCCGCGCCGCCGCGGCGCCGAAGAAGCGGGCCGGCACGGGCGGCTAGCCGCACGCCGCCACGGTCGCTGCAACGATGCCCGCCCCGTGCGGGCATTTTCTTGTGCCGCGTCCGACCGGCGGCGCGCCGGCCGATCTGGTCGCGGACAGACCTCGTGGTGATAATCGGATGTCGGCTGCCCGCAGCAGACCGGCCATAACCAAGAACCAACACAGGGGAGACTGCGATGAGCCTGATTCCGGCGCTGGATGCCGTGCTGCGGCGTGCCACCGAAGACCACGGCGTTCCGGGCCTCGTGGCGCTGGTCGCCGACCGCAGCGGCGTGATCTACGAAGGCGCGGCCGGTGTCCGCAGTCACGGCGGCAGTACCGCGATGACGCTCGACACCATCCTGTGGTTCGCGTCGATGACCAAGGCGATCACCGCCAGCGCCGCGATGCAGCTGGTCGAACAGGGCCGGCTCGATCTCGATGCGCCGGCCGGCACGGTGCTGCCGGAACTCGGCCGCGTGCAGGTCCGCACCGGCTGGGCCGCGGACGGCACGCCGCTGCTGCGTGCACCGCAGGCGCCGATCACCTTGCGCAACCTGCTGACCCACACCTGCGGCTTCGCCTACGAGTTCTTCCACGCCGATGTCGACCGCGAACTGACTGCGGCCGGCAAGAGCGGTGTCGTCTCCGGCACGTTCGCGACGATGGACCGCGCGCTGGTCGCCGATCCCGGCCGCGAATGGCATTACGGCATCGGCCTCGACTGGGCCGGCCGGATGGTCGAAGCGGTCAGCGGCCTCCGGCTGCGCGACTACTGCGCCCGCCATCTGTTCGAGCCGCTCGGTATGCACGACGTCAGCTTCGCGCTGAATGCGGAGCAGCTCTCGCGCGCCAGCGCCATGCATGCGCGCCTGCCGGACGGCAGCCTGCGGACGATCCCGTTCGGCATTCCGCCGAATGCGGAAGTCGACATGGGGGGCCATGCGCTGTCCGGTCGCTTGCCGGACTATCTGCGCTTCCTGCGTGCGATCCTCAACGGCGGCGTGCTCGACGGCAACCGCGTGCTGAAGGCCGACACGGTGGCGCTGATGCGCCAGAACCACATCGGCAGCCTGACCATCCCGCCGCTCAAGACTCACCTGCCGCAACTGACGAACGACTTCACGCCGTTCCCCGGCATGGCCTGCCAATGGGGCCTGAGCTTCCTGATCAACCCCGAGCCCGTCCCCGGCGGCCGCGCCGCCGGCAGCCTGACCTGGGCCGGCCTGCCGAACGCCTATTTCTGGATCGACCCCGCCTCCGGCGTCACCGCGGTGATCGCGGCCCAGATCCTGCCGTTCTACGACGCGAAGGTGGCCGCCGCACTCGGCGAGTTCGAAGCCACGCTGTATCGCCACCGCTGACGGCGGCAGGCCGATGTCGGCTCCGAGCCATGTCCGCGGCGCCACCGCGACGCCGCGCCTGGCGCAGACCATCGGCCAGCGGTTCGACGAGGCCTGCGCCCGTCACGCGGCGCGCGAGGCGATCGTCAGCGCGCATCAGCGGCGGCGCCTGCGCTATGCCGAGCTGCGCGAGACGGTTGACGCACTGGCCTGCGCCCTGCTGCGCCTTGGCCTGCAGCCGGGCGACCGCGTGGCGCTGTGGAGCCCGAACAATCTGGAGTGGGCGATCACCCAGTTCGCGACGGCGAAAGCCGGGCTGGTTCTGGTCACCATCAACCCGGCGTACCGGCTCGGCGAGCTGGAATACGCGCTGAACAAGGTCGGCTGTCAGGCGCTGGTCACCGCGCCGTCGTTCAAGGGCGGCGACTATCTGGCGATGCTCGCCGCGCTGGCACCGGAACTTGCGCACTGTGCGCCCGGCGCGCTGCAGTCGGCGCGGCTGCCGGCGCTGCGCACGGTGATCCGGCTCGGGCCCGAGCCGACACCGGGCACGCTGAACTTCGAGGCGCTGCTGACCGCCCCGAGCGCGGCCGAACGCGCCGCGCTGCAGACGCTCGGCGAGCGGCTGCAGGCGCAGGACCCGATCAACATCCAGTTCACGTCCGGCACCACCGGCAGCCCGAAAGGCGCGACGCTGTCGCATCACAACATCCTGAACAACGGCTACTTCACCGGCGAAGGCATCGGCCTGGTGCCGGGCGATCGGGTCTGCATCCCGGTGCCGCTGTATCACTGCTTCGGCATGGTCATGGGCAACCTCGGGGCGCTGACCCACGGCGCGACGATGGTCTACCCGTCCGATGCCTTCGATCCGCTGGCGACCTTGCGCTGCGTGGCAGCGGAACGCTGCACCGCGCTGTACGGCGTGCCGACGATGTTCATCGCGCAGCTCGAGCATCCGTCCTTCGCCGAACACGATCTCGGCACCCTGCGCACCGGCATCATGGCCGGCAGCCCGTGCCCGGTGGCGGTGATGCAGGCGGTGATCGAGCGCATGCACCTGCGCGGCATCACCATCGCCTACGGCATGACCGAGACTTCGCCGGTCTCGTTCCAGACCGCGCTCGACGATCCGATCGACTGTCGCGTGGCCACCGTCGGCCGCGTCCATCCGCACTGCGAGGTCAAGATCGTCGATGCCGATGGCCGCACCGTGCCGCGCGGCGTGACCGGCGAGCTGTGCACGCGCGGCTACTCGGTGATGCTCGGCTACTGGGGCGACGACGCGAAGACCCGCGACGCGATCGACGCCGATGGCTGGATGCATACCGGCGATCTGGCGTCGATCGACGACGACGGCTATGGCCGGATCACCGGGCGGATCAAGGACATGGTCATCCGCGGCGGCGAGAACCTGTATCCGCGCGAAATCGAGGAATTCCTGCATCGCCACCCGGCCGTGGCCGACGTGCAGGTCGTCGGCGTGCCGGACGCGCGCTACGGCGAGGAATTGTGCGCCTGGATCATCCTGCGCCCGGGGATGACGGCCAGCGAAGCGGACATCCGCGCGCACTGCCGCGGCCAGATCTCGCACCACAAGATTCCGCGCCACTTGCGCTTCGTCGAGGCCTTTCCGATGACGGTGACCGGCAAGGTGCAGAAGTACCTGATCCGCGAGGCGATGCTGAAGGAACTGAGCGCCGCGCAGGCCTGAGCCGGCGCGGCGACCGGCTTCAGCCGAGCAGCACCTGCACCACGCCGACGAGGCTGCCGACCATCAGGATGGCCGTCGCGATGAAGCCGATCAGGAAGCCGGCGCTGCGCTTGGCCGCCGCCTGGTAATAGCCGATGGCATACGCGATGCGGCCAACCAGCCAGACCGCGCCGACGATGCCCGCCCAGACGTCGCTGACATAGATCGCGAACAGCCACAGCGACGGCAGGAACATCAAGGCGCCCTCGAGCGTGTTGACCTGTACGCGCAGGGCCCGCTCGAAGCCTTCCGGCCCGGTGGTGGCGGGCGCCTTCACGCCGTAGCGACCGCGGGCACGACCGACGCCGATCATCACGGCGAGCAGCAGGAACATCGTCAATACGGTGATCAGGGCGGCATGGTTCATCGGGCAGGTCCGGGTCGGGTGGCGGCAGTGCGACAGCGGCTTCAGGTTCGCGACGCGCCGACCGGCAGCCGCGCGATGCGCTGCATGTCGTCGCGGGCGAGGAGAGCGGGATCATCGAGGCAGGCGCGGGCGAAAGCCATGCCGTCGACGCCCCAGAAGGCTTCGCCGTCGATCACGAGCGTCGGCACGCCGAATACGCCGGCAGCGACGGCGCTTTCGGTGTTCGCACGCAAGGCCTGCTTCACGGCCGGGGCATCGAGGGCGGAAAGCGGGATCGACAGGCGCTCGGCCAGTGCCGCGATCACGGCCGGATCGGCGAGATCGGCACCGGAGGTCCAGACCGTCTCGAAGATCGCGGCCACGGCTTCGCGGGTCACGCCGGCGGCGAGCGCCAGCCGCAGGTACGGCAGCGGGTTGAACGGGTGCGCGGCAGGCGCCTCGAACGGAATGCCGTGCTGCCGCGCGTGCCACAGGCACCAGCGATAGGTCCAGACGCGCTTGGCCGGGATCTCGGCCGGGCCCTTCTGGCCCCAGTGATTCAGCAGGCCGGCAAACAGCACCGGCTTCAGCCGAGTCTCGGCCGGCAGCGCGTCCAGCTTCAGGAACGCGAAGTAGGCGTACGGCGAGATGACATCGAAGTACCAGTCGATCGTGCGCATGGGTCTTTGCCTCGGAGCCGCCGCCGGGGATGCGAGGGTCCCCGGCGGCGAGCGCACGATCAGTTCGCGGCCGTCCAGCGCTTGATCCAGTCGAGCACGGTGTTGTGCCACTGCACCGAGTTCTGCGGCTTGAGCACCCAGTGGTTCTCGTCCGGGAAGTGCAGCAACTGGCTCGGGATGCCGCGCCGCTGCAGCGCCGTGAACGTGGCGATGCCCTGTTCGAGCGGAATGCGGAAGTCCTTGCCGCCCTGGATGACCAGCATCGGCACGCGCCACTTGGCGACGTGGTTGACCGGATTGAACTGCTCGTAGTGCGACGGCTGCTCGTACTGCGTGCCGCCGTGCTCCCATTCGTCGAACCACAGTTCTTCGGTCGAATAGGCCATCGAGCGGTTGTCGAACACGCCGTCGTGGTTGACCAGCGCCTTCCACGGCTGGCTCCAGTTGCCGGCGATCCAGTTGATCATGTAGCCGCCATAGCTGGCGCCGAGCGCGGCGGCGCGGGTTTCGTCGAGGAAATCGTACTTGGCGAGGGCTGCGGCATAACCCTTCTGCAGATCCTCCAGCGGACGGTCGCCCCAGTGGCCGGAGATCGCGTCGGTGAACGCCTGGCCGTAGCCGGTGGAACCGTGGAAGTCGATGAACACGACGGCGAAGCCGGCGCCGGCGTAGGTCTGCGGGTTCCAGCGGTAGTGGAAGTGGTTGCCCATGCTGCCCTGCGGGCCACCGTGGATGATGAACGCCACCGGGTACTTCTTGCCCGCTTCATAGCCCACCGGCTTGACCACGTGGCCATAGACGGTTTCGTTGTTCCAGCCCTTGAAACTGAACTGCTCGAAGCTGCCGAATGCGAGATTTTCCAGCGTCTGCGCGTTGTGCTGGGTCAGCGCCAGCGGCGCGCTGCCGGACAGCTTGACCTTGTACAGCTGCGTCGGCCCGGCCAGCGTGTTCGACGCGATGATCACGGCATCGCGGGCCAGCGCGAACCCTTCGACCCAGCCTTCGCCGGTCAGCGCCTTGACCTTGCCGGACGAGACTTCGACCGAGAACACGCGGTGCTGGCCGAGGTCGTCGGCGGCGGTGTAGAGCTTGCGACCATCCGGCGAGAACACGAGGCTGTCGGCCGAACGATCCCACTTCGGCGCCAGTTCGCGCGCCGGACCAAGTTCGCCGGTCTTGCCGATGTCGCGGACGATGATGCCGAAGCGATCGGCCTCGAAGCCCGGGCGCTTCATCGCGCGATAGGCCAGCAGCTTGCCGTCCGGCGACACGACCGGGCCGGTGTCCCAGGCCGGGTTGTCGGCGGTCAGGTTTTCCGGCGTCGTCGAACCATCGGCGGCGACGCGGAACAGGTCGAAGTTCGTGCTCCACGGCTCGGTCTTGCCGGCGATGCGGGCGCTGTAGATCACCTGCCGGCCGTCCGGCGTGAAGGTGATTTCCTCGTCGCCGCCGAACGGCTTCGACGGTACGTCGCCATCGATGCCGCGGCTCAACCACTGGGCATTGCCGGTGGCGATGCCGCGCTCGGTAAGCTGATAGGCGAACAGCTGCGAACGGGTGCCGTCCTTCCACGTGTCCCAGTGGCGGATGAACAGCTTGTCGTACAGCACGCCGGTGTTCTTCTGCGCGTTGACCGCGTCGAGACGCTGCTTGGTCGCCGCCAGATCGGTGCCGAGTTCCGGGAAGACGTCGGCCGCGATCGCGATGCGATCCCCGGTCGGCGACAGCACGAAGGTGCCGACATCGAGCGGCAGCGCGGTGACGGCCTGCGCTTCGCCGCCGGACAGGTCGAGCTTCCACACCTGCTGGCTGCCGCTGCGGGTCGACAGGAAATAGAGATCGCCATTCGCGGCCCAGCGCGGGCTGTGCGACGAGCCAGTGCCGCCGGTCAACCGGCGCGTGGTGTTCGATTCCAGATCGTGCAGCCAGATCGCCTGCACGCCCTTGTTGGCGTCGTAGTCGGTCGTGCGCAAGGTGTAGGCGATCAGCCGGCCATTCGGCGCGACCCGCGGGTCGGACACGCGCTCCAGACGCACCAGCGCCTCGGCAGTGAACGGTGTCGGCGCGGCGGCAGCGGCGGGCGTGGTGGTCATCAGGGCAGTGAGACTCAAGGCAGCCAGCGCGAGTCGGGCGAGCGCCGGCGTGTGGGGACGGGACATTTCAGACTCCATTCAAAAGAAGGCAGGAAGCAGGATCAGGCTTGCGCCGTTGCCCCGCCGGACGCCGTGGCGGCGCGGTACAGCAGCCCGCCAACGACGGCGAGCACGACCAGACCGACGAACTGGCCGAACTGGAACGGGGCCGGCAGCGCGAGGATGTCGCCACGGCCGGAAATGACGATCGGTATCGCGATGATGATGCCCATCAGCGCCTCTCCGGTGATCAGGCCGGCCGAGAACAGCGTGCCCGGACGATGGATGCGGTCGCGCGCTTCCTCGTCCTGAGCGTCGACCTTGTGGTGGCGCTCGACCAGATGCGACAGCAGACCGCCGAGGAAGATCGGCACCATCAGTTCCAGCGGCAGGTAGATGCCGATCGCCGCGCCCAGCACCGGCACGCGGAAGTGCGAGCCGCGCGCCTTGAGCCATGAATCGAGCGCGATGATCACCGCGCCGACCGCCGCACCGATCGCGATGAAGTTCCACGGCAGCTCGCCGCCGAACATGCCCTTGGCGACCGAGGCCATCAGGTTCGCCTGCGGTGCGGCCAGCGCGTTCGGATGCTCCGGCGTCGGCGCGCCGATGCCGTAGGCCGTGGCCAGCAGGTTCAGCACCGGCGCCATCACCAGCGCACAGGAAAACGCGCCGATGCCGAGCATCAGCTGCTGCTTCCACGGCGTGGCGCCGACCAGATAGCCGGCCTTCAGGTCCTGCAGGTTGTCGCCACCGACCGAGGCGGCACAGCAGACCACCGCGCCGATCATGATCGCGGCGACCGCGCCGATCGGCGAGTTCTTGCCGAGCAGCAGGATCAGGACCAGCGAGGCGAACAGGATCGTGGCGATGGTGATGCCGGACACCGGATTGTTCGACGAGCCGACCAGCCCGGCGAGATAGCCCGACACCGACACGAACAGGAAGCCGGCAACGATCATGATCAGGGTCATCGGAATGCTGACCAGCCAGTCGTTGACGATGGCCTGATACAGCAGCGCCAGCGGAATGGTGAACACGACGAGCGCGATCAGCATCCACTTCATCGGCAGATCGCGGTCGACTTCGGCGATCACCGTGCCCGTGGTGTTCTTGCGCGCGGCGGCCAAGCCGGACTTGATGCCGGAGGCCAGCGACTTGCGCAGGCTGAACAGGGTCCAGATGCCGCCGATCAGCATTGCGCCGACGCCGAGATAGCGGATCTTCGCCGACCAGATCGCATAGCCGAGGTCTTCGGCGCCGAGGGTCGCAACCTTCGCCGCCAGCGCCGGATCGGTGTCGAGGAAGAACGCGTGGTAGATCGGGATCGCGAACTGCCAGCTCAGCACGCTGCCACCGACGACGACGATGCCGACATTCAAGCCCACGATGTAGCCGACGCCGAGCAGCGCCGGCGACAGGTTGGTGCCCATGAACGCGAAGAACTTGCCGATGAAGGTCGCTCCGATCGCGGTATCCGGAATCAGTTTCAGGCCGCTGGCTGCGGCGAGCTTGATGAAGGCACCGAGGCCTCCGGCAAAGGCCAAGGTCTTCACGCCCTGCCCCGGGTTCTCGCCCGCCTTCAGCACTTCCGCTGCTGCCTTGCCTTCGGGGAATGCCAGCGGCTCCTCGACGATCATCGTGCGGCGCAGCGGTACCGAGAACAGCACGCCGAGAAGGCCGCCAAGGCCGGCGATGGCCAGCACCCAGGAGTAGCGGAAGTCCTGCCAGTAGCCGAGGATGATCAGCGCCGGGATGGTGAAGATCACGCCCGCGGCGATCGACGATCCGGCCGAGGCGCCGGTCTGCACGATGTTGTTTTCGAGGATCGTGCCGCCACCGAGCGTGCGCAGCACCGCCATCGACACCACCGCCGCCGGAATCGCGGTGGCGATGGTCAGGCCGGCGAACAGGCCGAGATAGGCGTTGGCCGCGGCGAGGATCATCGCGAGGATGACCGACAGCACGACGGCGCGGACGGTCAATTGGGGAACGGGAGCAACTGCGCTCATGGCGGTCTCGGCAGGATTTCGGGACGATCCGCCGCGCATTCGGGCCGGAATCGAAGGATCGCCGATTGTGCCACGCAGGCGGCGGAATTCAGACGCAGGCCCCGGAAACGCGAAAGCCGCCGGGCGCGGGGCACGGCGGCTTCCGGAAAGCCGATCGGTCTATCGGGTCGCGGGCACGAGCAGCAGTCGGTCGATGTCGGCCAGATCGGCTTCGGTCAGCCGGCCGGCCTGCTGCTTCAGGGTCAGCACGCTCAGCAGGTAGTCGTAGCGGCTCTGGTAGTACGTGCGCTGGGCGATGTACAGGTTGCGCAGCGTGTTCAGCACGTCGACTTCGGTGCGGGTGCCGACCTGCAGACCGACCTGGCTCGATTCCAGCGCCGTCCGGTTCGACTTCACCGCCTGCAGATTCGCCTTGACGCTGGCGATGCCGGAGATCACGCCCTGATAGGCGTCGCGGGTCTGGCGTTCGATCGAGCGCTTCGAGCCTTCAACCTGCGCCAGCGACTGATCGCGCGTCGCTGCGGCCTGGCGGACCTGCGACTGGGTCAGGCCGCCGCTGAAGATCGGCACGTTGACGCTGATGCCGATGCTGCTGCGCGAGGTGTTCGGGTTGCTCTGGAACGAGTTCTGGTTCTCGCCGTAGCTGCCATCGATGCTCAGGGTCGGATAGTGGCGGGCGTAGGCAACGCCGACGGCCTTCTTGGCAACCTCGGCATTGAGCTCGGCGATCTGCAGGTCGAAATTGCTGTCGTGCGCGACCTTGAGCCAGTCGTCGACCGACACCGGATCCGGACTCGCCAGCGGGATTTCCTCGGTCAGCCCTTCCGCCGTTTCGGCGTAGCCGCCGGTGATCTCGCCCAGCGCTCGACGCGCGTTCGACAGCGTGCGCTCGGCGCCGATCAGGGTCGCCACGCTGGCGTCGAACGCCGCCTGCGCTTCCTGCACGTCGGTGATCGCGGCAAGGCCGACTTCGAAGCGCTTCTTCGCCTGCAGCATCTGGCGCTCGTTGGCGTCGCGCTCGGCCGTATTGGTGCGCACGGCATCGCTGGCCGACAGCACCGCGAAATAGGCCTGCGCGACGCGGAGGATCAGCGCCTGCTGGGCGCTGCGATACGTGGCTTCGGCGAGCGCGACCTGCGAGTCGGACTGCTTGAGCCGGCGCCAGGCCTCGAAACTCCAGATCGTCTGCGACAGCGTCACCTGATACGACAGCGCGTCGTTGCCGAAGGTGTTGACGCCGTTCTCGGTAGTCGGCGGCGGCTGGCCCGGATCGAAGATGATGACGTTCTGCTGCTCGACCCGGGTGCGGCTGCGGGCTCCGCTGGCCTGGGCATTCAGCTGCGGCAGGAATGCCGACAGGGCCTGCGGGCGCGCTTCGATCGACGCATCGCGCGCGAACTTCGCGGCGCGCAGCGTGGTGTCCTGATCAAGCGCCTTGCGGTAGGTCTCGAGCAGGTCATTGGCCAGCGCGGCGCTCGGCGCGAACGTCGGCAGCAGAAAGAATGAAGCAAGCAGGGCGCGGGCAGTGGAACGGCGCATGAATCTTCCTGGGTTTCGGGCGATGGCCGGAGCAGCGAGCGGCCGGCGAGGATAGGAATGGTCGGTGTCAGTAGCGCGGCACGGAATCGTCGATCTCGAGCGACCACGCATCGATCCCACCGCTTAGATGCGCGACGTCGACGAAACCGTTGCGCTCGAGAAAGCGGCCGGCCATCTCGCTGCGCACCCCGTGATGACATAGGACGGCGATCGGCGCCTGCGGGTTTAATTCGCCCAGGCGCGCGCCCAGTTCCGGCAGCGGGATGTTGACGGCATCGGGCAGCGCGGCGATTTCGAGCTCTTCCGGCATCCGCACGTCCAGCAGCACGGCCGTGCCGCTGTCGAGCAAGGCCTTGAAACTGGCGGTGTCGAGGTTGCGCATGGGGTTCGAACGAGTCGGCAAGGCAGCCTGAGGCCGCGGGACGGGCGCAGGTTAGCACGCGTCAAAGCCTTGTCTGCGCTGAATTTCCCGGCTTTCCGTTCAGCTTTGCCGAGCTTTACGCGTAGCCCGTCGCGCGCACGTCGAGGGGCTACTGCGAGCCGGGGTAGACCAGCCCGGCAAGCGCGCTGCGGCTGTAGACCCCGAGCTTGCGATAGACGCGGTACAGGTGATTCGCGACCGTCGACGGAGCGATGCCGATGCGCTTCGCCGCCTGCTTGAAGCTCAGTCCGTGGGCGATGGCGTAGACGATCTCGCGTTCGCGGCGGGTCAGGCGATCGAGCGGGCCGGCCTGCCACAGGTAGACGCAGCGCAACTCGTCGAACGGCTCCGTGCGGATGCACAGGCCGTCGATCACGCGGGTTTCGCCCGGCGGCGGCAGCTCGAACGGCAGCTCGTGGGCCAGCCGATGCGGGAAATGTTCGTCGAGCAGTTCGACGAAACGCGGCATGACCTCGTGCAGCGCGCCCGTGCGATCGACCGCCGCGGCGGCGCTTTCGATCGGCCGCTCGCTGGTGGCTCGCGACAGATGCAGGAAAAAGGCGTGCGACGCGGCGTTGAACAGGTGGAACATCACCCGCGCCTGCCGCGCGTGCTCGTCGCTGCTGAACGGCCGGCCGCGATCGAAGCGGTACAGCGAGACCAGCGAGTAAAGGCCGCTGCGGGCATCGACATGACCGGTGCTCAGGATGCGCTGGATCCCGTACGGCGCGAACGTGCGGCGGTAGATGTCGGAGCTGAAGAAGCGCTCGTCATCGAGCACGGACTGCATGTCGACCGGCCGCCCGAGCTGCCGCAGCAGCGCCGGCACGATCGGGTTGATCGCGTGCGTCGCTTCCAGACGCTGCGGGAAATCGCCCGGCAGGTCGATGATGCTGCAGGTGTGGAAGCGCATCGTACGGACCGTGCCGGTGCCCCAGATCGCGGCGTCGAACGGGATGCACTGGCGCAGCTGCTGCAGCGCCCAGGCGCGGAAGCCGCCGGACGGCAGCGCCAACCCGGCGCGATACAGCCGGCCGATGAAGCGATCGAACGGATCGACGCTGTCCGTGGCCGGGTCGACATCGTCGCGAGCTAGCGGATCCTCCATTCGGCGTTCGTCGGTCGGCGGTTGAAGCGGGCGGTGGACGATGAACTGCGGCGGTCGGCGATCGTCGCCGACCCGCCTCGCACAAGGCTGGGCCGCATTTACCATCCTGTCTGGTGGCGGCCCGAGCATAACCTGATGCCCCGTCAAGCCCAACGCTGCATCCGCAACCGTTCATGAAATCGATCCACACCTGGCTGGCCGAGTACAGCGACAGCCATCGCAACCCGGTCAACAAGCGTCTGCACTGGCTGTGCGTGCCGCCGATCGTGCTTGCGGTGTTCGCGTTCCTGCGGGCCGTGCCGGTGGGCGATGCGCTGGTCAATGCCTGCACCGTGGCCATGGTGCTGACGCTCGTCTACTACGCGCTGCTGTCGTGGCGGCTGGCGCTCGGCATGGTGCCGGTGCTGGCGGCGGTGCTGCTGATCGTCGAGACCAGTTTCGACGCGCTCGGCGGCGCCTTCGTGCCCGTGATGGCGGCCGTGTTCGTGCTGGCCTGGGTCGGCCAGTTCGTCGGCCATCAGGTCGAAGGCAAGAAGCCGTCGTTCTTCAAGGACGTGCAGTTCCTGATGATCGGGCCGCTGTGGCTGCTGGCACACGTCTACCGGCGCGCCAACCTCGCCGTGGCTCCGGCCGCCGGCACCTGAACCGGGCGGCCGCGCGCCGTCACCCGTGCGGACGGCGGAATTCGTTCGCCAACAAGGCCTTGCCGCGCTCGGTACGGTATCGCTCAGGCCGCGTTCATGTTCAGCGTCTATCCTTCGGCATCAGGTTGCTGACGGCCCGCGAACACGCGCCGGCTGCCGCGGTCTGATCCGGACGCCCCCGTCCGCCAAAAACAAAAGGTGAACCATGACGCTCAAGAAACTGATCGCAGTCGCAGGCTCGATGATGCTGACGCTCGGCGCCGGCCTGATTCCGGCCGCCCACGCGCAGAACGAGACCAGCGAGCCCGCCATCGAACAGGGCAAGGCCGGCGGCGACGTGCCGCAGGAAACCTTCACCCAGGAAGAAACCGTCGCGGCGGCCGAGAAGTTCTTCGGCGGCACCAGCAGCGGCCTGGCGAAGGCGATCGAGAAGGCTTTCTCGAAACTCGGCCGCCCGGTCGGCTACATCATCGGCAATGAAGGCTCGGGCGCCTTCGTCGTCGGCCTGCGCTACGGCGAAGGCAATCTCGTCTACAAGGGCGGTGGCTCGACCAAGGTGTACTGGCAGGGTCCGTCGGTCGGCTGGGACATCGGCGGCAATGCCTCGAAGGTGTTCACGCTGGTCTATGACCTGCACTGGACCAAGGATCTGTACCAGCGCTTCCCGGGTGTCGACGGCAGCCTGTACATCGTCGCCGGCGTCGGCCTGAACTATCAGCGCGCCTCCGGCATCACGCTGGCGCCGATCCGTACCGGTGTCGGCCTGCGCGCCGGTGCCAATGTCGGCTACCTGAGCTACACCCGCGAAAAGACGCTGAACCCGTTCTGATCGGCGGCTTCCGGACCGAAAAAGCCGCCGCTGCGCTCGCAGCGGCGGCTTTTTTGTTGCGCGCTACCAGGCCTCAGGCCAGCGCGATGGCGACGCGCTGCAGCAGTTCGGCGACATCGCTTTCGTCGTGGTACAGCCCGAAACCGATCCGCAGACGATCGTCGCGATAGTCGGCAATCACTTCGCGCGCCTTGAGCTTCGCGTTGATCGCGCCGGCGGCCGGCGTGCGAAAGGTCAGGAAGTTGCCGCGAGGCTGGCCGCGGCCCGGAATCAGCTGGGCAACATTCAGGACCGGCAGCTGCAGCTTGGCCAGACCGTCGAGAAACAGGTCCTGCAGCGCCGCCACGCGAGCGTGGATGCGCGCCGGCGTCAGCTTCTGCGCGTGCAGCCAGTCCATCACGGCATTCAGCCGGTACAGCGCGGTCGCGTCGTATGTCGCTCCGAGCATGCGAAGCCCGCCATCGGCATAGCCGACCTGGACCGGCCCGGTGCTCAGTTCGGCAAAGCCGGCGAACCAGCCGGTGTCGACCGGTCGCATCGCCTGCCCGTCCGGACAATGGATGAAGGCGTTGCCCTCGCCGGTCATCGCGTACTTGTAGCCACCGCTGAGATAGAAGGCGCGATGGGCGATCGCCGACAGGTCGGTGTGCACCGCCATGTAGCCGTGATAGCCGTCGATCAGGATCAGCGTCTCCGGATCGCGCACGGCGGCGACGATCGACGCCAGCTCGTGCACCAGCCAGCCGCTGTTGAAGAAGCACTGGCTGAAGTAGACGAGGTCGTGGCCACCGCGGGCGGCGGCAGCCGAGAAGCGCTCGGCGAAGCTCGCGAACGGCTCGGCGGCGATGCGTTCTACCGTCACCATGCCGGCTTCCTCGAAGCGCTGCATCTGGCGATTGAAACTGTGGAACTCAGCGTCGGTGGTCAGCACGCGGATCGGCTTGCGCTCGATCGTCGACATCACCCGCATGAACAGCTCGTGGGTATTGCCGGCGAAGCAGATCGTGTCCGGCTTCGGCAGATGCAGGACGTTCGCGACGTGCGCCTGCGCCGCCGGAATGACCTCGCCGAAGATGCGATCCCACTTGCCGTCGATCAGCTCGGCGGCGTCGAGCCAGGCCTGCATCTGGGCGTCGAAGCTGACATCGGGCCACGGATGATGGCTGTGCGCCGAGACATGCAGGCGCTGCGGCCGGGCCGTGAGGAATCGCGAAAAGTGCAGCTTCCAGGAATGGTTCATGGGATGGGGAGGTGAGCGGCGGGCTACAGCGACTTCACGAAATGGAACGACGTGATCTGCACGCCCTCGCGGAAATAAAACTTGTGCGCCATCAGCCGCGGCGTGCCGGAATCGAGCGTCAGCTGCGTGCAGCCGGCCTCGCGCGCCCGCGACTCGCACCAGCCGAGCAGCGCCTTGCCGACACCGGTCGAGCGGCAGGCGGAATCGGTGACCAGATCGTCGATGTACAGCTCGCTGCGGGAGAAGGTCTTTTCGAGAATGCGCCAGACCGCCAGTCCCTGCACCGCGTTGCCGTCGGTGGCGACGATCATCCGGCCGCCGCTGGCGAACACGCGGCGCATCTGGCCGTAGTAGTCCGGCATCAGCTGCGGCCGCAATTGCCGATGCACCGATTCGGCGCGGATCAGCCAGGTTTCGGCGACGATGCGGCCATCGGCGCTGGTGATTTCGAGGATGTCGGACATGGGAATCTCCAGGTGCTCCGCAGTCTCGCGTTCCGCGGCAGCGGCTGCAAATACCGCGGGTACTCGGTACCCGCTGGTCGCGGCTCCCGATGACACGTTCCGTCGCGGCCTCCCGCCGGTCGTCCGCCGATGACGCCGCCGGCCCGCGCACCGAACGAGCGCGCCCGTCTGTGGTCTGATCGATGCTGCTGCTATAGTCCCCGCAGCTTCGATGGTTCCCAAGTAGCTGATTTTACTTTTATTTTACAAGGAGCGAGCGATGAACACCCCGAACAAGTTCCCCGGTCTGCCCGTCACCGGCAGCGCCACGCGGCGCGGCTCGGTGTCGGAACTGCTGGCCACGCACACCGTCCTGCGCAACACCTATCTGCTGCTGTCGGCCACGCTGGTGTTCTCGGCGCTGATGGCCGGACTGGCGACGATGCTGAACGTCGGCCGGATCAACCCGCTGCTGAGCTTCGCCGGCATGATCGGCCTGCTGTTCTGGGTGCAGGCTGCCCGCAACAGCGCGATGGGTCTGGTCGCCGTGTTCGCGTTCACCGGCTTCGTCGGCTTCATCACCGGCCCGATCGTGTCGATGTATGCCCGCGCCTTCCCGAACGGCAGCGAGCTGGTGATGACCGCGCTCGGCGGCACCGGCGCGATCTTCCTCGCGCTGTCGGCCTACGCGATGATCAGTCGCCGCGATTTCTCGCGGATGGGCAGCTTCCTCGTGATCGGCGCGGTGGTGCTGATGGTGGCGTCGATCGCCAACATCTTCCTGCACATCGCCGGCCTGCAACTGGCCGTGTCGGCGGCGGCGATGGTCGTGTTCTCGGGCTTCATGCTCTATGACACGGGTCGCATCCTCGATGGCGGCGAGACCAACTACATCAGCGCCACCGTCGGCCTGTACCTGAACATCTACAACGTGTTCATGAGCCTGCTGAGCATCCTGGGCTTCGCCAATCGCGACGATTGATCGCGACCGTGGTCCAATGAAAACCCCGCCTCGCGCGGGGTTTTCTTTTGGGCGCCGCCCTTTCACCCGCTGTCGGAACCTTCCGGATGAACCTCGTGATCCTCGCGCAGACCGCCGGTCTGCTGCTGCTGTCGAACCTGTTCATGACCTATGCCTGGTACGGGCATCTGAAGACGCTGCACGACAAGCCGATCTACATCGCGGTGCTGCTCAGCTGGGGCATCGCGCTGTTCGAATATGCGCTGATGGTGCCGGCGAATCGCATCGGCTTCGGCAGCTTGAGCCTGGCCCAGCTCAAGATCCTGCAGGAAGTGATCACGCTGGCGGTGTTCGTGCCGTTCGCGTTGATCTTCATGAAGCAGCCGCTGAAGCTGGATTTCCTGTGGGCCGCGTTGTGCATGTGCGGCGCGGTCTACTTCATTTTCCGCTGAGCCGGCGGCTTGGCCACGGCCGGCTGCGGCGTGGTGCGAATCGCCCGAACGGTGCGGCCGCCGGTGCGCACCGCCAGCAGCGTGAACGACAGGGCGCCAAACACCGCGAACAGGCTCAGCCAGCGCGCGAACGACGGCGGCGGCGGCGTCATCTGACCGGCCGTGCCGTCAACCAGCGCCGACAGCCCGTAGCGCGCCACGCGGTCATGGCCCCGCTCGAAATCCTGGTGCCGGCGACCGGCGTTGAAGCGGATCCGCGCGACCAGCGCCTCGGCCGCATGTCGCGCTGTTGCCAGCTGCGCCGCGTTCGCGATCAGGTTCAGCGCGAGATAACCCTCGCGCCCGAGGATCACCGTGTTCAGGTTGATCGTCGCGGCATCGGTCGCCGTGTCCGCCGTGGTCGCGGCCGACCATGACAGGCGCTGCGTCGCGGCATCGTAGGTCGGCACGTCGAGCCAGCCGCTGACCGCCAGCGGCGGCAGGCCCAGGACCGTGCGCCGGGCATTGCCGGCAGCCGTGCCACGCTTCAGCGCCGCCAGCAGGGCATCCGGCTGCCAGCCGCGGGCATCGTTGTCGTCGACATGGCCCGCGGCGATGTAGTCCACCGTCATCATCCACGCCGGTTCGCCCATCGGCAGGATCAGGCCGATCAGGCCGGAGCCGGTGTCATTGCCGAGCGCCGCCATCAGCGCCGTGGCCTCGTCCGCCGCGACGAAGCCGTGGCCATCCGGCAGTTCGAGTCGCGCCTGATCCTGCAGCAGGATGGTCTGCGGGCCGGGCAGCATCGCGGTGCGCGCGCGCAGCCAGGCCTGTTCGACTCCGACCGCAGCGTTGGCCGCACCGTCGGCCGCGCCGGCGGGCGGCGGCAGGGTCGCGATCGGCAGCGCGAACAGCACGGCGAACAGGCTCGCCAGCAGGGGACGAGTTGCCGAAAGCGCCGGCCATCGCGGGTGAAACAGCGTCATCGTAGTGCTCCTTTGCCCCCGCAACGGCGCGGTTTCCGGCACGAATGCCCATGACGATAGACCGTCGCCGGCGCGGGAACCTTGAACGGCCTCACGCTGCCGGCGCGAAGCGTGACGTACTGCCCGCCCGCTACACTCTCGAACAACTTCTAACGACGGAATCCAACCCCTTGTTCCAGGAATATCGGCAATACGATGGCACCGGTCTGGCCGAACTGGTCGCCCGCGGCGACGTCAGCCCGGCCGAGCTGCTGGCCGCGGCACAGGCCCGCGCGGCGGAAGTCGAGCCGCGCCTGAACACCATCGGCATACCGATGGACGAGATCGCCGAACGGCGTCTGCACGAGCCGCTGTCCGGCCCGTTCGCCGGCGTGCCGTTCCTGATCAAGGACATCGCCCAGCACTACGCCGGCGTGCCGACGACCGCCGGCAGCCGGGCGCTGCGCAATTGGGTGCCGGCGGTCACGTCGGAAGTGGTGCTGCGCTTCCTGCGCGCCGGCACCGTGATCTTCGGCAAGACCACGACGCCGGAGCTGGCGCTGAAGGGCTGCACCGAATCGCTGCTGTTCGGGCCGACCCGCAATCCGTGGAACCCCGAGCGCACGCCGGGTGGCTCGTCCGGCGGCGCGGCGGCGGCCGTCGCGGCCGGCATCGTGCCGATGGCCAGCGCGTCCGACGGCGGCGGCTCGATCCGCATTCCGGCCTCGTACTGCGGCCTGTTCGGCCTGCGCCCGGGTCGCGGCCGCGTGCCGCCGGGGCCGACGCACGACGAGTTCTGGGAAGGCGCGTCGAGCGAGCACGTGCTGACCGTCTCGGTCCGCGATTCGGCGCGGATGCTCGATGCCATCAACGGTCCGGACGAAGGCTGCTCGTTCCGCATTGCCCCGCCGGAGCGCCCGTACGCCAACGAGGTCGGCCGCGATCCGGGCCGGCTGCGCATCGGCTTCAGCATCGCCAACCCGATCGGCCAGCCGATCGATGCCGATTCCGTGCTGGCCGTGCGCAATGCCGCGGCCCTGCTGGCAAGCCTCGGCCACCATGTCGAGGAAGCCGCGCCGGACATCGACGGCCGGGCGCTGGCCCGCTGCTACCTGACGATGTACTACGGCCAGACCGCCGCCTCGGTCGCCGACGCGCAGGCCAAGGTCGGCGCCAGCGAGAAGGAGTTCGAGCTCGAAACGCGGGCACTGGCACTGTTCGGCCGCAGCCTCAACGCGGGCGAATACGTGTCGCGGCGCAAGGAATGGAACACTTTCCAGCGCGCGCTGGGGCGCTTCCACCGCCAGTACGACCTGTACCTGACCCCCACCGTCGCGCAGCCGGCCGCCGGCATTGGCGAGCAGGATCCGCCGCTGGCCGAGCGCCTCGCGCTGCAGGCGATCCTGAAGCTCGGCGCCGGTCGCGCCGTGCTGAAAAGCGGCCTGATCGACCAGATCACCGACAAGAGTCTCGGCCGCGTGCCGTTCACGCAGCTGTCGAACCTGACGTTCACGCCGAGCATGTCGGTGCCGCTGCACATGGATCGCAACGGCATGCCGGTCGGCGTGCAGTTCATCGCCGCGTCCGGCGGCGAAGGGCTGCTGATTCGCCTGGCCTCGCAGCTGGAACAGGCAGCGCCGTGGGCACAGCGCCGGCCGGCGATCTGATGCTCGACACGGCCGCACCGGCGCAACCGATGTTCCGAATCAAGCGCAACCGCGCGGCACTGGCATCGTCCGTGCGGCGGCGTTAGCGTGCAGCCCATCCCTAGACGGCCCGTGCCGGGCCAGAGCCTGATGCCATGACGCCCCCGTTCAATCTTCCATTCAAGCTGCTGATCACAGGAGCCGCAATGCTGTTCACCGCTGCCGCCGGCCTCGCCGGTCCCGCGTCCGCCGGCGGTGCACCGACCGCGGCCGACGATCCTTACCTGTGGCTCGAAGCGGTCGACGATTCCAAAGCGCTGGACTGGGTCCGCGCCCGAAACAGCGTGTCGCAGAAGGAACTGGAAGCCTCGCCCGATTTCAAGCCGATCCATGAGCGGCTGCTCGCGATCCTCGACTCCAATGCGCGAATTCCGTTCGCGACCAAGATCGGCGCGCACTACTACAACTTCTGGCGCGATGCGCGCTCGGTGCGCGGCGTCTGGCGCCGCACCACGCTCGACGAATACCGCAAGAAGGACCCAAGCTGGGAAACCGTGCTCGATCTCGACGCGCTGGCCGCGATCGAGAAGGAGAACTGGGTCTGGAAGGGCGCCGACTGCCTGCATCCGACCTACGACCGCTGCCTGCTGAAGCTGTCGCGCGGCGGCGGCGATGCCGTGGTCGTGCGCGAGTTCGACCTGAACGAACGCCGCTTCGTCGAAGGCGGTTTCACGCTGCCGGAAGCGAAGATCGACATTGCCTGGGCCGGGCGCGACCGGCTCTACGTCGGCACCGACTTCGGCCCCGGCTCGCTGACCGACAGCGGCTACGCCCGCACCGTGCGCGAGTGGAAGCGCGGCACGCCGCTCGACGATGCGCCGGAAGTGTTCGGCGGTGCGAAGGACGATGTCGGCGTCGCCCTGTTCGTGGCCGATACCGGCAGCCATCACTACGAGCTGATCCGCCGCAGCATCACGTTCTACAGCGGCGAAACGCTGCTGCGCGTCGGCGACGAGTTCGTCACGCTGAACGTGCCGCTCGATGCCGAAGTCGACATCTGGCAGGACCAGATGACGGTCAAGCTGCGGACCGACTGGGCCATCGGCGGCACCGTGCATCCCGGCGGCTCGCTGCTGATCACCGACATCGCCGGCTTCCTCGCCGGCAAGCGCGAGTTCGCGTCGCTGTTCACGCCGGGCCCTCGGAAATCGCTCGACAGCTTCGCCGGCCTCAAGTCCGCGCTGATCGTCAACGAGCTCGACAACGTGCGCAATCGCCTGTTCAAGCTGCAGAAGGTCGACGGCCGCTGGACCCGCGCCGCGATCGAGGCGCCGGCATTTGGTGCGCTCGGCGTCAGCGCGGTCGATCCCGATGAATCCGACGACTACTGGCTGACGGTGACCGATTTCCTGACGCCGACCAGCCTCTACCTCGCGTCCGCCGACAAGCCGGGCCGCGAGCTGCTGAAGTCGCTGCCGGCGTTCTTCAACACCGACGGCCTGCAGATCGCGCAGTTCGAGGCAATCTCGAAAGACGGCACCCGGGTGCCGTACTTTCAGGTGTCGAAGAAGGACGTGAAGCTCGACGGCAGCAATCCGACGCTGCTGTACGGCTACGGCGGCTTCGAGATTTCGCTGCAGCCGGCGTACAGCGCCGGCATGGGCGCGTCGTGGCTGGAACGCGGCGGCGTCTACGTGCTGGCCAACATCCGCGGCGGCGGCGAGTTCGGGCCGGATTGGCACCAGGCCGCGCTGAAGGCGAACCGCCAGCGCGCCTACGACGACTTCATCGCCATTGCGGAGGACCTGAGCAAGCGCAAGGTCACCAGCCCGAAGCACCTCGGCATTCAGGGCGGCAGCAACGGCGGCCTGCTGATGGGCGTGATGCTGACGCAGCGGCCTGACCTGTTCGGTGCCGTGGTCTGCCAGGTGCCGCTGCTCGACATGAAACGCTACAGCCATCTGCTGGCCGGGGCCTCGTGGATGGGCGAATACGGCAATCCGGACCTGCCGGAAGAGTGGGCGTGGATCTCGAAGTACTCGCCGTACCAGAACGTCAGGAAAGGCGTGAAGTACCCGCGCGCGCTGTTCACGACCTCCACCCGCGATGACCGCGTCCACCCCGGCCACGCTCGCAAGATGGCCGCGCGCATGGCCGAGCAGGGCCATGATTTCCTTTACTACGAGAACATCGAAGGCGGCCATGGCGGTGCGGCGAACAACCAGCAGCAGGCGTACATGAATGCGCTGGCGTACACGTTCTTCTGGAAGCAGTTGAAGTAGGCGCCGTGGCGATGTCGGTCGACAGCTGGCGTCGGGCGCGGTGCGCGAGCCTTGTCACCACGCTCGTGCTGATCACCGGCACGACGGTGGCCGCCGTGCCGCAACAGCTGACCTTCCGGCAGCTCGACATCGGCTACCAGCGCTCGCCCGAAGCCGTGACTACGGCGCTTGCGACGGCAACGGTCGCCACCGGCGACATGCGCGTTGGCAGCGAGGCGCTGCTGGCGCGCTCGGTGTTCGTGACGCGCAGCGGCAGCTATGAAGTGCTGCTGGAGCCGGCGAGCGATGACCAGCATCGACGGCTGACCATCCGCCACACGCGCGAAGGCGTCGATGGCGCGGGCCGGCAGACGCGCACCACGGTGGCGAGCGAGCCGCGCGAGATCGAACTCGGCAAGCCCGCGGTCGTGGTGCTGCCGGCGGATGGCCGCTATGCCATCGAGGTCTGCACGGCGGCCATCGGCGTCTGTCCGAACATCGTCGGCGGCAGCGGCAACTGAGCCGGTGCGGCCAGCCGCCTGACGCTCACTCGGCGTCCGGCTGCACGGCCGGGTGGGCGTTGCGGAATGCCGCGAGCTGCGCGCAGGCCGCGTCGATCGCCCGCAACGTCGGATACGGCGTCAGATCAACGCCGAAGCGCTGGGCATTGAAGATCTGCGGCACCAGACAGCAGTCGGCGATCGTCGGGGACTCGCCGTGGCAGAACGTGCCGCGCGTCGACGACGCCGCAAGCTGCGTCTCGAGCGCTTCGAAGCCGAGCGCGATCCAGTGCTGGATCCACTGCGTCTTCGCGTCTTCGCTGACCTTCAGAGTACCGGTCAGATACTTCAGCACCCGCAGGTTGTTCAGCGGGTGAATGTCGCAGGCGATGGTCAGCGCCAACTGCCGCACGGTGGCGCGACCCTCGGCGCTGTCCGGCAGCAGCGGCGGCAGCGGGTGACGTTCGTCGAGGTATTCGAGAATCGCCAGCGACTGGCTGATCTGGAAATCGCCTTCCGCATAGGTCGGCACCAGTGCCTGCGGATTCAGCGCGCGATAGTCCGTGCCGAACTGCTCGCCACCGTTGCGCGTCAGGTGCACCGGCACCAGATGTGGCGCAAGCCCCTTCAGGTTCAGCGCGATGCGCACGCGATACGACGCCGAGCTGCGGAAATAGGTGTGGAGCGTGCGTTCCATGATCGGGACCGGTGACGAGGCAATGAACGGAAGGCCGATGATGCCGCCGAACGGCCAAGCGCGGGCAGCGGCCCTGTCAGCCACCCAACTCAGCGTTCAGATCGGATAGATGATCGAGTTTGGAATCATCTCGCTGTCGTAGATCACCAGCCGCGACGCGAACTTGAAGCCGGCCGGCGTGCGGACGATCTCGTCGAGCGTGCGGCCGGCGTTGAACACGGTCGACAGCGCGGACAGCTTGGTGCGGATCACCGCGTAGTTCGCTTCGGCGTGAATGCGATCGCCGTCGAGCTTGCGGATCACCGGCGTGCCGACGATGTGGCGCTGGTAGTACGGATCGTGGAACAGGGTTTCGCGGATGCCGTAGACGCGGTCCTTCAGCATGCCCTTGCTTTCGAAACGTAGGGTCGCGAGCGGCAGGCCGCGCTCAAAGTTCTCGCGCGGCTGCAGGCGATAGACGCAATCGTCGGTGAAGAATTCCGGCCACAAGTCCCAGTCGCCGGAATCGACGGCGCTGGCGTAGTCGGCGTAGAGTTGGGTCAGCGCGTACCAGTCGTCGAAGCCGAGCGCGCTCATCGTTCGATCACCGCGCGCCAGTAGCGGTACATGCCGCGAATCAGCGTCTCGGTGACCATGTGGTCGGTGTTGCCGACGTCACGGCCGCCGAGTTCGGCCACGGTGCGGTGGCCACGCTTCGCTTCGAAGGTCTGCTGCGAGAATTCGATCACTTCGCCATCGTCGGCCGAGACAAAACCGGCCGGGCCGAACAGGTTGGCTTGCCGCAGCCGGCGCTCGGTCATCTCCGGCGTGTCGTCCTCGAAGCCGAAGTGGGTCCAGACGAAGTCGAAGTGGCCGTGGTCATCCGGCACGATCTGCCGGGTCGAGACACTGTTGACCTGCTGCTGCAGGATCACGCTCGGGAACAGCGTGGTCATCACCGCCGTCGGCCCGTTCCACCAGGGCTCCGGAACGATGTCGAGAAAGCGCGGGTCGTGCAGGCGCATGGTCTGCTTGAAGCTCGACACCTGCGACACTTCCGACACCTTGCCGGCATTGCCGCGCGTCGAAATCATTGCCGCATGGCGGTGGTGGCGGTCCATCACCAGGCGCGATTCGTTGTCGGCGCGCCACAGCCCGAAGGTCACGAACCAGGTGTGCAGCAGGCCCGGGTGATACGGGTCCTTGATGTTCTCCTGCATCAGCTTCCAGTTGCCCGGAATCCGCTGGCGGTTGTAGCCGAGGATGGTCAGGCGCCGGCCGTCGAACAGCCGATCGAAGTAGCGCAGGATGTCGGGCCCGAGGAAATCCTCGAACGGCTCGATGTCGTGATCGAACGACGCGAACACGACCCCGCCGCGGGTGGCGACCTTGAGCCGGGTCAGGCCGTGATCGGCCAGGTTGAAGTCGACCGGCATGCCGCCCTGCGCCACGCCATCGCGCTTCACGCCGTGGCGCATCGGCACGCCGCGCAGGCGGCCATCGAGCGCGTAGTTCCACTGGTGGTACGGGCAAACGAAGGCCTGCGCATTGCCGCTGCGCGCGCGGCAGAACGCGACCCCGCGATGGGCGCAGGCGTTCTCGACCACGTGAATGGCGCCATCGAGCGCCCGCACGAGGATCACCGAGCGTTCGCCGATTTCCGTGCGCTTGTAGTCGCCCGGATTCGGGATTTCCGCTTCCAGCCCGACATAGCACCAGTGCTGCTCGTAGAAGAAGCGCTGCAACTCCCGCGCGTGCAGCGCCGGGTCGTTGTACACCGCGAACGGAATGCGACTGGTGCCGCTTTCCCAGTTCAGCGGCGGGCTTGCGGTCGACACCAGATCGGACAGCGGGATGGACGCGTTCATCGGGCGGTCTCTCGGGCGATCCCGGCGCTTGCTCAGGCCAGCGCCGCAAGCAGCGCGGACAGCTCCGCCGGCATGTCCATCATCAGGCAGTGCCCGCCGGGCAGGCGTTCGAGCTGCCAGCCCGGCTGGCCGTCGATCGCCGCGGCCTGCGCCTGAAACGGGCTCGGCTGCCAGCCATCGGCCGAGATGTAGGTGCGCGGAATCGCCGCGGCGGCACCGGTCAGCAAAGCTGGGTACTGGAACGTGGCGAGCGACTGCGGATTGCACTGGCGTTCCATCCACGCGGTGGTGGCCGGCGTCTGGCCGAACATCGCGCCCGGAATCGGCGGCACCAGTCCGCCGTGCTCGCGCGCCTGATGGAAGTGATGGCGATAGATCGCCGCGACCTCCGGCGGCAGGTTGCGCTGGATGCAGTCGACGAGGGTCTCGCCGTGCGCCGGCACGAAGGCATCGAGATAGACCAGACGCCTGATCTTCGACGCGATGCGATCCGCAGCCGCGGTGATGACCATGCCGCCGTAGGAATGGCCGACGAGAATCACCTCCTCCAGTTCTTCAGCCGCGAACACGCCGAGCGCGTCGAGCGTGTGGGTTTCGAGCGTGATCCGCTCGCCACCGAGGTGACGGCTTTCGCCGTTGCCGGTCAGGGTCGGCGTGAACACGGTGTGGCCGGCGGCACGCAGCGTCCTCGCGACGTCGCGCCAGCACCAGCCGCCATGCCAGGCACCGTGGATCAGGACGTAGGTGGCCATCGCTTTCTCCTCTCGTTCTCATTGCCGTCACGCCCGCGCAGGCGGGAACGACGCTGTGGCTGAAGGCGGGCTCGCCCGACCATCAATTCGCGACGCGTACTTCGATGCTGCCGAGGCCAGCGATGCTGCCGACCATGACATCGCCCGGCTTGACCGGGCCCACGCCTTCCGGCGTGCCGGTCATGATCAGATCGCCCGGTTCCAGAGCCTCGTACATCGACAGCTGTGCGATCGATTCGGCGACCGACCAGATCAGCTTGTCGATGTCCGAGGACTGCCGCGGCTGGCCGTTGACCGTCAGCGCGATCTGCGCGTGTTCGGGATGGCCGATATCGGCCGCGCGGTGGATCGCGCCGATCGGGGCCGACGCGGCGAAAGCCTTGCCAAACTCCCATGGCCGGCCCTTGTCGCGCGCTTCGAGCTGCAGGTCACGGCGCGTCATGTCGAGGCCGATGGCGTAGCCGTAGACGTGGCTCAGCGCGGTCTCGACGCGGATGTCGGCCCCGCCTTTCTCGATCGCCACGACCAGTTCGACCTCGTGATGGAAGTTGTTCGTGCGCGGCGGGTACGGGATGGTCGCCGGCACGCTGGCATCGACCGCGGCCTGCGCCGGCTTCATGAAGAAGAACGGCGCTTCGCGGTCCGGATCGCGCCCCATCTCGCGGGCGTGGGCGGCGTAGTTGCGGCCAACGCAGAAGATGCGATTGACCGGGAAACGGTCGCGGCTGCCGTGAATGGCGAGCGAACGCGGAGCAGGCGGCGGGATGACGTAGGACATGGTCAGGAGGGACGGTGGCGGGATCAGAGCCGCTGTTCGCGCCACAGGCCGAGCGCCTGCTGCATCGGGCGGTCGGAAAAGCTGAACAGCATCGTGTCGCGGTTCGCGCGCAGGCGCAGCGACTGCCACGACGGCACGACGAAGACATCGTTCTCGGCGAAGCGGAACGTCGTCCGCTCGTCGATATACGCCTCGCCGCTGCCTTCGAGGCAGACGTGAACGGTGGCGTCGGTGCTGCGCAGCGGCTGCGTCTCGAAGCCCGCCGGCAGCCATTGCGTGCAGGCGCCGATCGTCGGCATCGGCGAGGCGCCGGTGGCCGGATTGACGTAGCGCAGCTTGTGCGCCAGGTGCGGGTCCGGGTGGCCGGCCGCGGCAATCGCCTGCATCGCGGCACGGGTCTTCGCATGCGGATAGACGAAGACCTTGGTCGGTGCGGCCGGTGCCGGGGCGTAGTCCATCGGCAGCAGGTTCGAGCCGTAGCGGGCCAGCGCATCGCCTTCGGGGCGGATCGCGGTCTGGCTTTCGGCGGCGAGCTTCTCGGCAAAGCCGGCGTCGAAGAAGCGCACGGTCGGGATGTCCAGGCCGTCGAGCCAGACCACCGGCTGATCACCCGGATTGCCGTGATCGTGGAAGGTCCAGGCCGGGGTGATGATGAAATCGCCACGGCGCATCGTCGTGCGTTCGCCGTCGACCGCGGTGTAGGCGCCCTCGCCGTCGAGCACCAGCCGCAACGCGGACTGTGTGTGGCGGTGCGCCGGCGCGACCTCGCCGGGCAGGATCAGCTGCAGCCCCGCGTACAGCGACGGCGTGATGCACGACTGCCCCTGCAGACCGGGGTTCTCGAGAATCAGCACGCGGCGTTCGGCTTCGGCCGCCGTGATCACGCGGCCGGCTTCGAGCACGTGCTCGCGCAGTTCCGCGTAGCGCCAGTGCTGCGCCACCGCCTTCGGTCGCGGCTGCGGCGGCACCAGCGCGCCAAGCACTTCCCACAGCGGCGTCAGGCCGTGCTCGGCAATGCGCGCGTAGTACGCGCGACGGCGTTCGAGCGTGGTGGCGTCGGTGGCGGACAGCGACATGCCGGTGGAATCCCGTCAGCGGAGTGCGCCGATGATTGCCGCAAGCCGGCCATCAGCCAATAGAATTCGATGAATACGAAGCATCACCACTGTGAATGACGCCGGGCACGGGAGAGCGGCCATGCAGTTGAAGGACATCGACCTGAACCTGCTGGTGGTGTTCAACCAGCTGCTGATCGAGCGTCGTGTCTCGCGCGCCGCGGAATCGCTCGGGCTGACCCAGCCCGCGGTCAGCAATGCCCTGGCGCGGCTGCGCCGGCTGCTGGGCGACGAGCTGTTCCTGCGCACGTCCTCCGGCATGGCACCGACGCCGTTCGCCGAGCAGCTGGCGGAGCCGGTGGCCACCGCATTGGGCCTGCTGCACTCGGCGGTGAACCAGCGCGCGCAGTTCGATCCGGCCACCAGCGAGCGCGCGTTCACCATCGGCATGACCGACATCGGCGAGATCTATTTCCTGCCACGGCTGATGGAAGCGCTGGCGCGGGAAGCACCGAAGCTTGCGATCAGCACAGTGCGCAATACGGCGGTGAACCTGCGCGATGCGATGGAGGCCGGTCAGGTCGATCTAGCGCTGGGCCTGCTGCCGCAGCTCAAGGGCGGATTCTTCCAGCGCAAGCTGTTCAGCCAGCGCTATGTCTGCCTGCTGCGCCGCGGCCATCGGCTGGACAAGCGCGCGATCACGCTGAAGGAGTTCTCGTCTGCCGAGCACGTGGTGGTGATGTCGGCCGGCACCGGGCACGGCAAGGTCGACGAGCTGCTCGAGCGCAACGGCGTGGCACGCACCATCCGGCTGCGGCTGCCGCATTTCGTCGCCGTCGGCCACATCCTCGCCGGCAGCGACATGATCGCGACCGTGCCGGAGCGCTTTGCCGACACCGTCTGCGCGCCGTTCGGGCTGGTCAGCGTCCGGCATCCGGCAACGATTCCGGACATCGCGATCAGCCTGTTCTGGCATGCCAAGGCACACCGCGATCCGGCCAACCGCTGGCTGCGCGAGCGCATCCTGGCGCTGCATGCGGTGGCGGCGGACTGAGCGCCCGCGCGACCGCGCGTTACCCCGAGGTTCAGTCGTGCATCGGGTCGTGCATGGGGTCGTGCATCGGGGCGAGATAAGCGCGGGTGTCGTAGTCGAACGCGACGACGCCGTCCTGCTGATGAGCCTCGAAGACCGCGCGCAGCGCGGTCAGCACGGTTTCACGCGCCGGATCGCCGGCCTTCGGCGTGTAGCTCGATGACAGCAGACGGCCGCGCAGGCCGTCGAAATCGAACTGCTGCGTGTAGTCGAAGCGGACCTCGCGCGGCACGGTCGTGCCGAAGAACAGGCTGATCTCGCCGATCGAGGCCTGATGCGGCTGGCCGGCGGCGTAGTCCGGACAGCGGGTCATCAGCAGGTCTTCGTAGGCCTGCGCGAACGGCGTGTCGATGCGGCGGACATTCCAGATCAGCGCCGCCTGCCCGCCTGGCTTCAGGATGCGCTGCGCCTCGCGCCGGGCCTCGGCCGGCACGAACCAGTGATAGGCCTGCGCGGCGGTGATCAGGTCGACGCTGCCGGTATCGAGCCCGGTCGACTCGGCCGTGCCGTCATGGCTACTGAAGCCGGCGTGGCGGCCGAGATCCTGTTCGGCTGAAGCGCGCATCGGCGCATTCGGCTCCACCGCGTGCACGCGCAGGCCGGCGGCGAGCAGATCGCGCGTCAGCAGGCCGGTACCGGAGCCGAGGTCGGCCACCACGGCGCCCGGTGCAAGTGCCGCTTCGTGCATCAGCCATTGCGTCAGCGCCGGCGGGTAGCCGGGGCGAGTGCGACGGTAGTCGTCGACGCGGTCGCCGAAGCGCTCGGTCGGGCGGTAGCGGGCGGGATCGTGCATGGCGACGGGTCCGGAGTGGCCGGCGGTCACCCTGCCCTCGTCCGGGCTGGCGAACCGCCGCAGGTTGTTGGGCGGATGATTGACTGATTGTCACCTGTTTTGACTGAAACCTGACAATCGCCACCATATTTCACGATTGATCCGGAACAAGCCCGCGCGCAATGCGTGGTTTTGTTGAGTTGTTCGATCCGAAGCCATCGCGCAGCATCGACGGTCACGACGCGGGCGAAACGTTCGTTCACTCGCGGGACGCGATCAGTTCCAAGGAGAAGACAGGATGAAGACTTCAAGAATCCGGCTCGCCGCAGCGCTGGCCATGCTCGGGACCGCAGGCGCGGCATCGGCCGCGCCGGTGACCCAGGTGGCGGCCGCCGTCGCCATTCCGAATCAGTACATCGTCGTGCTCGATCGCGCGACGATGGCCGAGCCGGCCCGTCGTCAGGGGCTCGGCGCACTGGTGCAGACGCTGGTGACCCGCGTCGGCGGCGCCGAGATCGTCGCGCAGTACGAACATGCGCTGCTCGGCTTCGCCGCACGCATGACCCGCGTGCAGGCCGACGCGCTGGCCGCGCAGCCGGGCGTGGCCCTGGTCGAGCAGGATCAGGTGATGACGGCGAATGCCGAGACCACGACCCAGACCAATGCGACCTGGGGGCTGGACCGCGTCGACCAGCGCAGCCGCCCGATGGATGGCCTGTACATTTATCCGGCGTCGGCCGGCCTCGGCAGCCATGTCTACGTGATCGATACCGGCCTGAACGCCGCGCATACCGATTTCGCCGGCCGCGTGGCGCCGGGCCAGAACTTCGCCCCGAACAACCGCACGCTGCTCGGGCTGTTCGGTCGCACCGATCCGGAGAACACGACCGACTGCAACGGCCACGGCACGCATGTCGCCGGCACCGCCGTCGGCACGCTGTATGGCGTGGCCAAGCGGGCGACGCTGCATCCGGTGCGCGTGCTCGGCTGCAACGGCAGCGGCACCAATGCCGGCGTCATCGCAGGCGTGGACTGGGTGACGGCGAACCACATTGCCCCGGCCGTGGCCAACATGTCGCTCGGTGGCGGCGCATCGGCAGCGCTCGACACGGCGGTCAGCAATTCGATAGCGGCCGGCGTGGTCTATGCCCTGTCGGCCGGCAACGACAATGCCGATGCCTGCGGCCAGTCGCCGGGCCGCACGCCGGCCGGCATCACCGTCGGCGCGACCGACAATACCGACACCCGCGCGTCGTTCTCGAACTTCGGCAGCTGCGTCGACCTGTTCGGCCCGGGCGTCAGCATCACCTCGGCATCGAGCACCAGCAACTCCGGCACCGTGGTGCTCAGCGGCACTTCGATGTCGTCGCCGCATGTCGCCGGCGCCGCCGCGATCATCCGCGGCGCGAACCCGACGCTGACCCCGGCTGCGGTCACCGACCGCCTGCTGGGCGATGCCACGCTCGGCATCGTCACGTCGCCGGGTGCGGCTTCGCCGAACGTGCTGCTGTACGTCGCGCGCTGAGTCTGGCGGCGGGCAAGGAGGCGCGCTTCGGCGCGCCTTTTTGTTGCGCGTCCCGTTAGTCTTGCAGGCGATGCCGACCTCGATGCCGGCACGCTGACTGTCATGACGAACGAGGGCTCATGGACGTAGCGGCAACGCTGGCGCAGTGCGGACTGTTCGCGGATCTCGACCCGACGGCGCTGGCGCAGCTTACCACCCGGTTCCGCCGGCAGAATGTCGCCGGCGGCGAGTTGCTGTTCGTTGCCGGCGCCCCGGCCGATTGCCTGTACATCGTCGTCACCGGCCGCCTGCGGGCGCTGCGCGCCGATGGCACCGTTGCCGGCGACATCTCGCGACTGGAGCCGATCGGCGAGATCAGCGTGATGACCGACGAGCCGCGCAGCGGCGAGGTCTACGCGCTGCGCGACAGCGTGCTGCTGCGCATCCATCGCGACGACCTGCTCGATTTCATCAAGGCCCATCCATCGGCGATGCTGGCGATCACCCGCGTGCTGATCGGCCGGCTGCGCCAGAACCAGCGACCGGCAGGCGGCAATGCCGTGTCGACCCGTCCCGCGCTGGCGCTGGTGCCGGCTCACCCCGGCATCGCGCTGCGCCGCTTCGCCGAGCGCCTGTCCGACGCGCTGGAGAAGCAGGGCGAGACGCCGACGCTGATCGATGCGGCCGCCGTCGATGACGCCCTCGGCGCCGGGGCCGCGAACACGCCGATCGACGACGACGACGGCAACCAGCGCCTGCTCGACTGGCTGTCGAAACAGGAAGCGCAGGGCCATCGTCTGCTGTACTGCGCGTCGACGCAGCCCAGCGCCTGGAGCGAACGCTGCATGCGTCAGGCCGATCGCGTGCTGATCGTGGCCGACGCCGATTCACGCATGCTCGACAGCCCGGTGCCGTCGATGCTGCGCAACCTGCATCTGCGCACGCCGGTGGAACTGGTGATGCAGGCCGACGGCATTGCCCTCGCCGCCGGCACGCTGCGCGACTGGCGCCAGCACTGCGAGCTCGACGCCCATCACTTCATCCAGCCGTGGCGCAGTGACGATCACGCGCGACTGGCGCGGCTGCTCAGCGGGCGGGCGATCGGCCTCGTGCTCGGCGGTGGCGGTGCGCGCGGCTTCGCGCACATCGGACTGGTGCGGGCGCTGGAAGAAGCGAAGCTGCCGATCGACCTGATCGGCGGCACCAGCATGGGCGCCTTCTTCGGTGCGCTGCTGGCCTGCGGCGCCGACAGCCGCGAACTGCGCCGCGTCGCTGGCGAGACCTTCGTCCAGCAGAACTTCCTGAATGATTTCGTGCTGCCGCGCGTCTCGCTGATCCGCGGCCGGCGCTTCAGCACCCGTCTGCGGGCGATCTTCGGCGAGCGGATGATCGAGGAACTGCCGCTGTCATATTTCTGCGTCAGCACCAATCTCACGCGTGGCGCGGCCGTGGTCCACCGCGAAGGTTCGCTGGCGCTGTGGATCGGTACCAGCATGGCGGTGCCCGGCGTGGCGCCGCCGGTGGTCTGGAACGGTGACCTGCTGGCCGATGGCGCGATCACCAACAGCCTGCCGACCGACATCATGCAGGCCGCCGGCCGAGGACCGATCATCGCGTCCGATGTCTCGACCGAAGGCGGACTGTCGATGCCCGGCGTCGAAGGCCCGGATCCGGAAGCGCTGCTGCGCCGCAGCTCGCGCGATGGCCCGTCGCTGACCCTGGCCGACATCCTGTTTCGCAGCGCGACGCTGACCAGCGAAAGCGGCACCCGCGCGCGCGCCGCGCGCGCCGATCTGTACCTGCGGATGCCGGTCTCCGGCATCGGCCTGTTCGACTGGAAGCGGATCGACGAAGTGATCGAACGCGGCTACCGACAGGCGCAGAAGGCGCTGGCCGGGTTCGACGCCCGCATCGTTCGCTGAGGCTGGCGCAGCACCGCAGCCCGGCGACTCCAGCGTCGGCCGGGCGTGCGCAAGGCCTGCCGGCCTGAGGCCGTCGTCCCGAGTCGGCACCGAGTCAGCACCGAGTCGCACCGTGCCGAACGGCGTCGGTCCAGCGCCCCCGCCCGGCCGCCGTCGTGCGAGGCGGCGCGTTCGCCGTTGCGTCGTACATCGGTCGGGCACAAAAAAACGGCGCCGGACTTTCGTCCGGCGCCGCTGGTTCAGCGACCGCTGGAGGCGGAAGGTCTTACTTCTTGATGACCTTCACCGTCAGCGGCTTGTTCAGGACCTGGAACTCGACGCGACGGTTCTCGGCGCGACCTTCGTCGGTCTTGTTGTCGGCGATCGGCTTGGCTTCGCCGTAACCGACGGCTGCCAGACGCTCGCTGCTGACGCCCTTCTCGATCAGGTAGGCCTTGACCGAGTTGGCGCGGCGCTGCGACAGCGACTTGTTGTAGGCATCGGTGCCGCGCGAGTCGGTGTGACCGCCGATTTCGAGCGTCAGCTTCGGCTGCGAGGTCAGGCCCGGGACGACGGCATCGAGAATGCCCTTCGCTTCCGCAGTCAGCTGGTCCTTGTCGTACTCGAAGTTCACACCGCGGAGGACGATGGTCTGCTCGATGATGCAGCCCTCGGCGTCGACCTTGAAGCCCTTCGGAGTGCCCGGGCACTTGTCGAGGTAATCCGGCACGCCGTCACCATCGGTGTCGAGCGGGCAGCCGTCGGCATCGACCTTGACGCCCTTCGGCGTGTTCGGGCACTTGTCGCGGGTATCCGGCACGCCGTCACCATCGCTGTCGGCCGGCGGAGCCACGACCGGCGGCGGCGGTGGCGGAACCGGGGCAGCCGGCGGCGGCGGCGGAGTGTACGGCTGGCCGAATGCGTACTGGATGCCGAGGCCGAAGCGGGCATCGCCGAGGTTGTCCTCGGTCGGGTAGGCGCCGTTGTTGAACACGTTCAGCCAGCGGGCTTCGGCACGGGCCGACAGGCGATCGGTGATCGCGAACAGCACGCCGCCACCCACGTTCAGGTACGGGTTGATGCTGTCGACGTCGGCGCTGGTGTTCAGCTGCTCGCGCACGCCGCCGGCACCGGCCAGCAGGAACGGGCTGATCGGGCCCTTGACCAGCGGAACGAGAAAATCGATGCCGAGGCCGAACTGGGTGTCGGTCCCTCGGTCGGAGTCGCGGCGCAGCGTGTTGCCGAAGCCGCCGAATTCGATGTTCAGATGCTCAGCGATCGGCTTGCCGTAGAACACGATCGAACCGCCGATTCCGTACTTGGCATCGCGCGAATCATCCGGAAGCACATACGTGCCAAGTACGGCGCCGTATGCGTTCTTCGAGAAGTCAGCGGCCACCACGGCCTGCGACACTCCGAGACCGAGCACGAGCGCAAGAGCGATGTTTCTCATTGCGAAAACTCCTGTTTGTTTTTTGTGTAGGGTAAAACCGTCACAAATTGAATGATAACGTCAAAACGACGCTATCGGGCGCTTCCTGCCCGATCCCGAGCATAAGTGCGGCGTCATGCACAGGCAAACATTGGGCCTGCCGGCGTTCCCCGCCGCGCCGTCGACGACGGCGCTGACGGTCACGGTCGGAGTCATGCGGGGCTCAGCCCCGCAGTTCCTTCCGCAGGATCTTGCCAACATTAGATTTCGGTAATGCGTCGCGGAACTCGATCGCCTTCGGAACCTTGTAGCCGGTCAGATTCCGCTTGCAGTGCTCGCGCAGGGTCTCGGCGTCGAGCGTCTGGTCCTTGCGCACGACGAACACCTTCACCGCTTCGCCGGTCTTCGGATCCGGAATGCCGATGCAGGCGCACTCGAGCACGCCGGGGTGCAACGCGACGACGTTCTCGATCTCGTTCGGGAAGACGTTGAAGCCGGACACCAGGATCATGTCCTTCTTGCGATCGACGATGCGGAAGTAGCCTCGCGCATCGACCGTGGCGATGTCGCCGGTTTTCAGGAAGCCGTCGGCGGTGAACGCTTTCCGGTTCTCGTCCGGCTTGTTCCAGTAGCCGCGCATGACCTGCGGACCGCGCACGCACAACTCGCCGGGCGCGCCGGTGGCGACCTCGTGGCCATCGTCGTCGCGCAGCGAGACCCAGGTCGACGGCATCGGCACGCCGATCGTGCCGTTCCAGTCCGGCTTGTCCATCGGCGAGAAACAGACGGCCGGCGAGGTTTCGGACAGGCCGTAGCCTTCAGTCAGGCCGACCCCGGTGACGGCCTTCCACTGCTCGGCCACGCTCTGCTGGACGGCGGCACCGCCACCGACGGTGAACTTCAGGCCCGAGAAATCGATGCGATCGAAGCCGGGCGTGTGCAGCAGCCCGTTGAACAGCGTGTTCACGCCGGTGAAGGCGGTGAAGCGGCTGCGCGCCAGTTCGGCAACGAAGGCCGGCATGTCGCGCGGGTTGGTGATCAGGATGTTCTTGCCGCCAACATGCAGGAACAGCATGCAATTAACGGTCAGCGCGAAGATGTGGTACAGCGGCAGCGCCGTGATGACGATGTCCGAACCTTCGTCGAGCTTCGGGCCGATCCACGCGTGCATCTGCAGCAGATTGGCAACCATGTTGCCGTGACTCAGCGTCGCGCCCTTCGACAGGCCGGTGGTGCCGCCGGTGTATTGCAGGAAGGCGACATCGTCCTGCGTCAGCTGAACGCGGTGATAGGGCTGGGCGCGGCCGCGGGCCAGCGTCGTGCGGAACGGCACGCTGCCCGGCAGTTTCCACGCCGGCACCAGCTTCCTGACGCGCTTGACCACGAAGTTGGTCAGTGCGCTTTTCGGGAACGGCAGCAGATCGCCGATCTGCGTGGTGATCACCACCTCCAGTGGGGTGGCGGCCAGCACCTGATCCAGCGTGTGGGCGTAGTTCTCGATGATCACGATCGCGCGCGCGCCGGAATCCTTGAGCTGGTGCTCCAGCTCGCGCGGGGTGTACAGCGGGTTGACGTTGACCACGACCAGCCCGGCGCGAACGATGCCGAAGACGGCAACCGGGTACTGCAGCAGGTTCGGCATCATCACCGCGACGCGGTCGCCGATGTTCAGGCCAACGACGTTCTGCAGATACGACGCGAAATCCTGCGACAGGCGGTCGACATCGTCGTAGCTCAGCACCGTGCCCATGTTCTCGAACGCGGGCAGTTCCCGGAACCGTTCGCAGGCGCGGTCGATCACTGCGGCGAGCGATGGAAAAGCCGTCGGATCGATGTCCGATGGAACGCCGGCCATGTACTGATCGAGCCAGACTCGCGGCATCGAGTGATCGTCAACGTCCGCGCGGACTGCGCCGGCCGAGTCTGTCCGCTTCGCCATGATCAATGCCTCTGCCGTCCGCACCGTGAGTGTTCAGCCGTCGTACCAGCGGCTTTCTGCTGCATATTCGACAAGATTACAGAAACATCCGTTCGCCAGCCTTGGCTCTGGCCGCGCCCACGCTGAAGGCCGGGTCCTCGATGCCGGCTGTGCCGCTGCGGTCAGCGGGCCGCGTCAGGCACGCCCAGCCACTGCGCGAAAGTCGGACTGCCGACCCGGCTGCCGGCCAGCTCCGCGTCTCGAAGCAGGCCGAGCAGTTGCCGATCGTCGACATCATCGCCGCGCACTTCCGGTGCCGGCCCGCGACACCACAGCCACAGCTCCGCGACGGTGTACGACGCCGGATCGCGCGCCGGCAGCAGCTTGCGGCCCGGGCTCGCTTCGGTCAGCACGCCGCAATCCGCAAGCAGCTGCAGCGCCCGCTGCAAGCGGTCGCCATTGACGGCGAGCGCGCGTTCAACTTCATCGATGGTCAGCGGTGGTTGGCCCGCCTGAAACCGTCGGACGACGAGCATCATCACCCGCAGCGGCAGGAATTCCGATTCGCGGCTGGCCGGCGGCACCGCCGTGACTGGCCCGGACAGATGGCGTGGATGCTGGATGTAGAACGCCAGCCGGCATCCGAACAGCACGATGACCCAGCTGACGTACAGCCAGATCAGCAGGATAATGACGATCGCGAAGCCAGAGTAGATCGCGCTGTAGCTCGAGGCGCCGGCGACGAAGCGGGCGAAACCGATGCTGGCGCTTTCCCACGCGATCCCGGCGAACAGGCCGCCGGCCGCCGCGGCCCGGAACAGCACGCGCGTGTTCGGGATGAAGCTGTAGATGAAGGTCAGCGCGGCAACGATCAGCACATACGGTGCGAGCTTGGTCACCAGCAGGATCGTGGTGCCGAACGGCTCGTACTGCGCCAGGGTCGTGACCACAGTGCTCGACCGTAGCGACGCGGTCAGCGCGATCGCCGTGAACACCAGCACCGGGCCGATCAGCAGCACCGACAGGTATTCGCCGAAGCGCTGGGTGAAGCCACGCTCTTGATTGAGTTTCCAGATGAAATTGAAGCTGGCCTCGATCTTCGAAATCATCGATACCGAGGTGTACAGCAGCAGGAAGATGCCGATGCCGCCAAGCACGCTGACCTGAATGTTGTCGACGAAGCCGATGATGTTGTCGCTGACCACCTTGGCCTGATCGCCCAACGGCTGCAGCGCCTGCGCCAGCACGGGCTCCAGCGAGTTGTGAACGCCGAAGGCCTTCAGCACCGAGAACGCCAGCGCCAGCAGCGGCACCAGCGACAGCAGCGTGGTGTAGACGAGGCTCATCGCCCGCAGGCTCAGTTCGCCTTCGAGCAGGTCGCGCAGCAGCGCCAGCGCGTAGCGGCCCGGTGTCAGCAGTCGACGACCCCAGCCCGATTGCGGCTCGCGCAGCCACAACCAGCTGTGTACGCGGTGATAGGGATCGGGAAGCATGGTCGCCCGATTGTCGCGGCGTGATCCGGCGCTGTCCATGCGCCGGACCGCACCGGTCACCGCGGCGACCGGATCAAGGGTCGACCTGCACCTGGAACGTGACCGTGCCGCTGCTGCCCGGCTGCAGGATGCCGGTGAAGGTCCAGCGCAGGGCGCCGCGCGCCGCAGGAGCCTGCACCGCGGCGCAATCGACCGGGCCACCCGACGGCGTCGTCTTGCTGCAGGCGGTCAGGCTGGCCGGCAATGGTCCCGCTGCCGCCGAGACGAAGCTCGTGAACGGCGGAACGGCATCGTTGATGACGATGGTCGACAAGGGCTGAGAGCTGCGGTTCGAGTAGGTGATCGTGTAGGTCAGGATCGAGCCCGGCGTAGTCGTGCCGGTACTGACCGTCTTGACCAGATTCAGCGCCGCGCCGGTGCCATCGCCGACGATCGTCGTGTCGGTATGCGTCAGCACCGTGGTCAGGCCCGGCGTAGCATTGGCATAGGTGAACGTCGCAGTCACCGTGACCACGTTGCTGGCGTCGACCGGCGCTGCGGCCGGCACGAACTCGCGATTGACGATGCAGATCTGCTGGCCGGCAACCAGGGTCAGCGGTCCGGTGATCGGCAACTCGCCGCTGTCGATCGCGCCACTGCAGTTGCTGTCGAGATACAGCACCTCGCTCCAGTCCGGAACCTGCGGCCGCGGCACGGCCGACGTGCTGAACACGACGCTGCCGCCCGTCTGTGCCGTGAACGTGTGCGGATGGTCGACGGTGGTGCCGGGCAGCGCGGTCTGCGTGTTGTCGGTGGTGAAGACCGGCGGCAGAACCTCGCCGAAGTTCAGGTTCGGATAGTTGCGGACGGTCGTGGAATACACGAACTGCGTTCGCTCGCTCGGCGTCTGCCGGGTGTAGGTGTAGGTGGTGCCGCCGATGGTGGTGCTGGCCCCGTCCGGCGTCGACGTTCCGGCGACGTTGGCGCCGGTCGACAGATACCCCGGCGGGTTCGTTTCCTCGACGCAAACGGTGGCGCCGTTCGCGACGGTTGACGGCACCGGCAGGAAATAGTCGCCATTCCCGTTGGTCGTGGTCGTTCCGAAGGTCGTGCCGGCACAGTCGGTCAGGCGAACCGTGACGCCGGACAGGCCGGGCTCGGCGACCGGGCTCTGCTGGATGCCGTCGTTCGCGGTCGGACCGGAATCACGGAACACGCGGCCGCTGACGAGCCCGCCATCGATCAGGCCGAAATTCACCAGGCTGACGGGGGTCGTCGCCACCGTCACCAGCTGCGTGCCGTCGTTCGGGAAGACGAAGCGGAATGTATCCGGCGCCGCCGGCGTGAGGCTGACGGCACTGTCGCTGACGATGACCGAGTAGGTACCGGACGGCACGTTCGGGAAGTTGTAGGCACCGCCACCCGCAGGAACCGCCTGCGAATACAGGACCACGCCGTTCTGGACCACGTTGACGAAGACCGGCGCGCCCAAGGACCAATCCTCGGCACCGTCGAGCGTGCCGTTGGTGTTGGCGTCGCGGTAGACGAAGCCGCTGAGGCTGACGCCGACCGGCGCGTTGACGGTCAGCGTGTCGGTGCCACCGGCCACGCTGCTGCCGGCGTTGTCCGTGTTCAACAGCCCGGTGGTGTTGACGTAGCTGCCGGTGACGGTGGCGGTGACGTCGATGCTGACCGTGCACGCGCCGTTCGCGGGGATGCTGCCACCGTTGACGCGGATCCCGACATCGCCACCGTTCAGCGCACCATTGGCCGAATCATTGACCGTTGCACCGACGCAGGTGGTCGCAAGATTCGGAACCGTGGCGACCGTCATCGCACCCGGCACGATCGGGAAGGTATCGATCAGGCCCGGATTCGAGATCGTCAGCACGGTCGCGTTCGGGTTGGTCAGCGTCAGGGTCAGGCGGCTGGTGCCACCGGCCGTGATGGCCGCCGGCGAGAACGCCTTGGCGATCTGAGGCGGTGCCAGCACGAGGAGGTTGACCGTGTTGCTCGGGTTGCCCGGGCTGGTCGGCGTCTGCGCCGTCACCACGCCGCTCGTGGTGTTCGGGTAGGTGCCGGCTGCCGCGGCCGTGACGACGACGGTGACCGTGCAGCTGCCGCTGACCGGGATCGACAGGCCGGTGAAGCTCAGCGCGGTCTGGCCGGCCGTGAAGGTGTTGCCGGCCGCGCCGACGCAGGTGCCGCCGGCTGAACCGGTCGCGGCGATGCTGATGCCGGTCAGCGTGTCGGTGAAGCTGGCGCCCGTGAAGCCGCCCGGCAGCAGCGTGCCGTCGTTCGGGTTGCTCAGCAGGAAGCTGATCGTGCTGGTGCCATTGACCGGAATGGTGTCGGGTGTGAACGACTTGACGATCGTCGGCGCCGCCAGATTGGTCAGCGTGCCGGTGGTCGGCGCGTTGTTCGTGCTGCCTTCGGTCGTCGTCAGCGCGTTCGCCGGGATGGTGTTGACGTAGACACCCGGCGTGGCCGAGGTCACCGGCACATCGATCTGGCAGCTGGAATTCGGCGGGAAGGTGATGCCGGTGACCCGGATCGACGTCGCGCCAGCGACCAGCGGCCCGCCGGCGCCATCGGCAAGCGTGCTGTTGAGGCAGGTGTTGGCGGTGGCCGGACCGGCAACGATCAGACCGGGCGGGAAGTTGTCGATCAGCGCGCCGTTGGTTCGCGACACGGGTTCCGCATTGACGAACAGCAGGCTGAGCGTCGAGACATCACCCGCCACGATGGTCGTCGGCGTGAAGGCTTTCTGCACCGAGATGTTGCGCTGGACCGTCAACGTCGCAGACGGTGAGTTGCTGTTGGTGATGCCTTGCGTCGACGTGACGGCACCGACCGGGATGCTGTTGGTCAGGTTGCCATCGACCACCGCGGTGGTGTTGACCGCCAGCGTGCAGACAGTCCCAGCATCGATCGTGGCGCCGCTGAGGACGACGGTCGAGCTGCCCGGTACGGCGGTGATCGTCGCGTTCGCGCAACCCGGGCCGGTGAAGCTGGCATTCGGGGTGGCGAAGACGATCATGCCGTTCGGCAGATTGTCGGTCAGCGTGACATTGCTGAGATTGACCGCCCCGCTCTGGCTGTTGTTGATCAGGATCGACAGCACGGAGAACGTGTTGCCGCTGACGCTGGTCGGGTTGAACGCCTTGTTCAACGTCAGGTCGGTGATCGCGTCGATGCGGTTCAGCGTGGCGGTGGCCGATACGTCATTGCTGAAGCCGCCGGCCGTGACCAGCGCGCCGGCCGGAATCGTGTTGGTGCCACTGCCAACGGTGTTCGGTGTCTGGACATTGACCGCGAAGCTGCAGCTGGTCGTGGCGCCGGACAGGCTGCCGCCGGCCAGGCTGATCGACGTGCCACCGACCACCGCGCTGACGGTGCCGCCGCAGGTGTTGGTGAGATTCGCCGGATTCGCGATGCTGTGCCCGGGTCCGAGCGTGGTCAGGTCATCGGACAGGGCCACGCCGGTGAACGCCGGTGCGCCCGGATCACGATTGATCGTGATCGTGAGTCGCGACACCTGACCGATGCCGACCGTCGCCGGCAGCAGGGTCTTGTTGATCGAAGCCGCAGGATTGACCGTGATGTCCGCCGTGATCGGCGTCTGGTTGTCGCCAAGCGACGTCTGCACCGCTCCGGCTGGAATCGTGTTCGTGCGCAGGCCGGCGATGGCCGTCGGTCCCGGCGTCACCGGCACCGTGATGACGCAGGCACCGGTCGCCGGAATCGTGCCGCTGGCGAGCGAGATCGTCGTGGCGCCGGGTGCCGCGGTCAGTGTGCCGCCGCACGTGGTGCTGGCGGCCGGCGTGGCGCTGATGGTGAACGCACCGCCAGCGTCGAGCGTGGCGAGATTGTCGGTCAGGGCGAGCGATGTGGCCGGAGCCGTGCTGGCATTGTTCAGCGTGATCGTCAGCGTGCTGCTCTGACCGCGGGCGACGGTCGCCGGGCTGAATGCCTTGGCACCGGTGATCGCCGGGTTGATCGTCAGCTGAGCCTGGAAGATGTCGTCATTGCTGCCGACACTGGTGACCAGGCCTCCGATCTCGACCACGTTCTGCACGACTGCCAGCGGCGCGCCGTTGCGCGGTGTGATCGGCACCGTGATCGTGCACGAACCGTTCGCCGGGATGGCGCCGTCGGTCTTGGTGATCTGCGTGCTGCCCGGAACCGCCGTGACCGTGCCACCGCAGGTCGTGGTTGCGGCGGGTGCGGCCGCGACCACGACGTTGCCGTTCGGGTCCATCGTGATCAGGCTGTCGGTGAAGCTGCTGATCGTGGCCGGCGCGGCCGTGGTGTTGTTCAGCGTGATGGTCAGCGTGGTCGTGCTGCCGATGACCACCGATGTCGGACTGAATGACTTGTTGCCGCTGACGTCCGCCGGGATCACGAAGTCGGCAAAGGCGGCACCGTTGTTGGTGCCTCGATCGGTGACGAGGCCGTTCGGCAGGATGACGTTGGTGTGGGTGCCGAACGCAGCCGTGTTCTGCACGGACACCGGCACGGTGATCGTGCACGAGCCGCCGGCCGGGATCACGCCGTTGTTCTGCGTGATCAGCGTGCCGCCCGCTGGCGCACTGACCGTTCCGCCGACGCAGGTCGTGCTCGCGGCAGGTGTCGGTGCGATGACGACACCTGCGCCAGCGGTGGCCAGGTCGTCTGTGAAGCTGGTGATCGTGGCGGGCAGCGTGCTGGCATTCGACAGCGTAATGGTCAGCGTGGTCGTGCCGCCGCGCTGCACGACATTGGGCGAGAACGCCTTGTCTGCCGACACGGCGAAGTTGTTGCCGAACAGTGCGGCACTGGTGCCGGTGTAGCTCGGCAAGCCGGCGCCGTAGCTGCCGTCCGGAATCGTGTTCGTCGCATTGCCGTTCACCGTGGTCACCACGTCGACGGTCACCACGCACTCGCCGGCGGCGTCGATGGCATTGGCGGCGGCTGGAATCGTGGCGCCGGCGATGTTGATGCTGGTTGCACCCGGGGCGGCCGTGATCGCCGGCGCACCGCAGTTGGTCGCGGTGATGTTCGGGACGGCCGCCACGGTGACGCCGGCCGGCAAGGCGTCGGTCAGCGAAGCACCGTTGATCGCGGTGACATTGAAGTTGCGCAGTCGCAGGGTCAGCGTCGACGCTTCGGCACCGTCGCTCAGGACGGCAGGCAGATCGAACGATTTGACGATGCTGCCGCCCGTCTGGACCACGATGCTCGCCGACAGCGGTGCCGAGTTGCTGGCGCCCTGAACGCTGGTGACGGCACCGGTCGCGATGGTGTTGGTCTGGACGTCGTTGTAGGCATCGTTCGGGGCGGCCGGTCGAACCTGTGCCGTGATCGTGCAGCTGCCGTTGGCCGCGATCGTGCCGCCGGTCAGGCGGATGCCGGTATCGCCATCGTTGATGGCACTGCCAGCCGCATCGGTCAGGGTGCCGCCGCAGGTGTTCGAAACGACGACACCGTTAGCGAGCAATCGAGCCGGGAAGTTGTCGACAAAGGCGACGCCGGTCACCGGCGACAGGTTCGGGTTGTTCAGCGTGATGCTGAACGGCACCGCCCCGCCACCCTTGACGAAGTCGGGGTCGGCATTCGGGAAGGTCTTGTTGCCGGTCAGCGGCACATACGGGCTGATGGTCAACGTGGCGCTGGCGGGCTGCTGGTTGCTTTGAGGACCAAGACCGCCGTTGGGGCCGCTGTCGCCGGTGGCTCCGCCGACGGGAATGGTGTTGACGAAAGTGCCGGACAGGCTGCCGGTGACGGTCAGCCGAACGTTGCAGGTGCCCGAAATCACGCCGTTGCCGGCCGGTACGGTGCCGTTGGCAAGGCTGAAACTGGTGCCGCCCGCTGGCGCCGTGACGATCCCGCCGCAGGTCGTCGTCGGCGCCGGCAGCGCGACGATCGTGATGCCGGCCGGAAGCAGGTCGGTGAACTGCGTGGCCGTCAGGGCAACGTTCTCGTTGTTGAACAGGTCGACCTGCAACACCGAGGTTTGACCCGGGTTGATGTTGATCGGCTGGAACGACTTGTTGACGTCGAGCGTCGCGTTCGCGGGCAGCGCGAAGCCGCCAAGGCCCAGCGCCAGTGCGCACAGTCCCGCGAGCTTCCGCAGCCGAAGGGCAACGGAATTCCGGGCGATGCGGCGAGTGGCGTGGATCGAGGTCATGTCAGACGAGGCGGCGGTCCTGGGGCTTTGACGGTGGTGGCGGAATGGTTCAGTGGTCCGGCTGCAGGTCGATCAGCTGCTGCTCGGTCTTGATGTCCGGCAGATTCTCGAACACGAAGGTCACGCGCCGGGCGCGCGCATAGGCGTCGATCGGCTTCAGGCCCTGTTCCGGCCACGGATATTCGCCCGCGGCCTTGGTGCTGAGACGTTCGCCTTCGATGCCAGCCGCCATCAGATAGACCTTGACCGCTTCGGCGCGCCGCCGCGACAGCCCTTTGTTGTATTCGGTGGTGCCGCGGACGTCGGTATTGCCGACCAGGGTCACCCTGACTTCCGGATGCTCGCGCAGCACGTCGGCAATCCGCGACAGGATCGCGCCCGACTTGTTGGCGATGGCGCTCCGATCGAACGCGAAGTGGACCGTGACCGGCAAGACCAGCGGGCCGCGCGGCCCCGAGACATCGGGGCAGGCCTTCTGCGGCTCCACCGGCGGGCACGACAGCGGCGAATCCGGCGCCTTCGGCCCGCGGTACGGACAGCTGGCGATGTCGTCGATCACCGTGCGCTGATAGCGCTCGGCCGCGCGGATCTCGGAATCGGCGTGGCGCCAGCCGAGGTCGCGATATTCGTTGCCGATCCAGACCAGTTGGACTTCGAGCTTGGCCAGCGCGCAGGCCGAACAGCCGGGCTCGTCCTTGCTGCCCACCGGCACCTTCTCCTTGGTGTCGGCAATGAAGGTCCACAGGTCTTCGCGCAGCCGCTGGCTGTGCGGAGTCACCGGCGTGTCGGAGTAGCCGTAGGCACCGCCGGCTTCCATCTTCTCGATCAGGCCAGCGGCCTGCGCCAGCGCTTCCTCGACGATGCCGCCGCGATCATTGTCGGTGTATTCCGAGTACCCGAAATCGACCCAGGCCTGCGCCTTGCACATCGAGTACTCGTCGAGCGGGCGGCCGGCGTCGTTGAGCTTTTTCAGTCTGGCGCGCAGCGACTGGATGTAGCTCAGATCGGCCGCGATCACCTGATCGGTGATGCGTGACTTGACTGGCTCGACACCGGTTGGCGTCTTCGGATCCTGAACATCAATGGTCCGCGCGCAGGCGCTCAGGGCGAGCACGGCGGCACAGGCCAGCGCGAGCGGCCAATGCGGCTTGTGGCGGTCTTCGCAGGTCATGTGCATCACTCCAGGAACTTGAACAGGTCTTCGTCGAACTTGAAGCGCAGACGCACGTACGGCCCCTGACGCGTGTAGTCCTGATCCTCCAGATCGTCATCCCGGAAGCCGAAGAAGTTGTAACCGCCGGACAGCCACAGGTTCGACGTCAGCAGATACCCCGCTTCCGCCCCGACGCCGTACTGGTTGCTGCCGAATCCACCGCTGAACAGGTTCGAGGCCTGCAGCCCGATATCGATCTTTTCCGTCACATCGAACGTCGCGCGGGCCGACACCAGATGCGTGTTGCTGTCGGCCGACAGCTCGGTGAACCGCTCGTCGACGAACTTCGAGGCCCAGCGGCCGGCCAGCACCAGCGACTTGACCGGCTGGTAGTTCAGGTTCGTCGACACGATGTGGACCAGACGGCGGCTGCCCTGCCCTTCGTCGCGGTCATAGCGCGCTTCGTAGCGACCGAGCCAGATCCAGCGGTTGGTATCGGTGTCGCGATAGGCGAAGCCCAGGCGGATGCGATCGCGGACCAGCAGGCCGGTGCCGTCACGGTCGCTCCAGGCGATGGTGTTCTTGCCGAGCACGGTCCAGTCGAGGTTCAGCTTGCGCGCCAGTGCCAGCGTGTTGAGGATCGAATCTTCCGACTGGCTGGTGCGGTACTCGATGCGCGCCGCGGCCTTCGTCAGCGGGCTGATCAGGTACTCGCCGCCGATCGTCGCTGCCGTCGTTTCCTGACCGATGTCGTTGACCGGCTGAATCCGCTCGAAGGTCGTGAACAGCTTGAAGTCGTCGGCCGGGTGCCAGGTGTTGCGCAGGCCCAGCGCCGCCTGCGCTTCGCGGCCACTCAGGGCATCGCGCACCCGGTATTCGCTGAACACGCTGCCGGAGTCGATGTAGCCCCAGTCGATGCCGAAGACCGTCGAATTCTGGTCACGGGAATTTTCGGCGAGGTTGTAGACGCCATTCAGGCTGGTGATGAATTCATGCCGCGCATACAGGCGCGAACGCGATCCGATCTGATAGTCGCCGCCGACGGCTGCACGACGAAGATCGGCATCGCGAATGTCCTGTTCGTACTCGCCGAAAACGCTGGCCTTGGCCAGGAAGCCCGGCGTGTAGGTGAGCTTGGCGCGCGCGGCGGTGCTGTTGATCTCGCGCGTGGTCGGCGTGTTGTTGACGGTGCCGGACTCTTCGCCGACGGAGCGGCGCAAACCGGTTTCCAGCACCAGTTGCGGCGTCAGCGAGTACTGGATGTAGCCGAGCACACCCTTGCGCGCCGAAATGGTGGCGCTGCGGTCGTTCGAGTAGATGCCCTCCGCGCCGGCGCGCAGACGCTCGGTCAGCTTCAGCACACCCTTGAATCCGGCTTCTCGCCGGCCGGCCGTGATTGCCGCGTTGGCATTCTCGAAGTTGTCGTCGGTCTGGCCGTAGAAGACGCGGCCTTCCGCGGTCGTCGAACGATGGACCAGCTCGGCCCGCGTGGCATAGCCGGTGCCGTTGAGGTCGCTTTCCGAGCGTGCGCCTTCCAGTGCCAGGTGCGTGCCGGCGCCGAGCTTCACGTTGGCATTCAGGCCGTACAGGCTGTAGGCATTAGTCGGGTCGTCATCGCGGGCGACACTGGCGCCGACTTCGAGGAAGTCCGTCAGCTTGTACTGGCCATCGGCACCGTAGACCCAGAATCGCTCGCCGCCGGTATCCAGCTCGAACGTGATCCGGATCGACACCGGGTTCAAGTTGCCGTCAACACTCGGGATGGGCCGGCCGAACAGGATCGAACCATCGATCTCGTTGACCGAGTAATCGGTGAACCGCGTCAGCGCCACGGTCGAAATGATGAACGACGGCTGATTGCGGTCACGCGTCAGCACTTCGATCTTTTCGCTGTTGCGCACGAAACCCAGCACATTCAGCGGATACGGGCCGGAAATGCCCTGACCCGGCAGCTCGACGACGCGCTGACGGCGGCGGTCGTAGCTGGCGAACAGACTGATGCTCGCTCGGTCGTTCTCGTAGTGATAGCGCGCACCGGTCAGGCTGCGGTTGTAGTTCGCCAGACGGCGCTCGAGCACCGAGGCGTCACCGGCACCGCTGGCGTTGTAGCCGGAGCCGCCGGTCAGATAATTGCCGTTGGTGTTGAAATCGCCGTACAGCAGGTACGACCGACCCTTGTCGACACGCACGTAGAGCTTCGACGTCGACTGCGCATCGAAGCCCTTGATGCCGGAATCGCCGTAGACCGGATAGAAGCTTTCCGGATCGATATCGCGGAACAGCCGGTCGCGGGTGTCTTTGTCGCTGTCATAGGCGAGGGTCAGCAGCAGGTTGCCCTTGACCTTGCCCTTCAGGAACGCCGAGCCGCGGATACCGCCCTGCGAGCTGCCACCGCCGAAATTGATTTCCTTGATGGCGTCCTCGAAGCCGTCTTCCGCCGTCACCGGCTGCACGCCGTCGGCCTTCAGTTTCGAGAAATTGAATGCGCCTTCGAGCACGCCGGATGCGATCAGCGGCCGCAGATACGGCAGGAACGGCAGCTTGACCTCGTCCTTCAGTCGGCCGCTGGTCGCGCGCAGACGCGCTTCGCCCGGCTCGGACAGCGGCACCAGATCGACCAGCGCTTCGCCGCCTTCGACGAAGATCTGAAGACCGGGTTCCTTGGGATCGAGGTCGGTCGCATCCCAGCGCCCGATCGAGGTTTCCAGCGTCACCGGCGTGCGTGCCGTGACCTTCACGCCCTTGTCGTCGGTGAGCCGGACGATGACCCGTGCCGGCGTCAGTCCATCGGCAACCGCGCCGCTTGGTGGCGGAATGATCTTCAGCACGCCGAGGTCGCCCGGGGCGATCAACGTGATCTCGGCCGTACCGCGCGGGTTGCCGAAATTGTCGACCGCGGTGGCGCGCAGCTTGTTCGCACCCGGCTTCAGGCGAACCGCGATGTATTCCCAGGCCTGCAGCTCGCGCGAAGCCAGCACGGCCTTCTGGCCGACCCGCGCCTTCGGAATTTCCTCGCCGTTGACCGACAACGAGAACTCGGCGCCAGCCCGACCCACCAGCCGCACTGACACGTCACGCGCGGCCACGGTGTCGCCGTCATTCAGGTCCATGAACCCGAATTCGTTGCTGGTTTCCTTCGGCAGCTGTGTTTCCAGGCTCAGCGACGGCGCGCTGCGCGCGGTGGCTCCGAGCGACGGCAGGCCGTCCACCCGGTTCTCCGGACGATCGAACAGCAGCGGCGTGTAGGCCGAGACGCGACCATCGCGGTCGACGATGCCAGCGGCCGGCTGCGTGCGCGGATCTATGCGCAAGCTATCGAGATTCAGCGGGTCATCGAGACGCTTCTGGATCTCGGCGCCGAACACTTCGCCCTTGGCGCGACGCGCCTTGACGTCCTTGATGATGTCGGTGCTGCATGAGCCTTCGGCAAAGTCGGCGCGGTGCAGTTCGCCCCGCTTCAGGTCGATGAAGCGGCTGTGCGGATCACCGGCATTGCGATTGGCCAGATTGATCAACTCCGAACCCGGCGGCAGCGTGATCGGATCGATCTTCAGCACGTGGGTACGCGGCGACACGCCGTAGAAGCTGAACTTGCCTTCGGCGTCGGTGATCGCGAACGTGCCGTCGTCGAGGTACAGGCGCACCCCCGGGATGCCGAGTTCTTCCGGATCCTGCAGCCGGCTGTGATTGCAGTCGGTGTACACCTTGCCGAGGATGAAGGCTTCGTCGCGGAACACGTCCGGATCGATCGTGACCGTGGCGGTGGCGACATTGGTCGTCGCCTGATCGCTGATCGCCTGCGCGGAGTTGACCGCCCGGCCCGACGAGCCGACGCCGGCCGTCACCAGATACGTGATCTCGAACACCTGGCCCGCGTTCACGGTGCCGACGGTGAAGACCAGATTCGGTCCCGGCGCGCCGGACGGTGCCGGCGCCGGACCGCCGTTGTAGCGGACGCTGTCGGCGATGTAGCGGAAGCCGCGCGGCAGCGTGTCCTGCACGCGGGTGTTGGTCAGCGGGAAGCCGGCGTCATTGCGCAGTCGCAGCGTGTAGCGCAGCGATTCGCCGATGCCGATCGAGGTCGACGACGCGGTCTTCTCGAGCGCGAACGCACCGGCAGCGGCGGCCGGATCGAGCGGCACATCGAGCACCACGGCACCGCCGGCCGAAACCGTGAAATTGCGGCCATACGAGCCGTCGTTGATGCGACGACCGATCGGCTGCTGCGCCGGCGAGAACTGCGACGGGAAGTTGTAACCAGTTGGCGGCGTGACCACGATCCGGTAGTTGCCCGCTGGGAGCTGCGGGAACTGGAAGACGCCGTCGGCACCGGTGACGACGGTGTTCGGGCGCGGATTGCCGTTGACATCGAGCACGGTGGCCGGCGTCAGCGAGCCGTCGGCATTGACGATGAACAGTTGCACCGTCGCGCCGGCGATCGGCACGTTGGTCTGCGAGTCGTACACGACGCCGGACGGGTCGATGATGATCTGCGTGGTCAGCGTGGCGCCGCCGCAGATCAGCGTAGCGGTGACGACATCGCTCTGCCCGGCCTGCACGATCTGGTCGTTCGTGACCTGCGCGTTCTGCGGCCACGGCGCCGTCGGGATGCCGGTGATGGTGAACACGCCGCTGTTCGCGCCGGTCTCGCTGATGGTGAACCCGGTTTCGAGGTCGTTCGAGTTCTGCGTGGTCAGCCGGATCGGATAGCGTTCGGCAACCGTCGAATCGACGTTGCACGACGCGGCAAAGGCCTGCAGGAACAGCGGATTGCCGGCGCTCGTGGCGCCGATGACGGTGCCGAAGTTGGCGTTGTTGTAGTAGTCGATCGTCGCCGGGGTCGCTGGCAGATCGATCGACACCGGATTCGAGATCACGCGGGTTTCGGTGCCGTTGCCATCGTCAGCGTAGACCTCCGCGACGTTGGTGATGCGGCCACCGGCAATGGCGTTGATCAGCACGCGGAACGACGGTTCGAGACGTCCGGACGGCGGCACTGCGCCGTAGCCGAAGGCAATCGCATCGACCTGACCGAGGTCGGCCGGCGCGACCGTCGTGTAGATCTGCAGCCCCTGCCCGACCAGGTGATACAGCGCGACGCCGCCCGCGGTCTGCGTGACGCCGACGAAGCGGGTGTTGACCGGAATGACGTCGCGAATGACCACGAAGTTGCGCAGCGCGCCGTCGACGGTGACCGTCGTCGGTGCGACCGGCGTATTGCCGATGTTCACGGCCGACAGCGTGTAGGTCACCGTATCGCCGGCACGGGCCAGCGGATTGTCGACGCTCTTGGTGAGCTGCAGTTCGCCGCCGCTGCGGGTGATCGCGATGTCGGTGACCCGCGCCGTGGCGCCGCCCGCCGTGGTGGCCGTGAGGATCTGTACCGCCTGCGTATCCGGCAGCACGACCGACGGTACGACACCGGTGACGATCAGCGAAATGCTCTGCCCGGGCGCCAGCACGACGGTTCCACCGTTCGGGATTTCCTGCTCACCCGGATCGATCACGCCGTTGCCGTTGGCGTCGAGGAACAGACGCAGGCTGTTCAGGTCGTAGTTGTCACCGGCCTGCGGGGTCAGCGTCAGAGTCACCGTTTCGGTGACGTTGCCGGTGTTGGTCAGCGTGTGCGGGAATGTCGCCGTGCCGCCCGGCGGCACGAACACGGTGAGATTCGGAACCAGCGCGATCCCTTCGACCGGGGCCACGGTGATCACCGTCGTGTTCGAGGTGACGGTCTCGGTGATGCCGGCCGCGTCGTTGCGATAGGTCGCGGTCGCCGTGTTGCTGATGGTGCTGCCGGCAGGCGGCGGGTTACCGATCTGGGCGTCTGCCGCGAACGTCGCGAGCAACAGGCCCAGCACCAGCGGCAGCCGACGCAGCGCAGCGACGCCGACGCGCCAGCCCGCACGGGTGGACGTGCGAGACGGGCATCGGTCAGCGGTCGGTTCGAAGAAGGTCATCGCAGGGATCGGGCCGGTTCGGGAGGCGCGTGCAGGCCCTCCCGTTGTCCGTGCTTACTGGTTGATCTGGACCGTGAAGGTCAGCGTCGCGGTGCCGCCCGCCGCGAGCGGGCCGACCGTGTTGACGACCTGCCCAGTCGAGCCGCTGACGGGTGCCGTGACCGTGCCGACCGTCGCCGTGGCCGCGCAGGCCCCGGCACAGGTGGTGTACGTGGTCAGCGCCGGCGTGGTGTCGGAAATCACCAGTGCCGTGACCGGCGTCGCGCCGGCGTTGGTCGCGACCACGCGGTAGACGATGCAGGCACCCGGTGCGGCATTGGCCAGCGGGGTGGTGACGAACGCGCCATCGGCCGCGCCGTCGCAGGCGGCATCGAGCGCCTGGGTCTTCAGCAGGCGGATGTCGCCGGTCACAACCGTGGTCACGTCGTTGGCGGTGTTGTTGGCAACATTGATTTCGCCTGCAACCGGCGTGACCGTCACCGTCGTGGTGTTGGTCGACGACGGGCTGGCGCCAGCCGGCACGAACACCTGCACGAGGATCGGGTAGCTCGAACCCGGCGGCAGTCCCGCGCCTGGAACCAGCGCATCGATGTCGGCGATGTCGGTGATCACCGGATCGGTCGGATCGATCTGGCCGTTGCCGTTGGCGTCGTAGTAGATGACCGACGTCCACAGCGCCGTGCTGTTGGTCGTGGTCAGCGGCGCATTGGTTTCAGCCACGTTCGAGCCGATGGTCAGCGTGTGCGTGTACAGCACCGTGCCGCCCGGGAAACCCTGCCCGGTGTTGTTCGGAGTGATCACCAATTCGCGCACGGTGGCCACGATCACCGCATCGTTCTTGACGTCGAGCGCGCCGCTGGTGCCGGACGCCAGGCGGAAATAGATGCTCTGGCCCGGCGCCGCGATCGGGGCGCTGCCCGCCGGCACGGTGACCTGCGCAGTGAATGCGAAGTTGCCGCCGGCCAGGATCGTCGGCGTGTTGGTGATGACGCCGTTCGACGCGTTGCGGAAGGTCACGGTCCAGCCCGGCGGCAGGGCGATGGTCGCGAACGTCGGATCGGTGCTGGCCGCGATCAGATAGCTGTCCGGCACGGCGCTGGTGTTGTTGGCGAACAGCGAAAACGTCGCGGTGCCACCCGGCGTGACGGTGACGGCGGTGACCGGTGCCGCTTCAGGGCCGATGCCGGCACCTGGCGCGCCGGCACCGGCGCTGGTGTTGGTCAGGTCGACCGTGCTGGTGGCGATCGCGGTCAGGCGGTCGGTCGTCGTGTTCGAGACCGTCGGGTCGGTGACCGAGGTCGCGGTCTTGATCACGTCAAACGGGCCGACACCGGTGGCGCCGGATGGCAGCGTCACGCGGAGGAACACGCTGATCGTCGCACCCGGATTCAGCGGACCGGTATCCGGAATGCCGTTGCCGTTGGAATCGGTCAGCGGCGTCTGGCCATCGGCCTGCAGCAGCTGGAAGCTGGTCCCCGCCGGGAAGGTGCCGTTGGCAAACGTGATGTCGAAGGTATCGACGCCATTGCCGTTGTTGGTCACGCGGTTGTCGAAGCGCAAGGTCGAGCCCTGCGGCACCGGACCCTGGGTGATGATGTCGTTGTTGGCGCCATCGTTGTCGGTGGTCGAGCCGGTGTCCGACAGATCGACCGCGACATTCGGCGTGACCGTGAAGACGACCGTATTGGTGTTGTCCGGCACGGTGTTGCCACCGCCGTCGACATAGCTGATCGCCGCCGTGTTCAGCAGCGGGCCGGCCGGTGCCGTCGGCGAGATCGAGACCTGGAAGCGGATGAAGCCGGACTGGCCCGGGCCCACGGTCGCGATGACCGCGGTGATGGTGTTGCCGGTGACCGAGTAGTCGATGCCGGCCGCATCACCACCGACGGCGTCGGTCAACGGCGCCGGGTTGGTCACGCTCCAGCGACCGCTGCCCGGCACGTACAGCATGTTGGTCGGCAGCGCGTCGGTCAGGCTGACGACGGTGGCCGCGGTGTTGCCGGTGTTGGTGTAGGTCAGGGTGATCGTGACCGGTGCGGTGCCCGGAGGGCCGCTGGTGATGTCTTCGGCCTTGGTGACCGCGATCACGGCGTTGTTGGTGACCGTGACGGTGTCGGTATTGGCATCGGTGATGGTGCCGTTGAACACGCTGGTCGAGCGGATCGTGACGTTGTCGGTCTGGCCGGCCGTGGCCGTGCCCGGCACCGTGACGGCGACGATGATGCCGTAGACGCCACCCGGGATCAGGCTCGGCGTGACCGTGATCGGCGTGAAGTTGTCAGGCACGCCGTCCTGGTTGGCGTCGGCGTAGATGACGATGTTGGTGAAATCGAAGGTGCCGGTGTTGTTGACCGTGGTCAGCGTGTAGGTGTCGTTGCCGTTGCCGGTGTTGGTCACCGTGTGCGGGAAATAGATCGTCGCGCCTGGCGCGGACGTCTGGGTCTGATTGGCTTCGATGTCGACGCCGGCAACCTGCGCGACGAGCGTCTCGACGAGGTTCGACGTGGTCGTCTGCGGCACGCCGTTCTGGTCGACGTAGGTCGCCGTCGCCTGGTTGCCGATCACCGCACCGGCGCGCGGAGCAGCGTCCGCCGTGAGCGACAACCCGGCCAGCAGTGCAGCACCAACCAGCATGACGCGGGACGCGCGGAAACCCGCAGCAGCAAACGCTGAAATGCCCATCATTCCCTTCCCTAGCTCTTCTTGACTACCCATTGCCCTGACTCGGGCGGGAGCACCGCTCGCGCGGCGCGCCTGTTCTTGTTCGTGGGACCCCGGTGCTCGGGCCCGGCTCAGCCCGGCACGGCCAGCACCTTGACGCGGTACCGATAGGCCTGCGTCGAACCCACCTTCAGCGGTTCGCGCACCTGCCATTCAACATTGGTGATTTCTTCCGGACCGGCCGGACGCTGCTGCGTCCTGCCATCGGCCGCGCGGACTTCGCGCACCGGCGGCGTCGACAGCCAGGTCTGGCCGTTGTCGTAGCTGAACTTGAGTTCGTGCCGCACCGTGGTACTGGCGCTGCCGGGCACGTAGGTCGTGCCCTTCGGCACCGGTCCGTTGACGGCGAGTTGGGATACGGCGGTCTTTCCCGAGTTGGCGTACGTCAGCCGGTACTCGATCAAATCCCCGGGCGCGACTTCGCCGGCGGCAACGAAAGACTCCTGCCCGGAAGCATCGGCCGTGACCTTCAAGGCTTCGAGCCGGCTGGAAACCGGTCCGTCGGCGCGCACGGCGCCCATCGAAAGGCTTGCAGCGATGAGGGCCACCGAAGTGACGCCAGACAGCCAGGACTTCATGATCAGAGGTACGCCCGTCTCGTAGTGAATGACTCGCAGCAACGTCCGTGTATCCCGGGTGATTCGAACCGACCGAAATCGTCTCAGCCCCGCAGTCCTGCGGAGCAATCACTTGCGGCTAGTTCACTGAACGTACCGACAAGATCGTCTTCGTCAGAACGGACAGACCGTTCGTCGGATAGCGCTTGTCTATGTAATTTTTCGACTAGGAAGAGCCTACTCACGTGAGAACTGGATCACAAGCATCCGACGGGGAGAAAAACTCCCAAAGGCATGCTGGACAGGTTCGGGCTTGATGTGGATCAAGAAAATGAACGCTCGTTAATAGATTTCCTAGATTAAAGGCGTGTTCTGGGACCCCTAATCCAGATGCATCGCGATCGCTTGCGGCCTCGGCCGCCGACACCGGCGACAATGCGCACCCGTTTCCGAACACTCAGCCTCGCATGCCATCCGCCGACCGCCCGCCCCTGCTCGAAGCGTCACTGAAGCGCTGGTTTGGCTTCGACCGTTTCCGGCCCGGCCAGCGCGAAGTCGTATCCGATGCCCTCGCCGGTCACGACCTGCTGGCGATCATGCCGACCGGCGGCGGCAAGTCGCTGTGCTTTCAGCTGCCGGCGCTGATCCGGCCCGGCGTCATGGTCGTGGTTTCGCCGCTGATCGCGCTGATGCAGGACCAGGTTCGGCTGCTGCGCGACAACGGCATCGACGCCGCTTTCCTGAACTCTTCATTAACCGCACGTGAATCGGCCGAGACCACCGCCGGCCTGCTGCGCGGCGAATTCAAGCTGGTGTACCTGGCACCGGAACGGCTGCTGTTGCCGGAATTCCTGAGCGGTTTTCTGCCGCGTCTGCAGGAAGCCCAGGGCCTGTCCGGCTTCACCATCGACGAAGCGCACTGCGTATCGGAATGGGGTCATGACTTCCGGCCGGAGTACCGGCAGATGCACCGGCTGCGCGAGCACTTTCCGGACGTGCCGGTGTTCGCGTTCACCGCCACGGCCACCGGCCGCGTGCGGGACGACATCAGTCATCAGCTCGGGCTGCGCGACCCGGCGGTGCATGTCGCGAGCTTCAACCGGCCGAACCTGCATTACGCCGTGCGGGCCAAGGACGGCCGCAGCTACGGCGAGCTGCTTGAACGCGCACGCAAGCGCCCGAGTCACTCGGGCATCGTCTACTGCCTGTCGCGCAAGCGGGTCGACGAACTGGCCGCAAGCCTCGCCGACGACGGCATCCGGGCGCTGCCGTATCACGCCGGGCTGTCGGCCGAAGACCGGCGCAACCATCAAGATGCGTTCATCCGCGACGATGCGCAGGTGATCGTGGCGACCATCGCCTTCGGCATGGGCATCAACAAGCCGGACGTGCGCTGGGTCGTCCATTACGACCTGCCGAAGACCATGGAGGGCTACTACCAGGAAGCCGGCCGCGCCGGCCGCGATGGACTCGATGCCGACTGCCTGCTGTATTTCGGCGTCGGCGACATCCGAACTGCGGAATTCCTGATCCAGCAAAAGGTCGATCCGGCCACCGGCGCGCCGCTCGAGGCCGAGCAGCGCATGGCCAAGCTGCAGTTGCGCAAGGTGCTGGACTACGCCGAATCCACCGAATGCCGCCGCGCGATCCAGCTGCGCTACTTCGGCGAGAACTTCAATCCGCCGTGCGGCGCCTGCGACAACTGCCTCGATCCGAAGCCGGTCGAAGACTGGACGCTCGAAGCGCGGCAGTTCCTGTCGGCCATCGCCCGCCTGGCGCAGCGCAACGAGCGCTTCGGTGCCGCCTACATCATCGATCTTCTGCGCGGTGCGGAGACCCAGAAGCTGATCGATCGCGGCCATCAGTCGCTGTCGGTCTACGGCATCGGCAAGCAGCGATCGCAGGACGAATGGCGTTTGCTGGTGCGCGCGCTGCTGCATCAGGGGCTGGTCGAGGAGTTCGGCGACAGCTTTCCGGTGCTGCGCCTGAACGAAGCCGGCCGCGCCGTGCTCAAGGGCGAGCGGCCGGTGACGTTTGCAGTCGCGCCGCAGGCCGAGAAAGGCAAGCGTCGACGCGGTGCGGCGGTCTCGACCGACAGCAGCGCGATGCCGGAGGCCGATGCGCTGTTCGAGGCGCTGCGCGGCCTGCGCAAGGAACTGGCGGATCGTCAGGGCGTGCCGCCGTATGTCGTGTTCAGCGACGCCTCGCTGCGCCAGATGGCCGAGCGCCAGCCGCTGACCAGTGCCGCGTTCCTCGACATTTCCGGTGTCGGCAGTCGCAAGCTCGCGCAGTACGGCGCGGCGTTCACGTCGGCGATCCGCGCGTTTCTCGTCGAGAAGGGGCTGAGCGTGCCGGACGCGCCGGCAGAAGACGCGAAGGCGTTCGAGATCGACGAAGCGAACATCGTCGACGAGGATCTGCCGGAGACCGTGCTGACCACAATGACGCTGTTCGACCGCGGCCTGTCGCCGGACCAGATCGCCGCCCAGCGCGCGCTTGATGCCAACACCATCAGCGGCCATCTCGAAGCCTTGCTCGCGCATGGCACGGCCATCGACATCAGCCGCCTGATCGACCATGCCCGGCTGCAGGCCATCGTCGGCGCGCTGGAGAAGCACGGCGTGGCGCGGCTCAAGCCGGCGTGGGAAGCGCTCGGCAGCGGTGTCTACAGTTATGACGAACTGCGCCTGGTGCGTGGCTGGCTGCACGGACGTGCTCGCCGACCGACGGCCTGAAGGCCACCGACGCGGGTCCGGGCGCGCCCGGTTCCGATCAAAAAAATTGACGATTCGTTCAATAAAGTCTTGACAGCCGAACGCGCTTGACTTCCGAAAATCGGCTGTTATGATGCGGTGCATCAAATGTTGCGTCGCAGCAATTTGATCCCCGATCAACGAAAGGAGCTGAACCATGTCCCTGCAGAGCGTTGTTGAAGATGTCAAAGGCCGCGTCGAAACCCTGTCCGGCCACGGCCAGAAGGTTGCCGAAATCTCGATCGACAGCCTGAAGCAGGCTGGCGATGTCGTCGTCGGCGGCTACAAGTCGCTGGTCAGCGACAACACGGCCGCCGCGAAGGAAATCTACTCGGCCGCCGTGTCGAGCTTCGAGAAGGCGAAGACCGATGGCCTGAAGGCCGTCGCCGCGGACCCGATCAGCTACCTGCCGACCACCGACACGCTGACCGCCCCGTTCAGCCAGACGGTCACCGTCGTCTCGCGCACCGGCGAAGAGCTGTACAAGGTCGTCAAGACCGGCGTCGAGACCATTCAGGCGCAGCTGACCGGCAAGCCGGCCGTCGTCGCCAAGGCCGAAAAGGCCGTCAAGGCCACGACCAAGAAGGCAGCCGCCTCGGTCAAGAAGGCCACCGCGAAGGTCGCGAAGTAAGCGATCCCGCTGTCGGCATGTGATCGGAATGGCGCGGCAGCCTTCGCGGCTGCCGCGCCATTCGTCCGTTGGGGCGCCGCCACGCCGGCGACAGCAAGACTTTCCGAATTCCCCATGAAGCCGTCCTTGCCCATGTCGCGTCGGCCGATCGATCCGGGTGCCCGCGCGCGCCTCGACACAGCGGCACACGAGCTGACGTCCTGGGCCATGCGCTGGACCCGTCGCTGGTTCCGACAGGAAGCGGCTGCGTGGCGCGAGCATCGCGCGGCCCTGCGCGAACGCTGGCGCGTTGCTGTGCGCACGCCTGATCCGGCGGAGATGCTGCGGCTGCAGATCGACCTGCTGCCGGCGACGACGGCACGGCTGGCCCAGGATCACGCCCGGCGAGTCCGGCGGTTCCGGCGCTTGCGGATGCGGCTGGCCGAGTTCCGGCTGCCCTGAGCGACACCGCCGCAGATCGCGGCGTATCCACGATCCGGCCTTGCATCAACGGCTGATCGCCGCCAACACGTTTCGCCTCAGGATTACTGCCCGGACGGCGCCTCGCCTTTCGGCTTGGCCACGCGGCGCTTCGCCGACGCGGCCTCCGTCTTCTTCGCCTTGCCGCTGTCCGCGGCGGACTTCCTGCTGCGCCCGCTCGACTTGCCCGACTTTGCCGCCGGCGCCGGTGGCGACTTCTTGGTCGCCGACACCAGCAACTGCCACGGCGTGCTCTGTTTCAGGGTCTGCAGGTTGTCCTTGACGAAGCTCGCCGGATCGAAGGTTTCGGTCGCCGCGCCGAGCTTTTCGCGCAGGAAGTTGACCAGATCCTCCTGCAGCCCCGCGACATCGGGCAGACCCAGAAAGCGGCGCAGTTCTTCCGGCTTGACGTCGATTTCAATCTTGATCTGCACGGCGTTTCCTCGGCAAAGGGACGATCAGGCGGCGGAGACGAACAGGGCAACGACGCAGCCGGTGGCCGCCATCCAGGCGACGCTGCGCAAGGTCGCCAGATTCATCAGGTAGAACACGCCGTAGACGATGCGGGCAGCGATGAAGGCCAGCGCCAACGCATCGATCCGCGGCTGCGGCACGCTCGTGAGGTGGGCGATGATCACGGCGGCCGCAAACGGCGGAAACGCCTCGAAGCCGTTGAGCTGGGCCCAGTTCGCGCGCTGCCGCCAGCCGTCGAGCTTGGCCAGCATCACGCGCGGCGCGGCGTTGTCGAAGTCACGGCCACCAGCGCCGAACTTGGCGATGCCGGTCCAGACGATCGGCAGGTAGGCCGCCACGAGCACGCACCAGTAAGCGAGGGTCATCGGTCAGGCTCCGGTCAGCAGGCGCTGCGCTTCGCGATAGGTGCTCGCAGTGCGGGCGATGACGGCGTCCGGCAGAGTCGGCCCGGGTGCGGTCTTGTTCCAGTCGAGGGTCTCGAGATAATCGCGGACGTACTGCTTGTCGAAGCTCGGCGGACTGATGCCGGGCTGATAGCGATCCGCCGGCCAGAAGCGCGAGGAATCCGGCGTCAGCACTTCGTCGATCAAATGCAGCGTGCCGGCGTCATCCAGACCAAATTCGAACTTGGTGTCGGCAATGATGATGCCGCGCGTCGCGGCGAATTCGGAGGCTTCGCGATACAGCCGCAGGGTCACGTCCCGCACCTGCGCAGCGAGCGCCGGGCCGACCAGCTTCACCGTCTCATCGAACGAGATGTTGGCGTCGTGCTCGCCCTTCGGCGCCTTGAACGCCGGCGTGAAGATGGCTTGCGGCAGCTTGTCGGCCAGCCGCAGGCCGTTCGGCAGCGGAATGCCGCAGACGGCGCCGGTGTCCTGATAGTCCTTCCAGCCGGAACCGATCAGGTAGCCGCGCGCCACCGCTTCCACCGGCAGCGCTTTCAGTTTCTTCGCGACCACGGCGCGGCCTTCGCACTGCGCGCGCTCGGCCGGCGTCAGCCACTGCGCGAGGTCGACGGAAGTGTCGAAGTGATTCGGGATGATGCTGGCGAAGCGCGCCATCCAGAACGCGGTCAGCGCGTTCAGCACCGCGCCCTTGCCCGGGATCGGATTCGGCAGGATCACGTCGAACGCCGACAGGCGATCGCTGGTGACGATGAACAGGTGATCGGTCCCCAGCGCGAACAGGTCGCGCACCTTGCCGCTGTGAATCTTCGGCAAGCTGGTGATCATGGCTTCATGCAGCGGAGCGGTCGTCACGGTCAGGCTCCGCCGAGGCCAGACGAGAAGAAATAGCGACCGCCGCTGGCGATCGCGATGACGGTCAGTCCCAGCAGCAGGTTGATGCCGACGAAGATGCGGATCTGGCCGACGCGCCGGCCGGCTTCCGGCACATCGCCCGCCTTCACGGCCAGCTTCAGGCGCTTCAGCGGCGCGAACCAGACGTGCGCCGCGAGCGCCATCATCACCAGGCCCAGGGTCAGCATGATGTGGACATGCGGGCCCGCGTTCGCCATGCCGCCAAGCCCGCGAATCATGTGCAGGCCGGTGCCGAGCAGGAGCGCTGCCGAGACGAAGACGTAGCCGAAGAAGCGATGCAGCACCTGTGCCCACAGGGTCGTGCGGGTCTTCGGATCGATGCCCGCCAGGGTCGGCCGCAGGCAGACGTAGGCGAAGAACATGCCACCGACCCAGATGGCGGCGAACAAGGTGTGAACAGCGAGCGCAAGACCCATGGAGCGTGCAGTACCGGTGGCGAACAGAGCGCCACTTTATTGAACTGACCCCGCATTCGCCATTGGCGCGGCCCCCGGCGCCTGCCTGCGCGGACCGCCGGGCCGCAAAAAAGCCGCCGGACGAATCCGGCGGCCTTCGTGTCACGCCGCCCCGAGCGGCCGCGGCGGGTTACTTCAGGTCGTAGCGGTCGAGGTTCATCACCTTGGTCCACGCGGCCACGAAGTCGGTCACGAACTTCTTCTGGGCGTCGGCCGCGGCGTAGACCTCGGCGATGGCGCGCAGCTGCGCGTTCGAGCCGAACACGAGATCGACGACGGTGGCCGTCCACTTCACCGCACCCGTCGCGCGGTCGCGGCCTTCGAGCACGCCGTCGGCCGACGTCGACTTCTGCCAGGCCGTGCCCATGTCGAGCAGGTTGACGAAGAAATCGTTGCTCAAGGTTCCGACGCGCCGGGTGAACACGCCATGCGGCGCGCGACCGGTGTTCGCGTTCAGCACGCGCAGGCCGCCGACCAGCACGGTCATTTCCGGTGCGCTCAGCGTCAGCAGCTGCGCCTTGTCGACCAGCAGCTCGGCGGTGGAGGCCTTGACCCCCTTGCGGGCGTAGTTGCGGAAGCCATCGACCACCGGCTCCAGCACCGCGAACGATTCGGCATCGGTCTGCGCCGCCGTGGCATCGGTGCGACCCGGCGCGAACGGCACGACGATGTCGACGCCGGCGTTCTTCGCCGCCGCTTCCACCGCCGCCGAACCGGCCAGCACGATCAGATCGGCCAGCGACACCGACTTGCCGCCGGCGTTGAACTCGGCGCGAATCGCTTCGAGTGCGGCCAGCACCCGGGCCAGTTCGGCCGGATCGTTCGCTTCCCAGTCCTTCTGCGGCGCGAGCCGGATGCGGGCCCCGTTGGCGCCGCCGCGCTTGTCCGAGCCGCGGAAGGTCGAGGCCGAGGCCCAGGCCGTCGACACCAGTTGCGGGATCGACAGGCCCGAAGCCAGCACCTTGGACTTGAGCGCGGCGATGTCGGACGCGTCGATCAGCGAATAGGTCGGTGCCGGCACCGGGTCCTGCCAGATCAGCTCTTCCTTCGGCACCAGCGGGCCGAGGTAGCGGGCGATCGGGCCCATGTCGCGGTGCGTCAGCTTGAACCAGGCGCGGGCGAAGGCATCGGCGAATGCCTGCGGATTGGCGAGGAAGCGGCGCGAGATCTGCTCGTACGCCGGGTCCGCCCGCAAGGCCAGATCGGCCGTCGTCATCATCGGGGCGTGGAACTTCGACGGGTCGTGGGCATCGACCACGGTGCCGTTTCCGGCGCCGCCCTTCGGCGTCCACTGGTGGGCACCGGCCGGGCTCTTGGTCAGCTCCCACTCGTACTTGAACAGCGTTTCGAGGTAGCCGTTGTCCCAGGTCGTCGGATTCGGCTTCCACGCGCCCTCGATGCCGCTGGTGATGGTGTCGCCGCCACGGCCGGTGCCGAAGCGGTTCTTCCAGCCCAGGCCCATCTCCTCGATCGCCGCGCCTTCCGGTTCGGCACCGACGTACTGGCCCGGGTCGGCCGCGCCGTGTGCCTTGCCGAAAGTGTGGCCACCGGCGACCAGTGCCACGGTTTCCTCGTCGTTCATCGCCATGCGGGCGAAGGTGTCGCGGATGTCGCGCGCCGACGCCACCGGGTCCGGCTTGCCGTTCGGGCCTTCCGGATTCACATAGATCAGGCCCATCTGGACCGCGCCGAGCGGATTTTCGAGCTCACGGTCGCCGGTGTAGCGCTTGTCGCCCATCCACTCCGCTTCCGGGCCCCAGTAGATGTCTTCGCTCGGCTCGTAGACGTCTTCGCGGCCACCGGCAAAGCCGAAGGTCTTGAAGCCCATCGAATCGAGCGCGACGTTGCCGGCGAGCACCATCAGATCGGCCCACGACAGCGCCTGGCCATACTTCTGCTTGATCGGCCACAGCAGGCGGCGGGCCTTGTCGAGGTTGCCGTTGTCCGGCCAGCTGTTCAGCGGCGCGAAGCGCTGCTCGCCCGAGCCGGCGCCGCCGCGGCCATCGGCGATGCGGTAGGTCCCGGCGCTGTGCCAGGCCATGCGGATGAAGAACGGACCGTAGTGGCCGTAGTCGGCCGGCCACCAGTCCTGCGAATCGGTCATCAGCGCCGTCAGGTCCTTGACCACGGCATGCAGGTCGAGCTGCTTGAACGCCTCGGCGTAGTTGAAGGCTTCGCCGAGCGGGTTCGACTTCGGCGCGTGCTGATGCAGGATCTTCAGGTTCAGCTGGTTCGGCCACCAGTCGGCATTGCTGCGGGCGCCGGCAACGGTGGGTTTCGGCGCGCCGCCGGAAAATGGGCACTTCTGTTCGATGGTCATCGTGTTCTCCTGATGCTGCTGGCTGGCGATTGTCGACCGGATCAAGCGCCGGTCCCGGATTCACGCAGCACCAGCCAGCGGTGCTGCCGGCGGTGCTGCGACCTGCTCGTGGTGCTCACATGCTGCAACGACTCGTCGCTTGGATTGCCTCGCCGGCCCTTCGGTTTCGGGCGGTTTTCCAATCGATACGAACCGGGGCGAGGCAGATGTCGATGAATCCCTGTTGGCCGGCATTCTGGACAGTCCCGATCAATTGGTAAAGGCAATGCTTTTTATCTTTTGAATTTTCAAATTCTATTTCCACCCCCTTCGTCACCGGCTGCCGCGAGCAGGAACATCGGGCCGGGCGGCAGACAAGAATCTGATAGATTCCCGGGACTTCGCCATCACCCAATCGGATCAGACATGAGCCTGTCGCCGCTGCCGCCCGTCATTGCCCCCAGCATCCTGTCGGCCGACTTCGCCCGTCTGGGCGACGACACCGCGAAGGTGCTGGCCGCCGGCGCCGACTGGGTCCATTTCGACGTGATGGACAACCATTACGTGCCGAACCTGACGATCGGGCCGATGGTCTGCGAAGCGCTGCGCAAGTACGGCATCGTCGCTCCGATCGACGTGCACCTGATGGTCGAGCCGGTCGATGCGCTGGCGCAACTGTTCGCCAAGGCCGGCGCCACCTCGGTCACCTTCCACCCGGAAGCGACCCGGCACGTCGACCGCAGCCTGCAGGCGATCCGCGACGCCGGCTGCAAGAGCGGGCTCGTGTTCAATCCGGCCACGCCGCTGGACCATCTGCGCTACGTGATGGACAAGGTCGACATCGTGCTGCTGATGTCGGTCAACCCGGGTTTCGGCGGGCAGAGCTTCCTGCCGAGCGCGCTCGACAAGTTGCGCGAGGCGCGCCGCCTGATCGACCAGCACCGTGCCGAGACCGGCCACGAGATCCGGCTGGAAATCGACGGCGGCGTGAAGGTCGACAACATCCGCTCGATTGCCGCAGCGGGTGCCGATGCCTTCGTCGCCGGCTCCGCGATTTTCAATACCCAGGACTACGCGGCTACCATTGCGGCCATGCGGGCCGAGATCGCCAAGGCGTGAGGCGTGAGGCGTGAGGCGTGAGGCGTGAGGCGTGAGGCGTGAGGCGATAATGCGACGACGGATGGCAATCGGAAGCAAGTTCGGGTGGCGATGGCGCTGAATTGAAGCGCTGTCCTCGGCTGCTGCACCGTTCTCGCCTCACCCCTCTCGCCTGACGCCTCACGAATTCATGTCCGACTACACGCATGTCGCGCTGACGCGCGAGCTTCCCGGCGACCTCGATACGCCGGTCAGCACCTTCCTGAAGCTGGGCAATCGCCCGTACACCTATCTGCTGGAATCGATGCACGGCGGCGAGCGCTGGGGCCGCTACTCGTTCATCGGCCTGCCGGCGCGCGAGATTCTCCGGATCAAGGGCCACACGATCACGGTCAGCGTCGATGGTGTGGTCACCCGCACGGTCGAGCCCGCGGACCCGATCGGCTGGCTGCGCGACCACGCCGCGACCATCCGCGTGGCGCCGAACGACAGGCTGCCGCGCTTCTCCGGCGGCTTCGTCGGTTACTTCGGCTACGAGTGCGTGCGCCTGTTCGAGCCGCGCCTGAAAGCGCCCGGGAAAACCGTTCCGCCCGACCCGCTGGGCACCCCGGACGTGCTGCTGATGCGCTCCGACGAACTCGTGGTGTTCGACGCGCTGCGCGCCACGTTGACTCTGGTCGTCCATGCCGAAGCCGCCTCGCCCGCCGATCAGGCCCGCGCCCGCCGCCGGCTGGACGAGATCGAAGCGCTGCTGGCGCAACCGGCACCGAATGTCCCGGTCGCACCGCAGGCCACAGCGGAATTCGTCTCCGGTTTTGGCGAAGACGCGTTCAAGCAGGGCATCGGCCGGATCAAGGACTACATCGCCGCCGGCGACGTGATGCAGGTGGTGCCGTCGCAGCGGATGAGCGCGCCGTTCACCGCACCGCCGGTGAGCCTGTACCGTGCGCTGCGCCGCCTGAATCCGTCGCCGTACCTGTATTGCCTGAACCTCGACGATCACCATGTCGTCGGCTCCAGCCCGGAAATCCTGGTGCGCGCCGAGAACAACGAAGTGACGGTGCGCCCGATCGCCGGCACCCGTGTGCGCGGCAAGACGCCGGATGAAGACAAGGCGCTTGAAGCCGATCTGCTGGCCGATCCGAAGGAAATCGCCGAGCACCTGATGCTGATCGACCTCGGCCGCAACGATGTCGGCCGCGTCGCCCAGACCGGCTCGGTGAAGCTCACCGAGAAGATGATCGTCGAGCGCTACAGCCATGTGATGCACATCGTCTCGAACGTCACCGGCCAGTTGAAGCCGGGGCTCGATGCGCTGGATGCGCTGGCCGCGACGTTCCCGGCCGGCACCCTCAGCGGTGCGCCGAAAGTCCGCGCGATGGAAATCATCGACGAACTCGAACCCGTTGCCCGCGGCATCTATGGCGGCGCCGTCGGCTATCTGGGCTGGGACGGCAACATGGACATGGCCATCGCCATCCGCACGGCCGTGATCAAGGACGGACAGGTCCACGCGCAGGCCGGCTGCGGCGTGGTGGCCGATTCCGTGCCGCAGTCCGAGTGGGACGAGACCGTCAACAAGGCCCGGGCGGTGATGCGCGCCGTCGCCGACGTCGTCGGCCCGCCCTCGCCGCGCTGAGGCCACGGCGGCCGTGACCACGCTCCGCCGCTACGTCACCGACGATGGCCTGAGCCTGGCGGCGGACGTTGGCGGCGATCCGTCGGCACCGGCGGTGATCCTGAGTCACGGCGGCGGCCAGACCCGGCATTCCTGGGGCGCGGCGATGCGGCGGCTGGTGGCCGATGGTCATCACGTGATCAATGTCGATGCCCGCGGCCACGGCGACAGCGACTGGTCGCCGAGCGGCCAGTACCGGATCGAGCGGCTGGCGGCCGACATCGCCGGGATCGCCGCCACGCTGCCCGCGCGGCCGGTGCTGGTCGGGGCGTCGATGGGCGGCGCCGCTTCGCTGATCGCGGCGGCCGACGCCGGCGTGGCCCGCGCGCTGATCCTCGTCGATGTCGTGCCGCGACTGAATCCGGAAGGCGCCGAGCGGATCATCGCCTTCATGCGCGCCCGACCCGACGGCTTCGCCACGCTCGACGAGGCGGCCGATGCCGTCGCCGCGTACTACCCGCAGCGCCGCCGGCCGCGCGATCCGAGCGGGCTGATGAAGAACCTGCGACGGCGCGCGGACGGCCGCCTGCACTGGCACTGGGACCCGGCGTTCGTCGCCAATTCGCAGGCCGTGTCGGAACCGCCGCGCTTCGCCGAAAAGCTCTACGAAGCGGCCGCCCGACTGACCATCCCGACTCTGCTGGTCCGGGGCCTGGAAAGCGACATCGTCAGCGACGACGGCATCGCCGAATTTCGCGCCCACACGCCGCATCTGGAAGTCTGTGATGTCGCCGCCGCCGGTCACATGGTCGCCGGCGACCGCAACGACGCGTTCAACGACGGCGTCAGTGCCTTCCTGCGCCGGCTGCCGGGCTAGCCTCCGGCCGGTGTCGACGGGCACCGTCCCGGCGTCGACCGTTTCGCGCACGCATCAAAAAAGCGCGCCCGTTGCCGGACGCGCTTCGGTCAATCCCAGACCCGCTTCAGCTCATCGCGAAGCCTTCATAGCCTTTCGCCGCCACTTCGTCGCACTTGCCGCGATAGACGCCGACGCCGCCGCAGTACGACAGCAGCCGGCGCGGCTTGCCTTCGATGTTCGAGCCCATGTACCAGCTGTCGGTCTTGGTCAGCAGGGTCATGTTCGCGATCTCGTCATGGTGCTGGACCCACGCGTCCTCGAACTCGAGCGTCGGCTCGATCTCCTGCACGCCCTTCTCGCGCAGCGCGATAAGGCAGTCGGCGATCCAGTCGACCTGCTGCTGCAGGCAGGTGGTCATGTTGCACAGCGCGGCGGATGGCGCCAGCGGTGCGGCCGTGGTGAACAGGTTCGGATAGCCATGCTTGCCGAGGCCCATCGCGGTGCGGATGTCCTTGCCCCAGTCGTCCTTCAGCGAGCGACCGCCGCGACCGCGGATGTCGATGCGGGTCAAGGCACCGGTGCCGGCATCGAAGCCGGTGGCGAGGATCAGGATGTCGACCTCGTGCACCGTGCCGTTCTTCATCTGCACGCCGTTCGGCACCACCCGCTCGATCGCCGATTCGCGGCAGTCGACCAGCTTGACGTTCGGACGCAGGAAGGTTTCGAGGTAGCCGCTTTCCAACGGCACGCGATGGGTGCCGAAGCCGTAGTCCGACTTCTTCGGGATCAGCTTGTCGCACAGGTACGGATCGTTGTTCAGGCGCGCGCGCATCTTCTCGCGCACGAACTCGGACAACTCGTCGTTCGCGGTCTCGTCGAAGAACACTTCGGCATACGCGGCCAGCCACAGCGCCAGCGAGCCGTAGGCCCAGTAGTGCTCGTACACCGCGCGGCGCTCTTCCGGCGTCTTGTCGTGCCAGGCGCCGTTCTCGAAGTCGTACTCGAAGCCGCTGAACGTGGTCTGCACGCGCGCGCGCAGGTAGTCGAAGCGGTCGGACTGCTTCTGCCAGTCGGCCGCGTCGAGCTTCGGGTTGCGCATCGGGATGATGTACTGCGGCGTGCGCTGGAACACCGTTATCTGGCCGACCTTCGGCGCCAGGGTCTGGATCACCTGGATGCCCGTGGCGCCGGTGCCGACGACGCCGACACGCTTGCCGGCGAAGTCGATCTCCTCGCGCGGCCAGCGCGCGGTGTGGAAGATGCGGCCCTTGAACGTGTCCTGACCCGGGAAGCGGTTTTCCAGCGGCGCCGACAGCATGCCGGCACAGCTGACGAAGAAGCGCGCGGTGACGGTCTCGCCCTGATCGGTGGTCACCGTCCAGAACTTGCCGGCCTCGTTGTAGATCGCGCTCGTGACCTTGGTGCTGAAGCGGTAGTGCTTGCGCAGATCGTGCTGGTCGGCCACGTGATTCAGCCAGGCCTCGGTCTCCGGCTGCGCCGGGAAGCGCTCGGACGGCTTCCAGTTCGCGTACATCGATTTCGAGAACCAGTACTGATAGATCTCGCCTTCGGAATCGAAGCGCGCGCCCGGGTAGCGGTTCCAGTACCAGGTGCCGCCGACCGCGGACCCGGCCTCGTAGGCCTGCACGCTGAAGCCCGCTTCGCGCAGCCGATAGGTCTGGTAAAGGCCGGCGACGCCAGCGCCGATCACCACGGCATCGAACTGCGGAACTCCGGCCGCTGCGGGGGCGGATGGCGCGGATTGCGTAGCGGTAGACATCAGGTTTCCTCCATTGTCGCGATGGTCCGGCGCAGCGCAGGCGCCTGTCGGGTTTCTTATGGTCGGGCCGACCTGCACGGAGCCTCTTCGGGACGCGCAACTGAACGGTCGGTCTGTATCCGCATCATGCCCTGACAGCCCGGTGATGTTCCAGCCGTCGGCGGCCCCCGCGAACGGCGGCGGCCAGCTAAAATGCCCACCTGCCTCCTGTTCGATCTCCCCGTCATGACCCGCTGGCGTCGTTTTCCCTGAGTGACCGCTGCCGCGCGCCGTTGCGCCGCGGCCGAGATGGGACCCGCACCGCCCGGTGCGGCCACAACGACACACCTGCAGGCCCGTCATGATCCTGATGATCGACAACTACGACTCCTTCACCTACAACCTCGTCCAGTATTTCGGCGAGCTCGGGGCGGAGGTCGCCGTCCACCGCAACGACCAGATCACGGTCGATGACGTCGCGGCGCTCAAGCCCAGCCACATCGTGCTGTCGCCCGGGCCGTGCACCCCGAACGAGGCCGGCATCTGCCTGGAACTGCTGGAACGGCTCGGCAAGACCGGCGCGGTGCCGATTCTCGGCGTCTGCCTCGGCCATCAGTCGATCGGCCAGGCCTTCGGCGGCACCGTGCGCCGCGCGGCCTCGGTGATGCACGGCAAGACCAGCCCGATCCACCACCACGGCAGCTCGGTGTTCCGCGATCTGCCGTCGCCGTTCACCGCCACCCGCTACCACTCGCTGATCGTCGACCGCGACGGCTTCCCGGACGCGCTCGAAGCGACCGCGTGGACGGTCAGGCCGGACGGCTCGGTCGACGAGATCATGGGCCTGCGCCACAGGCACCTGCCGATCGAAGGCGTACAGTTCCACCCGGAATCGATCCTGACCGAACACGGTCACGCGATGCTGAAGAACTTCCTGACGAACTGGACCTGACGCGAGCACGCCACGCATGACCCCGCAGGAAGCCCTCGCCCGCACCATCGAGCATCGCGAAATCTTTCACGACGAGATGATCGGGCTGATGCGCCAGATCATGCGCGGCGAGGTCTCGCCGGTGATGACCGCGGCGATCCTGACCGGCCTGCGGGTCAAGAAGGAGACCGTCGGCGAGATCGCCGCCGCCGCCCAGGTGATGCGCGAGTTCGCGCTGACCGTGCCGACACCCGGCGGCGACGCCGACCGCCATCTGGTCGACATCGTCGGCACCGGTGGCGATGGCGCCAACACCTTCAACATCTCCACCGCGTCGATGTTCGTCGCCGCAGCCGCCGGCGCCAAGGTGGCCAAGCACGGCAACCGCGGCGTGTCGTCGAAATCCGGCAGCGCCGACGTGCTCGAAGCGCTCGGTGCGCGGATCGAGCTGGCACCCGATCAGGTCGCCGCCTGCCTCGAAGCCACCGGCATCGGCTTCATGTTCGCGCCGCTGCATCACCCGGCGATGAAGAACGTCGCCCCGGTGCGCCGCGAGATGGGTGTGCGCACGATCTTCAACATCCTCGGGCCGCTGACCAACCCGGCCGGCGCGCCGAACATCCTGATGGGCGTGTTCCATCCGGACCTCGTCGGCATTCTCGTTCGCGTGCTGCAGAAGCTCGGCGCCCGGCGCGCGCTGGTGGTCTGGGGCCGCGACGGCATGGACGAGATCTCGCTCGGTGCGGCGACCCTCGTCGGCGAGCTGAACGATGGCGTCGTGCGCGAGTACGACATCCATCCCGAAGACTTCGGCTTCAAGATGTCGGCCAGCCGCAACCTGCGCGTCGACGATGCCGCGCACTCGAAGCAGCGCCTGCTCGAAGCGCTCGACAACCGCGCCGGACAGGAGCGCGACATCGTCGCGTTCAACGCCGGCGCCGCGCTCTATGCCGCCGGCGTCGCCAGCACCATCGAAGACGGCATCCGCCGCGCGAAAGGCGCCATCGGCAGCGGCGCGGCGCGGGCCAGGCTCGATGCCTACGTCGCCGCCACCCGCGCAGCCGGCGCGCCCTGATTCCTTTTTCCTGAACGCGCCATGAGCGACATCCTGCAGACCATCCTCGACCGCAAGCAGGTCGAGATCGCCGCCCTCGAAGCGCGCGTGCGACTGACCGATCTCGAGCGCATCGCGCTCGCGCAACCGGCCCCGCGCGGCTTCATCCGGGCGCTGTCGGCGGCGGCCGAACGCGGCGCCGGCGTCATCGCCGAGATCAAGAAAGCCAGCCCGAGCAAGGGCCTGATCCGCGCGGACTTCAATCCCGGCTGGCTGGCCGAGGACTACGCCCGCGGTGGTGCCGCCTGTCTGAGCGTGCTGACCGACCGCGACTTCTTCCAGGGCCATGACGACTATCTGGTCGAAGCGCGCCAGCACACCCCGCTGCCGGTGATCCGCAAGGATTTCCTGATCAGCGAAAGCCAGATCATCGAAGCCCGCGCGATCGGTGCCGACTGCGTGCTGCTGATCGCCGCGGCACTGGCCCCGGCCCGCCTCGCGGAGCTGGCGCAGGTCGCGCACGATCTGGAGATGGACGTGCTGGTCGAAGTCCACGACCGCGCGGAACGCGACGCGATGCTGGGCCTGAGCTTCTCGCAGCCGGTGCTGCTCGGCATCAACAACCGCAATCTCCGGACCTTCGAGACCCGGCTGGAAACGACGCTGGAATTGCTCGACGGCATTCCGGCCGGCACCGAGGTCGTCACCGAAAGCGGCATCGGCGAACCGGCGGACGTGCAGCGGATGCTGGCCGCAGGCGTGCGGCGCTTCCTGATCGGCGAATCGCTGATGCGCAAGGCCAGCCCGGGCGACGCGCTGGCGGCGCTGATCGGCTGACGCCAATCTGGCGCGGTCAGCCCGGCTTCGGCCGGGTGCGGCGCGTCCGGTTCAGCCCTTCGCCTTGGCCAGCCGTCCGGTCGACAGCACGATGATGCTGCGGCCCTGCGACTGCACCACGCCGTCTTCCTCGAGCTTCTTCAGCACGCGTCCGGCCATTTCGCGCGAACAGCCGACGATGCGGGCGATTTCCTGACGGCTGACCTTCACCAGCGTGCCGCGCGGGTGCTGCTTGGCGTCCGGCTGGGCAGCCAGTTCCATCAGGGTGCGGGCCAGGCGGCCGGCGACATCGACAAAGGTCAGGTCGCGCAGGCGTCCGGACGTGTCGCGCAGGCGCGCGGCAAGCTGGCCGGCGACTTCGAACATGATGTCCGGCTGTTCGCGGACGAAGGCCCGGAACGCGGTGTAGCTGACTTCGGCCAGCAGGGTCGCGGTGCGCGTGCGGACCAGCGCGGTGCGGACCTGCTGATCCGGGAACAGACCCATCTCCCCAAAAAAGTCGCCGGCGTTGAGATAGGCCAGCACCATTTCGCGGCCGTCCTCGTCCTCGACCAGCACGCTGACGGAGCCCGACACGATCAGGAACAGCGACTGCGGTTCGGCCCCGGCATGGACGATGGTCTGCTTCGGCGGGTAGCCGCGCTTGTGCGCGATGTTGATGAAGGCCTGCACGGCGGCTTTTTCGAGCACTGCGATCCCCCTGTCAGTCATGCCGCGCCAGCTTGTCTTGCGGCTGCGGCGTAAGATTCCGGCCGAAAATATCACAGCTCGCCGACACCCCGGGGAATCCCATGAAAGCAACAGTCCAGTGGCACGAGAACGCGGTTTTCATAGCCGAAAGTGGCAGTGGTCATGCCATTGTCGTCGACGGTCCGGCCGAGATCGGCGGACGCAATCTCGGGCCGAGACCGATGGAGCTGATGCTGATGTCGGTCGGCTCTTGCTCCGCGGTCGACATCGTCCAGATCCTGAAGAAGGCGCGGCAGCCGGTGTCGGGCTGCGAAGTCCGCGTCGACGGCGAACGGGCCGAAACCGATCCGAAGGTGTTCACCAAGATACACCTGCACTTCGTCATCAGCGGCAAGGGCTTGTCGGACAATCACGTCAAGCGCGCGGTGCAGCTGTCGGCCGAGAAGTACTGCTCGGCGTCGATCATGCTCGGCAAGGCCGCCGAGATCACGCACGGCTACGAAGTGCGCGATCCCGAAGCGGCAAGCTGAGGAAACGCGGCGGCTTTTGGCGATCCCGCGGAAAGCGCACGCCGGCAGGCACTCAAGCCGGGCAAAAGCGCGGCTTTTCGCCGCTTTCGCTGCGCTTCTCCGCGGCTGACGCCACCATGCCAAAGACGCCGCAGCACGATGTGGCAGCGAGCTTGTCGGGCATCGCGAGCACGGGATTTTCGATCAGCGGCGGCGGCTGTCTTCCAGCGGTCACGAACTTCGGCGAAATTTGATGGATAATGTCGCCCCTTCGCGATTCGGCGACGGGTTTGATTGGCGATTCGCCCAACCGGGAGATGCACGTTGGCAAAGCCCACGAACAATCCGAAACTCAAGCTGCTCGGGTTCAACAACCTGACCAAGTCGTTGAGCTTCAACATCTACGACATCTGCTACGCCCGCAACGCGCAGCAGCAGCAGGAGTACATCGAATACATCGATGAGGCCTACAACGCCGAGCGCCTGACCACGATCCTGACCGAGGTCGCGCACATCATCGGCGCCAACATCCTGAACGTGGCCCGCCAGGACTACGATCCGCAGGGCGCGTCGGTGACGATGCTGATTTCCGAAGGCCATCTCGACGGCCTGCCGACGCCGGCCGCGCACAAGGATTCGGTCGTGGCGCATCTCGACAAGAGCCACATCACGGTGCACACGTATCCGGAAACGCATCCGGACGCCGGCATCTCGACCTTCCGCGCCGACATCGACGTCTCGACCTGCGGCAAGATTTCGCCGCTGAAGGCCCTGAACTACCTGATCAAGAGCTTCGAGTCGGACATCGTGATCTGCGACTACCGCGTGCGCGGCTTCACCCGCAACGTGCGCGGCATGAAGCACTACATCGACCACACGATCGACTCGATCCAGAACTTCCTGTCGCGCGAAGTGAAGGACAAGTACGACATGGTCGACGTCAACGTCTATCAGGAAAACATCTTCCACACGAAGATGCGCCTGAAGCAGCTCGATCTCGACACCTACCTGTTCGGCGAAGGCGTTTCCGAACTGCCGCCGCGCGAAGCCAAGCGCATTCGCGAGCGCGTCGATCACGAGATCATGGAAATCTTTTACGGACGCAATATCCAGCGCTGAGCGTTTTTCGCGCTGCCGACGCCTCCCGAAGCCCGCCTCTGGCGGGCTTTTTCATGGCCGAAAATGCTTTCCAAATGGCCGCTTGCGTATCCAAGCTCGACGAATGGCCACGATTCCCGCCCGAATCGCCAAAACACCCGCGTAGAACTAATTAACTGCCTCGACCGAAATTCGACAGGCAAACTGTTACAAACTGTAAAACCGGTTGCCTTCCGCGGTGAGACCGACGTTCTGACCGCCTCGCGGCCTGCCTGCCCGACCACTGCCGATCGAAGCTCGACATTCGACATTGCCGTGAACCGCCCGCACTGGATGCCTATCAGCCTGCCGCTGGAACGCCGCTATTCGGTGGCGGACGTCCGGGCGGACTGGCGTGCGGATTTCGAGGTCGACTGCTATCGCAGCGCCATCGCGCACGCGCGACGGCTGTTTCTCGTGGCCACCCTGCTGAACGCCGTCGCGCTGGTGGCCTATGACCTGCCGTTGTTCCTGAACGGCCTGCACGACACGCATCCGCGATATTTCGACCTGCTGGTCTGGCGCATCGTCAACATGACGACGGTGGGTGCGTATCTGCTGGTCTCGGCCCGGCTGAATGCATCGATCGGCAACCTTCCGCAACTGCGCAATCTGAGCTGGATCGCGATCGTGCTCGCGATAGGCCTCGGCGCCTGGCACGCGATCCTGAGCCAGCGCGGCGTGGTCGATTTCTCGATCTACACGATGGTCCTGTTCTTCGTCGCCGTGCTGATGGTGACGCCGGGCCGCGGGCGGATCTGGGTCTATCCGATCGGCCTGATCGCACTGCTGACCGGCGTGGCGCTGGTGCAGAGCGACAAGCTCGTGGCGTCCGCGGTATCGGTCAATGCCCTGTGCGTGACCGTCTGCGCGATGTTCGCCAGTCAGGTCTCGCACGTCGCCGCGATCCGCAATTTCGTGCTGCGCCGCACGCTGGACGAAGAACGCTGCGGCGCCGATCAGCTGTTGCGCAAGATCATGCCCGACAGCATTGCCGACCGGCTCAAGCACGGCGATCAGCATGTCGTGGAGTTCCACGACGAGGTGACCGTGCTGTTTGCCGATGTCGTCGGCTTCACCAAGCTGGCGTCGGAACTGGAACCGAGCCGGCTGATCAACCTGCTCGAAACGCTGTTCAAGGCCTTCGACGATCTGGCCGACGACTTCGGCGTCGAGAAAATCAAGACCGTCGGCGATGCCTACATGGCGGCGGCCGGCGTGCCGGAAGCCGTGCCCGACCACGCCGAACGCGTGGCGCGGATGGCGCTGGCGATGATGGCGACCTGCGAGCGCATCGGCGCGGAATCCGCGATGCCGCTGTACCTGCGCGTCGGCATCGCCACCGGGCCGGCCATCAGCGGCGTCATCGCGCAGAAGAAGTTCGCGTACGACCTCTGGGGCGATACGGTGAACACCGCCAGCCGCATGGAAACCAGCGGCGTCGTCGGCCGCATCCACGTCACCGAGCAGGTGCGGACGCGCCTGAGCCATCGCTTCCACTTCGAATTGCGCGGCAGCCTCGACGTCAAGGGCAAGGGCGCGATGCCGAGCTTCTTCCTGATCGGCGATCAGACCGCCGTCGCGGCCTGAACCGGCACGGCGACATCACCAGTACGACCACTGGCGCGTCGCGATCACGTAGATCGCCAGCAGCAGATTGGTGGTCAGATGCGCAGCGATGGCATCACGCAGCCCGCCACCCCGGTAGCGCATCACCGCGTACGCAAGCCCGGCCATCGTGCCGGCCAGCCACTGGCCGTGCAGCGCCCCGAAGGCGAGCGACGACACGATCACGGCCACGCCGCTGAATCGCGGCCGGACCTTCACATCCGGCGTCTGCCGCGACAGCAGGCCGAGCAGATAGCCGCGGAACGCGAGTTCCTCGGCGATCGGCACCGTGATGACGGCGCCGATGACGCGCAGCGCCAGCCAGCCGAGCGCCAGCAGCGGCGGCACCCCTGCAAACTGTGCTTCGAACTGCTGGCTGTGTGCGGCATCGGGCTCGACCAGCGCGATCCAGCCGGCAAACACCAGCCCGCCGGTCAGCAGCGCCTCCGCTGCCGGCCAGCCCTTGCCGAGCGCCAGCACCGGGCGCAACTGCGGCCAGCACAACGCCAGCACCACGGCCACCGCCAGCACCCGCAGCGGGTACAGCCAGACGATGACGCCGGACGCGGCACCGGTCAGCAGGGTCGCCGCGATCAGCACCAGCATCGGCAGCAGCAGTGCGCTCTCGCCGTCGAGCGTCCAGCCGAGTCGCGGCATCGGATCGCGCGCAGCATCGCGGCGCAGCACGACGCCTCGATGCACGAGGCCGATCAGCGCAAGGCAGCCGAGCACCATCGCGATCGATCCGGCATTGGTGTGGAAGCCGTTGACCGCGACCTCCGGTGACACTTCGACGCCCAGGATCACCAGCACCACGATCCGGATCACGTTCAGCGACAGGCTGACGACGACACCCAGCGGCAGCAGCGCCAGCAGCAGCGCGCGTGGCAGTTCGCGTCGGAACAGATAGCCGTAGGCGGCGAGCACGCTCAGGGTCAGGCTGACGCCGAGATAGCCGGAACAGACATCGGTGATCAGCACGCGGAAATCGGCCACCGCCAGCAACTGGCTGGCAGGTTCGACCTGCACGTCCGGATAGCGCAGCCGCAGCAGCGCCGCGCAGGCCTGCAGGGTCAGGCTGGCGAGCAGCGGCACGGCGATCCACGCGCGATAGATCAGCGTGATCAGCACTCCGGCGGCCAGCACCGACACGGCGGCCTGCGACAGCACGGCGCGCTCCTGCTGCCAGAGCCGGTGCCAGTAACTGCCGGGTGCCAGCAGCCACAGGCTGGCAATGCCGCAGGCCACCACCGCCACCATCCACAGCAGCAGCAATGGCCAGCCAAGAACGTGCACGCCAACCGGATCGTGGTACAGCGGCCAGACAAGCGCGTAGCAGGTCAGGCACAAGGCGATCTGCAGCAGCCACGGCGCGGGGCCGCGGTCGGCGCCGCCGGCGTGCTGCAGAGCCTGCCAATGCCCGGCCAGCCGCGGACGCGCCAGCACCAGTGCCGTCAGCGCGCCGAGCAGCAGCGCGCCGAAGCCGGTCTGGCGATTGCGCAGCGGCCAGGTCCAGTCGAGCGCGGGATCGGCGAACGCGGCCGGGGTGGTGAAGCCGCGAACGGCGATGAAGGCTTCGATCGCGAACAGCGCCAGCATCAGCCACGCGCGCCGCGATGGTGCCGGAGCGTCCAGACCGGCCCTATCGGCCAGACCAGCCCGATCGGTCTCATGCGGCCGATCGGTCGCGACGGTCTCGGCAGTCGCTTCGCGTGCCTCGACCAGGTGCACGGCCGTGGGTCCGCGAAAGGCCGGCACCGTGTTCGGCGCCGGCCGGGTTCAGACCGCCGGACTGGCGGGCTTGCGGCGGCGCGAGCGCTGCAGCAGCGCGATGCCGCCACCCGCGAGTGCCAGCGCGAGCGCGCCGGAAGCGCCGTCGATTTCCGGTGCCGACACCGTGGGCGCCGGTGCGGCCGGTGGTGGCGTTGGCGTCACTGCAGGCGCCGGCGGCGGACATCTGCCGATGAAACCCAGAATGCAGATGGCATGCGCATTGGCCATCGGGGCGGCAAGCAGCGCGGCAGCAATCACTCGTTTCATCGGCCACTCCTGTGTCCTTCGATCCACTGCCGACGACGGATATCGTCGCGCAGTCTTTACCTCGCTCAATGCCGAGTTGACATTTATGGATCGTTGATGCGAGCGACAGTAGCGGGTCCCAGTCGCCCCGTCATGGGCTGGTATTGCCTATATCCGGAAAGCCGGGCCGGCAATCGAGACCGGCGTCACCGATGCGGGCGTTCGCGCAACCACTTGGTCGCGATCCATTTTTCGCCGGCCAGCACCGGCGCGCCGGCATGCAGCGTGCGGGTCGCGGGGTCCGGGCGGCCATAGCTGAAGAACACCGCATTGCCGCGGATTGGCGTCACCGACAGGCCGAGTTCCGGAAAAACGGTGGCGCCGCCGGCGTCCGGTGCCCGGAGATAGATGATCAGCGTGCCGACGCGCTGGCCGCCGCGCTGCAGGAGCGTCGCCGTGCCCGGGGCATCGGGCTCGAAGTAGTCGTGATGCGGCTGATACTCCGCGCCGGGCCCGTAGCGCAGCGTCTGCAGGCCTTCGCCGTGATCGACCGGCCAGCGCAGCAGGGCCGCGATCCGCGCCTCGATCCGCTCGACCAGCGCGCTGTGGCCGCGCTCGAACGCCACGCCCTCGCTGGTGCGCAGCTCGCTGTGGCGGTGGCCGCCGCTGTCGACATCGACCACCGGCGAGCGCTGCAGCCAGGGCCGCGACGCCGCGATCAGCGCCGAGCATTCGCGGCCGCTGAGCAGGCCGCCGAAGACCACGACCTGCGGCGACTGCAGGCGTGCCAGCACGCGGACGCGGCGGTCGAACGCCGTGATGACCGGCGGATCGCCGTCGAGATCGGGCCCCGGCAGGTGGGCCGGCGCGATCACCGTCTCCTCGTCCAGCTGCCGCGGCAGATCGGCGAAATCGCCACCGAGCGTGGCCGACAGCGCCGCCAGACTCTGGGCATCGGCCCAGCCGGACGCTCGCAGCGCATGCAGCAGCGCCGCCGGCTGTGCGCCGCCCTCGCTTTCGGCCTGGATCCAGGCCCGCACGGCGGCTGGAATGCCTGCGCTCATGTCGATCCTCCGATCGCGCGTTCCTCACGCCCCGGCTTGTGCCGCGCGCGCTGCTTCCGCGATGCAGCGCTTGTGCGCGGTCATCGCCCCCGCATGGTCATGCTCGAATCGATCGTGCTCCGCAGGCAGGCGATCGCGCAATGGCGCGTGCCGCCGGGCTGCGCTCAGCGCCGCGAGCGCGCCAGCCGGATGCCGCTGAACTGCCAGCGCGTCGCCGGCGGAAAGAAGTTGCGGTAGCTCGGCCGGACGTGGCCCTGCGGCGTGGCGCAGGAGCCGCCGCGCAGGATCATCTGATTGATCATGAACTTGCCGTTGTATTCGCCCACGGCACCGGCCGCCGGCGCAAAGCCCGGATACGGCAGGTAGGCGCTCTGCGTCCATTCCCAGACATCGCCGAACATCTGCGCCAGCCCGGCAACCGCGGCCGCGGGCTGCGGCGCGAAGTGGCCGTCGTCGAGGTGGCTGCCATCGCCGTGCGGCGAACCGCTGACGGTCTGCGCCGCGATTTCCCATTCGGCTTCGGTGGCCAGCCGCGCCCCGGCCCAGCGGGCATAGGCTTCGGCCTCGTAATAGCTGACATGGCAGACCGACGCGTTCGCCGCGCGCGGCTGGCGACCGGCCAGCGTGTAGTGCCAGCCGTCGCCGAGCCCGTCGTTCAGCCATGGATCGAGCCAGTACAGCGGCGCGCGCCAGTCCTGCGCCTGCACGGCGTCCCAGCCATCGGACAGCCACAGTTCCGGCCGGCGGTAGCCGCCATCGGCGATGAACGCGGCGAACTCCTCATTGGTGACGAGCCGCGAGCCGAGTTCGAAGGCCTCGGCGAACACGCGATGGCGCGGCGTCTCGTTGTCGAACGCGAAGCCGTCGCCGTCGTGGCCAATCTCGTGGATGGCGGCGTCGAAGCCGATCCAGCGCAACGGCACCGTCTCGCTGGTCGAAGCCGCGCGCGCCGGCCGATAGACCGGATGCTGCGGATTGCGCGAGAAATGGTGCTTGAGATCCGTGACGATCAGTTCCTGATGCTGCTGCTCGTGATGCAGGCCGAGCGTGATGACGTCTCGCGCCGCTGCTGTCACGCGATCGGACGCGAGCAGCGCCGCCATCCGGACATCGACGATCTCGCGGTAGCGCAGCACCTCGTCCAGCGTCGGCCGCGTCATCAGGCCGCGCTCGGCCCGCGGCGCGCGTTCGCCGATGCCGACGTAGTACGAGTTGAACAGCACGCGATAAGCCGAATCGACCGGCCGATACTGCGGATCACCCGCCGCCAGCACGAAGGTCTCGAAGAACCAGGTGGTGTGCGCCAGATGCCACTTCACCGGGCTGGCGTCCGCCATCGACTGGATCTGGCAGTCCTCCGGCGTCAGGCCGTCCGCCAGCGCCCGGCTCTGGGCGCGGACGCGCGCGTAGGCGTGCGCCAGCGACGGCTGCGGCGTCATCCGGCGGCCGCGAGACAGACCGCGAAACGCTGCTCCGCGTCCTGCCAGATGCGCACGTCGGTGAACCCGGCGGCTTCCAGCAGCGCGGTGAAGCGGGCCGGCGTGTACTTGTACGAATACTCGGTGACGATGTGCTCGCCGGCCGCGAAATCGCGCTCGGCGCGGTCCGGCACGGTGAAGCGCACGGTCTGATCGCGGGTGGCGACGAGATGCATCTCGACCCGGCTTTCCTCGCGGTTGAACACGGCGCGATGGGCGAACGCGCGCGGATCGAAATCGGCACCCAGCACGCGATTGGCGACGCGCAGCAGGTTGCGGTTGAACGCGGCCGTGACCCCGAGCGCATCGTCGTAGGCCGCGACCAGGCGCGCGTCGTCGCTTTCGCAGTCGACGCCGATCAGCAGCGTGCCGAGGCCACCGTGACCGGCGCCGAGCAGCCGGATCGCCTTCAGCAGCGCCAGCGCGCGGTCCGGCGGGAAGTTGCCGATCGACGAGCCGGGGTAGAAGAACAGCGGCGGCGCGTCCGGCGTTTCCGCCAGCAGCGGCGCCAGCGCCAGCGGCCGGGTCAGATCGGCGACGACGCCGATCGCCTCGATGCGCGGATAGGCCTCGGCAATGCGGGCGACCGCCGGACGCAGCCAGGCATCGGCGATGTCGACGCCGATGTAGCGGCGCGCCGGCACTGCGGCCAGCCATTCGCGCGATTTCGCGGCATCGCCGGCGCCGAGATCGACCCACTGCAGGCCGCGCGGCAGTTCCCGCGCGATCTCGGCGCGGTACTGCCGGAAGATCGCGGCTTCGGTGCCGGTCGGGTGGTATTCGTCGAGGTGACAGATCGCATCGAACAGGGCACTGCCCTGCGCGTCGTAGAAGAATTTCGGATCGGTCCGGGCCTGCCCGGCCAGCAGGCCGGCGAGCAGGCGCGCGGCATCCTCGGCCGCGTTGATCGCATGCAGTTCCAGCAGGCGCGGGCCCCCGGCCGTTGCGGCGCGCGGGCGCGCGGCAGCCGGAATATCGTCGACAAAATCGCCGCGCACGGCGCTTGCAGCCTGTTTCGACACGGTTCTTCGTTCCTTCGTGAGCGCGGCAGGCGAATGGCCCGGCGGCAGCGGTCCGGTTTAGACGCGGTAGGCGCCGAACTTCATGAGCCTGGAAATGCCGTGCATGACCCGGCGCACCGGCTGCGGCATCGGCGCGGCACCGGCTTCGGCCGCTTCCTCGCTGTGACGGGCTTCATCGAGCTTCATCGCTTCGACGATCGCGCGCGAGCGGCGATCCTGCCGCGGCAGCTGGCCCAGATGCTCGTTCAGGTGATCGACGACCTGGCGCTCGGTTTCCTCGACGAAGCCGAGGCTGGCGCGATCACCGACCAGACCGGCCGCGGCACCGATGACGAACGAGCCGGCGTACCACAGCGGGCTGAGCTTGCTGGGACCATCGCCCAGTTCGCGCAGGCGAGCGTCGCACCACTGCAGGTGGTCACGCTCCTCGGCGGCGGCGCGCAGCAGGTGGGCGCGCACGTCGGCATCGCGCGCCACCAGCGCCTGACCGCGGTACAGCGCCTGGGCCGACACTTCGCCCGCATGGTTCACGCGCATCAGCCCGGCTGCGTGCCGGCGCTCGCGTTCGTCGAGCGGCGCTTCGGCGACTCTTTCGGCCGGATAACGGCTCGTGGTCGGCGCCGGTGCGAGCGGCGCGAGCGAGCGCTTCGACAGCCGGTCCAGCCCCTGACCAAGCTTCATCAGCCACTCGTCGGCCGGGGTGTAATCGCGCCGCGAACCGGCGCGGCGTGCAGCGATGGAAGACGTTGCCATTTGTGGCGCCTCAAGGTTTTTCCTATTCTGCGGGGGTTCGCCGCCCCGCGCCATCCAGCGACCGGGCCTGCCCGTCTGTCGTTCCACGGAATCCATCATGAAATCTCGCTCCCTCACCCGGCTGGCGCTGGCGTTTGGCGCGTTCGCGTCGTGCGTCGCGTTCGCCCAGCCGACGGCGTCGGCACCCGCCGACTACAGTCTGCCGGGACCGGTCACCGCGGCGATCGCCAGCATCGATCGCGATCACATCAAGAGCCATGTCCGCTTCCTCGCCAGCGATCTGCTCGAAGGCCGCGGTACCGGCAGCCGCGGCGGCGACATCGCGGCGCAGTACATCGCCGCCCAGTTCTCGCTGCTCGGCCTGAAACCCGCCGGCGACAGTGGCACGTACCTGCAGAAGGTTCGGTTCGCCGGCACGCAGACGCTCGACAGCACCCGCTTCGGCTTCGCACCGACCACCGGCGACGCAATTCCGCTGAAGCTGCTCGACGACTACGTGGTGTCGAACCACACGCTGACCGAATCGGTCACGGTCGATGCGCCGGTGGTGTTCGTCGGCTACGGCATCGAGGCGCCCGAGTACCAGTGGGATGATTACAAGGGCGTCGATGTTCGCGGCAAGGTGGTGATGATCATCGTCAACGAGCCGCCGTCGAACGACGTGAAGCTGTTCAAGGGCGAGGCGCTGACCTACTACGGCCGCTGGAGCTACAAGTACGAGCAGGCGGCGCGCAAGGGCGCGGTCGGCGCTGTGATCATCCATCGCGATGATCTCGCCAGCTATCCGTGGCAGGTGGTGAAAAGCTCGTGGAGCAACGAGGCCGTGGCGCTGGCCGACGATCCGCGGCCGAAGCTCAAGGCCGCGTCGTGGATCCAGCTCAGTGTCGCCAAGCTGCTGCTGTCGCTGGCCGGCCGCGATCTCGACGAGACGATCAAGCTGGCCGGCACGCGCGAGTTCAAGGCCTTCGACCTGCCGCTGCGGCTGACCGCGAGCATCGACAGCCGCGTGCGTCGCTTCGAGTCGAACAACGTCATCGCGATGCTGCCCGGTACCGACAAGGGCCCGCCGAAGCAGGCGGTGCTGTACAGCGCGCACTACGACCACCTCGGCATCGTGCCGGACATGCCGGGAGACAACATCTACAACGGCGCGATCGACAACGCGTCCGGCGTCGGTCTGGTGCTGGAGATGGCGCGGGCCTGGTCGTCGATGAAGGATCGTCCGCCGCATCCGGTGATCTTCACCGCGGTCACCGCCGAGGAAAAGGGCCTGCTCGGCTCGAAGTTTCTGGGCGAGCATCTGCCGCTGCCGGCGGCGCAGATCGCGCTGAACCTGAACTTCGACAGCTACGCGCCGTTCGGTGCGCCGGAAAGCGTGAAGATGCTCGGCGCCGAGCGCCTGAGTTTCTACCCGACGGTGGAGAAGACCGCGAAGGCCTTCCGCCTGTCGATCGAGCCGGATTCCCGCCCGCTGGCCGGCAGCTACTACCGCTCGGATCACTTCAGCATGGCTCGCGTCGGCGTGCCGGCGTTCTCGGTCAGCCTCGGCGACAAGTTCGTCGGCCAGACCCGCGAATGGGGTCTGGAGCAGTCGCGCGAATACACGGCGAAGAACTATCACCAGCCAAGCGACGAGTTCCGCGAGGATCTCGATTTCACCAGCGGCGCCGAGATGGCGCGCTTCGGCATGGCGCTCGGCTGGCAGGCGCTGACCGCGCCGGCTGCGATCAGCTGGCTGCCGGGCGACGAGTTCGAGGCCGTGCGCCTGAAGAGCGAGCGCGCCCCCTGATGTCGGAAACGCTGCTGCCGCTGCGCCGCTGCCCGCCCGGGACTGCCTGACGCATGGCCTACTGGCTGCTGTTCTTCCTGATCACGATCGCCGCGCTCGCGTGGCTGCGCGCGAGCATCCGCACGACGAGCCTCGTGTTCGGGTCGGTCACGCTGTTCTACGGCCTGTTCGGGCAGTCGTGGCTGGTGTTCCTGCTGCTGCTGATCGTCGGTGTCGTCGTGCTGCTGCCGCTGAACCTGCCGGTGCTGCGCCAGGAATGGATTTCCCGGCCGCTGTTCGGCGGCTTCAAGCGGGTGCTGGCGCGGCTCGATGAGCGGCAACTGGCCGCGCTGTCGGCCGCCGGCACCGGCTGGGAGGCGGAGCTGTTCGACGGCCAGCCGAACTGGACCCGCTTTCACGAGGACTACAGCGCCCGCCTGACGCCGGACGAGCGCGCGCTGCTCGAAGGGCCGGTCGCCGAGTTCTGCAGCCGTTACGCCCGCGATCCCGGCACGCCGACCGCCAGCGCCCGGCTGCGCGCCTACGGCCTGCACGGGCTGTCGATCCAGAGCCTGCACGGCGGCCGCGGCGTGTCCGCGCTCGGGCAGGCGGCAGCGCTCGGCTGGCTCAGTGCCGGCGCCGGCAGCGCGCTGGCGCGCAAGGTCGGCTCGTCGTCACGGCTGTCGTGGATCGAGGCGCTGCAGCGCTACGGCACGCCGGCCCAGCAGAGCCGGTGGCTTGGCCTGCTCGCCGATGGTGCGGTGCTGCAGAGCATCGAGACCGGCATCGCCGGTGACGCCGTGGTCGAGGCCCCGGACGGCGATGCCGCCAGCGAAGGCCCGGTGCTGCGCGTCGATCTCGACATCCGCCTGCAGGACGACGCCGAGATCGTCGGCGTCTGCGTCGACGTGCGCGACCCGAGCGGCCGGCTCGGCCCCGGCGCGCTCGGCGCCACCTGGCTGCTGCTGCCGGCGGCCGATCTCAAGGCCGGCCAGCGCGGCCTGCGCGTGCCGTTCGAGGCCGTGCTCGGCGGCCGCGAACACATCGGCCGCGGCGCCCGCAACGGCTCGGAAAGCCGCTCGGTGGCCGATGCCATCGCGCCGATCGCCATCCATGCCGGCAGCACCACCGCGCTGGCGCTGGCCGCCGGCAGCGCGGCGAAGCTGCGCGTGCCGTTCGGCGAATCGCTCAGCGACCGGGCGCTGGCCGAAGCGCCACTGGCCACGCTCGCCGCCGTCGCCTATTCGGCGCAGGCGCTGAGCAACGCGACGGCGCGCGCCGTCGATCTCGGCGAAAAGCCGTTCGCCGCGGCGGCGTTCGCCCGCACCCTGCGTCTGACCCAGAGCCGCGAATGCGCCGCCGCCGCGCGCGATCTCGGGCTCGATCACAGCGTGCTGGCCAAGCTCATCGCCGATCTCGACATCCCGGCCGACGACGATCTCGAACCGACTCTGCTGGCGCGTCCGGACGTCTACAGCGCCTGCGTGCTGCGCAGCCACGGCGCGTTCATGCAGGCGCTGGCGGCGGCCAACGCACCGAACCCGGCAGAAGCGCTGACCCGCTTCGACGACGCGCTGTGGACGCACGTCGGGCACCTGTTCGGCACCGGTGCGCAGGCGCTGGCGCTGGGCCTGACCGCCGGCAGCTCGCTGTTCGGCAGCAATACGCTGGAAAGCCGGATGATGCGGCGGATCAACCGCTACAGCGCCGCGCTCGCGTTTGCCGCCGATGTCAGCCTGAGCCTGCTCGCGACCGAACTCGGCTCGAAGCAGACCTACACCGCGCTGCGCGGCCTGCGCGAGCTGTCGCGCCGCAGCCTGACCACCTGGCTCGGCGACGCGCTGGCCCAGCTCTATCTGGCCAGTGTCGCGCTGCGCCAGTTCGACGAAGGCGGTGCCCACGCCGACGAGCGCGCGACGCTGACCCTGATCTGCACCGATGCCTTCAGCGCCTGCGAGGAAGCGCTCGACAAGCTGCTGCGGCACCTGTCGTCGCCGACGCTGGCATGGCTGACCCGGCGGGTGATCCTGCCGCTCGGCCACAGCCGTCGCGCGCCGGCCGAGATGACCCAGCGCACGGTCGCGGCGCAGCTGCAGAACGACGGCCGGCTGCGCGAGCGCCTCGGCAGCCGGGCCGGACTGCCGGCCGATGCCAGCCCGTGGCCGCTGGTCGACACCGCGCTGCGGCTCGGCCGCGAAGCCGAGGCGATCGAGGCGCGCGCCGCCGCCGCCAATCGCCAGCGGCCGCCGCGCTTTGCCCCGGCGCGGATCGAGCAGGCGCAGATGCTCGGCGCGATCGACGATGCCGAAGCCGCCGCGCTGCACGCCTGGCTGGCCGCCGTCGGCCGCGTCCAGACCACGCCAACGGCCTGAATTCCTTGCTGAAGTCACCTGTCGCCCGATGAACGCCTTTCCGCTGATCCGCAATCTCGAAGCCCTGCGTGCGCAGCCGTTCGATGTGCTGGTGATCGGCGGCGGCATCTACGGCGCGTGGACCGCGTTCGACGCCGCGCAGCGCGGCCTGAAGGTGGCGCTGGTCGAGAAGACCGACTGGGGCTCCGGCACGTCGCAGTCGTCCAGCAAGCTGATCCACGGCGGCCTGCGCTATCTGGAGCACTACGAGTTCGCACTGGTGCGCCACGCGCTGGCCGAGCGTCGCGTGCTGTCGAAGGTCGCCCCGCACCTGGTGCGGCCGCTGAACTTCGTGGTGCCGGTGTGGAAGGGCGCCCGCGTCGGCCGCCTGCAGCTGCTGGCCGGGCTGACCCTGTACGACTTCCTCGCCACCGGCAAGCAGCCGGTACCGCGCTTCAAGTCGTTCTCGCGGACCAGGCTGCTGGCCGCCCATCCCTACCTCGAACAGAGCGGGCTGCGCGGCGGCCTGCGCTATGGCGACTGTCAGGAGGACGACGCTCGGATGACCTTGTTCGTGGTCGCCGCGGCGCAGGCGGCCGGGGCCGTCTGCGCCAACGCGGTCGCCGCCGAACGCCTGCTGTTCGACGGCGAGCGCTGCGTCGGCGCGGTGCTGCGCGACACCGAAACCGGCGACACCTTCGAGCGGCGCGCGGGCTGCGTGGTCAACGCCGCCGGTCCGTGGGCACACCGGCTGCCGGGCGCGACGCCGCCGGCGGTCAAGCTGGTCAAGGGCGTGCACTTGGTGCTGCCGGCGATCCCGAATCTGGAAGACGCGTTCCTGCTGACGGCGCCGGAGGACGGCCGCGTGTTCTTCGTCATCCCGTGGAACGACCGGACGCTGGTCGGCACCACCGAATCCTCGGTGCTGGATGTCGCGGAAGCCGTGGTCACGGCCGACGAGACGCGCTACCTGCTCGATGCCGTCAACGCGCTGATGCCGGGCTTGCGCTGGACGCCGGACCACGTCATCGGCCGCTTCGCCGGCGTGCGCACCCTGCAGGCCGAGGACGCGAGCAGCCTGTCCGCCGTCAGCCGCGAGTTCGCCGTGCTGGAACCGCAGCCGGGGCTGATCTGGTCGCTCGGCGGCAAGTACACGACCGCGCGCTGCGATGCGATCGAACTGGTCGACCGGGTGCTGGCCTCGCTCGGTCGGCCGGCGGTGGCGTCACGCACCGAATCGACGCCGCTGCCCGGCGCACCGCACGAGGTCCGCGAGCTCGGCGACTTCACCGGCTGGCAGGTCGAAGCGATCGCGGGGCTCGCGCGCCGCGGCATTCACGCGGCGATCGCCCGCTCGCTGACCTTGCGCCACGGCACCGGCCTCTCGCGGATCGAGGCGCTGATCGACGAAAACCCGGCCTGGGGCCGCCGCCTGCACCCGGAAACGCCGTTTCTCGCGGCCGAAGTGGTGCTCGCGGTGCGCGACGAGATGGCCCGCACCGTGGACGACGTGGTGCGTCGCCGCCTGCCGCTGAGCCTGCTCGTGCGCGACGAGCCGGGCTGGCGCGAAGCCGTGGCCGCGCTGATGACGGCCGCTCAGGCGCCGCCGCACGGCGTCGCCACCGAGCCGACCGCGCCTCAGCCCGGGTAGTCGAACTCCAGCGCTTCCGGCCGCGACGGCCGGCTGCCGGCGCGCACCCACGAGGCGCGGCGGGCATCGGCGCTGAGGAACCAAGTCTGGCGCACGGTGACGCTCCGCGCGCTGCCGAAGGCGCGGCAATCGAGCACGGCAGCGCAGGCGGCGTGTTCCGGATCGCGCACCGAGCGATAGCGGATCAGTCGCAGCTCGGCCTCGCGGGCGGCGCGGGCGAGTTGGCGACAGCCGCGGTAGTCGTCCGGGTCCATCCAGATCGCGGTATCGGCGTCGAACGGTGCGATGCCGAGATCGATGCCGTCGCCGCTGGCGCTGGCGCGGAACACGGTGTGCGCCACGCCGTCGAGTGTCTGCAGGCCGGCACTGTCGGCGACGAAGCGGCAGCGCCAGTAGCCGACTTCGGCACAGGCGGCCTGCACGGTTTCGGCGCCGTACCAGACGCCGCGGTCGCCGGCTTCGCGGAAGCGCGAGCCGTACGGGCTCGGCGGATAGCGGAACGGCGTGAACAGCAGATAGTCGAGCGTGACGCAATCGGCCGGGATCGCCGGCTTGTGCGCTTCGAGCAGCGCTTCGAGCAGTTCCTGCTCGGCGGTGGAGTCGACCAGCGCGCGCGTCGCGACGATGTGCTGGGCCTCCACGGCTCGCCACAAGGCCAGCGTCAGCGGGCGGGACTCAGATTCGAGAGCGCGAGGCGTCCAAGTAATGGAGGACATGGATCAGGCCTTCGACGCTGCCGAGCAGCTTGGCCGGCTCGCCGCCGAGCGCGGTGTTGCCGGAATGCAGCCAGGCGCGCATCGCGTCGAGCTTGCCGCCGGTGATCGCGTCGAGCGAGCGGTACACCCGCACCAGCAGCGCCGCGAGTTCCCAGGGCTTGGAATCCGGCGCCAGCGTCCAGCTGCCGGCAGCGAGGCGCGACGCCGTGGCCGGGCTCAGGCCCAGCGCCCGCGCCAGTTGCGCCTGCGACAGTTCCAGACGCTCGGCGCAGCGAACCACGGCTTTCGACAGCACCGTGGCGGCGTCCGGATTGCCGTCGGCGGCGGCACCCGCCGCGGCGGCCGCGCCAGCTTGGCGACGGCTGGAAAACGGATCCGGGTTTTTCTCACGCATTTCCATGGAAAGAAATCTGCACCAATCTTTCCGATCTTGCAAGTCGGCGGCGGCTCTCGCCGACCTTGGCAGCAGGCCGCCGGACGTCAGGTGAGGCCCGCGATCACGGCGGCGGGCCCTGCTCCGGCGCGATGATCACCTGCTCCGGCGTGCCGAGGAATTTCGGCTCGGTCGACAGCACGTAGATGTCGAGCACCGCCTTGACCCGCGCGAACACCTCGCGCCAGTAGGTGCGGCTGAGAACGCTGATGCTGTCGCTCGGCGCGGCGTAGCCGGCCACCCGGATCTTCAGCTTCTTGGCGATGAACACCGCGCGGTAGGCGTGGTATTCCTGCGTGATCACGGTGACGCGGTCGAGGTTGAAAACGTCCTTCGCCCGGCTGATCGAATCGAAGGTGCGGACGCCGGCGAAATCCATCGTGATCGCCTGCGACGGAATGCCGGCCTTGGTCAGCTCGCGCCACATCTGGCGTGGCTCGTTGTAGGTCGAATCCGGATTGGCGCCGCTGACGATGATCTGCTTGATCTTGCCGAGCTGGTACAGCTGCACGGCCGCTTCGATGCGGCCGTAGAACTGCGGATTCGGCTTGCCGTTCCGCGCGAACGGGCTGGTGCCGAGCACGAGGCCGACCTCGTTGTCCGGCAGCAGCGACCAGTTCGAATAGACGTAGCTCTCGGAATTGTTGACGACCCAGTTGTTGATCAGCGCGACAAGGCCGATCACCAGCACCGCCACCCAGGACAGGGCGCGGCGCAGGCGTCGGCGGGAGGCGCGCCGCAATTTCAAAGCACGAGGCCTGCGAACATGATGCCGAAGCAGACCAGCTGGATCGCCCAGAACGTCGCACGGGCCAGCACCAGCGGCGTGTTGACGCCGATGATGTGCACCGTGCTCTGCGCCAGACGCGCCCACAGCACGTACTTCGCGATCGGATCGGTCACCGTCGCGGCCTGACCCAGCGCCTCGGCCGACAGCACCAGCACCGCGAAGATCGGCAGGTTCTCGAGGCAGTTGGCGTGCGCGTCGGCAATGCGCAGGACGATGCCCGGATCATTCGGATTCTTCGTGCCGCGCGGCCACGACGTGATCTTGGTACCGGTCAGCAGCGCGATGCCGCGCCAGGTGAAGACGGCCAGCACCAGCAGAAAGGTCCAGCCGGCGAACAACAGCAGGGCGTAGGTCGCGTGATGCATGTCAGGGTCTCCCTTTGGGTGATGGTGATCCGCTCCGCAGCGGTGCCGTGACTATAAGCGGCGAGGCGGGACCACCGGAAGAATTGAATTTTCGGTCGAAATCTTCAGGGAGTGGCTGCAGATCAGTGACTCAGGCGCTTGATCGCCTTGTCGAGCCCCTGCAGCGTCAGCGAAAACATGCGGTCTTCGCCGATCAGCTCCTGGGCAGCGGCGATCGATGGCGTGTACGACCAGCGATCCTCGTGCTCCGGATTCAGCCAGACCGTGCGCGGGAAGGCATCGGTCAGGCGCTTGAACCAGACCGCGCCCGCTTCCTCGTTCCAGTGCTCGACACTGCCGCCCGGATAAAGGATTTCGTACGGGCTCATCGTCGCGTCGCCGACGAAGATCAGCTTGTAGTCCGGCGTGTACTTGCGGATCACGTCGAACAGCGGAATGCGCTCGCCGTGCCGGCGGCGGTTGTCCTTCCACACGCTCTCGTAGACGAAATTGTGGAAATAGTAGTACTCGAGGTGCTTGAACTCGGTCTTGCACGCCGAAAACAATTCTTCGCAGACCTTGACGTGCGGGTCCATCGAGCCGCCGACATCGAGAAACAGCAGCACTTTCACCGCGTTGTGGCGTTCCGGCACCATCTTGATGTCGAGCCAGCCGGCATTGCGCGCCGTGGAATCGATGGTGCCGTCGATGTCGAAGACATCCGGCGCGCCCTGGCGCGCGAACTTGCGCAGCTTGCGCAGCGCCACCTTGATGTTGCGGGTGCCGAGCTCGACCTGATCGTCGAGATTCTTGAACTCGCGCTTCTCCCAGACCTTGACCGCGCGCTTCTGGCCACCGCCGCCGTCCGGCCCGCCGATGCGCACGCCTTCCGGGTTGTAGCCGGAATTGCCGAACGGGCTGGTGCCGCCGGTGCCGATCCACTTGTTGCCGCCCTGATGACGCTCCTGCTGCTCTTCCAGCCGCTGGCGCAGCGTTTCCATCAGCTTCTCGAAGCCGCCGAGCGACTGGACCTTGGCCTTCTCCTCGTCCGACAGCAGCTTTTCCATCTCGCGCCGCAGCCATTCGTCCGGAATCTTGCCGCCGAAGGCATCGAACACCGATTCCACGCCCTTGAAGTAGGCCGCGAACGCCCGGTCGTAGCGGTCGTAGTGCGACTCGTCCTTGACCAGCGTCATCCGCGCCAGCAGGTAGAAGTCATCGAGGCTGTAGATCACGACCTTCTGCTTCAGCGCTTCGAGCAGGGTCAGGAATTCGCCAAGCCCGGGCTTCAGGCCGGCGGCGCGCAGGGTCAGGAAGAATCCGAAAAGCATGGGTTCGGGTCGGCAAGATCGGTTCGGGCATTCTAGCGACTGTGCCTGCGAACGATGCCGCCATTCCGCCTGCCGACGCCCGATGATCAAGCCCGACACCCTGCGCGCCGCCGAGGCGCATCTGCGTGCCCGCGATGCCCGCATGGCCCGACTGATCGACACGTACGGCCCGTGCACGCTCGGCCGCACGCGGCGCGACCCGTTCCACGTGCTGTGCAATTCGATCATCAGCCAGCAGTTGTCGGCGAAGGCGGCCGACACCATCCAGGCCCGCGTGGCCGCGGCGACCGGAGCCGGCAAGCGCTTCGAACCGGCCCATTTCACCGCCGCCGAGCATGCGCAGTTGCGCGCCTGCGGGCTGTCGAACGCCAAGGCCACGTGGCTGCGGGCGCTGGCGGACGCCGCCGAAAGCGGCACGCTGGACTTCGCCCGGCTCAAGAAGATGGACGACGAAGCGGCGATCGAAGCGCTCGACGCGCTGCCCGGCATCGGCCGCTGGACCGCGGAAATGTTCCTGATCTTCGCGCTCGACCGGCTCGACATCTTCGCGATGGGCGACGTCGGCCTGCGCAACGGCCTGAACCGCCTGCACCACGGCGGCGAAAAACTCGACGACGACGCCACCCGCGCGATCACCGCGAACTGGGCGCCCTATCGCTCCGTCGGCAGCTGGTACCTGTGGCGCGTGATCGACGGCGACATGGCCGGCTGGGACTGACGCGCGGGGTTCGGGGCCGGCGTCACTTTGCGGCGCTTAGGCCGACCAGAGATTCGCGCCGTACTTGAGGTAGCCGGCAACATTGTTGAAGCGCGCGTCCTGCTCCGCCGGCAGCGGCAGCACCTCGCCCTGAATCAGCGGGGTCAGCTGTGCGGCGAGTGTGGCGCCGCCGCCGCCGGTCAGCACGATGCAGTCGATGTCCCAGTCGTCCGCCCACAGCCGGTTCGCTTCGGCGGCGATGCGCGTGGCCAGCTGGCCGAAGGCCTGGTTCACGAGGCCGGTGATGTCGAACCGCTGGCCGCGAATCTTGATCGTGCCGCGGGTGATGGCGTCATGCAGGCGGTACAGCTCGATCTGCGTGCCGCTCTTCTCGTGCAGCACGTTGGCGATCGCGTGGTACGCCACGCTCATGCCGGAATCGGTGCTCAGCGAGCCGCGTTCGGAGTACTTGGTCTTGTCGGCCACGGCGAAATCCGCGGTGCGGAAGCCGATGTCGATGATGCCGATCTTCTCGGTGACGAAGCGCTGGTGGATCGCCTTGCCCTGCTCGTTCAGCATCAGGTTGAACAGGCTGCCGAACGGCTGCGGAATGACCCGCACCTTCTCGATGTACAGCGTCTTGTCCTCGCGCTCGCCATTGCCGTGGACGACGGTGATCGCGTGGCGGTTCTGCAGCACCGTGGTCAGCGCGTCCTTGTGCTTGCGGAAGAAGCTGATCGGCAGCCCGGTGACCAGGCGGATCGGGTCGCCGTGCTCGGCGAACGGGGCCAGCGCCGCGAGCCCGAGCGTGCGCGCGTACTGCGCGATGAACTGCGTCGGATCGAGCGACGTGCCGCGGCCGCGGCTCTGGGTTTCCGCCAGTTCACCGACATACAGATCCTCGCCGTTGATCACGAAGTGCCGCGGCGAGGCCGCCTGCACCGGCAGCAGCGCTTCGGCGAACTGCACCGGATTGGCTTCGCCGACGATGCTCTTGAACACCTGGGTCTGGCGGCCGTCGGTGGCCTTGGTGTAGCCGAAACCGATGTCGGCGGCGAGGATGCGCATGGGGTTTCCTGTCGAAGAATGACGCGATGTCATTGATTTAATGACGGCTTCGGGCTTTTAGCACGCGCCTTCCGGCAGGGTCAAAAGCGCAGCCGCGCGACACCATGGCGCGGGGCGTGATTGTCACGGAAATGTCATGGACACGGCCGACTATTCCGCGTCTTTCATGCCCACCCGCCCCGTCATGTCGATTCCCCGTCCCCGCGCGCTCGCCGCGCTGTCGCTGCTGGCGCTGGTCGCCGGCGCGTCGTTCGGCGCCCGCGCCGCCGCCATCTACCCGATCGACCGGGCCGAGATGCTCGCCGGCGCGCGCTTCGATTTCCGCGTCGATTTCGCCGGCATCACGCCGCAGAGCGAGGTCACGGTGACGGTCAACGGCGAGCCGTATGACGCGGTACTCGGGGCCCGCGGTCGCTATGTCGGCGAGGAACCGGACAGCACGGATGCCGACAAGAACCAGCCGTTCTCGAACCTGCGCGTGCCCGGCGTCGCCCTGAAGCCCGGCCGCTACGAGGTGAAGGCCACGACCCGCGACGGCGAATCCGCCACCGCGACGTGGACGGTCTATGCCCCGGCCGCGAAGCCGAAAGCGAAGAACGTGATCCTGTTCATCGGCGACGGCATGACGGTGGCCAATCGCACGGCGGCGCGGATCCTGTCCAAGGGCATCGTGCAGGGGAAGTACACCGGGCGGCTGTCGTTCGACGACTTCCCGTACACCGCACTCATCGGCACGTCCAGCGTCGACTCGATCGCCACCGACTCGGCGAACTCGATGAGCGCGTACACCACCGGCCACAAGGGCAGCGTCAATGGCCTGGGCGTCTACGCGTCGAAGTCGATCGATCCGCTCGATCATCCGAAGGTCGAAACCATCGGCGAACTGGTCAAGCGGCTGAGCCGCAAGTCGGTCGGCGTGGTCACCGATGCCGAAGTCGAGGACGCGACACCGGCCGGCATTTTCGTGCACACGCGCCAGCGCCGCGAGTACCTGTCGATCGTCGATCAGTTCCTCGCGTCCGGCGTCGACGTGCTGATGGGCGGCGGCAGCGTCAGTTTCGTGCCGAAATCGACGCCGTTGCGGGTGCCGCTGGCGGCCGCCGATGCCTACAAGCGGCGCTCGGATGAGCGCGACGTGATCGCCGATTTCGCCGCGCGCGGCTACACCACCCCGCGCACCGCCGACGAACTGGCGGCGGCCGCGGCAGCACCCGGCACGCGCCGGCTGCTGGGCCTGTTCCACGAAGGCAATCTCGATGGCGCGCTGGACCGCCACGTGCTGAAGGCCGGCACCGTCGAGCAGTTTCCGCAGCAGCCGGACCTGACCCAGATGACCCGCGACGCGCTGACCGTGCTGTCGCGCAATCCGGACGGCTTCGTGCTGCTGGTCGAGGCCGGCTCGATCGACAAGTTCAGCCACCGGCTCGACGGCGAGCGCAGTGTCTACGACACCGTGCTGCTGTCGAACGCGGTGCAGGTTGCGAAAGACTGGGCGGCGACGCGGAACGACACGCTGATCATCGTCACGCCGGACCACACGCACCCGATGAGCCTGATCGGCGACATCGACGAGAACATCAGCGCCGACGAGGCGCGCGATCAGGTCGGCACCTACGCAAAAGCCAAGTTCCCGACCTATCCGAAGCCGAATGCCGACGGCTATCCGGAGAACGTGCTGGCAACGCGCCATCTCGACATCGTCTACGGCGCGCACCCGGATTTCTACGACACCTACAGCCCGAAGACCGACGGCCCGTTCGAACCCACGGAATGCACGAAGCGCGACCCGAAGGACGCGGCCAAGTGCCTCGTCTACGGCGCCAACCCGAAATACGCCAACCTGCCGCGCGCGCAGCTGCGCGTCGGCAACCTGCCGCACGCGGAAGAGCACGGCGTGCATGCGGTCGATGACGGCGTGCTGTCCGCCACCGGCCCCGGCGCCGAACAGTTCCACGGTTTCATGGAAAACACCGAAGTGTTCAAGGCGATGGTCACGGCACTGGGCCTGGGCGCTCGACCGCCGCGCTGAAGCCAGCGCTCAGATCGAACAGGCCGGCGGCGCCCAGTCGCCGGTGGCCAGCGCGTTCGGTGACGCGCCGTCCGGCTGATCATCGAAACGCAGCGGCAGGCCGGCCGGGCGATGGATGACGCGGGTCGGCGTGAACCGCCACAACCGCTCCGCGCCGGTGAACGTGGCGGTTTCGGGCGAGTCGAGCAGCAGTTCGACCGTGCCGGTCATCTGCAGCAGGTCGCCGCGCGCGAAATCGACGAAGACCAGCCCCGCCCGCGGGTTCAGGCGCAGGTTGCCGAGCGTGTTGAAGAACTGGTTGCCGACGAAGTCCGGCACGGTCAGAACGCCATCGGCACCGACGCGGACGAAGCCGGGCTTGCCGCCGCGGTGCGAGACATCGACCTGCCGCCGGTTCTCCGCGCCCTCGGCGGGCGTGCTGCCGGCATCGACATACGATGCGACGAAGAAGGCATCGGCCCGACCGATGATGGCGCGGGCGCGGTCGTCGAGCGCAGTCAGTGCCGGCTCGGCCGGCGGCGCCGGCTGGCCCGGGTCACGGGTGAATTCAGGCGCTCGCAGCTGGATGTACTTCGGACAGTTGCCGTAGCTCTGCGTGACGGCAATGGCGAAGCGCTCGTCCGCGTGGCGTTGCACGACACCGTTCAGGCGATTGCGCCGCCGCGTGCGCGGATCGATGCCGAGCAGGCCGACGGCGTCGCCGTCGTTCAGGCCGGCATCGGCCGGGTCCGCTGCGTCGCGCGGCACGGCGACCTGCAGGGTCCTGGCGTCGCTCGCCTGCAGGAAGCCCGGGTGGCCCGCACGCAGGGTCGCCCACGGCTGGCCCCTTCCATCCACTGCGCCGAGCACCACGAACGGCAGCAGCGGATAGAACAGCTGGTGCTGCTCGATCAGGTGATCGCGAATCACGCGCGGGCCCACGTCGGCCATGCGCGCGGCAACGCCCACGTGTTCCTGCATCGCGCGCTCGCCGGCGTGCCAGATGCTCGGGGTGGCTGACGGTTCGAGGTTCATCGGCTTGCTCCGGTAACGCGGTGGATGACGACGGGAATGCCGGGATTCAGGCGGCGAGACCGATGGCGGTGCGGCGCGGCGGCACGTAGCCCGGCAGTGCCTCGATCCGCTGCAGCCAGGCGCGCACGCGGGCGTACGGCGCGAGATCGACATTGCCTTCCGGCGCCAGCGCGATGTAGCTGTACAGCGCGACATCGGCGATGGTCGGCGCCGTCCCCGTGATCCATGCACGATCTTCCAGTTCGGCCTCGATCACCGTCAGCACGGTGTGGGCGCGGGCAATCACTTCGGCGGCGTTGAACGCGGCGCCGAACACGGTGACGAGACGCGCCGCGGCCGGACCGTAGGCGATCGGACCGGCGGCCACCGACAGCCAGCGCTGCACGGCGGCGGCCTCGGCCGGCGTTTCCGGCAGCCAGTCGGTGCGGCCGAGCTTCTTGGCGACGTAGACCAGGATCGCGTTGGAATCGGCAATCACCTGATCGCCATCGACGAGCACCGGAATCTGGCCAAAACGATTGAGCTTCAGGAACTCCGGCGACTTGTGCGCCTTGGCGGCGAGATCAACCTCGATCGATTCGACCGGCGCGGCGATCAGCGACAGGAACAGCGTGGCCCGGTGGGCGTGGCCGGACATCGGGTGGACGTAAAGCTTCATGGGAGTCTCCGGATCGTTGAGGCCGGAACGTCTCCGGCGGTTAAGCAAGACTAGGCATCGCGCGCCGCGTGCAGAATCACCGCAGCACGCAACAGTTCATGTCGCGCCGTGATGGCAATGCCGCTGCATGCGATGCCATGTGGCGTCGCGATCAACACCGAGAGGCGCGGCCGGATGCTATGAATGACGCTTCCGACTGCCGCCGATCCCGCCCCCGCATGAAAGCCCTCCGCACGCCCGACGCCCGCTTTGCCGATCTGCCGGATTTCCCGTTCGCGCCGCATTACGTCGAGATCGACGGCCTGCGCCAGCACTACGTCGACGAGGGCCCGCGTGACGCCGCCCCGGTGCTGATGCTGCACGGCGAGCCGACGTGGTCGTACCTGTATCGCAAGATGATTCCGCCGGTGGTGGCTGCGGGCCATCGCGTGGTGGCGCCGGATCTGATCGGCTTCGGCAAGTCCGACAAGCCGGCGTCGATCGACGACTACAGCTACCAGCGCCATGTCGACTGGCTGGTCGCGTTCATCGAACGGCTGGACCTGACCGGCATCACGCTGTTCTGCCAGGACTGGGGGTCGCTGATCGGCCTGCGGATCGCCGCCGAGCATCCGGAACGCTTCGCGCGCATCGTCGTCGGCAACGGCATCCTGCCGACGGCAGAGGCCCCGGTGCCGTTCGCGTTCAAGCTGTGGCGCGCGTTCGCGGTGCATTCGCCGTGGTTCCCGATCGGCAAGATCGTCAACACCGGCTGCCGCGACAAGCTCAGCCCCGCCGAAATCGCCGCCTACGACGCGCCGTTTCCGAGCGACGCCTACAAGGCCGGGACGCGCGCGTTCCCGCGGCTGGTGCCGACCGACCGCGACGATCCGGCCGTGCCGGCGAATCGCGCGGCCTGGGCCAGGCTCGGCCAGTGGCAGAAGCCGTTCCTGTGCGCGTTCGGCGCCGGCGACCCGATCCTCGGCCATGCTGACAAGCCGCTGATCGCCCATGTGCCGGGTGCCAAAGGCCAGCCGCATCAGCGCCTGCGCGGCTCGCACTTCATTCAGGAGGATCAGGGCCCGGCGCTGGCGAAGGCAATCGTCGATCTGATCGCGGCGACGCCGACGGTGTGAAGCGGCGGCCCGCGGCCCGTGGATAATGCCGCCATGACTTCGCTCGACCTGCCCGCCCGCTGGCGCCTGCTGTGGCCGAAACTCGGCGTGGCGGTGCCGCCGCCGGGCCTGTTCGAAACGCTGATGAAGCACTGGCGCGAAAGCCACCGCCGCTATCACACGGTCGAGCATCTGCAGGAATGCCTGAGCCTGTTCGATCAGGTCGAGACGCTGGCCGAGGCTCCGGGCGAGGTCGAGATCGCGCTGTGGTTCCACGATGCGGTCTACGAGATCGGGCCGGACACCAACGAGCTGAAGTCGGCCTATCTGGCCGAACGGGCGATGACCGTGGCCGGCTGCCCGCGCGACGCCATCGGCCGGGTGCGCAACCTGATCCTCGCCACGCGCCATCACGCGCACCCGGAAACCACCGACGAGGCGCTGCTGCTCGACATCGACCTGGCGATCCTCGCCGCACCGGTGGCCCGCTTCGATCGCTACGAAGTCGACATCCGCGAGGAGTACCACGAGATTCCGTGGACCAAATACGTCGCCGGCCGGCGGCAGGTGCTGCGCGGCTTTCTCGAACGGCCGCGGCTGTACTACACCGGCCATTTCCACGAGAAGTTCGATCTGGCCGCCCGCGCCAATCTGAGTCGCGCACTGAAAAAACTGCCGGCCCAGCGCTGGCCGTCAGCATAAGAAGGTGACTTTTCATTCCTTGGCGCACTGCAGCACGCGTGCGTATCCTTCGCTCCGCAATGCGGTTCCTGCGCGTCCGCGCTTCCCGCCACACCGACGCCGACCGCGCCCCGAACGCCGCCTGACCGACCGCTGATCCCGCCGATGCTCCGCCACCATCACCGACTGCACCGAGCCGCGCTGTGGCTGGCGCTGTCGGCGGTCGTGCTGCGCAGCCTGATCCCGATCGGCTTCATGCCGGGCTGGATCGGCGCGGTGCCGGGCAGTCCGAGTTGGCTGGTGATCTGCCCCGCCAGCGAGCTGCAGGCGCTGCTGAAGGAAGCGTCCAACGACCACGCCGGGCATCTTTCGACGGCGCCGAAGATCGCGCTCGCGGCAGCTGCCAGGGTCGTACCCGATGCCGAGCCGGCAGCGGCGCACTGCCCCGGACACGCCAGCGCCGCCGCATCACCGGTGGCGCCGGAGCCGGTCGTGGTCAGCGCGGTCGACGACGTCGCGCCTGCGGGGCATGCCGGCCACGACGCGCATGAAGGCCACGATCCGGCGCAGCACGCCGGCCATCGCATCGCTGCCGAACACCAGAGCTGCCCGTTCGCCGCCGCGGCAACGCCGGCCCTGGCGCTGGCCCCCACCGCCGCGCCGCTGGCTGCCAGCGCAGCGGCGACTCCCGATGTCGTCCGGCTGCCGGTCGCCATCCCCGCGGCACCGCGCCGGCTGCCGCCGGCGCGCGCGCCACCCGCCCGCATCGACGACCGCGCTGTCGCCTGAGCACGCCGTCCCCGTTTCCACGGGGCTGCGCACTCGGGTTCCCGTCGTCGACGCTGGCGTTCCGCGCTGTGGCCTGCTGCCGACAGCGGACCTGATCCCGCCCCGCCTCGCCCCTGCTCGCGCCTGAAGCGCGCTGCGGTGCCGGGGGCTCGCTGGATGCTCCGCTGCCGGTCGGCCTCGCCGGCACTTCGCATCGACTCTCCCGCGTCCGCCCGACATGGCGGACCTTGCCTGCGCATGGGCGCTCCCCGTGTGCAGGCCGTTTTGGAGTGCGTTGCATGTCTGCATCATCCATCCGCCGCGCTGCGGCACTGCTGTTCATCGGCCCGATCGCGACCAGCCTGCCGGCGCTCGCCGTCGATGCCGTCCCCGAAGACAAGGCCGCCACACCGGCCGCGGTCGAAGTGGCGACCGCGCCGGTGACGGTGCTGAACGAGGTCAAGGTACAAGGCGACAAGGGCGGCTCGCTGACCGCGCCGGATGTCGACGCGGCGCGTGACGAGATCAACAAGCGCCCCGGCGGCGTGGTGCTGGTCGGCTCCGAGCAGTTCGAGGATCGCTACGCCGTGTCGTTCAAGGACACCCTGCGCGATGCGCCGGGCGTGTTCGCGCAGGCCCGCTATGGCGAGGAAGTGCGCCTGTCGATCCGCGGCTCCGGCCTCGGCAACAACGCGCACCTTCGCGGCATCTACCTGCTGCAGGACGGCATCCCGGTGTCGCGCGCCGACGGCTTCGGCGATTTTCAGGAAATCGACCCGCTGACCACGCGCTATCTGGAGGTCTACAAGGGCGGCAACGGCCTGCGCTATGGCGGCGCCACGCTGGGCGGGGCGATCAATGCCGTGACGCCGACCGGCCGCACCGCCGACCAGACCTGGCTGGTCCGGCTCGAAGGCGGCAGCTACGACACCTTCCGCCAGAACATCTCGTATGCGCAGGATTACGGTCGCGTCGATGTCTTCGCGGCCGTCACCAATGCCCGCGCCGGCGGTTTCCGCCAGCATCAGCAGACCGACAACCAGCGCATCAACGCCAATGTCGGCTATCGCATCAGCGACGATGTCGAGACCCGCTTCTACGTCGGCTTCAACGAGATCGACCAGGAAATTCCCGGCGCGGTATCGCTGACCAATGCCCTGAACAATCCGCGCGGCGTGCCGCCGACGTCGTTCACCTTCGACATCAAGCGCGATCCGACCACCTTCCGGCTGCTGAACAAGACCAGCGTCCGGCTCGGCGACAGCCAGCTCGATGTCGGTGCCTACTTCTGGGATCGACGGCTGTATCACCCGCTGACCGGCGTCATCGTCGATCAGACCGGCATCTTCTACGGCGCTTTCGCGCAGTGGAACGGCACCGGCACGATCTTCGGGCTTGCCAACGAGGTCACGCTCGGTACCAACGTGCAGCGCCAGGACAACGATGCCCGCGTGTTCCAGAACGTCGGCGGCGGCCGGCGCGGCGCGCGCACGTCCGATGCTGCCGAAGGCGGCACGCTGTTCGATTTCTACGGCGAGGATCGCCTGACCGTGGCCTCCGGCCTGCAGGCCATCGCCGGGCTGCAGGGGCTGGTCTCGACCCGCGACTACGATGACCGCATCAACCCGCGGGAATCGGCCAAGCGGACCTACAAGGCGGTCAACCCGAAGCTGGGTCTGCTGTATTCATTCGACGAGCACACGCAGGTCTTCGGCAATGTCAGCTATTCGTTCGAGGCGCCGAACTACGGCGCGCTGAACCAGACGACACCGGTCGGCGCCAACGGCTTCGTGCCGCTCGACGGCCAGCGCGCGGTGACCGGCGAAATCGGCAGCCGTGGCGAGTGGACCCGGGTGGCGTGGAACATCAGCTACTACTACTCGCTGGTCGACAAGGAACTGCTGCAGCAGGCCACGTCGCCGACCACGGCGATCCAGTTCAATGCCGACGAAACCGTGCATCAGGGTCTGGAAGCGGGTCTGGCGCTGCGCCTGTTCAGCGGCGCCATCAGCGCCGGCGACAAGCTGGTGTTCCAGCAGAACTACGCCTACAACGACCTGACGTTCGACAACGACGCCACCTACGGCCGCAATCGTCTGGCGGGCGCGCCGAAGCACTACTACCAGGCACAGCTGCGCTATGACCATCCCGCCGGCTTCTTCATCGAACCGGGTCTGGAAGCGGCCAACAACATCGTCGTCGACTACGCGAACTCGCAGCGTTCGCCGGGGTACACGATCTGGAACGTGTCGAGCGGCCTGACGCTGCCGCGCGGCTTCTCGCTGTTCTTCGATGCGCGCAACCTGCTCGACCGGCGCTATGTCGGCAGCGTGTCGACCACGACCAACTTCCAGACCGTCGCCAATCGCAACCTGTTCGTGCCGGGTGAAGGCCGCCAGTTCTTCGGCGGCGTGCGCTGGGCGTTCGGGTAAGCGCCGGCCCATGGCCATGCCCGCTTCCGCACGTCGGCTGCACCGCACGCTGGCCTGGACTGCCGCCGTCACGGCGGTGGTCTGGGCCACCAGCGGCGCCTTCCACCCGCTGATCACCGCGATCGGCCCGAAGCCGGTGGCCTTCCAGCCGCCGGCCGCGAGCTTCGAGGCGGCCGCGCTGCCGGCACCGGCCGCGCTGCTGGCCACGGCCGGCATCGGCGACGCCAGCCAGTTGCGCTATCTCGCCGTCGACGGCCAGCCGGTGCTGCAGGTCCAGCCGGCCGGCCGCGGCGAACGGCTCTATCTGGATGCCGCCAGCGGCCAGCCGCTGGCCGATGCCGATCGCCAGCGCGCCATCGCACTGGCCCGCCACTACAGCGGGCTCACCGATCGGGCGGTGGCCGAGACCCGGCTGGTCGAGCACTTCGAGCGCGACTATCCGTGGATCAACCGGCTGCTGCCGGTCTGGGCCGTGCGCTTCGACGGCGACGATGCGGTGACCGTGTTCGTCGATACCGGCAGCGACCGGCTCGGCACGATGAGCGATGCCAGCAAGCGCCGCTGGCAGGGCCTGTTCCAGACCCTGCACACCTTGAGCTTCATCGATGTGCCGTACCTGCGGGCGATCGCGATCACGGCGCTGGTCGGCACGCTGTTCGTCACCGCCGGCTTCGGCGCGCGCCTGCTGCTGACCCGTGGTGGCCGGCAGCCGGCGCGGCGCTGGCATCGGCGGGTGGCCTGGATCGCCGTGCTGCCGGCGCTGCTGTTCCCGGCCACGGGCCTGTTCAAGCTGCTGGTCGGCCAGCTGCCGACGTCGCCGCTGCCGACACCGCCGGGCATCGCCACCTCGACGCTGACCGCGCTGCCGTTCACCGCGGCCGATGGCGACATTCGCGAAGCGGTGGCCGTGCCAGTGATCGGCGGCGCGCCGGTCTGGCGCGTGGTCGCGCCGCGTGGCGAGGTGCTGAACCTGTGGCTGACCGAGGCCGACGGCAGCGCCATCGCCGGCGACGACGAGCTGCTGGCCCGCCGGATTGCCAGCGGCGCGCTCGGAACGCCGGTGACCGCGCCTCTGGCGCTGATCAGCGCCTTCGATCGCGACTACGGCTTTGCCAACAAGCGGCTGCCGGTCTGGCGTGCGAGCGCCGATGACGGCAGCGGCTGGTACTTCGACACCCGCAGCGGGGTTGTCGCGGCCAAGGTTGGCGGGCCGGACGGCGCGCTGGCCCAGAGCCAGGCCACGCTGTTCAACCTGCTGCACAAGGGCCACGTCCTCGATCCGCTCGGCGTCACCGCCAACCAGCGCAACGTCGTGATGAGCGCGCTCGCGGCCACGGTGGTGCTCACCGCCCTGTTCGGCGTGGCGCTGCGCCGCCGCGTCCGCCGCAACCCGGAGATCGCGTCATGAATCCGATCCTGCGCAGGCGCCTGCTGACGCTGGCGCTGCTCAATGCCCTGCCGCTGGCCGCACTCGCCGACGACCGGGAACCGGCCACGGTGCCGGCCGCGCCGTCGGCGCTGACCATCACCGAAGTCTGGAGCCGCCCGACCGCGCCCGGGGCCAGCACCGGCGCCGGCTTCCTGCGCATCCGCAATCCGGGCCCGGAGGACGAGCGGCTGCTCGGCGCGGTCAGCGCCCGCGCCGGCCGGGTCGAACTGCATCAGCAGGTCCAAGCCGATGGCGTCGCCGGCATGCGGCCGCTGGCCGACGGGCTGGTGATTCCGGCCGGCGGCGAGGTTCGACTGTCCCCGTCCGGCACCCACCTGATGCTGCTTGATCTGCAGGCCCCGCTGACGGCCGGCGAACGCGTGCCGATGACCTTGCGCTTCGCCCGCAGCGGCGAAGTGCCGGTGGCGCTGCGCGTGGAATCCGCCGCGCCGGAAACTCCACGCCGTGCGGCCAAGCCGCCGGCGTCGACCCCCTCACCGGCACCGGCGGCGGACGCGCATGCACACCACTGAGCCCGCACCAGACGATCCGCTCCGACTCGAGCGGAATGGATGACCGCGGCCGCTCGCGTGCCGATGGGCACGAACCCGCCCCGTCGCGTGATCCCGCAGCAACGGTGGCGGGTGCCGGGCGGTTTCCACAATCTTGAAGGAGCACCCTGATGTCTTCCACCGCTGCCGAGCATCACGACCATCCGGCCGCTCGCGCGCCGCGCCGGCTGTACCGCACCGTCTGGCGCTGGCATTTCTACGCCGGGCTGCTGTGCCTGCCGTTCGTGCTGTGGCTGGCGGCCACCGGTTCGATCTACCTGTTCAAGCCGCAGATCGAGGCCTGGATCGACCGCGAGCACGACCACCTGCGGTTCGATGCCCCGCTGGCATCGCCTTCGGCGCAGGTGCAGGCCGCGCTCGCCGTCGTGCCGGGTGCCACGTTCAGCGCCTACGAGTTGCCGGCCACGCCACATTCCGCGGCCCGGGTGCTGGTGCGCAGCGGCAGCGACACGATCCGCGTCTATGTCGACCCGCAGCGGCTGACGGTGCGGAAGACGGTGGCCGAGGACGACCGTCTGATGACCGTGATCTCGAAACTGCACGGCCAGCTGCTGATCGGCGACATCGGCAGCTACCTCGTCGAACTGGCGGCGTCGTGGGCGATCGTGATGATCATCACCGGGCTGTATCTGTGGTGGCCGCGCGAGGCTTCCGGCATTCGCGGCGTGCTGCTGCCGCGCTTCGATCGCCGTGGCCGGCCGCTGTGGAAGGATCTGCATGCGGTGATCGGCTTCTGGGTTTCCGCGTTCGCGCTGTTCCTGCTGATCTCCGGCCTGCCGTGGACTCAGTTCTGGGGCTCGAGCCTGAAGGCCGTGCGCCAGTACGCGAGCGCCACCGAAGTGCGGCAGGACTGGTCCACCGGTGCCGCGAAGACGCCGGCTGCCGACGAGCACGCAGGCCATGCCGGACATGGCGTGGCCGCAGCGGCCAGCGACGCGCTGGATGGCGATGCCCTGAACCGCGCCGTCGCCACCGTCGCCCCGCTGGCGCTGCCGCCGCCGGTGCTGGTGGCACCACCGAGCCGCAAGACGCCGCAATGGACCGCGAAATCGGACACCCAGAACCGGCCGAAGCGGGTCAACCTGACCTTGGATGGCGCGACCGGCGCCGTGCTCAAGCGCGAGGACTTCCGCGACCGCAAGCTGCTCGACCGGATCATCGGCACCGGTGTCGCCGCGCATGAAGGCCAGCTGTTCGGCTGGGTCAATCAGGCGCTCGGCGCATTCACCGCGCTGAGCCTGATCGGCCTGACCCTCAGCGGCCTCGTGATGTGGCTGAAGCGCCGCCCCGCGGCCGTGCTCGGCGCGCCGCTGGCGCTGCCGGAGACGCGCGTGCCGCGGCCGATGATCGGCCTCGCCGTGGTGCTCGGCGTGCTGCTGCCGATGTTCGGCCTGTCGCTGATCGCGGTGCTCGTGATCGAGCGCGCGCTGCTGCGGCGGATTGCTCCGGCCCGCAGCTTCCTCGGGCTGGCCCCGGCCTGACCGACACGGAATCGTCTGCTGCCCGCCTGCTGATCATGCAAGCCCCGCGCGGTCACTTGCCGTCGGGGCGCGGTGCTGCGCCTGCGGGTCGGCAAGCGCCGCCCGCCCGGCCTGTCCGGCGCGGTGCCGGGCGAGTTCCGGATCGCCGGATCAGCACCACGCACGGGCTGGCAACCCTCGACGCGTCGCGGCTGCTCCGTGCCGTGGAACGCGGACCGCCACCGATGCCTGGCGGGGGATCGGGATCGACGCCGCCGCCGATCGTCCCGACATCGCTCAGCCGTGCATCGGCAGCCGCGCGGCGGCAATTGTCAGATCGTGCGGGCAGTGCCGATGGCGTTGTTGCAGGCGTCGAAGCAGGCCTTGCAGATCGGGTGCGTCTCGACATGCGGGCGGCAGCTTTCCATGCAGGCTTCCATCACCGGGATCGTCTGCTGGGCGAGGCTCGGCGCGAATTGCGACTCCAGCCGCGCCAGCCGCGCGACCGCCGTGCAGGTGGTATCGCAGGCCAGCGACGACCTCAGACACTCGGCCAGACTCTTGTCGCCGGTGGCGAGAATGGTCTGGCAATGGCCCACGCACTCGGCCGCGAGACCGGCGCAGATGCCAAAGCTGCTGGCCAGCGCGGCATAGCGGCCGCTGCCCGGCTGATGGGCACCGTGATCGACTGCAGCATGGCCTTGGTGCCCGGCATGGCCGGCGTGCGGATCGGCGGCGGCAGCCGGCTTGGCCGACTTGGCCTTGCTGGCGGCGGGCGCGTTTTCGCTGCGCGCGACATTGCGCGGATCATCGGCCTGCGCCAAGCTTGCGGCCGCGCCGAGCGCCGCCGCGCCGGCCATCGTGTTCATGAATTGTCTGCGGTTCATCGAAACTCTCCCGTGATCCTGTCGACGTACGGCAACGTCCTGCAGCGCCTGAATGGCACTCCCGCCATTGTAGGGTCGGCGTCGCGCACCCGGATCATCGGATCGACGTTTTTCGTCCCGAATTCAGATGCTTGCAGCATCCTGCCGAGCCTTTTCATAACCCTGCGACATGACGCTGGGGCCAGTGCCGCTGGAACGGCTCTATCAACCCGCCGCGACCTGACCGGTTGCGCCGCCGTGCTGGGTTTCCGCGCGTGATCCGGCGCTGGCCAAGGGCCGCACTCTGGCTGGCGCTGTTCGCCGTCGTCGGCCAGTTGCTCGGGCCGATGCTGCATGGCGTGAACGTGCAGGCCGGTGCCGCCGGCCGCATGGACGCCGCGTTCTGCGGTACCGGCCGGGCCACGGCCGTGCTGCAGAAACAGCTGGTCGCCGTGCTGCCTGCGGCCGTCGTCAGCCGACTGGGGACGATGCCGGTCACCGGCCTGCCGCCGTGTCAGGACTGTCTGGGCTTCACGCCAGTGGCGGCCCTGCCCGATGCCGTCGCGATCCGGTCCCACGCACGGGCTGCACGTGTGCGAGCGATCGTCAGCGCGGTCGCGTTCCCGACGGCCGTCAGCGACCGGCTGCCGCCATCGACGGGTCCCCCGCAGCACGCCTGAAAGCCGACAAGTCGCCCACGCCGCGTGGCTGAACGCCGCGCCGGGCTTCCCCCTCGATCGCTGCGCGATCCGCTGGCCGCCGAGCCGCCGGGTCGCGAACCAGGAGTGTCCTGATGAATCCCTGTTTCGAACTGCGCCGGAACCCGTTCCGCGCGCCCGTGGTGCTGTGGTGTCTGGGCTGGGCCAATCTGCTGCTCAGCGCCGTCCTGATCGCCGCGATGGTCGGCGGTGCGTTTCCGGGCGCCACACCATGAAGACCATCTACGAGTTCTGCATCCCGCGGCTGCGTGATGACCGCGAGTGGCAGCGTCTGCGCGGCCTGCTCGACATGCGCACCGGGGCGGGCGCTGAACCACGTCGATCTGTCGCAGCGGATCGTGCGCGTGGTCGGCCCCAGCGGGCGTGACCGGCAATTGCGCGAGCTGCTGAATGGCATCGGCTACGCGCCACTGCCCGAAGACCCGTCGGTGGGCTGCCAGCATCGGCGCGCCCCGAACCGCTATCCGCAAGTGCGGAGTCGCTACGCGGGCGCTGCGGCCAGCGCCTGATCGCACTCGCACTCGCACTTGCGCGGACGCAAGCGGCGATAATCGTGATCCGGTCGGCGGGTACCCCATGCCCGCCGACCGCTCACGTGCCGCCCGATCGCGGCGCGTTTTTCGAACCGGAGATCGCGTTGCCGAACGACACCCGCATACCGATGGTCCTGCTGACCGGCTTCCTCGGCGCCGGCAAGACCACCTTGCTGAACGCCCTGCTCCGTCGCCCGGAGATGAGCGGCACGGCCGTCGTCATCAATGAATATGGCGCCGTCGGCCTCGATCATCATCTGGTGCAGCAGGCCGAGCCGGACGAGATCGAGTTGATCGAAGGCGGCTGCATGTGCTGCACCACCCGTGGCCGGCTGGCCGAATCGCTGATGACCCTGTTCACCAAGGCGCAGCGCAAGCAGATTCCAAGCCTGCGCCGCGTGATCATCGAAACCACCGGCCTTGCCGAGCCGGGGCCGATCCTGAACCAGCTGCTGCGTGCGCCGCAGCTGGCCGAGCGCTTCGTGCTCGATTCGGTGGTGACGCTGGTCGATGCGGCAAACGCGGCGACCACGGTCGAGGAAATCGACATCGCGCAGAAGCAGATCGTGGGTGCCGACGCACTGCTGATCACCAAGCGCGATCTGGTTGACGACGCCGCGATCGACGCGCTGCGCGCCAAGCTGCTGACGATGAACCCGGATGCCGACATCCACGTGCCCGAGAAAGGCACCGCCGAACCGGGCTGGCTGTTCACCGATGGCCGCCGTCGGCCCGAATCTGCCGCGTTCACGCTCAGCTCGCTGGTGCTGAATGCCGATGCCATTCGCCTGGCGCCGGTCGCGGCCGACGCCGCCGACCAGGCCGATCCTTGGGGCGACGGCCCGAACTGGGACGACATCCAGACCTTCAGCCTGATCCTCGACGAGCCGGTCCCGGCCTGGAAGCTGTTCGGCTGGCTCGATTTCCTGCGCTCGCTGGCCGGCGCCGATCTGCTGCGCTTCAAGGGCATCATCAACCTCGAAGGGCGCGATCAACCGACCGTCGTCCACAGCGTGCAGAACGTGCTGCACCCGTCCGAAGAGCTTGCCGCTTGGCCGAGCGACGACCATCGCACGCGGCTGGTGTTCATCACCCGCGGCTGGGGTCAGGAAACCGTGCGCAACACCTTGGCCTATCTGCGTGACACGCCAGCGGACATCGACGCTGCTCAGCTCGATGACGCCATCGCCCGCGACCAACCCGCACCGAACGCCTGATCCTCCATTTCCATTGTGGCCACGCGGCCGCAACCCCACATTCCCGACTCGATGACCACGCCGATGACTCCTCTGATGACGAAGTGCCTTGCCGCGCCGGCCACCGTGCTGCTGCTGACGCTGGCCGCCTGCAAACCGACGCAACCACCGGCACCGCCGGCCGAGCCCGCCGTCGCCGAGCCGGCAGCGCCGGTCGCCGTCTACAAGATCGGCGCGCTGACGATCAGCGAAGCCCGAACCCGCGAAACACCGCCGCACGGCACCACGACGGCCGGCTTCCTGACCATCCGCAACGACGGCAGCGAGCCGGATCGTCTGCTCGGCGCGTCCGCCACCGCGGCAGCTGCGAGTGTCGAGCTTCATGAGATGTCGTCCACGGCGGATGGCGTGATGCAGATGCGCGCGCTGCCGGACGGGCTCACGATCGCCCCCGGAAGTGAAGTGGCGCTGGCGCCGGGCGGCGTTCACCTGATGCTGATCGGCCTGAACCAGACGCTCGTCGCCGGGCAGACGCTGCCCGTCGAACTCAGCTTCGAAAAGGCCGGCAAACTCACCGTGCCACTGGCCATCAAGGCATTCGCGCCGCTGTAACCGGAAACCGGAAACCGAGGACGGGAACGGCGGCGGCAGGCCGGACAGCACGGTTGCGGCTGCGGCTGCGGCTGCGGGTGTGCCCCCCTCCATGGTCGGAGCGTGATGCAACCGTCACGGCGCAGGCCGATGCCTAGACTCCACTCCCCTCTGAGTTATTCGGAAGGCTTCCGGAATCTCGTCCCGAACGTCGCCTCGCGTCCTCGCGGCAGGACGCTTCGCGACAAGACTCCGTGTTGTTGATCGACTTGGCAGCAGACATAGGCGCCCGATTGCCGGGCGCTAGGCCCAGGCGCCGCAGACCTCAACGCAGGAGCCGATCCAGCGGACTGCGCACGCCATGACCACCGCGATTCAGCACATGCGTATAGATCATCGTGGTGCTGACATCCGCATGACCCAGCAGCTCCTGCACCGTGCGGATGTCGTGGCCAGCTTCCAACAGATGCGTGGCAAATGAATGCCGCAAGGTGTGCGGCGATACCGGCTTCGCGATACCAGCCGCTGCCGCCGTCATCTTCACCCGCCGCTGAATCAGACGCTCGTCCACATGGTGGCGGCGGACGGCGCCTGATCGTGGATCCTTCGAGAAACGAGGCGCCACGAACAGGAACTGCCAACCCCACTCCCTCGACGCGTTTGGATATTTCACCGACAACGCATCGGGCAGCCAGACATCAACGCGACCCTGCGCCCGGTCTGACTCGAAAACCTGCTTCCTTTCCGCCAGTCTCGCCTTGAGCGGTTCGATCAAGGCATCCGGACACATCGTCACCCGATCCTTGCCGCCCTTGCCATCCCGGATCACGATTTCCCGTCTCGACAGATCAAGATCCTTCACCCGCAAGCGCAAGGCCTCCAGCAACCGCATGCCGGTTCCGTACAGCAACCGCACGACGAGACCTTCCACAGGGTCACCGTCCAGCGCGGACATCAGCCGGATGGTTTCATCCACCGTCAACACTGACGGCAGACGTTGAGGTCGCTTGGCCCGAACCACCTCCGTCATCCACGGCAAATCCAGTTCCAGAACCGCCTTGTACAGAAACAGGATTGCCGCCAATGCCTGATTCTGCGTACTGGCCGACACATTGCGATCGACTGCCAGGCTGCTCAGGAAGGCGGACACCTCAGCCGGTCCCAATTCTTGCGGATGACGCTTGCCGTGGAACAGAATGAATCGCCTGATCCAGTTCACATAAGCTGTTTCAGTCCTGAGGCTATAGTGACGCACGCGAATCTGCTCACGAACCCGCCGCAACAACCGCGGCGGCTGTGGCGAAGCGAGAGACAGAACTGCAGTAGCGGGAGGAACGGAATCCGATGAAGTCTTCGCCGAATCAGCCATGGTGCATTCCTTTGCACGAAACTCAAATGAGTCAGCGACTTGTAACGGAATTCGTACTTGCGAGCCGTGCGCAGCGTCACGGATTATCCGACAGCTTGACGGATAACCCACGCTTCGGGGTGTTATCCGACAGAATGACGGCTAACTCTGCCAGGACGGTGTTATCCGACAAATTTGTAGCTAATTGGCGTTAGCCATGAAAAGCTTTAGCCGCCGCCTTCTTCTAGCTCTGCAAGTTCCAGCAATTATCTCGCTGAGCTGTATGACTGTACTTTTTTCGTATCATCTGCCCGCCAGATCGCCATACACTCT
>NZ_JAKFUM010000010.1:438119-553417 GCF_021732705.1 Nevskia sp. | reverse complement strand
AAACAAGTTTGGTGAGCTTGCTCTCCTGTTGCGCTACGATCGGCGAGAGGCAGAAAGGAAGATGCTCCCGAGAGACCCGCTCCCACAATGTGGTGCTTTTGTCTGGTTATGTGGGGTTAAACACCTAGTGGGCGCCGATCAGCACCGCATGTGCGCTCAGAACGGCATCGGGATCGGCAGCAGCAGTGCCCGCTTCAGCAGCCACGCCAGCCCGGCGATGGCGACGATGATCGAGCCCGGCACCAGCACGGCATGTCGGAACGGGGCGGAGTGGCGGAAATGCCAGGTCAACGGCACGACCACGGCCACCAGGGCCAGCTGGGCGACTTCGACACCGACATTGAACGCCAGCAGCGCCCAGACCCGGCCCTGTGTCGGCAGGCCGAGTTCAAGCAGCGCGCCGGCGATCGCGGCGCCATGAATCAGGCCGAAGAAGCCCGCGAGCAGCCACAGTCGGCGCTGCACCATCGGCAGCAGGTTGTTCAGCCCGGCGAACAGCACCGACGCGGCCACCAGCGATTCGACGATCCGTGATGGCGGGTTGAACACGCCGGTGGCCGCCAGCGCGAGCGTCGCGGCGTGGGCCATCGTGAACGCGGTGACCAGCGCTGCCGTCTCGCGCAGCGCCGGACCGAGGCGCGCCACCGGCTCCCAGCCGGCATTCAGGGCAAGGCCGCGGCGGCGCAGTACGGCCGGCAGGAACAGACCCGCAAGGAACAGCATGTGGTCCGCGCCTTTCCAGACGTGCCACAGCCCTTCATGCAGATAGGTCCGGAACACGCTTGCGGTGCGGCCGGTCTGGAAGCGCAGTTCGCGGCGATCCGGTGCGAACACGCCGGGCTGGCGGTTGCCGTCGAACACCAGATTCAGCAGGCCGCGATGCTGGGCGTCGACATCGAACAGCAGCGCGTAGTCGAGCCTGAGCTGGCTCGGCGCCGCGGCGCAACGGCCTTCGAGGCCGAGCGAGGCATAGCGGCCATCGCTGTGCTCGGCGATCCGCAGCGGGCCGGCCTGGAGCGAGCAGGCCTTGCCGTCGGCAAGCACGGCCAGCCGGCTCAGGGCGTAGGCCTCGATCGCGGCTTCGCTGCGCCGGACTTCGCCCCAGGTGATCGCGCCATCGGCATCGGCGTCGAGCCCGATCGCGAAGTCGAGATCGCGCAACGCGATGTCCCAGCGGCCGCTGATCGCGTCCTGCGCGACGGTGAGCTGCAGGAAGCTGTCGCTGGCCTTGTGGGCGCTGGCGTGTCCGGCCGCCGTCAGAAGCACGAGCGCGAACATCGCGCGAAGCAGCGGACGCATCACGGCCGCGCTCCCGCGGCACCGATCGTGGCGGCCAGCGCCTTCAGCGCCGGGTCCTCGATCGCGGTGCGCTGCATCCAGTCGAGCACCGGCTGTGCCGCGGCGGGCTGGCCGGCGGCAATCGCGGCGTCGAGCAGCAGCCGGGCATCGGCCGGCTCGCGCTGCGATTCCCAGTTCTGCAGCGCGCGGGTCAACGCCCGCGCCGGGTTGCGCTGCAGGCGCAGCTCGAACATCGCTTCCTCGCGCAGGTGCACGGTCGCGCCGCGCAAGGCCGCTTCGGCAAAGCGCGCCTGCAGCAGCCGGATCGACTCGGCCGCCGCCGGCTCGCCGAGCGCCGCCTGCGCCAGCGCGAAACGCAGCAGCAGGTTGTCGACGCGCGTGCTGTCGGCAGTCAGCGCGAGGGCTTCGCGGGCGCGTCCGCTCGCCAGCAGGAAGTCGGCAACGGCCGTCAGCAGATACGGATTGCGCTCGCCGGTCGCTGCCAGCAGCGCCAGCGCCTCGCGGAAGTGCGCCTCGGCGTCGGCCTCGCGCGCCTGCCGGACCTCGATCTCCGCGAGCGTGGTCAGCGCCCAGACCTTTTCGCTCGGCGGGATGCTGTCGCCGGCCTCGGCCAGCACCGATTTCAGCGTGGCGATCGCGGCAGCGGCGTGACCATCGAGACTGCGGGCCTCGCTGATGCAGACCGCGCTGGCGACGAGATCGGCACGGGCTTCGATCAACGCGTTGCAGTCAGCGATCGCATCGGCCGGACGGCCTTGCACCATCAGCACCACGGCCCGCGTCAGCCGCGCCTGCGCGTCGCGGCCATTGGCGGCGATCAGCACGTCGAGATCGGCCAGCGCGCCGGCGAAGTCGTGGCGCTGCTGGCGCAGGGTGGCGCGCAGCAGGCGCGCGCGCGACGGCGGATCGGTCAGGGTCATCCACGGCGCCAGCGCCGATTCGGCGTAGCCGAAGTAGCGCGGATCCGCCTCCGCGCGGCCCAGCTCGATGGCGTGACGGGCGAAGCTCGCCGCCGCGTCGAGATTGTCCGGAATCTTCGCAAGCGCCCGGCGCTGCGCCTGCAGCGCCCGGAGGCCTTCGACCGCATTCGCGGCTGGCGCCAGCCGTTCCAGCACCACGCTGTCATCGGCGGGCGTGTACGGTTCCGACGCGGCCTGCGCACCGGCACCGGTCACGCCGAGCAGCAGCAGTGCGGCGATTCCCGATCGAAGCCTGTTGGTCGCGTTCATGCCGCTCTTACGACGCGGCGGCGGGATCGGACGCGGGTTCGCGCGCCAGCACCTCGCAATCCTCGGCCAGTTCGAGCAGGCGACGGCGCAGCTTGTCGCGCTGTGACGCGTCGGTGGCCTGCATGAGATCGACGAACAGCCGGCGTCCGCGCGCCGATTCCGCCGCGCGCCGGGCCTTGGCCGGGCTGTCGCCGTCGTCGAATGCCTCGATGCGCGCGGCGAGCCCCGGCTGCGTACGCGTGTCGAGCAGGGCGGCGTAACGCGCGAGACTGGCCAGCCGCTCGTCGCGGCGAACGTCGGGATCGCGCAGCAGCGGCAGCTCCGCCTGCCAGGCGGCGTCGATCAGCGCGAGCTGCTTCGGATTCAGCTTGCCGATCCAGTCCGCGACGCCTTCGCGCTGCTCCTTGATGTAGCGCTTGCGGCGCTGTTCCAGCGTCTCATCGCGGCGCTCGGCTTCGTCCCGCTCGATCTTCTCGCGCCGCTCGTCGCGCCAGCGGCGCACCTGCTCGTCGCTCATCAGCGGCAGCAGGCGTTCCGCCGCGGGCAGGAACTGCTGGCCGAGGCGCTGGCCGTGCGCTTCCGCCGTGTCCAGCACCGCTTCGATCTGCTCGGCCTGCAGCGCGCCGCCTTCCAGGGTCGCGGCGAAGGCGCGCAGGTCGCGCGCGTACAGCGGCAGCTGCGTGCTTCGGTGCCAGGTCCAGATCGACGCGAATTCGCGTCGAAACGCGGCTTTCTGCGGCGCATCGAGCGTCACGTAATCGCCGAGCTTCCACAGCGCGAGGCGATCCAGGTGGTTGTACGCGAAGCGGGCGCCGGCATTGCAGCCGGTGAGGGCGACGGCCAGCAGCAGGATCAGCAGCCGCAGCTGCCGCGGGAGGGAACGGGTCATCGATGGCGTTTTCCAGCGCGGCGAGATGCCGGTGCATGGACTCTGCCAGATGCCGTTAAGTTCGCGGGTGGCGCCGCGCCGTGCGCGACGTCGACGGCGCAAGCGCCCAAGACGACAACGCCGCGCCCGTGGGTCTCACGGGCGCGGCGCAGGTCAGCCGCGAAAGCGGGGCCTATAGGGCCGACGCTTCACCTCATCGGGTACCGGGCCTCAGATCTCTTCCATCTGGAAGTCGGCCTTGCCGGCGCCGCAGTCCGGGCAGGTCCAGTCGTCCGGAACGTCTTCCCAGCGGGTGCCGGGTGCAATGCCTTCATCCGGCACGCCCTTGGCCTCGTCGTAGACGAAATCACAGACCAGACAACGCCACTTCTTCATCGCGAACCCCGTTACGTGCTGCGTGTTGGATAAAAATGAAGCGGCGCCTGCAGCCACCGCGATCGCGGATGGCGGCAAGGCGTCGCTCGGTCGGCGCGTCGGCGGGGCCGGCGCGGCGGGCGCAATTATGCGGTGCGCGCCCGTACTGTGCCAACACTTGTTCGCGGATTTCCGGCTTGATGTTCGCGCGGCTCATGTCGCCATTGAAGTGCGCGACCACCTTCGGGTTCATCACCTTGAACCACAGCGGCGGGAAATACGCGAGCAGGATCATGCCGGCGTAGCCGTTCGGCAGGCGCGGCAGGCCGTCGAAATTGCGCAGCGTCTGGAACGAGCGCGTCGGGTAGGCGTGGTGATCGGAATGGCGCTGCAGGTGATATAGCAGCACGTTGGTCGCCAGATGGTTCGAATTCCACGAGTGATGCGGCTGGCAGCGCTCGTAGCTGCCATCGGCCTTCTTCTCGCGCTTCAGGCCGTAGTGTTCGAGATAGTTGACGACTTCGAGCAGCGCGCCCCCGAACAGGCCCTGGAACAGCATGAACGGCAGCGCCAGCCAGCCGAGCCAGATCGCCATCGCGCCGTAGATTGCCACCGTCAGGCCCCAGGCCTGCAGGTTGTCGTTCTCGAGCGACCAGACCGACTTGCCCTTCTTCTCCAGCCGCTTCTTCTCGATCTCCCAGGCCGAGACGATCGAGCCTTTCAGACAGCGCGGCAGGAACTCGTAGAAGGTTTCGCCGAAACGCGAGGTCGCCGGATCTTCCGGGGTCGACACGCGGATGTGATGGCCGCGGTTGTGCTCGACATAGAAATGGCCGTACGCCACCGGTGCCAGCGCGATCTTCGCGGCCCAGCGTTCGAGCTTCGAGGTCTGGTGGCCGAGTTCGTGCGCCACGTTGATCGACAGGCCGGACACGATGCCGGCCGAGATGAACAGGCCGAGCAGTTCATGCCACTTCAGGTCGCCGGTCATGGCCATCCACGTGGCCCAGACGAAGGTCACGTACTGCAGCGGAATCGCCGCCATCACCGCCCAGCGGTAATAGCCATCGGCGTTGAGGCGGGTCATCGCCTCGTCCGGCGCGTTCTCGTCGTCCTCGCCGATCAGATGGTCCAGCGCCGGAATGACGAGGTACAGGACGATCGGGCTGGTCCACCAGAACAGCGACAGGCCGGTCAGCTGCACGAGGCCATAACCGTACAGCGGCAGGCCCATGACCACGATGCCCAGCAACCACAGGTAGCGCTTCTTGTCTTTCCAGTCCGCGGCTGGTGCCGTCATTGTCGACATCGTCGTCTCCTCGCAAATAACCGATCGGTTAATTAATGTTGGCGAAGGAGCCACGGCTTGTCAATCGATGTCGTCGATCACGGGAATCGCGCCGTCGAGGATCACGTCGCGTGATGCTTGATCAGGCCGCACGCCGGCCAATTTTCTTCGCTCGGCGGCACCCGCTTGGCTGCGGCGCCGCGCGCGCTACAGCAGCCCGCGAGCGCGGCCGTCGCGCAGTTGCGCGAGTGCGTCGCGAGCGGGCGGCGTCGGATTGATCGGCTCCGACTGGCCGCTGACCAGATCGTCGATCAAGCGCGCCGCGCGCAGTCCGAGCCGGCTCGCTTCGTCAAAGCCGGCAAACGTGACGCTGCCCTGCTGCGCATGGAAGCTTGCGAGCTTGAGCCAGCGGGTCTGGTTCTGCGCGGCATCGAACACGCGGAACCAGCTTTCCGGCTGCAGGATGCGGCCGAGCAGCTCGGTCGCGTTGACGCTCGGCAGCCGCGACACCGATGGTTCGACGGTTGCGTCAAGCGCTGGCGCCACCGGCACGGCGGGCGCCGTGACGGCTTCGACAGCCTCGGACGGCGCTGACGGCACGCGGTCAGTCGCCGTCGCCGCCATCGGCTCCGGCAGCTCGATCGGCGCGAGGATTTCAGCCAGCGGCGGGTCGCCGACGCGCGCGGCGACGACCGCATCGCTCGCCACCGGCTTGAACGGCACGACGCGCGCCGATTCCTGCGGGCGATCGTCGTGCTCCGTCGACGGCGCGACACCGTCACGCGCCGTCGCTTTCGGCCGGTCCAGCATGGCCCAGACCTCGCGCAGGCCGAGCACCATCGGCGCGATGCGGGTATCGGTCATGCCGATGTCCTGCATCGCGCTCGACAGGTCGCGCACCAGCCGCGCGCGCGACAGCAGGTCCTCCTCGGTCGGCGGCGGCACCAGATCGAGGCTGCCGAGCACGCGGTCGAGCAGCACCTCGGTGTCGCGGAATCCTGGGCTGGCGCGGCCGCCGTTCAGCATCCGCATCGCCATCACCGGGCCGAGCCCGGAGCGCATCAGGGTGGTCACCGGCTGCGGCAGCTCGCGGCCGATCGTGCGCAGATCGAGTTCCTGCGCCACCTGGCGACGGACATGCGACAACAAGGCCGTGCGCCGGTTGCGCGCCTCGTCGCGCAGCTGCTGCACGAAGCGTTCGAGTTCGAGCGATGCGCCGGCCGTGTCGTGCGTTGCCGGCGGCGGCGCGGCCAGCGCCGAATCGAGCAGCGCGCGGAAGCGGGTCGGCGACAGGTCGCCGTTCTCGCTGGCCACGGCCAGTTCGATCAGTTCCGACAGCAGCTTGCGCGTCGGATGCGCCGGATTCGCGAACAGCGCCGGATCGGTCAATGCCGAGCGATACAGCGGATAGCGCAGCGGCTGCAGCGAGGCCCGCGTCGGCGCGGCCAGCATCGGCTCCGCCAGCAGTTCGTCGAACAGCTGGTGCGCCATCGACAGCCGCTGCGTGGTCGCCTGCCAGTCGGCACCGCTGCCGGGCTGCGCCATGCCGGCCAGCAGGTCGGACAGATGTCGCGCTTCCGGATACTGCGTGCGCGCCTGATCGAGGCTGTCGAGCCCGTACTGGCGCAGCAGGTCGGCCGTCGTCGCGATCGGCGTCGGTGCAGGGGTTCGACCGCCGCCCTGTCCCGGCGCGGCGGCGCGGCGGCCATCGATGCCATGGCGGGCAAGCGTGGCGAAGGCGAACTGGTACACCCGGTCGAGGTCGCGGCTGATCACGCGATCGAACAGCTTGTAGACGACGAGCTTGACCTGGAAATCGGTTTCCAGCAGAACCGCGGCCTTGGCAAAGGCATCGCAGATCTGTGACGGATTCAGCGCCTTGACCGGAATGTTCGCGGCCTTGCACTGCGCGCGCGACAGACGGCCTTCCAGCTCGTAGATCGACTGCTTGAACAGGCTTTCGGCCTTCGTCGCCAGATTGATCACGGCAATCCGTTCTTCCAGCTCCTCGGTCGGCTGGATCGACAGACTGTCGAAGTCGGTGGCGGTGCCGTCCGGTGGGGCAGGCCCATCGGCGGGATCGAAGCCCAAGCCCAGCTGCCGCGAAAACTCCTTCGCAAACGGGCTGCGGTTGAGGCGCAGCACGCGCATCGTATCGAGATAGCGGCGACGTTCGGCGTCGGACGTCGAGCGCTCGCACATCTCGAACAGCGCGTCGTCGGCGCTGTCGAGCATCTGCCGCGCCAGATCGTCGAGGATCGCGAGGGCGCCGTCGCGCAGTTCCTCGCGCAGGCCCGGTACCGGCGTTGGCGATGGCACGGCAGGCTCCGTCGACGGGGGACCGAACAGGGTGTGGATGGTGGCTGCCATGGCGATGCCGGCGCGGGTTCCGGAAGCAAAGGCAGGGATTGCCTCGACTCTGACGGTACGTGCGTGCGCGCGAACGGCCCTTCGTCGCTGACGCGGGGACGAGCGCAGCCGACGAACGGCGAGCTCCCAACTTCGCTGAGCAAGTGGTCAAAACTTACCAATTTCCATCCGCGGCGTGTGGCCCTTGCGACGGTTCGGCGATCGTCCACGAGTGAGCCATCCGCTTATCCGCATAGAAGGATACAATTCGATGGTCCCACTGGATTCGCCGCAATGCTCGACGCCCCGCTGACCTTCGACCCCGCCGCCCTCGCAGCCCGCCTCGATGCGATCGCGCGCGAGCGCATCCTTATCATCGATGGCGCAATGGGCACGATGATCCAGCGCTACAAGCTGTCGGAATCCGATTACCGCGGCGAGCGTTTCAAGGCCTGGCCGCACGATCTGAAGGGCAACAACGACCTGCTGGTGCTGACCCAGCCGCACATCGTGCGCGAGATCCACCGGCAGTATCTGGAGGCCGGTGCCGACATCATCGAGACCAACACCTTCAACTCGCAGACGATCTCGCTGGCCGACTACAAGATGGAGTCGCTGGCCTATGAGCTGAACGTCGAGGCGGCGCGTCTGGCGCGCATCGAGGTCGATTCGATCTCCACCCCGGAAAAGCCGCGCTTCGTCGCCGGCACGCTCGGCCCGACCAACCGCACCGCAAGCATCAGCCCGGACGTCAACGACCCCGGCGCCCGCAACGTCAGCTACGCGCAGTTGGTGACGGCGTACGCCGAGTGCGCGCGCGGCCTGATCGACGGCGGCGCCCACATCATCATGATCGAGACGATCTTCGACACGCTGAATGCGAAGGCGGCGGTGTTCGCCGTCGAGCAGGTGTTCGAGGAGCGCGGCTACAAGCTGCCGGTGATCATCAGCGGCACGATCACCGATGCCTCCGGCCGAACCTTGAGCGGTCAGGTCACCGAAGCGTTCTGGAATTCGCTGAGCCACGCGCGGCCGTTCGCGATCGGTCTCAACTGCGCGCTCGGTGGCAAGGACATGCGGCCGTACATCGCCGAACTGGCGCGGATCGCCGACTGCTATGTCAGCGCCTACCCGAACGCGGGCTTGCCGAACGCGTTCGGCGAGTACGACGAAACGCCGGATGAAACCGCGGAAATCGTTGCCGAATTCGCCGACTCGGGCCTCGTCAACATCGTCGGTGGCTGCTGCGGCACCAGCCCGCCGCACATCGCCAGCATCGCGAAGTTCGTCGCCGGCAAGAAGCCGCGCGTGCCCGGCAAGCTGCCGATGGCCTGCCGTCTTGCGGGTCTCGAACCGTTGACCATCGACGACGCCCTCGGCTTCGTCAATGTTGGCGAGCGCACCAACGTCACCGGCTCGGCGAAGTTCCGCGACCTGATCAAGGCCGGCGACTACACCGCCGCCGTCGCCGTTGCCCGGCAGCAGGTCGAGGCCGGCGCGCAGGTGATCGACGTCAACATGGATGAGGGCATGCTCGACGGCAAGGCGGCGATGGTGCGCTACCTGAACCTGATCGCGTCGGAGCCGGACATCTCGCGCGTGCCGGTGATGATCGATTCCTCGAAGTGGGAAGTGATCGAGGCCGGCCTGCAGTGCGTGCAGGGCAAGCCGATCGTCAACTCGATCTCGATGAAGGAAGGCACCGAGAAGTTCATCGAGCAGGCCAAGCTGTGCCGGCGCTACGGCGCGGCGGTGGTGGTGATGGCCTTCGATGAACAGGGCCAGGCCGACACCTTGGAGCGGCGCATCGCGATCTGCTCGAAGGCCTACAGGATCCTGACCGAGGACGTCGGCTTCCCGCCGGAAGACATCATCTTCGACCCGAACGTCTTCGCGGTCGCCACCGGTATCGAGGCCCACAACAACTACGGCGTCGACTTCATCGAAGCGGCGCGCTGGATCCGCCAGAACCTGCCGGGCGCGCACATCTCCGGTGGTGTCTCGAACGTGAGCTTCAGCTTCCGTGGCAACAACCCGGTGCGCGAAGCGATCCATGCGGTGTTCCTGTACCACGCCATCAAGGCCGGTATGGACATGGGCATCGTCAACGCCGGCAGTCTGGTGATTTATTCGGAGATCGACCCGGAACTGCGCGAGCGCATCGAGGATGTGATCCTCAATCGCAAGCCGGGCACCGAAGCCACCGAAGCGCTGGTCGAGATCGCGCCGCGCTTCAAGGGCGATGGCAGCAAGGCCGAAGTGGCGGATGAAGCCTGGCGATCCCTGCCGGTCGGCGAACGCATCACCCATGCGCTGGTCAAGGGCATCGATGCTTTCGTCGAAGCCGATACCGAGGAACTGCGTGCGGAGATTTCCGCGCGCGGCGGCCGTCCGATCGAGGTGATCGAGGGTCCGCTGATGAACGGCATGAACGTCGTCGGCGACCTGTTCGGCGCCGGCAAGATGTTCCTGCCGCAGGTCGTGAAATCGGCGCGCGTGATGAAGAAGGCGGTGGCCTACCTGATCCCGTACATCGAGGCCGAGAAGAAGCCGGGCGATGCGGTGCAGGCCAAGGGCAAGATCCTGATGGCGACGGTCAAGGGCGATGTCCATGACATCGGCAAGAACATCGTCGGCGTCGTGCTCCAGTGCAACAACTACGACGTCATCGACCTGGGCGTGATGGTGCCGGCGCAGAAGATTCTCGATGCCGCGCGCGAGCACAACGTCGACATCATCGGCCTGTCCGGCCTGATCACGCCGAGCCTCGACGAGATGGTGCATCTGGCCAAGGAAATGCAGCGCCAGGGCTTCACGCAGCCGCTGCTGATCGGTGGCGCGACGACGTCACGCGCGCATACGGCAGTGAAGATCCAGCCTGCGTACAAGGGCCCGATCGTCTGGGTCAAGGATGCGTCGCGCTCGGTGCCGGTGGCGTCGGCGCTGCTCGACGAGCATCAGCGCAAGGCGCTGGTGGCGGAAGTCGATGCCGAGTACGAATCGATCCGCGAACGACACGCCAGCAAGGATCGCGACCAGAAGTACCTGAGCCTCGACAAGGCGCGCGCCAACGCCAGCCCGCTCGACTGGACGACGTTCCGGCCGATCAAGCCGCACCTGCTGATGCAGCAGGAGCATCACATCAGCGCCAGCGAAGCGGGCGCGGCGCCCACGGCACGGCACATCAAGGTGCTGCGCGATTATCCGATCGCCGAGCTGCGCGAATTCATCGACTGGCAGCCGTTCTTCATCGCCTGGGAGCTGAAGGGCCGCTATCCGGACGTGCTGAACAATCCGGCCTCGGGCGAAACCGCGCGCAAGCTGTTCGCCGATGCCAACGCGATGCTCGACCGCATCATCGCGGAAAAGTGGCTGACCGCGAATGCGGTGCTCGGCTTGTTCCCGGCGGCAAGCGTCGGTGACGACATCGAGGTCTACGCCGACGAAAGCCGCACCACCGTGCTGCACACGCTGCGCAACCTGCGCCAGCAGGGCGAACACCGCACCGGCGTGCCGAATCGTTCGTTGAGCGATTACATCGCGCCGAAGGCGACCGGCCTGCACGACTGGATCGGCGGCTTCGCGGTGACCACCGGCCTCGGCTGTCACGAGCGGGTGGCGCAGTTCAAGAAGGACAACGACGACTACAACGCGATCCTGCTCGAGTCATTGGCCGATCGCCTCGCCGAAGCCTTCGCCGAGCGCCTGCACCAGCGCGTGCGCAAGGAATTCTGGGGCTATGTGCCGGACGAGCATCTGCCGAACGAGGCGCTGATCGACGAGAAGTATCAGGGCATCCGGCCGGCGCCCGGCTATCCGGCCTGTCCGGAGCACAGCGAGAAGGGCACCTTGTGGCAGCTGCTCGATGCCGAAGCGAACACCGGCATTCGCCTGACCGAAAGCTTCGCGATGTGGCCGGCGGCGGCGGTGTCCGGCTGGTACTTCGCGCATCCGGAGTCGCAGTACTTCATCGTCGGCCGGATCCAGAAGGATCAGGTGCACGACTACGCGCGGCGCAAGGGCTGGAGCCTGCAGGAAGCCGAGAAGTGGCTGGCGCCGAATCTGGCGTACGAGCCGGAGGACTGAGCTTCAAGCCTGCGTCTGCGGCAGGATCGTGTTCGGTCCCGCCGCGTTGCGCCGTTGCCTCAGCGTGCGGCGGGTGTCGTGTCGGCAGCCGGTGCTGCCGGTTCCAGGTGACGGTCGAGGAACGCGACCAGCTTGATCAGGAACTCCTCGCGGTTCTCGGGTTTCGAGAAGCCATGGCCTTCGCCCTTCTTGGTCAGCCATTCGTACGGCAGCTTGCGCTGGTCCAGCGCCTTGCGCAGTGCCTTCGCCTGCGCGAACGGCACGCGGGCATCTTCTTCGCCGTGCACGATGAATACCGGCGCCTTCAGGCGATCGATCAGGGTCAGCGGTGACGCCGCCTTGAGTCGCGCGCTCGACGAGCCGATGAAGCGGTCGATGAAGCTGCGGCCGGCTCGCGTGTTGGCGATGTCCGAGTTTTCGCTCAAGGCCTTCAGGTCGCTGACGCCCGCATAGTCGACGACGCAGCGATACAGCGCCGGTTCGCGCAGCGCACTCATCAACGCGGCATAGCCGCCGTAGCTTGCACCGAAGACGCCGATGCGGTCCGCGTCCGCCACACCCTGTTCGATCGCCCATCGTGTTCCATCGACAAGGTCGTCGATCATCACGCTGTCCCAGCGCTGCTGACCGCCCAGCAGATGGTCGCGGCCGTAGCCGCCGGAACCGCGGAAGTTGGGCTGCAGCACCGCATAACCGTTCGCGGCGAGCCATTGCGCTTCGGCGTCCCATTCCCAGCTGTCGCGGATGCCGAACGGTCCGCCGTGCGGCAGCAGCACCATTGGCAAGCCCTTCGCCGGATCGCCCCGCGGCGCGGTCAGGTAGCCGTGGATCACGCGACCATCACGCGCCGGGTAGGTGATCGGTCGGCGCTCGGCCATCTGCTTCGGATCGATCCCGCGGTGGGCCAACAGCAGGAATGTGGCCTTTTCCGACGCCCGGTCAAACAGGAAATAGCGGCCCGGGCTACGGTCGCTGTAGACCAGCAGGACCGCCTTGTTGCCGTCGCGCGTCACCGACACCGGGATCGCCACCTGCTCCGGAAAGCTGTTCTGGATCTTCTCCAGCAGCACGCGATCCGGGTGATCGGTCAGATACCGGATGGTCGGCCTGCCCGCTTCATACAGCGCCGCGATCGGCTGACGACGATCGAAGCTGAAGATCGCCTGAGCGAGATCGGCAACGTCATCGCAACTCAACTCGCGCTTGTCTCCGGAGAACAGGTCCTGTTCGTACAGGCAATCAAGGCCATTCTTCTCGTTCGAGCGCAGATAGGCCTTGCCGCCGGCATCGAAGCGCAGTGGCGTGATGTCGGCGTCGGCCAGAGCCCCCTGGTTCAGCAGCTGCCAGTCGGCACCGGCCGTGCGCCGGACCCAGGTCTGCGAGCGGGCGTCACGGTCTTCGGTCACGACATAGCGCACGGCGCCGTCCTGATCGGTCAGGAAATCGCTGTCGCCGGCAATCGGTGCGCTGGCGAGCTGGCTGCGCGCGCCGGTGTAGACATCCAGCAGCACGGCGCTGGCACGGTTCGGCTCGCCGGTTTCGGTGAAGCTGTGCACGGCGATGACGGCATGTCGCGGATCCTCCGGACGGGGGTCCACCATCGTCGCCGCTTCGGAGCGATCCTGAAGATCGATGCCGCGGCCGTTCGTGCCGCGGGCCTTCACCGGGCCGATCGGGGCGCGATAGCCGAACAGATAGCTGCGATTGCCGCCATCGGCATCGACGCCGATCAGCTCGCCGATCTCGCGCGGCTGGTCGAGCGAACCGAACTGGATGGCGCCACTGACCACCAGCCGCGTGGGACTGACCCACCAGTAGTTGGCGATCGCGCCGTCGAGCCCCAGCGAGAAGCGTCCGATGACCGCCTTGTCGGCCAGCCGGATCACCATCAGGCCTTGCTGGCCATTGATCTCGGCGATGACGCCGATGCTGCTGCCGTCCGGCGAAAGCCTGAGCCGCGAATACTCCGGGCGGCTGGCGAAGTCAGCAGCGGTCGGCGCGTCGGCACGCACCAGTGCCGCCGTCAGCAGCAGGCCCAGCGCGACGATGCTGCGGACGGCGCTCAATGCGAGGCTCGACATCGGAAACATCCTTTTTCCGAGCAAGCCCGGACCGATGGGTCGGTGCGGGCTTGCGGTTCCCTGATCAGGACTACTTCGCCGTTTTCGGCTTCACGAACTTCAAGGTCATGCGGTCCGATTCGCCGATCGCAACGTACTTGTCGCGGTCGACGTCCTTCAGCCGCAGTACCGGCGGCAGGGTCCAGACACCTTCCGGATAGTTCTTGGTGTCATTCGGATTGTTGTTGACAGGCGAGCCGCCGGCGAAGTCGAAGCCTGCGCTGTAGGCCAGTGCGCGGATGTAGCCCTCGGTGACGTAGCCGTTGTCACGCGAGGTGTCGCGGTTCTGCAGGCTTGGCGCACGATGTTCGACCACGCCGAGCACGCCGCCCGGCTTCAGTGCGGCGTAGAACGCCTTGAACGCGTCGAGCTCGAAATCGCCGCTGATCCAGTTGTGGACGTTGCGGAATGTCAGCACCAGGTCGGCCGTGCCCGCCGGGGCCACTTCGACGCGGAGCGGTGGCCGGAATTCGGTCAGCTCGACCTTGCCGTACAGCGCCGGATTCGCCGCCAGCTTGTCCTTGTACGCCGCAACCGCTTTCTTCGTGGCTTCGCTCGCCATCGGCAGGCTGGCGGCCGAGGTCGCGGCGTAGTAGCGGCCTTCGTCGCGCAAGTAGGGCGCGAGAATCTCGGTGTACCAGCCGGTGCCGGGCCAGATCTCGACCACCGTCATCGTCGGCTTGATGCCGAAGAAGCTCAGGGTTTCAACCGGATGGCGGTAGCCATCACGCGCGACGAATTCCGGTGTCCGCTGCGGATTGGCCACGGCTTCCGCAAGGCTCGGGCCGGCGGTGGCGGCGCCACTGAGGGACAACAGCAGCAGGGCACTGCATGACGCTCGAAACATGGACGTCCTCCTGACGATCGGCAAACTGTGATCGGCGCCGCAGAGCGCGGCGAATGGTTGGTTTTACACTAACCCGAGTGCGACGTGCGTCAAAGACAAAACGAACAACGAACTGAGGAGTGATCGATGTTTTCAGGGAAGTCTGCCGCTTCGAAATGGATGGCACTGCTGCTCGTGCTGGTGCTGGCGCCCGCGGTGCGTGCAGCGGAATCGGCGCCGCCGATTCCGCTGGAAGCGTTCGCGAAGAAGAACGTGTTCACTGCGCTGAAGCTGTCGCCGGACGGAACGATGGTGGCCGCACTGGTGCCCGGCGCGCGCGCCGGCGCGATTGCCGTGTTGTCGGTTCCGGAATTGAAGGCGGTCGGCGGCGTCCGGCTCACGGGTGACCAGCAGTTCGTCCGCGTCTGGTGGGCCGGAGACAAGCGGCTGGTGGCCGAACTGGGCTACCGCGATGGTCCGCTGGATCCGCTGAGTTCGACCGGCGACATCGTGACCTTCGATGCCACCGGCCGCGACCTGCGTTATGTCATCGGCCAGCAGGGGATTGACGGCAAGATCGGATCACGCCTGGGCAAGAAGACGCTGAAGCGGGTATGGGCGACGGTGATCGATCCACTGATCGACGACCCGAATCACGTGATCATTTCCAGCCGCGAGATCAACACCGGCGAGGACAGCAAGGCTGTGGTCTCGCGGCTCGATCTGAGAACATCGAAGCTGGAGACGCTGGCGGTGGCCCCGGCCGCCGGCTTTGCCGATTTCCTGCTCGATCGCCAGGGGCAGGTGCGTTTCGTGTCGGTGTCCGCGGGCCCATTCCAGTACAAGACCTGGAAACGCGATGTCGGACAGGAGGAGTGGCAGCCGCTGGAGAAGGAAGGCGAATTCGCCAAGGCGGAGCCGGTCGCGTTCGCGGAGGACGGCAAATCCGTGTTTCTCGCCTCCCGCCATTTCGGCGATCGCTCGTGTCTGGTCCGGCAGACGCTGGACACCGGAGCGCTGACCAAGGTCGCCTGCCACGAGGCGGCCGATCTCGATCACACGATTGACGCGTTCGCGATTGGCGGTGAGCCGATTGCGGCCGTATTCGAGGCCGGCAAGCCCGAGACCCGGCTGCTCGACACCGGTCACCCGAACATCGAACTGCTGAAGCTGCTGCAGGCGGCATTCCCGGGGAAGCAGATCAGGGTCGCTTCCGCGACTCGCGACGGCGGACGCCTCCTGGTGACCACGCAAGACGACCGGACCACGGCCGACTACTACCTGTTTGATACCAAGAGCCGCAATGCGCAGTTTCTGACGGCGGAACTGGAATGGCTCGATCCGGAGTTGATGGCGGCCCGCCAGCCGGTCTCCTTCAAGTCGCGCGATGGCACGCCGCTGCACGGCTATCTGACCATTCCGCGCGGCAGCAACGGCAAGAACCTGCCGCTGATCGTGCATCCGCACGGGGGGCCGTTCGGCATTCGCGAACACTGGACCTTCGATCCCGAGCCGCAGATGCTGGCTTCGCGCGGCTACGCGGTGCTGCAGGTCAATTTCCGGGGTTCCGGGGGATTCGGTTTCGAGTTTTCACGTCAGGGCCGTCGGGCCTGGGGCACGACGATGATCGACGACCTCACCGATTCGCTGAAGGGATTGATCGCGCAGGGCGTGGCCGATCCGGCGCGGGTCTGCATCTACGGCGGCAGCTATGGCGGCTACGCGGCCATGATGAGCGCAGTGCGCGAGCCCGAGCTGTATCGCTGCGTCGTTGCCGAAGCCGGGATCTACGACCTCAAGCTGTGGCGCGACGATTCCGACGTCGCCGACAGCGATTTCGGCAAGCGCTACCTCGAAGCCGGTGTCGCCGCGAACGAAGCGGAAATGATCGCGCAGTCGCCGTTGACCTACATCGACAAGCTCAAGGCGCCGGTGCTGGTCATCCACGGCGAGGAAGACCGGCGCACGCCGTTCTCGCAGGCGAAAGCGCTTCGCAAGGCGCTCGATGCCCGCAAGCTTCCGTACGAGTGGCTGGTCAAGGCCGGAGAAGGGCACGGCTTCATCGATGAAGGCAATATCCTCACGCACCACCAGACGCTGCTTGCGTTTCTGGATCGCCATATCGGTGCCAAGCCTTGATCGTGACGTCGCAACCGCGGCGATCGGCACAGGTGCCCGTGCGATCGATGTGTTCGTCGATGCTGCTGTCGCTGATGGCGTCGTTTGCCGTGACTGCACACGCGGCTGACGACGCGCAGGCCGCTCAGGCGGTGCCGGCCGGGCTGCCGGTTGCTGCGTTCGCGAAACCGGCCGTGTTCACCGATTTCCGGCTCTCGCCGGACGGTCAGTACGTGGCGGTGCTGGTGCCGAACGACCGCAACTCCGGGCTGGCGACGATTCGGGTGTCCGATTCGAAGCAGGTGGGTTCTCTGCAGTTGCAGCCGAACGACCACATTGCCGACTACTGGTGGGCATCCGACGACACCCTCGTCGCGACGCTGGCGGTGCAGTACTCGCGCGATGACCTGCCGTCTCTGACCGGAGAGATGGTGGCGGTGAAGGTGGATGGCAGCGACTTCCGCTACCTGTTCGGCGATCGCAACGCGCCGGGCTTGCGCAACTCTCGCCGGGCTCGGCAGCAGTGGGTCTACGCCGGTGCGGCGATGGTCGATCCCCTGATCGATGACCCGAACCATATTCTGGTCAAGAGCCGGAAGTGGATCGATTTCGACCGGAATCCCGAGCTGCTGCTGCGACTCGACCTCAAGACCGGCGATCTTGAAACACTGGCGACATCGCCGGAGCCGGGCAGCCCGACGCGGTTCGTGATCGATCATGAGGGTCAGGTGCGGTACGCGGTGACGGAGCGCCATGTCTTCAACGCCAAGGCTTGGCAGCGACTGCCGGGCAAAGACAAATGGCAGCAGGTCGAAGCCCCTGGCGACGCCGACGTCGAGCCGCTGAGCTTCTCGCGCGACGGGCGGTCGGTTTATCTGCTGTCCCGAGAATTCGGCCCGCGCAGCTGTCTGGTCGAGCACGTACTGGAGACCGGCACGCGTAACAAGCTGGCCTGCGACCACCGGGCCGAAGTCGATCATGTGATCACCTCGTTCGACCGGCGTGGCGTGCCGATCGCCGCCGTGTTCTCGCCTGGCAAGCCCGAGCTGAAGCTGCTGGACATCGATCACCCGCATCGGGAACTGCTGAAGCTGCTGGCGGAAGCCTTTCCCGGCAAGCAGGTGCAGCCAGCATCGCTGACCCGCGACGGCAAGCGCGCGCTGATCTTCGTCTATGACGATCGCACGCCGGGGGACTACTACTTCTTCGATACCACGACGCGCAAGGCCGACTACTTCGCGGGCGTCCGCGACTGGATCGATCCGGAGCTGATGTCCGAGCAGCGACCGATCACGCTGAACGCGCGCGATGGCACGCCGCTGTGGGGCTATCTGACGGTGCCGAAAGGGCTCAGCCCGATGCGGATGCCGCTGGTGATGATGCCGCACGGAGGGCCGTACGAGGTGCGGGACGAGTGGGGCTTCGATCCCGAGGTGCAATTGCTGGCCAGTCGCGGCTATGCCGTGCTGCAAGTCAATTTCCGGGGCTCCAGCGGCTATGGCGGCGATTTCGTCGATGCCGGCCGCAAGGCGTGGGCGACGACGATGATCGATGACATCACCGATGCCGTCCGCTGGTCCATCGCGCAGGGCTTTGTCGATCCCTCTAGAATCTGCATTTCCGGCGCCAGCTACGGCGGCTACGCGGCGTTGATGAGTGCCGTGCGCGAGCCGGACCTGTATCGCTGCGTCGTCGGCACGGCGGGCGTCTACGACCTGAAGCTGTTGAAGAAGGAGTCGGACGTGGGTCGGAAGGCATCCGGCCGCGAGTATCTGTCGGAGGCCATCGGCAGCAGCGAGGCGGAGCAGATCGCACAGTCGCCGATCACCTATCTCGATCGCCTGCTGGCCCCGATGCTGATCGTGCACGGCGAGGACGATGCCCGAGCACCGGTTTCGCAGGCCAAGGCGCTGCGTCGGGAATTGCAGCGGCGCAAGCTGCCGCATCAATGGCTGGTCAAGGCCGAGGAAGGGCATGGCTTCCAGAAGACGGACAACGTCATCGAGTACTACGAGAAGCTGCTGGCTTTTCTGGACGAGAACATCGGCACGGCCAGAGCGGCTCCCACGCCGGCGTCGCCGTAAGTCCGTCAAGCTGCTGAAACGAGAAAGCCCGCATCGCCGTCGGCGGTGCGGGCTTTCCAGATCACTGCGGCATCGCGGCCGCGGCGTCAGTCCTCAGTGGTGATGACCACCGGCGCCATGCACGTGACCGTGCAGCACTTCTTCGACGCTGGCTTCGCGCACCGACGTGATTTCCACGGCGAAATGCAGTGTTTCGCCTGCCAGCGGATGGTTGCCGTCGACGGTGACTTCATCGCCTTCGATCGCGGTGATCACGACGCTGACCGGGCCCATGTTGCTTTCGGCCTGGAACTGCATGCCCGGCTCGAGGTTGTCGACGCCCTGGAACGCCGCCTTCGGCACTTTCTGCACCAGCGCCGGGTTGTGCGCGCCATAGCCTTCTTCCGCGCTGACGACGACGTTCAGCTTGTCGCCCGCCTGCTTGCCGGCCAGCGCCTTTTCGAGACCGACGACGATGTTGCCCTTGCCATGCAGGTACGGCAGCGGGTCACGGCCTTCGGAGGAATCCAGCACGTCGCCGCCAGCATTGGTCAGCGTGTAGTGGAAGTAGGCGACGCAACGGTCGGCGATCTGCATGACGGGTTCCGGTTGAGGAAATGAGAACGCGAATGGTAGCGGAATCGAGCTGACGGAGCCGTCTGCCGCGCCTGACGCGGCGCGCAGGACGCGTCTTGCCGAGATGGTCGGGCAGCGGCTGCGCGGCCCGGGCTTGCATTTGCCGCGGCACGCGCCACGATGACGGATCGGCGTGAACCAACAGGGAGCATCACGATGTCAGATGGGACGGACCGCGGCGGCAGCGTCTTCTGGGGCGGATTCTGGATGATCCTGATTTCGGTGCTGCTGTGCTGGCTGCCCGGCATCGGCGGCTTCATCGGCGGCGTGGTCGGCGGCAAGGTCTCTGGCGGCATCGGCAGCGCGCTGATCGCATGGGTGGTGTCGTCGATCCTCGTCGGCGTGCTGTTCGCGACGTTCGGCACGCTGCTGACCGGCCTCGTCGTGATCGGCTTCATCGCCGGCCTCGGCGGCATCTTCCTCGCGTTTCTCGATTCCGGCGCGCGGCTGCTCGGCGCGATCATCGGCGGCGTGCTGGCCTGAGCGCCGTCGCCGGCGCGAACGTGTCTACCAGGGGATTTCAGCCCCGTCCCAGGCATAGAAGCGGCCATTGGACTCGGTGCTCAGGCCGGCGATCACTGCCAGCAGGCGCTCGGCGGCGTACGCCGGCGTGAACAGCTTGTCGCCGGCGACATTGCCGGAGAACGGCTTCGACAGATCGGTGGCCACGGTGCCCGGATGCAGCGCAACGGTGATCAGCTTCGGCGCCCGGCGGGCCAGTTCGATCGACACGGTCCGCGTCAGCTGGTTCTGCGCAGCCTTCGCAGCGCGATAGGCGTACCAGCCGCCCAGCCGGTTGTCGCCGATCGACCCGACGCGGGCCGACAGGTTCGCCAGCACCGCGCGCTCGCCATGGGCGAGCAGGGGATGGAAGTGCTTGGCGATCAGGATCGGCCCGACGGCATTGACCGCGTAGCTGCGCAGGAGATTGTCGGCGGTGACCTCGGCCAGCCGGCGCTCGGGCCGAAGGCCGTCGTCGTGCAGCAGCCCGGCCGTGTTGATCAGCAGGTGCAGGGCCGGATCGACGCTGGCGACACGCGCCGCTGCCGCCTGCAGCGAACGCTCGTCGCTGACGTCGAGATTCAGCCGGTGCAGGCGCGGGGTGTGGATCGCGGCGAGCGCGTCGAGGCCGGGTGCCGACTCGGCGTGCCGCGCGGCCGCAGTGACCCGCGACCACGCCGGATCGGCCAGCAGGGTTTCGACCAGTGCCAGCCCGATGCCGCGGCTGCCACCGATGATCAGGGCATGAAGGTTCACGAGCACGCTCGAACAAGACCATGGAAATCCCGGAACGTGGCCGGGATGAAGGCGGATGCGCCGGCGCGGCACTGGGCGTCAGTGCGGATTCTCGAAGAACACGTAGTTCGTCGCGTAGTCGCTGATCTCGAAGTAGACCTTCTTCTCGTCGCCGTCCTTGATCAGGTTCAGGTTTTCGTCGAGCACGCCATAGCCGTAACGATACGCGCGCGGCCGGCCGTCATCGGTGCCGCTGGCGGTGGTCAGCTTGTCGATGTTGATGAAGCGGCGCACGACCTTGTCGCCGGCGTAGACCTCGAGCACGCCGTTGGTGCCGGTCCAGTTCTGGATGCTGCGGCTGATCTGGTTCTGCGTTTCCTGCGTGCAGGCGGCCAGCAGCAGGCTGGCGCCGGTCACCATCAGCAGTCGGCGGGTCATCGTCTTCACGGGTTCGTTCCTGGTCCGAACAGGTCGCGAACATGACATGGCCGGCGCGCAAAGTCAGCCCGGCCGTGCCTCGGGAGCGGCGCGGAGGACTGCATGAAAAGCCTGCAGCGGCCACGCGTTGGCACGGTTTTGCCGCGCGGGTGTATTCTTTCGCGCCTTTTCACCAGACGGCCCTGCAGAAATGTCTGCCCGCGTTGCCAGCGTTCGTCGCGATACCCGCGAAACCCAGATCGGCGTCGAGATCAATCTCGACGGTTCCGGCCAACACCGGTTCGACACCGGCATCCACTTTCTCGAGCACATGCTCGAACAGGTCGCGCGCCATGGGCTCGTCGACCTCGTCGTGGAAGCCAAGGGCGATGTCCACATCGACCATCACCACACGGTCGAAGACATCGGCATCTGCCTCGGCCAGGCTTTCGACAAGGCGATCGGCGACAAGCGCGGCATCATCCGCTACGGCCATTCCTACGTGCCGCTGGACGAGGCTTTGTCGCGCGTCGTGCTCGACTGCTCCGGTCGTCCCGGGCTGGAATGGTTCGTCGAATTTCCGCGCGCCCGCATCGGCGAGTTCGATGTCGACCTGTTCCGCGAGTTCTTCCAGGGTTTCGTCAATCACGCCAAGGTGACCCTGCACGTCGACTGCCTGCGCGCCCGCAATGCCCATCACGTGGCCGAGACCGTGTTCAAGGCGTTCGGCCGGGCGCTGCGCATGGCGGTGGAGTTCGATCCGCGCGCCCACGGCGCGATGCCGTCGACCAAGGGCGTGCTGTAGGCCCCGGCGCGTCACGGCCGCCTGCTTGCCAGCCAATCTCGTGCTTCCGAAGACCCCCGCTTAAAGCTCCGGCGTGATGGAAAAGATCGGCGTCATCGACTACGGCATGGGCAACCTGCACTCGCTCGGCAAATCGCTGGAGCGGGTCGCGGGCAACCAGCGCATCGTCATCAGCTACGACCCGGAAGAACTGCTCGACTGCGATCGTCTGGTGTTGCCCGGCGTCGGCGGCGTGCGTGCCTGCATGAACGAACTGCGGCGGCTGGAACTGAACGATCTGGTGATCGAGGCCTCGCGCAAGCGGCCGCTGCTCGGCGTCTGTCTCGGCATGCAGGTGCTGCTCGAACGCAGCGAGGAGAACGGTGGTGTCGCCGCCCTCGGCCTGATCCCGGGCGACGTGATGCGCTTTCCGGATCCGCCAGCCGATGCCATCGAGCGCCTGAAGGTGCCGCACATGGGCTGGAACCGGGTCAAGCAGGCGGTGCCTCACCCGGTCTGGGACGGCGTGCCGGACAACAGCTGGTTCTACTTCGTGCACAGCTACTACGCGATGCCGGTCAACCCGGACCATGCGCTCGGCGTCACCGACTACACCCGTCCGTTCGCCTCGGCGGTCGGCCGCGACAATGTCGTCGGCTTCCAGTTTCACCCGGAGAAAAGCCAGTCGGTCGGGCTGCGCCTGCTCGCGAACTTCGCGAACTGGGACGGCGAAGTGCCGTGATCGGCGCGCCTCGGCTTTTTGCTGCGCTGCGCTTGCCTGAATAGCGGCTTTGCGGCACAGTTTCGGGCAAATTCTGACCAATTGATGAACGTCGGCATGCACTCCGCAGCGGCCGGTTCCCGATCCCTTTTCGCCCTCTGGCGCACCGCTGACCGCTCCCCATGCTGCTGATCCCTGCGATTGACCTGAAGAATGGCCAGTGCGTCCGCCTGCGCCAAGGCCGGATGGACGATGTCACCGTATTCTCGAACGATCCGGTCGAGGTCGCGCAGCGCTGGGTCGATGAAGGCGCGAGCCGCATCCACGTCGTCGATCTCGACGGCGCGCTGAAGGGCTCGCCGATCAACCTGAAGGTGATCGAGAAGATCGCCAAGGCCTGCGGCAACGTGCCGGTGCAGGCCGGTGGCGGCGTTCGCGACGAAGACACCGTGCAGCTGTACCTGAATGCCGGCATCAGCTACATCATCATCGGCACCAAGGCGGTCAACACGCCGCATTTCCTGCGCGACCTGTGTCTGGAATACCCGCGCCACATCTTCGTCGGCCTCGATGCCAAGGACGGACGCGTGGCGGTCGACGGCTGGTCCAAGCTGTCGGCGCATGGCGTCATCGACATGGCCAAGCAGTGCGAGCACGACGGCGTCGAAGCGATCATCTACACCGACATCGGCCGCGACGGCATGATGAGCGGCTTCAATGTCGAAGCCACGCGCGAACTGGCCCGCTCGGTCAAGACCGACATCATCGCCTCCGGCGGCGTGTCGACGATCGAGGACCTGCATCTGCTGAAGTCGCTGGAGGAAGACGGCGTCATCGGTGCCGTCATCGGCCGCGCGCTGTATGAAGGCGGCCTGCAGTTCAAGGACTGTCTGAAGGCCGTCCAGTAAGTCTTCACCCCTTGGCGGTCTCCCATGCTTGCGAAGCGCGTCATCCCCTGTCTCGACATCAACGCCGGCCGCGTGGTCAAGGGCGTCAAGTTCGAGGACCTGCGCGACGCCGGTGATCCGGTCGAAGTCGCCCGCCGCTACGACGCGCAGGGCGCCGACGAGCTGGTGTTCCTCGACATCACCGCGTCCAGCGACGATCGTCCGACCCTGTTCAAGACGGTGGAAGCGGTCGCCGAGACCATCTACATCCCGCTGACCGTCGGCGGCGGCGTGCGCACCTGTGCCGATGTCCGCGCGTTGCTGTCGGCCGGTGCCGACAAGGTCTCGATCAATACGTCCGCCGTGCTGCGGCCGGAGTTCGTCACCGAGGCCAGCGACCGCTACGGCGTGCAGTGCATCGTCGTCGCGATCGACGTCAAGCGCGTGTCGAAGAAAGGCCAGCCGCTGCGCTGGGAAGTGTTCACCCACGGCGGCCGCAAGGCCACCGGGCTCGACGCGCTGGAATGGGCCGTGCTGATGGTCAACAAGGGCGCCGGCGAACTGCTGGTGACCAGCATGGACCGCGATGGCACGAAGTCCGGCTACGACCTCGAACTGCTGCGCGCGATCACCGATTCGGTGCCGGTCCCGGTCATCGCCAGCGGCGGCGTCGGTACGCTCGACCACCTGCAGCAGGGCCTCGCCGAAGGCGGTGCCGATGCCGTGCTCGCGGCCAGCATCTTTCACAGCGGGCAGTACACGGTCGGCCAGGCCAAGCGCCATCTGGCGGCGCATGGCACACCGGTGCGCCTCGCTGAACCGCTGCCGTTCACGATCTGAGCCGGATGACCGATTCCACGCCGGTTGCCGCGGGCGCGTCGGGGACGCCTGAAGGCGTGCTCGCAGCGCTGTACGCGACCCTGGTCGAGCGCCGGGGCGCCGATCCGGCGCAGAGCTATGTCGCCAGCCTCTACGCCAAGGGTCCGGACGCGATCCTGAAGAAGATCGGCGAGGAAGCGGCCGAGACCATCATCGCCGCCAAGGACGTTCCGGGCGGTGGCGAAGCACACCGCGTGCTGCTGGCGCGCGAGCTGGCCGACCTCTGGTTTCACACGCTGGTGCTGATGGCGGCGTACGATCTGCCGCTTGCGGCGGTCACCGACGAACTTGCCCGCAGGACCGGTCGCTCCGGTCTGGCGGAAAAGGCGGCGCGCAGCGCGTCATAATCCCGTTTCCACCCCGGCCGCAGTTACGGCCGCCGATACCGATCGAGGAGCACTTCAATGGGCAGTTTGAGCATTTGGCACTGGTTGATCGTGCTGGGCATCGTGGTTCTCGTGTTCGGCACCAAGAAGCTGCGCGGCGCCGGCGGCGACCTCGGCGCGGCGGTCAAGAATTTCAAGAGCGCGATGAAGGATGGCGAGGAAGAAGGCCAGAAGCAGGCCGACGCGCTGCGTGCGGAAATGAAGTCGCCACCGCCGGTGGTCGACCGTCACGACGAAAAGGTCTGATCGACCGCTCGATCTGACGCGGAGCGCGGACCATGCTCGACATCAGCTTTTCCGAGCTGGCGCTGTGCTTTCTGGTGGCGCTGGTCGTGCTCGGCCCGGAAAAGATGCCGGTGATCGCGCGCACCATCGGCCGCTGGACCGGGCAGGCGCGCGCCTACATGCGCAACCTCAGCGCCGAGCTGGATCGCGAAGCACACACCTCGGAGCTGAAGAAGCAGATCGGTGACGCCAAGCGTCTGCTGACCGAAGAGTCGGAGTCGTTCAAGCGCGGGTTCGAGGCCGTCGCCGAGCAGGGCAACTCGATGCTGCGCGACCACCCGGACCCGATTCCGCCGCCGTCCGCCGTCGCCACAGCGGCCGTGCCGCAGGTGATTGCCGAGGCGCCGACGACTGTCGCCGTGGCGCGGCCGGCCGACGGCGCGGCCGAGCGCGCCGTGGTCGAACCGAGGAAGCCGGAAAAGCATGTCTGAGCAGGAGTTTTCGGCGACCGAGCAGCCGCTGCTCGCGCACTTGATCGAGCTGCGCACCCGCGTGGTCCGGGCGATGCTCGGCTTCTTCCTCGTGCTGCTGCCGTTGCTGTTCTTCGCCGGCCAGCTTTATCACTTCCTCGCCACGCCGATGATGAAGCTGCTGCCGGCCGGCAGCAGCATGATCGCCACCGAAGTGGCGGCGCCGTTCCTGACCCCGTTCAAGCTTGCCGCGGTCGTCGCGTTCGCGCTGGCGCTGCCGTGGATCCTGTACCAGATCTGGCTGTTCGTGGCGCCGGGGCTGTACCGCAACGAGCGCCGACTGGTGCTGCCGATGCTCGCCAGCAGCACCCTGCTGTTCTATGTCGGCGTGGCCTTCGCGTACTACCTGGTGCTGCCGACGGTGTTCAAGTTCTTCGTCAGCTCAGCGCCCGAAGGTGTTGCGGTGATGACGGATGTCTCGAAGTACCTCGACTTCGTGCTGAAGCTGTTCATGGCCTTCGGCTTCGCGTTCGAGATGCCGGTGGCGATCGTGCTGATGGTGCTGACCGGCTTCGTGACGCCGGCGCAGCTCGCGGCGCGCCGCGACTACGTGCTGGTCGGCGTGTTCGTCGCCGCGGCCATCCTGACGCCGCCGGACGTGCTGTCGCAGATCCTGCTCGCGGTGCCGGCGTATCTGCTGTACGAGGTCGGCATCCTCGCGTCGCGCTGGATCGTCCGCAATCGCGAAGCGACGGCGACCACCGAGGCCTGATCGCCTGCATCGCGTGGCAGGCCAGCCGGCGCGCGACGATGGGCTGCAACACACCCCTGCGCGGGCAGCGGCGGTCAGGGCTTGCTAAATTGTCCGGACACTTTTTCCGGTGCCCCGCCATGCACGTGCTGCTCGTCGAAGACCATCCCGATCTCGCTGCCAATCTCGGCGATTTCCTGGGCAGCCACGGCCACAGCGTCGATTTCGCGGCCGACGGACCCAGCGGCCTGCGCCTCGCGCAGGCGCAGCGCTTCGACGCCATCGTGCTCGATCGCCTGCTGCCGGGGCTGGACGGCGCCACCGTTTGCCGTCGCCTGCGCGCCAGCAACGGCCAGGCCGTGCCGGTGCTGATGCTGACCGCGCTCGATACCGTCGGCGATCGCGTCGATGGCCTGCGCGCCGGTGCCGACGATTATCTGGTCAAGCCATTCGCGATGGTCGAGCTGCTGGCGCGGCTCGAAGCGCTGCATCGCCGCGCCACGGCGCCGAGCGGCGAGCGCCTGCTGACCGTCGCCGATCTCGAATTCGATCTCGACACGCTGATCGCCCGTCGCGGCGGCGAGCCGATCAGCCTGACGCCGGCCTTGCGCAAGCTGCTGGAACTGCTGATGCGCGAAACCCACCGCGTGGTCGGGCGCGAGGAGCTGGAACGTCGGCTGTGGGGCGATGCGCCGCCGGAGGGCGACGTGCTTCGTGCGCACATGTACGCGCTGCGCGTGGCCATCGACAAGCCGTGGCCGAAGAAGCTGCTGCACACGGTGCATGGCAGCGGCTACCGGCTGGCCAATCTCGGCGACCTGTAAGCGCTGCTGCCGTTCCTCACGAGCCCGTCTCGCCCGATGAGCCGTCAGTCGCTGACGGGCTTGTTCAGCCGTGTCGGGCTGCGGCGCCGTCTGGCGATTGCGCTGGTTTCGCTGACGGTCTCGGCCGCCGCGATTCAGGGCATCGGCTTCTGGGCGACCGAGTACTGGGTCGAGCGTGCGAGTCTCGAAACGCTGCTGGAGCGCGAGCTGCAATACCTGGTCGAGGCTGGCGCGCCGTCCAGTGGCGATGCCGAAGGCGGCCGGGCGCCGAACATCCGCTATTACCGGCCTTCGCATGGCGGCACCGTGCCGCTGTCGATCCGGCCGCTGGCCCCCGGCTGGTACAGCGACGTGCACGTCGGCCCGAACGTCTACCAGGTGCTTGTCCGTGACCTCGGCGTGACCGATCGGGTCTATCTGCTGTACGACAGCGCCCCGCTGCGCGCGCGCGAGCAGCGCATGATCGCGTTGTTCTCGCTTGGCGTCATGGTCGTGACGCTGCTCGCGTTGTGGAGCGCGCGGCGATTGTCGACCGAGGCATTGACGCCGCTGGCGCGGCTGGTCGCCGAGATCCGTCAGCTGGATCCGGAAAGCCGCGGCGCGCGGCTGAGTGCCGACGGCGATCCGGAGTTGCGCGTGATTTCCGACGCGCTCAACGGCTACATGGTGCGCCTCGACGCCTTGATCGAACGCGAGCGCACCTTTTCCGCGGCGGCAAGCCACGAACTGCGCACGCCGCTGACCGTGATCGGCGGTGCGGCGGAACTGCTGTTGGCCGGTGCACCGGACCCGGCGCGGCCGCTGGCGCGCATTTCGCGCGCCGTCGCGCAGGCGCAGGCCGATCTCGACGCCTTGCTGGCGCTGTCGCGGCTGCGCGACTCGACGCCGACCAGCACCCTCGTGCTCGAACGGTTGCTGCCGGAATGGGCCGATCTCGATGCCTCGACCACCTCGATCGTCTGGCGCCTGTCGCCGTGCACGCTGGTGGCGCCGCCGGGCAGCGTGCACATGATCTTCTCGAACCTGCTGCGCAATGCGCTGCGCGCCGCGGGTGCCCACGGCGAGGTCGCGATCGAGCTGACACCGCATGGCCTGCGGGTGATCGACAATGGGCCGGGCATTCCGGCGCACGAACTGCCGCAGGTGTTCGAGCCGCATTTCCGCGGTCGCGACGGCGGCACCGGCATCGGCCTGTACGTGGCGCGGGCGCTGGCCAATCGTCACGGCTGGAAGCTGACGCTCGACAATCGGCCGGAAGGCGGGGCATTGGCCGAACTGCGCTTCGCCAACACCTGAAGCTTGCGCGGTGGTTGGCCCGGGTCTGGCTCAGCGCCGGTCTTCGACCGGAATCCGCACCGCTGCGATACGCGCCGAGCGCCGTTCGCGGTACAGCGTTTCGGCTGCACCGGGCGCGCAGTAGCGGGCCGCTTCGCGCTCCGCCTGCGCGACTTCCAGCGCCTGCTGACGCGGTGACAGGCGGTAGCCATTGCCGGCCGGATCGCGACCGTACAGCGCCGTTGCGGCGCGGTAGGCCATCGCGCGGTCCTGCGTGTTGCGACAGTCCTGCTCGACCGCGGCGACGAACGCCCGTGGCGTGATCGATTCCGGCTGGGCCGGAATCGCGCGATCATTGAGGTATTGCAGCGTCAGCCGCTGTTCCTGCACGTGGCGGTCGTCATAGTGGACGCGGTCCTGTGCGTCGACCCACTTGTAGACGCTGGCCGCAGGCGCCGCCGGTGCCAGCAGCAGCGCGGTCATCCACAGGGGCACGGACAGCGCGGAACGCAGGCGAGCCACGCGCCGAAACCTAGCCCGGACCGCAGGCGGCGCGAACGGCATCCTCGGTCGACTCGATCAGCTTCTGGCGCTCGGCCTCGCTGTACTCGCGGGTTTCGCCGAGGGCATTGGTCTCGGTGACCTTGCCGGCGGAGACGAACGACGCGAGCTGTGCCTTCTTCTGCGCGCAGACCTGCTCGTTGGCGCTGCTCGATGCGAGCCTGGCACCAGCGTCGAGCCCGCTGGACGTCGGCTTCGGCTTCACTTCCTGGGCGCTCAGCGGTGCGGTGTCGCTGAAATGCAGCACGTTGTTGCGGTCCTTCCACTGGTAGACGCGGCCTTCGGCCTGCGCCGCAGCAGCGGCCAGCAGCAGCGACGGGAACAGCAGGGCCTGCGCCGGACGGGCGGCCCGCAGGATCAGGGTATGAAGCAGCATCGGCAGCCTCCGGGTGTCATGGAGCGGGGTCCGCGCCGGATCCGGAAGGTGCCGGCGCGCCGTCAGACCGCGTCGACGCCCGATTCGCCGGTGCGAATCCGGACCGTCTGGTTCAGATCGTAGACGAAGATCTTGCCGTCGCCGATCTGTCCGGTCTTCGCAGCCTTGGCAATTGCATCAACGGCCTTGTCGACCTGATCAGGGGTCAGCGCGACCTCGAGCTTGATCTTCGGCAGCAGGTCGACGGTGTACTCGGCACCGCGGTACAGCTCGGTATGACCTTTCTGGCGGCCGAAGCCGCGCACTTCGGTCACCGTCATGCCTTGCACGCCGGCGTCGGCGAGCGCTTCACGCACGGCGTCCAGGCGGAAGGGCTTGATGATGGCGATGAGCATTTTCATTATTCGATTCTCGTTCTCGAAACGCGCCGCGAGTTTAGCAAAGCGGTCCTGATGGTTCCGGCGGCGAACGCCGCGCACAAAAAAGGCGGGCCCGGTGAAAGGCCCGCCCAAGCGTCAACCCCTTGGAGACTTTGGCGAAGCGGGTAGCGGCAATCGCCCGGTCCGCTGCCGCCGACCGCGCCATCCGTGGCGCGGCACTTCAGCAGGATTACGGGTTGTAGGCCTTTTCGCCGTGCTCGGCGAGGTCGAGGCCTTCCGATTCGGCTTCTTCGCTGACGCGGATGCCGATGGTGAACTTCAGTGCCAGCAAGGTGACGGCGGTGACCACGGCACTCAGCACGATGGCAACCAGCACGGCCTTGATCTGGATGAGGATCTGGCCCGACGAGTAGCCCGGCACCAGTTCCACCCAGTTGTTGTAGACGCCGACGCCGCCCTTGGCCGGATCGACGAAGACGCCCGTCAGCACCGCACCGATGATGCCGCCGACCGCATGGACGCCGAAGGCATCGAGCGCGTCGTCGTAGCCGAGGATCGACTTCAGGTAGGCCACCGCGAAGAAGCAGACGACACCCGCCACCAGACCGATGATCAGGCCGCCGCCGATGCCGACGAAGCCGCAGGCCGGGGTAATGGCGACGAGGCCGGCAACCGCACCCGAGATGATGCCGAGCAGCGACGGCTTGCCCTTGAAGATCCACTCCGCGAAGAACCAGGCGATGGCGGCGGCAGCGGTGGCGAAGGCCGTGTTGGCGAACGCCAGCACGGCGTAGCCATTGGCTTCGAGGTTGGAACCGGCGTTGAAGCCGAACCAGCCGAACCACAGCAGCGCGGCGCCGATCATCGACATCGTCAGGCTGTGCGGGGCCATCTGCACCTTGCCGTAGCCCTTGCGCTTGCCGAGGATGATCGCGGCGACGAGGCCGGCGACACCGGCATTGATGTGCACGACGGTACCGCCGGCGAAGTCCAGCGCGCCAAGCTGCCACAGGTAGCCGGCGGTGGCGTTCAGCGCGTCGACCTTGTCGAGCGAGTCATAGGCATCCGGGCCCGCCCACCACCAGACCATGTGCGCCATCGGCAGGTACGAGAACGTGAACCAGACCACCGAGAAGATCAGCACCGCCGAGAACTTCATGCGCTCGGCGTAGGAGCCGGCGATCAGCGCCACGGTGATGCAGGCGAACGTCATCTGGAACACGGCGAACAGCAGTTCCGGGATGACCACGCCCTTCGAGAAGGTGGCCGTCGCCGTGAAGAAGCCATTGGCGTCGTAGACCACACCCTTCAGGAACATCTTGTCGAGCGTGCCGAAGAACGGCTCGGAGCCGCTGAACGCGACCGAGTAGCCGTACACGACCCAGAGCACGCCGATCAGGCAGAAGATGCCGAAGGTCTGCGTCATCGTCGACAGGAAGTTCTTCGAGCGGACGAGGCCGCCGTAGAACAGCGCCAGACCCGGCAGCGACATCAGCAGCACCAGCGCGGTGGACACCAGCATCCACGCGATGTTGCCTTCGTTGAACTTCGGCGGGACCGGCGCGGCGGCCGGTTCGGCTGGCGCAGCGGCCGCTTCGGCCGGTGCTTCAGCGGCCGCAGCGCCTTCTGCCGGTGCGGCGGCAGGGGCGGCGGCGTCGGTCGGTGCGGGTGCTGCCTCGGCCGCGACGGCCGCTGCTGCAGGCGGAGCGGCTTCGTCGGCCGCAAACGCGATGCCGCCGGCGGCCGTGAGGCCGGCGAACAGCAGAGCGCGGGAAAGCTTGCCAAAAGAGATCATCGGGGTTCCTCGAAAATGTGATGAGCCGTCGTTCAGAGCGCGTCGCGGCCGGTCTCGCCGGTGCGGATGCGGATGGCCTGATCGAGCGTCGTGACGAAGACCTTGCCGTCGCCAATCTTCCCGGTGTGGGCCGACTTGGTGATGGCCTCGATGGCGGGTTCGAGCTTGTCGTCGTCGATCGCGACTTCGATCTTCACTTTCGGCAGAAAGTCGACGACGTACTCGGCACCGCGGTACAGCTCGGTGTGGCCCTTCTGGCGTCCAAAGCCCTTGACTTCGGTGACGGTGATGCCGGCGACGCCGATCTCCGACAGGGCTTCACGCACCTCGTCAAGCTTGAAAGGCTTGATGATGGCTGTGATCAGTTTCATGCAAGCAACTCCTGGTTATCGTCGGCGGCGTACCGCCCTGGCCCGCGCCCGAGTGACTCGGACGCGGCGAGGACGGGAAAGCACGGAGCATGCCAGCCGCACCGTTCTGGACCGGCCTGCGCGGCCGTGAACGCCGGCCCGCCGAGGTCGACCGGAACGCCAAAGTCCGTATAGTTCACGGCCACGATCCATCTGCCGCCTGACAAGGAATCAGACCTGCATGAGTCCGTCGCTGCTGGAAATCCTGGCTGCCGTGCTGTTCGCGCTGGCGCTGACCCACACCTTTTCGGTGGCCTTCGTCGCCCGCCTGATTCATCGCTTCCCGCGCCATGAAGGCCTGCTGCATGCGCTGGCCGAAGTCGAGATCGTGTTCGCGCTGTGGGCCGCCGTGCTGATCAGCGTGTTCCTCGCCGTGGAAGGCGCGCCGGCAGCCATCGCCTATGTCGACGGCCGCAACTTCACCGAGCCGCTGTTCGTGTTCGCGATCATGGTGGTTGCGGCGAGCCGGCCGGTGCTGGTCGCCACCGGCAATGTCACCCGCCTGCTGGCGCGCGCGCTGCCGCTGCCACCGGCGGCCGCGACCTACTTCGCCGCGCTCACGGTGATACCGCTGCTCGGCTCGCTGATCACCGAACCGGGCGCGATGACCTTGGCCGCGCTGCTGCTGCGCGAAAGCCATTTCCGCCATCGCCTGCCGGCGCGCGCCTGCTATTCCACGCTGGGCGTGCTGTTCGTCAATGTCTCGATCGGCGGCGCGCTGACACCGTTCGCGGCACCGCCGGTGCTGATGGTGGCCGGACTCTGGGGCTGGGATCTGCCGTTCATGCTGGCCAACTTCGCGTCGCACGTGGTGCCGGTGGTGCTGATCAACGCCATCGCCGTCACGGCGCTGAACTTCAAGCTGCTGCGCGGCCTGCCGTCGGCCGATCCGTCCGGCGACGACCATCGCGCCTCGCTGGGCCAGATGCTGCTCCACGTCGGCTTTCTCGGCGCCATCGTCATCTTCGCCCACCATCCGCCGATGTTTCTCGGCGTGCTGCTGCTGTTCATGCTGTGGGCCCACGCCTATCCGGAGCAGCAGAACCGGCTGATCCTGCGCGAGGCGCTGCTGGTGGCCAGCTTCCTCGCCGGGCTCGTGGTCATCGGCGGACTGCAGCAGTGGTGGCTCAAGCCGGTGCTGCAGGCGCTGAACCCGCAGCAGGTGTTCCTGGCCGCGACGATGCTGACGGCGGTCACCGACAATGCCGCGGTCACCTACCTCGCGGCGCAGGTGCCGAACCTGACCGACGAGTTCAAGTTCTTCGTCGTCGCCGGCGCCATCACCGGGGGCGGCCTGACCGTGATCGCCAACGCGCCGAATCCGGCCGGCATGGCGATCCTGAAGCCGCTGTTCCCGAACCAGACGGTCGGGGCCGGCGGATTGTTTCTCGCGGCACTCCCGCCTACGCTGCTGACGTTCGTCGCGTTCCTGCTGTTCTGATCGCCGCCACCGAATCCCGACCGACCATGTTCGACCCGCGACAACTCGAAGAAATCGCCGCCCGCCTCGCGCGCGTGCTGCCGCCGGGCCTGAAGGGCCTGCGCAGCGAGCTGGAAGACAACTTCCGCGCCGTGCTGCGCGCCAATCTGGACCGTCTGGAACTGGTCAGCCGCGAGCGCTTCGACACCCAGGCCGAACTGCTGGCGCGAACCCAGACCCGTCTGGCTGCGCTCGAGAAGCGGTTGAAAGCATTGGAAAAGACGTCCGCCGGGTCGACGGACTAGCCGCCGAAACCCCGGACAAGGATGTCCTCCCGCACCGCCTGCCCAACCGATTCGCCAGCGACGTCCGCGGCGGAGCTTCCGTGCGCGCGGCATGACGCGCGGGTCCGCGGTCCCGGTGCCGCATCGCCGGCCCGTCGCCCGAACGCGCGCCCGCTCGATGAACGGGCCGCCGCTTGAGCCTCGCGATCGTTCACAGCCGCGCGCAGAACGGCCTGAGTGCCGAGGCGGTGACGGTGGAAGTCCATCTGGCGCCCGGGCTGCCCGGGCTGGCGATCGTCGGCCTGCCGGAAGCCGCGGTCCGCGAATCGCGTGATCGGGTGCGCGCGGCGATCGTCAATTCGGGCTACCAGTTTCCGAACCGGCGGATCACCGTCAACCTCGCCCCGGCGGACTTGCCGAAGGAGGGCGGGCGCTTCGATCTGCCGATCGCGCTCGGCGTGCTGGCGGCATCCGGGCAGATTCCGCCGGAACGTCTTGCAACGCTGGAAGTGCTCGGCGAACTGTCGCTGACCGGCGAGATCCGCGCGGTGCGCGGGGCCCTGCCGGCCGCGCTCAAATGCACTGAAACAGGGCGCGGCCTGCTGATCCCGACCGCGAATGTCGCGGAAGCGACGCTGGCCGAGGCGGCGACGGTCTATGGCGCGTCCACTCTCGGTGCGCTGTGCACCGAATTGCACGAAGGCCAGCTGGCGAAGGCGGCAAGTGCGCCCCGAATGGAAGCACACGTGTCCGGCCCGGACCTGTCCGACGTGCGCGGCCAGCTGCCGGCGCGCCGCGTGCTCGAAATCGCCGCCGCCGGTGGCCATTCGCTGCTGATGGCCGGCCCTCCGGGCAGCGGCAAGAGCATGCTGGCGCAGCGCCTGCCCGGGCTGCTGCCGCCCCTGACGCACGACGAGGCGCTGGCCGTTGCCGCGATTGCCAGCATCGGGCTCGCTGGCTTCGATCCATCGTGCTGGGGACGACGGCCGTACCGGTCTCCGCATCACACGGCGTCAGCGGTGGCACTGGTGGGCGGCGGCGGGAATCCGCGGCCCGGCGAGATCACGCTGGCCCATGGCGGCATTTTGTTTCTCGATGAACTGCCCGAGTTCGAGCGGCGGGTGCTCGAAGTGCTGCGCGAACCGCTCGAAAGCGGCCGCATCACCATTTCGCGTGCCGCTCGACAGGTCGATTTTCCTGCGCGCTTTCAACTGGTTGCCGCGATGAATCCGTGCCCCTGCGGATATCTCGGCGATGCCGGCGCCGGGGCTGGACGCTGTCGCTGCGCGCCGGATCAGGTGGCGCGCTATCGCGGCCGGCTGTCAGGCCCGCTGCTCGACCGCATCGACCTGCATGTGTTCGTGCCGCGTCTGGAGCCGGCAGCGCTGGCGTCGGCCGCGCCGCCGGACAACGAATCGAGCGCCACGGTCCGCGAGCGGGTCTGTGCCGCGCGCCGCCTGCAGCAGGCGCGCGCCGGCATGGTCAACGCGCTGCTCGGGCCGAAGGAACTGGATCGCGATGCCGTGCTCGATGAGCCGAGCCGGCAGCTGCTGCTGACCGCGATGAACCGGCTGGGCCTGTCGGCGCGCGCGTTCCATCGCGTGCTGAAAGTCGCCCGGACCATTGCCGATCTGGCCGCCGCCGAACGGCTGGCGGTACCGCATGTGGCCGAAGCCCTGCGTTATCGGCCAGTCGAGTAGTCCGACCGCCTACACCTGTCGGCCCCAGCGCCAGTGGATGCCGAGGAGCAACCGCGGCCGAGCGGAGGCATCGAGCGTCCGCGTTGCGCCGGTGATCTCGCCGAAGACCGCGAAGCCGTGCGGCAAGGTCTGCGTCAGCGCGACGCTGTAGTCGGCATGCGCGACACCGCTGCCGCGCGGCGCGGTGTACCGGCGCAGGCCTTCGCCATCGTTCCAGCCCAGCGTGGCCGTGCCTTCGAGGTCCGAGGTCAGCGGCCAGCGCAGCCGGCCCGCGGCCCGCCAGCCGACCGCGCCGGTGCCGAAGTAGTCCGGTGCCACCGCGATCGAAAAACGCGCGGGGCCGGCGTCGAGGCTGCCATAGGCGTCCGCCCAGTCGAGATCGCGGCCCTGCGGCCCGCGCCGGTCACCGGTGTAGAGATGAACGTTGATGCCGCCATTGAGGCCGACCGGGATCAGGTCGAATGCGATCAGCGAACGGGCGTAACCGGCGTAGAGGTCCACCTGCGCGTCGCCGGCGCTGCGGTTGTTCAGCACGCGGCTGCCGACGTAGACGCGGCTGGCGGTGCGGTAATCGATGCGCAGGGCGGCGGTCGGGCTGTTGTTCTGCACGACACCGCGAAACACTTCCTCGCTGGCGACGCTGATCTGCAGGTCGAGGCTGCCGGCGAAAGCGGGTGCCGCGATGGCGGCCGTCACCAGTGTCAGGCCAAGGGCGGTGCGACCGGAGCGTCTGAAGATCGGCATCGCGACACTGTAGCGGAGCACGCTGGGACCGGATGCGGGCTACCTTGTCGGCCTCGCATCAGGACCAAGACTTCCCACCATGGATCAAGCGCCGTTTCAGATGGTCGCCGCGGTGCTGTTCGGGCTGGCGATCCTCCATACCTTCGCCGCCAAGTCCGTCGAGTCGCTCGGGCACCGGTTTCCGAAGCACGCCGGGCTGTTCCACGTGCTGGGCGAAGTGGAGGTGGTGTTCGGCGTCTGGGCGATGATCCTGATGCTGACCATGACGATGATGGTCAGCGGCAGTGCAGCGATCGACTATGCCGAATCGCGCCAGTACACCGAGCCGCTGTTCGTGTTCGTCGTGATGGTGGTCGCCGCGTCGCGGCCGATCCTGGAGACGGTGCATGCGCTGATCGCGGCACTGGCCCGCTGGCTGCCGCTGCGCGCCCTGCTGGTTCAGGTCTGGCTCTGCCTGGCCGCGGTGCCGCTGCTCGGCTCGCTGATCACCGAACCCGCCGCGATGACGCTGGCCGCGCTGATGCTGGCACCGATCGTTTTCCACGCCGGCATTCCGGAAAAGCTGCGCTACGCCGCGCTCGGCGTCCTGTTCGTCAACATCTCGATCGGCGGGACCTTGACCTCGTACGCCGCGCCGCCGGTGCTGATGGTGGCGAGCGCCTGGAACTGGGATTCCGCCTTCATGCTGAAAACCTTTGGCTGGCGGTCGGCGACTGCCGTGGTGATCAACGCCACGGTGATCAGCTTCCTGCTGCGCCGCCATCTGGCCGAAGCGGATGCCTCGATTCCGGAACCGACGCCGGTTCCGATCGGCATCGCGCTGATTCATTTCGCGTTCCTGGCCGGCGTGGTGCTGTTCGCGCACCACCCGGTCATCTTCATCGGCCTGTTCCTGTTCTTTCTCGGCTTCACCCAGGCCTACGGGGAGCACCAGAACCCGCTGATCGTCAAGGAGGGCTTGCTGGTCGGCTTCTTCCTGGCCGGGCTGGTCGTGCTCGGCGGCATGCAGCAATGGTGGCTGCAGCCGCTGGTTTCCGGCATGGGCCCGGACCTGCTGTTCTTCGGTGCCCTGGGCCTCACCGCGATCACCGACAACGCCGCACTGACCTATCTGGGGTCCCTGATCGTCGGGATGAGCGACGACGCGAAGTACGCGCTGGTGGCCGGTGCCGTTGCCGGCGGCGGGCTGACGGTGATCGCCAACGCGCCGAATCCGGCCGGCGTGTCGCTGCTGCGGCGCGGCTTTCGCGATGAGACGATCCGGGCCGGCGGGCTGGCATTGGGCGCGCTGCCGCCGACCATCGTCGCCGCCGCGTTGCTGCTGGCCTAGGCCGCCCCACAAGGAAAAGGCCGCACGAGGCGGCCTTTCCAGAGTGCTGCAAACGCTTGCGGCGGATCAGAACTTGTAGATCGCCTTCACCGCGAAGTTGCCACCGTTGTCCTTCAGGGTCGCGCCGTTCGGGAACACGTCGTTGTTCGACGTATCGAAGCGGGCTTCCGCGATCAGATCCATGTGCGACGACGGCGAGTACACGCCGGCGATGGTGAAGATCTTGAACGAGTCGGTGCCGCCGCCGAGCGAGGCCTTCAGCGAGGCTTCGGTCAGTTCGAAGCGCGCGCGCGCCGCGAACTGGTCGGTCAGCTGGTACATGCCGTAGAACGCGATGCCCTTGTTGATGTACAGGCCCTTGGCATCCTGGATGTCGCCGTTCAGCGCCAGCGTCAGCTTGTCGATGCCGGTGTACTGCACGACGATGTCGGAGATGTTGGTGCGGGTCGTGAAGGCGCCACCGGCCGGGCCGTTGATCGGGAACAGCACGACGCCATCGAAGTCGTCGACGCCGAGGTAGTTGGTCAACGAGACCAGCAACGACTTGGTCGGGGTCAGGGTCAGGTTCGCTTCGAGCGTCTTCTGCTTGTTGGCGTCGATCGTCGACGCCTGCGGCGCGCTGTTGACGGCACCGAGGGTGGCCGACACGAGGCTGCTGAACGCGTACGAGACGCGGACGCCGGTGTGGAAGAACGGCTGGGTGTTCTGGAACAGCCACGAACGCGAGATGAACGGCGCAGCGTTGTCGGCGGTCACTTCGTAACCGGCGAGCGAGCCGAAGCGGCCGGCGATCACCGTGAAGCCGCCACCGGCGTACGAGACATAGGCCGTCGGCAGGCTGAAGATCGAGTCGCCATCGCCATAGTTGGCGTTGATCACGTTGGAGTCTTCACCGGCGAGGATGTTGACGGTGGCGCCGAAGCCCGATTCCGGGGCGTAGCCGATCGTCAGCGAGGCCTGGTCGATGGTGAAAGTGTCGGTCTGGGCATCGTAGGCGCGATAGGCCAGGGTCTTGCCATCGTTGAAGTTCAGCGAGTACGAGGCGCTGGTGTAGCCGCTGACCTTGACACCAGAGGCTTCAAGGATCGATCCGATGGACGGGGTGTCTGCGAAAGCCACGCCCGGCAGGCAGGCCAGACCCGCAACAGACAACAGCTTCTTGAAATTGCTCATGACTCTCCTTCGAGTAGTAATTGCGCTGAAAATGGCCAGCGGCGTCGAAAAAAGCATGGACCATGCCATTCGCAATATCATCATGAATTCATTGATGTTTTCATGAGGTTTTGGCGCCGGACCGAAGCCGGTCGGCGTATTTTGGTGCTTCGCAGCATGAATTCCGCGGCCCGGCGCAGGCGTTGCACCGTTTTGGGGCGATCTTCGGTGCAGGCGGCGCAATTTCCGGGTCGTCGCCCACAAAAAAAGCGGAGCCGTCACCGGCTCCGCTCGGGTCGTGCTGCATTTCGGGGCGCTAGATCAAGGCCCCCCGGCCTGCGCTTGCCGCTGCCTCAGGCGCCGGCTTTCTTCAGGATGAGCTCAACCGCAGACTTGATCTCGTCGTCGCTGAGATCGGGATTGCCGCCGCGCGCCGGCATCGAATTCTTGCCCTTGATCGCCGAAGCGGTCAGGCCATCGACGCCACCCTGTGCCGCCTTGCGGGCCGACCACGCCGCCTTGTCCGCCGACTTGGGCGCGTTCAGCAGGCCGCCGTCATGGCAGGCGCTGCACACGGTGGCGTAGACCTGCTCCGCCGCCAGCGGCGCGCGCGCCGCTTTGGCGGTGACCTTGACCAGCAGTGCCGGATCGGTGATCACGGCGCCGATCGGGGCGGTACGCGTGGCCACCTTCTTCAGTTCGGCTTCGGCGGCAACGTCGTGCTTCGGGGTCATGAAGTGCGCCAGCACGATGATGCCGATCGTGATGCCGAACAGCAGCGCCAGCACGCCGGCGAACGAAATCATGAACTTGGAATCCTGCTCTTTGCTCACTGCGGTCTCCGGCTTGAAAGGAAATCGTGAAAAGACTGTTGCGACGATTCGGTGCAACCGACGATGCGACCTGCACATCGATGCGGCACGTATTCCGTTGCATCGGCACTTCTGGTGCGCAGCCTCGTCGGCACGCATCAAAACGGTTCATCGCGGTGCACGCGCGGATTCGCATCGCCGGCCGATCGCCGGAAATCTCTGATGTCGAAGCCTGCACGGCAGGCGCAAGGGCCCGATGCAGCAAGCGATTATAAAGGAGGATGTGGCCGATCGTGGCAGCGCCCTCCGCTGCCGGACGATGCGATCGGCCGCTGTCGGCGGGCTCGAACACGCGACGCCCGGCCCCGCACGGGCACCGCTCGAGGCCCGCGCCCGGATCGGTGGGTCGGGTACGATAACGATCCCATGGCCGATTCCGCCTCTTTTCCCTTGATCGACCCGGCAGCCCTGCAAGCGACTGCGCGCCGCGTGCTCGAAATCGAGCGCGACGCGCTGGACGCGCTGCTGCCGCGGATCGATGCCGGCTTCGCCGAAGCCTGCCGCCTGCTGCTCGGCTGCCGCGGCCGGGTCGTGGTCACCGGCATGGGCAAGAGCGGCCACATCGGCGGCAAGATTGCGGCGACGCTCGCGTCCACCGGCACGCCGTCGTTCTTCGTTCACCCGGGCGAGGCCAGCCACGGCGACCTCGGCATGATCACCCGCGACGACGCCGTGATCGCGATCAGCAATTCCGGCGAAACCGCCGAAGTGCTGACCATCCTGCCGCTGATCAAGCGCATGGGCGTGCCGCTGGTGTCGATGACCGGCCGTCCGGCCTCGACGCTGGCCAAGGCGGCCGATGTCCATCTCGATGTCTCGGTCGATCAGGAAGCCTGCCCGCTGAATCTGGCCCCGACCGCCAGCACCACCGCGACCCTGGCGATGGGCGATGCGCTGGCCGTGGCGCTGCTCGAAGCCCGTGGCTTCACGCCGGAAGACTTCGCGCTGAGCCATCCGGGCGGCACGCTCGGCCGGCGCCTGCTGCTCAAGGTGGCCGACCTGATGCACGGCGGCGACCGCATACCGAAGGTGCCGGCAGACGCGAGCCTGTCCGCGGCGCTGCTGGAGATGACGCAAAAAGGCCTCGGCATGACCGCGATCGTCGACGAGGCCGACCGCGTGCTCGGCATCTTCACCGACGGCGACCTGCGCCGCGTGCTGGACGCGAATCTCGATGTCCGCACCGCCCGTATTGCCGAGGTGATGACGCGCGGCGGCAGGCACATCGGCGCGTCGCAACTCGCGGCCGAGGCCGTGCATCTGATGGAAAAGCACCGGATCACCGTACTGATGGTTCTCGACGCCGACCGCCACGTGCAGGGCGTGCTGCACATGCATGACCTGCTGCGCGCGGGAGTCGTCTGATGCGCACGCTGAGCGAACGCATCCACGACATCCGCTGCATGGTCTTCGATGTCGACGGCGTGATGACCGATTGCAAGCTCTATCTGGCGCCGGATGGCACCGAGCTGAAGGCCGTGCATGTCCGCGATGGTCTGGGTCTCAAGCTGCTGATGCAGGCCGGCATCGAGGTCGCGGTGATCTCCGGCCGGCCGTCGGCGGCGATGCAGGCGCGCTTCGAATATCTCGGCATTCGTCACGTCTGGCTCAACGTCGACGAGAAGATTCCGGCCTGGGAAGCGCTGAAGGCCCGACTGAACCTGCGCGACGAACAGATGGCGATGATGGGCGACGACACGCCGGATCTGCCGCTGATGCAGCGCGCCGGCCTCGCGCTGACCGTTGCCGATGCCCACCCAAAGGTGCTGGCCGTGGCGCACTGGGCCAGCCGCCTGAGCGGCGGCCATGGCGCGGTGCGCGACGCCGCGGACCTCGTGCTGAACACGCAGGCGGCGCAGAAGGTGATGGCGTGACCCGCATTGCCGTTGCCGGCATCGCCGCACTGGCCCTGGCCGGTCTGCTGTTCACCTTGAGCCGGATCGACGATGTCGCGGTCGAACCGGCGGCGCCGGACAACCGCCTGCCGCGCTACACGCTGACCGGTGCCGAGCTGACGCGCTACGACGTGCAGGGCCAACCGGCGCTGAAGGCGACGGCCGCCACGCTCGAGTATTTCGACGACGAGTCGGCCCAGGCCACGACGCTGGTGCTCGACGTCATTTCCGGCCCGACCACGCCGTGGCACATCGAGGCGCCGACCGGCACCCTGAAGCCCGGCAGCCGTGAAATGCGGCTGGAGGGTGACGTCGTCGCCAACGGCAACTGGCCCGACAACGGCGAGCCGGTGACTTTGAAGACGCCAACGCTGTGGGTCGATCCGGATTCGCACACGCTGCGGACCGATGCCGTGGTGCAGGCGGCCAGCCGCACGCGCAACGGGTCCGCGACCGGCATGAACGCCAACTGGGTGCAGCACGATCTGCATCTGCTGAACAACGTGAAGATGCGCTATGAAGCCACTCGCTGATCTGAAGATGACCGTCGCGCTGAGCCTGCTGCTGGCGCTCGCGCCGGCCGCGGTGCACGCGCAGTCGAAGCCGAAGAAGCCGTCGGTCGACAAGACCGATCTGGTCAAGCTGCCGAAGGCGGACGACCTGAAGCCGACCGGCCCGGTGACGCTGACCTCGGACAAGGCCGAGCTTGTGCAGGGCAATTCGGCGATCTACACCGGCAACGTCGTGCTGACCTCGGACACGCTGAAGCTCGAAGGCGATCGCGTCGAACTCAAGCAGTTCGGCGGCGGCCAGTACGAGGCGAAGATCACCGGCGGCCCGGCGCGGATGAACCATGCCGGCACCGGCGTCGACAATCCGGCCGTCGCGGCGCGGGCGAAGACGCTGAACTACGACTCGCGCAGCGGCATCCTCGACCTGATCACCGACGCCTTCGTGATGCGCGGCGATGACGAGATCACCGGCAACACGATCAAGTATGACGTCAAGGAGCGCCGCATCCAGGCCTCCGGCGGCGACGGCGGCCAGGTCAAGATCATCATCCAGCCGGCCAAGGACGAGCCGGCCGCTGCCCCGGCGCCGGCACCCGTTCCCGCGCCGGCGGCGACGTCGGGCAGCGCGCCATGAGCACGGCTCCCGGCGGCGACCGTCCGGCGTCGACACTCAGCGCCAGCGGTCTGGTCAAGCGCTACAAGAAGCGCACGGTGGTCAGCGATGTCTCGCTGAACGTGAAGGCCGGCGAGATCGTCGGCCTGCTCGGCCCGAACGGTGCCGGCAAGACCACCTCGTTCTACATGGTGGTGGGTCTGGTGCCGGCCGATGGCGGCCGGATCGAGCTCGACGGCCGCGACATCACCAAGCTGCCGATGCACGCGCGGGCCAAAGCCGGTATCGGTTACCTGCCGCAGGAAGCGTCGGTGTTCCGCAAGCTGTCGGTGGCCGACAACGTCATGGCGATCCTCGAACTGCGCGACGACCTCGACAAGGCGGCCCGCGCCCGCGAGCTCGAACGCCTGCTCGAGGAACTGCACATCACCCACGTCCGCGAAGGGCTGGGCATGTCGCTGTCCGGCGGCGAGCGGCGACGGGTCGAGATCGCCCGCGCGCTGGCGGCGAATCCGCGCTTCATCCTGCTCGACGAACCGTTCGCCGGTGTCGATCCGATTGCCGTGATCGACATCCAGAGCATCGTCCGGCACCTGTCGGAACGCGGCATCGGCGTGCTGATCACCGACCACAACGTCCGCGAGACGCTCGGCATCTGCACCCGGGCCTACATCCTCGCGGGCGGCAAGGTGATCGCCGAAGGCGCGCCGACGCAGCTGATGGACAACGAGACGGTGCGGAAGGTCTATCTCGGCGAACAGTTCCGGCTCTGATCGGGGCTGGACGCGGGACGTTCCGAGCGCGTCGGCAACGGTCCGGGAGCACGCTCGACCGGGGTTGCGAGAGGTGAAGGACTTCTCAACTATAGCCCATCGCAACGAATTCTGAGCAAGTACAATGCCAACACCAGAATTCTTGAAAGTCCCCGCATGAAGCAGTCGCTGTCGCTCCGTACCGGCCTCGCCCTGACCATGACGCCTGCGCTGCAGCAGGCGATTCGACTGCTGCAGTTGTCGAGCCTCGATCTGCAGCTGGAAATCCGTCAGGCGCTGGAATCCAACGTGATGCTGGAAGCCGACGGCGACGATCCGGAGACCCAGACGGTCGAAGAGGCGATGGCCGAAGCGGACACCGAAGCGGCGATCGCCGAAGCCGGCATTCCGTCGGAAACCGCGATCGAGATCGGCGGCGAAGCGGTGATTCCGGAAGAGATGCCGGTCGATGCCGACTGGGGCGACATCTACGACAGCGCCGGCTCGGCCGGCAGCACGTCCGGCGAGGACGATGACGGCCTGCACGACTTCATGCAGGCCAACCTGCACGGCTCGCAGTCGCTCAGGGACCACCTGATGTGGCAGGCCAGCATCGCGCCGTTCGACGAAGTCGACGCCGAGATCGCGCTGCACATCATCGACGCGATCAACGACGACGGCTATCTCGAAGACTGGGATGGCGTGCGCGACCGTCTGGCCAGCAAGAACGCCATTCCGCTGTCGCGGATCGAGAAGGTGCTGGCCGCCGTGCAGGATTTCGATCCGTCCGGCGTCGCCGCACGCGATCTCCCGGAATGCCTGCGCCTGCAGCTGCAGCAGTTCCCGCCGAAGACGCCTGGACTCGCCGCCGCGTTCCGGATTCTCGAAGCGCCGATGGCGATGCTCGCCCGGCATGACGAAACGGCACTGGTCAAGGCCACCGGCCTCGGCCTCGAAGCGCTGCGCGAAGGGCTGGCGCTGGTCCAGTCCCTGCAGCCGCACCCGGGCCGGCCATATCAGGCGCACGAAAGCGACTATATCGCTCCCGACGTCTTCGTCGGCAAGAAGAACGGCCGCTGGCGCGTCAGCCTGAATCCGGAACACACGCCGAAACTGCGGATCAACCAGCTCTATCAGGGCATGGTGAAGCGCGCCGACACCTCGCGCGACCAGCTGACGATGAAGCAGCACCTGCAGGAAGCGCGCTATTTCATCAATTCGCTCGAAGCACGGAACGAAACGCTGCTGAAGGTTGCCCAATGTATCGTCGAGGAACAGCGGGCGTTTCTCGACTACGGCGAGGAGGCGATGCGCCCGCTGGTGTTGCGGGATGTCGCCGAACAGCTCGGAATTCATGAATCAACGGTATCGCGCGCGACGGCAAACAAGTACATGCTGACGCCACGAGGACTTTACGAACTGAAGTATTTCTTCTCCAGCCACGTCCAGACCACCGAAGGAGGTACCTGCTCCGCCACCGCGATCCAGGCCATGATCAAGCGACTCATCGCCCAGGAAGACGCTGCCAAGCCGCTATCCGACTCCACGCTCGCCGAAATGCTGCTGAAGGAAGGCATTCAGGTGGCACGGCGTACGGTCGCCAAGTACCGCGAAGCGCTGCGCATCCCTCCCTCGCACGAGCGCAAGCCGATCGGTTGAGCCCCGGTCGGCGTCGGAATCACGTTCTTTCGTCATGGTCTGAAACCTGCAACGAATGTGCTCGACCTGCTCGTCCGGACGGTTGCCGGACGGACGCCCGGGCCGAGAATCTGAAGAGGAGTTGCGTGCATGAACCTGAACATTTCCGGTCATCATCTGGACCTCACTCCGGCGCTGCGTACCTACATCACGGACAAGTTGAAGCGCGTCGAGCGTCATTTCGATCATCTGATCGACGCCGCCGTGATCCTGTCGGTGGATACCAAGCTGCAGCACAAGGCCGAAGCCACGCTGCACGCCCCGGGCGCGAACCTTCACGCCGAGGCGGTCCAGGGCGACATGTATTCCGCGATCGACAGCCTGATCGACAAGCTCGACCAGCAGACCCGGAAGTTCAAGGAAAAGATACGCGACCACCACGCCCGCGAAGCGCACAAGTACCTGATCAACTGACAGGACGCTGTCGCTTCCCGCCGATCTGGCCGAGGTGATCCGGGCTCGAATCGAGGCCGAATCCAGCCAGGTCGGCACCGGGTCCGGATCATCGTTGGCAAAGCCGGGCAGCGTTACACTATCCGGGCCTCGACAAAGCCCCGCTTTTCGAAGCGGGGCTTTGTCATATCAGACACTCGGAAACCACATGAAACTTGCAGAAATCCTGAATCCGGGCCGCGTCGCCGTCGGCGTCGCCGTGACCAGCAAGAAACGCGCGCTCGAAGAGATTGCGCGGCTGCTGGCGCTCGGAGCCCCGAGCGTGGCGCCGGCCGACATCCTCGCCAGCCTTGCCGGGCGTGAAAAGCTCGGCTCGACCGGTCTGGGTCATGGCGTCGCGATTCCGCATGGCCGCATGGCCGGTGTCTCGACCAGCGTCGGCGCCTTCATTCGCCTGAAGCATCCGGTCGACTACGACACGCACGACGGCCAGCCGGTCGATCTGGTGTTCGGTCTGCTGGTGCCGCAGAACGCCACCGGCGAACATCTGCAGCATCTGGCGGCGATCGCCGAGAAGTTCTCCGACGACGACTTCTGCGCGCAGGTCCACGCGGCGAAGGACGATGCCGCGGTCTACGCGCTGCTGACCGGCGGCTAGTCCGCCCGCCAACCCGCGCATTGCGCGACCGGCACGCGCCATGAGCACCGACCGGCTGACCGCGCACGGTGTTTTCGTCGAGGTCGAAGGGCTCGGCGTCTGGCTCAGCGGCGCCAGCGGTGCCGGCAAGAGCGAACTCGGGCTGGAACTGGTCTCGCGCGGGCATCGGCTGGTTGCCGACGACGCGATCGAGTTCCGGATCGACGCCGGCAACCCAGCACTCCTGATCGGCCGTTGCCCGCCGCTGCTCGACGGTTTCATCGAAGTCCGCGGCCTCGGCATCCTGAATCTGCGCCGGCTCTATGGCGAGGCATCGGTGCTTGGCGAGCACCGGCTCGACCTCGCGATCGCGCTCGATGCCCGCACCGAACCGTCCGCCGACGAGCGCCTGACCGGCCGCCGCAGCACCGTCGACGTGCTTGGCATCGCGGTGCCGGAAATCTCGCTGCCGCGACGTGTCGGGCATAATCTGGCGGTGCTCGTGGAGGCCGCCTGCCGCGATCATCGGCACCGTGCGGCGGGCTACAACGCCTGCGACGATCTGGTGGCACGACAGGCGCAGCATTTGATCGCGCAAGCCGCGGCCGCCGCGAACCCGGCGCCAGCGGCCAGCGCGACGGGATCGCCGGTGGAACCCCATCAACAAGACTGATCGCATGCGGCTCGTCATCGTCAGCGGATTGTCCGGCGCCGGCAAGACCGTGGCCCTCAAGCAGTACGAGGACCGCGGCTACTACTGCATCGACAACATCCCGCTCGATCTGGTGCAGCCGCTGCTGACGCATGCCGTGGCCAACCCCGGGCCGCGCTACCGCAAGCTTGCGCTCGGCATCGACGCCCGCTGCGATCCGCTGGAAATCGAACGCTTCCCGGCTGTGCTCGATGCGCTGCGCGATCCCGGCTCGGACCGCGCGATCGACGTCCGCGTGCTGTTCCTGACGGCGGACGACAGCGTCATCCTCCGCCGCTACAACGAGACCCGGCGCCGGCATCCGCTGTCGAATGCCGAGGTCTCGCTGCTCGACGCGATCCGTCTCGAGCGCAAGCTGCTGAAGCCGATCGCCGATCTCGCCGACGTGCCGCTCGATACCACGCAGCTCAACCTGTACGAGCTGCGCGCGGCGATCGGCGCCCGCCTGCCGGAGCCGGGCACGGCCGGGCTGTCGGTGCTGTTCCTGTCGTTCGGCTTCAAGAACGGAGGGCCGGAAGGGGCCGATTTCGTGTTCGACGCCCGCGTGCTGCCGAACCCGCACTGGGTGCCGGACCTGCGGGCACTGACCGGCCGCGACGCGCCTGTCGTCGACTACTTTCGCGCCCAGACGGTCGTCGGCCAGTTTTTCGACGACACCTGCGGCTACCTCGAGCGCTGGCTGCCGGCGTTCGAGGCGCAGGATCGTGCCTATGTCACCGTCGCCATCGGCTGCACCGGCGGCCAGCACCGTTCGGTCTACCTGGTCGAGCGGCTCGCGCAGGCCTTCGACGGCCGCTTCGCGCAGATCGTGGTCAAACATCGGGAATTGAGCGCATGAGGAAGACGACATGACCGTCGGCGTCTTGCTGGTCACGCATGGCAAGCTCGGGCACCTGCTGCTCGAAACGATGCAGGACATGATCGGCCCGCTGCCGTTGCAGTCCGATGTGCTCGAAGTGCGCCGTGTGCAGGCGACCGATGTGCTGCTGCTGCAGGGCCGACGGATGATCGAGCGGCTCGATTCCGGCGCCGGCGTGCTGATCCTGACCGATGCCTACGGCTCCACGCCGAGCAACATCGCCAGCCGGCTGTCGGAAGCGCCGAATACCGAAGTCGTGGCCGGCATCAACCTGCCGATGCTGGTCAAGATCCTCAACTACCCGCAGCTCGAGCTCGCGGCGATGAGCCGCGCCGCGGTCGAAGGCGGCCAGCGCGGCGTCGTCGTCTGCCCGCGCCCGGCGCCGCTGGCGGCCGCCGCACCGAATCAGGAACCGAAGTCATGAGCCCGAACGCCCCGATGAACGACCCTTCGAACGCCACCACGAGCGCCGAAAAGATCGTCGCCATCGTCAACCGTCTGGGCCTGCACGCCCGCGCCGCGGCCAAGCTGGTGACCTTGGCCGCGAAGTATCAGGCCGACATCAAGGTGGCCAAGGACGGCAAGCAGGTCAGCGGCAAGAGCATCATGGGCGTGATGATGCTGGCCGCCGCCCAGGGCAGCATCATCACGCTCAGCGCCACCGGCGATGACGCGGTCGAAGCGCTGGAAGCGCTGGCGGCGCTGATCGCCAACCGCTTCGACGAGGAAGCATGAGCCTCTGGCTCAACGGCATCGGGGTTTCGCGCGGCATCGCGATCGGCCGCGTCCAGAAGCTGTCGGGCGGCGATCTCGAAATCCCCGAATACACGATCGCCGAAGCCGAGGTCGAGGCCGAGGTCGCGCGCTTCGCGGACGCGCAGGCCCGGGCGCGCGAGCAGCTCGAGCAGGTGCGCGCGCAGGTGCCGGTCGGGCTCGGGGGCGCGCAGAACGAGATTGCCGCGTTCATCGACACCCATCTGCTGATGATGGACGACCGCTCGCTGACCGAGGCCGTGGTCAGCAGCATCCGCAGCAGCCGCATCAATGCCGAATCTGCGCTGAAGCGCCAGCGCGACGCGTTGGTGGCCGTGTTCGAGCAGATGGACGACGCCTACCTGCGCTCGCGCAAGGACGACGTGCAGCACGTATCCGCGCGCATCCTGCGCACGCTGCTGAAGCAGGAGCGCAGCCTGCCGGTCGGCACGACGGGTGCTGCGGCCGAGCCGGCGCCGGAGCCGAACGTCATCGTCGCCGACGACATCACGCCGGCCGACATCATCCTGCTGGCGCAGGCGGGTGTGGCCGCGTTCATCACCGAGTACGGCGGCCCGCTGTCGCACACCGCGATCCTCGCGCGCTCGTACTCGATCCCGGCGATCGTCGGCCTGCATGGCGCGCGCCGGCTGTTCAAGGACGGCGAAGCGGTCATCGTCGACGGCGATCTGGGCCATGCACTGGCCGATCCGGACGAGCAGGCGCTGGCCTTCTTCCGCAGCAAGCGCGCCGGGCAGCTGGCACGCCGGGCCTCGCTGTCCGGCCTGCGCGATCAGCCGGCGATCTCGCGCGATGGCGTCAAGATCCGGCTGCTCGCGAACATCGAGCTGAGCGAGGACGCGACCCACGCCGCCGATCTCGGTGCCGAAGGCGTCGGCCTGTATCGCACCGAGTTCCTGTACATGAACCGGAAGACGCTGCCGACCGAGGACGAGCAGTACGAAGCCTACTCGCGCGTCGTCGCGTCGGTGAAGGGTCCGATCACGATCCGCACGCTCGACCTCGGGGCGGACAAGCAGGTCGACTCCGGTGCGCGCTCCGGCCCCACGCCGAACAATCCGGCCCTGGGTCTGCGCGCCATCCGCTTGTGCCTGAAGGAGCCGGACCTGTTCCGGGCGCAGGTGCGGGCGCTGCTGCGGGCCTCGGCCCACGGCGATGTCCACATCATGCTGCCGATGATTTCGAGCGTGGCCGAATACCGGCAGGCGAAGAACTTCATCGACGCCACGCGCGAGCAGCTCTCGCGCGAAGGCCAGCCGATGGCCAAGCATGTGCCGGTCGGCGCGATGATCGAGGTGCCGGCGGCCGCGCTCGCCGCGCCGCTCTTGGCCAAGCATGCCGATTTCTTCTCGATCGGCACCAACGACCTGATCCAGTACACGCTGGCGATCGACCGTGTCGATGACGAGGTCAACTACCTGTACGACCCGCTGCATCCGGCCGTGCTGCGCCTGATCCGGATGACCATCGAGGCCGGCGATCGCGGTCGCATTCCGGTCGCGATGTGCGGCGAGATGGCCGGCGATCCGCGCTACACGCGGCTGCTGCTGGGGCTGGGCCTGACCGAGTTCTCGATGCATCCGGCCAGCGTGCTCGAGGTCAAGCGCATCATCATCGAGTCGGACATCCATGCGCTGCGCGCGCACGCGATGAATCTGCTCGAAACCGGCGATTCGCAGGCGCTGGAAGCGCTGATGTCCGATTGATCGGCGCGACGCGGACCCCGCGGCGTGTCAGCGCGGGCCGTCTTCCGGCAGCGTGATGTTCAGTTCCAGCACTTCCAGCCCATCCTCGCGCTGGACGTTGAACTGCACCGAGTCGTCCGGTACCCGGATGTACTTGCGCACGACGGCGAGGATTTCCTCGCGCATCTGCGGCAGGTAGTTCGGCCCGTTCAGCCGGCCTTCGCGCTGGTAGGCGACGGCGACCATCAGCCGGTCCTTCGCGGTCTGCGCGCTGGTCTTGCTCTTTTCGGTCCGGAAGATCTTGAGCCAGTCCATGTCAGCCTCCGAACAGCTTGGCCATGAAACCTTTCTTCTGCTCGGTCATGAAACGCATCGGCCGTTCCTCGCCGAGGAAACGCGCCACCAGATCGGTGTAGGCCTGGCCAGCTTCGCTCGCCGGGTCCTTGATCACGGGCTCGCCCGAGTTCGAGCTGGTCAGCACCGTCGGCGATTCCGGAATGATGCCGAGCAGCGGAATCGCGAGGATTTCCTTGACGTCGTCAACCGAAAGCATCTCGCCCTTGGCGACACGCGCCGGGTTGTAGCGGGTCAGCACCAGATGTTCCTTGACCCGCTTCTCGCCCTTTTCGGCCAGACGCGACTTCGACGCGAGAATGCCGAGCACGCGGTCGGAATCGCGCACCGACGACACTTCCGGATTGGTCACCACCAGCGCTTCATCGGCGAAGTACATCGCGAGGAAGGCACCGCGCTCGATGCCGGCCGGCGAGTCGCAGATGATGTAGTCGAAGTCCTGCGCCAGTTCGCTCAGCACGCGCTCGACGCCTTCCTCGGTCAGCGCGTCCTTGTCGCGGGTCTGGCTGGCCGCGAGGATGTGCAGCGTGTCGACGTTCTTGTCGCGGATCAGGGCCTGCTTGAGCGTGGCTTCCTTGTTGATGACATTGACGAAGTCGTACACCACGCGACGCTCGCACCCCATGATCAGGTCGAGGTTGCGCAGGCCCACGTCGAAATCGATGACGGCGGTCTTCTTGCCGCGCAGCGCGAGGCCGGTGGCGAACGACGCGCTGGTGGTGGTCTTGCCGACGCCGCCCTTGCCCGAGGTGACTACGATGATCTTGGCCAACGAAAAACCCTCTCGAAGTTGCGGCCGGTCGATGCTCGCCTGCCGCGTGTATCCGTCATGCAAACCGGGAAGTCCGTGAACGTCGGCAATCCGACATGCGCGGACGTTAGATTTTGTGCGCCTCGATTTTCAAGCGGCCGTCATCGAGATAGGCCATGGCCGGCGCGTCTTTCGGCCCGGCCTTGATCTGCTCGGCCACGGCGTAGATGCCGGCGATCGCGATCAGTTCGGCATCGAGCTTGCGGCAGAACACCCGGGCCGACTCGTCGCCCTTGACCCCGGCCAGCGCCCGGCCGGCGAGCTTGCCGTAGATGTGGATGCAGCCGTCGGCGATCACTTCGGCGCCGGGGCTGACCGTGTTCAGCACGATCAGGTCGCAGCCATCGGCATAGATCTGCTGGCCGGAGCGGATCGGCTCGGCCACCACGCGCGCCGGCTTGCGCTGGGCGGCGACCGGCTGCGGCGCCACCGGACGCGGCGGCGGTGCGGGCGCCGGGGCAGGCGGCGGCGCGGCGGACGATTTGCCCGAATCCCGCGACACCACCGGCAGGCCGGCGGCGCGGGCAGCCTCGGCCAGCGGACCTTCGGACACCGCGAGCGGCTGAATGCCGACTTCACGCAACGCGGCGAGCAGCGCGGCGAGATCGGTGTCGACGTCGCTGTCGATCACCACCGACATGCCTTTCACCGCCTGCGGCATCTGGCGGACCATTTCGGCAAGTTGCGGCCGAACCCCGGCGGGGTCCGATTCGAGCACCCGCACGCGCGTGATCGGCAGCATGCGGCCCTTCAGTTCAAGGGCGGGGCGGGAGCGAGTCATTTACGGGGGATTAAAACCTTCTGTGGGGAACGAAAGCAGGGGGCCGTGGCCTATGTTTTGCTTAATCGTGATGCTAGGTTAGAGACCAAACCTTTCAAGATCAATGTTCCGGCCGCCACGGACGGAATCTGGCCCTCCAAAACCAAGTTCTCTGGACACCTGCATGGCTTTCGACTGGCGCAACTATCGTTGCGACGATGCCTACGACGAACTGTTTGATGCCACTGGCGCCGCCAGACCCGCGGCGCGCAGCCTCGTTGCCTATCTTCAAAGCCTCGGCGCCAAGGACCTCGCCGACCGCCGTCTCGCCGCGGACCTCGCGATCAAGGTCATGGGCATCACGTTCACGGTCTATTCCGAAGGCAAGAACGTCGACCGCGCGTGGCCGTTCGACATCATCCCGCGCGTCATTCCGAAGAAGGAGTGGGAGAAGACCGAGCGTGGCCTGAAGCAGCGCGTGACTGCGCTGAACCACTTCATCCAGGACCTGTACGGCAAGCAGCAGATCATCAAGGACGGCATCTTCCCGGCCGAAATCCTCGCGGAGTCGGTCAATTTCCGGAAGCAGTGCGTCGGCGTGAAGCCGAAGCACGGCATCTGGGCGCACATCTGCGGTTCGGATCTCGTGCGTGACGGCGATGGCACGCTGTACGTGCTCGAGGACAACCTGCGGGTACCGTCCGGCGTGTCGTACATGCTGGAAAACCGCGCGGTGATCAAGCGCATCTGGCCGGAGCTGTTCCACACCACGAACATCCTGCCGGTCGACGACTACGCCGCCCAGCTCTACGACACGCTGGTGGCGCTGAGCCCGCGCCCGGGCGACGCGCCGAACGTCGTGCTGCTGACACCCGGCATCTACAACTCGGCCTATTTCGAGCACGCCTACCTCGCGCAGCAGATGGGCGTGGAACTGGTCGAAGGCACCGACCTCGTCGTCGGCGACGACGACTGCACTTACATGCGGACGATCGACGGGCTGAAGCGCGTCGACGTCATCTACCGCCGCATCGACGATCTGTTCCTCGATCCGGAAGCGTTCAATCCGGATTCGATCCTCGGCGCCAAGGGCCTGATGCGCTCGTGGATCAAGGGCAAGGTCGGCCTGGCCAACGCGCCCGGCGCCGGTGTCGCCGACGACAAGGTCGTCTACGCCTACGTGCCGCAGATGATCAAGTACTACCTCGGCGAGGACGCGATCCTGCCGAACGTGCCGAGCTTCCTGTGCTTCGACGAGAAGCAGCGCAAGCATGTGCTCGCCAATCTCGACAAGCTGGTGGTCAAGCCGGCCAACGAGTCCGGCGGCTACGGCATGATGATCGGCCCGCGCGTGTCGAAGGACGAGCACGAGAAGTTCCGCGCGCTGATCGAGAAGAACCCGCGCAACTACATGGCCCAGCCGACATTGAGCCTGTCGACCGCGCCGACGATCTGCGACGAAGGCATCGAGCCGCGCCATCTCGATCTTCGTCCGTTCATCCTGAGCCGCGGCGAAAGCACCTACGTCACCACCGGCGGCCTGACCCGCGTGGCGCTGGTGAAGGGCTCGCTGGTGGTCAATTCCTCGCAGGGCGGCGGATCGAAGGACACCTGGATCGTCGACATCGACGAAGACAGCCCGGCGATCGTGACCTCGCCGGCCGCGCAATCGCAATCGCAGAAGGGGAGCCTCTGATGCTGTCCCGCGTCGCCGAAAACCTGTACTGGTTCGGACGCTATGTGCAGCGCGCGGAAAACACCGCGCGCCTGATCAACGTCAACGCCAACCTGATGCTCGATCTGCCGCGCCGCATGCCGCTCGGCTGGTCGCCGCTGATCGAGATCGTCGGCGCCGTGCCGAAATTCCGCGAGCTGTACCCGGAAGCGACGGAAGACAACGTCGTGCGCTTCCTGATGGTCGATCCGCGCAATCCGGGGTCGATCCAGACCTCGCTGCACAACGCCCGCGAGATTCTCCGCGTCTCGCGCGACACCATGCCGCGCGACACCTGGGAGCGGCTGAACGACATCTACTTCTACGTGCAGGAGCGTGGCGACTCCGCCGTGCAGCGCGCCGGTCGTCAGGCCTTCGTGCAGCAGGTGATCAGCGGCGCGCTGCTGGTCTACAGCGTGCTGACCAGCAACATGAGCCGCGATGTCGGCTTCCAGATGCTGCGCATCGGAACCAACATCGAACAGGCCGACATGACCACGCGCATCCTCGACGTGCGCACGGCCAAGCTGCTGAAACCGGACGACAAGCTCGACCTCACGCCGTTCGAGAACATCGTCTGGATGAGCGTGCTGCGCTCGCTGACGGCGTACCAGATGTACCGTCGCCACATGCGCACGCGCGTCAACGGCGCCGGCGTGCTGCGCTTCCTGCTGCAGAACCGCGACTTCCCGCGCAGCGTGATGTTCTGCCTCGGCAACATCGCGTCGACGCTGCCGCAGCTGCCGAACAACCGCACGATCGAACGGACCATCGACCGCACGCGGGCGCTGGTGCGCGACGCCAACATCGAAGCGCTGCTGAAGTCGGCCGATGGCCTGCCGGGGCTGATGGACGAGATCCAGATCGGCCTGGCCGACATGCACACGGCCGTCAGCGCGGCCTACTTCAGCGCTTGACGGTCTTGGCACCACCGCAGAACGCATCGGCGGTGATCTGCTGCATGCAGACCGCGTGATGGGGCCTGCCGGATCGCACCGGGTTCGACGGCCTCAACCGCCGCTGTACCCATCCCCGGAATCGCCACCGCCGTCGTATTGCGGCTGCAGCGCGGTGGACATCAGATAGGCGCCGTTCTGACCCTGCTGCGAGCCCCACGGCGCCTGCGACTGGGACTGCTGGGTCGGCGGCACCTGCGCCGCCTGCTGGTGCTGCAGCGGCAGCGATTGCTGCATCTCCCAGTCGAACTTCGGCAGCGAGCGCACGGCGTTCTCGAGCTGCCGCGCCCAGGTTTCCTTGAGGGCGGCGTAGTACGGCGTGTCGTAGTCAAGCCGGAACGAGTGCGCGATCGAGAACTCGTTGCGGTTCATGATCGCCATGTCGACCGGCGGGCCGACCGAGATGTTCGAGCGCATCGTCGAATCGAGCGACACCAGCGCGCAGCGCGCCGCATCCTCGAGCTTGACGTTGCCGCGGACGAAGCGATCGAGAATCGGCTTGCCGTACTTGATCTCGCCGATCTGCAGGAACGGCATTTCCTGGCTTGCCGCGATGCAGTTGCCGAGCGGGTAGATCAGGTAGATCGCCGGATCCTCGCCCATGATCTGGCCGCCGAGGATCAGCGTGGTCTCGACGTTGACGTTCATGCCGGATTCCGCGCTCTGCTTCTGCGCCCGCACCGACAGTTGGCCGAGGTAGTCGGCGGCATCGAACATGTGGCGCACCGTGCGTAACGAAACCTTGACGCTCGGATCGTTCATCTCGCGCCGGGCATAGGCCAGCACGTACTGCGTGGTCGCCAGATTGCCGGCGGACAGGATCACGAAGACCCGTTCGCCCGGCACTTCGAGCACGTGCAGCTTGTTGTAGGTCCGCACATCGTCGACGCCGGCCGCCGTACGGGTATCGGCAGCGAAGACGATGCCGTCGTTGACCTTGATCGCAACGCAATAAGTCATGGGTCTCGGGGGCGCCTGCGGGCTTGTTGTCGGATTTTGGCGTTCTGCTGGCATGGCCGCCCGCAGGGGGAAGCATAACTTGTGCCGCGCCGGGGCGGCAGTCAGACTGATTTGCCTTTCCCCACCGGGTGTTATCGCATGTCCGCTGCCGTCATCGAGTTCTTCTGGGACCCCGCCAGCCCGTACACCTATCTGGCGGCCACGCAGATCGAGTCGCTGGCCGCGCGCCACGGCGCGACCGTCGTCTGGCGGCCGTTCGTGCTCGGCAAGGTGTTCGAAGCCACCGGCAACCGCGCGCCGGCCACGGTCGCGGCGAAGGCCAAGCACCTGTTCCAGGACGTTCAGCGCTGGGCCACGTTGTACGCGGTGCCATTCCGCTTCCCGACGATCTTCCCGATCAACGGCATCAGCGCGATGCGGGCAGCGTGCGCGGCGGACGATGCCGGTCACGGCAGCGCGTTCGCGCAGGCGATCATGAAGGCGTACTGGGCCGATGGCGCCGACATCGCCAAGCCGGACGCGATCGCGGCCGTTGCCGCCGCCCTCGGTCTCGATGGCGAAGCACTGCTGGCGAGGACTGCGGAGGCCGAGATCAAGGACCGGCTGCGCACGAACACCGAGGAAGCGGTGAAGCGCGGCGCCTTCGGTGCGCCGACGATGTTCGTCGATGGCCAGATGTTCTGGGGCAACGACCGTCTGGTGCTGCTTGAAAATCATCTGAAGGCGCGCAGCCACTGAGCGTTGCCGGCGGCGGCGCTGCGATAATGGCCGCATGAGCTTGCCGATCCCCAATTCCCACTCGAATTTCCGCTCGACCAGCCGGTCCGAGTTCCTGCACGCGCGCGGCCTGCGCCACCACCTGCGCCGCTGGGGCGCGCCGGATCGGCCGATCCTGTTCCTCGGCCACGGCTACCTCGATGTCTCCGCGACTTTCGAGCCGCTGGTGGCTGCGCTGATGGCGCAGACCGATGGTCGCTGGCAGGTCATCGCGCAGGACTGGCGCGGCTTCGGCCACACCGAATGGCCGCAGGATGGCTACTGGTTTCAGGACTACGTGGCCGATCTCGAAGCGATCGTCGACCATTACTCGGCGACCGCGCCGCTGACCCTGATCGGCCACAGCATGGGCGCCCAGATCGTCAGCCTGTATGCCGGCCTGCGTCCGGCGCGGGTCGAGAAGCTGCTGCTGCTCGATGCCGTGACGCTGCCGGACATGCCGTCCGAACGGGCGCCGAAGCGCTTCCGCCACTGGCTGGACCAGCTGCGCGAACCGCTGTCCGAGCGCAGCTATCCGTCGCTCGAATTCCTCGCCGAGCGCGTGCGCCTGCAGCATCCGCAGCTGAATCCCGAGCACGCCCGCTTCGTCGCCCGCTGCTGGTCGCGCGAGGACGGCCGCGGCCGGATCACGCTGTGTGCCGATCCGAAGCATCGCCGCCATGGCCCCGGGCTGTATCACGCGGCCGATTCCAATGCGGTCTGGCGCGAGATCACCGCCGACACGATCTTCATCGATGCCGGCCGCTCGCAGCTCACCATTCCGCCGGAACAGCGCGCCGCGCGGGCCGAGTGCTTCCGTCGCCATCGGGTCGAGGTGATTGCCGACGCCGGCCACATGCTGCACTTCGACGCGCCGGCCGAAACCGCCGCGCGCATCGCGGCGTTTCTCGCGTCGTGATCGACCCCGGCCGAGTCCGCGCGTGCGCCTGAGCCTGTCGCAGCTGCCCGGCGCGCTGCAGAAAGGGCTGGCGCCGCTGTACGTCGTCGGCGGCGAGGAGCCGCTGCTGGCGCAGGAAGCGCTCGACGCGATCCGTGTCAGCGCGCGCGCGAAAGGCTATTCCGAGCGTGAAGTGCTCGATGCCGAAAAGGGCTTCGAGTGGAATCGCCTGCATGACGCCTGCAACGCGATGTCGCTGTTCGCAAGCCTGCGCATCGTCGAGCTGCGCCTGCACGCCGCCCCCGACGTCGCCGGCGGCAAGATCCTGCAGCAGCTCGCCGCGTCGCCGCCGCGCGACGTGCTGCTGCTGGTCCACGTCAACAAGCTCGAATGGCGCACGCGCAGCGGCGGCTGGTTCGCCGCACTCGAAGCCGCCGGCGCCAGCCTATATTTCGAGCCGGTCAAGCCGGCCGAGCTGCCGGCGTGGATCGGCGCGCGGCTGAAGGCCGCGGGGCTGGAGGCCGATGCCGACGCGATCCGCCTGCTCGCGGACCGCACCGAAGGCAATCTGCTCGCTGCCCAGCAGGAAGTGCAGAAGCTGCTGCTGTTGCAGGGCAAGGGCAGCCGTCTCGACGTCGACGCGATCGAGGCCGCGGTGGCCGATTCGGCGCATCTCGACGTCTTCGGCTGGATCAACCGGATCATGGCCGGCGATGCCCGCGGGGCGGTGCGCGGCCTCGAACTGCTGCGCGGCGAGGGGCTGGACATCGTGCCGATCACGCTGATGCTGGCGCTCGGCCTGCGGCAGCTCGCGGCTGCCACGGCGCTGAAGGCCCGCACCGGCACTGCGGCGGCGGCGGTCGAGGCGGCGCGCATCCACAAGGCCAATCAGCCGGCGTACACGAAGGCGGTGGAGCGCGCATCGCCGAATCAGGTGCTCGGCTGGCTGCGCAAGTGCGGCCAGATCGACGTGCTGGCCAAGCGCAGCCAGGCCCAGCCGCAAGCCTGGGAAGAGTTGTTAACATTGACCTTGGCTGCAAGCGGTGCAGCGAAGCGAAAGGCGGCACCAGCAAGGCGATGACGGCGGCAACCCACAAGGAATTCAAGCGCGGCGCCGGCGACAGCGTCGACGCGATCACGCGGTACATGCACGAAGTCGGCAAGCGCGCCCGCAGCGCTGCGCGCGCCATCGCCAAGGCCAGCACCGGCGAGAAGAACGCCGCGCTGTTCGCACTGGCCGATGTCATCGAAGCCGATGCCGCCGCGATCCTCGACGCCAATCAGCTCGACCTGCGCGCCGCGCGCGAAGCCAGGCTCGACGAAGCGATGGTCGAGCGCCTGGAACTGACCCCGGCCCGCATTTCGGCGATGGCTGACGGTGTGCGTCAGGTCGCCGCGCTGCCGGATCCGGTCGGCGAGATGTTCGACCTGAAGCTGCGCCCGTCCGGCATCCAGGTCGGCAAGATGCGCGTGCCGCTCGGCGTGGTCGGCATCATCTATGAATCGCGTCCGAACGTGACGGCCGATGCCGCGTCGCTGTGCCTGAAGTCCGGCAACGCCTGCGTGCTGCGCGGCGGCTCCGAAGCGCTGCACAGCAATCAGGCGATCGCCCGCTGCATCGCCCGCGCGCTGAAGTCCGCCGGCCTGCCGCCGGACGCCGTGCAGGTGGTCGACACCACCGACCGTGCCGCCGTCGCGGCGATGCTGGCGATGCCGGATGCGATCGACGTGATCATTCCGCGCGGCGGCAAGGGTCTCGTCGCGTTCATTTCCGAACATGCCCGGGTGCCGGTGATCAAGCATCTGGACGGCAACTGCCACGTGTTCGTCGATGCCGAAGCCGATCTGGAAAAGGCCATCGCGATCGCCGTCAACGCCAAGACCCAGCGCTACGGCACCTGCAACACGATGGAAACGCTGCTGGTCGATGCGCCGATCGCCGCGCGCGTGCTGCCGGAGCTGGCACCCATCTACAGCGGCCATGGCGTCGAGCTGCGCGGCTGCGAGCGCACGCGCCAGATCCTGCCGCAGGCGAAGCCGGCGACGGCCGCCGACTGGGATACCGAATTCCTGGCACCCATCCTCGCCGTGAAGATCGTCGACGGCCTCGACGACGCGATGGATCACATCGCCCGCCATGGCTCGGCGCACACCGATGCCATCGTCACCGAGAACTACACGAAGGCGCGCCGCTTCCTGCGCGAAGTCGATTCGAGCTCGGTGATGGTCAATGCCTCCACGCGCTTCGCCGATGGCTACGAGTACGGCCTCGGTGCCGAGATCGGCATCTCGACCGACAAGTTCCACGCTCGTGGCCCGGTCGGTCTCGAAGGCCTGACTTCGGTGAAGTGGGTCGTGCTCGGCGATGGCAATGTCCGGTAACGCGATCGTGAGGCGTCCGGCGTGAGGCTTGAGGCGTATTGCCGCAGCGATCGCTCCATGACAGTTGTCCGACGTGCCGACGCGAAGCGCCACAAGCCGAGCGTGCGTGCCGTCGTCGTTCTACCTCGCGCCGCACCGCTGACGCCTGACGAATGAGCGCCACCGGCGTCTTCGGCGGCACCTTCGCACCGATTCACAACGGCCATCTGCGGCTCGCGATCGAACTGCGCGAGAAGCTCGGCCTGTCCGAAGTCCTCGTCATTCCGAGCGCCCGGCCGCCGCATCGCGCCGCGCCCGGCGTCAGTGCCGAGCGGCGGCTGGAGTGGGTGCGCCTGGGCGTGGGCGACGAGCCCGGCCTGACCGTCGACGCGCGCGAAGTGCGCCGACTCGCCGCCAGCGGCGTGCCGTCGTACACCTACGACACGCTCGCGGAGCTGAAGGCCGAGCATCCGGACACGCCGCTGATGCTGCTGCTCGGCGACGATGCCGCGAACCAGTTGCACACCTGGCATCGCTGGCGCGAGCTGTTCGAGCTCGCCAACCTCGTGTTCGTCGAGCGCCCGTACGAGCCGCCGGCGCCGTCGGCCGAGCTGGCCGCGTTCCTGCGCGGCCGGAAGGCGCCATCGATCGACGCGTTGCACCAGCGCGCCGCCGGGTGGTGGCTGCCGGTCAGCGTGCCGCCGCTGGCGATCTCGTCTACCCGAGTCCGACAATTGCTGCAAGCCGGCCGCAGTGTTCGCGGTCTGGTGCCTGACGCCGTGATCCGTTCCCTGACCCCAGAGGATGTTCGCCTACTCACACTTGATGAAGACCCTGCCCATGACTGAACGCTCGAACGAAACCGCCGCCCGGTCTGCCGCTCCCTCCGCAGACCTCGGTGCCCTGGCTGTCTCAGCCCTCGAAGACCTCAAAGCAGTCGATATCAAGGTGCTCGATGTTTCCAAGCTGACCACGATCACCGACATCATGGTGATCGCCACCGGCACGTCGAACCGGCATGCGGCGTCGCTCGCCCACAACGTCATCGACAAGGCCAAGGAAGGCGGCTACCGCCCGATCGGCGTCGAAGGCCTGAACGAGGGCGAGTGGGTGCTGGTCAACCTCGGCGGCGTCATCGTTCACGTGATGCAGGCGCAGTCGCGGGCGTTCTATCAGCTCGAGAAGCTGTGGGATTTCCAGCAGCGCGAGCCGATGGCGCGCAGCGCCTGAAGCCGCCTGACGTACGGGCACCAGCCGGACCGGGTGGCAGCGGCCATCGATCCGGGACGCTGACATGCGCATCCGTCTGATCGCGATCGGCACCCGCATGCCGGACTGGGTCACGGCCGGCTACGAGGACTACGCCGCGCGCCTGCCGCGCGAACTGAAGCTGGAACTGGTCGAGCTGCCGGTCGAGCATCGCGGCAAGAACGCCGACATCCCGCGTCTGCGTGAGGCCGAAGGCGAGCGCCTGCTGAAGGCGGCCGGCGAGTCCCGGATCATCGCGTTCGACGAGCACGGCGTGCAGCCGGACACCACGGGCTGGTCGAAGGCGCTCAAGGGCTGGATGCAGGACGGCCGTGACATCGCGCTGCTGATCGGCGGACCCGACGGCCATGCGCCGGCCGTGCTGGCGAAGGCGGAAGCCAAGTGGTCGCTGGCGAAGATCACGTTTCCGCACGCGCTGGTCCGCGTGATCGTGGCCGAGCAGCTGTATCGGGCCTGGAGCCTGCTGAACAATCACCCGTATCACCGGGCCTGACGCGGGCTGCGCGCGGCCGATCGGCAATGCGGCGTCGGTCGCTCAGTAGCCGGACGAGCGCTTGAGCAGCGCGGGATCAAGCCGATCCAGCCCGCCATCGAGCACGGCGGTATCGAAGCCGCGCTGACTGAGCACGAAGGCGGCCACCGCGCTGCGCTGGCCGGTATCGCAGACGCAGATCTGCAAGCGACGGTGATCGAGCACCGCGCATTTCAGGCGCAGCAGTATCAGCGGCAGGTTGACGCTGCCGGGCAGATGGCCAAGGTCGAACTCGCGCTTCGGACGCACGTCGAGCCAGTCGGCGGTGTCATCACCGATGCGGGCCGCGGCATCGGCGTGGTTCAGTCGCAGCATCATCGGCCCGCTGATCAGGTCGATGAAATCGGCACGCGACAGCCGCATCAGGCGGCCCGCGGTGCGCATGGTGACGGTGGCGCTGCGCGGCAGATCGGAGATCAGGGCGTCTTCGCCGAAGCAGTCGCCGGACGACAGTTCCGCCAGCAGCAGCGGCGGCGCGCGGCGTCCTTCATGGACGATCTCGCAGCGGCCATCGACGATGAAATAGCAGTAGTCGCCCGGTTCGCCCTGACGCACCACGACCTCGCCGGCTGCGAAATCGATGCCGGTCATGCGCCGGAACAGCGCCTGCAAGTGGGCGGGCGACAGCCGCTGGAACAGCGGGTTCTGCAGCATCCGCGTCATCCAGCAGGCCGCGGCATCGCTGAGGTCGCCGACCGTCAGCGTGTCGGTTCCAGCGCGGGTGAGGTCGCCGTCGGCATCCGGATCACCGGGTGCAGCGGAAGTCGATGCCGTCATGGTGGTCGGAGCGTGGCAGGGCGGTGGATCGGGCGCCTGCCGGATCAGCGGCAGGCGCGTGTCGGTCTCGGAGATCACGAACCTGCCGCGGGTCGGTTCGATCAATCCTTGGCAGCGTCCTTCTTGCCATCCTTCTTCGCGGCAGCCTTGTCGGCCTTCGACGCCTTGCCGCCGCTGACGGTCAGATTATCGCGGTTCTTCGCGATCGTCGCCGCGCCGATGCCCGGCACCTTTTCCAGATCGTCGACCGACTTGAACGCGCCGTTCTTGGCGCGGAACTTGACGATGGCCTGCGCCTTCGACGGGCCGACACCATCAAGCGATTCGAGCGCCTTGGCATCGGCGGTGTTGATGTCGACCGAGGCCGCCCAGGTGGCGGAGGCAAAGGTCAGGGCGAAGCCAGCCAGCAGGGCTTTGAGCATGTTCATGTCACGAACTCCATGTAGGTGAGATCAAGCAAGAGGGATTGCGTCGCATCGAGCGTTCTTGCCGCGGGGTCGCATCCTTGCGCCGCAACAACACTATCGCGATGTCCACCCCAAGATTCCGTGCGTTAAATCACAGGGTTCGGCCGATCCGAAAGCGTGTGTGACTGCCGTCACGCTGCAGCCGTGCCGGTCACTCGCGGTACTGCGGCAGGGCGGCGATGGTCTGGCAGTTCGCGACCGGCGCCGCGGCGTCGCTTCGCAGATCGCGGGTCCAGCACGAGTCGAATACCGAGCAGTAGCAGATGGTGCCGGTGATGCGGAAACGGGCCGTGTTCAGCTTCGACCACACGGCTTCGTCGTCCGGCGAGCGCGTCAGCCGGAACAGAGAAATGGTGCCGCCGGCCGGCAGCACGCGGCCGATCGCGCCGCTGCTCAGGATATTGCTGACCGGCCGCTGTTCCGGATTGCAGCAGGCATCGAACAGGCTTTTCCAGCCGGTGACTGGGGTGTTCTCGTAGCGCATCGCCAGCGCCACGATCCGCGCGGGCCCCACGCCGACATTACCAATCGACAGGGAGATCGCCTGTTCCTTGCGCTGGCCGTCGTAGTTGCTGTTGTCGAACTCGACGTAGGGCCAGACGCTCGCCTCGAGCTGCTGCTCCATCACGCGGCTCTGCCGCAGGGCAATGAACATCGAGCTCAACGAGATCACGATGACGCTGAACGCGAGCATGCCATCGATCCCGCGCCGCCGACTCCTGCGCGGCAGCGGCAGGTCGGGCGGCAGACTCATGGCCGCCGCGCCGCGATCACGGCCGAATCCGGACGGCCAGGGATCATGTTGCGAAGGCCACGACCCGTCACCCGAGACTTCGGCGAACCCGTTTCCAGTCGGTGGCCGACGTCGCCGTGGCGATCAGAGCGAGCGCGGCGGGGCACGGGGGGCACCCGATGGAGAGGACGTGAAGCAATCATGATTCGGCGATCCCTGCGATGCATGCGCGCAGAGAGTGCCACGCGCCCTTTGCGGCGTCACCGGTCGCGATCGGCGCTCAGGCACGGTGTCACGAGGCGGTTGTCGCCCGCGGCCCTTCGGACCGCTGTGGGTGGTCTCGCTACCCGCGATCCCGCGCACTGGCCGCATGCGCCTGCAGGCCTTCGGCGTCGGCGATGGTGCCGGCGATGCCAGCCAGCACCTTGGCGCCGGCCGGCGTGACCTCGATCAGGCTCGACCGCTTCTGGAATTCGTAGACGCCGAGCGGGTTGCTGAAGCGCGCGGCGCGGCTGGTCGGCAGCACGTGGTTCGGGCCGGCGCAGTAGTCGCCGAAGGCTTCCGGCGCGTGGCGGCCGAGGAACACGGCACCGGCGTGGCGGATCTTGTCGAGCAGCGCACGCGGGTCTTCGACCGACAGTTCCAGATGCTCGGCGGCGATGCGGTTGGCGACGTCGGCGGCTTCGTCGAGATCGCGCACGAGGATCAGCGCGCCGCGGCCGGCGATCGACTGCCGGACGATGTCGGCGCGCGGCAGTTCGGCCAGGCGCGCGTTCATCGCGGCGAGCACCGCATCGAGGTGCGCGGCGTCCGGCGAGATCAGGATGCTCTGCGCCACTTCGTCGTGCTCGGCCTGCGAGAACAGGTCCATCGCGATCCAGCGCGGATCGGTCTTGCCGTCGCTGACGATGGCGATCTCGCTCGGGCCGGCGATCGAATCGATTCCGACCTTGCCGAACACCAGCCGCTTCGCCGCGGCAACGTACGAGTTGCCGGGGCCGACGATCTTGTCGACGGCCGGAATCGTCCGCGTGCCGTAGGCAAGCGCGGCCACGGCCTGCGCACCACCAATCGTGAACACGCGGTCGACACCGGCGAGATGCGCGGCACCGAGCACCACCGGGTTGACCTCGCCACCGCTGGCCGGCACCACCATCACCAGTTCGCCGACGCCGGCCACCTTCGCCGGAATCGCGTTCATCAGCACGCTGGACGGATACGCGGCTTTGCCGCCCGGCACGTACAGGCCGGCGCGGTCCATCGGCGTCACCTTCTGGCCCAGACGATTGCCGTGGGCATCGGTGAACTCCCAGCTGTCGAGTCGCTGATGCAGCGCGTAAGCGCGGATGCGTTCGGCGGCGGCCTCCAGCGCGGCACGCAGTTGCGGTGCCAGCGATTGCCATGCGGCTTCGCGGGCGGCCTTCGGAATCTCCAGTTCGGCTGCGGAGGCGACGCTGCGGCGGTCGAAGCGATTGGTGTACTCGACCAGCGCGTCATCACCGCGACTGCGGATCGCCGCGATGATGTCGGCGACCACGGCGGTGACGGTCGGGTCGGCCTCCGGCGCGCGGTCCAGCAGTTCGGCCAGGCGGGCTTCGAAGTCGGCAGTCCGCGAATCGAGCCGGTTGATCGTGAGGTCAGACATTCGCGACGGCTCCGCTGAAACGGTCGAGCAGCGAACGGATCGCGGCGTGCTTCATCTTCATCGCCGCCTTGTTGACCACGAGGCGCGCGCTCGACGTGAAAATGGTTTCGATCTCGACCAGCCCGTTGGCGCGCAGGGTGCCGCCGGTGGCGACGAGATCGACGATGACATCGGCCAGACCCACCAGCGGTGCCAGCTCCATCGAGCCGTACAGCTTGATCACTTCGACCTGCTCGCCCAGCGAGGCGTAGTAGCGCCGCGTGACTTCCGGATACTTGGTCGCCACGCGCAGACGGCGGCCGAAGCCATGACGCGGATTGGCGACCAGCGGCGAATCGTTCTTGGTGGCGACACTGAGGCGGCAGATGGCGATGCCGAGGTCCAGCGGCTCGTACAGCGCACCGCCGCCGTGTTCGAGCAGGATGTCCTTGCCGACGATGCCGAGATCGGCCGCGCCGTATTCGACATAGGTCGGCACGTCGGTCGGGCGGATCTCGAGCAGTTCCACGCCCGGGTCCTGCGTCGGGATGCGCAGCAGGCGGCCGGCATCCACCGCCGGAGCAATGCCCACCGCAGTCAGCAGCGGCAGGCAGTCATCGAGGATGCGGCCCTTGGACAGGGCCAAGGTCAAGGCGGTCATGAGCGACGCGACAGGTGTGGGCTGGGATGAGCGGGCGCAATTCTACCTTTTCGAGCCGCCGCTCAGGCCCGGTCCGGCATGGCGCCGCATGGCGAGCCGACCATGGCGCCGACACGATTGCTGCATCGATCCAGCCTCCGCGCGTCGCGGCACGCCGTTCCGGAGCGCTCGCGTGCCATCTGGCCTTCTGCCGACGCTGGGATCCCGCGGGCAGCATCGGCCGCCGTCGTGCCGCAGCGGCTCCCGCGCCTTGCAGGTACAGAACAAAGGGTCTATCGTGACGGCGCGAACGGATTGGCACCGCGCGTGCAGATCCTCAAGCCCGGCGCGGGCTGAGCGCCAGCATGGACAGCCTCTCGTGATGAAACTGGTGATCGGCAACAAGAACTATTCGTCGTGGTCGCTGCGGCCATGGCTGGCGCTGCGCGTGGCCGACATTCCGTTCGACGAAATCCGCATTCCGCTCGACGAGCCGGAGACGCGCGCGCGGCTGCTGGCGGTCTCGCCGACGGCCCGCGTGCCGGTGCTGATCGATGGCGACCTGACGATCTGGGATTCGCTGGCGATCTGCGAATACACCGCCGAGCGCTTCCCGGAGCGCGCGCTGTGGCCGCAGCATCCGGCGCTGCGCGCCCGCGCGCGGTCGATCGTCAGCGAGATGCACAGCGGCTTCACCGCGCTGCGCCGGACCATGCCGATGAACTGCCGCAGCCGGCTGCCGGGCAAGGGCCAGACGCCGGCGGCGATGGCCGATGTCGCCCGCATCGTCGAACTGTGGAACGAAGCGCTGCTGGCCAGCGGCGGCCCGTTCCTGTTCGGCGCGTTCTCGATCGCCGATGCCTTCTACGCGCCGGTCACCTCGCGCTTCGTCACCTACGCCGTGCCGCTGCCGCCGCCGTGCCAGCGCTATGTCGAGGCGGTGCAGGCGCTGCCGGCGATGGTCGCATGGAACGCCGCCGCGGCCAGCGAGCGGGAATGGATCGCGGCCGACGAGCCCTATGCCGACAGACGGGCAGAGCCACCCGGCGCGCTCTGATTCCATGCGCCATCGCGTTGCCATCGGCGTTCGCAGCCATGCCTTCGAGGGCCTCGCCGAATTGCTGGCCAAGGCATCGCCGATGCGGTCGGGCGATGCGCTGGCCGGGGTTGCCGCCGCCAGCGCCGAGGAGCGGATGGCGGCGCGCATCGCCCTGGCCGATGTCCCGCTCACCGCGTTTCTCGACGAGCCGCTGATTCCTTACGAGCGCGACGAGGTCACGCGCCTGATCGTCGATTCGCACGATGCCGCCGCGTTCGCGCCGCTGCGCAGCCTGACCGTCGGGGCTTTTCGCGACTGGCTGCTGTCCGATGCCGCGACGACCGAGGCGCTGACCGCCGCCGCACCCGGCATCACGCCGGAAATGGCCGCGGCGGTTTCCAAGCTGATGCGCAATCAGGATCTGATTCTCGCGGCCCGCAAGTGCCGCGTGGTGACCGCCTTCCGCTCGACCATCGGCCTGCCCGGCCGGCTGGCGATCCGGCTGCAGCCGAACCATCCGTCCGACGATGCCCGCGGCATCCTCGCGTCGACGCTCGACGGTCTGCTGTACGGCGCCGGCGACGCCTGCATCGGCATCAACCCGGCGAGCGACGAGCCGCGCAAGCTGCGCGCGCTGTGGGACCTGCTCGACGCGCTGATCAGCCGCCACGGCATTCCGACGCAGAGCTGCGTGCTGGCCCACGTCACGCGGCAGATCGACGCGATCGAGCATGGCGCGCCGGTCGATCTGGTGTTCCAGTCGGTCGGCGGCAGCGAAGCGCTGAACACGAGCTTCGGCATCTCGCTGGCCCTGCTGCGCGAAGCGCAGGATGCCGCGCGGAGCCTGAAGCGCGGCACGGTGGGCGACAACGTCATGTACTTCGAGACCGGGCAGGGCGCGGCACTCTCGGCCAACGCCCACCACGGTCTCGATCAGCAGACCTGCGAAGCCCGCGCCTATGCCGTCTGCCGCGCGCATGCGCCGCTGTTGGTCAACAGCGTGGTCGGCTTCATCGGGCCGGAGTATCTGTTCGATGCCAAGCAGATCATCCGCGCCGGGCTGGAGGATCACTTCTGCGGCAAGCTGCTCGGCCTGCCGATGGGCGTGGACGTCTGCTACACCAACCATGCCGAGGCCGATCAGGACGACATGGACACGCTGCTGACCCTGCTGGGCGCGGCCGGCGTCAACTACGTGATGGGCGTGCCGGGTGCCGACGACATCATGCTCGGCTACCAGAGCACGAGCTTTCACGATGGCCTGTACCTGCGCGAAACGCTCGGCCTGCGCCACGCGCCGGAGTTCGAGCAGTGGCTGCAGCGGATGCGGCTGATCGATGATCGAGGCCGGCTGCGCGATGCGCGCGAATCGCTGGCGCTGCCGCTGCTGTCGGCGATCGACGACGCCCCGCGATGAGCGATCTCGACCGCGCGCGCAACGGCATTCCACGCGATCCGTGGGCCGAGCTGCAGTCCCACACCGTTGCGCGCATCGCGCTCGGCCGCAGCGGTGCCAGCCTGCCGACGCGCGAGGTGCTGGCGTTCGGCGTGGCGCATGCCCAGGCACGCGATGCCGTGCATGCCGCGCTCGATGTCGCACAGCTCGCGAGCGATCTGGCCTCGCTCGGTCTGCCGCTGCTCACCGTCGCCAGTGCCGCGGCCAGCCGCAGCGCCTATCTGGCGCGGCCGGACTGGGGACGCCGGCTCGATGCCGTGTCGCGCGCTGCGCTGGCCGCCGAAGCCGCGGCTCGCGCGAGCGCGCCGGACGTGCTGTTCGTCATCGGTGACGGCCTGTCGGCGCTGGCGCCGCAGCGTCATGCCGCCGCCTTGCTCGCGGCACTGTTGCCGATGCTCGCGGGCCTGCGCATCGGCCCGCTGGTGATCGCAACTCAGGCGCGCGTGGCGCTGGCCGACGAGATCGCCGAGACGCTGTCGGCACGGCTGGTGGTCTGCCTGATCGGCGAGCGGCCGGGCCTGTCGTCGGCCGACAGTCTCGGGGCCTATGTCACGTTCGCGCCGAAGGTCGGCCGCACCGATGCCGAGCGCAACTGCCTGTCGAACATCCGGCCCGAAGGCCTCCCGGCGGCCGAGGCGGCACGGCAGCTGGCCGCGCTGCTCGCGGCCGCGTTCGCCAATCGGATCAGCGGCGTGACGCTGCGGATCGATCCAGCCGCGACGGTTCCCGCGATGCCCGGCAGCCGATGAAGAATGGCGCGCGGTTCCGGCCGGGAACCGCGCGCCAAGCCCAGAAATCGAGCCTGGGGATCAGCCGCCGCGGGCCAGCACCTGCAGCCGCGAATAGGCGCCGTTGAAGCGGTTCTGATCGCCGGGGAAGGTGCCGGAATCCGAGAACTGCCAGAACGTGTAGATGCCCCACGGATACGGCAAGGTGCCGACGCTCGACGAATAGCGGGCGACCCACAGCGGGTTGGTGCTGGAGAAGTTGCCGAGATTGCCGGTGCACTGCGACCACCAGCTGGTGCTGGTGTAGATCGTCGGATAGCGGCCGGTGCGCTGGTAGTAGCGGGTCGAGAACGCGTTGATCCAGTTGACCATTGCCTGCTGGCTCAGGCCGTAGCAGGTGCCGCCGCTGTATGGGTTGTATTCGATGTCCAGCGCACCCGGCAGCGTCTTGCCATCGGCCGACCAGCCGCCGCCGTGATCGACGAAGTAGTTCGCCTGCACCGTGCCCGAGGTCGCGCTCGGAATGGCGAAGTGATACGCGCCGCGAATCATGCCGACGTTGTACGAGCCGTTGTACTGCTGCGCGAAGTACGGGTTGACGTAGTTGTTGCGCTCGGTCGCCTTGATGTACGCGAAGCGCGCACCGTTGTTGTACGCCGCCTGCCAGTTGACGTTACCCTGATAGCGGCTGACATCCATGCCCGGTACCGACGAGGTCGCATTCAGCACCAGCAGGTCCGACTCCTCGTACTTGCCGATGCCTTCGTGCTTCCGGATCTGCGAGCCCATCGCATGATCGCCGACCTGCAGGTAGTCGAGCAGCCGAGCCAGATCGGCCTGTGCCGGCAGCACGGCCAATGCCGCCGCCGTCGCGGCCATCGCCAGCGCCCTTGTCTTCGAGATTCGCCCTTTTCGTTGCGTCATCGCTGCCACTCCCTGTGCTGCATGAGCAAGCCCGCGCACTGCGGGTTCGCGTGGGGACCGGCGCGGCTGGAAGGACAGTGACTCGCGCCCGGTCTACGGATGCGCGGGCGGGTTTTGTGCCTCGCGTGCCGTCGATCGTACGCGCGACGCATTCATGTTTCGTTGACAATGATCAGCGCTGTGTGAAAGGCACCGCTGCAGATGCGGCGGCGTCGCCCGCGGGCCGCGTGCGCGCCGACCGTCGATGGCCGGCGCGCGCTGCCGATCAGGCTTTCGGTTTCGCGGCGGTCGACTTCACCGCCTTGCCCGCTGCGGGCGCGGCGGCACCGGCGTCGCTCGGCTTGCGCGGGCGGGCCTTGGGCCTGACGGCTGCCGATGCTTCGGGCGTCGACACCGGTTGTGCATCCGCTGCCACCGGTGCCGCCTTCTTCGCCGCGGCCTTGCGCGGCGGGCGCGCGGCGGGCTTTTCCGCAGCGGTTGCGGCAGGCACCGGGGCCGGCGCTGGCGGCGCGACCGCCGGTGCTGGCGGAAGACCGGCGGGCGCCGCCGGCGTTGGCATGGGCGCCGGGACCGGAGCCGATGCCGTTTGCGCGGGTGCTGCGGCGGCCGGCGACGGGGCCGATGCGGCAGGCAGCTTGGGCTCGGCCCAGGCCGGCAGGCGGACATCGCGTCGTGGCGCCCAGTCCGGTGCCTGCTGCTGGGCTGCGGTCGGCGCGGCGCGCGGCATCTGCGGCGGACGCGGGTCATGACGCGACGGCGGAATCGGCGTCGGCCGCGCGGCCGGTGCGGGCGCTGCCGCCGGTGTCGATGTGCTGGCCACCACGGGCGATGCGACCGGTGCGGGCGCGGCCGGTCGCGCCTCGCTGGCGTCGGCGCTGGCCGCCGTCGCTGTCGGCGCGACGGCCGGGCGAGCCTCGGGACGCGGCTCATGCTTTGCTGCCGGCCGCGCGTCCGGCTTCACATCATGGCGCGGCTCGGCCTTGCGCTCGCCGTCGCGCACGCGCTTCTCGCGCACGTACAGTGCCCGCGAGCGACCCGGTTCGCCGCGCTCCTCGACCTCGAACAGCGCGATCGCGGCAACCAGATCGCTGAGCTTCTTGCGGCCGTAGTTGCGCGGATCGAACTCCGGCATGCGCTTGCCGAGCAGGCTGCCGACCGCGCCGAGACCGGCCCAGCCATCCTCGTCGCCGGCATCGGCCACGGCCGCGCACAGCGGGCCGAGCAGCGCCGGATCGTCGATCGGCGCGCCGCGCGCCGGGCGCTCGTCGGCGCTGGCCTCGGCCGGTTTCTGTGCCGGCTTCGGTGCCGGTGCGGCCGACGGATTGGACGCGGCCGGGCTTGGCGCCGCGGGCTTCGGCGTCGGCTGACGATTGCGATCGGCGGCGCGCGGCGTCGGCTCGTCGACCGTGTCCGGCTCGCCGTCACGCAGCACTTCGACATAGATGAAGCGGTCGCAGGCGCGCACGAACGGTTGCGGCGTCTTGCGCTCGCCGAAGCCGTAGACGGTCAGGCCGGATTCGCGGATGCGCGAGGCCAGACGGGTGAAGTCGCTGTCGCTGGAAACGATGCAGAAACCGTCGAAGCGCTCGGTGTACAGCAGATCCATCGCGTCGATGATCAGCGCGCTGTCGGTCGAGTTCTTGCCCTTGGTGTTGCTGAACTGCTGCATCGGCTGGATCGCGTGTCGCGCCAGGGTCTGCTTCCAGCTGCCGAGGTTCTGCGTGGTCCAGTCGCCATAGGCGCGCTTGGTCGTGGCGCGGCCGTACTTGGCGACTTCCGCCAGCAGGCCGTCGATGCGCTTGGCGTTGGCGTTGTCGGCGTCGATCAGGACGGCGAGCTGGGCTTGGGGGGAGGTTTCCATGGCCGGTTCCGGGGCATGACTTCAGGGCACCGAGGCGGTGCCGAAACAACGGATGACGGCAGGGTAGTCGCGTCGAACCTGCGATGCGACCGAGCCTGCCGAATGCGGGATGCGGCCCGGCCGATCGGCGACCGGGCGGCGCGATCAGTCCTTGACCCGTGCGATCCGGGCGCCGAGCGCGCCGAGCTTTTCCTCGATGTGCTCGTAGCCGCGGTCGATGTGGTACACGCGGTCGATCTTCGTTGTGCCTTCGGCGGCGATCGCGGCGAGCACCAGCGCGGCGGACGCGCGCAGATCGGTGGCCATCACCGGCGCACCCTTGAGCTTCTCGCGGCCGGTGACGATGGCGGTATTGCCTTCGATGCGGATGTCCGCGCCCAGGCGCAGCAGCTCCTGCGCGTGCATGAAGCGGTTCTCGAAGATCGTTTCGCGGATCGTGCCGACGCCATCGGCGTAGCAGTCCAGCGCCATGAACTGCGCCTGCATGTCGGTCGGGAAACCCGGGTGCGCCATCGTGTGCAGGTTCACCGAATGCGGACGCTGATGGCGCATGTCGACGTCGATCCAGTCCGCGCCGGTCGCCACTTTCGCGCCCGCCTGCTGGAGTTTCACGATCACTGCGTCGAGCGCGTTCGGATCGGTCTTCGTCAGCCGGACGCGGCCGCGGGTGATCGCCGCGGCCACGAGAAAGGTGCCGCCTTCGATGCGATCCGGAATCACGCGGTGATCGGCACCATGCAGATCACGCACGCCCTGCACGACGATGGTGCCGGTACCGGCGCCGCTGATCTTCGCGCCCATCGCCGTCAGGCAGTTCGCGAGATCGACGATCTCCGGCTCCCGCGCGGCGTTCTCCAGCACCGTTTCGCCATCGGCCAGCACCGCGGCCATCAGCAGGTTCTCGGTGCCGGTGACGGTGACCGTGTCGAAGTAGATGCGCGCGCCCTTGAGCCGCGTGGCGCGGGCCTTGATGAAGCCGTCTTCGAGCGTGATCTCGGCACCCATCGCCTTCAGGCCCATCAGGTGCAGATCGACCGGACGCGCGCCGATGGCGCAGCCGCCGGGCAGCGACACTTCGGCGTGGCCGCGCTTGGCCAGCAGCGGGCCGAGCACGAGGATCGACGCGCGCATGGTCTTCACCAGCTCGTACGGCGCGACACAGGTGGTGATGCCGCGCGCGGTCGCCGCGAACAGGCCCGGGCCGGGGCTTGCGACTGCAACCCCCATCTGCGCGAGCAGCTTCTTGGTCGTCACCACGTCGTGCAGGTCCGGCACGTTCGACAGGCGCAGCTCGTCGTCGGTCAGCAGGCTCGCGCAGAGGATCGGCAGCGCGGCGTTCTTGGCGCCGCTGGCAGCGACTTCGCCGGTCAGCGGGCCGTTGCCTTCAATCAGGAATTTGTCCATTCAACTCTCGTGAGGACGAACTGCGCGGGCGCGCACGTTCCGGTTCAGCCGATGCGCGTCTTCAGCGCCAGCGCATGAATCTCGCGGCCCATCTTGTCGCCGAGCGCGGCGTAGACGGCCTGATGCTGCTTGACCATGCTCAGACCAGCGAAGCCGCTCCAGCTGACATCGGCCTCGAAATGCTGCCCGTCGTCGCCGCGGACCTCGATCGTGGCGCCGGGCAGGCCGGCATCGAGCAGGGCCTTGATCTTTTCCTTGGTCATCATCGGGGTGATTCCTGAATTACTTTCTGAGCTTGTAGCCGGTGACCAGCATCCACAGGCAGATGGCCGACACCAGCACGAAGAAACCGGCGGTCCAGCTGAGGCTGAGCCAGTACGAGACGTCGCCGTGGCCGAAGAAGCCGTAGCGGAAGCCGTCGATCATGTAGAAGAACGGGTTCAGGTGCGAGGCCGTGAACCAGGGTTCCGGCAGCGAATGCACCGAATAGAACACGCCCGACAGGAACGAGAGCGGCGTGATGATGAAGTTCGAGAACGCGGCCAGGTGATCGAACTTGGTCGAGACGATGCCGGCGATGATGCCGAGCACCGCGAGCGCACCGCCGGCCAGCACGAACATCGCCAGCAGCGCGAACGGATTCGCCAGCGGCAGGCCAACCATCGGCCCGGCCACCGCAAGCATCGCCAGCGCCACGAGCAGTGCGCGCACCAGCGCGGCACCGACATAGGCGAGGAACATCTCGAACGGCCCGATCGGCGCCATCAGCAGGAACACGAGGTTGCCATTGACCTTCGACTGCGCCAGCGACGACGAGGTGTTGGCGAACGCGTTCTGCAGCACCGTCATCATCACCAGACCCGGCAGCAGGAACTGCGTGTAGGTGATGCCGTCGTAGCCCGACACCACGCGGCCCTGCAGCGCCTGCGCGAACACGAGCAGGTACAGCAGCGCGGTCAGCACCGGTGCCGTGACGGTCTGGGCCAGCACCGACCAGAACCGCATCACTTCCTTCTTGAGGAGGGTGTAAAAGCCGAGTTGATTGGGACTCATCGGCTGGCCTCCGCCTGCGGTTCTGTTCGGGCCGGCCCATCCGCAAGCGGATGGGCGTTCGGCGGGTTCGATGGCATGAGGCCATCGAACAAACCCCGCCTCACCCAGAACCGCATCACCTCTTTCTTCAGCAGCGTGTAGAACCCCAGCTGGTTCGGGCTCATGACAGCGCTCCCGCGGCCGGCTTGGCGGTCAGTTCGACGAAGATGTCCTCGAGGTCCGGCTCGCGCGTGGAGACATCGGCGATCTCGATGCCGGCTGCCTTCAGGCCGGCGAAGACGCTGGCGATCGGGTGGCGCTCGCGATCCAGCTTGAGCTCGATTGCGCCGGCCTTCTCGCTGGTGACCAGTTCCGCGAGGTTCGGCGGCATCGTCGCGCCATCGGCCAGCTTCAGGGTCAGGAAGCGGAATGGGTGGCGGTTCAGCAGGCCTTCGGTGGTTTCAACCACGCGCAGCACGCCCTTGTCGACGATGGCGATGCGGTCGCACATTTCCTGCGCTTCTTCCAGATAGTGCGTGGTCAGCACCACGGTCGTGCCTTTCGCGTGCAGGTCGCGCATGAAGCGCCACAAGGTGCGGCGTAGTTCGACGTCGACGCCGGCGGTCGGCTCGTCGAGGATCACGACCGGCGGCTTGTGGACCAGCGCCTGGGCGATCAGCACGCGGCGCTTCATGCCGCCGGACAGCGTGCGCATCATCGCCGTGCGCTTGTTGCCCAGTTCGAGGCGCTCCAGCATCTCGTCGATCCACGGCCAGACTTCCTTGCCGCAGCCGTAGTAGCCGGCCTGGATGCGCAGTAGGTCGACGACCTTGAAGAACGGATCGAACACCAGTTCCTGCGGCACCACGCCGAGCTTGCGGCGGGCAGCGCGCCAGTCGCTGACGGTATCGTGGCCGAGCACGGCGACCCGGCCTTCGTCGGCGCGGATCAGGCCGGAAATGATGCTGATCAGCGTCGACTTGCCGGCGCCGTTCGGGCCGAGCAGACCGAAGAATTCGCCTTGCTGGATCTGGAAGCTGAGGCCGTTCAGGGCACGGACGGTGCCGTAAGTCTTGCGGACATCGCGGATTTCGAGCGCAGGCGGGCCGGCGCCGAGAGGAGGGGTGTTCATGGGGACGCGATTATACGCCGCGCACCCGCCGTGCCCGCCGCCGCGGCACCGGATGATCCCGGCGGATGGCCGCGCCGGGCTACGATGGCGCACCCCATTCGAACCCGCTCATTCCCATGTCCACCGCCCTGCTGTGGTACCGCCGCGACTTCCGCGTGGCCGACAATCCCGCGCTCGCTGCCGCACTGGCCGCGCACGACACCGTCATTCCGGTCTACGTGCATGCGCCGGACGAGGAAGCGCCGTGGCAGCCCGGTGCGGCCAGCCGCTGGTGGCAGCACCACTCGCTGACCGCGCTGTCGGCGTCGCTGGCCGCACTCGGCTCGCCGCTGGTGATCCGCGCCGGGGATTCGCTGGCCGAGCTGCAGGCGCTGGTGCGCGAATCCGGTGCCGTCGCCGTCTACTGGAACCGGTTGTACGAGCCGGCGATCATCGCCCGCGACAAGCGGATCAAGACCGTGCTGCGCAAGGCCGGGCTGGTGGCCGAGAGCTACAACTCGGCCCTGCTGGTCGAGCCGTGGGAGGTCAAGACCGGCGGCGGCGAGCCGTATCGCGTGTTCACGCCGTTCTGGCGCAACGCCGGTGCCCGCGCGGCGCGTGCAGCTTTGCCGGCGCCGGAAGCCTTGAAGCCGCCGGCCAAGCCGCTTCAATCACTGGCGATCGACGCACTGAAGCTGTTGCCGTCGATCCGTTGGGATGACGCGTTCTACAGCCACTGGACCCCGGGCGAGGCCGGCGCCTGGGCGCAGGCGGAAGCGTTCTGCGCCGACGGCGCCGCGCGCTATCACGATCAGCGCGACCTGCCGGCGAAGGCGTCGACGTCGAGCCTGTCGCCGCACCTGCATTTCGGCGAGATCGGCCCTGTGCAACTGGTGCATCGCACGCAGCGGCTGCTGGCCGAGCGCCATGCGCCGGGGCTGGTCGGCAATGTCGAACATTTCGTCCGCGAGCTGGGCTGGCGCGAGTTCGCGCACCACCTGCTGTTCCACTATCCGACCACGCCGGACACGCCGCTGTATCCGAAGTTCGCGGCGTTCCCGTGGCTGCCGAAGGCCGACTACGCCGACAGCCTGCGCGCCTGGCAGCGCGGCCGCACCGGCGTGCCGATCGTCGATGCCGGCATGCGTCAGCTGTGGACCACCGGCTGGATGCACAACCGCGTGCGCATGATCGTCGCCAGCTTCCTGACCAAGAACCTGCTGATTCCGTGGCAGGAAGGCGCCGCCTGGTTCTGGGACACGCTGGTCGATGCCAGCCTCGCCGCGAACACGCTCGGCTGGCAGTGGAGCGCCGGCTGCGGCGCCGATGCCGCGCCGTACTTCCGCATCTTCAACCCGGTGCTGCAGTCGGCGAAGTTCGATGGCGACGGCGTCTACCTGCGGCGCTGGGTGCCGGAAATCGCGAAGCTTCCGGATGCCAGCCTGCACGCGCCGTGGGAAGCGAAGCCGGCGGTGTGGCTGGCGGCGAAGTTCTCGCCGGGGCAGGACTATCCGAAGCCGGTGGTGTCGTTGAGCGAATCGCGCGACCGCGCGCTGGCCGCGTACGGCCGGATCAAGGGCAGCGGCGACGGCGCCAGCGAAGGCTGATCGGACGGGTCAAAGTCGCGCATCTCGGCAGCGGGTCAGCGAGGACACAGTCGACGCCTGTCGACACAACCGAACCCCGCGTCGCACCGGAGCGCGGAACTGCGCTAAGTTCGCGTCAGCAAGAAAGATCGTGGCCACGGTCGACTGGGCCCCAGCGGGGCCGAGTCCGACCGGAAGACCCCGACAGGCGAGCTGGCGGAGCAAGCGCGTGCGGCATCCGGTGGTGGGGTCGGTCCGAGCCGATCCCGACCGACGATGCTGCGCGGCGGCGGCCGTCCGGCGTGATGACCCGAACACGCCGTGCAGCGCGCGCTGCCCGGTCAGGACGTGAGCCCGAACCGTTGCGATGACCACCGACTCCCAGCTGCAGGACTGGCGCTCCCAGGCGCTGAAGATCGAATCCGAAGTGAACCGCGCCGTGATCGGCCAGCCCGGCACGGTGCGGCTGATCAACATCGCGCTGTTCGCCCGCGGCCATGTGCTGCTCGAAGGCGATGTCGGCGTCGGCAAGACCACGGTGCTCCGGGCGTTCTCGCGAGCCATCGGCGGCGATTTCGAGCGCGTCGAAGGCACGGTCGACCTGTTGCCGGGCGACCTGATCTACCACACCTATGTCGACGAGCACGGCAAGCCGCGGATCGATCCCGGCCCGCTGCTGCGCCATGGCGAGCGGCTGGTGACGTTCTTCTTCAACGAGATCAACCGCGCGCGGCCGCAGGTGCAGTCGCTGCTGCTGCGTGCGATGGCGGAGCGCACGGTGTCCGCGTTCAACCGCGAATACCGGTTCCCGCACATGACCGTGTTCGCCGATCGCAACAAGATCGAGCGCGAGGAAACCTTCGAGCTGGCGTCCGCCGCGCGCGACCGCTTCATGTTCGAACTGCGCATGGCCACGCCATCGGACACCGAGATCCGTCGCCAGCTCGCGTTCAACCCGAGCTTCCATGATTCCGATCGCCTGATCGACACCGTGCCGGCCGGCCTGCTGCCGTGGGAGCGTCTGAACGAGATCGGTGCGGCGATCCAGTCTTCCGTGCGCGCCACCGACGCGCTCGAACGCTACGTGCTGGCGCTGTGGGAAGCCACGCGCAACCCGGCTGCCGCGGGCATCCAGATCGACGGTGTCGACATGAATCGCCTGATCCTCGCCGGCGCCAGCCCGCGCGGCGTGTCGGCACTGGTGCGCGCCGCGCGTGTCGTCGCCTGGCTGGCCGGGCGCGACTACCTGACGCCGGACGACATCCAGGCGGTGTTCCCGTCGACCATGGTTCATCGCGTGTTCTTCACGCCGGTGTACGAGCTGCGCCGCGCGGAACTGGCCGATGCCCTGATCGCCCGGCTGCTCGAGCGCGTGCCGGCGCCCTGACATGGTGGCCGCCGCAACCGACTTCTTCTATCGCCTGCCGATGCGCGCCGGCGGCCAGCGGCCGGGCTCGCATCCGGGCACGAGCCAGGGCAACGGTCAGGAGTTCATCACCCACGCCACGCTGTTCAGCCGGCCGGATCCGCGCCGGCTCGACGTGCGCGCGTCCCTGCGCGACGTGCGTGGCGACTGGCTGGTGCGCGTCATGCGCCAGCGCGTCGGCGTGCCGGTGTGGCTGGTGGCCGATGTCTCGGCCTCGATGGTGTTCGGCGCCCGGCGCAGCAAGCTCGAAGTGCTGAGCGATCTGGCCCGCGCCATCGGCGCCAGCGCCTTCAGAGTCGGTGATGCTGCCGGCATGGTCGCGTTCGACACCAGCGAACGCGAAGACCTGTACGTGCCGGCGTCGTTGAGCCGCGGCGTCGGCCATGTCATGGCGGCGCAGCTCGCCGATCCGGCGCTGGCGGCGCAGGCCGATGCCGGCGAGCGCCATCGCGGCGACCCGGTCGACGGCCTGCGCGACACGCTGCAGCGGCTGGCCGGCAAGCAGGGCCTGGTGTTCCTCGCGTCGGACTTCCACTGGCCGCTGGCCCGGCTCGACGAGACGCTCGATGCGCTGTCCCGCGCCTATGTCGTGCCGGTGATCATCTGGGATCCGGCGGAAACCGAGCCGCCGGTGACCAACGGTCTGGTGTCGCTGCGCGATGCCGAATCCGCCGCACGCAGCGCGATCTGGCTGCGCCCGAAGCTGCGCAGCGAGTGGCGCGAGGCGGTCGAAACCCGCCGCGCCACGCTCAAGGCGTTCTTCTCGAATCGCGGCCTGCGGCCGTTCTGGGTTCACGGCACGTTCGATGCCGACGCGATGTCCGAATACTTCTTCGAGGCCAACGCATGAGCGCCGCGACCGGCTTTCGCGCGGCCGCGGGCCTCGCGGCGCTTGCGGCCGTCGTCGCGTCGCTGACGGCCACGGCGCAGCGGCCGCCGAACGAGAACTACCAGCCGCCGGTCAAGGGTCAGGCGCTGTTCGATCCGCGCCCGGCCAAGCGCGCCGAGGCCGAGGCCGAAGCGGCGCGCAAGGCGGCCGAGGAGCAGGCCGCGCGCGAAGCGGTGCAGGTCAAGGTCGACGCCTCGGCCGATCCCGCGCGACGGTCGGCGGCCGAGCCGGCGGTGCCGGCGCCGGAAGCCGCACCGCAAGCCCTCTCGGAAACCGCCGCCGAACCTGCCGCCGAGCCCGCGAGCGCGCCCGTCGACGTCGACGTCGACGTCGACGTCGCCGTGCCGTCGGCCGCCGCCACTGCGCTGCCGACAGCCGAAGGCCACGTGGCCAGCAGCGATGCGGTCGCCGTCGTCACCGAAGTCATCCAGACGCCGGTCGAAAACCCGCGGCCGTACGGCTATCTGGTCGGCGATCTGCTGGTGCAGAAAGTCCAGCTCAGCGTCGATGGCCAGTCGGTCGATCTGGTCGAGATTCCGCGCAAGGATCGCTTCGGCAGCTGGATTTCGCGGCGCGGCGCCCGCGTCGAACGACGCCCGGACGGCACTCGCTGGCTGGTGCTCGATTACCAGATCGTCAATGCCTCGAAGGATGTCGACGTCATCACGCTGCCGAAGCTGCACCTGCGCACGACGACGCCGGACGTGTTCATCGACGTCGCCGACTGGCCGATCACCGTCGGCGCGATCACCGCGAGCCTGGTCCGCAACCAGGGCGGGCTGATCCCGCTGCAGCCGGATCGCCCGGCGCCGACGATCGCCACCGACGCGATCCGCCGCGCGCTGATGGCGAGCCTCGCCGGTCTCGCGCTGACCGTGGCGCTGTGGCTCGGCTGGTGGCGCTGGCGCGAGTGGCAGGCCTCCGAACGGCTGCCGTTCGCCCGGGCCGCGAAGGTCTTGCGCAGCGTCGATGGCCAGTCGGAAGCGGCATGGAAGGCGCTGCATCAGGCCTTCGATGCCACCGCCGGCCGCGTGATCCAGCCGGCGAGCCTGTCGTTGCTGTTCCGCGCCGCGCCGCAACTGGAAGCGGCGCGTGACCGGATCGAACGCTTCTACGCGGCATCGGCCGAGCGTTTCTTCGGCGGCCACGAGGCGGCACCGGCCGGCGTGTCGATTCCCGAACTGGCGGCGGAACTGCGCCGCATCGAGCGCCAGCACGAACGATGAGCCTGTTCGGCGGCAGCGCCCCGGCCCTCGATCTGGCCCTCGACTTCGCTCAACCCTGGGCCCTGCTGCTGTTGCCGCTGGCCCTGCTGCCGCTGTTGCGCCATCGCGCCGAGGAACTGACCTTCTCGTCGCTGCCATGGCTGCCGCAGGATCGCGTCGGCCGCTGGGTCGAACGGGTGGGGCGCGCGGCGGCGGTGCTGGCGATCGCGTCGATCGTCCTGGCGCTGGCCGAACCGGGTCGGCCGGAATGGGATGTGCCGCGGATCGGCCGCGGCGCGGAAATCGTCGTGCTGTTCGACTCCAGCTTGAGCATGGATGACGAGATGGTGGCCAAGGGCCAGCACCCGAAGCGCCGCCGCGACAGCCCGCTGCGCAAGCGCAACATCGCGCGGGAAGCCTTGTCGCGGCTGGTCGAGCGGCGGCCGGCGGATCGCTATTCGCTGCTGATGTTCGGCGCGGCACCGTTCCGGGTGACGCCGTTTTCGCAGTCGCCGGAAGTGATCCAGGCCGGCATCGCCGCCGCCGGCATCTCGAACGGCCTGCCCGGCACCGATCTCGGCCGCGGGCTGGTGGCTGCGATCAGCCAGTTCGATGGGCGCGCGTATTCCGGCAGCCGCGTGATCCTGCTGGTGTCCGACGGCGCCGCCGAAATCGACGACACGACGCGCGCGATCATCCGCGACGGCATGGCCCGCAACCGGATCGCGCTGGACTGGATCTACCTGCGCTCGGTCAACTGGCCGCGGCTGGATTCGGAGAAAGAGCCGGAAGCGGTCGGCCTGATCAAGGATGTCGCGATGCACCGCTTCTTCAAGACGCTGCCGACGACCTACAAGGTGTTCGAGGCCGAAAGCCCGGACGGCGTCAATCAGGCCGTGGCCGAAATCGAGCGCCAGCAGAACCTGCCGCTGGAATATCTCGAACGGGTGCCGCGGCGCGATTTCACCCATGTCTTCTACTGGCTCGCGATCGTCGCCTGCACCGTGCTGCTCGGCCATCGCGCGCTGACTGTCAGGAGTTTCGCCGCTTGAAACGTTCCCCGGTCCATCTCGCGTTCGGCGTCATCGCGCTCGGCTTCGCCGGTGCGTCGGTCGCCTATGGCCTCAAGCTGCAGACGGCGGCGCGCGCCAACGCCGTGATCGCCGAAGCCACCGCGGTCGCGCGACAGGCCGTCGCGGCTGCCGACGGCGGGGCCGCGCCCGATCAGCCGCCGGTCGCCGCGCCGCGGCTGGATACGCCGGAAGCGGCGCTCGCGTTCGCCATCGCGCTCGCGCAGGGTGAGGACTACGACCGGGCGCTGCGTGCCTACGAGCCGCTGGCCCTGTCCGATCGCGCCGATATCCGCCTGATCGCCCGCTACGACCTCGGCAACCTGCACATGCGGCAGGCCAAGCGGATCGGCGACGAGCAGGTGGCCAAGGCGCGCACCCTGGTCGAACTCGGCAAGCAGGCCTATCGCCGCGTGCTCGACGAAGACCCGCAGCACTGGGAAGCGCGCTACAACCTCGAACGCGCGCTGTGGCTGGAACCGGAAGCCGACGACGGCAATGTCGAAGTCACGCCGCCGCCGGCGGTCGAGCGCCCGAACGGCGACAAGCCGGAACTGCCGTGAGCTCGCTCGCATGAGCCCGTCCCCGTGAGCCGCGCCGCGTGAACGGCACCGCATGGCGCGCCTATGCGGCCAACGCGCTGTCCGGCGGCGGCTGGCTGCTGCTGCCGGCGCTGGTGCTGCTGGCCTTCGCGCTGGCGGTGCCGAAGCTGCCGGTCACCCGCGACGCGTACGATCACGTCGTCATCTTCGACGTGTCGCAGAGCATGAATGTCGAGGATTATCAATTGGATGGCGCGCCCGTGAGCCGTCTGGCCTTCGCCAAGCACGCGGTCGCCGAGGCGTTGAAGAATCCGCGCTGCGACACCCGCATCGGCTGGGGCGTGTTCGCCGGCCGCAAGATCGTGATGCTGCTGGCACCGGTCGAGGTCTGCCGCAACTACAGCGCGCTGCTCGCCGCGCTCGACAACATCGACGGCCGCATGGCGTTCGAGCGCTCCAGCGAAATCCAGGAAGGTCTGTTCTGGACGCTGCTGAACGTGCGGGACCTGAAGCCGACGCCGTCGGTGGTCTTCATGACCGATGGCCACGAGGCGCCGCCGCTGCCGCCGCAGCGCGTGCGCGGCTACGACGGCCAGCTCGGCGAGGTGCGCGGCTGGGTGGTCGGGGTCGGCACGCTGGAGCCGCGGCCGATTCCGAAGACCGATCCGGACGGCAAGCGCATCGGCTTCTGGCGCGCCACCGAGGTGCTGCAGTACGGCGGCGCGATCGACGGCACCAGCCACGAGCACCTGTCCGAGCTGCGTGAGGATCACCTGAAGCTGCTCGCGAAGACCGTCGGCTTCGGCTACACCCGGCTGGTCAGCCCGGCCTCGCTCGACGCCGCGTTCCACGACCGCGCGCTGGCCCATCCGGCCAAGGTGGAAACCGATCTGCGCTGGATTCCGGGCGGGCTGGCGCTGCTGCTGCTGGCCTGGCGCTTCCGGCCCGACGGGCTGCGCCGCCGACGGGCCAGCGCCGCGCGCTGATCGCGATCAGGCCGCCGCGCCGCGCTCGATATGGGTGCGTGCAAACGCCATCAGGTTGTCGAAGACTTCGACATCGGCCAGATTCTGCTTTGTTTTGGTGCGTTCACCGTTGCCGGAAAGCACCAAAACAGGGCGTGCACCGGCTGCGCGGGCGGCTTCGAGGTCTGAACCGGAATCGCCGACGAACGGAACGCCGTCCAGACTCTGGTTCAGGCGCTTCGCGAGGTCCTTCAGCATGCCGGGCGCCGGTTTGCGCATCTCGCTGGCGCGGTCCGGGTGTTCCGGGGCGAAGAAGATGCCGTCGATCCGGCCGCCGAGTTCGGCCAGCGCCCGCTGCATCCGGTCGTGAATCGCGAACAGCGCATCGAAATCGAGCAGCCCGCGGCCGATGCCGGACTGGTTCGACGCCACGAACACGCGGTATCCGGCCTGACACAGCATCGCGATCGCCTCCAGACTGCCGGGCACCGGCTGCCATTCCGCGACCGACTTGATGAAGTCCGGCGAGTCTTCGTTGATGACGCCGTCCCGATCGAGAATCACCAGTTTCATGTCGCGTTGCTCAAGTTGGGGTCTGCGCCGCGCGCGGAGTGCCGTCGGAATCGATGTGCGCCGCCGACCGGCAGCCGCCCGGCCCGACCGGAACGGTCGGGCGTTCGCACTCGCTGGCGATGCGATTCAACGCATCGCCAACGCCGCGAGTGCTCAGCCCGGCAGGCACGAGATGTCGGCGACTTCGCGGCAGACCCGGTCGAGCTGCCGCAGCAGCGCCAGCCGGTTCGCGCGCACCGCCGCGTCATCGGCCATCACCATCACCCCGGTGAAGAAGGCATCGACCGGCGCCTTGAGCGTGGCGAGCTGTTTCAGACGCTCGGCGTAATCGGCCGCCGGCGCCGCGCTGACGGCGTTCAGCGCGGCGTAAAGCGCTGATTCCGCGTCGTTTTCGAACTTGGCGGCATCGATGTCCGAAGCACCGTCGCCGGCCTGCTTCAGGACATTGCGCACGCGCTTGTGGGCGGCGGCAAGGCTGGCCGCTTCCGGCAGCGCCCAGAAGCTGTGGATGGCGCGCAGGCGGGCTTCAAAATCAAGCGGTTGCGTGATGCCAAGCGCGGCAACGGCCTCGAACATCTCGACCGTCACCGGACGGCCGTCGATGTCGCTGCCGACGCGCCACGCGCGATGGCGTTCCTGCACGAAGGTCAGCAGGTCCTTCAGGGTGGATTCGTCGCGCTTGCCGGCAGGCTGTTGCTGCAACGCCTGCTGCAGAAGCTGCTGCACGTCGAGCGGCAGCTTGCCCTCGATCAGGATGCGAAGAATCCCGAGCGCGGCACGTCGCAGCGCATACGGGTCCTTGCTGGCGGTCGGCTTCTGGCCGATAGCGAAAATGCCAGTAAGCGTATCGAGCTTGTCGGCAAGCGCGACGATTTGGCCCTCGATCGTCGAAGGAATAGCCGTGCCCGCCTGAGTCGGCAGGTAGTGTTCGCGGATAGCGACCCCCACGGCAGCGGGATCACCTGCCTTGACGGCGTAATACCCGCCCATAACCCCTTGCAGTTCTGGGAACTCGTAGACCATCTTCGTCACGAGGTCGAACTTGCAGACCGCGGCGGCGGCAGCGGCGCCGGCCGCCTGCTCGGTCGTGATGGCGCCGGCTTCCGCCAGTCGATCCGCGATCCTGACGGCCAGCAGACGAATCCGGTCGACCTTGTCGGCGACCGTTCCGAGGTCTTTCTGGAACGTGGCCGAGGCCAACTTCTCGCGATACGGCGCGGCCTCCGAAAACGGCAGCTTCAAATCCTGCTGCCAGAAGAACAGCGCATCGGAAAGTCGCGGGCGGACCACGCGCTCGTTGCCCTGGATGACCTGCGCCACGTCCTTCGACTCGATGTTGGCGATCGTGATGAATGCCGGCAGCAGCTTGCCGGACGCGTCGAACACGGTGAAATAGCGCTGGTTGGTCTCGACCGTCGCCACGATGACTTCCGGCGGCAGTTCGAGGAAGCGGTCCTCGATGCGGCCGGAAATCACCACCGGCCACTCGACCAGCGCGGTGACTTCATCGAGCAGGCCGGCATCGATTCTGGCGTTTCCGCCCAGTTTTGCGGCCTCGGCCTTGATCTGGCGTTCGATTTCGGCTTTTCTCGTCGCAACCTCGGCCCAGACCTTGGCGTTCTTCAGACTTTCGACATAGGCCGACGGATCGGCCAGCGTGATCGCCGCCGGCGCGTGGAAGCGGTGGCCATAGGTGACGCGGCCGGATTCCAGTCCGAAACGGCGCAGCGGCACGACGTCGGTGCCGAGCAGCGCGGTCAGCCACTGCACCGGGCGCACGAAGGTTTCTTCACCGGAGCCCCAGCGCATGCGCTTCGGCACCAGTTCGTCCATCGATTTCAGCGTTTCCTCGAAGATCTCGGCCAGCAACGCAGCGGTTGGCTTGCCTTTTTCGAGTTTGGCGAAATGCAGCTTGCCGTTCTTCTCGCCGATCTGGCTGAAGTCGACGCCGCACTTCTTGGCGAAGCCGAGCGCGGCCGGCGTGGGCTGGCCGTCCTTCCGTGCAGCGGCAATGGCCGGGCCGACCAGTTCGATCGCCTGATCCGGCTGCTGCACGGCAACCGCATCGACCAGCACGGCGATGCGGCGCGGCGTGGCCAGCGTGCGCGCGGCACCGAGCGCCACGCCGCGTCGGCCGAGGCCGTTGACGATGCCGGCGGACAGGGCGTCCGCCAGCGGCACGACATAGCGCGCGGGCAGGTCTTCGCAGCCCATTTCTATCAGCAGAGACACGGGAGTGGCCATCAGGACTTGTTCGAGGAACCGGGGACGAAAAACGGAACGCGGAAGGCGGCGAATTCAGGCCGCGCCTCGCAGCGCGCGGTGCGGGCGTGCAGCGCCGGGTACTCCTCCGGCGTCAGGCCCTGGGTATCGCAGAGGAAGGTGTGGATGATGGCGACGGTGATGTCGGCCTGGCCGAACCGACTGCCGACCAACGCCTCGGCGTTGCCGCGCTGCGCACAGGCCTGATCGAGCGCCCGCAGCGACTCGCGCATCTGCGTGTTCAGGCGATCGAGCCACGGCTGGTGGCGCTTCTCTTCCGGCCGGAACACCTGCTCGTAGACCTGCAGCACGCCTTTTTCGGCGGCGCCGGTCGCCAGCGCCATCAGCTGCAGCGCCTGTCGCCGCGCCGGGCCACTCGGCGGCAGCAGAGCCCGCTCCGGGCCGGCCTGCTGGTCGAGGTAATCGAGAATCGCGGCCGATTCGGTCAGCACTTCGCCGTCATCGAGCACGACGGTCGGCACCCGGCCGAGCGGGTTGTATTCGCGGATGCGGTCGAAATCGCGGCCGACCGACCAGTTCCGGTGCTCGAACTCGACCCCCAGCAGGCGCGCGGACACCGCCACGCGGCGCACGAACGGCGAATCGAACATTCCGATGATCAGGGCCATGGTTCAGGCTACTCGGGTCGAACGGCAGCATCCGGCCGCCACAGATTGGGTTTTCGGGTCAGGCAGCGCGCGAAACCGCTGTCACCATCGGAAATCCCAGCTTTTCGCGGGCGGCGTAGTAGGTTTCGGCACACAGGCGGGCGAGGGTGCGTACTCTCAGAATGTAGCCCTGGCGTTCGGTGACGCTGATCGCCGAGCGCGCATCGAGCAGGTTGAAGCTGTGGCTGGCGGCGAGCACGCGCTCATACGCCGGCAGCGGCAAGCCCTTTTCGATCAGCGACTTGCATTCGATTTCGGCGACATCGAAGCGACGGAACAGGGCGTCGGTATCGGCGTGCTCGAAGTTGTAGGCGCTCTGTTCGACTTCGTTCTGGTGGTAGACATCGCCATAGGTGACGACGTGCTCGCGGCCCGCGGCATCGACGTGCTTCGACCACACCAGGTCATAGACCGATTCCACTTTCTGGATGTACATCGCCAGACGTTCGAGACCGTAGGTGATCTCGCCGGCGACCGGCTTGCATTCGAGCCCGCCAACCTGTTGAAAATACGTGAATTGCGTGACTTCCATGCCGTTCAGCCAGACTTCCCAGCCGAGGCCCCAGGCACCCAGGGTCGGGCTTTCCCAGTTGTCTTCGACGAAGCGGATATCGTTGGTCAGCAGGTCGAATCCGAGCACTTGCAGCGATTGCAGGTAGAGATCCTGAATGTTCGCCGGGCTCGGCTTCATCAGCACCTGGAACTGGTAGTAGTGCTGCAGACGGTTCGGGTTCTCGCCGTAGCGGCCGTCGGTCGGACGGCGGCTCGGCTGCACGTACGCGGCGTTCCACGGCTCCGGGCCGATCGCGCGCAGGAAGGTCGCCGGATGGAACGTGCCGGCGCCGACCTCCATGTCCAGCGGCTGGACGATGACGCAGCCTTGCCGGGCCCAGAAGGTCTGCAAGGTGAAGATCAAATCCTGGAAGGTCATGGAGGCGGTCGTGTGGGCGACTTTGAGCGGGGTTGAACGCCGTTGGACGTCGTTTCGGGTCGAAATGCCGGCTTTTTGCCGTCTGCGGCACGAAAAATCGGTGCGCGGACGTTCAAATCGGCGACAGCACGCGAGTATAGCCAATGCCGCTGCCGGTCCCCGACTGCGTGCTAGGCTCCCCGGCGACTTTTGCAGCGGCCGGGCGGCGTTCGGAACTACGCGCTCGTCTCGACCGGAAATCCATTGAAAACAACGGCGACCGGCGCGTATCGGCCGCCCGTGCGAGCGAGGAACTGAACATGAGCAAGCAGTTGATGGCCGGCCTGCAGGCCGCGATTCCGGCATCGGCGCGGGTCCTGACGGTGCTGGGCGCAGCGGTGCTGTCGATGCCGGCGCAAGCCGCCGGCGAAACCCCGGAACAGTGCTTCGAGCAGGCCAAGGCCCTGCCGGGCGATCGTCAGGAAGCGTTCCTGAAGACCTGCCTCGGGCCGAATGCGGCGCCGGCGAAGTCGACAGTCAGCGCCGATCAGCGCAGCAAGGTCTGCGATTCGATTGCCGAGCGCGAGGGCTTCCAGGGCGAGCAGAAGGCCACGTTTCTGAAAGGCTGCAAGGGTTCGTAAGACCAAAAGGATCGACTAAGCTACGCCGCCCTGCTCCGTTTTGGCGCATGGATGGCATATTTGCTGCTAAGCCTTTGGCCGCGTTACCGCGAAATTCACCCCAGGAGACCCCCATGTCGGGTAAAGACGTACTCAAGATCATCAGCGAGAAGAGCGTGAAGTATGTGGACTTCCGCTTCTGCGACACCAAGGGCAAGGAACAGCACGTCAGCGTGCCGGCTCACACCATCGACGAACAGCTGTTCATCGACGGCAAGATGTTCGACGGTTCGTCGATTGCCGGCTGGAAGGGCATCAACGAGTCCGACATGATCCTGCTGCCGGACCCGAGCACGGCGTTCATCGACCCGTTCTTCGAGGAAGTGACGCTGGTGCTGAGCTGCGACGTGATCGAGCCGGCGACGATGCAGGGCTACGAGCGCGATCCGCGTTCGGTCGCCAAGCGCGGCATGGCCTACCTGCAGTCGACCGGCATCGCCGACACCGCCTACTTCGGCCCGGAAAACGAATTCTTCATCTTCGACTCGATCCGTTCGGACTCCGGCCCGTGGGGCTCGTACGTCTACATCGACGCCAAGAACGCCGCCTGGAACTCGGGCAAGGACTACGAGGACGGCAACACCGGCCATCGTCCGGCGATCAAGGGCGGCTATTTCCCGGTGCCGCCGGTCGACCAGCTGCAGGACATCCGCGCCGCGATGTGCGAGACGCTGGAAGCGGTCGGCATGGAAGTGGAAGTGCATCACCATGAAGTGGCCACCGCCGGCCAGTGCGAAATCGGCGTCAAGTTCGGCACGCTGGTGAAGAAGGCCGACGAAGTGCTGAAGCTGAAGTACGTCGTGCAGAACGTCGCCGACCAGTTCGGCAAGACCGCGACCTTCATGCCGAAGCCGATCGTCGGCGACAACGGCTCGGGCATGCACGTGCACCAGTCGCTGTCGCTGAACGGCAAGAACCTGTTTGCCGGCGACGGCTACGGCGGCCTGTCGGAAACCGCGCTGTACTACATCGGCGGCATCTTGAAGCACGCCAAGGCGCTGAACGCGTTCACCAACCCGGGCACCAACAGCTACAAGCGCCTGGTGCCGGGCTTTGAAGCGCCGGTGATGCTCGCCTACTCGGCGCGCAACCGCTCGGCCTCGATCCGCATTCCGTACGTGCCGAATCCGAAGGGCCGCCGCATCGAAGTCCGCTTCCCGGACTCCTCGGCCAACCCGTACCTCGCGTTCACCGCGATGATGATGGCCGGCCTCGATGGCATCCAGAACAAGATCCATCCGGGTGAAGCGTCCGACAAGGACCTCTACCACCTGCCGCCGGAAGAGGACAAGCTGATCCCGCGCGTCTGCCACAGCCTCGACATGGCGCTCGATGCCCTCGACGCCGACCGCGAGTTCCTGACCAAGGGCGGCGTGTTCACCAACGATCTGATCGATGCCTACATCGAGCTGAAGATGCAGGAAGTGACGCGTTTCCGCATGACGACGCATCCGATCGAGTTCGAGATGTACTACTCGCTCTGAGCCACGCTCGGCACGAGCAGTTCCCGGCTGGTCTGCCACGGAATCCCGAGGGATTCCGTGGTTTCCCCCGGTCGAGGTGATCACGGAAATGCCCCCGGAAACGGGGGCATTTTCGTTGGAGCGGGCTGAAGACTCCGTTGGTCGGCACGCGACCGGCGCGCGTTTGCCGCGTTCGGTCCGCGGCGCTATCGTCCGGCCATGCGCGCCTCCCTTGCCGTGGTCCTGTCACTGACGCTGCTGTCGGCCCTGCTGCCGGCACGGGCAGAGATCTATCGCTGGGTCGACGACAAGAACGTCGTCCATTTCACCGACAAGCCGCCGACCAAGGACGCGAAGCCAGTCGAACTGCCGCAGTTGCAGACCTACAACCCGGCCGCGGTCACGCCATCGGCGGCGGAGGGGGCCGGATCCGGCAAGGCCGCCGCCGAAGCCGAACGCGCGACGCGCCAGAAGCCGCAGGCCATCCGCATCGCGTCACCGGCGCCGGATGAAACCTTTCGCGAGGTCGACAGCAAGATCAGCGTGGCGGTCGAAGCCAGCCTGGGTCCCGGCGAAGGGCTGATCTACTACGTCGACGGTCAGGCCCAGAACAAGGCCGGCACGCCGTCGACCGGCTGGCTGATCGAAGGTCTGGAACGCGGCGAGCACACGATCAGCGCCGCACTGGTCGGTGCCGATGGCCGCGAGATCAGCCGCACGCCGCCGGTTACCATCCACCTGAAGCAGCCGATCGTCCGGCGCTGACCGCGTCGCGAATCCGCGCGGCCGCTCGCCACGACCACCGTGGCTCACATTTTGCTGACACATCAGAATGAAATTACCCGTGCTGAACCGCGTTCAGCCGGCCGGCATTCTCGATGGCCTGACCACCGCCATCATCACGCTGGACCAGGCTCTGCGCGTCACCTACCTGAACTCGGCGACGGAGACACTGTTCAGTGTCAGCCGCAGGCATGCCCAAGGTCAGGCACTGACCGCCGCGATCCCGCATCTGCTGGAGCAGGCGCCGCGCCTGCGCCGCGCGATCGACACCGGCACTGGCTTCATCGAGCGTGAACTGAAACTGCGCCGCCCCGGCGAGGAATCGAACCACGAACTGCTGACGGTCGATCTGACCGTGACGCCGGCGCAGTTCGGCGGCCCGGCCCTGGTGCTGGAACTGCTGCCGCTCGATCGTCATCTGCGCATCTCGCGTGACGAGCAGCTGCTGGCGCAGCATCGCGCCAGCCGCGAGCTGATCCGCGGGCTCGCGCACGAGATCAAGAACCCGCTCGGCGGCATCCGCGGCGCAGCGCAATTGCTGGAGCGCGAGTTCCCGGATTCCGAGCACCTCGAATACACGCGCGTGATCATTCGCGAGGCGGACCGGCTGCAGAACCTCGTCAACCGCCTGCTCGGCCCGAACCGGCTGCCGCAGAAGGAGATGGTCAACGTCCACGAAGTGCTGGAGCACGTGCGCCAGCTGATCGAGGCCGAAGGTCGCGGCACGTTCAGCGTGCAGCGCGACTACGACCCGTCGATTCCGGAAATCCGCGCCGACCGCGAGCAGCTGATTCAGGCCGCGCTGAACATCGCCCGCAACGCGCTGCAGGCGCTGTCGATGGCGCCGAAACCGGAACGGCCGATGATCACTTTGCGCACGCGCATGCGGCGCCAATTCACCATCGGCGGCGTCCGTCATCGCCTCGCGATCCAGATCGACATCGAGGACAACGGCGCGGGCATCTCGCCGCAGTTGATCGAGAAAATCTTCTATCCGATGGTGACCACGCGCGCGGAAGGCACGGGACTTGGCCTGCCGATTGCTCAGTATCTGATCCATGGCCACGGCGGATTGATCGAGTGTCAGTCACGCCCCGGCACCACCGTTTTCTCGATCTTCCTGCCGCTGGATCAGCCCGCGTGAGGGGCCGCATAGTGGCGGTACGGGGTCGAGCCCACAGGGCACCACCCGAAGCATGGGCCACATGAATGTGATGAAGCTGCACGATGGAGCGGCGATCCGCGTCTGGATCGTCGACGATGACGAATCGATCCGCTGGGTTCTCGAGAAATCGCTGACCCGCGAAGGCATGAGCGTGGAAAGCTTTCCCGGCGCTGCCGAACTGCTCGACGCGCTGCAGGAAGCCACGCCGGCGACGATGCCGGATGTGATGATTTCCGATATCCGCATGCCCGGCCTCGACGGTCTGGAGCTGATGGAACGGGTGCGCGCGTCGAAGCCGGATCTGCCGGTCATCATCGTCACCGCGCATTCCGATCTCGACGCCGCCGTCGCCTCGTTCAAGGGCGGCGCGTTCGAGTACCTGCCCAAACCGTTCGATGTCGACAGCGTCGCGTCTCTGGTTCGCCGGGCCGCGCAGAAGCGCGTGACCAGCACGCCGGAACTGAAGCCGCTGGAGCCGCGTGCCGCGATCATCGGCGAGGCGCCGGCGATGCAGGACGTGTTTCGCGCGATTGGCCGCCTGAGCCAGTCGCAGATCACCGTGCTGATCACCGGCGAATCCGGCACCGGCAAGGAACTGATCGCCCGCGCGCTGCACGTGAACTCGCCGCGCGCGTCGAAGCCGTTCCTCGCGATCAACACCGCGGCCATCCCGAAAGACCTGCTCGAATCCGAATTCTTCGGCCACGAGCGCGGTTCGTTCACCGGTGCCGCGATGCAGCGCAAGGGCCGCTTCGAGCAGGCCGACGGCGGCTCGCTGTTCCTCGATGAAATCGGCGACATGCCGGCCGATCTGCAGACCCGCCTGCTGCGCGTGCTGCAGGACGGCCAGTTCTATCGCGTCGGCGGCGTGGCGCCGATCAGCGTCGATGTCCGCATCATCGCGGCAACCCATCAGGACCTGGATCGCGCCGTCGCCGAAGGCCGCTTCCGCGAAGACCTTTACCACCGCCTGAACGTCATCCGCATCCGCATTCCGCCGCTGCGCGAGCGCAGCGAGGACGTGCCGCTGCTGCTGCGGCATTTCCTCGATGCCGCCGCCCGCGAGCTGAAGACCGAACCGAAACAGCTGCTGCCGGAAGTGCTCGACGTGCTGAAGCGCTACGAGTGGCACGGCAACGTCCGTCAGCTCGAGAACACCTGCCGCTGGCTGACCGTGATGGCGCCGGGTCAGGACGTGCACCTGGAAGACCTGCCGCCGGAGCTGCGCGGCAAGTCCACCAGCGTCGCCGAGGCGCCCGCCGCTGAGGTCGCTTCGGATGGCGTCGTCCCGGCGCCGCTCGCGGCGCCAGGCGCGGCGATGCCGATTCCGGTCGAATGGCACGAAGCGCTGCGCCACTGGGCCGAGTCCCGCTTTGCCAGCGGCGACGAAGACCTCCTCGGCCATGCCGCGCCGCTGTTCGAACGCACGCTGATCGAAGTCGCGCTCGGCGCCTGCAAGGGCCAGCGGCAGGAAGCGGCGCGCCGTCTGGGCTGGGGCCGCAATACGCTGACCCGCAAGATCAAGGAACTCGGCATCGACGACTGAGGCCGGTGTCGCAGATCCGGATGATTCCGGACCTGCGGCCGTCCATCCGCGGACCATCGCGGGACCGGCGGCCCGCTTGAATCCGCCACCGCCGGTCCCCAATCACTTCCCATCAAGAGACGCCCGGCATTGGCCGGGCCTGATGGAGAAGCAACGTGCAACAGTTCGATGGCACCACCATCCTCGCCGTGCGCCGCGGCACGCAGGTCTGCGTCTGCGGCGACGGTCAGGTGTCGATGGGCAACACGATGGTCAAGGGCAACGCGCGCAAGGTGCGGCGCCTGTTTCAGGACAAGGTCATCGCCGGGTTCGCTGGCGGCACGGCCGACGCCTTCACCCTGTTCGAGCGCTTCGAAGGCAAGCTCGAAAAGCACTCCGGCCACCTGACCCGCGCCGCGGTGGAGATGGCCAAGGACTGGCGCTCGGACCGCTACCTGCGCCGGCTCGAAGCACTGCTGCTGGTCGCCGATGCCGACACCACGCTGATGATTTCCGGCAATGGCGACGTCATGGAGCCGGAAGCCCACGGCGTGATGGCGATCGGCTCCGGCGGCGCGTTCGCGACCGCCGCGGCGCGCGCGCTGGTGGCCAGCACCGAGCTGTCGGCGCGCGAAATTGCCGAACGTTCGCTGCATATCGCCGCCGATATCTGCATTTACACGAACCACAACCTCACGATCGAGACCATCGACAAGCACCCGCCGGCGCTGACGATCGATGTGCCGCGCCTGCCCGAGTGATGCCGCGATGAACGATGCCCTGTCTCCAGAAGCCCTGAAGTCGACTCTGAGCGGCGCCGCCGCGATGACCCCGCGCGAGATCGTCACCGAACTCGATCGCCACATCGTCGGCCAGACCGCCGCCAAGAAGGCGGTCGCGATCGCGCTACGCAACCGCTGGCGCCGCCAGCAGACGCCGGAAGCGATTCGCGGCGAGATCACGCCGAAGAACATCCTGATGATCGGCCCGACCGGCGTCGGCAAGACCGAGATCGCGCGCCGGCTGGCCAAGCTCGCAAACGCGCCGTTCGTGAAGGTCGAGGCCACCAAGTTCACCGAGGTCGGCTACGTCGGCCGCGATGTCGATTCGATCATCCGCGAACTGGCCGATGTCGCCGTCAAGCTGACCCGCGAGCAGGCCATCGCGAAGATGCGCACCAAGGCCGAGGACGCCGCCGAAGAGCGCGTGCTCGACGCGCTGCTGCCGCCGCCGAGCAATTTCGGCGAGGCCAGCACGCATCGCGAAACCGAGAACGGCGCGGCGCGTCAGGTGTTCCGCAAGAAGCTGCGCGAAGGCAAGCTCGACGACACCGAAATCGAGCTGAAGCTCGCAGCCACGCCGCCGTCGATGCAGGTCATGGGCCCGCCGGGCATGGAGGAAATGACCAGCCAGCTGCAGAACATGTTCAAGAGCATGGGCGCGGGCCAGCAGAAGACGCGCAAGCTCAAGATCAAGGAAGCGATGCGGCTGCTGATCGACGAGGAAGCGGCGAAGCTGATCGACGAGGAAGCGATCAAGATCGAGGCGCTGAAGAACGCCGAGGACAACGGCATCATCTTCATCGACGAGATCGACAAGGTCTGCAAGCGCGGCGAGTACGGCGGCGCCGATGTCTCGCGCGAAGGCGTGCAGCGCGACCTGCTGCCGCTGGTCGAAGGCTGCACGGTGTCGACCAAGCACGGCTCGATCAAGACCGACCACATCCTGTTCATCGCCAGCGGCGCGTTCCACATGTCCAAGCCGAGCGACATGATTCCGGAACTGCAGGGCCGCCTGCCGATCCGCGTGGAACTCGAAGCGCTGAAGACCGACGATTTCGTCCGAATCCTGTCCGAGCCGACCCATTCGCTGACCGACCAGTACAAGGCCCTGCTTGCCACCGAAGGCGTGGCACTGGAATTCACGCCGGAAGGCCTCAAGCGCCTCGCCGAGTTCGCGTGGCAGGTCAACGAGCGCACCGAGAACATCGGCGCGCGCCGCCTGCACACGGTGCTCGAACGGCTGATGGAGGAAGCTGCGTTCACCGCGCCGGATCAGGCCGGCACGACCTTGACCGTCGACGCCGCGTATGTCGACGCCAAGCTCGAAAAGCTCGCCGGCAACGAGGACCTGAGCCGGTTCATCCTGTAAGCCCGCGTCAAGACCATGACCGCCGTCCCCACCGACATCAAGCTGCACCGCAAGTCCCGCCTGCTGGAAGTGGTGTGGGCGGACCGCACCGATTCGCTGCCGCTCGAATACCTGCGGGTGTTCAGCCCGAGCGCCGAGGTGCGCGGCCATGGCGGCGGCGAGCCGATGCTGGTCGGCGGCAAGCGCGACGTGAATGTCACCGGCATCGACCCGGTCGGCCGCTACGCGCTGCGGCTGCGTTTCGACGATGGTCACGACAGCGGCCTGTACTCGTGGCCGGTGCTGCGCGAGCTGGCCGATCACCACGGCGAATGGTGGCCGCGCTACGAGCAGCGCCTGGCCGAGCACGGCATGTCGCGTGACAGCGCCGTGGTGAAGCTGTCGGCGCTCGGTGTCGGCAAGTTCAAGCCGGTGCCGTGAACGCCGGACGCCGGCAAGCTGCGATAATGCCGGTTCCCTGACTTCCTCCGGCGCCCATGGCCCAGCACGACTCTGACAATCCGCGCGGCAACTCGCGCGCCAATGCGAGCGGCGCGGGCCGAGGCCCGGGTTCCGGCGGCACCACGCACTTCGGGTTCGAGCAGGTGCCGGTCGGCGAGAAGCAGAAGCGCGTGCGCGAAGTGTTCTCGTCGGTGGCGCAGAAGTACGACGTGATGAACGACCTGATGTCGTTCGGGATCCATCGGTTGTGGAAGCGTTTCGTGATCGATCTGGCGGGTGTCCGCGCCGGCGAGAAGGTGCTCGATCTGGCCGGCGGCACCGGCGATCTGGCACGCGAATTCCGCAAGCTGGCGGGCCCGCGCGGGCTGGTCACGCTGGCCGACATCAACGCCGAAATGCTCGGGCAGGGGCGCATCAGCCTCGCCGACAAGGGCGTGGTCGACGTGCCATTCGTGCAGGCCAACGCCGAATGCCTGCCGTTCGAGGACGGGACGTTCGACTGCATCACCATCGCCTTCGGCCTGCGCAACGTCACCGACAAGGACAAGGCCCTGGCCTCGATGCGGCGCGTGCTGAAGCCGGGCGGGCGGCTGCTGGTGCTCGAATTCTCCAAGCCGCAGACCGCGCTGCTGAACAAGGTCTACGACCAGTACTCGTTCAAGCTGCTGCCGCTGATGGGCAAGCTCGTCGCGAACGATGCCGACAGCTACCGCTACCTCGCCGAGTCGATCCGCATGCATCCGGATCAGGCCACGCTGAAGGGCATGATGGAAGACGCCGGCCTCGCCCGCGTGCAGGTCTACAACCTGACCGGCGGCATCGTCGCCGTGCATCGCGGCTATCGGCTGGACTGACATGGCCGCTCCCGCACTGGTCTGCGCGGCCGTCGAGGTCGCGCTGAATCGCTATCTGCGCCTCGAACGCGGCGTGATTGCCGATTGCGCGGCCCTCGAAGGCAAGTCGATCGCGCTGGAAGCGGCCGATCTCGGCTGGCTGTTCGTGATCGAACCGATCGCGACCGGCGTCCGCGTCGGCAATGTCGCGTACAGCGCGCCGGACGTGCGGGTGTCGGCGCCGAGCCTGCGACTGGCACGGCTGGGACTGAACACGCTGGCGCGGCGCGAAGGGCTGCCGAGCGGCATCGAGATCGTCGGCGATACCGAACTGCTCAACCGGTTCAGCGGCTTGCTGACACGCGTCGGCTTCGATCCGGAGGAGCTGATCGCCAAGGTGGTGGGCGATGGCGCGGCGCATCGCATCGTCGGCGGGCTCAAGGGCCTGTTCGGCTTTGGCCGCTCGGCGGCCGATCGCTTGAGCCGCGACACCGCTGAATATCTGACCGAAGAAACCGAAGACCTGGCCCGTGCGGCCGACATCGAGGAATGGATGGACGGCGTCGATCGATTGCGGGAAGGCGTGGACCGGCTCGAAGCGCGGCTTGCGCGGCTTGCGCGGCTGGAGCGGCCATGATCCGCGCCACGCCACGGCTGTGGGCGATCTGGCAGGTCACGCGGCGCTATGGCCTGTCGGAATTCTGGGGCGGCAAACCGGCCAACGACCCGCGTTCGCGCGGCGAGCGGCTGCGGCTGGCGCTGCAGGAACTGGGGCCGGTGTTCATCAAGTTCGGGCAGGCGCTGTCGACCCGGCCGGACATCCTGCCGCATGACGTCGCCGCCGAGCTGGCGCAGTTGCAGGACAAGGTCGAGCCGTTCGGCGGCGCCGAAGCGCGCGCGATCATTGAGAAATCCCTCGGTCGCAGCATCGAGGAGATGTTCATCGAGTTCGATGAAAAGCCGCTGGCCGCGGCCTCGGTGGCGCAGGTGCACACGGCGCGGCTGAAGCCGCAGGACGATGGCGACCCCGGCTTCGAGGTCGTGATCAAGGTGTTGCGGCCGGGCGTGCACGAGCGGGTCGAGAAGGACGTGGCGTTGCTGCGCGCGCTGGCCGAATTCGCCGAGCGCTGGCATCCGCTCGGCAAGCGGCTGCGCCCGCGCGAAGTGGTTGCCGAATACGAGCGGGTGATCTTCGACGAGCTGGACCTGATGCGCGAAGGGGCCAACTGCTCGCTGCTGCGCCGCAACTGGCTCGGCTCGGAGCTGATCTATCACCCGATCGTGTTCTGGGATTACACGCGCGCCGACGTGCTGGTGATGGAGCGCATCCACGGTGTGAGCTTGCGCGAGATCGATCGCCTGCGCGAGATGGGCGTGAACTTCCAGGTGCTTGCCGAGCGCGGCGTGGAGATCTTCTTCAAGCAGGTGTTCCGCGACAATTTCTTTCATGCCGACATGCACCCCGGCAACATCTTCGTCGACGTGTCCGACGTCAAGAAGCCGAGCTATCTGGCGGTGGATTTCGGCATCGTCGGGCAGCTGACGCCGGCCGATCTGCGCTACCTGGCCGAAAACTTCCTCGCCTTCTTCAACCGCGACTACCGGCGCATCGCCGAGCTGCATCTGGAATCCGGCTGGATTCCGGCCGATGTCCGGGCCGAAGACTTCGAAAGCGCAATCCGGACGGTGTCGGAGCCGATTTTCGGCAAACCGATCAAGGACATCTCGTTCGGCGTGTTCCTGCTGCGCCTGTTCGAGATCGCCCGGCGCTTCAACTATCAGGTGCAGCCGCAACTGGTCTTGCTGCAGAAGACGCTGCTGACCACCGAAGGGCTTGGCCGTCAGCTGTATCCCGATCTGGATCTCTGGAAGACCGCCAAGCCGATCATGGAGCAGTGGATGTGGAACCGGATCAATCCGTCGGCCACGTTCGCGCGGCTGCGCAAGCAGGGCCCGCAGATCGCCGAGGCGCTGCCGGAGCTGGCGCAGAACGCGATGAAGTTCCTCGCCAAGGGCGGCGCGCTGCCCAGCAATTCGATGGACTCCGGCGGCGTGGAAGCGCTGCGCGGGGAACTGCGCAGTGCCACGCGCAAGAGCCTGCATGCCGCGATCGGCGGCACGGCCTGGGTCGTCGGCGCGCTGCTGTACGGGCTGGCCTCGCTGAACGGCGCCGCCCCGTCGACCGCGGTGGTCGCGCTGTCGTCGGTGTTCGTGCTGGTCGGCTGCTGGGGCTGGTTCAAGGCCTTTCGCTGACCGGAGCCCGGCATGGACGCCCCCAATCCCTCGCCTGATCGCCGCGGCGGCGCGCCGTCGCCCGAGCAGGTGCGCGAGCTGGTCGCATTCTGCGACAAGGCCGCGTGGTGGCTCGACGACTGTCTGACGATCCCCGGCACGCGCTTCCGCTTCGGCCTTGATGCCATCGCCGGCCTGATTCCGGTCGCCGGTGACGTGCTGGCCCTTGGCGTGTCGGTGCTGACGTTCGGCCGTGCGGTGAAGGTCGGCGTGCCGAAGCCGGTGCTGGCGAAGATGGGCCGCAACATCGCGGTCGATTTCGCCGGCGGCCTGATTCCCGGCATCGGCGATGTCTTCGATGCGGTGTTCAAGTCGCATCGCCGCAACTTCGAACTGCTGCGCAAGGAGTACGCGCCGATGCTGCCGCAATACCCGGCGCGCAAGCGTGCACCGCTGCTGGTGCGGGTGCTTGGCGCGGTGGCGATCGTGGCGCTCGGTTACGGCTTGTGGCGCTGGCTCGGGGCGTGAGCGGGTTGTCCGGCTGAAGCGACACCATGCGCTTGCCGGGCTGAAGCGCATCGGCAACGACGGCTGGCACCAACAAAAACGCCGGCGCGAGGCCGGCGTTTCGGTGCTGCGCTGAACGATCAGCGCGGCATCGGCGCAATCAACAAGCCGCTTATCGTGCCTGCGCGATCGTCAGGCCCTTCAGCAGGTTCAGCGCTTCGTACAGCTCGTAGTCGTTGACCGCGAGGTCGGCGATGTTGATCGGCTCCTGTGCGCCGTCCTTCTTCGCGTCCTTGTCCTTGTCGTCCGCCGGCTTGGCGTCCTTCGCCTTGTCGTCGGCCGGCTTGGCGTTCGGATTGTCGAGACGGCCCTTGAGGTCGGCCTCGTGCACGCCTTCGCCGATTTCCGACGGATCGAGCTTCGACACCTTGACCGGCTGGATCGTCACGTCCGGCACGATGCCTTCGGCCTGGATCGAGCGGCCGCTCGGGGTGTAGTAGCGCGCCGTGGTGATCTTGATCGCGGAGTCGTTGTTCAGCGGCAGGATGGTCTGCACCGAACCCTTGCCGAAGGTTTTGCTGCCGACCAGCACCGCGCGATGCTGATCCTGCAGCGCGCCGGCGACGATTTCCGCCGCCGAGGCCGAGCCGCCGTTGACCAGCACGACCAGCGGCTTGCCGTCGAGCGCATCGCCGACCGAGGCATCGAAGGCACGGGTCGAATCGGCGTCACGGCCCTTGATGCTGACGATGCCGCCCTTGTTCAGGAATTCGTCCGAAACATCGACGGCCGCCGTCAGCAGGCCGCCCGGGTTGTTGCGGAGGTCCAGCACGAGGCCCTTGATCGGGCCTTCCTTCTTCAGCTTCGCCAGCTCGTCCGACAGGCCCTTGCTCGTGGTCGACGTGAACTGCGAGATGCGGATGTAGCCGAAGCCCGGCTCGATCGAGCGGCCGCGGACCGAGGCCACCTTGATGAAATCACGCTTCAGTTCCAGCACCAGCGGTGCCGGCGCGTTTTCGCGAACCAGGGTCAGCACGATCTTGGTGCCCGGATCGCCGCGCATCTTGTTGACGGCATCCTGCAGGGTCAGGCCCTTCACCGGCGTTTCGTCGATCTTCACGATCAGGTCGCCGGCCTTCACACCCGCCTTCGAGGCCGGCGTGTCGTCGATCGGCGACACCACCTTGACCAGGCCGTCCTTCAGCTGCACTTCGATGCCCAGACCGCCGAACTTGCCGGTGGTCGAGGCATTCAGATCCTTGTACTCGGCCTTGTCGAGATACGAGGAATGCGGGTCGAGGCCGGACAGCATGCCGCGCACGGCATTTTCGAGCAGGGTTTCATCCTTCACCGGCTCGACATAATCGCTTTTCACGCGATTGAGGATTTCGACGAAGGTCTGCAGGTCCTTCAGCGGCAGGGTTTCGACCGGTGGCTGCTTTTCGGCGAAGACACTGTGCGTCAGCGTGGCGCTGACCCCGAAAACGACGCCGGCCAGCAGGGCCAGGGAAACGCGAGTCGATGAGGACATGGACGTGCTTTTAGATGAGTGGGAGAGCGTTGCCGGACGGCATCGAAGGCTGATTTGAATGTAGCACAGCGCATTGTGCAGACCGCAGCATGGCGGCAACGTTCATGCAGGGCCCGCGCCGGTGCGACCGGAGGTGTCGTTGCGCGGTAGCGGCGGGCGGCTGCGGAAGACGGTCAGGGCACCAGCCACTCGCGCGGGTCGAGCGGATCGGTGCCACGCCGCACCTCGAAATACAGGCCGCTGCGCTCGTAGCCGCCGGTATTGCCGACGCTGGCCAGCACATCGCCGGTATCGACTTCGTCGCCTGCCGCCTTCGCGACGCTGGCGTTGTGGCCATACAGGGTGAAGAAGCCCTTGTCGTGCTCGACGACGACGATCAGCCCGAAGCTCGACAACCAGCCGACATAGGCCACGCGCCCCGGTGCCGCGGCCCGCACCGGCGTGCCTTCGGCCCCGGCGATCCACAGGCCTTTCCATTGCAGACGGCTATCGTTCTTCGCGTCGCCATAGTTCGCCAGAATGTTGCCGCGCAGCGGCCAGGCGAGGGTGCCGCGCGATTTCGCGAACGGCTTCGACGGCGCATTGCCGCGCGTCGGCGGGCGCACGGCCGGCACCTCGGCCAGCGCCTCCTTCAACTGCTTGAGCAGCGCCTGGATTTCCTGCTCGCTCGACTTCAGCGTCTTCACCTGTTCGGCGTCGCTGGCGATCTTCGCATCGAGTTCGGCCACGGCCTTGCGCCGGCTCAGGCGGTCGGCCTCCAGTGCCGCCAGCGCGCGCTTCTGGCTCGCTTCGAGTTGCTTCAGCGCCGCCAGTTCCGCCTCGACCTTCTGCTGCTCGGCCGCCACGGCTGCGATTTCAGCGTTGATTTCATCGAGTTGCCGGGCGCTGGCGCGGTTCAGGTAATCGAAGTAGGTCAGCAGGCGACCGATCCGGTCCGGCTCGTCCTGACTCAAGAGCAGCGCCGTCTGCCCGCCCTGACCGGCGACGTAGGCCGAGCGCACCTGGGTCGCCAGCTGCTCGCGGCTCTTGACCAGACGGGCTTCGGCCGCGGCGCGGCTGGCCATCGCCGCCTTGACCTTCGCGTCCTGCGCGTCGGCGTCCGCCTCGATCCGGCGCAGCGCCTTCTGCGATTCGGCGATCCTGCGCTCGGCCGCTTCCACCGCAGCCCGCTGCGCGTTCTGCGCTTCGCGGGCGCGGTCGATCCTCTGATTCGCCGCCTCGATCTTCGCCCGCACCCGGCCGAGGTCCTCGGTACCGGCTTTCAGCTTGTCGGCGGTGCTTGCCGCGTGCACCGGCAGCCACGATGCCGCCACGGAAACCGTCAGGCAGACGCAAGCGGCCAGCACGGCAGCGGCGAGTCGATTCGTGCGGTTCTGAGCCTTCAAAGCGCGGTTTCTTTCCGGGGGTGGCGACGAATGCGATAATCCACGAGCATTATCGCCTTGTTCAACGCTGACCTCCCCTTGACCGACCAACTGCTGACCTTTGTCCAGGCCCATCTCGTCCTGTTCGCTGCGCTGATCGTCGTCACGGTCGCGTTGATTGCCAACGAAGTCCACGGTTCCGTGCAGGGCGGCAAGCGGCTGGCCCCGTCGGAAGCCGTTCGCCTGATCAACGATCGCGATGCGCTGGTGCTGGACGTGCGCCCGGCCGCCGACTTCAAGAAGGGCCACCTGCTCAACGCCGTCAACCTGCCGCTGCCGAAACTGACCGACCGTGCCAGCGAGATCGGCAAGGACAAGTCGCGTCCGGTCATCGTCTACTGCGCGATCGGCCCGACGGCCGTCGAAGCCGCGATTCGCCTGCGCAAGCTGGGCCATACCGAGGTCTACGCCCTGCGCGGCGGCCTCAACGGCTGGCTCGGCGCCAACCTTCCCGTCACCGCCAAGTAATCTCGGCGCGTCACGCTTTGCGAGGAAACCCGATGAAACCGGTACTCGTCTATTCGACCCGCATCTGCCCGTACTGCATGCTCGCCAAGCGCCTGCTGACCGGCAAGGGCGTGGCCTTTGATGAAGTCATGGTCGACCGCGACGACAACCTGCGCGCCGAGATGATGGAGCGCTCCGGCCGCCGCACCGTACCGCAGATCTTCGTCGGCGACACGCACGTCGGCGGCTTCGACGACCTCGCCGCGCTCGACCGCGCCGGCAAGCTGGATCCCTTGCTGCGCGACGCCTGAGCGCGCAGCTTCAACACCCCGCAGCATCGACCCAAGACCACGAACCGATCATGAGCACCCCGAATCCCGTTACGCCGAACGTCCCGACCATCGAGAACGCCCCGGAGCGTCAGGTCTACCTGCAGCGCCTGTTCCTGAAGGACGCGTCGCTGGAAATGCCGAACGCCCCGCGCATCCTCATCGTCGAAGGCGCGCCGCAGATCGACGTGCAGGTCGGCACCGGCATCGACATGCTCGACGTCGGCGTGTTCCAGGTCACCCTGCAGGTCACGGTCACCGCGAAGATCAAGGAAGAAGTCGCGTTCCTGTGCGAAGTGCATCAGGCCGGCATCTTCCAGCTCGCCAACTTCCCGGACAACGCGGAAGTGCAGCACGTGCTCGCCGCGTACTGCCCGGGCGTGATCCTGCCGTTCGCCCGCGAAGCCATCGCCAACATCGTCGGCCGCACCGGCTACCCGCCGGTCATGCTGCAGCCGATCAACTTCGACGCCCTGTACGCCCAGCACCTCGCGCAGGCGCAGGCGCAGGCGGCGGCAGCGCCGGCCACGGTTCAGTAAATCGTTCTTCGGTCGGTCGTCGGCCGGAAATCCGAATGTCTGACGGGCGTCCGATCGGTGTTCTGGGTGCCGGCGCGTTTGGGGCGGCGAGGAACGTCCGAGCCCTGCGGCCGGCGCAGCCAGCCGCCAAGGCGAGTGGCGTTCGGGCCAGCGCAGGGGAACGGCATGTCTGACGGGCGTCCGATCGGTGTTCTGGGTGCCGGCGCGTTTGGGACGGCGAGGAACGTCCGAGCCCTGCGGCCGGCGCAGCCAGCCGCCAAGGCGAGTGGCGTTCGGGCCAGCGCAGGGGAACGGCATGTCTGACGGGCGTCCGATCGGTGTTCTGGGTGCCGGCGCGTTTGGGACGGCGCTGGCCATCCAGCTGTCCCGCCGTGGCGCGCCGGCGTTCCTGTGGGGACGCGATGCCACAGTGATGGCGACGATGGAGGAAAGCCGGGAGAACACGCGCTACCTGAAGGGTTGCGCGCTGCCGGCGCAGCTAACGGCGACGAGCGATCTGGCGCGGGTGGTCGCGGAATCCGGCGACATCCTGATTTCGACGCCGAGCCCGACCCTGCGCGAGACCTGCGAGCGGCTGCTGCCGCTGCTGCGGCCGGAGCAGGGCATTGCCTGTGCCTCGAAGGGGCTGGAGCCGGGCAGCGGGCGGCTGGCGCACGAGGTGATTGCCGAGTTGCTCGGCGAGTCGCGCAGCATCGCGGTGATTTCCGGGCCGACGTTCGCCAAGGAACTCGGCATCGGCCTGCCGACGGCGGTGACGGTGGCCGCGAACGATCCGGCGTTCGCCGAGCGGATGGCGGCGCGGCTGCATGGCGATGGCTTCCGCGCCTACACCTCGGAAGACCTGATCGGGGTCGAGATCGGCGGTGCGGCCAAGAACGTGCTGGCGATCGCCGTCGGCATCGCCGATGGTCTGGGCCTGGGCGCCAACACCCGCGCAGCGATGATCACGCGCGGTCTGAACGAGATCACGCGGCTGGCCACGGCGCTCGGCGCGCAGCCGGAAACGCTGATGGGCATGGCCGGCCTCGGCGATCTGGTGCTGACCTGCACCGACAACCAGTCGCGCAATCGCCGTTACGGCATCCAGCTCGGCGAGGGCAAGACGCCGGAGCAGGCCAAGGCCTCGCTCGAAGGCGTGGTCGAAGGTGTGCGCGCGGCACCGGAAGTGCTGCGGCTGGCGCATCGGCTGGGTGTGGACATGCCGCTGCACGAGATGGCCGGTGCGGTGATCGCCGGGCAGGTGACGGCGGTCGAGGCGGTCAAGCGGCTGGCCGAGCGGCCGCTGCGCGCGGAAGCCGGCTGAGGTAGCGGCCGACGCGCGAACTGCGGCACGCTGGTCGCAAAGGCATTCGCGGAGACTTTCGATGGCGCAGTACGAACTGGCCCAGCTCAATATCGCGCTGATGAAGGGGCCGATCGACTCGGCGCTGATGGCGGATTTCGTCGCCAATCTCGACCGGATCAACGCCCTGGCCGAGGCCAGCGCAGGCTATCGCTGGCGGCTCAAGACCGATGACGGCAATGCCACCGCGCTGCGGCCGTTCGGCGACGAGATGCTGGTGAACCTGTCGGTCTGGCGCGATGTGCAGGCGCTGCGCGACTTCGTTTTCGGCCCGGAGCATCTGGCGATCATGCAGCAGCGCCGCCAGTGGTTCGAGAAGATGCCGCAGGCCTACATGGTGTTGTGGTGGGTGCCGGCGGGCGTGGCGCCGACGGTCGAGGATGCGAAGGCCGCGCTCGACCATCTGCGGGCCCATGGCCCGACGCCGCGCGCCTTCACCTTCCGCGCAGCGTTCCCGCCGCCCGATGCCGGGGCCGGGCACGCCGCTGGGCAAACCGCCGAGCGCTTCGTCGACGAGTGCCCGGCTGGCTAGACGCCGCTCACGCCTCGCTTGCCGATGCGCGTGACGCCAGTGCCCGTGCGACGGCCTCGATCAGCGTCTCGTTGTCCAGCCCGTGAAGGCCGTCATCGCGCGATTCCGGCGCGATGAACGCCTGATGGCGCTCGGGATCATCCGGAAACCAGTTCGGCAGATGATGGTTCTGCCGGAACCACGACACCGACCGCGTGCCGGCGACGCGGGCGATGTGCAGCCCGCCGGAATCCGGCCCGACATGGGCCGCCGCACCTTGCACCACCGAGGCGAAGCCGGCGATGTCGAGCGTGCCGTCGAACACCCGCCACGGCACGAACTCGATCTGCTGCAGCAGCGCCTGCAGCTTGCTGCGGCCACGCGCCGTGGCGTCGGCCGACACCGCGATGCGATACGTCGGAAAGCGGGCATGCAGCGCGTTCCACAGCCCGGCCTGCTGGGCGATGGGCAGGTCGCGGCGGTCGTCGGTGGCGTTGGCGCTGAGGTGCAGATAGCGTCCGTCGTCGTCGGCATCGATGCCGGCCGCGCGGCGCGCGGTGGCAGCGATCTCGACCCGGAATTCCGGTGCGCTGCCCTGCAGGCCGAGGTCCTTCAGCATCTGCCAGCGCTGCCGATACATCGGCATCCGGTGGAACGGCTGCTCGACGATCCGCGTGTGCAGCCACGGCTGCCACCACCAGCGCTTGTTGGCATCGGCCCGGCGCGCAAGCCGCAGCGGCGCGCCGCACAGGCCGCCGATCGCCGCCGCGTGATTGCTGCTGGTCAGCACGAGGGCGGCGTCGTAGCGCTCGGCGCGCAGACGCGCGATCCAGCGCAGGTCCGCCTGCAGCCCGCGCCGGGCGTACGGCCAGACATGATCGATCCACGGCGTCATCGCGCCGAACAGGCCGTGACCGCCCAAGACGTGCAGCGCGGCGTCGGCATTGTTCTGCCGCAGCAGCCACAGCGCCGGCAGGCTGTGGATGTGATCGCCGAGCCCGCCGGAGTCGATCACCAGCAGCTTGCGCGCGCTCTGCAGGCGGCGGGCAAGGTCCGACGATCCGGAACGGGCCGCGTGTCGATCGGCAGCCTGTGGCAGCGTCGGCCGGCTCATCGGCACGCGCCGTCGACGCTGATGGTAGGGCAGCGTACGATCGGCGCGCAGCGCAGCCTTCCGGCGGCGGGACGCTGTGCAGCCGTGGCTGTATCCGAAACCGGTACGTTCATCTCGACATGCTGATCACGAATCTGGATTTGCGCGACGCGGGTGAGGCAGCGGCCAGGCGGCCGAGGCTTCGCTTCGCATTTCGATGACGACGACGGCAGCCGCCTCGACGGCGGCGCCCGTGTCCGCGGCCACGGCGGCCGTCTTCATCAGCGGCGCCATCGGCGACAACGCGGTGCACATGGGCCTGATCAAGCGGCTGGCACTGCGCCACGGGCCGCTGGTGCTGATCAATTATCTCGCCGACGATGTTAACGCGATGTTTGCCGAACAGCCGTGCCTGGCGCGGGTCATCAGCATTCGCTCGACACTGGGACCGGACCGGCCGCGGCGCACCGCACTGACGCGGGAACTGCTCGAAAGCCTCGCGCTGCAGCACGTCTACCACGTCAATTTCGAGACCTTCTTCGCGCTGGCCGCGTGGCGCGCCGGCATCCCGAACCGCTACGCCTATCTGCCGCGGCGCGCGTTCATCCGGCTGCCGATGTTTTCGCATCACGCCTTCGTGCCGGACCGCACGCCGCATCCGCGCAGCCTGTACTGGATGCAGACGGTGCTGGAACGCCACGGCTTCGACTACGCGCCGGTCTGGCCGAATCTCGAACCGAGCCCGGCCTTCGTCGCCGACGCCCGCGCCTTGACCGCCGGGCGCCCGCGCTGGGTGACGCTCGGCATGAGTTCGTCGGTCGCCGTGCGGCAGTGGGGCGGCACGCGGTTCGCGACCGTGGCGCGAGCGATTCAGAGCCATCACCCGGACATCGGCTTCATCCTGTTCGGCCATCGCGACGTGGCCGCGGTGGCCACCGAATTCCTGTCGCAGATGCCGGCGGACACGGTCGTCGTCAACCTGCCGGCGATCGGCCCGGACCTGCGGCTGAGCCTCGCGCTGCTTGCGGAATCGAGCCTGTATGTCGGCAATGACAGTTCGGGAATGAATCTCGCGGCGGCGATCGGCATCCCGACGATCGGGCTGTTCGGCTTCCGCAGCCTGTCGGCGTTCTGCGAGCATCTGAAGCCGGTCTACGCCACGCCGCCGGAATCCGGCATGGCCAACATCGATGTCGCGGAAGTGGCGGCGCTCAGCCTGAAACTGCTCGCCGCACCGCACTGACGCAGCGCTTCAAGCCATCGATGTGCGCAGCCAGCGTCAGCCCGTGACGCTCGGCGAAATCCGCCACGGGCTGGCGCGGCGCGGCGCAGGCCTGGCGCAGCGCGGCGAGGATCGCGTCCGGCGTGATCGCATCAAGCAGCAGGCCGTCGTCGGGCGCCATCAGCTCGGCCACGCCAGCCTCGCGGCTGATGATCGCCGGCGTGCCGCAGGCCAGCGATTCGGCGATGACCAGGCCGAACGGCTCGTAGCGCGACGGCAGCACCGTCCAGTCTGCCGCGGCATACAGCGCCGGCATGTCCTGCACGTAGCCGAGCACGGTGACCCGCGGCGGCAACGCGGCGCGGGCGCTGCGTCCGGCCACCAGCAGGCGGGCGCGGGGGTCGTCCAGTTCGCGAAATGCTTCCAGCAGCGGCGAAAGCCCCTTGCGCGCGTGATCCATCGATGGAAACACGAACGCGAGGTCGTCGCGCGCCAGTCCGAGCGCCTGCCGCGCGCGGCTGCGGGCAGCTTCATCCAGCGGATGGAAGCGGGTGGTGTCGATCGGCGGATACAGCACGTTCACGCGCGCCGCCGCGTCCGGATAGAAACGGCGGATCTGCGCGGCGAGGGTGCCGGAATGGGCGACGACCGCCTGCGCGCAGCCGAGCATGCTGCGTTCCAGCCGGGTCTCGCGCCGGTCATGGGCGCTGTCCGGCCGGTTCGTCGCTTCGGCAAAACCCGGATGCGTGCCGCCGTTGATCGCCACGTGGTGGCCGCGCGTGCGCGACAGGGCAATCACCAGATCATAGCGATCGGTCAGTTCGAGTTTCTCGATGCGCGACGCGAACACGCGGTTGCGGAATGCGCGCGGCAGCGGGATCGGCAGCAGGCGGAAAGCGCTGGCGCCGAGTTCGCGCGCGAAATCGGCATCGACCTCGCGCGCCCAGACATCCACCGCATCGCCCGCCGCGCGAAAGCCGCGAACCAGATCGGCGAGGTAGGACTCCATGCCGCCACCGCGCTTGAACTGGTAGTGGACGATGGCGACCTTCATGCCGCATCGCCCCGCGGCTTGATCTGTACGAATGCCTTGAGTGCCGCCTGCACGCGGCCGAGCGAGCGCACGGTCATGTGGCCGTTGAAGGTCAGCGCGAACAGCGGCAGCTTGAGCAGGTTGGTCAGCGCGAGCTTCGCCGCCAGTTTCAGCGCCGGCGCCCGGCCACGGTACTTGCTCCAGACATACAGGCGCGACGCCATCTCGTGGAAGTACTTGCGGTGCAGCAGGCGCAGGGTGCGGCGCGACGACTGGCCGACGAGGTGCTCGAGGGTGGCGTCTTGCACCAGCACCAGTGCGTGGCCCGCGCGGCGCAGGCGCAGGCACAGGTCGTCGTCCTCGTAGTACATGAAGATCGCCGGATCGAAGTAGCCGACGTCGCGGAACCGTTCCAGCCGCAGCAGCAGGGCCGCACCGGGCAGGAAATCGGCGCACAGGTCACCGCTTGGCTCGAGGTACGGCGGCCCGCCGCGCTGCCAGAACGGCCCGTCGTACGCGACCTGCGCCTTGCCGCGGGCATCGTGCAGGCATGGGGCCAGGATCGCGGCGTTCGGGTAGCGCGCGGCGGCATCGAGCAGGCGCTGGACCATGGCCGGGTCGAAGCGGCAATCGGGATTCAGCAGCAGCGCGAACGGCGTGGTTGCCTGTTCGAGCGCGACATTGTTGGCGCGGCCGAAGCCGAGATTGACCGGCGAGGCATGGACCGTCGAATTCGGCAGCAGCGCTTGCGCCACCGCCACGGTGTCATCGTCACTGGCGTTGTCGACGATGACGACGTGCGCGAGGTCGCGCAGCGGCGGCGCCGTCTGCCTGAGGATGTCGCGGCTGTTGTAGCTGACCAGGATCACGGTCAGCGTCTCGAAGCGCGGCGCGCACGACGTCGGGTCAGTCGACGAGACCTTCGACGGGACGTTCGAAGCGGGGCTGGCCATCGCTGCTCGGGAGGACGTTATTCTGGTCGCGATCATAACGTGCCCCTTCGCGATGTCCCTGCCTGCTGCTGTCCGTCCCGCCGCCCGCCCTGCCGTCGCCCCGCCGCGGCGCGTGCTCGTGGTCTGCCTGCGCCGCATCGGCGACGTGCTGCTGGCAACGGCCTTGATCCGCAGCCTGAAGACTGCGTGGCCGCAGGCCCAGATCGAGGCGCTGGTGTTTGCCGAGACCGCCGCCGTGCTCGCTGGCAATCCCGATCTGGCCCGGGTCATGGCCTTGCCGGCACGCGGCCCGGAATGGCGGCGCACGCTGCTGCCGCTGTTTCGTGCCTACGACCTCGCGATCGCGACCCAGACCAGCGACCGCGCACATGGCGTCGCGCGCTGGTGCGGGCGTCGTACGGCCGGCCTGCTGCCGCCGTCGAACGAGCCCGGCCGTACGTGGAAGCGGCTGCTGATCGGCCGCACCGCGACGCCCGAGGCCGCGCAGCATGCGGTGGTGCGCTATCTGGCGCTGGCCGATGCGCTCGGCATACCGCGGGTGCCGGTGCTGGTGCCGCCGCGTCCGGCGCTGCTGGATCGCCTCGATGCCGCGCTCGGCAGTGGCTGGGACGCGCGTCGCTATGCCGTGGTGCATCCGATGGCGATGTTCCGCTACAAGGGCTGGACGCAGGCCGGCTGGCGCGCGCTGATCGCCGGCTTGCGCGCGCGCGACCTGCGTGTCTGCGTCACCGGCGGTCCGGCGGCGGCGGAACGCGCCTTCGTCGCGGAGCTGCTGTCGCCGTTTGCGGCCGATGCGGACGTGATCGATCTGGCCGGCCGTCTGAGCCTGGCCGAACTGACGCCGCTGCTCGAAGCCGCACAGGTGTTCATCGGACCGGATACCTCGGTGACGCATCTCGCCGCCGCCTGCGGCACGCCGACCGTGGCACTGTTCGGGCCATCCGATCCGGTGGTCTGGGGGCCGTGGCCGCAGGGTTGTGCCAGCGATGCCGCCAGCCCGTGGCAGCGCACGGCGGCACGGCAGTCGCTCGGCAATGTCACGCTGCTGCAGGGCACGGCGGGGCGCTACCCGGACTGCATTCCGTGCTTGCAGGAAGGCTGCGAGCGGCGGCTGGACAGCGGCTCGGACTGCCTCGATGCGCTGCCGCCGGCGCGGGTGCTGGCGGCGGTGCACGCGCACGGATGACCCGACGGCGCGTTGCCGCTGCTCGGTGCCGCGTGACACTCTGATGCCTGCCGCCTGAGCCTGCGGTTCGTACCGGAGTCGCCTGCACCCATGTCGTCCTTGCCGTCCGATGCTGCCGACGCCGTGCGCGCCATCGCGTTCTATCTGCCGCAGTTCCATCCGGTGCCGGAGAACGATGCCTGGTGGGGCAAGGGTTTCACCGAGTGGACCAACGTCACCAAGGCGCGGTCGCAGTTTCCCGGCCATTACCAGCCGCAGCTGCCGACCGACCTCGGCTTCTACGATCTGCGGCTGCCGGAGGTGCGCGAGGAACAGGCCGCACTCGCGCGGCGCTACGGCATTCACGGCTTCTGCTACTACCACTACTGGTTTTCCGGCCGCCGCATCCTCGAACGGCCGTTCAACGAAGTGCTGGCCAGCGGCAAGCCGGACTTCCCGTTCTGCCTCGCCTGGGCCAATGAAAGCTGGGGCCGCAATTGGGACGGCAAGCATCACGATCTGCTGATGGAGCAGAAGTACGCGCCGGAAGACCCGCAGCGCATGCTCGAGGAACTGCTGCCGGCGTTTCACGATCCGCGCTACATCCGCATCGACAACCGGCCGCTGTTCCTCGTCTACCGCATCGAGCATCTGCCGGATGCCCGCGCCGCGACGCAGCGCTGGCGCGAGGTGGCGAAGGCCAACGGGCTCGATGGCCTGTACCTCGCCTGCGTGCAGAGCTTCAGGGACGATCTGGTGCCGGCCGATTACGGCTGCGATGCCGCGATCGAATTTCCACCGGGCGGCGATCTGAAGATCGATGCCTGGTGGCAGGGCAGCCCGCTGCGCAGCCACACCGTGCGCCGGCTGATGTCGCGGCTCGGGCTGCTGGCGCGCGGCAAGGCCGAGAACTCGGTGTTCGAGTACTCGGCGCTCGTCGATGCGGCGATGAAGCGGCCGTCGGTCGCGTATCGACGCTATCGCGGCGTGGTGCCGGGCTGGGACAACAGCTCGCGCCGGCCGCAGGGTCGCGCCAAGATCTTCATCAACAACACGCCGGCCGCCTACGAGGACTGGCTGCGCCGGATCGTCGAACAGGCGCGCCGCGAGCAGCCGCCGGGCGAGCGCCTGGTCTTCATCAACGCCTGGAACGAATGGGCGGAAGGCGCGCATCTGGAGCCGTGCCGCAAGTTCGGCCATGGCTTTCTCGAGGCCACGCAGCGGGCGTTGCAGCCCTGACCGTGCCGTTCCGGCCACGGTCGCCACCGGAGTCCTGTCGCCGATGAACGACCTTGCCGACCTGAAGTGGTACGACCGCAATCCGCGCTCGGACATGATGCCGTTCCTGCCGAAAGCGGCGTCCCGCGTGCTGGAGGGCGGCTGTGCCGGCGGTGCCTTCGGTCACGCGATGAAGCAGCAGTTCAGGGCCGAGGTCTGAGGCCTCGAATACAACGTCGAGACCGCGGCCAGGGCCGCGCGGGTGCTGGACAAGGTGCTGGTCGGCGACGCCACCGAGCTGATCCTGACGGTGCCGGACAACTACTTCGATCTCGTCACCTGCAACGACGTGCTCGAACATCTGGTCGATCCGTGGACCTTCCTGCGTCGACTGAAAGCGAAGCTCGCACCGGCTGCGACGGTGGTCGCATCGATCCCGAACATCCGCTATTACCCGGCGGTGCGGACGATCCTGCGCGATCGCGATTTTCCGGCGCTGGACGACGGCATCTTCGATCGCACCCACCTGCGCTTCTTCACCAAGAAGAGCATCGAGCGACTGTTCGCCGAGACCGGCTACCGGCTCGCGCGCATCGAAGGCATCAACCCGACGTTCAACCGCCATTTCCGCGTGCTGAACGCGCTGTCGTTCGGGCGTCGCGAGGACTAGCGCTATCTGCAGTTCGCCTGTGTCGCACGGCTCTGAATTCGGACCCGAATTCGGCACTGCCTCAGGAAGCGACCGGCCCCTGCTCGCGGGCACCGGCGTAGCCCAGTTGCCGCCATGCCTCGTAGACCGCCACGGCCACCGCGTTCGACAGATTCAGGCTGCGCGCGGCGGGCTGCTGCGGCAGATACAGCCGCTGCTCCGGCGGCAGCGTGTCAAGCACGTCGGCGGGCAAGCCGCGGGTTTCCGGGCCGAACAGCAGCACGTCGCCCGGCTGGTAGGCCACGGCATCGAAGCGCCGCGTGGCGCGGGTGGTGAACGCGAACCAGCGGGCGTTGCCGGTCGCCGCGCGCAGGGCGGCGAGATCGTCATGCACGGTCAGACGCGTGTACTCGTGATAGTCGAGCCCGGCGCGGCGGAGCTTGGCGTCATCGAGTGCGAAGCCCAGCGGCCTGACCAGATGCAAGGCGGCGCCGGTGTTCGCGCACAGGCGAATGGCGTTGCCGGTGTTCGGCGGAATCTCCGGCTGATACAGCGCCACCTGGATCATCGATGACGCCCTCGCCCGGGGCGATGCGCGGCGCCAGTGTCCGCGAGCGCGGCTCGGTTGACAGGGCAGTAGCCCCCGCCTAGTCTGCAAAACGTCGCGTTTTCAATCATTTCGAGGGTGCCATGTCGATTCAATCCCGCACGCTGTCGCTGCTCGCCGGCGTCGCATTGTCGCTGGCCTCGGCCACTGCGGTCGCCGAAACGGCCTCGCCGGGCTACGAGAACGGCAGCAATGGTGCGCCATCCGGTGCTGCGATGGCGGTCGATCTGGTGGTCGCGCGGCCGCTGGGCCTGGTCGCGACCGTGCTCGGCACCGTCGTGTTCGTCGCCGCCCTGCCGTTCGAGCTGCTGGCCGGCAATGTTGCCGATCCGGCACGCAAGCTGGTCGTGGAACCGGCGGCGTACACCTTCACCCGGCCGCTGGGCGAAGACGTCAACTGATCGGGTTGGGGCGGGCAGGAAGGCACCTTCGGGTGCCTTTTTTTGTGGGCGCGCGGCGGCTCGTGGTCAGCCGCAGCCATCAATTGCGATGCCGGCCCAGATCCGGAGCGGAAATACCAGGGTTGAATGCACCCATTCGGTGCGCCTCGACCGCCGTTGGACGCCGCCGAGACGCGCTGCGCGAAAATATTCGCAAACGCCAAGCGAATCCCGCATCCCCGGCGATTCATAACGAAAGTTCAAAATTTCCTGACGAGGCGGACGGGCCATGTCGTCTCGCGCGCCGACGGAAGAGCGCCGCGCGCGAAAAGCCTGCCGTTTGTCGCGTCGCGGCCGGCGAGGTCAAATTTAGGTCGATTTGCGGGCTCGGTCCTGTGTAAGCTGTCGGTCAGATGTTGTTGTTATCGTTGAACAATCCCGCACGAGGCGTCACGGATCGACGTGGAGGGGTCCTACCGGACCCCGTTTCCCCAGCGGCCAGGAAGCCGGCCGACGAAAGGAGCGCGAGCCTGATTCAGGCGCCAAGCGATCTGCAAACCCCTGAATTTGAAAAGTTAAATGTAGCAAATGCGGTTTTTTCGGCCACCTCTGCGGCGCTGCTGTCAATGGTTGTTAACAATCATTGGCAAAACTGTTGCTTGGCGCTTTGTCGGTCCAGAACGCTCGTTGAACTGCTCGTCAAGTCGAGAGCGACTCACGGCCGGTACTAATTGGCCTTACGTCACCAGCAACCATCAGAGGCCAAGTACATGAATCTCAGGACGACATGGATCGTCGCGTTGTCGGTCACGGTACTTGCCGCGTGTGGCGGCGGGGGCGGCCCGACATCGAACATCGGCGGCGGCAGCGGTTCCACCACCGGCACCACGACCGGCGGCGGCACGACCGGATCGACCACCGGTGGCGGCACGACGGGCGGCACGACGGGCGGCACGACGTCGGGCGGATCCACCGGCGGCGGCACGACGACGGGAAGCTCGACCACGGGCGGATCGACGGGCGGCTCGACGAGCGGCGGCACGACCACCGGCGGGTCGACGACGGGCGGCAGCACGACCGGCGGTTCCACCACCGGCGGCTCCACCACCGGCGGCACGACGACGGGTGGCACGACCACGGGCGGCACGACGACCGGGGGATCGACCACCGGGGGCACGACCGGCGGCGGGACCACGGGCGGAACCACCGGCGGAACCACCGGAGGCGGAGCGGGACCGATCGGCACCGCGGAAGCGGCGCGCTTCCTGACGCAGGCGACGTTCGGACCGAAGCTCTCGGAGATCAACAGTCTGGCGACCGCCACCAGCTTCGACCCCTGGCTGACGCAGCAGCGCAACGCTCCGATCACGCTGCAACTGCCCTACCTGCAGCAGCGGGAGGCAGGGGGGGCGGCGCTGGTTCAGGCCGACCGCATGGATGCCTGGTTCCGGTCGTCGATCACCGGTCCTGACCAGCTTCGCCAGCGCGTGGCGTTCGCGCTGTCGGAACTGTTCGTGGTCTCGGAAAACTTCGGCGCGCTGAATTTCGACGTCAAGGGTCTCGCGAACTATTACGACATCCTCGCCCGCAACGCCTTCGGCAGTTACCGCACCCTGCTGGAACAGGTGACGCTGACCCCGCAGATGGGGCTGTACCTGTCGATGATCCGCAACCAGCGGCCGGATCCGGCGAACGGCATCCGATCCGACGAGAACTATGCCCGCGAGATCATGCAGCTGTTCACCGTCGGTCTGGTTCGGCTGAACCTCGATGGCACGCCGCAGCTGACGCCGCAGGGCGCGACGATCCCGACCTACAACCAGGCCGATGTGGAGAACCTGGCGCGCGTCTTCACCGGCTTCGGCCCGGGCGGCGGCGGCACCGATTCGTTCTCGTTCACGGTGCTCGATCCGGACCGCATCACGCCGATGGCGCCGTACCAGCAGTATCACGACACGAACGCGAAGACGATCATCGGGAACACGACGATTGCAGCGGGGCAGCAGGCGTTGCCGGAGCTGCGTCAGGCGCTGGACGTGCTGTTCAACCACCCGAACGTGGGCCCGTTCGTGTCGCAGCAGCTGATCCGCAAGCTGGTGACGGCGAATCCGAGCCCGGCGTACGTGCAGCGGGTGGCGACGGTGTT
>NZ_JAKFUM010000010.1:0-438019 GCF_021732705.1 Nevskia sp. | reverse complement strand
TGCGTCAGGCGCTGGACGTGCTGTTCAACCACCCGAACGTGGGCCCGTTCGTGTCGCAGCAGCTGATCCGCAAGCTGGTGACGGCGAATCCGAGCCCGGCGTACGTGCAGCGGGTGGCGACGGTGTTCAACAACAACGGCAGCGGCGTTCGAGGCGATCTGTTCGCGGTGACGCGCGCGATCCTGACCGACATCGAAGCGCGCGGCGGCGGGCTGGCGTCGAACCCGTCGACGTTCGGCAAGCTGCGCGAGCCGGTGCTGCGCCTGACCCAGATGTGGCGCGCGTTCGACGCCTCCGGGGCAGGTGGCCGCTTCAACTACGACAACCCGCAGGGCGCGTTCATCCAGGCGCCGCTGCGCGCGCCGAGCGTGTTCAACTTCTTCCGTCCGGACTTTGCCCCGACTGGCGCCATTGCCAATGCCGGGCTGGTTTCGCCGGAATTCCAGGTCACCGACGAAGCCAGCATCTCGACGATGATCAACGAGCTGAACTACCTCGTGGGGCGCTACCGGAGCACGGCGAACCCGCAGCCGAACCCGAGCAACGTCGTGTTCGACTTCCGCAGCTGGGAAACGCTGGCGCAGAACCCGCCGGCGATGGTTGATCAGCTGAACCTGCTGCTGATGTCCGGGCAGATGCCGTCGGCGATGCGGACGGAACTGATCAATTACGCGAACCAGATTCCCTTGTCCGAAGGTGCGGCGGTACGAGTGTCGGAAGTGCTGTACCTGCTGATGACCTCCCCGCAGTACGCCGTGCAGCGCTGAAGAACCGGACGACAAGCCCATGAACATTCTCAAGAAAGCAACGCGTCGCGACGTCCTGCGTCTCGGCGTCCAGACGGCGGCATCGAGCTCGATGCTGGCCACCCTCGGCACCTACCAGCGCGCGATGGCGGCGGTCGACACCCGCGGCTACAAGGCGCTGGTCTGCGTCTTCCTGTACGGCGGCAACGACGGCTTCAACCTCGTCGTGCCGCGGTCGTCCCCGGCGTACAACACCTACGCCGCCAGCCGTCGCAACCTGGCGCTGGCGCAGAACAGCCTGCTGGCCATCAACCCGCTGACCAGCGACGGGAACCAGTACGGCCTGCACCCGAACTGCGCCGGCCTGCAGAACCTGTTCGAAAGCAGCCGCATGGCCATCGTCGCCAACACCGGCACGCTGATCCAGCCGACCACGCCGGCCCAGTTCCGGGCCGCCAACGTGCCGCTGCCGCCGAACCTGTTTTCGCACGCCGACCAGTCCCAGCAGTGGCAGACCAGCATCCCGAACTCGATCCAGCCGCAGGGCTGGGGCGGCCGGATCGCCGACCTGCTGAACGCCCAGGGCTACGGCAACCCGAACCTCGCCACCAACATCAGCCTGAACGGCAGCAACATCTGGCAGGGCGGCAACAACACGATCTTCTACACACTGGGCGAGAACGGCGCGCCGGTGCTGTACGACTACCAGTACCCCGGCTACCGCTCCGGCACCCGCCGCGCCAGCTTCGACCGGCTGCTGCAGCAGGCCACCGCCAGCACGGACGGCAACCTGCATTTCCGGGAGTACACGCGCTCGGTCAACCGCACGATCGCGTCGAGCCAGTACGTCAACAACGCCCTGAACGCGGCACCGGCGCTGACCACCGTGTTTCCATCGAGCGGCATCGGCAACCAGCTGCGGCTGGCCGCGCGGATGATCAGTGCCCGCAGCCAGCTGGGCCTGTCGCGGCAGCTGTTCTTCGTCGGCCTGAACGGCTTCGACCAGCACGACAACCACCTCAGCGCCCACGGCGGGCTGCTGTCGCAGTTGAGTCCGGCGCTGAAGGCGTTCTACGACGCGACGGTGGAAATGGGCATCCAGAACTCGGTGACGGCCTTCACCGCCAGCGACTTCGGCCGCACGCTGAGCTCCAACGGCACCGGCTCGGTGGCCGGCTCCGACCATGGCTGGGGCAACCACCATCTGGTGATCGGCGGCGCGGTGCAGGGTCGCCGGATCTACGGATCGATGCCGGACCTGAGCCTGAATGGCCCGAACGACGCCGGCTCCGGCCGCATCGTGCCGACCATCTCCACCGACCAGTACTCGGCCACGCTCGCCCGCTGGTTTGGTGCCGACGACTCCGATCTCGACCTGCTCTTCCCCAACCTGAGGAACTTCTCGACCCGAAATCTCAGTTTTGTGTGAACGATTTTTGCGTATCAAACTTGTCGGATTGCAATGTGCGCCACCGCATGGTGTAGCGCGACATCGGCGACTCGACGTTTGCCTCGGTGGTTCCGCTGATCGTTGTTGGTAGTTCGCTGTTCGTTGACCGGCCGTGGTTGCGCTGCGAGTGGCTGCGTGACCACGGCCCAATCCCTGACATTAGAAAGATAACCCTTGATGTGATCCAGACGCTGTAACAACTACAGGAGGCAGTACATGCCCCGCGTTTCGCTCAGGCTGCTCATGCTGCAAATCGGTTCCGTCGTTCTGCTGCTCTCGACTCTGTTGTTGTCTCCACAGGCACTCGCCGCCGGCGCACCCACCATCACCAGCTTCACACCCGCGTGGGGACCGTCGGGCACCGTCATCCTCGTCACCGGCACCAACTTCACCAGCAGTTCCGTTGCGCAGATCGGATCGGCCAACGTGCAGTTCACTTACGTTGATCCGACCCAGGCCTACGTCTCGTTTGGTGCCGGCGTCAGCTCCGGTGCCATCCGCATCGCCAATGCCGTGGCGGCCGCTCGCAGCGAAAGGAACTTCGTCGTCACGCCGACTTCGGCGCCGGGAACCTTCGCGCAGCCGGTGATCACCGGTCTGTCGCCGAACAGTGGTGCCGCGGGCAGCGTGGTGACGGTCACCGGCACCGGCTTCAATGACGCCACCCAGGTCTGGCTCGGTTCGAGCCTGTCGGTGGCGCCGACCATCGTCAGCAGCACGCGGATCGATTTCACCGTTCCGCCGGACGCCAGCACCGGCCGCGTCATCGTCGTCAATCTGCAGCGCGCGGCATTGTCGACGGCGAGTTTCACCGTGACCGCCGGCGGCGGCACCACCGGTAGCACGACCGGCGGGACAACCACCGGCACTACCACCGGAGGTTCGACCACGGGTGGCAGCACCGGCGGCAGTACCGGCGGAACCACCGGCGGCACGACCACGGGCGGGTCGACGACGGGCGGCAGCACGACCGGCGGTTCCACCACCGGCGGCACGACGACGGGCGGCACGACGACGGGCGGCACGACCACGGGCGGCACCACGACCGGCGGATCGACGACCGGCGGCACGACCGGCGGTTCCGGCCCGATCGGCGCGACGGAAGCGGCGCGCTTCCTGACGCAGGCGACGTTCGGACCGAAGCTGTCGGAGATCAACAGTCTGGCGACGGCCACCAGCTTCGACCCCTGGCTGACCCAGCAGCGCAACGTCACGCCGACCTTGCAGTTGCCGTATCTGCAACAGCGCGAGGCCAGCGGCGCGCAGATGGTGCAGGCCGAGCGCATCAATGCCTGGCTGCAGGCGACGATCACCGGTCCTGACCAGCTTCGCCAGCGCGTAGCGTTCGCGCTGTCGGAAATGCTGGTGGTCTCGGAAAACTTCGGCGCCCTGAATTTCGACGTCAAGGGTCTCGCGAACTACTACGACATCCTGATCCGGAACGCCTTCGGCAACTACCGCACCCTGCTCGAGGAAGTCACGCTGTCGCCGCAGATGGGTCTCTATCTGTCGATGATCCGCAACCAGAAGCCGGATCCGGCGAACGGCATCCGTTCGGACGAGAACTACGCCCGCGAGATCATGCAGCTGTTCACCGTCGGTCTGAACCGGCTGAATCTCGACGGCACCCCGCAGCGCGATGCCAACGGCAAGGCGATTCCGACGTACAACCAGGCCGAAGTCGAAGGTCTGGCCCGGGTCTTCACCGGTTTCGGCCCCGGTGGCGGCAGCGGCAGCTTCGCGTTCACCGTGCTGGATGCCGATCGTCTGCGGCCGATGTCGGCGTATCAGGAATTCCACGACACGAACGCGAAGACGATCATCGGGAACACGACGATTGCAGCGGGGCAGCAGGCGTTGCCGGAGTTGCGTCAGGCGCTGGACGTGCTGTTCAACCACCCGAACGTGGGCCCGTTCGTGTCGCAGCAGCTGATCCGCAAGCTGGTGACGGCGAATCCGAGCCCGGCGTACGTGCAGCGGGTGGCGACGGTGTTCAACAACAACGGCAGCGGCGTTCGAGGCGATCTGTTCGCGGTGACGCGCGCGATCCTGACCGACATCGAAGCGCGCGGCGGCGGGCTGGCGTCGAACCCGTCGACGTTCGGCAAGCTGCGCGAGCCGGTGCTGCGCCTGACCCAGATGTGGCGCGCGTTCGACGCCTCCGGGGCAGGTGGCCGCTTCAACTACGACAACCCGCAGGGCGCGTTCATCCAGGCGCCGCTGCGCGCGCCGAGCGTGTTCAACTTCTTCCGTCCGGACTTTGCCCCGACTGGCGCCATTGCCAATGCCGGGCTGGTTTCGCCGGAATTCCAGGTCACCGACGAAGCCAGCATCTCGACGATGATCAACGAGCTGAACTACCTCGTGGGGCGCTACCGGAGCACGGCGAACCCGCAGCCGAACCCGAGCAACGTCGTGTTCGACTTCCGCAGCTGGGAAACGCTGGCGCAGAACCCGCCGGCGATGGTTGATCAGCTGAACCTGCTGCTGATGTCCGGGCAGATGCCGTCGGCGATGCGGACGGAACTGATCAATTACGCGAACCAGATTCCCTTGTCCGAAGGTGCGGCGGTACGAGTGTCGGAAGTGCTGTACCTGCTGATGACCTCCCCGCAGTACGCCGTGCAGCGCTGAAGAACCGGACGACAAGCCCATGAACATTCTCAAGAAAGCAACGCGTCGCGACGTCCTGCGTCTCGGCGTCCAGACGGCGGCATCGAGCTCGATGCTGGCCACCCTCGGCACCTACCAGCGCGCGATGGCGGCGGTCGACACCCGCGGCTACAAGGCGCTGGTCTGCGTCTTCCTGTACGGCGGCAACGACGGCTTCAACCTCGTCGTGCCGCGGTCGTCCCCGGCGTACAACACCTACGCCGCCAGCCGTCGCAACCTGGCGCTGGCGCAGAACAGCCTGCTGGCCATCAACCCGCTGACCAGCGACGGGAACCAGTACGGCCTGCACCCGAACTGCGCCGGCCTGCAGAACCTGTTCGAAAGCAGCCGCATGGCCATCGTCGCCAACACCGGCACGCTGATCCAGCCGACCACGCCGGCCCAGTTCCGGGCCGCCAACGTGCCGCTGCCGCCGAACCTGTTTTCGCACGCCGACCAGTCCCAGCAGTGGCAGACCAGCATCCCGAACTCGATCCAGCCGCAGGGCTGGGGCGGCCGGATCGCCGACCTGCTGAACGCCCAGGGCTACGGCAACCCGAACCTCGCCACCAACATCAGCCTGAACGGCAGCAACATCTGGCAGGGCGGCAACAACACGATCTTCTACACACTGGGCGAGAACGGCGCGCCGGTGCTGTACGACTACCAGTACCCCGGCTACCGCTCCGGCACCCGCCGCGCCAGCTTCGACCGGCTGCTGCAGCAGGCCACCGCCAGCACGGACGGCAACCTGCATTTCCGGGAGTACACGCGCTCGGTCAACCGCACGATCGCGTCGAGCCAGTACGTCAACAACGCCCTGAACGCGGCACCGGCGCTGACCACCGTGTTTCCATCGAGCGGCATCGGCAACCAGCTGCGGCTGGCCGCGCGGATGATCAGTGCCCGCAGCCAGCTGGGCCTGTCGCGGCAGCTGTTCTTCGTCGGCCTGAACGGCTTCGACCAGCACGACAACCACCTCAGCGCCCACGGCGGGCTGCTGTCGCAGCTGAGTCCGGCGCTGAAGGCGTTCTACGACGCGACGGTGGAAATGGGCATCCAGAACTCGGTGACGGCCTTCACCGCCAGCGACTTCGGCCGCACGCTGAGCTCCAACGGCACCGGCTCGGTCGCCGGCTCCGATCATGGCTGGGGCAACCACCATCTGGTGATCGGCGGCGCGGTGCAGGGTCGCCGGATCTACGGATCGATGCCGGACCTGAGCCTGAACGGCCCGAACGACGCCGGCTCCGGCCGCATCGTGCCGACCATCTCCACCGACCAGTACTCGGCCACGCTCGCACGCTGGTTTGGTGCCGACGACTCCGATCTCGACCTGCTCTTCCCCAACCTGAGGAACTTCTCGACCCGGAACCTCGCCTTCGTCTGAGGGCAGGCCCGCGTGGCACGAGCCCGGATTGCGCCCGCGATCCGGGCTTTTTCATGGCCGGCGGTTGGCGGGCGCGCACAGCGTCGGCGACACTGCCGGCACGCGGCCGCGCGAGCTGCGACATCCGACGAATTCGAGGAGCGAACACGATGAGCGAACGATTCAGCCCGGCGCAGCGGGCGCTGCAGGAACGCTTCGGCACCACGGCCCTGGCCGACCGCGTGTCGATGATCACGATGCACCCGATGCTGACCGACCCGGAAAAGGCCTTCATCGGCAGCCGCGACCTGTTCTTCCTGTCCACCGTCGATGCCGACGGCCAGCCGACCTGCTCGTACAAGGGCGGCGCCGCCGGCTTCGTGAAGATCGTCGACGACGGCACCATCGCGTTCCCGAGCTACGACGGCAACGGCATGTACCTGTCGATGGGCAACCTGCAGGCTCAAGCCAAGGTCGGCCTGCTGTTCATCGATTTCGAGACGCCGAACCGCCTGCGCCTGCACGGCACCGCGAGCGTCGATCCGAACGATCCCTTGCTCGCCGAATACCCCGGTGCCGATCTGATCGTGCGGGTCGCGATCACCAACCTGTTCGTCAACTGTCCGCGCTACATCCACCGTTACCAGAAGCTCGGCGACTCGGTGTACGTGCCGAAGCCGGGCTGTGCCACGCCGCCGGCGAAGTGGAAGCGCATCGATGCCTTCGGCGATGCCCTGCCGGCGCGCGATGTCGAGGCCATCGCCGCCGCCGGCCCGGCGATCAGCTTCGACGACTACATGGCCGATGTCGCGGCCGGACAGGGCTGATGCCGGCCCTCGCGACGCGACCGCGATGACGCCGCGCCCGATGCACGCGCTGATCGTCGGCTGCGGCGATGTCGGCTGCCGCCTTGCGCGGCTGCTGGCGGCGCGCGGCACGGACGTGACCGGCGTCGTCCGCTCGCCCGCGAGCGCTAAGGCGCTGGACCGGCTCGGCATCCGCGCACGCATCGCCGATCTCGATGCCGACACCATCGCCGATCTGCCGGCGGCCGACTGGCTGTTCCACTTCGCGCCGCCGCCTGAAAAGGGCGAGACCGATCCGCGGCTGGCCCAGGTGCTCGACGCCCTGAGCGCTGTGCCGCAGCGGCTGGTCTATCTGTCGACCTCCGCGGTCTACGGCGACTGCGGCGGCCGCTGGATCGACGAAAGCGAATCATGCAAGCCGAAATCCGCACGCGGCTTCCGGCGTCTGGATGCCGAACGCACGACGCTGGACTGGGCCAGCGCGCACGGCGTGGCCGCGATGATCCTGCGCGTGCCGGGCATCTACGGCCCGGGTCGCCTGCCGATGCAGCGCCTCGCGGCTGGCACGCCGCTGGTGCAGGGCGATCAGTCGCCGTTCACCAACCGCATCCACGCCGACGATCTCGCCGCCGCCGCGCTGCGGGTGGCCGAGGCGGGCACGGCCGGTGCGGCCTACAACGTGTCCGACGGGCAGCCGACGACGATGACCGACTACTTCCTGCGCTGCGCCGCGCTGCTCGGCGTGCCGCCACCGCCGCAGGTGCCGCTGGCGCAGGCGCTGGCGACGATGTCGCCGATGCTGAAGTCGTTCCTCGAAGAATCGAAGCGGCTGTCGAACCGGCGGCTGGTCGAGGAACTCGGCTGGACGCCGCGTCACGCCAGTCTCGACAGCGGCCTGCCGGCGAGCCTCGCTGCCGACGAGGTCGTACAGGCGTTCACGGCCGCGGCATAAAATTCGCGTGGGTCGTCGCAGACCTTTCGCCTTCACCCCGCGTCCCCTCAAGGAAAAAGGAGCAAAGCATGAGTATCGGCAAGGAATTCAAGGACTTCGCGATGCGCGGCAACGTCGTCGATCTGGCCGTCGGCGTCGTCATCGGTGCCGCGTTCGGCACCATCGTCACGTCGCTGGTCGGTGACGTGATCATGCCGGTGATCGGTCAGCTGACCGCCGGCGTCGACTTCTCGAAGGCCGCGATCGTGCTGAAGGAAGCCTCGGAAGACGGCAAGACGCCGGCCGTGCTGCTCGCCTACGGCAAGTTCATTCAGGCCATCATCAACTTCATCATCGTCGCGTTCGCGATCTTCATGGTGGTGAAGGCGATCAACTCGCTGAAGAAGGCCGAGGCCGCCGCGCCGCCACCGCCGCCGCCGGGTCCGAGCAACGAGGAAAAGCTGCTCGCGGAAATCCGGGATCTGCTGAAGCGCAACTAGCTTCAGCGACCCGCCGCAAACGAAAACGCCGGCCCGAATGATCGGGCCGGCGTTTTCAGTTGCAGCGCCGACAGCGGTCGACGATCAGGCCGCCATCGCCATTGCCACCGGTGCCGGGGTCGACACGGTCGCCATGCGCTGCGACACCTTGCCGCTCTTGCCCGATGGCAGCGACAGCTTGGCGATGCGCTTCCAGGTGCTCAAGGTCTGCTGCGCGAACGAGCCGGTCTTGTACGGCAGGCCGTGCTTCTCGCAGATCGCGCGGACTTCCGGCGCGATCTCGGCATAGCGGTGCGCCGGGATGTCCGGGAACAGGTGGTGCTCGATCTGGAAGCTCAGGTTGCCGCTCATGATGTGCATCAGGCGGCCGCCGCTGAAGTTCGCGGAACCGAGCAGCTGGCGCACGTACCACTGGCCACGGGTCTCGTTCTCGATCACCGACTCCGGGAACTGCTCGACATCTTCCGGGAAGTGGCCGTTGAAGATCACCGCACAGGCCCAGACGTTGCGCGCGAGGTTGGCCAGCAGGTTGCCGGTGAACACCATCGGCGCCAGCGGGCCGGCGAGCGCCGGGAACAGCAGGTAATCCTTCGCCAGCTGCTTGCGCATCTTCTTCCAGACCGGCTTGAACTCTTCCTTCAGCTGCGCCGTGGTCTTGGTGCGGTAGACGGTCACGTCTTCGAGCTTCAGGTTCTGCACCGCCACGAAGTGCTGGAAGAACGTGTGCAGCAGGAGGGTCAGCGGGATGTTGGCCAGAAAGCGCGGCTCCCACTTCTGGTCCTCGGACATGCGCAGCAGGCCGTAGCCGATGTCATGGTCCTTGTTCAGCACGTTGGTGTACGTGTGGTGCTCGTAGTTGTGGGTGATCTTCCAGTTCTTCGAGGTATCGGCACTGTCCCACTCGAAGTTCTTCGAGTGCAGCGCCGGATCGTTCATCCAGTCGTACTGGCCGTGCATGACGTTGTGGCCGATCTCCATGTTGTCGAGGATCTTCGACACGGACAGCGCAGCCACGCCCGCGGCCCAGACCGGCGGGATCATCATCATCGCGCGGCCGGCCACTTCGAACTGGCGCTGGCGCTTCACGAGCGTGCGGATGTAGGTGGCATCCCGCTCGCCAAGGTCGGCGCGGACGCGGTTGCGGATGGCATCGAGGTCGCTGCCGATCGCGGCGAACTGGGCTGGGGTCAGGGTGCTGAACGTGTTCTTCTGAATGGCGGTCATGGCTTGAGCCTCTGAGGTCATTGCGGCGGGTGCGACGTGTTTGGAACGTCCGGACAACGGGCCCGGACGGAAAAGTCGGTGGCTTACAGGTCCAGCGTCACGCTGCCGACCGGCACGCTGACGCAGATCTGGATTTCGGCCTCGCCGGCATCGCTGATCTCGCCGGTGCGGGTATCGCGCACGCGGCCGGCCTTCTTGACGCAGGTGCAGGCGTGGCAGATGCCCATGCGGCAGCCGGATTCCGGCTTCAGGCCCGCGCTTTCCGCCTGATCGAGCAGGGTGGCGCCGGTGTTCTTCGCATAGCGCTCGCTTCGGGCGAACTGCACGTCGCCATCGGCGTTGGCGCTGTCGACGACGACCGGCGCGGCCGAGAAGTGCTCGACATGCAGGCGCGCGCTCAGGCCTTCGTCGGCCCACAGCGCCTGCACCGCCTTCATCATGCCCGGCGGGCCGCAGAGGAAGGCTTCGGCCTCGCCGAAATCCGGCACGGCGTTCAGGTGGGCACGGCAGAACAGGCCTTCGAGTTCGCCGCCCTGCTGCGCTTCGGCATAGCCGCGCAGCACGGTGACGTTCGGATGCCGCGCGGCGATCTCGGCCAGTTCGGCGGCATAGATCTGGTCCTTCGCGGCGTTCGAGTAATGCAGGAACGTGATCGCGCCGCGGTACTGCTCGTCGATCAAGGTGCGCAGCATCGACATCACCGGCGTGATGCCGCTGCCACCACTGATCAGCAGCACGCGCGCCGGGCGCACATCCGGCAGCGCGAAGCGGCCTTCGGCCTGCGACAGGCCCACGGTCATGCCGGCGCGCAGGCCCTGCTTCAGATGCTTCGACACGAAGCCGCCAGCGTGGGTCTTGGCGGTCAGCTCGATCAGGCCGTCGGTGGCGTGCACCGAGTTGGCCGGCGAGTAGCAGCGAATGCGGCGCACGCCGTCGATCTCGACCGTCAGGCGCACGTACTGGCCGGCGCGGAAGCCCTGCCAGTTGCCGTTCGGGCGCAGGCTCAAGGTCACGCTGTCGGCGGTCTGATGACGCACGGCGACCACTTCGGCACGGACTTCGCTGAGCGAGAACGTCGGTGCGAAATGCTCGACATAGCGGTCGACGCCGTGCGGGTAGGCGAGGGTCGATGCCAGCCGCGAACGCAGCGCGCGGTGCAGGCTGTTGCGAAGCGAAAACGGACGCGGGGCGGTGGCAGACATGACGGGGCTCCTCGATGTGTGCACACATGTTCACTCAAACGAATTCGTAAGTCAACACTTGTGCACTAAAAATCCGTCGATGTTCACCGCGCTGCGCTACACGTCTGTTTGATCAGGGATTTCGCTGTTACCATCGCGCGTCGAAAATCAGGAACCATCATGAGTCTGCGCAGTCGCCAACCGTCCGAACCGGCCTCGCCGGAACCCGAGGAAAGCGCGCTGCCGCTCCGGGGCCAGCGCAAGCAACGGACGCGGGACGCGCTGATCGACGCGGCGCTGCAACTGATGAACGAAGGCCGCAGTTTCAACAGCCTCGGCCTGCGCGAGATCACCCGCGTCGCCGGCGTGGTGCCGACCTCGTTCTACCGCCACTTCCGCGACACCAACGAGCTGGGGCTGGTGCTGGTCGAGGAAAGCGGCCTGACCTTGCGCCGGATGCTGCGCGAGGCGCGCCGGGCCGGCGCGCCGGTGAAGGACATGATTCGGCGCTCGGTGCAGGTCTACAAGGCGTTCGTGCTGACCAATCGCCTGCACTTCCTGTTCGTCGCCGGCGAGCGCAGCGGCGGTTCGCCGGTGATTCGCGGTGCGATCCGCAACGAGGTCGAGCAGTTCATCGCCGAAATGACGCAGGACCTGCGGCACCTGCAGATCTTCCCGAACCTGTCGCCGGAATCGCTGCAGATGATCTGCGGCCTCGTGGTCAACACCATGCTGAACGCCGCGACCGACATCCTCGACCTGCCGCCGGGCGATGCCGAGCTGGCCCGGGCGCAGGAAGACAACTTCGTCAAGCAGCTGCGGGTGATCTTCTTCGGCGCCCAGCTCTGGCGCGAGGACGCGGAGAAGGGCGAGCCGTGATCGCGGTCGCCGGCCGACGGCGCCGGTCCGGTGTCGCGGCCGTCGCGGGACTGGCGCTGCTTGCGGGCTGCGACAGTTGGCTGTCGTCGCGCCACGCCGCCACGTTCAAGCTCGGCGAGGACCTCAGTCTGAAGCTGTCGATCACGCGCAACGCGGACGACCCGCCGCGGTTCACGCGCGCCGCGTGGCTGGCGCGCGCCGGCACCGGCCGCACCCCGCAGGTGCTGTCGGTCGACGCCGCCGAACACGCGACAACCTCGCTGTACCGCTGCGATCGCGACACCTTGATGCTGGTCAGCGATCACGATCGCTGGTCGGTCGATACCCGTTCCGGCGCGATCACGAACGGTGCCTGCGCCGAGCCGGCGCCGCTCTATCTCGGCGCCTACGACTGGGACAGCGGCCAGGTCTGGCGCTATTTCCACGCCCGCGACCGACTCGACCGCTTTGCGCCGAAGGATCCGTTGGACGGCGAATGAGCGGCCCGGCCCGGCGGCACGCACGGTTCGATGCGCAGCCTGAACCCCATGCCTGACTTCAGCGCCCGGAGCGTCGCTGGCACCATCGCCGGCGTACGGCAGCGACGTTCCACGACCCCGGCATGAGCATCCGGCACACGCTGCTGCGGCGGCTGCGCGATCCGCGCAACCAGCAGATCGACAAGGGCTGGGCCGGCCGCAGCCTCGAAGCCTCGATCGTCCGGGGGCTCGCGCTGGGCATGATCGCGTTGCAGCTGGTGACGGCGGTCATTGCGCTGGCCTCGCTCGGCCTCGCGGCACCGGCGCTCGCGCTGGTCGCCGGGCATCTCGCGATCATCGCCTGCGCGGTGGCGGTGCTGCGCGTCGGGCGCGGGCAGTTGCCGCTGATCGCCGGCGCGTGGGCGATGTTCGTCGCCGACTGGGCACAGTCGCCGACGCCGGAAAGCCCGCTGCTGTTCGCAGCCTGCTGGATGTGCAACCTCACCAGCACCCTGCCGGTGATGCTGCTCAATGGCCGGAGCGCGTGGCGCACGCCGCTGGCGGCGACCGTGCTGCTGCCGGCCGCGATGGTGCTGGTGCGCCCGGAGTGGGCCGGTCTGGCGCTGGTGCCCGGCGTGGCGGTGACCCTGCTGGCGATCACCGTGGCCACCCGCATCGGCGTGTCCTACGTCGTCGACTACACCGACGCCGCCGATGCCGAGGCGCGCGCGCTGGAGGCCCGGACCGCAGCGCTGACGACCCGCAAGGCGGCAACCCATCAGTCGGCGGAAGATGCCCGCGTGCTGCACGACACCGCGATCAACACGCTCGGCGCCATCGCCAGCGGCGGAGCGGCGATCGACGATGTCGACGCGGTGCGGCAGCGCTGTCTCGCCGACATCGCCGCGATCGAGGCGTTGCGCAGCGCGCGCGGGGACGATCTCGCCGCCCGTCCCGGCCTGCGCGACGCGATCCGCCCGGTCGGCATCCGCGTGCGCCATGTCGGGCTGAGCGGAGCGGCGCTGGCGGACGTCGAAGCGCGGCTGCCGACGCCGGTGCTGCAGGCGCTCAGTCGGGCGGCCGGCGAAGCGGTGCAGAACGCGGCCAAGCATTCGGGTGCGGAAGACGTCGAAGTCGCGGTCACCCGCACCGCCACCGGGCTGCGAATGGCGATTCGCGATCACGGCGTCGGCATGCCGCCTGACCGCGGCGGCGGCAGCGGTGTCGCCCGCTCGATCCTGCAGCGCACCGGCGAAGCCGGCATCGCCGCCGCCATCGACAGCGCGCCGGGCCGCGGCACCGCGATCACGCTGACCTACGACTTCGAACCGCCGCCCGCCGCGCAGGACGCCGATGGCCATCGGGCCTGCACGCTCGAGGAACTGCTGCACCAGCTTCGAACCCGCGTCGTGTTCGCGCTGTCGGCGGGGCTGGTCGCGGTCGGAGTCGCGCTGGCGGCGCTGAATCATCCCGGCGAAGCCACGCCGGAATGGTTGATGGCGCTGGTCGCGGCGATCGCCTGCGGGCTGGCCTGGCGCGAGCGCGAACAGGCGCGGCTGTCCGCCCCCACGGTGTTCGCGTTGATCATCGCCGGGCCGCTGGCCTTCGTGCTGTCGGCCTGGGCGGTCGGCTTCGGCCGGACCCTGCCGTTCCTGTGGCAGGCCGTCGGTCCGACCGGCCCGCTGCTGGTGCTGCTGATTGCACCGCTGCCGCGCGCGATCCGGGCGCTGGACTTCGCCGTCTATGCACTGACGGCGGCAGCGCTGACCGCCGCCATGGCGCCCCTCGATCCACAGGCCGCGATCGTGATCGCGGTGGCCGGGCTGGTCGGCCTTGGCCTGCCGTCGGGCGTCGCGGGTTTCATCCGCGGGCTGACCGACGTCGCCACGCGCGCCCATCAGGCGCAGCAGCAGACGTTCGCCGTCGGCCTGCAGATGATCGCCATCGACGCCGCGGCCGAATCGCGGCAGCGCTGGCGCGATGCCGGATTGGAGCAGTCGGTCGACCTGCTGCGCGCGATCGGGCTCGGCGCGGTCGACCCGCTGGATCCGGCGGTTCGCCAGCGCTGTGCCGAGGAAGAAGCCTTCCTGCGCCAGCTGTCGCTGCTCGACCCGGAACTGATCCAGATGGGAAGCTGGTTCGCGCGGGCGCTGAATCGTGCCCGGCAGTGCGGCATCGGGCTGACGGTGCGCGCCGGCGCGGCCGACACGACGGCCGACGACGCGGATCAGTTCGGCGAAACGTTGCTGCGCGTCGTCGGGGCACTGCCATCGGGCACCGCGCTGACGACATCGCTGTTCCCGACCGCCCGCGGTTCGACGATGACGCTGGTCGCGCCGACACCGCAGCTGGTGCGCTTGCAGGCCCTGATCCGGCATCCCGTCCGCCTGATCACCGCGCGCACGCTGGGCCAGCAGGATTGGGTCGAAATCGCGGCTCCCGGAGGAAGCACATGAAGGAACACGACGCAGCGTTCGGCGAACCGCCGCGCCCGTATCGGGCCAACGTCGCGGTGGTCGAGGACCACCTGCTGCAGCGCAAGCGCAGCGAGGAGCTGGTGGCCGCGCAGCCCGGCCTGCGCGTGGTCTGGTCCGGCGAGACGCTGCCGGCGTTCATGGCCTGGCTCGATGGCGCCGCCGCCGCCGACCGTCCGCAACTGCTGATGCTGGATCTGATGGTCGAACGCGGCCCGAGTGCGGCACCCGAGCAGATCGAAGCAGTGATCCGTGCCGGCATCCAGGTGCTGGTGATCTCGGCGCTGGCGTCGCCGGCCCTGATCCGCGGCGCCATTCGCGCCGGCGTCGGCGGCGTGGTCGGCAAGCGCGATTCGGAGGCCGATCTCGTGGCCGCGATCTGGACCGTGCTCGGTCGCGGTCACTGGACGACGCCGGATCTGGCCAATGTCATCGCCAGCGATGCGGCGCGCCCGGCATTCAGCGAGCAGGAAGAGCGCGTGCTGGTGCTGTACGCCTCCGGGCTGACGCTGGACAGCGTCGCCGAAGCCCTGGCTATCAAGCCGGACACGGCCAAGAAATATCTGAACCGGGTCAAGGTGAAGTACGCCGCCGCCGGTCGCCCGGCCAGCACCAAGCTCGAACTCAACGAAGCCGCCCGTCAGGACGGGCTGCTCGACGACTGATCGTCGTCTCGACTTGCGAGCACGCTAGATCGCGGCTGTCCGGATGCTGTCGAAGGTCTCGCGGTCGGCGTAGGTGTTGGCAAGGTCGAGCACGGCGCGGGTGAACACCAGCGTGTTGATCACGGCATCGGTGCTCGGCACGCGACCCAGCCAGTTGCGATAGCTGGGCTCGGTGCCGCAGGAGCTTGCGGTCAACTCCAGCCCCGCGAAATTGCCGATGCGCCCGCTGCGGCGGGCCAGTTCGGATTCGATCGCGGCGATGAACAGCGCGACGATCAGCCGCTCGGCTTCGCGGTCGATCGGGCAGCGGAAGCGGATCGTGAAGCGGCCCTCCGACGCGGTGGTGTCAAAGCCGAATTCGACCAGTGGCAGGCGTGCGCGCGGGAGGTCGGCAATGAACTGCAGCGTGTCGCCGATCGTCGGCGCCGTCAGCAGCCCGAGCGAGGCGGCGCCGTACGCGGTCACCGGCATCTGCGTGCCGATCAGGAAGCCGCACTCGACCGCGTTCGGCCGATGTCCGAGCGTCGAGAACAGCGCCGCCAGCCGATGGTCCTGATCGCTGCGGGCGACCGTCGCCGTGGGCGCGAAGATGCGGTCGATCTGCGCATGCAGATCGTCGCCGCCGAAATGCCGCTGGCAGAGGCGACGGAACTTGAGCCAGAACAGTGATGGAATCGGCATGCCGGAGGGCGGGGCGCACGGGCGACGAGCAATTTCGTCCGGAACCGATTCGGAACGACGGGGAGGGTGGCAACGGGCCTCTGCACGGTGATCGACCATCGCGATCACACGCCGTGGCGACCGCCGCGTCGGTCCATGGCGCGGATGCCCCCGCGAGCGGTGCGCGGGTCACTAAAAGCCGTCCCGAATCACGGATTCGGGACGGAAAAACACTCAGCCGCCCGAACGTTACCGATTGCCGCCGACGATGGATGCTCCCCGTCCGGACGCGCATCGGGCGTCGGCTGACCTGTTTTTGGGGGTCATCGCTGCATTCGCCTGCCGCGGGGCGCGAGCGCCGAGCGCGTTGTCGGTGCGGCCGGCGCGAAATCGGGTGGAAGCGTCGCCGCTAGCCGAAGCGCAGCTTGAAGCCGGCGGCCACCAGATGATCGGCTTCCTGTTCGAGGTCTTCGCGCGTCAGCGGATGCTTGTCGAGCCAGCCGCTGCGCAGTTCCAGGCGCACCTGCTTGCCGGCGGCGCTCAGTTCGAACGGAATGCGCAGGCCCGGCGCGCGCGAGCGATGCAGCACGATCGCCAGCCGGAACAGCACGGCGAGGCGACGGATCGGGGTCTGCCACGACAGCGGCAGGTCATCCAGCGCACCCTGCGCGAACTTGCCGCGCTGCAGCCGCACGAGGGCCGCAACGAGGCGCTGATCGGTCTGCGAAAAGCCGAACAGCTCGGCGTGGCGCAGCATGTATTCGCCGTGACGATGGCTGCCCTCGTGCGCGATCACCAGCCCGATCTCGTGCAGCAGCGCGGCCCAGCGCAGCAGGCGTGTCGCCGCTTCGCGATCGAGCTGCCAGCCTGCGTGCACCTGCTCGAGCAGCTTCAGCGCCGTGCGTTCGACATCGCGTGCCTGCTCGCGGTCGACGCCGTAGCGCGTCGCCATCGCCTCGACCGACCGGCTGCGCACGTCGTTGTCCGACAGTCGGCCGAGCAGGTCGTAGATCAGGCCTTCGCGCAGTGCGTGCTCGGAGGTTTCCATCGCTTCGATGCCGAGGCTGTCGAAGACGCCCGCGAGCACGGCGAGCCCGCCGGCGAACACCGGCCGGCGGTCGTCGCGCAGACCGGGGAAGTCGAACTTCGCGGCATTGCCGGCGCGGATCGCGAGTTCCACGGTCTGGTTGACGGCGCTGCGGGTGATCGCCTCGTCGGCCCAGCCCTGACCGCGGGCCACGCGCCAGACGCCGCGCACGGTGCCGCTGGCGCCGATCGCGACATCCCAGCCGGCGGCGCGGTACTGGCGCTCGACGAATTCCAGTTCCACCCGCGCCGCGAGCCGCGCTTCCTGCATCCGCGCGCGGGTGACGACGCCATCGGCGAAGAAGCGCTGGGTATGGGTGACGCAGCCGAGCGCCGTGCTTTCCATCAGCTTCGGCATGGCGCCGTGGCCGATGATCAGCTCGGTGGAGCCGCCGCCGATGTCGACGACCAGCCTGCGCGGCTTCGGCTTGCCGAGACCGTGGGTGACGCCGCTGTAGACCAGGCGCGCTTCCTCGACACCGGAGATCACTTCGATCTCGTGGCCCAGCGCCTTTTCGGCCGCCTGCATGAATTTGCCGCCGTCGGCCAGCCGACGCATGGTGTTGGTGCCGACCACGCGCACGCGGTCCGCCGGAATGCCGCGCAGGCGCTGGCCGAAGCGCTTCAGGCACGCCAGCGCGCGGGTTTCGGCGTCGAGGCTCAGCATCAGCCGGGCGTCGAGTCCGGCCGCGAGGCGCACGGCATCGCGCAGGCGATCGACCACCTGCAGCTGCCCGCCGCTGTCGCGCGCCACCAGCATGTGGAACGAGTTCGAGCCGAGGTCGACCGCAGCCACTTCGCCGGCTTGGGTCGCCGGCTTGGCGGTGCGTCGGCTGGCGGATGCCGACTTCGCGGCAGGTGAGCGCGGCACGGGGCTAGAACTGGGTCACGACGGCTGCGAGCAGCAGCACGGAGATCAGCAGCAGGGTCAGATAGGACAATGCCGCGCCGACGCGGCGCAGCGGGTGCAGCAGCGACAGGCTCAGGCCCACGGCGAAGCTGAGCCGGCCGAGCAGGAACAGCGCGACGACCGTGATCAGCGCCCAGTTGGCGCCGGCATACAGCTCGTAGCACAGCGACAGGATCAGGAAGATCGGAACGAATTCGACCGTGTTGCCGTGCACGCGGATCGCGCGCATCAGCGCCGGCTCGCCACCGTCGCCGAGCGCAACCCGGTGCTGCAGGCGCAGCTTGGTGATGCGGACGCCGAGGGTCAGGATCAGCAGGCCGCACAGGGCAGCGCAGGCGGCGGTCACGGGTATTTGCATGGCGAGGCCGGCGAGGCGCGAAAGGGGGGGCGGAACTGCCGGAACTATAGCTGAACCACTGCCGGAATCCGGTGGTTCGAGGCCCGCCGCAGGCCTGCCGATAGACGCTGCTTGATTGACGCAAGCCCCGGATTCGCGGAGCATATCGGGGTTGTGCGACAGCCTTCGCGCACCGCCAAGATCCCAGGAGATTCCCAGATGACTTTCGCGCGATGGGGCCTCGTTGCCCTCACCGCCGCCCTGACTTGCACCACGGCGAACGCCGCGGGCAATGCCGCCGCCGGCAAGGTCAAGGCTTACACCTGCTACGGCTGCCACGGCATCCCGAACTACACGAATGCCTATCCGACCTACCACGTGCCGAAGCTCGGCGGTCAACACCCGGAATACATCGTCGCGGCACTGCAGGCGTACAAGTCCGGCGACCGTCCGCATTCGACGATGCACGCCCAGGCCGCCAGCATGAGCGACCAGGACATGGCCGACATCGCCGCCTACCTGTCCACGGCCCCGGAAAAGAAGTGAGCCCGATGATGAAGACGCTTTCCTCGTTCGTCGTGGCCGCCGCATTCGCTGCCACGCTGTCCCCGGCGATCGCCGAAGAAGCCGCCGCCGACCACGGCAAGGCCGCCGCCGCTGTCGCCCCGGGCGGCAAGCCGGAAAAGGTGGCCGTCTGTGCCGCCTGCCACGGCGAAGTCGGTGTCAGCACGGCACCGCTGTTCCCGAACCTGGCCGGCCAGCACCGCAGCTACATCGAAGTGGCGCTGCACGCGTACAAGAGTGGCGCGCGCAAGAACGCCGTGATGGCGGGTCAGGCCGTCGGTCTCAGCGATGCCGACATCAAGGCGCTGGCCGTGTGGTACTCGAGCCAGAAGCCAGTGCTGTACACCGTGTCGCCGGAAGGTGGCGCCAAGGCGACCGCGGCGAAGTAAGCCGCCGTCGTTCAGAACCGGCCCCTCGCGCAAGCGGCGGGCCGGCTTTTTTATGGGTCGCTCGCCGGCGATTGCGCGCGGCAGACACAAAAAAACCCCGCTGCAGCGGGGTTCTTTGCATCAGGCCCTGCGCTTGTTCGTCGAGGAACGAGCGCGGGTCGATGAATGCGGGCGTCATGGCGAACCGGAAGGGCGCTCCGCACCGGATGGACGCCCGGGATTATTGGCCCCGGGCATCGCGGTCTACTCGTCCAGAAAGCTTCGCAGGTAGTTCGCTCGCGACGGATGCCGGAGCTTGCGCAGGGCCTTCGCCTCTATCTGGCGAATCCGCTCGCGGGTGACATCGAACTGCTTGCCGACCTCTTCCAGCGTGTGGTCGGTGTTCATGTCGATGCCGAAGCGCATGCGCAGCACCTTGGCTTCGCGCGGCGTCAGGCTGGCGAGGATCTGGTGCGTGGCCTCCGCGAGGCTCTGCGAGGTCGCCGATTCCAGCGGCGACACGGCCGCCGTGTCCTCGATGAAGTCGCCGAGATGCGAGTCCTCGTCGTCGCCGATCGGGGTTTCCATCGAGATCGGTTCCTTGGCGATCTTGAGGACTTTCCGGACCTTGTCTTCCGGCATTTCCATCTTGACCGCCAGTTCTTCCGGCGTCGGCTCGCGGCCCATCTCCTGCAGCATCGTGCGGCTGATGCGGTTCAGCTTGTTGATCGTCTCGATCATGTGCACCGGGATGCGGATAGTGCGCGCCTGATCGGCGATCGAACGGGTGATGGCCTGACGGATCCACCACGTGGCGTAGGTCGAGAACTTGTAGCCGCGGCGATATTCGAACTTGTCGACCGCCTTCATCAGACCGATGTTGCCTTCCTGGATCAGGTCGAGGAACTGCAGGCCGCGGTTGGTGTACTTCTTCGCGATCGAGATCACGAGGCGAAGGTTGGCTTCGACCATTTCCTTCTTCGCGCGGCGAGCCTTGGCTTCACCGACCGTCATGCGACGGTAGATGTCCTTGATCTCGTCGATCGACAGCAGGTTGTCGCCCTCGATCTGGGTCAGCTGATCCTGCAGCAGCTTGATGTCGTCCTTCTTCGTCGCCAGCGCGGCCGAATACTTGCGCTTGGCGCGGATCGCCTTGTCCAGCCACGCGAGATCGGAGGCACCGCCTTCGCGGTACTTGGCGAGGAATTCATCGCGCGCCATGCCGCATTCCACGCAGCAGATGCGCATCACGCTGCGCTCGATCGAGCGGATCAGCTCGACCTTGTTGCGCAGGTTGTTGGTGACTTCGACGACGATCTTCGGCGACAGGCGGAAGGTCATGATCAGGTCGGCCACTGCCGCGCGGCGGGCCTGGGTCTTCTTGCTCGACGTGCCGAGGCGCAGCAGCGAATCCCAGGCCTCGTCGTACAGCGCCTGCAGCTTGGCGAAGTTTTCCGCGCACAGGACCGGATCCGGACCGGTGTCGACGGTTTCCTCTTCCTCGTCTTCCGCGCCTTCGACCACTTCCGGCTCGATGTCGGCGACTTCCGGCGGCAGCGCCTCTTCGGCGACCGGCACCGGCGCGTTCGGGTCGAAGAAGCCGACCACGACTTCGGCCAGACGCTTCTTGCCGTTGATGGCGTTGTCGTACTGCTCCAGCAGGATCGCGACCGTTTCCGGGTAGCTGGCCATCGCGTACAGCGCTTCGCCCAGGCCTTCCTCGATGCGCTTCGCGATGCGGATCTCGCCTTCGCGATCGAGCAGTTCCACCGAGCCCATCTCGCGCATGTACATGCGCACCGGGTCGGTCGTGCGGCCGAATTCGGAGTCGCTCGCGGCGAGCGCGGCAGCGGCTTCTTCGGCGGCTTCCTCGTCGTCTTCGGCCGCGGCCACGGCGGGCTCGCTGAACAGCTGCGCCTCCGTGTCCGGGGCTTCGTCATGGACCGGAATGCCCATGCCCTGGATCATCGTGATGACGTCGTCGATCTGCTCCGAGTCGACGATTTCCGGCAGGCTGTCGGAAACTTCGGCGAAGGTCAGGAAGCCCTTTTCCTTGCCGAGCGCGATCAGGTTCTTGATCTGGGATTGCTGGTCAGCTGCTGCCATCTGAATACTCTTGTGTAGAACCGGCGCGCATGAACCGGTCAAGAACTGCGCAGTTTACCGGAACTGGCCACTTTTCGGCCAGCCAGACCGGCAAGGTGGGGCCGGCGGCCAGTCATGCAAGCACCGCGCATCCGTCGCGTGCCGGCTCCCGTAATCGCGAGGAACCGACGAGCGAGGACCCTGACAATGACCCCGTGCCTGCCGAAGCGTTCGCACCGCCTTGCCGCCAGCGTGCTCGGCTGCGTGCTGGCACTGCCGCTCGCCGCTGCGCCCCGTGACGAATCGGCGATGACGGCGGCCGGGCTGGCGCTGGTCTCAATCGCGGCCGATGGCAGGCTCGATGACGCGTTCGCCGCCGCCGTGGCACTGGCTTCGCCGCGGGATCCGGCGCTGCCGGCGATCGTCGAGGCCAGCCGCAGCCGCATCGTTGCCGAGACTGCCGTGCTCGGCGCGCCACAGCCGCCGGCGCAGCTGCTGCCGGTCGACGTCACCATCTTCCCCGGCACGATCGTTCGCGACTACCGCCTGCGCTATGCCGGTGGCGAGCAGCGCTGGCGGCTCAAGTTCCGGCTGCTCAGCAGTGGCTGGGCGCTGGCTGACCTGAACGTGCGCAGCGAGCGTTCGAACTGAGCGACGGCCCGCGGCTCACGGCCGCTGCATCAGCGCCATCAGTTCGGCCTGCTCGGCCGGTTCCAGCGGCCGCTCGCGGGCGGCATCGAGCAGTGCCTGCTGGCGCTCGCGGATCGCGCGCTTGCGCAGCAGCGCGATGCAGTCGAGGAATTCCTCGGCCAGCGATTCGCCGGCGATGGTCAGCGGCATCGCGCTGATCCGGCCGAGCGCCGCCCCGCGCGGCGTGCCGCGATGCATTTCCAGCCATTGCGCGGCATTGGCGTCGGGGTTTTCGCGAAAGAACTCGATGCCTTCGATCAGGATGTCGAGCCCCGGCTGATTCAGCGTTTCGAGCTGGCCCAGATGCTCGACCTGCGCCGCCAGCGCCGGCGCTTCCAGCAGCAGCTGCAGCGCCAGCCGCACCGGCTTTGCGCCCGGCGTCTCGACCCGGCGACCGCCGTCCGTGGGCTGCGACGCAGTCGCCTCGGGCTTGGCTTTCGACACCAGCGCCGCTTCCAGATCGGCGCGGCCGAGCCGGGTCAGCCGCGCCAGTTCATCGACGATCAGCGCCCGCAGCGGGCCATTACGCAGTTTCTCGACATGCGGCCGTGCCAGCCCGGGCAGCCGCGCGCGGCCATCGAGCGTGGCGATGTTGACCTGCTTCTGCAGTTCGCTCAGCAGGAAATCCGACAGCGACTGCGCCTGCTCGATGCGGGCGCGGAACGCTGCTTCGCCGATCTCCTGCACCAGCGAGTCCGGATCGTGGCCGTCGGGCAGGAACATGAAGTGGCATTCGCGGTTGTCGAACACCTCCGGCAGCGCCTGTTCCAGTGCGCGCCAGGCCGCGGAACGCCCTGCGCGGTCGCCGTCGAAACAGAACACGACGCGCTGGGTCGACTTGAACAGCAGGGTCAGGTGTTCGCGCGTCGTCGCCGTGCCCAGTGTCGCCACCGCATTGCGGATGCCGTGCTGCGCCAGCATCACCACGTCCATGTAGCCCTCGACCACGAGCAGGTACGGCAGCTCGGCCTTCGTCGCCTGCTTGGCCTCGTACAGGCCGAACAGGTTGCGGCCCTTGTGAAAGAGGGGCGTTTCCGGCGAATTCAGGTACTTGGCCGGATCGTTCGCGAGCGTGCGGCCGCCGAAGCCGATGGTGCGGCCGCGGGTGTCGCGGATCGGGAACATCACGCGGTTGCGGAAGCGGTCGTAGGCGCCGCTGCCGCGGGCGTCGCTGCCGTCGCGCTCGATCAGCAGGCCGGCGTCGATCGCGTGGCGCCGCTGGCCGTCGGCTTCCGGAAACAGGCGGGTCAGCGCATCCCAGGATTCCGGCGCGAAGCCGATGTTGAACAGCTTGGCGGTCTCGCCGTCGAGGCCGCGCTTCTTCAGATAGTCGATCGCGGGCTGATGCGTGCGCAGTTGCGTGCGGTAGAACTTCTCGGCCACGGCCAGCGCATCGAGCGGGCCGTCGAGCACCAGCCGCGGCGCGTCGTTGCCGCCTTCGCGCGGCACGTCGACGCCGGCGCGCTTGGCCAGTTCCTCGACCGCCTCGACGAACGTCAGGCGATCGTTTTCCATCAGGAAGGTGATTGCCGTGCCGTTCTTGCCCGAACTGAAGTCGAAGAACATCTGCTTCGCCGGATTGACGAAGAACGACGGCGATTTCTCGTTGGTGAACGGCGACAGGCCCTTGTACTCGCGGCCGGCGCGCTTGAGTTCCACGCGCGAGCCGACGACTTCGACGATGTCGACGCGCGTCAGCAGGTCCTGAATGAACGAGTCTGGAATGCGGGACATGATTGGCCTGACCGATGCAGCGCCGTCCCGGACGCCGACTGCCTCAGACCTGCGGCTCGACCGGACGGCGAGCCGGGACTTTAGCCCAGCTTGGCCTTGATCAGGCCCGACAGCTTGCCCATGTCGGTCTTGCCGGCGACCTGCGGCTTCAGCCAGGCCATGACCTTGCCCATGTCCTTCATGCCGGCAGCGCCGGTTTCGGCGATGCCCTGCGAGATCAGCGCGCCGACTTCGTCATCCGTCAGCTGCTGCGGGAGATAGCTGGTCAGCACGACGATTTCGGCGGCTTCGATCTCGGCCAGGTCCAGCCGGTTGCCGGCGCGGAACTGCGATTCGGAATCGCGGCGCTGCTTCAGCATCTTTTCCAGCGTGGCGATGACCACGGCGTCGGTCACTTCAACCGAATCGACGACCTCGCGATTCTTCAGTTCCGAGGTCAGCATGCGCAGCACGCCGAGGCGGGCCTTGTCGCCGGCCTTCATCGCCACTTTCACGTCGTCGGTGATGCGGTTGCGGAGGTCGGACATGGCGGGCTTCCTGAACGGAGTCGAAAACGGGATCGACAGCAAAACGGACAAAACACAAATCGCGCCCTGTAGGCGCGATTCATGGACAACGGGATCACCGAGCTACGCGCGCCGAGAGGCGCGACATCGGGGTTGGCGGCGAGCGATGACGCTCGACCGCCAGCCGGCTCAGTACATCCGCACCTGCTTCGAGGTTTCGCGGGAAACCTTCTTGGCCTGACGCTTCACGGCGGCAGCGCGCTTGCGCTTGCGTTCCTGGCTCGGCTTTTCGAAGAATTCCTTCTTGCGCAGGTCGGTCAGAACGCCGGCCTTTTCGCAGGTGCGCTTGAAGCGACGCAGGGCAACTTCGAAGGGCTCGTTATCGCGGACGCGGACATTCGGCATCAGATCACTCTCAACATCGGGCTACAGCAGGCCAAAGGGAAAATATCGTGGCGCTCGGATTCGTCGGACGGATCAGAGGGGCGCAAAGTCTAGTCAATCGTCTGCCGCAACGCAACGCGGCGGACGCGACTTGTCGCAGAATACCGGCCTGATGAAAGTCCTCGGCCCCATTCTCGGTCTCGAAACCTCCTGCGACGAAACCGCCGCCGCGATCTACGACGGTCAGCACGGCCTGCGGGCGCACGTGCTGCACAGCCAGGCGGCGATGCATGCGGAGTACGGCGGCGTGGTGCCGGAACTGGCCGCGCGCGACCATGTCGGCCGCATTCAGGCGCTGGTGGCGGCCGTGCTGAAGCAGGCCGGGCTCCACGCCGCGGACCTCGACGGCATCGCCTATACGGCCGGGCCGGGGCTGATCGGTGCGCTGCTGGTCGGCGGCGCGTTCGCGGCCGGGCTCGCGCAGTCGCTGGACCTGCCGCTGATTCCGATCCACCACCTCGAAGGCCATTTGCTGGCGCCGATGCTGGAATCGCCGCGGCCGGAGTTTCCGTTCGTGGCGCTGCTGGTGTCCGGCGGCCACACGATGCTGGCGCGGGTCGATGGGGTCGGGCAGTACGAGATCCTCGGCGAAACGCTCGACGACGCCGCCGGCGAAGCCTTCGACAAGACCGCCAAGGCGCTGGGCCTGCCGTATCCCGGCGGCCCGGAGCTGGCGAAGCTCGCGGCGCGCGGCAACAGCGGTGTATTCCGCTTCGCCCGGCCAATGACCGATCGCCCGGGGCTCGATTTCAGCTTCAGCGGGCTGAAAACCGCGGTGCTGACCCAGCTCAAGCCCGATTTCGACGATCAGGCCAAGGCCGATCTGGCGCGCGCGTTCGAGGAAGCGGTGACCGACACGCTGGCGATCAAGTGCGAACGCGCGCTCGACGCGACCGGGCTGTCGAGCCTGATCGTCGCCGGCGGTGTCGGTGCCAATCGCCGGCTGCGCGAGCGGCTGAAGCTGGCCACCGACCGCCGCCGCGCGGCGCTGTACTTTCCGCGCCCCGAGTTCTGCACCGACAACGCCGCGATGATCGCGTATGCCGGCTGGGCGCGGCTGTCGGCCGGCGAGTCCGCGCGCGGGCTGCCGGCGCGAGCACGCTGGCCGCTGCAGGAGCTGCGCGCGCCGGGCGTCGCCGATCCCGCCGTGCCGGTCTGACGCCGGCCCCGTTTCCCTTTCCTTCCCGTTCACGATCACTCGATGCCTCTCGACACCGTCTTCATCCACGCGCTGCACGTGGAAACCATCATCGGCGTGCATGCCTACGAACAGAACGCGCCGCGGCCGCTGCTGTTCGACCTGGAACTGGGTACCGACATCCGCGAAGCCGCCGCCAGCGACCGCATTCGCGATGCCATCGACTACAGCGCGGTGTCCGACGCCATCATCAGGCTCGCCAGCGAGCGCCGCTTCCAGCTGCTGGAAACGCTGGCCGAGACCGTGGCGCGGATGATCTTCGAGCGCTTTCCGATCGCCACCTTGCGGATGACCATCGGCAAGCCGGGCGCGGTCGATGCGGCGAAGACCGTCGGCGTGCGGATCGACCGTCGCCGCGAGGATTACGCGGCCTGCGGCGTGCGCTGAGCCGCCGGCGTTGGCGCCGGTTATCCTGATCGCCCCGGCCCCCGACCCGAGCTGCGCCATGAAGAAACTGCAACGCATCGAGCTGCTGAAGGACTTCATCCAGGAAGCCGTGGACCGCGGCGCGACCTCGGTGCAGGCCGTGCACGAGTACATCGCCGATCTGCCGTTCGAGGCGCTGCAGCAGACCGGGCTGCTGAAGGAAGAGGCGACCGGCCTGCAGCAGAAGCACCGGCAGACGATCGGCGTGGTCTACGACGCCATCCGCCGGATCAACCGCGAGATCGGCCAGCTGATTTCGGATCAGTTCGAGAATCTCGAGGAAACCCGCGACGCGGCCGAACGGATGGCACCTGCGCCGACGCCCAAGCCGTCCCCGAGTCCGAGCCCGAAACCGCCCGCGAAGAAGCTGACGGCAGCGAAGTCCGCGGCGAAGAAGGCTCCGGCGAAGAAGGCGGCCCCGCGCAAGCGCGCCGCGAAGAAGACCGGCGACGCCTGATCGATCACGTCTTGCGCCGAATGCCGGCGCAGGGCATCCGGCGCGGCGTCCGCGCCTCAGGTCGGCGGCAGCTTGCACACCGGCAGCAGCACGCCCTTCGAGGTCCACGCGCCGTTTGCGCGTTCGAACTGGTAGGCCTGCGAGCCGCCGCAGCCCGGATTGACCAGGCTGTTCGACGGATCGCAGACCAGGATCTTGTCGCTGCCCTGCCCGTACCACAGCACGTCGGACTCGCTCGGCAGGTTGGCGCGGGTCAGCAGTTCCTGACGGTCCGGCGGCGCGCTGGACAGCGCCTTCCAGTCGGAGCCGGCGATCGCGTTGCAGTCGCGCACGGCGCGCGAGGCGCAGCCGCCAAGAGCCAGCGCGGCAGCGAGGACGATGAGGGAGGCGGGTCGGATCACGCGGAATTCCTGAAGTGGGAGCGGGCCTCGGGGGCAGGCCGGTCTCGGTGAAGGATAACGCCGATGCGGCGATTCTCGATGACGGTCAGCCTTCGCCGGCGATGGTCATCGCCTCGATCAGCACCGAGCCGCAGCGGACGCCGCCGCGGGTGTCGACATCGCTGCCGATCGCGGCGATCGCGCGGTACATCGCGGCCAGATTGCCGGCGATCGTCACTTCCTCGACCGGATGCACGATCACGCCGTTCTCGACCCAGAAGCCGCTGGCGGCGCGCGAGTAGTCGCCAGTGACGGTGTTGACGCCCTGGCCCATCAGATCGGTCGCGATCAGGCCGGTGCCCATCTCCCGGGCGAGCGCGTCAAGGCCGCCGTCGAAGGTCGAGTCGATCACCAGATTGAACACGCCGCCGGCATTGCCGGTGGTTTCCAGCCCCAGCTTGCGGGCGCTGTAGCTGCCGAGCAGGTAGCCGCCGAGCACGCCGCGGTCGACCAGCGTGCGTTCGACGGTGGCCACGCCTTCCTGATCGTAGGCGCTGCTGCCGGCCGCGCGCGGCAGGAACGGCCGCTGGCGTGCGGTGACGCGTTCGGCGAACACGGTTTCGCCGAGCTTGCCGTGCAGGAAGCTGGCGCGGCGATACAGCGCGCCGCCGGAAATCGCCCCGATGAAGTGGCCGAACAGCCCGCGCGCGACTTCCGGCGGAAACAGCACCGGTGCGGTACGCGTCGACAGCGACTTCGCGCCGAGCCGCGCTGCGGCGCGTTCGCCGGCGCGGCGGCCGATGGCGGCGGCGGGTTCCAGATCGTCGAAGCGGCGCGAGCTGCTGTACCAGTGGCCGAGCTGCATGGCATCGCCGTCGACGGCGATCGCGGCACAGCCGAGGCTGTAGTCGGTGGCGCGGCGACGGCCGACGAAGCCGTGGGTGTTCGCGTACAGGCTCAGGGATTCGCGGGTGTCGACGCTCGCGCCTTCGGACTGCGTGATCCGGGCGTCGACCGCGAACGCGGCCGCCTCGCATTCGCGCGCGCGCTCGATCGCGGCGTCCGGCTCGACCACGTGCGGGTGGTAGAGATCGAGGTCCGGGAAATGCGTCGCCAGCCGCGCGGGATCGGCGAGGCCGACGGCCGGGTCTTCGCCGCCGACGCGGGCAATCGCGCAGGCCGCTTCAACGGTGCGCCGGAGCGCGGCATCGGACAGATCGGTGGTGCTGGCCGAGCCGGTGCGCTGGCCGAAGAACACGGTGATCGACAGGTCGCGGTCGCGCTGGAACTGCACCGATTCGACCTCACCCTGGCGCACCGCCACCGACAGGCCGCGGCTGACGCCGAGATTGCTTTCGGCGGCACTGGCGCCGAGCGACTTCGCGAGATCCAGCGCGGCCAGCAGGCGCGGCTCGAGGTCGCGGGCGTCCGGCAGATGCGGAGCGGGAGTCTGCGCGGACAGGGATGCGGTCATGGCCTTCGGATCGGCGGGGGAAGATCGCGAGATTAAAGGAAGACGCAGCGAGCCGTGGCCGGCCGTCGAGCGCAAATGAAAAGGCAAGCAAAATCAGCCGCTTGATCGAAGTCGCCTGCCTTGTTTTTCGGGCGCGACCTGTTCAAGCTTCGATCCGCTGGCCGCACATGACGCCGCCGGCCGCACTCCACACGACTCCCTCGAAGCGCCCATGAACTACACGACCCTGAAGATCGAACTCGACGGCCCGGTTGCGCGGCTGATCCTCAATCGCCCGGACAAGGCCAACGCGATGTCGGAGCCGATGTGGGCCGAGCTGCCGCAGGCCGCCGCGTGGCTGAACGCGCAGCCGCAGGTGCGGGTCGTGATCCTCACCGGTGCCGGCCGCCATTTCACCGCCGGCATCGATCTGGAAGTGCTCCATTCGCTGTCGGCCAAGGTGCTGAAGCCGGGCTGCCCGGCGCGCGCGCGCGAAAGCCTGCGCGACTGGATCCTGTGGGCGCAGAACAGCCTGACCGCGATCGAGAACATCCGGGTGCCGGTGATCGCCGAGATTCAGGGCGCCTGCGTCGGTGGCGGCGTCGATCTGGCTTCGGCCTGCGACCTGCGCTATTCCACCGTCGACGCCAAGTTCTGCATCAAGGAAGTCGATCTCGCGGTGGTCGCCGATGTCGGCACCCTGCAGCGGCTGGCGCCGATCATCGGCCACGGCCGGTTGACCGAACTGACCTACACCGGCGAGACCTTCACCGGTGCCAAGGCCGAGAAGATCGGGCTGGTCAGCGAAGCGTTCGCCACCGCCGAGGCGCTGCACGCGCATGTCGATGCGCTGGCCAGAAGTCTGGCCGCGAAGTCGCCGCTGACCCTGCGCGGCATCAAGAAGAACCTGCTGTATTCGCGCGATCACACGGTGGCCGAAGGGCTGGAATACGCCGCCGGCTGGAACGCCGCGATGCTGGTTTCCGACGATCTCGCCGAAGCGGTCGGCGCCTTCCTGCAGAAGCGCGCGCCGACCTTTGCCGACTGAGCACGCGTGGCGGCACTGCTGCCGTGGCGATGCCCGTTGCCCAGCGTGACCGGCGTCTCGGTGGCAGTTCCATGAGCCTCGCTATGCTCGAACCCCGATGCCCGGCCGGGCATCCCCATCCCGCGCGCCGGCATCGTTCTGCCGGTGCGCGACGCCACGCTGCACCGGAGCGAATCATGGAGCGATCGAACGCAATGCCTCTTCCTGCCCGCCGCGCGGGCGCCGCGCAGCCGCGGGCAGCGGCCGGACCCGGCTTGCGCCGCATCGCGGGCGCGCTGGTGACGATGCTGGTGCTCGGCCTGTTCTCGGGCCTTGGCGGCTTTGCGGACGTGCGCGCGGCGGATGACGGCGCGGCCGCGGCCAGCAATCCGGCCGAGGCGGCGTGGGAAGCGGCCGCCGCGGCCTTGCAGCGCGGACCGCAGTCGATCGCGCTGCGCGATCAGGCGCATCTCGCGCTGCCGGAAGGTTATGGCTTCGTGCCGGTCAAGGAAGCGACGACGCTGATGGAAGCGCTCGGCAATTCCGTCAGCGAGCAGTTCATCGGCCTGATCTTTCCGGTCGGCAACGATGACGCGCAGTGGCTGATGTCGGTCGACTTCGCCGCTGCCGGCTACATCAAGGATGACGACGCCAAGCACTGGAAGGCCGACGAACTGCTGCAGAACCTGAAGGACGGCACGAAGGCGAACAACGAGCGCCGCGAGAAGCTCGGCTATCCGCCGATCGAGGTCACCCGCTGGGTCGAACCGCCCGCGTACGACGCCGTCACGCAGCGTCTGGTCTGGTCGGCGGAGGCGCGCGACATCGGCGCCCAGCCCGGCTCCGACGCCACGGTCAACTACAACACCTATGTGCTCGGCCGCGAAGGCTACATCTCGATGAACCTGATCACGTCGGCGTCGAAGGTCGAGGACGAGAAGCCGGCCGCGCGGACCCTGCTGTCGGCGGTCAGCTTCGACGATGGCAAGCGCTACGCCGATTTCAATGCGTCGACCGACAAGGTCGCCGAATACGGGCTTGCCGCGCTGGTGGGCGGCATCGCGGCGAAGAAACTTGGCCTGCTGGCACTGGCCGGCGCCTTCTTCGCGAAGTTCGCCAAGATCATCGTGCTGGCGCTGGCCGGCGCCGCCGCCCTGTTCCGCAAGGTGTTCGCCGGCCGCAAGGCCTGACATGGCCGCGCTGCTGTCAGGCCTGTTTCTGCTGCTGAAGGGCGCGAAGTTCGGGAAGCTGCTGTTGACGGGCGGGACGATGCTGATTTCCGTCGTCGCGTATTCGTTCCTGTTCGGCTGGTGGTACGCGGCGGGCTTCGTCGGGCTGATCTTCGTCCACGAGATGGGCCATTTCCTTGCGGCTCGCCGCCGCGGACTGGAGGTCGGCGCACCAACCTTCATCCCGTTCGTCGGGGCCTGGATCCAGCTCAAGCAGTTGCCGCACGACGCGGAAACCGAGGCCTACATCGGCATGGCCGGGCCCTTGGCCGGCACCTTCGGCGCGCTGCTCTGCTACTACGCCGCGCGGGAAACCGGCAGCTCGCTGCTGCTGGCCTTGGCCTATGCCGGGTTCTTCCTCAATCTTTTCAATCTGATTCCGGTATCGCCATTCGATGGCGGCCGGATCACGGCCGTGATCTCGCCGCGCATCTGGCTGCTCGGCACGCCGCTGCTGATCGGCCTGTTCTTCTGGCGGCCAAGCCCGCTGCTGATCCTGATGGCGCTGCTGGCCTGGCCGAAAGTCGTCGAAGCCTGGCGCGGCATCCGCACGCCGGAGCAGCAGACCTACTACGCGGTGGACGCCGAAACCCGCACGTCCTACGCCGCGCTGTATCTCGGGCTGGCGGCGTTCCTGTCGATCATGTGCTTCGAACTGCATCAGCAGCTGCCGCGCGCGTTCTGAGCGCTGCGGTGAACGGGCCGGGCGCTTCCGCCCGCGGCATCGCACGCGAATCACCGTCACGGCGCTCGCGCGAGCCTGCACACGCATCGCCCACGAAAAAGGCCGATCCTTGCGGATCGGCCTTTTGTCAGGCGGCGAAGTCAGCCGCGACTTCGAATGCCGGGTTCGCGATGCGCCGCGAACCCGGGACCATCGTCAGCGAACGTCGATCGCGATGCTGCGGATCTGCTGCGTCGTCGTCAGACCGATGCGCGAGGCACCGGCGCCGGCGTTGACCAGGGTGGCAGCACCGGTGGTCAGGTTGATGCGGTACAGGTCCGACGGACCCGTGCCGGCACCGGTCCGGATCGCCGCCAACACCAGACCGTTGGCGCCGCCGGTGATGTCGAAGCCGACGTCGCCGTTGGCGGTGACACCGAGCGGGCCGACCGCCGTCACGACACCGTCATTCGGCGGGTTCTGCAGGTACAGCGTCGTGGCGTCGACATCGAACAGCTGCGTGGCCGTGGTGCCCGCGAAGTTGTTGGTGTACGCCGCGCCCACGAGGTTGGTCGCCGTCAGATCGGTGTCGGTGATGGTGGCACCGTTCGCGACGTTGATGCGCAGGTTCGCGGCCGTGCTCGAAATCACGCGCAGACGATCGACCACCGGATTGAAGTCGGCACCGAAGTTGGCGCCGGCCGGCAGCGCCGTGAACGGCACGGTCAAGTCGGTGCTGTCGGCAACCAGCGTCGACGCGAGCGTGGCCAGACCGGTCGAGGTGTTGATCGTGTAGATCCGGTTCAGCGAGCTCACGCCGTACAGCAGGCCATTGGCCGGGCGGAAGTCGATGCCGACCACCTGCTCGCCAGCGCTGAGGCCGGTGATCGCGACATCGGCCACCGCGTTCGGCGTGAACAGGTTGTTGGCCTGGCTGAACGACACCAGACGGTTGTCGGTGGTGACGGCGTAGACGTTCAGCGTCGTGCCGCCGGTCAGTGCCAGACCGCGCAGCGGCGGAGCCGCCGCCGTGCCGGCGCCACCGCCGACAGTGCCCGCCGAGGTCGCGGCACCCGTGGTCAGGTTGACGTTGTACACCGACGAGCCGGTCGCGGTGCCGGCCACGGCTGCGAGCAGCGCGTTGTTGTTGCGGCCGTCGATGACGAAACCGTTGACGGCGGTGATGTCGCCGATGCCGAGGCTGCCGATCGCCACGGCGACGCCGCTGTTCGGATTGCCCGGATCGTTGGCGATGCCGTTCGCCGGGTTGGCGCCGATGCGGACCAGCGCATCATTGCCACTGTCGATCGCGTACAGCGTGGTCACGTTGGCGGTCGGGATGGCGTTGGTGTACGCCGCGCCCGTGGCCACGGTGCCGGCCGGGCCGCTGATGGTGGTGTCGGTGATCACGAGGCAGGCGCCCGAGGCCGCCGGCGTCGTGTTGATGCGCAGGTTGCTGCCATCGCTGCCGGTCACGCGCAGGCGGTCCGGAACCGGATTGAAGCCGACGCCGAAGTTGGCACCGGCGGTCAGCGCCGAGAACGGCAGCGTGGTGTCGGTCGGATCGGCGGCGAGCGGGCACAGCGGTGCGGCGACGCCGGCCGTGGTGACGGTGAACAGGCTGCTGTTGCTGGCCAGCGCGACGAGGCCGCCGGTGACCGGGCGGGTGTCGAGGCCGAGCAGGTCGACACCGGTCGGCAGGCCGGTGACGGCGCCGCTGGTGCAGAGCTTGTTCGGGGAGCCACGCATGAACGTGACATAGCCGTTGGCGTTGGTCAGGCCAAACAGTTCGCCGGCCGCCTGGGCAGGCGTGGCGGTCTGGGCGCGGGTCGCGAAGCCGATCGCGCTTTCGCCGGCGTTCAGGGTCAGCGTCGAGGCCAGCGTGGCGGCACCGGTGCCGGTGTTGATCGAGTAGACGCCGGTCGATGCGGCAGTGGTCAGCACGGCGAACGCGGTGTTGGCGCCGGTGGCGCTGGTCGAGATGGTGAAGCCGTTGACGCTGGTCGCGTCGACGCCAAGCGCACCGATCGAGTTCAGCACGCCGTCATTCGGCGGGTTCTGCAGGTAGACGCGGTCGGTCGCCGGGTCGATCACGAACAGCTGCGTGCGGCACGCGGCATTGAAGGCATTGGTGTACGCCGCACCGGTGGCGCCGGTCGCGGCACCGTTGAGCGCCGTGTCGGTGATCGTGGCGCCGTTCGCGACGTTGATGCGCAGGCTCTGCCCCGTGTTGGACACGACGCGCAGGCGGTCCGGAACCGGGTTGAAGTCGATGCCGAAGCGGGCACCGCTCAGCGCGGTGTACGGCGCGGTGGTGTCGGTCGGGTCGGCAACGAGCGTCGACACCGCGGTCAGCGCGCCCGTGGTCGGCGAGATGGTGACGATGCGGCCGGCGCCGGCGGCACCGACGACGAGGCCATACAGCAGGCCGTCATTCGGGCGGAACGAGATGTCGGCGATCGTTTCGCCGGCGGCGAGGCCAGTAATCGAGTTGCTGACGGCGATCGTGCCCGGCGTCGCCAGATTGACGCCGAGCAGGCGATTGGCGCTGGTGACGATGTAGCTGTTGGTGGTGACCGGCGGCGGCGGCGTCGGGGGCGGTGGCGGGAGGAACGGTGCATCGTTGTCGCAGCCGGCGAGGAAGATCACACCCGCTGCAAGACACCACTGCATTTGACGCTTGGCCATCGCTTTTCTCCTGGAAAGTGTTCGCGGGCAGCACACACTGCCGCGCGCGTTGATACGTTGCCGCGTGTTGTCTGGATTAGCTTGACGGCCGGCCGCAGAAAACTGTCGCACTCGGACGCCCTGAATCCCGATCATAACCACATCCGTGGGACTACCCAATGCTGCACTGCGGCTGATTCGCGTCGGATTTGCGTCGTGCTTCGATTGCCGCAATCAATGCTCGACATCAGGGCGTGACGGTCGCGGTGCCGCAGCCATCGGAGTTCACGGAAACTTCACCGAAAGCGCCTGCAGCAACTGCCGGTGCAGACCACCGAAGTCGCCGTTGGACATCACCAGCACCCGATCGCCCGGACGGGCTTCGTCGGCGATGGCCGCAAGCAGGGCATCGAACGCCGGATGCAGGCGCAGCCGTTCGCCGACGGGGGCGAGGGCGCTCGCGGCATCCCACTTCAGATCGCTGCGGGCATAGACGAAGGCGAGGTCGGCATCGCGCAGGCTGGCCGCGAGATCACCGCCGGCATGCCCGCCGAGGCGCATCGTGTTCGAGCGCGGTTCGAGCACGGCGAGAATGCGGCCGGTCGCCGAACGCTCGCGCAACGCCGCGATGGTCACTTCGATCGCGGTCGGGTGATGGGCGAAGTCGTCGAACACTTCGATGCCGTTGACGGTACCGAGCAGTTCCAGCCGGCGTTTGATGCCGCGAAAGCTTTCGAGGCCGCGCAGCGCGGCGGCTGGCGTCACGCCGACGTGGTTCGCCGCCGCGATCGCGGCGACGGCGTTCGCCCGATTGTGCGGCCCGGCCAGTGGCGTGACGGCCTCGCCGAGCGGCAGGCCGTGCTGCAGCAGCGTGAAGCCGCGATCGTTGCGCTGCGCCGACCAGCCGCGTGCGTCGTGACCGCTGCCATCGAACCAGTCGACTTCGCTCCAGACGCCCAGGTCAAGCACGCGCGGCAGGTTCACGTCCTGTGCGTTGACGATGAGCCGGCCCTGACCGGGCACGGTGCGGATCAGGTGATGAAACTGGCGCTCGATGGCCGCCAGGTCCGGGAAGATGTCGGCGTGGTCGTACTCGAGGTTGTTCAGGATCGCCGTGCGCGGCCGGTAGTGGACGAACTTCGAGCGCTTGTCGAAGAACGCCGTGTCGTACTCGTCGGCCTCGATGACGAAACACCGGCCGCGGCCGAGCCGTGCCGAGACGCCGAAGTTCACCGGCACGCCGCCGACCAGAAAGCCCGGCTCGAGCCCGGCCTGATCGAGCAGCCAGGCCAGCAGCGAGGTGGTCGTGGTTTTCCCGTGGGTGCCGGCGACGGCCAGCACATGACGGCCAGCGAGCACGTTCTCGGCCAGCCATTGCGGGCCGGAGACGTACGGCAGGCCGGCATTCAGCACGTACTCCATCGCCGCATTGCCGCGGGTGACGACATTGCCGACGACCACGACATCCGGCGCCGGTTGCAGATGCTCGGGCTTGTAACCCGGCATCACGGCGATGCCGAGTGCTTCGAGTTGCGTCGACATCGGCGGCCAGCCGTTGGCGTCGGAGCCGGTGACGGTATGGCCGGCCTCGCGGGCGAGGGCGGCGATGCCGGCCATGAACGTGCCGCAGATGCCGAGGATGTGCAGATGCATGGTGGCGCGCTCAGCCGAGGATAGGCGCCAGCAACTGGGCCGAAAACAGCACCAGCAGCAGCACGTTGAAGATGCACAGCATTGCCAGCAGCCCGCTGAGCACGGGGCCAAGGTCGGCCGCGCGGCGCAGGATGTGGGCAGTCTGGAAGTAGAACCACAGGGGCAGGATTTTCAGCAGCATCGACGGCCCGGCCGGCAGTACCGGCAGCTTGTCCGGCGGAAGAACGACCACGGCCGGATCCGGCTGCGCCTGCTGCGCGGTCTTCACCGTTTCGAGGAAGGCGTTGATCGCCGGCAGCATCGCCAGCGTCGGCCACAGCATCATCAGCAGCAGCACCGAAGTCGTGGCCAGCAGCGCGTTGCGGGTCTGCTGGAAGCGGCTGTCGAGCCCGCGCAGCCGCAAGGTCGTGCGCACGAACATCGAGGCGCCGGCCGCGGCCACAGCCCCGGCCGCGAGCGCCATCAGCGGCGTTGCCGATGCGCCGAACATCGCGGCACTGGCCAGCACCGAGATCGTGATGCAGGCGCGGCTCAGCGCTGGGTCTTCCGAGTACGGAAAATCTTCGGGACCGGCACGGAACAGCAGGATTTTCAGCGTCGTGGCGAACGCCTGATTCAGCATGGTGGACGGGAGGTGCGGAAAAGGGGTGCGACATTCTAAGCGCCGGGCCTCGCCGCGAGCCGTGGCTGCGCGCACCGCGGTGGCATCGCGTCTCGGATGGTGACCGCGAATGCCACAGGAATCATCGGTCGATCATGCGAAACTCGGCGCCTGAACTGCGAGATGCCGCCTTGAACCCTGCTGTCGAGTTGATCGTCACCCCGGACGCGCTGGCCGCGCGCATCGAGGGCTGGAAGCGCTGCCCGTGGCTGGCGCTGGATACCGAATTCCTGCGCGAGGACACCTACCACCCGATCCTGTGCCTGGTGCAGGTCGGCGATGGCGAAACCGACGTCTGCATCGACAGCCTGGCGCTGGCCGGCGCAGGCCTTGCGCCGCTGTGGTCGATGCTGGCCTCGACGGCCGTCACCAAGGTCTTCCACGCCGCGTCGCAGGATCTCGAAATCCTCGTGCGGCTGGGCGATGCCCGCAGCGAGCCGCTGTTCGATACCCAGATCGCCGCGGCACTCCTCGGCTACGGCGATCAGCTCGGTTACGCCGCGCTGGTCGAGAAACTGCTCGGCCTGAAGCTCGACAAGAGCCTGACCCGGACCGACTGGTCGCGCCGCCCGCTGACCGGCCCGGAACTGGCGTATGCCGCTGCCGATGTCCGCCATCTGGCCGACATCTATCCGCGGCTGGTCGACGAGCTGAACGCCCGTGGCCGCTATGGCTGGCTGGTCGAGGACTGCACGCGGCTGGCGGACCCGGCGCGCTACCGCAATCCGCCGCAGGATGCGTGGAAGCGGCTCAAGGGTCTGGCCCGTCTCGCGCCGACCGCGCAGCGCGTCGCCGTGGCGCTTGCCGGCTGGCGCGAGCAGATCGCGCAGGAGCGCGACCGGCCGCGCAAGTGGATTCTCGATGACGATGCGCTGTATCGCCTCGCCGAGCGCTGCCCGCGCGATCCGGATGAACTCGTGGCACTGAGGGCGCTGCAGCCGAAGACGCTCGAACGCCATGGCCGTGCGCTGCTGGAACTGATCGAAGCGGCACAGGATGGCGCCGGCGGCCCGACGCTGACGCTCGACGAACCGCTGACCGAAGCCGAGAAGTCGCGCCTCAAGCGCCTGCAGGAGGTGCTCAAGACGATCGCCGAAAGCCTGAATCTGCCGGTGTCGTTGATCGCGCCGCGGGCCGATCTGGAATCGCTGGTGCGCTTCGGGGCCGGGTCGGACGCGACGGTGCTGAGTGGCTGGCGACGCGACGTGGCCGGCGAGGCGCTGCTGGCGCGCTTGTAGGCCGAAGCAGTCGCCTGACACGGAAAAGCCCGGTTTCCCGGGCTTTGGCGCTCAGTGCGGCAGCCGGGCCGTGGCCCGGCATGCGGAGCTCAGAGCACGGCCGTGATGCGACCGAAGATCTGGTCCATCGTGCCGATGCCGTCGACGCTGGTGACCTTGCCCTGCGCGGCGTAGTAGTCAAGCAGCGGCCGGGTTTCGGCGTTGTAGACCTCGATGCGGTGCCGGATCACGTCTTCCTTGTCGTCGTCGCGGCCTTCCTTCTGCGCGCGGTCGAGCAGGCGAGCGATGATTTCCTCATCGGCCACGGCCAGATGCACGGCGCGGGAAATCGGCGGCTGGCCGAGGCGCACGAGCATCGCGTCCAGCACTTCGGCCTGCGCCGTGTTGCGCGGGAAGCCGTCCAGGATGAAGCCCTTCTTGGCGTCATCCTGACCGAGGCGTTCCTCGACGATGCCGATCACGATCTCGTTCGCGACGAGCTGGCCGGCATCCATCACCGCTTTCGCCTTCCTGCCGAGTTCGGTGCCGGCCTTGACTGCCGCGCGCAGCGCGTCGCCGGTGGAAATCTTCGGAATGCCGAAGTGCGCGACGAGCTTTTCGCCTTGCGTGCCTTTGCCGGAGCCGGGTGCGCCCAGCAGGATGATTCTCATGTTCCAGACAGTCCCAGTGTTGTGCCGAGCGAATGCCCGCGTGGATGGTTACCCGGTGTCGCCCGGCGATCCGAACCGGACCGTCCGTCAAACCGACTGGCGACGCAAACAGCGGTCTGACGTGAACGACCCGTCGACCGCAGTCAAAGTTGAGCGCGATGTCATCCAAGGTACCCGCTGGACGCGCATCGCGTCAACGCGGAAAGGGCAGTCCGCCGGTTATACTTTGGTCGACGAATAGCCTTCGAATGCAGCGTTCCGCGCCGAACGTCGGTCATTTCGCTCGCTTCTTGCAAAATTGGTACAGGACTGTCTCTGGTCTGCCACGGTGCTTGCCGGCCGTGACGCCCGAGGCCGGCGGGCCGGCAGTTCTCCGGCCGCAGGCGCGGCGCATGGCCAGCGACAGGCCGCAGTGCCGGTTCTGCCGTCCGGATGTCACGCGCGTTCCGCAGTTCTCCCACCACACACAGGTAACGAATCATGGGTTTTGAAGCACTGGGCCCGGGCGATAAGGCCCCGAACGAGTTCTACGTCGTCATCGAGATCCCGGCCTACGGCCCGCCGGTGAAGTACGAAGTCGACAAGGAGACCGGCCTGCTGATGGTCGATCGCTTCATGAACGTCGCGATGAGCTACCCGGCGAACTACGGCTATGTGCCGAAGACCCTGGCCGGCGACGGCGACCCGGTCGACGTCCTCGTGATCACCCCGCATCCGGTGGTCGCCGGTTCGGTGATCAAGTGCCGCGCCGTCTGCGTGCTCGACACCGAAGACGAGAAGGGCACCGACGCCAAGCTGCTCGCCGTGCCGGTCGACAAGGTCTCGAACGGCGCCTACGACCACCTGCGCGATCTGGCCGACGTGCCGGAGCGCGTCAAGAACGAAATCCACCACTTCTACTCGTCGTACAAGGCGCTGGAGAAGGGCAAGTGGGTCAAGATCTCGGGCTGGCGCGATGCCGCCGCCGCGCGCGCCGAGATCGCGAAGGGCGTGGCCGACTACAAGGGCTGAAGCCTGGCGTCGCCGCTGCACCGCTGATCGGAAAAGGCAGGCCGCGCGCCTGCCTTTTTCTTGCCCGCGACGGATTCCGTTGCTCAAGCTGAAACAATGCTCTCCATGAAACAGAAAGTCCTCGTCATCGGCAGCGGCGGTCGCGAACATGCGCTCGCGTGGAAGCTCGCCGCGTCGCCGCGCGTGTCGGAAGTGATCGTCGCACCCGGCAACGCCGGCACCGCCACCGAAAGCCGCTGCCGCAACGTTGCGGTCGCCGCCGACGACATCGCCGGCCTGCTGAAGCTGGTCGCCGACGAAGGCATCGGCTTCACCGTGGTCGGCCCGGAAGGGCCGCTGTCGAAGGGCGTGGTCGATGCCTTCACCGCCGCCGGCCACCGCGTGTTCGGCCCGACCCAGGCGGCGGCGCAGATCGAGGCCAGCAAGGCCTTCACCAAGGACTTTCTGGCGCGTCACCGGATTCCGACGGCGCAGTACCGCGTGTTCGTCGACGTGCAGCCGGCGCTGGATTACGTCGCCGCGCGCGGTGCGCCGATCGTGGTCAAGGCCGATGGCCTCGCCGCCGGCAAGGGCGTGATCGTCGCCGAAACCGTCGAACAGGCCGAAGCCGCGATCCGCGACATGCTGGGCGGCGCTTTCGGTGGCGCCGGCGCCCGTGTCGTGATCGAGGATTTCCTCGTCGGCGAGGAAGCGAGCTACATCGTCGTTGCGTCGGGCACGAAGTACGTGGCGCTGGCCTCGGCGCAGGATCACAAACGCGTGTTCGATGCCGATCAGGGGCCGAACACGGGCGGCATGGGCGCCTATTCGCCAGCGCCGGCGGTGACCGCGGACGTCGATGCCCGCGCGCGGCGGCTCGTGATCGAACCGACCCTGGCCGGCATGGCGGCGGAAGGTCGTCCGTTCACCGGCTTTCTGTACGCCGGGCTCATGATCAGCCCGGATGGCATGCCGAGCGTCGTCGAGTTCAATGCGCGTCTGGGTGATCCGGAAACCCAGCCGATCCTGATGCGGCTCGACTCGGATCTGCTCGATCTGCTCGAAGCGGCCGTCGCTGGCGATCCGAACAGCGCCCCGCCGGTGTGGAATCCGCAGGTTGCGCTCGGTGTCGTGATGGCGGCCGGCGGCTATCCGGGCGAGATCCGCAAGCACGACGAAATCGCCGGGCTCGATGCCGATTTCGGTGCCAAGGCCAAGGTCTTTCACGCGGGCACCGCGCTGGATGCGGCGGGCCGCGTCGTCACCAGCGGCGGCCGCGTGCTGTGCGTCACCGGGCTGGGCGACACCGCCGCCGCCGCGCAGGCCGAAGCCTATGCCGCGCTCGAAAAGCTGTGCTGGACCGGCGTACATTTCCGCAAGGACATCGGCTATCGCGCCGTGGCGCGGGAAACGGGCAAGGCATGAACGGACGAGCGACTGCGGCGATCATCGGCAACAGCCTGCTCGGCGGACTGCTGGCGATCGCGGCAGTGGCTCGCGCCGATACCTACGGCCGGCAGGAGCGAGCGCGCATCACCGGGCCGGTGAACAGCATCGAAGTCGTCGCCCGGCTCGACGGCGGCGTCACGCAGTCCTCGCTGCATGCGGTCGGCGTCAAGTACTTCAACCGTGGCGGCACGACCTGGGTGCGCTTCACCATCGACAACGGCAGCGTGCTGCCCGGCAATCGCGTGACGCTGGAACGCGAGGTGCTGAAGGACGTCAAGCTGAAGCAGCGCGGCGGCGGCATCGAACACCGGCCGCTGGTACGCCTCGGCTACTGCATCGGCCGGATGGCGATGGACAGCGAAGTCAGCGTGTCCGATCGCAGCGGCTATACCGCGCCGCTGGTGATCGGCGCGGCGGACCTGCAGAAACTCGGCAGTGTCGATTCCGCACGGGAATACACGCGCGAGCCGGATTGCGCTGATCAGCCGCCGGTGGCGGCTCCCGCCGCCGCTGTGTCGGCGCCGGCGCGGCGCAGCCGGCTGAGCGAACTGCTGCCCGCGGACGCACCTGCAATCGCGCCAGCGCCGCCCGCGGCGAGCCGCTTTAGCTGCGATGGCCGGCAACACTGTTCGCAGATGTCGTCCCGTGCGGAGGCCGAGTTCTTCGTCAGGAACTGCCCGAACACGAAGATGGACGGCGATCACGACGGCATTCCCTGCGAGAACGATTCGCGCTGGTAGATTGGCGTCGATCGGGCACAAAAAAGCCGCAGCACGCTGCGGCTTTTTTCACGTCCGGCGCGGATCAGTTCCGCTTCATCGAGTCGAAGAAGTCGGAATTGGTCTTGGTGCCGCGCAGGCGATCGAACAGCAGTTCCATCGCCGCCAGTTCGTCCATCTGATGCAGCAGCTTGCGCAGGATCCAGACCTTCTGCAGTTCGGCCGGATCGACCATCAGCTCTTCCTTGCGGGTGCCAGAACGGTTGATGTTGATCGCCGGGAACACGCGCTTCTCGGCAATGCGGCGCTCCAGATGGAGTTCCATGTTGCCGGTGCCCTTGAATTCCTCGTAGATCACCTCGTCCATCTTCGAGCCGGTGTCGACCAACGCGGTGGCGATGATGGTCAGGCTGCCGCCTTCCTCGACATTGCGCGCGGCACCGAAGAAGCGCTTCGGCTTCTGCAGCGCGTTGGCGTCGACACCACCGGACAGCACCTTGCCCGACGACGGCGCCACGGTGTTGTAGGCGCGGGCGAGGCGGGTGATCGAGTCGAGCAGGATCACGACATCGCGCTTGTGCTCGACCAGACGCTTGGCCTTCTCGATCACCATGTCGGCCACCTGCACATGGCGGGTGGCCGGCTCGTCGAAGGTCGACGAAATCACTTCGCCGCGCACGGTGCGCTGCATGTCCGTGACTTCTTCCGGACGCTCGTCGATCAGCAGCACGATCAGATACACGTCCGGATAGTTCGCCGCGATCGACTGCGCGACGTTTTGCATCAGGATGGTCTTGCCGGCCTTCGGCGGCGACACGATCAGGCCGCGCTGGCCCTTGCCGAACGGGGCGACGATGTCGATCACGCGCGCGGTGATGTCCTCCGTCGTGCCATTGCCGCGCTCCATCACGAAGCGTTCGTCGGCGAACAGCGGCGTCAGGTTCTCGAAGTTGACCTTCTTCTTGGAGACTTCCGGCGACTCGTAGTTGATCGTGTCGACCTTCAGCAGCGCGAAGTAGCGCTCGTTGTCCTTCGGCGAGCGCACCCGTCCGGCCACGGTGTCGCCGGTGCGCAGATTGAAGCGGCGAATCTGGCTCGGGCTGATGTAGACGTCGTCCGGACCGGCCAGATAGCTGGCATCGGCGCCGCGCAGGAAGCCGTAGCCGTCCGGCATGATTTCGAGCACGCCATCGGCCTGGATGTGGTCGCCACGGCGCGCCGCGGCGCGCAGCAGGTTGAAGACGATGTCGGTCTTCTTGGCGCGGGAGATGTTCTCGAGGCCCATCGCCTCGGCGGTTTCGTACAGCTCGGCTGCTGTCTTCTTCTTCAGGTCCGAGATGTGCAGGATCTTGACTTCACGCGGCGGCAGCAGCTCGCCGTTCGGGCCATACTGCGGGCCTTCCTCGATCGGCTCGTCACCGGGGCCGTAATTGCCGCCGACGTTGCCGTCGCGGTCCGGGCGCTGGCGTTCGTGCTGCAGCTGGTTGCCGCGCTCCGGGCGATCGTTGTTGTTGTGACCGCCACCGTTGTTGTTGCGGTTCTGCTGGCCGCCGTGGCCGTTCTGCTGATGGCGGCGGCGCTGGTTGTTGTTCTGGTTGTTGTTGTTGTTCTGATTGTTGTTCTGGCGCGGCTGCTGCTGATGCTGCGGACGCGGTTGCTGCTGCTGCACCACGACCACGACCGGTTCCTGATTGCTGCTGGCTGGCGCTTCACCGCCGCCACCACCGCCATTGCCGCTGCTGCCCGCTTCGATCACTGCCACGTCGGCGGAAGCCGCTTCGCCACGTTCGGCATCGCCGCGCGTCTGGCCCTCGGGGGTGCCGTTGTTTCCATTGCCTCCTCCTTCCTGGCCATTGCCCTGGCCGTTGGAGAAATGCGGACGGCGACGATGCTTGATCATGTAGTGCGGAAGAAGTGTTTCAGGCAGTGGCGAGATGCGGCTGCACGAACGCAGCAAGCTGGGCCTTGTGCACGGCGCCCACCTGCGTGGCGGCCGGCTGGCCGTTCTTGAACAGGATCAAGGTGGGGATGCCACGGATCGCGAACTTCGGCGGCGTGCCCGGGTTCTCGTCGACGTTGAGCTTGACGATCTTCAGCTTGCCGGCCGTTTCCTTGGCCAGTTGCTCGAGCACCGGCGCGATCATCTTGCACGGCCCGCACCATTCGGCCCAGAAATCAACGAGGACTGGAACGTCGCTGTTGACCACGTCGGCTTCGAAGCTGGCGTCGGTGACCGCTGAGATGTGTTCGCTCACGTACTTACTCCAATGAATGTCCGCTGATGCCCGCAGTACAGCTGAGGGCGGGATTGAGATGACGGGGTTTCGACACGGACGCTGAAGGCGTCAGCCGACACGTCAGTGGGGCCGGGCCGCGCCGATTCAATGCGCCTGCCCGAACGATCTGCTTTAATAGCCGGAAGATTTTTCGCGAATTCGACTGTGGCCGCGCGACGCTCGGTGCGCTTCAGTCGTTTTGATTGCCGCTATTTCAATCCAAGTTCCGATCAAATGCAAGCATCAAGCGACGCGTCCCCGCTCGAAGCGGTGCGTCCCAAGCACTTAAGCCAGACTTCGTTCGAAAGCCTGCCGCTGCATGAAACGCTGAAGTCCAGCCTCGCCGCGATGGGCTACACGCACTGCACGCCGATCCAGGCCGCGACCCTGCCGCTGGCGCTCGACGGCAAGGATCTCGCCGGTCAGGCGCAGACCGGCACCGGCAAGACCGCCGCCTTCCTGCTGGCCACGATGCACCACCTGCTGACCCAGCCGCGCACCGGCGAACCGGGCCAGCCGCGGGCCTACATCCTGGCACCGACGCGCGAACTGGCGCTGCAGATCTACAACGATGCCCTGCAACTCGGCGCCCACACCGGCCTGAAGCTCACCGCGGTCTATGGCGGCACCGGCTACGACACGCAGAAGACCGCGATCGCCGATGGCGTCGACATCCTGATCGGCACGCCGGGCCGGATGATCGATTTCTTCAAGCAGGGGCTGTACAAGCTCAACGGCATCGAAGTGCTGGTGCTCGACGAAGCCGATCGCATGTTCGATCTCGGCTTCATCGCCGACATCCGGTTCCTCATGCGGCGCATGCCGCGGCCCGGCCAGCGCATCAACTACCTGTTCTCGGCCACGCTGAGCCATCGCGTGCTGGAACTGGCTTACGAGCACATGAACAGCCCGACCCGGGTCGAGATCGAGCCGGAGCAGGTCACCGCCGAGCGCGTGCGGCAGGCACTGATCCATGTCGCGAACGAGGACAAGCTGCCGTTGCTGATTGGCCTGATGCGCCACCACGCGCCGATCCGCACGCTGGTGTTCGTCAATACCAAGCGCGGAGCCGAGGATGTCGAAGCCGCGCTCAAGGCCAATGGCTTCAACGCCGGCGTGCTGTCCGGCGACGTGCCGCAGAACAAGCGCGAGCGGCTGCTCGGCGAATTCAAGCTCGGCGAGCTGCCTGTGCTGGTGGCGACCGATGTCGCCGCACGCGGGCTGCACATTCCGGATGTCTCGCACGTCATCAACTTCGACCTGCCGCAGGATGGCGAGGACTACGTGCACCGCATCGGCCGCACGGCGCGCGCCGGCGCGTCCGGTGACGCGATCTCGCTGTGCTGCGAGACCTACGTCTACTCGCTGCCGGTGATCGAGAAGGCGATCGGCATGCGGATTCCGCAGTCGCTGAATCCGGACGATCTGATGCCGGCGGACTACCTGAAGCCGAAGCGGGTCGAGCGCGATCGCTCCGGTGCGCCGCCGCGTCGCAATGGCGGCGGCGGTCGTCCCGGTGGCGGCGGCCGTCCGGGCGGCGGACGGCCGCGGTCGACACGGCCGACGCGCCAGTAGGCAGCAGTCGCCGTGACTGAAAAGCCCCCGGATGCGGAAGCGTCCGGGGGCTTTTTCAATGCGGGTCCGGCGTCAGCGCAGGACCTTGCCGTCGGCATCCAGCACGGTAACCGGGCCGAGGCCCAGCTTGCGGACATCGGCCTCGATCTTCTCCAGATCGCCGACCACGAACCAGGTCAGCGCATCCGGGCGCACCAGCCGACGCGCCGAGGCCGCGACCTGTTCCGGGGTCTGCGACTGGATCATCGCCGGCAGCCGGTTGAAGTAATCATCCGGCTGGCCAAGTTCGATCAGGCCGGCGAACGCCGACGCGACCTGACTGGCGGTCTCGAAGGTCCCGGGCAGGGTCAGCACGTCGGAACGCTTCGAGGCCTCGACTTCGGCGGCCGTCGGTGGGCGCGTGCCGATGATGTCCTTCAGTTCCTTGCGCATCTCGACCAGCGAATCGGCCGTGCGATCACGCTCGACGCTCGCCTGCGCCAGGAACACCTGCGGCCCGCGCGTGCGGGTGACGCTGGAGCTGGCGCCGTAGCTCCAGTGCTTGTCTTCGCGCAGGTTCAGGTTCAGGCGCGAGATGAACTGGCCGCCGAGCACGTTGTTGGCGGTCGCCATCGTTTCCTGATCGGTGGCGCTGCCATCCGGCGCCAGATTCGCCGCCGCGATCAGCGATTGCGTCGCCCCAGGCTTGTTCAGCAGCACCACGCGGCTGGCGGATGCCGGCGTCACCGGCGCGATGATCTTTTCCGGCTTCGGCTGCGCCGGGGCTTTCCAGTCACCCAGACGGGCTTCGATCAGCGGCTGGATCTCGGCCAGCGAAGTGTCGCCGACGACCAGCAGCGTGGCGTTGTCCGGCCGCACCCAGCGCCGGTGGAAGTCGACCAGATCGTTGCGGGTGAAGCTCGATACCACCGCTTCTTCGCCGGCGCCGAGGGTGGCGTAGGCGTGGTCCGGGCCGTAGATCTGGCGCGACAGCACGCGCCGCAGCAGACCGCCCGGCGAGGCCTTTTCCTGCGTGATGCCGGCCAGCAACTGCTGCTTGCCGCGTTCCAGATCCGGCGTCGGGAAGCTGGGCTGGCGAATGATCGCCGCGTACAGATCAAGGGCCGGCGCGAGGCTCGGCTTGATCGTCGACAGCGTCACCAGCGACGCCTCGCGCTGCGTCGAGGTGCCGATCGAGATCCCGAGTTCGGCCTGACGCCGCGCGATTTCGAGCGCATCGAGCGAAGCCTTGCCGAGCGTGGTGCCTTCATCCATCTGCGCGAAGGTGAAGGCCGCCAGCCCGACCTTGCCGGGCACACTGCCGTCGACCTTGCCGCCGAGGTCGGCCGCGCGGCCGGCATCGACGATCAGGCCCATCTCGACCTGCGGCACGCCGCGGCGTTCGATCACCGCCAGCTTCAGGCCATTGGCCAGGGTCACGCGCTGCACCGTCGGCAGGCTCAGCGCCGCGGACGCCGCCGGCACCGGCAGCGACTTGCGGTCGACCGTTTCCGCCGCGTTCTTCAGATCGTTCTGCGGCTGCACTTCCAGCACCAGCCGGCCGTGATCGAGCCAGCGCCGCGCGACATCGCGGATGTCGGCCGCGGTGGCTTCCTGCTCCCACTTCAGCTCGCGCTTGTAGACGGCCGGATCGCCGTGGAAGGTCTCGTTCGCCGCCAGCAGCTGGCCGCGTGCGCCGACGCCATCGAACGCCGGCAGCAGGTCGGCGTAGCGGCTGGTCTTGACCCGCTTCAGTTCCTCGGCGGTCGGGCCCTGTTCGATCAGCTTGGTCAATTCCTGCTGGATCGCGGCCTCGACCGTCGCCATCTCGACACCGGGCTTCAGGCTGGCGACGATCGAGAACTGCGAGGCGATCTCGTCGCTCGACACGCCGGCGCCGATGCTGGTCACGGTCTGGTCGCGATAGGCCAGACGTTCGAACAGTCGGCCGGTCTTGCCGCTGCTCAGCAGATCGCCGGCGAGATCGAGCAGCACGGTGTCGCGTTCGCTGTCGCCCGGCACGTTCCAGATCATGTAGAGGCGCGGCAGCGGCACGCGATCATTGACCTGAATGCGCTTCTCGCCGGTCATCTTGGCGACCCAGTCCTTCGCGTGCGTCACCGGCGGGCCGGGCGGAATCGCGCCGAAATACTGCTCGACCTTGGCCTTGGCGGTCGCCAGATCGATGTCGCCGGACAGCACCAGCACCGCATTGTTCGGGCCGTAGTAGCGCTTGAACCAGGCCTTCACGTCGTCGAGCGTCGCGGCGTTCAGATCCTTCTCGCTGCCGATCGTCGTCCACGAATACGGGTGGCCCGGCGGAAAGCTTTCGCGCGACAGGATTTCACGCAAGCCGCCGTACGGCTGGTTCTCGCCCTGCCGCTTCTCGTTCAGCACCACACCGCGCTGCTCGTCGAGCTTGGCCTGATCGACCGCGCCGAGCAGGTGGCCCATGCGGTCCGATTCGAGGAACAGCGCGAGGTCGAGCGCGGCGGTCGGCACCGTCTCGAAGTAGTTCGTGCGGTCGCGGTTGGTGGTGCCATTGATGCCGGTGGCACCGGCCGGTTCCAGCGCGCGGAAGAACTCGTCGTTGTAGTGCTCCGAGCCGTTGAACATCAGGTGCTCGAACAGATGCGCGAAACCCTTGCGGCCTTCCGGCTCATCCTTGGAGCCGATGTGGTACCAGACGTTGACCGACACCAGCGGCGCCTTGTGGTCCTCGTTGACGATGACCGTCAGACCGTTCGCCAGCGTGAACTTGTGGAACGGCACGTCGATCGCCGGCAGGCTGGCCTGCGGGTCCGGGCGGGCGGCGGCGGGCTTGGCCGCGCTGGCCGACGATGCGATGCATAAGCCGAGGCAGAACGCCGCAGCGGATGTGAGAATGACGCGCATGAATCTCCCCGAGAATGATGTCTGGACCGGTCCGGCAGCCTTGCCGCCGATGACGCTTGGGCGTTCAGACCCCGATGCCGCCATCGGCGTTCCGTGGACGGTCGATCCGGCGACGCACCGGCTGCTGGCGGCAGACTACCTTGCCTCGCCGAACTGCGATGCCCGGCCCGATCCGGCCGATCTGGCGCTGATCGTCATCCACAACATCTCGCTACCGCCGGACCAGTTCGGCGGCCATGCCGGTGGCAGCTACATCGATGACCTGTTCCTGAACCGGCTCGATCCCGCGGCGCATCCGTACTTCGCCGGCATTGCCGGACTCACCGTGTCGAGCCACCTGTGCATCTTCCGTAACGGTTGCATCCGCCAGTACGTGCCGTTCGACCGGCGCGCCTGGCATGCCGGGGCCAGCGAGTGGCGCGGCCGCACGCGCTGCAACGACTTCGCGATCGGCATCGAACTGGAAGGCAGCGATTTCCAGCCGTTCACCGATGCCCAGTACGTGGCACTGATCGCGACCACGCGCGCGCTGCTGACGGCATACCCGCGGCTCTCGGTCGACGCGATCACCGGCCACAGCGACATCGCCCCGACCCGCAAGACCGACCCCGGCCCGCATTTCGACTGGTCGCGCTATCGCGCAGGCCTGAGCCCCTCATGATCCTGCTCGCGCTGCTGCTGGCTCTCGGCGCGGAGCGCCTGATGTCGACCCGGCGCGACGGCGGCAGTGTCGATTCGCCGCTGGTGCGGCTGTGGCAACTGCTGCCCAAGCCCTTGCGCGACGCGCCGTTCGCGACCTGGCTGCTGGCGTTCGCGCTGGCCGGATTGGTCGCGCTGATCGGCAGCAGCCTTAGCGGCGGCCTGACCCAGCTTGTGTACGCCACCGCCGCGCTGTTCGTCTGCCTGGGCCCACGCGATCTCGCCGATGACGTGCAGCGCCTGCGCGCGGCACGCGCTGCGGGCGATGCCGCAACCGTCGCCCGGCTGACCCGCAGCCTGCAGCGCGGCCCGGCGCCGGATGCCGACCACCGCTCGCTGCTCGGCGCGCTGTTCATCCAGTCGCACGAGCGCCGCTTCGGCGCCTGCCTGTGGTTCATCGTCGGCGGTCCGGCCGGAGCCGTGCTGTACCGGATTGCCAGCCGGCTCAGCGCGCTGGTCGAGACGCCGTCGGCGCAGCGCTCGGCCGCGTTGCTGCACAACCTGCTGGCCTGGCTGCCGGCACGGCTGACGGCGCTGCTGTTCGGCCTCGCCGGCAGCATGGACGATGCGCTGGATGCCTTGAAGCGTGTCCAGCGCGAAGCACAGACGGCCGGCAGCGACGGCTGGCAGCCGCGCACCTGGAGCCTGCTGGCCGAAGCGGCCAATGCCTCGCTCGACTGGGAAGACGCGCCCGGTTCCGGGCCGATGATCGCGTCGTCGCTCGATGCGACCTTGGCCGAAGTGCTGCGGATGGAAACCCGTGCAACGCTGATCCTGCTGGCGCTGGTCGCGCTGTTCACCGCGGGTGTCTGGGTCGCCTGAGCGGCGCGCAATTCAGAAGTCCAGCCGGGTGATGCTGCCGTAGGCGAGCGGCGGCGCATCGAAACGCCAGTGTTCAACGGGCTGGCCAGACTTCAGATGCAGCAGCGAACGAATGACGCCGGCGTGAGCGATCACGACGAGATCGCGCTCGCCGCTTCGCGCCGTGTCCTCGACGAACGCGGCGACGCGCGCCAGCACCTGCCGCGCGCTTTCGCCGCCCGGGATCACGTGATCGATCCGGTCGCGCGCCCACCGGTCGACCGCATCGGCGCCGATCTCGTCCCAGTGCCGGCCTTCCCAGTCGCCGAAGTTCATTTCGAGCAGCCGCGGGTCGTCGCGCACGGTGGCGAGGTCGCCGCGGGCGAGCAAGGCATCCGCGAGTTCGCGGCAGCGCCGCGCCGGGCTGGTGACGCAGGCTAGGCCGCGCGGCAGTGCGTCGAGCGCGGCGAGGCTCGCTTCGAGTGCGCCCGGCACGAGGCCGACATCGAGCCGGCCGTAGCAGGTGCCGGGCACGACGTCCGGCTGCGGGTGACGCACCAGAAACAGTGTCACGGCAAGCGCCTCACAGGGCGGCCAGCACGCCAAGGTAGAACGCGGTTTCGCTCAGCTGCTGCGTCGCGCCGAGCGTGTCGCCGGTGTAGCCGCCGAGCCGCCTTCGCAGCACGCGGAACCACCACAGCGCGATGACGCCGCCAGCCAGCGTGCCCGCGAGCAGGGCGCCGATCATCGACGGTGCAATCGCGCCGACTGCAGCGAGCACGGCGAGTACCGTGATCAGCGCGATGACGCGGCCTGCGCCGTCGATGCTGTCGGCGATCGGCTTGGCGCGCGCGCTGTCGTCATCGCGCACGTAGGTCATGAACGCGATCGGCAGCACCGACCAGCCGCGCGACACGGTGTGGCCGGCGATCAGCAGCAGGCCGATGGTCTCCGTGGTGAACGAGGCCAGCGTTTCCGCGCGCAGCAGCACGGCCATCAGCAGCGCCACCGCGCCATAGGTGCCGATGCGCGAGTCCTTCATGATCGTCAGCGCCTGCGCTTTCGGCGCATGGCCGCCGAGGGCGTCGGCGCTGTCGGCCAGCCCATCCTCGTGAAACGAGCCGGTGATGACGATGCCGGCCGCCATCGCCAGCAGCACCGCGACCTTCACCGGCAGCCACGCCGCTGCGCCGACAAACACCAGCGCCGACAGCGCACCGACCACGGTGCCGACGGCCGGAAACCAGCGCGAAGCCTGCGACAGCCATTCGGGTTGGAAGCCGACCCAGCCCGGAATCGGGATGCGGGTGAAGAACTGCACCGCGATCAGGAACAGGCGAATCTGCTGCACCGGTTCAGCCCTCGCGCGTGCTGACGCCGGCCGAGGCGAAGCTCGCCATCTGCTGCAGCATCGCCAGACTCGACTGCAGCAGCGGCCAGGCCAGCGCCGCACCGGTGCCTTCGCCGAGCCGAAGGTCAAGATCGAGCAGCGGCCGCACGCCGAGCTGTGCCAGCAGCAGCCGATGCCCGGCTTCCTGCGAGCAATGCGCGAACACGCAGTAGTCCAGCAGCCGGGGCGCCATGCGCGCGGCGACGAGGCAGGCGGCGCTGCTGATGATGCCGTCGATCAACAGCACGCGGCGTTCGCTGGCGGCGGCCAGCATCGCGCCGGTCATCATCGCGATCTCGAAGCCGCCAAGGGCGGCGAGTGCGGCGAACGGCGTCGTCGCCGCCGCGTGCCGCGCCAGCGCACGCTCGACCACGGTGCGCTTGTGTGCAAGACGGGCATCGTCGATGCCGGTGCCGCGACCGACGCAGGCCGCCGCGGGCAGATCGGCCAGCCTGGCGATCAAGGCTGCGGCGGCGGTCGTGTTGGCGATTCCCATCTCGCCGAAGCCGACGACATTGCCCGGCAGGTCGGCCAGCAGCTTGCGCCCGGCGTCGAGTGCCGCGTGGCACTGCGCGTCAGTCATCGCCGGCTCGTGAACAAAGTTGCGCGTGCCGGCGCCGATGCGGCGCGACACCAGGCCGGCTTGCTGAGGAATGTCGGCGGCGATGCCGGCATCGACCACGGTCAGCGCGAGCCCATGCTGACGTGCGAAGACGTTGATCGCGGCACCACCGGCGAGAAAGTTCGCGACCATCTGCGCCGTCACGGCCTGCGGATAGGCGGACACGCCTTCATCGGCCACGCCGTGGTCGGCCGCGAACACGACGATCTGCGGCGCGTGCAGCACGGGGGTCGTGGTCTGCTGGATCAGGCTGATCTGCAGTGCCAGCGCTTCGAGCTGCCCGAGCGCGCCGAGCGGCTTGGTCAGCTGATCGATCTTCTGGCGGAGCGCGGTGCGCAGCGTGGGGTCGTCGATGCCGACGATGACCGGCAGGGAGTCGTTCGCGTCAGGCGTGGCTGTCGACACCGCTATGATTCCGCTCATGAAACGCTTCCTGATCGCTGTCGCGCTGCTGTTCGTGATGTCGAGTTCCGCATCGGCGGCACCAGCGACACTGGATGGGGCCGCTACTGTGAAGCCTGCCGGGCGGGTCGTCACGCTGGCGCCGCATCTGGCGGAACTGGTCTGTGCGGCGGGCGGCTGCGAGCGGCTGGTGGCGGTCACGGCGTATAGCAATTTCCCGCCGCAAGTCAGCCGCCTGCCGCAGCTCGGCGATGCCTGGAGCCTGAACCTCGAAGCGATCCTGGCCCAGAAGCCGGACCTGATCCTGGCCTGGGACGGTGGCAATTCGCGCGAAGCGGTCACGCGGCTCGCCAAGCTGGGCCTGCGCGTGCAGTGGCTCAAGGTCGAAACGCTCGACGGCGTGGCCACCGCACTCGAACAGGTCGGTGGCTGGCTCGGCACGCCGGACGCCGGGCAGACCGCGGCCAACCGCTACCGCGCGTCGTTGGCGAAGCTGCGCGACGCGCATCGCAACGATGCGCCGATCCGCGTCGTCTACCAGATCGAAACCTCGCCGGCGTACACGATCAACGGCAAAAGCCCGATTTCCGAAGCGCTGGCGGTGTGCGGCGGCATCAATGTCTTCAAGGATCTGCCGACGCTGTCGGCCGCCGTGAGCCAGGAAGCGATGCTGCTCGCCGCACCGGAAGCGGTGATCTACGGCGGCGAGGAAAACACGTCGGCGATGCAGGCCTACTGGGCGCGGCTCAAGTCGGTACCGGCGGCGAAGGCGGGCAACCTGTTCGCGACCGATTCCGACCGGCTGACGCGCGCCACGCCACGCGTGCTGGATGGCATCGACGCGGTCTGCGCCGCGCTCGCCACTGCCCGCAAGCGGCTGTAGCGCGGCGCGCGTCGGCGGATCAGCCGACGACGACCTCGGAGAAATCCCGCGCCTGCGGGTGCGCCGGGAACGGCTTGGCCTTGGCATCGCGGATCAGCTGACAGGTCTTCAGGCCGGCCGCGCGGGCGGCATCGAGTTCCTCGCCGATGTCCGACAGGAACAGCACGGCCTCGCCCGGCAGCGCGATCCGTTCGAGGATCGTCCGGTACGACGCCACGTCGCGCTTGGCGCCGATCCGCGTGTCGAAGTAGCCGGAGAACAGCGGCGTCAGGTCGCCGAAATCCGAGTGGCCGAAGATCAGCTTCTGCGCCGCTTCCGAGCCGGACGAATAGACGTACAGCCGCTGTCCCGCCGCGTGCCATTGCGTCAGAAACACCGGCGTGTCGGCGTAGACGTGGCCGGTCAGCGCACCGGCGGCATAGCCCTGCGCCCAGATCAGCCCCTGCAGGTCCTTCAGCGGCGTCAGCTTCCGGTCCTCGGCGATCCACTGCTCGAGCACGTCCGCGGCCTCGTCGAGCGACAGCGTCCGGCCTTCGATCGCCGCTGTCGCCGCGATCTGTGCCTGCACCTCGGCATCGCCCGCATGGGCGTGCAGGAAGGCGCGCAGATGCTGCTTCGCGTACGGGAACAGCGTCTGATGGACGAAGTCGATCGAGGACGTGGTTCCTTCAATGTCAGTGACGATGGCTTGGATGGTCATGGGGTGGTCTTGAGCGACGGAGTCGTTGATCAGATGCGAACCCGGCCCGGCCTGTCGGCCGTGCGTTCGGATCGACTGCGAGCGGTGCTCGCAAAGCCGTCGACCCTCACCCTTCAATGTCAGTGACGATGGCTTGGATGGTCATGGGGGTTCGTTCAAACAGTCATGCGTCGGAAGGCTCGTCTGGCGGCACAAACAACGAAGCCGCCTCGCGGCGGCCTCGTGGAATGCACCGGGGCTTACGCCGCCTTCAGGTAATGCGGCGCTTCCAGACGCGGGAACCGGTCGGCGATCTTGTCGCCGGTGAAGTTCGCGACCCAGCCGTCCGGCGTGATGAACAGGCGGATGGCCTTGAAGCTCGGGTTCGGGCCCATGTCGAACCAGTGGCGGACATTGGCCGGCACCGAGATCAGATCGCCCTGGGTGCACAGCACGCCATGCACGCGGCCGGCGTCGCGGATGTAGAACAGCGCTTCGCCGTCGACGAAGAAGCGCACTTCGAATTCGTCATGGCGATGTTCGCTGAGGAACTTCGCGCGCAGCACGTCCTTCTGCGGGTGCGCCGGGTGCAGGCTGATGACGTCGACCGACTTGAAGCCGTACTGGTTCATCAGGCGATTCACCGACGGCCGATAGGCTTCGATGATCTCGTCCTGCGTGGCTTGTGAATCCAGCTGCTGGCTCGCTTCCCAGCGCTCGAATTGCACGCCAATGGCGTCGAGGCGGTCTCGAATCTCTTCGAAACGCGTGTAGGTCGCGACCGGCTGGCCGTCTTCTTCGTAGATCCGCAGTTCACTCATGGTTTTTGCCTCCATTCCACAGCTCGCACTCGAGCATGAATTCCAGGGCTTCCAGACGGTGCTTCGCGTCGCGCACCGTCGCGCCCCATGTGTACAACCCGTGTCCCGCTATCAGATAAGCGGGAAGCCCCGTTTGTTCCTGCATGTGGGCATCCACCCGTCGGCTCAAGGCGGCGATGTCCTGATCGTTCGCGAACACGGGAATCGTCACCGGGGTCGACGGTTCCATGATGCCCGGAATCAGTTTCAGCAATTCGTAATTCCGCAAAGTGATGGCGTCATGCCGTCGCGACAGCACGGTGTTGGCCACGCTGTGTACGTGCAGCACCGCACCGATCGCCGGATCGAACCGATACAGCTGCGTGTGCAGCCCGGTTTCGTACGAGGCCTTGCGGCCGGCTTCGAGCGGCCGGCCATCGAGGTCGGCGACGAGGAAGTCTCGGCGCGTCAGCTCGCCCTTGTGGACGCCGCTGGCGGTGATCAGCATGTGGCCGTCGTCGAGCCGGGCCGAGAAATTGCCGCCGGTCGCCGGCACCCAGTTACGGGCGTGGAAGCCGTTGCAGGCGGCGATCAGGCTGTCGGCCAGCGCGGCAATGCGGGCGTCGTCGGCCGCGAAAATCGGGTTCATCGATGCCTCCGCGTCAGGGCTGCCGGTGGGGCGGGCGAAAAAGGACGCGCACAGTAGGCCAAGCTCCGTGACAACGCAATGACGCAGTGCAGCGCGGCGCAACGGCGCGATGGGCGATTTTCCGCTTGTTTCAGCGCAGTTGTCGGCAATGCGCGGGATGCGGACCGCCGTCAGACCAGGACGGCGGTGGCCAGGCCGAGGAAGATCAGGAAGCCCATGCTGTCGGTCAGCGCGGTCAGGATGACGCTGGAGCCGAGCACCGGATCGCGCCCGAATCGTTCCAGGGTCACCGGGATGACCGCACCGGCGGCCGCGGCCACCAGCAGTTCCAGCAGGGTGGCGCCGGCGATCACGGCCGACAGCTTGAACTCGTGGTAGATCGCGAACGTCACCGCGCCGAGCGCCGTGCCCCAGATCGCGCCGTTCATCGCCGCGATCAGCAGTTCCTTGATCAGCATCTTCTGCAGCAGCGGCCCGCCGAGCTGACCGAGGCTCAGCGCGCGAATGACCAGCGCCATCGTCTGGTTGCCGGTGTTGCCGCCGATCGACGCGACGATCGGCATCAGCGTGGCGAGCGCGACCAGCTTTTCGATCGTCGGCTCGTAGAAGCCGATGACGCGCGATGCGGCAAAAGCCGTGAACAGGTTCAGCGCCAGCCACGGCCAGCGGTTGCGGCCGCTCTGCCAGACCGGCGCGAACAGATCTTCATCTTCGCGCAAACCCACTTGGCGCAGGCTGTCGCGTTCCTGCTGGTCCTTGATCGCGTCGACGATCTCGTCGACCGTGATCCGCCCGACGACCTCGCGATGCAGGTTCACGACCGGCGCGCTGATCAGGTCGTAGCGTTCGAACGCGTCGATCGCGTCCGGCACCGGGTCGTCGGTGTAGAAGAACTGCGGGTTGGTCGTCATGACATCGGCGACCATCTGTTCCGGCTCGCTGAGCAGCAGTTGTTCCAAGGTCAGCACGCCGCGCAGGACCTTGGCACGGTCGACGACGATGATCTGGTTGGTCTCCGCCGGCAGCCGCTTCTTGCGGCGCAACAGGCGCAGCACGGCTTCGAGCGAGGCATCGTCGCGCACCGGGATGAAGTCGAGGTCCATCAGCGCGCCGACGGTGCCGTCCGGAAACGACAGCACGGCGCGCACTTCGGCCTGATCGGCGGAATCCAGCCGCGCCAGCACCTCGGCCCCGGTATCCGATGGCAGCGAGGCGATCAGCTCCGCGATGTCGTCGGAGTCCAGATGATGGAAGGCGGCGGCGATGTCGGACGGCGGCATGTCCTCGATCAGCGAGCGGCGAACGGCGTCGGTGGTTTCGAGCAGCACCGCCCCGCGACGTTCCGGCCGCACCAGCTGCCAGGCCATTTCGCGGGCATCCGGCGGCAGGCTTTCGAGGACGAACGCGATGTCCGCCGGATGAAAGCGCGCCAGCCGCTGTTCGAGCGCCGTGTGCTGCTGGCGCGCGACCAGCTGACTGACGACATCCGCCGGTGCAGTGCTGTTGGCCTCGTTGCGCGACACCAGTTCCCGCTCGACCGCCTGACGCGTCAGCATCTCGATCACCTGGGCACGCGCGTGCTCCAGGTTCCGGTGATGCGGGCTGTCGCGCCCGATGCCGTCGTTCAGGGTGTCCATTGCGCCTGCATCATACGGTTCGGTAATCGCAATTCCGAGACAAACCGCGTCGAAAGCGTCGGTCCGTCGTCATGGCGGCGCCGACGGCGGCAAACAGGCACAAAAAAGCCCGCTCGTAGCGGGCTTTTCGTGTTTCGACCCGGAGGCCAAAACCGTTTACTTGATCTTGCCTTCCTTGAAAGGCACGTGCTTGCGCACGATCGGATCGTACTTCGAGAACTCGAACTTGTCCGGCGTGTTCTTCTTGTTCTTCGTCGTCGTGTAGAAGAAACCGGTGCCGGCGGTCGAGATCAGCTTGATCTTTTCGCGGTCTTTCTTGCCCTTGGCCATGTCTTACACCTTCTCGCCGCGCGAGCGGAGGTCGGCGATGATCGCCTCCACGCCCTTCTTGTCAATGATGCGCATGCCGTTGGCCGACACGCGGAGGGACACGAAACGCTTCTCGGCTTCGAACCAGAAACGGTGGGTGTGCAGATTGGGCAGGAAGCGGCGCCGACGCTTGTTGTTGGCGTGCGAGACCGTGTTACCCACGATCGGCTTCTTGCCGGTGACTTGGCAGACTCTGGACATGACGCGACCTCGAAACGTGGGGATGAAGCCCCAAGGGACATTCAAAAGGGCGCAAAAGATATCAGCGTGATCGCGTGCGGGCAAGCGAAATCAGGCGGAAACTTCGAAAATCGCGCCGAAAGCTGGAAATGGCGGCGGTTTCCCGTGCATTCCAGCGACGATCGGCCGCGAAATCAGCGCGGTCGACCCGACGAAGGATCGCACGAAAGCCGCAACCTCGCTGCCACGCGGCGAGATCGACTACATCCAGCCGCGTTCGGCGAACGACACCGGTCGACCTTCGCCGACGACGAAGTGATCGAGCACGCGGATGTCGACCAAGGCCAGCGCCTTGCTCAGTCGTTCGGTCAGCGAGCGGTCGGCGAGACTCGGTTCGGCAATGCCGGACGGGTGGTTGTGGGCAAAGATCACCGCTGCGGCCTGCACCTGCATCGCCCGTTTCAGCACTTCGCGCGGATAGACGTTGGCTGCGTTGATCGTGCCGATGGCGAGCGTCTCGAACGCCAGCACGCGGTTCTGGCTGTCGAGAAACAGCGCGCAGAACACCTCGTGATCGAGATCGCGCAGCTTCAGGCGCAGGAATTCCCGGGTTGCCGCCGGGTCGCTGATGACGTCGCGATCGGCGAGGTCTTCGGCCAGATGGCGCCGGGCGATTTCCATCACCGCCTGCAATTGCGCGTACTTGGCCGAGCCGAGGCCATGCGCGGCGCAGAAATCGGGCTGCGAGGCCTTCAGCAGCGCGCGCAGGCCGCCGAAGCGGACCAGCAGATCCCGCGCGAGATCGACGGCGCTGCGACCGGCGACCCCGGTGCGCAGGAAGATCGCCAGCAGTTCGGCATCGGACAGCGCCGCGGCACCGCGCGCCAGCAGTTTTTCGCGCGGCCGCTCGTCTTCCGGCCAGTCGGTGATCGACATCGGTGCGGGGCCCTCCATGGCCTGCCCCGCGCGAACGCACGGGGCCGCGCGTAGGCTAGCCCGGGCTGCGGCTACAATTCCGCGCACACCATCACGCTGGCTGCGCTCTTTCATCGACATGTCCCTTCCTTCGAATGCCGGTCCGCGCATCCTGCTGGCCCTGAGCGGCGGCATTGCCGCGTACAAATCCGCCGAGCTGGCACGTCGCTTCACCAAGGCCGGCTGTGACGTGCAGGTGGTCATGACGGACTCGGCACTCCGCTTCATCGGTGCCCAGACCTTTCAGGCGCTGACCGGCAAGCCGGTGCGTTCCTCGCTGTGGGACGAAGCGGCCGAAGCGGCGATGGGCCACATCGAGCTGGCGCGCTGGCCGGATGCCATCGTCATCGCCCCGGCCACCGCCAACACGCTGGCCAAGATCACGCACGGCTTTGCCGACGATCTGCTGACCACACTGGTGCTGGCCACCGATCGCCCGATCTTCGTGGCCCCGGCGATGAACCGGCTGATGTGGGCGAACGCCGCCACGCAAGCGAACATGGCGACCCTGCGCAGCCGCGGCTTCAGGGTCATCGGCCCCGGCAGCGGCGCGCAGGCCTGCGGCGAAGTCGGCGAAGGCCGAGTGGCCGAACCGGAGGAGGTGGCGTCCGTCGTGCTGGCTGCGCTGGCCGCCGGTGCCGCCGCCAAGGTGGTCGAAGGCCCGCTCAGCGGTCGTCGCGCCGTGGTCACCGCCGGGCCGACGCGCGAGCCGATCGACCCGGTGCGCTTCATCACCAATCGCTCGTCCGGCAAGCAGGGCTATGCGGTGGCCGAGTCACTGCGGGCGCTGGGTGCCGACGTGACCCTGGTCAGTGGCCCGGTGAACCTGCCGGCGCCGGCCGGCATCCGTCGCGTGAACTGCGAGACCGCGCAGCAGATGCTCGACGCCACGCTCGCCGCCTGCGCCGATGCCGACATCCTCGTCGGCACCGCCGCCGTTGCCGACTACCGGCCGGTGGAAGTGGCGGGCCAGAAGATCAAGAAGAAGACCGAGACGCTGGATCTGGCGCTGACCAAGAACGCCGACATCCTGACCGAAGTGCGCGCAGCACAGCCGGAGCTGTTCATCGTCGGCTTCGCGGCGGAAACCGAGAAACTCGCCGAGCACGCGCGCGGCAAGCTCGAGCGCAAGAAGCTGAACCTGATCGCCGCGAACTGGGTTGGCGATGGCCGCGCCTTCGATCGCGACGACAACGCGCTGACCGTCTACTGGGCCGATGGCGAACTGGCGATCGGCCCCGCCGAAAAAACCGAGATCGCCAAGCAGCTGGCCGGGCTGATTGCCGAGCGCCATGCCGCGTTTGCGGCTGCGGCAACGGCCAGGCCCGTCGCGAAAGCCCCGCTGAAGTCGAAGGCGAAAGCCAAGTGAAATCGATCCAGCTGAAGATTCTCGACCCGCGTCTGGGCCGCGACCTGCCGCTGCCGGCCTACGCTACGGGTGGTTCGGCCGGGCTCGACCTGCGCGCGCTGCTCGACGAGCCGCTGACCTTGGCCCCGGGCGCGACCTCACTGATCCGCACCGGCCTCGCGATCCACATCGAAGACCCGGGCCTCGCCGCGGTGATCCTTCCGCGCTCCGGCTTGGGCCACAAGCACGGCATCGTGCTCGGCAATCTCGTCGGCCTGATCGATTCCGATTATCAGGGCGAGCTGATGGTCAGCTGCTGGAACCGCGGCCAGTCCCTGTTCGTCATCGAACCCGGCGAGCGCATCGCGCAGCTGGTGATCGTGCCGGTGGTCCGCGCCGAGTTCGAACTGGTGTCCGAGTTCGGTGCCAGCGAACGCGGCACCGGCGGTTTCGGCCACACCGGGCGGCACTGAGGCTGCCGGTCGCCCGATGGTCCTGCTTTCCTCGAACATTCGTATCCAGATGCCGATCGACACCGCCAAAGCCACCACCATCGCCCGGGTCCTGACCGAGGCGCTGCCGTACATCCGCCGGTTCGCCGGCAAGACCATCGTCGTCAAGTACGGCGGCAACGCGATGGGCGACGACGACATGATCGATTCGTTCGCGCGCGACATCGTGCTGATGAAAGCCGTCGGCATGAACCCGGTCGTCGTTCATGGCGGCGGCCCGCAGATCGGCAAGCATCTGGAAAAGCTCGGCAAGAAGAGCGAGTTCATCGACGGCATGCGGGTGACCGATGCCGAGACGATGGACGTGGTCGAGATGATGCTCGGCGGCCTGGTCAACAAGGCGGTGGTCAACGCGATCAACCAGCAGGGCGGCCGCGCGGTCGGCCTCACCGGCAAGGATGGCGGGCTGATCCGCGCGAAGAAGATGACGGTGCCTGGCGGCGACATCGGCCAGGTCGGCGAAGTCGACGCGATCGACCCGCGCGTGGTCGATCATCTGGAAGCCGGCGGCTTCATTCCGGTGATCGCGCCGGTCGGCGTCGGTGCCGCGGGCGAGGCCTACAACATCAATGCCGATCTCGTCGCCGGCAAGCTGGCGTCGGTGCTCAAGGCTGAAAAGCTGATGCTGCTGACCAACGTCACGGGTCTCATGGACAAGCAGGGCCAGGTGCTGACCGGGCTGACGGTGGCACAGGTCAACGCGCTGATCGCCGATGGCACGATCTACGGCGGCATGCTGCCGAAGATCGCCTGCGCGCTCGATGCCGTGCAGAGCGGCGTGCGCAACGCCGTGATCATCGACGGCCGGCTCGAACACGCCGTGCTGCTGGAACTGTTCACCGACGAAGGCATCGGCACGCTGATCCGCGGCTGAGGCTGTCGGCTTTTTCGACGCGGGCGCGCTCGGGTGCCGGCCGAGACGCGGCCGGGTTGAAACCCGACCTACGGAGTGACGGCTGCGATCGCTGCGCGTAGCTGTCGATAACCCTCGACCACACGCGGGCCCGGGCGGCCGAGGAATTCCTCGCTGATCGCGACGATGCGCTGATCGCGCACCGCGGGCACCTGCTGCCAGCCGGGGCGGCGGCTGACGACGTCGCTGCGGTAGTTCGCGACCTTGACGCCACACCAGCTCATCGCGATGACGTCCGGCGGTGTCGCGAAGATCTGTTCGTCGGTCAGCGGCGCGCTCTTAGCGTCGATGGTCGCCCAGGGATTGATGCCGCCGGCAAGTTCGATCAAGTCCGTCGCCCAGGCCTGCCGGGTCGGGGCGATCACCGGCTTCGGCCACCATTCGATCAGCACGCGCGGGCCGTCCGGATTGGCGTGCGAAGGCATCGCGGCGCGCATCTCGGCGATCAACCGCTCGCCGCGCGCCGGAATGGCGAGCGCGGCCGCGATCCGGCGAATGTCGCGGTAGATGTCGTCGAGGCTCAGCGGATCGCAGACCAAGGTGGCGATGCCGGCGGCGTTGATCGCATCGACGATGCTTTCGTGACCGGGCACGGTCAGCGAAGTCAGCACGAGATCCGGCTGCATCGCGATGACCTCGTCGACCCGCAGATCGAGATCGCGGCCGAGCTTCGGCAGGCGGCTGACGACATCGACCGGGAAGTCGGAATCGTCGTCGCAGCCGATCAGGCAGTCGGCGGCGCCGAGCGCGCAGACGATCTCGGTGTTCGAGCAGGTGTGCGAGAAGACGCGCATGGCGCGGTACTCAGCCGCCGACGAAGGTCGGGAAGTAGCCGATCGTGTCGTGCACGCTCGCGTCGTGGGCCGGCACCACGATCAATCCCGGATTGGCGTCCTGCAGCGCGCGGACTTTCAGCACGGCGGCAAACGTCGCAGCGCGGTCGGCATCGACGATCAGGCTCGACACGCTGAACTTCGGCGCCGGCCGTTCCAGACCGAGATGATTCCAGACCGTGTCGCCGATGAAGAAGTAGCGATGGCCGTCCGGCACGGTGATCAGCAGACCGGAGGAGCCCGGCGTGTGGCCAGGCAGCGGCAGCAGCACGACACTGCCGTCGCCGAACACGTCGAAGCTCGCGTCGAAATCGGCGATTGCCGGGCCGCTGAACGTGAACGCGTGCCAGCGCGTGCTGGCATCGTTCAACTGCGATGGCAGATAGGCCGGCGGCTGGCCGCGGGTGGCGGCGCTGCGCTCGGCATCCGGCACCCAGACCTCGGCCTGCGGGAAGTCGACGATGGCGCTCGCATGGTCCCAGTGGGCGTGCGACAGGAAGATGCGATCCGGCGCGGCAAGACCCGCCGCTTGCAACTGTGTCGCGGCCGGATTGGCGTGCGCGTAGGCGAACACGGGCTTCGCCCACAGCGACATCTCGCTGCCGAACTGCTGGTCGACCTTCAGGCCGAGGCCGGTGTCGAACAGCAGGCGGCCGTTCGGGTGCTCGACCAGCACGGCGACGTGGTTGATCCGGGTCAGATGGAACAGGCTGCCGTTGGCGACGGTCATCGCCTCGAGGGTTGTGGCATCGCCGGTCCGGATCAGCGCGAAGCGCGTGCCGGCCGGCGCATCGACCACCGGCAGCGCCTCGCCGGTCGGAATCCGCACCTCCGGAACCGGCCACAGGCGCCAGGCGGCGAGGGCGGCGATCACGATCAGCAGCAACAGCTTGCGCATGGCGTTCGTTCGAGAGGGGAGACCGAGCGCCGATGATAGCGGGGCCATCGCGGCATCCCGCGTACAATCCACGGTGGGAGTCGGCCAGACAACCGCTGCCATCGAAAGATGGGGGAGGAAAGTCCGGGCTCCGCAGGACGATGTGCCAGCTAACGGCTGGGCGGCGCAAGCCGACGGACAGTGCAACAGAAAGATACCGCCGATGGCCGCGTGCTCGCATGCGGATCAGGCAAGGGTGAAATGGTGCGGTAAGAGCGCACCGCGAGTTCAGCAATGAACCGGCACGGCAAACCCCACATGGAGCAAGGCCAAATAGGGAGGGACGCAGCGCCGCAAGGCGTTGCAACACGTGGTCCGCGTGCTCTCCGGGTAGGCTGCTGAAGACGGCGAGTGATCGTCGTCGTAGAGGAATGGTTGTCTCGCGACCGCTGGCGCAAGCTGCCGGTCGTAGACAGAACCCGGCTTATCGGCCGACTCCCCTTCGAATTGGTCGTCCGTGCCCCGTCGTCACCGACGGGGCGTGCGGCGATATGGCGAGCGGCCGCTCGCCCACGCGCATCGCCTCATCCCGGCACGACGCCGTCGGATCAGGCGTTCAAGGCCGCTGCGAGCGGTGCTCGCGAAGCAGCGTGGCGTTTCGCGGCGGCTCGTCGGCGAATGCCGCATGGGGGGGGCACGAGACGGCGGACGCACTGCGCCGTCGGTCGCGAGCCAGGTGGGCCGATCCGGTGCAGACATTGACCGGTGCTCGGACCAGTCCCGACGCCGCGCGACGCGCGACGCAGTTCACACTTGTCTACCAATCATCTGCCCGGTGCTGCCGTTCACGGCGCGCAGCGTGCTGCACCGCACATGAGATAGTTGATCTAAATCATTGTTTTTGATGGCTTAGCCGTTCCTGAAGCTGAAATCCGTAAGCCCTTGTCACTACAGGCTTTTTACCCGCAATTACGCTTGCGGGGTGGTGTGACGTGGCATATAGTGGGGCGAGATGGTGCTCTGTGGATTTTCAGGGTGGTGTGGGCGTGATGGTGGGGCGAAAGGCCATGTTTGCTGGTTCCAACCGACTGACGATCGACGACAAGGGGCGCCTCGCGATCCCGGCGCGTCTTCGTGCGCAGTTGGCGGACGAGTACGGCAAGGAACTGGCCGTGACCCTCGGCCCGGAGTGCATCGAGATCTATCCCGCGCCGGTGTTCCGGACGATGGCGCAGCAGATTCCGAAGATCGCCGACCGCGCCAAGCGCGTGCTGGTGCAGCGCCTGTTCCTCGGCAACGCAGTTGAATCCGAGATCGACGGACAGGGCCGGATCGGCGTGCCGCCGCTGCTGCGCGACATGAAGGCGCTGGGCACCGATGTCGTGCTGGTCGGCGCCTACGATCATTTCGAACTGTGGTCGTATGCCCAGTGGCAGGCCAACAACACCGAAGGCCAGACCCACTACGCCGACGCCTTCGCGGCGCTGGCTGTGCCATGAGGCCGCCCCGTGCTGCCCTCATCGCCCGCGCAGTCTTCGATCGGGGCCGCTAGCCGGATGTTTGCGCATCGGCCAGTCCTGCTCGATGAAGCCCTGGCCGGACTTGCCGTCCGCCCGGGCGGAATCTATGTGGATGGCACCTTTGGCCGCGGCGGTCACAGCGGCGCGATTCTCGCCGCGCTCGAAGGTACCGGCGCACTGCACGGCTTCGATCGCGATCCCGAAGCCGCCCGCCATGCCGCAGCCGAGTTCGGCGCGCTGCCGAACTTCCATTTCCACAACCGCAACTTCGCCGATGTCGGTCGCGTGGCTGCCGAGATCGGCATGGCCGGCAAGGTCGACGGCCTGCTGCTCGATCTCGGCGTGTCCAGCCCGCAGTTCGACGATGCCGCGCGCGGTTTCAGCTTCTCGCACGATGGTCCGCTCGACATGCGGATGGATCCGTCGTCCGGCGAATCCGCGGCCGAATGGCTGGCGCGCGCGTCGGACGCTGCCATCGCCGACGTCCTGTACGAGTTCGGCGAAGAGCGCAACAGCCGCCGCATCGCCCGCAAGATCGTCGAGGCGCGCAGCGTCGAGCCGATCCGCACCACGGCCCAGCTCGCCAGCCTGATCGCGTCGGTGCCGGGCCCGCGCAGCTTCAAGATCCATCCGGCCACGCGCAGCTTTCAGGCGATCCGCATCCACGTGAACGGCGAGCTGTCGGCGCTGGAAACCGCGCTGGAAGCCTCGATCGGCCTGCTGGCGCCGGGCGGGCGCCTTGCCGTGATCAGCTTCCATTCGCTGGAAGATCGCATCGTCAAGCGTTTCATTCGCGACCACGCCCGTGACACCGATTTCGTCCGGGCCACGCTGGAGCCGGTCGGTCGTCAGTTCCCGACCGACGAGGAAGCGAGCGCCAATCCGCGCGCCCGCTCCGCCGTGCTGCGCGTCGCCGAGCGGCTGCCGTCATGAGCGCCACGTCGCGCAAGGACGTCGCATCGACCGGTGGCGGCACGCTGCTGCCGTTCACCCTCGCGCTGTTCGTCGTGATTTCTGCGCTGGCGGTGGTCCAGATCAAGAACGAGCATCGCCGGCTGGCCACCCAGTCCGAAGCGCTGCGCGTCGAGCACGAGCGGCTGGAGCTGGAATGGGCACAGCTGCAGCTCGAGGAAGCGACCCTGGCGCAGGCCGCCCGCATCGAGCCGATTGCCCGCGCGCAGTTCGGTCTGGTGGAGCCGGGCGCGTTCCAGATCGTCGAAGCCGGTGGCGCCGCAAGCGCGGCCGACTCGACGGGAGCACAGCCGTGACCGCCGCGTTCCGCAGCCAGCCCGATGCCCCGGAAGCCTGGCGCCGCAAGGCCGTGCTCGGCCTGTTCGGCGTGTTTGCCATCGTCATCGTCGGCAAGGCTTTCATGATGCAGGTGGTGGCACCGAGCGACTACAACCGCCAGGGCGATCGCCAGCACATCAAGACCCAGGAGCTGCGCGCTCATCGCGGTGCCGTGCGCGACCGCCATGGCGAGCCGCTGGCGCTGTCGGCGCCAGTGATGTCGATCACCGCCAACCCGAAGAAATTGCTGGCCGAGCCGCGCTACATCGCCGCCGCCGAAAAGGTGCTGCAGGAGCGGCCGGGCGAGCTGACCAGCTACCTGAAGGAACGCGATGCCCAGGGGCTGCAGCAGGTCTACCTGCGGCGCTGGATGAACCCGGACGACGCCCAGCGGCTGGCCGCGCTGAAGGCGCCAGGGGTCGAGATCGAGCCGGACTACCGGCGCTACTACCCGGCCGGCGAAGTCGCCGCGCACGTGGTCGGCTTCCTCGATTTCGAAGGCAAGGCGATGGCCGGCGTCGAACGCACGGCCGATACTGCATTGAGCGGTGCGCCCGGCAAGCGTCGCGTGGTGCGCGACAAGCGCCGCCGCGTGGTCGAGGATCCGGAGGAACTGAAGCCGGCCACGCCGGGCACCGACGTTCAGCTGACGCTCGATCTGCGGCTGCAGTACCTCGCGTACCGCGAGCTGAAGGCGGCCGTGGAGAGCAACAAGGCGGTTGGCGGCCTGATCGTGCTGGCCGATGCCCGCAGCGGCGACATCCTCGCGCTCGCCAGCCAGCCCGGCTTCAATCCGAACCGCTCCGACCTGCGCGAGCCGGAAGCGCTGCGCAACCGCGCCGTGACCATGACCTTCGAGCCCGGCTCGACGATCAAGCCGCTGATGGTTGCCGAGGCCCTCGAAGCGCGCGTGATCAGCCCGGATTATCACGTCGATACCGGCAACGGCACCTACAAGATCGCCGACGTCACCGTGCGCGATGTCCATCCGGCCGGCGATGTCGATCTGACCAAGCTGCTGGCGAAGTCGTCGAACGTCGGCGCCGCGCACATCGGCTGGCTGATGGGCGCGGAAACGATGTGGACCGGCTACAGCCGCTTCGGCTTCGGTGACCCGGTGCGCGCCGGCCTGCCGGCCGAATCGCCGACCGTGCTGCGCGACTTCCACCAGTGGCGGCCGTCGGACACGGTGACCGCGTCGTACGGCTATTCGATGACGGTCAACGCGCTGCAGTTGGTGCGCGCCTACTGCGCGCTGGCCAACGATGGCCTGATGCCGGCGCTGTCGGTCATTGCCCGGCCATCGGCCGTGCCGCCGCAGCGCGTGGTCTCGGCGCACACCGCGCAGCTGGTCCGCCGCATGATGGAAGGCGTGACCACGACCGGCGGCACCGGCACCAAGGCCGCGGTGCCGGGCTACCGCGTTGCCGGCAAGACCGGCACGGTCAAGAAGAACGAGAACGGCCGCTATCTCGAAGGCGTTCACCAGTCGGCCTTCATCGGCATGATGCCGGCCGAGCATCCGGAACTGGTCGCGCTGGTGATGATCGACGAGCCGGGCAATGGCGAGTACTACGGCGGTGCCGTGTCCGCGCCGGTCTTCGGCCGCGTGATGGCGGGTGCCGCGCGCCTGCTGCAGATCAAGCCGGACGAGATGCCGCCGGCGCTGCCGAAATCGCAGCAGGTCGTCGATGCCACGGCGGCGCCGCAGATCGCGAGGTCGCGTCCGTGAGCGCCGCCCTCGCCACGCGCAACCTGCGCAGCCTGCTGGACGGCATCGCCAACGGCGTGCCGGACATCGCCGTCACCGCGCTGGAACTCGACAGCCGTCGCGTCGTCCCGGGAGCTGCGTTTCTCGCGGTTCGCGGCTCGGCAGCGCACGGGCTGTCGCATGTCGGCCAAGCGCTCGAGCGCGGCGCGGCGGTCGTGCTGTGGGAGCCGGCTCCGGGCATCGCGGAATCGACACTCGGCGTGCCGGTGATCGCGATCGAAAGCCTGGCCCGCAAGGTCGGCGACATCGCCGCGCGCTGGTATCGCGAGCCGAGCCGCACCCTGTTCACCGCCGGCATCACCGGTACCGACGGCAAGACCTCCACCGCGCATCTGATCGCGCAGGCGCTGGAGCGGCTGGATCAGCCTTGCGCGTACTTCGGCACGCTTGGCTACGGCCGCCTTGGCGCACTGGTCGAGGCCTCGCACACGACGCCGGACCCGATCCGTCTGCAGGCGCTGCTGGCCGAGGCCCGCGACGCCGGTGCCACGTCCTGCGCGATGGAAGTGTCTTCGCACGCGCTGGATCAGGCGCGCGTCGGTGGTGTCGCGTTCGATGTCGCGGTGCTGACCAACGTCGGCCGCGATCATCTCGACTATCACGGCACGGTCGAGGCCTACGCCGCAGCCAAGCGTCGGCTGTTCGACTGGCCCGGCCTCGGTGCAGCGGTGCTGAACCGTGACGACGCGCACGGCGCGCGCTGGGCGGATGAACTTCAGCGGCAGGGCCGGCGCGTCATCGCCTACGGTCTCGGCGGCGATGTTCCGTCCGCTGGCGAATACGTGCTCGGCGATGACCTGGAACTGCATGCCGGTGGCCTGCGTCTGGCACTGCGCACGGCATGGGGCAACGGCCGGCTCGACTGCGCGCTGTTCGGCCGCTTCAATGCCTTCAACCTGCTGGCCGCGCTGTCGGTGTTGCTGGCGAAAGGCGTATCGCTGGCCGATGCGACGGCGGCGCTGCAGCAGTCGACCACGGTGCCGGGACGCATCGAAGGCTTCCGGGGCGCGCACGGCCCGCTGGTCGTCGTCGACTACGCGCATACGCCGCAGGCGCTGGAGCAGGTACTGATCGCGCTGCGCGCGCACACCACCGGCCGCCTGACGGCCGTATTCGGCTGCGGTGGCGATCGCGATCGCGGCAAGCGTCCGCTGATGGCGGCAGCCGCCGCTGCGCGCGCCGACCGGCTGATCATCACCGACGACAACCCGCGCAGCGAAGATCCGATCGCGATCACCGACGCCGTGCGCGCAGGCTTGCCGGAAGGCCGTGCCGCCCGCGTCATCCATGACCGCGCCACCGCGATTCGCGCGGCCGTGGACGCGGCGGATGACGGCGATGTCGTGCTCGTCGCCGGCAAGGGTCACGAGGACTACCAGCTGTATGGCGCCGAACGGCGCGACTTTTCGGACCGCGCCTTCGTCGCCGGTCTGCTCGGCCTGCCGGTGCGACCATGATGGAGAACCTGAGCGACGTCGCGCGCCGGCTCGACGCGAGCCTGCATGGCGCGGATGCCGCATTCGCGAGAGTTGTCACCGATACCCGGCAGCTGCAGCCGGGCGATCTGTTCGTGGCCCTGGTCGGCGAGCGCTTCGATGGCCACGACTACGTGCAGCGGGCATTGGCGCTCGGCGCGGTCGGCGCGCTGGTGTCGCGCCTCGTCGATGCCGGCGGCTCGCAGATTCTGGTGCCGGACACGCTCGATGGCCTGCAGCGCTATGCGCGCAGCTGGCGGCAGGATTTCGACATTCCGGTGATCGGCATCACCGGTTCCAGCGGCAAGACCACGACCAAGCAGATCATGGCCGCGGTGGCGGCCGAACGCGGCCCGGTGCTGGCCACCGAGGGCAACCTCAACAATCACATCGGCGTGCCGCTGACCCTGCTGAAGCTGCGCCGCGAGCACCGCACGGCGGTGATCGAGATGGGCGCCAACCATCATCGCGAGATCGCGCAGCTGGCGAGCTTCGCGCTGCCGCAGATCGGCATCGTCACGCAGGCCGGTGATGCCCATCTCGAAGGCTTCGGCTCGCGCGAAGGCGTGGCCCACGCCAAGGGCGAGCTGTTCGAGGCGCTCGATGGCGGGGTCGCCGTGATCAATGCCGACGATCCGTATGCACCGCTGTGGCGGCGGCTTGCGGCGAAGGCCTCGGTGCTGAGCTTCGGCCTGTCGCCGGAAGCCGACGTGCGCGCCGAAGCGGTGACCGGCGTGCCCGAGCATGCGCCGACCGCGACCGCGTTCACCCTGATCGCGCCGAGCGGCTCGATCCGCGTCGAGATCGCGCTGCCGGGTGCCCACAACGTGTCGAATGCGCTGAGTGCCGCCGCGGCGGGCCTCGCGATGGGGCTGACGATCGAGCAGATCGCGGCCGGTCTTGCCTGCGTGGCGCCGGTCGCCGGACGGCTGAACTGGAAGACGACGCGCGAAGGCGCACGGCTGCTGGACGACAGCTACAACGCCAATCCGACGAGCTTGCGCGCCGCAATGAACCTGCTCGCGAGCCTGCCCGGCCAGCGCGTGCTGGTGCTTGGCGAGATGCGCGAACTCGGTCCGGATGCCGCGACGATTCACGAAGACGCCGGGCGCGACGCGCGCGCGCTCGGCATCGAACGGCTCTACACCCTCGGTGCGATGGCGCAGCACGCGGCCGATGGCTTTGGCGCGCAGGCGCGCGGCTTCGAGCAGATCGACGATCTGGTGGCCGCGCTGCGCGATGACTTGAACGAAGGAGTGACGGTGCTGGTCAAGGGCTCGCGCGGCGCGCGGATGGAACGGGTCGTGGCGGCGCTGACCGGCTCGGCAGCCGAGGGTGCGCACTGATGCTGTACGCACTCGCCGAATACCTCCGGCACTACATCAGCGGCTTCAACCTGTTCGGCTATCTGACGTTCCGGGCGATCCTCGGCGTGCTGACCTCGCTGCTGTTCTGCTTCGTGTTCGGCCCGGCGATCATCCGCCGCCTGCAGGTGCTGAAGTTCGGTCAGGTGATCCGCACCGACGGCCCGCAGTCGCACCTGAAGAAGACCGGCACGCCGACGATGGGCGGCTCGATGATCATCGCCGGCATCGCCATCGCGACCCTGCTGTGGGCGGATCTGACCAACCGCTTCGTCTGGTTCGCGCTGATCGTGACGCTGGCCTTCGGCGTCGTCGGCTTCGTCGACGACTACCTCAAGATCACCAAGAAGAACACCAAGGGCCTCGTCGCCCGCAAGAAGTACTTCTGGCTGTCGCTGGCCGGCTTCGGCACCGCGGTGGCGATCTGGAGCACGGCGAAGACGCCGATCGAGACCGCGCTGATCGTGCCGTTCCTGAAGGACGTGACGATTCCGCTCGGAATCTTCTTCATCCCGTGGACCTATCTGGTCATCGTCGGCAGCTCCAATGCCGTGAACCTGACCGACGGTCTCGACGGTCTCGCGATCATGCCGACCGTACTGGTGGCCTCGGCACTGGCGATCTTTGCCTACGCCACCGGCAACGTGAAGATCGCCACGTACCTCGGCATTCCGTACATCCAGGGTGTCGGCGAGCTGGCGGTGTTCTGCACCGCGATCGCCGGTGCCGGTCTGGGCTTCCTGTGGTTCAACGCGTACCCGGCCGAAGTGTTCATGGGCGATGTCGGCGCCCTGGCGCTCGGTGCCGCGCTCGGCGTGGTCGCGGTGCTCGTCCGGCAGGAAATCGTGCTGGCGATCATGGGCGGCGTGTTCGTGGCCGAAACGCTGTCGGTGGCGATCCAGGTGACGTACTTCAAGTACTCCGGCGGCAAGCGCATCTTCCGGATGGCGCCGCTGCATCACCACTACGAACTGAAGGGCTGGCCCGAGCCGAAGATCATCGTGCGCTTCTGGATCATCACGCTGATTCTGGTGCTGATCGGGCTGTCGACGTTGAAGGTGCGCTGATGACACGGTCTCGCGAAGCGTCGGTGCGGGAATCAGCGCAAGGCACCGACCGCGTGGCCGTCGAATGCGATTCGACGCTCCCGGAGGCGTGCTGATGGAAAGCGCCGTGAAGCGTTATCGCGGACGTTCCGTGCTCGTCGTCGGCCTCGGCAAGAGCGGCGCATCGACCGCGCGCTACCTGTCGCGCGAAGGCGCGCGGATGGTGCTGACCGACTCGCGCGCAGCCCCTGCTGGCCTCGACGAACTGCGGGCGCTGGCGGGTGTCGACGGCATTCACGTCGGCGCCTTTGCCGCACCGGCACCGCTGTCGCAGTTCGCGTTCGCGGTGGTCTCGCCCGGCGTGCCGCTCGATGATCCGTTCATCGAGACGCTGCGCGCGGCGCAACTGGAACTGCTCGGCGATATCGAGCTGTTTGCCCGTCATCTCGCGACGCCTCCCGCTGACTCAGCGCTGCCGCCCGCTTCCCCGGGGCTGCCGCCCGCTGGATCCGCGCTCGAAAGTGCCCTTCAAGGCAGTTTCGAAGGCACACGCGCGACCAGCCCAACCGTGATCGGCATCACCGGTTCCAACGGCAAGAGCACGGTCACCGAGCTGGTCGGCGCGATGGCGCGCGAAGCCGGTGTCGTCGCCGGTGTCGGCGGCAACCTTGGCACGCCGGCGCTGGACCTGATCGATCCGGCGGTCCAGCTCTACGTGCTGGAGCTGTCGAGCTTCCAGCTCGAAACCACCGAATCGTTGAATCTGGTGGCGGCGACGGTGCTGAACATCTCGCCGGATCATCTCGATCGCCATGGCTCGCTGGAGCGCTACACGGCGGCGAAGGCGCGCATCTACGCACACGCGCAGGTCGCCGTGGTCAACCGCGATGACCGCTCGACGCATACCGGCGCGCATACCGCGCGGCGGGTCGTCAGCTTCGGTCTCGATGCACCGGCCAAGGGGCACTTCGGCCTGATCGAGCATGACGAACAGACCTGGGCCGCGCGAGGCGAGACGCCGCTGTTCCCGATCGCGAGCCTGAAGATCGAAGGCCTGCACAACGCCGCGAATGCGCTGGCCGCGTTCGCGCTGGCCGAGGCCGCGGGTCTCAATGAAGCCGGCATCTTCAAGGCGCTGTTCAGCTTCCCGGGGCTCGCCCATCGCTGCGAATGGGTGGCCGATCTCGACGGCGTGTCGTGGATCAACGATTCCAAGGGCACCAATGTCGGCGCCACGATGGCCGCGCTGCACGGCCTGCAGGGACCGCTGGTCTGGATCGGTGGCGGGCAGGGCAAGGGTCAGGATTTCACGGCGCTGCGGGCACCGCTGGCCGCCAAGGCGCGCCTCGCCATCGTGTTCGGGCAGGACGCGGCGGCGATCGAGCGCGATCTCGGCAAGTCGGTCGCGATCAAGCGCGTGCCGGACCTCGCGGCGGCCGTGGCCGAAGCGCGCGCGGCCGCGCAGCACGGCGACCGCGTGCTGCTGTCGCCGGCCTGTGCCAGCCTTGACCAGTACAAGAACTACGAGGCCCGCGGCGCGCACTTCCGCGAACTGGTGAAGGGGATCGCGGCGTGAGCGCGCAGATTGGCCGCCAGCAGAGCCTGAGCTTCGGCCTGTCGCCGACGCGCTACGGCCTCGATCCGATCCTGTGCCTGGTCGTCGCGATCCTGCTTGCCTGGGGTCTTGTGATGGTCGCCTCGGCATCGGTCGCGATCAGCGAGAAGATCACCGGCGTGTCGACCGCCTACTTCGTCAAGCGCCAGCTGGCGTTCGTCGTGCTGGGGCTCGGCTGTGGCGCGCTGGCGTTCACGGTGCCGATGCGATCGTGGGAATCGGCCGGCCCGCTGCTGCTGATGCTCGCGCTGTTCCTGCTGGTGCTGGTGCTGATTCCGGGTGTCGGGCTGGATCGCAACAAGGCACGGCGCTGGATCGACTTCGGCCTGTTCCAGATGCAGGCCTCGGAGCCGGCGCGGCTGGCCGTGGTGCTGTACCTCGCCGGCTATATCGTGCGCCGCCAGCTGGCGCTGCAGACGAAGACCATGGGCCTGCTCGCGCCATTCATCCCGCTGGCCTTCGTCAGCGGTTTCCTGCTGAAGGAGCCGGACTTCGGCGCCACCGCGATCCTGCTCGCGATCTCGATGCTGATGCTGTTCATGGCCGGTGCCCGGCTGCGCGATCTGGCGATCATCGGCGGCAGCCTGATCGCCGCCCTCGGCGTGATCGCGATCTGGGCGCCGTACCGCGTCAACCGTCTGATGCGCTTCTTCGACACGCCGGGCCGCGATTCGGACGGCAACATCGACCAGCTCGGTCAGGCGCTGATCGCCGTTGGCCGTGGCGAATGGTTCGGCGTCGGCCTCGGCAACAGCCTGCAGAAGCTGCTGTACCTGCCGGAAATGCACACCGACTTCATCTTCGCGATCCTCGCCGAGGAGTTCGGCCTGTTCGGCGTGCTGATCCTGATCGGCCTGTTCGGGTTGCTGGTCTGGCGCGGCTTCGTCATCGGTCAGGCTGCGGAACAGCTGAATTGCCGCTTCAACGCCTATGTCTGCTACGGCCTGTCGAGCTGGTTCGGCCTGCAGTCGCTGATCAACATGGCGGTGAACATGGGCGCGGTACCGACCAAGGGTCTGGCCCTGCCCTTCATCAGCTACGGCGGCTCGAGCTTGATCACGGTCTGCGTGATGGTCGCGTTGATCCTGCGCGTCGACTACGAGAATCGCTTCCTGCAGGCCGGTCATCCGTCCGCGCGGCGCACGACCAAAATCGAGCCGACGCCCTTGCGGCGCACGCCGGCCGGTGGTGGCTCGCGCCGCGAGCAGGACGGCACCGGGCTGTTCGCGTTCTTCCGCCGCCGCGGGGCCCGCTCATGAAGATCATGATCGCGGCTGGGCGTCTGATGACGCTGTGCGAGCACTGCTCGCAGTCGTCAGGCGCGCACGACCAGGGACGGTCGGGCCGGTGCCTGTCGGTCGCGCGCCGCGAGGCCATGGATGGCCGTGCCATCGAGTGCGAGGCCAGCCGATGAAAATCATGATCGCGGCCGGCGGCACCGGCGGCCACGTGTATCCCGCGCTTGCCGTTGCCAAGGTGCTGATGCGGCGCGGCCATACCGTGGTCTGGATGGGGACGCCGGACAGCTTCGAATCGCGCGTGGTGCCGCAGCACGGCATCGCGATCGAGCTCGTGCGGGTCAAGGGCCTGCGCGGGAAGGGCGTGATGAAGCTGCTCACTGCGCCGCTGGTGCTGGCGCGCGCGATGCTCGATGCCTTCGCCGTCCTCGGCCGTGAACAGCCGAACCTCGTGCTCGGCATGGGCGGCTTCGCGGCCGGTCCGGGCGGGCTCGCGGCGCGGCTGTCCGGCCGTCCGCTGGTGATCCACGAACAGAATGCGGCCGCGGGGCTGACCAATCGCCTGCTGGCGACGATCGCGTCGCGCGTGCTGGAAGCATTCCCGAAGACCTTTCGCCGCGCGACGACGGTCGGCAATCCGGTTCGCGCCGGATTTGCCGAGCTCGCCGCGCCGGCGCAGCGACTGGCGGCACACGGCAGCGTGCCGCGAGTGCTGGTGCTCGGCGGCAGTCAGGGGGCCCGTGCGTTGAACGAGATCGTGCCGGCAGCATTGGCGCTGGTCCCGGCTGAGGTCCGGCCGCAGGTTCGCCATCAGGCCGGTCGGACGCTGGACATCGCACAGACGGCCTATGCCCGTGCCGGTATCGATGGCGAGGTGACTGCCTTCATCGACGACATGCCGGCCGCCTATGACTGGGCCGACCTCGTCGTCTGCCGCTCCGGCGCTTCCACCGTTGCCGAGCTGGCCGCAGCCGGCTGCGCCTCGCTGCTGGTGCCGTTCCCGCACGCGGTCGACGACCACCAGACCCGCAATGGCGAGTATCTGGTCAAGGCTGGCGCGGCGCTGCTGATTGCCGAGCGTGACCTGACGCCGCGTCGCCTCGCCGACACGCTGATCGAGCTGTTCGCCAATCGCAGCCAGCTGTCGATGATGGCCACGGCCGCCCGCACGGCGGCCTGGACTGCCGCCGACGAACGCATCGCCGACCTGTGCCTGGAGGCCGCAGCATGAGCACCCTGGCAGCGCAGTTGCCGTTGTCCCAGCAGCCGATGCGGCGCGTGAAGCGCATCCATCTGCTCGGCATCGGCGGTTCCGGCATGGCCGGCATTGCCGAGGTGCTGCTGAACCTCGGCTACGGCGTGTCCGGTTCCGACCTGAAGGAGAGTGCGGCGACGCGGCGCCTGATCTCGCTCGGGGCCTCGATCGCGTATGGCCATGATGCCGAGCGCATTGCCGGTGTCGATGTCGTGGTCGTCTCGACCGCGATCAAGGCCGAGAACCCGGAACTGGCGGCCGCCAAGGCGGCACGCATTCCGATCGTGCGCCGCGCCGAGATGCTCGCGGAGCTGATGCGCTTCCGCTATGGCGTCGCCGTGGCCGGCACCCACGGCAAGACCACGACCACCAGCCTCGTGGCCAGCGTGCTCGGCGAAGGCGGTCTGGATCCGACCTATGTCATCGGCGGCAAGCTCAAGAGCGCCGGCACCAACGCCCGTCTCGGGGGCGGCTCGTTCCTCGTGGCCGAGGCCGACGAGAGCGACGCCAGCTTCCTGCATCTGACGCCGATGGTCGCGATCGTCACCAACATCGACGCCGACCATCTCGAAACCTACGGCGGCGATTTCCGCCGCCTGCGCGCCACCTTCATCGAGTTCCTGCAGCGCCTGCCGTTCTACGGCCTCGCCGTGCTGTGCGCGGACGATGCCGAAGTGCGCGGCATCATCGAGGACATCGGCCGCCCGGTGCTGACCTACGGCATCGACGAGCCGGCCGACCTGCGTGCGGCCAATATCCGCTTCGAGTCCGACGGCGCGCGTTTCGACGTGTTGACTGCCGATGGCGCGGTCGAGCCGATGCACTTGAACCTGCCGGGCCGGCACAACGTGCTGAACGCGCTCGCCGCGATTGCCGTGGCGCGCGAGCTCGGTGTCGGCTTCGATGCGATGCGCAAGGCCTTTTCGGAATTCCAGGGCGTGGGTCGTCGCTGCGAATCGCATGGCGACTGGCGAGTCGGCGAGGCCACGGTGCGCATCGTCGACGACTACGGCCATCATCCGCGCGAGCTGAAAGTGACCTTCGACGCGATCCGCGGCGCCTATCCGGGCCGCCGTCTGGTCGTTGCGTTCCAGCCGCACCGCTACAGCCGCACGCGCGACCTGTTCGACGACTTCTGCGCCGTGCTGAGTGAGACCGATGCGCTGGTGCTGACCGAGGTCTACGCCGCCGGCGAAGCGCCAATGGTCGATGCCGACGGCCGCGCGCTGGCCCGCGGCATCCGCGCCCGCGGCAAGGTCGAGCCGGTGTTCGTCAAGACCGTGGCCGACGCACCCGAAGCGCTGGCGTCGATCGTGCGCGATGGCGATGTGCTGCTGACGGTCGGTGCCGGCGACATTGGCAGCCTGGCCGGTCTGCTGACGGCTGCCCGCGAGGCGTCGGGCGTGCGCCGTGAGGCGGAACAGCAGGGAGGTGTCGCGTGATGCGCGAGCCTGCCCTGATCGCCGTTCGCGGCGTCGTCCGTGTTGACGAACCGCTGTCCCGCCACACCAGCTGGAGAGTCGGCGGACCTGCCGATCGCTACTTCGAGCCGGCCGACCGCGACGATCTGATCGCCTTCGTGCGTCGGTTGCCGGCCGACGAGCCAGTGTTGTGGCTCGGCCTCGGTTCGAACCTGCTGGTGCGCGATGGCGGCTTCCGCGGCACGGTGATCGCGCTGCACGGCGCGCTCGATGCGCTGCGGAGCGAAAGCCCCGACACGCTGTACGCCGAAGCCGGACTGCACTGCGCACGGCTGGCCAAGTTCGCCGAGCGTCAGCAACTCGCCGGTCTCGGCTACATGGCCGGCATTCCGGGCACGGTCGGCGGCGCGTTGGCGATGAATGCCGGTGCCTGGGGCGGCGAGACCTGGCCGACGGTCGCCGAAGTCGAAGTGCTGCTGCGCGACGGTTCGACGGTTTGGCTGAAGCCATCGGCATTCGCGACGAGCTATCGCACCGTCGTGCCGCCGGCGGATGTCCTCGGCTATCTCGCGGCGCGCTTCAAGGTCAGCGCGGATGTCGATGGCCGCCACGCCGCCGCCACGCGGACGTCGCTGGCGCAGCGCAAGGCCACGCAGCCGGTCGGCAAGCCGAGCGCAGGCAGCACGTTCCGCAATCCGCCCGGCGATCACGCCGCGCGTCTGATCGAGTCCTGCGGGCTGAAGAACCACCGCATCGGCGGCGCGCATGTCTCGCAGCAGCACGCGAACTTCATCCTGACCGAGGACGGCGCCACTGCCGCCGACGTCGAAACCCTGATCGAGCACGTCCGCAACGTCGTGAAGCAGAAGTCCGGAGTCGATTTGCATCCTGAAGTAAAGATGGTCGGGGAGAAGGCCGATGCGTAAGCGCGTGTCCGATCCAAAGGCGTTCGGAAAAGTGGGCGTGCTGCTCGGCGGCTGGTCGGCCGAACGGCAGGTTTCGCTGTGGTCGGGCGAAGGCGTGCTGGCGGCACTGCAGCGGCTCGGCATCGACGCCGTTGGCATCGATGCCGATCGCGACGCGATCCTGACGCTGCCGAAGCGCGGGCTGGACCGTGTGTTCAGCGTGCTGCACGGCACCGGCGGCGAGGACGGGACGGTGCAGGCGGTACTCGACCTGCACGGCATCCCGTACCCGGGTTCCGGCGTGCTGGCCTCCGCACTCGCGATGGACAAGCTGCGCACCAAGCGCATCTGGAAGGCCGAGCGTCTGCCGACGCCGGACTGGCGGATTCTCGAGAGCGCGGCCGACGCGCACAGCGCCGCCGATGTCTTCGGCTACCCGTTCATCATCAAGCCGGCGGCCGATGGTTCGAGCGTCGGCGTGTCGAAGGTCAAGAACGTCGATCAGATCGATGCCGCGTTCGCGCTGGCGCTCGGCGACAACGGCCGTGTGGTGATGGCGGAAGCCTTCGTGGCCGGCGGCGAGTACACCTGCGCGATGCTCGATGGCCAGCCGCTGCCGGTGATCCGGATCGAGCCGGCCGGCGAGTTCTACGACTACCACTCGAAGTACATCTCGAACGACACCCGCTACATCTGCCCGACCGATCTGGTACCGACGCACGAGGCGGAGCTGCAGGCGATCTGCGCCAGAGCCTTCGACGCCATCGGCGGCCGCGGCTGGGGCCGCGTCGACTTCATGATGGATGCGCAGGGCAAGCCGTGGCTGCTCGAAGTGAACACGCTGCCAGGCATGACATCGCACAGCCTGGTGCCGATGGCCGCCCGCGCCGTCGGGATGGATTACGACGCGCTGTGCTGGGCCATCCTCGAGACGACGCTGGCCCCCGGCGGGACCCCGACGCCATGAACACCGGAGCCCTGACCATGCGGGACGATGCGCCGAGCTTGCCGCCCTTCGCGATTCCGGCGCTGTCGCTGGCGCTGCTGGTGGCGGCGCTGCTGGTGCTGAAGTCGGTGCTCGCTCCGGTGGTCAATCAGCCGGTGGCGGCGGTGACGGTGGATGGCCAGCTGAATCGCCTGCAGGCGGTGGAGATCGTGCGCGCGACCGATGCCGGCATCGGCCTGCATCTGTTCGATGCCGATCTCGACGCGATGCGTGAACGCATCGAGGCGCTGGCCTGGGTCAGCCATGCCCGCGTCAGCCGCCAGTGGCCGGACACGCTGAACGTGCGCGTGACCGAGCGCGTGCCGTACGCGCGCTGGGGCGAGGCGCGGATGATCGATACCGACAGCCGCCTGTTCACGCCGCCGTTCGACCAGATTCCGCAGGACCTGCCGCTGCTGTCGGCACCGCCCGGCCACGAAGCCGAAGCCGCCGCCGTGTTCGAGACGCTGCGCATGGCGCTGGCCAGCAGTGCATTCGTGCCGGGCGGTCTGTCGCTCGATGCCCGCGGCGAGTGGCGGATGACGGTGGCCGCCACGGCCGGCACCGGGGCCGGCATCGAGCTGCGCTTCGGTCAGGACGATCCGCGCTCGCGCGTGGCGCTGGTGCTCGGCGCCGTGAGCAGCACCCTGCTGCCGATGCTGGACCAGGTCGCCTATGTCGACCTGCGCTATCCGAACGGATTTTCCGTGGGCTGGAAGAACGGCGTTCCGCCGTCGATCGCGAGCGGCAAGTCGGCCGCTCGGGGTTTGAGCCAGGGCGTGGCCGATGGCCCGAACAACGACGCCAATCCCGAGATTTCACACTGATGAGCAAGAACAAGAAGCCCGAGTATCTGGTCAGCCTCGACGTCGGCACGTCGAAGGTGGCCGCGATGATCGGCGAGATCGGCGCCAACGGCGTCGTGCAGGTCGTCGGGCTCGGCACGGCGCCGACGCGCGGCCTGAAGAAGGGCGTGGTGATCAACATCGACAACACGGTGGAGTCGATCCGCCGCGCCGTCGAAGCGGCCGAGCTGATGGCGAACTGCCGCGTGCGTGCCGCGCATGTCGGCATCACCGGCACCCACATCCGCAGCCTGAATTCGGTCGGCGTGGTGCCGATCCGGCATCGCGAGATCACCGCGCGCGATGTCGATGCCGTGATCGAGGCCGCGAGCGCGATGGCGATTCCGGCCGATCAGCAGATCCTGCATGTGGTGCCGCAGGAGTACGTGGTCGATGGTCAGGAAGGCATCCAGGACCCGATCGGCATGTCCGGCGTGCGGCTGGAAGCCAAGGTCCACATGGTCACCGGTACCTTGAGCGCAGCGCAGAACCTCTACAAGTGCGTGGAGCGCTGCGGGCTGACGGTCGAGAAGCTGGTGCTGCAGCATCTGGCCTCGGCCGATGCCGTGCTGTCGCAGGACGAGCGCGACCTCGGCATCTGCGTCGTCGACATCGGCGGCGGCACCTGCGACATCGCGGTCTACAAGGGCGGCTCGATCCGGCACACGGCGGTCATCCCGATCGCCGGCGATCTGGTCACCAGCGATATCGCCGTGGCTTTCCGCACGCCGGCGCAGTACGCCGAGCAGATCAAGATCCGCTATGGCTGCGCGCTGCCGGAACTGGTGGCGCACGACGCGCCGATCGACGTGCCCGGTGTCGGCGAAACGCCGACGCGGCATCTGTCGCGCCAGATGCTGGCCGAAGTGATGCGGCCACGGTTCGAGGAATTGTTCCGCTATGTCCGCAAGGAACTGCATCGCGCCGACCTGTACGAGCTGATCGCCGGCGGCGTCGTGCTCACCGGCGGTGTCGCGCAGACGCCGGGCATCCTCGAACTGGCGGAAGAAGTGCTGGAAGTCGGCGTGCGCCTCGGGCTGCCGCAGGACGTGACCGGCATCGACGAAGTCTCACGCTCGCCGGCCTACGCGACCGGCGTCGGCCTGCTGCTGTTCGCGCGCCAGCAGCGCCCGATGGCCGGCGGCATGGGCATGGGCATGCGCCGTCTCGGCAACAGCGAGGCCGGGCAGTTGTTCACACGAATGAAGGGCTGGTTCAAGGGAAACCTGTGAGCCAGCGGTAGCGATTCAACAGCGTTTTGGGCGGCGGTACCTGTAGCAACGGGCGGTCTGGCGGTTTGGGCATTCGACGAGTGACGGAGAAGACAATGGGCGGAAACAAGCAATCCAACGAGCTGTATGAACTGGTCGACGGCGTCACGCCGCGCGCGGTGATCCGCGTGATCGGTGTCGGCGGCGGCGGCTGCAACACGGTCAACCAGATGGCGGCAGCCGGCATCGGCGGCGTCGAGTTCATCGTCGCGAACACCGATCGCGACCACCTCGAGAAGTGCCTGCCGACGCTGCAGCTGCAGATCGGCGCGGAAGTGACGCGCGGCCTCGGTGCCGGCTCGAATCCGAAGGTTGGCCGCGAAGCCGCCGAGGAAGATCGCGACCGCATCCGCGAGATGCTCGAAGGCACCGACCTGCTGTTCATCACCGCCGGCATGGGCGGTGGCACGGGAACCGGTGCGGCGCCGGTGATCGCCGAGATCGCGCGCGAACTCGGCATCCTGACCGTGGCCGTGGTCACCAAGCCGTTCCCGCATGAAGGCAAGAAGCGCATGGCGATTGCGCAGGAAGGCATTCGCGAGCTGCAGCAGCATGTCGACTCGCTGATCATGATTCCGAACGAGAAGCTGCGTCTCGTGCTCGGCGGCGCGGTCACCTTGCTGAACGGCTTCAAGGCCGCGAACGATGTGCTGCAGAATGCGGTGCAGGGCATTTCCGACCTGATCACCCGTCCGGGCATGATGAATGTCGACTTCGCCGACGTGAAGACGGTGATGACCAATCGCGGCATGGCGATGATGGGCCTCGGCTCGGCCAGCGGCGAAGATCGCGCCCGCAAGGCGGTCGAAGCGGCGCTGTCCAGCCCGCTGCTCGACGATCTGGAACTGATCGGCGCCCGCGGCATCCTGGTCAACATCACCAGCGACGAGTCGCTGACGCTGGACGAACTGGAACTGATCAACGAGCGCATCGGCGAGATCGGCTCGCACGAAGCCGACATCAAGTGCGGCACCTCGTTCGACCCGACCCTGGGTGGCGAACTGCGCGTCACGGTCGTCGCCACCGGTCTCGATGGCTCGCGCGCGGCGGCCAAGATGCCGCAGCCGGAAGCGATCAACCCGCGCCTGCGCGGCATCGGTTCGGCGCCGCTCGGCACCGCCGGTCTCGGCGGCGGCGGTGTCGTGACCTCGCTGCGTCAGCCGTCACCGGCGGCCTGGCCGGCGCGTCTGCACGACCACGAGCCGAGCGCGATGCCGGTGCGCAATGCCCGCCCGGCCGTGGCGCCGGCGTTTGCGGCACTGGAATACAACGAGGAAATGCTCGACATCCCGGCGTTCCTGCGCGCGCAAGCCGATTAAGCGGCCGACTGAAAAGTCGACCCTGCACGCGGCACCCGCATCGTCGAAACCTTGCAAGCTGTGGGCGGCGCGCGACCTTCGCCCAGTCGCGCGCCGCGCTTCATGGCCGCTGTCTTCCCGCTCGGGGTGACCGAAATGCTGCACTGCGATTGGAAGCCCGGAACTCGGTGCTAAAATCCCGGTCTGATCGCTACAAACCACGCCGATCCGCAGCCAAGCGGACAGCCTCGCCGGAAGAAGCCCGATGATCCGCCAACGAACCCTCCGCACTCCGGTCCGCGTCAGCGGCATCGGCCTGCATAGCGGTCAGAAGGTCTACATGGCGCTGCTGCCGGCCGCCCCGGACACTGGCATCGTCTTCCGCCGTACCGATCTGAACCCGCCCCGGGAGGTGCGCGCCCGCGCCGAAGGCATCGGCGAAACCACGCTGTCGTCGAACCTGATCGAGGAAGGCGTCAAGGTCGCCACCGTCGAGCACCTGATGTCGTCGCTCGCCGGTCTGGGCATCGACAACTGCCTGGTCGAACTGTCGGCCGCCGAAGTGCCGATCATGGACGGCAGCGCGAGCCCGTTCGTATTCCTGATGCAGTCCGCCGGCATCGTCGAGCAGGACGCGCCGAAGCGCTTCATCCGCTTGAAGGCGCCGGTGCAGGTCAACGACGGCGACAAGTGGGCGCGGCTCGAGCCTTACGACGGCTTCCGCCTGACCTTCAACATCGAGTTCGACCATCCGCTGATCAATTCCACGGCGCAGAGCGCGTCGGTGGAGTTTTCGACGCAGGCCTACATCCGCGAAGTCAGCCGCGCCCGCACGTTCGGCTTCATGCGGGAATTCGAGTTCCTGCGCTCGCGCCGTCTGGCGCTCGGCGCCAGCCTCGAGAACGCGGTGGCGGTCGACGAGTTTCGCGTGCTGAACCACGACGGCCTGCGTTACGACGACGAGTTCGTCCGCCACAAGATTCTCGATGCCGTCGGCGACCTCTACCTGCTGGGTCACCCGCTGCTCGGCGCGTACACGGCGTTCAAGTCCGGACATGCGCTGAACAACAAGCTGGCGCGGGCGCTGCTGGCCGATCCGGGCGCGTGGGAAATCGCCGTTTTCGACGACGTTGGCAGCAAGGCGACGTCTTTTTACGCCAGTTCGAGCCCGTTGCCGGCCTGACGACTGGTTGACGGCGCGGGTTGCGCCGCCGTCAAAACCGCGCTTAGACTCAACTCGACCCGCCCATCTGTGCGGCAGGTCGCATTTTGATGTCGAGTTTCAGCGCTGGATTTTCGAGACGAACGCTCAGGAATTGCTGCAATTCCGGCTGACGGTATCGAATTTGCGTGAACGCAGCCGCCGAGTCGGCGTAGATGACCAGGGTCTGGTCACGCTCATGCGCCACGCGCAGGGAGTTTGCGAGCGGTTCACGGGCCCAGTCCCGAATCATCCGCTGGATGGATTCGAGGCGGTTGGCCTGACGCAGGAGCGCCTGAACCGGAGAACCGGGAAGCGAAAGGTGTGCGCCGACGTGATCATCGTCCGCGTGCATGGGGATTCGTCGCTGTATTCGTGGGTGAAGTGCTGCATGGATATTATCGTCGTTAGTCATGGCCGGGGCCGAACCTGGCGAGTGCGCCTCGAGGCGCGCCGCGTGCTCGGCTGGCTGCCATGGGCGTCGGCGCTGGTGTTCGTGCTCGGTCTGACGTTCGTCGCCGGCATGAACTTCCGCGCCGATCGCGGGCTTCTGCCGAAGGGCCTGATCGGCACCTGGGGTCAGGAATTCACGCAGCAGAAGGGTGAACTGGCGCAGGTCAAGGCGAAAGCCGAGGAAGACGCCAAGGCGCTGGCCCGTCGCATTGCCCAGTTGCAGGCTTACGTGATGCGTCTCGACGCCGCCGGCGCGCGCATGACCCAGATCGCCAAGATCGACCCGTCGGAATTCAACTTCGATCGCCCGCCGCCGGTCGGTGGCCCGGAGTTCGCGAATCTCGGCGCCCCCGCCGTGCTCGAGGACGTGATCGGCTCGCTGGACCGGCTGCAGAAGGAACTCGGCAATCGCGAGCGCCAGATGCGCGTGCTCGAAGACCTGTTGCTGGCGTCGAAGCTGCAGCACGAGATCAAGCCTTCCGGCTGGCCGGTCGATGGCGGCTACATGACGTCCGGCTTCGGCAATCGCACCGATCCGTTCACCGGCCTGCGCAGCTATCACCCGGGCATCGACTTCGCGTCATCCGAGGGTGCGGACGTGCTGGCGGTCGCCAGCGGCATCGTCGTCTCGGCCGAGGAAAAGAGCGGATACGGCGAACTGATCGAGATCAATCACGGCAACGGCTACGTGACCCGCTACGGTCACAATTCGAAGCTGCTGGTGAAGCCGGGCGACCGCGTGATCAAGGGTCAGCCGATCGCGCTGATGGGCTCGACCGGTCGCTCGACCGGCCCGCACGTTCACTTCGAACTGGTGCTGAACGGCAGCATCATCAACCCGGCGCAGTATCTCGACGCCGCGCGCTGACTGCGGCGGCCGGCCGGGATTCCGGCCGCTTTCGCCCGCTCGCACGCGCACGCCATCCGTCGACTGATTCGGGTCAAGGGCCGTTGACCGGTCTTTGACCTCGGTATTGAAACTGCCGCAGTCGCTCCCTACGTCTAAGGCATAATCGGCGGCCTGTCCGCCCGGTCGGGCCTTGCTCGTGCCGCTTCCCAGCACTCGGAACTCATGCTCAACAATTTTCTGGCGCGCATTTTCGGCAGCCGCAATCAACGCATCATCCGTCGCCTGGGGCCGCTCGTTGCCGCCGTCAACGCGCTCGAATCGAAGTATTCGGCGATGTCCGATGAAACGCTGAGCGGCCAGACCGCGGTGCTGCGCGAGCGTCTGGCCAAGGGCGAATCGCTCGACGACATTCGGCCGGATGCGTTCGCCGTGGTTCGCGAGGCCGGCAAGCGCGTGCTGAACATGCGGCACTTCGACGTGCAGTTGATCGGCGGCGCCATCCTGCACGAAGGCAAGATTGCCGAAATGCGGACCGGTGAAGGCAAGACGCTGGTCGCCACATTGCCGACCTATCTCAACGCGCTCAGCGGCAAGGGCGTCCACGTCGTCACCGTCAACGACTACCTGGCCCGGCGCGACTCCGAGTGGATGGGCCGCATCTTCCGTTTCCTCGGCATGAGCGTCGGCGTGGTCGTGTCCGGCCAGACCCCGGAAGAGAAGCGTGCGGCGTACCAGGCCGACATCACCTACGGCCAGAACAACGAGTTCGGCTTCGACTACCTGCGCGACAACATGGCCTTCTCGCTCGACGAGAAGGTGCAGCGCGGCCTCAACTACGCCGTGATCGACGAAGTCGACTCGATCCTGATCGACGAGGCACGCACGCCGCTGATCATCTCCGGCCCGACCGACGATGATCCTGAACTGTGGCGCAAGCTCAACGCGCTGATCCCGAAGCTGACCCGCCAGAAGAACGAGGAAGACCTCGACGGCGATTTCCACGTCGACGAGAAAGGCAAGCAGGTGCATCTGTCCGAAGCCGGGCACGAGCACATGGAAGACCTGCTGCGCGCGGCCGGCCTGCTGGGCGACGACGAAAGCCTGTACGACGCCAGCCGCATCGTGCTGGTGCATCACCTGAACGCGCTGCTGCGCGCGCACCACCTGTACAAGAAGGACGTCGAGTACATCGTGCGTGGCGGGCAGATCGTCATCATCGACGAGTTCACCGGCCGCATGATGTCCGGCCGGCGCTGGTCGGACGGCCTGCATCAGGCCGTGGAAGCGAAGGAAGGCGTGCAGATCCAGCAGGAGAGCCAGACGCTGGCCTCGATCACCTTCCAGAACTACTTCCGCCTGTACAACAAGCTCTCGGGCATGACCGGCACGGCCGACACCGAGGCCTACGAATTCCAGAGCATCTACAACCTCGAAGTGGTGGTCATCCCGACCAACCGCGCGATGATCCGCGACGACCGCGGCGACCTGATCTACATCAGCGCCAAGGGCAAGTTCGACGCCGTGATCAAGGACATCGAGGAAGTGCATGGCAAGGGTCAGCCGATCCTCGTCGGCACCGCCAGCATCGAGACGTCGGAGCTGCTGTCGAATCTGCTGACGCAGAAAGGCATTGCCCACGAAGTGCTGAACGCCAAGCAGCACGAGCGTGAAGCCGAGATCGTCGCCAACGCCGGTCTGCCGGGCAAGGTGACGATCGCCACCAACATGGCGGGCCGCGGTACCGACATCGTGCTCGGCGGTTCGCTCGAAGCCGAGCTGCACAAGATTCCGGAAGACGACATCGCTGCCCGCGAAGCCGCGAAGGCCGCGTGGAAGATTCGCCACGACGAGGTGGTGAAGGCCGGCGGCCTGTACGTGATCGGCTCGGAACGCCACGAGTCGCGCCGCATCGACAACCAGCTGCGCGGCCGCTCCGGCCGTCAGGGCGATCCGGGTGCGACGCGCTTCTACCTGTCGCTCGACGACACGCTGATGCGCATCTTCGCGCCGCCGTCGATGCGCGGCCTCCTGCAGCGCCTCGGCATGCAGGAAGGCGAAGCGCTGGAAGCGAAGATGGTGACGCGCTCGATCGAGACCGCGCAGCGCAAGGTCGAAGCGCACAACTTCGACATCCGCAAGAACCTGCTCGAGTACGACAACGTCGCCAACGACCAGCGCAAGGCGGTCTACGAGCTGCGCGACGAGCTGATGGGCGCGACCGTGGTCACGCCGATGATCGACGACCTGCGCGGCGATGTCGTCAGCGCCGTGGTCGATGTCCACGTGCCGCCGCAGAGCCCGCCGGAGCTGTGGAATCTCGAAGCGCTGGAAGAGGCGCTGCGCAAGGATTTCGCGCTGACGCTGCCGGTGCGCCAGTGGGGCGAGGAAGAGGACCAGATCGACGACAAGAAGATCAAGGCCCGCATCGTCGAGGCGCTGGCGACGACCTATGCCGAGAAGAAGGACAAGATCGGCGACAACGTGCTGGAGAGCTTCGAACGCGAAACGCTGCTGCGCGTGCTCGACACCTTCTGGCGCGAGCATCTGGCGGCGATGGACTATCTGCGACTCGGCATCCACCTGCGCGGCTATGCGCAGAAGGACCCGAAGCAGGAGTACAAGCGCGAAGCGTTCACGATGTTCAACGACATGCTCGCGCGCTTCAAGCACGAGGTGATCTCGCGTCTGGCCCGCATCCAGATCCTGACCGAGGCCGAAGTGCAGGCGCTGGAAGAAGCGCGCCGCAACGCGGCGCGGCCGATGCACTTCGAGCACGCCGAGGCGCAGTCGGTGGTGGCCGATCCGCTGGTGCCGCAGGATGAAGCGGCTGCCGCGCCGGCTGCTGCCGGTCGTCCGCTGGCACCGCCGATGGCCGCGGCGACCGCCGCAGCGCCGGCCGATCGCGGCCTGCCGAAGGTCGGCCGCAACGATCCGTGCCCCTGCGGCTCGGGCAAGAAGTTCAAGCAGTGCCACGGCGCACTGGTCTGACCCCGAGCGCCTGACCGCGAGTTTTCCGATGCCCGTCAATCTCGAAGCTCCCGGCCCGCTGGCGCCGGTCGCCGGTGTCCGTCTCGGGTCCGCGGAAGCGGCGATCAAGAAGCCGGGCCGTCAGGACCTGCTGGTGATCGAACTCGCCGCCGGCACCCGCGCCGCCGGCGTGTTCACCCAGAACGCGTTCTGCGCGGCACCCGTGCAGGTCTGCCGCGAACGGCTGGGCGCCAGCAGCGCCATCCGCGCGCTGCTGATCAATGCCGGCAACGCCAATGCCGCCACCGGCGCGCAGGGTCTGGCCAATGCCCGCGAGACCAGCGCGGCCGTGGCTGCGGCGATCGGCTGCGAGCCGTCGCAGGTGCTGCCATTCTCGACCGGTGTCATCGGCCAGCAGCTGCCGGTGGCGCGAATGATCGACGCGATCCCGAAGGCGGTGGCCGGCCTGCAGGCCGATGCCTGGAACGCCGCGGCCCGCGCGATCATGACCACGGACACGATTCCGAAGGGCGCGACGCGCACCGTGTCGACGTCGCAGGGGCCGGTGACGGTCACCGGCATCGCCAAGGGCGTCGGCATGATCTACCCGAACATGGCGACGCTGCTCGCCTTCATCGGCACCGATGCCCGGCTGACGGCGGACGCGACGAAGGACCTGCTGAACCATGCGGTCGCCGCCTCGTTCAACAGCGCCACGGTCGACGGTGACACCTCGACCAACGACTCCTGCGTGCTGTTCGCGACCGCGCAGATCGGAAGCCGCGATGTCGATGCCGCAGACGCCGACTACCCGCTGATCGCCGATGCCGTGACCGCGGTCTGCATCGAACTGGCGCAGGCCATCGTCCGCGATGGCGAAGGTGCGACGCGCTTCATCACCATCGACGTCGAAGGCGCCACGACGGTCGACGAGGCACGGCAGGTTGCGTACTCGATCGCCCACTCGCCGCTGGTCAAGACCGCGATGTTTGCCGGCGACGCCAACTGGGGCCGTCTGGCGATGGCGATCGGCAAGGCCGGCGTGCCGGGGCTCGATCCGGCCAGGGTCGATCTGTGGCTCGATGCGGTGCGCCTGCTCGAAGGCGGCGAACCGCATCCCGACTACCGCGAGGAACTCGGTTCGGCCGTCGTCGCCAAGCCGGAGTTCACGATTCGCGTGGGACTGGGCCGCGGCACCGCGAAGACCCGCGTCTGGACCTGCGATTTCAGCTACGACTACGTCAAGATCAACGCCGAATACCGGACCTGATCCCGGTCATCGAGCACGAAAAAGCCCGGCCGCGCACACCGCACGGCCGGGCTTTCTTGCATCGGCAAGCGCTAGATCAGCACTTCGGCGAGGAAGTTGTGCATCGCCTGATTCGAGCGGCATTCAGCGACGACGTTGTGCAGGATGCCGAGTTCCGGCAGGTTCGCGCCCGGGTCCGAAAACGCATGCAGCGTGTTGCCGTAGACGTGCGCCTGCCAGTCGACGCCGGCCGCGGTCAGCTCTTCGCGCAGCGCGAGGTAGTCCTCGATCGGCGCCAGCGGGTCCTTGTCGCCGTGCAGCACCAGCACCTTGGCCTTGATCGGCTGCTTCGGCAGATCATGCCCCTTCAGGATGCCGTGGAAGCTGACGACGCCACGGATGTCGGCACCGGTGCGGGCCAGGTCGAGCACGGTGATGCCGCCGAAGCAGAAGCCGATCGCGGCGATGCGCGTGGTGTCCGCTTCCGGCAGCGCGCGGGCGGCGGCGAGGCCGGCGGTGACGCGACGGGCGAGCAGGCCGCGGTCCTGCATGAACGGGGTCAGCAGCGCGCTGCATTCCTCGACCGTGCTGCCGCGCACGCCGACGCCGTACATGTCGATCGCGAAGCCGACATAGCCGAGCTTGGCGAGGGTTTCGGCGTGGCCGTCGACGAAGGCATCGCGACCGCCCCACTGGTGCGCCACGAGCACCACCGGGCGCGGCCCGGAAACGCTATCGTCGAAGTAGACGCGGCCCTGCAGTGCCGTGCCCTGTTCCGTGTAGTCGACCAGCCGATTGACGATTGCCATGAGGTTTTCCTGTGGTGATGAGAGGGAGAAGCAGCGCGTGAAGACGTGGGTGACGACAGGGCGACATTGTGACGGCGATGGCGACGCGATCGCAGCCCCGGCAGCAGGTTTCGCACGATGACCGACGTTCCACTGATCGATGTCGCCTGCGGCGTGCTGATCGATGGCGATGGCCGCCTGCTGATCGCGCAGCGCCCCGTCGGAAAGATCGCCGCGGGCAAGTGGGAGTTCCCCGGCGGCAAGATCGAACCGGGTGAAACCGTGCTGCAGGCGCTGACCCGCGAACTGAACGAGGAGCTGGGCATCACCGTGCGTCGCGCGCGGCCGCTGCTGCGCTTCCGCCACGACTATCGCGATCGCCACGTGCTGCTCGATACCTGGTGCGTCGACGACTGGAACGGCGAGCCGGTGTCGCGCGAAGGCCAGGACTTCGCCTGGCTGCCGGCCGACGATCTCGCGACGCTGGACGTGCTGCCGACGGTCGCGCCGATCGTCACCGCGCTGCGCCTGCCGCAGCACTATGTCTTCACGCCGCCCGAGGCGACCCTCGTCGACCTGCTGATGCGGCTGACCGCACTGCCGCGTGGTGCGCTGCTGCGCCTGCGGCTGCCGACGCTGTCGAGCCGCGAATACTTAGCCCTCGCCACCCACCTGCTGCCGGCCGCGCACGCCGCCGGGCTCAAGCTGATCCTCGATCGCGAGCCGGCGATGGTCGACGCGATCGGCGCCGATGGCTGGCACGCCACCAGTGCCGCGCTGGCGCGCTACGGCGCCCGGCCGGTCGATCCGGCGCGCTGGTTCGGGGCATCGGTGCACGATGCCGCGCAGCTGCGCGCAGCGCAGATCGTCGGTGCCGATTTCGCCGTGCTCGGTCCGGTGTTCGAGACGAAGACGCATCCGGGCGCGCCGGGCCTCGGCTGGTCCGGGTTTTCCGAGCGGCGCGGCGTCATCGGGCTGCCGGTCTACGCGCTCGGCGGGCTGGCGCAGGGCGATCTGTTCGAAGCGCGTCGCCACGGCGCGCAGGGCATCGCGGCGATCAGCGCGTACTGGCCGCGCTGATCGCGGCCGCGGGTGTGGCGGGTCAGCGCGGTGCCGTGATCAGCCGTGCCGCCATCGCCGCCAGTTCGTCGATCAGCTGCTCGCGCGTGAACAGCGGCGGTGTCGGCTGGCTCAGGTAGCGCAGCAGCGTGAACACGACGCTGTTGATCAGGATGAAGGCGCGCGCCGGCGACGGGTCGACAGGGTGCTCGCGCAGCTGCGCCAGCGCATAGCCGCGCAGCAGGTCGAGCATGTGCTGCTCGAAGCGATGCAGGCCCCGCGCGATGTCGAGCCGGTGCCAGTGCCGCATCAGTTCGCGCGCCAGCCCCTGTCGTGCTTCGAACACTTCGAACGCCGCTTCGAGCAGGGCCCGTGCGAAGGCCTGCGGATCGGTGCCGATGTTCTGCGGCGCCACACGGTTGACCGCCGCGATCAGATCGCCGTTGACCCGGTCCATGAGTGCTGCGACCAGCGTGTTCTTGTTGTCGAAGTACTGGTACAGCGAGCCGACGCTGACCCCGGCGCGTGCCGCGACCCGAACCGTGGTCAGCGCTTCCAGGCCGTCGCGGGCGACGACTTCGCCGGCGGCGTCGATCAGGCTGTCGACAAGGATGCGGGCGCGTTGCTGGGTCGGTTTCTTGCGCATCGGCGAAGGGGGCGTGGAATCCGTGGGGCGAACGGGTCGGGACGCGAAACGCTCGCGAACCGTTTGCGAATTGAATGCGAATAAACATTCGCAATAGGGTGCGCGTCAAGCCCTCCCGCTTGCCACCGATGCTGCCCATGCGCGAACTCGCCGCCGATTTCATTCCGACCCGCCACCGCCGCAGCGAACACATCGACGTGGTGCTCGGCCAGCTCAGCCGCGTGATGCCGGCGATCGAGACCCCAAGCGATGACCGCTGGCAGCAGATCGGGCTGGCGCTGATGGAAGGCGATCCGGCGATGGACGCGCTGCTGACCGCGATGAGTCGCCACGGCATGCGCGATGCCCGCGCGCAGTTCGAGCGGGCGCTGGAACACGGCATCGACGCCGTGGCGAACCCGCTGCCGGAATTGCGCGGCTTCATCGAGCAGATGTCGACCCCGCCGGACTGGCTTGATCGCGGCCGGATCGAGCGCGGCGCAGAGCTGTTCCGCCGCTGCGGCCGCGCTGCGCTGCACATCGGCCGCAATGTTGCGCTGCTCGGCGGCTATCAGGCCTCGGCGTTCAACCGCACCTTGATCCTGACCGGCGCGCTGCAGAAAGGCCCGACCCGCCGCCTCGCCGAAACCGTGCAGTGGAAGCTCGACTGCACCGTCGCCGGCGGGCTGGTCCCGCACGCGATCGGCTGGCGCTCGACCCTGATGGTGCGCTTCATTCACGCGCTGGTGCGGCGCTCGGTCGCCGCGCGGCCGGACTGGCAGCTGGAAGACTGGGGCCTGCCGATCAATCAGGCCGACATGGGCGCAACCCTGTACGGCTCGCTGACCGTGCCGGTGGTCGGCAGCCGCCTGCTCGGCATGCCGCAGACCCGGCGCGAGCGTGACGACGCGGCACATCTGGTGCGCTATGTCGGCTGGCTGATCGGCGTCGACGAGCGCTGGCTGGCCGATACCGAAGCCGGGGCGACCGCGCAGCTGCTGCAGTTCCTGCTGAGCCTCAGCAACCCGGACGAAACCAGCGTGATGATGGCGCAGCCACTGGTCGACGAGCCGCTGACCCGCCGCTATCCGAACCTCGCGTGGCTGCGCGGGCGCTACGAGCGCTCGAAGAACCTGTCGATCAGCCGGGCGTTTCTCGGCGCCGACGCGCTGCGCCGCCTCGGCGTGCCGGCCGGAACCTGGCCGTGGTATCCGATGCTGGCGATTCCGCGCAATCTGGCGCGACACACGCTGAGCCGCGTCGTCCCCGGTGGCCGACGGCGGGCGGCGGCGCGCGGACGGGCCGAGCAGGAAGCCAATGTGCAGCAGATGGTGATGCAGCCGGCCGTCGCGGTCGGCGCGTCTCTGGCCGCGCCGCACTGAGCGGCACGCAGCACTCAGGATTCGTCGTCGCCGTCCGGTTCCGATTCGACCACCGGAATCGCATGGCGACCATCGAACCAGGCGCCGAGATCCAAGAGCTTGCAGCGCTCGCTGCAGAACGGCCGGAAGGCGTTGCGCTCGTCAAGACGGCTGCTGGCGCCGCACTGCGGGCAGCGGGCGATGCGGACGGCGGGCGTGGCGGTCATGCGTCGGCGGAATTCAGCGTGCAGCACTGCAGGTGGAACACGACATCGTCGGCGGTCTGGACATTGCGCTGGTTGACGTCGCCCAGCCGCATGAAGCGGAACGAGAAGCGGTGCTTGCCGGCGCTGATTTCCGGATAGACATCGCTTTCCGGCGGCATGTGCACGCGCAGCAGCGGGTAGGCACCCTGCGGTACATGCAGATAGACGCCGCTCGACGCGACATGCTCGCTGCTGGCCGTGGAATCGCGCAGCAGCCGCAGGTACAGACCGATGGCCGCCTGATACGGCCGCAGCATCGAGAACCAGCGCGACAGGTCGCGCTCGATGTTCGCGTACGGCCGCATCAGCCAGCGGTTGAACGCCGGCAGGTCGAACATGCAGGTGCCGCCCGGAATGCTGCTGCGGTTCAGCACCGAGAACAGGAACTCGTTGTCGCGCAGCACGCTCGACGGATGCGCGCCGGAAGCATGCAAGGTGGTCAGCACGCCGGTGATCTCGGCGAGCACGGCATCGAGCTTCGCGCGATCGAGTTCCGGGCGCGTGCGCAGGCGGTTCAGGCTGCTGCGCTGCTCGGTCAGATCACGGATCAGTTCGGTCCGCAGGTCGGTTCGACCGATGACCGACAGGATGTCGAGCAGGGTCTGCACGCCGGCCCGAACGCCCCAGACCGTGCTGTCGGCGGCGTGGTGCGCGTATTCGGCAAACAGGAATTCGAGACGCAGCAGCGACCGCGTCCGCTCGTTCAGCGGCTGCTCGAAGCTCACCCATTCGGCAGTGCGGTCCATCGAATCTCAGGCGCGGACACAGATCATCCATTGTGAACTGCCGCACACAGGGGGGCAAACAACGCAGGTCAAGGCCGGACAGCCCGGCGGCAGCACTCGATCAGGCGACCGGCGCAGCGTTCGCCGCGAGCCATCGATACAGGCGATCCAGCCGCTGCACCTGCGCCGCCACCGTGCGCGCTTCGTCGGCGTTGTCGATCACGTCGTCGGCACGCGCCAGGCGCGTGTCGCGACTCGCCTGCGCCGCGAGCATCTGCCGCGCCAGCGTTTCCGAGCCGCCGTCGCGGGCTGCGAGCCGGCGCAGCTGCACGGCTTCCGGTGCGTCGATCACCAGCACCCGGTCGACCAGGCTGGCCATGCCGGCTTCGATCAGGATCGCCGCCGAGTAGATGCAGTACGGCTCGGTGCGTGCCGCGCGCCAGGCGTTGACCCGCGCCCGGATCGCCGGATGGGTGATCGCCTCCAGCCGCTTCAGCGCGGCCGGATCGGCGAACACGATCTCGCGCAGTGCGCGTCGGTTCAGACTGCCATCGGCCTGCAGCAGGTCCTGGCCGAAGCTTGCGGCGATCTCGGCCAGCGCCGGGGATTCCGGCTGCACGACTTCGCGGGCCACGTCGTCGGCTTCGAGCAGCGGCACGCCGAGCGCGATGAAGGCGCTGGCGACATGGCTCTTGCCGCTGGCGATGCCGCCGGTCAGGCCGATCGTCAGGCAGGCCATCAGCGGCCCGCCACCGCGCCGCCGAGCGCGTCGCCCCAGATCAGCATCAGCCAGCCGGCGCCGGCGATGTACGGCCCGAACGGGATCGGCTGGGTCTTGTCGCGGCCCTTGAACACGATCAGGCCGATGCCGATGACCGCACCCACCGCCGACGACAGCAGCAGCATCAGCGGCAGCGCCGCCCAGCCGAACCAGGCGCCGAGTGCCGCCATCAGCTTGAAATCGCCATAGCCCATGCCTTCGCGGCCGGTGGCGAGCTTGAACAGCCAGTAGATCGACCACAGGCTCAGGTAGCCGGCGACCGCCCCCCAGATGCTCTCGGGCATGCCGACGAACACCGGCAGCGTGCTCATGCCGAGGCCGATCCAGACCAGCGGCGCGGTCAGGTCATCCGGCAGGATCATCTCGCGCAGGTCGATCACGGTCAGCGCGATCAGCGCCCAGGTCAGCACCAGTGCCGCGGCCAGTTGCGGGGACCAGCCGAAGCGCCAGACGCAGACCGCCGACGCCACGCCGGACGCCAGTTCGACCAGCGGGTACTGCACCGAAATGCCGGTGCGGCACTTCGCACAGCGGCCGCGAAGTGCCAGCCAGCTGACCACCGGAATGTTCTGCCACGGCCGGATCGCCGCGCCGCAGCCCGGGCAGCACGAGGCCGGGCGCATCAGCGACAGACGCGGCGTTTCGACGGCCGGCAGGTCCAGCAGTTCGCGCGCTTCCGCCTTCCACTCGTTTTCGAGCATCCGCGGCAGGCGCAGGATCACCACGTTCAGGAAACTGCCGACCAGCAGGCCGAGCAGGGTGGTGGCAACGCCCAGCAGCAGCGGATCGCTGGCCAGCGCGTGGATCAGTTCGGGCATCGGAAAAGGGTCGGGTCGGTTGTCGGGGCCGCGGTGCGGGGTCGGAGATCAGCGGCGCTTGGTCAGCGAGCCGAGCAGGCCGCGCAGCAGTTGCCGTCCGACCTCGCGGCCAACCTGCGAACCGACGCTGCGGACCACGCTCTTGGCCGCGGCTTCGAACACCGTCTCGCGATTTGAAGTCTTCGGTGCCGCCGGCTTGCGGCCCGCCGGGGCCGGCGTCGCGGCCGGTGGCTGGGCGCTGCCCGAATCCCACCAGTTGCCACCGGCGACCGGCGGCGCGGCAGCAGGCGCTTCCGCCTCGGCCGCAGGGGCTGCGCGTGCCGACAGCTTCTCGTATGCCGATTCGCGATCCACCGCCGTGTCGTACTTGCTGCCGACCGGGCTGCGGCTGCGGACGGTCTTGCGCTCGTCCGGGCTGATCGCGCCTATGCGCGAGCGCGGCGGCCGGATCAGCGTGCGCTCGACCACACCCGGCACGCCGCCTTCGCCGAGGCAGGACACCAGCGCTTCGCCAACCCCGAGCTGCTGGATGACGTCCGCGACATCGAGCGTCGGGTTCGCGCGGAAGGTTTCGGCCGCGGCCTTCACCGCCTTCTGGTCGCGCGGCGTGAATGCCCGCAGCGCGTGCTGCACGCGGTTGCCGAGCTGGCCGAGCACGGTGTCCGGAAGATCCAGCGGGTTCTGCGTGACGAAATAGACGCCCACACCCTTCGAGCGGATCAGGCGCACGACCTGCTCGACCTTGTCGACCAGCGCTTTCGGCGCGTCCTTGAACAGCAGATGCGCCTCATCGAAGAAGAACACCAGCTTCGGCTTGTCGAGGTCGCCGGCTTCCGGCAGGCGTTCGAACAGCTCGGCCAGCAGCCACAGCAGGAACGTCGAGTACAGCGCCGGCTTCTGGTACAGCTTGTCGGCGGCGAGGATGTTGATGACGCCGCGGCCCATCATGTCCTGCCGCATCAGGTCGGTCAGGTCGAGCGCCGGCTCGCCGAAGAAGTCTTCGGCGCCATCCGCTTCGAGTGCGATCAGCCCGCGCTGGATCGCGCCGATCGAGGCTTTCGAGATCAGGCCGTAGTCCGGGCCGAGGGTCTTGGCGTTCTCGGAGACGTGATTCAGCGCCGCCTTCAGATCCTTCAGATCGAGCAGCAGCAGGCCGCTGTCATCGCAGAACTTGAACACCAGTTGCAGCACCGCTTCCTGCACGTCCGACAGGTTCAGCAGGCGCGACAGCAGCAGCGGCCCCATGTCGGAAATCGTGCCGCGCAGCGGGTGGCCCTGCTCGCCGAACACATCCCAGAACACCACCGGGTAGATCGTCGGCTGGAAATTCGCGAGACCAATGGCGGCCGCGCGTTCGACCAGCTTCGGCTTCGCTTCCCCGGCCATCGACAGGCCGGACAGATCGCCCTTGATGTCCGCCGCGAACACCGGCACGCCGAGATCGGCAAAGCCTTCGCACAGCCCCTGCAGCGTCACCGTCTTGCCGGTACCGGTGGCGCCGGCGACCAGACCGTGGCGGTTGCCGTACTTCGCGAGCAGCCACTGCTGGGGGCTGTCGGCGGCGGCTCCTTTGCCGATGAGAACGTTGTTTTCCATGCGTTTGCGGGCGACGGTCGGGGGCGGGAGCCATAGCTTCGGGGGTGCCGGCCACGATGGCAAACACCCCCGGCCCGCCGTGCGCGGTCAGCGGCCGAGCGGCCCGGCGCAGCTGTCGTCGCTGGTATCGACGGTCGGCAGCACGGTCTCGATCCACTGCGTGATCAGCGACGCGGCCTCGCCATGGGTGACGCTGCGCGCGACCGGCGGCATCCGCACGCCGGCCTCGCTCGACGCCACGCGGAACGGCAGGATCGAGGTCCCGGCATCGCGCGGCACGATGTCGTAGCGCCGGCCTTCGCCGGAGCCGCGGCCGGCGGCGATCGGCCGCTTGCAGATGCCGTAGCGCACGTTGACGGCGCGGAACGAATCGAGGAACAGCCCGGAATTCGCCGCCGAGCCGCCGCCGGAATGGCAGTGCGCGCAGTTCACTTCGAGATAGGCGCGCACGCGGTGGTGGACGTCGGCATCGGAGCCCGGCAGGTCGCCGGCATCGCCCCGCACATTGAAGCGCGGCAGCCGTTCGATCCGGGCGAGATCGGCCGGCAGCCCGGTCAGCAGGCCGCGCTGGCTGAGGTACTGCAACTGGTTCTGCGTGGTGCCGTCCGGATAGCGGTGGCTCTTGTTCAGGTTGCGCGCCTTCGGGCCGATCGGTGCGGCACCGGCTTCGCGGTCGTCATTGCCGTGGCAGGTGACGCAGTTCAGCGCCGCCGGGATCGCGTAGCGCGGCACGCTGCCGGTGTAGCGCAGGCGCTGGCCGTTGGCGCCGACCACTTCCGGATCCGGGTCGACATAGTCGTAGCTGACGCTCGCCGAGCCGCCTTCGACATGCAGCTCCGCCACGCGCTGGCCGTTGTCGAGCGTGCGCCAGATGTACGGCAGGCCGACCCAGGTGGCGCCGGTCGCGGTCTGTCGGCGGATCAGCAGCCGGGTCTCGACCACGTTCTCCGCACTGCCGTTCTTGAACGAGAAGCTCTTCGCGATGACCGTGCCGACCGGGAAATCGAGCGTCGCCACGACGCCGCTGCTGGCGCGGTCGCGGTAGCGCGCCGGCTGGCCGTCCGGAATGAACAGGAAGCGGTACTTGCTCGAGTAATCGCTGAACAGGGTCGTGTTCAGCTCGTATTCGACACCCTGCACCGGGTTGCTGCGGGGATCGGCGGCGTTGGCGAACAGGCCGTACTGGTCGAGTCGCGGGCAGTTGTAGGCGAGCGCGGCGCGGTTGATCGCACCCGGCGCGCCGCCATTGCAGGCCGCGAGCACTTCGGCGTCGCTCGGGCGCCGGTCGCCGTTGGCCAGATCGGGCACGAACGGCAGCTGCAAGGTCGGCGCCGGACGCGCCGGCAGCGTGCAGCGATGCGGCGCCAGGCTGGTGGTCGCCGGGCGCAGCAGGTCGCGCGCGAGCACGGCGGGATCGCTTGAAGTCAGTCGGGCGTTGACGAATGGAGTGGCGAACGCGGTCAGCAGCCGGGTGTTGCTGAACTGGTTGTCGTCGGTGATGCACAGGCCGTTTTCCGGCAGCTTCAGCGCGCCGGCGGCATCGAACTTCCACGCGTTGTAGCGCGCGCCATTGCAGTTCGGGCCGGGATCGGTCGGGCCGTAGTTCGGTCGGCCGCGCTCGTCGGTGCGCGATTCGACGCGACCAGTCTCGTTCGGATTCGGCTGGTTCAGCGGCACGCCGGAGGCATCGCGCGGCACTTCGGTACAGCCGTTGGCGCTGTCGATGCCGCCATCCCAGACGATGTGGGCGGAGCGGCCGCCGTTCTTCAGCTTCAGCAGCAGTGGCAGCAGCGACGCCGCGCCGCGCTGCGGGCTGGGCAGCTGGATGGTGCCGCCGTTGTCGCGGAAGCGGTTGCCGTGCACGGCGATGCCTTCCGGATAGAAGTCGTAGCGCAGGTCGGGCTCGTTCGGATCGATCAGCCCGTAGTTGACGATGCCGAGGCCGAGCGTGTCGTGATCGCTGATCTCGTTGTCGTAGATCTCGAGCTGGTCGGAGGCCAGCACCAGCATGCCGGTGCCTTTCGGCACGTTGCCGACGATGTTGCCGGCCGGCGCGAAGTTCGGGAAGTTGTTGTTGAACGCGCGATTGCCGTGCACCAGGTTCTTCTCGCCGTATTGCGCGAGGCCCGGCAGATCGAAGATCAAGAAGCCGCCAGTGTTGTTGGTCGCGATGTTGTCGACGAATTCCGCGCGGTAGGTGTTCTCGAACTCGAAGCCGGCCACGTTGTACTCGGCTCGCGTGCGGCGGACGATGACATCCGAGGTCTGGCCGACGTAAATGCCGGCATCGCTGGCGCCGAACGCTTCGGAATCCTCGATCAGCACGTGCTGGCACAGCACCGGATAGAGCCCGTAGGCGCCGTGGCGGCTGCAGGAATTCGGGGCGTCGAGCCGGGTCGAGCAGGTGGCGTAGTCGGACCAGCGCGCACGCACGTCGCGGAAGGTGACGAAGCGGCTGCGGAACACGCGGATCGAATTGCCCGGCGTGTCCTCGACGGTGAAGCCCTGCATGACGATGCCATCGGCATGGCTGACATTCAGGCCTTCGGCGGCATCGGAGCCGCTGAAGTTCAGGATCGTCCGGTCACGACCCGCACCCTTGATCGTGATGCCGCGCTTGTTGTTCAGGATCAGCCCGGTGCTCAGCTCGAAGCGCCCGGCACAGAAAGCGATGGTGTCGCCTTCGCGGGCATCGAAGAACGCCACCAGCGTGTCGCGCGTCGCGTTCGGGCCGGGGCAGATCGTGTAGGTGCGCGGCGTCTGGACGGCACTGGCACCGCCGGTGCCAGTGACGCCAGCAGCGCCAGTTCCGGCGCCGGTTCCGGCGCCGCTGCCGCCGATGACTGTGGCGGCCGACGTCGCCGCGGGTGTTGCCGCGGGGGTCAGCGCCGCATCCGGGGCACCGCGACCGCAGCCGGCAAGCACGGCGGCGACCAGCGTCAGTGTGGCGGTCAGGCGGGCGAACGGGCTCGCGCGCAGCGGCCCCCGAGCGGTCTGGGTCATGCGGATCTCCCTTCGGCGGCGGCCTCGGTCGGGCCGCCTTGTCGTGGTGTCCGTCGATCGTCGCCCGAAGCGCCGCCGTGCCCAATGGTAAATCCGTCCCGTGCGGCGCTTGCAGGGCGCAGCACGCGACGGACGGCGGTGCCGTTCCCGCCGTCGCGTCGTTGTCAGCCGCTCGAAGTCCTCGCTTGCGCGATGACCGGGTGCTGCCGGCTCAGCGCGCGGCGCGACAGGCGGCGAACACCTGCGCCGGGCTGTCGCCGGCCAGCGTGCGGGCGACGAACAGCGCCGGCGGGCAGGTGGTGCCCTGCGGCGTGTAGTCGCCCAGCACGTCGATCGGCGCCCGGTCGGCCGGCACGCGGGTGATCGCGCCGGCGAAATCCGGGCGGCTCAGGATCTGGCGATAGATCAGGAAGCCGTTGTCGATCAACCCGGCATTCGGCAGGAAGGCGAAGCCGTTGCGCGCGTCGGCGCCGAGTGGCCGGCCGTGGATGCTGCCGATCACGGCGTGGAAGAAGCCGTCGCCGTCGATCGTGGCTTCGCGGTCGGCGACGCAGGCCAGCACGGTCTGCAGCGCCTGCCGGTTCTGGCACAGCGACCAGTAACGGACATCGGGCAGTGCCGCGCCGCCGAACGCCGGGTAGCTCGGCGCGCGGAACCGGACCAGCACCAGATCGTCGCGGTTGTCGATCCGGGCCGACATGAAGCCGGCGTTCTGGTTGTAGACCACACCGGTGCCGAGACCGCCGCCGAGGCCGCGATAGACCTCGAACGGCACGTCGCGCGAGCCGCCGCCGCTGCGGATCGCATCGATCGGCACGGTCGGCAGCAGCAGGCTGCTGACCGCGCTCTCCGGCAACAGCACGTCCGCGCTGCCGAGCAGCGGCAGGTCCGGGCCGTCGCCGCAGGCCACGACGTCGATCGGCGCATCCGCGCTGGGACTGCCGTCGTGACGCTCGTAGCGGATGGCCGGCAGCGGCACCGAGCCGACCGACAGATAGGCCCGCAGGAACAGGTAGTTGCGCACGGCCGGCAGCAGCGATCGGCCGGCATACAGCGTGTTCGGTGCGCGCTGGGCCGGCGGATCGGTGAATTCGACGAACACGGTGTAGCGACCGCCGGGGCGAACCGCGGGATCGATCCGCGTGATGTCGGCGAACGGCGACTGGCTGCCCGGATCCGGCCGGATCTCGTGATCAGCCAGCACGTCGACCGCATTGAATGCCGGGCCGTACAGCTGGAACGAGAAGTAGCGCACCGCGAGGTAGTCACCGGAAATCCGCAGCCGCACGCCGTCCGGCCGCGCCCGCGGAATCGTCAGCCGGAAATACCGGGCATGCGTTTCCGGGTAAGCCGTATTGCCGTCCGGTTCGATCCACGAACAGGCATTGCTGCCGTTGCGCGGCTGGATCGACGCTTCCGGCGTGGCACGCGGCAGCTCGTCCTGAGCGGAAATCTTGACTGTCGTCAATGACAGCAGCGAGGCCACGAAAGCCGTTGCCAGCGAGAATCTTGAAACACGGAAGGTCGACACGGGTGCTCCTGCGTTGAATGGGTGCAGGAACGATACTGATCGGCCGAAACCGCGCGTATACGAATAAAAACTATGGATATCGTCGTGGTCCGATCCAGAAAGCGACTGTTTCCGATCCGCCCTCGTCGAGCGTCGTGCAGACGGCCGGATTCAAGCGGGATTCGGCGTTCCCGATCTGATCAAACCATTGAAAAAGCGAAATTAAATTTCAATGATTCGATTTTTCGACATGACCCTGCCGGCACTGGTCTCTAAGCTCATGCTTCCAGCTGTCCAGTTTCAATGCCAACAAAGACTAACGATATCTTCTGGAATTAAAGCTTTTTTATTTTATATCTTCAGAAAGCATTATAAATTCATGATTGTTGATGATGAGACGCGGGTCTGCACCGGCACGGCTTCCGCCCGCTGACAGCAACAAAAAAGCCGGTGCGGCCATGCCACACCGGCTTCGGCAAAGGCCGGGCGCCTTTGCCTGATCCGCAAGGGTCTTGCTCAGGGCACGATCGGAGCCGCCAGCGGCGAGGCCACATCGTCGACAAACACTTTCAGCACCTGGAAATGGTTCGGCAGCAGCAGGCCGGTCGCGAACGCGTGATTGGTGACCAGCGCGTTGCCGGCACCGTCGAATGCCAGATTGGCCGGTGAATCGAACGGCGCGAACAGGTTCAGGCCGGGATTGCCGATGCGGGCGAACTCGCTGCCATCCGGGTTCAGCACCGACAGCCCGTTCGAACCCGGCAAGGCCAGCACCACGTACAGCCGGCCGCTGGCTCCGAACGCGATGCCGTCCGGCCCACCCGCGTAATAGCGGTGGAACTCGACCAGATCGGCCCGCTGCGGCGACGGCACCAGCGGCAGGCTGTAGACATGCCCGATGCCGAGCAGATCAACGGTCACGGTGAAGTAGATGCGGCTGCGATCCGGCGAGATCCGCAGGCCGTTGACGCCGACGTACGGCGACGCCAGCCGCGAATCCTGGAACCACACCTGCGGCGCGCCGCCGCCGGCCGGCACTCGCCAGATCGTCGCCTGCAGGCTGTCGCTGACATAGAGATTGCCGGCGTCATCAAACGCCAGATCGTTCGGCAGCGCCGGCAGGTTGACCGGTGTCGGCGAGCACGGCGGGCCGCTCAGGATGCCGCAGGCGCGCAGGTTCGGGTACGGCGGCGTGTACGCCTGCTGCACGGCGGTCTGCAGATCGAGCCGGAACGTGCCGAGCTGGTTGTTCAGCACGTACAGCCGGCCGCCGCCGTCGAACGTCAGGCAGGAATTCGCGTGTTCGGCACCGAACACCGTTTCGCCTTCGGTGACGAGCGTGCGCAGCAGCGCGCCGCTGCTCACGTCGTACTCGAACACGCGCGACGGCCGGCCGTTCAGCGCCGTGCCGAGCGTCGCCGGTCCGGCGACATAGAAGCGATCGCCGCGGACGGCGATGCCTTCGGGAAAGCCATTCGGAATCGGCACCTGGGCCAGCACCGAAACCTCGCCGTATTCGGCGGCGCGGCTGCCGGGCGAGGCGGCAAGCGCGAGAACGGCAGCAACGGCGGGAACCAGCACGGCGGCAAGACGATGGATCATGGCAGCGCTCCGGGTAGGTGGATGCGGAGTCGGCTCGGCCGTGTCGTCGTTCGGATTCGGCGCACCGACCGCGGCAGTGTGCGCGCCGGTCGGGCCATGGTGAAAGTGGCGTCGGGCGATGCCGGCGGACGCGGCGGCAGGCGCGCGATGCCTCGACGCGTGGAGACCGCTACTGCCGTGCCGTCTCGGACGACGTCGCGTAGCTCGACACCGGTTCCGGCAGATGTCCGGGGCGCGGCACCAGCGTCTTCAGCATCAGCTTGAAGTAGGCGCGAAAATCCTCGCCATCCGGAAACTGTTCCGGCGTATCGCGGTGCACCTGCTGGTTGCCGATGAACGTGGCGTAGGCAAACGTCGACCACAGGCGGGCATCGAGCGCTTCGAGGCCGAGATCGAGGTAGCACTTGTGCAGGTAGTCCAGCCGGTTTGCCGACACCCGCTTCACCGTCTCGCCGACGGCCGGATCGTCGCTCGCCGCGGCCAGCGCCAGATACAGACGGCCGGCCTTGTAGCTGGAATTGGCCTGCTTGAACAGGCGGACGATGCGCTCGTACGGATCGCTGATGTCGTCGACACCGGCGCGGGCATCGATGGTTTCGCGCTTTTCCCACAGCGCCAGCGCTTCGCGCAGCAGCGCCTCGCGGCTCGGGAAATGCCAGTAGAAACTGCCCTTGGTCACGCCCAGCCGCCGCGCCAGCGGCTCCACCGCCACTGCCTTGAGGCCACCGGCGGCCAGTGCCTCCAGTGCCGCCTCGGCCCAGGCTTCCACGCTCATGCTCGATTTCGCAGCGTCGGCAGCGCGGGCGCTGCGGCGGGTCGAAGGTGCGGCGGCAGTCATGTCGAGGCAGCGTCCAGCGTGAGGTCGAATCCGGACGGTACCGTACGGCCCGGTATGGGGCAAGCGAGGCCGAGACGCGAAAGGCGATGCGGGTCGCACCGCAGGCCGCGAATCCGGCGTTTCGTGCCGATCACGGCGGCGGCGGCCGATGCGCCATTGTCGCGACCGGTGCCCTTGCCTAGACTCGCGCTATGACGCGAACACTCCTGCCGCTGCTGCTGCTGTCGCTGCCCCTGCTGGCCGCGCACGCCGACATCTACAGCTGGGTCGACGCCAATAACGTCAAGCATTTCACCCAGGACGCGCCGCCGCGCGGCACGCCGTACACCCGGATCAAGCCGGACGCGGCGGCACCGAATCCGGCACCGGCGATCGATAGCCTGAAAAAGAGCCAGCAGGCGCGCGAAACCGCGCTGACCGGCGGTGCCAAGACCCGCGAAGCCGGGCTGCGGCTGAAGGCCGAAACGCTGGAGCGTTGCGCCAAGGCCCGCGAGCGGATCAGCTTTCTCGAAGAAAAGACCGCTCGCCGCCTGTTCCGGACCGGTCCGGACGGCCAGCCGGCGCGTTATACCGACGAAGAATTCGCCGCGGAGCTGAATCAGGCGCGCGCGCAGGAGTCGGCGAACTGCGTCTGATCGGCCGCAGGTCGGCCCTGCGGCCAGCCGATCACGGCGCCGTCAGCTGATGGCCGGATCGCCGTTGCGGGTCGACGCAATCGGCGCCGGCAACTGCTTCGGCATCACGAACCACAGGATCACGTAGGCCAGGATCCCGGGAAACGCCGCCGAGCAGATCGACACCAGCACGTACAGCACCCGCACGGCAGTCGGCGTCCAGCCGAAGAACTCGGCGATGCCGCCGCAGACGCCGGCGATCATCCGATGGTCCTGCGAACGCCAAAGCCGATGGTTGCTGGTCATGGTCCCTGCTCCTGAATGGGCGCCGACGCGAAAGGCGCGTCCGGCTGTGCATGCTTGGATGATTCCGGCAACGGTTCTGGATTCAAGGCCGCGAAAATTTTTGCCGCGCCCACGAAAAAGCCCGGCAGTGCCGGGCTTTTCGTGCATCTGAGAGGAAGGCGACGGCGCCGGAAGCGCCCGTCGGCTTACTTCTTCTTCGGTTCCGCCGGGGCGTCGCCCTTCTCGACCTTGATCAGCTCGACTTCGAAGATCAGCGTCTCGTTCGGGCCGATCTTGCCGCCGGCACCACGATCGCCATAGGCCAGCGCGGCCGGGATGTAGAACTTGGTCTTGCCGCCGACCTTCATCAGCTGCAGGCCTTCGGTCCAGCCCGGGATGACATTGGCGAGCGGGAACGTGACCGACTGGCCGCGATCGTACGAGCTGTCGAAGGTTTCGCCGTTCAGCAGCGTGCCCTTGTAGTTCACTTCGACCTTGTCCGACGGCGTCGGCGAGGCGCCGGTGCCTTCGGTCAGGGTTTCGTACTGCAGGCCCGACGCGGTGGTCTTCACGCCTTCCTTCTTGCCGTTCTCGGCGAGGAAGGTTTCACCCTTGGTCTTCGCTTCCTCGGCCTGCTTGGCGCGATCGGCGACCTGCTTTTCCTGGATCTTCTTCGACACCGCGTTCTTGATGTCTTCGCGAGCCTGGTCGTTCAGGCGCGGCTCCTTGCCGGCGCTGACTTCGTCGAGGCCCTTCTTCAGCGCGGCGACGTCGACTTCATCCTTGACCGTCGCCAGCGAGCGGGCCAGGTCGACACCGATGGCGTAGCCGAACTTCTGCGAATCGGTCGCGAGGTCCGAACCATCGGCCGCCGGGGCGGCGGTGTCGGTGGCCGGCTTCGAGCAGGCGACGAAAAAGACGGCGCTGACAGCCAGCAGCAGCGCACGGTTGTGCTTGAGCACTTTTTGGAATCCTGTGAGGGGAAATGATGTGGACGGCGGACGTATGCAGTGGCCCGCCGTCGCCGCGCGCGGATTATAACGAACGCCCGGTTGCCGTCATCTTGACGTCAATCGGACACCGAAGCCCGCCAAAGACCACGGTTTTCAGCCTTCGGTTCCGCGCCTTTCGCCGCTGTCGGCGGTCTCGACGGCGCTGGTCGATGGCATCGCCGCCGGCCGATCGCCCTCGGCTGGCGACACGGGTGCGGCCGAATCGGTCCCTGTGGCCGCGGCCGAATCGCCGTCGTGCGGGTCGCGGTCGGCTGCCGGTTCCGCCGCCGTCGTCGCCGGGGTCCGCCGTCGAGCCAGCAGCTGCAGCAGCATCTGCCGGGTCTCGTCGCTGAGCAGTTCGACCGAGCGCTCGGCAATCCGGTCGCAGCGCGCATCGACGGTCAGCGCGCCACCGGCGCCGACCGAGACCAGCCCGATCTCGACGAGCGTGTCGAGATAGGCCGAGAACAGCGCCTTGTCGAAGAATTCCGGGGCATCGCGGCCGGTGAGCACGGCCATGCGTTCGGCCAGCAGTCGGCAGTCGTTCTCGAAGCGCTCGCGCTTCAGCTCCTGCCCGAGCTTCTTTTCCTCGGTCAGCAGCAGCACCGCCATCGCCTGGCGTTCCAGCGTTTCGCCGAGCACGCGACCCAGCGCGGCGAAGCCTGCGTACGACGGGCTGCCGACTTCCGGCCGGCGCAGACGACCGTCGACATCGCGGATCAGCAGGCCCGCCGCCAGCATGCGATCGAGGTAGCGGCGCGACACCGGCTCGCAATCCGCCACGTCCCACGGCAGGAAGAACTCGTTGCGCAGGAACGGGTACAGCGCGCGCACGCCGGTCAGCACGATTTCCTCGCTCAGCACGCCACGGGTGCGGAAGAACGCCGCGATCAGCGCCGGAACGGCGAACAGGTGCTGGATGTTGTTGCGGTTGTAGGTCATCAGCACGGCGTCCTTGCCGGCGGCGACCAGCAGATCGCCCCACGGGTGCGCGACGCGCTGGATGCGGGCAATCGGCGCGGCCCACGCGAGGATCGCCTTCGGATCGGCCGTCGGCAGCATCAGCTCGGCGCCGCCCGGCCACGGTTCCAGCAGATCGACGAAATGCGCGATCTGGTCGACCAGTTCGTCTTCGGTCGCCGCCCGGCGCGGGGCGGCGAGCAGTGCGCAGGCGGCGAGGCCGACCGGGCTCGCGATCGACGCCGCGCTGATCCGGCGCATGTGCGCGAACGCCAGCGACCGCACCCACTTCGGAAAGCCTTCCGGCCGCGCGTTCGGGTTCGCCGCCATCGCCTCGCGCCAGCCGGGCAGGTGGGCGTCGGCGTGGTCCTGCAGGATCGTCGCCTCGCCGAAATTGACGTAGGCGCGGCCGTAGCTCTTGCCGAGAATCTTCGTGGCCTTCAGCAGGCCTTCGGCCGATTCGCGCTGCTTCTGGCCGCCACGCAGTTCCTTGAAGTAGCTGCCGACCTCGAACACCTTGTCGTAGCCGATGAACACCGGCACCAGCGCCACCTTGCGCGCCTTCGAGCGCAGGCCGGATTCGGCCACCATCGCCAGCAAGCCGGTCTTCGGCGGCAGCAGGCGGCCGGTGCGCGAGCGCGTGCCCTCCGGGAAGAACTCGATCGAGTAGCCGCGGCGGATCAGGCTGTCGACGTAAGCACGGAACACGGCCGTGTACAGCGGATCGCCGGTGAACTTGCGGCGCATGTAGAACGCGCCGCCCTTGCGCAGCAGGCCGCCGACCGGCCAGAAATTCAGGTTGATGCCCGCCGCGATGTGCGGCACAACGAGGCCGGCGGTGTACAGCACGTAGCTCAGCAGCAGGTAATCGGCATGGCTGCGGTGCGACGGCATGAACACGATTTCGTGCGACTGCGCGAGCGTGCGCAGGCGTTCCATTCCCTGCACCTCGACGCCCTTGAACACGCGGTTCCAGATCGCCGTCAGCACCAGTTCCAGCACGCGGATCGTGGCCGACGAGTAGTCGGCGGCGATTTCCTCGGCGCACTTGCGCGCATGCGCCTCGGCTTTCTCCAGCGTGATCTTGTCGGCCTTGGCGCGGGCCTCGATCGCTTCGCGCACCGCGTCGGATTCGAGCAGCCCCTTCAGCACCACGCTGCGGCGCAGGAGTGTGGGGCCGAGGGCGGCGGTACGGGCGCGCAGAAAGTGGAAGTGCAGCGCACGGGGCAGCGCCCGCGCCAGCTTCTGCACGGCCTGCGCATCCTGCTCGGCCACGGTGCCGGCATTGGCGGCGGTGGCGACGACTTCGGTCGAGACGCCGGCGGAGACCAGATAGTCGCGGTAACCGAGCGGCTTGCCGAAGTTCGCCAGCACGTTGCGGCCGTTGGCGATCAGGATGAACAGCTTGCGCACGCGGCCGGCCTGCACGCTGTCGGCGAAGATCAGCTTGAACAGCGAGGTTTCCTTGCCCGGATCGCGGCCCCAGAAGATCGACACCGGCACGATCTGCACGTCGTAGCCGTCCTGCCCGGCGGCGGCCTTCATCATCCGCGCCAGATCGCTGCTGACCGTGCGGCCCGGCGCGAAGGTTTCGAGCAGCGCCGGCAGGTAGACCAGCCCGGCGCGTTCGGTCGTCGGCAAGGCGTTGACCATGCGCTGCGGCCGCGGCAGGCCGAGATCGCGGCAGATGCGCTCCAGTGCGAACAGGTCGATCCAACTGCGCTGCGGCAGCACGAACACGATCGGCTTCAGGGGATCCAGCCCGAGCGAGCCGGGCACGGCGTCCGGCGCGACGCGGTACTTCATCCAGCGGATCAGCGGCCGCGAGAACAGCCGGGCGATGACGAAGCTCAGCGCGATCAGCGCGGCGCTCATCGCGGCGCTCCGGGCTGGGCTGCGCGCCAGATTCGGGCGGCAGCGGGACGGCGGCGGTGGGCGTGGATCACGGGCAGGGGACAGGTTCCGGAGCGGGCGACGGCGGCTGCGTCGCTGATTTTTTCGTCGATTATAGAAGCCGGGGCGGATTCCGCCGGTTCCGGAGCGCCGCCTGACGGCGCGGCGCGCTGCGCTGCCCGTGGCGCGGCACGGACGCGGCGCGAAAACGACCAAAAATGAGGCAATCCGGCGAGTCGAACCGGAATCGTCGTGCTTTCGCAGGTTTTCGCGAGGGCGCGCCGCTGTCGAAGTTCGCAAAGCTGCGGACATTTCAAGCACATCGGCCGCCCGAAGGCCCGCCGTGCATGCTTTTTGCGCTGCACGATTGACCTTGTTCCGAGCCCGCCGCCATAGTCGGCGCTGATCCGCTTAACCCGATCCTTTCCAATGTCCAGTTCGAGCTTCTTCGGTCACCCGCGTGGCCTCGCGACCCTGTTCTTCACCGAAATGTGGGAACGCTTCACGTTTTACGGCATGCGCAGCCTGCTGGTGCTGTTCATGACGGCCTCGGTCGTCGGCGGCAATCCGGGCCTCGGTCTCACCGAAGGCGAAGCCAACGCCATCTACGGCCTGTACCTGTCGTGCGTCTATCTGTTCTCGCTGCCCGGCGGCTGGGTTGCCGATCGCCTGACTGGCCAGCGCACGGCGGTGATTGCCGGCGGCGTGATCATCGCGCTCGGCAATTTCATGCTGGCGGTCGGCGACCGCACGCTGTTCTTCCTCGGTCTCGTGGTGATCGTGCTCGGCGTGGGGCTGCTCAAGCCGAACATCAGCGCGATGGTCGGCAAGCTGTACGACGGCCTGCCGTCCGGCCAGCGCGATGCCGGCTTCTCGATCTTCTACATGGGCATCAATGTCGGCGCGGTGATGGCGCCGCTGCTGGTCGGCACCATCGGCGAGAAGATCTCGTGGCAGGTCGGCTTTGCCGGTGCCGGCGTGCTGATGCTGCTCGGCCTGATCCAGTTCCACGTGATGCGCAACACGCTGCCGCCGACCGCCGACGATTCCAGCGCCAAGACGCCGGAAGAGCGGCGCAAGGCCTGGACGGCCCTGTTCACCGGCCTTGGCCTGTTCGGCGCGCTGATCGCGTCGGCCGTGTTCGGTGCCTTCGATCTGGAGCCAGTCGCGATTGCCGAAAAGGTCGGCGTCGCCATCGTCATCATCGCGGCCTTCTTCTTCGGCTACGTCTTCCTGTTCGGCAAGCTGAGCTCGGACGAGGCCAAGCGGGTGTCGGTGATCCTGGTGCTGTTCTTCGGCGCCGCGACCTTCTTCATGGGCTTCGAGCTGGCCGGTTCGACCTTCAACCTGTTCGCCCGCGATTTCACCGATCGCAGCGCCTTCGGCAGCTTCTTCAGCGATGGCCAGCATCCGGCCAGCTGGTACCAGTCGCTGAACCCGCTGTTTGTCGTCGCGTTCTCGCCGGTGTTCGCGGCACTCTGGGTGCAGCTCGGCCGCCGCAACCTCGAACCGTCGATCCCGGCCAAGTTCGCGCTCGGCCTGATCCAGATGGGCCTCGGCTTCGTCGTCATCGCCTACGCCGCGCACATCGTCGTCACCGGCGGCGACGGCACCAAGGTGCTGCCGGTCTGGCTGCTGCTGACCTATCTGCTGCACACCTTCGGCGAGCTGTGCCTGTCGCCGATCGGCTTGAGCGCCGTGACCAAGCTGGCACCGCCGCGCTTCGTCAGCCAGATGATGGGCACCTGGTTCGCCGGCACCGCGCTCGGCAACCTGCTGTCGGGCCTGATCGCCGGACATCTCGGTGCCGACGACATCGCCAGCGCGCCGCACCGCTACCTGCTGATCTTCGCGCTGGCGCTGGTGCTCGGCCTGCTGATGGCGATCATGGTCAAGCCGATCAAGCGCCTGATGGGCGGCGTGCGCTGAGCCTGACGCCACGGGCACTCGACAAACAAACCTTTGCGGCCGGTCGGGCATCCGAAGCGATCGGGTGTCCGCATCCGCCAGAACAATGACAGGGGAGAATCCAATGACATCACGCACCATGCGTCACCTGCTGCCGGCCGGACTGGCCGCAAGCGTCGCGCTCGGACTTGCCGCCTGCGGCAAGACGCCGGCGCCGACCGGAACCACGGCACCGGCCGCCGGCGCAGCGGTCACCGCCGCCGATGCCGACCAGTTCGTCGCCGCCTTCAACAAGGAATACAAGGAACTCGGCAAGTACGCCGCGTCGGCCCAGTGGCTGCAGGCGACGTACATCACCGATGACTCGCAGCTGATCTCGTCGAAGGCCGGCGAGCAGGTGCTGGAGTTCAGCTACAACAAGGGTCAGGCGGCCAAGCCGTTCTACGTGCTGAAGGATCTGTCGCCGGTCACCGGCCGCGCGCTGGAGCTGATCAAGCTCGGCTCGGTCGCGCCGAGCGATCCGGCGGCGCGCACCGCGCTGTCGAAGGTGCTGTCGGACATGGAAGCGAACTACGGCAAGGGCCAGTGGTGCCACAAGAGCGCCGCCGGCAACGAGGAATGCCTGTCGCTGACGCAGATCGAGAAGATCGTCAACAACGTCGACTTCAAGAACAGCCCGGCGCAGATCGCCGAGGCCTGGGCGGGCTGGCACAGCACTGCCAAGCCGATCCGCGACGATTACCAGAACTTCGTCGGGCTCTACAACGGCGCGGCGAAGGAATCCGGCTTTGCCGATGCCGGTGAATGGTGGCGCGGCGGTTACGACATGAGCCCGGCCGACTTCTCGGCCGAGACCGAGCGGCTCTGGGGCCAGATGAAGCCGCTGTACGACGCGCTGCACTGCCATGTGCGGACCAAGCTGAACGAGAAGTACGGCGATGCCGTGGTGTCGAAGGACGGCCTGATCCCGGCGCACCTGCTCGGCAACATGTGGGCGCAGCAGTGGGGCAACGTCTATCCGCTGGTCGAGCCGTACAAGGGCGTGTCCGATCTCGATGTCAGCGCCTCGCTCAAGGCCCAGCGCGATGCCGAGTACAAGACCTTGCTGTCCGGCTTCAAGGGCAAGCCGACGACGGTCGATCTGGCCGAACTCGAACACAAGGCCGATGCCCAGTTCGCGGTCAAGATGACCAAGACCGCGGAAGACTTCTACACCTCGCTCGGCATGCAGCCGCTGCCGGCGTCGTTCTGGGACAAGTCGATGCTGGTCAAGCCGCGTGATCGCGATGTCGTCTGCCACGCGTCGGCCTGGCCGATGGATGGCGAGACCGATGTCCGCATCAAGCAGTGCATCGAGCCGGACGAAGAGTCGCTGACCACCATCCACCACGAACTCGGCCACATCTACTATTACCTGGCGTACAAGGACCAGCCGCCGGTGTTCCAGAGCGGCGCGCATGACGGCTTCCACGAAGCGATCGGCGATACCGTGACCTTGTCGCTGACGCCGGAGCATCTGAAGAAGATCGGCCTCGTCAAGGACGTGAAGACCGACGAGAAGGCGCTGATCAATTCGCAGATGAAGCTGGCGCTCGACAAGATCACCTTCCTGCCGTGGGGCAAGTTGGTCGACCAGTGGCGCTGGAAGGTGTTCTCCGGCGAAGTGCAGCCGGCCGACTACAACAAGGCCTGGTGGAAGCTGCGCGAGGAATACCAGGGCGTGGCGCCGCCGCTGGCGCGGACCGAGGAAGACTTCGATCCGGGTGCCAAGTACCACATCCCGGGCAACACGCCGTACACGCGCTACTTCCTCAGCTTCGTCATCCAGTTCCAGTTCCACAAGGCGCTGTGCGAAGCGGCCGGCTTCAAGGGCCCGCTGCACGAGTGCGACATCTACGGCAACAAGGCGGCGGGCGAGAAGTTCCTCGCGATGCTGAAGGAAGGCCAGAGCAAGCCGTGGCCGGAAACCTTCGAGAAGCTGACCGGCACCAAGCTGATGGATGCTTCGGCGATCCTCGAATACTTCGCGCCGCTGAACGACTACCTCAAGAAGCAGAACGAAGGTCACAGCTGCGGCTGGACGCCGCCGGCGGACCCGCTGGCCGGCCCGGCTCAGACGGCGCTGGCGCAGTAACGATTTTTCGGCGTGGTGCCTGCTTGATCGGCAGCGCCACGCGCGGTACACCACGGGGAGCGTCGCGAGGCGCTCCCCGTTTTCGTTGCAGCGGTGTCGGCACTCAAAGGACTCACGACATGAAGAAAGTTCTCAAGATCATCGGCGGCCTGCTGCTGGTGCTCGTGCTCGGCGCCGGGCTGTGGATCGCCAACGTCGGCTGGTACAAGCCGTATTCGATCGACCTCTTCTTCAACCGCGTGTTCGTGCGCTTCCTGTTCCAGAACCCGGAGCTGGTGACGAGCCTGGTGCCGCATCCGCTCGGCATCCGCTATTTCGATCGCCGGCTGGCCGATGGTTCGGTCGCCACGCAGCTGCGGCAGGCGGCATTCGTGCGCAGCGAGCGCGACGTGCTGCGCTCGTACGACCGCGCTGCGCTGAGCGAGGGCCAGCAGTTGTCGTACGACGTGCTCGACTTCTTCCTGAACACGACGGTCGAAGGCGAGGCCTTCCAGTTTCACGACTACCCGGTCAATCCGACGGCGGGCGTGCAGAGCGAACTGGTCAGCCTGATGCTCGGCCAGCATCCGGTGGACTCCGTCGCCGATGTCGACAGCTACAACGCCCGTCTGAGCCAGTTCGGCACGCGTTTCGAACAGATCATCGAAGGCCAGAAGCTGCGCGAATCGCGCGGCCTGCTGCCGCCGAAGTTCGTGGTCGAGAAATCGCTGAAGCAGATGCAGGATTTCATCGCCAAGGCGCCGAACGAGAATCCGCTGTACACCGGCCTGAAGGACAAGCTGGCAAAGCTCGAAGGTGTGGATGATGCGAAGCGCGCGGCCCTGCTGGCGCGGACCGAGACGATCATTCAGGGCACGGTCTATTCGGCGTTCGGCCGCCTGATCGAAACCTTCGAGGAACTGCAGACGAAGGTCACGGCCAACAACGGCGTCTGGGCGTTGCCCGATGGCGATGCCTTCTACGCGTGGTCGGTGAAGCAGCAGACCACGTCGAACCTGACGCCGAACGAAATCCACGAAATCGGCCTCGCCGAAGTCGCGCGGATCGAAGCCGAGATGAACGCGCTGCTGACGGAGAACGGTTACAAGGACGGCAGCGTCGGCAGCCGCGTCGTCGCGCTCGGGCAGGAGCCGCGCTTTCGCTATCCGGACACGGCCGACGGCCGGCAGCAGTGCCTCGACGATTTCCAGAAGATCATCGACGAGATCGATCAGGGTCTCGCACCGACCTTCGCCGTGCGGCCGAAGCTCGGCGTGAAGGTGCAGGCGATTCCGGCGTTCAAGGAAGCGAGTGCGCCCGGTGCCTATTACGAGCCGGGCGCGCTCGACGGTTCACGCCCCGGCGTGTTCTTCGTCAATCTGCGCAAGCTCGATGAAGTCGACAAGTTCGGCATGCGCACGCTCGCGTATCACGAAGCGATACCGGGACATCATTTTCAGATCGCCATCGCGCAGGAGATCAAGGGCGTGCCGATCTTCCGCAACGTGCTGCCGTTCAATGCCTACGCCGAAGGCTGGGCGCTGTATTCCGAGCGGCTGGCCTGGGAGCTTGGCTTCGAGAAGGACCCGTTCGACAACCTCGGCCGTCTGCAGGCCGAAATGTTCCGCGCCGTGCGCCTGGTCGTCGATACCGGCATGCACAAGAAGCGCTGGACTCGGGAGCAGGCGCTGGCCTATCTGATCGACAAGACCGGCATGGGCGAGATCGACGCCACGGCGGAGATCGAACGCTATCTGGTCTGGCCCGGTCAGGCGCTCGGCTACAAGCTCGGCATGCTCAAGATTCTGGAACTTCGCGAGCGGGCCAAGGCACAGCTCGGCGAGCGCTTCGATCTGAAGGAGTTCCATCAGGTGGTGCTCGGCAGCGGCTCGCTACCGCTGCCGGTGCTGGAAGCGCAGGTCAGCGCGTGGCTGGCGAAGAAGGCCGCCGGCTGACGCACGCCTACTGCCGCAGTTCGTAGGCGCCGATGTCGCAAGCCGGCCCGCGCCGGCCATCGTCGTCCGGCGGGCGATGGCTGCCGCGCTGGTCGAGCGCTTCGCAGTCGCCCGGAGTGTCCGCCACGACGGCATCCACCGCCGCGCTTCGCCGCAGCAGCTTGTGGCTGGCGGTCACGCCGCCGCCGAGGCGCAGCGGTTCCAGCACGGCGTTGAAAACGCGGCCGTTGTCGACGAGAATCTGGCCGCTGCAGTTGCCGTCGAGTCCCAGCACGGTGTTCCGCGCGCGGTAGCTGCCGACGGTGACGCAGTTGCGCCCGGACGCGTAGTCGCGCTCGCTTTCCGGGAAGACATAGCCGGGATTGCCGGCGATCAGCGCGCCAGACAGCGTGGCCTCGCCGAGATTGCGCAGCCCGCCGCCGATGTTGTCGGCAATGGTGACGAAGCGCAGGACGAGGCTGGCGCCGGCAGCGTTGCCGACCGCCCCGAGGTTCGCTTCGCCGCCGAGATTGCCGGAGACCGTGCTGTTGATCAGAGTCAGCACGCCGTGGTTGCTGATCGCCGGGTTGCCCTGACTCTGGGCTTCGATGCTGTTGCCGGCGATCAGCGACTGCGCGATCACGGCAACGCCGAGATTGATCAGCCCGGCACCGTCGCCATCGTCGTTGTCATCCGTGGCGCTGTTGTTCGAGACGCTGCTGCGGCGCATCGTCATCGTGCCTTCGTTGTACAGGCCTCCGCCGACGCCGCGGCCACTTTCACCGTTCGACACGCGGTTGAAGTTGATCGGGCAGTTCTCGAGGCTCAGCGTGCCGACGTTGGCGATGCCGCCGCCGCCGTTCCGGTTGAAGCCGCTCGCCGCGCGATTGCCGACGATGGCGACGGCCCGCAAGGCCGCGTTGCCGGCGTTGTAAAGGCCGCCGCCGAAGGTGATGCTCGCGCCCTGCGTGATCGTCAGCTGGTAGGCCTTCAACGTCGCGCCCGGCAGCACGTGCAAAACGCGGTCGCGCAGCGTGCCGCTGATGATCGTGCCAGCGCCGCTGCCGACCAGATTCAGCGTGTCGACGATGTCGAGATCGCCGGTCTCGTTGCCGTCTTCATCGACCTGATCTTCGGGAAAGTCGAGCGCGACCTGTCGCGTCAACCCGTAGGTTCCGGCGGGCACGGTGACGGTATCGCAGCCGCGACGCAGGTTCGCCGCCTGCACCGCTTCGCGCAGCGAGCAGTCGGCATCGCAGGCACCGTCGAAAGTGTCGGCGGTCTTGGTGACGCGGTACTGGTTGGCCTGCAGCGTGCCGGCCGCGAAGACCGCAGCAAGCATCGAAAGCTGCGCCAGCCGCGGCAGCAGTGTCTGAGTCGTCATCGGCGGTCTCCGGTTGCCCAGGCGCGAAGTCGTGCGCCGTCACCGGCGCGGCAATCGCGGACGGTCCAGACGCAGCAGCATCCCGCGTTCCCGCGCCGCAAGCCGGCCGTGATCGTGGCCCTATACTCGCCGCACACGAAAACCGGGAGTACAGCGATGTCGACGACGATGATGATGAGAAGGCGGCTGACGCAGTGCGCGTTGCTGGTGGCGGCACTCGGCCTCGGCGCGTGCAGCGATTCGTCGGAAGTCGTCGCTCCGGCACCGCCACCGACCGCCGCCTGCGCCAATCCAACCCAGCCGCAGGCGCTCGATCAAACGCTGCAGGTCAACCTGCCGACGGACTCGGACGCGACCGCCAACCCGGTGACGCCGACGACGATCTTCTTCACCTTGCTGCTGCCGGCGCGCTGCCCCGGTGACGCCTTCCCGGTGGTGCTGCAGAGCCACGGCTACGGCGGCTCGCGTTTGCGCACGCTTGCGGCGAACGGCGATCTGCCGACCACGCAGCCGCATTTTCCGTCGATCGACGGGCTGGCCCGGGCGCTGCCGTTCCATGGCTACGCCGTGATCAGCGTCGACGAGCGCGGCCATGGCGAATCGACCGGCGCCAACGCCCGCATCCTCGATCCGGCGCTGGAGATCCGGGACCTGCGCGCGATCCTCGACTGGGCCTACAGCAACGCCGCGACCTACAACTTCCAGCGCGAATCCGGCACCGGCATCGCCAACGACCTGCGCGTCGGCACGCTCGGCTACAGCTACGGCGGCGGCTTCCAGATGACCCTGGCCGCGCTCGATCCGCGCATCGACACCATCGTGCCGAACGGCACCTGGAACAATCTGCTGTACAGCCTGCTGCCCGGCGAAGGCGTGAAGCTGAGCTTCGATGGCCTGCTGTGCCTGCTGGCGACGACCGGCGGTGTCGCGAACACGCCGGTCGTGGCGACACTGTGCAATCAGGTCAGCATCAGCAATCCGCTGGCATCGACCATCCGCACCCGCGCCGATCTGATCGCCGCGCTCGGCCAGCCGACGGCGCGGCCCCGGCAGGTGGCGGAAGCGGAAGTCGATCCATTCTTCTACAGCCACAGCACGCGCTACTTCGAGACGCAGCAGGCGGCGAACCAGCCGTGGGGCTTCGGCGAGGCGCGGGCGCGTCTGCGGCCGGTACCGGCGCTGTTCCTGCAGGGCAATCGCGACACGCTGTTCAATCTGACCGAAGCGAGCTGGAACGCGAACTACTTTGCCGCGGCAGGCGCCGACGTGCGTCTGCTGTCGACCGAAGGCGGCCACATGAATCCGCTCGCCAATCAGGTCGAAGGCACCGCGAACTGCGGCACGGTGATCGGGCTGAACACGATCCTGAGCTGGTACGACCGCTATCTGAAGGGCATTCGCAGCGCGGCGTTCGACGCGATTCCGCGGGTCTGCCTGACCGTGGCCGATACCGTCGACGGCCAGCCGGGCGGCACGCCGGCCGGGCTGGTGCTGAACACGATGCCGGTCGGCTCGCAGAGCGGCGCCGGTGCCGTGCCGGCGGCTCTGGCCAGCGGCACGGTCGATGTCGGCGCGGTGCTCAGCTCGGCGCCGACCTTCCTGCCGGTCACCACCATCAGCGGCACTGGCCGCGTGCTCGCCGGCATTCCGCGGCTGACGTCGATCGAAGTGATCCGCGGCACCAGCGTCCTGCCGCGCACGGCGGTGGCCTATGTCGGCGTCGGCATTCGCCGCGCGGGCAGCCTGATCCTGGTCGACGATCAGGCCACGCCGTTCGTCGAGGGCCTGCACACGAACAATCGCGGGCACGGCAATTCGGTGGTGGCGCTGCCGGCCGTGGGCGAACAGCTGCAGGACGGCGACGAGGTCGGCCTGCTGTTCTACGAGCAGCAGGTGCAGTACGCCGCGATCCTGAGCGCCACGAGCTTCCCGAACCTGACCAATGTCGTGAACATCGCGCTGGGCGTGCCGATTCCGCCGATCGGCTCGGCGCTCGACGGCGCGCTGCTCGCCGCCCCGAATCCGTACACGGCGAATGTCGTCGGCGTGGAATTGCCGATCATCATTCCCGGCACGTTCCCGGGGGCCAGCCTGCGCCGCTGAGGCGCGATCGGGGACCACCGGCGGCAGCGGCTGATACCGCGCTGACATCATGTGTCAGCGCGGCAACATCGGCGTGATACCGGCGCGCTCTAGTCTGGGTTCATCGAAAGCAACCGCTTCGACCCCTGCACTGGAGAGCCACCATGAACACGATCAAGACCCTGCTGACCACCACCGCTGTCGTCGCGGCCTCGATGGCGGCATTTTCCGCCCACGCCACCGGCACCGGTTCGAGCGACTGCGGTCGCTGGCGCTGCGGCTTCAACGGCACCGAGCTGAACGGATTCACCGTCAACGGTTTCCGCCTGAACGGCATCACGCTGCAGGGCGTGGCGGCGAACGGCGTCCGCCTGAACGGCCCCGGTCTGATCCTGCAGGGGCCGGCCGCCAACGGCATTCGTCTGAACGGGCCCGGCATCGTGCTGCAGGGCCCGCAGGCCAACGGATTCGTCGACGGTCAGGACAGCGCGCCGATGGCCATCAAGCTCGCCAGCGGCAAGATCATTCGCCTGCGCTGATCGTCGACGCCAGCGCGGATTCGACGCGATGCGCTTCGTTGATCGGATGGCAACGGCCGTCTGCCTCGGCACCACGCTGCTGGCGCTGTCATCGGTCGCCCTGGCAGGCGCCGATGACAGTGACAGTGCCGGGCGGCTGACAATCGAAGGCTCGGCCTTCGTCCTCGAAGTCGGCGATGGAAGCGTGCTGCGCGGCGCCGAGCTGATCGGCGCCACCTTGTTCCTGCCAGTGAACGGCCAGCCGCCGGCTGAAGTGACGATCGCTTCGGTCACGCCGGACCCGCAACAGCCGGACCTGCTGCGCCACGAGTTCACTGTGCGCGGACCGGCCGGCCGCCCGGTTCCGGCCTGCACGCCGAACATCGACGGCGAAACCTGGGGCTTCCCGGTGGCGCTGCCGATCGGCCATCCCGGTCGTGAAGGGCCGATCACGATCACCTGCGCGTCCGGCGCCGTCGGCAAGTGCGCGCGCTTCGGCTACCGGCCGTGGGCAGCGGGTCCGCGCGGCGAGGATCTGGCGCCGCTCCATGCGGCCTGCGTGCACATGGTTCGCGCCGACTACTGCGGCGACAACCAGCCGCATACCAAGGACGGCACGGCGATCGACATCTACGACGATCTCGCGATCCAGACGCCGGGCAGTCGCGACGATCCTGCGTTCACCTTCGAGGCGGGCTGGACGCCGCGAGGCGCCGCCTGCATGGCCCGCACGCGCTGGCCCGATCTGGCCACGCGCGACGCGATCTTCAGGCAGTGCCCCAGGCTTGCGACGACACCGGTCTGTGACGAAGCGGCCGCCCGCCGCCTCGGTGCGCGCCTGTTCGACCGCACGCGGCGGGTGCCGGTGATCACGCCGCCGCGCGCCGGCCATTGACTCGACCGGCGGCTGCTGGCTGCCGGCCATTGCCAGTGCCGCCGTTGCTGAACGATCCTGCCAACTGTTCCGGAGCGCCCGCATGACCCAGTCAGATCCGCTGGCCGACCCGCCGGCCGCGCCGCCGGCCGATGCGACTGCCCCGCCGCCGGTCGACGTCGCGTCCGACATCGCGCTTCGGGCACCTGCGGATCTGGGTCGGCTGCGGCCGGCAGCGGCCGATGCCGCCGAGCACCAGCGCAACATGGCCGATCTGGCGGAATCGCTGCCGGGTGCGGTGTTCCAGATCGTCAGCGATCGCCACAACCGGATTCGCTACCGTTACGTCAGTGCCCGCTGTCGCGAGGTGCTCGGGGTGACGCCGGAGGCGATCCTGGAGGATCCGATGCTGCCGGCGAGCCTCGTGATCGCAGCCGACTCCGCGATCCTGTTCGAAGCCTACCAACGCGCCGCCGTCGATCTGAAACCGTTCTCGGTCGATGTCCGCGTCGTTCGCGCCGGCACCGACCAGCCGCGCTGGATGCGAACCTCGGCCACACCGCGCCAGACCGCCGAGGGCTATGTCTGGAACGGCTGGTGGAACGATGTCACCGAGGAAATCGAGAAGCGCGAGCGCCTGCTGACGGCCGAGCGCGAACTGCGGGAAGGCGCGGAACGCGCCGAGCGCCAACTGCGCGCGATCACCGACACCGTGCCCGGCATCGTCTTCCAGCTGGCGCGCCGCGCCGACGGCAGCATCGGCGTCAACTATGTATCCAAGGCCACCGAGGAACTGCTCGGCATCAGTCGACAGGCACTGACCGAGGATTTCACCCGCTTTCTGGCGATCGTCGACGACGAGGACCGGGCCGGCGTGATCCGCGATCTGGTCGGCTCGGCCGAGGAAATGACCGGCCGCGAGAACATCTCCCGCATCCGCCACAGCGATGGCAGCCGGCGCTGGATCCGGACCATCGCCGCGCCGCGGATCGAGGACGGCGGCACGCTGGTCTGGGACGGCATCGCGGTCGACGTCACCGCGTTGAAGGAAGGCGAGGCGGCCCAGGCGCGCCTGCGCGAGATCACCGATTCGCTGCCTGGCGTGGTCTACCAGTACCGCATGGCGCCGAACGAAGTCGGCTGCTACACGATGATTTCCGATCAGGGCGAAAAGCTGTTCGGTGCCACGCGCGAACAGGTGCTGGGCAATCCGATGGCGCTGATCAGTCTCGTCACCGGCGCCGATCGCGCCCGGCTGATCGGCGGCTTCATTCTGGGCGCCAAGGAAAACCGCGACATCGAAGTGACGTACCGCTCGAAGGTGGCCGGCGGGCGCGAGGCCTGGCTGCGCACCTTCGCCAAGCCGGTGCCGCAGGCCGATGGCTCGGTCGCGTGGAGCGGCTTCACGCTCGATGTCAGCGCCGAAGTCGAGACCCGGCAGAAGCTCGAAGCGACCGAGCGCCGCCTGAGCGAGATCGTCAAGGCCGTGCCGGGCATGGTCTATCGCTTCCGCGCGCACGGCGACGGCCAGTTCGAAACCACGTTCGTCAGCGATGGCATCCGCGAACTGGCCGGCATCGAGCCGTCCGACACCTCCGACGCGATCAACGCCCAGATGGCCCGTGCGATCGTGCCGGAGGACCTGCCGGCGTTTCTGGCGGCGCCGGTCGCGGCGATCGAGAGCGGCCAAGTCATGCGCTGCGATTTCCGCATCCGTCACCTGAAGACCGGCGAGCTGCGCTGGTTGCGCACCATCGGCACGCCGCGTCGGCAGAAGGACGGCAGTACCGTGTTCACCGGCGTCTGGCAGGACGTGACCCACGCCAAGGAACTGGAGCTGGCGCTGACCGCGGCGCGCGATCAGGCGCTGGCGGCCGAACGCTTCGTGCGCGAGGTCACCGACAACATTCCCGGCGCGATCTTCCAGCGGCGGCTGGCGCCGGACGGCGTGGTGACGTATCCGTTCCTCAGTCGCGGCGTGCGCGAGCTGTACGACGAGGCCGACATCGCGCACGGCGAACATCCGCGCGAGCGCGAACAAAGCGCGTACTTCGAGGCCGACCGCGAGCGCGTCTACGCCACGCGCCAACGCTCGGCGGAAACCTTGGAGCCGTACACCATCGAGATTCGCCAGCCGGTGCGCGGCAATCGCATCGCGTGGACACGGACCTCGGCCGTGCCGCGTCGGGAAGCGGACGGCAGCATCATCTGGACCGGCTTCACGGTCGAGATCACCGATCGCAAGGAAGCCGAGGCGCGGCTCGAAACCGCTGAGCGCTGGCTGCGCGCGATCTTCGACAACGTTCGCGTCGGCTTCGTGCTGATCGACACGCAGCTGAACTTCACCAACGCCAATCCCAGCCTGCGCGAGCTGCTGAAGATCGACGACGAGCAGGAGTTCGCGCGCGAGTTCCCGAGCTTCTCGCCGCCGGTGCAGCCGGACGGCCAGCCATCGATGCCGAAGGCCGAGGCGATGATCCGGGCCGCGTTCCGCGACGGCTACAACCGCTTCGACTGGTGGCACCAGACCCGCGATGGCGAACCGCGGCCGTGCGAGATCGCGCTGACCCGGATCGACCTCGGCGGCGAGCCGATGATCTTCGCGACGATGACCGACCAGCGCGAACGCCTGCGTGCCGAAGCCGCGCTGACCGAGGCCTCGAACGCGGCGCAGTCGGCCAGTCGCGCCAAGAGCGAATTCCTCGCCAACATGAGCCACGAGATCCGCACGCCGATGAACGCGATCATGGGCCTGTCGCAGCTGGGTGCGCGCACCCGCGATCTGGCGCAGGCGCGCGACTACCTGCACAAGATCCATGGCTCGGCGCAGTCGCTGCTGCAGATTCTCAACGACGTCCTCGATGTCTCGAAGATCGAGGCCGGCAAGCTGACGCTCGAAGCGACCGCGTTCGACCTGCACGCCGTGCTCGACAACCTGTCCGGCATGCTCAGCGTGCGTGCCGCGGAAAAGGGACTGGAACTGCTGTTCGACGTTGCCCCGGACGTGCCGTACGCGCTGGTCGGTGATCCGCTGCGCCTCGGCCAGATCCTGATGAACCTGACCGGCAACGCGATCAAGTTCACCGATGCCGGGCAGATCGTCGTGCGCGTCGGCGTCAAGAAGCGGGGGCCGGATTTCGCCCGGCTGCAGTTCACCGTGATCGATACCGGCATCGGCATGAGCGAGGTCGAGCAGCAGCGGCTGTTCCAGGCTTTCTCGCAGGCCGATTCGTCGACCACCCGCCGCTTCGGCGGCACCGGTCTGGGCCTCGCGATCTGTCGGCGGCTGGTCGAGATGATGGATGGCGAGATCCGGGTCGACAGCGAACCCGGCCGCGGCAGTCGCTTCAGCTTCGATGTGCGGCTCGGCGCGCTGTCGCGCATGGAATCGCGCAGCGTGCCGGATCGCCTGCGCAACCTGCGGGTGCTGGTGACCGACGACAACGCCACCGCTGCCGACATCCTGCGCGGACATCTCGAAGCGTTCGGATTCCGCGTGACCGTGGCCAGCGACGGGGCCGATGCCATCGCCCGCGTGCAATCGGCACGCGTCGAGCCGTTCGATCTGGTGCTGATGGACTGGCAGATGCCGCGAATGAACGGCATCGAGGCCGCGCGCGGCATCCGCGCGCTCGGGCCGCCGCAGCCGCCGCTGATCATCATGGTCACCGCGTTCGGGCGCGAGGAGATCGAGCGCGAAGCGCGGGATGCCGGGCTCGACGGCTTCCTGGTCAAGCCGGTCAATGCCTCGGTGCTGTTCGACACCATCCTGCAGGCCTTCGGCAGCAGCCGCCTGCAGCGCGCGCACGATGCGGGCGGCGAGGAACTGCGCAATCCGCGGCTCGCCGGGCTGCGCGTGCTGGTGGCGGAAGACAACGACATCAACCAGCAGGTCGCGCGCGAACTGCTCGAAGCGGCCGGCATCGAGGTCACCATCGCCAACAACGGCCGGATCGCGGTCGATCGCGCGCTGTCGGAACCGTTCGACGCGATCCTGATGGACCTGCAGATGCCGGTGATGGACGGCTTCGAGGCCACGCGCCTGCTGCGCGCGCACGGCGGCGATCTGGCCGCGATCCCGATCATCGCGATGACCGCCAACGCCATGGCCGAAGATCGCGGTCGCTGTCTGGCGGCCGGGATGAACGACCACATCGGCAAGCCGGTCGATGTGCGCCTGCTGCACGAAGCGCTGGAGCGCTGGACCCGTCCGGCCGCCGGCCGCAGCGCGTTCAGCCCGCCGGAAGCGGTGCCCGAAGCGCCGGTCGCGGCGTTCGACGTGCCGGCGGCGATCGAGCGCCTCGGCGGCCTGCGGGCGCTGTGGCTGAAGCTGGCGCGCCGCTACCTCGACAGTGCGCCGGCGGCGCAGGAGATCGCGCAGGCGCTCGATGCCGGCGAAGTCGATGTCGCCCGGCGAACGGCGCACACCCTGAAAGGCGTGGCGGCGACGCTTGGCGCGCTGAACCTGTCGGCGCAGGCGGCGTCCGTCGAGCAGGCGCTGGCAGCGGGACGGCTTGCGGATCTCGCGCCACTGGCCGGTGCCGACGTGGCCGCGCGCGCGTTCATCCGGCCGCAGGTGGAGCGGCCATGAACGCCGTCATTGGCATCGTCGGCGTGTGCCGGTAGTCTCGAACATGAACGTTTTGTTCATGACACGGGTTGCGGCCCGCCCGTTTACCGAAACTGCCGGTTCCGACGCCGTGCCGGAGCGACCATGAGCGCAAGGATCGCTGTCGTTGACGATGACCCGCTGCTGCGCGAGGTCGTGGTCGACTATCTGGCCGGCCACGGCCTGCAGGTGCAGGCCTGCGAGGGCGGGGCGGCGCTGCGAACACTGTGGACTTCGACCGTGCCGGACTGCGTCATCCTCGATCTGGTGATGCCGGGCGAGGATGGCCTGAGCGTGCTGCGCTGGCTGCGCGCAAGCTCCGATGTGCCGGTGATCATGCTGACCAGCAATGACGCCTCGGCCGATCGCGTGGTCGGCCTGGAGCTTGGCGCCGACGATTACGTCGCCAAGCCTGCCGACCTGCGGGAACTGCTGGCGCGCGTGCGCAGCGTGCTGCGCCGCCGCCCGCCGGTCGATCACAGCGCGGTGCCGGCACTGCGCCCGGTCCCAATGACCATGGCGGAACCGACGGGGAAAGGCAGCGAGGCCTGGTTCGGGCGATGGCGGCTGGATCGCTCGCGTCGGCGGCTGGTCGATCCGTCCGGCGAACTGCTGCCGGTGACCGGCGCCGAATTCGGGCTGCTGTGCGCGTTCGCCGACCACCCGAACGTGATCCTGTCGCGCGACAAGCTGCTGGAACTGTCCGGGACCGATCCCGGCGAAGTGTTCGATCGCGCGATCGACCTGCGCATCACCCGCCTGCGCCGGAAGATCGAACCGGTGCCCGGCGATCCCACCGTGATCCGCACCGTGCGCGGCCATGGCGGCGGTTACGAATACCTGCCGTCGGACGGGCCGAACTACGGGCGGTGACGGACGCCGCCGGGCGCCCACCAGACCTACACTCGCGACTGGCATTCCCCGCGCGAGCCCCGCATGGCCTGGCAGCAGAACCTGTTGGAAACACCGGCGGCGCTGTCGACGCTGCTGGCCGGCACGCGCCGCATCGCCGTGCTCGGCATCAAGACCGCCGCGCAGTCCGATCAGCCGGCGTACTTCGTGGCGGACTATCTGGCGAGCGCCGGCTTCGACGTCGTCCCGGTGCCGGTCTACTACCCGGACGCGACCGAAATCCTCGGCCGCCCGGTGTTCCGGCGGGTGGCCGACGTCCCGGGGCCGATCGACATCGTCTGCGTGTTCCGGCTGCCGTCGGCGCTGCCGGCGCATCTCGACGACCTGCTCGCCGCGAAGCCGCGCGCGGTCTGGCTGCAGTCCGGCATCCGCCACGACGGCATCGCCAGCACGCTGGCGCAGGCCGGCATCGCCGTCGTGCAGGACCGCTGCCTGATGGTCGAGCATCGGCTGCGCGGCACGCCGCCGGCCGCGGTGTCGACGAGTGCGCCCGGCTGAGTCCGGCAGGATCGGCGTCGTCCCGGCCCGGCGTATGCCGGGGTTTGTCGCCGCTGCTGCCAGCGCCGCCGACGGCCCGGCCTATACTTCGCGGCTCGATTCGCTCGGTTCGCCATGATTTCAGCCGCTTTTTGCCGCCCCACCGCAGGATTTCGCCTCGCATGAGCGACCACGCCCATCCGCACAGCGAGAAGCGCCTGCGCGCCGGTCTCGAACGCTTCGGCCTCGATCTCGACCTGACCGAGCCGCTGATGCGCTATCTCGGCGAGCTCGAGAAGTGGAACGCGACCTACAACCTCAGCGGCATCAAGTTCGTCGACGAGATGGTCACTCGCCATGTCTTCGATTCGCTGTCGGTGCTGCAGGCGCTGCCATCGGTGCCGCCGGGCACGCGGATGCTGGATGTCGGCAGCGGCGCCGGCATTCCGGGCCTGATCCTCGCGATCGTCCGGCCGGACCTGCAGGTGACCACGCTCGACTCCGCCGGCAAGAAGGCGCGTTTCATGCGACACGCGATCCGGGCGCTGGCGCTGAAGAATGCCGAGGTCTTCGAAGGCCGCGCCGAGGATCACGCGCCGGCCGCGCCGTATCCGCTGATCATCAGCCGCGCGTTCGCCAGCCTGCACGATTTCACCACCGTGACCGAGCATCTGGGCGATGCCGACACGCGCTGGCTGGCGATGAAGGCGCACGTCGACGATGCCGAGCGGGCCGGGTTGCCGGCGCGCTGGTTGGTGCAGTCGACCCATCGGCTGCTGGTGCCGGGGCTCGACGAGATGCGCCAGCTGCTGGTCATCGGCTACGCGCCCGGCGCGCGCGCCGCGTAAGCTTTTGTCGTCGCATGATTCGCCAAAAGCCTCCCCGGGGCTGCCGCCCGCTGGAATGGCGCACGGAAGTGCCATTCGAGGCACTTCCGTAAACTCGCGCCATCGCAGCTCGCCAGACTCCACGCCCATGACCCGCATCATCGCCATCGCCAACCAGAAAGGCGGCGTCGGCAAGACCACCACGACGATCAACCTCGCGGCCTCGCTGGCAGCGACCAAGCGCCGGGTGCTTCTGGTCGATCTCGATGCCCAGGGCAATGCCACGATGGGCTGCGGCGTCAACAAGTACCAGCTCGTGCACAGCGCTCGCGACGTGCTGCTGGAGCAGGTGGCGCCGGCGGCGGCGATCGTGTCGCCGGAAGGCTTGGGCTTCTCGGTGCTGCCGGCGAACGCCGACATGACCGAGGCCGAGATCAAGCTGCGCGAGGTCGCCGCCGGTGACTTCGCGCTGAAGCTGGCGCTGGAAGTGGTGGCGGCGGAGTACGACTACATCCTGATCGACTGCCCGCCGGCCCTGTCCAAGCTCACCGTCAACGCCTTCGTCGCGTCCGATGGCGTGCTGATCCCGATGCAGTGCGAGTATTACGCGCTCGAAGGCCTGACGGCGCTGGTCGACACGATCAAGAAGATCAAGCGCGTGATCAATCCGCGGCTGGAGATCGAAGGCCTGCTGCGGACGATGTTCGATCCGCGCAACAACCTGTCGAACGATGTTTCCGGCCAGCTGGTCGAGCATTTCGGCGACAAGGTCTATCGCACGATCGTGCCGCGCAACGTGCGGCTGGCCGAGGCGCCGAGCCACGGCCTGCCGGTGATGGCCTACGATCCGACGTCGGCCGGCGCGAAAGCCTATCTCGCGCTGGCCGGCGAAGTGCTGCGCCGCCACGATGGCGGCCAGTTGCGGCTCGGCGCGTGATGCACGCGCCCTCCAACAAGAAGTCCGGAACGGGAACCGAACAGCGATGATCGTCAAGAAGCGCGGCCTCGGCCGCGGCCTCGATGCCCTGATGGGCAGCAGCTCCGCCGCGCAGGGCGTGGAAACCGCGGGCGACGAGCTGCGCGAACTGCCGCTCGACAGCCTCGTCGCCGGCCAGCATCAGCCGCGTCGCCAGTTCGATTCCGCCGCGCTCGACGCGCTGGCCGAGTCGATCAAGGCGCAGGGCGTGGTGCAGCCGATCATCGTTCGCGAACTGCCGAACGGGAAGCACGAGATCGTGGCCGGCGAGCGCCGCTGGCGCGCGTCGAAACTCGCCGGCCTCGCCGTCATACCCGCCGTCGTCCGCAAGATGGAAGACCGCACGGCGATGGCCGTGGCGCTGGTCGAGAACATCCAGCGTGCCGATCTGAATCCGCTGGAAGAAGCCGAAGCGCTGCGCCGGCTGATCGACGAATGCGGCCTGACCCATGAGACCGCGGCGGAAGCGGTCGGCAAGTCGCGGGCGGCGGTGTCGAACCTGCTGCGCCTGATCGACCTCGATCCCGGCGTGCAGGCGCTGGTCCGCAACGGCCTGCTGTCGCTCGGCCACGCCAAGGTGCTGCTCGGCGCAACGCCGAGCCGGCAGGCGGAACTGGCGACGCAGGTGGTGGAACGCGGTCTGACCGTGCGCCAGACCGAAGCGCTGGTCGCCGCCGGGTCGCGTCCGCCGCCACCGGCGCCGACACCGGCCCACCAGAAGGGGCCGGTGTCGCCGATCGCCAGCGAGATCAGCGAGCGCATCGGCGTGCCGGTGTCGCTGACGCAGAACCCGCGCGGCCGCGGCAAGCTGGTGATCTCGTTCGAGAACCATGCCCAGCTGCAGCAGGTGCTGAAGCTGCTGCGCTGAACCGCTGCCCGGCTGGCGGGCCACCCGTGGTGCGGTGACCTGCAAGCGCCGCACGGCACCCGCCGGGATCGCCGGTAATCCCCCGTGTCGTCCTCGCTGCGTACACTGCGGCACCGCAGCATTTCTGCGACCCCGACGCGAGGCTTCCCCGATGACTTCCTACAAGACGGCGCTGATCACCGGCGCTTCCAGCGGCATTGGTGCCGCGTTCGCCGAAACGCTGGCCCATGCCGGCAGCGATCTGATCCTCGTCGCCCGTTCGGAAGGCAAGCTGCGGGAACTGGCGAGCCGCCTGACCTCGGAAACCGGCCGCAACATCCAGGTGATCGCCGCCGACCTGTCGAAGCCGGAATGCGGCGCGAAGCTGCGCAAGGCGGTCGATGCGCTGGAACTGTCGGTCGATCTGCTGATCAACAACGCCGGCTTCGGCACCACCGGCGCGTTCGAAAAGCAGGATCCGGCGCGGGAAGCGGAGGAAATCCGCCTGAACGCATCGGCCGTCGTCGATCTGTCGCACGCCTTCCTGCCGCCGATGCTCGACGCCAAGCACGGCGCGATCATCAACGTCGCCTCGTCGGCGGCGTTCCAGCCGATGCCGTACTTCGCGGTCTACGCGGCGACCAAGGCCTTCGTCTATTCCTTCAGTGACGCGCTGTGGGCGGAGGTTCGCGACCGCGGCGTGCACGTGATGGCGGTCTGCCCGGGCCCGGTCGACACCGCGTTCTTCGAGGCGACCGGCGTCCACAACCTGCGCAAGAAGGTGCCGAAGGGTTCGATGGTGACCGCGCAGTTCGTGGTCGACGCCGCGCTCGACGGTCTCGACGCCCGGCAGCGCCTGGTCGTGCCCGGCGGCATGACCAAGATCGGGGCGGCCGCGAGTTCGGTGATCCCGCGGTCGATCCTGACCCGCGTCGTCGGCCGCCTGATGCGGCGCTGAGCGCCGCCCGCGATCGCTGACCACGGCGTTCGATCGCGGGCATCGGCGGTCGGATGCCGATTCCCGATGCGTGGCCATCGATCGGTCTGACCCGCGAACGTGACAGTCCGGGTTTTCGGCCGGGGATGCCGGACTCCGACTGACGCCTGACAGCGCTGTCGGGCCGTCCGCCGGAAGGCATTGATCGCGCGACGATCGCAGCGCCCTGCAGGGTCTGACACGGCGCTTTCGCGACGCGGGTCGAGGGCTCGAAAGCTGTCGTGAGACGGGACAGATGTCATAGGCATGGGACAGCCTATGAAATGCGCAATACGCGGAGTTTGCAGGGATTTCGGATCGAAATGCTTGAAGATCAGCGGCGTTGCTGCGTATACTCCGCGCGCTTCAACGCAGGCCGAGCCATCGCGAAGGCCGAAAAGGGCGCATGAATACAGCTAAACGCCTCGCGCTGCAGCAGCTTCTGGTTGGCGTACTGGGAGCGGCGGTCTGGTTCGGCATCGCGGGAATCCCGTCGGCCCTGCCAGCCTTCTGCGGGGGGTTGATCGCGGCAACGCTGACGTTTTACGCAGGGCTCAAAACGTTCGGAAAACATTCTGACGATCCCAACCTGGTGATCGCGAATTTTTACCGCGCGCAGATGCGCAAGTTCGCGCTCGCCTTCGTCTTGTTTGCAGTGGCGGTACAGGTTTTTGGCGGCAACTTCGCACCGTTGATCACAACGTTCGTCGTGGCCCTCTCGGTTTACTGGTTTGCACTGATCTGGAATTCGTGATGTCGGCAGAAAGTGGCGCAGCCAAGACTCCCGCTGAATACGTCTCGCATCACTTGATGCACCTGACGTCGAATCACGACGCTGGCTTCGTGACGATGTCGAACTGGCACATCGACACGTTGTTCTTCTCGACCGTGCTCGGTCTGGTTTTCCTGACGCTGTTCCGCCTCGCCGCGGTTCGCGCCACGTCCGGCGTGCCGGGCAAGCTGCAGAACTTCGTCGAAATCATCATCGAGTTCGTCGACAACTCGGTGAAGGACAGCTTCAAGGGCGATCGTTCGTTCCTCGCGCCGTTCGCGCTGACCATCTTCTGCTGGGTGTTCCTGTGGAATTGCATGGATTTGGTGCCGGTCGACCTGCTGCCGCTGTTCGGCGAGCATGTGCTCGGGCTGCATGCCCTGCGCGTGGTGCCGTCGGCCGACATGAGCGCGACCTTCGCGCTGTCGCTGTCCGTCTTCTTCTTCATCTTCTGGTACAGCTTCAAGTCGAAGGGCGTGGTCGGCTTCGCCAAGGAGTTCCTGACCCATCCGTTCGGTGCCAAGCTGCTGCCGTTCAACATCATCCTGAACACCGTCGAATACCTCGCCAAGCCGCTGTCGCTGGCGCTTCGACTGTTCGGCAACCTCTACGCAGGCGAACTGATCTTCATTCTGATCGCGCTGCTGCCCTGGTGGGCGCAGGTCATCCCCGGCATGGGCTGGATGATCTTCCACATTCTCGTCGTGACCCTGCAGGCGTTCATCTTCATGACGCTGACCATCGTGTACCTGAGCATGGCCAACGAGAATCACGACGCCGAGCATCATTGAGCAGTCGCCCCCGCTGTAAGTCAGAGTCGCTGCTGCTGAAGTCCGCAGTAAAACCATCAACGCTTTTCAACGCAGAACCCCAACGGAGACACCCATGGAGCTGATCGCTCAAATCCAAGCCAACACCGCTCTGACCATCGGTCTGATCTTCGGTCTGGCCGCCCTCGGTACCGCCATCGGCTTCGGCCTGCTCGGCGGCAAGTTCCTGGAAGGCGCTGCCCGTCAGCCGGAACTGGCGAACATGCTGCAGACGAAGATGTTCATCATTGCCGGTCTGCTCGACGCCGTCGCGATCATCGGCGTCGCCATGGGTCTGCTGATGATGTTCGCGAACCCGCTGCTCGCTGTCGTCCAGACCGCCGCGCAGTAAGCGCGTCGTTCCCAAGACAAGCCGGTTGATCCTTTTTTTCGGAGCCTAAGCGATGCAGGCCAGTATTCCATCCATCGTCGGCCAGATGATCGTGTTCGCGATCTTCGTCTGGTTCACGATGAAGTTCGTATGGCCGCCGATCACGAAGGCCCTCGACGAGCGTCAGAAGCGCATCGCCGATGGTCTGGCTGCGGCGGAGAAGGGTCAGAAGGCGTTGACCGAAGCCTCGTCGCGCAGCGATGAAGCCCTGAAGGCCGCACGCATCACGGCGCAGGAAATCGTCGCCGCCGCGAACAAGCAGGCGACGCAGCTGGTCGAGCAGGCCCGCGCCGAAGCCGAGTCCGAGAAGAAGCGGATCGTCGAAGCCGGGCACGCCGAAGTCGTTCGCGAACTGACGCAGGCGAAGGACGCCCTGCGGCAGCAGGTCGGCGAGCTGGCGATTGCCGGTGCCTCGAAGATCCTGAAGCGCGAAATCAACGCCGGTGCCCACGCCGAGCTGATTTCCGAGCTGGCGGCGAAAGTCTGATGGCCGAGCTCAGCACACTGGCGCGGCCTTACGCGAAAGCGGTGTTCGAGCTCGCGCGCGACGCCGGCCGGTTCGCCGACTGGTCGGCGATCCTCGGCGGTCTGTCCGAGGCGATCAAGGATCCGTCGGTGGCTGCGGCGATCGGCCACCCGGCCGTCAGCAAGGGTCAGCTGTCGCAGGCCCTGATCGACGCCATTGGCCCGACGATCGGCGCCGACGGCTCGAACCTGCTGCATCTGCTGATCGACAACGGCCGGCTGAAGCTGGCGCCGTCGATCGCAGCCGAATACGAGGCGCTGCGGGCCGAAGCCGAGGCCACGATCGATGTCGAGATCACCACGGCATCGGTGGTCGAGCCGGCGCGCATCGCGCAGCTGACCGACGCGGTCGCCAAGCGGCTGTCGCGCAAGCTGAACGTCACCACCAAGGTCGATGAAAGCCTGCTCGGCGGTGCCGTGATTCGCGCCGGCGATCTGGTGATCGACGGCTCGGCGGTCGGCGAACTCGATCGTCTGCGTCAGCAGTTGATTGCCTGACCCTGCGCAAGCCTTAGAGAAGGGTCGAACCAATTTCCCGGCCTGCCGTGGCCCAAAACGGCGAGCTAGAACCGAGCACATGACATGCAACTGAATCCTTCCGAAATCAGCGATCTGATCAAGAGCCGCATCCAGAATTTCGCGGCCGCGACCGAGGCCCGGAATACCGGCACGATCGTGTCGCTGGCTGACGGCATTGTCCGCATCCACGGTCTGTCTGACGCGCTGCAGGGCGAAATGCTCGAGTTCCCGGGCGTCGGCGGCGAGCCGACCTTCGGCCTCGCGTTGAACCTGGAACGCGACTCGGTCGGCGCCGTCGTGCTCGGGGACTACAAGCACCTCACGGAAGGCGACACGGTCAAGACCACCGGCCGCATCCTCGAAGTGCCGGTCGGCCGCGCGCTGCTCGGCCGCGTCGTCGACGCGCTGGGTCGCCCGATCGACGGCAAGGGTCCGATCGCCAATGACGGCACCAGCCCGATCGAAAAGATCGCGCCGGGCGTCATTGCCCGTCAGTCCGTCGACGAGCCGGTGCAGACCGGCTACAAGGCGGTCGACGCGATGATCCCGATCGGCCGCGGCCAGCGCGAGCTGATCATCGGCGACCGTCAGACCGGCAAGACCGCGATGGCGATCGACGCGATCATCAACCAGAAGTCGACCGGCATTAAGTGCGTCTACGTGGCCATCGGCCAGAAGGCGTCGTCGATCGCCAATGTCGTCCGCAAGCTCGAAGAGAACAATGCGCTGGCGCATACCATCGTCGTGGCCGCATCGGCCTCCGACGCGGCTGCCCTGCAGTTCGTCGCCCCGTATTCGGGCTGCACGATGGGCGAATACTTCCGCGATCGCGGCGAAGACGCGCTGATCGTTTATGACGATCTGTCGAAGCAGGCCGTCGCCTACCGTCAGGTGTCGCTGCTGCTGAAGCGCCCGCCGGGCCGCGAAGCCTATCCGGGCGACGTGTTCTATCTCCATTCCCGTCTGCTCGAGCGTGCGGCCCGCGTCAACGCCGAATACGTCGAGAAGTTCACTAATGGCGAAGTGAAGGGCAAGACCGGCTCGCTGACCGCGCTGCCGATCATCGAGACCCAGGCCGGTGACGTGTCGGCGTTCGTGCCGACCAACGTGATCTCGATCACCGACGGCCAGATCTTCCTCGAAACCGACCTGTTCAACGCCGGCATCCGTCCGGCCATGAACGCGGGTATCTCGGTGTCGCGCGTCGGTGGTGCGGCCCAGACCAAGGTCATCAAGAAGCTGTCGGGCGGCATCAAGCTGGCACTTGCCCAGTACCGTGAACTCGCGGCGTTCGCCCAGTTCGCGTCGGACCTCGACGAAGCCACCCGCAAGCAGCTCGAGCGCGGTCAGCGCGTCACCGAGCTGATGAAGCAGAAGCAGTACGCGCCGATGTCGGTCGCCGAAATGGCGTCGTCGATCTACGCCGCGGAAAAGGGTTTCCTCGATGACGTCGCCGTCGACAAGATCGGCGCGTTCGAAGCCGCGATGCAGCAGTTCCTCGCCAGCGGCTTCAAGCCGCTCCTCGACAAGATCAATGTCAAGGGCGACTGGAACGATGCGATCGAAGGGGAGCTGAAGGCCGCGATCACCGCGTTCAAGAAGCAGTCCGCGATCTAAGCACGCCCTCAACTTCAGGCACGACCGAGAACTACAGTGGCAGGCGCCAAAGAAATCCGCAGCAAGATCAAGAGCGTGAAGAACACGCAGAAGATCACGCGCGCGATGGAGAAGGTGGCGATCTCGAAGATGCGCCGCGCCCAGGTCCGCATGACCGAAGCGCGTCCGTACGCCGAGAAGATCCGTCGCACCATCGCGCACCTGTCGCAGGCGAACACCGAAGTCACCCATCCGTTCATGGCCGATCGGCCGATCAAGCGGGTTGGCGTGCTGGTGATCTCGACCGATCGCGGCCTCTGCGGCGGTCTGAACACGAACCTGTTCCGTGCGCTGACCCGTTCGATCCGCGAGTGGCGCGAGAAGGGCATCGATGCCGAGTACGCCGTCATCGGCAACAAGGGTCTGTCGTTCTTCCGTCGCGTCGGCGGCAAGGTCGTCGCGCAGAACTCGAATCTGGGCGACAAGCCGCATCTCGAGCAGCTGCTCGGCTCGATCAAGGTGCTGACCGACGCCTACCGCGAAGGCCGCATCGATCGCCTGTATCTGGCGTCGACGCAGTTCGTCAACACGATGACGCAGCGTCCGGGTGTCCGTCAGGTGCTGCCGGTCGAAGTCGACGGCGGTGTCGGCAAGCTCGCCGACAACTGGGATTACCTGTACGAGCCGAGCGCGCTGGAACTGCTCGACACCGTGCTGCAGCGCTATGTCGAATCGCAGGTCTATCAGGCCGTGGTCGAGAACGTCGCCAGCGAACAGAGCGCCCGCATGGTCGCGATGAAGGCTGCGACCGACAACGCCGGCAAGATCATCAACGGCTTGCAGCTCGCCTACAACAAGGCCCGCCAGGCCAGCATCACCAAGGAACTGGCGGAAATCGTCGGCGGCGCGGCAGCGGTTTAAGCAAGCCCCATCAGCGGCAAACGAAGCAGTAACCCAAGAATTCTGGATAGAGAAACAGCAATGAGCAACGGCAAGATCGTACAGATCATCGGCGCGGTCATCGACGTCGAATTCCCGCGCGACGCGATCCCGAAGGTCTACGACGCCTTGAAGGTCGTGGGCACCGAGCTGACGCTCGAAGTGCAGCAGCAGCTCGGCGACGGCATCGTGCGCTGCATCGCGCTCGGCTCGTCCGACGGTCTGAAGCGCGGGCTCATCGCCACCAACACCGGCGCCCCGATTTCGGTGCCGGTCGGCAAGGCCACGCTCGGCCGCATCATGAACGTGCTCGGCGAGCCGATCGACGAAGTCGGTCCGGTCGAATCCGAACACCACTGGGCGATCCACCGCGATGCGCCGAGCTACGAAGACCAGTCCGGCTCGACCGAACTGCTCGAGACCGGCATCAAGGTCATCGATCTGCTGTGCCCGTTCGCGAAGGGCGGCAAGGTCGGTCTGTTCGGCGGTGCGGGTGTCGGCAAGACCGTCAACATGCTCGAGCTGATCAACAACATCGCTAAGGAGCACTCGGGTCTTTCGGTGTTCGCCGGCGTCGGCGAGCGTACCCGTGAAGGCAACGACTTCTATCACGAAATGTCGGATTCGAAGGTCATCGTTCGCGACAACCTGCCGGAATCGAAGGTCGCGATGGTGTACGGCCAGATGAACGAGCCGCCGGGCAACCGTCTGCGCGTCGCGCTGTCGGGTCTGACGATGGCCGAGTACTTCCGCGACGAAGGCCGCGACGTGCTGTTCTTCGTCGACAACATCTACCGCTACACGCTGGCCGGTACCGAAGTGTCGGCACTGCTCGGCCGTATGCCGTCGGCCGTGGGTTACCAGCCGACGCTTGCCGAAGAAATGGGCGCGCTGCAGGAGCGCATCACGTCGACCAAGACCGGCTCGATCACCTCGATCCAGGCCGTCTACGTGCCGGCGGACGACTTGACCGACCCGTCGCCGGCCACGACCTTCGCGCATCTGGACGCCACCGTCGTGCTGTCGCGTGACATCGCCTCGCTCGGCATCTACCCGGCCGTCGATCCGCTCGATTCGACGAGCCGCCAGCTCGATCCGAACGTCATCGGCTCGGAGCACTACAACACCGCCCGCGATGTGCAGGGCGTGCTGCAGCGCTACAAGGAACTGAAGGACATCATCGCGATTCTCGGCATGGACGAACTGTCGGAAACCGACAAGCAGGCCGTGAGCCGCGCGCGCAAGATCCAGCGCTTCCTGTCGCAGCCGTTCCATGTCGCCGAAGTGTTCACCGGCTCGCCGGGCAAGTACGTGTCGCTCAAGGAAACGATCCGCGGCTTCCGCGAAATCGTCGACGGCAAGCACGACGCGCTGCCGGAGCAGGCGTTCTACATGGTCGGCACCATCGACGAAGCGGTCGAGAAGTCGAAGAAGCTCTGATCGGCGGCTTTCCCTGATCAGACCGACCCGTACCCGAGCAAGCCATGGCAACCATTGAAATCGACATCGTTTCCGCCGAAGGCCAGATTCACCACGGTCAGGCGTCGATGGTGTTCGCCCCGGCGGAAATGGGCGAAGTGGGCATCGCCCCGCGCCACGCGCCGCTGCTCACGCGCCTGAAGCCGGGCGCGGTTCGCGTCAAGCAAGCGGACGGCAGCGAGCAGGCGTTCTTCGTCGGCGGCGGCATTCTCGAAGTGCAGCCGCACCTGGTGACCGTGCTGGCCGACACTGCGATCCGCGCCAAGGATTGCGATGAAGCGCTCGCGTCGGAAGCCAAGCGCCGTGCCGAGGAAAAGCTGGCCAACGCCAAGAGCGACGTCGATCTGGCGAAAGCTCAGGTCGAGCTGCTGCAGGCCGCGGCACTCGCCGAATTCCTGACCAAGATCAAGAAGACGACGCACTGATTCGACAGCTGCCGTGTGATCGAACGCCGACCTCAGGGTCGGCGTTTGCGTTGGGGCTGTTGCCATCGAACGGGCACGATACCGTCGTCCTCTTGAAAACACCTCGGGCTACCCTAAAGCACGAAAGGCGGATGCAAGTTCATGATTTTGTTTGACTTGAAATTCACATTTCCTGAATTGGCATCAAGTACAGTCACGCGGCGGCGCACTTTTTGCGGTTCGCAAGGTCTGTAGTCGGTACGGTTGAGAGCCATCCAGTTTTCCATGTCCATCTTCGATCACATTCGATACTTCGCGACGTCACGCCTGATGCGTGTCGCGGCGGTCGTCGTGCTCGCGATGTGCACGGTGACCTGGGTGGCACAGGCGGTCTCCGCAGTGGAGGACGGCCGCGCCGTCGCCATCCTGAAGGCAGCGGCCGAGCAGGCGGACACCGAGCTCGCCTTGGCGGACGCGCAGCCGGCGGACTGCCCGGAAGAATCGGAATGCGAGTCGGTGGCGCTGGACGAGACGCATGACGCCAAGGTCTTCTTCCTCCGCGAATTCACCCACATCTTTCAAGCAGTCGTCGCCCGAATGCCCCGTAACCGGGACCTCGCGGCGATCCTTCGCATGTCGTCGGAAACCTTCCGCCCACCCGATCAGCTGGTCGGCTTAGTCGGGCGTTTGTTCGCTTCCTGACCTGACGCTCAGCCGGCCTAACGCCGGCTGCCGGTCAACGAGGCGACGACCCGCGCAGCACCCGAACCCTCGGTTCGCGGGGCGCGGTCATCAAGGTTTTTCGAATTCACCGCTGTGCCGTCACCGGCCGACTCCCTGTCGCAGCCGACGCGCACGCACGACATCCGAGGTCAATCCGTGGAAAAGCTCATCGAAGGTTTCGCCCAGTTCCGTAAGGTCACGTATCCGACCAAGGAACGCCTGTTCAAGAAGCTGGCCAGCGGCCAGGCGCCGCACACCCTGATCATCACCTGCGCGGATTCCCGCGTGGTTCCGGAGTACTTCACCTCGTCCGATCCGGGCGAGATCTTCGTGGTGCGCAACGTCGGCAACATCGTGCCGCCGTACGCGCAATTCGTCGGTGGCGTCTCGGCCGCGATCGAATACGCGGTTGTCGTGCTCGGCGTGAAGGACATCGTCGTCTGCGGCCATTCCGACTGTGGTGCGATGAAGGCCACGCTGAAGCCGGGCAGCACCGAAGGGATGCCGGCGGTGACGTCCTGGTTGCAGCACGCGCAGATCGCGCGTCACGTGTTCGAAGAGAACTACGACGAAGGCGACGAGCGTTCGAAGCTGCTCGCGCTGACCGAAGAGAACGTCATCGCGCAGCTCGACCATCTGCGCACCCATCCGTCGGTCGCCGCTCGTCTGGCCTCGAACCGCCTGCGGATCCACGGCTGGGTGTTCGACATCGAATCGGCCGACATCCACGTCTACGACGCCGAAAACCGCTGCTTCCGCACCATCGAGGTCGAGGAAGGCACCGAAGCGGCCGATGAAACCGTCGTTGCCGGCAATGGACGCGCGACGGCGCCGCGCGCAAGCGCGCTGCAGGCGCCGATCCGCAAGGGTGACGCTCGATGAGCGCCGCGATGATGGACTCCACGGCGGCGCCGCCTGCCGCGGGCCGACAGAACCTGCTGGCGGACTTCCTTGCCTCGATCGTCGTATTTCTGGTGGCCGTGCCGCTGTGCATGGGCATCGCCATCGCGTCCGGCGTACCGCCTGCGGCAGGTCTGATCACCGGCATCGTCGGTGGCATCGCCGTCGGTGCGATCGCTGGTTCGCCGCTGCTGGTCAGCGGCCCGGCGGCGGGTCTGGCGGTGCTCGTGTTCGAGCTGGTGCAGGCGCACGGGATCATCGCGCTCGGCCCGGTGGTGCTGCTGTCCGGGCTGATTCAGGTGGCCGCCGGTCTGACCGGCCTCGGCATGTGGTTCCGCATGGTGTCGCCGGCCGTGGTCAACGGCATGCTCGCCGGCATCGGCATCCTGATCATCGCGTCGCAGTTCCACGTGATGTTCGATGCCAAGCCGCTGCCGACCGGGTTCCAGAACTTCCTGGCAGCGCCGAAGCTGGTCTTCAACTCGATCAGCAACGGGGCCGGCCTGCAGGCCGCGCTGCTTGGTCTGGGCACGATCGCGATGATCCTGCTGTGGGAAAAGCTGCGCCCGGCCAAGCTGAAGCTGCTGCCCGGCGTGCTGATCGCGATCATCCTCGCCACCGTGGTGGCCGAGGCGATGCAGCTTTCGGTCAACCGCGTCACCCTGCCGGACAACCTGATCGCCGGTATCGAGTGGGTCACGCCGGAAAAGATGCTGGGCCTGTTCGGCAAGCCTGCGCTGCTTGTGGCGGCTCTGGCGTTCGCGTTCATCGCCAGTGCCGAAACCCTGCTGTCGGCGGCGGCGGTCGATCGCATGCATGATGGTCCGCGGACCCAGTACAGCCGCGAGCTGACCGCTCAGGGCATCGGCAATACCCTGTGCGGCCTGATGGGCGCCTTGCCGATGACCGGCGTGATCGTGCGTTCCGCCGCCAACGTCCAGGCCGGTGCGACCTCGCGCCGCTCGACCATCATGCACGGCACCTGGATTCTGGCTTTCGTGCTGCTGCTGCCTTGGCTGCTGCGGATGGCGCCGATCTCGGCGCTGGCCGGCATCCTGGTCTTCACCGGCTTCAAGATGATCAAGCCGTCGCAGATCAAGGAACTGGCCGAGTACGGCCGTGGCAACGTGTCCGTGTATGTGGTCACCGCGCTGACCATTGTGGCCACCGACCTGCTGACCGGTGTCATCGTGGGCATCGGTTTCGCGCTGCTTCGCCTGTCGCTCCGATCGGCGCGACTGCACCTGAACCTCAAGAATGGTGAGGCCCCGAACGAGAAGACGCTGCGCATGGTCGGGTTTGCCACGTTCCTGAACATCCCGTGGATCACCAAGATCCTCGACGAGATTCCGCCGGGCACCAAGCTGACGCTCGATATCGATCGTCTGCGCCACATCGATTACGCCGTGGTCGTGCTGCTGCAGGATTGGGGACGGATGGCGCCGGTCAGCGGTTCGGAGCTGATCGTCGATTGGCCAACGCTGAAGAGCCGCTCGGAAGGCATCGACGAACGCCGCGAACTGGTGCAGGTCAGCAGCTGATCCGCGCGTCCTGATTCCAGCGCAGCGTCGCAGCAAGCGAGGACCGCCGGCTCCGCCGGTGGTCCTTTTTGTTGGTGCTGCGAATTATCATGCGGCTCTTTTCGAGCCCTGAAGCCATGACTGACCGCGTTCACGCCATCGTACTTGCCGCTGGGCAGGGCACGAGGATGAAAAGCCTGCGACCGAAAGTGCTGCACGCCGTCGGTGGCAAGCCGATGCTCGGACACGTGCTGGACACCGCCGCCGCGGCCGGCATCCGTCAGGCGCATCTGGTGCTGGGCCATGGTGCCGACCAGGTTCAGGACTGGCTGGCAACCCGCGCGGACGATGCCCTGAAGTCCGTGATCCAGCGGCAGCAGCTCGGCACCGCCCACGCAGTCCTGCAGGCGATGCCGGACGTGCCCGATACCGCGCTGGTCATCGTCCTCTACGGCGACGTTCCGCTGATCAGCGCGGCGACGCTCGAAGCGCTGATCGAGGCGGCGGCCGACGGCTTCGCGCTGCTGACGGTCACGCTCGATGAGCCACGCGGCTACGGTCGCATCCTTCGCGATGGCGCCGGTCGCGTCACCGGAATCGTCGAGGAAAACGATGCGACGGCGGAACAGCGCGCGATCCGCGAGATCAATACCGGCCTCATGGTTGCGCCGGCGCGGCGGCTGAAGCGCTGGCTGTCGCACGTCGGCAACAACAACGCCAAGCGCGAGTACTACCTGACCGATGTCGTCGGCCTGGCCGCACGCGATGGCGTGTCGATCAGGACGGTGTCGGCGGCGTCGCCCGAGGAAGTCGAGGGCGTGAACGACATGCTGCAGCTGGCCCGGGCCGAACGCGTGTTCCAGCGCCGCGAGGTCCAGCGGCTGCAGCGAGACGGCCTGTATCTGGCCGACCCTTCGCGCTTCGATCTGCGCGGTGCGCTCACCATCGGCCGCGATGTCCGCATCGATGTCGGCGTGATCATCGAAGGTGCGGTCGAACTGGCGGATGGCGTCAGCGTCGGCCCGTACAGCGTGCTGCGGAACGTGCGGGTCGGCGCCGGCACGCGGATCGAGTCGCACTCCTGGCTGGACGACGCCGTCGTCGGCAGCCACTGCATCATCGGCCCGTACGCCCGCCTGCGGCCGGGCTCGCTGCTCGGCGATCAGGTTCATATCGGCAACTTCGTCGAGCTGAAGAAGACCACCGTCGGCGATGGCTCCAAGGCCAATCATCTGGCCTATGTCGGCGATGCCGTGGTCGGCGAGCGCGTGAACATCGGCGCCGGCGTCATCACCTGCAACTACGACGGCGCCAACAAGTTCACGACCGTGATCGGCGATGATGCCTTCATCGGCACCGACAGCCAGCTGATCGCCCCGGTCACCATCGGCCGCGGTGCGTACATCGCCGCCGGGTCCACCATCGCCAAGGATGCACCGGAGGATCAGTTGACGATCAACCGGGCCCGCGATCAGCGCGCGATCAGCAGCTGGGTGCGGCCGAGGAAGCGTTAGGTCGATCGCGTCGACCGCCCGCGGTCAATTCGGCGGCAGCTTGCCTGGACTGTCGCTCGAACCCGGTGGGAGGGCATCGGTCGGCGCTGGGGTCTCCTCCAGCTTCATCCCCTTGCGCAGTTCCCGCCCCACCGCCTTGTTCAGGCCGGACAGCGCGCCGTAGACGCCGTCGGTGATCGTGTCGTGCACGTCGCGAACGCGCTTGCTGGCGTCGCGCGTGGCCGGGATCGCTTCGAGGATGTCGAACGGAATCCTGGCGATGCCCTTGTGGACCTCGCGCACCACCGAACCGCCGGTTTCCAGCACCTGCTCGGCCTTGGCCTGCGCGTCGCGCAGCGATTCCAGCGTGGCAATGCGCTCGGCCATCGCGCGACCCTGCGCGAGCGAGGCGCGCAAGGCCTCGTCGAGCTGATCGACGCTGCGCGCCGCACCGCGCGCCCAGGCCAGCGCCCAGACCAGCAGGCCTGCCGCGATCAGCAGCGCGAGGGCGGCCAGCTCAGACGCCATGCGTCGTGACCTGCGCGTTCACGCCCTGCGCCTTCAGCTGATCGGCGATCTGTGCCGCCGCGCGGGTGTAGACGATGCGCTCGATCATCCGCGGCGCCACCTTCGCCGCTGGCCCGGCCAGCGGCGTTTCGCGCACGGCCAGCTCGTACGGATTCAGGATCTCGATCTCGATCACCGGGCCGGCGCGCCCCGGCGACACCGGCATCGGCATGTCGCCGACCAGCTGCGCATGCATCGCCTCGATCCGCCGCTGCAGGCGCCAGAGCACCCAGCCCAGCGCGACTGCCAGCACCAGAACCAGCACCGACAGCATTGCCAGCAACACGCTCAAAGGCATTCTCCGAAGGTCATCACCCGAAGCGGCACGCCGGCCGGAACAGGGGCGGGGGACCGCTGCCGATACAATAGCGCGCCACCCCCTGAAGCCTCCATGCCATGTGCGGAATCGTCGGCGTCGTTGCGGCGCGTGATGTCACCCCGATCCTGATCGACGGCCTGCGCCGTCTCGAATACCGCGGCTACGATTCGGCTGGCGTCGCCTTGCTGACGGCCGACGGCTCGCTCGATCGCCGCCGCGCCCAGGGCAAGGTCCAGCAGTTGGTCGACGGCATCGCCGCCCTGCCGATCGCCGGCCGCCGCGGCATCTCCCACACGCGCTGGGCCACGCACGGCGTGCCGAGCGAGCGCAACGCCCACCCGCATGTCTCGGGCGATACGGTGGCGCTGGTCCACAACGGCATCATCGAGAACCACGATGGCTTGCGCGAGGAACTGCGCGCGAAGGGCTACCGTTTCAGCAGCGAGACCGATACCGAAGTGGTCGCCCATCTGGTGGCCGATGAACTGGCGACGCGTGGCTCGCTGCTGGCCGCCGTGCAGGCCTCGGTGCAGCGCCTGCACGGCGCCTACGCCATCGTCGTGATCTCGCCGAAGGACCCGGACTGCGTCGTCGCCGCCCGCGCCGGCTGCCCGGTGGTCGTCGGCTACGGCGATGGCGAGAACTACATCGCGTCCGACGTGCAGGCGCTGCTGCCGGTCACGCGCAGCTTCAGCTTTCTCGAAGAAGGGGATGTCGCCGAGATCCGCGAAACCGGCGTCCGCATCATCGACGCGCACGGCAACGCCGTCGATCGTCCGGTGCGCGAATCGAGCCTGTCGGCCGATGCCGTCGAGCGCGGCGAGTACGCGCACTACATGCTCAAGGAAATCCACGAGCAGCCCCGCGCGATCGCGGACACCCTGGCCGAACGCATCACCGGCAAGCGCGTGCTCGAAGCCGCGCTCGGCCCGCTCGCCGAGGCGCTGCTGCCGAAGATCCGCAATGTCCACATCGTCGCCTGCGGCACCAGCTACCACGCCGGCCTGATCGCCCGTTACTACATCGAACAGGGCGCGGAACTGCCATGCACGGTCGAAGTGGCCAGCGAATACCGCTACCGCAACCCGGTCGTGCCGAAAGACACGCTGTTCCTCGCGATCTCCCAGAGCGGTGAAACGGCAGACACGCTGGCGGCGCTGCGCGAAGCGAAGAAGCTCGGCTATCTCGCGACCGCGGCCATCTGCAACGTCCCCGAATCCTCGCTGGTGCGCGAAGCCGATCTGGTGCTGATGACCCGCGCCGGCCCGGAGATTGGTGTTGCCTCGACCAAGGCCTTCACGACACAGCTGGCCGCCCTCGGCATCCTCGGCGTTGCGCTGGCTCGCCACAACGGCATGACGGCCGCGGTGGAAGCGCAGTACGTGCGCCAGATCGCCCATGTGCCGGAAATGGTCGAACGCACCCTGAAGCTGGAACCGCAGATCAAGGAACTGGCCAAGCACTTCGCCGACAAGCGCCACGCACTATTTTTGGGCCGTGGCCCAACCTGGCCGGTGGCGCTCGAAGGGGCGCTGAAGCTCAAGGAAATCTCGTACATCCACGCCGAGGCCTATCCGGCCGGCGAACTGAAGCACGGCCCGCTGGCGCTGGTCGACGACGACATGCCGGTGATCGCCGTCGCCCCGAACAACGCCCTGCTCGAAAAGCTCAAGTCCAATCTCGAAGAAGTCCGCGCCCGCGGCGGCAAGCTCTACGTGTTCGCGGACCCGGAATCCGGCTTCACCGAAAGCGACGGTGTGGACGTGATCACCATGCCCGAGCACATCACGCCGCTGCAGGCCCCGATCGTCTACACGCTGCCGCTGCAGATGCTTGCGTACCACGTCGCCCTGCTGCGCGGCACCGATGTCGATCAGCCGCGCAACCTCGCGAAGTCGGTCACGGTGGAGTGAGGCGGGGCGACGCCGGATCGAACAACCAACTTCTGAATCCCGTCATCCATGTCCCTGACCGCCTACCTGCAGCGCCTGCGTGAAACGCCCGAGCGGATCGAATTCGCCGATACCATCGCCGCGATCGAAAGCCATTACGACTACACGCCCACCGCCTTCCGCAACGGCGAGGTCGAGAATGGCGCCGGCCAGAATGGCGGTTCCTGCAAGATTCTCGCGTTCGCCAGGCTGCATGCGCTGAGCGAGCCCGAAACCCTCGCCTGCTTCGGCCGCTACTACCGCGACGACGTGCTGAAGCATCCAGACGGCAGCGACCACCCGAACATCCGCAATTTCTTGCGGAGCGGTTGGGGTGGCGTGAAGTTCGAGGGAGACGCGTTGCGCGCACTGAGGCCCGACGCCTAGCGTCGTGCATGTGGCGCCACCATCAGCGCCACGACAAGGGCGGCTACTGACCTGCGGAATGATTCGGACCCGTTGGGCCTGTCGGACCCTTCGAAGCGGGCGGCGGGTATCCGGTCGGGTTGAATGCTTCCGTGCAGTCCTGATTGCGTTTGGCGCGAGCTTGTCGACGCAGGACTATGGCCGGGCCGGGCCGGGCCGGCACCACGGTACCGATCGATCGCTGTGTTCGCCTCGACGCCACCGCTCAGCGTCCGTCGCCATCCATGCCATTTCGCCATGACTCGGGCGGCAGGGTTTCCGGGTCGATGGTGACGTAGCGATTGCGGCCGGCGGCCTTGGCGGAATACAGGGCGTAGTCGGCCAGCTGGATCGCGTCTGACCAGACCGGCGTTGGCGTGGTGGGCGTGATCGGCAGTGCGGCGTAGCCGATGGAGCAGGTGATGCCGGCGAAGGCGGTTCCGGGGGTGGCTTCCCAGTTGGTGCAGCTGTTGGCGATGGCCTTGTGCAGGCGGCGGGCGATGTCGACCAGATGCGTGCGTTCGACCACGTCGATCACCGCGAGGAATTCCTCGCCGCCCCAGCGCAGCAGGAATTCGCCGTCGCGCACGGAGGTGCGCAGGGCGCTGGCGGCGCGCTGGAGCACGGCATCGCCGACGCCGTGGCCATACTGGTCGTTGATGCGCTTGAAATGGTCGATGTCGACGACCAGCACGCCGATCACGAGGTCGCGACCGGTCTCCGCGCGGTGACGGGTGATCTTGGCCAGCAGCATCGGCAGCGTCTGTTCGAGGAAGCGGCGGTTGTGCAGGCCGGTCAGCGGGTCGGTGACGCTCATTTCGCGCAGGCTCTGGTTGGCCTGTTCGAGTTCGCGCGTGCGCTCGGCCACGATCGCCTCCAGCGCCAGCTTCTGCGCGTTCACATGGCTGACGCGGGAGCGGATGATCAGCGCGATCAGCAGCAGGGCGACCACGATGTAGAGCAGGCGCGAGATCCAGGTTTCGGTGAACTTGCGCGGCACGTCGAGCGTGACGGTGGCCAGCGGTCCCCAGGCCTCGAAGGCGCGGCGGGCGGTCACTTCCAGCGTGAAGCGGCCCGGCGGCAGGTTGGTGTAGAACGCGGTGCGGCGGTCGCCGGCCTCGATCCACTGGGCATCGAAGCCGTTCAGGCGATAGCGGAATTGCAGCGGCGAGGTCTGCCGATAGTCGATCGCCCCGTACCGGATCGCGACGTCGCGCGATGGCCCGGCAACGGTGATCGCGGCGCCGGGCGTCAGCGGCACGCCGTTCTGATCCAGTCCGACGATGTGGGCGACCGGCGGCGGCAGCGACGGGGTGTCGGTATTCATGCGCAGGGCGCCGTCGATGGTCGGCAGCCAGAGTTCGTTGCCGATCAGGATGCCCTTGCCGTTGCCGCCGCCATTGCAGCAGCGCAGGCGGCTGTTGCCCTGATGCTCGCCGGGATTGCTGACGAGATTGTCGAGCGGCAGGCCCTCGCCGGTCGCGTGGCCAGCCGGGTGGCCGAGGGCGTCGAGCGCGATGCGGTAGGCGCCGCCTTCGCCGGCGACGATCAGATGCCGCTTGGTCGCGCCGAGAAAATAGACGCTGTTCGACGGCAGACCCTGCGCCAGGCTGAACTGGCGCCAGCCTTGCGCATCGAGCAGGAACAGGCCGCGATCGATGGTGCCGGCGACGAGCCGTTCGTCATCCAGTTCGAGCAGGCTGGTGATGAAGGCGCCGTCCAGTTCCTTCGGCTTGACCGCTTCGAAGCGGTCGTCATTCCGGCGGTACAGGCCGTCCTCGAAGCCCACCCAGAAGCCGCCGCGGCGCGTGTGCAGCACGTAGCGGGCGCCCTTGTCCGGCAGGCCGGTGTCCGCACCGAGTGCCTGCACCGCATCGCCGTCGATCCGGAACAGGCCGCTGCTGGTGGCGGCCCAGATGGTGCCGGCATGGTCCTGCGCCAGTCCGTTGATGCTGATGCTGTCGAGCTCCGGCAGCGTGCGATCGATGCGACCGTCCGCCGTGAACCGGGCGAGACCGGCGAAGGTGCCGACCCACAGCCGGCCTTCGGCCGCCCGCAGCAGCGAATACGCGACCGGGTAGGGCAGGGCCTCGCGCGGGATGAACGGCCGGGCCTTGTTGCCTTCGATCACCGCCACGCCGGAATTGGTGCCGACGAACAGCCGCTCGCCGTCCTGCGCGTAGCTCCAGACGATCGGATCGATCAGGCCGTGCTCGATGCCGATCCGGTGATTGCCGCTCATCCAGAAATGCTGCAGGCCGTCGGTTTCGCTGCCGATCCAGAGATCGTCCGGTCCGGTCTTCATCGTCATCGGCCACGGCACCACGCCGGGCGTGCGCGCCGGAATGCGGTCGATCATCCGCCCGCGGTCGAGGCGATACAGCATCTTGTCGGTGCCGACCCAGAGGCCGGCGTCGCCATCGCCGGACACGCTCTGGATGTTCGGCTCGGTGCCGCCGGGCTCGAGTGTCTGCACGTCGAACTGCTCGCCGCGCAGGCGCAGCAGGCCACGGCTGGTGCCGAGCCACAGCGCGTTGTCCGACCAGGACAGACTGGTGACGACGGCGGTCGCGAAGCGCGCGGGCAGCGGCAGGTCGTGCTGCTGGCCATCGCTGAACCGGCTGACGCGGCCGCTGCCCGCGATCCATACGGCGTGCTCGCTGACGGCTGCGGCCGTCGCCCGGTCGGACCAGCCCGGCACTGGCTGAAGGCGGTCTGAGCGGAATCGGAACAGGCCGGCATCGGCGGCGACGTACAGGTCGCCACCGGCATCTTCGGCGAAACCGTTGACGCGGCCGACGTCGGCGGGGGCCGCTTTGTCGCCCGCAGGGGTGCCGGTTGCCTCGGTGCCGACGCCGCTGCGGTCGATGCTCACCGACTGGAAGCCGCTGGCCTCGTGATACGCGAGGTTCTTGATCGTGCCGATCCACAGGCGCCCGCCGCGGTCGCGATACAGGCGCGTGACGAAGCTGGACTTCAGCGCCGGCACATCGCGTTCGTGGAAAACCTGGAACTGGTTGCCATCGAACCTGGCCAGACCGTTTTCGGTGCCGATCCAGACGAAGCCGTCGTGATCGAACGCGATGTCGTTGGCCGAGGATTGCGGCAGCCCGGCTTCGAGGCTCCAGCTTTGATGCGCCAGCGTGCGCAGCGGCACATCGGGCGGGATCGCCAGTGCCAGCAGCGGCAGGGCAAACAGGAGACAAGCGTGTAGCGTTCGAAGCAGCGGTCTTGCGCCGGGCATGTCAGCAGAGAGTGTGGGAGTTTCCGGCTCCAGACCCGATCCAGCATCGGGCATGGAAACGCGGGCGTACGGTACCAAGTCGACAGCCGTTGCAGGTCATGCGGCACCGGGTTAGCGGGGCATCCATCACATCGGTGCAATCGTTTGTCTGTGCGGGTTCGACGACATGGGCATGGCAGTCCGGAATGGACGGCGGATCGGCTGGGTTCAGGGCCCTTCGTACAGCCGCAACAGCACGTCGAGGTTCGCGGCGGTCCAGACAATCCCGAAGTTGCCGGCGGCGTCATGGGCCACGGCGGTGCGGCTGGGATCGCCCCGGCCGCTCGCGAAGATCGGATTGACCACGAACGCGGGGCCGGCCGCGCGGCCGTCGGCACGGTAGCGGCGCGCGAGCACTTGGCCGTCGTTTTTCCAGCTCAATGCGACATCGCCGGCGCGGCTCGAAGACACCGCGACGTGCGCAGTGGTGCGGCTGGTCAGCGGCCCGACGGTGATGATCGAACCCACCGGGCGGCCGGCGGCGTCGTAGCGCCGGGCGCGGATGGTGTCCAGCGCGCCGACCGTGGAAGCCGGCCACGCGATCACGACATCGCCGTCGGCATCGACGCCGATCCCCGGTTCGCCAATCGGGGATCCGGCGATGCCGCCGGCGAGGAACGGATCGGCCGAGAACGCCTGATCGACCACCGTCGAAGCCGCTTTCGGCAGACCGTTGGCCGCAAAGCGCCGGAACCGGATTTCCTCGCGCTGCGGGCTGATGAAGATCGGATACGGGCCCGCAAACGGCACCGGGATCGCAGGCAGGCGGACCACACGGTGCCAACCCAGCACGAAATCGCCGGCCGGTTGCGCAGCGAGCACCGGGGCGTCGACGAAATCGCCATCGCCATCGCTGACCACGGACTCGCGATCGCTGAGTGCGACACCGGCGGCATCGAATTGGCGAATGCGGATGTCGGCGAAGGACGGCGGCTGGAAGGCGACCGTGACCCGGCCGCCGTCATCCATCGCGATGTCCGAGCGTTCGGTCACCTGCGACGTTGCCGCCGTGCTGACGCGGGTGATCGCGCAGCGCGGCGTGCCATCGGGACCATACAGGCGCATCGCGATCGCCGCCTCCGATTGATACTCGGTGCGCCAGGCAACGGCGAAGCTGCCGCCGGCATTCATCGCCACCACCGGCTTCGAGTCGTTGTTGATGCGCGCTTCGGAAACGGTGATTTCGTTGCCGGCCGGCCGCGGCGGATTGGCGGAATCCCCGATCGCCGTCCAGACCACGACGGTCAGGCCGGAAGCGCTGCGCGCGACATCCGCCGTATCCAGCGAGTCGCTGCTGGCGTCGATGCGATTGACGCGAAGCTCGGGCGTCAGCGGATCGCCGGCGGCGGCTCGTGCGACGCCGGGTCGCAGTGCCAGCGTCACGCCGAACAGCGCGGCAGAAGCGGCGTGCAGGCGCAGGCGTGCGGACATGGAGCGGACTCGGCAGTCAGGTCGAGCGCTCATGGTAGTGGAGCGGCGTTGCCGCGAGCTTGACCGGGCTCATCGCAGCGGCGCGCCAACGGGCGTGATGACGCCCGTCGGTCACTCAGGCCGTGACGTCAGATCGCCTGACCGATCTTGAAGATCGGCAGATACATCGCGACGACGAGACCGCCGACCAGCACGCCGAGCACGACCATGATCATCGGTTCGAGCAGGGCGGTGAGGTTGTCGACGAGAGCGTCCACCTCTTCCTCGTAGAAGTCGGCGAGCTTCGCGCACATGTGGTCGAGCGAGCCGGATTCCTCGCCGATGGCGACCATCTGCACCGCCATCGCCGGGAACAGGCCGCTCTGCTGCATCGTCAGCTGCAGCTGCTGGCCGGTGGAGACCTGATCGCGCATCTGGAAGATCGCTTCGGTGAACACGATGTTGCCGGCGGCCTTGGCCACCGAATCCATCGCTTCGACCAGCGGCACGCCGGCCGCGAACATCGTCGACAGGGTGCGGGCGTAACGGGCGACAGCGGACTTGTAGAGGATGTCGCCGACCACCGGCAGGCGCAGCAGCAGGCGGTCGGTGAAGCGGCGCACCTTTTCTGACCGGATGTGCGCCTCGCGCAGGCCGAAGAAGGTGCCGAGGCCGGCCAGCAGGATCACCCACCAGTCGTCCTGAATGAACTCGGACAGCGAGATCACGAACTTCGTGAACGCCGGCAGATCGGCGCCGAAGCCCTTGAACAGCGAGGCGAACTGCGGCACGACGAAGTACAACAGGATCGCGGTGACGATCATCGCGACCACGATCACCGCCGCCGGATAGGTCATCGCCTTCTTGACCTTCTTTTTCAGCGACTCGGTCTTTTCCTTGTACGTGGCGATCTTGTCGAGCAGGGTTTCCAGCGCGCCGGATTTCTCGCCGGCATCGACCAGATTGACGAACAGGTCATCGAACTGGCGCGGATACTTGGCCAGCGATTCGGCGAGCGTGGCGCCGCCTTCGATGCTGCCCTTGACCCCCAGCACCATCTCGCCCATCGACGGATTGGCGTGGCCGCGACCGACGATCTCGAGCGACTGCACCAGCGGCACGCCGGCCGACATCATCGTGGCGAGCTGGCGGCTGAACACGGCGATGTCCTGCCCGCCGATCGCCTTCTTGCCCTTGCCGAACAGCGAGGACTTCTTGCGGACGCGGGTCGGATTGATGCCCTGCTTGCGCAGCTGCAGCTTGATGAAGGCTTCGGTCGGGCCGTCGGACACGCCCTTGACCCGCGTACCCTTGCGGTCCACGCCTTCCCAGGCGAACGTGAATTCCTTCGGGGGTGTCGTTGCTGCCGCCATGACCGTCAATCCTCGCCGCTTTCATCCAAGCGAGCGCCGTGCATCGCCGATGAAAAAAAGGATAGCTCAGTCAACGGTGACGCGGTTGGCCTCGGTCAGGTCGATCACGCCGTCCAGGACCTTCTTGAGTGCCGATTGACGGAGCGTCTTCACGCCTTCGCGCGCCGCCTGGTCGGCGATGTCGATGGCGTTGCCGCCTTCCATGATCACGCGCGAGATCGCGTCGGTCACCGGCATGACCTGGTAGATGCCGGTCCGGCCCTTGTAGCCGCTGTTGCACTGATCGCAGCCGGTCGCGCGGTAGATGGTGAAGCCGGGGGCATCAACCTGCGCCGGGGTGAAACCCTCCTTCAGCAGTTCTTCGCGCGGAATCACGTCCGGCTTGCGGCAGAACTTGCACAGCTTGCGGGCCAGACGCTGGGCGATGATCAGGGTGATGCAGCTCGCCACGTTGTACGCCGGCACGCCCATGTTCAGCAGGCGGGTCAGGGTCTGCGGCGCGTCATTGGTGTGCAGGGTCGACAGCACGAGGTGACCGGTCTGAGCGGCCTTGATCGCGATCTCGGCGGTCTCCAGGTCGCGGACCTCGCCGACCATGATCACGTCCGGGTCCTGACGCAGGAACGCCTTCAGCGCCGCGGCAAAGGTCAGGCCCTGCTTGACGTTGACATTGACCTGATTGATGCCCGGCAGATTGATTTCGCAGGGGTCTTCGGCGGTCGAGATGTTCGTGCCGTCGTCGTTCAGGATGTTCAGGCCGGTGTACAGCGACACGGTCTTGCCCGAGCCGGTCGGCCCGGTGACCAGGATCATGCCCTGCGGCTTGGCCAGCGCCTTCAGGTACAGCTCCTTCTGCTCTGGCTCGTAGCCGAGCGCGTCGATGCCGAGCATCGCGCTCGACGCATCGAGGATACGCATCACGACCTTTTCGCCCCACAGCGTCGGGCAGGTGGAGACGCGGAAGTCGATCGCCTTGTTGGCGGAGAGCTTCAGCTTGATGCGGCCGTCCTGCGGCACGCGCCGCTCGGCGAGATCGAGCCGGGACATGACCTTCAGGCGTGCCGCGAGGCGGCCGCCCATCTGCACCGGCGGGGTCGCGATCTCGCGCAGCTCGCCGTCGATGCGGTAACGCACGCGGTACTTCTTTTCGTACGGCTCGAAGTGGATGTCCGAGGCGCCGCGGTTGATCGCGTCGATCAGCACCTTGTTGACGTAGCGAATGATCGGCGCGTCGTCGGTCCCGTCGTTGGTGCCGGCATCGGCGCCGGGATCGGTTTCGCCGCCTTCGATCTCGAGGTTTTCGAGGTCCTCGTCGCCGCCGGACAGGGCCGTGGCCTGAACCGCGGTGATCGCGGTCTCGATGGCCTTCACCAGCTTGTCTTCCTCGACCAGGATGCCCTCGACCAGATAGCCGGTCGCGAACTTCACTTCATCGAGCGACTGCAGGCGGGTCGGGTCGGACAGCGCGACGAACAGCTTGCGGTCGCGCTTGTAGACCGGCAGCACGTGATGCTTGCGCATCAGCTTTTCGTTGACTTCGCGGGCGATCGCCGCGTCCACCGTGATCGCGTTCAGATCGAGCAGCGGCGTGCCGAACTCGATGCTGGCGATCTCGGCCAGCCGCGCGGCGCTGACCATCTTCGATTCGACCACCACCGAGACGAAGTGCGAGCCGGACTTCGCCGCCTTGTTCTGGGCGTCGCGGGCCTGGTCTTCCGTCAACAGGCCGTCACTGATCAGCCGGCGCGGCAGGCCGCCGATGAAGGTGGTGATCGGAGGATTGGCCTGGAAGTTGGTCGCCACAAAAAGTCCCTTGCCGACGATGAGCCGGTCGCCCGACGAAAGATGAACAACGGTTGCGGAAGCGCGGAAGCTACACCGCGCAACGGTCCGAGGCTAGTGCAACCGCCGCTCGACGCCGCCCCGGCCGGCGCGGTGTGCCGTGTTGCCGGACGGATGGCGGTGCCGGAGTTGGATGCAGGCGGCGTGCCCGCGCCGGTGCGTCGCCGTCAGCGGAACAGGTACCGCCCGGTCTCCGGATTGCCCTTGCGCCAGACCACGCTGTCGAGAAAGTAGTGGTGCACGTTGATGAACACCCACGCGGCCAGCAGGATCGCGCCGCTGCCGACGCCGGTCAGCACCCCGGGGAAGGCCTTGCCGAGCAGTTCCGGGCCTTTCCAGAAGCCGAGATAGCCCAGCCCCAGTGCCAGCGTGTAGAACAGCGCCATCCGCAGGCTGAATGCGCCGCTCGATTTCGCGTCCGCCGTCTGGTCCTGCTGGTAGTTCAGCTCGTAGCGCCAGACCACGACCATGTACTGGATCGAGTGCATCGCCGGGAAGATCAGGGTCAGCACCGGCTCGCGATACAGCAGCCATAGATACAGCGCGACCGTGTAGCCGACCAGGCCATTGATCGGCGGCAGTTTCTTCGTCGCCCGCCATTTCAGGCCGAGCACGGCGACGACCGCCGCCGACGTTGCGACGGTCAGCACGGTCAGCGCCGTCAGCAGCCATTCCGGCGCGGCGAAGGTGTAGTACGAGATGCCCCAGTAGTCGGCCTTGTAGGCGATCGAGTTGGCGAGGAAGTACGACAGCATCCAGACCGCGTAGGCGTTCCACAGCAGCACCTTCTTCTCGGATTCCTGGAAGAACTGGCGCTTCAGCACCGAATCCAGCATCAGCATGCCGTAGCCCTGCTTCACGTAGTGCCAGCCGACGGTGAAGAACATCAGGTTCACGCTGTAGCCCAGCGCCCGCGGGTTCGGCGCGGCCAGGCAGTAGACGAAGAACGCGATCAGCGCGATCGGCACCGCCACGCCCGCCATCAGGTAGCGCAGCCGCCATTCGCGCGGGTACTCGGCATTGAAGCCGCGCTTGCCGAAGTCGCGGTAGAACAGGTGATAGGAATGCGCGAAGTGCGGGTTGTTGATGAAATGCGCAACGGCCGTGGTCATCACCAGCACGTCGGCGTACGGCGCCAGATCCTTCGGCAGCAGCGCGAACCACGGAATCAGCAGCAGCGTGGCGCCGCCGAGGCAGAAGAAATCGATCCACGGGCTGAACAGATAGCCCGGCTCCTGCGCAAACCCGGTCTTGGGCGGCGCGGAGGCTGGGGCGGTCGGCCGTTCGAGGCCGGGCGCGGCAGTGGTGCTCATCGCGGAATTCGGGGGTAAGGTCTCGGACGAAACTAGCCCGGATGAAATGACGGGCGCAAGCCGAGTGCCACGTGCACGAACGGCCCGGCCCCCGATCCGCCGGCGGGGCCCGGACTTCGCCGCAAGCCGGACCCGACGCCCCAACCTGACCGATGACCGACACCGCCGACCATTGCGAAGACCGCCTGAGACTCGACCTGCCGCTGCCGGCCGGCAACGGGCCGATCGCTGCCGGCGTCGCCAGCGCGCTGCGCGATCACCGGGCGGCGCTGCTGCCGCTGCTCGAACGGCTGGTCGACACCGGCGAGGCGGGCGTCACCGTGCCGGTCGACGACATCGGCATCGACACGGTCACGCTCGATGACGACGGCGCGGCCGGCGTTGCCGAACTGCGCTACGTTGCGCGCTTCTTCGCCGGCTGCCGCGGGCTGGACGAGCGCGACCGGCACCGCACCGCGCTGCCGTTCCGGATCGACGACGGCCGGCTGCGGATCGATCTGGCGCTGCCGATCCGCTGGCAGGTCGATCTGTGACCGGCCCGCGGTCCGGGGCCGCCGCAATCAGCGCCGACGAAGCCGCGTTTCGACTGCCAGCATGTCCTCGCCGCCCGGCATGATGTTCCACGCGCGGATCACCAGCGCATCCGGCGCTTCCAGTTCGAATGCCGTGCGCCAGCCCCATTCGCCGCCTTCCGGGCCGTAGTGGCCGAGCACGGAGATCGCCGGATCATCCGGCAGGCCGTTGCTGATCAGGATCGAGGTGCCGGTGTGGAAGCTGTCGATCCACGAGGATTCGAAGCGGCGCTTGTCGACGTGCCAGCCGATCAGGAACTGCCCGGACAGCGGCTTGCCGCCGAGGCTGCCGACGTAATCCCAGACGATGAAGCGGCCCTCGAGCACGCTGCGCACGGTGCCGCGCACGGGCGAATCGTCCGGCACCGTGCCCGGCTCGAACCAGACCTGCGTTCGGCCTTCCCAGTCGCCGGCCATCGCGGCAAGGGCAGTGTGGGCCGGGCTTGGCTGAAAGGCTTGTGGCGTGCAGGCATCGGACATCGCGCTTCTCCTGGGCGGGGCTTACGGCGGGTTGCGGTCAAGGTCCGGATGTCATCTATCGAAATCGTGTGGCGACGGCTCAGGCCTGATCCAGCGCATGGGCGCTGAGCACCGCGAGATCGACATATTCGAGCGCCTTCTGATGGGTGGCCGCGAGCACGATGGGCGGCGCCAGCCCGGCGTCCAGCGCCTGCTTCCAGCGCAGCACGCACAGGCACCACTTGTCGCCGGGTTTCAGGCCGGGGAACTGGTATTCCGGCCGCGGCGTGCTCAGGTCGTTGCCGACGCTGACCGAAAACGCGAGGAATTCCGCCGTGACCTGCGCGCAGACCAGATGCCGGCCGACATCCTGCGGGCCGGTGCGGCAATCGCCATCGCGATAGAAGCCGGTCAACGGCGACAGGCAGCAGCACGCCAGCGGCGTGCCGAGCACGTTCAGGGTCGGGCGCGGTGCGGAGGAAGCATCGGCAGCCATCGGCGGCATCTCGAAAAGGTGGTATCCGGATGATAGCGAGCCGGAACCGGCGCGCATCACCGGCCGCCGGGTCGAGAGGCTTCATAAATCGCCCGTCGCCGGACATCATGCGCACCTCAACCCCTTGAAGATGCCGCCCGATGACACCCACCCGCACCGTGACCCGTGGCCCGGTCGAACTCGCCGTCTACGAACGCGGCACCGTCGAATCCGGCCCGACCGTCGCGCTCGTCCACGGCTACCCGGATTCCGCGCGGGTCTGGGATGCGATTGCCGACAAGCTCGCCGCGCAGTTCCATGTCGTGGCCTACGACGTGCGCGGCGCCGGTGCGTCCAGTGCACCGACGCGCCGGCAGGATTACGCGATCAAGGAACTGATGGCCGATCTCGGCGCCGTGCTCGATGCCGCAGCACCCGGCCGCAAGGTTCATCTGGTCGGCCACGACTGGGGCTCGATCCAGTGCTGGGAAGGCGTCACCACCGTGCCGCTGAGCGCCCGCATCGCCACCTACACCAGCATCAGCGGGCCGTGTCTGGATCACGTCGGCTACTGGCTGCGGGACAACGCCAAGCCGGGCTGGCGCGGCCGGCAGGTGCTGAAGCAGCTGCTGCGCTCGTGGTACATCGTCGCGTTCCAGCTGCCGGGCCTGGCGCCGGCGGCGTGGAAGCTGGCACTGGGCAAGCACTGGGCCACGGTGCTGAAGCGGCTCGAAGGCACGGCTGTCGACCTGAGCCCGACGCAGGCCGACGACGGCCGCAACGGCATCCAGCTGTATCGCGCCAACATCTTGAAAAAGCTGCTGAAACCGGAGCCGCGCCACGCCGCGGTGCCGGTCCAGCTGATCATTCCGCTGCGCGATCGCTTCGTCGGCCCGGAAGTGTTCGAAAGCCTGCCGCGCTGGGTACCCACGTTGCGCCGCCGCGCGATCGACGCCGGCCACTGGCTGCTGCTCAGCCACCCCGACAAGGTGGCGCGCTGCATCGCCGAATGGGCGGATGAGCATGCCGTGCCGCGCCCGAAAGCTCGCTGAAGGCGCGCTGAGCTGAAGGCGCGCTGAAAGGTGCGCTGTCGGGCTTCTAGAAGAACTGAAGGCGACAGCAGCCGAAATCGATGACATCCGCCGCGTCGTTCAACTTCACGCCGTCGGCCAGTTCATACAACTGACGCTTGCCGTCGCGATGCACGCTGACCAGGCCATTGCGCCGCAACAGCGCGAGGTGATGCGACAGCAGGGTCTGCTCCACATCGAGCTGCCCCGCGATCTCGTTGACCGACAGCGGTGCCGTGGCGATCAGCCGCAGCACCGCCAGCCGCGTCGGCTCGGCGACCACGCGCAGCAGGCTCGCGCACTGCCGCGTGCCGACGCTCACGCCGCCCGGCCGCGACGGTCCCGGATTCAGCGCGCGCGGCGCGGTCATGCCCGCGCCTCGCGCAGCTGCCTGCGCTGTTCGCGAAGCGCGACCAGACGCGCACCGAGGTGAGCGTCGAAATAGGCATCGCAGCCGATGCAGGGATTGCCGTACGGACGCCCCGTGGGATCGGTGACATGCGCTGACGCGCGGAACTGCGCACGCGTCCAGCCGTGATGCAGGCCCATGCCTTCGGGATCGCCGTTGTTCAGAGCTTGCAGCGCCGGCTCCTCGCGCAGGCTGTCGAGCATGTCGATCAGCGGCTCCTCGACGACGCTGCCCAGCGGCACGCGGGTCTTGATGCAGCAGGGATAGACCGAGCCATCGGGCTCGATCGAGACTTCCGAACCGGCCTGGCCGTGGTGGAGAAAATTCCGGCCTCCGGACCAGCGCGCGCAGAAATTGGTGCTGTAGTCGGCATTCGACAGGCCGTTGCTCCAGGCGCGACCGCGCGGCCACAGTTCACCGACCCAGAGTTCCGGCTGGGCGCCGAAGAAGACGAAGAACGGGCCGTCTTCCTGAAGATAGTCGCGCGCGGCATCGGCCGGCCGCGCCGGAAGTTCGACGCGGTGATCGCGCGCACCGCCCAGGCTGGCTTCCTCCACGCCGTGCCGCGCCATCATTTCGCGGATGCGCTGCATGAACGCGAACTTGCGCTCGCCCTTCATGCCGACGTGATGATCGTCGATCGAGGCGATGCCGATCATCCAGATGCCGCGCGCCAGCAACGCTTCCAGATGGTGGTCGGTGAGAACGTCGCCGGTGGTCTGCAGCGACAGCCTCGGGCCACCACTGCCGTACTTGTCGCGCAAGGCATCGAGCACCGGGTAAAGCAGCGGCTCGCGTACCGCGTCGATCAGAAGCTCCCCGCCTGCCAGGATCAGCCGGCCCCGACGGCGTTCGCTCCGGCCATCGGCCAGCGGCTGGACGTAGCTGAAGTCATCCGGCAGATGCTCGACGATTCGCCGGTAGGCCGTCTGGCCTTCGGCCAGCACCCGACTCAGGCCGCTGCGCACATACGGCCGGAAGCGCGCGTCGTAACAGTGATCGCATTTGCGATGGCAGGCCCAGGTCAGGACCCAGTAAATGCTTTCCATGGGCGATCAGGCGCGGTTCGGCTGGCGGGCATCGGCCGTTGCCCGCGCGCGCCTCGGAAACGGCACGCCATAGGCGCTTTCATCAACCGTCAGCCGGGCTGGGGACGGGCGCTCGCCGCCCAGCCACAGCACGAGCTGATCGACGAAATGATCGAGATGGCGGATCTGCTGCACGCCGTGCTCGACGATCGGGTCCTGGGTGCCGGCCAGTAATTCGCCGCCGTACTCGGTGGTGGTCCAGCACACCACTTCATCCTCGCGCGAGCGTTGCAGCACCCGCGCGCGCGCCGGCAGGCGCAGGTAGACACCATGGTGATGCCAGCCGGCCTGACGCGGCGTGAGGCCGGCGAACAGCGGATGGTCGAAATCCAGCGTGACCACCGGCGGCGAATCGGGCTGGCGGGTCCACCAGTGATTGTCGACGGGCCGGTCCGCCCACTCGGCATCGATCCAGTGATGGGCATCGCCGAACACCGCGACCCTGCCGCCTCCGGCGAGAAAGCCGTAAAGGCGATCCCGGTGGGCGGCGAGCGCTGCATGATCGTTCTGGAATGGCACGATCACGCCGCGATAGTCGGACCAGTCGACGGCGGCGAGATCGTGCACGTAGACCAGATCGATGAGATCCCGGTACTTCGGCGCGGTGGCGACCGCGTACTGCGACCATACGCCGTTGAAGATCATCGCGATGGGCTTGCGGCTCATTGACGGCTCTCCTTGCGTTGCCGAACGACGTTGAGCAGGTTTCGATAGATCCGGGTGAGATCACCACCGTCAGCCGGCAGCGGCTGATCGGGTGCGGCATCGCCCAGCGGGCCGCTGGCGGTGGCGACGATCAGGCCGGGGGTCGAGCGGGTGTCGGCCACCATGATCACGCGGTGATGGCTGTCGCGCAGCAGCACCGATTCCGCATGGTCGGTTTCGATGCGCCCGCATGCCCAGCCGCCGCGAATGCCGTGACGACCGGCGGCGAAGCGCTCGAGATCGACGCCGTCGAGCAGGCCCAGCCGATCGTCGACGGCGTGATACTCGAGCTCGTTGAGCGGCCGGCCGGTGTCATGCACCCAGCGGTTGCCGGGTATCCACGGCGTGAAGAAGCCGCAGAAGCAGGCCAGCGCACCGCCGCCCTGCAGGTGTGCGGCGACCGCCTCGCGCGCTGCATGCAGCGCGACATGATCGGTGCCATTCGGTGCGATGACCAGGTCGGCGCCGGCAAGATCCGGCGGCCATTGCCCACCGATGCGCGCCGGCCGATACCGCACTGCGGCGCCGTCGACGAAGTAGTCGCGCAGGCCGTGAACACCGTTGTCGATCAGGATGACGTCAAGCATCACGGTCTCCGTGGCCACGCGCCGCCGGGCCCGATTGGGCCGATGGGCCGGTGTCGAGCAGGTCCCAGAACGCCCGCTCGGCGGCAACGCCGCTGCCCGGCGCGGCCGCGAATGCAGCACGGTCGGGATGACTCAGCAGCCGCCCGTTTTGCATCAGCCCGAAACGATCGCCCATGACCAGCGCCTCCTTCAGATCGTGCGTCACCAGCACGGTGGTGATCGCATGGCGGCGGGCCACGCGACGAAACAAGCCTTGCATTCTGCTGCGCGTCATGGCGTCAAGGCTGCTGAACGGCTCGTCGAGCAGCAGCACGGCCGGTTCGATCGCCAGTGCGCGGCCGAACGCGACGCGCTGACGTTCGCCGCCCGACAGGTCGGCCGGGTTCCGCCGTTCCATCCCGGGCAGGCCGAGTTCCTCGACCAGTTGCCGGACCCGGTCCTCGATCTCCTGCGCCGGTCGCCGCGACAGCCGGAGTCCGAAAGCGAGGTTGCCGCCGACATCCAGATGCGGAAACAGCAGCGGCTCCTGACCGAGATAGACGATGCCGCGCTCGCGCACCGGCAGATGGTCCACGCGGCGTCCGGCGACGGTCACCGTGCCGCTGTCGATCGCGATCAGGCCGGCGATGCCGCGCAGCAGTGTCGACTTGCCGCAGCCCGACGGCCCGAGCACGGCCATCAGCTCGCCGCGCGGCACTGACAGGGAGACGGCGTCCAGCACCGGCCGGCCGTCGAAGCGCTTGCTCATGCCGTCGACATCGAGGCCCGCGATCATTGCGACACCTTCAGCAGCGGCGAGGCTGCCACCAGGCGTCTGGCGAGCAGGAATGCGACCGCCGGCGGCAGCACCAGCAGCAGGCTGCCGGCGCTGGCGACCCGCAGGTCGCCGGCACTCAGCGCTTCGAACACCCGGATCGGCAGCGTCACTACCCGCCCGCCGCCGATCACGCGCGCCAGCGCGTAGTCGAACCAGGACAGGGAAAAGGTCTGGAACAGCGCCATCGCGATCACGCCGGCACCGGCCGGCAGCCAGACCTCGCGCCAGATCGCAAGCTTCGAAGCCCCCAGCCCTGCGGCCGCATCGCCCATCGCCAGAAGCGTCGGCGACCACAGCGCGTTCATGAGCAGCACTGCATAGGCGTAGGCAATGAAACTCTGGGCCAGCAGCACGCCGAGCGCGCCATGATCGAGGCCGCTGCGCAGCAGCAGCTGCTGCAGGCTCATGCCGATCACCACCGGCGACACGAAGAACGGCAGCAGCGCCAGTGCCTGCATACGCTCGCGGTGACGCGCGATCGCCAGTGCCTGCGAGGTGATCAGTGCGGCCGTCACCGACAGCAGCGACACCGCCAGCGCGATCACTGCCGAGCGTCCGGCGGCGTCGAGCAGCGCGCCGCCGCCCGCCAGCGCGGTCCAGGCCCGCATCGACCAGCCGGCCGGCAGGAGTGCCGGATATCGCCACTGCTGGGCGAACGCACCGAAGGCCAGCACCGCGTAGGGCAGCACGATCAGAACCGCCAGTCCCCAGGCGATCACGGCGGCCCGACGCGATGCGGTGGCGCGGATCATCGGCGGGCCGCGGGTCTGGACATCCGCCACCAGATGCCGGTCAGCAGCATCACGTGCACGCAGGCCATCGCGTATCCCTGACCCTGCGTGCTCAGGTCGAGCGGATGCAGGTGGCGGTCGATTTCCACAGCGATCATCGCCGGATGCTGGGCACCGATCAGCAGCGGCACCTCGAAAGACGCCAGCAGCGCCGCGCCGTACACCGTGCAGACCGGTGTCAGGCCGCGCAGCAGTATCGGCAGCCGGATCGTCCACAGCACCTGCGCCGAAGTCGCGCCGAGCGAGCGACCCAGCGCGGCGAGGGCATCGAGCCGTTCCAGCGTCGACAGGCGATCGATCAGCAGCACGAAGAACGGCGTCACCATCAGCATGTGGGTGATGACGATGCCGACACCGATGCGATCCTGCACCAGCGCCGGGAACTCCTCCGGCGCCGCCAGCACGCCGGCCGTGTGGGCGATGCGCGACAGCCACCCGGCGCCGCCGAGCACTTGCACCGCCACCAGTGCCGCGACCACGCCCGGAAACGCCAGCGGCAGGTAGAGCAGCGCCCCCAGTGGCGCGCGGCGCAGGCGTTCGCCCGCCGCCAGCACGATGAGCAGGGCCAGCAGCACGCTCGGCAGCAGGCTGGCCATCGCGATCAACGCCGAGTAGGCGAGCGACAGCCACAGCGTCGGCGTCGACAGGACTGCCAGCCAGTGGGCGGTGGTGAACGCGGGCTCGATGCCGCCGATGATGCCGACGCTGCCGGCGGCCGCCACCACCAGCGCCAGCAGCACGACGCCGCCGGTGGCGACGCCGAACAGCAGGCGGGCTGCGCGATCAGTGCTCGATGAAAGCACGGCGGAAATCCTGCTCCAGGCGGATCATCAATTCCGGCGATGGCTCGGGCCGGGCGATGGCAGCCAGCGCCGCGCGACTCGGCACCCGTCGCCGTTCGGCGGCTGCGGCGAAGCGGGCCGGCCACGGCGCGGGCAGGCGCTCGACATCGAGCACCGTGCCGTCGCCCCAGACCGACGGCTGAAGCTTCTCGAACTGCGCTTCCGGCGACAGCAGCTCGTTGATCACCACCATCGCCGCGGCCCGTTCGAGCGAGGCTGCGGGAATGCCGAGGTAATGCGAGTTGCGCAGCATGCCGGTGCGCAGCGCGTAGCCCTCGGCGCTGACCGGGAACTGGCCGAGCGCGATCTTGTTGTCGACCTCGCCGTCATTGAAGCTCATCGTGAAGTCGAGTTCGCCGGCGGCGAACAGCTGATGCAGCTGCGCGACATCACGGGGAAAGGTCCGGCCCTGTCGCCACAGGTCGGCCCGCACGTCGCGCAGCCATGCGAACACGGGATCGCGCAGGCGCAGGTAGCGCGCTTCGTCGAACGGTCCTTCGAGCATGTCCGGCGAAGCCGCGAAGGCATGCATCAGCGATTTCAGGAAGCTCAGGCCGGTGAAGCCGGAATCGAAGCTGAAGCGGCCGGGATGCGCGTGGATCCAGTCGGCGAGCGCCGCCGGCGTGTCCGGTGGCGGCGACACCTTTTCGCGATCGGCGATCAGCAGCAGTTGCACGTTGCCCCATGGCATCTCGTAGCCGTCGACCGGTTGCTGGAAATCCCGGGCGATGGTTGGATCGGACCAGCGCACGTAGCGGTTGTTGGGCAGGCGCTCGGTGAACGGGCCGTGCAGCGACTGCAACTGGCGCAGCTTGAAGAAGGTTTCGCCATTGATCCACAGCAGATCCAGACTGCTGGTTCGCCGTCCGGCGTCGCGCTCGGCGATCACCTGATTGGCGATATCAGCCTGTCCGGGAATGACCCGCAGGCGGATGTCGTGCAGGCGTTCGAGCCTTGGCCGGAGGTAACCATCGATGTAGGCATTGATCGCCGGATCGCCGGTCCACATCACGAAAGTGACGGTGCGACCGCGCGCCGCGGCTTCGACCTGCGGCCAGTCCATGGCGGCAAGGGCCGCATCCGACAGCGGCGGCGGCGTGCGCGAGCAGGCGGCGAGCAGCACCGCCGCCATCGCCAACGCGCATGCGACAAGCCCGCGTTTCACAGGCTGAACCGGTGCCGGATCGAGAACAGCACGTTGATCGGCTGCTCCGGAAACACCAGGGTCGAGCCGAAGAAGCCGCCTTCGAACACCGGGGAGAAGTTGTCCTCGTTGGTCAGGTTGAAGACATCGAAGCGGAAGTCGGTGGCGATCGCCTTGACGTCCCAGTGAACGGAGGCGTTGACCGTGATCTGTTCGCGAATCTTCACGGTCTGCTGGTAATCCAGCGGGAATTCGCTGGTGTACAGGGCATTGATCGCGACGCCCAGGCCAAACGCGGTTTCGTGGCTCAGCAGTCCCGACGCCTGCACTCTCGGAATGCCCGGCACGCGATTGCTGCTGGCGGGAAACACCGCAAAGCTGGGGCTGCCGACCCCGGTGCCGGCGACCAGATCCGGGCGCGAGTCGTCAAAGGCGTCCAGCACGTTGCTGCTGTCCTGGAACGCTACCGAGTCGTCGAAGCTGACATCGATCCAGCTGCCGGCCACCTGCAGGAACCAGTGGCGGTCTGGCGTCCAGGCGATACGGCTTTCGGCACCGTGGGTCTGGATGCCGCTGTTGCTGCCGTCGCGGTTGCGCAGGCTTCGGGTCTGATCGAACAGGCTCAGGTCGGCGTACCAGGCCCCGTTTGCCGGCGCCCATTTGATGCCCGCCTCGTACAGCCGGCTTTCGGTGGCGAAGTTCTCGCGCGCGATCTCGTTGCCGGCGCCGAGCACGAAGCCGCCGCCGAGGCTGTTCGATGTCGATTCGCTGTAGTTGGCCGTCGCGAACAGCGTGATGTCGGTCTGCGGCTTGAACAGCAGGGCGGCGTTGCCGGCCTTGAGCCAGCGATTGATGCCGTCGCGTGCGGCGGTCACGCCCGGTGGCGGCGCGCCATCGCCGGCATCGACATCGAACCAGTCGCCGCGCGCACCCAGCAGCAGTTCCCACGCGGCATTCGGGCGGATCGAATGCTGGACGAACACGCCGGTCTGGTGGCTCGTCGAATCGGTGGTGTCGGAGGTGTTGAAATCGCCGCTGCCATCGCCGTCGACGTCGTACTGCGCACCGGGCGACACGAACAGGCCCGGCCTGAGTTCCACCAGCCGGGCCTGCTGGGCGGCGCTCAGCGGGATGCGGCGGTTCTCGATCGGGCCGGTCAGATCGATCGGATTGTCCGCTTCGGTCGTGAACTGGCTGTAGCCGAGGATGTCGTGGAAGCGATATTCGACGCCGAACGTCGTGGTCTGCGCCGCCGCGAACGCGGCCAGCGGGAACTCGGTATCGAGGCTCAGTTCGCTGCGCAGGTTGAAGGTGTCGGCGCCATCGATGATTTCGACGAAGCTGTTGCGCGCGATTTCCTCGCGCTCCAGGTGCTGGTACAAGGCCCGCGTCACCCAGCGGAAACCCTCGTCCAGCGTTCGCTCGTAGCGCAGGTTGCCGATCACCGTTTCGGCGCTGTTGCGGTCATCCGGGTCGGTGAAGACGCGGCGGCGCGAAATGCGGGTCAGTCCGGTCGGGGACACCACGGAACCGGCGGCGGGCACGGTCGAGCCGTCGGCCTGAACGCCTTGCCCGGTGATGTACAGGCCGTCGTCGATGAGTTGCTGGGTCGGCCGGTTGAAGCCCGCGTTGTCGGCGAAATCGACGTTGAAGTATTCGACGCCGACATCGAGCTGCGAATCGCGATCCGGCTTGAGGCGGTAGGCCGTGAACAGGCTCTGGCTGCGATAGTTCACGAAGTCGTAGTAGCTGCCTTCGTTGCGGTTCTCGGCAGAAAGACGCACCGCCGACTGCCCGGCCTTGATCGGCTGCGACCAGTCCAGCGATTGCCGATAACGGTCCCAGCTCCCGGCTTGCACCTGGATGTCGGCGCGGGAGGTGTCGAGGTCCGGGCGCTTCGGTGCCAGGTTGATGAAACCGCCGACCCGCTGACTGCTGCCGAACGCCACCGGTGGCGGTCCCTTGATGACATCGATCTGCTCGATGGAATTGAACGACAGCGGAAGCCCCAGGCCGTTGTTGCCACCCTGTCGGCGCAGGCCGTCCTGATACAGCTCGCCGAACTGGCCGCGCAGGGTCGGCAGGCTGCTGGCGCCGAAGGTGTTCGCACCGTAGCTGTTCGGCACCAGACGCTGAAGGTCGCGCAGTTCGACGATCGCCGCCCGGTCGATCAGATCGGCGCCAATCGCGGTCACTGATCGCGGCACGTCGACGAGCTTGCGCTGATCGCCGAAGACGCCCTCCACCGACTGCTTCGATGGCCCGTTCCCGGTGGCTTCGCGTGCGCCTTCCACGACGACGGGATCGAGCGCGACCACGGCCGGCGGCTCGTCACGGCCGGCAACGGGCTCCGCCGCGTTCAGGTCCGCGCTGATGACGACAAGGACCAGCAGCGTCGCGAGCGGTAATTCGCATGAAGGAAATTTCATCTGTCGCATGTGCGGAAAATGCAGTGCTGGCTGGTCGGATCGAGTTCGATTGCGGAAGGCGGGTGACAGCGGGACTCAGGGCTGCGTCCGGCTCCCGCACGATCGCGCAAAAGTCTTGCACCGTGCCAGACGATCGTCTGTCACCGAATGACCGGTTTTGATGTTCAAGCGTCCGAGCCCCTTTGCCGCCGGACTTCGCCGCAGCGGCGTGCTTTTCCGGGTGTCGCGATGATCGCGGCCCGCGGCTTTTCGGGCGATCATCGGGGTTCCGGTTTGGACATCACCCGAGGGACAGGCAATGCGCAAGATTTTCACGACCTCCCAGGTCGCCCGGCTGCTGGGTTCGAGCCTGCTGCTCATCGGCCTGAGCGGCTGCGGTGCCGGCACGCCGACACTGCGCGACAGCCAGGGCAAGCTCCAGCCCTGCGATGACGGCCCGCACTGCGTCAGTTCGGAGGAGGCCAATGTCGAACGCCAGGTCGCGCCCCTGCGTCATGACGACGCCCCCGACGCGGCCATGGCACGGCTGGCGAAGGTGATCGCGGCAATGCCGGGTGCAGCCGTCGTGACCCGCAGCGAAGGCTACATCCACGCCACCTTCACCACGGCGCTGATGAAGTTCGTCGACGACGCCGAATTCGTCGCCACCGCGACCCAGCCCGGCGTGATCCAGGTGCGCTCGTCGAGCCGCATCGGCTACCACGATTTCGGCGCCAACCGGAAACGGGTCGAAGCGATCCGCGCAGCCTTCGCCGTTGGCGGCGGCTGAGGCATGGTCGGCCGCACTGCCGTGCTCAGGATCGGCATCGACCTCGGCGGCACCAAGATCGAAGGTGTCGTGCTGCGCGGTGCGGCAGCCGTCGTCGCCCGTCAGCGCATCGCGACACCCGCCGGTGATTACGCCGCCACGGTGGCGGCGGTCGCCACACTGGTCGCGAATCTCGAACGCGAAGTCGGTGCCGGCCACCTGCCGGTCGGCATCGGGCATCCGGGCGCGACCTCGCTGTTCACCGGCCGGATCAAGAACGCCAATTCCACCTGTCTCAACGATCAGCCACTCCAGCGTGATCTGGAAGCCGCGCTCGGCCGCGCCGTGCGCATGGCCAACGATGCCGACTGTCTCGCCCTCAGCGAAGCGCAGGAAGACGGCGCGGCGCTCGGCGCGCCGTGCGTGTTCGGCGTGATTCTCGGCACCGGCGTCGGCGGCGGCATCGTCATCGACGGAAAACTCCGCGCCGGGCCGAACGCCATCGCCGGCGAATGGGGCCACAACCCGCTGCCTTGGCCGCGCCCGGAATGGGGCGAGATGCCGGGCCCGCTCGGCTGGGATGGCCGTCATGGCGCCATCGAGGACTGGTGCTCCGGCGTGGCGCTGGCCCGCGACCACCACGACGTGACCCGCCAGAGGCTCGACGGCGAAGCGATCGTGCGCGGCGCGCTGGCCGGCGACCCCGCGTGCTCGGACACCCTGACGCGCTACGAGGACCGGCTGGCGCGGGCGCTGGCCTCGGTCATCAACGTGCTCGACCCGGACATCATCGTCCTCGGCGGCGGCCTGTCGCGCATCGCGCGGCTGTACACGCAGATCCCGCTGCGCTGGAAGCGCTGGGTGTTTTCCGATTCCGTCACCACCCGCCTGCTGCCGGCCGTCCACGGCGACGCCAGCGGCGTCCGCGGCGCGGCGTGGCTGTGGCCGTTGCCGGTCTGACGGCCGCTAGATCACGGCGTTCAGACCACCGCCCGCACAAAAGCCCCCATCTCCTCGACCGCGTCGTCCGCTTCCGGCATCCAGCCGGCGAGGATCTGCCAGACGTGCCAGAGCTTGGGCTTGACGTCGAGGGTGACGTCGACGCCAGCCTTGCGGGCGGCGGCGGCGAAGCGGGTGGAATCGTCGAGCAGCACTTCGTCGTCGCCGACCTGGATCAGCATCTTCGGCAGGCCCTTCAGGTCCGCGAACAGCGGCGACAGCAGCGGGTCGGTCAGCTTGCGGCCATTGGCGAAGACTTCGGCGGCCTTGCTGATGCCGAGGACGGTGAGGATGCGGTCGCGCTCGGCGCGGCTGCCCATCGAGCGGCCGCTCGACGACAGATCCGTCCACGGCGACAGCAGCACGAGGCCCGCGGGTGCCGGCAGGCCGCCGTCGCGCAGCGCGATGGCGGTGACGATGCTCAGGTTGCCGCCGGCCGAATCGCCGGCGATGACGATCTTCGAAGCCGGAATGCCCTGCGCCAGCAGCGCCTTGTAGCCGGCCACTGCGTCTTCGAGCGGTGCCGGGTACGGGTCTTCCGGAGCCAGCCGGTAGTCGAGCGCGATGACCTTGCAGCCCGCCGCCTTGGCGAAGTGCGCGAGCATGCCGCGGTGCGAGCGCGGCGAGCCGCCGAGATAGGCGCCACCGTGCAGATAGTAGATGACGGTGTCCGATTCCAGCTTCGCGGGCGTCAGCATCTCGGCTGGGCGTGCGCCGAGCATCGTCGGCGAGATCGTCGTGCCGCGCGGGATGCGGGTGATCAGCCGGGCGATGGCGTCGAGCTGTGGCCGCATCTGCTCGGCCGGCTTGGCGAGCACCGGCTGCAGCAGCAACTGGCAGACAGGGCCGAACAGGCGGGCGCGCAGGCTAAGGGTCACGGTCATCGGGCGAGATCGGGTCAGGGAGCGGTCGGAAAGCGTAGCCGATCATCCACCGTCGGACGAGACGACAATCCCGATTGTCCGCCGCCGGGGCCACGCCCTGCGCGAAGGCCCGATGCGGAACATCGGCGCAGGCCAAAGGTCCATTGCCGGGCGACCCAGCGTTGAGCCAGGGTCGTTATCATCTGGCATTGTGCCCGGCCGATGCTGGATCACCGCCGAACCCCGCCCCGCGGCCGCCCCCGGCCGACACCAGGACCTGAGCGATGCGCTTCCCGAATTCAAAATCTCTGTTGCGCCTGGCGGCTGTCATCACCGCCGGACTCGTGCTGGCCGGCTGCCAGGACGGCCGCGTGGCCTATGCCATCACCAACACCAATACCCTGATCAGCTTCCAGACTGACAACGCCACGAGAATCGACAGCGAAGTGTCGTTCACCGGTCTGGCTGCCAACGAAACCGTGGTGCAGATCGATTTCCGCCCGGCCAACGAGCAGCTGTACGGCCTGACCAGCAACAACCGCATCGTCACGATCGATCCGACCTCCGGCGCTGCCACTCTGGTGTCGACCACGCCGTTCACGACGGCCACGCTGGTGTCGCCGGTGATGGACGTGAACGCCATCGATGACTACCTGCGCGTGATCTCGTCGTCCAGCGGCAGCACGGCGGCATTCAACGGCCGGGTCAATCCCACCAACGGCATGCTGATCCAGACCGATGCCGCGCCGATCTTCGATCCGGACGACGTCAACGACGGCGAAGTGCCGCAGCTGGCCGCCATCGCGTACACCAACAGCCGCACGAACGCGACGACGACGACGCTGTACGGCCTCGAAGTGACGACGCAGACCCTGGTGCGGATCACCAACGCCGGCGTGCTGACGACGGTCGGTGCGCTGGATCGCGGCTTCGTCTCGCAGGCCGGCTTCGACATCGTTCGCGACCGCGGTGACCAGGACAACGATGAAGTCGGCACGCCGTACGTCATCATCGCGCCGCGTGGCGGCACCTCGCGCTTTTACAACTTCAATCTGTCGAGCGCCAACACCAGCCAGGAAGACCGGATCGACGGCGATCGCATCATCCGTGGGATGGCGGTGGACCTGAACCCGCCGGAGCGCAACGGCTTCGCGCTCTGATCCGCGCCGCGCCGCTGCCTCGAAGCCCGCCACCCGGCGGGCTTCGTCATTTCGGCGGACCTGTGTCGTCCAGCCGACGAGACGGTGCGCGAAGGCGCCCGATCGGCCTTCGTCGCGCGGCATAATCCGGGCATGACTTCCGCATCGATTCGCTGCACCGTCGCGCCCGATCCGCTGGCGCATGCCTTCCACGTCACGCTTGAACTCGCGGTCACGACACCGGGCGCGCAGCGCTTCAGCCTGCCGTCGTGGATTCGCGGCAGCTATCTGGTCCGCGACTTTGCCAAGCACGTGCAAGGGCTGGTCGCGACCCTCGACGGCGCACCGGCCACAATCACCCGCATCGACAAGCGCAGCTTCGACGTGGCCTGCCCGGCCGCCGGGACCGTGGTGCTGGCCTACCGCGTCCATGCCTGGGACCCGTCGGTGCGCAAGGCCTACCTCGACACCCGGCGCGGCTTCTTCAACGGCAGCTCGCTGTTCTACTGCCCGGCAGGCCATGCGCAGTCGCCGTTCGAGGTCGCCATCGCCCGGCCGGATGCCGCGGTCGCGCCGGATTGGCAGCTCGCCACCGCGCTGACTGCGGTCGAGGTCGACGCTGCCGGCTTCGGCCGCTACCGCGCCGCGCACTACGAGGAACTGATCGACTGTCCGGTCGAGATGGCGGCGTTCCAGCGCGTCGATTTCGACGTCGACGGCATTCCGCACAGCCTGATCCTGTCCGGCCGCTGCGAGCCGGACCTGCCGCGCCTCGCGGCCGACATCACGCGGGTCTGCCACGTGCAGCGCGAGATGTTCGGGCAGGAACCGGCCATGCCGAAGTACCTGTTCCTGACGCAGGTCACCGGCAACGGCTACGGCGGGCTGGAACATCGCACGTCCACCGCGCTGGTCACTGCGCGCGATGCGCTGCCGCGGCCTGGTCAGGCCGGCCTGCGCAAGGGTTATCGCGGCTTTCTCGGGCTGGTCAGCCACGAGTATTTCCACCTGTGGAACGTCAAGCGGATCACGCCGGCACGCTTCGCCGATTCCGACCTCGCCGCCGAGGCCTATTCCGAAGACCTGTGGGCCTACGAGGGCACGACCTCGTACTACGACGACCTGATGCTCCTGCGCGCCGGGCTGATCGACGCGGCGAGCTATCTCGATCTCGTCGCCGAAGCCGCCACCCGCCTCGAACGGACACCGGGCCGCCGCGTGCAGACCCTGGCCGATGCCAGCTTCGAAGCCTGGATCAAGTACTACCAGCCGGACGAGCAGACGCCAAACGCGGCGGTGAATTACTACGTCAAGGGTGCTTTGGCGACCTTGTGCCTCGACCTGACCCTGCGCCGCCATTCGGCGATCACGCTGGACGATGTCATGCGCGGCCTGTGGCAGCGCTACGGCCGCCATGATCTCGGCGTGCCGGAAGGCGGGCTCGAAGCGGTGGCCTGCGAGCTGTCCGGGCTCGATCTGAAGCCGCAGTTCGATCGCTGGCTGCGCAGCACGGACGAACTGCCGCTGGCGGAGCTGCTGTCCGAGTTCGGCATTCTCGCCAACCGGCATCCGACCCGCGGCCTCGCCGACGAAGGCGGCCGCGGCGAAGTCAAACCGCATCCGGTGGCGTGGCTCGGGCTGACCCTGAGGGGCGGCGAAACGACGATTGCCAGCGTGCTGTCGACCGGGCCCGCGGCGGCGGCCGGACTGGCCGGTGGCGACGTACTGATCGCGCTCGATGGCCTGAAGCTCACCGCCGGCAACTGGGCCAACCGGCTCGAGGCGCTGGCGGTCGGCCAGCGCGTGGCCGTCAGCTATTTCCGCGGCGACGAACTGCTGCAGGCCGAGATCACCGCTGCCGCGTGGCCATCGGACACCTGGACCCTGACCCTCGCGGAAGTCGATGGCGACGAACTGGCGCGGCGCCGCGCCTGGCTCGGCGCCTGAACGCAACGGCCACCCTCCGATCCCGCAGCCGGGCTGCCCCGTGGAACTGATCGCGAAATTCCTGCTGGCCTACCTGCTCGGCGGCGTCATGGGCGGCGACGTCATGCGCCGCCTCGTTGGCGGCAGCGACTTGCGCGCGGCCGGTTCGGGCAATGTCGGCGCGACCAATGCGCTGCGCACGCGCGGCGCGAAGTTCGCGTTGGGCGTGCTGGCCATCGACATCGGCAAGGGCGTGCTGGCCGCGCTGGCGCTGCCGTCGCTGCCGTGGCCGCTGGCCAGCGATGCCGCGCTGCGGCCGTGGCTGCCGTATGCCTGCGGCCTCGGCGCGGCGCTCGGCCACTGCTATCCGGTGTTCCAGAAATTCCGCGGCGGCAAGGGCGTGGCCACGCTGACCGGCGTGTTCGGCGCGCTGCTGCCGGCCGCACTGCCGTGGATCATCGCCGCGTTCGCGGCGGTCGTGCTGCTCAGCGGCTATGTCAGTCTGGCCTCGATCACCGGCGGCGTGGTCGCGCTGTTCTACGTGACCTGTTTCGGCGCCGGCCTGTGGACCGTGACGGGCGCCTTCACCGCGGCGATGCTGGCCCTGATCCTGTTCAAGCATCGCGACAATCTGCTGCGGCTGGTGCGCGGCACCGAATCGCGTTTCGAGAAGGCCCGCGTGCTTGGCCGCTGGCTGGCGCGCAAGCCGGACAACCCGACTTGACCCGCGCGCTCGACGACGAGGCGCTGCTGCCGCTGGTCGATGCACTGGCGCCGGGCGCATGGCTGTCCGGGGAAGCGCTGGCCGCCGCGGCCGGCGTCAGTCGCGCGGCACTGGCCAAGCGCATCGATCAGATCGAAGCCTGGGGCCTCGACATCGAGGCGCGGCCGGGTCTCGGCTATCGGCTGGCGGCACCACTCGAACGGCTCGATGACGCCCGGATTCTCGCGGCCCTCGCTCCGCACGCGCGGGCCGCGCTGAAGCGGCTGGACGTGGCGCTGCGCGTCGATTCGACCAATCAGCAGCAACTGCATGCGAACCCGGATCACGATCCGCAGGCGCTGTTCGCCGAAGCCCAGACGGCCGGCCGGGGCCGGCGCGGGCGGGACTGGCGCTCGCCGTTTGGCGCCAATCTGTACCTGTCGCTCGGCTGGAGCTTTCCGGCATGGCCGCCGGCGCTCGGCACCTTGCCGCTCGCGGTCGGCGTGGCCTGCGCCACGGCGCTGGCGGGCGCGGGCGTGCCAGGGCTCGGGCTCAAGTGGCCGAACGATCTGCGCGTCGGCAACGACAAGCTCGGCGGCATCCTGATCGAGCAGCGCGGCGAGTTCGGCGGCGCCTGCCGCGTGGTCATCGGCATCGGCCTGAATGTCGCGATGACGGCTGCGCAGGCGGCCGATGTCGGCCAGCCGTGGACCTCGGTGCAGGCGGTGCGCGCTGCGCATGGCCTGCCGCCGCTGTCGCGCAATGGGCTGGCGGCGGCGCTGCTCGATGCCGTGCTGGCGATGCTCGATCGCTTCCAGCACGCGGGCTTCGCGCCGTTCGTCGACGGCTGGAACCGCTTCGACATCGCCACCGGCCGCCGCGTGCGGATCGACGGCAGCGGCCTTGGCCCGGCCGGCAGCGGGCTCGACGGCGTGGCCTGCGGCATCGACGCGCACGGGGCCTTGATCGTGCAGGCCGACGATGGCGCGCGCCATCATCTGCACGCGGGCGACGTCAGCCTGCGCCTGCCGGTCGCGGCCGCACCGTGAGCGCGCGACGCCTGCTGATCGATGTCGGCAACAGCCGGCTGAAGTGGGCGCTGCTCGATGACACGGGGCGCACGCCAGCCACGGCAATCAGCCATCACGGCGCCCCGGCCGAGACCATCGCGTCGATCGATGCCGGCGCGGTCGATCGCATCGTCGTCGCCAACGTCACCGGGGCCGCCCACGCGGAGGCACTGCGCGCCGCGCTCGTCGCGCGCTTCGGGCGCGTGCCGGAATTCGCGCAGCCGGTCGATGGCCTGCTCGGTCTGCGCATCGCCTATGCCGAGCCGACGCGGCTCGGCGTCGATCGCTGGCTCGGGCTGCTGGCGGCCTGGGCCGAAGGCGGGACCGCGGCCTGTGTCGCCAGTGCCGGCACGGCGCTGACCTTCGATGCCGTCGATGCCGCGGGCCAGCACCTCGGCGGCATCATCGCGCCGGGCCTGCTCACCGCGCAGCAGGCGGTGCTGGGGGCCACGCGCTTCGCCGCGGCCGGCCCGGCGCATGTCTACGGCGACCATCTGGGAACCGACACCGAAGCCTGCGTGCGGCAGGGCGCGCTGCACGCCTGCGCCGGGCTGGTCGAACGGCTGGCGGCGCGTCACGGCGGCGAGCGGCGCTATCTGACCGGCGGCGATGCCGCCGTGCTGCGACCGTTTCTCGACGGCGACTGGACCGTCGCCGGCGATCTGGTGATCGCCGGGCTGGCGCGGCTGGCCAGCCGCTAGCGCGCCCGTCGCCGGTTCGCGACCGGCACCAGCACGGGCACTAGAACAGGTCGACGCCGCCGAACACCCGCGTTTCGGTGACGGTGCCGCTGGTCAGCAGGTCGCGGTAATGGGTCACGCGGTTCTTGCCGTGACGCTTGGCGTGGTACAGCGCCTTGTCGGCGCGGCCGATGACGCTGGCCACGACGTCCTGCAGGTCGACCTCGACGAAGCCGACGCTGACCGTCACCTGATCGAGCTGCGGAAAGCGATGCTGGGCAATGCGCAGGCACAGCCGCTCGAGCGCCGCCAATGCCGCGGCCGCATCCTCGGCCATCAGCACGATGACGAATTCCTCGCCGCCATAGCGGAACAGCAGGTCGTGGTCGCGGAACGATTCCCGCATCAGCCGCGACACCAGCAGGATCACCTCGTCGCCGAACAGGTGCCCGAGCGTGTCGTTGATCCGCTTGAAGTTGTCGATGTCGACCACCGCCAGGAACGGCCGCGGATGCAGCGCCGGGCGGCGGCCGTCGCCGGCGACGGCCAGCGCATCGCTCGCGGCCTGCTCGGCCGAGTCCCGCACCAGCTGGCGCAGCTCGGTTTCGAGCGTCTTGCGGTTCAGCAGGCCGGTCAGCGCATCGGTCTCGCTTTCGAAGATCAGCGCCCGGAAGTTGCGGTACAGGCGGATGAACGACTTCATCACGTCGAGCGTGGCCTGCGGGATCGCCAGCGCGCGCACGATGACGACCTCGACCAGGCTGTCGCGATGGATCACCGGCAGCAGCGCCAGCGCCGAATGGGCGTCGACCGCCACGTACTGGCCGCTGCTCATCATCGTCAGGATGTTGTCGGCGGTCAGCAGCGTGTGCCAATCCGTCGGGCCGTTGCGCTGCGGGCCGCGGCGCACGTACGCGGCATCGGAAAACAGCACGCGGTATTCAACCACGCCGTCATGCCGCACCGGCTTGGAGAACGCCAGTTCCTGCACCGGCAGCAGCTCGCGGATGGTGTCGGCCAGACTGCGGCGGAAGCGCCGGCAGTCCTGACTGTCGGTCACCTCCGCAATCGATTGTAAAAGCTGGTGTGTCGACAACTGCGGCTCGGGCAGCCGCAGCGCACTCTGGGATGGCATTTTTCCGTCTCGACCGGTGACCTGAGCCGCTCCCTTGCAAGCTCCGGTCCCGCCGAACGTGCCGACGAGCGGTCGTGACCCGCCGCGTCGGCCTTGCCCGCGTGGGGGCCTACTTCGCCGGGATCGTCTGCTGGCTGCTCGGACGGGCCAGCAACTGCGCCGACCACTTCGCGACGTTCGCCGGCACCGTTGCCGGATCGACCATCAGCGGGAGGAAGTGCAGGAACGGGATGTAGGCGATGTCGGCCAGCGTGTAGCGGTCGTTGACCAGATAGTCCTGACCTTCGAGCGCCTGATTGACGATTTCCAGATGGGCCGCGATGTCCTTCGAGGCCTTGGCGATCGAGTCCAGATTCCACTTCGCTTCCGGGAAGAAGCGCTTTTGGAAGATGATCACGCCGGCCGGGCCGGCCATCTGCCCGTCGCACAGCCGTAGGTGCATGTCGACCTTGGCGCGGCCCTTGTTGTCGGCCGGCGTCAGCGCCGGTTCCGGGTGCTCGGCCTCGAGGTATTGCAGGATCGCCGACGATTCGTACAGGTAGAAGCCGTGGTCCTCGAGCGTCGGCACCCGCGAGTACGGGTTGATCGCCTTGTACTCCGGCGTTTTGTGCTGGCGACCGGCGAGGTCGATTTCGACCCGTTCGTACGGCACGTTCTTCTCGATCAGGGCGATCTCGACGCGACGGCCGAAGGTCGAGAACGGATGGGAATGCAGACGGAGCATGCGGTGTTCCTGAGTGGCAGCGGGCGGGGCGGCGCGTCCGGCGGTTCCGGCGCGGGCGGGCGTCGATCATAGCCGCAGCGTCGTGCCGGCCGGATGTCCGATAATCAAGGGGTCTGCCCTGCCGCCTTGCCCGATCCCATGCGTTTCGAACTGCTTGCCACCGAGGGCCACGCCCGTCGCGGTCGATTGACCTTCCCGCGCGGCACCATCGAGACGCCGCAGTTCATGCCGGTCGGCACGTATGGCACGGTCAAGGCGATGACGCCGGCGGAGCTGCGCGCGGCGGGCGCCCAGATCATCCTCGGCAACACCTTTCACCTGTGGCTGCGGCCGGGGCACGACACCATTCGCGCGCTCGGCGGCCTGCACCGCTTCATGAACTGGGACGGGCCGATCCTGACCGATTCCGGCGGCTTTCAGGTCTGGAGCCTTGCCGAGCTGCGCAAGCTGACCGAGGACGGCGTGCATTTCGCGTCGCCGATCAATGGCGACAAGGTGTTCCTGTCGCCGGAGAAGTCGATCCAGATCCAGCACGGGCTCGGCAGCGACATCATCATGCAGTTCGACGAGTGCACGCCGTATCCGGCGACACCCGACGAGGCTCGCAAGTCGATGGAACTGTCGGCGCGCTGGGCGGCGCGCTGCAAGACCCAGCATCTGGCGTGGACGCCGGAGGCTGCGCCGCCGCCCCCGGACGGCACGCCGCTGCCGGAAACCGGACCACGCGGGGCGCTGTTCGGCATCGTGCAGGGCGGCATGCACACCGACCTGCGCGCGGAATCGCTGGCCCGCCTGACCGAGATCGGTTTCGACGGCTACGCGGTCGGTGGTCTGTCGGTCGGCGAACCGGAACACGAGCGGCTGAAAGTTCTGGATGCCATCGGCCCGACCTTGCCGGCGAACCGGCCGCACTATCTGATGGGCGTCGGCACGCCGCGCGATCTGGTGCAGGCGGTCGGCCGCGGCATCGACCTGTTCGACTGCGTGATGCCGACGCGCAACGCCCGCAACGGCCACCTGTTCACGTCCGAAGGCGTGATCAAGCTGCGCAATGCCCGGCATCGCACCGATCCGGGGCCGCTCGATCCGGCCTGCGACTGCGAGACCTGCACGCACTATTCGCGCGCCTACCTGCATCATCTGGATCGCTGCGACGAGATTCTCGGCGCGCGCCTGAACACGATCCACAACCTGCATTACTACCTGAACCTGATGAAGCGGATTCGCGCCGCGATCGAGGCCGGCACCTTCGCCGCGTTCGCCGAAGCCTTCCTCGCCGGGCCGGAAGGGCAGTCGCGCCGCGCCGCCGAATCGGCAGCCGTCAGCGACCCCGCCTGATCGCCCATCGACCCACCCGACACCCGTCACCGGAGCACGCCATGGACTGGAAACAAGGACGCCGCAGCGACAATGTCGAGGACCGACGCCGCGGCGGTGGCGGCGGAGGGGGCGGCGGCAAGCTGAGTGCCGGGGCGCTGCTCGCCGTGGTCGTGGTCAGCGTGCTGCTCGGCAAGAACCCGCTGGAGATGATCGGCCTGCTCGAACAGTCCGGGCTCGCTGGCGCGCCGACCCAGCAGCAGCCCGCCGGCGACGCCCCGGCGGCGGATGATCCCGGCGCCGAATTCGTTGCCCGCATCCTCGGTGACACCGAAGACGTCTGGGGCACGATCTTCCAGAACGCGAACGCCCGCTATGCGCAGCCGCGGCTCGTGCTGTTCCTCGATCAGGTGCAGTCGGCCTGCGGCAGCGCCTCGGCCTCATCCGGGCCGTTCTATTGCCCGGGCGACCAGCAGGTCTATCTCGACCTCGGCTTCTTCGAGCAGATGCGCACGCAGCTCGGCGGCGGCGGCGATTTCGCCGAGGCCTATGTCATTGCGCACGAGGTCGGTCATCACGTGCAGACGCTGCTCGGCGTGTCGGCCAAGGTCAACGCGGCGCGGCAGCGCGGCGAGGACGTGCTCGGGGACGGCGGCCTGCTGGTTCGGCAGGAACTGCAGGCGGACTGCCTGGCCGGTGTCTGGGCGCATCACGCGCAGGCGCGGCACCAGTGGCTGCAGCCGGGCGACATCGAGGAAGCGCTGAACACGGCGACCGCGATCGGCGACGACCGGCTGCAGAAGCAGGCCCGCGGCACGGTCAGTCCGGAATCGTTCTCGCACGGCACCTCGCGCCAGCGCGTGACCTGGTTCCGCACCGGATTCGATGGCGGGCAGATCGCCGGCTGCGACACGTTCTCGGCTGCGCGCCTGTAGATCGGGTGCAGCCCGGCCGGGGCGTCAGTCGCGAGGCATTGACGCCGGTGCGCGGATGACGCCGGCGGGCCCTAGATGGCGGCGCGCGTCATCAGGAAGTACGACACGATCAGCGCGCCGGTATAGAACACGCTGACCGCCGCGGCCGCCGCCACCCGCGCCAGCGGGTGCGCCGATGCGGTTTCGCGATACGCGAAGGCGGCCGCCCAGCCGAGCAGCGCTTCCGGAATCAGCACGTAATCGGCAATGCCGTAATGCATGGCCACGTTCTGCGGGCGCCACAGGTGGAAGATTGGCGCGGCCCACTCCGACGCCCCGAACACCAGCAGCGCGAGCAGGCCGCACAGCGCGGTCGACCGGCCGCCGAGCCACAGGATCCAGAACAGCGGGATCACCCACATGCCGGCCATGTAGACCGGCACCGTGCCGATGCGCGGTGCGCCGACATCGGGAAACACGAGGATGCCGAGCAGCTGCGACAGCACCCAGTCCGGCACCACCTGGAACACCGACAGCGGCAGCAGGAACGCCCACAGATCGAACCAGTCGCCGTGGCCGCCGCTGCGGGCGATCAGCGGCAGCAGCACGTTGTAGCCGATGACGAGGGCGAGAATGCCCAGCCCCAGCACCGGCGCATGCAGGAAGCGGAACACCGCGAACGCTGCGGCGCCGAACAGCAGGTTCAGGATCAGACCATCGCGAAGCTGACGCATGTCGGCAGCGGGCGCGCAGGGTTCAGGCGAGCAGCGGTTCGATGTCCTTGGCGATCGACGCCGGGGTATCGATCGAGCCGTAGCGCTTGAGCACCGTGCCGTCCTTGCCGACCAGGAACTTGGTGAAGTTCCACTTGATCGCTTCCGAGCCGAGGATACCCTTCTCCTCGCTCTTCAGAAACTTGTAGAGCGGATGGGCATCGTCGCCGTTGACCTTGATCTTGGCGAACATCGGGAAGCTCACTTCGTAGGTCAGCGAGCAGAACTGCTGGATTTCCTTTTCGTCGCCCGGCTCCTGATGACCGAACTGGTCGCACGGGAAGCCGAGGATTTCCAGACCCTTGTCCTTGTACTGCCGGTAGATCGCTTCGAGGCCCTTGTACTGTGGCGTGAAGCCGCACTTCGATGCGACGTTGACGATCAGCAGGACCTTGCCCTTGTAGGCGTCGAGCGTGGTCGTGCTGCCGGTGATGGTCTTGGCGCTGAAATCGTAAAGAGTGGTCATCGGTCGCTCCGTGTTGAACCGGTGGTGCAACGAAAGCGGGCCGACTGGTGTCGGCCCGCCGATTCCGCCTGTCGAGGCCTCAGAAGTTGGCCGCTTCCAGTTCCATCAGCTCGCTGGCCGGCATCCGCACGTTTGCGCACAGGCTGTGCACCTGCGGCAGCATGCGCGCCGCGAAGAACTGCGCGGTGTTGAGCTTCTGCTGCTTGAACAGCTCGTCGCTCGAATTGATCGCCGCCTTGGCCATGCGCAGCCAGTTGTAGCCGAGATAGGTCAGGCAGAACGCGCGCTGGAAGTCGACGGCGCCGAAGCCGGCATCGTTCGGGTTGGTCTTGAACGATTCCTGCAGCCAGGTGGCGGTCTTTTCCAGATCGTCCAGCGCTTCGCGCAGCGGCTTGGCGATGAAGCCGAGCGGCGCGTCGCCGGTCGATTCCGAACGGACCTTGGCGAAGAAGCGCTGCGCGAGACGGCCGTTGTGCATCATCAGCTTGCGCCGCACCAGATCCATCGCCTGGATGCCGTTGGTGCCTTCGTACAGGCACAGGATCTTGGCGTCGCGCATGATCTGCTCGACCCCGTGTTCGCGGATGAAGCCGTGGCCGCCGTAGACCTGGATCGCGGTCGAGCCCAGTTCCACCGCCGCGTCGGTGCAGAAGCTCTTGACCAGCGGCGTGTTCAGTTCGACCCAGTCGTTCGCTTCCTCGCGCACCGCCGGGTCCGGGTGGTGGTGCGACATGTCGACGTACATGCCGGTCTCGTAGGCCAGCACGCGGGCACCTTCGGTGGTCGCCTTCATCGTCAGCAGCATCCTGCGCACGTCCGGGTGGTCGATGATCGCGGTGCCGCCGTTGAAGGCCTTGCCCTGCTTGCGGTCCTTGGCGTACGCGATGGCGTTCTGCGTGGCCAGCTCGCACAGGCCGAGGCCCTGCATGCCGACCAGGATGCGCGCGAGGTTCATCATCACGAACATGTTCTGGATGCCGGTGTTCTGCGCACCGACCAGCCAGCCCTTGGCACCCTCGAACTGCAGCGAGCAGGTGCACGAGCCGTGGATGCCCATCTTGTGCTCGATCGAGGTGCAGCGAATGCCGTTGCGCGCGCCCAGCGTGCCGTCATCGTTGACCAGGAACTTCGGCACCACGAAGGTCGACAGGCCCTTCACGCCCGGCGGCGAATCGGTGGCCCGGGCCAGCACGAAGTGGATGATGTTGTCGGCCATCTGGTGTTCGCCAGAGGTGATGAAGATCTTGCCGCCTTCCAGCGAGAACGAGCCGTCGCCGTTCGGCGTCGCCTTGGTCTTCACCGCGCCGAGGTCCGAACCGGCCTGCGGCTCGGTCAGGCACATGGTGCCGGTCCACTCGCCGGTCGCGAGCTTCGGCAGGTACTTCTGCTTGATCTCGTCCGAACCGCTGGCGAGGATGCCCTCGAAGCAGCCGACGGTCAGGCCCGGGTACAGCGCGAACGCCACGTCCGCCGAGCACAGCATCTCGTCGATGACCTTGGCCAGCGTGTACGGCAGGCCGGCGCCGCCCCATTCCGCCGGGTTGGCGATGCCGACCCAGCCGCCTTCCCAATACTGCTTGTAGGCTTCGACGAAGCCCTTCGGCACGGTGACTTCACCGTTGGCCAGCTTGCAGCCTTCGGCATCGCCCGGCGCGTTCAGCGGCGCGATCTGGTTCTGGATGAACTTCGCGGCTTCCTCGACCAGACCGTTGAGGGTGTCCGGCGTCGCATCGGCGAGGGCCGGCATCTCGGTCAGCTGACCGACATTCAGGACATCGTTGAGCACGAACTGGATTTCGCGCACGGGCGCTGTATAGGTCGCCATGGATCAAGCAACTCCGGGTTTGGGGTGAATGGAAAGGGAAATTTATTGAACGAAAGGCTAACACAGGCCACCCGATCCGGACCCGGTTTGGCCCCGGTCAGGATGTGCCCATCGTGTCGAATCCGGCGCAGGCTGCGTCGTCCGCGGGACGCTGCCGTCCGCGGATCAGACTCGGCGCGTGGCGTGTCGGCCGCACGCCGGCCGGGGCGTCAACACACGCCGCGGGCGGCCGCTGGCGCGTGGCGCGTGATGCCGAACGCGCCCGGAAATGCCGTCAGATCGGGGACTTGGCAGCCGGGTAGACGACGTATCGCAGTTCCGCGCCGGCGGCCTTGGCTGCACCGGTCAGTTCCGTGGCATGCACGGCCGGGCCGACATAGATGATGGTCAGGCCGCTCAGGCTTTCGTCCCGGTGCGCCGCCAGCGCGCCGAGCAGGTTGCGGCGATTGCGCTCGGCGTCCGGCCCGGAAATGCCGAGAAAGTCGTTCTCGGCAGCGGCCAGCACCAGTTTCTCGCCCAATTCGGCAATCTCCTCGCTGGCCGGCTTGTCGTCGGTGAATGCGAAGAAGTAGTAGCTCTCGACCTCGGCCGGCACTTGTTCGCCGGCCAGCCGCATGGCCGCGTTCAGATTGAACGGTTCGGCATCGGACACGGCCGGTGTCTGCGCCGCCGCGACCGCTTCCGCGGACGGCGCACGGTAGGCCAGCAGCAGCGCCGCCGCGATCGCCACGCAGATGACGCCGGCCGTGCGCTTGTCGCCGCGATGCGTCGGTCCGAACGGTCCCTGCGGGCCGGTGCTCGACGCGGAGGGCGTTGCGGACGGCGGCGGAGTCGGGGCAGGCGTGCTCATCGGAAGGGCTCGTCGGGAGATGGCAGGGCAGAACGGATGCCGGGTCGGCAGATTATCACCGTCGATCCCGAGCCGACGGCGCTGCACCTGGTTCGGGCAAGGTGTCGACCGGGATATCGACCGGCGAGCACGGATGCGATCCGGATCAAGGCCGATCCACCGTGATCGCGTGCAGCCTTGAATCTCCGCGGCGGCGGCCGCACAGCAGGGAAGCCGGCGCGGAAGTTCGACGAAAAGTCCGCGTCAGGAGCCCGGATTTGCCCCGAAATGCACCTTGAAAGAGCGCTGCGGACCGTGTGGCATAATCCAGCCCCTTTTTCCACGAACATCAGGTTTTCAACGTGCTGGAAATTCTCGACTTTCTGATTCCCGTGGCGCAGGCCCAGGGCACGGGCGCTGCCGGCTCCGCGTCCCCGCCGGGAGTCCTGGCCGCGATCTGGCCGCTGTTCGTGCTGCTGCCGCTGTTCTATTTCATGCTGCTCCGGCCGCAGATGAAGCGCGCCAAGGAAGCCCGCGAAATGCTCGGCAAGCTCGCCAAGGGCGACGAGGTGGTGTCCAGCGGCGGCCTCGCCGGCCGGATCACGACGATCGGGGAGAACTACATCACCCTCGAAATCGCCGACAAGGTCGAGGTCAAGCTTCAGAAATCGGCCATCGGCAGCGTCCTGCCGAAGGGCACGCTCAAGAACCTGTAATTCCCGGCGTCCGGCCGCCGGTCCACCCGGCGCGCCTGCCTTCACGCACCGGCCGGTCAGCCGCCGGTCCCGCCTCGCAGCCTGACGAATCCCATGCATCACTACCCTTTCTGGAAACCCGTGACGCTGGTCATCGTCACCTTGCTCGGCGCGCTGTACGCGCTGCCGAACGTCTATCGCGAAGACGTGGCCGTGCAGATCAGCACGACCTCCGGTGATCCGGTGCCGGCCAGCCTCGGCGACACGGTCGCGGCGACGCTCGAAGCCAAGCAGATCGTGGCCAAGGGTTCGCGCCTCGAAGGCAACCAGTGGATCGTCCGCTTCGCCGACCCGGAAACGCAGCTGAAGGCGGTTGACGCGATCAAGCGCGATCTCGATGGTCAGGGTTACGTCGCTGCCCTCAATTTCGTGTCGACGACGCCGAACTGGCTGCGGGCCATCGGCGGCAAGCCGATGTCGCTGGGCCTCGATCTGCGTGGCGGCGTGCATTTCCTGCTGCAGGTCGCGATCGAGGACGTCAAGAAGGCCGCGGTCGACCGCCTGTTCAACGACGTGCCGAAGCTGCTGCGCGACAAGGACATCCGCTACACCGGCCGGCGCAAGGCCGGCGAGTCGATCGTGATCGAATTCGCCGATGCCGATCGGCTTGAAAAGGCCCGTGCCGCCATCGCCAAGGACAATCCGGACCTGACCCTGACCCCGCCGGCTGACGCCACGGCGCCGTCGCTGCAGGTCACGCTGTCGGAAGTCGCCGCCAAGCGCCTGATCGACGACGCCGTCGAGAAGAACCTCATCACCCTGCGCAACCGCGTCAACCAGTTCGGCGTGGCCGAGCCGATCGTGCAGCGCCAGGGCGCAGACCGCATCGTCGTCCAGCTGCCCGGCGTGCAGGACCCGACCCGGGTCAAGGAACTGCTCGGCGCCACCGCCACGCTCGAATACCGTGCGGTCGACGAAGCCGCGGATGCCAACGCGGCGGCTGCCAGCGGCGTGATCCCGGTCGGCGACGAACTGTTCTACGAGCGCGGCACGCGTCGGCCGTTCCTGCTGAAGCGCGAAACCATCGCCAGCGGCGCCGAACTGACCAGCGCCACGCCGACGATCGATCAGGAATCCGGCACCCCGGCGGTCAGCGTCAAGCTCGACAGCAGCGGCGCCAAGAAGATGCTCGACTTCACGTCGAAGAACGTCGGCAAGCTGATGGCCGTCGTCTACAAGGAAACCGAGATCAGGACCACGTACAATGCGAAGGGCGAACCGATCCGCGAGCGGAAGGACGTGCAGGAAGTGATTTCGGCCGCGACCATCCGCGGCGTGTTCGGCGCGCAGTTCCAGACCACCGGTCTCGGCAGCCGCGAAGCCAGCACGCTGGCCCAGCTGCTGAAGGCGGGTGCGCTGGTGGCACCGATCGAGATCATCGAGGAACGTACCGTCGGCCCGAGCCTCGGCGCCGACAACATCCGCCGCGGCTTCTCGGCCGCCGTGCTCGGCCTGGGCCTGGTGATGGCGTTCATGGTCATCTACTACCGCGTGTTCGGCCTGTTCGCGATCGCCGCGCTCACCGTCAACCTGCTGCTGCTGACCGCCGTGCTGTCGCTGTTCCAGGCGACACTGTCGATGCCCGGCATCGCCGGCATCGTGCTGCACATGGGTATCGCGGTCGACGCCAACGTGCTGATCTACGAGCGCATTCGCGAAGAACTGCGGGCGGGACTCAAGCCGCATCAGGCGATTGACGCCGGCTACGACCGCGCATTCCTGACCATCGCCGACGCCAACGTCACCGTGCTGATCGGCACGCTGATCCTGTTCTTCCTCGGCGCCGGCGCGCTGAAGGGCTTCGCGATCACGCTGGCCATCGGCATCGTGACCTCGCAGTTCACCGCCATCGTCGGTTCGCGCACGCTCGCCCACTGGGTGTTCGGCAAGCGCACCAACCTGAAAGACCTGCCGATCTGGTAAGCAGAGGACATTGAACGCATGAAAATCTTCTCGAATGTCCCGAAGTTCGACTTCATGGCGCAGCGCAAGGTCGGCCTTGCGATCTCGGCGCTGCTGACGACAGCGTCGATCCTGCTGGTGATCTTCCGCGGCCTGAACTTCGGCATCGACTTCACCGGCGGCGTGCTGGTCGAAGTCAACTTTCCGCAGTCGGTCGAGCTCGAAAAGGTCCGCGAGGATCTCGCCAAGGGCGGTTACGAGCACGGCATCGTCCAGTACTTCGGCGGCTCGTCCACCGTGCTGATCCGCCTGCCGCCGAACGAGGACACGTCGGCGGAGCTGAGCACGAAGGTGCTCGCCGCGGTCGGCGTGGCGAAGGAAGGCATGCGCCGCATCGAGTTCGTCGGCCCGCAGGTCGGCGAGGAACTGAGCCAGAAGGGCTCGATCGCGATGCTGGTCGCGTTCGGCCTGATCGCCGCGTTCATCGCCTTCCGCTTCGAATGGAAGTTCGCGCTGGGCGCCATCGCGGCCCTGATCCACGACGCGGTGATGGTGCTCGGCTTCCTGTCGGCGTTCTGGGTCGAGTTCGACCTGACCACGCTGGCGGCGATCCTCGCGCTGATCGGCTATTCGAACAACGAGACCATCGTCATCTTCGACCGCGTTCGCGAAAACCTGATCAAGACCCGCAAGGCCACGGTGTTCGAGGTGGTGAATCTGTCGGTCAACCAGACCCTGCTGCGCTCGATCATCACCCACGTCACGACCCTGCTGGTCTGTACCGCACTGTTCCTGCTCGGCGGTTCCAGCGTGCACAGCTTCTCGGTGTCGATGATCGTCGGCGTGATCGTGGCAACGTACTCATCGATCTACGTCTCGACCGGTCTGGCCGTGGCGCTCGGCGTCAAGCGCGACGACCTGCTGCCGCCGGAAGAGAAGGACGAGAAGATCAAGGCCGAAAAGCTGGCCAAGGCCGAGAACGACGGCGCGGTGGTCTGATCCACCGCAGCGCATGCAAAAAACCCCGCTGCGGCGGGGTTTTTTGTCGGCGCGATGTCCCGGTCGCTGACCGGTGCCGGCGCTTCAGGCCGGATCGCTGACGATCGGCTGCGCCACGCCGCGCAGCGCTTCCGCCAGCTGCGCGTGCAGCTTGTGCGGCGCGGCCAGCACATGACCGGTGGTCATCGGGTCGAGTCCGCCGAACAGTTCGCTGACGGTGCCGCCGGCTTCCTGCACTAGCACCACGCCGGCAGCCATGTCCCAGGGCTTCAAGCCCAGTTCGAAGAAGCCGTCGAGACGGCCGGCGGCGACGTAGGCCAGATCGAGTGCGGCCGAGCCGGCGCGGCGAATGCCGGCCGAGTTGCCGGCGATGGTCTTCAGCATCGGCAGATAGGCGTCGAGCAGGTCGGCGCGGATCGGCACGCCGGTGCCGATCAGGGCGCTGTCGAGTTCCTTGGCCTGGCTGCCGCGGATCTTGCGATTGTTCAGCGTGGCGCCGGAGCCGCGCGTGGCGCAGTACAGGTCCTGCGTGCACGGGGCGTAGATCACGCCGTGTTCGAGCTTGCCGCGCACCTGGATGCCGATCGACACCGCGAAATGCGGCAGGCCGTGCAGGAAGTTGGTCGTGCCGTCGAGCGGATCGACGATCCAGACCACTTCGTTGTCCCCGGTCGCACCGGATTCCTCGCCGAGCACCGCGTGGTTCGGGTAGGCCTTGCGGATGATCTTGATGATCTCCGCTTCCGCGCTGCGATCGACCTGGGTCACGAAATCGTTGCGGCCCTTCGATTCGATCGTCAGCTGGTCGACGCGATCGAGGCTGCGCATGATGAAGTTGCCGGCCGAGCGCGCTGCGCTGGTGGCGATGTTGACGAGCGGATGCATGGAAAATCGGGTCCGGTGATCGTGTGGCGCGGCGCGGAACTGGCATCCGCGCGTTCAAAGCCGGAAACTTCCGGCTTTGCCGTCGATGAATCAAGAAGTGGAACTATTATCCCGCATCCGCGTTGTACTCGTTGCCACCCGCCATCCGGGCAACATCGGCTCCGCCGCCCGCGCGATGCGCAACATGGGCCTGACCGATCTCGCGCTGGTCGATCCGCACCGCTTTCCGGACCCTGAAGCGACCGCGCTGGCCAGTGGCGCCGACAGCATTCTGGACAGCGCGACGGTGCACGCGACGCTGGTCGATGCCATTGCCGACTGCGAGCACGTGATCGCAACGACCGCGCGCGTGCGCTACGTGTCGATCCCGTTTTCCGAGCCGCGCGAGTGCGTGGCGCGACTCGCCGCCGGCCAGCATCCGGGGAAGGTCGCGATCGTCTTCGGCCGCGAGCGCACCGGGCTGACCAACGAGGAGCTCGACCATTGCCGCGAAGCGGTCGCGATCCCGACCGATCCGCAATTCGGCTCGATGAACCTGGCCGCCGCCGTGCAGATCATGGCCTACGAACTGCGGCTGGCCGCGGGTGCCAGGATTCCGGAAATGCCCGAGCACCAGCCGGTGCCGCAGGGCCAGATGGAGCATTTCTTCGATCATCTGGAGAAGGTGCTGATCGCGACCACGTTCGTCGATCCGGCTGCGCCGCGCTTCATCATGCGGCGGATGCGACGGATGTTCGGCCGCGCCGCGCCGGACAGCCACGAAATCAATATTCTTCGAGGCATCCTGACCTCGGTCGAGGAAGCGCTCGGGATCAAGCCGACGACCAAGACCTTTCCCCACCTCCCGCTCCACGCACAGACCCAGAAAGAGCAGCCATGAACGGCGTCCCGACTCTCGATTTCCGCCGCTACCACACGGACCGTGCCGCCTTCGTCGCCGAACTCGGCGCGGCGTATCGCGAATACGGTTTCTGTGGCCTGAGCCACCACGGCATCCCGAAAGCCCTGATCGACGAGGCCTATTCGGTCTTCCAGGCGTTCTTCGCGCTGCCGCAGGAAGCGAAGCTGCAGTACGTCGCCGGCCCCGGCGGCACGCGCGGCCTGACGCCGTTCAAGGTCGAGACCGCGAAGGGCGCGAGCCTGCCGGACCTCAAGGAGTTCTGGCACATCGGGCGTGAAATCCCGCGCGATTCGAAGTACGCGGCGATCATGGCGCCGAACGTCTGGCCGGCCGAAGTGCCGGGCTTCCGCGAGAAGGGCTATGCGCTGTACACCGCGCTGGGCGAACTCGGCGCCCGCGTGCTGTCGGCGCTGGCGCTGCACATCGGCCTGCCGGAACACTGGTTCGACGACAAGATTGACAGCGGCAACGCCATCCTGCGCGCGATCCACTATCCGCCGATCACGTCGGACGACATCCCGAACGTGCGCGCCGGCGCCCACGAGGACATCAACCTGATCACGCTGCTGGTGGGCGCCAGCGAGGGCGGGCTCGAGGTCAAGACCCGCAAGGGCGAGTGGCTGCCGATCACCACCGAGGGCGATGCCATCGTCGTCAACATCGGCGACATGCTGCAGCGGCTGACCAACCACGTGTACCCATCGACGACGCACCGCGTGGTCAATCCGAAAGGCGAGGCCGCGCGCCGCGCCCGGTTCTCGGTGCCGTATTTCCTGCATCCGAATCCGGATTTCCTGATCGACGTGCTGCCGTCGTGCATCACCCCGGACAACCCGAGCCGGTATCCGACGCCGATCACCGCGAACGATTACCTGTGGGAGCGGTTGCGCGAGATCAAGCTGACCTGAGCGCCGCGTCGGGGCTGTCGTCGGGGGCAGCCGGGGCGGAGCGGTAAACTCCGCGCATGCCGATCTATTTCGACCACAACGCGACCACGCCGCTGGACCCGCGGGTGCTGGATGCGATGCTGCCGTACCTCAGCGGGCCGTACGGCAACGCGTCCAGCGTGCACCGCTACGGCCGCGCCGCCCGCGATGCCATCGAGGCCGCGCGGGTGCAGGTGGCGGCGCTGGCCGGGGCCGAAGCCTCGGAAGTGACGTTCACCAGCGGCGCCACCGAATCGAACAACCTGGCGCTGAAGGGGCTGGCCGACGGCGTGCCGCGGGCCGCGGATGCCGCGCGCATCCTGTACGGCGGCACCGAACATCCCGCGGTGCTCGAGGCGGCGGAAGCGCTGCGTGGCCAGGGCTGGCCGGTCGAGACCATCGCCGTCGACCGTTCCGGCGTCATCGACTGGCCGGCGTTCGAGGCGCAGCTGGCGGGTGGCCCGGTGCGGCTCGCGGCGCTGATGCTCGCGAACAACGAAACCGGCGTGATCCACGATACCGCGCGCGCGGCAGCCCTGGTTCACGCCCGCGGTGGCCTGCTGCATGTCGACGCGGTGCAGGCCGCCGGCAAGCTCGCGTTCGATTTCGGCAGCAGTGGCGCCGATCTGATGAGCCTGTCGGCGCACAAGCTGTACGGTCCGAAAGGCGTCGGCGCGCTGCTGGTGAAATCGCACGTCGGTCTTGCGACGCAGTTGCACGGCGGTGGCCAGGAGCGCGGCCTGCGCGGCGGCACCGAAAACCTCGCCGCGATCGTCGGCTTCGGCGCGGCCTGCGCGCTGGCGGCGGCGGAAGTCGAAGGCCGGATGGCGCGCTGGACCGAACTCAAGGCGCGTCTGGAGGCCGGTCTGCGCCGGCTTCCCGGCATCACGATCTTCGGCGATGGCGTGGCGCGTCTGGCCAACACGGTGCAGTTCGGCGTCGAGGGCTGGGAAGGCGAAGCGCTGCTGATGGCGCTGGATCGCAAGGGCATCGCCGTGTCCAGCGGTTCCGCCTGCGCCAGCGGCACCGGCGAGCCGAGCCATGTCCTGCTGGCGATGGGCTGGCCGCGCGACATCGCGTTCTCGGCGATCCGCGTCAGCTTGGGGCTTGCCTCGACCGAGGCCGAAATCGACCGCTTCCTGATCGTGCTGGGTGAACTGAAAATGCAGGTGGCGGCTTGATCTATCTCGACTATGCCGCGACGACGCCGCTTGACGAGCGGGTCTTCGACGCGATGCTGCCGTACCTGAAGCCGGACGGTTTCCACGGCAATCCGGCTTCGACCCACGGTCCGGGCTTCAAGGCGCGGGCGGCGGTGGAGAAGGCGCGGGCGCAGGTCGCCGGGCTCATCGGCGCGGACGCCGCCGAAATCGTCTGGACCTCCGGCGCCACCGAATCGAACAACCTCGCGATCAAGGGGGCGCTCGAGTTCCGCGGCTTTCCGAAGAACGCGAAGGCCGCGCACATCGTCACCTCGCGGATCGAGCACAAGTGCGTGCTCGATACCTGCCGACATCTCGAAACGCTCGGTGCGCGCGTCACGTACCTGAAGCCGGACGCGCTCGGCCGGGTCACGCCGGAGGCGGTGATGGCGGCGATCACGCCGGACACGGTGCTGGTCTCGCTGATGTGGGTGAACAACGAGATCGGCGCGGTCAACGACATCGAGCGACTGGCGCCGCGGCTGCGCGAGCGCGGCGTGATGCTGCATGTCGACGCCGCCCAGGCGGCCGGCAAGCTGGCGATCGATCTGAAAGCCGTGCCGATCGATCTGCTGAGCCTGTCCGCGCACAAGCTGTACGGGCCGAAAGGGGTCGGCGCGCTGTTCGTGCGCCGCAAGCCGCGCGCGCGACTGGCACCGCAGATGCACGGTGGCGGACACGAGCAGGGCATGCGCTCGGGCACGCTGGCCACGCATCAGGTGGTCGGCATGGGGGCGGCCTGCGCGCTGGCGATGCAGCAGTTCGATGCCGATGTCGCCCACTGGCGCGGCCTGCGCGATGCGCTGTGGGCCGGCCTGCGCGACATTCCGGGCGTGCTGCGCAACGGTCCGGATGGCGGCGATGGCGAGCACCGCGTGGCGCCGCACGTGCTGAACCTGAGCTTCCCGGGTGTCGAGGGCGAAGCGCTGCGGGCCTCGCTGCCGGCGATCGCGGTCTCGAGCGGCTCGGCCTGCTCATCGGCCACGGCCGAGCCGTCGTACGTGCTGCGGGCACTCGGCCGCGACGACGAACTGGCCAACGCCAGCCTGCGGTTTTCGGTCGGCCGCGCCACGACCCTGGCGCAGATCGAGCAGGTCGCGAAGACCGTCATCGCGCAGGTGGCGTGGCTGCGCGAACTGTCACCGCTGCCCGTTCCGGCGGTGACGCGATGACCGCTCGCGATTCTGATCTCGACAATCCGTACGGCTACGCGCCGGAAATCTGGCGGCTGTTCCGCACGGCACCGAACGCCGGCGCCTTCCCGCCGGGCACCGATGGCGTGGTCGCGGCCGAAGCGGGCACGCCGGCAGCGCGCTCGGTGCTGCGGCTGGAACTGCGCGTGGACGCCGGCATGGTCGCCGACGCCCGGTTCCGCGCGTACGGCTGCCCGGCCAGCATCGCCGTTGGTGCCTACATCGCCGGCTGGGTCCGTGGGCGGTCGATGGCGGAACTGTCGACACTGAAAGCCGGCGATCTGCGCGAAGCGCTTGAAATTCCGGAAGATCGTGCACACTGTGCCTTACTCGGGGAAGATGCGCTGCGCGCCGTTCTGGCCCGGTATTCGAGGGAATCGACATGAGCATTGCACTGACCGAAAGCGCCGCGAAGCGCATCCAGTCCCAGCTGACCAAGCGCGGCAAGGGCTATGGCCTGCGCATCGGCGTCAAGAAATCCGGCTGCTCGGGCTACGCCTACGTGCTCGATTACGCCGACGCGCCGGGTGCCGATGACGAAGTGTTCGACGCCCATGGCGCCAAGGTCGTGGTGGCGAAGGAACACCTGTCGTTCCTGAACGGGCTGACGCTCGACTTCCAGCGCGATGGCCTCAACGAGGCGTTCAAGTTCCGCAATCCGAACGTCACCGGCGAGTGCGGCTGCGGCGAAAGCTTCGCCGTCTGAGGCTTCCGATGGCCGGCCGCCTCGGCGGCTGGCGTGCTTGTTGCAGCGCCGCAGATTGCCGCTGCTCGCCGTAACCCGCTAACATTCCGTGTTTTTCCGCCCCCGGATGCTCCGTGGGCGCTATTTTCATCAACACACGGAACATCATCATGGCGGTTGAACGCACCCTTTCGATCATCAAGCCCGACGCCGTTGCCAAGAACGTCATCGGTGGCATCTATTCGCGTTTCGAAGCAGCCGGCCTGCGCATCGTCGCCGCCCGCATGGAACACATGACGCGCGAAGAAGCCGAAGGTTTCTACGCGGTGCACAGCGCCCGTCCGTTCTTCAAGGACCTGGTCAACTTCATGATCTCGGGCCCGGTCATCATCCAGGTGCTCGAAGGCGAGGACGCCGTCGCCAAGCACCGCGACATCATGGGCGCCACCGACCCGAAGAAGGCCGCACCGGGCACGATCCGTGCAGATTTCGCCGACTCGATCGACGAGAACGCCGTGCATGGTTCGGACAGCCTCGAAAACGCCGCGCGCGAAATCAGCTACTTCTTCCGCATCACCGAACTCGCGCCGCGCACGCGCTGAAGTCGACGGGAGGCGTGAGGCGTGAGGCGTGAGGCGGAAATGCCGGTGGTGGATCTGGGGGGCAAGGTGCCGCCCTGTAATCCCGTACCCGTTGTCACGCCTCTCTCCTCACCCCTTACGCCTCACGTTGACGCAGCAAAGCGCGTCAACCTGTTCGGCCTCGATCGCGCCGCGCTGCGCGAGCAGTTCGAGAAGATGGGCGAAGCCGGCTGGCGTTCCGATCAGGTCATGCTGTGGATCTACCGGCGCGGCGTCTCGGATTTCGAGCAGATGAGCAACATCGGCAAGGCGCTGCGCGCGCGCCTTGCCGAGCATTTCGTCATCCGTCCGCCGGAACTGGTCACCGAACAGGTGTCGGTCGATGGCACCCGCAAGTGGGTGCTGCGGCTGGAGGAAGCTGAAGGCAAGCCGGTCACGATGATCGAGACCGTCTACATCCCCGAAGCCAATCGCGGAACGCTGTGCATCTCGTCGCAGGCAGGCTGTGCGATGGACTGCTCGTTCTGCTCGACGGCGCAGGGTGGCTTTTCGCGCAACATGAGCACCGCGGAAATCGTGGCCCAGGTCTGGTTCGCCGGGAAAACCCTCGGTGGCGACTTCCAGAACGAACGCGTCATCTCGAATGTCGTGTTCATGGGCATGGGCGAGCCGCTCGCCAACTACAACAACGTGCTGCCGGCGATCCGCATCCTGCTCGACGACTTCGGCTTCGGCCTGAGCAAGCGTCGGGTCACGGTGTCCACGTCCGGCCTCGTGCCGTTCATCGATCGGCTGGCCGGCGATGTCGATACCGCGCTGGCGATTTCGCTGCACGCGGCGAACGACAAGCTGCGGGACCAGCTGGTGCCGATCAACAAGAAGTACCCGATCGCCGAGCTGATGGAGTCCTGCAAGCGCTACCTCGCCGGCAAGGACCGCAAGGCGCACATCATCTACGAATACGTGATGCTCGACGGCATCAACGACCAGCCCGAGCACGCGCGCGAGCTGGCCAAGCTGCTGAACAGCCAGGGTCAGGCGGCGAAGGTCAACCTGATCCCGTTCAACCCGTTTCCGCAGGCGCGCTACAAGCGTTCGAAGCCGGAAGCGATCGAGCGCTTCTCCGAAATCCTGCGCGCCAAGGGCCTGCTGACGATGACCCGCCGCACCCGCGGCGACGACATCGACGCGGCCTGCGGGCAGCTCGTCGGCAAGGTGCAGTCGAAGCAGAAGAAGCGGCTGGGCGACATTCCGGTGCGCGTGTCATGACCAGCCCGCAGGCCGTGCGCCCGACTCGCCTGGCTCCGATCCCCACCGCCGTTGCGGCGGGGCCCCTCGTCGGGGGCTCGCGGGCTTCCTGCGGCCAGCTCGTCGGCAAGGTGCAGTCGAAGCAGAAGAAGCGGCTGGGTGACATTCCGGTGCGCGTGTCATGACGCGCCGACTCGCCCTCATGGCTGCGACAGTCCTGCTCGCTTCGTGCGTCACCGAGCAGGTCGGCGATGCCCGCATCCAGACGCCGGCCAACCTGGGCGAAGCGGCGCAGATCAACACCCAGCTCGGTGTCGACTATGCGCGGCAGGGTCGCTTCGACATCGCGCAGGAAAAGCTGCTGAAGGCGATCGAGCAGGACGACCGCTATGCACCGGCGCGTACCGCGATGGCCTACGTGCTGACCCAGATCGGCGACGCCGAGGGCGCCGAGCGCGAGTACCGCAAGGCGCTGGCGCTCGATCCGAACGATGCCGGCACCCACAACAATTTCGGTGTGTTCCTGTGTGCCCGCGGCAAGACCGCCGAGGCCGACAAGGAATTCCGCACCGCGCTGGCCGATCGCAACTACGGCACACCGGCGGCGGCCTGGACCAATGCCGGCGTCTGCGCCCAGAAGGCGGGTGACACGGCGCGCGCCGAAGAGAATTTCCGCCAGGCGCTGAAGATCGATCCGGAGTTTCCGGATGCGCTGGCGCGAATCGCGGTCTTGACCGCGCGCAAGAGCGACTGGCTGCGGACCCGCGCCTTCCTGCAGCGTTACGAGCGCGTGGCGGCCCTGACGCCGGAACTGCTGCTGGTGGCGGCGCGCACCGAACGCGCGCTCGGCGACGAGGCGGCCGCCCGCCGTCACGAGCAGAAGCTGCTGCGCGAATTCCCCGAATCCGACCAGGCCGTGCAACTGCAGAAGAAGCCGGCCGCTCCATGACTTCCGACATCCCGACCACGCTGCGCATGGCCTCCGAAACCTCCGATCAGCCGCACGACACCGGTTCCGCCGGCCCCGGCCGCACGATCCGTCAATCGCGCGAACGCGCGCGCCTGAGCCTCGAAGAGCTGGCCAAGGAAACGCGCCTCGCGCGGGCGACGCTCGAAGCGCTGGAGCGTGATGACTTCTCGACCTTGACCGAGCCGGTCTACGTCCGCGGCTACTACCGCAAGTGCGCGAAGGTGCTGAACCTGTCGGAGAACGAGCTGATCGCCAGCTACGACAAGCTGTTCGCGCCGAAGAGCCAGTCGATCCCGACCAAGCTGCTGTTGAGCAATTCCGACACGATGAGTCCCAGCGGCCGTCGTGGCGGCTCACGCGGCATGCTGGCCACGGTCGTGGTCGTCGCCGTGCTGACCGCCGCGATCTGGTTCGTGACCCACGACCCGTCGCGTTTCGGCTTCGGCGATGCCGCGGCGACCGGCACCACCGAGGTCGCCGCCAGCGCACCCGCGCCGACGCCGATTCCGCTGCCGCCGCCATCGCCGATCGAGCCGTCGGCCGTCACGACGACGTCCGATGGCGGCGCGACGACCGCGACCCCGGCAACTGCGACGCCGGCCGCGTCGCTGAATCTCGATGCCACGCTGACGTCGCCGTCCGGCACGTCGAGCACCCCGCAGAGCGCGCCGCAGCCCGGCACGCAGACGGCGCCGCCGTCGGTGTCGCCGTCGACCGCGGGCGGTGCTTCGCCCGCGCCCGCCACGCTGACGCCATCGACCACGCTGGCCGGCAACACCACTGCGGCCGCGCCGACACCGGCGCCGACGTCGGCCGCCGTGACCATTCCGGCCGCGTCGGGCGCAGCGGCGTCATCCGGTCCGCTCGTGCTGAGCTTCAAGTCCAGTTCCTGGGTGCGGATCGAGGATGCCGACGGCCGTCTGCTGCTGTCCGGCACGATCCAGGCCGGTGACCGCCAGCAGCTCAGCGGGCGGGCACCGTACGCGCTGTTCCTCGGCTACGCGCCGGGTGTCAGCGTCGAGTACAACGGCCGGCCGATCGACACCACGCCGTTCGTGCGCCAGAACTCGACGGCGCGGATCAGCGTGCCGCTGCCGCCCGCGACCGCGACACCGGCACCGACGCCCTGACCGCGGGCTGATCGTTGCCGCAAGCCCGCGTTTCGACTCCCATCCTTTTTCGACTTTCCCTGCGGCCCTCCCGCCGCCGACTCGCCCCATGAAGATCCAATCCGTCCGTGGCATGAACGATGTCCTGCCTGCCGATTCCGCGGCCTGGCAGCACGTGCATGCCGTGGCCGCGCAGGTATTCGCGGCCTATGGCTATGGCGAGTTGCGCCTGCCGGTGGTCGAGCGCACGGAGCTGTTCAAGCGCGCGGTCGGCGAAGTGACGGACGTGGTCGAGAAGGAGATGTATTCGTTCGAGGATCGCGGTGGCGAAGCGATCAGCCTGCGGCCGGAACTGACCGCCGGTGTCGTTCGCGCCGGCATCGAGCACGGCATCCTGTTCAACCAGCAGCAGCGCGTCTGGTGCACCGGCCCGGTGTTCCGCTACGAGCGCCCGCAGGCCGGCCGCTACCGCCAGTTCCACCAGCTCGATGTCGAAGCGTTCGGCATCAACACGCCGGATGTCGATGTCGAGATCATCGCCATCGCCGCACAACTGTGGAAGCGGCTCGGCATGAGCGGCTTCCAGCTGGAGATCAATACGCTGGGCACGCCGGCCTGCCGCGCCGTGCATCGTGCGGCGCTGATCGACTATCTGCAGCAGCACGAGGCCGCGCTCGACGACGACGCGCGCCGCCGCCTGCACACGAACCCGCTGCGCGTGCTCGACTCGAAAGTGCCCGCAACGCAGGCCATCGTCGAAGGTGCGCCGAAGCTGCTCGACTATCTCGATGAGGCGTCACTGGCACATTTCGCGGCGGTGAAGGCCGGGCTCGATGCACTCGGCATCGGCTACATCGTAAACCCGAAGCTGGTCCGCGGGCTCGACTACTACACGCACACCGTGTTCGAGTGGACGACGAACCAGCTCGGTGCCCAGGGCACGGTCTGCGCCGGTGGCCGCTACGACGGCCTCGTGCAGCAGCTCGGCGGGCCGCAGACCACCGGCGTCGGCTTCGGCCTCGGCATCGAGCGGCTGATCCTGCTGATGGGCGTGCAGAACGTGCCGGTGGTGTCGAACGGCCCGCAGGTCTATGTCTGCCGCTTCGGCGACGGTGCCGAACACGTCGCGCTGACCCTGGCCGAGTCGCTGCGCGACAGCTTTCCGAACCTGCGGCTGGTGCTCAACGCCGGCGGTGGCGGGCTCAAGTCGCAACTGAAGCGCGCCGACAACAGCGGCGCCCGCTACGCACTGGTGCTGGGAGACGACGAAGTCGCCGCCGGCACCATTCAAGTAAAATCGCTGCGCGGCGAGGGCGACGCCTTCACCTGCGCCCGAACCGAGCTGGCCGCGGAACTCTCCCGCCGGCTGGGGCTCTGAAGCCAGATCCCGTATTTCGTTTCGATCCCGAATCCCAAAAGCAGCTTCGAGCTGCCTCCTGACGCGACTGCCGAGAAAGACCGATGAGCACCCATTACGACGACGAAGCCCAAGTCGAAGACCTTCGCCGCTGGTGGAAGGAAAACTGGAAGCCGCTGGCGATCGGTCTGGTGCTGGGTCTGAGCGCGATCTTCGCGTACGAGGCTTACACCCGGAACAAGGACAACAAGCGCGCCGAAGCCTCGCAACTGTTCGAGGAGCTGAAGGCCGCCGTCACTGGCAACAAGTACGACGAGGCCGTGAAGATGGGTGACCGTCTGGTCGCCGACTTCGATTCGACACCGTACGCCGTGGCGGGCGCCCTGAAGCTGGCGCAGGCCGCGGTCGAAGCGAGCAAGCTGGAAGAGGCGCGTGCCCGTCTGGAATGGGCCGCCGCCAATGCCAAGGACGCCGCGCTGAAGCCGCTGATCCAGCTGCGTCTCGCGCGCGTGACCTGGCAACAGGGCAAGGCGCCCGAGGCGCTGAAGCTGCTCGACGGCGATGCCGGCACCTACGCCGTGCTGTTCGACGAACTGCGCGGCGACATCAAGCTCGCCGAAGGCGATCGCGCCGCGGCACTGGCCGAATACAACAAGGCACTCGGCGTTCTCGGCACGGCGACGGCCGGTACGCCGAACGCGCCGATCGCCGAAGCGCTGCAGCGCAAGGTCGATGACCTCGCCGACGTCGCCAGCGCCGCGCCTGCGGCCGCCGCTGCGGTGACTCCGTGATGCCGATGCGCCGCGCTGCTGCACTCGGCGTTGCACTCGGTATCGCGCTGCTCGGCAGCAGCGCCTGTTCGTCGAAGCCGAAGGTTCGTCAGCCGACCAAGCTGGCCGAGCTGAAATCGCCGGAAATCAAGGTCGAGCAGGTCTGGTCGCGTTCGATCGGGAACGGCAGCGGCGGTTTCTACGCCGGCCTGCGTCTGGCACTCGAAGCGGATGCGCTGTACACCGCATCGGTCGACGGCAAGGTCGTGGCGCTGTCGCCGAAGACCGGTGCCACGATCTGGAGCACCTCGACGAAGGCTCGCGTCATTTCCGGGCCGAGCGTGTCGGGCGACCTGGTGCTGGTCGGCACGCTCGATGGCGACGCCATCGCGCTGCAGCGCGCCACGGGCAAGGAAGTGTGGCGCGCGAACTTCGCCAGCGAGCTGACCGCAGCGCCGGTCGGCAGCGGCGACATCGTCGTGGTCCGCGGCGTCGACGGCAAGCAGTTCGGCCTGTCGGCAAAGGATGGCAGCCGCATCTGGAGCTTCGACCGTCAGGTGCCGACGCTGACCCTGCGCGGCCTGTCCGAGCCGCTGATCCTCGGCAACAAGGTCTACACCGGGCTCGACAGCGGCAAGCTGGTGGCGCTGAACCTGGCCGATGGCGTCACCGCGTGGGAACAGAACATCTCGGTTCCGACCGGCCGCGGCGATCTCGACCGCCTGACCGACATCGATGCCGATCTGATTGCATCCGACAACGGCCTGTATGTCGTGACCTATGGCAACGACATCGCGCTGCTCGATCCCGCGAGCGGCGAAAGCCGCTGGCGCCGCAGCATCAAGAGCTATTCCGGCATGTTCGCCGATCCCAAGCACCTGTACGTCACCGACAACGACGGCGTGCTGTGGAGCCTCGATCCGGAGTCCGGTGCCGTCAGCTGGAAGCAGGAAGGCGTGAAGTACCGCCGCCTGTCGCCGCCGATCACGCTCGGCCAATATGCCGTCGTCGGCGACTACAAGGGTTACCTGCACTGGTACGAGAACGGCGAAGGCCGTCTCGTTGCCCGCAACAATCTCGGCGGCGAGCCGATCACCGCGCCGCCGGTCAGCGATGGCGAGCGCCTGTTCGTGATGGATGTCGATGGCAAGCTCGCCGCCTACCGCATCGGCACGTCGCGCTGAGTCTTGATGGGTCCGGGCACCGCTTGCCCGGATGCGGTTCCCACGCCCCGGAGCGTCCGCTCCGGGGCTTTTGTCGTCATGGCGATGAGTGCGCAAGTGCTTGAATCGTCAGCTTTTCCCGGTGGTCGTGAATCATGAGCAGCATCCCAGAAGTGCCTTCCGAGGCCACAACCGAATCCGTCCAGCCGGCCGCTGAATCCCCTGTTGCGGCGGCGGAAACGCCGGTCAACGTGCTGCCGGTGATCGCGCTGGTCGGCCGGCCGAATGTCGGCAAGTCGACCCTGTTCAACCGCTTCACCAACAGCCGCGATGCCCTGGTGGCCGACTACGCCGGCCTGACCCGTGACCGTCAGTACGGGCAGGGCAAGTTCGAGGACAAGCGCTTCATCGTCGTCGACACCGGCGGCCTGATGCCGGAATCCGACGACGCACTGGCCGCCCTTGCCGAAGCGCAGGCGCGCATCGCGATCGAGGACGCCGACACCGTGCTGTTCCTGGTCGATGCCAAGGCCGGGCTGATGGCGTCCGACATCGAGATTGCCAGCGTGCTGCGCAAGCTCGGCAAGCCGGTGCGGCTGCTGGCGAACAAATCCGAAGGGATGACCAAGTCGCTGGTCGCCGAGTTCTACAAGCTGGGCCTGGGCGAGCCGACGACGATCTCCGCCGAGCATGGCGATGGCATCGGGGCCTTGCTGCGCGAACTGCTGGCCAATACGCCGGCGGGCGCTTTCGAGCCGGAATTCGATGACGGCAAGATCCGCGTGGCGATCGTCGGGCGCCCGAACGCCGGCAAGTCGACGCTGGTCAACCGGCTGATCGGCGAGAACCGCGTGCTGTCGTCGAACGAGCCGGGCACCACGCGCGATTCGATCAGCGTGCCGTTCGAATGGGGCGGCAAGGCCTTCGAACTGATCGACACCGCCGGCATCCGGCGCAAGGCACGCGTCACCGAAGTGATCGAGAAGTTCTCGATCGTCAAGACCTTGCAGGCGATCGACCGCGCGCACGTGGTGATCGCGATGGTCGATGCCCACGACGAGATCGGCACGCACGACGCGCGGGTGATGGGCCTCGTTGCCCACCACGGCCGGGCGATGGTGCTGGCGGTCAACAAGTGGGACGGGCTGGACACCGACAAGCGCAAGTGGGTGCGCGAGATGGTCGACTTCAAGCTGCCGTTTCTCGACTACGTGCCGGTGAACTTCATCTCGGCGCTGCACGGTTCGGGCCTGCGCGAGCTGATGGAGCACGTCGTCGCCGGCTACGAGGCGACGACCCGCGAGATGCCGACACCGGAACTGAACCGCGTGCTGATCGCCGCGATCGAGAAGCACGCGCCGCACGCCATCCTCGGCCGCCGGATCAAGCTGCGCTACTGCCATCAGACCGGCCGCAACCCGCCGGAGATCATGATTCACGGCAACCAGACCGACAAGCTCAAGGACAGCTACAAGAGCTACCTCGCGAACACCTTCCGCGACGCGTTCAAGCTCAAGGGCGTGCCGCTGAAGCTCGAATTCAAGACCGGCGACAACCCGTTCAAGAACAAGAAGAGCGACCTGTCGCAGGCCATGCAGATGAAGAAGAAGCGGCTCGCGGCGCAGTCGGCGAAGACCAAGAAGTAGTGGCGGGTCTCGCCGAGTTCAGGGCGATGGCTTCAAGCGGTCCTTCGAGTTGCGCATGAACCGTCGCCGTCTCGCCGTGATCCTCGCCGGGGTTGCGGCCTTCATCAATCTCTATGCGCCGCAGTCGCTGCTGCCGCTGCTGCGGGCATGGATCGGTGACGACGCGGCGCGGGCCGGGCTGATCGTCTCGGCCGGGACGTTTGGTGTCGCGCTCGCGGCACCGTTCGCCGGTCTGCTGGCCGATCGCTATGGCCGTCGCCGCGTGATCGTGATCGCAGCGTTCCTGGCGGTGATTCCGGGACTTTTCGCCGGGCTGGCGCCGACGCCGGAAGCGCTGATGGCGATCCGATTGGTACAGGGCCTTTGCCTGCCGGGCATCTTCGCGGTGACCGTGGCCTACATCGCCGAGGAATGGCCGGCGGCCGAGGCGCGGGCAGTGACGGCGGTGTACGTGGCCGGGACCATCGGCGGCGGCTTCGTCGGGCGTTTCCTGTCCGGTGTTGTCGCCGAGTTCGCCGGCTGGCGCTGGGGTTTCGCCGCGCTCGCGGTCGTGCAGTTGCTGCTGGCGCTGGCGATCCGGGCCTGGCTGCCGCCGGGCCGGGATCAGCCGAAGCTCAGGGGATCGCCGAGAACGCCGCTGCTGCCGCTGATGCTCCGGCCGGGCCTGCGCGGGGCCTACGCGACGGGTTTTCTGATGCTGTTCGCGCTGGTCGGCGGCTTCACCTACATGACGCTGCACCTGTCCGAGCCGCCGTTCGCGCTCGGGCCGGCGGCGCTGTCATCGATCTTCGGCGTCTACGTGATCGGCGTGCTGGTGACGCCGTATTCCGGCCGACTGCTGAACCGCTTCGGCCACGCGCGGGTGCTGGTGCTGGCCTGGGTGATCGCCGTCTGCGGCCTGCTGGCGACCCTGTTGCCGCTGCTGCTGGCGGTCGCCGCCGGACTGGCGCTGTTCTCGCTCGGCCTGTTCGTGGCTCAGACCACGACCACGAGTTTCGTCGGTGAGTCCGCCGGCGCCGAACGGGGCCCGGCGGTGGGCCTGTACGTGACCTGCTACTACGCGGGCGGCAGCGTCGGCGGCGTGCTGCCGGCCGTGGTCTGGCACTGGGCCGGCTGGCCCGGCGTGGTCGGCCTGATCGTTGCGGCTGGCGGCGTGTCGGCGCTGATCGGCTGGAACAGCTTCCGCTTTCCGAAGGACGAGCCGCATCCGGTCGATGAGCCTTTGCCGGAGATTGGCGGGGAGGCTTGAGTCGCCCGCTTCGAACTCGCTTTCCCCGCCATCCATGGCGAGGCTGCGTCCTTGTCAGGCTGACCCCTGCCCGGCCATCAGCGCCCGACCAGCGACCGCGCAATCACTTCCTTCATGATTTCGCTGGTGCCGCCGTAGATGCGCTGGATGCGGGCATCGGCCCAGTAGCGGCTGATCGGGTACTCGGTCATGTAGCCGTAGCCGCCGAACAGCTGCAGGCAGGCGTCGGTGACGCGGCCTTCCATCTCGGTGGTCGCGAGCTTGACCATCGCCGCCGTCGGCACGTCGAGCTGGCCGCTGGCGTACTGCGTGTTGCACTTCTCGACGAAGGCGCGGTGCACCTCGATGTCGGTCTTGCACTTGGCCAGTTCGAAGCGGGTGTTCTGCAGGCTCGAAATCGGTGCGCCGAAGGCCTTGCGGCTCTTGGTGTACTCGATGGTCTTCTCCAGCGCGCCCTGGGCATGGCCGACGGCGGTCACCGCCAGCGCCAGACGCTCGCGCGGCAGTTCGTCGATCAGGTGGCCGAAGCCGCCACCGACGCGGCCCAGCACCTCGTCGGCGCTGATCCGCACATTGTCGAAGAATAGTTCGCTGGTGTCGGCGGCATGCATGCCGACCTTGTCGAGATTCCGGCCGCGCTTGAAGCCGGGCAGGGTGGTGTCGAAGGTGAACAGCGTGGTGCCCTTGGCGCCGGCCTTCGGGTCGGTCTTGGTCGCGAGGACCACGACGCCAGCGTGCTGGCCGTTGGTGATGAAGGTCTTCGAGCCGTTGATGACGTAGCCGCCGTTGCCGTCATCGATCGCCGAGGTCTTCATGCCCTGCAGGTCGGAGCCGGCACCCGGCTCGCTCATGCCGATGGCGCCGATGCATTCGCCGCTGACCATGCGCGGCAGGTACTTCTGGCGCTGGGCTTCGGTGCCGAGATGCAGGATGTACGGTGCGGCAATGTCGGAATGCACCGACAGGTTCGACGCCAGCGCCAGGAAGCCCATGCGCGCGGCTTCTTCCAGCACCACCATCGAGAATTCGAACGGCGCACCGGCACCGCCGTAGGCTTCCGGCAGGTCGACGCACAGCAGGCCGGCCGCACCGAGTTCCAGGTACAGCTCCTTCGGGAAGATGCCGGCCTTTTCCCATTTCTCGTAATGCGGCTCGACGTTGTCCTTGAGGAAACGAACCACGTTGTCGCGGAACAGGCTCAGTTCTTCGGCGTCGACCACGGTCAGCGGAGCAGCGGCGTTCATGCAGGGGTCCTCAAGGGGCAATTCGGGGAGACGACAAGGATAAGGAAAATGGGCGCACGAGTGTTTACCAGTGGGCAAATCCTGCCGACGCCGGAGCCTCGATGTCGTGGCGAACCCGGCGCCGACGTACCATCGGCCTCCTTCCGGATTCCCGTCCGTTTCCGAGTCCCGTCATGTCCCCGCTGATCAACCGCCGCGATCTCGATTTCCTGCTGTATGAACTGCTCGACGCTACGGCGCTGTGCGGCCGGCCGCGCTTCGCGATGCATGATCGCGAAACCTTCGATCAGGTGATCGAGGCGGCGCACCGGCTGGCGGTCGACGAATTCCTGCCGCATGCCGCGAAGGCCGACGCGCACGAGCCGCACTTCGACGGCCAGCAGGTGCAGATGATTCCGGAAGTGCAGGCGGCACTCCGCGCGTACATCGAGGCCGGCTTCCTCGGCACCTCGTTCGGCATCGAGCACGGCGGCCTGCAGTTGCCGTACACGATCGCGGCCGCGGTGAACGGCCTGTTCGTCGGCGCCAACTGCGGCACGTCCGGCTATCCGTTCCTGACTGCGGCCGCGGCGAACCTGCTGCGCGTGCACGGCACGCCGGAGCAGCAGCGGCGCTACATGCAGCCGATGATCGCCGGGCGATTCTTCGGGACGATGTGCCTGTCCGAGCCGCAGGCTGGGTCGTCGCTGGCCGATATCCGCACCCGGGCGATTCCGCAGCCGGATGGCCGCTACCACCTGGTCGGCAGCAAGATGTGGATCAGCGGCGGCGAGCACGAGTTGAGCGAGAACATCGTGCATCTGGTGCTGGCGCGCATCGACGGCGCACCGGCCGGCACCCGCGGTATCTCGCTGTTCATCGTGCCGAAGCGGCGGCTCGATGCCGACGGCAATCCGGGCGAACGCAACGGCGTGCGGCTGGCGGGTCTGAACCACAAGATGGGCTATCGCGGCACGACCAACTGTGCGCTGAACTTCGGCGAGGCCGAGCCGGCGATCGGCGAGCGGGTGGGGCACGAGCATGACGGCCTCGCCTGCATGTTCCACATGATGAACGAGGCCCGGATCAGCGTCGGCCTCGGGGCGACGATGCTCGGCTATGTCGGCTACCGCTACTCGCTGGACTACGCGCGCACCCGGCTGCAGGGTCGCCCGGCGACGAACCGCGATCCGTCGTCGAAGCCGGTCGCGATCATCGAGCACGCCGACGTGCGCCGGATGCTGCTGGCGCAGAAGGCGTATGTCGAAGGGGGGCTGGCGCTCGGCCTGTACTGCGCCACGCTGGTCGATCGGCTTGAAACGGCGGTCGACGAGGCCGAGCACCGGCGCTGCCGGCTGCTGCTCGAGATCCTGACGCCGGTCGCGAAGGCCTGGCCATCGGAGTGGGGGCTGGAGGCGAACAAGCTGGCGATCCAGGTCCTCGGGGGTTACGGCTACACGCGGGACTACCCGGTGGAGCGGCTGTATCGCGACAACCGCCTGAACCCGATCCATGAAGGCACCAACGGCATTCAGGCGCTCGATCTGCTCGGGCGCAAGGCGATGATGCAGGACGGGGCGGCACTGAAGCTGCTGCTCGGTGAGATGGCGGGAACGGTTGCCGAGGCGGCGGACGAGCCGGCACTGGCCGAGTTCGCGACGGCGCTGTCGGCTGCGGTCGACCGGATCGCGCGGACGACGCAGGCGCTGGCGGCGGTGGCGGCGTCCGGTCGCACCGAACGGTTTCTCGCCAATGCCGCGAGCTATCTCGATCTCGTCGGCCACACGGTCATCGCCTGGCTGTGGCTGCGGCAGGCGGTGATTGCGAGGGCCGCGTCAGGCGCTGCCGTTGGCGACGACGCGGACTTCTACGCCGGCAAGCTGCAGGCCTGCCGCTATTTCTTCCGGCACGAACTGCCGAAGACGGCGGTGGCAGCGGCGCTGCTCGACAGCCTCGACGACACCACGCTGACCATGCCGATCGCAGCGTTCTGAGCGGCGCTGCGGCACCAACGCGTCGCGGCGCGAACGGTCAGCGCGCGGAGATCTCGCCGCTGCCGCGCACGCGCTTCTGGACCCGCGCCGGTTCGCCGTCGTAGCGAATGTCGCCGCTGCCATTGACCACGGCGTCAAGCTGTTCGCGAACGTCGAGGCGCGCATCGCCGCTGCCGTTGATGGCGACGGTCGCGCTGCGGGCGACGAGACGGGACAGGTCGGCATCGCCCGAGCCGTTGATGCGCAGCTCCAGCGTGCCGGCATCGCCGCGCGCCCGGATGTCGCCGGAGCCGTCGATCGACAGCTTCAGGCGCTCGCCGCTGAGGCCGACCAGCGTGGCGTCGCCGCTGCCGTGGATCGCGAGCGCAGTCAGCGACGGCACCGTGACGATCAGCTTCGGGCTGTGCCGCGTCGTGTAGCTGCCGTGACTTTCGACGCGCAGGCGCTTGCCGCCGATGGATGTGACGATGTGCGACATCAGGTTGTCGTCGGCTTCCACCGTCAGCGAGCGCGGGCTGCCGATGGTCAGCTCCAGATCGGTGCTGTCGCGCAGGTCGATCTCGTCGAATTCCTCGATTTCGCGCGTCTCGCGAACGATCTTGCCGGAGCCGCGGACCTGGTCGCCCCACCAGCCTTCGCGGTGACCGGTGTGCGGGCCGTCATCGTGGGCGACGGCGCTCTGCAGATCGGCCAGACCGAGCCAGATCACGGCGCAGGCGAGGCTGGACAGCACGACAAAGCGATGGTTCATGGCGGTCTCCGGTGGCGCGCGAATACCGGTTGGATGCCGCCGGCCGCAGATTGGATGCAACGCGGCGTGACGATGTCAGCCGCCGTGCGAACGCGCGAAGTGCGGCTTCGCACAGCCCTCGAATTCAGGAAAGACGGAAGCCTCAATAAAAAATCAGGATTGTCAGGTCGTAAATATTTACATTTGCCTTCGGGTGGGGTACGGTTGCTGCACGGGATACAACCCCCTTCCCGCCACCAGAACAGAGCCTAGGAGCTTCTCGATGAACCTCGATACCCACCAGAACGATTTCCTCGATATCTGCGATCTGGAGTATGACGTCGCCGGCGTCGGCGCCGAGGAATCCGCTTCGTCGGAAGCCAATCATGCGGCCTTCTATCTGGTTTCGTATCGCCTGCCGGTCGCCAACGCCTGACCGATTCGCTGAAGCCGTGCCGTCAGCACCGGCATGGTTCAAGCAGTGCTTCGTTTCGTCTTGCAGCGCCGGCCCTCCCCACAGGCCTGAAGCAAGCGGACGCAAACCCGGCCACTCCCCGAGGCCGGGTTTTTTTGTGCCTGACGCCGGGCCATCGGCATCGCGAAACCATCGGTCGTCTGCCTGCCTGCCGGCAGTGGCGCACGCTGCGCGAACGCACTAATGTCGGCGGGCGCGCAAGGGTTGACGCGCTCGCTGTCCCCCTCCCGTCTGCATGTCCGAATCCAACCGATTGATCACGGTATTTGCCGAGCAGGTTCGTACCCGCTTTCAGCCCGACCGCCTCGAATCCTTCTGGGATTGCGAGCCGCTGTTCCGCAAGCTGGCCGATCCCGGTTTCGTCGAAGCGGTGCTGGTCGCACAGCTCAAGGCGCTGGTGGCCGACCCCAACCACGTCGGGGACTGGCCGCCGAAGCAGATCATGCTGCATCGGGGCGCCGGCTTCGCGCTGTCGCTGGCGGTGTTCGACACCCCGCGACGCTACATCCACAGCACGCCGTTCCTGGGACTGTATGCGCCGATCGGCGGCCGGCCGCTGGTCGTCGACCGCTTCCGGCTGCCGGCAGGCTACGACAACGCGGTCTTCGATCCATCGCTGAAGCTCGAGCGCGATGCCGGCCTCACCGTGGCGCCGAGCGAGGTGCTGCGTCTGCAATCGCAGCAGTTCGCCTACGATTTCCAGATCGGCGAGCCGCAGCTCGTGCTGAAGCTGACGACGGCGCCGTTCCAGATGCTGGAGTGGCTGTTCAGCAAGGAAACGCTGCATCCGTGGCAGGCCAACGATGCCGACCTGTCGTCGACCCAGCTCCGGGTCGGGGCCTATCTGCTCGGGCGGCTCGCGCATCAATCGTCACTGGCGCCGCTGCAGGACCTGGCTGGCCATGCCAACCCGAACGTGCGCTGGGCCGCGATCCAGAGCATCGGCCGTCTCAGCCGTTCGGAGGCGTTGAAGCGGCTGAAGGTCGCGCTCGATGATCCGCATCCCCACATTCGGCGCGCGGCGAAGAAATCGCTCGATCGTGCCGAGCAGGCTCCCCGGAAACGCTGAACGGATGTCCTGTCCATGGCGCTGACGATTCCCTGCACGACCAGCCGCTCGATCGGTCTCGAGGAGTTCATCGACCACGTGCGGCGCGAGGTCGACCTGCGCGATGTCGACAGCATCGCGGAAGCGGCCCCGATGCTTGCCGCACTCGCCAATGACCGGGATCTGGTCGTCAACCAGCTCAATCGCCAGATGAAGGGCATCTTCAAGGGCGCGACGGTCGCCTCGGCCCAGGTGATCTTTCTCGGCGAAGGCAAGAACTTCTATGTGCGCGCCAACGCCTGGCCCTCGACGGCGGACATCGCGGCCGGTCGGGTCTATCAGGACCAGTTCTCGTACAACGTGGCGCACGACCACAACTACCACTTCATGACCGTTGGCTACTTCGGCCCCGGCTACGTGACGGAAATCTACGAGTACGAGCACGACAAGGTCGAGGGCTATCCGGGCGAGCCGGTGGACTTCCGCTTTCTCGAGCGCACGCATTTCGCGTCCGGCCGGGCGATGCTGTACCGGGCGAGCCGCGACCTGCACGTGCAGTATCCGCCGGAGGATCTCAGCATCACGCTGAACCTGATGGTGGAGACGCCGGAAGTCCGCTCGCGCGATCAGTACTTCTTCGATCTCGAGCGCCGCACGATCACCAATTACCCGGCGGAATCCGACGGCTCGCGCCGGGTCAACGTCGTGACCATGGCCGGACTTGCCGGCAATTCCGAAACCTGCCAGTTGCTGACCGATCTCGCGCTGCGGCACCCGTGTCGGCGCACGCGGCTGACCGCCTACGAATCACTCGCGAAGCTGCTGCCGGACGATGCCGCGCGAATCTGGGAACGGGCGACGGCCGATGCGTCGCCGCTGGTCGTCAATCAGGCGCACGCGCGCCTCAGCGTGCGCTGAGGCCGATCGTCACCGGTTCCCGCGCCGCCACGGCGGTGGCATGCGCCGCCATGCCGTTCTGCTCGAACGCGGCGGCCCAGGCCTCGAAATCCGCCGCCGGCAGCGCGCGCGTGAAGTAGAAGCCCTGCTGCAACTTGCAGCCGAGAATGCGCAGCTGGCGCATCTGTTCGGTGTTCTCGACACCTTCGGCAATCACGCCGAGGTCGAGGTTCTGGGCGAGGGTCAGTGTTGCCGAGACGATCGCCAGCGCCTGTTTCGAGGTGCCCATCGAGATCACGAACTGGCGATCGATCTTGATCTTGTCGATCGGCAGACGCTGCAGGTAGCTGAACGACGAGTATCCGGTACCGAAATCGTCCAGACCGATGCGGAAACCGAGTTTCTTGATTTCCATCAGCATGTTGTGGCTGTACTCGGTGGAGTCCAGCAGCGCGCTCTCGGTCAGTTCGAAATCGATCAGGCGTTCGCGCTGGCCCGGCGCCGTGCGCAGCCCGCGCAGGATCTGCAGGATCTTGCCGTCGTGCACCTGGCGCACCGACAGGTTCACCGAAATCCGCAGCGGCCGATTGCGCGAGGCCCAGATCAGCGACTGTTCGTGTGCCTTCATCAGGCACAGCTCGCCGAGCTGGTTGATCAGGCCGGATTCCTCCGCCACCTGGATGAATTCGCTCGGCGGCAGCAGGCCGTTCTCCGGATGGCGCCAGCGCAGCAGCGCTTCGGCGCCGACCACGCGGCCGCGCTCGACATCGACCACCGGCTGGTAGAACGGCTCGAACTCGCCGCGCTCAAGCCCGCGCCGGATGTCGCTGGCCAGCGCCAGCTGCTTGCGCATCGTGCCGGTCAGCTGGGCCGACGCGAAGCGGGCGTTGTTGCGGCCGTTCTTCTTGGCGACATACATCGCCGCGTCGGCACTGGACAGGATCTGCTCGGCCGTCTCGCCATCGCCCGGGAACACGGCGATGCCGATCGACACCGACATGTTCAGCAGGTGATCGCCAAACGGATAGCTTTCGGCCAGCCCGCGCAGGATGCAGTCGGCCTGATCTCGCAGCAGGCCTTCGAGGCTCGGGCCGGCATCGAGGCCTTCGACCATGATCGTGAACTTGTCGCCGCTGTGGCGGCACAGCAGCGCGTCGTACGGCATGAAGCGATGCAGGCGCGACTTCGCCTCGCACAGGTAGCGGTCGCCGGCCTTGTGGCCGAACTTGTCGTTGACGGCGCGGAAGTTGTCGAGATCGACATACAGCAGCGCCAGCGATTCCCGCGTCTGGCGCGCACGCTCGATCGCCCGCTGCAGGCTTTCCTCGAGCCGCGCGTGATTGCCGAGCCCGGTCAGCGGATCCTGATACGCGAGACGGCGCAGGCGCTCGGCCTGATCCCGGAACTGGCGCAACGCCACGGCCATGTCCCCGAACTCGTCGGAGCGGATCGGCGGCAGGTCGATGTCGATCTCGCCGCTGTTGACCTGTCGGATCGCGTTCGTCGTGGCCTGCAGCGGCCGGATGATCGAGCGGACGACGGCCAGCGTCACCAGCACGCCGGCCAGACCGGCGCCGATGATGATCACCGCCGCCAGCTGGATCGCGCGCTGCACGCGAACGCGCTCGCGCGACTGGATCGCCGTGGCCAGCGCCTGCTCGCGCTGGCTGGCACGCTGCAGCGTTTCCTCGATCACGTTCAGCTTCTGCTGCAAGGCGCCGAACACCGGGGCCGATTGCGCCTGCTGGCCGCTGATCAGCGCTTCCATGACCTTGCGGGTCAGGCCCGGCACGTCGGCCATGCTGTCGTCGATGATCCGCGCGCTCGCGGGGTCGAACGCCGCCAGCTTGACCAGTTCCCGATCGAGCGCGGCCTTGGCCTTCTCCTGCGCGGCCTTGGCACGGCTCTGCAGTTCGGCGTCGCGGGCGAGCACGGCTGAGTTCAGCTGACCACCGCGATGGCGCAGCAGGCTCATCGCCTGCTGAGCGGAATAGATCGTCTCGAAGCGGTCGTACTGCTTCTGCTGCGCCAGCTGGAAGTCCTGATCGCGCAGGATCAGGTAGCCCAGCATTACGCTGGCACCGCCCAGCACCGCCACCAGGCTCAGGCACAGGGCGAGCAGTCGGGTGCGAACGCTGAGGAAGAGCTTCTTCATTCGGGCCGGGGGCGTGAGCTCGCGAAGCAGGCGAGTCGGGAAACGCTTGATCTCAAAGCATGATCATAGTGCAAGCCCGATAGCTTGCGGCCGATAAAAGTCAATCCGGATTAACTATCGGTTCATGATTCCGGATAGCTGGCGTCATCGCGCTTCCGGCATGGCCCCGGGTCATCGGCGTGCGTCGGACCGGGCGCCGGAAAGGACGCCGGATCAGATCGGCGCCGCGCTCAGCAGCGGGCGCAATTGCTGCAGCAGCCAGTCCATCCGGCGCTGCTCGGCGGTCGGATCGTCGCGCAGGAAGCGATCGACACCCTCGCCGTGGAACAGGGTCACGATGGTGTCGACGATCACCGCGAAATCAGGCAATTCGCGCGCCGCTGCCGGCAGCAGCATGGCGGCCAATGCCTGATCTTCGGCCGAACGACGCTGCCAGATCGGCAGCAGGGCGGCGTGCAGCGCCGGGTCGGTGCGCGCCGCCATCAGCAGTTCGAACCAAGCCTGATGCAGCGGCGAGGCAACGTTGCTGCGGAGCAGTTCCAGCGCCAGGCGCAGCTCGTCCTCGCGCCGCGCCGGATGCTGTTCGAAGTCTCGCCGGTACAACGCGCGCAGGCCGCTGCCGATGTCTTCGGCCAGCTCGATCATCAACGCGATGCGGGTGCTGAAATGCCGGAACAGCGCGCCTTGCGAGACGCCGGCTCGGGTGCAGATTTCCTGCACCGTGGTGCGGTTGTAGCCGACCTCGATCAGCGCTGCCGTGGCGGCATCGAGCAGGCGCCGAACCATCTCGGCCCGGCGCTCGGCTTGGGTACGGCGAGGGGCCACGCCGGCCGCGACCGTCGCTCCGGTCGCGGCGGCGCTGTCTGCCGGGGAGTCGAACGCCATCGTCACGCCGCGCGGGCCAGCGCCTCGTCGGCCGGCGGTCGCGCCGGGATCTCGTCGGCGCGCAGGAAGCGGCCGTAGCCGCGCGCCTGGCCGAAGTCGGCGGCGAAGCGGCCATCGCGCCAGGCGATCCGGCCGTTGATGATCGTGGCGGACACGGCGCGGTCATTGCGGTTGACCATGCGCAGGATGCCGCCGAATTCCGGCATCGGCGCTTCGGCGTAGGCCTTGATCGCGTCGTCGAGGCCGTTCGGATCGATGATGGCGATGTCGGCCCGGTCGCCCAGCCGCAGGTGGCCGGCGTCGATGCCGAACCAGTCGCCGAGCTCTCCGGTCAGACGATGGACGGCGTGCTCGACGCTCATGAAGCGGCGGTTCTCGACGATCGCGTCGTTGACCAGCTTCAGCAGCTGCAGCGGGAAGTTGTAGAACGCCATGTTGCGGATGTGGGCGCCGGCGTCGGAGAACGAGATGATCGCGCCCTTGTCCTGCACGATCGCCTCGAGTCGTGCGCGACGATGATTGCCGATCGTGGTCTTCCAGCGCAGCTTGCGGCCGTGGGCGACGACCAGATCGAGGAAGGCGTCGACCGGGTGGATGCCGCGGACATCGGCGATGGCGCCAAAGCTCTTCCCAACCAGCGCGCGATCCGGGCAGTCGACGATCTCGGCATCGTGGAAATTGCGGTGCCAGACCCGCGGCGTCAGCTTCGAGTCGTAGTTGCGGCGGAACCAGCGGCGATACTTTTCGTCCTGCATCAGGTCGTTGCGAGCGATCTCGTCGGCCAGGTGCAGTGCGGCCTCGCCGGCGCCGAATTCCTCGAAGATCACCAGATCGATGCCGTCGGCATGAACCTCGAACGGGCAGGGCAGCGCCTGCCAGCGAAAGTTGGCGTTGAAGAAGCGGTTGCAGACATGGGCCAGCTTGCCGACGACGCGATGCAGCAAGCCGTTCGATTTCACGTCCATCAGCGTGATCAGCGTGGTCTTCAGCGGCTTGCGGAACCAGCCGAAGCTCGCGAACAGGAAGGCGAACATGTTGATCTTGGTGACGATGTCCGGCGCCCCCTGATGGATGCGGCCGCGGGCACGCAGCAGGCGATTCAGCCGCGCGTACTCGCGCCACTTGGCGTAGGTGGTCGGCAGCGACTTCGAGCGTTCGCGGTCGCCGTCGAGCTTGTCCCACTTGGTCGTCATCGTGGACAGGCCCAGCAGGCCGACGTCCAGCCCTTCGGCAAGCACGGCCTCCATCCGCTGCATTTCGGCTTCGGTCGGCTGCACCTTGGCATCGACCGCGCGGCTCAGGCCCATCACCGACACGCGCAGGTCGGAGTGGCCGAGGAACGCGGTGACATTCGGCCCGAGCGGCATCTGCTCGAGATGATCGACATAGGCGCGCGGCGTGTTCCAGGTCTTGGTCCGGCGCAGCAGCGGCAGCACCTGCTCGCGCGGGATCGACTCGACGCGGGTGAACAGGTCCGAGCAGTCCTCGGCTTCCGAGCAGACCATGCCGATCGAGCAGGAGCCGAAGGTCACCGTGGTGATGCCGTGGCGCACGCTTTCCTTGAGGCCCGGCCCAGCGAGGAGTTCGGCGTCATAATGCGTGTGGGTGTCGAGAAAGCCGGGCGTGACCCACTGCCCGGCGGCATCGATCACCTCGGGGCAGCCGGTTTCATCGAGCGCCGTGGTCGAGATCGCGCGGACCCGGCCGTCACGGATGCCGAGGTGGCGAATGCCCGACGGCGCGCCCGTTCCATCGAAATGGCGGCCGTTCTTGATGATCAGATCGAAGGCAGCGTGTGCGGGCATGGCAGTCACCGGTAAGAGGCCGAGCCGCCAGCGTACGAAAGATAGAAAGTGACTGCAATCTAAATATTGCCAATCAAATCAAACAGGAGTGCGCGTTGATGTCGGTCAGGTGCCGGTCTGCGATGGCGCCGGCGGTTGAACGATCAGTATCAAATGGCGGACGCAGACCACTGGAGCGGCATCGTCGGCAACGGCACGATGCATCCCATAGTGGAAAGAAGTCATCCACGATGCGGCAACCCGTCGCATTCACGATGGATTCAGGCGCACGGTGACAACGTGGCGCCCAACCTCAAGGAGAACATTCCATGATCAAGATGAAGACGATGAAGCAGTTCGGTGTGGCGCTGGCACTGAGCGTCGCGATGACGGGTGCCGCCATTGCTGCGCCGGTGATCAACACGTTTGGCGAAGGCGGCAGCTACTTCACCGACCCGAAGCGCACCGATACCGCGATCCGCGGCTACGACACCGTGGCCTACTTCACCGACGGCAAGCCGGTGAAGGGCAGCGACCAGTTCGTGCACGAGTGGATGGGCGCGAAGTGGAAGTTCGCGAGCCAGGATCATCTCGACAAGTTCAAGGCCGATCCGACGAAGTACGCGCCGCAGTACGGCGGCTACTGCGCCTACGGCATCGCCAAGGACAATGTCGTGAAGATCGAGCCGGACCAGTGGACGATCGTCGACGGCAAGCTGTATCTGAACTATGACGACGACATTCTGAAGAAGTGGAAGAAGGACACGGCGGGCTACATCAAGCAGGCCGACGCGAAGTTCACCACGCTGATCAAGAAGTAAGCGAATCTTGCCGCTGCGGCCATTCCACGGACGGCCGCAGCGATACCCATCATCACGCGCGCGGCCTGACGGCTGCACGCTCAAGACACGGACTTTCAACATGAAACTGCTCAGCAAATCGATCTCCGGACTGGTCATGACCGCCGGATTGCTGGTCTCGGCGCTCGCGCACGCCGCGCCGGCCTACTACTCGCCGAACGGCGTGGCGATCAAGGGCTACGATCCCGTCGCCTACTTCACCGACAGCAAGGCAGTGAAGGGCACCGACCAGTGGGTCACCGAATGGCAGGGCGCGAAGTGGAAGTTCGCCTCGAAGGCCAATCTCGATGCGTTCAAGGCCGAACCCGCGAAGTTCGCTCCCCAGTACGGCGGCTATTGCGCCTACGGCACGGCCAAGGGTCATCTGGCCCCGACGGAACCGGACGCCTGGGCGGTGATCGACGGCAAGCTGTACCTGAACTACAACCAGCGCGTGCGCACGACCTGGCAGAAGGACGTGGCCGGGTACAACGCGGCGGCCGACTCGCAGTTCACCGAACTGCTGAAGGGGCCGACCGAGGAATAAGTCGCTCGGAGCGACTGCAGACGCCGGCCCCCGGCCCCAGATGATGGGCCGGAGGCCGCTGCCAAAATGGCCATCGTTCCAGTCGATTCCGCGGTCGCACGGTAGAATCGGGCATCATGGCCGGCGAAAATCGGCCGCGGTAACCTGAAAATCGGGTTCGCGCGCGGTGAAAAACGTGTCGAAATCCGCGTCTGCGGCGTAGTCCCGCCCGTACCATCGGGCATGAATTGAGTGCTGAAGGGCATATCGGCATTTCCCGATCGCCGCCACCCTAGGGTCGACGGTGCAGCATGCTGCCCCAACATGGAGCTGTGACTGATGCGTGATCGCTTTCTGCAAGGCCTGTACCGGCTGATGAACAGTCCTTTCGGGGCTGTGCTCGGCGGGCTGGTCTATGGCCTGTGGGCGCTGGGCGTCAATCGCCACGCCGGCTGGCCACATGCAGCCGTGATCGGATGCGCCCACTGGGCGATGAGCGTGGCCATCACGATGGGCTGCGTCGCGCTGATGCGCACGCTGTTCTGGCTGCCGCGTAGTCCGCGCAACGGCGCGCTGCTGGCAGCCGGTGGCAGCCTGCTGCTGACTTACACCTTGCTGATTACCGTCCACACGATGATCGGCACGCCGAACATCCTCGTGACCTTGGCGCCCGGCATGCTGCCGACGGTCGGCTTCGCCGTCGTCTTCAGCTCATTGCTGCTGCGCGAGACCGCCGACCCGGCGTGGCGTCTGAGCCTCGAACGCCGTCAACCGAATCCGGAACCTGCCGCAACACGCATGAACCTCGATCTCGTGACTTCGCCGCTGTCCGGAGACCGCCATGCACGCGCGTGATCCGCTCGGCCGTGCGGTGGTCTACGCCATCGACATGCTGAATCAGGGCGCCGGCATTGCCGAAGTCGCCGAACGTGCTGCGCTGCAGTTCGATGACCAGATCGGCCCGCATCTTCGCCACATTATCGAGCACTACGAAGCGCTGCTCGCCGGGATCGATCTCGGTGTCGTCGACTACGACAACCGCAGCCGCGACCGTACCGTCGAACGCGACCCGGTGATCGCGCGTGCCCGCTGCGAGGCGCTGGCACAGAGCCTGACCCGGCGCCTCGAGCGGCCGTGGCCGGAAACCATTGCCGTCGCCTTCGATGGCGGCGTTGCCGGCGACGATCGCTTCGTCAGTGGCTCCACACCGTTGCGCGAACTCCTGTTCGTCGCCGGCCATGCCGTGCATCACTACGCGCTGTTGCGGCTGGTGCTGAAACAACGCGGCCTGTCGCTGCCGGAAGGTATTGGCAAGGCGGCGGCCACCATCCGTTATGAACGCGAGCGTCAAGGCTGATGCCATGCCGCCGGCGTCCGGCCCGGTGAAGGGGCCGGTGGCCATGAATGCCAAGTCTTCGTCGATGAATGCCCCGTACCAGCCCGCCTTGCGGGAGCGGCTGGGCATCAAGCTGTCGCGCCTGGCCCGTTGGGAATTCTGGCCGATGTGGGCGTTCTATCCGCCGATCGTCGCGTACATCTTCACGCGTGCGGCGTTGGGCACGAAGTTCATGGCGGTCACCGCGGTCAACCCTTGCCTGAAAGCGAGCGGCATCGTCGGGGAAACCAAGCACGACGCGCTCGATCCGCTGCAGGCGAACGCGCCCCAGTACGTCGGACAGTTCACGCTGCTGCCGGCAACGGCAACACTGGGCGAACGTCTGGAATGCCTGCGCCAGTTCGTCAACGCCGGTGCCGGATATCCGATCGTGCTGAAGCCCGACATCGGCCAGCGCGGTCGCGGCGTCGCGGTCATCCGCAGCGAAACGCAGGCGTCCGATTACCTCGCGGCCGCTCAGGACGACGTCATCGCGCAACGTTACATCGACGGCGCCGAGTTCGGCGTGTTCGTCTACCGCGATCCGAAGACCGGCCGTGTCGAACTGCTATCGATCGTTCGCAAGTGCTTCCCGAGCGTGACCGGAGACGGCACGCGCAGCCTTGCCGAACTGATTCGGGACGACGCGCGGGCCCGCCTGATCGCGCCTGGCCTGTGGAAGCGCTTTGCCGATCGATTGACCGAGATTCCAGCCGCCGGCGCGGTCATCCCGCTGGTGGAGATCGGGGCGCACAGCCGCGGCTCGTTGTTCCTCGACGGGGCCGATCTGAAGTCCGAGGCGCTGCGTCAGACCATGTCGGCCATCCTCGATGCGGTTCCGGGCTACCACTTCGGCCGCATCGATCTGCGTTGCCCGAGTGAAGCGCACCTGCGCGACGGTGTCGGGCTGAAGGTCATGGAAATGAACGGCGTCACGGCGGAATCCGCACACATCTACAACCCGGGCACACCCTTGCTCGAAGGCTGGAAAACGATGATCGATCAGTGGAAGCTGGCAATCGAGATCGGCGAAGCCAATGTCGCCAAGGGTGCATCGACGATCAGCTTTGTCGAACTGCTGAAGCTCTGGCGCGCCGACAACGAGCGCGGCGAGCGCTGGTTCTAGCACGGTACGGTCAGTCACATCCGGGCCGGCGATCACCGCGGGCCCGCCACACAACCGCAGGAGAAATGCTCATGGAACTGCTCAGAAAACACGGACTCAAGATTCCGGCGCTGTTCGTCTGCTTCGTCTTCATCCAGTCGCTGTTCTTCAAGTTCACCCGCAGCGTCGAAACGATCTACATCTTTGAAGAGAAGCTGGATCCGTGGGCAGCGAGCCTCGGTTTTCCCGGCGCGTTTGCTCCCGGCGGCATCTTCAGCGCGTACGTTGTCGGCAGCATGGAACTCGTCGCGTCGACGCTGATCCTCGTCGGCCTCTTTTCCGGCAAGCGTGCCCTGCTCGGGCTTGGCGCCCTGCTCGGTGTCGGCGTGATGAGCGGCGCAATCTTCTTCCACCTGTTCACGCCGCTCGGCGTCGCGGTGCGTAACGCCGACGGCAGCTTTGACGGCATCTTCTCGCCGCAGGGTGTTGGCGAGCTGTTCACGATGGCCTGCATCGTCTGGCTGTCCTGCGTCTTCCTCGCGTTCCGCAACAAGGACGCCGTGCTCGGCCTGCTGGGCGTCGGCCGCCAGCCTGCAATGGCCTGAAGTACGCGCGCGCCGCGCATCTTCGGGTGCGCGGCGCACTGTGAGCTGCAACACGACCGGGCCTGCAACGGGCATGGTCGATTCAAGTCGTCGTGCGCTGCGCCGCCATTGTGCGTATGCGTCAGCCCGCATCCTGTCGGCACCGATCCTCGGATGGGCGCCGCCTCATCAAGACCGTGTCCATGACCATTGCCATGGCACTGATTTGATCCTGATCAAGCCGCTGCGTCGCGATCCGCTTCGCGGCCGGTCAGTCACCGCCACTAATGTGATGCACGTCTCAGTGGACCTGTCGCCAGGCCACTTGTCGAATGCCGCTCCGGGCGAACATCGAAGAACGTGATTGACCGCGCATATCGCAAGCGACTGTGACCGGTGTCGCTGGCCAATCTTCGGGGAACGTGGAGCGCCGTCATTCCGCATTGCGGGAAGTCCGCGAAGGCCAGTGTCTTCAGCTGACATCTGCAGTCACGAACGATAGGACGACAAACGTGAAAGCCAACTCTGGCGACGGTGGGCGCGAGCTCAGGGACGTCAGGCGACAAGAGATTTGCGGATCACGGGATGCCGAGCAAGCCAGCATCGGAAACGCCTCAGGACAGCGGCCTTGTGCCGCAAGGGGAGCGTTGGCGTTTCGGTGATTTCGAACTCGATGAACCACGCCGTGAGCTTCGCCGCCACGGCGAGCTGATCGAGGTCGAGAAGAAGCCGCTGAACCTGCTGATGGTGTTCCTGCGCCATCCTGGCCAGCTGCTGACCAAGAACGATCTGCTCGAAGCCGTCTGGCCCGGGCGGATCGTCGTCGAGGCCGTGCTCGGCAACGCCGTGGCCAAGCTGCGTGACGCGCTCGGTGACGCCGGCGCGGTGTGGCTCAAGACGGTGTTCGGGTTCGGCTATCGATTCGACGCCCCCGTCGAGCGCATCACCGACGACAACGGCGCCGTCGCGCCGCCGCGGCTCAGCTTCAATGTCGGCGATGTGCCACCGGGTCGTCCGAACTGGCAACTGGTCAGCCGTTTGGGCCTCAGTGGCGACAGCTGGCTGGCAGAACACGTCAAGACCAAGGCGAGACGCGTCTTCAAGTTCACCTCGGAACCGCTGGGACTTTCAGCGCTGAAGCGCGAAGTCACCGTCTTCCGCCTGCTGCGCGAAAGCGTCGGCGAAAAAGCCTGCTACGTCGACGTGCTCGACTGGAACTTCGACGAGCCACCGTGGTTCATTGAAGCCGAATACTGCCCGGGTGGCAGCCTCCAGGAATGGTTTAACCAGCAGGGCGGCATTCGCAACGTCCCGCTCGAATTGCGTCTGGACCTCATCGCCCAGATCGCGGAGGCGCTCGCCGAGATTCACATCGTCGGCATCCTGCACAAGGACCTGAAGCCAGCCAACGTATTCGTCGTCATCAACGCAGACGGCAAGCCAACGATCCGGCTTGGCGATTTCGGAAGCAGCCGCCTGGTCGACGCCACCCGCATCGCCGCCCTCGAAATCACGCGGATGGGCTTCACCCAGGTGATCGACGCCGGCAGCGACACCAGCACCGGCACGCCGCTGTACTTCGCCCCTGAAGTGCTGGCGGGGCAGCCAGTAACGGTCAAGGCTGATATCTACGCGTTAGGCGTGATGCTCTATCAGTTCGTCGTCGGCAATATCAGCCGACGTCTCGATGCTGGCTGGGAATCAAATGTCCAGGACGAGATCCTCCGCGAAGACATTGGTGTGGCAGCGAATGGCAACTCGGAACGTCGACTGGCAGACGCACTGGAACTTGCGCGTCGAATCCGCAGCCGGGAACAGCGTCAGACGGTGCTGGAAGAGCAACGTGCCGCACAGCGGCTGAAGGAACTGCAGGAGCGGAAGCGAGATTTCGTGAAGGCGAGACGTATTGGTTTGCTGCTGGCGGCAGCGTCGCTGGTTCTGGGCATGTTCGGCACGTCGATCTTTGCGCTGCGCGCCGAACGCGCTCGCGTACTGGCGGAAGGCGAAGCCAACCGTGCCCGTGTCGTGGGGGAATTTCTTGCCGGTGGGCTATTCGCGAGCATCAATGGTGACGTTCGGCAGGTCCGTTCCATGACGGTCAAGGAACTGGTTGATCGTGCAGCGGAGAAAATCCCTCAGCAGTTTGAGAATCAGACGGAAGTACAGGCCGATCTACACTTCGCGCTAGGCTCCTCATATGACGTTCTCGAGTACAACGCCGAAGCGGAAGACCAGCTCATCAAAGCACAGACTTTGTACCGAAGCATTCATGGGCTTTCAGATAAAAAGATTCTGGCGATTGCCTCGAAGCGGATCGCACTCAATTACGGGCTGGGCAAACTCCAAGACGTGCTTCCGGAATTTGCAGCGCTCTCGCAGGAAGCGAGCCGTGTGCTTGGCAAGGATACCAAGGAGCTCCTCGATTTCAACCTTGAACTGGCACGCGCGGAGCTGTTTCTCGGGAATTATGTGGAATCAGCGGTGGGTGCTGCAGCGATAGTTGAAGCAACGGAAAAGTCCGATATTGGAACGAATGTTGCAGCCCGCCGAGTGCAGGGACTGAGCTTACTGGAGCTGGATGACTATTCCGCAGCCGAGGATGTGCTGACCACGGCGCTTCAGCGCGAAGGGTCGTTAAGGAAAACTTCGAAGGCGTACATGTCGATTCTCTGCAATCTGGCGAGCGTCGACATCGAGATGGGCCGAGCCGATGCTGCCACCGAGAAACTGACGGCGGCTCGGAAAATCGCCGACGAATGGCTGCGTTCCGGATCGGGTTGGGACAATGTCATTAGCATCGGATTCGCACGCGTGGATTTTCTCAGAGGCAACCACGAACGAGCCGTTTCGGAAGTCAGTCGAATCATCGCGAAGATTGAGGCAGATACCGGCGGAACGTTCGATCAGTCAGGTTTCGCCGTGGCCTACCTTGCTGATTTTTATATCAAGAACAAAAGCTTCGACTCTGCGGAAATGGTGCTGAAGCCTTTGCTCGATTCGATGAGCAAGACCTTGCCGACGACTAGCCTGAAGCTGATCAAGACGAAAATGCTGCTCGCGATTGCGGCAGGGAGCCTTAATCGAAATGTTGATCAAACGAAGCTGCTTGAAGAGATCGTGGTTCCGGCCCGCGCCAAGCTGCAGAAAAATAGTCCATTGATGATGAGGATTGACAGTCTGCTTCAGAATAGTGAAACGCGTATCGCAGATTCCTCTGCGCTTAAAAAATAACTCGGTCGTTCTAGCTAAAACGAGATTACTATGCCACCAGAAAATTTTTCGATTGACGATTTATTCAATGATGCTGGTGTATTGAATGCACTTGAGCTTCTCGAGATTCCCGCGGTTTATCTTGATGATCTGAATCGTGCAGTCGGCGTAGCCCTGCGCGCTGTGACTGATGGCGATACTGGCGATCTCATTCCGACCAACTTTGTACTTCGATTCAAGTTGAAGCTTGACGCAAATGGCTTCGGAGTTCCCGACTGCCAAAGCGAAGCTTGTCCTAGGACGGGAAGCATCGTTCAAATCTCTGGTCCGCCATCGTCTCCTGCGGAAATTGAGGCGATAAACCAGTTTTATCAGGTGGTGGTCGGCAGGAAGGTTGCAGTGTTGCCTGGCGTTTACCTAACGGCATTGCGCAGGGCATTCGATGTTTACGTTTCGAGTAACTCCGTTACATCAGTGAACGTCGATGATCTCGTGTTGGACTTCTCACTCGATGTTGCCGCTGCAACTCGTCCGCGAGCCAACTGTCAGGGACAGGAGTGCCCCGCGGTTGGCAACCTTGGCCACGGTTGAGCGCTAGTCACCGTCGCGCCACACGGACTTGAGCCTAGCAACGACGTTATACCTGCTGCGTCAATAATTTCTGCGCCAACACCGCCGCCTGCGTTCTCAGGTAAAGCCCCACCTTCCGGAGGATAGCCGTCACATGCGACTTGACCGTCGAGTCGGGCACATTGAGATCAGCCATGATCTGTTTGTTCCGGCGCCGTCGACCAGCGCCATCAAGACCTTGAACTGCTGAGGCGTCAGCGACGCGACTTTCTGGGTTAGCTCGCGTTCGTTGAGGTCGGTGCTGACGTCGCTGGGTTCGGTGCCTTTAATACCGGACGGGAGCCATGCCGCGCCTTCGAGATTTGCTTGCTGCGTGATGTAGACCTGTTCTAGGTTGGGTGACTTCGGGAGTAGCCGGTTGCGCCGAAGTCCAGCGCGAAGAAGTTCTGGGGGAGTTCTTCTTCGGTGCAGTTAGATTTGATCTGTCGGCTTTCGTCGGATCAACACAGGCTAGAGAACGGCGCTTTGTCGGGCCCGATGAATCGCTTTGAGATTTCGCTGAATGACGCATTTTGCGGTCGGCGATCGATCCTGCGACACCAATGCGATCTGAGCAGTCGTCTCTTGCGACGTCAGCCGTAATTGGTCGTGTGGCGCGATTCCCCGTCACGCCGTTTTTTTTTTTTTATGGCTTCTGATGCGAGGGACGCGGGCATAATCGGCTTCGCTTATTTGCCATGACCGACCATGCACTACCGCCACCGCTACCACGCCGGCAACTTCGCCGACGTGTTCAAGCATGTCCTGCTGACCGGCTTGCTCGATGCGCTGGGCCGCAAGGACAAGCCTTGGGCCTATCTCGATACCCATGCCGGGGCCGGGGATTACGATCTGGGCGATGTCGCTGCCGATACCACCGGTGAATGGCGCGACGGCATCGGTCGGTTGAGCGGCCTGTCGGCAGCGACGGTCCCGGAGCCACTCGCGCGGTACCTGGCGCTGGTTCGTGATGGCAATGCCGATGGCGGCTCGCGCTTTTATCCGGGGTCGCCGTTTCTCGCGAAGGCGCTGGCGCGGCCGGGCGATCGTCTGATCCTGTGCGAGAAGATTCCCGAAGTGGCTGAGGAACTTCGTCATGCGATGCGCGGGACGAACAGCGCAATCCATGTTCGCGACGGGTACGAGGCACATGCCTTGCTCCCGCCGAGCGAGAAGCGCGGTCTGGTACTGATCGATCCGCCGTTCGAGCGGCCGGACGAGTTCGAAGCCGTGTCGGAGCTGATCAAGAAGTCGGTGGCGCGCTTCGCGAATGGCATCTATGCGGCGTGGTATCCGCTGAAGAACACCCATGTCGCGTCGAGCTTCGTGCGTCGCGTGGCACGCGAGACCGCTCGACCGACCCTGGAGCTGACGATTGATGTCGATCTGCCACCGCGCGAGCCGTCGCCCGTGACCGGCATCGTCAAGCATCCGATGTCGGCCTGCGGGCTGGTCGTGGTCAACCCGCCGTACGGATTCGACGACGCCGCGCGGGCTGCGCTGCAGTTCCTGACGCCGATCCTCGCGCAGGGCTCGCGCGCGGCGTGGACCGTGGCGACGGTGCCCTGAATGCAGCCGCAAGGCGTTTTTGAGCGGGTATGCGGTATGTCCGCATCAGGTGGTGTCGCCATCCCAGCCGAGCCATGCGGTTGGAATTCTGAAGCGGCGCGGCCGCTGGCCGGCGGAAAGTCTCGCATCGCACTGGCCGAATGCCGTCAAAAGGGCTAGCGTCAGGCGCAACGACGCCCTGCTACCGGAGACTGTCATGGCCACTTCGTTCAAGAATGCATCCGCACCGGCGCGCCCGGCGCTCGAGCCGAGTCGCTGGCTGCTGAGCACGGTGCTGCTGGCCGGCTGTGTGCTCGGTGCCATCGCGGCGTTTGCGATTGCGCCTGCGGTCGACGCCAGCGTGCCGGTTGATCGCGAGCTGGTGCGGCTGCTGCACGGCATGGCGCTGGTCAAGCTGGCATTTGTCGCCGCGATGGCCGGCTTGCTGGTGTGGCGCTTCGGGAGCCCCGTGGAAGCACCGATCGCTGCTGGTTATCTGTTCAGCCTGTGGAGCATCGCCACCGCCACGGCGCTGATCTGGAAGTCCGCCTACATCGGGCCGGCCGCGCTGCTGTTCCACGGCGCCGGCTTCGCCTTCCTTCTGCTGGCGATGCGCGACGAGCGCCTGGTGCCGGAATCGCTGAAGCGCTTGCCGCGCAAGCCCTGAACCCGCGACCATGCGCGCCTGAACCCGCCGGCGCGCGCGGGCCGGTGGTCGACGCGCCCGCGTCGCCTGCCGCAGCCTCTGCGACGGCTCAATCCGATGACCAATGACTGACGGCCCACGAGCCGCCGGCGAGGAGCGTGCGATGGACCCCGTCCTGGAACTGAACCTGATCGAACGCGTCGCCGTTGGCGACGTCCTGCGCCGCCGTGCGCGGGACAGCGCGGATGTCGAAGGCTTCATCGACTACGGCAGCGGCAGCCGCGTGGCGTGGACCTACGCGGCGCTGAACACGAGGGTCAACCGGCTGGCGCGCGGGCTGCGCGCACTCGGGCTGAAGCAGGGCGATCGGCTCGGGCTGATTTGCGGCAACGGCGCGGATTTCATCTCGACGCTGTTCGCGGGCTTCAAGTCCGGCATCGTCATCGTGCCGATCAATTATGCGCAGTCCGCGGCCGATGTCGGCTGGACCCTGAACCACGCCGGTGTCGCGGCCGTGGTGGTCGAACGGCCGCTGCTGGCGACGTTCGCCGGGGTCGATCCGCTGCTGGCGCCGACCGTGCACCGGATCATTGCCGGCGGTGACGCGGACGGAGGGCAGATGACCCTTGCGAGCCTGATCGATGGTCAATCCGACGCCGAGATCGACGACGTCGTGATCCATGATCGCGACACCGCGCAAATCATGTACACCAGCGGCACCACGTCGAAGCCGAAAGGCGTGATGAGCTCGCATTTGGCGCTGGTGCTGGCCGGCTACGCTAACGCCATCGGCTACGGCTATCGCAAGCCGTACACCGCGCTCAACGTGCTGCCGCAGTTCCACATCGCGGCGGAAGTCGGGCAGATCATGACGATGATGCTGGGCGGCCGCGTGGTCAGCCTGCGCGGCTTCGACGCCGCACGCGTCGCCGATCTGATGGAAGCGGAACGGGTGTCGAGCTTTGTCGGCCTGCCGGTGATGTGGAAAGCGATGCTGGCCGTACCGGACCTTGCGACGCGCGATTTTTCGTCCCTGCAGCGCTGCACCTATGCGATGGCGACGATGGATCCGGAGACGGTGGCGCGGCTGGAGGCCACGTTCGGTTGCCAGTTCGATCTGCCGGGCGGGCAGACCGAGTTCACGCCGTGTCCGACGATCCATCTCGGCGGCACGCCGACCGAGAATCCGGGCGCGAACTGCTGGGGCCAGCCGACGCCGCTGACCGATCAGGCCGTGCTCGACGATGACGGTCGCGAGTTGCCGCCCGGCAGCATCGGCGAGATCTGCTGGCGCGGGCCGCAGGTCATGAACGGCTATTACCGCAACGAGGACGCGACGGCCGAAGTCCGCCGCCACGGCTGGCATCACTCGGGCGATCTCGGTTTCGTCGACGCCTGCGGCCAGCTGCAGTTCGTCGACCGCAAGAAGGACATGATCAAGACCGGCGGCGAGAACGTGGCATCGGCACTGGTCGAGGAGGCGCTGCTGAGCCATCCCGGCATCGCGATCGCTGCCGCAATCGGCCTGCCGCATGCGCGCTGGGGTGAGGCGGTTTGCGCCGTGGTCCAGCCGCGGCCGGGTGCCAACGTCACCGAAGCCGACGTGCTGGCCCATTGCCACGAGCGCCTCGGCAGTTTCCAGCGACCGAAGCGTGTGCTGGTGCTCGAGCAGCTGCCGATGACCGCCACCGGCAAGATTCGCAAGGCCGAACTGCGGCTGCAGCACGCCGGGCTGTTCGCGAGCGACTGACGGCGAACAGCGCCGGCTGGCCGTCGGCCCGCTGTTCCCCGTATCCGAAGTGTGACCGGCAGCCGGTCTCGACGCCGTCAGCCGCATGACCGACTTTCCGGCTGCGCCGCCGCGTGACGATAATCCGGCCACCGCTGCGGCGCGAGGCGGCTCGCGTGTCCTTCCTGTTTCGCGCCTTGATCGATGCCGAGTCCGGCAGGAGTCCACCATGGCGATGAACCCCGAGTACCGCACTTATCTCAACAACGAATGGAATGCCGGGCGTTTGCTGCGCCCCGGCGTGGCCCTGCAACAACTGCGGGCCGAGCCGCGCAAGTTCCTCCGAACCTATCCGATCCAGAACAATTACGACCCGGCCGCCTCCGGCGTCTACCAGGTTCACCTGTTCAATGGTGGCGGCGGCCACCGGCCCGGCACCGTGCTGCGAACCCAGAACCTGCACGCGACGCAGTCGTTCACCTTGCAGGGCGGCATCGGGCAACTGGGCGAGGGCCACCCGGTGTGGGTCCACGGCCTGTTCACGGCGGCTGCGAACGCGGCGGCGCCCATCGTCTGGTATCGCCTTGATGCCAACGGGCCGGATCTGATGGTGACGGCCAAGCTCACCGGCTGCACCTTCGTCGCCCGAGCGGTGGCTGGCGCACCGGGGTCCGTCGATGTCGCCCATATCCAGCCCACTGTGGCCGAGAACGGCGTGCAGCTCAACAACCGTCTGGCCGCCACCGCCGGGCAACTGACCTACGGGCGCAACAGCTACGACATTACGAGCCGCTCGATCAACGTCATCGGCGTGCGAGTGGGCGGACAGTGGAAGATCTACGCGCAAAAGCTCGACAAGCATCATTTCGCGATTCGCAGCGTCCATCGGATCTTTCCGGCCTGAGCGGCCTGAGCGGCCTGGCAACGTGGTCGCGAGGCGCGGCCAGCGGCGAGGGCAATCCATCGGATAATGACGGTACGACCGACGCCGACCGAGTTCCATGATCGAAACCCTGCACGAAGGAAAATTCCTGCGCCTGCTGCGCGATGGCCGCTGGGAGTACGTGGCCCGCACCAACGCCAAGGGCGCGGCGTTCATCGCCGCGGTGACCGATGCCGGCGAGCTGGTGATGGTCGAGCAGTACCGGGTGCCGCTGCAGGCCGCATCGCTGGAACTGCCGGCCGGCATCATCGGGGACGAGGCCGAGCATGCGGACGAAGCGTTCGAGGCCGCCGCGCTGCGCGAGCTGGAAGAGGAAACCGGCTTTCGCGCGGGCAAGATCGAACACATCCTCACCGGGCCGACGGCGCCCGGCATGTCGTCCGAGCTGCTGCATTTCTACTACGCCAGCGAACTGGTCCGCGTGCACGCCGGCGGCGGCGTGGAAGGCGAAAACATCACCGTGCATCTGGTGCCGCTGGCCGGCGCCACCGAATGGCTGCTGGCACAGATGGCGGCTGGCAAGCGCTGCGATCCGCGGGTGTTCGTCGGCCTGTGGTTCGCGGCGCGGCACCGGGCCGAGCGCATCGTCTGAGGCGATTGACCCGCGCTGCGATCAAAGCAGCCGCGATGGTGGAAACAGCCGCGACTCGGGCAATGCCTGCGCCTCGCTGACCGCGCGGCTCAGCAGGCGGTCCGCCTGCACCGGGCCCAGGGTTTCGGCGGCGGCGACGTAGATCGCGTGCAGGGTGTCGGCCAGCCGTGCGTCGTCGGCATCGGCCAGTGCCGCCCAGGACTGGCTCGCGAACCAGACCAGCAGCAAATCTGCTGGCTTCACCCGGGCGACCGTGCCGGCACGCGCCAGCGCGATCGCGAACTCGCGCTGCGCCGCCGGGCCGGACGCGTCGATGCCGATGCGCAGGCTCATCGTCAGCGCGCGGAAGATCGCCATTGCCGGTCGATCGCTTGCTGCTGGAGGTACGGCGACCGGTGGTGGCTCGACCGCCGCAGCAGCGGGTTCGATAGCGGGCGGCGACGGCGCAGCCACCCGAGCCTTCGGCGCATCGTGCTGGATCAGCGCCTGATACAGCGCCAGCCGCACGGCACCGCTGCGCTTCGGCGGCAGGGCCTGCAGCCGTTCGAGATCGGCCACGAAATCGACGATCGCGAGCGGCCGCGTCGGGCCATACGCATGTGCCCACAGGTCCAGCGCGGATTGCGCGGCGGTTTCGTCCAGCGCCGCGCGCAGGCCGATCAGGATCGCCGCTTTCCGGCGCTCGAAGGCAGCGTCTGCCACGGTCATTCCTTGCCAGCGTGAGTCAGGTCGCGCTGGAACTCGGGGTAGCCGATTTCATAATGCTCGGAAATGTCGAGCCCGCGCTGTTCGTGGCGGCTGTCGGCGCGCAGGCCGATGGTCCGCGACAAGGTCCAGAACACGGCGTAGGCCATCGGGAACGCCCACGCGAATGCGGTGCCGATGCCGATCAGCTGCACGATGATCCGCGAAGGGTCGAACAGATCGCCGCGGTAGAACAGCCCGGCGGCGAACGTGCCCCAGACGCCGCCGACGGCGTGCACCGGGACCGCGCCAACCATGTCGTCGAGCTTCAGCCGCGCCATGGCGTCGGTGGCGAGAATCATCAGCCCGCCGGCGACGAAGCCGGTCAGCAGCGCGAACGGCGGCGACATCGTGGCACAGCCGGCGGTGATCGCCACCAGCCCGGCGACGGCGCCATTGATCGCCGTGGTCATCAGCACCGGTCGATTCAGCACGCGCTGCGCGGCGTTCGCGCCGATGAAGCCGAGACAGCCGGCGAGATGGGTGTTGACCGCAATAAGGCCGATGTCGGCGGTCGCGGCCAACGTCGAGCCGCCGTTGAAGCCGAACCAGCCGAGCCACAGGATGAAAACTCCGAGCGCCATCAGCGGCAGGTTGTGGCCGGGAATGTCGCGCGCCGCACCGCTCGGCGCGAAGCGGCCGAGCCGCGGGCCGAGCACGATCACCGCCGCGAGCGCCGACCATCCGCCGATCGAATGCACGACGGTCGAGCCGGCGAAGTCGATGAAGCCGAGCTGCTTCAGCCAGCCGTCACCGCGCTCGAAGCTGCCCCAGACCCACGCGCCGAACACCGGGTAGATCAGCCCGGTGACCAGCATCGAGCCGATGACGTACGGCCAGAAGCGCATGCGCTCCGCCACGGCACCCGAGACGATGGTCGCGGCCGTGGCCGCGAACATGATCTGGAAAATGAAGAACACGGCGCTGCGGCCGTTGGCCAGATCCGGCGCGAAGTCGCTGGTGCCGATCCAGCCGCTGTGGTTGGCGCCGAACATCAGACCGTAGCCGAGCAGCCAGAACGCCAGCGCGCCGTAGCACATGTCGGCGTAGTTCTTCATGATCACGTTGGTCGCGTTCTTCGCCCGCGCCATGCCGCCTTCGAGCAGCGCGAAGCCGGCCTGCATGAAGAACACCAGCGCGGCGGACATCGCGACCCAGGCGATGTCGGACGGCGTATCGAGCACACCCGCCGCGTGAGCGGACGGGCTGCCGGCGGCGCACAGCGCGATGGCAGCACGCGTACGGCGGCGCATCCGGGGGTTTGCGTCCATGACTGACCTGTCCGGCTTCGGAAGAATGACCGCGCGGTGGACGCAAGAACAGCGCCACGCACGTCGCCGCCGTGGCCGACTGCCGCGATCGGCAAGGTTGGCGACGGATCGGCAGATTCGACCGGTGTCAGCGCGGCTCGGCGCTCGCTTGATCTCCAAGCCCATGATTGCCTTGGATTTATCGGCTGGCATCAACCGTGGACCTTCCACCGATGCGCCACTCCCGACGCGCTGCTGCCGGAGAATCACATGTCCCGAATGTCCACGCTCGGTTGCCTGGCCGTTGTCGCTGCTGTTGCCACCGCCAGTTCGATGGCCGGCGTCCTCAGCGCGGCCGAACCGGCTGCGCCAAAGGACGCAGCCACGGCCAGAACCCCGCCGAAAACGCCGATGCCGGACGCCGTGAACGGAACGCCCGCGCCCGGTTCAGGCGATCTGAGTGATCTGGCCAAGGACAAGCCGCTGGTCAAGCGCGACAAGACCAAGGCTGATCCCGCCACCGCCAATGGCCGCGCCGAAACCGTCGGCTCCGATCATCTGGCGCGCTACGACCTGAACAAGGATTTCCTGATGTCGCCGGCCGAAACGCAGGCGATGCTGGACGACGCGCATGCCGTGAAGAAGTAGGCGCACGCCGTTCAGCCGTCACTCGGCGGGTCACGCATGGGGGGCGCGCGGGCGAAACCGGCCGGTACGCAGACGCGGCGGGGCGGGACGACACTCAACGCGCCAGCGTCGGATAGCCCTGCAGAAACACCCAGTCCGTGGCTTTGGCTGGCGTGTGGCAGCCGAGGCAGTCCTTCTGATAGCTGACGGAGGCGTTGGTCGATGGCTGCTTCGCATCGAACAGCGCCCAGCCCCAGCCATCGCCCCAGTTGCCGTTGCCGGCATGGCGACCCTTGCTGTCCTTGACCATGACGAACCAGACCTTGTTGTCGCCGGCCCACAGCGCCGGCCCGGTGGTCAGCGGCCCGGATGTGATGCCGCGAATCTCCTTGACCAGGGTCGCGCCATCCGGCCATTGCCCGGTCTTGCGGAAGCTCGCAGCGCTGGCCGGCTCGGTATAGACATCGTGAAAGCCTTGGCCCGGCGCACCGTCCTGCTGCACGACCCACGAACCGAGATGGGTCCAGCGGGTGCGGAAGTCCTTCGGCAGCGTGATCGTGCCCCTGGCGTCGACATACGGCGAGAACGGCGCGCGTTCCGGCCCAGCCGCAATTGCGCCGGTGGTGGACCATGCGAAGGCAACCGCGATGCCGGCGCGGAAATGGGAAGTGACGAGTCGCAGCATGCTGAATCTCCGGGCGTTGCCAAGCGCAACCCCGGCAGTGTCGGCGGTGACTCGGCGAACGTCTGTCTTGCCGATGACAATTCAGGCCAGAAGCTGCGTGAACACGTCCCGACGTTCGATGCAGATGTACTCGCGGGTGTAGCGCAGGCAGCCATCCTTGCGCCACTGATTGAGCGTGGCCGTGACCACCGGCCGGCTGACGCCGGACAGCTCGGCCAGCTCCTGATGCGTCAGCCGCACATCGATTTCGTGACCGTGCCGGCAGTGCTGGCCGCAGAACGTCGCCAGATCGAGCAGCACCGCCGCGAGTCGTGCGCGGACATCCAGCCGCAGCAGCGCGTCCAGCCTCAGTTCCAGAAACCGCTGGCGGCGCGCGAGGGATTCGATGATCGCCGCCGCATCGCTTGGCTCGCGCGGTGGCGTGCGCGGCAGCACGCGGAGCCGGGTCACGCCTTTGGCCACGGCCGTTTCCACTGCGGCGCCGGGATGACCATCGAGCGCGCCGAACCAGTCGCCCGCCTTCAGCAGCGCCACCGTACCGGCATCGCCATCACGGTTCAGCCGCGTCAGCTTCACGTGGCCCTGCAGCACGCAACAGGCGCCGGGGCAGTCGTCGCCCTGACGGTAGATGATGTCGTGATGGCGGAATTGCATGGCGCGGCAGTGTAGCGGCGCCGCGGGGCCGCACGTCGCGCGCTTGCGACACCTGCCCGGCTGGCCTATCGTCGCGGTATTGAAGCCGGGGGTGCCGGCCGCGGGAAGGGATTCCGCGCGGCAGGCTGAGAACAAACCCTTGGAACCTGGCCGCGGCGCAAGTGCGCCCGGCGTAGGGAAGGCTTGCGACCGCGCGCGAGCCCTCGCGTCCGCAGTCGCGTCTTCCCGTCGAATTCGCATGAGGAAGACCGATGAGCGCCGTACCGAAAGCCGTTGCCGATCAGCTGACCCAGACCAAGGCCGATGCGCTGAGCGCCGAAGTTCGCGAGCCGTTCGCGAAGAGCCGCAAGATCTACGTCACCGGCTCGCGTCCGGACATCCGCGTGCCGATGCGCGAGATCACGCAGACACCGACCCGGCTGCACGGCAAGGATGGCGAAGTCGCCAATCCCCCGGTCACCGTCTACGACACGGCCGGCCCGTACACCGATCCTGACGTGCAGATCGACCTGCTGAAGGGTCTGGCGCCGCTGCGTTCACCGTGGATCGCCGAGCGCGGCGACACCGAAGAACTGAAAGGTCCGACCTCGATCTTCGGCCGCATCCGCGCCGCCGACGACAAGACCGCGCACCTGCGCTTCAGCCACATCCGCAAGCCGCTGCGCGCGAAGGCCGGCCAGAACGTCACCCAGATGCACTACGCCCGACGCGGCATCATCACGCCGGAGATGGAGTTCGTCGCGATCCGCGAGAATCAGCGCATTGCCGAGCTTCACGAGTCGTACAAGGCGGCCGGCTACCTGAAGAAGCACGCCGGCAACAGCTTCGGCGCCAGCATCCCGGCGCTGATCACGCCGGAATTCGTGCGCAGCGAAGTGGCCCGCGGCCGCGCCGTGATCACCGCTAACATCAATCACCCGGAACTGGAGCCGATGATCATCGGCCGCAACTTCCTGGTGAAGATCAACGCCAACATCGGCAACAGTGCTGTTACCTCGTCGATCGCCGAGGAAGTCGAGAAGATGGTCTGGTCGACGCGCTGGGGCGGCGACACCGTGATGGACCTGTCGACCGGCAAGAACATCCACGAAACCCGCGAGTGGATCATCCGCAACTCGCCAGTGCCGATCGGCACCGTGCCGATCTATCAGGCGCTGGAAAAGGTCAACGGCAAGGCCGAAGACCTGACCTGGGAAATCTTCCGCGACACGCTGATCGAGCAGGCCGAGCAGGGGGTCGACTACTTCACGATCCACGCCGGCGTGCGGCTGGCCTACATCCCGCTGACGGCGGATCGCGTGACCGGTATCGTCTCGCGCGGCGGCTCGATCCTCGCCAAGTGGTGCCTCGCGCACCACCAGGAAAACTTCCTGTACACGCATTTCGAAGACATCTGCGAAATCATGAAGGCCTACGACGTCACCTTCAGCTTGGGTGACGGCCTGCGCCCCGGCTCGATCGCCGACGCCAACGACGCCGCCCAGTTCGGCGAGCTGGAAACCCTCGGCGAGCTGACCCAGATCGCCTGGAAGCACGACGTGCAGGTGATGATCGAAGGTCCCGGCCACGTGCCGATGCACCTGATCAAGGAGAACATGGAGAAGCAGTTGAAGGACTGCGACGAAGCGCCGTTCTACACGCTCGGGCCGCTGACCACCGACATCGCGCCGGGCTACGACCACATCACCTCCGGCATCGGTGCGGCGATGATTGGCTGGTTCGGCACCGCGATGCTCTGCTACGTCACGCCGAAGGAGCACCTCGGCCTGCCGGACAAGAACGACGTTCGCGAAGGCATCATCACCTACAAGATCGCCGCCCACGCCGCCGACCTCGCCAAGGGCCATCCGGCTGCGCAGATCCGCGACAACGCGTTGAGCAAGGCGCGTTTCGAGTTCCGCTGGGAAGACCAGTTCAACCTCGGCCTCGACCCCGAGAAGGCCAAGGAATTCCACGACGAAACGCTGCCGCAGGAAGGTGCCAAGCTGGCCCACTTCTGCTCGATGTGCGGCCCGCATTTCTGCTCGATGAAGATCACGCAGGACGTCCGCGACTACGCCGCCCAGCAGAAGCTCAATGCTGCCGACGCGCTGAAGCACGGCATGGAAGAGAAGGCCGCCGAGTTCAAGGCGGCGGGGGCGGAGGTTTATCGGCGGGAATAGTCGCAGACATCCAGAGTCTTAGCGTGGATGCCGGAGATGACGCCGGGATGGGTCGAATCGGTATCAACGCCAGCCGAATACAGTGGCAGGTACACCCCGCCGTAATCCGGGCCTGCGATCGCTGCGCGACGCGGGTGCTTGCTCAAAGCCTCGGCGCGGATTGATCGACATCCCACTGCCAGATTGTCAGCCCGTAATCGCTGCCGAGCGACGGCATGAGAGCGCCTTGCTCGAAGTAGCGCCGGGAAGTGGCTTTCGCGGGCGACACCCACCAGCCGGACCTTGGGCAGGGCTGGTTGTCTGCTACGCGGTTTCCCACTTCGTCTGCCAAAGCAGCTACCGATGGATCGCCGTCGGGATCATCGTCGTGTTCCCCCTCAACAAGTTCGACGTAATACCAGTCGACGGGTTTGGATTCGGTGCCGAATTCGCTGACGTAAATGACGGCCTCGATAGGGTCATCGACGCTTGCTTCCAGTCTTCTTGTCTTTCTCTCACTGACGTACTTTGAGTAATCCGATGCATATTTCGATTTCTTGAGGTATTCGACGAGACGCACATCTTCGGCCCACAGGTATTTGTGACCGACAGCACGAGCCGCATCGCGGCCGAGTTCATTCAGCAGGTTGGCATCGTCCAGATAGCCTTCTTTCCGCTCCTTCATCCAGGTACCGGTCCACGCGAATTGGCAGACGCTGAAGGGATCGTTCTGGGCAACATACACGCCGGTCTTCGAAGGCACCGCACCGCTGCGGCCCACTATGTCTTCACGGACAACGAATCTCGGTAGACGTATGGTTGAGTGGCCGATGCTTAGCCAAGCGTTTGCGTACTGCGACTCTTGCGTATGCGAACACGGACGACGCACTACTGCGTCAATCTCCAAAGCGTATTGATAAACCGCATCAAACCGCTGCTTGAATTCCGCTTCCTGTTCCGCGGTTGCCCACATCATCGAGAATTCATTAAGAGCCATCCAACATTCGCTCGCTCCGGACCCGCTATAACGCTCATAGGCTCGGCCGGCAATGTCTTTCACAACACCTTCCTGAAAAGACTTCAAATAAGGCCAGGCACCCGTGGTCCAGTTGGCGACCGTATCCCGCACGCCCCAGCGCTCGTTCGTCAATATCCGGTCTACACCCAGCCGCTGAGCTCGCTCGATGGCAGGGTCGATCGATTCGACCAGCGCATCAACCCGCTCCTTGAGCCCTTTCAGGTAATCGAGGCGCGAAAAGTAGTACAAACGCGCCGCTTGCCGTTTCTGGTGATAGCTGAGTAACTGAGTCATGGCATTGAATACGGGCGTCAGTGGGCAAGCTGGGTGATCTGGCCGGGCAGATTGGGTAAGCCCATGCGGGTTGAGAGTACCTGTTCGTTGAAATCTGTATAGCCCCAGCCGGTGTCGAATGGGCCGCTGATGTGGTCGTTGTTGATCCGCGAACGGAGGGCTTCGTACTTCGACTGCTCCACGGGGTGCAAGGCCCTATATTCCGGGTATGTCAGATCGGTTTTATTGAGCTGACCCGTGACCCGATCTGCCGCGTAATACACCAGCGTATCCATCGAGGCCGTATCGGCGGGGTTCTTTGCGGCATTGAAGACGATCTGTTCCCAGCCGCCTTCCAAGCTTGCATCGAGTCCTGCCTTGAACTTGGTCTGTGTGGAGGCGGTACCCCGCCAGACCTTGAGGCTTTCACCGGTCTTGACGTCATAGATTACGAACTGGCCATTGACGTTCCAGTCCGGCCAGACGCCAAGATGCTTGCGCCAGACTGCGCGGGGATTCGGCGACGCCTGAATACGTTTGAATACCGCTTCTGTGACCCAGCAGTCTCCGGACGCCATGTTGCTCGGTGAGACCACCCGATAGAGACGGGCGGGCCCTTTTAGCTCGTCGGCGATAATATCTTCAAAGCGAGTCAAGTCCCCGTGGGATGGCCAGCCTTCGGCCAGGTGCATTTCGATGTCCTGACGAATACTTGGCTTTAGGTCAATAACTCTTTCAGGCAAAGGCTTGTGCTCGATCTTCACCGGCTTCGTCAACCAGCTGGGTGATGGATCGGTGTTCCGCATCAGCGTGACGGCATTGGCTTCTGGTAGCGCACCGTGGAAGTGGATGTTGTGAGCATCTAAGATGCCGCCGCGCTCCAGCAGATGGCGCCGTTCCAGCGCAAGGATGATGTTATCGAGAATATCCTGCACCGGCTTGACAGCTTTACCGATCTGCTCGTCAGCGAGATTGCGGACCGTCTTGACCAAATCAATAGTGGCCTGCGCTTTCTCGCCGACGCTAGGCAGCCACGTCACCCTGCTCAGCAGGCCTTCCATCAATTTGATGCCGCGATCAAAGGCTGCAAGCAGTGCCCGGGAATTGACCCAGCCTTTGACGACCTTGATCTGCTCGGCAAGCCATTTGAAGATTTCGTCAGCCTTGATGACATTTCGAATGTACTTCTGGACTTCACGCTTGCGCAGAAAGGTGATGACCCAAGTCATGGCGGATTCCACGACCTTGATCACGCCGTCTCCGCCAGAGCGGCGAACAAAGAGGAAGAAGATTTTCAGTACACCCTTTACCAGCGACCCGATCGATGGAAACAGGCCGATCAAAGTCAGGCAGAGCGCGACCCAAGCCCAAGTATCGCTGGGCTTTTCGTTGATCTTCCGACAATTGGCGATCAAATCCCGGACATCGCAAACCTGATCCACGATCGGGATCATCGACACGGCTGCATCAAAAGCGATCTGTCCGGTCGAACGGGTTTCGCTGAAGTCGCCTTGAATTGCTTCCCAAAGCCACTCCCGGATGTTTTTATCCGGGTTATCCGCGTCGGCCTGGTCCTGCGTGACCCAAGCCAGAGCGTCACGCATCTGCGTCGTGTTGACGTCGACCATTGGTCAAACGCCTTGCATGAGCTTTTCCAGCGATTGCGCTGGTTTGTCCTGTTGCGGAGGACGGGGCTTGTAGACCACCTTGGTGACATTCCTCGGATCGACATTCTCGTGTCGCGACTTGCCTCGTTCATCCAACTTTCCACTCAGGACGTTTCCGCTTTCGAAATGAATTTCGTATTCCGCACCGGATACGCCTTCGCCTGTAACCGTTTCGCGATAGTCGAGTTCGATCCAATGGATCACTTTTAGCTCGCCTGTTAGAAGCTCAGGCCACTCCGCCTGACCCTTGGCCGTGCTACCCCAATCCTGCTTCGCCCCCTTGACTGAGAAAGTGCCGGGGCAGGCAAAGGTGATGTTCTCGCCATCCAGCGTGATCGATGCACCCCCAGCGAGCAGTACGATCTTCTGCTCGGCGACGACAGTGATACCGGCGTCTGTGGAGGTCACGGTGACACTCTTGTCCGCGAGGATTTCGAGTGCGTCGCTCTGGGCCTGAATCGAGACCGGGTGGTTGGCGGCGATGGCGGCGATGCCGCCGGTGTGGGTGTAGAGGCTGGTGTGCCCGCCGCTGATGGCGGACCAGACCTTGCCGGCGCTGGCCAGCGCATCGCCCTGGATGGTGGCGCTGTGATGCAGGCTGGCATGGCTCAGCATCGTGGCGGGGGTGGTGAAGCTGATGGCGGCGGGAGCTTCGAGCAAGACGATCGGGGCATCCGGTGCCAGGACTGCCGGCTGCGGGCGGGATCCGGTCGCTGCGGGTTGCTCGGTCACGGCGAGGGTTTCGAGCAGGCGGGTCTGCTGATCCATCGCAGTCAATGGCTTCGCGCCCTGATGTGCGGCAGCATCGGACAGGGTCTGAGCGAGGCTTTGCGCAGCTCGCAGCTGGCCCTGCGCTTCCGTCGTATCGAACACGGTGCCGGTGGCGTTGGGGCGCAAGGTCGTCGACAGCAGCAGCCCTTTTTCGGCTCGGGCGACGGTCCAGCCGTCGGTGGTCCATTCGAAACCTTGTCCGCGGGCCGTGCCACGCCAGGCGAGGCCGGGGCGGGTGTGGAGCAGGTGGCCGAGATTCAGCTGGCTGCTGAACGATGACGAGGCCGCGCGGATGCCGGGCTGGCCGCTGGCGTCGTCAAACACCAGTTCGTTGTAGCCGCCGCCATCAAGTGTCTTGGTGTGGATGCCGGAAATCACGCCAGGGTGGGCCGATTCGGTGTCGACGCCGGCCGAGAATGGCGGCAGGTCTTCACCGTTCCACAGCGCGCCGACGACGATCGGACGATCCGGGTCGCCGTGCTCGAAATCGATCAGCACTTCATCGCCGATGCGCGGCAGATAGACCTCGCCGAAATCCGGGCCGGCGATGGCTTGGGCGACGCGGATCCAGGTACCGCTACGCTCGTTCCCGGGGGCATTGCCGTCGGTGTCGCCCTCGCTGCCGGTTTCCGAAAGTCCGCCACGGTTCGGCTGCACCCCGCGCTGCCAGTGAAACTGCGCCTTGACCTCGTGATCGCGCTCGGCGGTCAGCACCTGATCGGCGATGCCGACGACGAGCGCGGTTTGAAGGCCGGGATACGAGGCACCAGCCGTCGCGGCCTGAACAATCGGTACATCCGCCGGAATGGCACTGAAGCGGTTTTCGTAGATCGGCTCATCACTGCCGGACTGATCCCGTTCATCTCGGCGATCACTGCCGAAGCGCAGGTTGTTGCGCATCCGGTGCTCGAGGGTGGTGACGAGGAAGCGGGCCTCGGGATTGGCGTGACCGAAGCCGCGGACGCCCAGCGGGCCGTAGTCGGGATGATCGGTCAGTACAAACGCTTGTCCCGCGGCCAGCCGGCGGACAGATGACTGGCCGCGCCAGGTGCGCAAGCTCTGCGCATGGGCTTTGGCGGCAACGCCCGCACGGTGGGCGACGGCTTCCGCGCTCGGGCTGGCCGTTGGCGGAAGCGACAGGCTGCCGTCGTGATCTTCCAGATCGGGCACCAAAGGGCCACCCGGATCGGCCAGCGCTTGTGAAGCTGGCGCGCGCACCTGCTCGGCATCCCAGCGACTGCGCAGTACGCTGCCGCTGGCGATGCTGCGACGGGCGGTGAAGCCGTGGATGGCGTCGTCAAACTCGGTGGCGGCGGAGCGGTGGTAGCGAATCGCCGGCACGGTCGCCTCATCCTGAAGCGGGCTGTCGATGAACAGGACCAGCAGCGGCTCGCCTGTACCCGCATCGTCCGGATGCTCGAACGCATAGCTGATGCCGTCATCGGCGAGCAGTCGCTGCAGGAAGGCCAGATCGGTTTCGCGCCACTGCGTGCGAACGCGGTAGACCGGCAGGCGCGCGCGGGTGGCCTCGTCGATGCGGATGTCGTAGCGCAGGGTCGGGTAGTCGCCGAACAGCGATTCGGCGATGTCCAGCGCGTTGGCGTCCTGAAACAGGTAGCAGTCTTCGCGGAGCGCGAGCCAAGCCAGCGGCGATTCCAGTTGCACCCGGTATCGCGCCACCCCGCCATCGGCTGCGAGGCGCGAGGCTGTCGTGATCAGGCCATGCCAGCGACGTCGCGTGCCATCGGCCGTCAGCAGGCCCAGCGACACCGGCAGGCCGATGAAGGCCGACAGCGACAATTGCGCCGATGGGCTCAGCAGATCGACGTCGAAGCGATACGGTTGATTGATCGCCTCATGGCCGGACGCGCGCTCGACCACGAGGCTGACATCTGAGGGAAGTCCATCGAGCGTGACCAGACGCGCGTGGGGCGACAGGCTGCTGAGCGCTTCCAGCAGACTGCGCAACGAGACCTCGATGATCGCGTTCACACGGATCGGCCCGCTCTGCAACTGATCGCGTACCACCGTTGCTCGACAACAATCCCTGTCATCACCTGCTCCGTGCACAAGACTGGCTTCCTGCCAGAGTCTCGACAGTACAAAAGTCGGCCTTTCTTGGCAAAGCGGCTGCGCCGACGCGCGACCAGCGGCCCTGCGTGGCTGACGGTGCAGCGATTCACCCCGCGAGAACCTGTCGATCTTTCGATGACGGCGCGATCGCAATGTTCGATGGAACACGCTCGCCATTCCGCAGTCCGAGCATCATTGCCTGATCGATGCAGGCCCACTTCAGGAATTGACCGATGAACTACCGCCGTCTGGGCCGCTCCGGCCTGAAAGTGTCCGAGCTGTCGCTGGGCTCGTGGGTGACCTTCGGCACGCAGGTCGACGAGAAGCTGGGCCGCGAGTGCCTCGCGGCGGCGAAGGATGGCGGCGTCAATTTCTTCGACAACGCCGAGGTCTACGCCCGCGGCGACAGCGAAACGATCATGGGTGCTGCGATCAAGGCGCTGAAATGGCCACGGCTCGATTACGTGATCTCTACCAAGTTCTTCTGGGGCATCACCGAGAGCCCGAATGCGAAGAACACGCTGAACCGCAAGTATCTGCGGCAGGCGATCGAGGGCTCGCTCAAGCGTCTGCAGCTGGAGTATGTCGATCTGGTGTTCTGCCACCGCCCGGACCCGGAGACGCCGATCGAGGAAACGGTCTGGGCCATGCACGACATGATCGAGCGCGGGCAGGCGCTGTACTGGGGCACCAGCGAGTGGCCGGCGCAGTCGATTCAGGCCGCGCATGATTTCGCGCGCCGCTTCCATCTGCACACGCCGGTGATGGAACAGCCGCAGTACAACCTGTTCCATCGCACGCGGGTCGAGCAGGAATACGCACCGCTCTATGACGCGTTCGGCCTCGGCCTGACCACGTGGAGTCCGCTGGCTTCGGGGTTGCTGACCGGCAAGTACCGTGACGGCGTGCCGACCGATTCGCGCGCGAAGGTCAAGGGCTACAGCTGGCTCGAAGAGCAGGTGCGCGATCCGGCCAAGCTCGCCTCCGTTGCGCAGCTCGGTCCGATCGCCGACGAACTCGGCTGCACCCCGGCGCAGCTGGCACTGGCCTGGTGCCTGACGAATCCGCAGGTGTCGACGGTGATCACGGGTGCCAGCCGGCCGTCGCAGATCATCGAAAACCTGAAAGCAGCCGACGTGGCGGCGCGGATCACGCCGGCGATCAAGGCGCGGATCGAATCGGCGACGGCGGCGTTTGCGGCGTGATCGGCCGCGCGTTCGCCAGAACAGTACGGCAGAACGATCCTTGGATTCGGTGACGGTCGATGCCTGATCGTCAGCAGAGGCTGGCTTTTGCAGGGTCGATCAACCGGAACTGACAATCCGTTCAAGACTTGGCAGGCTCGTTGCGTTCGCGTTCGCAACCTTTTGGAGCCTTCCGCCATGTCGACATCGATTCCGCCGTCCGCGTCGCCCCGACGTTCCCGCTGGACCCGCGCGCTGCTGCTGGCGCTTGCGGTGTCGTCGGCATCACCGGAGGCGACGGCGCAGGCGGTGAGCTGCGGCGGGCGCGTCGGCCCGGTCGACTTGCAGACCGCCACCGTCACCGAGCTGCAGGCGGCGCTGAGTTCCGGCGTCATCAGCAGCGAGGCGCTGGTGCAGCAGTCGCTGGCGCGGATCGAGGCCTTCGACCGCCGGGGCCCGGCGCTGAACGCGATCCGGGCGCTGGCGCCGACGGCGCTCGAAGCGGCCCGTGCGGCCGATGCCCGCCGCGCCCGTGGCCAGCGTCTGAGCCCGCTCGATGGCCTGCCGGTGCTGCTGAAGGACAACGTCGGCACCACCGACCTGCCGACCACGGCCGGCTCCATCGCGCTGGCGAACAACATTCCAAAGCAGGAAGCGACGATCACGCAGCGGCTGCGCGCCAGCGGCGCGATTGTGCTCGGCAAGACCAATCTCAGCGAGTTCGCGAACTGGGTGTCGCTGAACATGCCGAACGGCTACTCGTCGCTGGGCGGGCAGGTGATCGCGGCATACGACCATGCGGCCGATCCGCTCGGCAGTTCCACCGGCAGCGGCGTCGCGACGACGATGGCGTTCGCGACGGTCGCGATCGGCACCGAAACCTCGGGCTCGATCATCAGCCCGGCGACCGTGCACAGCCTCGTCGGCGTCAAGCCGACGGTGGGCCTGGTCAGCCGCAGCGGCATCATTCCGCTGGCACACAGCTTCGATACGGCCGGGCCGATGGCTCGCACGGTGACCGATGCCGCCGCGCTGCTCGGCGTCGTCGCCGGGCTCGATCCGACTGATGACGCCAGCCCGCGCTTTCAGGCGGCACTCGGCGGGGTGGTGCCGGATTATCTCGGCGCGCTGTCGACCACCGCGCTGCGCGGCGTGCGGCTCGGCGTGCGCAACAGCGAACTGACCGATACCGGGCTGTTCGGCGAGGCGCTGGCCGTGCTGCGCGCGCAGGGGGCGGAGATCGTGCCGTTCAACGCCTCGCTGCTCGAAAACGGGTCGACGGCGGAAATCGCCGCGATCACAACCGAGTTCAAGTGGTATCTGAACCGCTATCTGGCGACCGAGGCCGGCACCGGCCTGCCGGTCGCGAACCTGACCCAGATCATCCAGTTCAACAGCCGCAATCGGGATCGCGTGCAGTACGGGCAGGACCTGCTCGTGGCCTCGAATCTCCAGACCGGGCTGCCATTCGATCCGGTCTATCTCGCCAGCCGGGCCGCAGCGATCCGCAGTTCCGAGATCGCGCTCGACACGATGTTCCGGCGCCAGCAGCTCGATGCCATCGTGTCGCCGAATTACGGCAACGTCGGCGTCACGGCCGCTTCCGGCTATCCGAACGTGACGGTGCCGATGGGCTATGTCGGGCAGGCGCCGCAGGGCCTGTCGTTCGCGGGTCGGCCGTTCACCGAACAGGCGCTGCTGGCCTACGCCTATGCCTACGAGCAGGCCAGCCACAAGCGGACGCCGCCGACCACGCTGAATCCCGCGCTGCGCGACTACTGCACGGCGATTGGCGCGCGCTGACCAACGGCCATCAATGCCTGCGAGGCACCGATGGTGCTTCCATTCCCTGTCCTTTTCCTGAACCGGATCCTTCCCCGATGTTCGAGCTGACCCGCCGTTCCCGCGCCCTGCGCAGCCTTGCCCTCGCCGCGGGTCTGTCGGCTTCTTGGTCCGGCCCTGCCGCCGCCTACTGGACTGATGCCGCCCAGCCCGCCGTGGCGCTGCCGGCGATCACGCCGCCGGTCGCGTCGGCCGTCACCACGCCGCGTGCTGCACGCCTGCTGACGCTGGACCTCGAAGCCCTCCGTAGCCGCTTGCGCGGCGCACCGGCCGCCGACAGCAGCACGCCGTCGACCACGGTCATTTCCGTACCGATGCCGGATGGCAGCAGCCTCGAGTTCACCGTGCGCGAATCTGCCGTCATGCATCCCGAACTGGCAGCACGCTATCCGGGCATTCGCACCTACGTTGGCACGGCGGTCAGCGATCCCGCGATCAGCGGCCGCTTCAGCATCGGCCCGCGCGGCTTCCGCGGCATGGTGCAGTCGGCACTCGGCACCGCCTACATCGACCCGGTGAGCCGGACCGACAGCACGCAATACCGCAGCTATTTCCGGCGCGATCTGCCGAATCGCCGGCTGGCACCGGATACCGTCATGCGCGGTGCCGCCGCAACCGGAACCGGCGCTCGCATCGGCACGCAGGTCGCCGGCAGCAGCCGCGCCGGCACGCTGCGCACCTACCGGCTGGCGCTGGCAGCCAATGGCGAGTACTCGCGCTATCAGGACCCGCCGAGCGTGCTCACCGACCAGCCGGACCGCGGCATCGTGCTGGCCGAGCTGGTCAACGTGACCAACCGCGTCAGCGGCATCTACGAGCGGGACCTCGGCATTCGCCTGCAGCTGGTGCCGAACGAGGACGAGATCATCTTCACCAGCCCGCTGCTTGATCCGTACGCCGACCGGCAGGGCACGCTGAGCCTGGCCGTCAACACCGGCGTGATCAATCGCCGCATCGGCGCCGATGCCTATGACATCGGCCATGTCGTGACCACGGGCGGTGGCGGCATCGCCGGGCTCGGCGTGGTCTGCGGCGCCGGCGTCAAGGGGCAGGGCGTGACCGGCCTGCCGGAGCCGGTCGGTGATGGTTTCTATGTCGATTTCGTCGCCCACGAAATGGGCCATCAGTTCGGAGCCAACCACACGTTCAACAGTCAGGCGGGCAACTGCGCCGGCGGCAATCGCAATGGCGACACCGCGTACGAGCCGGGCAGCGGCACCACGATCATGGCCTATGCCGGCATCTGCGCCGATGACGACATCCAGTCGAACAGCGACGACATCTTCCATGGCGTCAGCTTCGACGAGATCGTGGCCTACACCACGAACGACACCGGCAGCAGTTGTGGCGCGGCGAGTGCCACGACCAATCGCGCGCCGGTGGTCACGGTGCCGGCCGGCGGCTTCACGATCCCGCGGTCGACGCCGTTCGAGCTGACCGGCTCCGCCCGCGATCCCGACGGCGACGCGCTGCGCTATCTGTGGGAGCAGTTCGATCTCGGCGCCGGTGGCGCGCCGGATGCCCCGGATGCCAGCGCGCCACTGTTCCGTACCTTTGTGCCCGCTGCGACGCCGACGCGACTGTTCCCGCAGGCTTCGGACCTGTTCGGCGGCGTGCACACGCTGGGCGAACTGCTGCCGGCCGTCTCGCGGTCGCTGAACTTCCGGCTGACCGTGCGCGACTACCGCGTCGCGCCATCCGCCGGCGGCGTGGCCAGTGCCGCGCTTTCGTTCAATGTCGTCGACACCGCCGGGCCGTTCGTCGTCACGGCACCGGCCACGAACGCCACCGGCATTGCCGGCTCGCCGATCGATGTCGCGTGGAACGTTGCCGGCACCGATGTCGCACCGGTGGCCTGCGGCGCAGTCGACATCGAAGGCACGACCAATCAGGGCAGCACCTGGATTCGCCTGCGCAGCGCCACCGGCAATGATGGCCGCGAGACGGTGCCGCTGCCGAATGTCGTGACCACGGGGCTGCGGCTGCGCGTGAAGTGCAGCAACAATGTCTTCTTCAATGTCGCGCCGGCCACGATCACCGTGACTGCGTCGAGTGTCGCGCCGCGCGGCAGTGGCGGCGTCGAGGATGCATCGCCCGTCGGTGGAGGTGGCGGTGGCGCGTCGGCGCCACTGTTGCTGGCCGGGCTGTCACTGCTGGCCGGGCTGCGTCGCCGTCGCCGCGGCGACGCCTGATGACACCAGAAAGCCGCGCTCCGGAATCCCGAAGCGCGGCGCCTGTGCCGCCCGGCTGGTCAGGCCGTTGATCGCCTAGGCGCTGGCCAGCCAGCGCGTTCAGCCCTTGACGCAGACCACCTGCTTCAAGGTGTGCAGCACTTCGACCAGATCGGTCTGGTTCGCCATCACCGAGTCGATGTCCTTGTAGGCACCCGGAATCTCGTCGACGACATCGCGATCCTTGCGGCAGACCACGCCTTCGGTCTGCACTTCGAGATCGGCCGTGGTGAAGTGCTTGCCGGCCTCGGTGCGGCTCATGCGGCGGCCGGCTCCGTGCGAGCACGAGTGAAAGCTGTCGGCGTTGCCGGTGCCGCGCACGATGAAGCTCTTTGCACCCATGCTGCCCGGGATGATGCCGAGATCGGTTGCCTTCGCGCGGATCGCGCCCTTGCGGGTCACCCACACGTCTTCGCCGAAGTGCGTTTCGCGCTCGACGTAGTTGTGATGGCAGTTCACTGCTTCCTCGGTCACCTCGAACGGGCGCAGGTGACGCTGCATCGAGCCAAGCACCGCTGTCATCATCTGCGCGCGGTTCTCGCGGGCGTAGTCCTGTGCCCACGAAACGGCTTCGGTGTAGTCGGCGAAGCTGTCGCTGCCTTCGTCGAACCACGCCAGATCGCGATCCGGCAGCTGGCGATCGAACTTCAGCGCCTCCTCGCGCGCCTGCTCGATGAAGTAGCTGCCAATCTTGTTGCCGATGCCGCGCGAGCCGGAATGCAGCATCACCCAGACACGATCGGCCTCGTCGAGGCAGACCTCGATGAAGTGGTTGCCGCCACCGAGCGAGCCGAGCTGATGCACCCAGTCGCTGGCCTTCTGGCCCTTCGCCGCCAGCTTCGGGTGCTTCGCGGTGATCTTCGTCAGGCCGGCCTCGAACGGCAGCGCCGCCGCCACCGGCGCGCGGCCTTCGCGATGCTGGAAGCGGCCGACCGGGACGTCGCGCGAGATCTGGTCGAAGACTTTCTTCAGGGTGCCGGCATCGAGATCGTTCGCGGTCAGGCTGGTGCGCGCAGCGCACATGCCGCAGCCGATGTCGACGCCGACTGCCGCCGGAATGATCGCTTGACGCGTGGCGATCACCGCGCCGACGGTGGCGCCGATGCCGACATGCACGTCGGGCATCGCGGCCACGTGGTGATGGATGAATGGCAGGCGAGCGATGTTCGCCAGCTGCGCCTTCGACTTGTCGTCGATGTCGTCGGTCCAGATTTTCACCGGCACGGCGCCGGCGGTAAGGGTCTGCTTGATGGTCATGAGTTCCTGCCTGTTGTCGCGGTCTTTGCGGTCGTCTGATGAATTTGAAGTCGTATGGTCGGTGTTCCGGGCGAGATGCGCGCAGGGCCAGGGAGGGTCCTGCCTGCGCCGCCGCCCGTCCGCAGGCCGGAAGCCCGGCCTGCGGATTTCCGCCCTTGCGGAAATGGGTGCTGCCAAGGCCGCGGAACACGGCCTGTCGCATGTGATGGTCATAGCGCCCGCATCGGGTCCGGAATGGAGACTTGCGAGTACATTCCGGACGCAGGACTCCATTGCGACGGCGGCCATGACGGTCCGCTATCACGATATGAATCGCGAGCGCAAAGGACTCGACTGGACTCCATTCCGATCGAAGTCCGATCGGGCGTCGTGCCAGGTGAGTCGATGTTCGGAGTGCGGGACATGCCCGCGGCTGATGGACTGGTTCTGCTTCCTGCCTGACGAACGCCTAAACGAAAACGCCCCCGGAAGCTGGACTCCCGGGGGCGTTCGTGGCGCCAGGGGAGATCGGGGTGACCGATCTCCGGGCTGCGGAAAATCAGTCTATGTGTTTGAAAAAATTGATGAAAAACCAGACGGGCAGCCGATTCAGCGGCGGATTGAGGCGATTGCGCTTCGAGTACGCACGCCGCCCCAGGCCCCGATCCCGTCCCGCGCCCTGGTTCTGCTCCCGCAAACCCGCGGCCGCGCGCAGACGCACCGCGCCGTTGGGCGTGGTCGTGGCGAGCAGCGGGAAGTGCATGGCAGCGGTCATGGAAGCGGCGAAGGCTCGTTGGGGGGAGTCGACAAGTGCAGATGCACGATGACTCCAATATTGGAATCGTACGCTTCCACTTTCACGAATTGCAAGCAATATTTTCGAAAAAGTGGAATCTCGTGCGCATTACTCTGTCCCGGCGTCCCGACAGACGCTGTTTGGCTGCTTGGCTGCCGACTTGCTGGTTCGTCCGCCGCGGCCTGCGGGCGCTGCCGATCGAGCGCGGTGTCGGCCTTCCGGCACGCGATATGCGGTGGTGATGCCATGTCGACACCCGGCAGCGCAGCACCGGCCGCATTCGGCGGTGCATGGGCAGGTTCGGCAACTGCCATCGAGCGGGAAGCGGTGACCGCTGGCGGCAGGCTTCACGGTGTAATCGCACGGGCGGCAGAGTGGCGGCGGTATCATCGAAGCCGTCCGGTGCCGAAATGGCGATGTCTGCCGGACGAGGTCCCACTGCGAGTTCTCCCTGACATGCTGGATCGCCCGTACCAAACCAATCTGCCCGCGTCCTCTCCCGTCTGGGTGTCGGATTACCGCTTCAGGGTGGTGCTGACGTGGATGGTGTGGCTGCAGCTGTTCTACATGATCGTCGCCTTCGACGAACTGCTGGGTCAGACGACGGGCCTGCTCCGGCCGATCAAGATGGGCCTGCTCGGCGCATCGATCCTGCTGATCGTCTGGCGCTCGGGGCTGACCTGGCTGCTGCTGCGCACCATCAATCCGTTCCTGACCGGTTTCGTGGTCTTTGCCGGCATGAGCGTGGCGTGGTCGATCGAGCCGAGCTTCACCATCAACCGCATGATCAGCCTGATCTCGCTGTTTGCCGTCTGCGTGGCATTCGGCCTCGTCAGCTGGGAGCGAACGAAGTTTCAGGACCTGATGATCCCGATCATCACGGCCATCCTGATCGGGTCGCTGCTGCTCGGCATGGTCAATCGCAGTCTGGTGACCGAAGTGGGCGACACGATCTCGCTCAGTGGCGCCTGGAAAGGGCTGACGTTGCAGAAAAACTCGTTCGGTCAGGTGGCGGCGTTCGGCGTGATCCTCTGGTATCACTCGCACCTGACGAAGGAGCGCTCCGGCCGCAGCGTGCTGATCGGCTTCTTCATTTCCGGGCTGTGCCTGATCCTGTCGAAGAGCTCGACGTCGCTGCTGTCCAGCGTGTTCGGCGTGGTGTTCCTGACGCTGCTGCTGCGCTCGCCGCCGAATCTGAAGCGCTACATGCCGTTGATCGTGACCATCTTCGCCCTGCTGGTGCTGGTCTTTTCAACCGCGGTGCTGCGCATCGTGCCCGGCTTGGAAGTGCTGCTGCAGCCGATCGTCATGGTCACCGGCAAGGACCTGACCTTTTCCAACCGCAGCGTGATCTGGGACATCATCCGCGAGCACGTGAAGTTCGCGCCGATGCTCGGTACCGGCTACGGCGCGTATTGGCTGGGCGTGAACTACCCGTGGTCGCCGTCGTTCGAGTTCTACGCGCTGATGTACTTCTATCCTGGCCAGTCGCACAACGGCTACCTGGAAGTGATCAACGATCTGGGCTACATCGGAGGGGCGATCCTGGCAGGCTATCTGTTCGTGCTGGTCAAGCAGTCGCTGACCTTGCTGAAGATGGACCGTCCGCAAGGCGCGCTCTATCTGGCGCTGTTCTTCATGCAGACGATGACCAACCTGTCGCAGAGCATCTGGTTCCAGTACGCCAGCTTCGAGTTCGTGATCATGATGTTCGCAACCGTGGCGCTGGGCCGCGCGCTGCTCGACCACAAGCTGCGGGCGGTCTACAGCGACACGCCGAACGACGGCAGCGGGCGTTTTTCGGCGGCCGGATCGCCGATCGTCTCGCCGTCGCCGCTGCACTGGCGCCCGCGAGGCTGATCGAACGGCCGGATGTGTGGGAAAATCCGCGCGGTCGCAGCCCGACCGCACTGGCTCCCGCCCCGTCCGAAGCATGAGTACCCCGCGCCTGTATCGCGTCACCTTCCTGAATCAGGGCAGCGTTTACGAGATCTACGCCCGCTCGGTCAGCCACGGCTCGATGATGGGTTTCGTCGAGATCGAAAAACTGGTCTTCGGCGAACGCACGTCGATTCTCGTCGATCCGGGCGAGGAAAAGCTGAAGGCCGAGTTCGCCAACGTCGTCCGGACCTTCGTGCCGGTGCACGCCATCGTCCGCATCGATCAGGTCGACAAGGCCGGCGCCGCGCGGATCATGGCCGGCGGCGAGTCCGGCAAGGTCATGCCGTTCCCCGTGTTCACGCCGGGTGGCGACCATAAGCCCTGATCCGCTCATCCCCGGCGCCCGCTGATGCGCTTCGCGTATCTCGGGTCCGGCAGCCGCGGCAACGCGCTGGTCGTCGAGGCCGGCAGCACCCGCGTGCTGCTCGACTGCGGCCTGCCGCTGGTCGAGGTCGATGCCCGTCTGGCCCGGCTGGGCCTCAAGGCGTCGGACCTGACCGCGATCGTCGTCACCCACGAGCATGGCGACCACATCGGCGGCGTGGCCAAGCTGGCGCGTCGCAACCAGTTGCCGGTCTGGCTGACCGCCGGTACCCGCGCCGCCTGGAAGGCCGCCCCGGACGAGTGGGTACGCACTTTGACGCCGCACCGGCACTTGACCATCGGCGATCTCGACGTGATGCCGTACCCGGTGCCGCATGACGCTCGCGAGCCCTGCCAGTACGTGTTCGGCTTCGCCTGCAAGCGGGTCGGCGTGCTGACCGATGCCGGCAGCGTCACGCCGTACATGCGCGAAGTGCTGAGCGGCATCGACGCGCTGCTGCTGGAGTTCAACCACGACCGCGCGATGCTGATGAACGGGCCGTATCCGTCGTTCCTGAAGCAGCGCGTGGCTGGCAACAAGGGTCATCTGAGCAATGCCCAGGCCGCCGAGCTGCTCGGCAGCCTCGACATTTCGCGGCTTCAGCACCTGGTGCTGACCCATCTGTCCGAAACCAACAACACCCCGGAACACGCGCTCGCCGCGGCGTCCGAAGTGCTCGGCGCGCAGCCCGACTGGCTGGTCTGCGCCCACCAGGATGCCGGTCTCGACTGGCGTCACGTCAACTGAGAAAACGATGAGCCTGCACATCCTGTCCGGCGGCACCGCCCTGTCGCCTTTTCGCATCGAGCGCCTGCGCGCAAGCCTTGCGGCCCATGCGCCGGGCGTCACCGGCTTGCGGGCTGTCGAGTTCTTCATGGTCGATGCGGATGAAGTCGACTCGGCCGCCTTGTGCAAGCTGCTGGATGCCACGACGGCCGAGCTCCCGACTGCCGACGCGATGCTCTACGTCGTGCCGCGCATCGGCACCTTGAGCCCTTGGTCGAGCAAGGCGACCGACATCGCCAAGGTCTGCGGGCTGAATGGCGTCAAGCGGGTCGAACGCGGCCGCCTCTATTTGCTTTCTGGGCTCGATGGCGTGAAGGCGCTTCCGGCCGCAGCACTCGCCGACCTGCACGATCCGATGACCGAATCGGTGCTGACGGCGTCCGCCGACTTGCAGCACGTGTTCGCAACGGGTACTCGGCGCAGCTTGCGCACCGTCGACGTACTGGCCGGTGGCCGCGAGGCGCTGGTCAATGCCAACCGCGACTGGGGTCTGGCGCTGTCCGCCGACGAGATCGACTACCTCGTCGCGCACTACACGGGAGCGGCCAAGAACCCCACCGACGCCGAGCTGATGATGTTCGCGCAGGTCAACAGCGAGCACTGCCGGCACAAGATCTTCAACGCCGAGTTCACCGTCGATGGCGCGGTCCAGCCGGACTCGCTGTTCGGCATGATCAAGCTGACCTACAAGGCCTCGCCCGAAGGTGTGCTGTCCGCCTACAAGGACAACGCCTCGGTGATCGAAGGCCATGAGGCGATGCGCTTCTTCCCGGAAGCCGACCGCCAGTGGCGCGAGCACCGCGAGCCGGTGCACATCCTGATGAAGGTCGAGACGCACAACCATCCGACCGGCATCTCGCCAGCGCCCGGTGCCGCCACCGGCTCCGGCGGCGAAATCCGCGACGAAGCGGCCACCGGCCGCGGCGGCCGACCCAAGGCTGGCCTGTCCGGCTTCACGGTGTCGAACCTGCGGATTCCCGGCTTCGTGCAGCCCTGGGAGCAGGATTTGGGCAAGCCGGCCCGCATCGCCAGCGCGCTGCAGATCATGCTCGACGGCCCGATCGGTGCCGCGAGCTACAGCAACGAATTCGGCCGCCCGGTGCTCAACGGCTACTTCCGCACCTACGAGCAGTTGCTGCCGGACGGCAGCATGCGCGGCTATCACAAGCCGATCATGATCGCGGGCGGCTACGGCAACATCCGCGGCCAGCATGTCGAGAAGCTCGCCGTGGTCGAAGGTGCCAAGCTCATCGTCCTCGGCGGCCCGGCTATGCTGATCGGCCTCGGCGGCGGTGCCGCGTCGTCGATGGCCACCGGCGCGTCGAGTGCAGAACTGGACTTCGCGTCGGTGCAGCGCGCCAACCCGGAACTGGAGCGCCGCTGCCAGGAAGTGGTCGACCAGTGCTGGGCGCTGGGCGAAGCCAACCCGATCCTGTCGATCCACGATGTCGGCGCCGGCGGCATTTCCAATGCGCTGCCGGAACTGGTGCATGCCGACGACCGTGGCGGCCATTTCAAGCTGCGTGACGTGCTCAGTGCCGATGCCGCCTTGAGTCCGATGGAAATCTGGTGCAACGAATCGCAGGAGCGCTACGTGCTCGCGATCGCCCCGGAATCGGTCGCCGTACTCGCGGCGATGTGCGAACGCGAGCGCTGCCCGTTTGCCGTGGTCGGCACCGCGACCGTCGAGCAGCAGCTGATCGTCGAAGACACGCTCGACGGCAATCGGCCGGTCGACATGCCGATGCCGGTGCTGCTCGGCAAGCCACCGAAGATGCAGCGCAGCACCACGCGTCGCGGCCCAGTCGTTGCGCCGTTGACCTATCCGCCAGCCGGCGATGCGGCACAGAAAGCCTTCATCAAGTCGGCCGCCGAGCGCGTGCTGAAGCTGCCGACGGTCGCCTCCAAGCAGTTCCTGATCACCATCGGCGATCGCACCGTCGGCGGCCTCACCGTGCGCGACCAGATGGTCGGCCCCTGGCAGACGCCGGTCGCCGATGTCGCGGTCACCGCGACCGGCTTCGAAGCGACGACCGGCGAAGCGATGGCGATGGGCGAGCGCCCGACGATCGCGCTGCTGAACGCTGCCGCCAGCGGCCGCATGGCGGTCGCCGAGTCGGTGCTGAACATCGCCGCCGCGAACATCACGAAGCTGTCGGACATCCGCCTGTCGGCGAACTGGATGGCCGCCTGCGGGCAGGGTGACGAGGACGCGCGCCTGTTCGATGCGGTGGAAGCGATCGGCCGCGAGCTGTGCCCGGCACTCGGGATCGCGATTCCGGTCGGCAAGGATTCGCTGTCGATGAAGTCGGTCTGGCAGCAGGACGGCGAGACCAAGGTGCAGACCTCGCCGCTGAGCCTGGTGATCACCGCGTTCGCACCGGTCGCCGACGTGCGCAAGACCCTGACGCCGCAGCTCAAGGCCGAAGCCGCCAGCCGCCTGATGCTGGTCGACCTCGGCGCCGGCAAGAACCGCCTTGGCGGCTCGGCGCTGGCGCAGGTGTTCGGTGCGGTTGGTGACACCGCACCGGATCTCGACGATCCGGCGCGCCTCAAGGCGGCCTTCGGCTGGCTGCAAGCGATGAACGCGGCGGGCAAGCTGCTGGCGTATCACGACCGCTCCGACGGCGGCCTGTTCGTCACCCTCTGCGAGATGGCCTTCGCCGGCCGAAGCGGTATCGATGTCGCGCTCGACGCGCTCGGCCCCGATCCGGTCGCCGCCCTGTTCAACGAGGAACTCGGCTTCGTTGTCCAACTGCGTGCGGCTGATGTCGATGCCGCTGTCGCCAGCGCTCGCGCCGCCGGCCTGCACGCCGGGCTGATTGGCGAATCGAGTGCGGATGAAAAGATCACGATCACCTTTGGTGCCAAGACCGTGTTCAGCGACGAAGTCCAGACGCTGTACCGCAACTGGGCCGAAACCAGCCACCGCATCGCGAGCTTGCGCGACAACCCGGACTGCACGCGCGAAGAGTTCGACAGCGCCGGCGACATGGCCGATCCGGGCATCACCGTGAAGCTGACCTTCGATCCGTCGGCCCCGGTCGCTGCCGCGCACATCGGCAAGCGTCCCAAGGTCGCCGTGCTGCGCGAGCAGGGGGTCAACGGCCAGGTCGAGATGGCCTACGGCTTCCACGCCGCTGGCTTCGACGCCGTCGACGTCCACATGAGCGACATCCTCGAAGGCCGCGTGCAGCTGGCGGACTTCGCCGGCTTCGCCGCTGCAGGTGGCTTCAGCTACGGCGACGTACTCGGTGCCGGCTTGGGCTGGGCGCGCTCGATCCTGTTCAACGCGCGTGCCCGCGACACCTTCGAAGGTTTCCTCGCCAAGGACGACCGCTTCGCGCTCGGCGTCTGCAACGGCTGCCAGATGATGGCCGCGCTGAAGGGCATCGTCCCCGGTGCCGAAGCCTGGCCGGCGTTCCGCCGCAACCGCAGCGAGCAGTTCGAAGCGCGCTGGAGCATGGTCGAGCTGACGGACAGCAAGTCGATGTTCTTCCAGGGCATGGCCGGCACGCGGATGCCGATCGCCGTCGCCCATGGCGAAGGTCGAGCCGAGTTCGGCAACGCGGCTGATCAGGTCGTACTGGAAGCGGCGGGTGGGGTGGCGATGCGCTACATCGACAACCGCGGCCGGGTCGCGACCCGCTATCCGGCGAACCCGAACGGCTCGCCGGCGGGCATCGCATCGGTCACCAACGCCGATGGCCGCGTGACCATCCTGATGCCGCATCCGGAGCGGACGATTGCCGGAGTTTCTGGGTCGTTCTGGCCCAAGGCCTGGGACGGCAAGACGCCGTGGTTCCGGATGTTCCAGAACGCGCGGGCGTTTGCGAAGTAAGGCCAGTACCACACGTGATTTGATGCTGCGTTTTCCGGACGCCGCCGCGTCGTCAAATTTCGAAGTTTCGAAGGGATCGAGGCGGTTGCGCGTTGCGATTGCATCCTCGCGCGTCGTGCGGGTTTGCGATCGAACGGCCCTGATCGGGCAGCAATGATCATTCGAACGGCGGATACCGACGAATAAGGCGGTTCGCTAACGTTCGGGCCTCCACCCTCTCGGACCCATGCCATGTCTGCAGCGCCTCGCGTCAAGAAAATCGCTGCCATCTGCCGCCTGGCAGTCGCGACTCTGGTGACCGCTGCTGCCGGTACCGCGGACGCCACGTCGTCTTCGTTCAGGCTCAGTGATCCGTCCGAGACGGCGCTGGAGGCGGTGGTCGGGCGACGCGCCGATGGCGGCTTCGTCAGCGCGTGGCGCGGTTTCGCCGGCGCGATCACGGCGCGGCGATTTCTGGCCGATGGCACCCCGGCGGGTGCGCCGCTCCTGCTCAAGCCATCCGACGGACGATCTGCAACGTCGCTTCGAATCGCGGTAAATCGCCGCGGTGATTTTGTGGTCACCTGGGAAGGGTCGGATGAGAACGGCTCGGAGGGCGTCAATGCACGCAGCTTTCGGCCGGATGGCCAGCTGGTGGCCTCCGTGCGGGCAGCCGAGTTCCGAAACGAATCGTCAACCGGAAGCGATGTTGCGATCGACGACGACGGCGATTTCGTGATCGCATGGCGTGGCGTGCGTCAGATCGCGATACCGATTCTGATTCCGTACGGCGCGATCGAGTTAGGGAGCAGCAGCGTCAAGGCCCAACGTTTCACGTCGACAGGCACGCCGATCGGTCGTGTGGCGACGATCGCCGCAAGCATCACGGATCCGGTGCCGGTGATTGGCGTATTCGAGCAGTCCGCACCGGCGGTGGCCAGCGACGGCGCCGGAAATGCAGTGGTCGTCTGGGGCACGCGCGATGGCATCGGCCCGAATGCGGTGTTTGCCCGTCGGCTGAGCCCCCGCGGCATTCCCCAGGGGCTCGCCTTTCGCGTCGACACGCGCTCGGACGCCGGCGCCTACGACCCCGATGTCGACATGACCGAGGACGGCAGCAGCATGGTGGTCGTCTGGCAACAATCCCATTCGGTCGGTGGCGGAGGATTCAGCGGCTACGACGTGCTGGCGCGCCGCTATGACAGCCGTGATCGAGCGGGGCCCGTCGTCGCTGCTGGCGACTTGGTGCTCATCGGTGGCCGCGTCAGCGTCGACATGAATCTTGCCGGACAGGCGGTGATCGCATGGCCCGCGACCGAAGCCGACTTCTGCTGCCTTCCGCCTGTCGTGGCGATGCAGCGCCTGGATGCCCGTGGCGCGCGCGTTGGCGGCAACCAGCGGGTATCGACGGACTATGCGGATTTCGCGGCAGCGGCGATTGACGATGATGGCTCGGCTGTCGTGGTCTGGAGCATTCGCACTGTTTCGCCGCCCGCCGTATTGGCGAGCCTGCTGCCACTGCCCTGATCGCAAGGGCGGCGGCCCTTCGAATTGCCGGAGCGTGCGCCCCGCGCACGCTCTTGGTTTGTGCGCTCCAGCAAACGTAGCCCGGATAGTGCGCAGTGAAATCCGGAATCCTATGGTTAAAGTTCAAGTGAAGTAGGGTAGGCAGGCGTCATCTGCTCACCGATTCGCCTAAGCTCGATTCGCACGATCCGCATGGGCGCAAACGGTTTGCCCACCCTGCGTCACCTGAATTGTCTGGCGCTCCGGGTTACGTTCACGACCTAGTCCGCTTGGGCCGAATCAGCTACACGCGACGCAAGCAAGGGGTTCTGCATGTTCGCATCGATCAATCCTGCCGAAGTTCCGGCCGTCAAGGACGATACAGGCGAGCGGCCCATTCCGACGGCTTGGCGCGCCACGCTGGTCAAGATCGTATCGGCGTTGAAAGACGGAGACTATGGCCTCGAAGCAGGCATTCCCGGAGTCGTGCGCCCAACGGCGCAAACTGCGGAACACATTCGAAGATCCATTCGTGCCTACGGGGCAGAGCTTGTCGATCTTCCCGAAGCGACTTGGGAATCCTCTGTTTGCATCTGGTACAGCCCGAAGTGGAGCGCACTCATCGATCTGTGGACCAGACGGGAGGGCCGAAGCGACTTGGTGCTTCGAGTTGACGTTGTGGAGCAGGGTGACGGCTATTCGATTTCCATTGACCTGGTGTACGTGCCGTAGCACCGACGAAGTGAGCAAGCGGCTTTGATGTCGCGGGTTGGAAGCCAAAAGGGCTAGGCTCAACAAATTCCCAGCGTACCAATCAAAGGGGCTAGGCTCTATTAAACGCTGCGCATTTCTTCTCTGCAGTCATGCAGTGCCTGACCTTCAGTCAGGTTTTGCACTTCGCATTCGAGCGCGCTGCTTGCGAGTTAAAGGGGCCAGGCTCAACTAACTCCGGTGTGTTCGGCGCCCGGCGCGCAAACACCCACTGGGTAGGCGTGCGCTGATGGCAATCAGCGGCCAAGGAAGCTGATAACGGCAGCCCCAACCCCTCAAGGAATCCAGTTCCAGATATCCGGCAAGGTCGCCAGCCAGTCGTGCGCGGCTTGCTTCTCGTCGTGTGACGGGGCGTGAATCGAGTACTCGATGCTGTCGCCGTGATCGGTGGTCAGCGTGTAGCCGACCTTGGCCGCCTCGTCCGCCAGAAAACGCAGATAGTCGTGGATGTTCGCGTCGTAGGCCGCTTCAGCTTCGCGGCGCTCCGGTTGCAGCATCAGGGCGCGCTCGCGGTAGGCGCGCAGATGAAGGGTGATGGTGGTGCTAGCGGTCATTGGCAGTCCCTCTGGCGGATGGTGGCAGCCCGATTGACGAACGGGCGCGGGCCAGTATGAGCACCGATGCTGCGCCAGCGTCTGTTCCCCGCATCGCCGAGGTTTGCGGCTCGATGTTTTTCCCAACGGTCGCGCCCTGTCGATTCCCCGCATGCGGGCCGACCAGCCTATCCAGCCCGCGTAGGGCGGGAAAGCCGAAGGCGCATCCCGCCTTCTGGGCAATGAGCACTGCCGCAGCAACCGTTGCCACACCGTTATACGACACCGCTGATCGTGTTTGGTGATGCCGAACCCGGCGGGACGCGCTTCGCTTTCCCGCCCTACAAGTTGCCGTACGGAGTGCAGTGGGCCAGGCGCCGCTCAGTCCGCCCGCGTACGGCGGAAGCGCACGCTACATTCTGTTGATGGCCGTGGCTCCGGTCGGCCCGCTGATCGACCGGTAGCAGTGAGTCGGGGAGACCGAAGCAGTGGCGTTGAGTGCGCATGTCCCGCTCCCGCTCCCGCTGCGGCAAGCTGCACGGGCATCCTTTCGAACGCCCCGCCAATGAAAGCCGCTTCCGCCCTCGATTACCGCGAACTGGCGCGTCGCCACCTGCCGCATTTCCTGTTCGAGTACATCGACGGCGGCTCGTATGCGGAAGCGACCCTCGCCCGCAACGTCGCCGATCTGGCGGCGATCAGCCTGCGCCAGCGGGTGCTGCGTGATGTGTCGTCGCTCGATCTGACGACCACCTTGTTCGGACAGAAGCTGAGCTTGCCGGTGGCGCTGGCGCCAGTCGGGCTGACCGGGCTGTATGCACGGCGTGGTGAGGTGATCGGCGCGAAGGTGGCGGCGGCGCGTGGCATTCCGTTTTGCTTGTCGACACTGTCGGTGTGCTCGATTGCCGAAGTGCGCCGCGATTCGGGCGCGCCGTTCTGGTTCCAGCTCTATGCGATCCGCGATCGCGGCTACACCCGCGAGTTGCTGGCGCAGGCACGCGAGGCCGGCTGCACGGCGCTGATGTTCACGGTCGATCTGCCGATGCCCGGCTCGCGCTATCGCGACGTGCGCTCGGGCTTGAGCGGTGCGCCGGGCTGGCGCGGCGCGCTGCGCCGTTTCGGGCAATCGGCCCTGCGGCCGCGCTGGGCCTGGGATGTCGGGCTGATGGGGCGGCCGCACATCCTCGGCAATGTCGCGCCTGTCCTGGGGCCGAACACCGGGCTGGAGGATTTCCTCGGCTGGATCCGCGACAACTTCGATCCCTCGCTGACCTGGCGCGATCTGGACCTGCTGCGCGCCGACTGGAGCGGCCCGCTGATCGTCAAGGGCATTCTCGATGCCGATGACGCCCGCGAGGCGCTGCGCTGCGGGGCCGATGGCATCGTGGTGTCGAACCACGGCGGCCGGCAGCTCGATGGCGTGCCGTCGACGGCGCGGGCGCTGCCGCCGATTGCCGACGCGGTTGGCGACGCGCTCACCGTGCTGGCCGACAGCGGCATCCGCTCCGGGCTCGATGTGGTGCGGATGCTGGCGCTCGGCGCGAAAGGCGTGCTGCTGGGCCGGGCCTGGGTCTATGCGCTCGGTGGCGGCGGTGCGGCCGGCGTCGAGCATCTGCTGCGGCTGATCGAGGCCGAGATGCGGGTGGCGATGGCGCTGACCGGCGTCACCCGGATCGCCGACATCGACCGCAGCGCGCTGGTCGAGGCACTGGCCTGAGCCGCCGCCCATCACGCATCCGGAGGATCATCGATGACGTTGCCGAGGTTGCGGTGCCTGTGCGTCGCCGGGTTGCTGATCTGCAGTGGTGCGGCGCGTGCGGAAAGCGTCTGCTACGGCACGCCGAGTCATGGTCGGCTGGAGGGCGGGGAACCGATTCCGGCAGCCGGGCCGAACTTCACGCCGTACAGTTCGCTCGGTGTATCGCTGGGCCGCACGTACGTGCATGCCAAGGTGGCGGCAACCATCGGGGCGGCCTACCGCGCGCTTGAAAAGGCCGCGCCGGACAAGCAGTACGTCTATGGCGAATCCGGGTGGGCGCACGGCGGACGGATCAAGCCGCACCGAACCCATCAGAACGGGCTGGCCGTCGACTTCATGGTGCCGGTCATGGACAAGTCGGGTCGGTCCGTACGGCTCCCGACCAGTGTCACGAACACCTTCGGCTACGGCATCGAGTTCGATGCCGCGGCGCGTTTCGAGGACCTGCGCATCGACTTCGAGGCCATCGCCGCACACCTTCATGCGCTGCATGCGGCAGCCAGTGCGCAAGGCATCGGCATCTCGCGCGTGATCTTCGAAAAGGCTTACCTGCCACGCCTGTACGCGACCACGCGGGGAGCTTGGATCCAGGCGAACATCCCGTTCCTGAACGGCGAGCCGTGGATTCGCCATGACGAGCATTACCACGTCGACTTCGCTGCTTCGTGCCGACCATTGTCGGGCTAGGGTCCGCTCGCGCAGGGCGGCAAGGCCATGGACGCATCACGCCGTTCGGGATTCAAGCGGTACTGAAATGACCGCAATTCGCTGCGCCTTTCGAGCATTCCGCGGACGCTGTTACGGGCGTGCATCCCGTCCGAATTCGACGTGATACGACCTATAGAGGTCCCCAGGTGGTTGTACTGCGGCCTTGATGCGGCCCGCTTGAAAGTCCGCCAGCACGACATCGGTAAACCTTCGCGCTTCGTCGTATTCGGCAGGGCTCAGTTCCCGGCTGAACAGGTCGATCAGGTCTTTCGCCGGCGGGCAGGCGGTTCGCTGGCAGTAGGCCTTCACCGTGACTGAGGCCATCGAGCAGTCGTCGCCCAGCGCGCAGCCCGCAAGCAGGCCGCGCATGACGGCACCATTCGCATACGGCAGACGATCGAAGAAATTGCCGTCGGGAGAGACTTCGTCGTAGTACAGCGACGTGGCCGCAACCGCTGCGACATGCGCACTGCGGGATTCGAGAGCCTGCCGGACTTTTGCGTTGCGCTGTTCGAGCGTCTGCTCGATGGCCGTGTCGGACGCCGCTTCCAGCAGGGCCGGCGCAAAGCCGGCTTCGGCTGACTTCCGCAGCCAGTCGGCGCGCGCGCCCGTTTCGCTGGGCGGTGACCGCCAGATCGGCGAGCAGCGGTCGATGTCCTTCTGATAGGCGGCACGCTGATCCGGGTCAGTCGACGCGTCGAGGTGGGCGCGCAGCTGCTTTTCGGTTTCTGCCCGGCTGTCGTTGCTGGAGATACACATCTGCAGAATCGTCGCTACCCGATACTGCGCAACCGCATCGCCGCTGCGGGCCGCGGGCAGATAGGTCATCAGCAACGACACCGGGCTTTCGGCGCCGTGAATCTCGAACACCAGCGCATTCATGTCGACCTGCGGGCTCGAGGTCTCGGCTGCCGCCGTGGGACCGGTCGAAGCTGGCCCGCCCGGCGCAGCGAGCTTCGTCGTCGTGCGGCTGTCGGACGTTGCCGCAGCAAGGTCCTGCACGGTCGTCGTTGTTCCGGCGCTGCGCGGCCCGTTGCCGCCAACGATGGCGATCACGGCGAGGCCGCCGGTGAGCAGTGCGAACGTTGCGTTGAGTTTCATCGGGTCGACATCCTGTCTGACGGTGGGCTGATTCCAGGCATCGGTGCTCGCTTTCACGACATTAGCAAGGCGCTGATTCCTCGCCCAGCACGACGGAAACACGTCCTGGGCACGCGATCACACTGGAACGGCGCGGCTGACCAGCATCAATCCCATCCGCTGCCGCCCTTGCCGCGCGCGGCGCGCGTCATCAGAATTTTTCCATCGCATTCATGCCCATGACGATGATGGAGGGATGGCGGTGGCGACGAAGAAGAAGCCGGTGGTCACGAATGTCTGGGACGATGCCACCCTCGAGCCGCAGCGGCTGATCGGTGATCCGGAGGCGGACGCCGTGATCGCCGATCTCGCGGCAAGCGGCAGCATCAAGGCGGTCAATCAGCTGATGAAGCGGCTGGTCGAGAACGACGGCATTCCGCCGGACGGACTGCCGGCGTCGGTCCGGCAGTTTCTCGATCAGAGCGCGGTGCTGCCGGCCTGGGCCGATCGCCGCAAGATCAAGCGCGGCGAGCAGCTGTTCTGGCGACATGGCCCGCAGATGATCGTCAACCTGTTCTGCCATTCGCTGCCGTTCTGCTACGCGGCGCGGAAGGGCGTGCAGGTGCTGGCGCTGACCAGCCGGCTGTACACGAATCCGACGCGGCGGATCATCGAGACCGCGCAGATGATCGTCGACGTGATGCAGCCCGGCGGGCTCGGCAGGAACGGCGCCGGCATCCGCAGTTGCCAGAAGGTGCGCCTGATGCATGCCGGCGTGCGGCACCAGATCGCCGTGCACGGCCCGTGGGACCCGACGTTCGGCACGCCGATCAATCAGGAAGACCTCGGGGCGACGATGCTGTCGTTCTCGTGGGCGATCATCGATGGCCTGCGCCGCATGGGACACGACGTTTCCGATGCCGATGCCGAGGCCTATCTGCATTGCTGGAAGGTGATCGGCCACATTCTCGGTGTCGACGCCACGATGATGCCGACGAACTACGCCGATGCCGAAGCGATGGCGCGGGCGATCCAGCAGCGACAGTACGCGGCCTGTCCGGAAGGCAGGCTGATGACCCGCGCGCTGATCGAGATGATGCAGCACCACATCCCCGGCACGCTGTTCGACCGCGTGCCGGAAATCCTGGTCCGGTTCTACATCGGCGCCGAGTACGCCGATCTGCTCGGCGTGAAGCGCACGCTGCTCGGCACCGCCGTGCTGCGGCCGCTGAAGCTGATCAATCCATTGCTCGACGAGGCGGAGGATGCCTCGTTCGTGCTGCAGCACCTCGGCGCGATGTTCAGCCGCCGCCTGATCGAAGGCCTGCTGTTCGCCAGCCGCGGGGGGCAGCGGGCGCCGTTCTCGATCCCGACCGAGTTGCGCCAGACTTGGGGTGTGAACTGGACACCGTGAGCGGCAGCGCCCGCGCGTGCTGTCCGCGACCGTCGGCGCGACCTCGATCCCGGCATCGCGATGCCGGGGCAGCCGCCCTCGGCGTTACAGCAGGGCGCACAGGTTCGGCGGCAGCGGCCGCTCGCTGCGCAGTGCCACGGTGCGCGTGATCACGTCGCCCGGCGCGGCGTTCGCGGCAGTGCCGAGCGTCAGCACGACGTCGCGGTCGCATTGCGGGACATTGGCTGGCAGGCGCGTCTGCACGCGGATCGTCTGATGGGTCTGGCCCGACTGGAACACCACGCGATCGAGCGGCGTGGTGCTGAACTGCGGAATCAGGCTGCGACGGCTGGTCGTGGCGGTGTACGGCACCGAGACGATGGCCGACGACGGTTCCGTCAGCGTCACTTCGACATCGACGAACGCGCCGATCGTCGGCACGCCGGGTGACGGCGCCGGCGCCGGCGGCGCGGTGCTGTCGAGATCGAAGCCGTACTTCGTCAGCAGGCGATAGACCGAGCCGCGGTTCCACATGCCGCCACGCAGCGTCGTGCCGTAGTACGTGCCGTCCGGTGCAGCGGTCAGCTCGGTGCTGGCATTGGCGCCGATGGGGCTGTCGAAATGGTGCAGCACAGTGAACTCGCCGCTGCGCGTCACCTTGTAGACGACGCCGCGCTGGTTGCGGCCGCCGATGACCGTGGTGCCGTACAGGGCGTTGTCCGCGCCTTCGAGCAGGCGCGCGCGCGGTGCGGTGCCGTTCGGGTCCTGCACGTTCGGCAGGTTGTCGTCGATGAACGCGTGCAGCATCTGGAAGCCGCCGGCCGTGCTCAGTTGATAGACGACCCCGCCACCGCGCGGACCGCCGCTGCTGGTGGTGCCGTAGAAATGGCCATCGCGGCCGAGCGTCAGGCCGGATTCCGGGCTGATGCCGGTCAGCAGATCGAACGCATGCACGGTGCTCAGGCTGCCGCCCGGCGTGATCCGGAAGACCGAGCCGCCGGCCTGGCCGCCAAAGAGCAAGGTGGTGCCGTAGTAGCTGCCATTCGGACCCTGCACCAGCGCGCTGGTGGGAATGCCGCTGCCGGCCGCGAACGCGTGCAGCACGGTGAACCCGCCGGCCGGCGTCAGCCGGAACACGGTGCCGGCATCGTCGGCGCCGCCGAAGCGCGTGGTGCCGTAGAAGTTGCCGTCGCTGCCGAGCACGAGCGCTTCCGACGGGAAGCGGCCGTCGGTGCCGGAGCCGGAAAACTGTTGCAGGACCGAGGTCTGGCCGCTCACCGTGATGCGATAGACGGTGCCGCGGTCGTCATCGCGATTGCTGCCGCTGGTGACGCCGTAGAACGCGCCATCCGGCCCGCGGATCAGGCTGGACGACGGGAAGATGCCGCCCGCGCCCGGCGCGAAGACGTGCAGCAGCGAAAACGCGCCGGCCGCCGAGATGCGGTACGCGGTACCGGTGCCGGCGAAGAGCGGGTTGCTGCTGCCGCCGAGTTCGGTGACGCCGTAGTACGCGCCATCGCTGTCGCGCAGCACGCCGCCGGACGGATCGGTGCCGAGATCGGCGCGATTGAAGGCATGGATCAACTGGCCGGCGAGCGGATCGCTGGCCTGAGCCGCACTGCAGGCCAGCGCAAGGCTGGCGCTGGTCAGGATGCAGCGGGCGATGTTCTGCAGCGCGCTTGCCGGTTCCGAGTTCATGACGACTCCCTGTTGATTGTGGCGACGATCCCTGCCGCTGGACACGCGGTTCGCGGCGCGCATGGCCGCAGCCAGTCCAGGCGCAATGGCGTGGACGCCGGCATCGCGTTTCTGTTCTGGGATGCTGCGTGGGAGGCTGCCGGAAGCGCGGACCATGGCGCCGCCTGCCTGCAACCCGGCGGCACTGTGCCGGGTCGACGCGGTTCCGGGTGTTGATCCGGAACCGGATTGCCGTGGTGTTTTTAGCTTACGGCGATGCCCTACTTCGGGGCTTCGGCGGGCTCGCTCGCCGGAGCCAGCGGCGTCACCTGCGGGTTGCTGGTCGGCGCGTCGATCGGCTCGTCCGGCGGCAGTTCGAAGCCCTCGAGCGGCGGATTGCCGTCGTGGATCAGGTTCCAGCGCTGCTGCAGATAGGCCGTGCGCACGAACAGGTAGCGGTCGAACTGCTGCTGCAGGATGCCGTCCGCCGCGAGAAAGTTGGCGCGGGTATTGACCAGATTCACCGCGTTGGCGCTGATCGAATACACGTCGTAGCGCCCGGGCAGGTAGAACGACGGATTGACGAAGCTGTCGCCGGCGAAGCCGACCAGATCGCGGTTCGTGCTCGGGCCGAGCAGCGGCAGCATCAGATACCAGCCTTCGCCGACGCCCCAGTAGCCGAGCGTCTGGCCGAGGCCTTCCTCATGCTTTTCCAGGCCGACTTCGGTCGCCACGTCGACGAAGCCGGCGAGACCGGCCGTCGAATTCAGCAGCAGACGACCGAGATTCTTGCCGGCCTGCACGAACTTGGCCTGCAGGATCGCGTTGACGATGTTGCGCGGTTCCTGAAGGTTGTCGAAGAAATTGGTGATGCCTTGCCGTGCCGGTGCGGGCGTGATGTCGGCGTAGACCTTCGCCACCGGACGCAAGGCGTACTTGTCGGCGGTTTCGTTGAACTTGAAGACAGCGCGGTTGACCGGCTCCAGCGGGTCGGCCGGATCGTCGGCGGGGCGATGGGCGCAGCCGGCCACGGCCAGCGTGGCGATCAGCAGCGAAATTCCCACAAGTCTCATGTCACGCTCCCTGAATGCTCGTTGCCATGGCATGGCCACCCCCAAACGCAGTGCCGACGCGTTCGCACCCGGCTCGTGAAAAGCGCGGGCCCGTCCGGGCCGGCCGGCCGGCGTGGTCAGCGATCAAACCCCAGTATCGCCTGCAGACCGAAGAAGCGCGCCAGATCGATGACCTGATCCGGTGCGCCCTGCAGCTTCAGCACGGCCCCGCGCGCCTTGGCGCGGCGCGTCAGTTCCAGCAGCAGCGCCAGCCCCGCGGAGTCTGCCCGCGTGACGCGGCTCAAGTCGAGCGTGTCGTTCGCCGACAGCGCCGCCGCCTGCGCCAGCCACTGCGGCACGCGGGCAAAGCTCAGCTCGCCTTCGAGCACGGCGGCGCCTGCCATGGCCGTCACTTGCCGCCGGTGTTGGTCGCGGTGTCGACGAAATCGCCCTTTTCCATCCGCACGATGACGTTCTCGAGGCCGTTCTTCTTGATCTCGGCATTGAGCTGCGTGCGGAAGTTGGTGATCAGCGACAGGTTCTCGACGACGATGTCGAACACCTTCCAGTCATCCGCCACCTTGCGAACGCGGAAGCCGATGGCGTAAGCCTTGCCGCTGCCGGACTTCATGCTGGTGTTGACCAGCGCGGTCTTGCCGTCATCCGACGGGCGCACCGGCAGCCACTCGATCTGGATCGAGTCGTAGTTGTCGAGCATGGCGTTGGCGTAGGCGCGCACCAGCATGTTCTTGAACGAGTTGGCGAAGCGCGTGCGCTGATCCGGCGTCGCCGCCGCATAGTTCGTCGCCAGCACCAGCTGCGCGATGTACGGCACGTCGAAGCGCGGCACGACGACCTGATCGACCACGCCGTAGAACTTGTTCAGATCGGCGCGATAGTCCTTGTAGTTGGCCTGGATCTGCTTCTGGATCTGCTCGGTCGTGCCGCGCAGCGCCTGATCCGGCGTGGTGGCAGCCGTGGCCGTGGCGTTGACGCCGACGGCGAGGACCAGCAGGGCAAACAATCGTTTCAGCATGAGCGTCTCTCCTTGTTCGGACGCGCGGGGGCGGGTCCTTTAGTTCGGGATTGCGTTGGCGTCAGGGCGTCGCCGCGGCTGGCGCCGCCGCGGGTTCGGCCGCCTTCGCGGCAGCCGGTTCCTTCTGCGTGAACGAGGTCAGGAACTGGCCGATCAGGTTTTCGAGCACCAGCGCGGACTGGGTGAACTGAATTTCGCTGCCATCCTTCAGCGGCTCCGGATCGCCGCCCGGCTCGATGCCCAGATACTGTTCGCCGAGCAGGCCGGCGGTCAGGATCTTGACGTTGGAGTCGGCCGGAATGTTGTTCCGCGCGCCGTCGATTTCCATCGTCACCACCGCCTGGAACGTCTGCGGGTCGATGGTCACGCTGCGCACGCGGCCGATGCGGACACCCGACAGTTTCACCGACGAACCGGTGCCGAGCGAGCCGGTGTTCTCGAACTTCGCCGTCACCCGGTAGCTGGTGCCGCTGTCGCCGACCTTGTCGAGGCTGGCGACGCGGAACGTCAGGATGAACACCGCGGCGATGCCGAGGCTGACGAACAATCCGACCAGCAGTTCTAGACTTCTCGTTTGCATGATATTTCCAGTCTGGGCACAGACGGCTTAATGGAACATGAAGGCGGTCAGCACGAAATCGAGCGCCAGGATCGCCAGCGACGACACCACCACGGTCGAGGTCGTGGCGCGCGACACGCCTTCGGACGTCGGCGCGGCGTGATAGCCCTGGTAGACCGCGATCCAGCTGATCGCCAGCCCGAACACGGTGGCCTTGATCAGCATGTCGCGGATGTCGGCGCCATGCATGGCCTGGTGGATCTGCGACCAGTACGAGCCGGCATCCACACCGAGCAGTTCGACACCGACGGCATGGCCGCCGGCGACGCCGATCGACATCATCGCGAAGATCGACGCCAGCAGCGGCATGGCGATGATGCCGGCGATGAAGCGCGGCGCGATCACCCGCTTGATCGGATCGACCGCCATCATTTCCATGCCGGACAACTGGTCGGTCGCCTTCATCAGGCCGATTTCCGCGGCGAGCGCGGAGCCGGCGCGGCCGGCGAACAGCAGCGCCGTAACCACCGGGCCCAGCTCGCGGACGATCGACAGCGCCACCAGCACGCCGAGGCTCGATGCCGCGCCGAAGTTCACCAGGGTGCGATAGCCCTGCAGCGCCAGCACCATGCCGATGAAGCTGCCGGACACCACGATGATGATCAACGACAGCACGCCGACCGAGTAGACCTGCTGGAACACCAGCCGCGGTCGCAGCAGCGCCGCCGGAATGCCGGCCAGAATCGTCAGCAGGAACAGCGTGGCGCGACCGAGACCGCGCAGGCTGTCGAACAGCGGCGACAGAACGTTCATTCGCGGCCCGCCATCAGATCGTCGGCATAGCGGCGTGCCGCCTTGTAGTGGAACGACACCGGGCCATCGGCCTCGCCGCTGAGGAACTGCCGCACGAGATCGGATTTCGACTGCTGCACCTCGGCCGGCGTGCCGTGATCGAGCACCTTGCCGCCGGACAGCACGTAGACGTAATCGGCGATCCGCATCACGTCCTCGACGTCATGCGTGACGATCACCGAGGTCAGGTTCAGCGAGCGGTTCAGGCCCTGGATCAGGCGGATCAAGACACCCATCGAGATCGGGTCCTGACCGGTGAACGGCTCGTCGTACATGATCATGTCCGGCTCCAGCGCGATCGCGCGGGCCAGTGCCACGCGCCGCGCCATGCCGCCGGAAATCTCGCTTGGGTAGAGCTTGGCCGCGCCGCGCAGGCCAACCGCTTCGAGCTTCATCAGCACCAGATCGCGGATCATCGACTCCGGAAACGCCGTGTGCTCGCGCAGCGGAAACGCCACGTTCTCGAAAACCGTGAGATCGGTCAGCAAGGCGCCGCTCTGGAACAGCAGGCCCATGCGTTTGCGCAGGTCGAACAGGGGCTTGCGCGACAGGCTGTGGACGTTGATGCCGTCGAACTCGATCGTGCCGGCGTCCGGTTTCCACTGGCCGCCGATCAGGCGCAGCAGGGTGGTCTTGCCGGTGCCGCTCGGGCCGAGGATGGCGGTGATCTTGCCGCGGACGATGTCGAGATCGATGCCGTCGTAGATCACTTTCGGACCGAACGCGAAGTGCATCGACCGGATGCGGACCAGCGGGTCGGTGGCGGCGGTTGTCATCGGATCGATCGGGGGCGGATGGGACGAGGACAGCCGCGAACTATACGCGATGCCCTGTCGCTTGGAGGCTCCGAATCCGGAATCGTTCCTCTGTCGTTCGGGGGATCGGCCGGCGCGCCGAAGCCGCTGTTCAGAGATGTGCGGTCAGCTGCCGGATGAGCGACTGCTGCACGATTGCGACGCCATCCGGCCCGCGCAGCGCCGCCAGCGGAGCCGCGGCGGCTCCATCGATCAGCTCGCAGACCTGCGTCATCCGCATGTTGATCAGGCCACAGGGATTGATCCGCGAGAACGGTTCCAGATCCATCGCCACGTTCAGCGACAGGCCGTGATAGCTGCAGCCGCGGCTGACGCGCAGGCCGAGCGAGCCGATCTTGCGCGGTGGCGCGTCCGGCCGCGGATCGTCCGCGAATGGTCCGCTGACGTACACGCCCGGCGCGTCGGCGCGGGCCGCGGCGGCAATTCCGAATTCGGCCAGGGTCGCGATCATCGCGTTTTCCAGCCGCGTGACCAGCGCGCGGATGCCGTAGCCGCGCCGCGCGATGTCGACCAGCACGTAGATCACGACCTGCCCGGGACCGTGGTATGTCACCTGACCGCCGCGATTGCTCTGCACGATCGGGATATCACCGGGTGCCAGCACATGCTCCGCCTTGCCGGCCTGACCCTGCGTGAACACCGGCGGATGTTCGACCAGCCACAGCTCATCTTCGGCGTCCGACGCGCGCGCGGCGGTGAAGGCGCGCATCGCGTCGTAGGTTTCGGTGTAGTCGCGGGTGCCGAGGGAGCGAATCAGCATGGATGACGCGGGCAGGGCATCGCGCCGCAGCGGCGCCGGGCGTGATCTTCTCAGATCGGCCAGGGCAGAAAGGCCTTCATTCGCGGGTCGCGCGCCTCGAAGCGGACGCGACGCTGACCATCGACCTGCATCGGCGCGCCGGTGTACGGATCGGCAAAGCGGGCATCGGCAGTCTGCACGAAGGCGGCGACGGCCGCGGCATCGGCCGGTGGCTGCGGCAGCCGCGCCATCGCCAGTTGCAGGCCGACGATGCGGTTCAGGCCGTCGAGGTCACACAGACGCTTCGCATAGTCGCCATAGCCGGGCGCGCCGACGTCGGCAATCGTGTTGCCGACCGGGTTGTAAAGGCGTTCTGCGAAGCTGAACTCGGCTTCTGGGGCTGAATCGGCCGCACTCTGCGCGCAGTTGCGCGTGGCGGCGATGTCCGTTTGTACACGGCGAAAGCGACGGTTCAGCGTGGCGTTCGGCAGCGTGAAGTAGCGCGCAATGACATTGCGGATGCCGGCCAGCTTCGACGGTTCGCCGTCCTCGTCGATCGCGAGTGACGCGGCGGGTGCGGCAAGGGTCGCGATCAACGCGGCGTTGAAGTAGTCGAACTCGCGGTCGATGGCCGATACCAGCGATACCGCTGCTTGCGGCAGCGGCGCCAGTGCTGGTTCCAGCATCGCCACTTCATCCGGCGACAGCGCCTGCGTGCGCAGCACTGTTGCTGCCAGCAGCAGACTGTCGCGATAGCCGGCAGCGGCGACGAACTTGTCGATCAGATAGGCGTCGGTCGACGCCAGAAAGTGCCGCCAGAACTGCAGATCAGCCGCGAGATTGGCGACGGCCGCCGCCCGATCGCCGCGGACCCATTGCAGCGCGATCTCGGTTCGGGCCAGCGCATGGCCGGTGCTGACTTCCGACGATGGAAGCCAAGGATCGGCCCACGAGATCGGCGCATCGGCGGCAAAGGTCGAATAGCGCTGCAAGGCATGGAAGCGGCGCAGCCATTCGGCGTTGTCGGTCAGCAGTTGCTCGACGGCATCGCGGTGGGCCGCCACCGTCGACAGGCAGGTTGGGTCGCTGAGGGCATCGCGGGGGCACAGCAGTGTGCGGTCGCCGATCAGGCGCAGCGTCCGTTCGTCGCCCGTCACGTCGTACGCGTGCTGGCGCGCGTCGTTGTCCGCAGCGACACGACGGATCGCTCGCTTGCGCACGCCGATGCGCCAGAACGCCTCGTTTTCAGCCACATCAGCGCTGACGATCGGGAAGCCGATCAGCGCGTTCAGCAGATTGTCGGCTTCCGCAACCTGCGGCGCTGGCCGTGCCAGCAGCGCCTTGACTTCAGGCGCCAGCGGCTCGTCAAACGCGTTTGCCAATACCACCGCGGCCGCGCCGACGGCAGCGGCGCCGGTGATCCAGCCAGTGACTTTCAGGGTCTTGCGGATCAACGACATTCGAGCCTCCTGTCCGTGGAAATGCGAACGACGGATTTAATCTACCGCAACGGAATATCGGTCGATTCAGCATCGGCGCGCTGGAGACCCGCATCACACCAGCCGGATCGGTCTCTGATAGCGGGCCACGACGGCATCTTGAGTCAGCAGCAGGTTCACCGCCCGTGCGCTCGCGCAGACCCCGAACAGCGGTTCGATCTCCGCCTCACCCATGCAGGCGAAGTCATCCGGAACGGCGGTCTGCCCGGCCATGAATCCGTGGCGTCGGCGCGCCGCCGGGACGGGTCACGGCCAGAACCAGTAGCCGGCTGCGACGAGCACCGCGAGACCGAGCAAGGCGATCAGCATGGCGTCTGCGTCGCCCATCTTGTGCGGTTCCGCAATCCCGACAGTGGGCCAGCGGCCGAGCGTGACGATCCGAAGCACCAGCCAGCCGGTGCCCCAGCAGATCGTTTCGAAGATCAAATCGTGGGCGGCCCACCACAGGCCCCGCACGAGCAGCACGATCAGCCGCAACAGCGGCCGAATCAGGGAATCGAGGAGATCGATGACGTCGTCCATGACGGCCTCCGTGCTGCGGAGAAGCTACAAGGCCAGCAGCACGCCGGGATCGGCCATCACCGCCTTGATCACGCGGTTGGCGTGATCGGCGTCTTCGGCGACGAAGTTCAGGGTCAGCGCCAGATACTTGCCGGTGCTCGACAGCCGGCGCGACGTGGTGATCACCGCACCGACGGCGAGCTGCTCGTGTGCCAGCTTGGCGATGCGCGCGGCCGCTTCCTCGTCCGGGCGGATGAAGACCTTCAGCGGGAACTCGCAGGGGTAGACGAGTCCCGCTGGCGCGGCCGGGGTTTCGGGTTGCGGCGCGGCGTCGTTCATCGACGAATCTCGATCAGCAGTATCGAAAGCAGGGACTGGCGAAGCCGTGATCGAGCAGCGAGCCGGGCTCAGAAGCCGAGCCAGAGCTTGATCTGGTCGATCAGGCGACGCCAGAAGCCGCCGCTCGGAACATCGGTCAGCGCGACCAGATCGATCGTCTTCAGCGGCTTGCCGTCGATCGAGATCGTGGCCGTGCCGAGCTTCTGGCCGGCGGTCAGCGGGGCGATCGCGCGCGGGTCGATCTGCTGCTGGATCTGCAGCGATTCCTTCGCACCACGCGGCAAGGTCAGCTTCAGCGGTTCCAGCGTGCCGATCTGCACCGTGTCGGCCGTGCCCTTGTAGACCTTCAGACTGCCGACCGGCGCGGTGGCGCCGAACAGGCTGGCAGTCTCGAAGAAGCGAAAGCCGTAGTTCAGCAATTCCAGGCTCGCCTGTTCGCGATAGGCCCAGCTCGGCGCGCCCATCACGGCCGAGATCAGGCGGCGGCCATCCCGCACCGACGACGACAGCAGGCAGTAGCCGGCGGCACTGGTGTGGCCGGTCTTGATGCCGTCGACCGTCGGGTCCTTGATCAGCAGGCCGTTGCGGTTTTCCTGCGCGTGCTCGATGCCGTACTTGAACGAGCGCTCGGCGTAGATCTTGTAGAACTCCGGGAAGTCGCGGATCAGCGCGCGGCCGAGAATCGCCAGATCGTGCGCGGTGGTGTAGTGCTCCGCATTCGGCAGGCCGCTGGCATCGACGAAATGGCTGTTGACCATGCCGAGCTTCTTCGCGGTTTCGTTCATCAGGTCGGCGAAGGCGTCCTCGCTGCCGGCCAGATGTTCGGCCAGCACGATCGAGGCGTCGTTGCCGGAGACGATGATGATGCCGCGCAGCAGGTCCTCGATCTTCACGCGGCTGCCCAAGGTCAGGAACATGCGCGATTCGCTCGAATCCTTGCCCTGGCGCCAGGCCTTTTCGCTGACCAGCGCGGTGTCGTCGAGCTTCAGGCGGCCTTTCCGGATCTCGTCGAATGCGACATAGGTCGTCATCACCTTGGTGATGCTCGCCGGCTCGACGCGGCCGTCCGGGTTGTTGCCGGCCAGCAGTTCGCCGCTGTCGTAATCGAGCAGTGCGAAGGCCTTGGCGTCGATCGTCGGCGCGGCGGGAATGGTGGCGGCCGAGACCGGCGTGGCAACGGGGGCGAGGACCGCAGCCACCGTGGCGGCAACGAGCAGCAGGTGGCGGAACGGGCGGCGGGCAGACACGGGGGAGACGTTCATCCGGGGGCTTTTCGGTTCTGGAATCGTATTTTGTTCAGGGGTTTGCGCAATTCCGTGCGCAATGCTTCAAGGCATCCGATGCGTGCGGCACGAAGGCTCGGCCTTCGCGACGACCTGCCGGGATGGTAACGCAGGGTGTTGTCTGACGCACTGCAGCAATGGTGCGGAACGCGACGCCGGTCACTCGAATACCGGCAGCGTCGGCGTGCCATCGGCCGTCATCCGGGCGCGGGTCTTTTCCAGCGTGCCGGTATTCGGGAACGGCCCGATCAGCACGCGGTAGACCCAGCGGCCGTTGCGCGATTCGCTCTTCATCACCAGCGGCTTGACCCCGGCCAGCGCCAGTTTCTCGCGGAAATTCGAGGCATTGCGGGAATCGCTGAAGACGCCGGCCTGCAGGAAGTGCGCGGGACGGTTGGCGACCGATACCGGACCGCCCGGGGGGCCGTTCGGCGACTCGACCGCCGGCACGGCGCGCGCTGGCGCGGTCGCCGGCTTGGCCGGAACTCTGGCGGGCGCTGGCGCAGTGTCGGCCACCAGCGTGTTGCCGCTCGGGTCGACCACTTCCAGTTCCACCTCGGCCGAGCCGTGATTGATGATGTCGAGCTTCAGCGCGGCGGCATACGACAGGTCGACGATGCGGCCGGGGTGGAACGGTCCGCGATCATTGATCTTCACGATCACGCTCTTGCCGTTGCTGGTGTTGGTGATCCGCGCGAACGACGGAATCGGCAGCAGCTTGTGCGCGGCAGTCATCGCGAACATGTCGTACTTGTCACCGCTGGACGTGCGCCGGCCGTGGAACTTCTTGCCGTACCACGAGGCGTGGCCGCGCTCCTTGAAGCCCGCCGCGTTCTGCAGGATTTCGTAGCGCACGCCGAACACCTCGTACGAATCCGGATTGCCGTACGGGCTGCGTTCGAGCGGCTGCGGCACGGCATCGGGAATCGACGCGAGATCCGGCGGAATCTCGTCGGCCTTCGGCGCGTAGTCCTTCTCGTCCGCCGGCGCGGGCTGCGCCTTGGCGACCGGCGGGCGCCGCTCGATCGGGTGTACGGTCGGCCGTTCGTACGGACGCTCGGGCACGGTCTCGATCGGCGCGCAGCCAGTCGCGATCGCGGCAACGGCGAGCAGGCCCGCGATGCGCAGGCGCGTCATTTCGTGCCGCTCGCGGCCAGCTGCGCGGCGTCGCCCGCCGCTTCCGCCGCGGCCTGCCGGGCCTGCTGCGTCTGGGCGTCGGCCAGCGCGTTCGCCAGCTGGGTCACGGCCATGGCGTAGAACACGCGCGGGTTGTAGGTCTGGATCGCGTAGAAGTTGGGCAAGGCCACCCAGTACTCGCGGCTGCTGCCGCGGCGCAGTTCGATCAGCCCAGCCGGGGTCGCATCGGGCAGCGCGACGGTCGGGGTGACGCCGACGCCGCGCAGCACGCCGACATTCTGGTCGGCGACCTTGCCGTTGCGTGGCACCGAATCCGCCGGCGCGGCGGCGACCGTGGCCGGCACCACCAGCGGCTCGCCCCGACGGAACGCCCGCTTCGGGTCATAGCGCACAAGGTACTGCGCGATGCTGCCGATGGCATCCGGCGCGCTCCACAGATCGCGCGTGCCGTTGCCGTCGTAGTCCAGCGCCAGCCAGCGGTAGTTGCTCGGCATGAACTGGGCGTTGCCCATCGCGCCGGCATACGAGCCGAGCAGGTCGACCGGATTGCGCGCGGCATCACGGGTGAAAGCGAAGAACTCGGTCAGCTCGGAAAAGAAGAACGGCGCGCGGCGCGGATGATCGAAGCCCTGCGTCGCCAGCGCATCGAGCACGCGGAACTTGCCGGTATAGGTGCCGTACTTGGTCTCCACACCGAGGATCGCGGCGATCACGGTCGGTGGCACGCCGAATTCGGCTTCCGCCCGCGCGAACCAGGCCGCGTTGTCGTTCAGGTACTTGAGGCCGTTGTCGATGTTGCGCGGGTTGACGTGGATCGGCCGGTAGTCGTCCCAGTCCGGCAGCGCCGGCTTGGCATCGGGCTCCGCCGCCTTGCCGCCGGATTCCTTGTTCTTGAGTTCCTTCTCGATCAGCTTCGGCAGCTTCTGCGCTTCGCGCAGCGCGGTCTTGACCGAGTCCAACTCCGGCGGTGAAAAGCCGTAGTCCTCGCGCAGGGTGTCGAGCAGCAACTGCGCCTTCGGGTGCTTCGAGTAGTCGGCCGAGGCCGGGCCGATGGCCAGCGTCGACAGCACGGCAAGGCCGGCAAGCAGTGGTCTGTTCATGGATTCCTTTCTGTTCCGCGTCAGCTCGACAGCAGCTTGCGGTGGGTATAGACCGACATCAGCATGCCGAAACCGGCCAGCAGGGTCACGGCCGAGGTGCCGCCGAAGCTGACCAGCGGCAGCGGCACGCCCACCACCGGCAGCAGGCCGATGACCATGCCCATGTTGATGAAGACATAGACGAAGAAGGTCATCGCGAGGCTGCCGGCGAGCAGCCGCTGGAAGCTGTCCTGGCCTCTGAGCGCGATGTACAGGCCGCGACCGACGATGGCGGCATACAGCGCCATCAGTGCCGCGACGCCGAGGAGGCCGAGTTCCTCGGAGAACACGGCGAAGATGAAGTCGGTATGCGATTCCGGCAGGAAGTCGAGCTTGGCCTGGGTGCCGGCCAGCCAGCCCTTGCCGAACAGGCCGCCGGAGCCGATCGCGATCTTGCTCTGGGTGATGTGATAACCGGTGCCGAGCGGATCGCGTTCCGGATCGAGGAAGGTCAGCACGCGGTTGCGCTGGTAGTCGTGCAGCTTGAACCACAGCAGTGGCGCGGCAGCGGTGGCGGCGGCGATGACGGCAAGAATCCAGCGGATGCCGAGGCCGCCGAAGTACAGCGCCAGCACGCCGGCGGCGAGCACCAGCATTGCGGTGCCGAGGTCCGGCTGGATCGCGATCAGCATCGTCGGCACGCCGATGATCGCGAGCGTGACGATGATCGTCGGCAGCTTCGGGGGCAGCGTGCGCGTGTGCAGCCACGCGGCGACGGCCATCGGCATCGCCAGCTTCATGATTTCCGATGGCTGGAAGCGGAACACGCCGAGGTCCAGCCAGCGCTGCGCGCCCTTGGCGTGATCGCCGAGCACCAGCGTGGCGACCAGCATGAGCACGCCGAACGCGTACAGCCACGGCGCGGCCATCCGGTAGAACTCCGGCGGCGCCTGCGCGGCGATGATCATCACGGTGAAACCGAGCGCCAGACGCTCCGCCTGATTGATCACCACCGACATCTGGTGACCGCTGGCCGAGTACTGCACCAGCAGGCCGACGATGCCCAGCATCAGCAGCAGCAGGCCCAGCCAGAGGTCGAAATGCCAGCGCGACAGCAGTTCGGTCCAGCCGACGGACTGCGCCGGGGCACGGCTGATCACCGAGGTATTCATGCGGATTCCGGACGCGGCATCGGGCCGCCGTGATTCAGGGCGAGGGTCATCGCGTGCTCGGTGGCGTCGGTGTTTCCGTTGGCGCGTCTTCCGGCGGTGGCGCTTCGCCTTCCTCGCCGCCATCGAGCGCCGGATCGCTGCCGTCGTCCGGCGGCGCGGCCGCTGCTGCCGCGGCGGCCGCGGCGTCGGCACCGAACAGCACCTTGCCGAGCAGGTACTGGTCCATCACCTGCCGGGCGACCGGGGCGGCGACCGAACCGCCGTGGCCCGCGTGTTCCGCGATCACGGCGATCGCGATGCGCGGCGCATCGACCGGCGCGAACGCGACGAACAGCGCGTGGTCGCGCAGGTGCTTCGGCGTCGAGTCGAAGGTCGGCGCCACGTTCTCGTCCTGCTTGAGGCCCGCCACCTGCGCCGTGCCGGTCTTGCCGGCGGACGAGTACGGCGCGTCCTGGAACACGCGGTAGGCGGTGCCGCCGGGGAACATCGTCACCAGTTGCATGGCGTGGATCACGCGCTCCTGCAGCTCCGCGCTCTGGCCGGTCAGCGGCGGCAGCGGTTCGGGCGCGACCCCGGTGATCGCCCCGGTCGCCGGATCGGCAACGGCATGGACCATGTGCGGCTTGAAACCGGCGCCGCGCATCGCCAGCCGGGCGGTGGCCTGCGCCAGCTGCAGCGGCGTCGCCGTCAGCGCGCCCTGACCGATGCCGAGGTTCAGCGTCTCGCCCGGAAACCAGGCCTGCTTGTAGACGCGGCGCTTCCAGTCGCGCGACGGCAGCAGGCCGCTCTTCTCGTTCGGGATGTCGATGCCGGTCGGCTTGCCGTAGCCGAACTGGCCGAGGATCTCGTCGATGCGGTCGATGCCGAGGTTCATCGCCGCCTGATAGAAGTAGATGTCGCAGGACTTGGCGATGGCGGCATCGAGATCGACCGTGCCGTGGCCCTGACGCTTGTGGCAGCGGTACTTGCGCGAGCTGCCGGGCAGGGTCATCGCGCCGGAGCAGTAGACATGCGTGTCCGGCGTCACCTGATTGAAGTTCAGCGCGGCGGTGGCGATGAACGGCTTGATCGTCGACCCCGGCGGATAGGTGCCCAGCAGCGCGCGGTTGTACAGCGGCCGGCCCTGATCCTCGAGCAGGCCGCGGTAGCTCGCGGCATCGATGCCTTCGACGAACAGCTTCGGGTCATAGCCGGGTTTCGACACCAGCGCCAGCACCTCGCCGGTGCGCGGGTCGATCGCGACGACGGCGCCATCGAGCTCGCCGAGCGCCTTTTCGGCAACCAGCTGCAGCTGCGCGTCGAGCGCCAGGTACAGGTTCTGGCCGGAGCTGCCGGGGCGGGAGTCGAGTTCGCGCAGCGGCCGGCCGGCGGCGTTGGCCTCGACGATCTTCGCGCCCGGCACGCCGCGCAGCTGGTCCTCGTGGCTGCGCTCGACCCCGGCCTTGCCGATCTGCGACAGGCCCTGATAGTCGGCCTCGTCGAGCTTGGCGTAGTCGGCTTCGCTGATGCCGCCGACATAGCCGATGACATGTGCCGCGCTTTCGCCGAGCGGATAGTCGCGGACGAGGCCGGCGTTGACTTCCACGCCTTCGAATTCCCAGCGGTTCAGCTCGTAGCGGGCGACTTCTTCCGGGCTCAGGTTCGAGCGCAGGGTGACGCTGCGGTAGCGCGGCCCCTTGCGCATGCGGTCCTTGAACCGGCTGATGTCCTGATCGCTCAAGCGGATGTAGGCCTTGAGCCGGTTCAGCGTGTCGTCGAGGTTCTTGACCCGCTCGGGGGTGATGTCGAGCACGAAGCTCGGCAGGTTCTGCGCGATCAGCGCGCCGTTGCGGTCGTAGATCAGGCCGCGAATCGGCGCGATCGGCGTCAGCCGCATGCGGTTGTCGTCGGCCCGGGTCGAGTAGTAGTCGTGCCGGATCAGCTGCAGGTCGATCAGGCGCGCGGCGAGCGTGGCGATCAGCAGCAGGCAGAGCCCGGCCGCGAACACCACGCGGCCGGTGAACGTGCGCTTTTCCTCGTACAGGTTCTTGATCGCGTCATAACCGCTGCGCGAGCCGCCGAGCGCGCTCATGACCGGTTCCCGTCCGGCTTCCGGCTTCCGGCTGGGGTCGCGATGGCGCGTCCGGTGATCACGGCAGCCGAATCCGGTTCAGATCGCGCTTGCGGCGCGCGCGCAAGGTGTCCAGCAGGCCGGCGAGCAGCGGCCAGACCAGCGTCGTGCTGACGATCGGCAACCAGCGCAGGGTCGGGTCGGCCGCGTGGCGGGTCAGGCCATCGATCCAGAACATCAGGAACACGAACAGCGCCCAGATCGGCAGCAGCGCCAGCGCCGCCTGCCAGATCGGAAACAGCACGTAGATGCCGGCCAGACGCCGGATCAGGAATGCGACCACGACCAGACCCAGCGCGTACTGGCCGAGCGGCGCGTTCAGCAGCACGTCGCAGCACAGCCCGAGCACCCAGGCGGCGAAGATCGCCGGCGTCTGCGGCGCGTACAGCGCCCAGTAGCCGATGACCAGCAGCGGCCAGATCGGCCGCACCAGTGCCAGCGTCTCGGGCATCTGCACGATCTGCAGCATCAGCGCCAGCAGCAGGCTCAGCAGGAACCAGAACGTGCCGCTCATGGCACGGGCTTGCCGGCGGCGGCCGCGGGCTTGTCAGCCGGCGGCTGGGGCGCAGCATTCGGGGCCGCAGCGGCCGGCGGCGCGCGGGTGTCGGCAACCGGTGCTGCAGCGGGGGACGGGGCCGATGCCGCCGTCGCGCCATTGGCTGCCGCGGCGGGCACCGCCGTGTCGCCCTTGATCGGCAGGTCGATCGGCACCGGCGGCACGGCATCGATCACGCCGTTGACCGGCAGCGCGCGTTCGCTCCAGACCAGCAGCGCCTGCCGGCCTTGGTTCAGCTGCGCTTTCGGGTAGGCGATCGCTTCCATGAAGCTCTCGCCGCCGGCGTGCTTCAGTTCGTGGACTTCGCCGACCGGATAGCCGGCCGGGAAGCGGCCGCCGATGCCGGACGTCACCAGCAGATCGCCGACCTTCACGTCGGCATTGCCCGGCAGATACGGCAGCGACAGGCTGTGGCCGTCGCCGTGGCCGAGCGCGATGGTCTGCAGGCCGGTCCGGTTGATCTCGACCGGAATGCCGTGGTCGGGATCGGTGATCAGCAGCGCCACGGCGCTGCCGGCGTTGACCTGCACCACCTGTCCCATGACGCCGGAGGCATCGACCAGCGCCTGACCGCGATAGACGCCATCGCGACTGCCCTTGTTCAGCACGATCTGATGGCGATACGGGTCCTGGCTGGTGGCCAGGATTTCGGCGATCAGCACGCGATCTTCCAGCGCGCTCGACGAGGCCAGCAGCTCGCGGATGCGGGCGTTCTCGGCCTCCAGCGACGACAGCCGCAGCAGCCGTGCGTCCTGTTTCAGCAGCTTGTCGCGCAGTTCCCGGTTTTCGGTCAGCAGGGATTCGCGGGAGCGGAAATGCTCGACGCTGCCGGACACGCTGGTCGGCGACGCGGCCAGCCACAGCACCGGCGTCATCGCCCACGACAGCCATTGGCGCAGCGGTTCGATCCGGGAGCCGCGGGTTTCGGCCACCATCAGCCCGATCGACAGAGAAGCGAAGAGGGTCAGCTTCAGCCCCAGTCCAGGGCCCCGTGGAAACAGCGGTTTTCGCGAAGGGTCGCTAAGCGTGGTGTTCAAGGGCCGGGCGCAGGTTCAGCTTGTGTCACCCGCAGCGGAGCGGGCATCGCGAAAGAATAGGACGCGGAAGCGGTGGCGACAACCGTTCACATCGCGAAAAGTGAAGATTCGCCGGCTTCGCGCCGAAAATCGCCGGATATCGCTCGATTCCGCGTGATTTCCCGGGCACCGGCATGCTGCGGCATGCGCGACGAACGTGTCGGGCGGCTGCGTCGGCGTGGTTGATGACGGCCTGTCGCGACACGCGCCCGGTTTTTCGCTTTGGACCGCCCTCGCGCGAATCAAAAAAGGCGCCGGTTTCGATCCGGTTCGAGTGCGGAACTGCTGCCGACCCGCGCAACGGATCGCAGGCGTGATCAGCTCCTGCCGATGATCGCGATGGCGGTCAGCCCATCCCGCAGATCGCCAACGCGATCAGTCCATCCCGCTGATCGCCAACGCGGTCAGTCCATCCCGCTGATCGCGAACGCGATCAGTCCATCAGATAGATGTCGCCCTTCTGATCGAGCGTGTCGAGCAGCATGCCGCCGCCGCGGGCGACGCAGGTCAGCGGGTCGTCGGCGATGATCACCGGCAGGCCGGTTTCTTCCGAGATCAGCTTGTCCAGATCGCGCAGCAGCGCACCGCCGCCGGTCAGCACGATGCCGCGTTCGGCGACGTCGCTGCCGAGTTCCGGCGGCGTGCGTTCCAGCGCCTGCTTCACCGCCTTGACGATGCCGGCCAGCGGCTCCTGCAGCGCATCGAGGATCTCGTTGGAATTCATCGTGAAGTTGCGCGGCACGCCGGCCGCGAGATGGCGACCGACAATGTCGATTTCCTGAACTTCCGGCCCCGGGAACGCGGTGCCGATTTCCTGCTTGATGCGTTCGGCCGTGGCTTCGCCGATCAGCATGTTGTACTGGCGGCGGACGTACGACACGATCGCTTCGTCGAACTTGTCGCCGCCGATGCGGACCGACTCGGCGTAAACGATGCCGTTCAGCGAAATCACCGCGACTTCCGAGGTGCCGCCGCCGATGTCGACGACCATCGAGCCGCGGGCTTCGGAAATCGGGATGCCGGCGCCGAGTGCGGCGGCGATCGGCTCTTCGATCACGTAGACCTTGCGGGCACCGGCGTTCTCGACCGATTCCCGGATCGCGCGGCGCTCGACCTGCGTCGACCCGAACGGCACGCAGACCACCACGCGGGTCATCGGGCGCATCACGCGGCCCTTCTGCACCTTGCGAATGAAGTGCTGCAGCATCTTTTCGGTGACGGTGTAGTCGGCGATCACGCCATCGCGCAACGGGCGGATGGTCGAGATGTTGGTCGGCGTGCGGCCGAGCATGCGCTTGGCGTCGATGCCGACGGCTTCGATCTTCTTCGAGCCGCGCGAGTCGAGGCGGATCGCCACCACCGACGGTTCGTTGAGCACGATGCCCTCGTCACGCACATACACGAGCGTGTTGGCCGTACCGAGATCGATGGAAAGGTCGTTGACAAAAAGGCGGCGAACGGCGTCGAACATCGCGGTCTGGAAAGTACGGTCGAAGAGGGGGAAGGGCGGGGTGCGGCGGGATTTTTCAGCGGCTGGGGGCTGCTACGGACTGCGCAGACGTGCGTCGTGGCGATGAGCCCCGACGACTGTTTCCGGACGTGTCCGGGAACCGAGGCAGTCGATAAAATCGTCTATCATTCAAGCATAACGCATTTTCTTCTGCCTAAAACCGCACAACACGCAGTTTCCACGTTTGCAGCGCGTGGTCGGCAGGCGTCATCAGCCCTGGTCTCGCACCGGGTTTGCCACTCTTTTCCAGCTTTCGTTCCGCCGCCATGAGCCTGAGTCCCGAACAAGTCCGACAGGTCGCCCGACTGGCGCGCCTGCAGCTCAATCCCGAACAGGTGGCGCCGTATGCCACGCAGTTGTCGAACATCCTGCAGATGGTCGATCGCCTGTCGTCGGCCGATACCGCCAACGTCAGCCCGATGGCGCATCCGCTCGACATGGTGCAACGCCTGCGGCCGGACGTGATCAGCGAGCCGGACCGCCGCGACGACTATCAGGCGATCGCGCCGGAAACGCAGGACGGCCTGTATCTGGTGCCGAAAGTCATCGAATAAGCCTGGTTGCGTCACGGTGCCGCCGTGACGCAACGAGTCGTCGGGTCCGGGCGAACGCTGTCGCGTCGCTCGACCCGCCGGAAACACCCCAATTCCCGAGAGCCCATGCACACCCATTCCCTTCCAGAACTTGCGGCGGGATTGCGCGAGAAGAAATTCTCGTCGCGCGAGCTGACGCAGCACTACCTGAACCGGATCGCCGCGCTCGATGGCGACATCAACGCCTACGTCACGGTGACGCCGGAACGGGCGCTGGCGCAGGCCGCCGCCGCCGATGCCCTGATCGCCGCGGGCAAGGCCGGCCCGCTGACCGGTATCCCGCTGGGCCAGAAGGATATTTTCTGCACCAAGGGCGTCCGCACGGCCTGCGGTTCGAAGATGCTCGACAGCTTCGTGTCGCCGTATGACGCGACCATCGTCGAGAAGCTCGATGCCGAAGGCATGGTCATGCTCGGCAAGCTGAACATGGACGAATTCGCGATGGGTTCGTCGAACGAGACCTCGTACTACGGCCCGGTCAAGAATCCGTGGGACAAGACCCGCGTGCCGGGCGGCTCGTCCGGCGGCTCGGTCGCCTGCGTCGCCGCCGGTCTCGCGCCGATCGCCACCGCGACCGACACCGGCGGCTCGATTCGCCAGCCGGCCGCGCTGACCAATCTCACCGGCATCAAGCCGACCTACGGCCGCGTGTCGCGCTACGGCATGATCGCGTTTGCCTCGTCGCTCGATCAGGCCGGCGTCGTTGCCCGCTCGGCCGAGGATGCCGCCTACGTCATGCAGGCGATGTCCGGCTTCGATCCGAAGGATTCGACCAGCGTCGACCGGCCGGTGGACGATCTCGTCTCCGGCCTCGGACATTCGATCAAGGGCCTGACCATCGGCCTGCCGAAGGAATACTTCGCCGACGGCATGGCGCCCGGCGTCCGGGCGCTGGTCGAGCAGGCGATCGAGACCCTGAAGGGCCTCGGCGTCCGGTTCAAGGACATCTCGCTGCCGAATTCGCCGCTCAGCGTGCCGACCTACTACGTCGTCGCGCCGGCGGAAGCCTCCAGCAATCTCGCGCGCTTCGACGGCGTGCGCTACGGACATCGCGCGGAAGGCGCGAAGTCGCTCGGCGAGTTGTACGAGCGCAGCCGTGGCGAGGGCTTCGGTGCCGAAGTGCAGCGCCGCATCATGATCGGCACCTATGTGCTGAGCCACGGCTATTACGACGCCTACTACCTGCAGGCTCAGAAGGTTCGCCGGCTGATCTACGACGACTTCAAGCGCGCGTTCGCCGACGGCATCGATCTGGTGCTGAGCCCGACCGCGACCGACGTCGCGTTCAAGTTCGGCGACAAGTCCGACGACCCGGTCGCGATGTATCTGAACGACATCTACACGATCGCCGCCAACCTGGCCGGCATCCCGGCGATGAGCCTGCCGTGCGGCTTCGTCGACGGCCTGCCGACCGGCTTCCAGTTGATGGGCAATTTCTTCAGCGAAGCGCGCATGCTGAACGTCGCGCACCAGTTTCAGCAGGCCACGGACTTTCACAAGCAGTGGCCGACGGAGTTCGCGTCATGAGCCGCATCCCCGAGGGTTGGGAAGCCGTCATCGGCCTCGAAGTGCATTGCCAGCTGTCGACGCAGTCGAAGATCTTCTCGGGTGCGGCGATCGCCTACGGCGCCGAGCCGAACACCCAGGCCTGCCCGATCGACCTCGGCATGCCGGGCATGCTGCCGGTGCTGAATGTCGACGCAGTCAGGAAGGCCGTGACCTTCGGCCTGTCGGTCAACGCCGAAATCGCGCGGCGCTGCGTGTTCGCGCGCAAGCACTACTTCTATCCGGACCTGCCGAAGGGCTACCAGATCTCGCAGTACGAATTGCCGATCGTCGCCAACGGCCATCTCGACATCGAACTGGAAGACGGTTCGACCAAGCGCATCGGCATCACCCGTGCGCACATGGAAGAGGATGCCGGCAAGTCCGTGCATGAAGGCTTCCAGAAGTCGTCCGGCATCGACCTGAACCGCGCCGGCACGCCGCTGATCGAGATCGTGTCCGAGCCGGACATCCGCACCGCGCAGGAAGCGGTCGCCTACCTGAAGAAGCTGCACCAGATCGTCGTCTACCTCGGCATCTGCGACGGCAACATGCAGGAAGGGTCTTTCCGCTGCGATGCCAACGTGTCGGTGCGCAAGATCGGCGCGCCGAAGTTCGGCACCCGCACCGAAACCAAGAACGTCAACTCGTTCCGCTACGTCGAGAAGGCGATCGAATACGAGATCGAGCGCCAGATCGACGTGCTCGAAGCCGGCGGCAAGATCATCCAGGAAACGCGCCTGTTCAACCCGGACACCGGCGAGACGCGCGCGATGCGCACCAAGGAAGACGCCAACGACTACCGCTACTTCCCGGACCCGGACCTGCTGCCGATCGTCTGCACCGAGGACTACATCGACGCGATCCGCGCCAGCCTGCCGGAACTGCCGGAAGCCAAGCGCGCCCGCTTCGTCAAGGATTTCGGCCTGTCGGACTACGACGCCAAGACCCTGACCAGTTCGCGCGAACTTGCCGCGTACTACGAAGCGGTCGTCGCGGCCTCGGGTGCCGAGCCGAAGCTGTGCGCGAACTGGGTTGCCACCGACCTGCTCGGCGCGCTGAACAAGATGAGCAAGGGCATCGAGGAATCGCCGATCTCGGCGGAAGCCTTCGCGGCACTGCTCAAGCGCATTGCCGACAAGACCATCAATGGCAAGATCGCGAAGGACGTGTTCGAAGCGATGGTTGCCGGTGAAGGCTCGGCCGACGAGATCATCAAGGCCAAGGGTCTGGTCCAGGTCACCGACGAGTCCGCGATCTGTGCTGCGATCGACGACGTCATCGCCAAGAACCCGCAGCAGGTCGCCGACTACCGCGGAGGCAAGGACAAGCTGTTCGGCTTCTTCGTCGGTCAGGCGATGAAGGCGACGCAGGGCAAGGCCAACCCGGATGCGCTGAACCGCCTGCTGAAGGAACGCCTCGCCGGCTGACTGCCCTGAGAATGGCGGTCAGACAATTGGGGTCAGATACACATTAATTCGCGCGCAAGTCCATGAATCAGCTGATCCCGTTCCAGTTCGACAACCACATCGCGCACGGCGCCTTCGTCGTGCTCGATGTCGGCGTCGCCGAGATGCTGGATCAGCGCGCCTACGACCCGGTGGTGCGCCAGCTGGTCGGCCAGACCATGGTCGCGATGCCGCTGCTGGCCACGCATGCGCGCTTCGAAGGCCGCATCAACCTGCAGTTCCAGGGCGAGCGCGCGATCAAGCTGCTGGTGGCGCAGGTCACGCAGAACGGCGATGCGCCGCTGGTGGTCCGGGCGATGGCGAAGGCCGCGCCGAAGATCGAGGCCAGCTACGCCGAACTGCTGCACGACGGCATCCTCGCGCTGATGCTGGAGCCGGCCGTCGACACGCAGCCGACGCGGCAGGCGATGGTGCCGATCGATGGCCACTCGCTGAGCGAATCGCTCGAAGGCTATTTCGCGCAGAGCGAGCAGCTGCCGACGCTGGTGCGGCTGGCGGCGACGCGCGACAAGCTGGTCGGCTTCATGCTGCAGCGCCTGCCGCTGGAGCACACGAAGGCGACCGAAGACTACTGGGAGCACCTGAGCATCCTCGCCGGCACGCTGCTGGCCGACGAACTGCTCGAGGTCGATGCCGAGACGATGCTGCGCCGGCTGTTCGCGAACGAGGCCTGGCATCTGCAGGCGCCGCGGGCGATCCACGTCGCGTGCCGCTGCTCGCGCGAGGGCATCTCGCTGCTGCTGCTGTCGCTGGGCCGCGAAGAAGTCGATGCCATCGTCGCCGAGCAGGGCAAGGTCGCCGTCACCTGCGAGTTCTGCGGCAAGGACTACGTCTATTCGCGCTCCGATGCCGTCACGCTGTTCGCGGCCGAAGGCAGCGAGCAGTCGATGCTGAAGCACTGATCGACCGATCGCCGGGCGCGGCCGCGTGATCCTGCCGAAGTACGTCGTCGAGCCGTCCCGCATTCCGAGGGCCGGCAAGGGCCTGTTCGTCGCCGAAGCCGTGGCCCGGGGCCGCGTCATCGTCGCGCCGGACAACATCCACACCGTCTGGCCGGAAGCGAAGCTGCGCCAGTTCGCGCCGGATTCGATCGAGGTCGAATCGAGCGTGCGCTGGTTCGAGGACCAGTTCTCGCTGACGCCGGAATGGTCGGACGAGTGCTACGTCAACCACAGCTTCACGCCAACCGCGCTGTGGCACCTCGGCTTCATCTTCGCGGCCCGCGATCTCGCTGCCGGCACCGAAGTGACGATGGACTACCAGCTCGTGATCGGCAGCGGCGAAGTGATGCCGTTCAAGGATTCCGTCACCGGCCGCGACATCGTCGGCCTGCACTGGGACGACACCCTGCGGCGCAGCACGACCGAACTGCTGGCGCTGCTGACCCGCGGCCAGCCCTGACGTCCGCACATCGCGCCGGACCGTCGCCGGATCATTGGCATCCGGACCGTGATGGCGGCTGATTGCGCCACAGGATCGCGCGGCCCGGTCGCCGGGCCGCACGACTTGCGCTACCAGTGATCCCCGAGCGCATGGCCGCAGCGGCCATTGCTGCAGCGGCTGTCGCTGCCTTCGAAATGGCGGCAGCCGCAGCCGGACTTCGCGCAGGCGCCGTAGCCGAGTCGAAACAGGGGCTTGTCGACGGCATCCGGGGCATCGACCGGCGGCAGCTGCAGGCCGCGCAGGTCGAGATCCTGCAGCCAGCGGCGCTGCTGCGAACGCGCCGGCGGTGCCGACGACGGGCTGACACGATCGCGACTGGCGGACGCGGACGAGACAGGCGAGGACAGGACATTCATCGGGCGGTTCCGGTGGTTCGGGAACAATGCGGCGTCCGGAGTGCCCGGACGCCGCCGATCGGTCAGTGCCGCGTTTCGCGCTGCCGGCGCCAGCCGGCCGCTGCGCCGCCCAGCACCAGCATCAGCCAGCCGACGGCGCCGCCGCCACCGGCCGGCGGTGGTGGCGTCGCCGTCACCGTCACGCTGCGGTTGGCGCTGCCGCCGGTGCCGGTGCAGGTCAGCGTGTAGGTCTGCGTGCCGTTCGCGGCCGGCGTCACCGATTCGCTGCCGCTGGTGGCGCGGCTGCCGCTCCAGTTGCCGCTGGCGGTGCAGGCGGTGGCGTTGGTCGTGGACCAGGTCAGCGTGGCGCTGGCGCCGAGCGTGACGCTGCCCGGATTCGCTGCCAGCGTGACCGTGGGCGCCGGTGCCGGCACCGGATTGACCGCGACCGTCGCCGTGGCGCTGGCGGTGCCGCCGCCGCCGGTGCAGCTCAGCGTGTAGCTCGTGCTGCCGACCGCGGCCGGCGTGACGCTGGCCGTGCCGCTGGTGGCGCGGCTGCCGGTCCAGCCGCCGCTGGCGGTGCAGCTCGTGGCATCGGTGCTGGACCAGGTCAGGGTCGAGGCGCTGCCGAGGGTGACGCTGGCGGGGTTCGCGCTGATCGTCACCGTCGGCACCGGCAGCTGGGGCGGGGCGTTGACCGTGACCGTCGCCGTGCCGCTGGCATTGCCGCCGGCGCCAGTGCAGCTCAGGGTGTAGCTCAGGCTGCCGCTGGCGGACGGCGTCACCACTTCGTTGCCGGTGGTGGCGCGGGCGCCGGTCCAGGCGCCGCTGGCGGTGCAGCTGCCGGCGTTGGTCGTGTTCCAGCTGATCGTCGACGTGCCGCCGAGCGTGATCGTCGTCGGGCTGGCGCTGATCGTCACGGTCGGCGCCGCTGCCGTCGCGGTGACCGTGGTGCTGGCATTGGCGGTGCCGCCCGGGCCGGTGCAGGTCAGCGTGTAGCTGGTGGCGCCGGTCGCGGTCGGCGTGACGCTGGCCGTGCCGCTGGTGGCGCGCGAGCCGCTCCAGCCGCCGCTGGCGGTGCAGGCGGTGGCGCTGGTCGACGACCACGTGAGGGTCGACGCCGCACCGAGCACGACGCTGGCCGGGTTCGCGGCCAGCGTCACCGTCGGCGCGGCGGCCGTCGGCGTGGCGCTGGTCTCGTTCGAGAACTGGGTTTCGCCGAGCGCGTTGACCGCCGTGATCGTGAAGTAATAAGCCGTGCCGCCGGTCAGGCCGGTGACGGTGTAGCTGCCGGTCTGGCCGGCGGCGGGCAGCCCGGTGGCAATCGGCGTGCCGCCCTGGCCGCCGGGGGTTGTCGACTGATAGACGTTGTAGGTGACCGCACCCGGCGCGACTGGCCAGGTCAGCGTCACGCTGCCGATGCCGGCGCTGCTGGCGAGCGCCGTGACCCGGTCGGCCGGGCCGTTGATGGCGATCACGGCGCCGTAGCCGAACGTGCCGCCGTAACGCGTCGGCGCCACGAGGCTGCCATCCGGCGCCTGGATCAGGCTGTCCTGAATGCCGATGCCATCGGGCACGCCGGTGGTCTGGTAGACCACCGAATACTGACCCTGCGGCGTCACCCGGTAGACGGTGTCCTGGCTGGAACCGCCGTTGTCGGCGATCAGCGCGCCGTAGAAATTGCCGTCACGCGCCTGGATCACGCCGCCGTTGGCCCGAACGTCGTTGCCGGGTCCGAAGTTGTAGACCACCGAGAATGCGCCGCCCAGCGTCAGCCGAAACAGCAGGCCGCGGAAGAACGATCCACCGCCGAACGTGCCGGTGGTGGTGCCGTACAAGGCGCCATCCAGCCCTTGCACCAGACCCGCGATCGGGTTGATACCACCGGCCAGGGTGCCGTCGAAGCTGCGCAGCACGGTCACGGTGCCGCCGGGGGTCATCCGGAACACGGTGCCGGCATCGCTGGCGCCGCCGAACTGCGTCGTGCCGTAGAAATTGCCGTCGCTGGCCAGCAGCAAGCGGCCGGCCGGATTGCGGCCGCTGGTGCCGTTGAAGTCGAACAGCTTGGTGAAATTGCCGCCGGGCGTGATCCGGAACGCGATGCCGCCGTTGTTGCCGAGGGCATTGCCGGCACTGGTCACGCCGTAGAAATTGCCGTCGCTGCCCAGCGTCAGGCCGGTGACCGGCTGCTGGCCGTCCGGATTGCCGGTGAAACTGTGGAGATTGGTGAAATCGCCGGCCGCGCTGACCCTGAACACGGCGCCGAGTCCGTTCGAGCCGCCGGCCACCGTGGTGCCGTAGAACGCGCCATCCGGCCCGACCGCGAGGCCGCCTTCCGGCGAACCGCCGGCATTGGCGGTGTAGTGGATGCTGTTCAGCGTGCTCAGCACGCCGGTCGGCGAGAGCTGGAACACCGAGCCCGAAAAGCCTTTCGGCGTGCCGCCGGCGGTGACGCCGTAGAAATTGCCGTCGGCCGTCTGCAGCAGAGGCCCGCTCGGCGCGCGGCCTTCCGACGGCAGCGACGAGAACGTCGCGATCCGCGCGAAGCCGCTGCCGTTCTGACCGATGCTGAACACGGTGCCGCTGCCGGACGCCGGGCGAACGGGGTTGGAGGGCGTGGTGCCGGGCGGCACGATGCCGGCGCTGATCGTGGTGCCGTACAGGCGGCCGTCGGCGCCGAGGGTCAGCGCCGCGTCCGGGCCGCTGCCATCGGTCCGGATGCCGTTGCCGTCGAACGAGAAGCAGAACAGCGTGGTCAGCACGCCGGCCGGCGTCAGCCGGTACAGGGTGCCGCCCGGGCCAAGGAGCGTCTGGTTGATGTTGGCGGTCGCACAACCCGGCGTGACGTTGTTCGAACCGGCGGATTCGGTTGCGCCGTAGAAATTGCCGTCGCTGCCGGCGACGAGCCCGGAAGCCGGGGTGACGCCGGTGTTGGCGGGATCGACGCTGGAATCACTGGTGAACCGGAACAGCACGGTGAAAGCGCCAGCCGGAGTGATCCGGAACGCGGTGCCGCCGTAAGCCCCTCCGGCCGGCGAGATGCCACCGCCTGCAGTGTTGGTGCCGTAGAGATTGCCGTCGCTGCCGAGCGCCAGCGGGCCGATCGGCCGGTTGCCTTCGCCGGCGGTCATGCTGTGCAGGCTGCTGAAGACGCCGGCGGTGGTGATCCGGAACACGGTGCCGCAGTTGTTGCAGCCATCGCCGGTGCCGGTACCGCCGAAGGTCGTGGTGCCGTAATAGGCCCCGTCCGCGCCAAGCGTCAGTGGCGCCTGCACGTTGACGCCTTCCGCCGCGTTGGCGCTGGAAAAGCCGCGCAGCAGCGTGTAGCTGCCGTTGCCAGTGCGGCTCAGGCGGTAGACGCCGCCGCCGTCGCTGCTGCCGCGGCCGGTCTGCAAGGTCCCGTAGAAATTGCCATCGGCATTTTCGACCGGGCTGCTGTTCGGGCCGCAGCCGGTATTGCAGTTGAAGCTGTGGAAAATCCGGTACTGGCCGGCATTGGCGCCGGTCAGCGCCACGCGGTAGATGCCGCCGCCGCCGTTGGCGCCACCACTGGCGGCGACGCCGTAGAGCATGCCGTCGCTGGCGATGAACGGCGTGCCGCGCGGCACCGACAGATCGGTGACGCGGTTGCCGGCGATGTCGAACGCGCTGTTGCCGTTGAACCAGTGCAGCGCGGTGAACTCGCCGTTGCCGCCGTAGCGCGCCAGCACCGCACCATCGTTCAGCGCACCGCTGGTGGCGACGTAGACGCTGCCGTCCGGTCCGCGCACCGCGCCGTTGCCGTTGGCCGACGCGCCGGTGCCGACGAAGCCGCCGCTGTTGCGGGCATCGTTCGAATGCAGGCCCAGCGAATACAGAACACGTTCGGCCGCGATCGCCGGCTGCGCGGCCAGTGCGGCGGCCACCAGCGATCCGCCCAGCAGGCGCGCCGCCCATCTCGGCCATCGGCCGAAGCGGCTGCCTGATTCAGAGTCGATCCGCGACCGCGCCGTGGCGGCGCCTGCCTCCGGACCCCGTGCCGCCTGTCCCCATCCCGTTCGTGTCATGTGCCTGCTCCCGATTGGTGCCGTGAAGTGGTGCATCGCCGGCTTGCAGCGATCGGGGCGGATGATGGAAATTGGCGGCTTGAGCAGTCCTGACGGAAATCCGAAAATTTCCGAATTCTCCGGAAACGCAATGACGACAAGGGCTTGCGCCCGGTCCCGGATCAGCACGGAGGCGGCTTGGCGATGAATCGGACGCCCGATACCCCGACCCCCGGCGGCAGCCCGGCCGCCGCCGGCAGTCCGATCCTGTGGCGTTTCGGCGACGTCCAGTTCGATGACGCGAGCCTGACCCTGACCGTCGCCGGTCAGCTCGTCGCGCTCGAAAGCCGGCCGCTGGAACTGCTGCGGCTGCTGCTGGCCCATGCCGGCGAAGTGGTGACCAAGGATGAGATCCTGAGCGCGGTCTGGCCCGGCCGGATCGTCACCGAAGCCAGCCTGACCAAGTGCGTGGCGCGGCTGCGGCAGGCGATCGGCGACAGCGAGCAGACGCTGATCCGCACCGTGCACGGCTACGGCTACCGGCTGGCGGCGGACGTCAGCACGCTGGCCACCGGCCGGACGGAGCCTGCCGCCACCCGCTTCGACTTCACCGCCGGCGATGCCATTCCGGCGCGGCCGCACTGGCAGTTCCGCGCGCCGCTGGCCGGCGGCGGGCACGGCGAGGTCTGGCTCGGCGAGCACACCAAGACCCACGAGCGCCGGGTGTTCAAGTTCGCCGCCGACGGTGCCCAGGCCACGGCGCTGAAGCGCGAGATCACCCTGTTCCGCCTGCTGAACGACACGCTCGGCCCGCGCGACGACATCGCCCGCATCCTCGACTGGCGGCTGGACGACACGCCGAATTTCATCGAGCTCGAATACAGCCCGGACGGCAGCCTGCAGCAGTGGGCCGACGCAGCCGGCGGCCTGTCGACGATCGCCCCCGGCACCCGGCTGCGGATCGTCGAGGACCTTGCCGACGCGCTGGCCGCGATCCATGCCGTTGGCGTGCTGCACAAGGACCTGAAGCCCGGCAACGTGCTGATCCATCAGGATTCCGACGGCCGGCCGCGGATTCGCCTGACCGATTTCGGCAGCGGCCGCGTGCTCGATGCCGGCAAGCTCGACGCCCTCGGCATCACCCGGATGGGCTTCACCCGCACCGTCGTCATCGATGGCGCCACCAGCGGCACGCCGCTGTACCTGGCGCCGGAACTGCTGGCCGGCCAGCCGCCGACGGTCAAGGCCGATGTCTACGCCCTCGGCGTGATGCTGTACCAGATCGTCGTCGGCGATTTCCGCCGGCCGCTGGCGCCGGGCTGGGAAGCGGACGTGGCCGACGAACTGCTGCGCGAGGACATCGCCGCGGCGGCGTCCGGGGACCCGGCGAAGCGGCTCGGCGATGCCGCCCAGCTTACACTGCGCCTGCGCAGCCTCGACCTGCGCCGGCTCGAACGCGCCCGCGAGCGGCAGGCGCAGGCCCATGCCCAGCAGCTCGAACAGTCGCTGGCCCGCGCCCGGGCGCGGCGCGGCTTGCTGCGCGCGCTCGCGGCGACGCTGCTGATCGGCTTTGCGGTCAGCACCGGCCTGTTCTTCCGGGCGCAGGCGGAAAGCCGTCGGGCCGAGGCGCAGGCGCAGGCCGCGCAGGCGGTCACGGCGTTCCTGACGCAGAACCTGCTGTCGGCGGCCAATCCGGTGATCAGCGCCGATCCGAACATCCGGCTACGGGACCTGATCGGCCCGGCGGCGGCGGAACTGGCGCGCGCCTTCCCCGGCGATTCGCTGGCCGGGGCTGCGATCGCTGACGCCATCGGTCAGGCCTACAACGGCTTCGACGACGCCACGCGCGCGATTCCGCTGCTGGAATCGGCCGTCGCCCAGCGCGAACGCCTGCTCGGCCCCGCCGCCGCCGAGACCCAGGCGACACGCCTGCGGCTGCTGAACGCCTACGAGAACGCCAACGAGCTGGCGCGCGAACGCACGCTGGCGCAGGCGGTGCTCGATGCCGGCCGTGCCGCCGGCACGCTCGATGCCGCCACCGAACTGGCGGCGCGGCAGGCGCTGATCGCCGTCGACTGCGGCATCCGCGGCGGTCACGACGCCTGCCTGTTGCCGGAGCTGGCGATCGTGCCGGAAATGCGGACGCGGCTCGGCGACGATCACGCGCTGACGGTCGAGACCGAGGACAGCCTCGCGTTCTATCTGGCCGATGCCCAGCGCTTCGACGAAGCGCTGCCGCTGGCCCGCGCGGTGCTCGCGAAGTCGGTGAAGCTGCATGGCGAGCACAATCTGATGACGGTCTCGCGCCATCGCAGCCTCGGCACCGTGCTCAATCTCGCCGGCCGCAGCGACGAGGCCATCGCCGAGCATCGCGCCGCGCGCGACGCCGCACTCGCCATCGGCGGCGGCCGCGAAACGCAGTACAGCGCCACCGCCGCCAACGGCCTCGCGAATGCCTACTTCCAGAGCGGGCGGAACGCCGAGGCGCTGCCGCTGTTCCGCATCTATCTCGACTACCAGCGCCACAACGGCGCCGAATCCGACACCCCGAAGCTGACGCGGGCGCTGAACAATGTCGCGATCACCCTGCTGCGCCTGAACCGTGCCACCGAAGGCCTGCCACTGGCGCGCGAGGCGCGCGACATCGACCTGCGCACGATCGGCGCCGCCCATCCGGACACGCTGATGCACACGATGAACCTGGCGCTGGTCGCCGACGGGGCCGGCGTCGGCGCCGAGGCCGAGGCGCTGGCCCGCGATGCGCTGGCCGGTGCCCGCGCGCAATACCGCCATGGCGAATGGGATCTCGGCTGGTTCCTGCTCAAGACCGGCGGCGTGCTCGCCGCCCGCGGCCACAAGGCCGAAGCCCGTCAACTGCTGAGCGAAAGCCTCGACAACTTCACCGCCGCGCTCGGCCCGGACGACGACAACACCCGCAAGGCGCGGGACGCGATGGCGGGCTTGTAGGCCGACGGCATTCCGATTGGTTCGGCACTGCGCCGAACCGCCATCAAAGGCTGGCGATCACCAGCCGCGCCGCGCGGCCGCTCACCACGCTGCGGCCGTTGACGACGGCGGCGCATTCGAGAAATGCGAGCCAGACATCCGGGCAGCGGCGCTTGAATCCGTCCGCGTCTTCGATGACGACGACGACCGACGATGCGGCGTCCGCAACGGTTGCGGACTGCTCGTGCCGGGCCTCGACAACATCGGTCATGCAATCGATCCAGGCGTCGAAATTGCCGCCGTAATAATCAGGAAAGCTGAACGCCGCTGCGAAGGCACGATGAAACGACGCTCTGTCCTGAATCGACGCGCCATCAATCCGAACGAGGGTCATGGCGGCAAGGCGCTGGCGCCGGTGCAGGCAACCGCGCGGCCTACGGCGCCGCGCCGCCCTTCAAGCCATCCCGCTGCAGGCGCAGGGCCTGATATTCCGCTTCCAGCGCACGGACCTCGGCCAAGGTGCGGGCGTAGTCGACCTTGCGTTCGGCGAGATAGATCAGATGCGAGCCGGCGGCCTTGTCGTGCTGGCTGATGTCGGCCTTGTCGACGGCCGCTTCGGCGTCGCTGATCTCGGCCGGCACGCGGGCGGCGAGGGCGGGATCGCTGCGCAGCGTCAGCAGCGCGGCGCGGACGCGGGCGACGGCGGCGGTGGACGGTTCGACGCCGGGCAGCGGCGGCTCCGCCGGTGGCGTCAGGCTCGGCAGCTTGAGGCCAAGGCCGCCGATGCTGCCGCAGCCGCCGAGCATCAGCAGCGTGGCGAGCATCGTGATCCGTGCCGACCGGACCCCGCATTGAACGAACTCGGCGCCGGTCACGGCGTGGCTCCGGCGGCAGGCGTGGCAGCGGGCGGCGTGCCCTGCAGCTGGCTGATCTCGCGTTTCAGCGCCTGGTTCAGCGCGTACAGCCGGGCGCGCTCGGAACGCGCGATGCCGACGTCGGCGTCGGCCTTGGCCCGGGCGGCATACCAGCGGGCTGCCGCCTCGGTGTCCTTGCTGCCGTTGTTGCTGCGGGCCAGGGCCAGATTTTCCTTCGCGGCGCGCCACGACGCGGCGTCGTAGTCGGCAATGCGGGCGCGTTCGGCGCGGGCGACGGCGGCTTCGGCTTCGTCCAGCGAGTTGCCGGGCTTCACCGTCTTGCCGCCGCAGGCGGACAGCAGCGCCACGGCCAGCACAGCCGCGGTCAGCGCTCGTCGCGCCGGCAAATCCATGCGATCAGTCGTCATCGGTCGTTATCTTCGTGATTCGGGAGGTCTTGCACGGGCAAACGCAGCGGTCGGGCGGCGGCGGGATTCATCCGTTTCCGGGTCCGGGCCGTAGACTGGGCATCCACGCGCTCTCGCGCTCCCGTCTCCTTCGTCCATGTCACCAGCCCTTGCCGCCGTTTCCGGCCTTGCCATCGTGGCGCTCGTATTGACCCTAGTCTGGGCGATCCAGCTGAAAACCCGCAACGCCGGGATGGTCGACCCGGTGTGGTCGTGGAGTCTCGGCTTCCTGGCCGTCTGGTACGCAATTTTCGGGTCAGCCCCGGTCGAGACGCGGATCGCGCTCGGCGTGCTTGGCGGGCTGTGGGGCTTCCGGCTCGGCACGCATCTGTACATCCGCAACGCCGGCAAGCCGGAAGACGCGCGCTACGCGAAATTCCGGGCCGAATGGGGCGCGAAAGCCAACTTCAACATGTTCTGGTTCTTCCAGTTCCAGGCCGTGATCGCGTGGCTGCTGTCGGTCGGCTTCCTGACGGTGGCGTATCGCCCGGGGAACGCCGGTGTGCCAGCCGTGGTGCTGGCCGTTGCGATCTGGCTCGTCGCCGTCATCGGCGAAGGCATCGCCGATGCCCAGATGGAACGCTTCCGCGGCAATCCGGCGATGAAGGGCAAGGTCTGCAACACGGGGCTGTGGCGCTATTCCCGGCACCCGAACTATTTCTTCGAGTCGCTGCACTGGATCGCCTACGTGCCGCTGGCGATCGGCAGCGTCTGGTGGCCGGTCACCGTGCTGCCGGCGGCGATCATGGCCTGGCTGCTGCTGAAGATGTCCGGCGTGCCGATCCTCGAAGCCCATCTGGTGAAATCGCGCCCGGGCTATGCCGAGTACATGCGCACCACCAGCGTCTTCATTCCGTGGTGGCCGAAGCAGTCCTGAAGCTTCCCCGACGCCTCCCTGAAACAACTCGACGCGGCTCGGCCGCGCGCTTTCGACAACCCCAACGACCCCCTGCACGATGAATGTGATTGACCTTTGCGAGCGCGGCCTGATTCCGGACGTGCTGTCGCGCTACGGCATGCGCAAGCTGATGGAGCGCCGCCTGATCGACGAGGCGAACCTCGACGGCGAAGTGCGCAGCCGGCGCTTCAATGCCTTCCTCGACGAGCTGCGCGCCAGCCCGATCGCGGTCGAGACCGGTGCCGCGAACGAGCAGCACTACGAGGTGCCGGCGGCGTTCTTCCACGCCCACCTCGGCCCGCGGCTCAAGTATTCGTGCTGCCTGTATCCGACCGGCAACGAGACGCTCGGCGAAGCCAGCGACGCGATGCTGAACCTGTACGCCGAGCGTGCCGGTCTGGTCGACGGCATGCGCATCCTTGATCTCGGCTGCGGCTGGGGCTCGTTGAGCCTGTGGCTGGCGGAAAAGTACCCGAATTCGCGGATCGTGGGCCTGTCGAACTCGCACGGGCAGCGCGAGTACATCGAAGGCCGGGCGAAGGAGCGCGGCTTCGGCAACCTCACGATCGTCACCGGCAACATCGTCACCCACGAGTTTCCGGCCGTGGCGCAGACCTCCGGTGCCACCATCGAGCCGGGCTTCGATCGCGTGATGTCGATCGAGATGTTCGAGCACATGAAGAACTACGGACTGCTGCTGGAAAAGATCAGCCGCTGGATGAAGCCGGACGCGAAGCTCTTCATCCACATCTTCGTGCACAAGGTCCTCGCCTATCACTTCGAGGTGAAGGGCGAAGACGACTGGATGTCGAAGTACTTCTTCACCGGCGGCACCATGCCGAGCGAGAACCTGCTGCTGAATTTCCAGGATCACGTGAAGCTGGAACGGCAGTGGTGGGTCGACGGCAAGCACTACGAGAAGACCTCGAACCACTGGCTCGCGAACATGGACGCGAACAAGGACGAGATCCTGAAGATCTTCGAAGCCGGATACGGCAAGCAGGACGCGCCGATCTGGGTGCAGCGCTGGCGCATGTTCTACATGGCCGTGGCCGAGCTGTTCGGCTACGCCAACGGCAACGAATGGGGTGTGGCGCACTACCTGTTCACGAAACGCGGATGACGGCACCGCGCCGCGTGCGACGCGTGGCAGTGCCGGCGCTGGTGCTTGCAGCCTGCGCCGGCATCACCGCCTGCGTGACGAGCACCGCCTGGCGGGGCGCGCCGAGCGATCACTTCGACGGCGCGCATTTCCTGACACCGGCCCCGTTCGACATCGGCCCGCTGGACCTGCTGCGCTACTGGCGCGAATCGACCCCCGGCGCGTGGACGCGCGACCTCAGCATTCCGCCGGGCCCGAAGCCGCAGGCGAGCACGGCCGCCGGCGAACTGCGCGTGACCTTCGTCAACCACGCCACGGTGCTGATCCAGGCCGATGGCGTGAACCTGCTGACCGACCCGATCTGGTCGGATCGCGCCAGTCCGTTGTCGTTTGCCGGCCCTGAGCGCTACCGTCCGCCGGCGATCGATTTCGACGACCTGCCGCGGATCGACGCCGTCCTGGTCAGTCACAACCATTACGACCATTTCGACCTGCCGACCCTGCGCCGGCTCGAAGCCGCGCACCATCCGGCCTTCCTCGTGCCGCCGGGCGATGGCCAGCGGCTGCGCGAGGAAGGCTTCGCCACCGTCGTCGAACTCGACTGGTGGCAGTCGTACCGGCTGCCGAACGGCTGCGCGATCCACGCCGCGCCGGCCCAGCACTGGTCCAGCCGCGCGTGGCCGGGCGATCGCAATCGCAGCTTCTGGCTGGCGTATGTCGTCGAAACCGTCGGCGGCCCGGTCTACTTCGCCGGCGATACCGGCTACGGCCCGCATTTCCGCCACGCGTTCGAACACTACGGGCCGATGCGGCTGGCGCTGCTGCCGATCGGCGCCTATTTGCCGCGCTGGCTCACCGAGTACCAGCACGTCGACCCGGCGCAGGCGGTGCAGGCGCATGCCGATCTCGAAGCCGCGCGCAGTCTCGGCATCCATTACGGCACCTTCGATCTCGCCGATGACGGCCAGACCCAGCCGGTGACCGACCTCGCCGCGGCCGTCGCCGCGAAGGCGTTGCCGCCGACGAGTTTCACCGCAGCGGAATTCGGCGTCGCCGATGCGGTCCATCCGATGACCCCCTCGAAACCCTGCCTGCCATGAAGACGCTTGCCGCCGCCCTGCTGCTGACGCCGATCGCCGCGCTCGCCGCGCCGGCCGATCATCATTTCCGGGGCTATGCCTACGATCTGAAGACCAACGCCTACCTCTACACCGAGGTCCATCGCCAGACGCTGGATGGCCTGAACTGGATCGACGGCACCATCGACTACTTCGATCCGAAAGGCGCGAAGATCGCGTCGAAAACGCTGGACTACCGCGCCGATCCGCTGATTCCGGTGTTCAAGCTCGACATCCCGAGCGAGGGCTATGTCGAAGCGATCACCGAGGTGAAGCCGGATCGCTACACGATGTCGAAGACCTTCGAAGGCAAGACCCGGACCGAGGTCATCAAGCGCACGCCGGGCATGGCGGCGGATTCCGGCTTTCACAGCGCCATCGTCCAGAACTTCGACCAACTGCAGGCCGGCAAGGAACTCAAGTTCCGATTCGGCGTGGCCGGGCAGCTCGATACCTACAACTTCCGCTGCAAGAAGGTCGGCGACACGACGTTCGACGGCAAGCCGGCGATCAAGCTGCTGGTCGAGCCGGATTCGCTGCTGCGCTTTCTCGCCGGGCCGCTGAATCTCGTCTACGACGTGAAGACTCGTTACCTTTTGGAATATCGAGGGGTCTCGAACATGCACGATCCGGCGACGGGCAAGGCCTACAATGTCCGCATCGTCTACACGGACACGCCCCCGAAAGATGCGCCTGCCAACCTTCCTCCGCTGTCGTGACCGGCTGCTGAGCGCCGTCCTCGCCGCTGGCCTGCTCGGCCTGCCCGCCGCCCTCCACGCCGATGACCTGACCGCGCCGATCGACGAGGCGCTGAAGGCGGCGGCCGAGCGCAAGGCGCCGGTGCTGATCGATTTCTACGCCCCGTGGTGCTACTCCTGCTACTTCATGGCGAAGAACGTCAAGAACGGGCCGGAGTGGGACACGCTCGAAAAGAAGGCGGTCGTCGTCGAGCTCGATGCCGACTCGCCGGCCGGCGCCTACTGGATGCAGCAGTGGACTGTGAAGGGCCTGCCGAGCTACGTCGTGCTGGGTGCCGATGGCAAGGAGATCGGCCGCATCTCGCTGGAACGCACCCGGGCGCAGTTCTATCCGGAGATCGACGCGATCCTCGCCCGCGCCAGCGGCTTCGATGCCCTGAAGGCCGTGGTCACCGATGGCAGCGCCAAGTCGATCGGCGCCGCCCGTGGCGTGCTGCAGGCCTTCGGTGCCCGGCGTGATGCCGATGGCGGGCTGGCCTGGGCCAAGGCGCAGTCGCCCGCAGTGTCCGACGCCATCGCCAAGGACCCGACGGCGTCGCTGTGGCTGTCGCGACTCGAACTGATCCGCGCGAACAACGCCAAGGATGCCGAAGCCTGTGCGGCGGTCGCGCCGAAAGTGCTGTCCGGCCCCGGCAGTGACACCCTGGGCTGCGACCGCGCCTATGAACTCGACCGCGCGCTGAGCTGCACCGCCAGCCTGCCGGCCGAACGCCGCAAGACCGTGTTCGCCAGCCAGCAGGCGCCGATGGAAGCGCTGATCGCCAAGCGCGTGCTGATCAAGACGCCGAGCTGCGCCGATGCCCGCAGCGTCGTCTCGACCACGTTCGATCTGGCCACCGCGCTCGGCGACACGAAGGCCGCGACGTCGGCCCTCGACCGCGTTATCGCCGACGCCGAAAAGCGTCTCGGCGGTCCGGGCAAGCTGGACCTGAAGCGCGACCGCAACCTCGCCGACAACCTGCGCGTCTATCTGGCGCTGGCCAAGCGCTATGACCAGCTCGACGCGCTGTTCCCGAAGCTGATCGCCGCGTGGCCGGACGACTACGTCTACGCCTACCGCTTCGGCCGCAGCCTGTACGAGCGCGGCCAGTACGAAGCCGCGTTGCCGTGGCTGGAGCAGTCGGCACCCAAGGCCTACGGCGTCAATCGCCTGACCGTCGCCGAATACCGTGCGATGGTGCTGCTGAAGCTGAACCGCGCCGGCGATGCCAGGCAGGTGGTAGCCGAGGCGCTGAAGGCCAACGGCCCGTTCTTCCCGGAGCAGGTCGCGAAGCTGAAGGCGCTGGTCGCATAGGCGGCGCCACGCGCGGCACGAGGCCGGCATCGAAGCCGGCCACCGTCAGTTCGCCGTAAAATCGCGCCACGTCGCGAGCGGGGCTGGACGGGCCGACGAGTCCGCCACCCGGCCGCGCACCGCTCACGCCTGACCTGCACCCACCATGAATCCTGAAACCATCGCCCGCCTGCTGATCCGTTGCGACGACAAGCCGGGCATCGTCGCGGCCGCGACGACCTTCCTGTACCACCACGGCGCGAACATCACCGAGCTCGATCAGCATTCGACCAGCCCGGCCGATGGCCAGCTGTTCATGCGGCTGGAATTCCAGACGCCGGCGCTCGATCTGCCGCGAGCCGGTCTGGAACGCGCGTTCGCCGATACCGTCGCCGCGCAGCACCGGATGAACTGGCGGATGAGCTATGCCGCCGACAAGCCGCGCATGGCAATCCTCGTCTCGGCGCACGACCATGCGGCGATGGAACTGCTGTGGCGCTGGCAGCGCGGTGAGCTGCGCGTCGACATTCCGTGCGTGATCTCGAACCACGAGGCGCTGCGCAAGGCGGTCGAAGGCTTCGGCGTGCCGTTCCATCACGTGCCGTTCGAGACCGCCACGCGCGCCGATGCGGAAGACCAGATGCAGAAGATCCTGGTCGAGGCCAAGGCCGATTTCATCGTGCTGGCGCGCTACATGCGCATCCTGTCCGGCGATTTCGCGGCGTTGTGGCCGTCGCGGATCATCAACATCCACCACTCGTTCCTGCCGGCGTTCGTCGGGGCCGATCCGTACCGCCAGGCCTACGAGCGCGGCGTCAAGATCATCGGCGCCACGGCGCACTACGTCACCGCCGATCTCGATCAGGGCCCGATCATCGAGCAGGACGTGGCCCGCGTGTCGCACAGCGAAGGGGTGGACGAACTGCGCCGCCTCGGCCGCGATCTCGAGCGTCAGGTGCTGGCGCGTGCGGTGCGCTGGCATGTCGAGGACCGGATCATCGTCGACGGCAACAAGACCGTCGTCTTCAACTGAAGGCCCCGGCGATGGCCAGCGTCGCGGCAAAGGCGGTGGGGCAGGCGAAGGACCTGCTGACCAAGCTGATCTACGGCAATGCCACCGTGTTCCGGCGGACGATGAACCTGTATCCGCCGTTCCTCGGTGCCGGCATCCGCATCGCCCGCGTCTCGAAGGATTTCCGCGAGATCGACGTCGAACTGCGCCGGACCCGCGGCAACGGCAACGCCTTCGGGACGCACTTCGGCGGCAGCCTGTACGCGATGGTCGACCCGTTCTACGTGCTGATGTTCGTCGCCATCCTGGGACCCGGCCATCTGGTCTGGGACAAGGCCGCGAAGATCGAATTCCTGCGCCCGGGCAAGGGCACGGTCACCGCGAAGTTCCGGCTGACCGATGCCGACATCGACGCCGCGCGGGCGGCGATCGCGGACGGATCGAAGTACCTGCCGGTGTTCACGGTCGAAGTGCGCGACGCCGCGGGCGAGCTGGTCGCGCGGATCGAGAAGGAGCTGTACCTGCGGCGCCAGCCGGCGCGCAAGGGCAAGCCGGCAGCCGCCTGAGCGCTCAGCGGAACACGCGCAGGCCGATGCTTTCGCCGAGCTTGCGATAGCTTTCCCACTGCGCTTCGTCGAAGAACTGGTCGGTGGTCGACTGGTACGGAAACGACGGGTTGTCCGCGCGATAGCGGATCAGGTCCGGCGGGTCGTCGGCTGACAGCACCGGGCGGATGTACAGCAGCCGGGACACCCGATCCGTGCCCGGATACCGCACCACGCCGCGAACGGCGCAGGCTTCGCCGAGACCATCGGCACCGGGCTTCAAGGCGTCGTAGTCACCGAATGGCGCGCTGGCGCCGCGTTCGAATTCGATCTCCGCACCGTAGTCCTGCCGGGCCTTGCGGACCAGTTCGCCGAGATTGCCGGTCGGTGCCGACGGATCGCCTTCGGCATCGATGACGATGATCTCGTCGAGCCGCCGGCGGATCAGTTCCAGCGCGCCGGTGTTTTCCGAATGGCCGCCATCGCTCAGGTACCAGCGCTGCCGGTGCGGACCCCAGAAGCGGCCGGTCATCTCGGCGTACAGATAGGCCTGCATCGGCCGCTTGCCGCGCAGCGGCCGCGCCGGCTCGCCGCCGGCCGCACCGGGCCGGCCGACCGTGCCCGCGCCCCACCAGTAGCCGAGCCGCAGGTTGGCAAGCCCGGTCAGCAGGCTCAATGCCGTGCCGCCGTAGGAGCCGAGGCCGGTGGCCACGGCGGCGCCGGAAATCGCGGTCCAGCTGCCGAGGCTCAAGGCCTCGGCCTTGAACGGCGCGTGCCCGAACATGACGAAGCTGCGCGGCGTCTGGCCTTCCTCCAGATGCGCGGGCCGCAGCGCCCAATGACCGCAGTCGGCGAGGCGACGGTCCGGCAGCGCGTCGAGCGCGTGGTGCAGCACGCCGCTCGACAGGCCGCAGGGTCCGATCACCAGCGGCAGGCCCTTGCGGTCGCGCAGCATCGTGGCGGCGAACTCGCTGACCGTCTCGTTCAGCGTGACGTTGATCAGGTGCAGCGGCCCGCCGTGCGCAATGACCTGGCCGTGATAGTCCTCGAAGGCGATGTCGTCGCCCTCGATCGGTTCGGCGACATTGGCCTCGTCGCCGCGGCTGCTGGACCGCGCCGATGGATGGCGCTGCGGATTCGACGCGCCGACGAAGGTCCGGATCAGGCGCTCGGCGTAGAACGCGTGCTGCGACGAGCGATTCAGGAACAGCGAGGCGAACGCCAGCACGGCCTGCTGGGCCAGCAGCCACGCGAGAACGCCCCACGACGCGTTCCGGTTCGGCACCAGCGCGATCGCCAGATGATCGAGCGCGACCAGCAGCAGCCCCCACAGCAGAAGCGCGACCGGCCACAGCGTCAGCCGCAGCGGCAGTCGCGACGAGCGCCAGACGCCCTCCAGCGCCTTGCTGACGGGCGGCACGGTCAGCAGTTTGCGCAGGCCGACCACGGCCGAGCTGGCGATGACGGCATTCACCACTCCCGCCGTCAGCCCGATCTGCCCGAGACTTCGTGCAATGGTGTCGATGACGCACCAGGCCAGCAGCAGGACGGTGGCCGCGAGTCCGCCACTGAGCACGCTGGTCTGCTGGGCCCGCCATTCCCGATGCAAGGTCGAGGGCGGACCGACCAGCCCGACGAACCAGTAGGCAATGCCGCCGAGCACCGCCACCGCCGCCGGTATCGGCAGCAGGACGGCCGCATCGCTGATCTGAAGCTTCGCGGTGCCGATGCAGATCGGCCCCGAGAGCGCATCGCTGAGAAACCACGGATGCAGCGACGGCAACGCGTCCGCCGCAATCTCGATCAGCAGGCGCAGTCCGAGCATGGCGGTCAACAGCGTCACGCCGACGACGAACAGCAGGCCCAGCCAGTTGCGCAGCAGCAGTGCGAAGATGCGGAAGCCGTCGGTACCGCCACGCGGTGCCAGGAAGCGGCCGTTGACCCGCAGCCAGTTCAGCGGATGGATCGCCGGCGGTCGGCCGTCGGACGCGGGGCTTCCCGGGGACGTCGGCACATGGCTGTCGCCGCCGCGGTTCAGAAAGCGGCTCACGGCATCGTGGCGGTGGCCACGCGCGAACATCGCGCCGAGGAACGATCCGAAGTAGCTGCCGCCGGACACGGTCGACAGATAGTCGACGTGCCGGAGCTTGTCGCGCGCCGCCAGCGCCTGGAACACGCCGAGCGCGAAGATCGCGCTGCGGATGCCGCCCCCGGACACGGCGACGCCGGTGGTCGGGGTGTCGGCGTTCGGCGCCGGCAGGTCTGCCGCCTGGCGACGCTGGCTCAGCGCCTCGAATTCAGCCTTCGCCAGTCCTGCCGGATAGCTCGGCCGGTCTTCGGGCGCGCTGCGCTGGGCGTCGATCATGGCCGCTCCGCATCGGTTCAGGCGAATCGTCCGGTGCCGTCGACGGCGATGGCCGGAACGTCGGCCGGCGGTCGCGCCAGCCACGCCTGAAGGCTAAGCGCGTCGAGGCCGGCAACGCCAGTGGTCGACCTCGATCGATCGTCGGCCGGCGGCGCCGATCGTCGCCCGGCACGGCGGCCCCGGCGACGCGCGCGGCTCAGCCTTCCCAGTAGACCTGCAGCTTGCGGTCGGCTTCGAGCTTGGCCAGCAACTCGCCGTAGCGCTTTTCGATCTCGTTCCGGCGCACCTTCATCGTCGGCGTCATCAGGCCGTTGTCGATGGTCCAGGTGTCCTTGGTGACGACGATCTTGGCGATTTCCTCGTGCGGCTCGAGGGTTTCGTTGACCGCCTTCATGGTCGAGACCAGACCGGCTTCGAGCTCGGCCTTCGGCAGCTTGCGGGCATCGGCGTTCAGCGACAGCACCAGCATCGGCTGGAACAGGCCGGCGCCGACCAGGCACATCTGTTCGACGTGCGTGTTGATGCCGAACTTGCCTTCGACCGGCGCCGGCGACACGTACTTGCCCTTCAGCGTCTTGAAGATTTCCTTCACGCGGCCGGTGATGAACAGGTAGCCGTCGGCGTCGATGTGGCCCTTGTCGCCGGTGCGCAGCCAGCCATCGGCGGTGAACAACTCGGCGGTCTTTTCCGGGTCCTTGTAGTAGCCCGGCGTGTTGCCCGGATGCTTGCACTGGATCTCGCCGTCCTCGGCGATGCGGATGCCGGAATCGACGAACGGCTTGCCGATCGACCCGACCTTGTTCTTGCCCGGCAGGTTCAAGCTCGCGTAGATCGAGTTCTCGGTCATGCCGTAGCCCTGGAACAGCTCGATGCCGAGCTTGCCGAACCAGTCCATCACCGGCTTCGGCAGCGGGGCCGCGCCAGAGACGCGCAGCCAGCTGCGATCCAGCCCGAGACCCTTGCGGATCTTCTTCTTGACCAGCCCGGAGACGATCGGAATGCCCAGCAGGCGGTCGATCTTGGCCTGCGGCAGTTTCTTGAGAATTCCGGCCTGAATCCGCGTGTAGACCAGCGGCACGCCATAAAAGCGAGTCGGGCGCACGGCGGCCAGGGTTTCCGGCAGCTTCTCCAGCTCTTCGAGAAAGTGCACCTGGGCCGGCAGGTACAGGCTCGCCGTTTCCACGGCGCCGCGCTCGAAGGCATGCGCCAGCGGCAGGTACGACATGAAGTGCTCGCCGCTGGCGATCGCCGGCTGGTCGCGCAGCATGCCGGCAACGGTGAAGGTCAGGTTCTTCGCCGTGATGATCACGCCCTTCGGATTGCCGGTGGTGCCGGAGGTGTAGATCAGGCTCCAGATGTCATCCGGTCCGCGCTCGACCGGCTTCGGCAGCGGCGCATGCTTCGCGACCAGCTCGTCCCAGTGGTGGTCGTACGCGGCAACGCCCGGATAAGGCAGGGAAATCTTGACCACGTCGGCCGGCAGCGCCTTGATGAAGCCGGCCACGTCCGGCATCGGGCCGATGAACGCGACCTTGATGCCGGCGTGCTCCGAAATGAAGCGCACGGCGTCTTCCGACTGCTTCGGATACAGGCCGACCCCGATCAGGCCGGCGATGCCGCACGCGAAATCGGCCATGAACCAGTGCGCGTTGTTCATGCCGGTCATGGCCACGGCGCTGCCCTTCGGCAGGTTCATCGCCACCAGCGCGGCGGCCATCCGCTGTGCCTGTTCGGCGACTTCGGCCCAGGTCCAGGTTCTCCAGACGCCTTTCACCGGCTGATGCAGATACGGCGCGTTCGGGGTTTCGGCGGCGCGCTTCAGCAGCTGCTGGACCGGATTCGGCAACTCGGACATGGAGATCTCGCGGGGTTGGGCTACAGTTGTGCGCGAATGCTATTGACGCAGCACGGGGATGTCCAACGGCGCCGCGGGCCGGTGATCGGAAGAAGCCCGGCCGGCCGGACGCGAAAAGTGCGGCATCAATCAAAAAAAGAACACCTCATTTCGGCGGCATCCGCGTTGCGAGGCGTGAAAATCACAAAATCAAGGTTCCGGCGCTGTCGCTCGGCAGTGACCGGGATCATCGGCCGAACCTCGGCCATTTCTCAGGGGAAGTCATGAAGAAGCTGTTGCTCGCCGTGCTGCTCGCCGGCGTGTTGGGCGTGGTCGCCGTGCTCGCCTACCTGTTGCTGAAGCCGACCCGCGTCGAACCGGTCGCGTGGACCCCGCCGGTGGCTCCGGCGCTGGAAGGCCCGTATGCGCCGAACGAAATCCTGAAGGACGTGCAGCGGTTGGCGGTCGGCGTCGGCATCGGCCCGGAAGGTGTCGCGGTGGATGCCGAGGGCAATGTCTACGCCGGCTACGAGGATGGCCGCGTGATCCGGCTGTCCGCCGACGGCACGCGCTATGTCGAACTGGCGAACACCGGCGGCCGTCCGCTCGGCCTCAAGGCCGGCGCCGACGGCAGCGTGCTGGTCGCCGATCCGGTCAAGGGCCTGCTGCGCATCACCGCGGCCGGCGCGATCGAATCGCTGAGCACGGCCGCCGATGGCACGGCACTCGGCTTCACCGACGACCTCGACGCGGCCGATGGCGACGGCGCCACGTATTTCAGCGACGCCTCGGTCAAGTTTCCCTATCCGGGCTATCTGTTCGACGTGCTCGAGCATGGCGCCAATGGCCGCGTGGTCCGGCACGATGCGGCGACCAACGCGTCGACCGTCGTCGCCAAGGACCTTTACTTCGCCAATGGCGTCGCGGTCGGCCCGAACGGCGACTGGCTGCTGGTGGCCGAGACCTCCGCCTATCGCATCACGAGGATCTGGCTCAAAGGCGACAAGGCCGGCACCCGCGAAGTGTTCGCCGACAACCTGCCGGGCTTTCCGGACAACCTGAGCTTCAATGGTCGCGATCGCATCTGGGTCGCGCTGCCCGGTGTCCGCGATGCGCGGCTCGACGGCCTCGCGCAGCAGCCGTTGCTGCGCAAGATCATGGCGCGGCTGCCCGGACGGCTGCAGGGGAAGATCCAGAACACGCCACCGAAGCGCGGCTTCGTGCTCGGCTTCGATCTCGACGGCAAGCTGATCGCGAACCTTCAGTACGGTGCCGCCGACGCCTTCGCGCCGATCATGAGCGTGGAAGAGCACGGCCCCTGGCTTTACTTCGGCTCGCTGAGCGAACCGGCAATCGGCCGCCTGCCGCTGAACCGCGTGATCCCGACGGCGGATGCACCACCGGCGGGCTGGGAACAGGCACCGGGCGTGCCGATGCGCGTCGAACGCGCGAACTGAGTCGGGCGGGACGCAGCCTGCGGCGCCCGCACCCGGCGGTCGCCGCAGGCCCGCGCACGGCGCGACGATCGGCTTTCCTGTTCATCGATTGCATCATCGGGCCGATGACACCGTTCGTAGGCGCAGGGCCGGACGCGCGCTGCACTTCGGCAGACTGCGCGTCCGCCGTTTCGAGCCGCTGCTGCACATTGCGCTCACACATCGCAGCGCAGCATTGCAATTGTCCGGACAGGTCCGTATATTTGGCGCCGTAGGACCCCGGCAACGAGGTTTGACGCAGTTCCACAGGCAGCAAGCGGCATCGGCGCGATGCCCCGGCGACCCGCCGGCACGCGCTGACCGATAAACACACGGCAAAAAAGCCGAACGACAACCGCACTGCAATCGGCTGTCGAATGCGATAGGAGGGGATCATGCAGAAGAATCATCCCGGTCCGGGAGGCATTTCCGTTCGTCCCGCGTTTCTGGCCCGTCGTGCGCCGGTCGCCGCGTTCGCCGCCGCCATTGCCCTGATGGCCGCCGCTCCGGCGCAAGCCGCACAGTTCGAGATCGGCGAGGTCAAGGGCAACTTCGACACGACGCTGTCGTACGGTGCGCTGTTCCGTGCCGAGAACCCGAATGAAAAGCTGATCGGCATCGCCAACGGCGGCCGGGCCCGCACGGTCAACGGCGATGACGGCAATCTGAACTACAAGGCCGGCGACTTGGTGTTCTCGACGTTCAAGGCCACGCATGATCTGGAACTGAACTGGCAGAACTTCGGCGTGTTCGTTCGTGGCACCGAGTTCTTCGATCTCCAGGTCGCGCACGAGCTGGAAAACTTCGGTCCGCGTGGCCGTGACCGCCTGCAGACCAACTACGAATTCCTCGACGCCTTCGTTTCCGGACGGTTCAACGTTTTCGGCAATCGCAGCACCGGCGTCCGCGTCGGTTTCCAGGTCATCAACTGGGGCGAGTCGACGTTCATCCAGAACGGCATCAACATCATCAATCCGGTGGACGTGTCGAAGCTGCGTTCGCCGAACGCCGAACTGCGCGAAGCGCTGATTCCGAGCCCGGTGTTCCAGATCTCGCAGGAACTGACCGATTCGCTGTCGTTCGAGGGTTATGTCCAGGCCCGCTTCGACAACATCCTGATCGACCCGCGCGGCTCGTTCTTCTCGACTTCCGACATCGCCAGCGATGACGGTGACCGCGCCGTCGTGTCGTTCGGTCGCCGCTCGGATGACCGCGCGCCGCTGACCAACCCGATTCCGATCACCACCGGTGCCCCTCCGGGCTCGCCGCCGGGCACGCCGGGCGCGGCCGGCCAGGGCGCGCAGGCGCTGCTCGGTCCGTTCGATCCGGCCGCCAGCGTCTACGTGCCGCGCAACCCGGACCGCAGCCCGAACGGCGCCGGCCAGTTCGGCCTTGCCACCCGCTATCTCGCGAACTGGCTCGGCTCGACCGAATTCGGCGCGTACTACATCCGTTACCACAGCCGTCTGCCGCTGGTGTCCGCGCTCAAGACCACGTTCCCGACCAATGGCTCGGGCACGACCAGTGGCCTGACGCCGACGCCGATCGGCCCGGCCATCGGCCAGAACGGCAGCGCCCGCTACTTCATCGAATACCCGAAGAACATCGACCTGATCGGCCTGTCGTTCAACACGCAGGGCCCGGCCGGCATCGCGTTCCAGGGCGAGTACACCTACCGTCCGGACCTGCCGGTGCAGCGTGCCGCGACCGAACTGGTGCTGGCCGCGCTGAACCTGCCGTCGAACTTCTCGCCGAACCCGGCGGGCATCGCGGCCGGGTCCGAGATCCGCGGCTTCCGGCGGGTCAAGGCGCACCAGTTCCAGACCACGGCCTCGACGGTGGTGCCGCAGTTCCTCGGGGGCGACCAACTGGTGCTGCTCGGCGAGGTCGGCTACAACTTCCTCGAACTGCCGTCGAACATCCTGTTCGAAGCGCCGGGGACCTCGCTGCCGGCACTCGCGGCGGCGGCATCGGCCTCGGGCGGCTCGACCCAGCCGGGCGGCTATGCCACGAAGCACTCCTGGGGTTACCGCACGCTGGCCCGCGTCGACTACCTGAGCGTGATCAACTCGATCAACATCTCGCCGCGTCTGGCGTTCTCGCATGACGTGAAGGGTGTCGGTCCGAACTTCAACGAAGGGGTGCAGGCGCTGTCGTTCGGCATCAACTTCAATTACCAGCAGAACACGCAGGTCGACCTGAGCTACACCTCGTTCTTCGGCGGCCGCGATTACTGCGGTGCCGACAACCGGACGAACCCGGCACTCGCCGGAACCAACGGCCTCGCAGCCGGTCAGCGTGCCGACTACTGCACGTCCGCCAACCCGAACAAGGACCGCGACTTCGTCGCCCTGTCCCTGAGCTACGCGTTCTGAAGACCGCCCTCGGTCTGGAGATCTACATGAATCATCGAATCACTACGTCTGTCATCGCTTTCACGTTCGGTGCGCTGACCTCGCTGGCAGCCACGGCGCAGGATGCTTCGCAGCTCGGCAAATCGCTGACGCCGCTCGGTGCCGAGAAGGCCGCCAACTCGGCAGGCACGATCCCGGCATGGGATGGCGCGGTGCCGGCCAAGCCTGCCGGTTTCAAGCCGGGCATCCTGTATCCGGACCCGTTTGCCGGCGACAAGCCGCTGTTCACGGTCACCGCGGCCGACGTCGAGAAGTACAAGGACAACCTGACGCCCGGTCAGGTCGCGATGTTCAAGAAATTTCCGGACTACAAGCTGAACGTCTACCCGACGCATCGTTCGGCGGTGTTTCCGAAGGGCTACTACGACGAAACGCTGGCCAATCCGGGCAAGGCGAAGCTGTCGCCCGGCGGCAATGGCGTCATCGGCACCACCGGTGGCCTGCCGTTCCCGATTCCGGCGAACGGCCTCGAAGCGATCTGGAACCAGCTGACCCGCTACCGGGGCGAGACCTATCGCACCGACAACGTGCAGGTCGCCGTCACCCGGACCGGCGACTACACGCCGGTGCGCTTCCAGAACGAAGTGGATTTCCAGTTCGCTTCGCTGAACAAGAAGCCGGCCGAGCGCACCGACAACCTGCTGTTCTATTTCGTGCAGCGCATCGTCGCGCCGGCGCGTCTGGCCGGTCAGGTGCTGCTGGTGCACGAGCCGCTGGATCAGACCAAGGTGCCGCGTTCGGCCTGGACCTACAACCCGGGCCAGCGTCGCGTGCGTCAGGCGCCGAACGTCGCCTATGACAACCCGGGCACGGCGGCCGATGGCCTGCGCACCAACGACGACTTCGGTCTCTACAACGGCGCGACCGATCGCTACGACTTCACGCTGGTCGGCAAGAAGGAAATCTTCGTGCCGTACAACAGCTACAAGCTGTCGAGCGGCGTCAACCTGACCGACCTGATCAAGCCGGGCCACATCAATCAGGACTTCGCGCGCTACGAACTGCACCGCGTCTGGGTGGTCGATGCGAAGCTGAAGAAGGGCACGTCGCACCTCTACGCCCGCCGCACCTTCTACCTCGACGAGGATTCCTGGGCGGCGCTGCTGATCGACAAGTACGACGGTCGCGGCGAGCTGTACCGCACCGCCGAACAGCACTCGATCACGCTGTACGACGTGCCGATGTTCTTCGGCACCGTCGAGCTGCATTACGACCTGCAGTCGGGCCGTTATCTGGCGCTGAGCGTGCGTTCCGGCGATGACAAGATGCACGAACCGGCCAAGCTCACGGCGGCCGACTTCACCCCCGCAAGCCTGCGCGAAGCCGGCGTCCGCTGACGCCAGCGCCTGAAACAAGCGCCTGACGCGAAGCGGTTGCGTGATCCGGAAGACGGGGGTCGACATCGGTCGACCCTCGTCTTTCTTTTTTGAAGCCTTCCAAACCGAACTGGAGACCGCCTCGATGCGATCTGCCGCCCCCTTGCTGAATCCCTTGCGCTGGCGTCTCGCCGCCGCGCTGCTGCTGGTGCCGCTGCTGAACGGCAATGCGGCCACGGCCGCCGAATCGGTCCCTGCCGCGGCGGCATCCGTCGCTGGCCCGGTCTCGTCGAAGACGATGTCGCGCCTGTTGCTGACCGATGTCGCACGCGCTGGACAGCGGCTCGTCGCCGTTGGCGAACAGGGCTACATCGTCTATTCCGATGACAGCGGCCAGAACTGGATCCGCGCCGCGAACCCGCGCCGGACGATGCTGACCAGCGTCCGTTTCGTCGATGCCATGCACGGCTGGATCGTGGGCCATGACGGCCTGATCCTCGCGACGAGCGACGGCGGCAGCACCTGGGCCGAACAGCGGTTCGCCCCGGACGACGAGAAGCCGCTGCTCGGCATCTGGTTCAAGGATGCGATGACCGGCATCGCCGTCGGCGCCTACGGCCTGTATCTGGAGACTGCGGATGGCGGCAAGCACTGGAACGAGCGCGAAATCCTGCTCGACCTGCTCGGGGACGACGGCGCCGATCGCCACCTGAACGCGATTGCCGCCGTCGGCGGCGATCGTCTGGTGATCGCGGGCGAGGCCGGCACCGTGCTGACCTCCACCGACGGCGGCGCCACATGGACCGCACCCACCGCGCCGTACCAGGGCTCGTACTTCGGCGTCATCGCGCTTCAAGGTCAGGCCATGCTGCTGTATGGCCTGCGCGGTCAGGCGTTCCGATCCGAAGACGGCGGGGCTACGTGGACGGCTGCGGCAGGCGCCGGACCGGTGACCTTGCTCGGCGGCAGCGCGCAGGACGACGGCACGGTGCTGCTGGTCGGTGCGGCCGGCAGCGTTCGCGTCAGCCATGACGGCGGACGCACGTTCGAGGCGAAGGTCGCCGACAACCCGTCGGCCTTCTCCACCGCGCTGCTGCTCGACGCCGGCCGCGCGCTGGTCGTCGGCGAAGCCGGTCCCCGCGTCCTGACCCTGGCCCCGGCCGCGAACGGAGCACAGCCATGAGCGAGATCCGCAACCCGAAGGTACCGCGCATTGCCGGGCCGCTCGGCGGCTTCATCGAAGCGCTGTCGAACCTGCTGTTCAACAACCGGCCGCTGATGCTGGTGCTGTTCGCGCTGACCACCGTGTTTCTGGCCTGGTCGGCGAGCGGGCTCAAGGTCGATGCCGGGTTCAAGAAGATGATCCCGCTGACCCACCCGTACATGAAGACGTTCACCGATTACGAGGCGACGTTCGGCGGCGCCAATCGCGTGATCGTGGCGCTGATGCGGGAGCCTGGCGCGGCCGGGGCCGACAACACGATCTTCGATCAGGCGTTCATGGCCAAGCTCAAGGCCGCGACCGACGATCTGTTCTACATCAAGGGCGTCGACCGCCCGACGGTGCAGTCGCTGTTCACGCCGAACGTGCGCTTCATCGAAGTCACCGAGCAGGGCTTCGCCGGCGGCAACGTCATCCCGGCGACGTTCCAGGGCTCGCCGGAAGATCTGGAAACGGTGCGCCGCAACGTGCAGAAGGCCGGCCTCGTCGGCCGTCTGGTCTCGAACGATCTGCGTGGTGCGCTGATCCGCACCGACCTGCTCGACATCGATCCGGAAACCGGCGCCAAGCTCGACTATCCACGAGTCGCGGCGGATCTCGAAGCACTGCGCGAGAAGTACCAGAAGGACGGCGTCACCGTCCACATCATCGGCTTCGCGAAAGCGGTCGGTGACATCTCCGCCGGCGCCAAGGGCGTGATCGCGTTCTTCGGCATCGCGTTCGTGATCACGGCCCTGCTGCTGCTCTGGTACACGAAGTCCGCGAAGCTGACCGGTGTCGCGCTGGTCTGTGCGCTGCTGCCGGTGCTGTGGCTGCTCGGCAGCCTGCCGCTGGCCGGTTACGGCATTGATCCGCTGTCGATCCTCGTGCCGTTCCTGATCTTCTCGATCGGCTGCAGTCATGCAGTGCAGATGACCAATGCCTGGAAGGACGCGATTGCCGATGGCCTGAACCCGGTCGATGCCTCGCGCTCGGCATTCGCGCAGCTGTTCATTCCCGGAACGCTGGCGCTGGTGACCAACGCGCTCGGCTTCCTCGTGATCATGCTGATCGAGATCGACATCGTCCGCGAGCTCGGCATCACCGCCACACTCGGCGTGACGCTGATGATCGTCACCAACAAGATGGTGCTGCCGATCCTGCTGACCTACCTGCGGATCACCCCGGAAACCATCGCCGCGAAGCAGAAGCAGGAGCAGGGGTTCGAGCCGATCTGGCGCGCCTGCTCGAAGTTCGCCGAGCGTCGGGTCGGCATCTGGGCGATTGCCGGTGCCGTGGTGCTGCTGATCATCGGTGCCGGTCTGGCGCGCGGGCAGAAGGTCGGTGATCTCGGTTCCGGCCTGCCGGAACTGCTGCCGGATTCGCGCTACAACCGCGACAACGCGGTGATCACCGACAACTTCAAGATCGGCGTCGACATCATCTCGATCGTCGTGCAGACCAAGGACATCGACGGCGCCTGCACCGACCACCGCGTGATGGACGCGATGGATGCCTTCGAATGGCGGATGAAGAACGTCGACGGCATCGGCAGCGCGATCTCGCTGCCGGGGCTGGCCAAGGTGGTCAATGCCGGCTTCAACGAAGGCAACCTGCGCTGGCGCGTGCTGGCGCGCAATCGCGACGTGCTGGCGCAGGCGGTGACGCCGATCGATACCGGCACCGGCCTGCTGAATTCCGACTGCTCGGCGATGCAGATGCTGTTCTTCACCAGCGATCATCAGGGCGAGACGCTGGCCCACATCGTCCAGTCGGTGAAGGACTGGAACACCGAGTTCCACGCCCCGGACAGCGAGTTCAAGGAAATCGCGCCGAACGTCGAGTTCAAGCTCGCGTCGGGCAATGCCGGTGTCATGGCGGCGACCAACGAAGCGGTGGAAGAGGCCGACAAGCAGGAACTGGCGGCGATCTTCGGCGCCATCACCCTGATGTGCCTGCTGACCTTCCGCTCGTTCGGCGCCACCCTGTGCATCATCCTGCCGCTGGCGCTGGTGTCGCTGCTGAACAACGCGCTGATGGCGGTGCTCGGCATCGGGCTGAAGGTGTCGACCCTGCCGGTGATCGCGCTCGGCGTCGGCGTCGGTGTCGACTACGGCATCTACCTGTACGACCGCATCGAGGTGCACCTGCACCACGGCAAGTCGCTGGTCGAGTCGTTCTTCATCGCGCTGAAGGAACGCGGCACGGCGGCTGCCTTCACCGCCGTGACGATGAGCCTCGGCGTGGCCACGTGGGCGTTCTCGGCGCTGAAGTTCCAGGCCGACATGGGCCTGCTGCTGAGCTTCATGTTCCTGGTCAACATGCTCGGTGCGCTGATCCTGCTGCCATCGCTGCTGGCGTTCTTCCTGAAGGTGAAGAAGCCGGCATGAGCATCGCTCCGGGCCCGGCTGCGGCCGGGTCCGGAGATTCGATGGCGATGGCCGTCACGATCCGGCGCGTTGGCGGATAATCCCGGCCCGCGCTCTGGTTGCCGACGATGCCTGACACCTCCGGTTTTGCTGCCATCCTGCGGGATCAGGGCTTTGTCCTGGTCCCCGGCGAGCGCATGCAGCGCGCGTTCGTCACCGGTGGCTGCCTGACCGATTGGCCGACGTTTGCCGACAGCTGGAACGATCTGGCGCTCGATCAGTGGATGGCCGATGGTGGCCGCTATCGCCGCCGCCGCCATGCCGTGTTCACGGTCACGGCGGGCGGGGCGATCACGCGCGAGCCGCATCAGCCGCACTTTCAGGGGCTGGAGTACAACCCGCTGAACGGCGGCGTGGCACGCTGGTTCGAACCGGTGCTGGATGCGGTCGCCACCGGCGACAGCCTGACCACGATCCTGCGCTGGTGCGCCGCCCTGTTCGGACGCCTGTCACCGCAGGCCGTGCGCTGGAAGGTCGAGGTCCACCAGTTCCGGATCGAGGCCGGGCCGGACATGGTCGGCCAGCCGACGCCGGAAGGCGCGCATCGCGATGGTGTCGATCACGTGCTGGTGCTGATGATCCGCCGTCACAACATCGCGCAGGGCACCACCACGATTCACGACGACGACGGCCGCCTGCTCGGCAGTTTCACCCTCGCTCAGCCGTTCGATGCCGCGCTGGTCGATGACAGCCGGGTGCGGCACGGCGTGACGCCGGTCGAAGCGCTCGATCCGACCCAGCCGGCCTACCGCGATGTGCTGGTGGTGACGTTCAAGGTATTACCGACGACGTGAGCGCTGCGACTGGCCCTCCATGGCCGGTCGCATAACGGTGTCGAGCAGGACTTCGTGCTGAAAGAGCGCCCTGCCATCCATGGCGAGATGGTTTCCGCGTTCGGCGACTACCGGCACGGCCCTCCATGGCCGGTCGCATGATCCTTTCGAGCGATGCTCGAAAGGATCATGCCCAAGCCGTTTCGTCCTTGACCACGACCATGAAGCCGTCGGCGATCTGGGCCAGCGCGTTGGCGTGCACCTGCGCGGCGGGAATCGTTTCGCCGTTCGGGCCGGGCAGGTCGCGCGTGGCGCAGGCATCGGCAACGACGGTCGGCCGGAAGCCACGATCGAACGCCGAGCGCGCGGTCGACGAGATGCACATGTGGGTCATCGCGCCGGCGAGGATCACTTCGGTACGGCCGGTCGCCTTCAGCGCGTCTTCGAGCCCGGTGGCGGTGAAGCAGTTCGGATAGCTCTTCTCGATCACGGTTTCGCCGGGAATCGGCGCAACGTCGTCGATCAGTGCGAAGGCCTTGCTGGTCGGATCGAAGATCGGGGCGCCGGGGCCGGTCTTGTGCTGGAAGTGGAAGACCGGCACGCCGCTGGCGCGGGCCTTCGCGAGCAGGGCCTTGGTGTGCGTCAGCGCACGGTCAAGCTCGGCCAGCGGCAGCGCGCCGGTCTGATATTCGTTCTGCAGATCGATCACCAGCAGTGCGGACTTGTCCCACGGCGACGGGGTGTTCGGGGCGCCAGCAATCTGGCCCAGCGTGAGCGGTGCGGTCATGGTTTTGGATTCTCCTCGGATGATCAGACGGACGACGTGCGATGAGTCTGCATGATCGGCGGCGGCCGGGCTGCGCGCCGAATAAAAAAACGGCTGTTCGACGGGGTTGCCGTCGAACAGCCGGGAGTCCTTCGGAGTGCAGGCCCGCTGGGGAAACGGGCGGCCCTCGGTCAGGGTTTTCGTCAGGCGTCCGCGTCGGTGAACTGCGGGATGGCCAGGCCTTCGTCGAAGAACGTCATCGAGACCGAATTCAGGCAGTAGCGCAGGCCGCTGGGACGCGGGCCATCGTTGAACACGTGGCCGAGATGGCCGTCGCAGCGCTTGCAGCGGATCTCGGTCCGGATCATGCCGTAGCTGTAGTCCGAGATATTGCGGATGTGGTCCGGGTCGGCGGCTTCGAAGAAGCTCGGCCAGCCGGTGCCGGAATCGAACTTCGCGGTCGAGCGGAACAGCGGCAGGCCGCACAGGCGGCAGGCATAGGTGCCGGTCTTCTTGTTGTCGAGGAAGTGGCCGCAGAACGCGCGCTCGGTGCCGTGATCCAGCAACACGCGGCGTTCTTCGGTGCTCAGACTCTGCGCCAGTTCCTTCTTCAGCGCGTCGCTGATCGGGCGGATGTCGTAGCCGCTGCGGGATTCGGCGGCAGCAGTGCTGACTTCGATCACGTCGGACTTGCTGACGGGCTTGTTCATGGGTTGGCTCCGGGTGAAGAGGTTCATTTGCGCACGTACTCCGCAAACTTGACCTCGAGTTTCTCGACTTTCGGCAACGCGACCCCGGCAATGTACGGCTGGCCGGGATTGCGGATGGCGTAATCCTGATGGTACTTCTCGGCCGGGTAGAACACGTCGAGCGGGTTCAGCGCGGTCACGATCGGGCTGCGGAACACCTTCGCGGCATCGAGCAGGGCGATGTAGTGGGCCGCCACCTGCCGTTCTTCCTCGCTGCGATAGAAGATCGCGGACCGGTACTGGCGGCCGCGGTCATTGCCCTGCCGATCGAGCGTCGTCGGGTCGTGGGCGACCGAGAACAGCACCTTCAGCAAGCGCGAGTAGCCGATGACGGCCGGGTCGTAGACGATCTTGACGACCTCCGCGTGGTTGGTGCAGCCGGTGCAGACCGCCTCGTAGTTCGCGGTGTCGGCGGTGCCGCCGGCATAGCCGGAAATCACGTCGAGCACGCCGTCCAGGCGCTCGAACACCGCTTCCACGCACCAGAAGCAGCCGGCGGCGAACACCGCTTCCTGCAGGCCGGTGTCGGTGACGGGGAGTTCCAGTTCCGGATCGGGGAATCCGGAGTGATCGTGATTGCGACTGGCGGTCGGAAGGTCGCAGGTGATGTTCATTCTTGCCTCGCTGACGGGGGGCGGTGGAGCGGCACGGAGGGGGCGTGCGAACAGCGACTGGAGGGGCCTGAACATGGCCGCAAGGATCGGGCAGCGGTCCGGCAAGCGTCTGTATCGACCCGTTCCCTTTTTATGACCGATCCATCATGGGCCTGCTCGGAGCCACCCGACGAGGCGCCGCGATTCAGGCCGCCTTCGCGCTGCCGGCGTCGTGGCCCGACTTGCGCTGGATGAATTCGATCTTGTAGCCATCCGGGTCCTCGACGAACGCGATCACCGTGGTGCCGTGCTTCATCGGCCCGGCTTCGCGCGTGACCTTGCCGCCGCGCGCCTTGACCAGCTCGCAGGCCTTGTAGGCGTCCGGGACTTCGAGCGCGACATGGCCATAGGCTGTGCCCAGCTCGTAGCTCGCGGTATCCCAGTTGTGGGTCAGTTCCAGCTCGGCACCGAGCTGTTCGCCGTCGACGCGGTCCTCGGCGCCGAGAAAGGCCAGCGTGAAGCGGCCTTCCGGATAGTCGCGGCGGGACACGAGCTTCAGGCCGAGCACGTCGGTGTAGAACTGGATCGAACGATCGAGCTGGGTGACGCGCAGCATCGTGTGCAGGATTTTCATCGGGACAGCTCCGAAAGGTGGGGGTTCGCCGAGGCCGCGCCGGGCGGCCGGTGGACCGGGCAGGGCGTCATGGTACCGTCCGGGTATCGCGGTGGCGTCGCGGCGGCTGCATCGTAGATGGGGCTGGCGGCGGCCGGTTCAACCAGCGCTGCCGCCCGCGCCGCAGCCACCTGCAACCCCGTTCCCGCATTCCGGAGACCTGCATGTCCGCACCGATTCGTGCCTACGCCGCCACCGCTGCCGGCGCCCCGCTGATCCCGTTCGAGTACGACCCCGGCCCGCTGGGCGCCGAACAGGTCGAGATCGCGGTCGAGCATTGCGGCATCTGCCACTCGGATCTGTCGATGATCGACAACGAGTGGGGCCGCAGCCGCTTTCCGATCGTGCCCGGGCACGAGGTCGTCGGCACCATCGCCGCGATGGGGGATGCGGTGAAGGGCCTCAGCCTCGGCCAGCGGGTCGGCCTCGGCTGGCTCGCCGGCAGTTGCCTGCACTGCCACAACTGCCTGTCGGGCGACCACAACTTCTGCGCCACGGCCCAGCCGACGATCGTCGGACGCCACGGCGGCTTTGCCGATCGCGTTCGGGCGAACTGGGTCTGGGCCGTGCCGCTGCCGGACGGCATCGACGCCACCAGCGCCGGGCCGCTGTTCTGCGGCGGCATCACCGTGTTCAACCCGATCGTGCAGTTCGGCATCCAGCCGACGGACCGCGTCGGCGTGGTCGGCATCGGCGGCCTCGGCCATCTCGCGATCCAGTTCCTGCGCGCCTGGGGCTGCGAAGTCACCGCGTTCACCACCAGCGAGGCGAAGCGCGACGAAGCGATGCGGCTCGGCGCCCACCACGTCATCGCCACCGGCGATCCGGCCGCGCTGGCCACGCGTGCGAACAGCTTCGAATTCATTCTGGTGACGATCAACGCCGAGCAGGACTGGGCGGCCTATCTCGCCACCCTGGCGCCGCGTGGCCGCATCCATTTCGTCGGCGCGGTGCTGGCGCCGATCGCCGCCCGGCCGCAGTTGCTGCTGGCGAACCAGAAATCGATGTCCGGCTCGCCGCTCGGCAGTCCGGCGACGACGGCGACCATGCTGCGCTTCGCGGCGCGGCACGGCATCAAGCCGCAGGTCGAGCTGTTCCCGATGTCCGAGGTCAACGCGGCGATCGATCACCTGCGGGCCGGCAAGGCGCGTTATCGGGTGATCCTGACGCGCGATTGAGTCGCGAGGTGCCGGCGGCCGGCGCTCGGGCGGCGTCGCGGCCTTGACTTCGTGCTGCAACCTCGCACGAACATGATCGCGGCTTGCGCATAGCCCAGCGAAGTCGGCTAAAGTCAAGACCATGATGCCCTCGATCCTGAAGCTCGATATTGGTGGTATGCCGGTCGGCTGGATTCGTTGGCAAACTGCCGCGACGCTGTACGCACGCGACTGCGTGCGCTGGGAAACCGGGGCCGAGCGCTTCACCATCCGGGGCGGCATCAACGCCCGCACCGGCCGCGCATCCGAGCTGCAGATCGGCTCGATCATCGCGGTCGCGGATCGGTCCCGACGGCACAACGGCGGCAATGCGCCGCTGTTGACCAACCGCACCTTGTTCCAGCGCGATCGCAACCTGTGCCTGTACTGCGGCCGGCAGTTTTCGCCGAACGACCTGACCCGCGACCACATCATCCCGGCCTCCCGCGGCGGATTGACCGTCTGGGAGAACTGCGTGACCGCGTGTCGCGTCTGCAACCAGCACAAGGATGACCGTACGCCCGACGAAGCCGGCATGAAGCTGCTGGCGGTGCCGTACATCCCGAATCTGGCGCAGTACCTGATCCTGTCGAACCGCAAGATCCTCGCGGACCAGATGGAATTCCTGCTGGCCTACGCCCGCAAGAAGGTCGCCTGACGCTGGACTGAACGGCGCCTCGCCGCGCGGCCGGATTCGGCCGCCGGCGCTGGCGGCTTCGCTCGTACAATCGGTGGATGAATTCCTTCGAACTCGCCGCCGTTGTCCTGTCCCTGATCGCCGCCATCGCCGCGCTGCTGGCCTGGTGGTCGGCCCGCGCGGTCGGTGCGCAACTGCTGCGGAGCGAACGCGATGCCGCACGCATCGAGGCCGCCGTGCGCGAGGAGGCGGCGAATTCCCGGCGCGAATCGGCCGATCTTGCAGCGCGCGGCCGCGATGAACTGGCGGCTGCGCTCGGGCGCTTCGGCGATGCCCAGGTGCTGCAGGCCGATCTGCTCGGCCGTCAGCTGGCCGGCCAGCTCGAAGCCTTCGCCCGGCAGCTGGAATCGCAGACCCGGCTGTTCGACGAGCGCCAGCAGGCGGCACAGGCCGAGGCGCGCGCCGCACGCGAGGCGCAGGCCCAAGGACAGGCGCAGAGCCTGGCCCGTTTCGGCGAACTGCTGTCGTCGCAGTTCCATGCCCTGAGCGAGACCAGCGCGCAGCGGATGCAGGAGCTGCGCGGCACGGTCGAGGCGCGGCTGGCGGCGATCCAGGCCGACAACACCGCCAAGCTCGACGAGATGCGGCGCACGGTCGACGAAAAGCTCAACGACACCCTGCAGAAGCGCCTCGGCGAATCGTTCTCGCGCGTGGCCGAGCGGCTGGAGCAGGTGCAGCGCGGTCTCGGCGAGATGCAGTCGCTGGCGGCGGATGTCGGCGGGCTCAAGCGGGTGCTGACCAACGTCAAGACCCGCGGCACCTGGGGCGAGGTGCAGCTCGGCAGCCTGCTGGAGCAGGTGCTGGTGGCCGAGCAGTACGAGCAGAACAAGGTCACGCGGCCGGGCTCGCGCGATCCGGTCGAATACGCGATCCGTCTGCCGGGCCGCGATGCCAACGACCAGCCGGTGTGGCTGCCGATCGACGCCAAGTTCCCGCGCGAGGACTACGAGCGCCTGCTCGACGCCCAGGAGCGCGGCGATGTCGCCACCGTCGACGAGGCCGGCAAGCAGCTCGAAGCGCGGATCCGGCTGGAAGCGAAGACCATCCGCGACAAGTACGTCGAGCCGCCGCACACCACCGATTTCGCGCTGATGTTCCTGCCGACGGAAGGCCTGTACGCCGAAGTGATCCGCCGGCCGGGCCTCAGCGAATGGCTGCAGCGCGAGTGCCGCGTGACGGTGGCGGGCCCGACGACGCTGATGGCGCTGCTGAACAGCCTGCAGATGGGCTTCCGGACCTTGGCGATCCAGCAGCGGTCGAGCGAAGTCTGGGGCCTGCTCGGCACGGTCAAGGCCGAGTTCGACAAGTTCGGCGACGTGCTGGCCCGCGCCAAGAAGCAGCTGGAAACAGTGCAGAACTCGATGGGCGCCGTCGAGACGCGCAGCCGCGCGATCAGCCGCAAGCTGAAGAACGTCGAATCGCTGCCGGGCACGGTGGTCGCACCGATGCTCGATCTGGACGACGCCGAAACGCCGGACTGACGACCCGGCCGTTCGGCGTGCCCGGCGCTGGATAGCGGGCACAAAAAAGCCGGCCCGCATCTCTGCGGGCCGGCTTTGTCAGACGCGAGCGATGCTTACGGTGTTGCGGCGGTCGGCGACACGCAGGCCTGCACCACGTTCAGGTTCGCCAGCGCGTTGGCGGTCGAGCCGAAGCTGATCCGCAGTTCGTTGAACGGCTGGGTTGCGACGAAGCTCAGGAACTGCGGCTGCGTCGTGCCGATGATCGGCGTGCCGAGCAGATCGAGCGTCAGCACGGTCGAATCGGCCGTTTCCTGAACCTGGCCATTGTTCAGCGCGCTGACCGACACCGTCTGCAGCAGCGTCGCCGTCAGCAGCGGACCGGCCGGGTCGAAGATCACGAAGCCGGCGCGACGACCGGCCGGGTAGGTGGTCGTGGTGTCGACGATGTTCAGCGCCGACGAGCCGCCAAGCAGGCCGATCGGCGTGTTCAGCGTCGCGAAGTTCGTCGCGTCGGCGTCGATCGCATTGCCCGGGTTCAGCACCGAGCAGCCGATGCACAGCGGGTTGGTCGATCCGGTGGCCGTGGCGCCCGGCGGATTCTGGATCGGACGCAGCAGGTTCGACGTCGGGTTGCAGACGATGCCACCCGTGCTGCCGCCGGTGGTGCCACCCGTCGAGCCGCCGCCGGTCGTGCCGGTGGTCGAGCCGCCACCGGTGGTACCGGTCGTGGTGCCACCGGACGTTCCGCCGGTGGTCCCGCCGAGACCGCTGGCGTCGTCGGCACAGCCGGTGAGGCCGCCGGCGACCAGCACAGCCGCCGTCAATGCCACAAGCTGCTTCTTGTTGATCGTGATCATTTTATTTTCTCCATACCCTGAGTGTTTGCCCGGTCTGGCGCCGGGCGATTGATTCGCTTCAGCGGCCGATGACCTTGAACTCGACGCGCCGGTTCAGCTCGCGATCGTCGTCGCTGGTTTCCGGATTGATCAGCAGCTTCGACTCGCCGTAACCGACCGCCGTCAGTTGCTCCGGCTTCGCACCCTGCGACACCAGATAGCTGCGGACCGACGCGGCACGCGCGTTCGACAGCTTCAGGTTGTAGGCATCGCTGCCCTTGGTGTCGGTGTGGCCGCCAATCTCGACCTTCAGCGACGGCTGGCCGATGAAGGCCTTGACCACCGTGTCGAGCACGGTTTCGGCGTTCGGCGTCAGGCGCGACTTGTTGAACTCGAAGGTCACGCCCTTCAGTTCGATGATCTGGTCCGGAATGACGCAGCCTTCGGCATCGACCTTCAGGCCCTTCGGCGTGTCCGGGCACTTGTCGAGATCGTCCGACACGGTGTCGCCATCGGTATCGACGAACGGACGCGGCACTTCCTTGATCACTTCGACCACCTTGGTCTCGGTGGCGGCCGGCGCGACGATCGTGCGCTCGACCACGCGGCCGAGCGGAATCTCGATGCCGAACGAGGCGCGGACATCTTCGTAGCCCGGGCCGAGTTCATCCTTCAGGTAGCGCCCTTCCAGGCGCAGGCGAATGCCGTGATACAGGCCCTTGGTGACGAAGCCGACACCGCCGCCATAGACGAGGCTGCCGCTGTCGAGGCGATCCGGCACGAGGTCGTTGTAGACGCCGCCGACACCGCCGAGGATGAACGGGTGGATCAGCGCCGCGCCGTTGCGGTCATTGAAGGTGTAGACGAGATCGACGGTGCCGCCGTAGTTGTAGAAATCGGTGCCGCGACCCGGGCCGGTTTCGAACAGCGAGGCCTTGGCATTGATTTCGATGCCGAAATGGTCGCTGATGCCGTGACCGTAGATCACCGAGATGCCTTCACCGTTGCGCTTGCCGGTGCGGCCTTCGTCCGGGATTTCGTAGGTCGGCAGGATGCTGATGTATTCGTGGGCGCCCTCGACGCCGCCATCGTGGGCGAATGCGGCGCCGGATGTGGCTACCGCAACGGCGATCAATGCTTTGCGCATGATTTTTCCTGAGTGATGTGACCGGACGGGGACTTTGGGCGCCGCTGTGCGTGCCGAGCCTTGTTGCGATGCAGGATGATGATCGGAAGGGCCAAAGTCAATAATTTGACAGCATCGGCACAGATGGTCCGGCTGTCAGTTAACGTTTGTTAATCAATAGTTTGCCGAGACATGCCGGTGGCGTCGCCGGTCGGCGCGAGGCCGTGCCGCGGGGCGCGCCATCGCCCGCACCGGCATCCGGGAGCGGCCGTCCGGATTTCCCGCCCCGCGTGGCTGGCCGGAAAAGCCCGCCCCGGACAGCATTTCGGCGACCGAAGTCGCCGAAATGGAGGGTGTCGAACCTGCTGCGCCGGGCCTACTGGCCGAGCACCCGGAACTCGACGCGACGGTTGATCGCGCGATCGTCGTCGGTCTTTTCCGGCTTGATTTTCGGCTCGGACTCGCCGTAACCGACAGCCTTCAGCGACTCGCCCTTCACGCCCTTGTCGATCAGATATTCGCGCACTGCTTCGGCGCGACGCTGCGACAGATCCTTGTTGTACTTGTCGGAACCCTTGCTGTCGGTGTGGCCGGCGATCTCGACGCTGAGCGAGCGCTGGCCGACCATGCCGCGGGCAACGACATCGAGCACGGACTGCGCGTTCGGCCGCAGTCTGGCTTCGTTGAACTCGAAGGTCACGCCGCGCAGTTCCAGCTGCTGGCCGGCGATGATGCAGCCGGTGCTGTCGACCTTCAGGCCGCGCGGCGTGTCCGGGCAGGCGTCGAGATCGTCCGACACGGTGTCGTGGTCGGTATCGACGAACGGGCGCGGCACCTCCTTGACCACTTCGACGACCTTGGTCACGGCGGCGGCCGGCACCACCGTCAGCTTCTGGCGCACGCGGCCGAGCGCGATCTCGAAGCCGAGACCGACGCTGAAATCGTGGTAGTCGCGTTCGTAGGTGCTGTAGACATAGCGGCCTTCGCCGCGCAGCCGCAGGTTGCCGAGCAGCGGCTTGGTGACGAAGCCGATGCCGGCGTTGCCGCCGATGCTGGCGTCGTCGCGGCTGTCCGGCACCGCGTCGTCGCGGATCGTGGTGATGCCGATCAGCGCGTACGGCGTGAACGCGGCTTCGCGCCGGTCATACAGGCTGGCGACGACATCGATGCCGCCGCCGAACTGGTAGAAATCGCTGCCACGACCGCGGCCGGTCTCGAGGATCGCCGCGCCGATGTTGCCTTCGATCGCGAAGTGCGGGCTGATCTGGTTGCCGTAGATGAAGCGGAACTGCGAGCCGACATTGTCGACGCCGCGGCTGGTGTCCGGCAGCGCCACGCCGCCGAGGAAGCCGACGTAGTCGTTCGAGGTGTAGGTGACGCGATCGGTGGTGACCGCGCCATCGGCGGCCAGCGCCGGTGCCGAGGGAGCCAACGCCGAGACCAGCAGGGCGGCGGACGACAGTTTCCTGAGCATGTAATTTTCCTGAACGAAATGGCGGGCGAATCCGGGTCCGGTTCGCGCTCTGTCGGCATTTTTGTGCAATGCAGTGCGGCGCGTCAAAAGCACGGCCTGCCGAAGTTTCCGGAACGCCGTTACGGCAACAGCATGAGTCGGGCGAACGATCAGTGCGGCCGGTCGCCGAGAATCGTCGCGCGATGCATCACGCGCCGCGCCGGCAGATAGTCGGCCAGCGCGTAATGCTGGGTCAGGCGGTTGTCCCAGAACGCGACATCGCCGAGCTTCCAGCGCCAGCGAACGGTGAACTCCGGTCGCGACACGTGGGCGAACAGCAGGCGCAGCAGCGCGTCGGACTCGTTGGCTTTAAGCCCGTCGATGCGCGTGGTGAAACCCTCGTTGACGAACAGGCCGCGCCGGCCGGACACCGGATGCGTGCGCACCACCGGGTGATGCACCGGCGGATTCTTCGCCCGCGCCTCGTGCCAGCGCGCCTCGGCGTCGGCATCGCCCGAACCCCAGCGTTCCAGCGGGAACGACTTGACGAAATCGTGCTCGGCGGTGAGCCCGGCGAGGAACTGCTGCATCGGCGCCGACAGCGCCTCGTACGCGGCGATCGTCGATGCCCAGCTGGTATCGCCGCCGAACGGCGGCAGCTCGCGCGCGGCGAGGATCGCGCCGAGCGGCGGCGTCTGGATGAAGGTGACGTCGGTATGCCAGTTGTCGTTGTCCGGCAGGTTGTGCGTGCCGGTATCCAGCACAATGATTTCCGGCACATCGCTGACATGCGGGTAGATCGGGTGGATGTGCAGATCGCCGAAATTCTTCGCCAGATCGCGCAGTTGCGCCGGCGACACGTCCTGGCCTTCGAAGAACAGCACGTGATGGGTGACCAGCGCCTGGGTCACGCGCTCCGCCGCGAATGCCGACAGCGGCTGCGACAGGTCGAGCCCGCCGACGATCGCGCCGATCGCCGGCGACAGCGGCTTGATGCTCAGGGTATCGGTCTTTGCGTTCATCTCGGGTCCTTCGAATCGCTGCGGCAAACAATGGGGGTCAGATACACATTCATTTGGGCGGAAGGCGCGTGTTTCACAGCTTGCCGCGCCACGGCGTCAGCCAGCGCTCCAGCGCGCGCACGCCGGCTTCGAACAGGAACGCGATCAGGGCGATGACGACGATGCCCATGATCACGACGTCGGTGACCAGGAACTGCGCCGCCGACTGGATCATGAAACCCAGACCGCGCGTTGCCGCGACGAGTTCAGCCGCGACCAGCGTGGTCCAGCCGGCGCCGAGCGCGATCCGGACGCCGGTCAGGATGTCCGGCAGCGCACTCGGCAGCCGCACCAGCAGCAGCACCTGCCAGCCACGCGCGCCGAAGGCCCGCGCCGCGTCGAGCCGGTTGGCCGCGACATGCGCCACGCCGGACGCGGTGGCGATGACGATCGGCGCGAACATCGCGATGGCGATGACCACGACCTTCGAGGTTTCGCCGATGCCGAGCCAGATCACGACCAGCGGCAGATAGGCCAGCGGCGGAATCGGGCGCAGGGTTTCGACCAGCGGATCGAGGATGCCGCGGCCGATCGGCGAGGTGCCGATCGCCAGCCCCGCCGGCACGCCGAGCGCAACCGCGACGGCGAGTGCCGCGAAGACCCGACCGAGGCTCGCACCAAGGTGCTGCCACAGCGTGGCGTCGGCATAGCCCTCGGTCGCGGCTTCGAAAAACTTCGCGACGACGGCCGCCGGGCTTGGCAGGAACAGGGGATCGATGCCGCCGACGCCGGTCACGGCCCACCAGCCGAGCACGACCAGCGCGACGGTCGCCGCTGAAATCGCCAAGGTCAGCCGGGGCTTGGCGCTGCCGCTCACGGGGCGGCTCCCGGGCTGGCGGCGGCGTCGAACAGTCGGTCGAGCACGCGCTCGCGCAGCTGCTGGAACGCCGGATCGGCGCGCACGTCGCGCACCGGCGTGCCGGCCAGCACGCGGCGGGCGTAATCCAGTTCGATCGTTTCCGAAACGCGCGACGGCTTGCCGGCCAGCACGACCAGCTTCGTGGCCAGCAGCAGCGCTTCGTCGATGTCATGGGTGATGAACAGCACGCCCTGCCGATGCTGCGACCAGACCTGCAGCAGCGCGACCTGCATCTGCGCGCGGGTCAGCGCATCCAGTGCGGCGAACGGCTCGTCCATCAGCACGAACGCCGGCTTCACGATCAGCGCGCGGGCGAGGCCGACGCGCTGGCGCTGGCCGCCGCTCAGTTGCCAGAGCCTGCGCGAGCCGTAGCCGTCGAGGCCGACGGCGCTCAGCTGGGCATCGGCCGCGGCACGGCGCGCGTCGCGGGCATCGCCGCGCAGTCGCAGCGGAAACGCGACGTTGTCGCGGACATCGAGCCACGGAAACAGCGCATCGTCCTGGAACACGACGGCGCGCTCGGCGCCCGGGCCGGTGATCGGCGCGTCATCGAGCCGCACATCGCCGGCATCGGCGGCGACGAAGCCGGCGGCAAGGCGCAGCAGCGAGGTCTTGCCCGAGCCGCTGGCACCGACGACGACGACGAACTCGCCCGACGCCACGTCGAGGTCGACGCCATCGAGAATCGGCGTGGCGCCGTAGCGCAGCGCGACCCTGTGCAGGCGGATGCGGCGGTTCATGCCGTGCGGCGATCCGGAACGATCACGCCGGGCGTCATCAGGTATCACGGGACATCATCGGGCCGCGTCGACCACGAAGCGCGTGGTGACGAACGGCGTGACATCGGCCGGCACGGCCGGCACCTTGCCTTGCGCCTTCAGGAACGCAGCGGTGTCGGCCACCGCCTTCGCCGTGCCGCCGCCGAGCAGCGCCGCGCCGGCCTGTTCGCCGAGCACCGGCAGGGTATAGCCGGCGAGCAGCGCGCCGACGTCGGCCGCCGGCGCGCCGGTCAGCTTGGCGATCTTCGGCGCGGCGGCGGCGGTCCACACGGTCGGCGCACGGCGGTAGCCGGCATAGGCCGCGCCCGCGACCTTCGCGAATGCGGTGACGAGTTCCGGATGGGCCTCGGCGAAATCGCGGCGGACGATCCAGGCATCGAAGGTCGGCGCGCCCCAGCCGGCGACGTCGACCGAGGTCGCCAGGACGCGTGCCGTCGGCTTGATCTTGCCGAGCGCCGGGTCCCAGATGTAGGCGCCGTCGATGTCACCCCGGGCCCAGGCGGCGGCGATTTCCGGCGGCCGCAGGTTCAGCACCTGCACGGTCTTCGGGTCGATGCCCCAGTGCTTCAGCGCCGCCAGCAGGCTGTAGTGCGTGGTCGAGACGTACGGCACCGCGATCTTCCGGCCGACGAGGTCGGCCGGCTTGGCGATCGGGCCGTCCTTCTTCACCACCAGCGCCTCGGCTTCGCCGATCAGGCCGACGATGTAGAAGGCCTGCACCGGCAGCTTGCGGGCGGCGGCGGCGGCCAGCGGGCTGGAGCCGACATAGCCGATCTGCACGTCGCCGGAGGCCATCGCGGCAATGACGTCGGCACCGGAATCGAACTTGCGCCACTGGATCGGGCCCATCGCACGGTCAAACGCGCCGTCGGCCTGCGGCAGCTTCGACGGTTCGACCGTGGTCTGCCACGCGATCGTCAGCGGCTTGTCGGCCGCGGCGGCCGGCAGCCAGGGCGCAAGGGCCAGCGACAGCGCGGTCAGCAGGCGGGTGGCGAGGGTCGGCATCTTCATCGGCGGCAGGCGAAGGGGCGGGGCGGACAAGGCGCGTAGTTGGCGCGACCGGGCGCTTCGGCGTCAATGCCGCAAAGTCCCGGAAAGCGGTCGCGCCGTTCGTCGGCAAGACCGTCTGGTGCTGACCTCAGAAGCGTTCGGGCGAATACGGCGCCAGATCCAGCGATGGCGCGCGGCCGGTCATCTGTTCGGCGATCAGCTGGCCGGTGATCGCCGACAGGCTGACGCCGAGCATGCCGTGGCCGGTCGCCAAGGTCAGGTTGGCAAGGCTCGAGGAGCGACCGAGGATCGGCAGGTCATCCGGCGTCATCGGCCGCCAGCCGTACCACTCCTCTTCGACGGTCGGCCCGACCGGTTCGTGCAGATACTCGGCGGCGCCGCGCACCAGCGCGTCGAGCCGCACGCGGTTCAGCGTGGTGTCGTAGCCGGCGAATTCCATCGTGCTGCCGAGCCGGTAGCCGCTGGCCCACGACGTCACGCAGACGCTGCGCTCCTTCAGCACCATTGGCGTCACCGGGGCCAGCGCCGGCCGCGTGTAGGTGATCGAATAGCCCTTGCCGGGCTGGATCGGGATGTTCAGACCGAGCTGCCGGCCGAGCAGCGGCGACCACGCGCCGAGCGCCAGCACGATCTCCTGCCCGGTGCGGCGGCCCTGCGACGTATCGACATGCGCGATCCGGCCGCCGGCGGTCGCGATGCCGGTGATGCGGCAGCCTTCCTCGATCACGCCGCCGGCCGCGCGCACCGCGCGCGCGAGTTCGGCGGCATAGGCGTTCGGCCGCAGCCGGGCATCGCCCGGATGGAAATGCGCGCCGACGACCGAACCGTTCAGTGCCGGTTCCATCGCCCGCACGGCATCGCCGCTCAGCGTGTCGCAGCGAATGCCGAGTTCCGGCAGCAGCGCGGCATCGCTCGCGGCGCGCTCGAAGCTGGCCGGGTCGCGATAGACGTACAGCGTGCCGCTGCGTTCGAATTCGCAGGCGAGTCCTTCGTCGGCGATCAGGCTTTCGAGCCGGCTGCGCGAGGCCTGCAGCAGCGTCGCCTTGACGCGGGCCGTGGCCAGGAAATCGCGCGCGTTGCAGCGCCTGGCGAAGCGCAGCAGCCAGCCGATCAGCGCCGGGTCGAGGCTCGGCCGGATGCGCAGCGGCGCATCGGCTTTGAACATCCACTTCAGACCTTTGGCCAGGGTGCCGGGCGCGTGCAGCGGCAGATGGCTCGGCGTGATCGTGCCGCAGTTGCCGTGGCTGGCGGCACCACCGGCGCTGCCCTGTTCGAGAACCGTGACGCCGCGGCCGGCGCGGAGCAGCGCCAGCGCCGCGCTCAGGCCGATGACGCCGCCGCCGAGGATCAGGACATCCGCGTGCGGGGCGGGAGAGATCGAGGTGTTCATGCGGGAAGCAGCGATCGCGGCGAAGGCTCGAGGCGCCCGGAGCCGCGACCGGGAGCGGGTCGGGGCTTGGCGGGCGCAAGGTTGAACGCCGGGGCGCGAAGAATATCGGGCCGGGCGCGGCTTGAACATCGATCCGCCCTGCCTGCTGCCGGCCGGGACGGCGGCCGGGGCGACGGCGAAAGGCCCGGCGCTACACTCGGCGCCTGACGACACCCGAGTGCGGCCCGAGCCGCCGAGACCCTTCGAGATGAGTTCTGCCAACCCGCTTGACCCCGCCGGCGATCCGCTGCTGGCCCGGGTGCTGACGGCCAGCCCGTTCGTGGCCCGGACCTTTGCCCGCCATCGCGACTGGAGCGAGGCGGCGCTGCGCAGCGGCGAGTTCGGCATTCCGATGGCGCCGGTCGCGGCGCGCCTGCGCAAGGCGCTGCCGGCCCCGGCGGCTGACGGCAGCGGCGACGAGCCCGCGTTCATGCGCGCGCTGCGCACGTTCCGCAATCGCGAACTGGCGCGGCTGGCCTATCGCGACATCGCCGGCCTCGCCTCGCTCGACGAGACGCTGCAGGCGCTGTCCGATCTTGCCGACACCGCCTGCGACGCGGCGCTGGCCTTCGCTGCCGGCAACCTGCAGGCGCGCCACGGCCAGCCGATCGGCGCAAGCGGCAAGCCGGCAACGCCGTACGTGATCGGCATGGGCAAGCTCGGCGGGCGCGAGCTGAATTTTTCGTCCGACATCGACCTGATCTTCGGTTACACCGAAGGCGGCGAGACGGTCGGCGCCCGGTCGCCGAGTCTGACGCTGAGCAACGAGGAGTACTTCGCCAAGCTCGCGCGCGAGACCAGCCGGCTGCTGGCCGCGATCACCGAAGATGGCTTCGTCTACCGCGTCGACACCCTGCTGCGGCCGTTCGGCAGCGTCGGCGCGCTGGCGCTGTCGACGGCCGCGTTCGAGGAGTACTACCAGACCCATGGCCGGGAATGGGAACGCTACGCGATGATCAAGGCGCGGCCCTGCGCCGGCGATCTCGCCGCCGGCCAGTGGCTGCTCGATCGCCTGCGGCCGTTCGTCTACCGCCGCTATCTCGACTACGGCGCGCTGAATTCGCTGCGCGACCTGAAAGGCCTGATCGATCGCGACGCGCAGGCCAAGGGTGCGGCGGACAACCTCAAGCTCGGCCCCGGCGGCATTCGCGAGGTCGAGTTCATCGTCCAGCTGTTCCAGCTGACCCGCGGCGGGCAGGACGTGCGCCTGCGCGATGCCCGGCTGCGGCCGGTGCTGCGCTACCTCGGCGAGGTCGGGCTGCTGAGCCATGACTGCGTCGCCGCGCTCGACGATGCCTACGTGCTGCTGCGCCGCTGCGAGAACGCCGTGCAGCTGCATGACGATCAGCAGACCCATGTGCTGCCGGTGACGGAGGCCGGGCAGACCGCGCTGGCGGCAGCGCTGGACGCCCCGTCGTATCCGGCGCTGCTGGCGGCGCTGAACGCCGCGCGCGAACGCGTGCGGCAGGAGTTCGAGCGCCTGTTCGCCGAACCGGAAAAGACGCCGCAGACCCGCGCCTTCGACTCCGCCGCCGGCGAAGCCTGGGATGCCCGGGTCGAGGACGAAGCGACCCTGCGCGCGCAGGGCTTCGGCGACGGCGCGGCCAAGGTCGCCAAGGCGCTGGCCGATCTGCGCACCTGCCGCCTGATGCGCACCCTGTCGGATGCTTCCCAGCAGCGGCTGCGTGGTCTGCTGCCGCTGCTGCTGCTCGAAGCCACGCGCCAGCCGGACGCGGCACTGGCCGCGACCCGCGTGTTCGAGGTCATCAACGCGATCCTCGGCCGCAGCCCGTACCTGATCCTTCTGCACGACTCGGCCGTGGCGCGCGCCGCGCTGGTGCGCCTGTGCGCCGCCAGCCCGTGGCTGACCACCTTGCTGGCGCGCACGCCGGCGCTGCTCGATGCGCTGCTCGATCCGCGTCTGGCCGCCGAGGCGCCGGGCAAGGCCGCGCTGCACGCGGACCTTGTCGCCCGCTTCGCGCGGCTGCAGTCGACCGACATCGAGCCGCAGATGGAACTGCTGCGCCGCTACCGGCAGGAGATGACCCTGCGCATCGCCGCCGCCGATCTCGCCGGCACCCTGCCGCTGGTGCAGGTCAGCGACCGCCTGACCTGGCTGGCCGAGGCGATCGTCGAGCAGGCGCTGCGCTGCGCCTGGGCGCAGCTGGTGGAGCCGCACGGCGAGCCGCTGAATGCCGATGGCTCGAAGGCCGTGTTCGCGATCCTCGCCTACGGCAAGTTCGGTTCGATCGAACTGGGTTACGGCTCCGATCTGGACCTCGTATTCGTCTACGACTGCGACGCGCCCGATGGCCTGACCCTGGGTACGCGGCCGATCACCAGCGCGCAGTTCTTCGCCCGCCTCGGCCAGCGCGTGGTCCACATGCTGGCCACCCTGACGCCGGCCGGCCGCGCCTACGAGATCGATCTGCAACTGCGGCCCAGCGGCAATTCCGGCCTCGTGGTCAGCGGCCTGCCGGCATTCGCGCAGTACCAGCGCGAGTCGGCGTGGACCTGGGAACATCAGGCCTTGCTGCGCGCCCGCACTGTGGTCGGCGATCCGGGGCTGTGTGCGGCAATCGCCGAGCTGCGCCGCGAAGTGCTGACCCGGCCGCGCCCGGTCGACAAGCTGCGGCAGGAAGTGGTCGACATGCGCGCGAAGATGCGCGCCAGCCTCGAGAAGCGCGTCGCCGGCAAGTGGGATCTGAAGCAGGGCGGCGGCGGGCTGATCGATTCCGAATTCCTGACCCAGTTCCTGTGCCTGCGCGACGCCCGTGCGCAGCCGAGCCTGATCGACTACACCGACAACTGGCGTCAGCTCGAAGCGCTGGCCGACAGCCACCGGATCACCATGGCGCAGAAGGATGCGCTGCTCGACGCCACCCGCAAGTACCGCGGCTGGCTGCACCGGCGCGCGCTGCAGCAGGCCGATGGTCTGGCCGATCAGGCAGACTTCGCGGCGGAACGCGCCGCGGTGTCGGCACTGTGGCAGCAACTCGTCCTGGGAGAATCAGCATGATCGTGGTCACCGGAGCCGCCGGCTTCATCGGATCGAATCTCGTCATCGGGCTCAACGCCCGCGGCCGGACCGACATCCTCGCCGTCGACGAAATGACCGACGGCACCAAGTTCCGCAATCTGGCCGATGGCGAGATCGCCGACTATCTCGACAAGGACGAGTTCCTCGCCCGCGTCGAGCGCGGCGATCTGCCCAAAATCGACGCCGTGTTCCATCAGGGCGCCTGCTCCGCCACCACCGAGTGGAACGGCAAGTTCGTGATGGACGTGAACTACCGCTACTCGAAGGTGCTGCTGCACTACTGCCAGCAGCATCGCATTCCGTACTTCTACGCCAGTTCGGCCTCGGTCTACGGCATGGGCACGCAGGGCTTCCGCGAGGAACGCGCCTGTGAAAAGCCGCTGAACATGTACGCGTACTCGAAGTTCCAGTTCGACCAGTACGTGCGCCGGCAGGCGCTGACTTCGCAGGTCGTCGGCCTGCGCTACTTCAACGTCTATGGCCCGCGCGAGCAGCACAAGGGCGGCATGGCGTCGACCGCGTTCCACTTCAACAACCAGATCGTGAAGGACGGCTTCTGCCGCCTGTTCGAAGGCTGCGACGGCTACGACAACGGCGGCCAGCGCCGTGACTTCATCCATGTCGATGACGTGGTCGCGATGAACCTGTGGTTCTGGGATCACCCGGAAACGTCCGGCATCTACAACTGCGGCACCGGCCGCGCGCAGCCATTCAACGACATCGCCAACGCCGTCATCGCCTGGCACGGCAAGGGCTCGATCGAGTACGTGCCGTTCCCGGACAACCTGCGCGGCCGCTACCAGAGCTTCACCGAGGCCAGCCACGCGCAGCTGCGGGCCATCGGCTACGACCGGCCGTTCCTGACCGTCGAACAGGGCGTGAAGCGCTATCTGGACTGGTTGAACGGCTGACCGCTCGGAGGCCGGCATCGCAGCGAAGCGCTGCGTCCGAACGATCGGGCTGACACGCAATCGGATCGCCAGTTGCGCCGCGTAGCCGTTCGAAGTTCCGGCCATCCGGGCACTAAACACGCTGGAATTCGATCCAGACGTGACGATCTTCGTGGGCGAGAACTTCCGCGGCAAGCCTGCTGGAAGTCATCGCGCCGGCGCTGGGCTTCGGGCCGATGCGCGATGACGACCCGGACCGGTCGATCGGTCCGCATCATTCAGGCGCTCTGTTGACCGTAATCAGTGTCCGTTGTCGTGTCAGATTTTGATGCGTAGAACAAATCAAGTGGTCGTAATTCACTTTTTTGTGGCGCATCCAGCGAACTGACAGGGAGATTCGGCATGAAGCAGGGTTCGAGCTTGTTGATGGCAGGTTTGGCAGTGGTTTCATTCGCGGCGGTTGCTGGCAACGAGGCCTCGGCGTTCAAGCCGGGCGATGGCGTGCTGCTCGCCCAGTCCGCACCGCCGCTGAGCCTGAGCTGCTCGGCCACGCCAGCCGGTGCGCAGAACAGCTTTTCGTCGTCGTACTGCTCGGCACCGTATGCGGCGTCTCGCTACACCGTGGTGTTCAAGGTCACCGGCGGCAGCGCCAACCAGTCCTATGTGTGGAGCATTCCCGAGGCCAACAATTGCACCTCGACGTCGGCCAGCTGTTCGTTCACGACCACGGCCCGCAGCCGTGATGTCGAAGGCACGGCGTACGTCACCGTGACGAACCTGTCGACGGGCGCTGTCTCGACGCTCGACATCGGTTACCTCGTGCCGATCACCTGTTTCTACAACGGGTTCGGCTACCAGTTCTGCTAGCCGCGTCGCGCGCAAGCCCGAAACCCGCCGGATCAGCGGCGGGTTTCGGGTGCTGCAGGCGGCGTTGCGCCGCTGTTGCTCGAATCAACGCAAGACGTTGATATCCTTCGCGATCAGCGTGCCGGACACGGTCCAGCCGCTCCAGTCGACAGTCTGGCCGACCTTCAGCGCGGTGTCCTTGTTCCGGTAGCGCACGGTGGTGCAGCCGCTGACGGTGATCGTCTGCAGGCCGACACGGACGGTGCTGCCGGTGACTGCGGTGATCCGCCCGCTGCCGGTCTGCAGCCTGGTGCCCGATGGCTTGCTGCAGGGATCGGCCGGGGCTGCGTTGATCGTCACCAAGTAGGTCGAGCGGGTGCTGCGGCCTGCGGCGTCGGACAGGTCGACGGTCAGCGTGGTGGTGCCGGCGATCGTCGGCGTGCCGCTGAGGCTGCCGTTGGCGAAGCTCAGCCCGGCCGGGATGCCGGAAGCCGTCCAGACGTAGGGCGCAGTGCCGCCGCTGGCGGATAGCGTCGCGGCATACGGGCTGCCGACCTGGCCGTAGGGCAGCGCGCCGCCGATGGTGACCGGCGTCGGTGCCGGCATCACGGTCATGCTGCTGGCGCGGCAGCCACCGAGGTCGAGCGTGCCGACGTAGGTGACGCGGGCGCCGACGCTGAACCCGGTGGCACCCCCTTCGAACTTGGTCGACGAGGCCGGCGCGTAGAACACGCGGCTGATGCTGCCGCCGGCGGTGGCGACATCGAGGTGGCTCGCGGCCACGGCGCTGATCGCGACATTGGTGGCCGCGCAGCCCGGCGCGGTCGGTGGCGGCGTGCCGCCGCCGGCGCCGTTCAGGTCGATGACGGCGAAGGCGTTGTCGCCGATGCCGCCCTCGTTGACCACCAGCTGGTTCTGCAGGATCGGGTGGCCGCCGGTGTAGGCGCCCGGGGGCAGCGGCGTTCCGTCGGACGGGCCGGTGACCGATGGCACCAGCCAGCCGGTGACGCCGCTCGGGTAGGCGACGTTCGAGATGTCGGTGACCAGCAGGGTGTACAGGCTCCCGACGTTCAGCGTGACGCCGGCGGCGCGGTAGTCGACATACACGAAGCCGTTGAACGGCGCGGTCAGCGTGACATCGCGGCTGTCGAGCACGGTGCCGGTGGTGCCTTCGCCGTTGATCAGCTTGACGTTGGCGCGAAGGCTCGGCGCCACCGAGTACGGATAGCCGGCGCTGCCGTTGAACGAGGTCTGATCGGCCAGATACAGGCCGGCCTTGACGCTGGCGGCCTGCGCCGTGAACGACTGGCCGACCGGCGCATGGTTGAAGTCATGGCCGCCGGAGACCGCAGCGGGCGGGTAGTACAGATCGGTATTGCCGGCCGATGCGGCGGGAGCGGCGAGCAGGCTCGCGGCGGTCAGGAACAACGGTGCCCAGGAGGGTGAGGCTTTCATGAAGATCACTCGTCAGTGGTGGCGGAACGCGCCAGAACGGCGCCCTGTCCACTGAAAACGATTCCAGTCCGGCTTTATTCCGCCCCTTCGAGCGATTGTTTTTCGCCGCGACCCGCGGCCGCGGTATCGGTCGCAGACACCAGCTCGACACCGCTGTCCGGCGGCACGCTTTCGGCGAGAAAGCTCGCCAGCGGCTGCAGCGTGCGCAGCGGCGCCTCTTCCTGCGGCAGATGACCGATGCGCGGCAACGGCACCAGCCGCGCGTTCGGCAGTGCCGCGAGGTAGTCGGCCGAGTTCGCGAACGGGATCAGCTGGTCCTGCTCGCCCCACAGCAGCAGCGTCGGTGCCGTGATCGAGCGCAGCAGCGGCCGCGGGTCGACCAGCACCGTCTGCGCCATGCGCGCGATCATCGCGCCGCGCGCGCCGGGGCCCAGCATCAGCTCGTGATAGCGCGTGGTCAGCGCGTCGGTCATCACGCTCTGGTCGACATAGGCCGGTGCCAGGCTCGGCTTCAGCAGCCATTTCGGCAGCGTCCAGCGCATCGCTTCGACCATCAGCGGCACGTCCGGCGCCTTGCCGTATTCGAAGCCGGGGCTGGCGAAGCCATCCGGCGAGACCAGGATCAGCTTGCTCAGCCGCTCCGGATGCGCGGCGGCGAAGCGCCAGGCGATGCGGCCGCCGATCGAATTGCCGAGCACGGCGGTCTTGGTCACGCCCAGCTGATCGAGCAGCGCGATGATCAGCGCGATCGTGCGCGAAGGGAGTAGTCGCCGCTCGGGTCGGGCGAACTCAGACCATTGCCCGGCAGATCGAAGCGGATCACGCGGTGGCTGGCGACGAGCTGTCCGGCCCAGGTTTCCCAGGTGTGCAGGCTGCTGCCGAAGCCGTGAATCAGCAGCAGCGCCGGGGCCGCACGCGGGCCGTCGTCGCGGACATGCAGCGTCACGCCGTCGACCTGCCGCAGGTCGCTCGGGGCGCGCAGGTACTTCGCTTCGAGCGATGCGCGGTCGCGGTCCGGCGTCCACAGCGCGTACGCCAGCACCGCGAGCGCCAGCAGTAGGCCGGCCGCGATCCTCATCGCGCGATCGGGCTCAGACGCCGAGCAGTTCCACTTCGAACAGCAAGGTCGCGTTCGGCGGAATCACGCCGCCCGCGCCCTGCGCGCCGTAACCGAGGTTCGAGGGAATCACCAGCCGGCGCACGCCGCCGACCTTCATGCCCTGCACGCCTTCGTCCCAGCCCTTGATCACGCGACCGCCCCCGAGCGGAAACGAGAACGGACGGCCGCGGTCCTTGCTCGAATCGAACTTCGTGCCGGCGACGCCATCGCGATACAGCCAGCCGGTGTAGTGCACGCTGACATGCTGGCCGGCCTTGGCTTCGGCGCCGTCGCCGAGGGTGACGTCGTCGTACTGCAGGCCGGAAGAGGTGGTGATCATCGGGCGGATCCTTGAGCGGGTGAGCCCGCGAGGATAACGCTGCCGTCAGGCCTGCGCAGCCTTGCCGCGGTCCCGGTCGAAGGAAGTCGCGCCCCGATCGTTCACAATGCCGAATGAAAATTCCGCGCGGTCTCGAACCGCTGATCGAAGACGGCATCATCGAATCGGTGATCCGCCCGCTGAAGAGCGGCAAGGAAGCGTCCGTCTATGTCGTCGACTGCGGCGGCGGCGTGATCCGCTGCGCCAAGGTCTACAAGGAAGCCGAGAAGCGCGGCTTCCACAAGCTGGCCGAGTATCAGGAAGGCCGACGCGCGCGCGGCAGCCGCGACCAGCGGGCGATGGGCAAGCGCTCGAAGCACGGCCGCAAGCAGCAGGAAGAGGCGTGGAAGAACGCCGAGGTCGACGCGCTGTACCGGCTCGAAGCGGCCGGCGTGCGCGTGCCGAAGCCGCACGGCTACTTCGATGGCGTGCTGGTGATGGAACTGGTGCGCGACGCCGATGGCGGCCCCGCCATGCGCCTGAACGATGTCACGCCGACTGCCGACGAAGCGCGCGCCTGGCACGCGTTCCTGATGAACCAGATCGTGCGGATGCTGTGCGCCGGCCTGATCCACGGCGATCTGTCGGAGTTCAACGTGCTGCTCGGGCCGGATGGCCCGGTGATCATCGATCTGCCGCAGGCGGTCGATGCCTCCGGCAACAACAACGCCTTCCGCATGCTGGCGCGCGATGTCGAGAACATCACCGCCTACTGCGCACGGCAGGCGCCGGAACTGCGCAACACGTTCTACGCGCACGAGATCTGGAAGCTGTACCAGAGCACCGAACTGCGTCCGGACAGCGTGCTGACCGGCGAGCACGTGTTCGACGACAGCGCGGTGGATGTCGACGAGGTGCTGGCGCAGATCGAGGAAGCGCGCTTCGAGGCCGAAGCCCGGCAGCGCGGTCGCGAACAGGCCGAGGCTGACGCCGACTGATCCGCCGCGCGCCGCGCGGCCATCATTCGGCAATCTGTAAACATTTGTATTCATTAACAAATGACGCGTCGGTCAGATTTTCTTGGCCGGACGCTTCGACTATCGTGCGCGCCGTCCTTGCCAGCGATCGGGGCCACGAGGCCCGCACGACTGGCACCCACCGCTCCATACCTTTCGATCATCCGCAACGGGGGAACGCCACATGTCCAATCCAAGTCATCTCATCGCCGCTCCGACATCGGCCGGCCGCTGGCGACGCGCGCTGTCGGCGGCGGCCATCGGGGGCCTGACCATCCTCGCCGGCTGCGACAGCGTCGGCGCAGTCTCCGGGGGTGCCGCCGACAGCACCGCCGGCCTGATCAATGACGGCACCGTGCAGACCCGCATCGTCGAAGGCACGCAGACCGTGCCCGGCAACTTCATCTGCAGCCAGAGCGCGAGCGGCGACGCGCCGACCGTCGTCGTCGGCACCAACGGCCTCGTCGGCGGCCTGCTGACCGATCTGCTGAACTCGCTCGGCCTTGGCGTAGTGACGAGCCTGGTCAACAGCGTCAGCAACCCGCCGTTCGCGGTCGACGGCAACCTCGACAACTTTGCCGGCGTCACGCTGACCGCCGGCCTGCTCGGCCCGGTCATCACCTCGGTCGACACCACCGTCGTGCTGCCGACGCGCTCGACCATGCAGCCGGGCAAGTACGCGGTGTTCGCGGTCAGCTTCCCGAGCACCCTCGTCAACCTGTCGGTGTTCAACCGCATCACCGTCAGCACCTATCTGGAAAACGTGCTGCAGGAGACGCAGACGCTGAACCAGACCGGCCTCGGCCTGCTCGGTGTCGGCGTGGGCCCGTCGTCGGCCTTCATCGGCGTGCGCACGACCCGGCCGTTCAACAGCGCCACGCTGTCGGTGGTGCCGGGCGTGCTGACGGCGAATGTGATCAACGCCGTCCGCATTCACGACTTCTGCATCGACGGCCGCTTCGTCGGCGGCTGAGCGTCAGCGCCGGTGGTTCACGGGCCCGGTCTGATCACCGGGCTTTTTTGTCGGCATCGATCGGGCGACCGGAGGGTCAGACGCCGACCGCGTCCAGCGCCTGATAGGCCTTGGCCAGCCAGACCTTGACGCGGCTGCGCTCGAGCAGCCCCAAGCCGGTCAGTTCCTTGTCGCCGCTGTTGGCGGCGGCCCAGAAGCTGGTGCTGCGCGCGTCGATGCGCGTCATCGCGGCTTCGTGCAGCTTCGGGAAATGGATGATGCGCGAGCCGATGGCGACGGCGCGGGCCTTCTCGCCAGACGCCTCGAAGATGCCGAAATCGTCGCCGCGCAGCTCGTTCAGCACCAGCACGACGTCCAGCTGATCGTCGAAGCGGTCATAGAGCTTCTTCAGCAGGTCGACCGAATCCTTGCCGGCATCCATCACGTGCCAGTAGCGGATGCGGATGCCGACTTCGCGCGCCAGTTCCAGCACGCCGGATTCCTCGATCCAGCGCACCAGCGGCTGATGGGTCTGGGCTGCGAGATCGACCAGGATGCGGCGCTCCGGCTGCTCGGCCGCGGCTTCGACGATGGCATCGAGGCTTTCGAACTGGTCGATCACGACCGGCGACGCGAAGTCGGCATAGAAGCGCAGCAGCGCGCCGTGCGAGCGGTCGGAATCGAAGCCGAGGAACGGCAGCTGATGATCGATCAGGTACTGCGCGACGACGCGCGCGACCAGCGACTTGCCGACGCCGCCTTTCTCGCCGCCGATGAGATGAATCGTTGCCATGCGTGATGCTCCGGTAGGGGACGTCGTGCAGGGCAGGGTGCGGGGCAGTCGGTCAGGGGCCGCGAACGATACGCACTGCGCGTGCCGGGCGATAGCGCACGGCGCGCGCGCCCGGCCCCGGCGGGCTCAGTCGAAGTGGAAGCGCGCGAACTCGTCTACCGGTGCCCGGGCCGAGCGCAGACCGTTGACCGGCGCAGCAGGATCGGCATGGCCCAGCGCCATGCCGCAGTACAGAATCTCGTGCTCGGCCAGCTGGAAGTGCGCCTTCAGCGTCGTCCTGAGGGTGCCCCACAGTTCCTGAAAGCACGAGGCGATGCCGCGTTCGGTCGCCGCCAGCGCCACCGACTGCATGAACATGCCGAGATGCGCCCACTGCCCGTGGCCGAGCCGGCTGTCGATGACGAAGAACAGGCCCACCGGTGCGCCGAAGAACTCGAAGTTGCGCGCCACGTGCTTCAGGCGCGCCGGCTTGTTGTCGCGGCCGATGCCCATCAAGGCGTACATGTCCTCGCCCACCTGAAAGCGCCGGCTGCGGTACGGGTCCCACAGGTTCGCCGGGTAGACCGGATAGGCGCCTTCCTCCGCCGGAAACATCCCCGGGTAGTTCCGTGCCAGCGCCATCACCGCTTCCTGCGCCGCGCCGGATACGGCAATGACCTGCCACGGCTGCATGTTGCCGCCCGACGGCGACCAGCGCGCCGCATCGAGAATCTCCCGCACCGTGGCTTCGCTCAGCGGTGTCGGCAGGAAGGCGCGGGTCGAGATGCGGGCCTTGAGGGCTTCGGTGACGGTCATGGCGATGGATGTGAAGTCTGTCGGGCGGGCGACGATGAAGGTAAAGGCGGGCACGCACCGGCGGCAAGCATGGCGCAGGCCGCCATCGAAAGGCCCGCCCCGGGATTCCGGAGCGGGCTGGATCCGCTGCGGTCGTGGAACCGCCGGCCGGTCAGAACGACAGCTTCACGCCGCCGCGGAACGAGTTGTAGTCGAAGTCGGTATTGTCGGACGTCGACAGGCCGCTGTAGCGGTATTCGATGTAGATGCCGAGGTTCGGGGTGAACCGATACGAGAGGCCCGCGTTCAGGTCGAGGCCGTCGAGCTTGGAGCCGTCGGTGCCGTCGTCCTCGATCGTCAGATAGCCCACGCGGCCGAAGCCCTGCAGCCCTGGGATGATGTCGTACTGCGCAAGGCCGCCGACGTTGTAGCCGTTGTAGTCGGCCGAGATCGAAAAGCCATCGGCGCCGAACGAGGTCTGCTGGTAGACGTACTGACCGAACACGCCGAGCTTCAGGCCCGGCGCGACTTCGAAGCGGAAGCCGGCGCCGCCGCGGGCTTCGTCGACCTTGATCTTGACCGTGGTGCCGAAGGCGTCGCCATCGGTATCGGCATAGGTGTATTCGCCGAGCAGGAAGAGGTTCGGGGTGACATTGAACACGGCGCGGGCGCCGAGATCGACACCGTCGGCCTTGAACGAATCGGTGTCGTTCGAAATCTTGAGATTGGCGGCGCCGACGAAGCCGTAGACATCGAGACGGGATTCTGCGGTTCCAGCGGCGGCAGCGCTGAAACTGGTGGTGATGGCGGCGAGCGCAGCGAGCGTCAGCAGTCTTTTCTTCATTTTTATCGGCGGAATCTGGTCGAAACCCAATGTGGGCCACCAATTATGAATGAAATGACCGAAAATTCATCTTTCGACGACATTTTTCATCGCTTCCGCCGGCAGCCGCGCTTGCCCGAGACGTACCCGGTGGCGCTGTCGGGTCAGACCCGCGGCCGGAACATCCGGAAGCGCTGCGCGGCGGCGATTTCGTAGTAGTCGGCCGGGCCACCGGCGCGCAGCACCGGCTGTGCGCCGGCGGTGTCGTAGATGCCATCGACCAGCAGTTGCCGGTCGATGTGCACGGCCACCACTTCGCCGAGCACCAGCCAGCTGTCGACCGGCGCGCCCTCGGCGCCCTGCAACTGGATCAGCTGACTCAGGCGGCATTCGAACGACACCGGGCTCTCGTCGACGCGCGGCGCGGCGATGACCGAGGAGGCGGCGGGTGTCAGGCCGGCGAGCACGAATTCGTCGACGTCCGGCGGCACCGAGGCGCAGCTCGCGTTCATCGCCTCGGCCAGCGGCCGGGTCACGAGATTCCACGCGAATTCGCGGGTTTCGGCGATGTTCCGCACGGTGTCTTTCCAGCCGATGCTGGAGAACCCGATGATCGGCGGCGTGTAGTTGAAGGCGTTGAAGAAGCTGTACGGCGCCAGGTTCAGCGCGCCGCTGGCGCTCCGTGTCAAGATCCAGCCGATCGGCCGCGGGCCGACGATGGCGTTGAACGGATCGTGCGGCAGGCCGTGGCCATGGCGCGGCTCGTAGCGGTGGAAGCGGTCGGTCATGGCGCAAGGGATTCAGGGTTGAGGGGCGGCTGAGCGGTGATGCCGGCGCGGGCGTCGGTGCCGTCAAGTTTCCGCCGATACGACACGCGCTGCCATGGCGGCCATCGTGGCCCGCGGCTTGTAAGGGACCGGCTGAGGTGCCGGTTGATCGTCGGATTCGCGACGCGCCGCAGCCGGTCGGGCGTCGGTGTGCGGCCGACCGACCGCCGGCGCCGCGGAAGCTGCCGCTGGCCGACTCCTGCGGCAATCCGCTCAAGGCGGGCGGCCGTGCGCCGATAGCCGTTCGAACAAACATCTTCATTCCTTGCCCCCGGGGACCGTCCATGCTGGTGATCGTTGGCTCCATCGTTGTCGTCGTCAGCGTGCTGGGCGGGTTTGTCGCGTCTCACGGGCAGGTCGGCGCCCTGTGGCAGCCGTTCGAGCTGGTGATCATCGGCGGCGCCGCCCTCGGCGGCTTCCTGATCTCCAATTCGATGAAGGTGGTCAAGGAAGTGGGCTCCGGCATCTTCGGTGTGCTGAAGGGGCCGCAGTACAAGAAGAAGGACTATCTGGACATCCTGTCGCTGATGTACGAAATCCTGAGTTCGGCGCGCAAGAACGGCCTGATGTCGCTCGAATCGCATGTCGAGGAACCGGACAAGAGCACGCTGTTCTCGAAGTATCCGAAGATCGTCAAGGATCATCACCTGCTCGAGTTCATCACCGACTGTCTGCGCATGATCGTGTCCGGCAACATGAGCCCGCACGAACTGGAGCCGCTGCTCGAAGCCGAACTGGAAACCCATCATCACGAGGCGGAAGCGCCGGCCCATGCGCTGAGCAAGGTGTCCGATTCGCTGCCGGGCTTCGGCATCGTCGCCGCAGTGCTCGGCATCGTGACGACGATGGGGTCGATCGGCGGCGACATCTCGGTGGTCGGCGGTCACGTGGCGGCGGCCCTGGTCGGCACCTTCCTCGGCATCCTGCTGGCGTACGGCTTCGTCGGCCCGCTGGCGGCGGCGATGGAAGGCCGGGCCAAGGAAGACGCCAAGGCATACGAGTGCGTGAAGGCCGCGCTGGTGTCGAACCTGCAGGGCTACAACCCGAACATCGCGGTGGAGTTCGCGCGCAAGATCCTGTCGCACAACGTGCGGCCGACGTTCGCCGAGTTCGAAGCCCACTGCCGAGGCGCGAAGTAAATGGCCGAGGCCGCGCCCAGCATCGTCATCCGCCGAGTCAAGAAGGTTGTCGGCGGCGGCCATCATGGCGGCGCCTGGAAAGTGGCCTTCGCCGACTTCGCCACCGCGATGATGGCGTTCTTCCTGCTGATGTGGCTGATCGCGGCCACGACCAAGGAGCAGAAGGGCGCCATCGCCGAATACTTCAACAACCCGAGCATGCTCGATGGCCGCGCGACGGCGCCGAGCCCGGGCATGAACGGCCCGGGCGGTGCCAGCACCAGCCTGATCAAGCTCGGCACCGGCACCGACATCGGCAAGGCCGCGGTGCGCAAGCCGACCAAGAAGGAGATCGAGCAGGCGGTGAAGGCGATGGAGCATCGCAAGCTCGAATCGCTGATGAAGGAAATGCAGGCCGCCATCGAGAAAAGCCAGGCGCTGGAGCCGTTCAAGGACCAGTTGCTGCTCGACATCACGCCGGCCGGCCTGCGCATCCAGATCGTCGACAAGCAGAACCGCCCGATGTTCGACATCGGCAGCACCAGCCTGAAGTCCTACACGACCGACATCCTGCACGAGCTGGCCAAGTTCATCGGCGAAGTGCCGAACCGCATCAGCATCAGCGGCCACACCGATCTCACCGCATACAACAGCACCAACGGCTACACCAACTGGGAGCTGTCGGCCGATCGCGCGAACGCGGCGCGCCGGACGCTTCTGGCCGGTGGCCTGAGCGACGACAAGGTCGCGGTGGTGGTCGGTCTGTCGTCGTCGGTGCTGTTCGACAAGCTGAACCCGCAGGCGCCGATCAACCGCCGGATCAGCATCATCGTCATGACCCGGGAAGCCGAAGCCGCCGCCACCGGCGAAGCGGTGAAGGAGTACGCCGGCGGCGATCCGGAAATCGACGCCGCCGCCATCGAAGCCGCGAAGGCGGCCGATCTCGCTGCAGCCAAGGCTGCCGAGGGTGCCGCGGCGGGCACGCCGGACGCCGCGGCAGCATCGGCCGATGGTACTGATCCGGCACCAGCACCGGCTGCGGCCGAAGCGGCCGCCGCGCCGCCGCCGCCCGCCGGCACGGCGCACTGAGTCCGGCTGCGCGCCGCCTTCTCGCGCAGCCTGCCGACGCCTCCGGGTGGATCAGCCGCGACCCGTTCCGATTCCGACACGATCAATGTTCGCCAGCGAACATATGGCGCGTGGCGTCGCCGTCACCATGTCGTTGCGGCAAGGTGCACGGGAGCGACAGAAGCGAGCGGACTGTCCGGCGGAACGGGACCAGCCGCCACATCGGACGGCATTTCCCGTCCTTTCGGAACGCGTGGGGCAGCAACATGAATGGCGACGAACTGGACGTGCTGGACCAGACGATTGCCCGCATTGTCGGCTCGCCGGCGATCGGCATCAGTTCATCGGGGCAGGCGATCTACTATCAGGATCGATCACCGTACCGCCCCACGCGCAATCCGGATGAAACCCTGCACCTGATCGACCGCTACATCGCCAAGGTGGTGCGGATGAACGATGGCACCTGGGCTGCGGTCGGCCCCAGCGGCCGCGCCTGCGTCGGCCACACACTGGCGATCGCGGTCTGCAGGGCCGTGGTCGAGGCACGCTGAAGCGCGCAGCCCGTCGCCCGGTTGCGGCCGCGTTACCGGCGGCAGGTCGATCGCCTGACAGCACGGCCGCTGTTGCCGGGACGCGCCGAATCTCGAAGCCGCGGAAACCGGCGCGCCGGCGGGCACCGTCGGTAATGCATATTCCTGTTTGGTGTTGATTCGAACAATGCCGGATCATTCGCGGTGACGATCCGGGCATGGCGCACAGACGCCGTCGGTCCCGGTTCGGCAACCCAACCGAGGAGTGGACGCGCAATGAATGATGCTTACGACGTGCTGATCATTGGCGCCGGCCTGTCCGGCATCGGCATGGCCTGTCACCTGCAGCGTGAATGCCCCGGCAAGCGCTTCGCGATTCTGGAACGCCGGCATGCCATCGGCGGCACCTGGGACCTGTTCCGCTACCCGGGCATCCGCTCGGATTCGGACATGCTGACCTTCGGCTACGAATTCCGCCCATGGTACGAGCTTAAAGTGCTCGCCGATGGCGAATCGATCCGCAACTACGTGCGCGACACCGCGCGCGAGTACGGCGTCGACAGCAAGATCCAGTACGGCCTGAAGATCACCGCCGCCGACTGGTCAAGCAGCGACGCGCTGTGGACCGTCACCGCGCTCGAAGAGGCCAGCGGCACGGAGCAGCAGTTCAAGACGCGCGTGCTGGTCAGCTGCACCGGCTACTACAACTACGACCAGGGCTACCTGCCGGACTTCCCGGGTGCCGAGCGCTTCAAGGGCGTCAAGATCCATCCGCAGTTCTGGCCGGAAAAGCTCGATTACCGCGGCAAGAAGGTGGTGATCATCGGCAGCGGCGCCACGGCCGTGACCCTGGTGCCGGCAATGGCCGGTACCGCGAGCCACGTGACCATGCTGCAGCGCTCGCCGAGCTACGTGTTCTCGGTGCCGGCCGTCGACAAGCTGACCGGCGTGATGAACCGCCTGCTGCCGAAAAGCTGGGTCTACAAGCTGTCGCGCACCCGCAACATCCGCCTGCAGCGCACGCTGTACAAGGCCGCGAAGCGCTATCCGAACCAGGTCCGCAAGTTCCTGCTGGCCAATGTCGAGCGCCAGCTCGGCGACAAGGCCGACATGCGCCACTTCACGCCCAGCTACAAGCCCTGGGACGAGCGTCTGTGCGCCGTGCCGAACGGTGACCTGTTCAAGGCCATCCGTTCGGGCCAGGCCGAGGTCGTCACCGATCACATCGCGTCGTTCACCGAGACCGGCATCCAGCTCAAGTCGGGTCAGCATCTGGATGCCGACATCATCATCACCGCGACTGGCCTGAGCCTGCAGGTGTTCGGCGGCATCGCGGTGTCGGTCGACGGCGTCGCGCGCAGCTCCGGCGAGCTGATGACCTACAAGGGCGCGCTGATGCAGGACCTGCCGAACCTCGGCTGGATCATGGGCTACACCAACGCGTCGTGGACGCTGAAGGCCGACATCGCCTCGCGCTACCTGTGCCGCGTGATCCAGCATCTGGACAAGACCGGCAGCGCCAGCTTCGTCGCCCACGCGCCGGACGGCGAGAAGCTGGACGAATCGATCCTCGGCTCGCTCGGCTCGGGCTACATCCAGCGCGCGGCGAGCACGCTGCCGCGTCAGGGCCGCAAGCTGCCGTGGCGCGTGCTGAACGCCTACGAGGTCGACAAGCCGATGCTGACCGAAGCGCCGATCGAGGACGAGTACCTGCAGTTCTTGCCGCCACCGAAGGCCGGCAGCAAGGGCAAGCGCGGCAAGAAGGCCGGCGAGATGTCCGCTGCGGCCTGACCGGTGCCGGCAACTCCGCGCCATCGCTGATCCGGCCCGCGACGATGCCTTCGTCGCGGGCTTACTTTCGAGCGGCCCGGTTCGTTGCCGGGCCGGCATCCATCCGATGATCGATCCCGACCTTCCGACCGCAAGACCGCGCCTCGTCACGGCGCTGACGATGTTCGCGCTGTCGCAGCTGATCGTTCTCACGGCGGCCGCTGCGCCAAGCGCCGGCAAGCCGGTGACGCTGCAACTCGAAAAGTCGGTGCTGCTGATGCGTCATGGCGTGCGCGCACCGACGCAAAGCCCGGAAGAACTGGCCCAGTCGTCACGCCGGCCGTGGCCGCAATGGCCGGTGGCGAAGGGCGAGCTGACCGAGCGCGGTGCCGCGCTGGTCACCGTGCTCGGCCGCTACCACCGCCAGCACCTCGCCGCCGCCGGGCTGTTGCCGGCAGAGGGTTGCCCGGCGGCCGGCAGCATCGGTGTCTGGGCCGACAACTCGGCCAAGCGCATCGCGCTGAGCGGGCAGGCGCTGCTCGATGGCCTGGCGCCGGGCTGCGACTTCAAGCCGTACTTTGCGCCGCCGCCGGGGGTCGATCCGCTGTTCCAGCCGGTCGAGACCGGCACCTGCCCGATCGACCACGACAAGGCCCGTGCCGCGATCCTCGACGCGGCCGGCGGCGGTCTCGGTGCCGCGGCCGCGAGCGTCCGGCCGGCGCTGCTCAAGATGCAGGGCATTCTCGACGTGCGCAGCAACGCCGGCTGCGAAGTCGGCGTGTCGTCGTGCGGCATCGACGGCTTCGCCAACCGCCTCGAAACCGGCCCGGAAGGCGTGCGGCTCGAAGGCGGACTGAAGGCCGCGACCACCGTCGGCGAGAATTTCCTGCTCGAGTACCTGCAGGGCTTCGCCGACAAGGATGTGGCCTGGGGCGACGCCGCGACGCCGGAAACGCTGGCGCCGCTGCTCGCGCCGCGCAACCTGTACCTGAAGCTGACGCGCCGTCCGGCCTACATCGCGTCACGCAATGGCACGACCCTCGCCAAGACCGTGCTTGCGATCCTCGAAGCCGAAGCGGCGAATCCGCCGGCCGCCGCCGACACGCCGCTGCGCGCGAACCAATGGGTCGCGATCATCGGCCGCGACATCCACCTCGCCACCCTCGGTGGTGTGCTCGGCCTCGACTGGACCTTGCCCGGTCAGCCGGATGCCCACGCCCCCGGTGTCGCCTTGCGCTTCGAACGCCTGCGCCATCCGAACGGGCAGCGCTACATCCGCACGTCCGTCGTCTACCAGACGCTGACGCAGCTGCGGACCGAGGCCGCGCTCGATCTCGCCCATCCGCCCGCAACGGTCGTGCTGCACATTCCCGGCTGCGCGCAGGACGAGATCGACGGCGCCTGCCCGCTGCCGAAAGTCCACGCCCGCTTCCTCGAAGGCTTCGCGCCGGACTGCCCGCAGGCCGCGCGACCGCGAGCCGTCAGCCTTCGCCGCGAGCGCAGCCTGCCGGACGTCGCGCCGCTGCTGGGCACGCGGATGACGCCGTAGTCGCCACGCGCGGGACGCCTTCGACGCGCTTCAGCGCGAATACGGCAGCAGCTGCTGCCACAGCTCGAGGGTGGCGTCGATGTCGCCGGTGGTCGGCCCGAGCGCCAGCGTGTAGTTCGCGTATTGCGTGCCGGGCCAGGTGTGGCCGCCGCCGTTGATCGTGTATTGCGCGACCACGCTGTCGACGCAGCGGGTGTAGCGGCTCACGCTGACGGTGGTGCCGTCGGTGCGGTCGAGATCGGGCAGGTTGGTGATGCTGCGCTCGGTCGCCACGCACTGGTTGCGCGCGGCCCAGAATGCGGCCGTGTTCGTGGCGCTGGCCAGGGTCGGGACGCCGTTGTACGGCACGATCGGATCGCGGGTGCCGTTGAACAGCACGGTCGGCGTGCGACTGGGCCCGGTGCAGCGGCTGGCGACCGAATCCCGCAGCGTTGCCGCCACCAGCGCGATGCCGGCGAGCAGGGCAGGCCGCTCGCACGCGAGCCGCTCGATCATGAAGCCGCCGTTCGAATAGCCGGCTCCATAGATGCGGCTGGCGTCGAGCGCGTGTGCGCTGACTTCGCGCGTCAGCAGCGCGTCCAGGAAGCCGACATCGTCGGCGCCGAACAGCGCGCCCGGATCGTCCGCCCAGGCGCCGCCGCGCGAAGCCGGCAAATAGACCCAGGCGCCGTAGTCGGCGGCAAGGCGTCCGGCCAGCGTCAGGTTGGCCATGCGGCCCGGCGACAGGCCGTTCGGGTGCAGCAGCAACAGCACGGGTGCGCCGGCCGGTGCGTTGACCGGCCGGATGCCGAGGTAGTCGCGGCTGATCCCGGCCCAGACGATGCTGCCGCTGAAGGTCTCGGTGCCCGGCGTCGGCGAGATCTCGCCGCTCAGTTCCGCCAGCAGCGTTGCCAGCCCGGCGCTGAACTGGCTGAAGATCGCGTTCAGATTGCCGCCGAGTTCGCCGAGTGCGCCGCCCAGTTCACCGAGCGTTCCGCCGAGGTCACCGAGCGTGCCGCCGAGCGCACCGCCGATGTCGCCCAGCGTGCCGCCCAGCCCGCCGAGCAGGCCACCGAAATCGCCCGGCGCCAGCGTCACCGGCGCGGCGGGACGTGCTGCGGCAAGCGGTGGCGCCAGCGCCAGCGCGGCGACCGGGCGCGCCGCGGTCAGCTCGGACCGGGGCCGTTCCGCCACGGCCGCTGCAGTGCCTGCCGGTGCCGCGAACGCCGAGGCGACCGGCCATGCAGCCAGGCCGCCGAACAGGCTGCAGGCCAGCCCGCGGGTGAGCCAGTGGCGTGTGTTGCTGCAGCCAGCGCGTCGTTGTCCTTCCATGGAATGAGTCGAGGTTTTGTGAACGGGGCCGGAACACTGCCACGGCCCGGCCGGAAAAGACAAACCGTCGATGACGCCGCGCAAGCCGATGCCGGTCGAAGGCCAGTCGATCGGCCCCCGCGGCAGCGATCGGGCAGGAAAGATTGTCGCTCCCGCAGTTCATCGGCTGCCCGCGCGGCGCGCTGGCGCGCCGCCGATTCGTTGTGACAATCTTGCATCCAACATCGGTGACAGAAGCCGGGAGGAGCGCATGCACGGTCACAACAAGTCATTCGCGAGCGATCCGTTTGCCTATTGCCAGCGCTACGCGATCAATCACCTGTCGATGAAAGTGCATGGCGAGAAGGATCGCCATGATTTCGACGGCGAGGTCCTGACCTACGACAACCTGGGCCGCGTCATCCCGGGGCCAAGCAGCGCCTATTTCCAGCAGGTGGGGCAGGCCAAGCGCAGCATCGAACTGGCTGGGCATGGCCAGTTCGATCTCGAACCGGTGACGCTCGAAGGCCGTACCGTGATCTATCTGCGGTTCGTCGTGCCAGGGCAGTTTGCGCCGAAGGTCGAGTACGGCGGCCTCGAGCGCGGCAGCGACGCCCCGCTGAGCGCGTACTGGCTCGGCTACGAGTTTCCGGGCATTCAGGGTGCCGGCAAGGCGCGGATCCCGTATGTCGACCTGCCGAAGACCAACCCCGCGCATCGGCTGATGCTGACCGGCGCGATGAACGGCTGCTCGATGGTCATCACCGAGCACCCGAACGACCCGACCAAGCTGCGCGTCTATCACGACTCCGTGCACGGCATCGACACGTTCAAGGACGACATCGTCTACGGCCGGATCGACTACACCGACGAGGGCTATGCCTCGGCCAACAAGCGGGCGCCGCTGCTGCGTGCGTTGAGCGCGCCGGTCACGCGCACGCGCAGTGGCTCGGTCGGCGACAAGTCCGGCGTGCAGCCGCTGGCGCCGATCCCCTGCGTGCGCACGTCGTACGGCGACCTTGCGCAGTATCGGGCGGTGGAATCGGGCTCCGGCAGCACCATTCCCGGCACCGCGGTGCAGGTGCGGACCTCGCTGAACTTCCTCTATTTCGATGCCACTGTGAACAAGTGGACGGCGGTCTCGCAGGCGCTGGAAACGCAGAAGACGACATCGCAGCCGGCCAAGGCTTGGTACGAGTCGAGCGACACGTTCAAGCGTCGACAGAAGGCCTACGACCGACGCGGCGTGCAGGTCGCGATCGTGCCGTCGACGCCGCCGTGGAGAGCGACGCTGCCGTATTGATGGCGGCCGCGACCCTTGATTCCGGCGGCGACGCACGCACATCGCCAGCATCGCGGCGGCCGATCCGGCCGCTGCTTCTGGAGTGGCCTCGATGCTCGTTGCCTGCCCGCACTGCAACACCACCAACCGCATTCCGGACGAGCGCCTGCGCGAGCGCCCGAAGGTCAGCCCGATGTGCGGTCGCTGCACGCAGCCGATGTTCACCGGCCAGCCACTGGTGCTGACCCGCGCCAATTTCGATGTCCAGCTCGCGCGTGGCGAACTGCCGCTGATCGTCGATTTCTGGGCGCCGTGGTGCGGCCCCTGCCTGTCGATGGCGCCGAGCTTCGAGCGCGCCGCCGCCGAACTCGAACCGCGGCTGCGGCTGGCCAAGCTCGATACCGAAGCCGAGCCGGCGATCGCCGCGCGTCACCACATCCGCAGCATTCCGACCCTGATCGCGTTCAAGGGCGGCCGGGAACTGGCGCGGCAGAGCGGCGCCCTGCCGCTGCCGGCGCTGCTGAAGTGGGCCGGGCAGTTCGGCTGACCCCGGCAGCAAGTTCGGGTTCGGCGACTCGGGGCGGTCGCTAGAATCGGAAATGTGCCGATGACACCGGCACGCGCCGTCATCGATCCGGCAGCGACCACGCCAGCCGGGCAGTCCACTTTCCAGTGCGAGGAGACCCCATGAACACCCCGACCGCCCCGCTGCGGCACGACCCGGCTGCGGGTCATCCCCTGATTCCGGGTCCGGAAGGCCTGACACCGGTCTGGCTGACCACGGTGCTGCGCGCGGTCGGCAAGCTCAGGACGGCGACGGTCACGTCCGCGACGACGACACCGGTCGGCAACGGCATGCTCGGCACCAATCTGCGGATCAAGCTCGGCTACGACCAGCCGGAAGCCGGTGCGCCGGCCAGCCTCGTCGCCAAGCTGCAGGCCGCCGGCGAAACCAGCCGCGCGTCCGGAGCGGCGCTCGGCCTGTACGAGCGCGAGACGCGTTTCTACCAGGTGATCGCGCCGCGCATCGGCGGCCCGGTGCCGACGACCTACTTCGCCGACGTCAGCGCCGACGGCGCGACCTTCTGCCTGCTGTTCGAAGACTTGGCACCGGCGCGCGGCGGCGATCAGCTGACCGGCTGCAGCGTTGCCGACGCCGAGGCGGCGATGGACACCGCCGCCGCGATCCACGCCTCGGTCTGGGGCGATGCCGAGACGCTGGCGCAGCCGTGGATGGCGCGCGCGCAGATGGTCGGCATGTACACGGCGCAACTGCCGCCATGCGTGGCGGCGATCAAGCCGCGTTTCGCGGCGCTGCTGGAGCCGGGCGTGCCGGCCATCCTCGATGCCTTCGCGGCCGTGATCGGTCCATGGTTCGCGCAGCAGACCGCGCCGTTCACCATCGCCCATCACGACTACCGGCTCGACAACATCCTGTTCGATGCCCGCGGCGGCGCAACACCCGTCGCCGCGCTCGACTGGCAGACGCTGATGGCCGGTCCCGGCGTGCTCGACGTCGCCTACTTCATCGGCGCCGGCCTGCTTGCCGACGATCGCCGCGCGAACGAGGAACGGCTGGCCCGCCGCTATCACGCGGCCCTGCTGGCGCGCGGCATCCGCGACTACGACTGGGACCGCTGCTGGCATGACTACCGGCTGACCGCCGCGCACGGCCTGATCATGGCCGTGGTCGGCGCCGCCATCACCACCCCGACCGAACGCGGCGACCGGATGCTGAGCACGATGATCAATCGTCATGCCCGGCAGATGGTCGACCTCGACACGCTGTCGCTGATTCGCTGACCGGAGCGTTGACCATGCTGACCAAGGGCGATGATTACCCGATTCACCAGACGGCCGAGCCGATTGCCTACGCCGGCACCGATCGCAATTTCTACGACCGCTACTTCTTCAACGGCTACAACCCGGAAGGCACGCTGTACTTCGCGGCGGCCCTCGGCGTCTATCCGCTGCTGAACGTGATGGATGCGTCGTTCTGCGTCGTCGTCGACGGCGTGCAGCACAACCTGCATGCCTCGCGGCACCTGAAGATGGAGCGCATGGACACGACGGTCGGGCCGATCGCGATCGACGTCGTCGTGCCGCTGCAGCAGCTCCGGGTGCGGGTCGATTCCGCCGAGCACGGCCTGAAGGCCGACCTGCTGTTCACCGGCTATGCCGACGTGCTGGAGGAGCCGCGCTACACGCGCCGCAACGGTCCGCGCATGTTCATGGACCTGACCCGGCTGACCCAGCAGGGCGATTACAGCGGCTGGGTCGAACTCAAGGGCCGGCGTTTCGACGTCGCCGGTACCCGCGGCACCCGCGACCGCTCGTGGGGTGTCCGGCCGATCGGCCTGCCGGACCCGCAAGCCATGGATCCGCCGAACTTCTCGCAGTTCCACTGGATCTGGTCGCCGCTGCACTTCGACGACTGCTACGTGCTGTACCACCTCAATGCCGACGAGTTTGGCGAGCCGTGGAACACCGATGCCGTGATCGGCCGGCGCGGCAGCGGCGATGTCGATCACATGCGCCGCGCGACCTCGGCGCTGTGCATTCCGTCCGGCACGCGCCACGCCGAGGCGGCCGTGTACAAGCTCGTGCATCGCAATGGCGACGAAAGCCGGATCGATGTCACGGTGAAGTGGCCGTTCTTCATGACCGGCCTCGGCTACTTCAATCCGGACTGGGCGCACGGCCTGAACAAGGGCCCGCTGGCGATCGGCTATGACGAGATCCGCACCGCCGACATCAAGACCCACGCGCCGCCGTACACGCACATCCAGGCCTTCGTCCACGCCACGATGACGCACGCCGATGGCCGCGTGCAGCACGGTTACGGCGTGATGGAGCAGTTGCTGATCGGACCGTACCAGCCACTGGGCCTGACCGGCCTGCTCGATCCGATGCCGTGAGCAGCGGCTGACCGAGCGCCGCGGATCGCGCCGGCGTGCAGATCGACGCCGCGCGGCGTTGACCGCGGTCGCCACCGGCTTGCTGGGGCGGCCGTGCCGGGGCACCCTCGGCACCTCGCGTCGATCGAACTCGGCGAGCCGGGCAGGGTCCATCCCTCGCACCCGGCACGTCCGTGTCGTGCGCCGTCTTCCCGTCTGTCCCTTGCATCCGCATCCACCGAGCCCCGCCATGTCCGATACCCCGACCTACAAGCCGCCGAAGATCTGGACCTGGCAAAGCCCCAACGGCGGCCAGTTCGCCAACATCAATCGTCCGATTGCCGGCGCGACGAAGGAGCAGGTGCTGCCGGTCGGCCGGCATCCGCTGCAGCTGTATTCGCTGGCCACGCCGAACGGCGTCAAGGTCACGGTGATGCTCGAGGAACTGCTGGCACTCGGCCATGCGGGTGCGGAGTACGACGCCTGGCCGATCCGCATCACCGAGGGGGATCAGTTCGGCAGCGGCTTCGTCGACGTCAACCCGAATTCCAAGATTCCGGCGCTGATGGACCACAGCACGCCGACGCCGACCCGCCTGTTCGAATCCGGCGCGATCCTGCTGTATCTCGCCGAGAAGTTCGGGGCGCTGCTGCCGAAGGACCCGGCGGCTCGCGCGCAGGCGCTGAACTGGCTGTTCTGGCAGATGGGCAGCGCGCCGTATCTCGGCGGCGGCTTCGGGCATTTCTACGCCTATGCGCCGTTCAAGATCGAGTACGCGATCGATCGCTTCACGATGGAAGTCAAGCGCCAGCTCGACGTGCTCGACCGGCATCTGGCCACGAATGCCTATCTCGCCGGCGACGAATACAGCATCGCCGACATCGCCACGTGGCCGTGGTACGGCGCGCTGGTCAAGGGCCTGCTGTACGACGCCGCCGAGTTCCTGCAGGTCCAGGAGTATCGCCACGTCGTGCGCTGGGCCGATCAGATCAACGAGCGCCCGGCCTCGCAGCGCGGCCGCATGGTCAACCGCCTGTGGGGCGAGGCCTCGTCACAGTTGCACGAGCGTCACGACGCCAGCGATTTCGAGACCGGCACGCTCGACAAGCTGAAGAAGCCGGCCTGATCGCGACGGGCATCGCCGCCGCAGCGTGCTGCCCGGCGGCGACCGGACCAAGGTGAGTCCGCGGTCTAGCGGCGGTCGTCGCGCGAGTCGTCGCGACGGCGCGGCGCCGGTGCCGGGCGGCGCGCATTGCCGGCGCTGGCGTTGACGCGGGCGTCGACACCGACATTCACGCCGCCGCGGGTCGTGCCGCGGACGACGCCACCGGCGGTGTCCAGCGCGCCGTGCGTGGCGTCCCGGGCGATGCCGAGGCTGCCGCGGGTGACGTCGCGGGCAAGGCCGAGCCCGCCACGCGTCGCATCGCCCGCCACGCCGAGGGCGCCGCGCGTCGCGGTGTCCGCCACGCCCAGCGCGCCGCCGATGATGCCGCCGACCAGTCCGGGCCGACGACCGGGACCCCGGTCGTCATAGCGATCGTCGTAGCGCCCGCCATAGCGATCGTCATAGCGATCGTCATAGCGATCGTCATAGCGGTCGTCGTGGCGTCCGTAATAGCGGTCGTCGTGTCGTCGACCGTCGCGATCTCCGACTTCGACGTCGACGTTGACGCCGACCGAGGCGCGGGCCTGCTGCGCGGTCGCCGGCAACGCCGACACGGCGGCCAGCACGGTGGAGGTCAGCAAGTACAGCGGAACGCGCGATATCGCCATGTCGAAACTCCCTGCGGTGGACGGGCTGAATAATCCTGTGTTCAATTTAGTGAACGATTGTTCTCATTGCAACCGATTGCGTCCACCGTTCGTGACCGAGTTCCCGATGCCGATCGCGCGCCAATGTCGGCCGGCGCGGGCGGCGCGACGCGGTTCGTCGCGTCGTTGGTGGCCGCAGCGAATCGCGGTCATCGGACGACGATCGATCCGTGAGCAGTCGACGCTCGGCGGCAGTGGGCAGCGAGTGAACGATCGTGCACACTGCGGCCGCGCAAAAACCGGCTTGCCCGCCGCGACCCTGCGCCGGGCTGCGCGCCCGCCCGAAATCCCACGGCCGCAAGGCCCCTGTCGAGACTGCTTGCCGATGTCCGTGACCGCCCGTCTTCGCTCGCCGGCCCGTGCCGCGCGGGGTGCCGCCCGACGCCTGAACAACCTGCGCGATCGCCTGTTCGCCGCCGACACGCTGGTGCAGTCCGGGCAGACGCCGTTCGAGGTCATCCACACGCAGGACATCATCCAGCTGCGCTGCTACACGCCGACGGCCACGCCGGTGCACGCGGTGCCGGTGGTGCTGGTGGCGCCGCTCGCTGTCAACATGACCATCTACGACCTGTTTCCGGAGCGCAGTCTCGTTCGTGACCTGCTGGCGCGCGGTTGCAAGGTCTACCTGATCGACTGGGGCCGCCCGGACGCTGCGCACGATCACTGGCGGCTCAAGACCTACATCACCGAATTCATGCCGGCCCTGCTCGCCCAGGTGCGGGCGCATGCCGGCACGCGGACGCTGAGCCTGCATGGCTGGAGCTTCGGCGGGCTGTTCGCGTACGGCTACACGGCGTGGAGCGGCGACGCCGACATCCGCAACCTCGTGCTGCTCGGCGCGCCGTGCGACTACCACGACAACGGCGCGATCGGCCGCCAGCACCAGCGCCTGAGCCGTGTGATCCGCGGGCTGGGCAAGGTGCGCGCGCTGCGCCCGCATGCCACGCCGCCGCGGCTGTGGCGCGCGCCGGGCTGGTTCAACAGCGCGCTGTACAAGCTCACCGCGCCCGCCGCCAGCCTGCGGCCGTATCTCGATCTGCTGACCGAGCTGCACGACCGCGAAAAGGTCGCCGCGCACGCCACCCATGCCGCTTTCCTCGACGACATGGTGGCCTACCCGGGCGGCGTCATTCAGGACACCGTGCAGTACCTGTGGGCCGACAACGTGCTGGCCGCCGGCCGCCTGCCGATTCCGGGCAGCGATGCCCACCTCTCGGCGATCCGGGCGAACCTGCTGCTGGTCGCCGGGCGCGGCGATCCGATCGTCACGCCGACCTGCACCCGGGCGCTGCTGAAGTTCGTCGCCAGCCGCGACGTCAAGGTCGAGGTCGTGCCCGGCGGCCACATGGCCATCGTGTCGGGCAATCAGGCCCCGACCACGGTCTGGCCGCTGGTCGGCGACTGGCTGGCGGCGCGCTCGGCCTGATCGCCGCGCCACTGCCGGGCGGGGCACGCGCTCGTTAGACTGCGCGTCGCCGGATTGCCTGCCTCGGGAGGGGCCTGCCGGATGTCCAACCGCACGACGAGAACGCCGCGATGACGGTGTCACTGCCTGCCGCCTACGCCGAGCTGGTTCGCATCGAACGCTGGGGCGAGGAACGGCAACTGCTGGCGGCCGCTGCCATCGAGCCCGGCGCGGTGCTCGTCGCCGAATATCCGATCGCCTTCGTCGAGGTCCAGCCGCACGAGGAAGACGACGGCGCGCTGCTGCTGCTGGAATCGATCCTCGCGACGCAGGACCGCGAGGCGCATGACCGTGCGGCGGACCTCAAGCTCGGCGTCTGGACGCTGAGCGGGCGCGAGACCGAACGGCTCGCGCACTACGCCGCGGTCTACCGGCGCAATCCGAAGAAGCTCACGCAGCTCTATCACCGCGTTGCCGCGAACAACATCCGCTACGCGCAGGGCGGCGTGATCGGCTACGGCCTGTGGCCGATCGTCAGCCGCTCGAATCACTCCTGCGACCCGAACGCGCGCCTCGGCGCCAGCGAAGGCCAGCCGTTGCTGGAACTGCTGATCGCGACCCGTCCGATCGCGCCCGGCACTGCGATCTGCTGGAACTATCTCGGCGACGATTCGTTCCTCGCGCTCGACTGGTTCGCGCGCAACGCGCAGCTGCTGAAGGACTTCCGCTTCCTGTGTCGCTGCAGCCGCTGCGAGGCGGAGCGCCCGCCCGAGATCGCCGCGCTGCCGAAGGCGCAGATCGCCGCCTGGTTCCAGCGCATCGGCTGAGGGTTGGGCAACCTTCATCGGCAGCGGCCACGGCCCTGTCCACCACGCCCAGGAGAATCAGCGGCGGCCACCGTGAACGACTGCCGGCGAACGCCATCGCGAGCACTTCCGGAGCGATCGACACGCTACGATCACCGCGCGCGGCACCATCCGCGCTGGCCCCGAATCCGTCATGCCGAAGCGCAATTCCCCGAACGATCTGAAGAGCCTCGACGACCTGAGCCGTCTCGACGAAATCATCGTCGACAAGCGCAACGAGCAGCGCGCCGATGCCAAGAAGAACCGGCGCAACCGTCATTACGGCCGCCAGTTCATCCGCAACGCGATCGGGCGCGGGCTGCCGGATGGCAGCGCTGATTCGCCGGACGAAGGCTGATCGATCGCTGATCGCTTCGGCGCGCGCGGCGGTGCGGTGCTGCTACAGCGCGACCACCGGCCCGGGATGCAGGCGCCACGCGCCGCTGATGGTCGAGAACATGTCGATCGAGGTCTGTGCGTAGAGCCGCCAGGCGCCGGCATGCCGGACGCCGATCACGGTGGCGCGAGCGCCGTGGTAGTCGTTGGGGCCAAAGGTCTGCAGCGGCACACCGGCCGCGGCCGCGAAATGGCCGTTCACGTCCAGTTGCGTATGCAGCACGGTGCCGACGATTCCGTCCTTCGGCTGGACATGGATGCACCACAGATCTGCACCCTGCGTGATCCACGCGAAAGTGCAGCCGGACAGTTGTCCCGTCGTCATCAGGTTGGCCGAGTGGTCGACCACATAGTGCGGCATCGCCCCGATGTTGCCGGCCAGATTCGGGCAGCCATACAACATTGAGTTGTAATTCACCATCGGCACGCCGAGGGTCTGAAACGGCCCGGTGCTGTTGGGCATCACGCCCTCCTGCAGGAAGAAGCTCGAAATCTCCTTCGTGTGCAGGAAGCCCGGTCGCGTTGCGCCGTAATGACCCTCCTTTCGAACCTGCCCGCCAATCTGTCCGGCATGGCCGGCCCCTTTCTTGGCGAGGTAGAACGGCTTGAGGTTGGCCGCGCCCGGCACCCACGGTGCCGAGGCGCCAGCGATGCGGATCGGGTAGTAGCGGAAGAAGTGATCGGGATTCGCCTGCAACTGATTCAATGCGTTTAACGGATTCATCGTCGTCTCCCAGTCTGATCACTCACGGCTCGCGCAACCGCCACGGCTGCCAGTTGATAGTAGGAACGGACGATGAAACACAGACAGGGCGATCGCGACCCGCAATGAGCGCTGCATCACAACCGTCGACGGCGCGTGGCCGTGGACGGGACGGGCTCCATCGGGGTTTTACACCGCGACGGCGCCGGGACCATGGACGACGATCAATCGCCAGCGGCTGGCCGCGGCCGCCATCCGCGTCTGCAGCCTCGTCCCGGTCCTCGTCCGGTCAGGCCGTGATCCGCTCGATCAGCAGTTCCGACACCGGCGGTCCGGACGGATCATCAAAGCCGAAGATCCGCTCGATCTCGGGCTCGATCTCCACCGTCTGGCCGGCCTGCAGATGCAGCCGCATCAGCGCGTCGCCGTTCGCGACGACGTCGCCCGGCCGCACCAGCATCTCGATGCCGACGGCCACGTCGATCCGGCTTTCCGCGGTCGCGCGGCCCGCGCCCATGCGGATGCCGGCCAGCCCGAGCCGGCGCGCGTGGATGTGCGTGATCGTGCCGCTGCGCGTCGCCTTCACGACACGCGTCACCGCCGCCTGCGGCAGCCGGCTTTCCCAGCTGGCCACCGCGCCCTGGTTGCGGGCGATGTCCATGAACACCTGCAGCGCGCGGCCCGACGTGATCGCCGCCCGCGCATCGCTGATCGCCTGCGCCATCGTGCCGCGCGTGCCGCCGAGCACGGCCATCTCCGCCGCCAGCCGCAGCGACAATTCCAGCAGTGGTGCTGCGAGCCGGCGATGGTTCGCGCTCGGGTAGTCGTCGCGCAGCATCCACAGGCATTCGGTCACTTCATTGGCGTTGCCGATCATGCTGCCGAGCGGTTCGTCCATGCGCGTGACGCAGGCCAGCGCGCGGATGCCGGCACCGGCGGTGGCATCGACCAGCGAACGGCCCAGCGCCCGCGCCTGCGGCAGGTCGGTCATGAACGCGGCCTCGCCGCACTTCACGTCATAGACCACCACGTCCACCCCTTCCGCCCACTTCTTCGACACGATGCTCGCCGTGATCAGCGGCACGCTGTCGATGGTCGCGGTGACATCGCGCAGGTGGTAGAGCTTGCGGTCGGCCGGGCACAGGTCGTGCGATTGCGCGGTCAGGCAGACGCCGGTGCGATCCAGCCATTCCACCATTTGCCGTTCGCTCGGCTGCATGGTGAAGCCGGGAATCGATTCCAGCTTGTCGACCGTGCCGCCGGTGTGGCCCAAGCCCCGGCCGCTCATCATCGGCACCTTGAGATCGAGACAGGCCGCGACCGGTGCCAGCACCAGCGATACCTTGTCGCCAACGCCGCCGGACGAATGCTTGTCGGCGAACACCGCGTTGTGGAAGTTCGCGCTGAGCGCACGCCAGTCGAAGCAACGGCCGGATTCCTTGACGCTGCGCGTCAGGAACAGGGTTTCGTGGCGCGAAAAGCCCTTCAGGTAGCCCGCCATCAGCCACGCGGCGACCTGATAGTCCGGGATCGAGCCATCGGAAAAGCCGCGCACGAGGAAGGCGATCTCGTCATCGTTCAGTGCCAGCCCGTCGCGCTTCTTCCGCAGCAGCTCCGAGACCAGGAACGCAGGTGCGGCCGTCATGCCAGACCGCTCGCGGCCGCGAGCGCCGGGCTGCGCGCGGCATCTTCGAGCTGCACCAGCGCATCGTCGAGCCCGAGGCTGTCGAGCGTCAGCCGCGCGATGCTGGTGAAGCCCGGCACGGTGCCGAAGTCCTGCGCCTTGAACGCGGCCGACGGGCTCCAGAACAGCAGCGGCACGTCCTCGCGGGTGTGATCGGTGCCGGGATGCGTCGGGTCGTTGCCGTGGTCGGCGGTCAGCACCAGCAGGTCGCGCGGGCCGCAGGCGGCTTCGAGCGTGGGCAGGAAGGCGTCGAAATCGATCAGCGCCTGCCCGTAGCTGCCGGGATTGCGGCGATGGCCGTGCAACTGATCGAAGTCGATCAGGTTGGTGAAGATCAGCCCTCGGCTTCCGGCCGTGCGCGCCATGACTTCCACCGTCGCCGCAAGGCTGGTCTCGTTGCGGCCGGTGTGCTCGACGAGCGTCACCGAGCGGTGCGCGAAGATGTCCTCGATCTTGCCGATGCCGGCCACGACATGCTGCCGCGCCACCAGCAGATCAAGCAGATTGGGCGCCGGCGGCGGCATGCTGAAATCGCGGCGGTTCTCGGTGCGCACGTAGGCGCCGGCCTGCGACCCCGTGCCCGTGCCGATAAAGGGCCGGGCGATCACGCGGCCCACGCCGAGCGGGTCCAGCAGCGCACGGGCCGAGCGGCAGATCGCGTACAGGCGCTCAAGCCCGAAGGTTTCTTCCGAGCAGGCGACCTGAAACACGCTGTCGCCGGAGGTGTAGACGATCGGCTTGCCGGATGCCCGATGCTCGTCGCCGAACTCGTCGAGCACCGCCGTGCCGGACGCCGGCCGATTGCACAGCCAGCCGGGCAGATCGTTGTCCCGGCACCAGCGCTCCATCAGCTCGGTGCTGAAACCCTGCGGAAACAGCGGCCATTCGTGTTGCAGCACATGCCCGGCCATTTCCCAGTGCCCGGTCGTCGTGTCCTTGCCGGGGGACAGCTCCTGCAAGCGCGCGGTCGCGGCCTGCGCCGCAGCCACCGCGCCGCAGCCGGGCACGGCCGCGATGTTGCCGAGGCCCCAGCGTTCGAGATTCGGCAGCGCGAACGGCGGCTGATGATCGCGGCACCATTCGGCGACATGCCGCAGCGTGTGGGCGGCCTCATCGCCAAAGCGCGCGGCATCCGCCGCCGCGCCGACGCCGACGGAATCCAGCACCACGAGGATGACGCGATCAATACAGGCCATGCGTCCCGCCGTCGGCAGTCGCCGCCGTTGTCGATGCGGCCAGTCCGCGAATGATCGCGATCGACGCCGAGCAGCCCAACCGAGTGGCCCCGGCCTCGACCAGCGCCAGCGCCGTCGCCGTATCCCGAATGCCGCCGCTGGCCTTCACGCCGAGATCAGCGCCCACGCAGTTCCGCATCAGGCGGATGTGGGCAGCGGTGGCGCCGCCCGAGCCAAAGCCGGTGGAGGTCTTCACGAAGCGCGCACCGCCGGCCGCCGCCGCCGCGCAGGCCAAGCGGATCTCGTCATCGCTCAGGTAACAGGTTTCGAGGATCACCTTCACCGGCTTGCCGCCGCTGGCGGCGACCACGTCGCGAATATCGTTCGCCACCTCGTCCCAGAGGCCGGACCTGGCGCCGCCAACGTCCAGCACCATGTCGATCTCCTGCGCGCCGGCCGCCACCGCCTCGCGCGCTTCCCGCGCCTTGGCACCGGCCAGGCTCGCGCCGAGCGGAAAGCCGACCACCGTGATCGGCAGCACCGGCGCATGGTCCAAGCACTGCACCGCGAACGGAATCCAGCGCGGATTGACGCACACCGAATAGAAGCCGTGCTCGACCGCTTCCGCGCACAGCTGGCGAATCTGCAACGCCGTCGCCTCCGCTTTCAGCAGCGTGTGGTCGATCATTCCGGCGAGTCGAGCGGCATCCATGAGTCGGCAAATCCCCTGATTCGTGAGCGGCCCGGCCGGTTGTGCAATCGACCGGGCTCAGCGGCGAATACTGAACCACAACGGCCGCGGTCGGGTGGGGGAGTCGGGCTGGAAGCGATGCGGATCAATGGCCGTGATGCGAGCGGCGACTGCCGTGCCGGTCACCGGCCCGACGGGCTTCAGCCACGAAGGGGGATCGGCTTCGAACCGCAACGGCGAAAGTTGTTGCAGCCCCAGAAGTCCGGCTTTCCGTCCTTGCCGGTTCGGCGATGCATCTTGATGTCGCAGGCCGGACAGGTCGGCGTGGTGTAGTCGCCACGCGTGATCGTCGCCAGCAGCTCGGCTTGTTCCGGAGCCGTCAGCGCCATGATCTGCTGCAGCAGTTCCTCGCCACTGATCAGTTTCAGATGCTTGCCTTCGGCGAATGCCCGGGCGTCCGGCGTGAAACCGGACAAGCCGTAGAACAGCGCGAGATTGGCCTTGAAGTGATCCTTGGCTCCCCACAGCGCGCGCACTGACTCCACCCCCACGGGCTTTGACGACCAGGACTTGCACTGCGCCACTGCGAAGATCTTGCCGGGATCGCGCCGGTCGGCGATCAGGACGTCGACGCCGCCATCCGCACCCGGACCGCTCAGTCGCGCTGGATAGCCCTTGCAGTTCCAGAACTGCATGCACAGTTCCTCGAAGCGCTTCCACTCCAGCTCCCGGATCAGGGCGATGTTCCACGTCAACGGAGCCTGCGCAGCGTCCGCAGGTTGTTCGGATCGGGCTGGCCCAGACGGCGCCGGCCGGCTCGGCGCGTCCGGTTCCGATTCGTACGGGTCCCGCACGGGAGACGCCGCCTCGCCGTTGCGGCTTGAAGGGTTCGACGCGCGCCGGTTCGGTTGGCCGCTAGATCGACGGTTCGATCGCCCGCCCTGTTTGCGCGTCGTCGCCTTGATCACCAGCACCTTGATCGCGCCGATGGCAAGCAGGATAACTGCGGTCACGCCGAAGCCCTTCACCGCAACGTCCATGATCGGCTTGAACGGGTTGGGGCGACCGTCGACCGATGAAGGCGCCTGTGCCGCCGCGAAATTACCGTCCACCTTGATCGCTGCCGCCGGCTGAACCGACGGTGGCGTCGACACTGCACCGCGCGGGGCGCTGATCGTCTGATCCTGGACGTCGCAAGCCCTGTCCTGCGCTTTCCGCGCGCCATCCGCCCCCACGCAAACCCAGAACGGGCGTTGCGTTCCCTGGGCAAAGGCGGCCTGCTGCGCCAGCACGGCCAGTGCCACCAGCAATACGGCATTCAGGCAGTTCGACACGTTCACGAACCCTCGATGCTGAGACGGCTTCCGGCAGCCAAGGCATTAGCGTAAGCCTGAGTTCTCGGCGACGACAGATCGTCTCCATTCACGGCGCGTTGCACAGGCCGCCGGTCATGGCCTGCGGCGAAAAATGCCTTGCGGCGGTGGCGTTCGGGCAAGGCCACAGGTCAGGTCATACGCCTGAGTTCGCGATCCATGGCACGGAGTGGACGCTGCAACCCAACACCGTGTCACCGGAGTTCAGCGCAGGGGTGAACTGGGACCGTCTGATTCGTGGGCTTGCCTCAGTGGCGCCGAACGCGTGCGGTCCAGCAAAGGGTCATCGCCATCCTTCGGGATTCCAGCGGCTGCCGTTCAGGTAGCGGGGCGTACCGTGTGTGACCCTCATCGAGAAACCACACATGCGCACTCTGACCCTGACCTCCGCCGCCGCCCTCGTTCTGCTGCTGAGCGCCTGCTCCGGCAGCGAATCCCCGAAAGCCGCACCCGCCGCCGCCCCGGCCGCCGCCGCTGCCAGCACCAGCCTCAGCATCAACGCCAAGGATGGTGCCGTGTCCTACGAAAGCGACAACGGCAAGAACAGCACGTCGATCAGCGTCGGTGGCGATACCGCCGAGAAGAAGGAAAAGAAGCCCGAATAAGCCTGAGACGCTGGCGGCCACAGGCCGCTAACGCTCGTGGTTCGTTGCACAAGCCACCTCTTACGCCTACGCGTGAGAGGTTTTTTTACAGTTGTGGCGGGGCCGCGAGGCCGTAAGCTAGATCGCTACCGTCTGACGTCGCGACCTATCGCACACGGGGATTGGGTGAATTTGTAAGCTGTCACCGTAATTCGCCGATGCAGTTAGCTGGCGAGGGATTGGCAACAATTAAATTGAGCCTGGCCCCTTTTAACTCAAGCCCCTTTAATTCAAGAAATTAATGACGTTACTGTACTTCGGAGCGCTAAGATATCATCTTTGTTTTGCCGCCCTAATTCTTCGGCCAGCGCGGTCTTAAATTTAAGTAAATCTACCCCAATTTCATAGTGACGTTGTAGATCTTCGAACAGGAGCTTGCCACTACACAAAGATTTCCAGTCGTTTTCCCATTGCGGCTGCAATTCACCTCGTCTGGCATCAAATTTCGTGTAAAAATCTGTTTCCCAATCAGCCTTCGAGGTCAATACTCTTAACTGATCAGCAGCTTCATTGAATTTTTGTAGTTGTAAATTTGCTATATCAGTTACAGATTTATTTTTCAATTCTTTGGCTTTAATTGCTACTGTTATTGATCGGTATTCATTGATCAAATCATTAAGTATTACTCGTTCGAGTTGCGCGATTGCAAGCTCTTTAATGTGGCGCGAAAAAGTGCCACGGGAGTCGGGTGGTCGTTTGGCCGATTTCTGAATCTTGTCGTAAAGTACTTCCTCATCTAAAAGATAGTTCTCAATGCAGTATCTGTTTAACTGAGCAATTTTGACTAAGTTGCTGCTTTTGAATTGCGTCGGCTGACGATCATTATCAAATAGAAAGCCTTGAGGTTCTCGAAGTAATCCTTTTGCTTCTGCAGCCTGTAGGTCTCGTATTGATTTTTCTACTTCCGGTCTTCCATTTAATCCGCGACTTTGAACGCCAACCAAATCCGAAGGAAATGCAGCTTCCAGTATTGCAACGTCGCTGTCGCCTTCCACGAACATTAATGCTTTGGAAGTTAGTGCACTTTCCGTACTCACACCAAGACGTCTTACTATCTCTAAAACTTCTATTTTATCTTGCGGTAAAACTGGAGATATATCAGTGTCGCTTCGTAGATGAAAAAGTTCAGCATCATCATGCTCGAAAGCATCACGCATTAACTCTGGGCTATGGGTAGATACAATAAACTGAGAATCAGTTACTCCAACAATTTCTTTTGCAAGGTATGGAAGAATTTTTTTGCATACTGCAGCGTTAAGGTGAAGTTCAAGCTCATCAACAAGGATGATACTTCCCTCAGTGATAGCATTACGAAAGAGAAGAAAACTCAGTACTAGTCCTTTTTCTCCGCTGCTCAGGCTGTCAATATCAAAAATCTTACCGGAGGTAATATCCTTAACCAGGACCGCAAGTAGCCCAGATGGTTTCTGACTTAGGCCTATAAACTGCTTACCAGGCAAGAAAGTTGTAAATATCTTGTTAAATTCTGACTCAATTGAGATGCCTTCCATCGCTCCAAGAAGCGTTTGATTTATAACAGATTGTTTTAGTCGACCATATTTTGTTGTTGCAGTAGCAAAGTGACTATCAGTTTGTGCTTTAAAATCTTGTGGGCCAATTTGTATCGCAATTTCCCCCTGAGGGAGGGATCTATCAGCTGGAAAGTAACTAAAGATCGCTTTGTCGGGGGTAAGATTTCTTTCGACCGCACTTACGAAGAGATTGATGATGGCGCCGGATGTGGATATCTGCGTTGCAGTTATCTCAATTGAAGTAACGAAGGGTGCGTCTGGTTTCAGTGATGCCAAAGCTTCCTCTACATGAGCCGAAGCTTCCAGCTGGGCTTGCTGTCCGACATTAGTCGAGAAATACGCGCGCAGATCATAGGTTGGGTCATCAAACGACCGCCCTAGTTGCGCGGAGACCAAGTTCCGAGCTATCTGAGTGTTACAGCGTTTAAGTGTTTCAATCTCTGACGCTGTGAAGGTCAAAGTTAACGCTATGTTAACTGGCTTAGTTACATCCCCCGCGAGCGCGGAAAAATCATATTGAAGCTGACCATTGTAGAAGTGTGCGCTGGTTGCCCCTAGGTGAATAAGCACATTACGCAGTTCATCTTGCATTCTTGGGAATAGGACGGCTTTGGCGAGCCGAATTGATTCGAAAATCGAACTTTTCCCAGCAGCATTGGGGCCAACGACGACTGAAATATTTTTTTTAAGTGAAAACTCAATATCAGCCAGCTTTCGGAAATTTTTGATACTTACTTTATTAATTTTCATACTTAACTCGGTGCCGTCATAAGAAAAAGGCCGGCAAGCCGGCCTTTTATTAATCCCAGCTCAAAGCCCCACCGGTCTGATACTCCTTCACGCGCGTCTCAAAGAAGTTCTTCTCCTTCTTCAGATCCGTGACCTTGCTTATCTATGGGAGCGGGTGCTTCGTGCCAGTGCAAGGCTGCTTCAATTCGATGTGCAGACACGGCGAGCGGCATTCATGCTTCCGCCGCCATGATGAGTTCGACATTCTTCTTGAGCAACTCATTCGCCAGCGTACTGGTGTCGATCTTGCGGCGCTCGGCGCGGTCCGCGAGGAATTCCATGACGTCGGCATCGAGATAAATCGGGATTTGTTTGACGGCATCCTTGTGATAGAAGCGCCCGCGTTCTGCGTTGCTCCAATCCTGGATTTCGGGAGCGTCAGACGTATCGATCTGATCGTCCGGCTGCGCAGCGAGTGCTTCCAGCTCCTGGCGCTGTTTAGCGGTCAGCTTGCTCATAGCGTTTGCGTTCCGACGGTGTGGCCCGGCGGGCCGAGATGATGCGGATAACCTCGTTATCCTGCTCGTCACGGTGCGTATGTACAACCAGGACCAGCAGTGCTGATCCTGCCTTGCCGATGGTCTGCCAGCGTTGCTCGCCGACTGAGGAATCACGATCCGCGATTGTCAGTGCGACTGGATCGTCAAACACCAGAACGGCTGTTTCGAAGCTGAGCCGATGCTTGATCCGGTTCGCGTGGTCCTTGTTGGGGTCCCACTCGAACCGGATCATTGGGGATTAAAGCCTCAAAATCTGCGGCGGAATCAATCCCAGCTCAAAGCCCCACCCGTCTGATACTCCGTCACTCGCGTCTCAAAGAAGTTCTTCTCCTTCTTCAGATCCATGACCTCGCTCATCCACGGGAACGGGTTCTCCGCACCCGGGTAGAGCTGCTTCAGGCCGATCTGCGAGCAGCGGCGGTTGCAGACAAACTTCAGGTATTCGTTGAACTGGCTGGCGTTCAGGCCGAGCACGCCGCGCGGCATGGTGTCGTGGGCGTACTTGATTTCGAGTTCGGTCGCCTCGGTCAGCATCTGGGCGATTTCGTCCTGGAACTTCGGCGTCCACAGGTGCGGGTTCTCGATCTTGATCTGGTTGATCACGTCGATGCCGAAGTTCATGTGCATGGACTCGTCGCGCATGATGTACTGGATCTGCTCGGACACGCCGACCATCTTGTTGCGGCGGCCGAAGCTCAGCAGCTGCACGAAGCCGACGTAGAAGAAGATGCCTTCGAACACGACGTAGAACGCGATCAGGTCACGCAGCAGGCGCTGGTCGGCTTCCGGGGTGCCGGTGTGGAAGCTTTCATCCGCCAGGCTCTGGGTGAACGGCAGGCTCCACGCGGCCTTGTCGTGGATGCTCGGCACTTCGCGGTACATGTTGAACACTTCGGCTTCGTCGAGGCCGAGCGATTCGATGCAGTACTGGTAGGCGTGCGTGTGGATCGCTTCCTCGAACGCCTGACGCAGCAGGTACTGGCGGCATTCCGGGTTCGTCAGGTGCTTGTAGACGGCGAGCACGAGATTGTTCGCGACGAGGCTGTCGGCGGTCGAGAAGAAGCCGAGGCTGCGCTTGATGATCATGCGCTCGTCTTCGGTCAGGCCGTTCGGGTCCTGCCAGAGCGCGATGTCGGCGCTCATGTTCACTTCCTGCGGCATCCAGTGGTTGTTGCAGGCGTCGAGGTACTTCTTCCAGGCCCATTCGTACTTGAACGGCACGAGCTGGTTCAGGTCCGCGCGGCAGTTGATGATCTTCTTGTCGTCGACCTGGATCCGGCGTGCGCCGATGGTGATGTCTTCGAGGCCGGTGGCACCGGCTTCGGCCTTGGCCTGCGGCGGCGTCAGCTTGAATTCGCTGGCTTCCGGAATGCGCGGCGTGGCGGCCGGCGTCGGCGCGGCGTAGACCGGGCGCGCAGCCGGGGCGGCGACACGCGGCGTGGCGACGATCGGATCGATCATCGGCGGCACGTGCATCGGCGTTGAAGCGGTCGGGGCGGTGGCAACCGGGGCGTCATCCCAATCCAGCATGTGTCTGTCCTCTTGAAGTCGAATCGAAAGTGGTGCGGCAACGCCAGTGCGGCAGCGCGCCGTGAGCAGGTGAAACGGTGACGGCCTCGCGGTGCGGCTGCGGGAGCGCAACACGCGGTGCCGATGATTCGGGTACTGCTGAACAACCGGGGCCGGCAACGCGGCGGACGATGACCGACCAAGCCCTCAGGCCTTGCCGCGCCCGACCGTACGCCTGTCTGGCGTTGTTGCCGACGGTGCCGGTTCTGGCCGGGTGGCCACCGGTAGCGTGCCGGCACATCGATCGACAGGCTGCCGGCAAGCGCCGGGCGGGGCGTGATCCTGACGGCTGGCGGGCCGGAAAACCGGCGTCTGCCGCGCGTCGAAACCGGCCTCTAGGTTGCTCCGCGACCTGATCGAAGTCAACCCGAAAAATGTCATCGGACACGATTAGTTGTGTCTTTGGTCTCGCAAACCACTACATGTAGCGATTTGGACCGATTCTCGCTGCAAAGCCGTCTTTGAGCCGACGAACGGTTTGCGTGACGGCAGCATCGGCTTGCGGGTGGTCATGGCGCCGGCGTCGCCGCCATCGCAATGAGGCCGGTGACACCGACGAAAAAGCCCCGGCAACCACACCGGGGCTTCTCGTTCCGCCCGTCCGCCGTCCGGCGGAAGGGGGCGGCCATCAACGCGGGAGCAGGCTTACTGGCAGGCCTCGCAGTCCGGATCGAGGATCGAGCAGACCTTCGGCGCCGTCGGCTCGCTGGCGGCTGCCATCGACGCCGGCTTCGGCGCGGCCTTGGCGGCCGGCGCGGCGGACTGGCTGGCCGGCGCGCTGCCGACCTGGTTCAGCTTGCCGTCCTGGATCGTCGTCTTCTCGGCGTGCGTGGCACCCAGGGTGCGCAGGTAGTACGTGGTCTTGAGGCCCGACAGCCACGCGTGACGGTACAGCTCGTCCAGCTTCTTGCCCGACGGGGCGGCCATGTACAGGTTCAGCGACTGCGCCTGATCGAGCCACTTCTGGCGACGCGAGCCGGCATCGACCAGCACCTTGGCATCGATCTCGAACGCGCACTTGTACAGCTGCTTGATCTCGGCCGGGATGCGGTCGATCTTCTGCACGCTGCCGTCGAAGTACTTGAGGTCGTGCACCATGACCTCGTCCCACAGATCGAGCTTCTTCAGGTCGTTCGCGAGATATTCGTTGACGACGGTGAAGTCGCCCGACAGGTTCGATTTGACGTACAGGTTCTGGTAGACCGGTTCGATCGACTGCGACACGCCGGTGATGTTGGCAATCGTCGCGGTCGGCGCGATCGCCATCGTGTTCGAGTTGCGGATGCCGGTGACGCGGATCTGGTTGCGCAGGCTGTGCCAGTCGAACTGGCCCGATTCCTTCGTGTCCTGCTTCAGGTACGGACCGCGGGCGTCGGCCAGCAGCTTGATCGAGTCCAGCGGCAGGATGCCCTGATCCCACAGCGAGCCCTTGAAGCTGGCGTAGGCACCGCGCTCCACCGCGAGATCGGCCGAGGCCTTGATCGCGTAGTAGCTGATCGCTTCCATCGAACGGTCGGCGAACTCGATCGCCTCGGCCGATTCGTACGGCAGGCGCAGCTTGAACAGCGCGTCGTTGAAGCCCATCACGCCCAAGCCCACCGGGCGGTGACGCAGGTTGGAATTCCGCGCCGTGGCCACCGAGTAGTAGTTGTACTCGATGACGTTGTCGAGCATGCGCATCGCGGTGGTGATGGTGCGCTCGAGCTTCGCGACATCCAGCTTGCCGTCAACGATGTGCGACGGCAGGTTCACCGAGCCCAGGTTGCAGACCGCGATTTCCTGGTTCGCCTTGGTGTTCAGCGTGATTTCCGTGCACAGGTTCGACGAGTGCACGACACCGACATGCTGCTGCGGCGAGCGCAGGTTGCACGGGTCCTTGAACGTGATCCACGGGTGGCCGGTCTCGAACAGCATCGAGAGCATCTTGCGCCACAGGTTCAGCGCCGGAATGCGCTTGAAGTTCTTGATCCGGCCCTGATCGGCCAGCTTCTCGTACTCGGTGTAGCGCGCTTCGAACGGCTTGCCGTACAGCTCGTGCAGGTCCGGCGTCTCTTCCGGGCTGAACAGGGTCCACTGGCCTTCTTCCATCACGCGCTTCAGGAATAGGTCCGGCACCCAGTTGGCCGTGTTCATGTCGTGCGTGCGGCGACGGTCGTCACCGGTGTTCTTGCGCAGGTCGAGGAATTCCTCGATGTCGCGGTGCCAGGTTTCGAGGTACGCGCAGACCGCGCCCTTGCGCTTGCCGCCCTGATTCACGGCGACCGCCGTGTCGTTCGCGACCTTCAGGAACGGCACCACACCATTGGACTTGCCGTTGGTGCCCTTGATCCAGCCGCCCATGCCGCGCACCGGCGTCCAGTCGTTGCCGAGGCCGCCGGCAAACTTCGACAGCATGGCGTTGTCGTGGATCGCGTTGAAGATGCCGTGCAGGTCGTCCGGCACCTGCGTGAGGTAGCACGACGACAGCTGCGGGCGCAGCGTGCCGGAGTTGAACAGGGTCGGCGTCGACGACATGAAATCGAACGACGACAGCAGCGTGTAGAACTCGATCGCGCGGGCTTCGCGGTCGATCTCGTTCATCGCCAGACCCATCGACACGCGCATGAAGAACGCCTGCGGCAGCTCGAAGCGGGTCTTGTTGCTGTGGATGAAGTAGCGGTCGTACAGTGTCTGCAGGCCGAGGTAGTCGAACTTCGCGTCGCGCTCCGGCAGCAGCGCGGCGCCGAGCTTGTCGAGATCGAACAGGCACAGCTTCGAGTCGACCAGTTCCAGCTCCGCCGCCTTGTGGATGAACTCGCGGAAATAGTCGGCGTAGACCGCCTTCATGTCCTCGAACGTCGGCCGCGATTCCGGCATGCCGAGGAAGGTCAGCGCCTCGTGGCGCATCGCGTCGCACAGCAGGCGGGCGGAGACGTAGGTGTAGTTCGGCTCCTTCTCGATGCGGGCGCGGGCGGCGAGGGTCAGCGCCTGGCTCAGCTCGGATTCGGAAATGCCTTCGTACAGGTCGCGCAGGGCCGAGGCCAGCACTTCGCCGGCATCGACACCGGTGAGGCCGGCGCAGGCTTCGTTGACCACGCGGGTGATGCGGGCCTCGTCGAGCGGCAGCAGGCGGCCATCGTCCATCTTGACGTTCAGCGTCGGTGCGGCGACCGGTGCGGTCTTCGCCGCGGCTTCGGCCGCGCGGGCGCGGGCGCGCTCGTCGCGGTAGATCACGTAGTCGCGGGCGACCTTGTGCTCGCCGGCGCGCATCAGCGCCAGTTCGACCTGATCCTGGATGTCCTCGATGTGCAGGGTGCCGCCGCCGGACAGGTGGCGGGTCAGCGCGCTGACGATCGACTGCGTCAGCTCGTTGACCTTGTCGCGGATACGGGCGCTGGCCGCGGCCTGGCCGCCTTCAACGGCGATGAAGGCCTTGGTCAGCGCGATGCCGATCTTGCTGGCGTCGAAGTTGGTCAGCTTGCCGTTGCGGCGGATGACCTTGATCGCGCCGGGTGCGGTGGCGGCCAGTTCAGCGGCGCTGGGGACATTCGACGGGGCTTCGGACGGCGCGGCGCGCGAGGTCGACGGCGTGACAGCTTGAGTTTGCATGGATCTGGATTCTCCCCAATGCGGCGGGCTTGCGGCCGGTGCGGGACCGGCATGCGACGGAAGGTGTCCAAGCCATCTGGGTGGCTTGGGGGATCAATATATAGGGGTTATCCATGCGGTCAACCCCAAGATGCGGTGGTTAAGTCTGTTGATGGCCGATTGAACGCACCGTGCACAAGCTGTGCATAAATGACCTAAGTGCGTCTGCCGAAACACGAAACCGGGCCCGTGCCGGTGGTCGTCGGCCCCGGTGCAAACCCGCTTTCACGACCCATCATCCGTTTGCATCCGACGAATGGTTTTGTCGAAAGATCGATCGCGCCGCGCAGCTCGCCGCTGGCCGCCGGAGCGAGCGCCACACGACGCGCTGCCGGCGCCGTGCGACCGGTTTCGACACCGCCCGCGCACGCCCCGTGGCCGCGGCTGGCGCGATCCTTGCGCCCGCTGCCTCGGGAAGCGCCCGCACGCGGACGGACGCGCCCGGCGGCGCCCGTACCCGGCGATTGCGCCATGATCCGGCCGGCACGTGCCGCGAACCTGGCCCGACCGGGGCCGTGACGCACCACCGCCATGAGAAAAGAGCGAAGCATCGGCTAGGCTTTGCAGCCGACAGTACCCGATCCCCCCGAGACCTGATGATGACCCTGCTGCCCGTTCTGCTTGCCGGAGGTTCCGGCACTCGCCTTTGGCCCTTGTCCCGAGAGCAGTACCCGAAGCAATTCCTCGCGCTGACCGACGATCGCACCCTGCTGCAGAACACCGCGCTGCGCGCCCGGCAGCTGCCGCAGGCCGCGGCACCGCTGGCGATCTGCGGCGAGCACCACCGTTTCATCGTCGCAGAGCAGTTGCGCGCCGCGGGCATTGCCGGCTCGACCATCCTGCTGGAGCCGGAAGGCCGCAACACGGCGCCGGCCGCGGCCTGCGCCGCGCACTGGGCCCACGAGACCTATGGCCCGGACACCATCCTGTTCGTGATGGCGGCCGACCACATCATTCCCGATACCGCCGCGTTCACCGCCGCCGCCGAGGTGGCCGTGAAGGCCGCGCAGGCCGGCCACATCGTCAGCTTCGGCATCAAGCCGACGCATCCGGAAACCGGTTTCGGCTACATCAAGGCCGGCGGTGCCACCGCGGTTGACGGTGCCAGCACCATCGCCGCGTTCGTCGAGAAGCCGGTGCTGGCCAAGGCGCAGGCCTTCCTCGAGGAGGGCGGCTACTTCTGGAATGGCGGCATGTTCCTGTTCCGGGCCGATGTCTTCCTCGCCGAACTGGCGCGGCTGGAGCCGGCGATGGACGCCGCCTGCCGCGCCGCACTGACCGATGCCAAGCGCGATGTCGACTTCGTGCGGCTGGACGCCACCGCGTTCCGCAGCGCGCGCAACGAATCGATCGACTACGCGGTGATGGAAACGACCGAGAAGGCGGCACTGGTGCCGCTCGACGCCGGCTGGGACGACGTCGGCTCGTGGACCTTCCTCGCGACCCTGCCGGCCGATGCCCGCGGCAATGTCGCGCGTGGCGACGTGCTGATCGAGGACAGCGACCGCTCGCTGGTGCAGGCGACGTCCCGGCTGGTCAGCCTGATCGGCGTGAAGGATCTGGTCGTGGTCGAGACCGGCGATGCCGTGCTGGTGTCGACCCGCGATCGCGTGCAGGACGTGAAGAAGGTCGTCGCCCGCCTGAAAGCCGCCGGCCGCAGCGAAGCGGCGAGCCACCCGCGCGTCTACCGGCCGTGGGGCTGGTACGAGACGATCTCGCTGGCCGACCGCTATCAGGTCAAGCGGATCATGGTGAAGCCGGGGGAGAAGCTCAGCCTGCAGATGCACCATCACCGCGCCGAGCACTGGGTCGTCGTCACCGGCACCGCCCGCGTCACCAATGGCGAGAAGGTTTTCCTGCTGGGCGAAGACCAGTCGACCTACATCCCGCTCGGCCACAGCCACCGCCTCGAAAACCCGGGCAAGGTGCCGCTGGAGCTGATCGAAGTGCAGTCCGGCAGCTACCTCGGCGAGGACGACATCGTCCGCTTCGAGGATGTCTACGGGCGCACGCCGGCCGGGATGCCGTAAGGCGCCGGTTCCGGCCCTTCGCCGCGCGAGGCACGCGCGCGGCGAAGGGCGCCGTGCTCGCTGCGCCGCCCGGACCCGGGCAGGCGCTGGCCGATCGCGTCAGATCGACCGCTGATTCACCCGCTTCGCCAGTTCCGCCGCCGACTCGCGGCGCTCGCTGTAGCGATCGACGAGATGCGGCGCGACGTCGCGGGTCAGCAAGGTGAACTTGACCAGTTCTTCCATCACGTCGACCACGCGCTCGTAGTAGCTCGACGGCTTCATGCGGTCGTGCGCGTCGAATTCGAGGAAGGCCTTGGCGACCGAGGACTGGTTCGGGATCGTGATCATCCGCATCCAGCGGCCGAGGATGCGCATCTGGTTCACGGCGTTGAACGATTGCGAGCCGCCGCTGACTTCCATCACCGCCAGCGTCTTGCCCTGCGTCGGGCGCACCGCACCGAGATTCAGCGGCAGCCAGTCGATCTGCGCCTTCAGGATGCCGGTCATCGCGCCGTGGCGTTCCGGCGAGGTCCAGACCATGCCTTCCGACCACGCGGCGAGTTCGCGCAGTTCCTGCACTTTCGGGTGGGTGTCCGGCGCGCCGTCCGGCAGCGGCAGGCCGGTCGGGTCGAAGATCCGGGTTTCGCAGCCCATCGCCTGCAGCAGGCGCGCGGCCTCGAACGTCAGCAGCCGGCTGAACGAGCGCGTGCGCAGCGAGCCGTACAGCAGCAGGATGCGCGGCGGGTGCGTGGCGCGCGTCGCCGGCGTCAGCGCTTCCAGGGTCGGGCGGCGGAACTCGGCGAGGTCGAGATTCGGCAGGCCGTCGTTCAGTTCAGGTTGAAGGCTTGACACGCCGGCCCTCCGCGTCAATCACCGCCTCGCCGTCTTCCTTGGTGAAGGCGCCGCGCTGCGCTTCCGTCAGCAGGTCCAGCACCTTCTCCGATGGCCGGCACAGCGCGACGCCGAGCGGCGTGACCACCAGCGGCCGGTTGATCAGGATCGGGTGGGCGAGCATCGCGTCGATCAGCTGATCGTCGGTCAGCGCCGGATTGCCGAGGCCGAGATCGTCGAACGGCGTGCCCTTGTCGCGGATCAGCGCGCGGACCGGCTGGCCGGTGCGTGCGATCAGGTCGACCAGCGTGGCGCGGTCCGGCGGGGTTTTCAGGTATTCGATGACGGTGGGTTCGACGCCGGCGTTGCGGATCATCGCCAGCGTGTTGCGCGACGTGCCGCAGGCCGGGTTGTGATAGATCGTGATGCTCATGGGCTTGATCCTTTGAGAGTGCAGGGAAGGCGCCAGGCCGCGCCGTCCGCCGGCCACAGCCAGCGGCCCGCCACGGCGCCGGCGGCGGCACCGAGCAGTTGCGCGGCGATGAAGCCGGTGACGTCGGCAGGCGCGATGCCGGCGAAGGTGTCGGTCAGCGAGCGGGCGATGGTCACCGTCGGGTTCGCGAAGCTGGTGGACGAGGTGAACCAGTACGCGGCGGTGATGTAGGCCGCGACCAGCAGCGGCGTCCAGGCCGGGCGCGTCGCCAGCGAGCCGAGAATCGTCACGATCAGTCCGAATGTCGCGATGAATTCGCCGAGCCACTGCGCGCCCCCGGTGCGGGCGTGCTGGCTGGCCTCGATCAGCGGCAGCCCGAACATGCCGTGCGCCGCGACCACGCCGAGCGCCGCGCCCGACAGTTGCGCCGGCAGGTAGGCCGCCAGTTGCGACCACGGCAGCTCGCCGCGCACACAGAACACGGCAGTCACCGCCGGATTGAAGTGGGCGCCGGACAGCGGCGCGAAGATCACGATCAGCACGACGAGGCCGCAGCCGGTGGCGATTGCGTTCGCCAGCAGCGCCACCGCCGTGTTCCCGGCGGCGAGTTGCTCGCCCATGACGCCGGAGCCGACGACGACGGCCAGCAGCAGCGCGCTGCCGAGCGCTTCGGCCGCGATTGCGCGCGGCAGGGCAGGGCGTGCGCTCATGCTTGGGCCTCGACCGGCGGCGGGCAACAGGCCGTCGGCAGCGCGGCCGTGCCCGGGCAGTCCGGGTGCGCGGCAGCGTCGGGGCCGCGGCAGCAGTTTTCGGTCAGGAACCCGAGCAGGGCATTCATCTGGTCGAAGTTGGCCGAATACAGCACGTAGCGTCCGTCCTGCCGCGCCGTGATCAGGCCGGCACGATCGAGTTCCTTCAGATGGAACGACAGTGTCGCCGGCGGGACCGCGAGCAGGTCGGCAATGCGGCCGGCCGCGAGTCCGCCCGGCCCGGCCTGCACCAGCGCCCGATACGCCGCGAGCCGCGTGTCCTGGGCCAGCGCAGCGAGCGCGCCGACAGCGGTTTTGATTTCCATAGTTCGACAATAATGGAAATATCGAAATCGGCGCAAGCCACGAGCGGACGTCTTGCTCGCCTGCGAGCGACACGCAGCGCCCGGCCGGCCGCGCCGCGCAAGCCGCTACAGTGTCGCCATGCCCGATCCGCTGTTGCCGCTGCCCCCGCAGGCATTCCATTTCGTGCTCGGACACGAGACGCGGGCGCTGATCCGGCCGGTGCGGGCCAGCGATGTGCCGTACTTCGTCCGCGGCTACTCGACCTTGTCGGCCGAATCGCGCCATCTGCGTTTCTTTTCGCAGGCGGCGGAGCTGTCGGCGAAGCAACTGGCGTTCTTCACGCAGCTGGATCACGTGAAGCACGAGGCCTGGGGCGCGCTCGACCTGCGCGAGAAGGAGCCGGTCGGCATCGGCGTGGCCCGCTACATCGGCCTGATGGAGCGCCCGGGCGTTGCCGAAGTGGCGCTGACCATCGTCGATCGCTACCAGAACATCCGCGCCGGCACCCTGCTGCATGCCTGCCTGCACCTGACCGCGTCGCGTCACGGCTACCGCACGTTCGTCTACGACGTGCTGCTCGACAACCAGAAGTTCCTGCGCTACCTGAAGGCGCTCGGTGGGCGCGTGGTCGGCTCGGAATCGAACGTCGCGACCCTCGAGATGCCGGTCTATGCCCGCGGGCGCGACGTGCCGGTGGAGAACGGCACGGCGCTGCGCTTCGCACAATTGATGAACGATGTGATGATCGCGCCGCCGGTTGCCGTCTGAACGCTCGCGACCGGCCGCAGCACCTCGACCTCTTCGTTTCCCGCACCGAATGACGACCCTGAATCCCGGCTGGCGCGCGCGCCTGCCGCTGTCCCTGCAGCCGTACACCGAATCGGCCCCGCTGGCGGCGCTGCTGCTCGGCATCTCGTCCGGCTTTCCGTACGCGATGATCGGCGCGACGCTGACCACGCGGCTGGCGCAGGACGGCATCAACAAGCGCACGGTCACCGCGTTCTCGCTGGCCTTCCTCGTCTACAACCTGAAGTTCCTCTGGGCGCCGCTGATCGATCGGGCGCGGCTGCCGCTGCTCGGGCACCTCGGCCAACGCGTGTCGTGGCTGTGGCTCGCCGGTGCGCTGGTCGCGCTCAGCGTGATTCATCTGGGTCTGGTGACGCCGGAAGACGGCCTGCCGCGAATGGCGCTGGCGGCGATCCTCGTCGGCGTGGCGGGTGCGACGTTCGACATCGTCATCGACGCCTACCGCATCGAGTTGCTTGCGCCGTCGCAGCTCGGCGTCGGCTCCGGCATGTCGCAGTACGGCTGGCGCATCGGCTCGGTGGTCGCCGCGACCCTGGCACTGCTGGTCGCGGATCGCGCCGGCTGGGGATTGGGTTACGGACTGTGCGCACTGCTGGTGCTGCCGGCGCTGTCGGTGACGCTGTTTCTCGGCGAGCCGGTGCGGCGGCGGCAGGCCCTCGTCGGCAAGGGGATTTCGCAGTTCAGCGATGCCGTGATCGGCCCGCTGGTCGATTTCTTCCGGCGCCGCGGGGCGTGGCTAGTGCTGCTGTTCGTGCTGCTGCACAAGATCGGCGACACGCTGGCCAACCTGACCCTGCGCCTGCTGCTGAACGATCTGAAGTTCAGCAATGACGAGATCGCGACCTACGACGTCGGCGTCGGCTTCATCGCGTTTCTGGTCGGCATCTTCATCGGCGGCGTCATCTACGCGCGGCTCGGCATGAAGCGCTCGGTGCTGATCGCGCTGGTGCTGATGGCGGTGTCGAACCTGAGCTTCGCGCTGCTGGCCTCGGTCGGCCACAGCCCGCAACTGCTGGCGTTCACCATCGGCTTCGAGAACACCGCGAGCGGCATCGGCGGCGTGGTGATCGTCGCCTACCTGTCGGCGCTGTGTTCGCTGAACTTCACGGCCACGCAGTTCGCGCTGCTGTCGGCGGCAACCTCGGTGGTCGGCCGGGTGCTGACCGGCTCCACCGCCGGGGCCCTGATCGAGGCCCTCGGCTACGTGCAGTTCTATGTGCTGACGACGATCGTGGCGCTGCCCGGCGTGCTGCTGTTCGCGTGGATGTGGCGGGCCGGGCTGATCGATGGCTCGATTCCGGCGCGCGAGGCCGATCAGGCCGACGGTCAGTCGGCGTAGTCGATCACCACCGGTGCATGGTCGGAGAACTTCTGGCCCTTGTAGACCTCGGCGGCGGTGATCTTCGCCGCCAGTGACGGCGTGACGATCTGGTAGTCGATGCGCCAGCCGACGTTGTTGGCGTAGGCGTTGCCGCGGTTGGACCACCAGCTGTAAGCCTCGCCTTCCATCGTCGGATGCAGGCTGCGGAAGCCGTCGACCCAGCCGAGGCCGGCGGGTTCGGCGCCGAACACGGTGTCGAGCCAGGCCCGCTCGTGCGGCAGGAAGCCGGAGTTCTTCTGGTTCGAGCGCCAGTTCTTGATGTCGATGTTGCGATGGGCGATGTTCCAGTCGCCGCAGATCACATAGTCGCGGCCGGACGCCTTCCATTCGCGCAAGCGCGGCAGGAAGAACGCGAGAAAGCGATCCTTCGATGCCTGCCGCTCCGGGCCGGACGAGCCGCTCGGCAGATACAGCGACACCACCGACAGATTGCCGCGCCGCAGTTCGAGGTAGCGACCCTCGTCATCGAATTCGGCGGCGCCCAGCGTGTCGAGCACGGCGTCGGGCGCGTGCCTGGCGTAGACCGCGACCCCGGCGTAGCCCTTTTTCACCGCGCTGCGGAAGTGCGCGGAATAGCCGGCCGGCGCGAACAGCGCGTCGGTCAGGTCTTCCGGCTGCGCCTTGGTTTCCTGAATGCAGACATAGTCGGCATCGGCGGTGGCCAGCCAGTCGAAAAAGCCTTTCTTGGCCGCGGAACGAAGGCCGTTGGTGTTGGCGGAGATGACGCGCATCGAGCGGAATCCGGAGGCGGGCCCCGGCACGGCGCCGGCGGCGGAAGGCGCAAATGCTACCGCGTGGCGACGTCCGCCCGTCCGTTCCCGTTCAGGTGGCTTTCAGGCCCCATATGCGAAACTTCGCGATGTCCTGATCTTCCGCCCGACCTCGAATCTCCCGCGCATGCAGCCGTACCAGACCACGTTTCTCGATCTCGCCCTGAAGGCCGAAGTGCTGAAGTTCGGCAGCTTCACGCTGAAATCCGGCCGGATCAGCCCGTATTTCTTCAATCTCGGCAAGATTTCGTCCGGTGCCTCGCTGCGCGCGCTCGGCCGCGCCTACGCCGAAGCGCTGATGGCCCACGGCATCGAATTCGACCTGCTGTTCGGTCCGGCCTACAAGGGCATTCCGCTGGCGGCAGCCGTCAGCATCGCCCATGCCGAACTGACCGGGCGTGATGTACCGTTTGCCTACAACCGCAAGGAAGCGAAGGATCATGGAGAGGGTGGCGTGCTGGTTGGAGCCCCGGTCGCCGGGCAGCGGGTCGTGGTGGTCGACGACGTGCTGACCGCCGGCACCGCGCTGCGCGAATCGCACCAGCTGCTGGTCGCGTCCGGTGCCGTGCCGGTGCTCGCGATCACCGCGCTCGATCGTCAGGAAGTTGGCGCCAACGGCCGCTCGGCGGTCGCTGAACTTGTTGAAAAGACAGGGCTTCCGGTGATCTCGCTGGTCACGGTCCAGGACTTGCTCCGCTACCTGCATGACAAGGGCGGACTGGCGGACGTGGTGTCGGCGATCGCCGACTACCAGCAGCGTTATGGCGTGGCATAGACGCTGCCGCCTAGCGTTCGGCCGCGCCCTGGCGCTGCTGGCGCTGAGCCTGGCCGCCGCACCGTCGCCGGTGCTCGCGCAGGCGGCGACGGGCAACGCCAAGAAGCTGCAATGCTGGACCGATGATCCCGGTCAGCGCGCCTGTGGCGATGCCGTGCCGCCCGGCGAAGCGCGCCGCCAGCGCGCGATCATCGACCAGCGCGGCGTGGTGAAGAAGGTGCTGCCGGCGCAGAAATCCGCCGCCGAGATCGAAGCGCAGTTGAAAGCCCAGCACGCGCGCGAGCAGGCGGAGGCCTACGACCGCTACCTGCTGCAGGCCTACCAGAGCGTCGACGAGATCGGCCGCGCGCGCGACGAGCGCATCGCCGCCATCGACGCCCGCCTGCGCATCGCCGAGAAATCGCTGGCCGATGCCAGCGCGACCCTGAACGAACTGCGCCAGCGGGCCGCGACGGCAGCGCCGGCAGCGCCGGCCGCCACGAAACCCGCGGCCGACGAGATCGATCCGAAGCTCGCCGACAAGATCGCGACCTTCACCGCCAGCCGCGCCAGCCAGGCCGAGGCGGTGACCCGGCTCCGCCACGAGCGCGAGCGCATCCAGAGCGATTTCGCGCGCGACATCAACCGCTACCGCGAACTGCGCGCGCCGGCGCCCGCAGCAGCGGCGTCGACACCACCGGCTGCGCCGGCACCGTCCCCGGCGCCCTGACGCCAGCGCAATCGCCGGCACTGATACGCCCCCGACGGCGACGACCCATCGGCATCGTGTTACGGGTGACCGACACGGCGCGCGACCGCGGCCCCATCGCCGCCCCGCTGCCTCCCGCTTCCGCCTTGATGCTGCCTGACGGCCTCGCCACGCTTGATCGTCGGGCTGCCACTCGCGGCGGCGGCCGGTCGCGGCCGGCACCCGGTCGAAGGGCGGGTTTCCAGCCCGACGACGAATCGCCGACAATAGGGCCCAATTGATGGTTTTCCCTTCCGGCCATGTCGTTCCAGCTTTATCTAGCCTCGCGATCCCCGCGCCGCGCCGAGTTCCTGTCGGCGCTCGGCCTGCGGTACGCGCTGGTCGACGGTGACGTCGTCGAACAACCCCGCCCCGGCCAGTCGCCGGCCGATTACGCGCAGGAAACGGCGATCGCCAAGGCCCGCGCCGGCGCCGCCCATGCCGAGCGGCCGCTGCCGGTGCTCGGCGCCGACACCGACGTCGCGATCGATGGCGGCATCCTCGGCAAGCCGCGCGATGCCGACGATGCCGTGGCGATGCTGATGCGGCTGTCGAACCGCGCGCACGACGTGGTCAGCGCCGTGGCCGTGATCGACGGTGCGCGTCTGGACACGGTGGTGGTGACGACGCAGGTCGAGTTCGGCGTCATCGACCGGGCCGATGCCGAGGCCTATGCCGCCACCGGCCATCCGCTCGACAAGGCCGGCGCGTACGGCATCCAAGGCTATCCGGCGCGCTGGGTGCGGCGCATCGACGGCAGCTACACCAACATCGTCGGCCTGCCGTTGTACGAGACGGCGCAATTGCTGGCGCGATTCGGCATCCACGGCACGCCGATCGACCATGGCCGCGTGACCGCATGAGCACCGAAATCCTCGTCAACATCGGGACGCAGGAAACCCGCGTCGCGCTCGTCGAAGGCGGTGCCACGCAGGAAATCTACGTGCAGCGCGCGGCGCGTCACGGGCTGGTCGGCAACATCTACAAGGGCACGGTGGTGCGCGTGCTGCCGGGCATGCAGGCGGCGTTCGTCGATCTCGGGCTCGATCGCACGGCGTTCCTGCACGTCGCCGACATGATCGCCAGCGAAGGCAATGCCGGCGTGCCGCTGCCGCCGGTCGAAAAGCTGCTGCACGAAGGGCAGGAAGTGCTGGTGCAGATCCTGAAGGACCCGATGGGTTCCAAGGGCGCGCGGCTGACCACCCTGCTGTCGATCCCGTCGCGCTTCCTCGTGCTGATGCCGTTCGAGAAGCATGTCGGCGTGTCGGCCCGCATCGAGGACGAAGGCGAGCGCGCGCGGCTGAAGGCGATTCTCGAAGTGATCGTGCCCGAGCTGTCGCCGAACTGGGGCGTCATCGCGCGCACCGCGGCCGAAGGCGCGGACGAGCACGGGCTGCGCCAGGACCTGAATTTCCTGACCCGGCTGTGGGGCAGCGTCAACCAGCAGACGCAGTTCGCCAAGCCCGGTCATCTGGTGCATGGCGACCTGCCGCTGTCGATGCGCATCCTGCGCGACCTGCTCGGCACCACGGTCGAGCGCATCCGCATCGACAACGCCGAGGAAGCGCGACGCGTGCAGCAGTTCGCCAAGGTCTTCGTGCCGGCGGCGGCGTCGAAGATCGAGCCGTATCAGGGCCATGCCCCGATCTTCGACATGTACGGCGTCGAGGACGAACTGAACCGCGCGCTCGATCGCAAGGTCGATCTGAAGTCCGGTGGTCATCTGATCATCGACCAGACCGAAGCGATGACCACGATCGACGTCAACACCGGCGCCTTCACCGGCCACCGCAACCTTGAGGAGACCATCCTCAAGACCAATCTCGAGGCGGCGGCGTCGATCGCGCGCCAGCTGAGGCTTCGCAACCTCGGCGGCATCATCATCATCGACTTCATCGACATGAAGTCCGAAGAGCATCGCGCGCAGGTGCTGCGCACGCTGGAGAAGGACGTGGCGCGCGATTCCGCCCGCACCCACGTCTATCCGTTCTCGCCACTCGGTCTGGTCGAGATGACGCGCAAGCGCACGCGCGAAAGCCTCGGCCACATCCTGTGCGAGCCGTGCTCGGCCTGCGATGGCCGCGGCGTGGTCAAGACCGTCGAGACCATCTGCCACGAGATCGCGCGCGAAGTGCAGCGCGCCGCGCGCATGTACGACCCGAAGGCCTTCCTCGTGCTGGCGCATCCGAAAGTGATCGAGCGCCTGCAGGAAGAGCAGAGCGGCGGTCTGGCCGAGCTGGAAGCGCAGCTCAAGCGGCCGATCAAGCTGCAGGCGGAGACCCATTACTCGCAGGAGACGTTCGACGTGGTGCCGGTGTGACGGCAGCGTCCTGCCTGCTGTCGCATACCTTCGGCGAACGATGAAGCGGAACCGCAAGCGCTGGTGGACCCGACTGGTCACGGTGCTGGCGGTGTTCACGGTGTTCGCGGCAACGCTGAGCGTCGGCTTCCGGCTGCTGGTCGATTCGGTGCCGTCGTACCGGATCGAGCTCGAGCGGCAGGTCGCGAAGGCCGTCGGCCATCCCACACGGGTCGGCTCGATGGCGCTGACCTGGCGCGGCATCCGCCCGACGCTCGAACTGCGCGGCATCGCGCTGCTCGATGCCGCCGGCGTGCCGCTGCTCGAAGCCGAACGGCTGCGGCTCGGTTTCTCGATCTGGCGGCTCGCGTTCGGGCCGCGCGTGCCCAGTGCCATCGACGCGCTCGGCGTGCAGCTGTTCGCCAGCGCCGATGCCGACGGCACGCTGCATCTGCGAGGCTTCGAGCTGAAGCCGGGCGGCCATCCATCGCTGACGGCCGATCTCGCGCGTCTGGAGCGCATCCGCCTGCGCGACTGCCGCCTGACGCTGACCGATGCCCGTCTCGCCGACAAGACGCCGCTCGAATTCGTGCTGGAGACCGGCAGCCTGCGTCACGACGGCGATCGCTACGTTGCCGAAGCCGTGCTGCGGCCGCCGGCGGCGCTGGCGCGGCGGGTCGATGTCAGCGCCACCGTCACCGGCGACCTGGCGCAGCCGGAGCGCTTGGCCGGCCGCTGGCGCGCCGAGTTCACCCGCATCGAGGGCTGGCCGTGGCTGGCGCAGAGCCTGAAGCCGGGCACCGCGCTCAGCATCGACGAGGGCCGGCTGGTGCTCGATGGCACCGTGGTCGAGGGTCGTTCGACGAGCGTCGCGATGCAGTTGCGCGTCGGTCGCGTGGCGGCGGCGCGGGCGCAGACGCCGGTGGCGGCGCTCGCCGACATCGTCGCCGATGCCCAGTTCCAGCCGAATGACGACGGTGGCTGGACCCTGCGCGTGCCGAATGCCGCGTGGACCGGCACGCGCGGCCCGTGGACCTCCGGCGAGCTTGCGCTGCAGCAGATGCCGGGCGGCGCGCGGCAGCTCACCGCGCATCGCCTGCGGCTCGACGATCTGGCGCCGTGGCTCAGCACTTGGCGCGACCTGCCGAAGCCGCTGGCGCGGCTGCGCGACGTGCAGGGCGATCTCGAAAACCTGCTGCTGACGATTGCGCCGCGCATCGCCGATGAAGGTCCGCAGCCGGTTGCGGTGCGCGCGTCGCTGGTCGGCGTCGGCGTCAGCGGCAGCGACGAGGAGCCGGGCTTCGCCGGGCTGACCGGCACGGTCGAAGCCACCCGCGACGGTGGGTCGATCGATCTGGCCGATGCCGCGCTCGAACTGCGGCTGCCGAAGGTGTTCGAGGTGCCGGTGCCGATCAGCTCGCTGCGCGGCAGCGTGCGCTGGGCCCGGCGCGATGACGGCTGGCGCATCGATTCGCCGGCGCTCGACATGCGGCTCGGCGGCAGCGAAGTCGGCGGCGAACTCGGCGTGACCCTGCATGACGGGCAGGTGCCCGATCTCGACCTGCGGCTGGACCTGCGCTCGCAGGACGCCGCCGCGCTCAAGCCGTACATGCCAAAGACCTGGGGCGTCAACACCCGCGCCTGGCTGACGCGGGCGCTGAAGGAGGCGCGGGTGACCTCCGGCGAACTGACGATCCATGCGCCGATGACGCCGCGCGATGCCGACAACCACCCGACGATCCCGTGGCAGCTGCGCCTGAACGTGACCGGGGCAGCACTGGAATTCGCGCGCGACTGGCCGGTGGCCGAGAACCTCACGGCCCAGCTCGATTTCCACGATGGCGGGCTCGACATCGCGGCCAGCGACGGCACCGTCAGCGGCGCCCGCATCGAGCGGCTGCGCGCCGACATCGCCAACTTCTTCGAGGCCGATCTGAAGCTCGACGGCCGCATTGCCGGCGATGCCGCGGACTTCTACCGGCTGTTCCGCGACTCGCCGCTGCGCACGCGGCTGTCGGGCCTGCTGGCGCGCACCGAGGCCAGCGGCCCGGCCAGCGCCGAGCTGAGCCTGCGCGTGCCGCTGCACATCCCGCAGCCGCCGGTCGAGGCCAGCGGCACGGTCGATGTCGCGGGCGCGACCATGACCGTCCGCGGCCTTGCCGAACCGCTGCGCGCGGTCACCGGCCGGCTGCAGTTCGGCAAGTCGATCAGCGCCGACAAGCTCACGGCGACCCTGTTCGACACCCCGATCGAAGCCCGCATCGCGCCGGAGCCCGGCGCGCCGGACCCGATCCTGAGCGGCCGGCTGACGGTCGAGCCCGGCCGCGACGACGGGCTGTCGGCCGCGTTCATCCCCGCGTGGCTGCGCGGCGGACTCAGCGGCAGCACCGCGATGACCTTGCGGCTGCCGCTCGGCGGGCCGGACAACGGCCGTCTCAGTCTCGCCAGCGCGCTGCGCGGCGTGACCTCGACCCTGCCGCGACCGCTGACCAAGGCCGCCGACGCCGCACTGCCGGTCGCGATCGAACTGGCCGGCGATCCGGCCGCGAACGCGACCCGGTTGCGGATCACGGCCGGCGATGAACTGAAGGTGGGCCTGCGGATGCTGCCGCCCGCCGATGGTGGCGCGGCACAGACGCGCGGCGTCGAAGTGCGGCTGGGGCCGGGCGACATGCCGCAGGCCAACGGCGACGGCGTGGTGCTGATCGGCGCGCCGGCGTTTCTCGATCTCGGCGCGTGGATCGGTTTCCTCGGCGGTACCGGCAGCCTCGGCAACCCGGCGCTGCGCTTCGCCAGTGCCGATGTCCACGCCGCACAGGTCGGCCTGCGTCGCTGGACCCTGGGGCCGACGCATCTCGTCGCGCTGCCGAATGGCGACGGCATCACCGTGCGGGCGACGGGGGCGGCCAGCGGCACGGTCGACTGGCAGCCGGCCGACAGTGGCCGCGTCACCGCGCGGCTCGAGGCGCTGGCGCTCGCGGCGCTGACGCCGCTGCCACCGCCGGCGCCGGGTGCCGCGCCCGAAACCCCGGCGGACGCGCCGCTGCGACCGCAGCGGGTGCCGACGCTCGACCTGCAGGTCGCGCAGCTCACGGTCGGCGATGTCGCGCTTGGCCAGCTCGCGGCGGTGACGTCGCGCGTCACCGACGGCCAGCGCATCGACACGCTGCGGCTCGATGGCGGCCATCTGACCGCGAAGGCCAGCGGCTTCTGGCTGCGCAGCCGCGAAGCCGGCATCGACGGCTCGAGCGCCGACCTGCGCTTCGAGGTCGAATCGGACGCGATCGGCGACGTGCTGCGCGTGTTCGGCTACGCGCCGAACCTCAGCGCCGAGCGCGCGATGTTCTCCGGCGCGCTGGTCTGGCCGCGGGTGCCGGCCGGGCTGGAACTGTCGCAGGCGACCGGCGACATCGAGGTTGCGGTCGACAACGGTTCGCTGAAGGCGGTGGAGCCGGGTGCCGGCCGCGTGCTCGGCCTCGTCAACCTGTACGCGCTGCCGCGCCGGTTGCTGTTCGATTTCCGCGATGTCGTCGCCGACGGGCTCGGCTTCGACCAGCTCAAGGGCCGGTTCAAGCTGGCCGATGGCAATGCCGTGACCGACAACCTGAAGATCGACGGGCCGTCGCTGAAGGTCGAGATGCGCGGCCGCATCGGGCTGGCGGCGCGCGACTACGATCAGAAAGTCACCGTCTACCCGGACCTGTCGACCGGCGTCACGGTCGGCGCCACCCTGCTGGGCGGGCCGATTGCCGGCGGCATCCTGCTGGTCGCGCAGCAGCTGTTCGACAAGCCGTTCAACCAGCTCGGCAAGTTCAGCTACCGTGTCACCGGCAGCTGGGACGATCCCATCGTCAACAAGGGCGCGGATGACCAGCATCCCGCCGCTGCCCCGGAAACCGTTGGAGCCGACAACCATGGCTGAACCCGTGCACCCGCTGCCCCGCGTGGCCGCGATCCAGATGAATTCGACCGCCGTGGTCGCCGAAAACCTCGCAACCGCCGGCCGCCTGCTGGCCGAGGCCGCCGCCGCTGGCGCCGTGCTGGCCGCGCTGCCGGAAAACTTCGCGCTGATGGGCGCGCGCGAGACCGACAAGCTGGCGGTGGCCGAGCCGCTCGGCGACGGGCCGATCCAGCGCTTTCTCAGTGACACCGCGAAGAAGCTTCGGCTGTGGATCGTCGCCGGCACGGTGCCGATCGCGGTCGACGGCGACCCGAAGCACGTCTGGGCGGCGAGCCTCGTGTTCGATGCCGACGGCCGGCAGGTCGCGCGCTACGACAAGATCCACCTGTTCGATGTCGACGTGCCCAATGCCCAGGGCGAGCGCTATCGGGAGTCGAACTCGATCGCCGCCGGCGATCCGGCCAGCTTCACCGTCATCGACACGCCGGCCGGCAGGCTCGGACTGTCGGTCTGCTACGACCTGCGCTTTCCGGAGCTGTTTCGCGCGCTCGCCGCGCGAGGAGCCGAGCTGTTCTGCATCCCGGCCGCGTTCACCGCGAAGACCGGTGCTGCGCACTGGGACATCCTGCTGCGGGCACGGGCGATCGAGAATCAGGTCTACGTCATCGCGCCCGGCGAGACCGGCACCCATGCCGGCGGCCGCCAGACCTGGGGCCATTCGAGCGTGATCGGTCCGTGGGGCGAGGTGCTGGCCTGCATCGACAGCGGCGAAGGCGTGGCGATCGCCGATGCCGACGTGCCGGCGCTGCACCGGCTGCGCGCCAGCTTTCCGAACCTGTCGCAGCGCCGGATCGGCGTCTGAGCCGGACCTGCGCTTGCATCGCCGCCGATTGTCGCCAAGCTCCCTCCATCCTGATCGATTGTTTTCCTTTCCGACCCCATGACCTCTGCGCTGACGCTGGCCCGCGAAACCCTGCTGCAACCCTCGGCACTCGATGAAGGCGTGCTGCAGCGCGTGCTGTCCGGGCTGATGAAGCCGGGCATCGACGCCGCCGACCTGTACTTCCAGAACTCGGTGTCCGAGTCGTGGTTCTTCGAAGACGGCATCGTCAAGTCCGGTTCCAGCCACACTGAGCAGGGCGTCGGCGTGCGCGCCATCGGCGGCGAGAAGACCGGCTTCGCGTATTCGGACGAGCTGAGCCTGCCGGCGCTGGTCGATGCCTCCGGTGCCGCGACCGCGATCGTCCGTCAGGGCCAGACCGGCTCGCTCGGCGCGATCCTGACCGCGAGCCCGAAGGCGCTGTATCCGGCGGCGAGCCCGCTGGACGGCTGGGCCACCGAGAAGAAGCTGGAACTGCTGAAGCGCGCCGATGCGGCGGCCCGCGCCATCGACCCGCGCATCACGCAGGTGATGGTGTCGCTCGCCGCGACGCACGAGATCATCCTGGTCGCCGCGACCGACGGCACGCTGGCGGCCGATGTCCGTCCGCTGGTGCGGATGAATGTCTCGGTGATCGCCGAATCGAACGGCCGGCGCGAGCAGGCGTCGAGCGGCGGTGGCGGCCGCGGCGCGTATTCGGATTTCTTCGGCGGCGATGCCCCGGAGCGTCATGCCGCGGAAGCGGTGCGGCAGGCGCTGATGCTGCTCGAAGCGGTGCCGGCGCCGGCCGGTTCGATGACGGTCGTCCTCGGTGCCGGCTGGCCCGGCATCCTGCTGCACGAGGCGGTCGGCCACGGGCTGGAAGGCGACTTCAACCGCAAGGGCACGTCGGCGTATTCGAACCGCATCGGCCAGAAGGTCGCGAGCGAGCTGTGCACGATCGTCGACGACGGCACGCTTTACGGCCGCCGCGGCTCGCTGACGCTGGATGACGAAGGCACGCCGACGCAGTGCACGACGCTGATCGAGAACGGCATCCTGCGCGGCTACATCCAGGACAAGATGAATGCGCGCCTGATGGGAATGAAGGCCACCGGCAACGGCCGCCGCGAATCGTTCGCGCATCTGCCGATGCCGCGCATGACCAACACCTACATGCTGCCCGGCGCCAGCGATCCGGCGGAGATCATCGCGTCGGTCGAAAAGGGCCTGTACGCGGTGAACTTCGCCGGCGGCCAGGTCGACATCACCAACGGCAACTTCAGCTTCTCGGCCAGCGAGGCCTATCTGATCGAGAACGGCAAGATCACGCGGCCGGTCAAGGGCGCGACCCTGATCGGCAACGGCCCGGAAGCGATGGGCCGCGTGTCGATGGTCGGCAATGACCTGAAGCTCGACGGCGGCGTCGGCACCTGCGGCAAGGACGGCCAGAGCGTGCCGGTCGGCGTCGGCCAGCCGACCTTGAAGATCGACAGCATGACCGTCGGTGGCACCGCGGCGTGAGCGAGACGCCGGCCGCCGATTCGGCGACGCCCGAGACGCGCGATCCTGCGGCGCCTGCCGCCGCCGCGCCGCCGGCGAAGCCTCGCCGCCGCCATCGGCGCGCGCTGGGTCGCAGCCTGTTCGAGATGCTGCTCGTGGTGATCAGCGTGCTGCTCGCGCTGACCCTCGACAACTGGCGCGAGGATCGCGAAAAGGCGGCGCTGACGCAGTCGGTGCTGGCGGCGCTGGCGCAGGAGATCGACGCCAACCGCGGCGCGATCAATGCCGCGCTCGATTATCAGGACCGCATGGCGATCGCCTTTCGCGAGGCGTACGAAGTGTTCGAGAAATCCGGCGAATTCCGCTTTCCGGACGACGCGCGCAATCGCAGCGCCGCCGTGCGCTTCTCGCGGGCCGCGTACGACTCCGCGGTGATCGCGCAGGTGTTGCCGCGCATCGGCATCGACACGGTATTGAAGCTGTCGGCGCTGTACGCCGAGCAGAGCGCCTACGACGATCTGCTGCGCACCTACGCCAGCGCCACCATCCAGACCGACTTCGCGAACGGCTCGCGCTACCTGCGGCTGCGCTCGAACCAGTACGCGGAACTGGCGGACGTCGAGCGGCGGATGCTGCCGCTGCTGGAAGCGGCGCAGGTGGCCGTGGCGCGCGAGCGGACGGCGGGTGCAGCCCCGGCCCCCGCGCCAGCAGCGACGGGCAGCGCATCCGGCCGCTGATCGCGCCGGTTTGTCGCGTTTCGAGCGGCGGCGTAGTCTATACAGCCTGTATAGACATCCGGAGTGCTCGCCATGAAAGCTGCCGCATCCCCTGTCGCCCCGGTGTCGCTCGTGGGTGGCAAGCGCAAGCGCATCAGCCGGGCCGATCAGGCTGTCGCGGCGGCCACGGCTGCCGCCACCAGCGAGCGCAAGACCGCGCGCCTGTTCACCAACGGCGCATCGCAGGCCGTGCGTCTGCCGAAGGAATTCCGCATGAGCGGCACCGAGGTGCGGATCTGGAAGGAAGGCAACCGGGTGGTGATGGAGCCGATTGAAAGCCGCGGCGAATCGCTGGCGGATGTCATCGAACGCTTCTACGCCGAATGTCCGGAAGGCCTGAATCTGGAGCGCAACCAGCCGCCGATGCGGGAGCGCGACTGGACGCAGGGCCTGCCGGTCGCCGAGACGCTGACCCAGCCGTACCGTGCCAAGCGCAAGCGGCCGTGAGCTATCTGCTCGACACCAACATCTGCATCTACCTGTTGAACGGCCGCCGCCCGGAGTCGATCGAGATCGCAAGGCGTTTCAGCGTCGCCGACTGCATCTTGTCGGTGATGACGGAACTGGAACTGGAAGTCGAACGAATCAAGTCTCAGCGCGGCATTCGCTATGAATCAACGCTGGCCCGGTTTCTGGCCTCGCTGACCGTATTGCCGCTGACGCGCGAAGATGCACGTATCGCCGCACAACAACGCGCCTACCTCGAGCGCAAAGGCACGCCCATCGGCCCCTACGATCTGCTGATCGCCGCGCAGGCCCTGAGCCGCGGCCTGACCATCGTCACCAACAATGAAACCGAGTTCCGGCGCGTGCCGGGTCTGAAGCTCGAAAACTGGATTCCGAAGACCTCATGAGAAGACCGCTTGGCCGCCTGCGCATCATCGGCGGCGAATATCGCAGCCGCCTGATCGATTTCGATGCCGAGGCCGGCGTCCGTCCGACCCCGGACCGCGTCCGCCAGACCGTGTTCGACTGGCTGAGCCCGGTGGTCGACGGCAGCACCGTGCTCGATCTGTTCGCCGGCAGCGGCGCGCTGGGGCTGGAAGCGCTGTCGCGCGGTGCGGCCCACGCCACGTTTGCCGAAACCGGCGGCAAGCAGGCCGAGGCGATCCGCGCCGCCATCACCAAGCTCGGCTGTGTCGAGCGCAGCGATGTCATGCGCGGCGACGGCATTTCGCTGCTGCGCGCCACGCCGCGCCGCTTCGAGATCGTGTTCATCGACCCGCCGTACGAAAGCGCGCTGCTGGTAGCGACCTTGGCCAACCTGCCGCAGGTGCTGAAGGAGATGAACCGGATCTACCTCGAATGGCCGAAGGGAAAGCCGCCGGAACTGCCGGCCGGCTACGCGATGCTGAAGGAAAAGGCCGCCGGGCAGGTAAGCTACGGCCTGTTCACGTACGCGCCACCGGGAGACCCGCAACCGTGAGTGTCATCGCCGCCTATTCGGGCACCTTCGACCCGATCACGCTCGGTCACAACGACATCATCCACCGGGCGGCCAAGATGTTCCCGAAGCTGATCGTCGCGGTCGGCCTGAACCCGTCGAAAAGCCCGAAATTCACGCTCGAAGAACGCGTTGCGCTGATCGAGGACTGCGTCAGTGATCTCGACAACGTCACCGTCATCGGCTTCCGCGGACTGGTCGTCGATTTCGCGCGCGACAACGGCGTGACCGTGCTGGTCAGAGGCGTGCGCACCGTGGCCGACGTCGAGTACGAGAAGCAGATGGCGACGATGAACCGCGATCTGTATCCGGACCTCGACACCGTGATGCTGGCGCCGAGCCCGCAGTTCGAGCATCTGTCGTCGAGCCTCGTCCGCGAGCTGACCAGCCTCGGCGCGCCGGTGAAAAAGCTGGTGCCGAAGCCGGTGATTCCGGCGCTGCTCGCGCGCTTCGGCCGCAAGACGCGCTGATCGTCATGCGCCGCGCGTCCGCGCGGAATCATTGAGGCCGCGCGCCGGCCCGCTTACAGTCCGCCCGACTTCAGGAGACGGACTTCATGCGCGGCCAGGGCGCCATCATTCGGACAGGCAGCGGCAGCGACGGACGGATCGCGCCGCCTTCGCGCTGGGGCGCGCTGAGCCGCGCAGCGGTCGTCATCGTGCTGCTCGCCATGGCGGTGTCGAAGGCGCAGGCGACCGAGCGCAGCCTGACGCCGGGCCAGAGCCTTGACGCGCGCCTCGCCGCGAACGCGACCGACACGTTGTCGATCACCGTGCCGGACGGTTTCGCCGCCACGCTGACCCTGAGCCAGATCGACCAGCCGCTGGAACTGCGCGGCTTTCCGACCGGCGATGCGCCGATCCAGAAGCCGGCCGGCGGGCGCGAATCGCGCCTGTTGCTGACGATCACCGGCAGTCCGCTGCCGATGACCGTCGCGGCCAGCGAGCCGGCAAGCCAGCCCGGGCGCGACACGGCCTATCGCGTCAGCCTCAGCGAGGCCGTGCCGATCACGCCGACCGTGCGCCGGATCATCGAGGGCGAAACGGCGCTGGCCCGCGCCGAAGCGCTGCGCCGCGGCAGCGATGCCGGACGCTTCGCCGCAGCCCGCCCGCTGTACACGCAAGCGCGCACGGCCTTCGCCGCGGCCGGTGCCGGCTGCCAGTTGCGCGTGGCCTGGCTCGGCAGCGGCCGGCTGGAATACGGTGCCGCCGACTACACCGCCGCCGCCGCGGCCGGGCGTGCGGCGCTGACCACGCGCTGCCCGGACGATCGCGCCGACATCGCCAAGGTCCATCATCTGCTGGCGGTCACCAACTCGGCACTCGGCGATTACTTCGGCGCCGCCGCTTCCGAACAGCTGGCGCTGGTCTTGACGCGCGCGATCGGCGGCGATCCGGTCAATGAGGCGACCCTGCTCGGCAACCTCGGCACGATGTACCGCGTGATCGGCGACGGCGGCCGCGCGCTGGCGACGGTGCGGGAGGCGCTCGATCTCGCAATGGGCATCGGCGATCGCGAGCGCATCGCCTTCGCTCGCGACAGCCTCGCCGGGCTGTACCTGACGCGCGGCGAACTGGCGACGGCGCTGGCGCTGCACCGGCAGACGCTGGTCGATCTCGAAGGGCTGAAGTTTCCGCTGGTCGAAGGCAATGCCCGGCTGAACCTCGGCATCACGCTGTATCGGCTCGGCGACGATGCTGCCGCGCTCGACACCTGGGCCGATGGCGAGCGCATCTGCACCGCGAGTCACGACGACGGCTGCCTGATCTCGATTCTCGCCAGCCGCGGCGACCTGCACCGCGACCGAGGCCGGCTCGATGCCGCCGAGGCCGACTACCGGCGCGGCCTGATGCTGGCGCAGGACGGGCAGCGCGCCCGCGAGATCGCCTACCTGCAGCGCGGGCTCGGGCTGTGCGCGATGGCGCGCGGCCAGCATGACGAGGCGCGCGTGCTGCTCGAACGCGCGGTCGCCGCGTTTCGCCGCGTGCGCGCCGGCGAGGAGATCGTCGCGCTGCTGGCGCTCGGCGATCTCGAACAGAAGGTCGGCCGCGTGGCGCAGGCGCGCAGCCAGTACGAGTTCGGCCTGAGCCTCGCGCAGGCGCAGGCCGAGCACGGTTCGGAGGTGGTGGCGCTGGCCAGCCTCGCGCGGCTCGATTTCGACGCCGGCGCGCTCGATCGCGCGCGCAGCCGCATCGAGCAGGCGCTGGCGCGGGTCGAGGCCGAGCGGGCGCGGATCGACGAACCGAGCCTGCGCACGCGCTATTTCGAGTCGTCCCGCGCCTATTACGAGCTGCTGATCGACATCCGCATGGCCCAGCACCAGCGTCAGCCGCAGGCCGGCTATGCCGCGGCGGCGCTGGTCGTGGCCGAGCGGGCGCGGGCGCGCACGCTGAGCGACCAGCTGGCCAGTCGCAGCCTCGTTGCCGCGCTGGCACCGCCGTCGAAGGCCGTGACCGCCCTGCTGGCCGAGCGCGATGCCGCCGCCGACGCGCTGCGCGTGCTGTCGTACCGGCTGACGCGCACGCCGACCTCGGAACCGGCGGCGCGCCGGCTGCTGGAGCGCGATCTCGACCGCGCCACGCGGGCGCTCGATGCCGTTCGCGGCCGGCTGCGCGCCGCCGATGCGCGCTTTGCCGAAGCGGCCGATCCGCAGCCCGTCGATTTGCGTGACGTGCAGCAGCACGCGCTCGATGCCGACACCGTGCTGCTCGAAACCTGGTTCGGCAGCCGCGCGAGCTGGCTCTGGGTGCTGACCCGCGACGGCCTCGCCGTGCATCGCCTGCCGCCGCGCGGCGCGCTGGAACCGGCGATCACCGCCCTGCGTCAGCGCATCGCCACGCCGGTGCCGCTGCTGCCCGGCCAGACGCTGGCCGATCTCGCCGCGCGCGAGGCGGAGGATCTGGCGACCACGCGGCAGATGGCGACGGCGCTGCGCAAGACCCTGCTCGGCCCGGCCGGCGCCATGCCGCAGACGCGCCGCGTGATCGTGGCGGACGGCGAACTGCAGCGGCTGCCGCTGGCGGTGCTCGACGACGCGAACGGGCCGGCCAGCGTCTATCTGCCGTCGATCCAGACCTTGCGCTGGCTGCGCGATGGTGCCGCGCCGCGGAGGGGCCAGCAGGTCGCGATCCTCGCCGACCCGGTGTTCGCGCCGGACGATCCGCGGCTCAAGGCACGGCCGGTCGGCAGCGCCGCGCGCCAGCCGTCGGTCGACCGTGCCGCCGCCGCGGCTGGCGTGCCGAGCCTGCCGCGCTTGCCGAATTCGCGCGCGGAGGCCGACAGCCTGTCGGCGCGGGTGCCGGCGGATGCCCGGCGCGTGCTGGTCGATTTCGACGCCAGCCGCGACGCGGCGCTGAATGCCGACTGGTCGAACACCCGCATCGTCCACTTCGCGACCCATGCGCTGCTCGACTTCGAGCGGCCCGAGCTGTCCGGCGTCGTGCTGTCGCTGTTCGATGCCCGCGGCCAGCCGCAGGACGGCTTCCTGAGGATCAACGATCTGTACCGGCTGAAGCTGCCGGTCGATCTCGTGGTGCTCAGCACCTGCGAATCGGCGCTCGGCGCCAGCAGCGGGGCCGAAGGCGTGTTCAATCTGGCGCGGCCGCTGTTCTATGCCGGTGCCCGCCGGGTGCTGGCCAGCCTGTGGACCGTCGACGACCGCGCCGCGTCCGAATTCATGCGGCGCTTCTACGACGCGCATCTCGGCGAACGGCTCGATGCCGCAAGCGCGCTGCAACGGGCACAATTCAGCATGGCCAACGATCCACACTGGGCAGCACCGTATTACTGGGCCGGCTACGTCCTGCAGGGCGACTGGCGCGAGGCCGCGCGATGAGCGCCGAGCCGGCACCGACGGCCGTCGACCGCGGCGCGTTCGACGCGCTGCTGGCACGCCTCGGCCGCGACGGCGCAGCGCCTGCCGAAGTCTACGAGCAGTTGCGTCATCGGCTGATCGCCGTGTTCCGCCTGCATCTGCCGATCGAGGCCGAAACGCTGGCGGACGAGGCGCTCGAACGGCTGGCGCGGCGTCTGCACGAAGGTGTTGCAGTCGAGCAGGTCGGCGCGTATCTGCACGGCATCGCGCGGCTGGTGCTGCTGGAAGCGCGCGATCGCCCGCAGGAGCGCCGCGCCGCGGCCGACGCGCTGGAACGACTGCCGGCGCCGCCGACGACGATGGCCGAGGAAGACGAGATCGACATCGATGCCCGCAACGCGCTGCGCGCCTGTTTCGCGAAGCTCGATCCGGAATCGGCGCGTCTGATCCTGGCCTACTACGACGATGACGGCGAAGGCCGCATCCGCCGCCGCCAGCAGCTCGCCGGGCGGCTCGGCGTCAGCCTGAATGCGCTGCGCAACCGGGCCCTGCGGCTGCGCCAGCAGCTGGAAACCTGTGTCCGCGCCCGCCTTGCCGGCACGCCGGTTACCGCGCCGCCCGCCGCCCCACTAGCCGGATCCGGCACCACCGCCCATCCGTCGTCGCGTGATGGAAGCGCGCCGTCCGCCACTGAACTGTCATGAACGAATCCCCGACCGCCGCCGCATCCGATGCCAGCGTGCCGACGCCGGCCGACTGGCGCGCGCTGCTGCTGCATCGCCTGCCGGACGACGTTGCGGCGGCGCTCGAACAGCGGCTGCTGGATGATCCCGAAGCGCTGGCGGCGCTGAACGAAGCCGAAGCCGACCTGTTCGACGACTACGCCCGGCTGCGCCTGACGTCGGTCGAGCATGCCGCGTTCGAGCAGCACCGGCTGAACACGCCCGAAGCGCGCGAGCGCCTGCGCTTTGCCCATGCGCTGAAGCCGGTCGTGCCGCGCCCGGCCGCCGCACGCAACCAGCGCTTCAAGCACAAGCCTGCACGACGGAGCCGGCGCACGCTGTGGTTCTCGCTGACCGGCGCCGCCATCGCGGTCGTGCTGGCCGTCGTCTCGTCGATCTACCTGCGCAATCCCGACGCCGCGCTCGCGGCCGAAAAGGCCGCGCTCGCCCGCAAGCACGCGGCCGAGCCGACCCTTGTGCTGCTGGCCACGGTCCAGCGCGGCGCGCAGCGGCCAACCGTGCGGCTGCTGCTGGCCGACGATGCCGGCGACATCCGCGTTCAGGCGGAAGTCGAGCAGCCGGACGAGAACGCGCGCTATCGCCTGCTCGTGCTCGGCGATGAAGGGGCCGCCGCGCCGCTGCTGACGTTCGACGACATCCGTCTGTCGCGGGTCGGCCGCTACAGCTTCGTCGAAGCGCTGCTGCCGACGAAGCTGCTGGCGCAGGCGCAGCGCACGATCCGGATCGAATCGCAGCCGCCGGCCGCGGCGTTCGCGTTCGAATGGCCGGTGCAGGCCGGCGTGCAGCCGCCGGAAGATCCGCGCACCGTGCTGCCGATCCGGCCTTGAGCCCGCCCGCCGCCGCCGGCTGACGCGGCGGCTCCTGCATCAGCGGCGATCCGGGCGGCGCGGCTCACGCCCGCTCGCACCTGCCGCGGTACCCGATCGCCGCTGATTCGCGGCCATGCCTGCCGCGCCGCGCTCGCCCCGGCGCGGGCATCGGACGCGTCAGCCGACCAACGGCAGCGCCTGCGCCGTGATGGATCGCGGTTCTCGACCACTGCTGGGACAGGACCCTGCGCCCGCCTGCGGACGCGGAGTCGATCAACCCGTCCACGGCAAGGGATGCAGACATGACGAACCACGACGAACCGCGCGTCGACCGACTCCGCGCGCGCCTGCTACACCTCGGCAGCCAGTGCCTGATCGCGATGGTGCTGCTGATGCTGGTCGAACAGGCGGCCTGGGCCGCCAGCGGCCTGCCGGCAGGCTGGCACGGCACCGCCGACCGTCGCGCGACCGAGGCGCTGACGGCCTCGCGCGGCTTTGTCGAAGGCAGCGTGCGCGAGGTGCAGCAGGCGGTGACGGCGGCCGCCGCGGCCGAGCATCGTCGGCAGGCATTGCTGCAGCACGAGGATCGCCTGCAGCTGGCACGCTTGGCGACTGCGAAGCCGGCGGCGTCCGGTGCCATCGGCCCCGATCCCGGACGCGGCCATCGACGCCTGCCCGGACACGTGCTGGCCGCGCTCGACAGCGCCCGGCCGCTGGCGCGGCTGGGGCCGCTCGAAGGGCCTGCCGACGAGGAACCGCTGACCCTGACCGTGCTGCTGCGTCGCGACGATGCAGCCGGCTTTGCGCGCTATCTCGCATCGGTGCAGGACCCGGCCTCGCCGCAGTTCCGCCGCTACCAGTCGCCGCTGGCGCTGTCCGACCGGTTCGGGCCGTCGCGCTCGCGCCACGAGCGCGTGGTCGACCACTTCCGCCGTCACGGCTTCACCGTCGTCGATCCGGCGCCGAACCGCCTGACCGTGACCGTGCGCGGCACGCGTCGCGCGGCGGAAGCGGCGCTGGCCGTCGACATTCGTGATTTCCGCATCGGCGATGTCGCGTTCCGCGCCAATGTCGACGATCCCGCGCTGCCGGCGCGGCTGGCGTCGTCGGTCGAATCGATCTCGGGCCTGTCGAACCTCGCGACGCCGCGCCATGCGGTGCGGTCGGTCTCGGACGCCCAGAACCTGTGCGCGATCGTCGGCGCCTCCGGCGCGCTGGCGGTCAATGGCGCGATCTTCGTCGGCGGCGTGCTGACGCCTGTGCTGTTCACGCCGCTCGGTGCGGCGGTGCTGGCCTTGCTGGCACTGGTCTGCATCACCGCCCTGGTCTACGGCGCGGCGTACGGACCGTCGGGCGGCGGGGGCGGCGGCGGTGCCACGGGGGCGCCGCTGGTGCTGCGCGCCGATGCCGCCGCGGGCGACCGTGCGGCGACCGGTCGCGGCCAGACCGTCGGCATCGTCGCGTTCGACAACGTCGATCGGCAGGACATGCAGGACTACTTCGCGCTGATCGGCGCACCGGCGACGCGCATCGACGATCTGTCGGTCGTCGCGGTCAACGGCGGCGCCCCGCGCGGCGTCGACGAGGCCGAAGTGCTGCTCGACGTCAGCACCGTGATGACGCTGGCACCGGGCGCGCGGGCAGCGGTCTACAGCGCGCCGTTCGATGGCCGCGCCACCAGCTACGTCACCGTGTTCAACGCCATGGTCAACGGCGGCGTCAGCGTGATCAGCAACAGCTGGGCCTCGTGCGAGGATCAGGTGTCGCTGGCCGAGGCGCAGGCGATCGATCGCATCTTCGAAACCGCCGCCGCGTCCGGCATCAGTGTCTTCAACGCCAGCGGCGACAGCGGCAGCACCTGCCTCAACGGCAGCCCGAACACGGCGGCGGTGCCGGCGTCGTCGCCGAACGCGACGGCGGTTGGCGGCACCTCGCTGCGCTTCGGACCCGGCGGCACCTACGGCAGCGAAACCTACTGGAACGATGCGCCGATCGGCGGCGCCGGCGGCTACGGGCTGAGCCGTCACTTCACGCGGCCGGCGTACCAGAACGGCCTGAACGCCAACGCCATGCGCTCGATCCCGGATGTCGCGGTCAACGCCGACCCGGATGCCGGCGTGATGATCTGCCAGGCACGCGATGGCGGCTGCCCGAGCGGCCGGCTGTACGGCGGCACCAGCCTGTCGGCCCCGATCTGGGCCGGCTTCGCGGCGCTGCTGAACGAGCGCGCCGGGCGCAATCTCGGCGCCTTCAATCCGCTGCTGTATCCGCTGGCGGCGAGCGACGCCTTCCATCGCCCGGCATCGCTCGGCAGCGACTTCGCCCACGTCGGCTTGGGCTCGCCGAATCTCAACGTGCTCGGCCGCCTGCTGCGCGGCCAGGCTCCGGGGGCGCTCGATGCCGGCGCCTCGCAGGTGACGCCGGTGGTGCCGCTGGCCGCGGTGCAGCGCCAGTCCGGCGGCATTCAGGCCGATGGCGTCGAGGCCGGCGGCGTGCTGGTTCGCGTCGTCGACGGCAACGGCAACACGCTGGCCGGCCGCAGCGTCAGCCTCACCGCCAGCGGCGGCACGGTGACGATCACGCCGGCCACGGCCGTCACCAGCATCGACAATGGCAGCGCCAGCTTCCGGATCACCGCGCTGGCGCCGGCGCAGGTCACGCTCAGTGCCACGGTCGACGGCACGCCGCTCGCGCAGACCGCGCCGCTGCCGTTCGTCACGCCGGCCGCGACCGCCGCCAGCATCACCGCACTGACCACGACCGCAGTCAATGACGGCGTGGCGACCGTGCCGATCACCGTGACCTTGCGCGATGCGCTCGGCCGACCGACGCCGGGCAAGCGGGTGGCGATCGCCCAGGGTGCCGGGCGCTCGCTGATCGCCGGTCCGGCCAGTGGCGCGACCGGAGCCGATGGCACGATCGTGTTCAACGTCTCCAGCACCGTCGCCGAAACGGTGACCTACACGGCGCGCGTGCTGTCGGACGGCAATCTGCCGGTGCCCGGTTCGGTCGCGATCACCTTCGGCGGGACGGCGAGCACATCCTGCGCCGGCGGGCCACCGACGCCGGCACCGGGCTACGCGATCACACCGTATTCGAACGGCTATCTGGCGCAGGCCTTCTTCTTCGGCAACGTCAATTTCGGCTGCGGCGGCGCCAGCAATCCGACGTTCGACACCGCCGGCAACGCCTATGTCGCGAACTTCCGCACCGGTGACCTGCATCGCCTGCCGCCGGGTGGCGGCGCGGCGACGCCGGCCACGCGCTTGTCGAACCTCGGGCTGACTCTGGGCCAGCCGATCTTCGGCCGCGACGGCAACCTGTACGCCACGCGTTCGGCGACGACCGGCGATTTCCGCACCGGCGACCTGATCCAGATCGACCCGGCGACCGGCGCGCTGCTGCGCGTGGTGGCGGCGAACCTGACCTGCCCGGGCGGGCTGACCGAAGACCCGCTGAGCGGCGACCTGTTCTTCAACGGCGGCTGCTTCGGCGGCGGCTCGGACGTCGCGTCGATCTTCCGGGTGCGGAATCCGGCGGCGGCCGGTGGCCAGCCGAGCACCCTGTCGATCTACGCGACCCTGCCGCGCACGCCGAACTTCGGCATGGCGTTCGCGCCGGACGGCACGCTGTTCGCCATGAGCGGCTATCTGGACGACGCGCCGCCGGTGCTGCGGATCAGCGGCACCAACCGGCCGCAGCCGGCAACGGTGCAGCCGGTACCCGGCCTCGCCACACGCTTCTCGGCGGCGATCGGCGAGGCCGATGCCGCCGGGGCGGCGCGTTCGCTGCTGGTGGATCCCGGCAGTTTCGAGCAGCGCGCCCTGAGCATTGCCGACATCACCGCCGCCGCTCCGGCGCTGACGTCGCTGCTGGCACCGGCAAGCGCCGGCACCACCGGACCGGACGGCTGCCAGTACCTGACCGCGGCCGATGCCATCTATCGCCTCGCGCCGATCAGCGGCGCCTGCCGTTTCGCACCGACCGTGGCACTGCCGTCACTGGTGCTGACGCCGGACACGGTGTCGCCACCTCCGGCGCAGGGCAGTGCGCAGACCCTGACCGCCACGTTGCGCAATGTCGCCGCACCGGCGGGCCTGCCGATCCTGTTCACCGTGGCCGGGGCCAATCCGCAGGTGAAGCTGGTGCGCGCCGGCGCCGATGGCGTTGCCGCGCTGAGCTACCGCGCGGTGAATCCGGGCCGCGACACGATCACGGCGACCGTGCAGTTGCCGTCGACCGCCGCGCCGACCGCGCCGTCGGGCCGTCGCGCTGCGGGCATCGCGCCACGCGCCGCGACCTTGCCCGCGAGCGCCGCCGCCACGCGCAGCGGCGACGGCATCGCCTACGCGGCCTCGACCGCCGCCGCGGGGCGAGCCGGCATTCCGGCGATCGGGGTTCGCCAGCCAGCGGTGGCACCGCCGGTGCCGTCGGCTGCGCGCCCGGTCGATCCGGCATCGCGGGTCGCCGGCGGCGACGGGGCGACCGCCGGAGCCGAGGTCGGCACGCTGGTGTCGAACACGGCGGAGATCACCTGGACGGTCGGGCCGCACACGAGCTTCCTGAGCCTGAATCCGAGTCCGGTGTCCGGCACGCCGGGTCAGCCGGTCACCGTGGCGGCAGCGCTGGCCGATGTCTCGAACGCCCCGGCAACGCCCGCCACCGGGCAGCTCGTCGACTTCACGCTCGGCGCCGGCAGCTGCCGCGCGACCACCGATGCTGCCGGGCTGGCGCGCTGCGCGCTCACGCCGGCGGCGGTCGGTCCCGCCACGCTGCGCGCCAGCTTCGCCGGCACGGCCGCGCTGTTGCCGGCTTCGGCCAGCATCGGCTTCGTCGCGATGGCTGCCCCGCCACCATTGCCGACCGTGAGCCTGAGCGTCGCACCGACGACGATCACGCTGGGCCAGAGCGCGGTGCTGACCTGGTCGTCGACCAATGCCGGCGGATGCAGCGCGAGCGGCGCCTGGAGCAACAGCCGCGCCACCAGCGGCAGCGAAACGGTGACGCCGACCGCCACCGGCAGCGCCGTCTACACCCTGAGCTGCACCGGCAGCGGCGGCACGACCGCCGCGAGCGCAACCCTGACCGTCACCGCCGCGCCGCCACCACCGCCACCACCGCGGCGCAAGGGCGGGGCGTTCGACGGTGCGGCCCTGCTGGGGCTGATGCTGCTCGCCGGCCTGCTGCGGCGGCGGCGCGGGCAGACGCCCGTGCGCTGATCCGTCGCGAGGCGGTCGCGGACGACGGCCCCTTGCGCCTGCCAGCCGGCGGCGCGAGGGGCCACGGCGTTCAGGGTGCCGGGCGTGCGACCGGCGCGGTCGGCAGGGCCTGCCGTATCATCGCGCCATGGCCCTGAAGATCACCAATGCCTGCATCAACTGCGATGTCTGCGAGCCGGTGTGCCCGAACACGGCGATCTTCCAGGGGCCCGAGTTCTACGAGATCGACCCGGCGCGCTGCACCGAATGCGTCGGCCATTTCGACGAGCCGCAGTGCCGCGTGGTCTGCCCGGTGGACTGCATCCCGCTCGACGAGCGGCATGTCGAAAGCCGCGACGAACTGCTGACCAAGTACCAGCGCCTGACTGCCGCCGGCTGATCGCCGCGCCGGCTCCACCGCCCTCCGAGTGACCATGTTCCCGATCGCCCCGTCGTCCGCGTCCCAACCGTTCCAGACTCGCCGCCCGCGTGTCGCTCGCCTGCTGGCGATGGGGCTGCTGCTCGGCGCGAGTCTTGTCATCGGCGTGCAGGCCGGCGACCGGCCGCCGGGCCATGCCGTGGCCAGCGCGCATCCGCTGGCGACCAAGGCCGGGCTCGACATCCTTGCCGCCGGCGGCAATGCCTTCGACGCCGCTGTGGCGGTGACGGCGGCGATCGCCGTGGTCGAGCCGACCGGTTCCGGCATCGGCGGCGGCGGCTTCTGGCTGCTGCATCGGCAGTCCGACGGCTTCGAGACCATGGTCGATGGCCGCGAAGTGGCGCCGATGGCCGCGAATGCCGACATGTATCTCGGCAGCGACGGCAACGCCGTCGACAAGGCGTCGCGCGATGGCGCGCGTTCCGCCGCGATTCCGGGCGAGCCGGCGGCGCTGGTCTATCTGGCGAAGAAATACGGCCGCCTGCCGCTGGCGAAATCGCTGCAGCCGGCGATTGGCTACGCGAAGAACGGCTTTCCGGCCGACGCCAAGCTGATCAAGGCGATCGAGCAGAGCGCCAAGCGCTTCTCGCCGGCCGCGAAGGCCATCTTCATGCCCGGCGGCAAGGTGCCGGCGGTTGGTCAGACGATCAGGCAGACCGATCTCGCCGGCGTGCTGCAGCGGCTGGCGGACAAGGGCCTGCCCGGCTTCTACAGCGGCGAGACCGCGAAGCGCCTCTTGGCCGGTGTCGCCGATGCCGGCGGCATCTGGACGGCGGAAGACCTGCACCGCTACACCGTGGTCGAGCGCGCGCCGATCGTCAGCCATTTCCGCGACTACAAGCTGGTGTCGGCCGCACCGCCGTCGGCCGGCGGACTGGCGCTGGCCGAAACGCTGCAGCAGCTTGAAGCGCTCGGCTGGACCGACACCACGGACGGCACCTCGAAGCATCTGGTGATCGAAGCGTTGCGCCGCGCCTACCGCGACCGCGCTGCCTACCTCGGCGATCCGGATTTCGTGCCGCTGCCGATCGCCAAGCTGACGTCGCGCAGCTACGCGCTGGAACTGGCCGCGCAGATCGACCGCGAGCACGCCACGCCGTCCGCCAGCCTGCCGCCGACCGGCCCGCAGGCCAAGGGCGGCGACAACACCTCGCACTTCTCGGTGATCGATGCCGACGGCAACCGGGTGTCGGCGACGATGTCGATCAACCTGTCGTTCGGCTCGGCCTACATTCCGCCGGGCACCGGCATCCTGCTGAACGACGAGATGGACGACTTCGCCGCGTCCACCACGGCCAGCAACGCCTACGGCCTGATCGGCTCCGCCGCGAACCTGATCGCGCCGCGCAAGCGGCCGCTGTCGACGATGACGCCGACCTTCGTCGAAGGCCCGAACGGCGTGCTGGTGATCGGCACGCCGGGCGGCAGCCGGATCGCGACGATGGTGCTGCTCGGCATCCTGAACTTCATCAACGGCGCCGATGCCAAGGCCATCGTCGGCGCGCCGCGCTACCACCATCAGTACCTGCCGGATGTCGTGCAGTTCGAGCCGGGCGGCCTGAACCCGGCCGAACAGGCGCGGCTGACCGCGCTGGGTCACGTGCTGAAGCCGCTCGACAGCCCGTACGGCAACCTGCAGGCCGTGATCTGGAAGCCGGCGACCGACACGCTCGATGCCGCGGCCGATCCGCGCGGCGTCGGCAGCGGCGAAGTGCGGCTGACGCGGCGCTGAGGCAGCGCGAGCCCCGGACGCCGCGTCATTGCGCGCGGCCGCCGCGGAATATGCTCGGCCGTGAAAGATTCATGATGTCGGCAAACATCAGCCGCTAGAATTTGTGGCTGAATGCTCTGTCAGCATCGGCAGAGCGCCCCTTATCCATACTGAACGAGGTCAACGATGGGCACTGCAAAACGGATTCGGCTGGGCACCATCGCGGCGCTGATGGCCGCAACGCTCGGGATGGTCGGCTGCGGCAGCAGCGACAGCCCCGGCGGCACGACCGGCGGTGGCAGCACCGGCGGCGGCACGACGGGCGGCACCACGGGTGGTTCCTCGGGCGGCACCACGGGCGGTTCGACCGGCGGCACGACGGGCGGCATCGTCGGCGGCACCGGCAATGTCTACGTCTCGTTCGACGGCGGCGGCGAGATCGGCACCACCGATACCTATGCCGGCGACCTGTCGTCGCGCATCGCCACCTTCAACACCGGCCTCAACGAAGGCATCGTCGACAATTCCGGCACGCTGCAGGGCGTCGGCGTCGTCGGCGGCATCGCCACCCTGCGCCAGTTCACCAACTTCGCGAACCGCGGCAACACGGCCTACGATCCGAACCAGGACCGCGAGTTCCAGTTCAACGAGATCATCGCGCCGCGCGGCATCGACTTCGCCGGCCTGACCCGCAATTCGGCGGTCGTCGCCGATGCGCCGCCGTCGGGCGCCAATGACGATCCGGCCACGCTGCCGTCCGTGCATCTGCTCAGCAGCGTGCTGGGCCTGGCGCCGCGACCGGTGATCCTGCACACGGTGTCGGTGGCCGCAGCCGGCGGCCGGACCTGGGACGTGGCGTACGACAGCCCGCGTGATCGCCTGTTCGCGGCGATGACCAACGGCACCGTCGCGGTCTATGACGCCTTCGGTGGCCGCTCGCTGCTGGCCAGCCTCGGTGGCCCGGCCGTCACGCCGAGCCGCCTGATCACCCCGGGCATGGTCGCCAACGGCGTGTCGGCGTCGATTTCGACCAACCTGCACGGCATTTTCTACAACCCGGGTACCGACCAGCTGATCGTGTCCGACGTCGCCGACGCCGCAAACGCCAGCGACGGCAGCATCTACGTGTTCAACGGCGCCAATGCCGCGAACAACGTCGCGACCGGCACCAACGGCGTGCCGATCGTGCAGCCGGCGGCGGTGATCCGCGGCAGCAACACGCGCCTCGGCAACCCGGTGGATCTGACGCTGCGCGGCGACGGCAGCCTCTATGTCGCCGAAAAGCTGAACGGCGGCGGCCAGATCCTCGTGTTCAACGGCATCCTGAGCAGCACCGGCGGCAACCTCGCGCCGAATCGCTCGGTGACCACGGCCTCGCTCGGCAGCGTCGGCGGGCCGGAATCGATCGCCAACGCCAACTGAGCGTCGCCGGCTGCGGCGTCGTCCCGAACGGGCGGCACCGCAACGCCGGATGCTGACAAAAAAGGGCGGCGGTCCTCGCGGATCGCCGCCCTTTTTCGTGGCCGCGGTCGCTGGCGTCTGGCTTCAGGCGGCGAGCTGCCGAGCGCTGTCGAGACGGCTGCGCATGCAGGCCGCGCCGATCGCGCGCGGATGGCGGGTCAGATCGCGGAAGTGGCCGCGGTCGATCGAGCGTCCGATCCGGCGCAGGTTGTCGTGGATGCAGTCGACGTACGGATTGCGGCCGCTGGCCGTGCCGCTGAAGTGCTGGCTGAGGTGGCGGTGGATGCCGCCGAAATAGCCATCGAGACGATCCGCCCAGATCCGGGCGTTGAACTCCGGCGTGCTGTTCAGCAGATCGTACCGGTCCCGGTACAGCGGCGTCTGCCCGCCGGGGACCGATGCGCCGGCAAGCCCGGCGGCCTCGAACTCCGGAAACAGGAAGTCGCGACACTTTTCGAGGTAGCAGCGATCCGCGGTCTGCGCCAGCAGATCGGCACTGGCGATCATGAAACCGAGCTGCCGGTCGCGTTCGTCTTGCACGTCGATCGCGTCCAGCGCGCGCTCGAATCCGGTGAAGTGGACGATCTCGCCGGCCAGTTCGGCTTCGTCGCCGTAGCCGAGTTTCGGCAGCATCACGCCGAGGAATTCGGCGCTGCGCTGCACGTGCGTCAAGGTGTACGCAGCCCCGTTCGCGGCCGCGTCGCCACGCCGGCGGACATAGCCGGCATCGTGGAACAGCGCGATCAGCACGCCGAGCACTGCCCGCCGTGCGCCGAGTGCTTCGTTGCCCGTGGCCGTGCGCTCGTGGCCTTCGATCATCCGCGCCGCGGCCAGCGTGCAGTCGAGACTGTGCTGTGCGTCGTGATAGTTCGTGTCAGCCGCGGCATAGCCGGGCAAGGTCCCGGCATGCAGCCGAGTGAAGTCGTGAAACGCGGTAGCCAGCACGGCGCGGTCGACGCGCGGATGGTGGGTCGCGATCAGGCGCTCGACTTCCTGTCGAACCGCATCCGGATCGGCAATGCACACCTTGTTGCTGACGTCGTAATGGTTGCGTCGGCGCGATTCCATATCGAGCCTCGAGGTCTGAATAGTTGGAGGGAGCATGGGGCCAAGGCTGCGGTTTGCCACCCTGCTGTTGTGACCGCCGTCACATCGGTGTCGGTGTCCGCGGACGAATTCCGACGAACGCGGCGGCCGTGTCAGGACGACGGGGAAGCGATCTCCGCGATGAACGGCGTGTGGTCGGATGGCCGCTCGAACTTCCGCGGCGCGAGATCGGCCGAGGCCGACCGGCAGGCCGCTGCGAGCGGTGCCGACAGCAGCAGGTGGTCGATCCGCAGGCCGAGATTGCGGCGGAAGCCGGCGGCACGGTAATCCCACCAGGTGAAGCTGTTCGGCGGCTGCTCGAACAGGGTGAAGGCATCGCGCAGGCCCAGCGCCAGCAAGGCGCGGAAACCTTCGCGCTCCGGTTCGGAGCACAGGATGTTGCCTTCCCAGACCGCCGGGTCATGGGTATCGCTCGGAGACGGTGCGATGTTGTAGTCGCCGCCAACCGCGAGTTTCGGGTGCTGCGCCAGTTCCGCCGCCAGATAGTCCCTCAGCGCGGCGAGGAAGCGCAGCTTGTACGCGTACTTGTCCGAGCCGACCGCCTGGCCGTTGACGACGTAGACGCAGACGTAGCGCAGCGGGCCGTCCGGCGTGGCCACGGTGGCCGCGATCACGCGCTTCTGCTCGTCGTCGAAACCGGGAATGCCGACCTGCACCTCGCTCAGCGGCCAGCGCGAGACGATCGCGACGCCGTTGTAGGTCTTCTGCCCGGCATGCACCCAGTGCCAGCCGGCCGCCGCCAGCTCCGCGCCGGGAAAGGCCTCGTCGGTCAGCTTGGTTTCCTGCAGGCCGATGACGTCGACCGGCGCCGACTCGGCCCGGACGGCGAGCCAGTCCAGCAACTGCGGCAGCCGGACCTTCAGGCTGTTGACGTTCCAGGTCGCGATTCTCAAGGCGGCAGTCCAACGCGGGCGAGTCGAAAGCCTACCGGAAAACGAGTGTTTGCTGTGCGAAAACACAATAGAAAACGCCGTTCATTATTGATTTTCCGGTGAACGATCGTGATCGAAATCTCAGTGAATTGTGTTGCTGGAACAAGCGCTTGCCCACCATTGCCCCGTTTCATGCGATAGACAACAGCTGTTATCACGGCGTTTCGCGAATTCCGTTGTTCCGCGCGCCGTCTGCGCCAAGCGAAACGCTGATCGCGGCTGCGATTCCGAAACCGCCGAGGTCAACGCTATGCTCCTGCAATGACTGCCACGCCCGATCCGCTCACCGAAAGCCACGCCAGCGCCGCCATCATCAATCTGGTCGCAGCCGACGGCGCCCGCATCACCGTCCACCGTCATGGCGCCCACATCACGTCGTGGACGCCGGTCGATGGCCTCGAACGCCTGTACCTCAGCGGCAAGGCCGATTACCGGAGCACCGCGGCGATCCGCGGCGGCATCCCGGTGATCTTTCCGCAGTTCGCGGGCGAGGGCGCATTGCCGAAGCACGGCTTCGCCCGTACCGCGCGCTGGGATTTCGTCGACGCGCTGCCCGTCGATGGCAGCGGCCTGCGGCTGCGCTTCCAACTGACCGATTCCGCCGCCACCCGCGCGATCTGGCCGCACGCTTTCCGCGCCGAACTGAGCGCCACGATCCACGGCCAGCAACTCGCGGTGCGGCTGACCATCGACAACACCGGCAACCAGCCATTCGATTTCACCGCCGCGTTGCACACCTATCTCGCGGTCGACACCATCGACGAAGCGCGCGTGCTCGGCCTGCAGGGCCTGCGCTATCGCGACACCGCCAATGGCAACGTCGCGCGCGAGGAAACATCCTCCGAGGTCACGATCCGCGGCGAAGTCGACCGCATCTACTTCGATGCCCCGCCTGAAACCGTGCTGCGCCAGCCGCGCGGCGATCTACGCATCCGCCAGACCGGGTTCAGCGACACCGTGGTCTGGAATCCGGGGGCGGCAAAAGGCGCGCAGCTTGCCGATCTCGATGACGGCGGCTACGCGCACATGCTGTGCATTGAAGCCGCCGTCGTCGGCCGGCCGGTGGTACTGGCGGCAGGCGGGCGGTGGGTGGGCGAGCAGGTGTTGTTGGCGGGTTGAGGCGATTGTTTAGGCTGGGCAACGCCTTATGGCGGAGGTGTTGCTTGCCGTCGGGTCAATACCGCTCCGCCTAACGAGGCATTACGCTTTGCGGCTTTCGAGGGCGCGAGCGTTTGCCCAACACTCGAGCTATTCGCAATCGCTCAATTTGAGCCATGGACACTTCGTCTAAGAATCTCGTCAATGACGTGAGCTTTCCAAACGATGCCGAGTTGCGCTTTTAGTTCGTCGTCACCAATTCGGCCCGAGTACACGCCAATGAAGTCGCGTATTCGACCAATGACGGTATCTGGGGAAAAACTTCCGTTTTTCAAGCCATGTACGCCGGTGCGTTGTGTAACGACCGGTGATCCGGAGAGGCCCGCGCGTGTTGCAGTATCGACCAGCATTTTCGGGAGTTGATCGATGTTTACGTCAGGTTCAGAAGCTAGGCTGGCTCGTTTCCAAACAGGTAGTTGGAGGTAAGTAGGATCGGAAAATGGATAGCCAATGATGAACGCGTCGTCGGCCACTTCCGCTTTGAACCCGCGATCAAAACTTATGTCGTTGATTGGGAAAAGTGCATATCGATCGGCGGTTGAAGCATCTAGCGGAAGTGCTACAACGTCGACGGCTCGCCCATGAACAGGATGTTCAAGCCATAGAGGCTCTAACAATGTGTTGTCACTATAAAGCCGAAGAGTCTCGCGGGCGCAGTTACTTGGATTATCTTTCCGTCTAAAAAGTGTTGATGCGGTGTCTGGAATTGCGCCTTTCCCCAACATCTCACCAGTCAGCGGATTCTTACCAGTTAAATTGTGCCAATTGGTAATCAGGAAAAATTGATCCTGATATCGGTAGGCAAATCCAGTCGCGGATGAAACGATGGTGTCTGTTGTAGCGACGCGAAAATGCAAATGATGCGTCGTTAGCGAAACCGGATCTGGCTGAATCCGTGACATTTCTTAGGCCCTCACCGCTTCTTCGATCGCCGCGTGACCACCACCGTCGGCGCTTCGAGGCGTTTCTGGGCGGTGGCGGCGAGTTCGCTGCGCAGCTTGCGGTAGTTGTCGAGGCGTTCCGGCGGCAGGCCGGCGACGACGGCGCAGCCGGGTTCGGCACCATGGCGGCAGTCGCGGAAGCGGCAGTGGCGCGCGAGTTCGGCGATGTCTTCGAAGGCATCGGCAGTCACGTCCTCTTCGCCGCCGAGTTTCAGTTCGCGCACACCAGGCGTGTCGATCAGGCAGGCGCCTTGCGGCAGGGTGCGCAGGGTGCGGGTGGTCGTGGTGTGGCGGCCGCGGTCGTCATACGCGCGGGTGTGGCCGGTGCGCTGCGCTTCGCTGCCGAGCAGGCTGTTGACGAGGGTGGACTTGCCGACGCCGGACGAGCCGAGCAGCACCAGGGTCTGGCCTTCGGCGAGCCACGGCGCGAGGGATGCAACGACGGCCGGCGTGCGGGCATCGAGCGCGAAGATCGGCGTGCCGGGGCCGGCGAGGGCGGCGATCTCGGCCCGCTGCGCGTCGAGATCGGTCGCGCGGTCGGGTTTGGTCAGCACGATGATCGGCGTGACGTCGGCGCCGCGCACCATCAGCAGGTAGCGTTCGAGGCGGTTCGGGCTGTAGTCGTTGTCGAGCGCCATCACGAGGATCGCGTTGTCGACATTGGCGGCGATGCGCTGCACGCCGTTGTCCGCACGACTGCGCAGCAACAGGCTGCGGCGCGGAAGGGCCTCGTGGATGTAGAGGCTGCCGCCGTCCTCGTTGATCAGCACCCAGTCGCCAACGGCGAGGCCATCGGTGTTCGCTTCCAGACGATCGAACAGCGCAGTCAGCGTCTTGGCCTTGAGCCCCTCGGCACCGTCATGGACGACGAGGTGCGCGCGATGCTGCTCGATCACGCGGGCCGGGCGGCCAATGGCATCGGGCATCGCCGCCAGGGCAGCGGCGCAATGCGCATTCCAGCCGATGGCGCGCAGTGCGGGTTCGTCGATCGTCAGGCTCAAGCGCGGGTCATCGGTTAGGCAGGATGTCAGTGGTGTTGCGCATGGTAGCGGCTGGCCGTGAACGCTGTCGGTCGCCGTGTGCGGACGGTCCGCTGCCCGCGTTGCGGGTGGCGTCGCTATGCTGCGCGCCATTCCGTGCCATCGAACCCGCTGCCCTGACGTGACCCCCGACAAACCGTTCTCGCCCGCCTGCGAACGCAATCGCGAGCCGATCCTCGCGGTGCTGCGCGAAGCGTTCGCCGATCGCAAGCACGTGCTGGAAATCGGCAGCGGCACCGGCCAGCACGCGGTGCATTTCGCGGCCGCGCTGCCGCACCTGATCTGGCAGACCAGCGACCGCGCGCCATACCTGCCGGGCATCCGCCAGTGGCTCGATGAGGCCGCGCTGCCGAACACGCCCGCGCCGCTGCTGCTCGACGTCAACGGCCCGTGGCCGGCGATTCGGGCGGATGCCGTGTTCACCGCGAACACGCTGCACATCATGAGTCAGGCGGATGGCGAAGCCCTGTTCGCGATGCTGCCGGCGGTGCTCGCGGACGACGCCACGCTCGCGATCTACGGCCCGTTCCGCTATGCCGGCGCGCACACCAGCGCCAGCAATGCCGCGTTTGACCAAGCCCTGCGCGCCGATCACCCGAGCCGCGGCATTCGCGATGCCGAATGGCTGATCGAACTCGCCGCCGGCATCGGCTTGACCTGCACGGCGGATCACGCGATGCCGGCCAACAATCGCTGTCTGATCTTCCGGCGCACCGCGCCATGAGCCCTTCGATGACTGCGAAAACGGATTTCGTGACGATCCAGCCTGACGACGCCTGCCCCTGCGGCAGTGGTCGGACCTATCGGACCTGCTGCGGCCCGGCCCATGCCGGCACGGCGGCGGAGACCGCCGAAGCGCTGATGCGGTCGCGCTACAGCGCCTATGTGCTCGGGCTCAAGGACTATCTGCTCGCGACCTGGCACGCGAGCACCCGGGCGCCGGACCTGAATCTCGTCACCACGCCGCCGACCCGCTGGCTCGGCCTGCAGGTGCGGCAGCATCGGTTGACCGGCGAGCACGCGGCGATCGTCGAATTCGTGGCCCGATATCGCCTCGGCGGCGGCAGTGCGGTGCGCCTGCACGAAACCAGCCGCTTCGTGCGCGAGGATGGCCGCTGGTACTACGTCGACGGCGATCAGCAGTGACCGCCGGTTCCGCCTAGCGGGCCGGGGCCGGTTCCGGCCGCGTGCTCCACCCGACGTTGACGATGAAGAAGGCCTGGATCACCAGCCGCAGCCAGAGCGCGGCGACCGGGAATTGCGGGTATTTTTCCGGCACTTGCAGCATGTAGACATGCACCGGCGTGACCGCGGCAATCAGCGCCACCAGCGCCAGCCCGGCGAGGCTGCGGGTTCGGGCCGGAATCAGCAGCGCGGCGAGCAGCAATTCGATCACGCCGCTGACCTGCACCACGAGCAGCGGCTCCGGCACCCACGGCGGGCAGATCGAGACGAAGAACGCCGGCACGAGAAAATGGCCCGCGCCGCCGACGACGAACCACAGGAACGTGAAGACAAGGCCGGCGCGCTTCAGCGGGTCTTCGGGGAGGTCGATCATGGTCCGCGGGTAAGTCCGGTTGGCCAGTGAGTTATAACAAGCGTGGCAATATATAGGCTCGAACGGCCGTGCAGCGCGTGCCCATGACGCGCTGCGGCCCGACATTCATCAGGAGACTGGCCATGTACGAATTGAAGGTGCGCGCCGTCGGCTCGTCGTCCGGCGTGCTGCTGCCGAAGGAAATGATGACCGAACTCGGCCTGAAGCAGGGCGATTCGATCTTCGCGACCAAGGCGCCGGACGGCTCGTTCCGGATCACGCCGTTCGATGAGAGCTTCGCCGAGCAGATGGCGGCTGCGGAAGATGTGATGCGCGAAGACCGTGACATCCTGCGCGTGCTGGCCAAGCGCTGATGACATTCATCGACAAGGAAGTCGTGCTGGCGATTCATGATCGGCAGTTGGCGGAACACGGCGGCATGGCGGGACTGCGCGACGCGGCGATGCTCGATTCCGCACTGGATCGTCCAAGAAATCGACATGCCTATGGCGTTGACGATCTGCACACGCTGGCTGCGGCCTATGCGTTCGGCATTGCGCGGAATCATCCGTTCGTCGATGGCAACAAGCGAACCGCGTGGACGGTCGCGCGGACCTTTCTCGCCGTCAACGGTCGCCGCATCACGCCAGATCGCGTAGAAGCCGTCGAGCACATGGTCCAGCTCGCCGACGGCACGCTCGATGAATCCGCCTTTGCCGACTGGCTGTCGCGACAGCCGTTGAAGCCTTCCACCCGTTGACCGCTGCGAGCCCCTGCCTGACTCGATGAACGACCTCTTCAACTATCTGTCCAGCCTCGACCGCATCCTGGTCCGCAATCCGTTGAGCGACTGGCTGGTCGCCGTCGCGGTTGGCCTCGCGATCGTGCTGGTCGTGTTCGCGGTGCAGCGGATACTGATCCGCTGGCTGGCCAGCGGCACGCGCAAGAACCCGACACGCCTCGACAAGGCGATGATCCGCGCGGTGGAGTCGACCAAGCTGTGGCTGGTCGTGTTCATCTCGCTGTACTTCGCCAGCCAGTACCTCGAACTCGGCAAGAAGACCGAGGGCGTGCTCGACAAGATCGTCACCGTCGCCGCGTTGCTGCAGGTCGGCCTGTGGATTTCGGCGATGCTGGACTTCTGGGTTGCCACGTCGCGGATGCGCGCGGAGCAGGGCAATCTGGCCGAGGCCACGAGCCTGTCGGCGCTGAGCTTCATCGGCAAGCTGCTGCTGTGGATGATGATGCTGCTGTTCATCCTCGACAATCTCGGGATCAACGTCACCGCGCTGGTGGCGTCGCTCGGCATCGGCGGCATCGCGGTGGCGCTGGCCGTGCAGAACATCCTGGGCGACCTGTTCGCGAGCCTGTCGATCGTCATCGACAAGCCGTTCGTGATCGGCGATTCGATCGTCGTCGACAGCTATTCCGGCACCGTCGAGCATGTCGGACTCAAGACCACGCGCGTGCGCGCCGACAGCGGCGAGCAGCTGATCTTCTCCAACAGCGATCTGCTGAAGGCCCGGCTGCGCAACTACAAGCGCATGGTCGAGCGGCGCGTGGTGCTGACGCTGGATGTCGAGTTCGCGACCGCGCCGGATGTCGTCGAGACCGTGCCGAAGCTGCTGGCCGACATCGTCACCGCGCAGCCGCTGGTGCGGATGGACCGCGCGCACCTGAAGGCGCTGACCGGCGGCGCCTACCAGTTCGAGATCGTCTACTGGATGCTCGACCCGAACTACACGCTGTACATGGACACGCGGCAGGCGGTGCTGCTCGGCATCGTCCGGGGCTTCGACGAAGCCGGCATCCGCTTCTCGTTCCCCGGCCCGTCGCGCCGCGAGGTCGCGGCCGCGGCCGCGGCGGCCGGTTCGGTGGCCCAGGTCGGCGGCGGCAGCGATGCCCCGGAGATGAAGCGATGACCGACCCGCGCACGACACCGGCCGTGCTGCGCGGCGAGATCATCCCGGTCACCGCGTTCCAGCAGAACTGCTCGCTGATCTGGGACCCGGCGACGATGCGGGGTGCGCTGGTCGATGCCGGCGGCGAGGCGGACAAACTGCTGGCGCACGTGGCCGCACGCGGCGTGACCCTGGAAAAGCTGCTGGTGACGCACGGCCATCTCGATCACGCCGGGGCCGTGGCCGAGATCGCCGAGCGCCTGACGATACCGATCGAAGGTCCGCATCGCGATGACGCGTTCTGGATCGACGGCATGCCGAATGCCGCGAAGCAGTACGGTTTCCCGCCGACGCGCAGCTTCGTGCCGGATCGCTGGCTGGCGCATGGCGACACGGTCACCGTCGGCTCGCTGACTCTGGACGTGCTGCACTGCCCGGGCCATACGCCGGGCCATGTCGTGTTCCACCATCCGGCATCGAAGCTCGCGATGGTCGGCGATGTGATCTTCCAGAACTCGATCGGCCGCACCGATTTCCCGCGCGGCAATCACGCCGACCTGATCCACGCGATCCGCACGCGGCTGTTTCCGCTCGGGCCCGACACCCAGTTCGTGCCGGGCCACGGCCCGATGTCGACCTTCGGCCGCGAGCGGCAGAGCAATCCGTATGTTGCCGATTCGATGTTCGACGACTGAGCGGCGCCGCCAGCCTCAGCCGAGCTTCAGCATCGGCACCACCGGCGTGCCGAGCCGCGTGAACTCCTCGCGCCGCGCGTTCCAGATCTTCAGGTAACGGTAGAACGGCACGCTCGGGAACAGGTGATGGATGACGTGGTAGTTCTGGTACAGGAACAGCCACTTCATCACCGGCTCGCCGCCGCGGCGGACATTGGTCGCGGCGTACGGGTTGTGCGACTGCGGCACGTTGTGCGGATGGTGCGGCAGGTAGTTGAACGCGAACGCCAGCCAGGTGATCGCGATGCGCGATGGCAGCAGCCAGTACAGCGTCGCTTCCCAGCCGAAGCCGAACACCCAACTCAGGCCATAGCCGACGAACAGGCCGCCGGTGATGACGATGATCTGAACCCGCTCCTTGGTGCTGATCTGGGCCCATTCGCGCAGGAGCACCACCGCGTACATCAGATCGACCGTCGCCCATTGCAGCGGCATGCGCCACGCCGGGCCTGTACCGCTCCACCAGTCCGGATCCTTCACCGGGTCATTGGTGTTGCGGTGATGCGAGAAATGCACGTGGCGGAAGGCGGCGCCGGTGACGACCGGCCCGAGCGAGGCGCCGGAAATCGTCGCGATCAGGTCGTTCAGCAGCGGGTGGCCGCGCATGAACGAGCGGTGCACGCCGTCGTGCAGCACGGTGAAGTGCATGAACGCGGCGACGGTCTGCAGCGCGATGGCGGCGGCCGGCGGCAGCCAGCCGGTCAGCGCACCGTGCAGGCCGGTCAGCCACAGCGCGAGCGCCACGACGAACAGCAGCAGGGTCGGCCAGGCCACGGACGGTGGCTGGTACAGCGGATCCTTCGGCACCTTCGGACGCGGCGCGGCGGGCACGGACAGGGCGGCGGACGACACGGAATGCGACATGGATGCTCCTCGGTTGACGCTCGTCGCCGCGATCACAACGATCGGCGCAAACATTTACGGTGTTTATTGAACGATCGTACAACAAACTTCGGTGAAGGCACAGCCTCGACGCGACCAAGGGTCGAATGCGCTCTGCCATGCTTTCGCACCTCCTTCGAACTCGGGACACCGCCTGCCATGAAACTGCCGCCACTGGTCTTCGCGCTCGGCTATGCCGGGCTGCTGCCATTCATCGCCGGCCCGCTGTGGCTGACCGCCGCGCCGGCCGGCGCGCCCGCCTGGCTGGATCCGATGTGGCTGTCGTACACCGCGATGATCGCGAGCTTCATGGCCGGCACCCTGTGGGGGCTGGCGCTGCCCACGGCAGAAGGGCCGAACGGGCTGGCCGGCATGGCCTTGTCGACCGGGCTGATGCTGCTGGCCTGGGCGGCCACGGCGTTGCCGTTTCCGCAGGCGCTGCTGGCGCTCGGCGCGGTGTTCGTGCTGCTGGTGCTGGCCGAAGTCTGGCGCGAGCGCGTGCTCGATCCCTTGAGTGGCTACTTCACCTTGCGCGTGTCGCTGACCACCGGCGTGCTGGTCTGCATCGGCTGGCGCTACGCCCTGCTCTAGGACCCTGTGAGGCTGAGCATAAATTGCTGTTCATCCGTGACCCGGTGGACGGCGAAAATCTGCGGGATTTCGTACTCTTGCGCGCATCTTGCCGCCCGAGTCGCCATCCGGAACCGTCCATGCCCCGTTACTTCGCTGCCAACGCCCTGCTCGCCACCGGCTGGTCCGAACAGGTCCTGTTCGATGTCGATGACGCCGGCCTGATCACGGCGATCACGCCGCGCGCCGCCGCCGGCGATGCCGAAGTGCTGAACGGGCCGGTCGTGCCGGGCATGCCGAGCCTGCATTCGCATGCCTTCCAGCGCGGCATGGCCGGCCTGACCGAGAAAGGCGGACCGCAGGGCGACAGCTTCTGGTCGTGGCGCAAGCTGATGTACCGCTTCCTCGAAAACCTGCGGCCGGACGATGTCGAAGTCATCGCCACGCAGGTCTACATCGAGATGCTGCGCGCCGGCTACACCAGCGTGGCCGAATTCCACTACCTTCACCACGACGCCGGGGGGGCGCCGTACGCGAACCGCGCCGAAGTCGGCGAGCGCCTGCTGGCCGCGGCCGATGCCGCCGGCATCGCCCAGACCCTGATGCCGGTGCTGTACGCGCACGACAACTTCGGCGGCACGCCACCGAGCAACGGCCAGAAGCGCTTCATCAACGACGCCGTCGGCTATGCGCAGATCGTCGAATCGCTGCGCAAGTCGGTCGCAGGCCGACCGGCGCGACGCATCGGCATCGCCCCGCACAGCCTGCGCGCGGTGACGCCCAGCCAGCTGAACGCGGCCGTGATCCTGGCCGACAGCCTCGAACCCGGCCTGCCGATCCACCTGAACCTCGCCGCACAGCTCAAGGAAGTGAACGACTGCCTCGCGTGGTCCGGGCAGCGGCCGGTGACGTGGCTGCTCGACCACGTGAAGCTCGATGCCCGCTGGTGCGTGATCCACGCCACCCAGATGGAAGTCGGCGAGGCCGAGCGCCTCGCGCGCACCGGTGCCGTGGCGGGGCTTTGCCCGACCACCGAGGGTGACCTCGGCGATGGCTTCTTCAACGCCGTGCCGTTCCTGCGCAACGGCGGCCGCATCGGCATCGGCAGCGACAGCCACGTCGGCGTCGATCCGTTCCTCGAACTGCGCCTGTTCGAATACGGCCAGCGCGTGCGCTTCGAGCGCCGCAACGTGCTGGCCAAGGGCATCGGCGATTCGCTGGGTGGCCATCTGTACCGGATCACCGCGGCGGGTGGCGCCCAGGCGATCGGGCAGCCGGTCGGCAGCCTCGCGGTCGGCAACCGCGCCGACTGGCTGGTGCTGAACGCGGACGATGCCGCGCTGGCCGAACAGCGTCAGGACGGCCTGCTCGACGCCGCGATCTTCGGCCCGGCGCGGCAGCCGGTGCGCGATGTCATGGTCGCCGGCCGCTGGGTGGTGCGCGACGGCCTGCATGCCGACGGCGCGGCGAGCTTCGCGCGCTACCGCAGCGTCATGAAACGGCTGCTGGCCTGATGGCACGCGCGGCGTCCGGCATGGCGGCGCTGGAATGACGGAACCGCTGCAATTGCTGATCCGCGGCGATTCGCCGCTGATCATCAACGTGCCGCATTCCGGAACGCTGCTGCCGGCCGAATTCGCGGCCCGCATGACCGACGCCGGCCGCGCCACGCCGGACACCGACTGGCACCTGTCGTTCCTGTATCACTTCGCGGTGTTCAACGGCGCGACCTTGATCGCCGCCACGCATTCGCGCTACGTGGTCGATCTGAACCGCGATCCGGACGGCACGCCGCTGTATCCCGGCCTCGACGGCACCGAGCTGGTGCCGACCCGCACCTTCGCCAACGAAGCGATCTACAGCCCCGGCGAGGCGCCGACGGCGGACGAGGTCGACGACCGTCGCCGTCGCTACTGGGAGCCGTACCACGACTTCCTCGCCGAGCGCATCGCCGAGGTCCATGGCCGTCACGGCCACGTCGTGCTGCTCGACGCTCACTCGGTGCGCGCGGAAGTGCCGCGCCTGTTCAGCGGCCGCCTGCCGGACCTGAACCTCGGTACCTTCGAAGGCCGCAGCTGCGGCGCCGACCTGCGCGAAGCCGTGGTCGAGACCTTGGACCAGAGCCCGGAATTCAGCCTCGCGATCGACCGCCGCTTCAAGGGCGGCTACATCACGCGCCGCTACGGCATTCCGGACGAAGGCCTGCACGCGATGCAGCTCGAAATCGTGCAGGCCTGCTACATGAACGAGGCCGCGCCGGCCGCCTGGCAACCGGCCGACGGCCTGCGGCTGCGGCCGGTGCTGCAGCGGCTGATCGACCTGCTGGCGCGCTGGCGACCCGCATCCTGAGCCGCCGACCGGTGCCGGCCGCTCAGGCCACCTTCGCCAGCGTGCCGTCGTTGTAGTCGCGGATCGCCTGCTCGATCTCTTCCCGCGTGTTCATCACGAACGGGCCGTACTGCACGATCGGCTCGCGGATCGGCAAGCCGGCGATCAGCACCGCGCGGGCGCCGTTCGGCCCGGCGGTCACGCGCACCGTGTCGCCCGGCGTCAGCACGCCGGCCGCCTGCGTCGGCAGCGCCTTCGCTGCCGCGCCGTCACCGATCACCACCTGGCCCTCGTAGGCGTAGATGAATGCCGTGTGCATGCTGCCGATGGCCTGCTCGAAATGCGCACCGGCCGGCAGCACGAGGTCGAGATACAGCGGATCGGTCGACAGCGTCGCCGTCGGCGGATTGATCGGGCCGCTGACGGTCGCGTCGCCGACCTGCGTCGTGCCCGCGATCACCTTGACCGTGCCGCCGCCCGGCAGCCCGTGCGCCGGAATCTCGGATGCCGGGATGTCGCGGTACCAGGCCGGCTTCATCTTTTCGCGCGCCGGCAGGTTGATCCACAGCTGGAAGCCGCGCATCCGGCCGCTTTCCTGCAGCGGCATCTCCGAATGGATCACGCCGCGGCCGGCGGTCATCCACTGCACGCCGCCGGGACCGAGGTCGCCGACATTGCCGAGGTGATCGCGGTGCTGCATGCGGCCATCGAGCATGTAGGTCACGGTCTCGAAGCCGCGATGCGGATGGGCCGGAAAGCCGGCGATGTAGTCGCCCGGGTTGTCGGTGCCGAACTCGTCGAGCATCAGGAACGGATCGAGATACAGCCCGCGCTGCGCGCCGATCGAGCGGCGCAGCTTGACGCCGGCGCCATCGCTGGTCGGCATCGACGGGATCACGTGCTGCAGGGTGCGGGTCGTCATGGCGTTACTCCGTGAGGGTTCGATGCCGCGTGCTTCCAGAAGTGTCGCGAATGGCACTTTCGAGCGGCAATCGAACGGGCGGTAGCCCTGGGTGAGGCGAAGTTCTGTGGAACGGGCTCGGGTTCAGGCTTGGCGACGGCCATCCAGGCTCCAGGCGCCCGGGCCGTTGGCGGCGAGGATCAGGAAGCCGCCGGCGATCGAGACGTTCTTCAGGAACAGGATGGTCTGGATCTGGTCGGCGAAATTGTTGTGGAACAGCGCCGCCGCCGCCACCGAGAAGCCGGCCAGCAGCACGGCGACGAGGCGCGTCTTGAAGCCGACGATGATCGAAGCCGCGCCGCCGATTTCCAGCGCGATCACCAGCGGCAGCAGCGCGCCGGGCACGCCGACCGAGGCCATGTAGGCCTCCGTGCCGGCATAGCCGCCGAGCTTGGTCAGACCGGCCAGCAAGAATAGCGAGGCCAGCAGGATGCGGCCGGCCAGTTCGAGTGCGGGGTTGTTCGGGTTCATGTCGATTCTCCTGAATGAAGGGATGGGCAGCAGGGGATGAGAGGGCGGCTGCGGGTTCAGGCCGCGAGCTGGGTGATCGTCGCGATGGCCTTGGCGACGGCGGCGTCCTTCTGCTCCGGACCATAGGCGAGGCCTTCGGCGTAGACGAACTCGACATCGGTGATGCCGATGAACGCGAGGAAGTCGCGCACGTACTTCGTTTCCGTGTCCAGCGCCGTGCCGGCGTACTGGCCGCCGCGGGTGGCGAAGACATAGACCTTCTTCCCGGTGACGAGGCCGACGGGGCCGTTCGCCGTGTAGCGGAAGGTCTCGCCGGCGCGGGCGATGTGGTCGAAATAGCTCTTCAGCTGGCTCGGCACGCCGAAGTTGTACATCGGCAGGCCGAGCACGATCACGTCGGCTGCCTTCAGTTCGGCGATCAGGGCATCGGATTCGGCGATCACGGCGCGCTGCTCGTCGCTGCGGCTGTCGGCCGGCGTGGTGAACGCGGTGAAGCGACGGCCATCGAGGTGCGGCAGCGGTTCGCTGGCGACATCGCGCAGCACCCGGCGCGTGCCCGGATGGGCGGCCAGGTACTCGGCCACGAAACGGTCAGCCAGCTGGCTGGACTGGCCATGGGCGGCAAACAGGCTGGTGTTGATCTGGAGCAGGGTGGTCATCGCAGTTCTCCGAATGGGGCCCGCCGGCGGAATGTCGGCGTGGGCGGCTGGAACGTGCGGCTATTTCACTCGCGATCCATTCGATAAAAAAGCGCAAATATTCGCGCTTAATCATCGATTCGTTCGATGTATGGCGCGTGCGTTGTGCGGCTCCAGAAGGTTAAATCCCTGTTTAATCACTCACTAGGACCCAATCGCCCGCCGCCGCCGGTCGGTGCGCATGGATCTCCAACGCAGGTTCACGAAGTTCGTCCGTTTCATCGACGTCGCTCGCGCTGCCGGCCCATGCCGCCGATGCCCTGCGCGGCAAGACGCTGGACGCCACAACGCCCGGCAGCATCTCCTGCGCCCATTCGAGCTGCCACGGCACCGACCCGACGCGAGGCACGAACAGGAACCTGCGCAGCGCGAACAACCCGACCGTGATCCAGAACGGGATCAACGGCAACACCGGCGGCATGGGCATCTACCGCAACAACGTGCTGACCGCGGTCGATGTCGCCGACATCGCCGCGTACCTCGGCAATCCGAACGTCACCGCCGGGCCGATCGCCAGCGCGTCGCCAGCCGCGCTCGCCTTCGGCTCGGTCGCCGTCGGCAGCAGCGCTGCCCAGACCGTGACCCTGCGCAACACCGGCACGGCGGCGCTGTCGATCACGGCGATCGCGGCCAGCAACGCCAGTTTCGTAGTCAGCGGCCCGTCCTGCGCGGCCCGCCGCAGCGGAACGCCTTCGATCAGCGCCGGCTCACCATCCATCATCAGCAGTGGTTGTTTTTGATGGCTTGACTTACTGTTGCGCAACGTCGGCCCACAATCACCGGACGCTTCGCCATCAGCGCCATCTCCGCCATCCGCAGGTTCTGCAAGTCCGCACGCCGGTCATCGGCAGCGGGTGCCGCGATGCTGCTGATCGGCTTGACGCCCGCGCAGGCGCTGGATGCCGGCGCCGTGGCGCCGGGGTTCATTCTGCCGACGCGTGACGGCGTGCCGGTCAGTCTGCAAAGTCTGCGGGGCCATTATGTCTACGTCGATTTCTGGGCCTCCTGGTGCGCGCCATGCCGCCAGAGCTTTCCGTGGATGGATCAGCTGCAGGCGCGTCATGCTGCGCGCGGCCTGAAAGTGCTGGCGATCAACATCGATACCGATGCCGTGGCCGCCCATCAGTTTCTCGACCAGGCAGCGCCGGCATTCACCGTGCTGTTCAACGGCAGTGCCTACACACCCGGCAACTACGAGGTCGACACGATGCCGACGGCCTTCCTGATCGATCCCGCCGGCAAGGTGGTGCTGGTTCGCCGCAGCTTCCGCCGCAGCGAAGCCGAGGAGCTTGCGCGCAGGATCGCCGTGGCACTCGGCGATGTCGAAGTCGCCGCGACGGCTGGTTCGTCCGCGTCTCGCTGACGCGCGCGGCTGCCGCAGCGCGCGTTGAAAGCTGCGCGACAGGCCGCCACGGCCTGCCGCATCATGCGCGGCATGTCGGCTCCCCGGATCACCCTCGAACAATGGCGCGCGCTGCTGCAGGTCGTCGAATCCGGCGGCTATGCGCAGGCTGCCGAAGCGCTGCACAAGAGCCAGTCGGCGATCACCTATGCGGTGCAGCAGATCGAGGCGCGGCTCGGCATCAAGGCCTTCGAGGTGCAGGGCCGCAAGGCAGTGCTGACCGCGACCGGGCAGCTGCTGGTGCGGCGTGCCAAGGCACTGATCGATGAAGCCGCGAGCCTCGAACGCGCCGCCGGCGTGCTGTCGGCCGGCTGGGAAGCCGAGCTGCGGCTGGCGGTCGAGATCATCTTTCCGAACCGCGTGCTGCTGCCGGCGCTCGCGGCGTTCGGGGAGATCAGCCCGCACACCCGGATCGAGCTGATCGAATCGGTGATCGGCGGCACCAGCGAGGCGCTGCTGACCGGCAAGGTCGATCTCGCGATCGCGCCGGTGATTCCGCCGGGCTTCCTCGGCGATCCGCTGATGAGCCTGCGCTTCCTGCCGGTGGCGCATCCGGATCATCCGCTGCATCGCCTGGGCCGCACGCTGACGCGCGAGGACTTGCGCGCGCATCGCCACCTCGTGGTCCGCGATTCCGCGCTGAGCCGCGACCTGCGGCCGGGCAGCAACCAGTACTCGCTCGATGCCAAGCAGCGCTGGGTGGTCAGCCACATGTCGACCTCGATCCAGGCCGCGACCATGGGTCACGGCTTCGCGTGGTTCCCGGAAGAGAAGATCGTCGACGAACTCGTCGCCGGCCGGCTCAAGGTGCTGCCGCTGCGCGAAGGCACGGTGCGCGTGCTGACGCTGTACCTGATCTTCGCCGACCGCGACTATGCCGGCCCCGGGCTGCTGAAACTGGCGGAAATCCTGCGCGAGACGGCAACATCGACCTGCCCGACGCCCGATCCGGCGCTGCCGCCGATGGTCGTGCCCGGTCTCTAGATCGTCCCCATAACAACACGAGGAGCAACACCATGAGCATCGAAGGCGGCTGTTACTGCGGCGCCGTGCGTTTCCGCGCGGAAGGCACGAGCCAGATCAAGGCCCAGTGCCATTGCCGCGAGTGTCAGTACATCAGCGGCGGCAGCCCGAACGTGATCATGGGTCTGCCGGAAGCCGGCTTCAGCTACATCAAGGGCACGCCGAAGGTGTTCCGCCGCACCGACCTGTCGCAGCCGGTCACGCGCGAGTTCTGTGGCGACTGCGGCACGCCGCTGACCTCGCGCGCGCCGGCGCTCGCCGGCATGGTGCTGGTCAAGGTCGGCAGCTTCGATGACCCTTCGGTCTTCGGCAAGCCCGACATCGCCGTGTTCACCATCGACCGCCAGAGCTTCCACCAGATTCCGGACGGCGTGCCGTCGTTCGAGCGGATGCCGGGTTGATCGATCGGCCCTGTCGCGTGCGCGTCGGCGCGGGCCGAGTTCGGGCGCCATGAAGAAGCTACTGTTCGTCTGCAGCCAGAACCGCCTGCGCAGCCCGACGGCCGAGCAGGTGTTCGCGCGCTGGCCGGGGGTCGAAACCGCTTCGGCAGGCACCGATGTCGCGGCCGACAATCCGCTGACGGCGGAGCTGGTCGCCTGGGCTGACCTGATCTTCGTGATGGAGCCGGCGCATCGCCGCAAGCTGCAGCGGAAGTGCTGGGCGGCCCTGAACGGCAAGCGGGTGATCTGTCTCGGCATTCCGGACGAGTACGACTACATGGATGCCGCACTCATTGCACTGCTGGAAAGGAAGGTTCCGCCGTATCTGCCGCAGCTGAAAGCCCCGCAATGACCGTGGAATGCCGCGCCGGCTGCGGCGCCTGCTGCACCGCGCCGTCGATCACCTCGTCGATCCCGGGCATGCCGAACGGCAAGCCGGCCGGCGTGCGCTGCGTGCAGCTCGGTGATGACGAACGCTGCCTGATCTTCGGCGATCCACGTCGTCCGGCCGTCTGCAGCGGCCTGAAACCGAGCGTGGAGATGTGCGGCACCACGCGCGGTCAGGCTTTGCAGTTTCTGACGCGGCTGGAAGCGGCGACGGCGCCCGCGCGCTGCCAGACCGTCGGTCCGGCGTAGCGCGGTCCTTACGGTGCTTCCGGGTGCAGGCCTTTCACGGTCTCGGCCGTGATCGTGTCGGTGTAGTGATTGCCGAAGTGGCTGCGCACGTAATTGACCACCTGCGCGATCTGCTCGTCGCTCAGGCTGTCGCCGAAAGCCGGCATCGAGCGCAGGCCCTTCAGCACGATGACGGCCGGATACAGCGGCGTGACCAGCTTCGGGTTCTCGGCCAGCGCCGGGTAGGCGGCAGCGCCGATCGCGCCCTTGGCATCAGGCTGGTGACAGCCCTGGCAGATGCCGTGATACAGCGCGGCGCCGTCCTGTTCCTCGAACGTGTTGCCGCTGCTGAACAGGGTGCCGGATTTCAGATCGGTCTGGCCCTGCGCCGCTGGCATCGCGACGGCAGCCAGCAGCACGGCAGCCACGGAAGTGATGCGGATCATCGATGTGCACTCCATCAAACGGTTCATGCCACCACCCGCTGGTGCAGGCGCTTGATCGCATCGAGCGCCGACAGCACTGCGCCTTCCTGCCAGCCCGGGATGTACGAGGCATGCTCGCCGGCCAGCAGGATCCGGCCGTCGATCTGGCACAGGTTGGCGTAGTGCTGCTCGCGGCGCTCGTCGGACCAGATGCCGAGGCAGCCGAGCGTCCACGGCACGCGGTGCCAGGCGACGGCGACGCCGTTGTCGAACTCGGTCTTGTACTGCGGATGAATCTGCGCGCCGTACGCCACGGCCTGCCGCACTCGTTCTTGCGGTGACAGGGAGGTGAACTCGAAGGCATTCGGGCCGAACATGTAGCCGCCGAGCAAGACGCCCTTGCCGGACTGGTGATAGCCCGAGTTCGGATACGCGATCACGCGGATCGGCAGGTCGGTGTAGGTGATGCCGCCGTAGATGTGCTCATCCTGCTCCCAGAAGCGGCGCTTGAACTGCAGGCCGATCTTGGCCGATGCCGCGTACGGCACGGCGTTGATGCCGGCCTGCATCTTGTCGCCGACATTGATCTCGATCTGGCTCAGCACCGAGAGTGGAATCGTGCACAGGCACCAGTCGGCCGTTGCCGTGCGCGGCGTGCCGCCGTTGATGCTGTCGGTGTAGGTGACGGTGACCTTGCCCGGTTCCTGATGAATCCTCGTGACCTTGGCGTTGTACTGGATCAGATCGCCGACTTCGCGCTTGAACGCGTCGCCGATCCTGTCCATGCCGCCGACCGGCTGGAACAGCATGGTCTGCATCTCGAAGTTGTGGCCGGCGCCGATCGCTGCCCACATCCGCGACTGCAGCAGCTTCTGCATCGGGATGATGTTCTTCGAATGGATCGGCACGGCATCGAGTCCACCGCCGGGCGGCTTCTCGAAGCCACGGCGCTCGCTGCTTTCCTTGCTTTCGGTGTACGCGTAATGCTTGTCGAGCGCGCCCCAATCGCGCAGCGCTTCAAGCAGCATCTCCTTGTCTTCCTTGGTCACCGCCTGATCGAGCTTGTCCTGCTGCGTGACCTTGGCCAGCATCTCGGCGATCTGGCCGTGGAAGTCCGACTGCACTTCGCGAAAGCGTCGCGGCTCCCCGCCGAACGCGCGGCTGGAATGCACGAAGGCGTTGTAGTTGACCTGCACATACGGCTCCAGCGCCACGCCGAGGCGGCGGCAGTAATCGAGCACGCCGTGATGGTGGTACGGAATGCGCCAGGGACCGGGGTTGATGTACAGGTCCTTGTCGAACTCGCAGCGCTGCGTCAGGCCACCGAGTTCGGTGAAGCTGTCGCCGCCGCGCAGGGTCCAGTTACGGCCGCCTGCACGGTTGTTGTATTCGAGGATCCGGACCTTGTAGCCGGCCTTGCGCAGTTCGTAGGCTGCGGTCATGCCGGCGAGTCCGGCCCCGAGTATCAGCACCGAGGTGCCGCGGCCGGAGCCCTCGAGCTTCACCGGTCCGCTGTAGTTCGACGGCGTGGTCAGGCCGATGCCGGCCATCGCCGTGTACGAGGCGGTGGTGCCGGCGATGCTGCCGATGAGGGTGAGCAATTCCCGTCGCGTCAGCGACGAGGGGACTTCGGATCGATTCATCGATTGCTCCATGTCGCGTGAAAACCCGGTCGACCGTGCTGCCACGATCACCGGGACCGGGCCGCGGGTTGTGTCGACCCGGTCACTGTTGCGCGGCGAGGCGGCGGCCCGTCACAGATCGGAACGGGCCGCCACCAGGCCATCCTGACGACGCGTCAGAACGTGTACGCGAGCTTTGCGTAGTAGTAGCCGCCGTTGTAGCCGAACGGCGAGAACGACGACGGATAGATGCCCACCGCGGAATTGTTGTTGCCGTCCCGATAGCCCTGCAACAGCGCCGCGTTCTTCTGTTCCGGATAGTCGTTGAACAGGTTGTTCGCGCCGAGACTCAGCTTGACCTGCTTGGTCGCCTTGAAGCCGATTTCGAGATCGGTGATCGGCGTGACCTTGATCCGGTTGTTGAAGATCGTGCCGTCGTTGCCGATCTCATTCTGCGCCGACGGACCGTAGATCGTTTCGCGCAACGTCACCGAGAACCGATTGAGGCTCCAGACGGCAGCCAGGTTGAATCGGTACTCGGGCGAGGCCGTTTCCAGATCGGACAGCGCCACCGCATCGAACAGCGACTGACCACCCAGCTGCGCCGGGCTGGCGTTGATCTTGGTGACCTTGGTCTTGTTGTAGTTGGCACTGGCGGACCAGTCGACCGCACCCCACGCGTAGTTGGACGGGTAGCTCAGCACCAGATCGACGCCGCGGGTTCTCGTGGTCAGGCCGTTGGCGAAGATGTTGATGCCGGTGTCGGTGACCGTGGGATCCAGCACGTTGCCGTTGGCGATGATCGCGGCGGTGATCGCTTCGGCACCCGGCACCGGCACGCCGTTGAACTGGCTGAACAGCGTGCCGGAGCCGACGATGCGGTCGCGAATCTCGATCTGGTACGCGTCGATCGTGACGGACAGGCGCTCGATCGGATGCAGCACCACGCCGAGGCTCAAGTTGGTCGATTCCTCGGGCCGCAAGCCGCTTCCGAGCCCGAGCAGGCTCGCGGCGGCCGCATTCGGCGGCAACTGCACGAACGCGCTGCGCGGGCCGACGTTGGTGGCCGAGTAATACGATTCGGCCAGGGTCGGTGCGCGGAAACCGCTGCTGATGGTGCCGCGCACCGCAACGGCGGGCGTGAAGTCGTAGCGCGAGGTCAGCTTGCCGACCAGCGTGCTGCCGAAGTCGGTGAAGTACTCCAATCGGCCGGCGACATCGACCTGCAGGTTCTGGATCGGCGACGTCGACAGATCGGCATAGACCGCGTAGTTGTGGCGACCATGCGAGCCCGCGTCGCCGACCTGCACGCCCGGGAAGGCCTGCGCGCCGGACCCGAAGCGTGACGCCAGATCGCCGGTCTTGAGCTGATAGGTCTCGTAGCGTTGTTCGAGGCCGACCGCGACCGTCAGCGGGCTGGCGAGCGAGACGTCGAACTCACGCACCACGTCGAAGTTGTTGGTCAGCTGGCTCGACAGGTACACGCCGCCGAAGAAATCGGTTGGCGACGTGCCGTTCAGCGCATACAGATCGGGATTGATCGAATCCAGCGTGAAGAACTTGACCTCGTCCTTGCCGTAGGTCGTGCTCAGGTCCCAGTCCCAGTTGCCGAACACCGTGCCCTTGGCGCCGAAGGTCGCGGCGAAATCTTCTTCGTCGGTCGCCTCGCGCGGGCTGAAGCCGAACGGGTAGAAGTACTCGGTCGGCGGCTGCACCGTGTTGCCGTTGGAATCCGTGATCGGCGGCGGCGTGTACGAGGCGCGGCTCGGCAGGCGATAGTTCTGGAACGAGTTGGCCTTCTTGATGCCGTAGGTGCCGAAGCTGTACAGCTTGACGTTCTCGAAGCTGTAGCCGGCATTGAACGAGCCGCTGTAGAGATCGATTTCGGGATCGCCCTGGATGCGGTTCAGGAACGGAAAGCCGCTGGCCTGCGGCAGGTTCGAGTTCGGGAAGGTCGCCAGGTTGCCGGGATCGATCACGCGCGGATCGATGCCGCCGCGGAAGCTTCGCTCGCGTCGACGCACTTCGCCGGTGAGGTTCACGTATCCGCCGCTGCCGAGGCTGAAACCGATGTTGCCGGAGCCATTCACCGTTCCGCCGCCGCCGTCGAGATAGCCGCCGTAGGTCCCGTCGACGAGGCCGCCGTCGTCCTTGTCCTTCAGGATGATGTTGATGACGCCGGCAATGGCATCCGTGCCGTACTGCGCTGCGGCGCCATCGGTGAGCACTTCGATGCGCTTGATCGCCGAAACCGGGATGAAGTTGAGATCGGCCGCGGCTGCACCCTGAAACGGGCCGCCGAGAACTGCGAGGTTGGCGGTGGTGTGCCGGCGCTTGCCGTTGATCAGCACCAGGGCATGGTTCGGCGACACGCCGCGCAGCTTGGCGGTCAAGGTCTGGTTGGCCTGGTCGCCGCCGAAGGCCTGCGCGGTGAACGACGGCACGATCTGCGCGATCGCGCCGATCAGATCCGGCTGGCCGGCGCTCTTCAGCGTTTCGGCACCGAGCACCTGCACCGGCGCCAGGGTTTCCGACGCCTGCAGCCCCTTGCTGCGGGTGCCGGTGACGACGACCTGTTCGAGCACCTTGCTGGTGGCGGGGACATCGCTCGCAGCCACTTCGGTGCCGCCGGCCTGCGCGACCTCGACTTGCGCCACTTCCACCGGGGCGGCGGCTTCGGGTGCCGCCGCCTGCACGAAGACCGGCATCGCGCCCATGCCCAGCGCCAGGAACCAGGCCGGGCCGGCTTTTCGCCGCTGACGGGCCGAGGTCACGAAACCTGCGCCGAATGTGGCGCCGAAGCTCGCCGCGATTGCCGCCGTGAACAGATCTGACTTGCGTTTCATTGATGCCAACCCCCTTGAGTGTGATCAGACGTGAATCCCCAGATGACGGGTCCTTCTCGCACTCCACTCCGTGCCGGCTCTGTGGCCGGCATCGCTCCCGACGGTTGCTGCGTGCTGCCGGTGCTGCTTTCCGTTGCCATGGCGGCTGTCCCGCCGGATTGCGGGCAAAGCTCCGCCGTCATGCCCGCGTGGCGGGCATCGCGTGTCCTGCTGCCTGAAAGCCGGGAGCGCCTGCGGCTAGCCGCCGCGATCAGCGCTTCCGGAGGTTGATCCCTGCCTTACGGCGCCTTTGCCTTCGACGATTTCTCGCCCTTGTGCGATTCCGGCTTGTGCACGGCGATGAAGTCGATCTCGACCAGCGCGCCCGGAATCACCAGCCCGGCGATCTTCACGGTCGAGCGGGCCGGCTTGTTCGGCTGCGTTTCGGAGCCGAAGACCTTCGAGAATGCGGCGTTCATGCCGGCGAAATCGATCTCGCCGCCCTTGCCCGGATCGCCGACCAGATAGACCGTGGCCGAGACCACGTCGCCATAACCGAGGCCGAGCGAGGTCAGCGTGTCGCCGAGCTTCTTCAGCACCGACGCCGTCTGCGTTTCGGTGTTGCCATAGGCTTCCAGCGAGCCTTTCGGCGCGTCCGGATTGGCCACGTCCGGCAGGTTGCCGCTGAGGTAGGTGGTCTCGAAGCCGGCCGGCACGGTGACGGCGGCGGCAATCGGGAACTTCGGGTCGCCCAGCGACTTGCGGGTGACCTCGTCATGCGCCGACGCCATCGGTGCGGCGGCGAACAGGGCAAGGCCGGCAATGGCGCCGAACAGAGCCCCGGACAGTGGGCTGGACGGGCGGCGGGTGGAACGGGAATTCGACAGCATCGGTGGCAATCCTCGTGCGTTGAGCGGGTGAGGTCAGACGGTAGCAGTGACGCGCTCGGCAATCAGCTTCAGCACCCGGTGCGCCGACAGCGCCGAGCCCTCCTGCCAACCGTTGACATGACTCATGTGCTCGCCGGCGAGGTAGACGCGGCCTTCCGGCTGGTCCAGCAGGCGATAGACCGGACCGCTCGGGTCATCCCAGTGATGCCACGGCGACAGGGTGTGCGGAACGTGATTCCAGGCCACGGTGATGCCGCGCGTGAGCAGGCGGGCACGGCCGGGGAACAGCGCGTCGATGGCATCGCGCGAGGCCTGCAGGCGCTGTGGAATCGATTGCTGCATGAAGCGTGCAGCGACGTCGTCGAAGTTGTAGCAGCCCACCAGCACCCCTTCCGGCTGGAAGTAGCCGCCGCTCGGATACCAGATCAGCTGGATGTCGCGCTTGATGAAGCTCAGGCCGCCGTAGATGCCGCGGTCGCTTTCCCAGAAGCGCGGCGCCTGCCACGCGATCTTGTTCGCCGCCCCGGCCGGCACCTGCCGGATCGCCGCCGCGAACGCCGGCGAAAAGTTGCTCGGGATGGTTTCGAGCACCTTCGGCGGGATCGTGCAGATGCAGTAGTCGGCGGCGATCGTCTGGGTCTTGCCCGACTTGCCGTCGCGCCAGGCCACGCGCACGTCGCGCTCGCCGTTGCGGATGTCGGTGACCTCCGCGTTCAGCCGCACCACGGACTTGAGCCGTGCGTGGAAGGCCTGCGGAATCCGATCCATCCCGCCGACCGGCTGGAACATCGTCGGCTGCATCTCGAATTCGTCGTCGAACTGCGCGCCGCCCCAGAACACCGGATCGAGCAGCGTCTTCAACGGCAGCGGCTCGCGCACGCGGCCGACGACATCGCCCGCCGCCGGCAGCACCGCATAGCCGGCGCGGGCCGAGCCGGCGTAGTGGAAGTCCGGGTCGAGATCGCCATAGCTACGCAGGAACTCGCGGAACGCCGCGACATCGACCGCGCTCAGTTCCTGATCGAGCGTGTGCTGCGCGCTGCACTTCGCCAGCAGTTCCGACACCTGACCGCGAAGGTCGTGCGCGGCCTGCCGCAGTTCGATCGGCTGGCCGCCGTTGGCGTCGTCCGAGTGCAGCAACGCGCTGCGGCTCATGTTGACTTCCACTTCGAGCGGAACGCCGAACTCGCGGCAGTAGCCGAGGATGGTCCTGTGATGGCTCGGCAGCCGTGCCGGGCCGGCATTGAAGTAGTGACCGTCGTCGAAGGCGCAGGTCTGCACGCTGCCATCGGTCATCGCGACCTTGCTGCCGCCGCGGATCGTCCAGTTGCGGCCACCGACGCGATCGCGCGCCTCCAGCACGATGCACTGATAGCCGGCCTTGCCCAGCTCGTAGGCCGCGACCAGACCGGCGATGCCGGCGCCGAGGATCACCACCTTCTTTCCGCGGCCGTGACCGCTGCCGAGCTGCGGCGTCTTCGCGGCGGCCACCGGCACGGCGACGAGACCCAGCGCCCGCATCGCGCCGAACGCAGCGCGGTAGCCGCCGGCACGGCTCAGCGCGGTCACGAACTGGCGGCGGGTCATCGGCATCGAAAAACGTCTCGCCCGAGGCGTTCGGGGTTTGTGACAGATTCGTGAGCGAAAACCATGCCGGGTCGCGGAAACGCTGACAGCGCCTTGATTGCAGGTCGAAACCGGGTCGCGTCGACGTCGAATTCAGGTCAAGCCGCGGCGCCGGCTGCGTCGCTTCGGTGCACCGCCTTCATCTGTCTGCCGCGCTGCGCGGGCATGATCAGGTGCCACACCGCTGCCGCTGGCCACCATGCTGACCCTGCACACATTCGCGATTTCCCATTTCAGCGAGAAGATCCGCTGGGTCCTGCGCGTGGCCGGATTGCCGTTCGTCGAAGTGCCGCTGGTGCCCGGGCTGCACATGCCGACCACGCTGTGGCTGTCGCGCCGCGCGACGACGGTGCCGATCATCACCGGCGACGGCCTGCGCGTGCAGGGCAGCGACCGCATCCTCGCGCGGCTCGGCGCACGCTTCGACCTGTCCGCCGTGCTGCCGGATGATCCGGACGAGCATCAGGCCTGCCTCGCCGCGGCGGCGGCGCACGACGCGCTCGGTCGCCATGTGATGCGCTGGGTCTATCGTCCGCTGGTGCGGCAGCCCGGCGCGATGCTGATGATGTGGACGCTGAGCGCCACGCCGACGGAAGCGTTCGCGATCAAGCAGTTGCTGCCGGTGCTGCTGCCCGGATTCAAGCGCAGCTTCGGCATCGACGACGCCCATGGCGCCGAAGCGCGTGACGGCATTTCACGCGCGCTGGACGCGATCGACCGCCGGCGTGCCGGTGCCGACACGCTGGCCGGCGCGTTCACGGTCGAGGATCTGAGCGTCTGCGCGCTGCTGGCGCCGCTGGCGGCGCCGGCCGCGCATCCGATCTACGCGCATCCGACGGTGCGGGCGCTGATGGCCGAGGCCATCGCGCCGTGGGAACGGCACCCGACGCTGCAATGGGTGCGCGAGGTCTACGCGCGCCACCGGCCGCTGGAACCGCAGCAGTCGCCGCTGATGCTGGCGGCGGCGCGGATTCCGCCGCGCCGGTGACGCCGACGCCTACGCTGCGCTGAGCGCTTCCAGCTGCTCGGTGGCCGCGATCCACTCTTCCTCGGTCTCGGCCAGCTTCTTCTTCACCGCAGCCTGTTCCTTCTGCAGCTTGGTGAAATCCCACTTCTTCTCCGGCGCGTACAGCGCCGGATCGGCCAGCTTTTCGGTCAGCGTGTCGACGTCCTTGCTGAGCTTGGCCATCTGCTGGTCGAGCTTGCGCACGGTGTCCTTCAGGGCCTTGGTCTGGGCCGCGATTTCCTCGGCGCTGCGCTGAGGCTTCTTGTCCTTCTTCTTCCCGCTGCCCGGATTCAATTCCCGCGAATTCAGCCACTTGGCGTAGTCGTCGAGATCGCCGACGAACGGCCGGCAGCCGCCTTCGGCGACCAGCCACAGCTGATCGCAGGTCGAGGTCAGCAGGTGGCGGTCATGCGACACCACCATCACCGCACCGGAGAATTCGAGCATCGCGGTCTCCAGCGCGTGACGCATGTCGAGATCGAGATGGTTCGTTGGTTCGTCGAGCAACAATAAATTCGGCTTCTGGTAGACCACCATCGCCAGCGCCAGGCGCGCCTTCTCGCCGCCGGAAAACGGTTCGACGTTCTCGTAGACGCGGTCGCCCTTGAAGTTGAAGCCGCCGAGGAAGCCGCGCAGGTTCTGTTCGGTGGCGGTCGGATCGAGCCGCTTCAGGTGCAGGATCGGCGAGGCCTTCGGATCGAGGCTGTCGGTGGTGTGCTGGGCGAAGTAGCCAACGCGCAGATAGCCGTCGCGCATCATGTCGCCGCGAAGGCCGGGGATCGATCCCGCAATCGTTTGCACCAACGTGGACTTGCCTGCACCGTTCGGGCCCAGCAAGCCGATGCGCTCGCCCGGCGCGATCAGCAGGCGCACGTTCTTCAGCACCACCTTCTCGCCGTAGCCGCAGACCACGTCGTCGAACCGGACCAGCGGGCTCGGCAGGCGATCCGGCTCGGCGAACTCGAACGAGAACTCGGAATCGGCGTGGACGGCGGACACCATCTCCATGCGTTCCAGCGCCTTGATGCGGCTCTGCGCCTGAGTGGCCTTGGCGGCACTGGCGCGGAAGCGGTTGATGAACTTCTGCAGGTGCGCGACCTGCTTCTGCTGCTTGGCGAACATGCCGGCCTGCAGGGTCATCTTCTCGGCGCGGGTGCGCTCGAACTGCGAGTAGTTGCCGGTGTAGAGCGTGGCCTTGGTGCCTTCGAGATGCAGCGTGTGCGTGGTGATGGCGTCAAGGAACTCGCGGTCGTGCGAGATCACCATCATCGTGCCGGGATAGCTGCTCAACCAGCTCTGCAGCCAGATCACAGCGTCGAGATCGAGGTGGTTGGTCGGCTCGTCGAGCAGCAGCACGTCGGACCGGCACATCAGCGCGCGCGCCAGGTTCAGACGCATGCGCCAGCCGCCGGAGAAGTCGGCGACGGCGGTCTGCTGTGCTTCCTGCGAAAAGCCGAGACCGTGCAACAGCGCGGCGGCGCGGGCGCGGGCGGCATAACCGCCGATGTCGTTCAGGCGCTCGTGGATCGCGCTGATCTTGTCGATGTCGAGCTTGTCTTCCGCGATCACCAGCCGGCGTTCCAGCTCGCGCAGCTCGACGTCGCCATCGAGCGCGAACTCGATCGCCAGATCCGGCAGCGACGGCGTGTCCTGCGCGACGGTGGCGACCGCGAGGTTCTTCAGCGACGAGATTTCGCCCTTGTCCGGCGCCAGCTGGCCGAGCACGGCGGCGAACAGGGTCGACTTGCCGGTGCCGTTGCGGCCGATGACGCCGCAGCGCCAACCAGGATGGATCGTGAAGTTGGCATCTTCGAGCAGCGGACGCGGGCCGCGGCGAAGGGTGAGGCGGGAGGCAGAGATCATCCGCGCAGTTTACTGGCTGGCGCGTATCTCTGATGCGATGCAGCACGGAAACCGGTCGAATGGCGGCCGATGGGTGGCCGAGATGGGCAGTTCGGGCCGGATTCGCTCGGCGGCGAGGACCATCGGACACAAAAAACCCCGCGCCAGTCACCCGGCGCGGGGTTCTCGCTGAAGCGGAGCGCTTTTAGGCGGCCGGCTTCGCGGCGAAGGCGCTGCACCAGCCGGCGCCCGGCACCAGCTTGCCGCCGAACAGGCCGCACGGGGCGGTCGCGGCATCGGCAGCGCCGGCGTACAGGGCGCAGCCCGAGCACTTCTGGCCTTCGGCGTAGGTCGGGAACTTGGTCTTGTCGGCCTTCGCCGCTTCGAGCACGAAGCCGAGCGAGACGGCCTGGGCATCGGTTTCGGTCAGCGCTTCGGCCGGAGCGGCCGGAGCGGCGGCTTCCGGCGCAGCAGCCGGAGCGGCTTCGGCGGCCGGAGCCGGAGCGGCTTCAGCCGGAGCGGCCGGAGCTTCTTCCTTCTTCGAGCAGGCGGCGACGACGGCAACGCCGGCAACGGGGATGAACTGGAGGAACTTGCGACGAGTGGCCATGGTTGTTTCCCTGAGTGGAGGTGGGTAATCCAACGTGTGAGAGCGCATCGCGACAACGCAGCGAGCGGAGCGGTATCTACCTGCTGAAATTATCACAGGCTGCACATCTATCGTCAGTCTTCTTCGTGCTTTGAACCTCGATCAAGCCGCCATCCGTGGCGAAATGGCCGCAAGCCGCCGTCGAGGCCAACGTCATTGACATTGTTTGCACATTTGTCCGGGCTCGCCGGGACGTTCACGCGCGGCGCCCACGTTCGCGCATCCGCACGCCGATGCCGGCGCGTAGTGCCGACACAGGGCAGCGTCTGCCGTCCGCGACAGCCTGCCCGCCACCGGAATTTAGTCCATGCCCCGCTCGCCGCTGTCCGTCACGCTTGCCCTGCTGAGCCTGCTGCTGCCGATGCTGGCCGCCGCCGGCACGCCCGAATCCTGGCGCGCGGTCTGGGGCGCCAGCCCGTCGCACGCGCTGACGTCGCTGCCGCTGGCCGCGAATCAGAGCGTGCGGCAGGTCGTGCATCTGTCGGCCTCGGGCCGGCAACTGCGGCTGCGGCTGACGCAGCGCTACGGCACGCAGGCAGTGACGCTCGGCGCGGTCAGCGTCGGTCTGCGCGATGCCGGCAGCGCGAACGGCATCGGCATCGTCCCCGGCAGCCTGCGTGCGGTGCGCTTCGGCGGCGCGCGCGGCGTCACCATTCCCGGCGGCCAGTCGGTGGCGAGCGATGCCATCGATCTGCCGGTCGCTGCGTTTCAGGATCTGGTGATCAGCGTCGCGACGAGCAGCGCGGTCGCGCAGGTAACCGAGCACGCGATCGCCCGCGACACGCCGACCTTCAGCCGGGACCCGGCCGCGGTCGATCAACTCGACGGCGCCGGCTACCGCGCGCGGCCGCTCGGCAACCAGAACGTGTTCGTGCTGCTCGAAGGCGTCGACGTGCGCGACACCGACGCTCGCCGCACGCTCGTCGCGTTCGGGGATTCGTTGACCGATGGCTACATCTCCAGCGGCGGCTCGCCGCTGCTGTCGGACAACACGCGGCTCGGCCTCAACGAGCGTTATCCGGATTTCCTCGCGCTGCGGCTCGCGCAGCGCTTTCCCGGCCGCTACACCGTGGTCAACGCCGGCATCTCCGGCAATCGCGTCGCGGCCGGGCCGTTCCTGCCGACGTACGGGCCGTCGCTGGTCGATCGACTCGATCAGGACGCGCTGGCCGTGCCCGGCGTCAGCGACGTGATCGTCATCGCCGGCCAGAACGATCTCGGCTTCGGCAGCGCCGGCCGTGCGCCGGACCCGGCACCGGTGATCGCCGGGCTGACGACGGCGGTCAGCCGGATGAAGGCGGCCGGCTTGCGGGTGTTGCTCGGCACCATTCCGCCGGCGCGCGGTGCCTTCGCCGGGCCGCTGGGCGCGATCGGTCAGCCCGGTGGCTTCGGCGCACTGCATGGTTCACAGGCAGCGGACGCCGCGCGGCAGCTCGTCAACGCCTGGGTTCGCAGCCAGTCGATCGCCGATGCCGTCGTCGATGTCGACGCCTGCCTGCGCGATCCGGTCGCGAGCGATCACCTGCGGGCCGACTACGACAGCGGCGACCACCTGCATCCCAACGCCAGCGGCTACGCGGCGATGGCGGCGTGCGTCGAGCTCGACAGGCTGCAGTAGGCGGCGTTTCACCGGGTCGCGCGCGGCGGCGCGACAGCGCGTCCGGCGGTCAGCGCCTGCGAGGCTTCGCCCCAGGCTTTCATCGCATCCATCACCGGCAGCAGGTGCTCGCCGAGCGGGGTCAGCTGCCACTCGGGATGAACGTCGTCGGCGCTGCGGCGCACGACGCCATCGTCCGCCAACTGCTTCAACTGCGTCTGCAGCATGCGATCGGAGATGCCGGGAATCGCGCGACGCAGCGCCGTGAAGCTGCGCGCGCCGGGCCGCAGCTGCCACAGGATCATCGCCTTCCAGCGCGCGGCGACCGCGTTGATCGTCACTTCGATCGGACAACCGGACAGCTTCTTGCGGGTGATCGCCATCGCTGGCCTCCGTGCCGGGCCGTGCGGTGCGCGCCACCGGACCCCGCCATCACGAACAAATTTGTGCGTGGACGCTGCCGAAGGCGGCCACGAGACTGCGCGCCTCGTGATTATCGACCCTTGGAGGTGCTGCGATGAAGAAGCTTTATGCGGAGCAGGTTCAGGTCAGTGGCGGCCGCGACGGCCGCGCGCGCTCGGCGAATGGCCAGCTCGACGTTCCGCTGGCGATGCCGCCGGCGATCGGCGGCAGCGGTCGCGGCGTCAATCCGGAGCAGCTGTTCGGGGCCGCGTATGCGGCGTGCTTCACCAGCTCGGTCCGCTATGTGGCCGGTCAGCGCCAGCTCGATCCCGGCGCGGTGCAGACCGAGGCCACGGTCGGCCTGTCCGTGGCCGATGATGGCCGCTACCTGCTGGATGTCAGCCTGCGGGTGACGGCGCCGGGGTTGCGCGGCGAGGCCGGCGCGACAGTTCTGGCCGAGGCGCGGCGCATCTGCGCCTTCGCCAACGCGGTGCGCGGCAACATCGAGACGGCGATCACGCTGGCATCGGCGGACGACGCCATCGAAGCCTGAGCGCCGGCCGAGCTGCGGCGGCGTGCTGCGACGATCAGTCGTTGTCGACGATCGTCGCCGTCGCCGAGGCAGTGCCGAGGCGCGCCGTCACGACATTGCTCAGCCGCACGAGAATGGTTTCGGCGCCCTCGCGCAGCGCGTCGTTGTAGATCGGAATGGTGATCGTCTTCGCCGCGCTGTCGCCGTTCTGCCAGACCAGCCGGCCACTGCTTGCGAGGAAATCGCTGCCGGCCTGCGCGAGGCCGTTCGCCGTCGTGTAGTCGACCGCTGCCGTGCCGGTGCTGCCGCCGGTGCGGGTCACGGTCAGCACGACTGCGCCACCGGATTCGCCGATGCTGTACGCCGTCGCCGAGAAGCCGACGGTGCCGGGCTGGCCGTCGTTGTCGGTGACGGTGACGGTGGCGACCTTGTTGCTGCCGAGCGTCGCGCCACCGGTCGGCGCGCTCAGGGTCACCAGCAGCGTTTCGCTGGCTTCGGCGAGCGTGTCGTCGGTGATCGGCACGATGATCGTCTTGGACGTGGCATCGCCCGCGGCCCAGCTCAGCGTGCCGCTCTTCGCGGTGTAGTCGCTGCCGGCCGTCGCGGTGCCGTTGCTGGTGGCGTACGCAACGCTGATCGCGCCGGTGGCACCCGCGGTGCGCGACACGGTGACGGTCGCGTTGCCGGCGTTCTCGGCGACGGTGACCGATGCCGCCGACACCGCGACCACGCCGGCGGCGCTGATGGTGTCGTCGTCGGTGATCGTGACCGTGCTCGTGGCCGCCGCGCCGAGCGTGGCGCCGACCGGCGACGTCAGCCGAAGCTGCAGTGTTTCGCTCGATTCGGACAGCGTGTCGTTGGCGATCGGGATGCGCACGGTCTTGGTCGAGCTGTCGCCGGAGCCCCAGGTCAGCGTGCCATTGGTCGCGCTGTAGTCGTTGCCGGCGGTGGCGCTGCCATTGGCCGTGGCGTACGCGACCGACGCCGCGCCGTTGCTGCCGCCGGTGCGGGTGACGCTGACGGTGACGGCGCCCGCGTTCTCGGCGACGGTGACCGCCGTGGCCGAGACATTGACGCTGCCGGCGGCGCTGTCGTCGTCGGTGATCGACAGCACGGCCGTGCGTGCCGTGCCGAGCGTGGCGCCGCCGGTGGCGCCGGACAGCGTCAGGTTCACGGTTTCGGTGGCTTCGGCCAGCGTGTCGTTGGTGATCGGGATGGCGATGGTCTTCGTCGCCGTGTCGCCGGCAGCCCAGCTCAGCGTGCCGGTCCTGGTCGTGTAGTCGGCGCTGGTCGCCGTGCCGTTGGCGGTGGCGTAGGCCACGGTGACGGCGCCGGCCGAGCCGCCGGTGCGCTGCACGCTGATCGTGGCGCTGCCGCCGTTCTCGGCCACGGTGAAGGCGGTGCCGGTGAAGGCGAGCGTGCCGGCCGTCGGCGCCAGCGAACCGAGCGCCCGCGTGGCGTCGATCAGGCCGGCGCCGCAGCCGGTGCAGGTGCCGGGAAAGCTGCGGACGTTGCCCTTGATCGCCGCTTCGACCTGATCCGGCGTCAGCGACGGCTGCGCGGCGACCAGCAGCGCGGCGACGCCGGCGACATGCGGCGAGGCCATGCTGGTGCCCTGCAGGTAGGCGTAGGAATCGTTGCCCGGCGTGGTCGCGCCGCTGTTGTAGGTCGACAGGATGCCGAGCGTGCTGCCGCGGCTCATGTCGCCGCCGGGTGCGGCGATGTCGACGCCGGTGCCGTAGTTCGAGTACGGCGCGCGACTGCCGCCATCGCCGATCGACGCCACCGAGATCACGCCGCTGCAGCT